>CAXXWF010000001.1:0-2745000 GCA_963665865.2 Syntrophomonadaceae bacterium | reverse complement strand
ATATTGCAATAGAGGTGATAGAATTGGCGATAACGGACCTTGGCTTTTATAGATTATTGAATGGCTTCTGGAGGCTGGATCAGGCAATCTATCATTGGATACCTTCAATCCAAACACCGTGGTTAACCAATATTATGCTTGTTATTACTTATATGGGTTTTGTGCTAACCTATCTGGTTTTATCCCCTCTTGTTAGCATCTATTTAGTCAAGAAGAAAAAAATATTGGAAGCCGTCTTCTTAAATATCAGTTTGATCTCAGCCTGGGTATTAGATGATTTATTAAAGTTATGGTTTGAACGCAGCCGGCCTACAGGACTGGCCTTGACAGCGGCTGGAGGATATAGTTTTCCCAGTGGGCATGCCATGGTCTCTATGGCATTTTACGGATTCCTGGCCTTATTGCTATTGAGTCAGGGCAGAAGTAAGTATACCAGGTGCCTAGCAGCGGGTCTGTATTTACTGGTTTTTATAATAGGGTTTAGTCGGATTTATCTTAATGTACATTATACCAGTGATGTGTTGGCTGGTTTCTTGTTTGGCTTCATCTGCCTAATCAGCAGTATTAAGGGCTTGCAGTTTGTTAAGAAGAAGTATGAGGTGAACTAACGGTCCCTTCGCCAACGCTTCTGGGCTTTTCTATCCTGTTTACCATCGTCTGAGAATATGCGTTGATTTTTGTCCTGCTGCACGTGTCCGCCGATGTACTCTGATTCCAGACCTCGGGCAACAATCAGGGTATTTCCCTCATTATAGGTTAGAGCGATGGGAAGGTCCGACTCTCCGTAAATCACCCGGTAACCATTCTCCTTAAGTGAAAGGTATTCTTTAAGCATCTTTCTAATTTCAGACTTAACGACAGATAAACCGACCTTGCTGTGATGCCCTTTGCCATGGTTTATCACCAGGACATCCACCCCATGCCGGATAGCCCAATCAATATTTTGTTGGGTTTTCTCCCGGGACTCGTTAATATTTAACCCGTGCAGGTCTAGAACTTCGATTTTCACGTGCCTGCCTACCTTTCCTTTGAAATACGGTTTGGAGAAGACTCGATGGCAAAATATTAGCATATAACTGACTGCTTTTAAAGACTCTGTGCTCTTTCGTTGCACCCTAGGGGACTTGTTGTTATAATCCTTCATAAGGAGGGAATTACTGTGAACCTGGAAGAAGTCGAGGTATTGTTTACCGAAGAAGAAGTTAGATTAAAAATTAAAGAACTAGGCCGAGAAATAACCCATGATTATGCCGGCCAAGAAATTCTGGTGGTGGGCATACTTAAAGGTGCCTTTATTTTTATGGCTGACCTGGTCAGAGAAATTGATCTACCCGTGCAGCTTGATTTTATGGATGTATCAAGTTATGGTCATTCCACGGTTTCATCGGGTGAGGTGCGAATAATGAAAGACTTGGAGGAATCCATTGAGGGTAAAAATGTGCTAATTGTTGAAGATATTATCGATACCGGCTTAACCCTCAATTACATTAGTGAAATATTAAAGAAACGGGGGCCCAGAAGCCTGCGGATTTGCTGCCTGCTGGACAAACCATCACGGCGTAAAAGCACAATCAAACCAGATTATACCGGCTTTTCAATTGAGGATCTATTCATAGTTGGCTGGGGGTTGGATTACGCCGAACGATATAGAAATTATCCGGTTATTGGCATTTTAAGCCCAGCAGTATATAAAAAGTAGAGGTGCAAACATGGAAAAAGAAGTAGTACTTGTCCTTGACTTTGGAGGTCAATATAATCAACTGATTGCCCGCCGGGTCAGGGAGTTATCTGTATACAGTGAAATGGTTCCTTTTAATATTTCCTTTGATGAGGTACAGGCAAAAAAACCGGCGGCCATTATCCTCACCGGAGGGCCGTCCAGCGTACATGTAACTGATGCTCCAGCCTGCGACCCCCGTATTTTTTCGATGGGAATTCCGGTCTTGGGAATATGTTACGGGATGCAGCTTATTGCTCAGGAGCTGGGCGGAAAAGTCCTTGCTAGTGAGTTAAGGGAATACGGGCGCTCGCAACTCACCCTAATTGGTGATGATGCTTTATTTAAAGGCGTTGCCTCGCATACTCAGGTCTGGATGAGCCACGGAGATTCTATTAATGCTATACCGGCAGGATTTGCTGTTTCAGCCAGCACTGACAATTGTCTGGTGGCAGCGTTTAGTAATCCCTCTGCCCAATTATACGGAGTACAATTTCACCCTGAGGTAAGGCATACCATTGAAGGACAGACGATATTGAAAAATTTTCTGTTTGAAGTGTGTAAATTAAAAGGTGATTGGGATCTTAGTGATTATATTGCCGAAACCATTCAGGCTATCCAAAAAAAAGTTGGGGACAAAAAGGTTCTCTGTGGTCTGAGCGGGGGAGTCGATTCTTCAGTTGCGGCTACCATGGTTCACCAGGCAATTGGTGATCAACTGGTATGTGTATATGTAGACAATGGGTTGATGCGTAAAGGAGAAACTGAATCACTTATTGAGACCTTCAAAAATCAGATGCAGATGAATCTGATTATCTCTGATTCAAAAGAACGATTTTTGAATAAATTAGCCGGGGTTTCCGAACCGGAGCAAAAGCGCAAAATAATTGGCGAAGAATTCATAAGGGTGTTTGAGGCCGAGGCTCAAAAGTTAGGTAAGATTGATTACCTGGTGCAGGGTACTATCTATCCCGACGTGGTGGAAAGCGGAACTAAAACTGCCCATACAATTAAGAGTCATCATAACGTGGGAGGACTGCCCGAAGATATGCAATTTGAACTGATCGAGCCTTTGCGGTTGTTATTCAAAGATGAGGTCAGGGTTATCGGTGAAAAATTGGGTATATCCGATGAAATAGTCTGGCGGCAGCCATTCCCCGGACCGGGTTTGGGAGTAAGAGTGCTGGAAGAAGTAACTCCAGAAAAAGTGAAGATTTTGCAGGATGCCGATTACATAGTGCGGGAGGAAATAAAAAAAGCCGGTTTAGAAAGAGAAATCTGGCAGGCTTTTGCGGTGCTTCCACCCATTAAGAGCGTAGGGGTTATGGGGGATGCCCGTACTTATGCTTATCCGATAATAATTCGGGCAGTGGTCAGTGATGACGCGATGACCGCTGAATGGGCTCATTTACCTTATGATCTATTAGATATAATGGCTCGCCGCATCGTTAATGAGGTGCGGGGTGTGAATCGGGTTGCTTATGATATTACCAGCAAGCCTCCCGGAACGATAGAGTGGGAATAAATTAGTTTCTTTTGGTAAAACAATGGATTAATTTTGCCATTAACCATTATTCTATAATATACTAGACACAATATGTTCTAATGACTAAATATCGGATAATAGCAAACTTGTCGAAAGGCTATGACTACCTAGGTCGCCAGAACATATAGAGTAGATATCAACCTACTATGCAATCTGCATTAGCTGGTTTTCTATTCCAGCTGGAACAACAGCTATGTTAAAGCTATAGTGTATACCAACATGAAAATATCTGGGAGGGATTTTGAATGGGGATACTTTTTGGCCGTAACACTAAAAAAATGAACGATGAAAAGGAACGCAGTGACTCCGAATACCAGCTTAAAATTCAAACTTTGCAGGCCCAAATTGTACAAACTCAAGATAAGTTAATGGAGTCCCAAACCAAGAGGGCAGAGCTGCAAAATAGGTTAGAAGAATACCTTAGTAAAGAACGTCAGATTGCTCAGGTAATGATAAATGCACAAATAAATGCTCAGAAGTTCGAAGCCCAGGCACGTGCCAGGGCGGAAATCCTTATACAGGAGACAGATGAGGAACTGCGCCATAAGAACCTAGAACTGGAACTACTGCGGATGAAAGCAAAAGATTTTAAACAAGAGTTTAGTGAATGTCTTGATCAATACAAATCATCGCTGGAGAAAATAATGGATCCTGAATATGATGTGATTTTCACTCCCACTCTGGTTGCCAAAGAAAAGAAAAACGACCAAAAGCTTATTGGTTAAACCGGAAGTAGCATAGAAGAGGGTATTTGTCATAGATAATATCAATAATACCAATGAATCTTTAAATATTAATGTGGCACGCATAAACGCATTGTCAATTGAACTTAATGAAATTCGTGCTGCAAATGAAATGACTTTGCAGAAGAATGCTGATTTATCAGCGCAAATTGTTGCCTGTATAGCCGGATCGGATTATGTCAATGGGGCGCTGGCTGAAAGCGAAAGAATAGCTCGGGAAATTACCCTCAATGCTGAACTTAGAGTAGAGAAGATCATGGCAAATATGCAAAGTGTAATAGATCCCCAGCAGAAGTGCATAGCCTGTATAGAACAAAAGATAGCTGAGCTAATTCAAGAAATCAATGCAAACGGTTTAGATACAGAAGAGTCTGAACCTAAGAAAAATGATATGGATTCTTTCCAGGGAGAATTTTCTCTGTGGCAGCCTCAGGTGCTGGATATTAACGGAGAAATGTTGCAAGACAGCCGATCGCAACAGAGCGAGCCTGACCCACAGCAGGAAGCACGGCGGGAATTTTCTCTGCGGCAGCCTCAGGCACTGGATATTAACAGAGAGATGTTGGAAGACAACCAACCACAGCAGAGTGAGCCTGACCCACAGCAGGAAACACGGCGGGAATTTTCTCTGCGGCAGCCTCAGGCGCTGGATATTAACAGAGAGATGTTGGAAGACAACCAACCACAGCAGAGTGAGCCTGACCCACAGCAGGAAACACGGCGGGAATTTTCCCTGCGGTAGTCTCAGGAGCTGGACATTGACGAAGAAATGTTGGACTCAACCAATCGGAATATTTCCAGCTTGAGCCGCAGTCGATAGTTCACCAGGACAGACCTGTAATTGGAACGGAGCCCCCCAATCCTTGTCTTTTATGCGGGGTAATGCCCAGGGAAGTTGACATAGAGGGAAAGCTTTGTTAATATCAGGATATATAAAACAAATATGCGAGAAACGCGAAAGTGTGTCTAGGGTTCCGCATGGGTTTGACATGGACAGGTCCGAGTGACACAGGCGCTGTAGCGCTACACCGTATAGGGATAAAAGCCCAGGCGGATAGGTTTCGTTTACGAACCTGTCCATCTGGGTTTAAATATTTTTACCATTGAAAATACCCAAATTGTTTTGAGGAGTGAAGGACAATATGCCCGCTGTAGGAATCATAATGGGCAGCGATTCTGATTTGACGATTATGCAGGAAGCTGTCGACGTACTGGAAGAGTTTGGGGTTAGTTATGATGTCACTGTTTGTTCAGCCCATCGTTTACCCAAAGAAACCGCTGATTATGCTCTAACTGCCGTGGAACGAGGAGTAGTGGTAATCATTGCGGGAGCGGGGGGGGCGGCCCACCTGCCCGGTGTTATAGCCGCTTATACGATCCTGCCGGTTGTAGGAGTTCCAATAAAGACCAGCACATTATCAGGGTTAGATTCACTATATTCTATAGTTCAAATGCCCAAGGGAATTCCCGTGGCCACTGTTGCTATTAACGGCAGTGCCAATGCGGCTCTCTTAGCTATAGAAATGATTGCTATCAAGGATGCGGGTCTGCGGGAAAAACTCATTCTTTACCGACAGAATATGGCGCAAAATGTTCTGGAGAAGGACCGAAAGCTAAAAGAGCTGGGAATAAAAGACTACCTACATAAGGGGGACCAAAAATGATTGAGAGATATACCCTGCCTGCCATGGGGGCAATATGGTCGGAAAAGAACAAACTGAACAACTGGTTAAAAATAGAGATTGCAGCCTGTGAAGCCTGGGCCAGCCTGGGCAAGATTCCGGCAGAGGCGGTCAAGGTTATTCAGGACAAAGCTCAGTTTGATGTGGAACGTATTCAGGAAATCGAAGCGGAGGTCAGACACGATGTGATTGCCTTCCTGACTAATGTGGGTGAATTCGTGGGTGATGAATCCAAATACATTCATCTGGGGATGACTTCATCTGACATACTTGATACTGGGCTGGCGATGCAGATGCGCGATTCAGTGGATCTGATCATGGAAAAGCTAGAAAAGTTGAAGAGTGTTATCGCCGCTTTGGCGATTAAATATAAAAATACTTTGTGTATAGGGCGCACCCATGGGGTTCATGGGGAACCGACCACCTTCGGGCTAAAAATGGCACTATGGTTCAGTGAAATAGAGCGAGACATGGAACGGCTGCAGCAGGCCCGGGATGTTATTGCCTACGGAGCAATATCGGGAGCGGTTGGTAATTTTGCTCATCTGGATCCGCGAGTGGAGGAATATGTCTGTGCTAAAATAGACTTGAAGTGCTGCCCGGTATCAACTCAGGTCATTCAGCGCGACCGCCATGCCCAATTTATGACCACGTTGGCGGTGATAGGCAGTTCCATTGAAAAAATGGCTACCGAGATAAGGAATCTGCAGAGAACCGAAATCTTAGAGGTGGAAGAACCTTTTCAGAAGGGACAAAAAGGATCTTCGGCTATGCCCCATAAACGCAATCCTATGATGAGCGAACGGGTGGCCGGGCTATCCCGGGTACTGCGAGGCAATGCCTTAGCCGCTTTAGAAAATGTAGCTCTGTGGCATGAGAGAGATTTAACTCACTCTTCAGTAGAACGGGTCATTATTCCCGACAGTTGTATTTTACTGGACTATATGCTGCAAAAATTTATTGGAGTTGTAGAAGGCCTGGTTATATATGAGGATAATATGGCCCGGAATATAGATAAGACCTTGGGATTAGTATTTTCCCAACAGTTGCTGCTGGCCCTGTTGGGCACAGGTATGCAGCGGGACCCGGCTTACAAAATAGTGCAGCAAAGAGCTATGCAGAGTTGGACCGAGAAGCTGGATTTTAAGGAACTGGTACTGCAAGATGAAACAATGATGAACCAACTATCCGTTAAAGAGATTGATAAAATATTTGACTATGGAGTTTACACCACCAATGTAGATTATATATTTAAACGCTGTGGTTTGGCGTAAACGACAAGACGGGTAGGGACAGAGGGACGGGTCTTGGGACAAGTGGGACAGGTCCACTGTCCCACTCCCATGGTTTAGGTAAGTGGAACAACGGACCTGTCTCCTTGTTGTCCCAAGCGTTTTCCGCTTACACAAGATAATTATTAGGAAGGATGAGGAATATGCCAACAGGGGAATTACTATACGAAGGTAAGGCCAAGCAGATATATTCTACTGCTAATGAAAAAGAGTTCTTGATGAAATATAAAGATGATGCTACGGCTTTCGATGGACTAAAAAAGGGAATAATTCAAAATAAGGGCATTGTTAACAACCGGGTGTCCAACCTCCTGTTTAAGCTCTTGGAAAAAGAGGGTGTTGAGACCCATTTAATCAGACAAATTGAC
Source organism: Syntrophomonadaceae bacterium (assembly GCA_963665865.2). Classification (GTDB taxonomy): domain Bacteria; phylum Bacillota; class Syntrophomonadia; order Syntrophomonadales; family Syntrophomonadaceae; genus PHAA01. Next base: position 2,737,652 of record CAXXWF010000001.1, on the reverse strand, counting down.
GATCGGAATGTGCTGGTCAAGAGTCTGCAGATAATTCCGGTAGAGGTTGTGGTTCGCAATGTTATCGCCGGCAGCCTTGCCAATAGGGTAGGGAAAGAGGAAGGCATTCCTCTGGATTTGCCTATCATTGAACTCTACTATAAAGATGACGAATTGCACGACCCAATGATTAATGAATACCACGCGCGGATACTAGGGTGGGCTACAGATGAGCAGTTAAAAGATATGGACAGGCAAGCTCATAAGATAAACAATGTTTTGCAAACCTTTTTTGACAGCATCGGTATTATCTTGGTAGATTTCAAATTGGAATTCGGTATCTATGAAGGGCGGGTTATATTAGGTGACGAAATTTCTCCGGATACCTGCCGGCTCTGGGATAAGGTGAGTCTGGAAAAACTAGATAAGGACCGTTTCCGCAGAGACCTGGGCAAAGAAGAAGAAGCCTATCAAGAAGTGGTTCACAGGATAGAAAAAGCGCTTGGTTAGTCAGGAAGTAGACAGGGAACGATAGACGCGGATAACGCGGACCATTAGGCGCAGAATAACGCGGCAACATTAATCGTAGCTGAAGTTTCCATAGGCTATTAATCAGAATACTCCATTTTTTTAATAAATTAGCCGCGTAAGTCATATAAAATCCGCGTAATTCCGCGTCTATCGTATATCTTAAAGTCAAATATTGCGCATTGCGCTTAGGAGGTATTACAGTGTTTAAAGCCAATATTTATGTAACCTTAAAAGAGGGAGTGCTCGACCCACAGGGAAGTGCAGTCAAAAAGTCTTTGCACGTACTTAATTACGAGGCAGTAAATGAGGTCAGGATTGGCAAGTTTATAGAAGTGTGGCTGGGCGCAGCTGATGCAGATACGGCTCGGATAGAGTTACAGGAAATGAGTGATAAGCTGCTGGCCAACCCGGTTATCGAAAACTACCGGGTAGAGATGGTGGAGGCTGAATAGATATGAAATTTGGCGTGGTCGTATTCCCCGGCTCAAACTGTGATGCTGACTGTTATAACGTAATCAAGGATGTTTTGGGCCAGGAGGCAGAATATATCTGGCATAAAGAAACCAGCGTACTAGGCTATGATGCTTTAATATTACCGGGGGGATTTTCCTACGGTGATTATCTAAGAACTGGCGCGATTGCTCGCTTTTCGCCGGTTATGCCTGCGGTTATCGATTTTGCTAATCAGGGCGGCCTATTGATTGGAATCTGTAATGGATTTCAAATATTATTGGAGGCCGGACTTTTACCTGGAGCAATGCTGCGCAACCGGAGCCTGAAATTTATCTGTGATGGGGTTAATTTAAAAGTCAAACGCAATGATACCGCTTTTAGTAAGCTTCTTCAGCAGAACGAAATAATAAGGGTACCGATCGCCCATGGTGAGGGCAATTATTTTTGTGATGAGGCAACGCTGATGGAATTACAGAGGGAAAATCGCATCTTATTCACCTATTGCAATGCCAACGGTGATGAAGACATGGCTTTCAATCCCAATGGTTCGGTGGCGAACATTGCCGGGATTATTAATAAACAGGGTAATGTACTGGGGATGATGCCCCATCCGGAAAGGTGTTCAGAGCAAATTCTGGGTGGCACGGATGGGTACAAGATTTTTGCATCTATGCTGGAATCATTTCAGGAGGTAGGGCGCAAATGAAAGAACTGACCTATAAAGAGATGGGCCTGACCGATGAGGAATACGGTAAGATAAAGGCTATAATGAACCGGGAGCTCAATTATGTGGAGACCGGGATCTTTGCAGTTATGTGGTCGGAACATTGCGGCTACAAGAATTCGCGCCCGTTATTAAAGACCTTTCCTACGGAGGGACCGCAGGTTATTCAAGGTCCGGGAGAAAATGCCGGGGTTGTCGACATCGGTGATGGGCAAGCTCTGGTATTCAAAATTGAGAGTCACAACCACCCTTCAGCCATAGAGCCCTATCAAGGGGCAGCTACCGGGGTGGGCGGGATTGTACGTGATATTTTTACGATGGGCGCTCGGCCTATTGCCAATTTGAATTCCCTGCGTTTTGGGGGCTTGGAAGATGCACGGGTTCGAGAACTCCTATCCGGAGTGGTAGCCGGCATTGGTGACTATGGCAACTGTCTGGGTATTCCCACTGTGGGTGGGGAAGTGTACTTTAATGAAGCCTATAAAGGCAATCCGCTGGTAAACGCGATGTGTGTGGGACTGGTGAAAACGGATGAGATCGCCCTCGCGGTTGCCGGTGAGGTAGGCAGCACGATCATGATCGTTGGTGCCAAAACTGGTCGGGATGGTATTCATGGGGCAACATTTGCTTCGGAAGAATTATCGGAAAAATCAAAAGAGAAGCGTCCCTCGGTGCAGGTCGGGGATCCTTTTATGGAGAAACTACTAATCGAAGCCTGCCTGGAACTAATCCATGAAGATCTGGTGGCAGGAATGCAAGATTTGGGGGCAGCCGGACTGACCAGTTCAATTGCGGAGTGTGCAAGCAAAAAGGGCCGAGGTGTGAATGTGGATGTACTCAAGGTACCGCGGCGGGAGACGGGTATGAGCCCCTATGAGGTCATGTTGTCCGAATCTCAGGAGAGGATGCTTATTATGCCCCGTCCCGGTATGGAGCAGAGGATAGAAGAGATTTTCGATAAATGGGGTCTCGATGCGGTTGCGATCGGTACGGTAACTGATGACGGTATCTTTAGGGTATTGGAAGGAGATACCGTAGTAGGTGAAGTGCCGGTGATGGCACTTACCGAAGGATGTCCGGTTTATGTGCGTATAGCTGAGGAGCCTGCTTATTATCAGGAAAATAGAGATTTTGCCCTGCAATCGTTGGGGCAGACCAACCCGCAGGAGGCATTACTGAAACTCCTGGCATCACCTAACATAGCCAGTAAGAAATGGATTTTCTCGCAATATGATTACCAGGTGATGACCAATACCTCTGTTATTCCGGGAGACGGCGACGCCGCAGTCATACGTATCAAGGGAACCCGCAAGGGAGTAGCCCTGGTTACCGATTGCAACAGTCGCTTTGTTTATTTGGACCCCTATCGAGGGGGTATGATGGCGGTCTGTGAAGCAGCCCGCAACCTGGCCTGTGTAGGAGCAGAGCCACTGGCTTTAACCAACTGCCTCAATTTTGGTAATCCTGAAAAGCCCAACATATACTGGCAGATGCAGAATGCCATTGCCGGTATGAGTGCAGCCGCTCGGACTTTAAACACCCCGGTGGTGAGCGGCAATGTCAGCCTCTATAACGAGACCGCCCAGGGAGCAATTTATCCTACTCCAGTTGTAGGAATGGTAGGGCTCCTGAAAGATATAGAACTGCGTTGCGATATGGCTTTCAAAGAGGCCGGTGACTTAATCGTACTGCTGGGCAAGTTCCGGGATGAACTGGGAGGCTCCGAATATTTGAGCGTTTGTCACGGGCTGGAGACGGGTGAGATACCTGAGGTAAACCTGGAACAAGAAAAAACACTGCTAGTATTAATTCAAAGCCTTATTCACGCCAAGATTCTTCAGTCCTGTCATGATATCTCTGAAGGAGGACTGGCCGTTACCTTGGCTGAATCGTCCATAAAGGGTAATATAGGCTGCAATATTAAAATTAATAGCGGTGAGGCTAGAACAGATGGAGTTTTATTCTCAGAAGCCCCGGGCCGAGTGGTAGCCAGCGTCAAACGGGCTGATATGGGTAGATTAGTGCAGTTGGTAATTGAGAATGAGGTCGAGATGAGAATAATTGGCACCGTGGGTGGAGATGAAATACAGGTGGAAGACAGCGGGATAGAGATTGCCAGACTGTCTGTTCAGGAGGCTTGTAGAACATGGAGGGAAGCAATCGAATGTTTTATGAAGTAGAAGAAGATAAATTTAAAGACGAGTGCGGGGTCTTCGGTATATTTATGAATAATCCTGCCAGCACTACCGATGCTGCCCGTACAACTTTTTACGGTCTCTATGCTCTGCAGCATCGGGGCCAGGAAAGTGCAGGAATTGCTGTTTCTGACGGACATAAAATTGGATTGCACAAGGGTATGGGACTGGTTTCAGATGTAGTAAAATCGCAAGATATTGAACAACTGCATGGTAATATAGCCATCGGTCATGTTCGTTATTCCACCACTGGAGGCAGTGCCTATGTAAATGCGCAGCCGCTGGTGTTTCACTATTTAAAAGGCATGGTGGCTCTGGCTCATAATGGGAACCTGGTTAATACTGTAGAACTGAAGAAGAGACTGGAGACTTATGGTTCTGTCTTCCAGACCACAACCGATACAGAAATCATTGCCAATCTGTTGGCGCGCTATTCCCAGGACTCTATGGAAGATGCCCTGGCTAAATCAATGATTGATATCAAAGGTGCTTTTGCCCTGTTGATTATGACCGAGGACCGTCTGGTAGGAGTGCGCGATCAGATGGGGATTCGTCCTTTGTGCATTGGCAAGCTGAATGGGGATTATATAATGGCCTCCGAGTCAGCGGCGCTGGACACGGTAGGAGCGGAGTTTCTGCGGGATGTTAACCCCGGAGAAGTCGTGGTAATCGATTGTAACGGTTTGCGTTCCCTGCAAGTAATCAAGTCACCGCGCAAGGCCCACTGCATATTCGAATATATATATTTTGCTCGTCCCGACAGTACTATTGACGGTTTAAACGTGAACCGGGTACGGCGGGAACTGGGCAAACAATTGGCTCGGGAATGCAAAATAGATGCGGATATGGTCATTTCGGTACCAGACTCGGGGACGGCTGCGGCCCTGGGTTATGCCGAGGAATCAGGGCTGCCCTTTGAAGAAGGATTAATGAAGAATCGTTACGTAGGTCGGACCTTTATTCAACCTACCCAACAGATGCGAGAACTCGGGGTTAGGTTAAAGCTCAATGCAGTTGGAGAGGTTGTGGCTGGTAAACGGATCATTATGATAGATGATTCTATTGTACGGGGTACCACCAGTAAGAAAATAGTCCAAATGCTTCGTAATGTCGGGGCGAAAGAAGTACATGTTTTAATTGCCTCACCTCCTACATCGTTTCCCTGTTATTATGGCATCGATACTTCCCGCCGGGAAGAACTCATAGCCAGCACCATGGATGTTGGACAAATCAACGATTATATTGGCGCGGACAGTCTGCATTATATCAGTATGGAAGGGATGTTTGCCGCCATGAAAAGTGATCCGGGTATATTCTGTGCGGCCTGTTTTAGTGGCGATTACCCAGCTGGCGAAGAGTGTAAATGATTTCTGAGAAATTAGCATCAAATTCAATGAAACAAAAAATTGAATTGTTGGAGGGTTAATTATGGAGAAGGAAGGTATGACTTACAAGCAGGCAGGTGTTGACATAGACGCTGCCAACCAATCCGTAGACCTCATCAAAAAATGGGTAGACAGAACCAAAAGACCAGAAGTACTATCGGGGATTGGTTCTTTCGGTGGATTTTTTGCCCTCAATTCCTCGAAGTACAAGGAGCCCGTTTTAGTATCGGGTACAGATGGCGTGGGGACCAAGTTGAAGATAGCCCAGGCATTGGGTATTTACCATACAGTTGGGATTGATCTGGTGGCAATGTGTGTTAATGATATACTCACCCACGGGGCTGAGCCACTTTTTTTCCTGGATTATATAGCTCTGGGCAAACTCCATCCGGAAATGATCGAGGACTTGGTCAAGGGAGTAAGTGAAGGCTGTATCCAGGCTGGATGTTCCCTGGTCGGGGGAGAAACAGCAGAAATGCCAGGTTTTTATACTGAAGGTGAATTTGATATGGCTGGCTTTACCGTAGGTGTAGTGGATCGAGCCAGCTTGGTAAACGGATCAGCTATCGAAGATGGTGATGTACTGGTAGGTCTTAAGTCATCCGGGATTCATTCCAACGGTTTTTCGTTGGTTCGCAAAGTTCTTATGGAAGAATCCGGCTTGAAACTCGAGGATTATGTAGAAGAATTAGGCTCGACCCTGGGTGAGACATTGATGACTCCTACCCGGATTTATGTCCAGCCGATTTTATCTTTACTCAAGGAAATCGAAATTCGCGGTATGGCTCATATTACCGGCGGGGGAATGGCAGAAAATTTGCAGAGGATTATGCCCGATGGATTAGGAGCCGAGATTGATACCGCTTCTCTGGAAATCCCCGCAGTTTTTCAAATGATTGCCCGCATGGGGAATGTTCCCTCAGAGGAAATGTTTCGTACTTTTAATATGGGGATAGGATTTATAATAGTAGTTGCACCTGATATGGTTGATACACTATTAATGCACCTGCGAATGGAAGGAGAAAACCCCGTGGTTATTGGTAAGGTCAATTCCAGAGAACCGAAGGTTATTATTAGATGATACGAATAGTTGAACCGAAACGGCTTAAGCTGGCTGTTCTGGCTTCCGGTCGCGGCAGCAATTTTATAGCCGTAAACGAAGCGATCCAAGCCGGTAAATTGAATGCCGATATATGCCTGCTTATTAGCGATCAGGGAGAGGCTCCAGCTCTAAGCAGAGCCAGGGCCATTAGTATAAAAGCCTTATTCATAAACCCGAAAGACTATAACAACCGGGAGGAGTACGAAGCGGAAATTGTAAAAAATTTAAAAGCCCTGGATATTGACATTGTTGTCTTAGCCGGCTATATGCGCTTGGTGGGTAAGGTGCTGCTGGAAGCCTTTAAATTGAGAATAGTAAACATTCACCCCGCCCTTCTGCCGTCTTTTGCGGGGCTGCATGCGCAAAGACAAGCGGTGGAATATGGAGTGAAGTTTAGTGGTTGTACAGTTCACTTTGTGGACGCGGGAATGGATTCTGGACCGATCATCATGCAGGCAGTGGTACCAGTGCTAACAGATGATACCGAGGAGGTTCTGGCGGAACGTATTCTGGCGGAAGAACATCGTATTTATAGCCAGGTTCTGCAGTTATTAGCTGAGGGCCGGATTTTTGTTGAGGGAAGAATCGTACATATTAATTAGGGGGTTGGCAATAATGAAGAGAGCTCTAATCAGTGTTTCCAACAAAGCTGGAGTTATAGAATTTGCTCAAGGGTTGGAAAAATTGGGTTATGAAATAATATCCACCGGTGGAACCTACCGCACTCTCCAGGAGGCTGGGGTAAAGGTCAGACAGGTAGCGGAAATAACCGGTTTTCCGGAGATTTTAGATGGGCGGGTTAAGACTCTCCACCCTAAGATTCATGGCGGGATTTTGGCTCGGCGTATCCCTGATCATCTGCAGCAAATTGCGGCCAATGAGATTGAACCTATTGATATCGTGGCAGTAAATCTATATCCTTTCCGGGAAACCATTGCGAAAAAGGATGTAACCCTGGAAGAAGCCATTGAGAATATTGATATTGGCGGACCTACTATGGTAAGATCAGCCGCCAAGAATCACCAGGATGTTATCATTATTGTAAAACCTGAATTTTATGAACCGGTTCTGCGTGAATTGGAAACCAATGGTAATGTGGACCATAAAATGAGATTTAAACTGGCTCTGGAGGCGTTTTCCCACACTGCCGCTTATGATGCCATGATTTCTTCCTATTTCGCTAAAATAGCAGGGGAAATGTTTCCAGACAATATGGTTTTGGCCGGTGAAAAGGTCTATGAACTGCGCTATGGAGAGAACCCTCACCAGAAGGCCTGTTTTTATCGGACTATGACTCCGGGAATAGGACTGGCCGATGTTAAACAGTTGAATGGCAAAGAGCTTTCATATAATAATATTATTGATACCCAGGCCGGGTGGTCACTGGTAAAGGAGTTTGCCGAAACTGCCTGTGTAATTATTAAACACACAAATCCCTGTGGAACAGCAGTGGGCAATAATTTGGAAGAAGCCTATACGAAAGCCTTTTCCGCTGATCCGGTTTCTGCTTTTGGCGGGATAATTGCTTTTAATCGTCAGGTAGACCTGGCTACTGCTCGCAAAGCAGCGGAGCCTTTTATGGAGTGTATGATTGCCCCTGGTTATGATGATGACGCCCTGGAGTGCCTGCAGGGCAAGAAAAATTTGCGGGTCCTGGAACTACCTATACTGCCGGATGCAGAGCTGCAGATTAAGACTGTGGATGGTGGATTCGTAGTGCAGGAGAGTGATCAGGATAACCTGGACATGAATAACTTGCAGGTAGTTACTCAGAATGAACCGACTCTGGAAGATTTGAAAGAATTGGCTTTTGCCATGAAGGTTGCCAAGCATGTAAAATCCAACGCTATTGTAGTAGCCAAAGATGGGATGACAGTGGGAGTAGGCGCTGGCCAGATGAATCGGGTGGGATCAGCCGGGATCGCTTTGCAAGATAAGGAAAAATGCCGAGGTGCGGTAATGGCTTCCGATGCTTTTTTCCCTTTTAAAGATACCGTAGAATTAGCTGCTGCCGCTGGCATTAAGGCCATTATCCAACCCGGCGGCTCTATTCGTGATCAGGAGAGCATTGATGAATGTAACCAACATGGCATTGCGATGGTATTTACCGGCATACGCCATTTCAAACACTAACAAATATGGCGGGGAGGGATCTTAGAGTGGGTAAAAAGGTACTGGTTATCGGATCGGGCGGACGAGAACATGCGCTGGTCTGGAAGCTGGCGCAGAGTCCTTTGATTGATAAAATATATGCTGCTCCAGGCAATCCTGGGATTGCAGCCATAGCGCAATGCATCGCCATAAAGACAGATGATATTGAAGGTTTGCTCGAGTTTGCCCGGAATAATGAAATTAACCTGACCGTGGTAGGACCTGAAGCCCCGTTGGTTAAAGGTATTGTGGACCGATTCCGTCAGGAAGGTTTGTTAATATTTGGACCAACTGCTGCTGCTGCGCGGCTGGAAGGCAGCAAAGTATTTTCGAAAAATTTATTTAAAAAATATGGTATACCCACCGCCCGCTATGAGGTCTTTGATGATATCGAAGCTGCCCGCAGCTATGCCCGGACTTATACTGAGGCTGGCCAAGCAGTGGTAATAAAAGCTGATGGACTGGCTGCCGGCAAAGGGGTCGTGGTAGCTGTGAATCAGGCTGATGCTGAAGAAGCGATCTGTAGTATAATGCAGGATAAAAGTTTCGGAGAGTCTGGTGACCAGGTTGTGGTCGAAGAATGTCTGATAGGTGAAGAACTAAGCTTTTTTGCTATTAGTGACGGGCAGGATTTTGTTTCCCTGCTATCAGCCCAGGATCATAAGCGCATTTTTGATAATGATGAGGGGCCTAACACAGGTGGGATGGGAGCCTATACGAATCCGCCCCTGTATACGGCCGAGTTGCACCAACAGATTGTGGAGCAAGTCATCAAGCCTACTATTGAGGCGATGCGGCACGAAGGCTGTCCCTATCAGGGAGTTCTTTATGCAGGTTTGATGATTACCGCTGAAGGCCCCAAGGTTTTGGAATATAATGCCCGGTTTGGTGATCCGGAAACTCAGGTTCTGATGCCGATGCTAAAAGGTGATCTGTTGCCGATTCTGGAAGCCTCTGCCGCGGGTAATTTGCAGGACTGTTCAGTAGAAACCAACCCGGGAGCGTGTGTGGGCGTTGTGGTAGCGTCGGGAGGATATCCGGCCGCGTATAAAAAAGGGCAAGTAATTAACGGGCTTGATACACTTAAAGGTGAAACCATGGTTTTCCATGCTGGGACAGCTATGCAGGATGGTCACTTGGTGACTGATGGCGGCCGGGTTCTGGCGATTGTGTCTCGAGGCGAAACCACCGCGGATGCTATAGAAAAAGTTTACCAGGAAGTGGCCAAACTTAACTTTGAAGGTATGCATTATCGAAGGGATATAGGCCGCCGAGCCGTACGATAGAAAGAGTATAACGGGAGGCAGGGTATGGACAAGAAGAGAAATCCATATGTAAGGGTACCTCTGGTGATAGCGGCAGGAGTGATGCTATACTTTATGCCCACCCGTGAATTTCTAAAACTGACATTTATGCTCGGTGTACCTTTTATATTCATTCTCGGTTTTATGGTGAAGAAACCTCGCTATTCATTAGCATGGAACGTTTGTGCAGCCGTGCTGTTGGTAATTATTGGGGCATATGCTTATTACCTTATACATCTGCCGGAACGGATTCAGGTTCGGGAGATAGTAACCAGTGGTGCAGCTCTGGTAGCCAATGGCCAGTACGACGAAGCGATTGCCAAGTTCGAACAGTTGGAGAAACTGGGTAAGCCCGAAGAAATGAAGGAAAAAATAATGGAAGCCCAGACCGAAAAGGACGCTCACCAGCAATTAGAAAAAGCTCGTCAACAAATTGAGGTCGGTAATAAAGAAGAGGCCCGGAAGATTATAGAGGAGCTCCCTCCTAACACCAGGGCGGCTCAGGAAGCCAAACAGTTGTTAAAAAGCATAGAATGAAAAATACGAAAAATATAGGATGGAATTTGTAATGATAACTTTGGAAGCGGTTAAAAACAATCCGGTGGTTATTGATTATCTGAAAATAGGGAACACATATATCGGGAACATGGGTGCTTTGGAACATAATCTGCACCACGCCGAACTAACTTCATTCCTCACCCAGGATATTTTGAGGAAGCTGGGACATCCCGAACGGGAAGCAGAATTGGGAGCCATAGCTGGCTACCTGCATGATATTGGCAATCTGATCAATAGGTATGGGCATGGTATGTCCGGAGCCATGATTGCCCTTCATATTCTCCTGGATATGGGAATGGAACCAGAAGAGATTGCGCTTATTATGGGGGCCATTGGTAATCATGAAGAACATGCCGAAGGTAAACCGGTTAATAATGTGGCAGCCGCGTTAATTTTAGCCGATAAATCAGATGTTCACCGTTCACGGGTTCGGAAAAGCGATTTTGCCACCTTTACATCCCGGGACCGGGTAAATTATGCGGTAACCAAGTCGGGCATTGAAGTATTACCGCGCGAGAAGGTTATTAATATGAAGTTGGAGATAGACACCCAGGTTACATCGGTTATGGAGTATTTTGAAATATTTTTAACCAAAATGCTGATGTGCCGAAGGGCAGCTGAACACCTGCAATGTGAATTTAAACTGCTGATAAACGGAGCCCAGCTCCTGTAAAATTGAGGGTCTTGCGCAATATAATAAAGGAGTAAGAACATGAGAAACAGAGAAATTCCTAAGGGATTACGCGATTTACTACCGGATGAAATGAAGACCAGGAGAAGGCTCGAGAAAAAGGCCGCTGATTTGTTTACTTCTTTTGGTTACGAAGAGGTCTTAACCCCTACCTTTGAGCTTTTGGAGGTGGTGGAAGCAGGCGGGAATATGCGGGAAAAACTTTTCCTGTTCATGGATCGGGAGGGGGGCATTCTATCTCTGCGTCCGGAGATGACTGTTTCCATTGCACGTTTAGCCGCAACCCATCTTCAGGATGAAAAACTGCCCCGGCGCCTCTACTATTCGACCAATGTTTTTCGTCATGTACAGCCTCATTTAGCCCAATATCGGGAATTCTGGCAAACTGGCATAGAGCTGCTGGGCGCATCTGGTCCCTGGGCCGACGCTGAAGTTATCAGTCTGGCAGTTAAGGTGATGCTTGATTTTGGTTTGGATAATTTTATAGTCAGCCTGAATCAGATCGGTATATTTAACAGCCTGCTGGAAGACAGCGCCATCGGGATGGAAGATAAGGATTTAATAAGAAAACTGGTGGAGAAAAAAGATCTGGTGGAACTGCCCCGGATGTTGGAAAAACTCCCCATAAATGAACTTCTGAAAGAAACGATTGCCCTACTGCCAACCTTGCATGGTGGTCTGGAAGTATTAAATAAACTACCCTACCTGGAAAAAAATAAGAATGCAGTTCAGGCGGTTGAGGAACTGATACAGATATATGCCGCGCTGCAAAGCATGGGAGTTCAGGACCAGATTTTAGTAGATATGGGTGTGCTGCGGGGTCTGGATTATTATACTGGTGTGGTTTTCGAAGGATTTTCGCCCGATCTGGGGTATGGCCTCTTAGGCGGAGGACGTTATGACCGCCTTCTATCGCAATTTGGGTTTCCCTGTCCAGCCACCGGTTTTGCCCTGGGAATGGACCGCCTCACTCTGGTTTTAAAGAATCAGGAGAAGGAAACGCCCCGCTATCTGGTGGGAGGGGCCAATCTGCAGGCTGTACTGCGGAAGGCAGATGCTTTGCGGACTGAGGGTAAGATTGTAGAACTTGATGTGGAACGTCTTAGCCGGGAGTCCCTGCAAGAAACACTGGCGGGTCGGGACCACTATACGCTTATTTATATTGATGGTGAGTAATTAAGCAGGAGGAAAGACTAATGCAGGATAATTGTCTAACGATCGCGCTGTCCAAAGGGACTTTACTAAATCCTACGGTAGGATTGCTCACAGCAGCCGGGCTGCCCAACGATGGGATTGTATCCGAAAGCCGGAATATGGTGTTCGATTTTCCAGGCAATCCTCCCATAAAATATATTATTTGCCGTCCTACCGATGTTCCAGCTTATGTGGAGCATGGAGCTGCTGATCTTGGGATTGTCGGCAAAGATGTTATCGTGGAGCAGGGTAAAGATGTATTTGAGATGGTGGATTTGGGGTATGGTTATTGCCGTTTTGTGGTGGCCGTACCAGCGGGTATGAGTGGTATATCTCTAAAAGAGCTGAATTATAAGCGGGTGGCCACTAAATTCCCCAATGTCGCGGAAAGTTTTTTCCGGCAGCAGGGACTGCAGGTGGAGGTAATAGAACTGCACGGCAACATTGAGCTTGCGCCCTTAATGGGATTGTCGGATGTGATAGTGGATATTGTCTCATCCGGACGGACTCTTCGAGAAAACAACCTGGTTGAACTGGTGAGTATCATGGATTCCACTACCCGTATGATAGGCAATCGGGTCAGCTATAGGACTAAATATGATACGATTCAACCATTGTTAGAAAAAATCAGGGGATTAGTAAAGGGGAATTAAGCATGAACATAAAAAGATTTGACAATGCTGCTGGTGATTTACAGGTTTTTCTGTCCGCCGGAGAGATAGATATGAGTAAGTTCGAAGCCAGTGTGCAGGCTATCGCGCACGAGGTCAAAATTCAGGGCAACCAGGGTATATTCGCGTGTACGGCTAGATATGACGGGGCCCTTATTAATGAAGATAATTTCCTAGTTAGTGAGCAAGAGATCGAAGCAGCCCGGGCTGAGGTGGATGATGATTACATAATATCTCTGCGTAAGGCTATCGAAAACATTAAGGCTTTCCACCGCAAGCAGTTGAAGACATCCTGGATGGAACCCGATGCGAAGGGGAATATTTTAGGTCAGTTATATCGCCCGCTCCGCCGGGTTGGCATTTATGTGCCCGGTGGAACTGCGGCTTATCCCTCTTCAGTCTTAATGAATGCGATTCCTGCTCTGGTTGCTGGCGTAGAAGAGATAGCTATGGTAAGCCCTCCTGACCGGACGGGGAAGATGAACCCGTATACTCTGGTCGCGGCTTCTGAATTGGGCCTTAAAGAAATATACAAAATGGGTGGTGCTCAGGCTGTTTTCGGCCTGGCTTGGGGAACGTCAACCATCCAGAAAGTTGATCTTATTAGTGGACCGGGCAACATATATGTCACTATCGCTAAAAAAATGGTTTATGGTGATGTCAATATTGATATGCTGGCTGGACCCAGTGAAATATTGATTGTGGCTGACAACTTGGCTAATCCCGTTTATCTGGCGGCGGATATGATGTCCCAGGCTGAACACGATGTTCTGGCCCGCAGCATTTTAGTGACTGATGATGCCAGCCTATTGGATGCAGTAGAGAAAGAAATCAACCGTCAAATAACTGGGTTATCAAGGCGGGAGATTATCGAGAAATCTTTAAATGACTATGGCGCACTCATCCTGGTTAAGAATCTGAATGAAGCCTGTACGGTAGCTAATCAAGTAGCACCCGAACACCTGGAATTAATGGTAGAAAAACCATTTGAGATTTTAAGCAAAATACACAATGCGGGGGCAATATTCTTGGGCCGCAACACTCCCGAACCAGTTGGCGACTATATAGCTGGACCCAATCATATCCTGCCAACCGGCGGGACTGCTAAGTTTTATTCCCCGGTAACCGTAGACACCTTTATGAAAGCCTCCAGCATCATCTATTATTCCCAGTTGGGGATGGAAGAGGATGCTGATGATATCATTAAACTGGCTGAGGTAGAAGGCCTGACTGCGCATGCCAATTGTTTGCGGGTAAGAAAGGAGAGTTAGTATGGGAGATTTAAAAAGAATAGGTGAGATCAAGAGGAAGACCAAGGAGACCGAGATTTTCGTCGAACTGGATCTGGATGGCAGCGGTTTGCATCAGATCGATACTGAGATAACCTTTCTTAGTCATATGCTTACTCTATTTTCAGTGCACAGTTTATGCAACCTCAAGCTAGCCGCTCGGGGCGATATGGATGTAGACGACCACCACACGGTTGAGGACATAGGTATATGTCTGGGTGAATCCATTAAAATGGCGCTGGGAGAGAAAAACAGTATTAATCGTTATGGGGAAGCCACTGTGCCCATGGACGAGGCCCTGGCCAGAGTGGTCATTGATTTGTCCAACCGGCCCTACCTGGTTTATACGGTAAATGTCCCGGTTGCGAAGTTAGGAGTACTAACTACCGAAAATATTAAAGAATTTTTCCAAGCACTTGCCAATCATGCTGGAATGACTATACATATTGATCTATTGAGAGGGGAGAATTCCCACCATATCATAGAAGCGGTTTTTAAGGCCTTTGCTCGTGCCTTTAGAGTTGCGGTCAGCTTCGAACCTAATATTGAAGGGGTATGGTCTTCCAAGGGGAAATTATAGGGAGGCGCAAAAACTTTGATAGCAATCATTGATTATGGGATGGGCAATCTGGCCAGTGTAAGGAACGCCTTTTTGAAGCTGGGTTATGATGCTATGATAACTTCCCGGCCGGTGGAAATACTCCAGGCAGAAAAGGTGGTTTTACCAGGGGTGGGGGCCTTTGCGGATGCCATTGGTAATATTCGTCGGCTGGGTTTAGACCAGGTTATATTTGAACTGGTGGAGCGCGAGACTCCGCTGCTAGGGATATGTTTAGGCATGCAGCTGCTTTTGACTGAGAGCTATGAGAACGGTGTCTATAAGGGACTGGATATTATCCCAGGACGAGTTGAAAAGTTCCGGATTCCGTCTCAATACAAAGTGCCGCAGATAGGTTGGAACAGCATTGAGGTAAATCCGGCGAGCAGGTTGCTCACCGGGATACCGTCGGGCAGTTATTTCTATTTTGTGCATTCCTATTACATAATACCCGAAGATGAGGCGGTTGTTGCCGCTCGGACTGAGTATGGAGTGAGTTTTGTTTCTGCCCTGGAAAAAGGACAAATATTTGCCACTCAATTTCATCCGGAGAAATCAAGTGAACTGGGACTAAAAATATTGAAAAATTTTGGGGAGATGCCAGCATGATAATTTATCCGGCGATTGATTTGAAGGACGGACAGTGTGTGCGCCTGGTACAGGGAAAAAAGGAAGATAAAACAGTTTATTCCGATACACCGGGTCAGGTAGCCCTTTCCTTTCAAGAGCAGGGAGCCGAATTCCTTCATGTAGTAGATCTGGACGGGGCTTTCGAGGGTGAGCCCCGCAACCTTAAGGCGATAACTGAGATCGCTCTGTCCATCAAGATACCTTTTCAGGTTGGGGGGGGATTGCGTACTCGGGGGGATGTGGAGCGACTTTTAGCCATGGGGGCCAGCCGGGTGATAATTGGCACCCGGGCAGTTGAGAACGCTGCTTTTATGGAGGAGTTGTTGAAACACTACGGCCCGCAAAAAATCGTGCTGGGAATTGATGCTCGTGATGGTATGGTAGCCATAGAGGGTTGGGTAGAGGAATCCAGCCTGCAAGCCCTGGAATTCGGTAAAATTATGCGCAAAATGGGGGTTGAGACCGCTATCTATACAGATATTTCCCGGGATGGACTTTTGCAGGGCCCTAACCTTGCTGCAATTGAAAAGATGGCTCGCACCACCAAGCTGAAAATCATTGCCTCCGGTGGCGTATCCACGATTAAGAACATAAAGGCCCTCAAAAAAATGGAGGGCCTGGGAGTAAGCGGTGCCATCGTAGGTAAGGCACTATATGATCAGAAAATTACCCTGCATGAAGCACTCCGTGCTGCCCGTTGGTAACAGCAGCATAACAAGCGTAACAAGGGGACGGTTCCGTTGTTACACTTTGAGACCACCAATTATGTAACAATGGAACCGTCCCCTTGTTACGTTGGACCAACCGTGACAGTTAAATATTAAAGGGGGAGCCCCGCAATGCTGGCTAAAAGAATAATACCTTGTTTGGATGTACATGCCGGAAGGGTCGTAAAAGGGATAAATTTCGTAAACTTGAGGGATGCTGGTGATCCGGTGGAACTAGCTGCCTTCTATGACCGCGCAGGAGCCGATGAACTCGTCTTTTTGGACATCACTGCCTCTTCCGAGGCTAGAAAGACTATGCTGGAGGTAGTCCGAAATACAGCCCGGGAAGTATTTATTCCCTTTGCTGTAGGCGGCGGGATACGTAATATAGATGATATCCGGGATACTCTCCATGCCGGAGCTGATAAGGTTTCTATCAATTCCGCAGCCATTCAGGAACCAGCACTGGTCACAGAAGGGGCTCTAAAGTTTGGCAGTCAGTGTATCATCGTAGCCATAGATGCTCGCCGCAAGATTACTGGTGGCTGGGAGGTATATATCAATGGTGGGAGAACCCCTACCGGGATAGATGTATTGGAATGGGCCCATAAAGTCCAAAGTTTAGGAGCAGGGGAAATCCTTCTAACCAGTATGGATAAGGATGGTACCAAAGGAGGTTACGACATTCCGCTAACAGCGGCGGTTGCCGAAGGGCTTTCTATTCCGGTTATTGCCTCCGGTGGTGCCGGAAGTTTGGAACATCTCTATGAAGCTTGTGAAAACGGCAGGGCAGATGCGGTGTTATGTGCTTCCATTTTTCATTATCGAGAATACACCATTAAGGAAGCCAAGGAATATCTGGCTGGAAAAGGAGTGGCGATAAGAATATGATAAATACCATTAAATTTGACGAACGGGGGCTGGTTCCGGCTATTATTCAGGATTATCAGAGCGGTCAAGTATTGATGATGGCCTATATGAATGCAGAATCCCTGGGAAAGACCATTCAGAGCAGGAATACCTGGTTTTACTCGCGCAGCCGTCAATCCCTTTGGATGAAGGGAGAGTCCTCCGGTCATATCCAGGAAGTTAAAGAAATATTATACGACTGCGATGAGGATACTATATTGATTAAAGTGGAGCAGACCGGAGCTGCCTGCCATACCGGGCATTATTCATGCTTTTATAGAAATGCCGACGGTCAGGAAGTTGCCCCCTTGGTATTTGATCCCGACCGGGTCTACGCCTCTCCAGTGGGACCTGGGATACTAGCTGAACTGTATAATATCATCGTCGAACGGAAAGAGAAGATGCCCGAAGGGTCTTACACCACCTACCTTTTTGACAAAGGGCTGGATAAGATTTTGAAAAAAGTAGGAGAAGAGAATGCCGAGGTTATTATTGCGTCTAAGAATCGCAGTAAGGCCGAAGTAGTATATGAAACATCTGACTTGCTTTATCACCTGCTGGTACTCCTGGTTGAGCAGGGAGTAACATTAGAGGACATATTCATGGAATTAAAATCCCGTCGCTAACAGTTGCGACGTGACACTCTGAGGGGACGGTTTAGACCGTCCCCCTTATTATTGTCCAGCAGGTTATAATTTTTAGTCATAATATGGTAACGATTAAACTGTTGGCGTGGTTGTGTTATTATTAAAGGTGGAGATAAGTTATGTGATGAAAGCGGGTAACTGGAATGTCTGATATTTTAACAGGTTTAAATGACCAGCAACAGGAGGCAGTTCTGCATATTAATGGACCCTGTATGGTTCTGGCAGGTGCTGGCAGTGGTAAGACCAGAGTCCTCACTAGCAGGATCAGTAATCTGATTGATAATGGAGTCAACCCTGATTCCATACTAGCCATTACATTTACCAACAAGGCGGCGCAGGAAATGCGAGCTCGGGTAACACAGTTGATTCCCGATTATAGCGGCCATTGGATCCAAACCTTCCATGCAGCCTGTTATAAAATCTTGCGGATGGATATCAATCTCTTGGGTTATAATAAAAGCTTTGCCATTATAGGTGAAGGGGAAAGTAAAACCCTGATGAAGGAGATTTTAAAAGAAGAACATGATTATGAGAGCAAACCGGATGAATTGCTTTATGCCATAAAACAAGCCAAAAACAGTCTAATGAACCCTGAAACCTACTTCAATAACTTGAGTATTCCAACCCTGGTGAAGGATAAGTATTATCAAATATACCGCATCTACAACGCCCGGTTGAAAGAGTTTAATGCCCTTGATTTTGAAGATTTGATTGTGTTGTGCATCAAATTGTTCAAAGATAATCCCCAAATATTAGAGAAATATCAAAATTGGTTTCGCTATATTATGGTGGATGAGTATCAGGATACTAATTATGCCCAGTATCTCTGGGCCAACATGCTGGGTGCCCGGCATAATAATATATTTGTGGTGGGCGATCCCGACCAATCTATCTATAGTTGGCGAGGAGCAGAACCAGGCAATGTTAAGAAATTTTTAACAGATTATAAGGATGCCAAACTGGTGAAGTTAGAAACCAACTATCGGTCCACTCAACAGATTATTGAAGCTGCCAATGCCGTAATTGCAAACAATAGCGATCGGGAAGAGAAGATTCTGCAGACCGATAATCCGGAGGGGGAAAAAATAATATACTTCTGTGCGGGAGACAGCTTCCAGGAGGCGCAGTTTGTAGCGAATACCATTGCAGACCTGGTTGATCGGGAAGGTCGCAGCTACAATGACTGTGCCATTTTCTACCGCACCCACGCTCAATCGCGCATTATTGAAGAGGCCCTCCTGCGTAAATATATTTCCTATCGCATCATTGGGGCACGTAAATTCTATGAAAGAAAAGAGATTCGTGATATTGTTGCTTATCTAAAGTTGGTCTGCAACAAGAATGATCGCTTAAGTTTTCGGAGAATTATTAATATCCCCCGACGGGGCATTGGGGATAAGACTATAGAGAAGCTGGAAGAGTACGCTGCGGTTGATGATTTGCCAATTATAGAGGTACTGCCCAATGCGGGTGAAATAGTTGGTATAAGCAAAAAAATGGCCGGAATGCTGGAAGATTTCTATGGAATGATTACTTACTTTGGCAATCTGAATGAATCCGGTGCCTCAGTAAAAGATATTCTGGATCAGGTTATGGAAATGAGCGGATATGTGGAGGACCTGAAAAAGAATAATGTTGCTGAAGCTCAAACCCGGATTGAAAACTTACAGGAACTGCGATCTCTGGCCGTGGAATTTGAAAAAGAAGGAATTGATAGCTTAGAGGATTTTCTGGCCCGTATCGCATTGGTTCAGGATACAGACGAACTCGATCACAGTGATTCGGTGGTGATGATGACCTATCATGGGGCGAAAGGCCTTGAATTCCCGGCTGTCTTTATGACCGGGATGGAAGAAGGGGTATTCCCCTCCTATCGCACCGAGACACTGCAGGATATGGAGGAAGAACGAAGGTTATGTTATGTGGGAATTACCAGAGCTCAAGAGAGGCTCTACCTCACCAATGCAGTTTCGCGCCTGTTGTATGGCTACGAAAGGAATAACCCCCCTTCACGATTCATTCAGGAGATACCGGCGGAGTTGATTGAGTCCCCGCACGAAAAGAAGAGGGTAGGCGGCAAGCTATTTGAAGGCGATACGGTGATTCACAAGAAGTTCGGCATGGGTTTGGTTCTAAAGCTGAGCGACGATGATATTGCGGTCATCGATTTTGAACGGGCTGGAACTCGTATGCTGCGATTAGATATGGCTCCTCTGGAGAAGATAGTATAAAGAAGACAAAACAGACGCTCCAAGCTTGTTAGTGAACATCAGAAGTGCCCGCAGGGTGCAACATTAATCGTGACCAACGAGAACATCGGTAGTACCCGCAACCTTAATGGCGACCAGAGGGAGCATCAGTAGTATCCGAAGGATGAAGGGGGAAGTGCCCGCAGGGGGAAATAGCAAAGCAAAGTGGGGAACTGGATCAATATGAAGGCACAAGAGAGAATCAACAAGTTGAGGGAGCAACTTGAATACCATAATCGAAAATACTTTGACGAAAATTCTCCCGAAATCAGCGATTATGATTACGATATGATGTTGCGTGAACTTGAAGACCTGGAACGAGAGCACCCTGAGCTTATCACGAAAGATTCTCCAACCCAACGTGTCGGTGAAAGTGCTGGGCGCGCAACGGGTAAGCAGGTTCACCATGATGTGCCAATGTTATCACTTGATGATAAGTTCTCCAGCAGCGAAGTTATTGACTTTGTTCGCAAAGTGCAGAGAGAACTTGATGATCCAACGTTCATTGTGGAACCCAAAATAGATGGACTGTCGGTTGCCCTACGGTACAGAGACGGAGAATTTGTTCAGGGCATTACCCGTGGTGATGGGATTAACTATGGGGAAGACGTAACTGATAATCTGAAAATGATAAAGTCGATCCCCCGGACATTATTTGCAAAAATTCCTTACCTTGAAGTGCGAGGTGAGGTCTACATGGATAACGAGGTATTTGCAGCAGTCAATGCGCGCCAGGAGGAAGAGGGGCGAAAGCTCTTTGCCAATCCCCGAAACTGCGCGGCTGGTACCTTGCGTCAGTTGAATCCTCAGGTTGTTGCCGATCGCAATCTCTCTATTATCATATTTAACCTTCAGGCTGTCCGCGGAAAAGAATTTAGATCTCACGCCCAAACGCTTAATTGGCTGTCGGAGCAGGGATTTCAGGTGTCGATGTACACAACCTGCAGAACCGAGGTTGAGGTATGGGACGCCATCTGCGCTATAGATGATACGCGTGCGGGATTCTCATATGGTTTAGATGGTGCTGTTATCAAAGTTGACAGCCTCTCGGATCGTGAGACATTAGGTGCCACATCTAAGGTGCCCAGATGGGCGATTGCCTATAAATATCCTCCCGAAGAAAAGCAAACCGAGGTACTCAATATAGAGGTTAATGTTGGGCGAACGGGCCGACTAACTCCCTTGGCGGTTTTAAATCCGGTAAGGTTGGCTGGTACAACAGTATCTCGCGCGTCACTTCATAACCAGGACCAAATTGACCGTTTAGATATCCGCATAGGTGATACAGTCATCGTTCGTAAAGCTGCTGAAATCATTCCGCAAATCATAGCCGTAGTAAAAGATAAACGCCCGGATGGTACTTCCCCCTTCCTGATTCCGGACAGATGTCCGGACTGCGGTTCACCTGCCGTTAGGGAGGAAGGGTCCGATATTTACTGCACTAATTCTAGTTGCCCGACCCAACTCGCTCGTCTTCTAATTCATTTCGCATCCCGGCAAGCTATGGATATTGATGGACTAGGTCCTGCGGTTGTACGGGCACTGCTTGGTAAAGGGTACATTAAGGATTTATCGGATATTTATTATCTTAAGGATCGCCGAGAAGACCTTATTCGAGATGCCATCACCGGCAATCCCGATGCTAAAAAATCTGATACGACCAAGAGTACCGACAAGGTACTTTCCGCTATTGAGCGCTCTAAAGACAACGACATTGATAGATTGATTAATGGCTTAGGCATACGCAACGTGGGAAAATATGCGGGAACCATATTGAAGAACAACTTTGCAGATATTTTTGCCATCGCAGGGGCTAGTTACGAGGAACTTGTAAACTTAGAAGGCTTCGGAGCGATAAGCGCCAGAGACATTAGAGCTTTCTTTGAACTGGAGCAAAATACATATGTACTTGATCGCCTTAAAAGTGCTGGTGTTAATATGAAGTCACAGGGATTTAATAGTTTAATTGACAATCGGCTCGAAGGCAAGACATTCGTTCTCACTGGTACTTTGCCGACCATGACCAGAGAGCAGGCACGTAAGTTAATTGAAGAACATGGAGGACGTGTTTCTGAAAGTGTATCCAAGAAAACGGCGTATGTACTAGCCGGCGAAGACGCTGGCAGCAAACTCACCAAGGCTCAGAATCTAGAAATACAAGTTCTTACTGAGGATGATCTTATAAGTATGCTCCAGTAATAATCGGGATAATTATAAAAACGCCCAGCTGATATATAAAGGACCGGTTTATGGGTGTCAGGCACCTAACTAACAAACTTATTCGAGAATAAACATCTACTGTTTTATGCAAAAGAAGCTGTAATTATTTTTAGGAAGCTGAATCGCAATGTTTCTATAGGGTTTTATATTCCCTCAGACTGATGGTTTGAGGGAATTGTTTTTAATGGGGCGTACTTTCATACAGAAATAAACAAATAGCGAGAATATAGAGGATTTTGCGCAATGGTATGGAAGCTTTAGGAGAAGGTTTGCGAATTCGACACAGATTTGCTGCCCAATTGGAGGATTTAGATGATATTTAGATAACATTGTAAATATATGGTTATATTTATTTTAGGAGCAGGAGGCGTAATATGGACTATCCTGAGACAATGGAAAGAGGTATTACTAAAGCAGGGAACAACCCAGAAGCAATTAATGGGCAGTTCCAGATACTTGTTGAAAACGTCATTACACCCATTTGCGTTGTCCAACAAGGTAGGTATATATATGTAAATCCTCCTTTTGAAAAAATTAGCGGCTATAGTGCAGAAGAATTGTATGGAATGAAATCTAATTGGGAAATTGTTGATCCTGAGCATCAACAACTAATTAAAGAAATGATACTGCAAAGCGGGCCAGAGAGCCATCCCAACCGGGAAATTAAAATTATAAATCGGGTTGGAGAAGGCAGATGGATAGCCTACACTGAATCAGTGATTGACTATGGAGGACAGCCTGCCATATTAGGTTCCGGTATTGACATTACCGAGCGCAAGCAAATGGAGGAAGAACTCAAAAGAAGTGAAGAAAAATACCGGTCCATTTTTGAAAATAGCGCTGATGGGATATATCAAATAAGTCCGCAAGGAAGTTTTATCAGCATTAACCTGGCCTTTGCAAAAACATTTGGTTTTACCTCCACCGAGGAAATGATCAATGACATACACGACGTCCAGTATCAGCTCTACGTTTATCCAGAAGACAGAAAAAAACTTCTGGATAGCCTGGTGGACCATGACCATTATAGCTTGGAAACACAGATGTATCATAAAGATGGCTGGAAAATATGGATGTCCTTTGCTGTCCGGGCGGTCCGCAATCGCAATGGTGAACTATTACATATTGAGGGGACTTGCCGAAACATTTCCGAACGTAAGCATTCGGAAGCGCTTGTAAAAGCAGCACAGCAGCAGATGGAACAGGTCATTGAACTTTTACCTGATGCTACCTCGGTTATTGACCAACAGGGAAAGGTTGTCTTTTGGAACAAAGCTATGGAAGAAATGACGGGAGTATTCAAGGAACAGATGATCGGCCGGGGTGATTATGAATACACTATCCCCTTCTATGGAAAACGGCGTCCAGTCTTGATAGATCTAGCCCTTGTGTCAAACCGTGAATTCGATGATATAAAGGGAAAGTATGATTTTGTCAAACAGAAAGACGATACCATTTTCGGCGAAATATATGTGCCCAACGCTTGTCTGGGCAAAGGTGCTTATTTATGGGGGGCGGCCTCTAAACTTATTGACCTTGACGGGAATATAATTGGTGCTATTCAATCCGTTCGTGATATCACTGAGCGTAAAGAATTGGAAAAAGCCAGAGCGGAGGAAGCTGCTATTCAGAAGATGACGCTGCTATCAATTGGGGATGGTGTAATCTCAACCAATCGCCAGGGCGAAATTTATTTGTTTAATAAAGTTGCTGAACAGCTTACTGGCTGGACAAAAGAGGAAGCTTTCGGAAAGTCTCTGGAAGAAGTATTTGATATACGCAACGAATTTACCCAGGAAAGAAGTATCAGCCCGGTCAGAGAAGTATTAGAGACTGGAAAAACCATTGAAATTGCTAATCATACCATATTGGTTTCCAAAGATGGTATTGAAAGACCGATTGAAGATAGTGCGGCCCCTATTAAAGATGAAGATGGTAACATAAATGGAGTAGTCCTGGTATTTAGAGACTTTACTGAAAAAAAGGAACGGCAAGCAAAGATTGAATATTTGAGCTATCATGATTATCTAACCGGATTATATAATCGCAGATTTTTCGAAGAAGAGTTAAAAAGGCTGGATACAGAAAGAAACCTGCCAATAACCCTGGTTATGGCAGATGTTAATGGCTTAAAGCTTGCCAATGACGCTTTTGGTCATGCGATAGGTGATGAGCTTTTAAGAAAAGTGGCTGAGGTTATGAAAGAAAAATGTCGGGCTGATGATATTATAGCCAGAATTGGCGGAGATGAATTTATGTTTCTATTACCAAAAACCGATTCGGATGAAGCAGAAATAATTGTTCAGCGAATTAATGCAACCCTGGTTCAGGAAAAAATTAATTCGATCGCCTTGTCCGTTTCCTTTGGGTGGGAAACCAAACGGGAGACTGCAGAAGAGATGACAACCATATATAAGAAAGCCGAAGACTATATGTATAGACGTAAGCTGTCCGAAGGCTCCAGTATGGGGAGTAGAACCATAAAAGTAATTATCAGCACTTTATATGAAAAAAATATAAGAGAAGAGCAACATTCTCAAAGGGTAAGTGAATTATGCGCCGCCATAGGAATTGCTTTGGATATAGGGGCGGAAGACCTTGGTGAACTTCGTACAGGTGGATTAATGCATGATATAGGAAAGATTACCCTCGATGAAACTATACTAAACAAACCCGGAAAGCTTAATGGGTCTGAATGGTTTGAAATCAAGCGGCATTCAGAAACAGGCTATCGTATATTAAGTTCCGTAAATGAATTTTCACATTTGGCAGATTGCGTCTTAGCTCACCATGAAAGATGGGATGGAAAAGGCTACCCGAATGGTTTAAAAGGCACAGAAATACCCTTGCAAGCACGGATTATGGCCCTTGCTGATGCGTACGATGCCATGACTAGTGATAGACCTTATCGTAAGGCATTGAGTGAAGATACGGTTATAGCAGAAATAAAAAGCAATTCGGGAAAGCAGTTTGACCCGATTGTTGCTAGAGTATTTCTGGAGAAGGTTTTAGGTATACAATGGTAATAGATTAGACAGCGATTTGCGTAGGTCTGATTTATTGTATCAGGCGCTGCAGTACTTACTGCAGAACTTGAGGGTATTAATTAATGAGGATTGTTAGGTTCGCGAAAATTGGATAAATTTTAGCCTTGCTTTTCCATAAAATTGCGACTATACTCCAATTAAGGTGGCGGAGAGATTAAGTAACTCGGGTAGTTATCCCAAGGTTTATTAGTTTCCAACCACAATGGTTAACAGGTTAGTTTAAGTTAGTAAGTAAATACCCTTCTAATAGTTTAGGTTGAAGGTCCGTTTGGCACAGGTGTTCGTTAGAGGCTAAAGTGAGGTTTTTAGTTTTTGGTTAATGATGCAGAATCCTCCGCCACCTGATTAATAAAGAAATTTTGAGCCCCTCTAGTATTACTAGAGGGGTATTCTTGTGCTATTTTTGGGCTTGCTCAAGGTTGCAGCAATGGCTCATACATCATTATTGCCTGATTGGAACAGATGAATTCGTCCCCAATTTCATGATGTTCTGCATCATAGACCCTGCGGTGCAGAACATTGCAGCGAGTGTAGCCTCCCCACCATTCCGCATTAATAAAATGCTCGCGTTCATATACCTCATAACTCAAAGCTGGAGGCGCGGCACTTTGCCATTCAGCGTGCAAATCTTGATCATCGAGCCATATCAATAATTGGTAATCAGTATTCGTTTCATTTTTTATCTGTAAGTCGATATAATTATAGGCAACTGTGGCCCCGCTGCCAAATGGCTGGGTACGGTTGGCATCGGGAAAGACATCGTAATTATGACGCCACCTTTCTATCACGGTTAGCGGTGTATGCAGGGTTATCCAGTAGATTAAATTGGACATCTGACACAATCCACCGCCGGTACCGGCATAAAAGCTGCCATTATTCAGTACCATGCCTTTAAGGTAACCTTTCCGCTCTGTGGTTTTTCCTACCAGTCTCCAGAAGGAGAAAGTCTCTCCTGGCTTTAAAACCAGACCGTTTATGCATGCACCCGCCAGCTTCAGATTTTCTATTTTATTGTATTGTAATTGCATGTCTACATTTCTGAGCTGTCTTAATAGCGGAGTATGATGCGAAAAGATAACTTGGGGCAGAATGATGCTGCTATTGATGGTCCGAGCGTACCGCTTCCTGCTTAAAAACCATTCTCCGTATCTGCGCATTGTATAATACAGACGACCCAAACCCAGTCTTAATGGCGAGCGGTTCTGGGGGGCGCCTAGTTTTGTGCGTTGTCGGGACACGACTTCACCTCATTATTTCCTAATTATACCATGGGAATAAACGGAAGGAAAATGGTGATAAAGCACTACACCTTGTCACGTTAAATAGTTAGCAAGTTAGGTGCCTGGCCCATGTGGATGGTACGGCAGTATCTCTGGGCGGTGGGGGTGATTGCACACCCCCCGGTGGCTGTTTCTTTGAGGGTGGGTGACATGAGTTGGCCAACGCGTGCCATGGCCTCAACTACTTCATCAAAGGGGATGAAGCTTTTTATTCCGGCTAAGGCCATTTCTGCACAGGCCAAGGCATTGGCAGTTGAACTGGCATTTCGTTTGGAACAGGGGACTTCTACTAGACCTGCTACCGGATCACACACCAGACCTAATAGGCCTTTTAGTGCCATAGCCCCTCCTTCCAGGCACATGTCGGGACTTCCCCCGGCCAGGAAAATCGTTCCGGCTGCGGCCATGGCGGAAGCCGAACCACATTCAGCCTGGCACCCACCTTCGGCTCCAGAGAGGCTGGCATTGGCAGCTATAATCTTGCCTATTGCCCCAGCCACCAATAAAGCCCCCAGTATTTGTTCATCGTTATAGAATCGATCTTCTTGCAGGGCTAACAAAATACCGGGCACAATTCCGCTGGCACCGGCTGTAGGGGCTGCTACCACTTTACCCATGGAAGCATTTACTTCGGTAACTGCCAGAGCATAACTCAGTGCTTTCAGCAGGGTGCTTCCCACCAGATAATCACCGCCTTCCAGACGCAGATGCAGCCGATAGGCATTGCCCCCGATTAAGCCTCCCACTGATTTTATTTCCGGATCAAGTCCTTTATGGATTGAATCACGCATTACCAACAATTCGCCCATCAACCAGGATTTAATGAGCTCAATTTCTTTGCCGGAATACTCCGTTTCAGCCATAAGAGCTATTTCATCGATATGTTTGCCCTCACTGTGACAGAGTTCCAATAGTTCTTCTCCGCTGCTATATTGATACATTAATATTTTCCCCTTTTCATTTGCTTAAACGTGCACCAGAGTTACCCTGTTTATGTCAGGTAATTTGCGCAGCTCATCCAAGATGGACAGGGCGACAGGCTGATCATTTTCTATTACCATACAGGCTTCACTTCCTCTTAGCTGTCGAAAGACCTTCAAAAAAGCAATGTTAATTCCTTGCTTGGATAGAGTGGCGCTGACATGAGCGACCACCCCGGGGTGGTCAAGATGATTGGTGATAATGGTTGGATATTGACCAGTAAATTCTACAGACATACCATTTAAGGAGTGAACCAAAACCTTGCCGCCGCCGATTGAAGAGCCGATTAGTTCGCAGGTTATTTTCTTAGCATCTTTAGTAAGGATCTTTACGGTATTGGGATGAACGTTGCCCAGATCGGCAGCATGAAAGCAATATTGAAGATTCATCTTATCAGCAATTGCAAATGAATCGCGGATTTGTTCGTCATCAGGTTTAATTCCCAGAAATCCACCCAGTAAAGCCTTATCGGTGCCATGACCTTGATAAGTTTTAGCCAGCGAACCATGCAGGTAAAAATCCACTTGCTGGAAATCTGCACAGGAAATCTGTCGGGCAATATTGCCTAACTTCACAGCTCCAGCCGTATGTGAACTCGAGGGACCAATCATTACCGGACCCAATACGTCAAAAAGGCCTATTTCCATGCGCTGACCTCCTCATAATAGATTGCTCCATAATAAGAAAAACTATTTTATTTTCAAAGCTTTGGCGCCAATTCGATGTCAATCTAGTATAATAATGTGAGTGAAACAATATATGATTATTATCCTGGAGCTTTTATCACGCTTGTCAGGATAAAGTTGATAGCATAAAATATATGGAGGCTCAAGCCATCTCCGCACTGGAGATGGCTCAGCTTGTCGACAAAGTCGGCAAGCTGCCGGGCTG
Organism: Syntrophomonadaceae bacterium; assembly: GCA_963665865.2. Taxonomy (GTDB): domain Bacteria; phylum Bacillota; class Syntrophomonadia; order Syntrophomonadales; family Syntrophomonadaceae; genus PHAA01. The sequence goes on along the minus strand of CAXXWF010000001.1, from coordinate 2,709,266 downwards.
ATAACAGAAGTGAAGATCAAGGCATGAGAAAAGCCTGTGATTGAGGCGGCTAAGGTATGGGGACACACCCCTTCTGGGAATGTCCCCGTATGAAATACGTCGATTGAACGGGCTTTTTGAAATAACGCTGAGATTCGCTTTTGTTATCGGGCTGAGCCATCTCCGGACTGGAGATGGCTCATACATTGTAACTTGGAGGATAGTCTTTTGACCGGAACAATTATCAATGCCTCGGCCATAATTATCGCCGGGCTTATTGGCCTTATTTTTCGCAAGGGAATTCCACCTAATATTAGCCGTAATATGCAGGATGGTTTAGGGTTACTCATTCTGGCCATTGGAATGCAATTTGCATTTAAAGCAGAGAGCTTAGCGGTGGTGGGGGTATGCATAGCGCTGGGAGCGGTTTGGGGGGAATGGCAGCAATGGGAAACCAGGCTCGAAACACTAGGCCGGAAACTGGAAAAGGTTTTCGGCGGAGGAGACAGCCAGTTTGTGAAAGGCTTTGTATCGGCAACTCTGCTGTTTTGTGTGGGAGCGATGGCCATCGTAGGGTCTTTACAGGATGGATTAACTCATAATTACGAAATCTTATTGGTAAAATCGATGTTGGATGGTATATTTGCCATGATATTTGCCGCCAGTATGGGAGTAGGGGTACTATTCTCCGCTCTGCCCGTCCTTATATACCAGGGAGCCATCAGTCTGGGAGCCGGTTATATAAAACCTTTGCTAACTGACCCTATGCTAAATAATATCACGGCTCTGGGCGGGGTTTTAATTGCTGGCATCGGCATAAACGCCCTTGGTATTACCCGCATAAAAGTAGCCAATCTATTGCCAGGTCTTTTCTTAGTTCCTCTGGTAATGACATTGATCAAATACTTCCCCTGGTAAATGGCGCAGCTTCCCAACCTAAAAATATTAGTTGATCTGTTCCCTTTTTGGTATAATATTTTATTGAACGTAAATGTTGAATAAGTAAGGAGGTAGCGGTATGGCCTTAACTATAAAAGAAGTAGAGCACGTAGCACTCCTGGCTCGGCTTAGTTTAAGCGAGGATGAGAAAATAAGATTTGGTGAACAATTAAGTTCTATCCTAAACTATGCCGATAATCTGAATTTACTCCCCACGGACGATGTCGAACCGCTGACCCATATCCTAACGGTTAACAATGTCTTCCGGAAGGACGAAATAAAGCCCAGCATGGAGAGAGATGAGATGCTTGCCAATGCTCCTCTGGCTGAAGATTGTCAATATAAAGTTCCTAAAATAATGTAGAGGGGGTAAAAGCTGTGGAGTTATTCGAACTCACCTTGCACGAATTGCAAGAGCGGCTGGCCCGCCGAGAAGTAACGTCAGAAGAAATCGTTAAGTCTATTTTTACCCGAATTGATGGGGTTGAGGCTAAAGTGAAAGCCTTTATTACTCTAACCGAAGAATCAGCCTTGCAAAAAGCTCGGGAAATTGACAACAGGGGCAAATATTCTGGCATTGCCGGAATACCACTGGGTTTGAAAGATATCTTCTGCACTCGCGGAGTAAAGACTACTTGTGGATCCCGGATACTTGAAAATTTTGTGCCTGCTTATGAATCAACTGCTTCCGGGCGTTTGCGCGAGCAACAGGGGGTTTTAGCAGGCAAGTTGAATATGGACGAATTTGCGATGGGTTCTTCTACCGAGAACTCCGCATTTTTTGCTACTCATAATCCCTGGGATCTGACTAGAGTGCCGGGGGGATCCTCGGGCGGCTCAGCGGCAGCGGTAGCCGCTGATGAAGTGCCTTTTGCCCTGGGGACAGATACCGGCGGTTCCATAAGGCAGCCCGCCTCTTATTGCGGGGTGGTAGGAATGAAGCCAACTTATGGAAGAGTATCCCGCTGGGGAGTAATCGCCTTTGCTTCATCCCTAGATCAAGTGGGAGTTTTCAGCAAGGATGTTCGCGATAATGCTCTGGTTATGAATATAATTGCCGGGCACGATCCCCTGGACTCAACTAGCGCAGCTCTCGATGTGCCCGATTATACCAGCAACCTGGATGGTGATGTGCGAGGGATGCGGATTGCCTACCCCAAGGAGTACTTCGGGCCGGGAATAGACACCGCTATAACCCAATCCATAAAAAAAGCTCTGCTAAAATATGAAGAACTAGGAGCTATTGTGGAAGAGGTATCTCTCCCCCACAGCGAGTATGCACTGCCAGCTTATTATCTGGTGGCTCCCGCGGAGGCCAGTGCCAATTTGGCTCGCTTTGATGGTGTAAGGTATGGATATCGGGATTTCGAAGCGGAGAATGTAGTATCTATGTTTTCCTCGACGCGGGCTCAAGGTTTTGGTGACGAAGTGAAAAGACGAATTATGCTGGGTACTTATGCGTTAAGTTCGGGTTATTATGATGCTTATTATCTAAAGGCATTAAAGGTAAGAAGATTGATTGCCAACGATTTTGCCCGAGTATTCCGTGATTTTGATTTGATTGCAGCTCCAACTACCCCGACAGTCGCTTTTAAATTAGGAGAGCAAGCGGGAGACCCGTTGACTTTGTACATGAATGATATTCTAACCGTACCAGTAAATATGGCTGGTCTGCCGGGGATGTCGATCCCTTGCGGATTTGAGCAGGGTTTGCCGATCGGGATGCAATTGATTGGCAAGGCTTTTGATGAAGCAACCTTATATAAAGCGGCCTATGCCTTTGAACAGAATACCGATTACCATACTATGAAACCCGATTTGGGGGTGAAATAATTGAGTAAGGATTATGAAATTGTAATCGGCTTGGAGGTCCATGCCGAACTTAAAACTCAAACTAAAATATTTTGCGCTTGTTCCACCGCTTTTGGGGCGGAGCCCAATACGCAAACCTGCCCGGTGTGTGCCGGGTTTCCTGGCATGCTGCCGGTCTTGAATGAGAAAGTAGTTGAATTGGCCATTAAAACCGGGCTGGCTTTACATAGTGAGATTCCTGAGTTATGCAAATTCGACCGCAAGAATTATTTCTATCCTGATTCGCCCAAGGCCTACCAGATATCACAATTTGATTTGCCCGTATGTGTAGGTGGTTATTTGGATATAGATGTAAATGGGCAGAAGAAGCGTGTCGGCGTAACCCGGGCTCATATGGAGGAAGATGCTGGGAAACTGGTACATCAAGGTGATATTACCACCACCCCTTTCTCGCTGGTCGATTTAAATCGCTGCGGGGTGCCACTGTTAGAGATTGTATCTGAACCGGATATGCGTTCTGCCCAGGAAGCTCGGGCTTATATGGAGAAATTACGATCTATGTTGCTTTTTGCCGGGGTTTCGGACTGCAAGATGCAGGAAGGTTCCCTCCGTTGTGATGCCAATGTATCGATTCGCCCGTTAGGCCAAAGAGAGTTTGGAACCCGAACTGAAATTAAAAACTTAAACTCTTTTCGGGCATTGGAAAGAGCTATTGAGTACGAAGCTAACCGGCAAAGAGAAGCTCTCGAAGATGGGGAAGCCATCGTACAAGAAACCAGAACATGGGATGAGGAAAAGCAGCTTACCCGATCCATGCGCTCCAAAGAAGAGGCACATGATTATAGGTATTTTCCAGAACCTGACCTGCCCCCTTTAAAGATCAGCCGTGCATGGGTGGAGAAAATCAGGGGACAAATGCCGGAGATGCCGGAGCAAGCACAAATTCGGCTGGTAGAGAAGTATGGTCTGCCGGAATATGATGCCGGGCTCCTGACTTTAACCCCTGAACCCCTTTTATTTTTTGACGAGTGCTTAAAAATATATCCAGATGCTAAAACAGTCTCGAATTGGATGATGGGGGAACTTGGCCGACTCTTAAATCAAAACAATCTGGAGATCGACGAGTGCAACATTAAACCGATCCACTTAGTGCAGATGTTAAAAGCTATCGAGGACGGCAGCATCAGTGGTAAAATGGCTAAAACTATTTTTGAAGAAATGTTTGCCAGTGGTAAAAGTCCGGCTCTCATTATTAAAGAAAAAGGTCTGGCGCAGATTTCCGATGAGGGGACCCTGCTGCCAGTTATTGAGGATATTGTAAAGGCTAATCCCAGGGTGGTCGAGGATTATAAAAACGGTAAAGACAAGGCCTTAGGATTCTTTATCGGGCAGATAATGAAGTCTACCCGAGGTCAAGCCAATCCGGCTTTGGTCAACAAGCTGCTGAAAGAGTGCTTGGATAGGCAATAGTTGGTCAAGATATGAGGTAATGGAGAAAGAGAAGCAATTATTACAAAAATATTGAGGCGCTAACGCCGGGGGAGGAATATATATGGCTTGGACCCTTATGAACAAAGATTGGTTTTTGGAAAAAGACGCTAAAGTATATGTTGTTGATACCACACTGAGAGATGGTGAACAAACAGCGGGTGTAGTATTTTCTAATGAAGAAAAAATCAGAATCGCCCGTTACCTGGATGAAATAGGGATTGATCAGATTGAAGCCGGCATACCGGTTATGGGTGGATTTGAGAAAGATTGCATTAAGGAAATCGTACGATTGGGCCTCAAGGCTAGCATTATGGCCTGGAACCGGGCGGTTATATCTGATATCAGGCAGTCAGTTCAGTGCGGGGTTGATGCGGTAGCTATTTCTATCAGCACTTCAGATATTCATATTGAGCACAAACTACAGACTACTAGGGAGGATGTTTTAAAGCGCATGTCCGATGCAGTCAAGTATGCCAAGGACAAAGACCTCTATGTATCTGTAAATGCCGAGGATGCGTCCCGGTCCAACCTTGATTATTTAACCGAATTTGCCCTGATTGCCAAACACGCCGGTGCCAACCGTCTGCGCTTCTGTGATACAGTCGGCACCCTAGATCCACTGACTACTTTCAGATATATAAAGACCCTGCACGATTCGGTAGGACTGGATATAGAGATGCATACCCATAATGACTTTGGTATGGCTACAGCCAATTCCGTGGCAGGTATATATGCCGGGGCCAATCATGTGGGAGTAACTGTTAACGGTCTGGGGGAAAGAGCCGGTAATTCCTGTTTGCAGGAAGTAATCATGAGTATGCGGCATCTAATGAAAATAGATCTAAATTATAATACGACCCTCTTCCGGGAGGTCGCCCAATATGTAGCTGAGGCTTCCGGCAGGGCTTTATCAGTTAACAAGCCCATTGTTGGTTCCAATATATTTGCCCATGAATCGGGGATACATGGTGATGGGGTTTTGAAAAATCCCCTTACTTATGAGGCCTTTTTACCGGAAGAAGTGGGTCTGGAGAGACAGATGGTAATTGGCAAACACTCGGGGTCAGCTTCCATCAGGGGCAAGTTTCGGGAGTATGGAATTGCCATCACGGATCAAGATTCTGAAGATATTTTAGTGAGATGCCGGCAAATGGCAATTGATAAAAAACGATCCCTGTTTGATAAAGAAATTGTCTGTATATTCGAAGACTTATTGAGAGAGAGGGAGAAAAATTGAGCAAAACAATTGCGGAGAAGATTCTATCTGCAAAAAGTGGACAGGATGCCAGAGCTAATGACATAGTAGTGGCTGACTTGGATTTTGTAATGGGCCAGGATGGAACCTCTGGTCTGGCTATCCAGGCATTTGAGGCAATGCAGGCCAAGCAGGTGTTTGATCCGGCGCGCATCGCCATGGTGATCGATCACAGTGCCCCCAGCCCTTTAGCCGGTGTATCCGCCCTGCATCATCAGATGCGGGTTTTTGCCGATGAACAGAAGATAAATTTTTATGATATTGGGGATGGTGTCTGTCATCAGCTGCTGCCGGAACAGGGTCATGTTGTGCCCGGTGATTTGGTAATTGGTGCAGATTCACATACCTGTACTTACGGGGCTATTAATGTGTTTTCGACCGGGGTCGGATCAACCGATCTGGCAGCGGGACTGGTTTCCGGCAAGCTGTGGTTTAAGGTCCCCGAAACTTTTAAGTTCGTGCTGAACGGGCAGCTGCCCGCCGGAGTATACTCCAAAGATTTGATTCTTTATCTAATTGGGGATGTGACTGCAGACGGAGCCACCTACATGGCCGCGGAATATGTGGGTGAAGCCATAGATGCCCTATCAGTGGAGGCCCGTTTCACCATCAGCAATATGGCTATCGAAATGGGGGCCAAATGCGGCCTTATGAATGCTGACCAGAAAACTATAGACTGGGTTAAGGCTCACAGTAAGCGTGCATTTACGCCGGTTCAGGCTGATCCCGGCGCGGTATATGCTCGTATCAAAGAATATGATGTTTCCAAACTTGAACCTCAAATTGCCAACCCCCATACAGTTGATAATGTGTCTCCTATCAGCGAGGTTGCGGGCACAGATATACAGCAGGGAGTCATTGGCACCTGTACCAATGGGAGAATGGAAGATCTGCGTATTGCAGCCAGTATTCTGAAAGGCAAGCACATAGCTAAGAATACTCGCCTGATTGTAGCCCCTTCATCCCGCCAGGTGATGATCCAGGCCATGCGTGAAGGGTTAATAGAAGTGTTTGTAGAGTCAGGTGCCGCAGTAGTTACACCAGGTTGTGGACCCTGTGTCGGGACTCATAATGGCGTACCCTCAGATGGAGAGAGTGTGATTTCCACTGCTAACCGCAATTTCAAAGGGCGTATGGGAAATCCTACATCATTTATATATCTAGGATCACCTGCTACCGTAGCTGCGTCGATGTTATATGGTAAGATTACCGACCCACGCGAGTTTATTAAATAGAGGAGGAGCAAAATGGATTTACAGGGGAAGGTTCACAAATTTGCTAATGATGTAAATACCGACTATATTATTTCCGGTCGTCATAAGTTCAAAACCCTTGATATGAAGGAGCTTGCCAAGCACGTTATGGAGGACTTGGACCCGGACTTTTATGCCAAGGTGCAATCTGGTGATTTTATCGTGGCGGGAAGTAATTTTGGCTGCGGATCTTCGCGGGAGCAGGCGCCGCTGGCCATAATAAATGCCGATATCAGTGCGGTTATCGCCAAATCCTTTGCTCGCATTTTCTACCGCAATTGCATTAATACCGGATTACCGTTAATTGAATGTGATACAGATGGCATTGCTGAAGGGGATGAACTGAAGGTTGATTTAGCTGCTGGAGTCTTGCATAACTTAAGCAAAGGCACAGACATTCCTATAACTCCATTGCCGGCGGTGATGCTGAAGATACTCAATGAAGGCGGACTAGTCGAACATTTTAAGAAACATGGCGGATTTAATTTCGATTAAAGAGGTATTCAAAACCCATAGATGTGTCTCTTATAAACAAAATTGCAGGAGGATTAACCGTGCCAAACCAAGATTTGCCAAAGGGAAATAAAATAACTGTAAATAACGGAGTATTAAATGTAGGCAATAATCCTATAATACCTTTTATTATAGGTGATGGGATTGGTCCCGATATTTGGAGGGCAACCTCGCGCGTATTGGATGCGGCTGTGCAAAAAGCCTATCAGGGTGATAAAAGTATAGTTTGGAAAGAAGTATTGGCGGGCCAAAAAGCTTTTGACCTGACTGGTGAATGGCTGCCTCAGGAAACATTGGATGTGATCGAGGAATATATTGTGGCCCTGAAAGGCCCTCTTACCACTCCGATTGGCGGCGGAATTCGCTCCCTTAATGTTGCCTTGCGGCAGGCTCTCGATCTGTACACCTGTCTTCGCCCGGTACGTTGGTTTAACGGCACTCCTGCTCCGGTGAAAAATCCTCAGAATGTAGATATGGTTATTTTCAGGGAGAATACCGAGGATATTTATGCCGGGATAGAATACCAGCAAGGGACCCCAGAAGCGCAAAAGGTCCTGGAATTTCTGCAGAATGAAATGAAAGTAACCAAAATACGTTTCCCCGCAACCTCAGCGATTGGGATTAAACCGGTATCGTCGGAAGGCAGTAAGAGACTGGTAAAGGCCGCAATTCAATACGCATTAGCCAATGGTCGTAAAAGTGTAACCCTGGTACACAAGGGTAATATTATGAAGTATACCGAAGGGGCTTTCAAGCAATGGGGTTACGATATAGCTGAAGACGAATTTGGCGACAAGGTGTTTACCTGGAATGAATACGAACATATAAAGGAAGCCCAGGGTAAGGAGTCAGCTGATGAAGCAAGGCAAGAAGCACTAGCCCAGGGAAAAATACTTATTAAGGATGCAATAGTTGATAATTTTCTCCAGCAGATTCTAATTGATCCGGCTCAATTTGATGTTATTGCCACCCTGAATCTGAATGGCGATCTCATCTCTGATGCTTTGGCTGCACAGGTAGGTGGTATTGGAATTGCTCCCGGAGCTAATATTAATTACGTAAAAGGCAATGCTATTTTTGAAGCTACCCATGGCACTGCTCCTGAGTTCACCGACTTGGACCAGGTAAATCCGTCTTCATTAATCCTATCTGGAGAAATGATGCTCCGTCATCTAGGATGGGATCCAGCCGCTGATCTGATTGTAGCTGCCCTGGAAAAAACCATTTTCAGTCAAGTAGTTACATTTGACTTTGCCCGCCTGATGGATGGAGCTATCGAAGTGAAATGTTCGGAGTTTGCGGATGAGTTAATCAAAAACCTTTAGCACACACCTGTTTGAATGGGGACTAAGAATGAAAATAAAAGAATTCTACCAGGGAGATAAACCGGTTCTGTCGTTGGAGATTTTTCCGCCCGGAGCAGATTATCCCCTGGAGACTATATTTGCCACTCTTGATAAGCTAACCCAACTGGAACCGAGTTTTATCAGCGTCACCTATGGTGCGGGAGGATCCAATCGAGCCAGAACCGTAGAAATTGCAGCACGAATTAAGAAGCAATATGGTATGGAGGCTTTGGCTCACCTGACCTGTGTTGGACATAGTCGAGCTGAAGTTGATGCCATCTTAGACAATCTAATTGCCGAAGGTATAGAAAATATTATGGCCTTGCGAGGCGATCTGCCGGTTGATGATCCCGATTTTGATCTCTCTCAGCAGGACTATCATTATGCAGTGGAACTTATCCGTGATGTCAGGGCTAAATATAGTTTTGGTATAGCGGCCGCCGCATACCCGGAAGGACACCCGGAATGCCGAAGATTAAGTGAAGACCTGGTATATTTACGGCAAAAGGTCAACGCAGGGGCAGACTTGTTAATAACCCAGTTGTTTTTTGATAACCGGATTTACTATGATTTCCTGGAAAAAGCTCACCGGGTGGCAATCAATGTCCCCATTGTTCCAGGGATAATGCCAGTTCTAAATGCCAAACAGATTAAACGGATGATTTATCTGGGGGGCGCATCTATTCCCGCTAAACTACTCAAATTAGTGGACAAGTATGAGAATAGCCCCGCCGAAATGGAAAAGGCTGGCATAGAATACGCCAGCCAGCAGATTGAGGACCTCATCAATAACCATGTACCCGGTGTACACCTCTATACCATGAATAAGTGGGCTCAAATCAGCCAGATCGTTAAAAATGTCGGTAATTGGGGATAGTCGGTCCGGTCCGTTTTGACTAAATACTTAAGTTCCGCACCTAGCAAACCCCGTATTTCCAAAATACCAGGATAGACTCTAAGCACCAATAGGACTGGCTTTCAGATTAAATCCACAATGGTAGATTAGCTTGCTTTATCGAGCTTTTTGAGTTGATTATTGAAAAAAGAGTCATCAAATAAGTCTTTTAAATACTGGTATTCTTTTTAAAATTGAAGGTTTTCATGACATATAATGTTGTCAATTGAATAACTGTGTTTTTGCAGTACAATTTCAATTTCGTTTACTGATTTCCGCATGATAACACCCCTTTTTCGGTTGATTGGGCTTAACACTTAAATCATACCAATAAATTGGGTTTCATGCGGATTTTATATACCCTTTTTTGCTATTCTTAGACGGAATTTTCGGCCTTGCTATGGAGTGCGAAACATATGTAATTAAAGCCGGTGAATTCATCTTACAGAGCCCTATTTTCGACTTTAGGAGACTGAAGTCACGAAAAGCATGGTAATTTGTCGCAATTTAACTAAAGGAATAAGAAAGCCAGACAAGAATAATAAAACATTATGTAAAAAAACGGCAATATATAAAGAAAATGTTAGTAGGGGAATAAGAATTTGAGAAAATTAGTATCGTTGATTACACTAGTCGTCTTTCTTCTCAGCATCGTTACTACTACAATAGCGGCAGACAATAGCAACGGTAGTACAACTATAACTGATCCTATCGAAAGCATAGTAGTTGATAATGCCCAATCAAGTAATAAGGATAATACTGTGGAGGTCGACCCAACTACTAACAGTGTCGATCAAAGTATAAAGAAAAACTCCATAACCGAAGAAAAAACTACCCCAACTCAGGGAAAGAATGAGCAAAAAAAGGATATAAATAGAGTTGAAGTGACTAGTATGAGAACAGCAGACAGTCGCTTCTATAAAAACTCAGATGGTACAATGACAGCGGTTTTCCAATTGGACAATCAATCTACAATCGCAACAGGAGACAGCTTAACTATAGACAACAATCAATCTAAAATTGCAACCGGAGACAGCCTTACTATTAACGATAAATCTACAATAGCAACCGGAGACAGTCTAACAATTAGTAATGATGCAATCCCTTCGTATGAAAACAAATCCAAGCGCTTCAAAGCTAAATTTCTAAAAAATCCAGATAAAAAAATAATGGGATTTGCCGTAGAAGATTCTGAACTAGGAATAGAATTAAACCAGGACTCCGCCAGTGCCAAGAAGATTAATGTAGAAGGGCAGGTTAAAGGCAATACCATCAGCTACAATGAACTCCTGCCCAATACCGATTTTAATTATCAAACAATAGGCAACGGAGTAAAAGAATCCATAATATTGAAAAACCAAAACAGTCCCAATACCTTTTCCTTTAAAATCAATACCACTAACCTTTACTGGGCAGAGGTAGACGGGGGCAGAATTGAATTTGCTTCCTCCGAGAGCGGCAAAAGCATGTATTACATAAAACCCGTCTATGCTAAAGATGCTGATGGGAAAGCCTTAACTACTGTACGTCAAACTGCGACTCCTGTCCAAAATGGATTAACGCTGGATATAACTATCGACAAGCAAGAACTGGCTACAGCTAAGTTCCCGGTAACCATAGATCCCACAATCACTATACCGTCAGGATCAGATCAGATGATCGTAACATGTGTTTATTATGATAACTATAGTGGTTACCTAAATAACACCGAGTTAGTTAAATATAATTTATCCTCAATACCACGAGGAAGTACAATTAACAGTACCATCCTGGATTGCGGTCCGGTTTATAGCGACGGAACCGGGGACCTCGGAAGCGGCGGAGGTGCAAGCTATTCCATCAATGTACTAAACCAGGAATGGCTGAGTGATGAGGTAACTGTCAGTAAATTACAAGGCATGGTAGGGGAGCCGATATCTGATCTTACCAGCCTGGTTCAGAGATGGGTAAATGGCACACTTCCTAATAACGGCATAGTCGTATGCGGCTCGGGGTCTCTCAGTTTAAGCATAACCTACGTTCCCGATACCACACCCCCAACCGTAACCATAGCATCACCGGCTGCCAATGCCAGCTTATCCGGGACAATCCCCATCAGTGTAAACGTGCAGGACAACTCCGGAATTCAAAGAGTAGAAATATATGCCGGGCAGGCACTTCTAGCCACTAAAACTGCTGCTCCCTATACAATAAACTGGGATACCACCACATTTGCCAATGGGAGTTATAACATTTGGTCCAGAGCCTATGACCTGGCCGGAAATTCAAGTGTGAGCGCCAATACCGCCATAACAGTAAACAACCCTGTGTCTGTCTTAGCCCCCGGAACCTTGACCGCTGCTGTTGCCAGCGACGGGAAAATAAATCTTAGCTGGGGAGCATCAAGCACCCCAGGTGCAGTTTACCGAGTCTATCGCAGTATTACTCCAGGAGTTACAGCAACTGATGATAAGCTAGTAGCCGGTGGGTTTAATAATAATAGCTATACTGACAGTAATAACCTGGTAAATGGAACCACCTACAATTATAGGGTTGCCTCAGTCGATAAAACCGGGATGATAGTAAGCGGTACCCTCTCCAATGAAGTGTCGGTAGTCTCAGCCGCAAGTACTCAGACTATAAGTGCCACATTCGCCCGTTCCTCGGTGGCCTATAAGCAGGATGGGACCCAGGTAGCTACAGGTGCTCCGAGATATGAGACGGGTAAGTATGGTCAGGGGGTAATGTTTGAGGAAGGGACAACGAATCTATTAACTGCCAATCAGAGTAGTGTGGAGACTGATACTACAGGGTTTACAAATAATCCTCCGCTGGGTAATCCCGGTGCGACCATATCTCGTATAACCTCTGACTTTTGGCAAGGCACTGCTTGTTTGCAAGTGACAACTACATCAGCTAATGCCTATGAAGGTTTTGGAACAACCGGTATATCAGGTTTAGCCAATACAACTTATACAGGTAGTATGTGGTTTAAGGCAACCAATGGGCAAGTTTTGCAAGCTGTTTTGTGGGATTCCACTAATTCCGTTGTTTTAAGTGCCTCTAGTATTACAGGTAATGGGGCATGGCAACGAATAGTATTAACGGGGACTATTGGTTCAAGTCCGTCATCTAGTATGTTCCTTACAATCAGAACAACTACCGCAGTAGCAGTTACTTTCTACGTTGATGGCCTCCAAATTGAGCAAAAAACCTATGCAACCTCTTGGCAAATAGGTGGAATTTCGAGAGTGGCCGAAACACTAACTATACCCACTGCTGCGGTATTGAACGCAAATGAAGGTACGATAAGTTTTTGGTTATATCGAAATCCTGCAAATAATTCGTATCAAAATCCTTTTTCCATATTGGTACCAGGGGGCAACAATAATAGGCTCTCTCTTGAAAGGATGGGTTCTTCTAATAATTTTTATTTATGGATAGCTGATAATGCATCAATATTTAATACTGTTTCATCTCCTAGTATAACTCTGCTTGAAAACACTTTATATAATATTGCTTTAACTTGGAAAGCCGGAGTATATTACCTATACCTAAATGGACAATTAGTATCAGGATACCCTATAACAGCAGACCATTATCCTTCATCTTTTAGTGCCAGTGAGATTGATATAGGGTATGCTTGTAATTGGCCAGGCAGAGAGATAAATGGAATTATAGACGACCTGTGTATCTCCAACCGAGTAAGAACCATTTCTGAAATTCAGGCAGCATACAATAGCAATCAACCACTACCAGGCGACGATGCCACCACCTGTAAGATGAGTTTTGATGGTAATCTAAATATTTCAAACACTCAAGCTTCAAGTGATGCCACATTCACGCGATCGTCGGTAGCGTATAAGCAAGATGGGACCCAGGTAGCTTCGGGTGCTCCGAGATATGAGACGGGTAAGTATGGTCAGGGGGTAATGCTTGAGGAAGGGACAACGAATCTATTAACTGCCAATCAGAGTAGTGTGGAGACTGATACTACAGGGTTTACAAATAATCCTCCGCTGGGTAATCCCGGTGCGACCATATCTCGTATAACCTCTGACTTTTGGCAAGGCACTGCTTGTTTGCAAGTGACAACTACATCAGCTAATGCCTATGAAGGTTTTGGAACAACCGGTATATCGGGTTTAGCCAATACAACTTATACAGGTAGTATGTGGTTTAAGGCAACCAATGGGCAAGTTTTGCAAGCTGTTTTGTGGGATTCCACTAATTCTGTTGTTTTAAGTGCCTCTAATATTACAGGTAATGGGGCATGGCAACGAATAGTATTAACGGGGACTATTGGTTCAAGTCCGTCATCTAGTATGTTCCTTACAATCAGAACAACTACCGCAGTAGCAGTTACTTTCTACGTTGATGGCCTCCAAATTGAGCAAAAAACCTATGCAACCTCTTGGCAAATAGGTGGAATTTCGAGAGTGGCCGAAACACTAACTATACCCACTGCTGCGGTATTGAACGCAAATGAAGGTACAATAAGTTTTTGGTTATATCGAAATTCTGCAAATAATTCGTATCAAAATCCTTTTTCAATATTAGTGCCAGGGGGCAACAATAATAGGCTCTCTCTTGAAAGGGCAGGTTCTTCTAATAATTTTTATTTATGGATAGCTGATAATGCATCAATATTTAATACTGTTTCATCTCCTAGTATAACTCTGCTTGAAAACACTTTATATAATATTGCTTTAACTTGGAAAGCCGGAGTATATTACCTATACCTAAATGGACAATTAGTATCAGGATACCCTATAACAGCAGACCATTATCCTTCATCTTTTAGTGCCAGTGAGATTGATATAGGGTATGCTTGTAATTGGCCAGGCAGAGAGATAAATGGAATTATAGACGACCTGTATATCTCCAACCGAGTAAGAACCATTTCTGAAATTCAGGCATCATACACCAGCGGCCAGCCATTACCAGTAGACGATGCTACCACCTGCAAGATGAGTTTCGACGGCAACCTTAGTATCACTGGCAGCAGAAATGCCAACCAGGGCGGTTCATCAACCGATACCAGTAGCCGCATAGGCATAAAATCCTTCTGGAACTATGCAAGCCTTCCCCTAGCAAATGGAGAAGCCATGGTTAATACCGGATCAGGCAACCTGGCCGCCGTATTTACCGATTCACTACTGCCCGGCAACCACCTGGCTACTGAAATAAGAAGAACCTACAACAGCTTGGATAAAACCAGCGGTGGTGCATTTGGGCCTGGTTGGAGTGCCAACATCCTGGCCTCCCTAACCATAAACACCGATAACTCAGTAACCTACAACATGGGAGACGGCTATAAAGCCCAATTCACATACAACGGTGGCACATATACAGCCCCAACTGGAATATATCTAACCCTGGTTAAAAACACCGATGGCAGCTATACCATAAAAAGAAAAGACAACATCAGCCTCAACTTCGATGCCAGTGGAAAACTCATAACCATAAAAGACCTTAACAACAACACCATAACCTACAACTATACCGGTACCCAATTAACCTCAATAACCGACACCGTAGGCAGAACTCTAACCATTACCTACGACAGCAACGGCAGAATCCATAGCCTAACCGACCCCAGAACCAACCCAACCATATATACTTATGACCCCACCACCGGAGACCTGGCTACCGTAACCGATCCGATGGGATATGTAACCAGCTACTACTACGATGCCAACCATAACCTAAATAAAGTCCTAAGCCCCGATAAAATAATAAATTATTTAGATTATGATACCAGTGGGCACCTGCTTAAAATAAAAGACGGCCTAGGAGATACCACCAATTTAACCTGGGACTTTACCGGCGGTATTTCTACCATCACCGATCCCAGGGGTAAAATTACTACCTTCCATTTTAACCCTGCCTTTGGCAACTGTAGCTCAGTAACCGATGCTTTAGGCCAACAGGCAAGCATTACCTGTGATGCCAACTACAATCCCTTAACCATAACCGACCCCGGTGGGCATACGACCACCTATACCTACGATAATTGGGGAAATATGCTCACCAATACCGATGCCCTAAACCATACCACTACCGTAACCTACAACAACTTAAATCAACCCTTGACCGTAACCGATGTCAATGCAGGCATAACCCATTATCAATATGACACCAACGGCAACCTGACTCAAACAACCGATCCCCTGAGTCATGCCACTGCCTATGTCAATGATAACCACGGCAGACGAACCCTGGCTACCGACGCAAACGGTGGAATAATCACCTATCACTATGATGATAGCGCAGGCAAATATGGAGTCCTGGATTATATCACCAATGCCGAAAACAAATCCAGCTACTATACCTACGATAACATGGCAAATATTAAAACCAGTAAGGACCCCAACAATAACATAACCACCTATACCTATGATGCATTAGGCAGATTAATTCGCACCGATTATCCCAATGGTGCAGTTGCCTTTGCATTCATAGATGGAGATGGATTAATAAGATCAGAAACCAATGCCAACGGAGGCAGCACCAGCTATGCCTATGATGCAGCCGGCAGAGTAACAAAAATTACTGATCCTATGGGATATATAACTACAGCCCAATATGATGGCGCTGGTAATCAGATCGCAGTTACCGATCCCACCAATATAACTACCAATTACACCTATGATGACCTTAACCGCCCAAAAACCAGCATTAATCCACTGGGCAACACGACTACCTATAACTATGATGCCTGCGGCAACATGACCGAAATAATAGACCCTATGGGACATATAGCCTTTCAAAGCTACGATGCCTTGCAGCGAGTTACCGCCTCAGGGCGAAGAACGACATCAGGCGGGGCCAACGTCAACGCCACAACCTACACCTATGATAACCGGGGCAACGTATTAACCAGTACTGACCCATTAGGACATACCACCAACTATCAATACAACCCTGATAACCAACTAACGAGTGTAACCAACCTGGTAACCCTTGATCCCACCACCCCGGCGGTACAAACTCAAATAAACACTCAATACGGCTACGATAACTGCGGCAACCGTATAACAGTTACAAATGCCAACGGCCATATTACCGGCTATACCTATGACAAGGTAGGGCATGTGAAGAGCGAAACCCTGCCGGGTAACTTTACCACCAGCTACACCTATGATCCGGACGGAAGAGTAATCAGCAAAACTGATCCCAAAGGTCAGACCATAACCTACACCTATAACCCTACAGGCAACCTGTTAAGCAAAACCTATCCTGATAACTCAACCGTAAGCTATACCTATGACAGTCTAGGAAAGCGGCTGACCATGAAAGACACCCTGACAACCTCCTACTACACCTATGATGCCAATGCCAGGCTGACAGGAACCATGGACGACTATGGCAATACCTTAAACTACAGCTATGACAATGCCGGACGAAAATTATCCATGACTACATCCTTCGGCACCCAGACCTGTCACTATAACGGAGCGGGACAACTAGATAAGCTGACCGACTTCAAAAACAATATAATCAACCTTGCCTATGATCTGGATGGAAAAATAACGCAGATAACCTATCCTAATGCAGGAAATATAGTTGATACCTACAACAATCTGGATCAGTTAACTAACCGTAGCTGCACAGCCTCCAATGGTAACTATTATCATTTTGATTATCAGTATGACAATAACGGCAACATCGATCAATGCATATATAACTTTTATGCAACTGATGTATCTCCAAGTACACAATCATCTACTGGGGTCTATCAATACAACGAAATAAATCAAATAACGAGCGAAAATGTCTCGTCAACACCTTATGGAGGAAACAACAACTTAAAATATTGTTATGACAAACTTGGCAATAGAACAAAAAAATATATAAATGACTATTTAATTAATACTTATCAGTATGATGCCAATACTGAGCTATTAATGAACGAGCAATACACTCCTCAAGTTATGAATATCAATCTTGAAGGATATAGCAAGACTAATCAATATGATTCAAATGGTAATCAGATAAAGGTTGTAAACCAATCATCAAGGCCTTACAAAGGACCATCCACAACAACCAATAAATATGATTATGAAAATAGCTTAATATACTCAAATTTAAAAGATGACTACGCTTGTCGAAAGTATGTTGAAAACCATATAGTAAATGGCGATGGGCAATTATTGGGTGTTCAAACTGGAGTTACAGAAACTTTAACGAACCAAATAATAAATAGCTATGGAACATACTCACAATATGACGGCAGCCAGGTTATAGCCGACCGGGATGGAGCCGGAGCAACAATAAGCAGCTATAATCGATTGCCTAATGGACGCTTACTCAGCAGCTATATAACTATTACAAGAGACAACAAAACTAGAGATACAGTATATTCCTTTGCTGATATATTGAACACGTCTGTGGCAGATGTAAGACCAAATCATGCGTATACTAATATGTTTGGCTTACCCTCATTCGGCGATTACAATGTGGCGCAATCTGATACCCGCTTTTCATTCACCGGAGCCCCCTACTTCTCCGGTATAGGACTGTACCAGATGGGAGCCCGGTTCTACAATCCGTCAACCGGCAGATTCATAACCAGGGATACTTATAGAGGAAACATTTACCAACCTTGGACCCAAAACCTGTATACTTATTGTAATAATAACCCCATTAACTACGTGGACCCTAGCGGGCATAATGCTGCTTCTATAACAACAACAATATGGAATGCTGCTAAAGGGACTGCCGCGGGAGCGGCTGAAGGAACTACATACGGTTCCAGAGCTGGTTTTTGGGGTGCAGTTGCAGGGGCAGTAATTGGATCTATTTTTGGACATCCAGAATCTGTGGTAGACCAAGCAACAGAAGATGAACTTCAGCGTCAGTACCAAGCCCAACAAGCTACTTCATCTGATAGAAGCCTGCCTTTAACAGGTAACCCAAATTCCACGGTAGATAGATTGGATAAGGATGGTAATGTTGTACAAAGGAGACAATATGACGGAGAAGGTCGAGCAAGTAAAGATACTGATTATTCCGACCATGGAACCCCTAATATACATGAGAATCCACACGATCATACCTGGGATTGGAGTGATCCTGAAAATCCGGTGAGAAATTAAATAGTGAGGTAATTTTTAATGAATGATTATAGATTTGAAGAGCTTAAAAAAGATTTATCTACGGGACGGGAAGTGGAATTTCAATATAAAGGGAATAAGTACTCAATAAGTCACAATAAGGAAGGTTGGTATTTAACAAGATTTGGGGATGATACAGAACAATCCTTTGCAAATTCTAACGATTTACTGAAATATGGTACAATCGAGGCTAAAACGTTGAATGAAATTTGGGATGAAGTAATAGTTGAATCAATTTTTTAATCGGGTATGTGTCAGAGAGACCAGCTAACTAAAATCAAGTCCAAATAACAAAAAAAGATTATATTAAAAAAGAGTATAACCAAGTATCCCTAAAGATCAGAGTTACATGAAAACAATATGATTAGTTTTGGATAGCTTTATGCGACCAGTTTAAACCTAGTTGTGTAAAGCTGTTTTTGTTCTTCCGAAGTAATTGGAATAAAGGGACGTTCGTTTTTCAATACTGAAAAGACAACATGGATTAGTTTATTCATTAGGTACCGTCAATAGTTTTTCGCAAATTTGATTAGCCGCTTGGTAGTTAGCAATTAACCGGCAACTAGGTTGGCTTGTTCTTCTTGCATCTCGTCAAGAGGCGTCATGCTCATATAGCGTTTTGTTCAGCGGGCTTTGTTCGCCACATGCCGCATTGTCAGACTACCCTCGCAATAATCAATTTATTCCCAGAACGCCAATCAAATCTGCTAAACTTCTTGCAAAATAAACTTGTAAGGGGTTGAATCTATGCAGATTTCCTGGGACTTCAAATTGAGTCCGGCTGAATATTCTGCGATGGGCCGGGATTCTATCGTATTTCCTCTTCTTCTTAAATGCCCAGCCTGCCATACTAAAACCCGTCTTTACAGGCACGGCTTCTACTCGCGCAATAGTCTAACCTCCGATAATGAATACCAAATAGATATCTGTCGTTATCGCTGCCGATCATGTCTGACTACTATCTCACTTTTGCCTGTTTTCATGCTGCGAGGCTTCCAGCGAACCCGAAACTACATTCTTGAAACTTTGAAAACCTTCTTCTCTTCGGGTGGGAAAGCCATTTATCGTCAGATGCTAGCTTTCTATCTGATTCGTTTTCGCCGCAACGAGTTAGGGGTCATGCGTAAGCTTCCTGATGAGGAAATTGAAAAAGCCCTAAAATTAATTGACCTGCTAGCCGACAATTTGCCGGGTAACAAGAACAACCATGGGCACCGAATACATTTCAACTTTATGGCCCTTTCATTGTGAGCAGATCCGCATGATTTTAAAAGATTCTTTAATTCCACAGAGCTTTTGCCTAGTTTGAATGTTTTGGCTGTCATAAAATATATTTAATGGAATTAGTTAACATAGCACTTATCCTACAATAAGAAAATCACAGGATAGTTAACCATAACCAGTGTCCAGCTATTATTCCCAGATGTACCTGAAATAAAGTTCAGAAAATAATAAACTGCAAGGCAGTTTTGACGGAAAAAGAGTGTACAGCTTAAGTATCGCTGCGAGGCATTAAGCCTAACGCTTGGACCGGGGGTGCTGACATTCTTGTATTTCCTGCTGGAGGTGATTAAATGCACTACAAACAACAGCATATTTATGTAGGTCTTGATCTGCACAAAGAGTCCCATACTGCCGTTATTATTAACTGCTGGAACGAAAAGCTGGGAGAGATACAAATTGATAATAAACCTTCTGCCTTTCCAGAGTTAATGAAGAAAGTTAAGAAATACTGTAAAAAAGGATTAAGCCCCATCTATGGTTTAGAAGATGTAGGTGGTCATGGCAGATCTTTAGCAGTTTTCCTTATTGAACATAAACAAATAGTTAAAGAGGTAAATGCAGCTTTAGCCTATTCCTTAAGGATCAGCCGTCCCACTATCCATAAATCAGATAGCTGGGATGCAGAGTGTATAGCTAAAACCCTCTTGGACAATCTTGATAAGCTACCTGATGCCAATCCTCAGGATTTGTACTGGACAATAGCTCAGGTGGTTATAAGGAGAAAATCACTGGTCAAAGTAATGACCATATTGATAAATAAGCTGCATAACCAGTTAAGCTACGCCTACCCCAGTTACAAGAAATTCTTTTCAGAGGTAGAAGGTAAAACAGCACTGTTATTCTGGGAAAAATACCCTTCTCCCCATCATTTAGAAGATGTAACCATAGAGAAGCTGGAAGAGTTCCTACGTAAAGCCAGTAACAACTTCCTTTCAAAGCCTAAAGCAGAGCAAATGTTAGAGCTAATCGAACAAGATGGCAATACCAAAAGAGAATACCAGGACAACAGGGACTTCTTAATCAGGAGTATAATAAGGGACATTCAGTTTAAGAAGCAGGAAATAGGCTATCTTAATGCCGAGCTTAAAACCCTTATTAAGGTACCAGGACATAAATTAGAGTCTATGCCAGGTATAGACACCGTAACCGCTGCCTCACTACTTGCCGAAATAGGTGACATTAAAAGGTTCTCCAGTGCTGATAAGTTAGCCAGTTTTGCTGGTGTTTCCCCAGTAAACTTTAGCTCAGGTGGAAAGGGTAAAAACAAGAAGAGTACCCAGGGCAACCGAGAACTTTATACCATTTTTTATTTCTTAGCCGTCAGACAGATCCAAACAACCAGAAACACTAAACAGCCCAGGAATCCAGTTTTCCATGCTTACTACAACCGTAAAGTGAGTGAAGGCAAAACTAAAGGGCAGGCGATTATTTGTATAATGCGTAAGCTGGTTAATATTATTTATGGGATGATGAAAAACAAGACTGAGTATGTAATGCCAGCTATTCCTAAAAAAGACGCGGTATAATGCAAAACTGTATAGAATCATTTGCCAACTGCCATTGTATTAGTAGCAAACTAAACTGGATATCAATACACTAAAGCATTAATGATAATATAAAGCTTCTCGAAAAAACCAATTAGTCTAACGTATGCTATTGTGAAATTTGATATCTTGCCAAAGGTAGAAACATTGTATATACTTATATTGGAGGTGAGTATTGTGTATTCTACTATACAAAAATGGGGAAATAGTCAAGCAATACGGTTGCCAAAAGGCGTTTTGGAGGCTGCCTCTTTGCGTGAGAATGACCGCGTAGAGATAAATGCAGAGAAAGACTGCATTATTATTAAACGCACCAATAAAAAGCATAAAACTTTAGAAGAACGGTTATCTGGCTATAACGGTGATTATAAATGTTCTGAGTGGGAGACCGAAAAAACACAAGGCAAAGAGGTGTAGAAATGGAATACACACCAGAACAAGGGGATATTATTAACCTTGAATTCGATCCTCAGGCTGGGCATGAGCAAAAAGGTAAAAGGCCAGCAGTGGTGGTCAGTAATAATACATTTAATAAATTTACAAAAATGGCAATGGTCTGTCCGATTACCAATACCAATCGAGGATTTCCTCTTCATGTAGCTCTTGATGATAAGACTTCAACAACTGGTGTTGTAATGTGTGAACAAGTAAAAGCTCTAGATATAATGGCTAGAAAAGCAACCTTCAAAGAAAAGGTGCCATCCTATATTCTAGAAGAAATTGTGGATATTTTAGTTGGCTTTATTGAATTGCCATCGGAATAAAACAAATTGACAAATTAACCACTCCACTTGGGGTGGTTTTTAATTATTAAACTATGATAATACCAGCGAACCCTTCAACCGGCAGATTCATAACCAGGGATACTTATAGAGGAAACATCTACCAACCCTGGACCCAGAACCTGTATACTTATTGTAATAATAACCCCATCAATTTCGTCGACCCCACCGGACATATTCCTACAGCGAGTGAGGCGGCAGCAATGGCGGCGGATATCTACAAACCATCAGGTAAAAATCTGTCAGGAGGGTGGGCTTATCAATATACCAAGTCTGGCGGTGATAATATGAGAATGGGTGTTTATTCAAGAGTAAAAGCTGATGGAACAACTGAATATTCTCTGGTTAATAAAGGCACAACGATAAACAGTACGAATGACTGGAAAAATAATGGTCAACAGCTTTTTGGTTCATCAAATGATATGAAAGCGTCAATTGCAAATGCGGTAGCAACGGGTACAAATTGTATCGTATTCAACCCTGCAACTGTCAATCTGAGCGCATATGGGCTAAGCTCTTCCAATTATAATGCCAACATGACTGCATTTATTGTAAAAGGTGATGTACTGAATAATGCAGAGGGGTGGTTCAGTAGCCCCATAGATAAAGCAGTGTATTTGCCTCAACAATACGGAGGGCATTGGTATCAGGGTTGGCAAACAAATGTTGTTGACAAAGTAAGAAATCATATGATGGATGCAGTCATAAATGCGCTACAGGAGGCAGGGTATAATTGATGATTAAGAATCTTTCAGTTGCGATTATTATAGTGTTGATCGCTGTTGCTGCGGTAATAGCATATATTACTGTTTGGCCGTGGGTTAAACTAGGTTTGGGGATTTCCTTATTGCAAAATCCACCAAAACCTGCAATCACATACGGTGAATTCCCATTCCGTTTAGTTTACCAGATTAATGGTGAAACGAAAGTAATTGAAGACACTTTGATTTGTGAATATGACGGTATTGGAATGGATGAGGGGCGGGGGAAATATCGTAAATGGAAGGAGCGCCTGGCTAGTGGAAATCAAAAAATACTTTTATTAAATACCGATGGGTCTTCAGGAATAGCATCTGGTAACAAAAAAACCATAGAACAAGAAATATATTATGACCCAGGATCGGGTGGGTATTATATGGGAGAAGGAAGTGAAGGATACCAGCAGAGTATCCCTAATGCTTCATTTTCAGAAAAATACCAGGATGGGAGCGGCGCGGATGGCATTATACGTGCAGACGAATTATTCAAAAAATATCAAATTAAGTTAATAAGTTGGGATATTGCTCAACCAATAACGAATAATTTTACTACAACCAAAAAGTAAAGGGGATGACATTTTTAGCAGACAAGGGGAAGCATAGGGACGGTCTTTTTGCTTCCAACTTATTAACTATTTATTTCATTATGAAAAATGGGCTGGGACCTGTAAGTATGGCAGGTTTCCAGCTCTTCCTTTTGCTCTAAATTCCTTGTAATAGCCTGAATCTTATCCAGCACCGGGCGCCCCGGCGCACAATGCGCGTCGAGACTGCCCCTATCCCACTACAGGCACAGTCTCCGGGCTGATCCACCTAAACCATAACCTAATCGCATGAAATCGGAGTGCCTTCCGGGGGGCTGGTGCTCCTGCGCTACGCGCATCCGCGCTTTCCCTTCAGGCCCTCCTTAATCTTCTGCAAACCCAAAAGCTTAACCTAACCCCGGCCCTACGCCTGAGCCTTTCCGCTCGGTGGTCGAGGGCATGATGGCGGTTCCGCTATGCTCCACCCCCATCATGCCCTCGAAGGAAGCTTTTGTCAGCAAGAAACCTAAGGCGAAGTCTAGCAGGTGATCCCTTTTTTTATCCTGGTTATATACTTACACACTTACCATCAATCATTTTATACCGCCGTCAGGTCATAAAAATGATCGCTGCGACTCAAAAAAACCTCTTGATCTTAAACTTTTATTGCAATCAGCGAAAAATCTTTCGACAATTCAATCCATTAAATGGAATACAATACTAATATTAGGGCAAAAATAGAGATTGTGCAAATTTTATCAAGCGCAGCTTACAAAAATTAGGAGGCAAAATTGGTTAAAACTAGCAAAATCGGTGACATATATTTCCAGGCATGTTGAATACATTTTCCGACGGGTTGCTCTGGCTTTAAACGCCGTACGTATGGCATAAGTAAACCAGGTTTTTTTTCCTAACGTATATCGGTAACCCCATCTCCCTCATTTCCGCTTTGTCTTTAGACTAATACCGCCCAGGCTCCGGGCTGATCTCCTTAAACCCATAACCTGACCATATAAAACCGGAGTGCCTTCCGGGGATGGCGCTCCTGCGCTGCGCGCATCCGCGCTTTCCCGTCCGGCACTCCTATTTTCGCAAGTATTTACGTATATAGGTATGGCCGGTTCTTTTTAGCCGGTACGTATACACGTAACATACCGACCAAAACATAAAGCCGAGCAAGCTCGGCAAAGGAGGCATCTGCCCCGCAGATGCTATTCCAATTTTGCCCCCCCACCCCCGAAAAACCTTTGAAGCGCGCGAGCGCGCTTTTTTCCCGGTCTTCGGCCTTTTTATTTGGCATGATTACGTAGGGCTGAACGGTATTTTCCAACCGATACGTATACACGTACCGGCTACCTTCAACCTGCCAACTCTAAAAGTGGCAACATCTGCCCCAAACACCAAGCCGAGCAAGCTCGGCGAAGGTGGCATCTGCTCCGCAGATGCAAACCAAATTTCCCTACCCACCCCCGAAAAAATAACGGTGCGCGCGGACGCGCGTTTTGGCCTTCGGCCATTTTTTCTTACGTATGTGTAAGTATGTAAGTATTTTGGTAAAGTGGAATAAAAATATAGTCATATACGGATATTTGGTACTATTTCTACTCCTTCAAATGATTTTACTATATGTTCTAAAGAACAAAGATCGAAGCCTGGATATTTCGGTGCGGCGGAGCCGCCAATCCGCTCTGTACTGAGCCACTGTCTCGCTCAAAATGAGCCACCCTGTTGCTGGTTGAGCCATTAATTGTAAGAGTCAAGCGCACCAGGGGGCTCAATGATTACTTCTACAGGTTATTATTGAATACCCTTGCGTTTACGCATTGAATCTTCTCCATCGATGAAGATGGTATATGAATCGTAAACGATTCTGTCCAGGATGGCGTCAGCCAAGGTGCCTTCGCCGATCTTCCCGTGCCAGCCTGCTGGCGCGAATTGTGAACTGAAAATTGTTGAGGCCTTTTTATGTCTAGCTTCAACGATTTCTAGAAGGTCCCGGGCTTCGGTGTTACTTAATGGTACTAGGAGCCAATCATCAAGAATTAACAGGCTTACTCGTTTGTACTGCTTCATGACCTTCTGGAAGATACCTTCACCTCGAGCTACTGCCAGTTCATTGAGAAGGTCTGGCAGGCGGATGTATTTGACAGTGTAAAAGTTACGACAAGCTGCAATTCCAAAGGCGCAGCTCATGTAAGTTTTGCCAGCACCCGACGCGCCAAGAATAATGAGATTATGCTTTTCTTGCACATAAGTGCATGTTGATAAACGGGTAATCTGAGTTCGATCAAGCTTTCTGTCAGCGTGGTATTCGATATCTTCGATACATGCATCGCTAAAATGGAATTCTGATTTTCGAATAAGGCGGGCTAATTTATTGTTCTTTCTTCTAGCCCATTCCGTATCCACCATAAGGCCAAAACGTTCTTCAAAGGACAGGTCTTGGAAAGATGTATCTTCTAACTGCCTGCGATAGGCGTCTACCATTGAAGATAGTCTAAGCTCAATTAGTTTGGTCATTGTCGTTTCGTTCACCATTATGAGTTCCTCCCATAATAGTCTGCACCTCTCGTAAATCCAAAGCTTGCAGACGTATCGTTAGGAACAGTTTCTTCTTTGACGACTTTATCTTGACCCGTTTTTAGAATCGTCTGGATGCTTTTGTAGCTAGGACTTGGTGTATAGGACAACGCCTTTTCACAGGCAGCTTCAAGACGATTCACGGCGTATTTGTCAGCCAGCTTGAGTAGAGCCATGCAAGATCTATAGCCTTGTTGTTCTATTTTGTGCGATGCAAGTATTGCTTGGACAACTATGGATGTATTAGGACCAACGCTTTTTGCCCAGGAGATAAACCGTTCTGAGTTCCAAGCAGCATACTTTTTATGATCTTCGGGCATATGTTCAACAACAGTGCTATACTGGCCTTCTCGCCCATGTAGCTTTGGATGTGAACAGATCCGGTGGTTATTGAAGAATACTTCGATAACATTCCTGGTTATACGGACATCAACTTTATGTTTGATGTATTCGTACGGACAGCTGTAAAACATTTTATCTACGGCAACATGGTAATTATACTGAACGGTGGCGATTTTCCAGGTGGCTAGCTCATATGGAATCTGGGGTAGTGGTATTAGGGCGGCTTGCTCTTCTTCCACAAATATACTTAGCCTGCTTCCTGGTTTCTTTTGAAACGGTTTACTGTTGAAGTCCTGCAGTTTAAGCTTTATGGCCTCGTTAAGATCTCTTAGTGAAAAAAACTTTTGATGGCGTAACGCTGCGATGATCCAGGTCGATATGATCCCGACAGCGCCTTCAACCGTAGGTTTATCTTTTGGTTTTCTAACCCGAGCAGGAATTACAGCGGTTCCATAGTGTTCAGCCATGCTGTGATAGGTCTTATTTATGATAGGTGTGAACCACGACGCTTTTTCTACACCTGTCTTAAGATTATCCGGAACCAAAATTCTGGTAACGCCTCCAAAGAACTGATAGGTATTGATATGTGCAGCAATCCAGTTCTCCAGGTTCTGTGACAAAAAGGCTTCAACATAGGCATATTGGCTACTAGATAATGCAGCTACGAAAATATAGACATTAATGACTTCGCCCGTATCACGGTCGATGATCTTGGCTGTTTGGCCTGCCCAGTCTACTTCTAGTTGTTCTCCAGGCTTACGGTTGATGTGCATGGTAGCTTTTGTGATGCTAGCATACTCACGGTAATATTTGCAGAACTGCGTGTACATGAAAGGTATTTCATGACTGAGCCTACATGTTTCGCAGTACTCATTCCAAAGGAGGCTTAAAGTAACACCGCTTTTCGCCATTTCCTTATGTATGTACTCATAGTCAGGGAGCCTTCTAGAACTTGGAACTACACGCTCCGGGAAAAGACATTTAATTAAATCACCGTCTGACATGCCCGTTGGCAGTGGCCATGAAATCCCTTGTTCTTCTGCTTTTTTCAGGGTGTTTGATACTGTATTTCGCGAGCACTCGCAACTTGCGGAGATGCTACGCTGACTTATCCCTTGGCTATGTAGCCGCAGGATTTCGCGGTAATTGGTCATGAAAATGACCTCCTTGAATTTATTTACACTACTAAGTTAGTGCATAAATCCAATTTACCACTAATTTGACGAGTGGCTCACCTTGCGTGAAGGTGGCTCTATTTGAGCGTATCGGTGGCTCTCGCAGAGCATATTATTCGAAGCCCTCACACTCGCCTGGGAACCGGAATATTTTATAGCATGTTCTGCAAAATATTACCGGTAAAGGGAGTGTAACCAAAATGAATGTTGTATTATCTGCCCGGACGCCAGCGCAAATCGCGTCCGAGATTAACTTAATTAAAAGCCGGACCGACAAAATCATGCTTCAAAACTGCGTTCAGATCGGGCGCTACCTGACGGAGGCCAAGGCAGTGCTTCCGTATGGAGAATGGGGGAAATGGCTGAAGGAAGAAGTCAGTTATTCCCAGCGGACAGCCGAGCACCTGATGCGGATATACCAGCAATTCGAGCCCAAACTCGCCTCTCCCGGTGAGGGCTTGCCGGATTCGAATCTTAGTTTCTCCCAGGCGGTCATCCTCCTGGGGATTCCGGCGGGGGAGCGGGAAGAATTTATGGCCTGCCATGATGTTGAAAATATGAGCAAACGGGAACTGCAGGCGGCTGTTCAGGAAAACAAACAGAGCGCGGAATTAGTCCCGATCGTAAGGGTAGTCCAAAAGCTGAGAAAAATACCGCCCAAGACCGTGCAGCCAACCGCCGAAACCTGCTCCGAAAGCGTGAAGTACGACGAACAATTTGCCCTGCACCGCAACAACATGCTCAGCGCCTATAATGAACTGCTGAAAACACTCGCTGCCCAGAGCAGGATAGACACGGCGCGGAAGGAAGTCAACCGGAAAAAGGCCCTGGAGATCGCGACCAACATAGTTAACACGCTGCAGGAATATCCGCCCGCGATTATAACGAATCTGGCTATTAAAACAGATAACCCAAGATAATGGTATATTGATAATGCGAATTATCTATTAAATATCAAATCAATTTCGCTATAATCCGATTTAGGCGACTCAGTGTAGCGGTCATCGTCATAGCTATCATTTTTTATATAAGAATCTGCTAAATCCCCAGCTCCTGATACATCAATATAAACATCATCTATTAAAGAGGCTAGCATACACAATTCAGCCGGTAATTTACTTAGACATTCTAAGATTTCATCTTTTACCATTTCTTTTACTGAGCTCTCAATATTGTCTGTTAATGTATATTTATCTAGCTCTTTATAATATTCTTCATCTCCACAATAAATAACGTCATAGGAATCTTCAATAAGTTCTTGAATATCTAAATCGAATTCATCTACATCTACACAGTCACAATATAATTTGATTACTTCCCTAATAACGTTTTGGCATATTGAGATAAAGCCTTCTTTATTTTTATACACGTTATAACAGTAATTAATTGCATCAACTAAATCCCTCAAGTCAAAAACAGACAATGCTTTTTTCAGTATATCAAAATCTGACAAAAAGCCATCAATCTTATAAAAAGTACACACATCATCATCTAAAAGATCCTCAAATATTTCTATAGGTAAAACGACTTGCTTTTCATATATATTTACACTCTTTACATTGGATAAATACGAGAAGATGTGTCGTTGATAATGTATGTTCAATATTTTGTTGAAGGAAATAAAATATGTAATAAAAGCAGATTTTTCTTCATCGCTTTTAAAATAGTAATTTAATATTGAACCATCATTAAATGCTGAAATCATCTTCGATCTGAACTCATGTGGTGTGAGCAGTTTTTTAAGCTGCATCACAGAAGTAGCTGTGTTAATCAAGTCGCTCTTTTCAACGGTATTGGCGTTGATTCTTGAGCTTATGTAGTCGTTTACTGACGGATTTATCATTGATAACATAGGCTTGTTTTTTTCATCGACCATTTTAATAAACGCTTGTTGTAGCCGCGATAAGGAATTTTGAAATTGATTAATTGTCATATCTATATCAGGAAAATCTTGGATTCTTGCGTTATAACATTGCATTACAAGTTCCAGCGGAACAGTAGTGTCTGTAAGTGAAAATAAAGTCGTAAGCAGCATCCTATCAGCCTTGGATAGCTTACGTTCATATTCATCATCCCATACTTTATCGGGATTATTTAAATGTTCAAAAATGAAATCGAAATAGCAGCTTGGCGGAACATCTAAATACTTATTAGGATTACTTACAAATTCTACAATTCGCGGGTTATAATTAGGATGATCCAGAACTTTCCTATAATTTTTATTTTGTTTTATAGATGCAAAATATTCATCTTTAATGTTATTGAAATATAAATGATTATATAAAATTTTTGCCTTTTCAATATTTGACATTGCAGACATATCAATTATATGTACCTTGTATTCTTTATTCTCAAAGCTTCTAACTAATCCAGGTGTTTTTGCCTGCGCTTCACGATAAATCGTAACTCGAGAGTTAAGAATAAGGCGTTTATTCCTGGAAAGATTCACATGCTTTATTAGTGAAAGCAGCTCATTACCCTGTGTTTCTTTCATATTGAAATATGCTTGTCCAAAACAGTCATCAAGAAGAATAATTTCTTTTGCTTCCCGACTTTGAGATAATGCTCTTTTAAGAGCTGATAAATCAGCTCCATCAGTTGTATATCTAACTCTGTATCCGTTTGCAGCATAATACAGAACTAACATTTTTGAAGTAACAGTCTTTCCGACACCCGGGTCACCCGTGATAAATAGTGTTTTATTTTTTGAAAGACTTTCTAAAGCGCGATCATATGCCACTGTCTGGACGAAAAGTCTTTCGTCTAGGTGTATATTGGACAATAAAACTTCGCAATCAATAAATATATCGTTGCTATAAATGTCTTGCAGGATATTAGTAGATGAAATCCACAACTTGTAATGTCTTCTGAGTATATCGATATTCTCAGGAAGTGCAAGGAAATTATCAATTTCATTAAGTGTAATAATATTTGTGTCTGACTCCATATAATCGGAAAACATTGCGTAAATTTCTTGAACCTTTTCCGATGACAATTCCTTTGAACAACAGATATAGTATTGATTTGGTCTGAGTTCCTCTACTTTGTGGATTTCTTTCTTTAATGAAGAAATAAGACCTGATATATCAGTTTTAACATAATGTTTTACCTGAATAATAATATTTTTTTTGAGGACATTATCTACAAGATCAATTCCTCCATCTCTACCTGCGGCAAAGCGACGCAATTGAACACCTAATTTTTCTGACATAATATCTTGACAAAGATATTCAAATTCAACATCGTTAAGATTAGCGTAATTGAGCAAATAAACATCTCCTCAGTTATTCAGTTCCCAGTATTGCTATAATAGCAATACTGGGAACTGAATATTATTAGCCTTTTATGCAATTTTATTATTGATATGCTATGCTAAAAAGAATTAATTTCAAATACGAAATACTGTTTAGTTAGTAAATGGCTCTAGAACGGCAACTTGCATTAATATAATTTCAATGTGTGGCTTTTCAATAAAACCCTTAGGTAAACAGCATTTTTCATATTTCTTGCCGCTACCACAGGGGCAGGTATCATTTCTCCCAACACTATGTATTTCAGATACATCCATTTTTCTTACCGTATGTTCTAGTTCAAACAGTTGCATCGGAAACTTAACGCCAGATGCGAATGTTCTTATCGCTTTGAACGCGTCCGAATTATCTTCATAAATGACAACGCATCGTTTGTCTGCAGGATGCTCAACTAAGGAAAATGCAATAAGATCGGCTTTGGTTACTATTGTCACTGCCATTTCCCCATAATAGAGATTACCTGGTATATGAGTACAAACAGGGTCAAAACTACCCTTTTTACATATACTGCAGTGTTGTTCTTGTATAACCATTTCAACGCTTTGAAAAAGTTGATAAGGATACAATTTCTCGAGCTGCCTTAACTGTCCATCAAATAGGTTTAAATAAAAAAAGCCTTGGTCATCGGTGAACCGTTCAATTGAGTCAAGATAATCAATTGCATTTTGAAGTTTACCCCAGGAAGCATTATATTCACCTAACCAAATCAATTGCCAGAACGATGAAAATGCCATTAGAAGATTAAAATATTCTTGAACTACATAGCATTGGTTCGCGGTATTTTCATCTAACAGGGTGACTGCTGCTTTTTTCATTTCAATACATTTGTTAATTCCGTGTTTGCAGGAATTAATAGCATTGTCAAGATCAACTAAGTTAATAAAGTTAAAAGACTGGAACAAAAAAAATTGGATTTCATCAAGGATAGGGTATTGAGAATTGGGCTCAATCAACATTCTAAGCATCAGCATTATCCTCGAATATTTTATCTGCATCTATATCCTGCAAAATATTTTTAAGACCTTGAACCGGTCCCTGATACACCAATTGCTTACTGATTCCTTTATCTTTATTTTCTGCAATTATCTTAAAGTTTACATTTAAATTACCTTGATCTCGGGATTGGCAATAAAAATCGTACAGGTAATTTGATATCAGATTTAAAACCACTGGTAAAGCAACCAAGGAAACAAATACGGTCGGAAGAAAAATGTTGTGATCATGGAGTGATAAAACTCTTTCTTGTCCGCGTTTTTCAAACAATTCAACCTTACTATATTCCTGATTACTTAAAGCATATTTATAAAAGCCTAATGTTTGCCCTTGAAAAGCACGGATTCCATCTCTGATATCAGAATCAGGGAGCAATAGTATATTTGCATTTTGTGCCCGGAGCCTTGTTTCATCATCTATATTTTCTTGAACCAGTAAAGCTTCAAAGGAAATATCGGAATCAACTATTTTGATCATTGGCTTTTCTTCCTTTTTTATTGTCAATTATCTTCCCTCCGATACCCATAATCAGTGACCAAATCAACTTCGCATTGTGTTATTATAACTTTTCTTTTTATATGTAAATTATAACATATTTCCCATATGCTCTTTTAAAACCAGGGGTATTTACTGATAAGAAACTTTAAGAGTATTTAAAGCTGCTCTGTTAAATGACACCTACATAATCTTCGAAAACAAAATTTTCAGGTAGTTATAACGTTTTGAATGTTTCCTCTGTATCCGACATAAT
This sequence comes from Syntrophomonadaceae bacterium, assembly GCA_963665865.2. Lineage (GTDB taxonomy): Bacteria > Bacillota > Syntrophomonadia > Syntrophomonadales > Syntrophomonadaceae > PHAA01. The sequence continues at coordinate 2,676,641 of CAXXWF010000001.1, read as the reverse complement.
CAAATAACATCCTTAAAAAAATAAAATATCCACAATTAAAAGCCAATAAGTATATACGGACAAAAGGAAGCTGGGATTGGAATACGTATAGAATTGTGGTTAAAGGAAACGTCATAAATGTCTTTTACGAGAATAAGAGTTACTGGCTTTACCAAAATACTTACATACTTACACATACGTAAGAAAAAATGGCCGAAGGCCAAAACGCGCGTCCGCGCGCACCGTTATTTTTTCGGGGGTGGGTAGGGAAATTTGGTTTGCATCTGCGGAGCAGATGCCACCTTCGCCGAGCTTGCTCGGCTTGGTGTTTGGGGCAGATGTTGCCACTTTTAGAGTTGGCAGGTTGAAGGTAGCCGGTACGTGTATACGTATCGGTTGGAAAATACCGTTCAGCCCTACGTAATCATGCCAAATAAAAAGGCCGAAGACCGGGAAAAAAGCGCGCTCGCGCGCTTCAAAGGTTTTTCGGGGGTGGGGGGGCAAAATTGGAATAGCATCTGCGGGGCAGATGCCTCCTTTGCCGAGCTTGCTCGGCTTTATGTTTTGGTCGGTATGTTACGTGTATACGTACCGGCTAAAAAGAACCGGCCATACCTATATACGTAAATACTTGCGAAAATAGGAGTGCCGGACGGGAAAGCGCGGATGCGCGCAGCGCAGGAGCGCCATCCCCGGAAGGCACTCCGGTTTTATATGGTCAGGTTATGGGTTTAAGGAGATCAGCCCGGAGCCTGGGCGGTATTAGTCTAAAGACAAAGCGGAAATGAGGGAGATGGGGTTACCGATATACGTTAGGAAAAAAAACCTGGTTTACTTATGCCATACGTACGGCGTTTAAAGCCAGAGCAACCCGTCGGAAAATGTATTCAACATGCCTGGAAATATATGTCACCGATTTTGCTAGTTTTAACCAATTTTGCCCCCTAAATTTTGTAAGCTGCGCTTGATAAAATTTGCACAAGCTCTATTTTTTGCCTAATATTAGTATTGTATTCCATTTGCTGGATTTGATTGTCGAAAGATTCTTCGCTGATTGCAATAAAAGTTTAAGATCAAGCGTATTTTTTGAGTTGCGGTAATCATTTTTATGACCTGATGGCGGTATAAAATGATTGATGTAAGTATATAACCAGGATAAAAAAAGGTACCTACTAGACTTCGCCTTAGGTTTCTTGCTGACAAAAGCTTCCTTCGAGGGCATGATGGGGGTGGAGCATAGCGGAACCGCCATCATGCCCTCGACCACCGAGCGGAAAGGCTCAGGCGTAGGGCCGGGGTTAGGTTAAGCTTTTGGGTTTGCAGAAGATTAAGGAGGGCCTGAAGGGAAAGCGCGGATGCGCGTAGCGCAGGAGCACCAGCCCCCCGGAAGGCACTCCGATTTCATGCGATTAGGTTATGGTTTAGATGGATCAGCCCGGAGCCTGTGCCTGTAGCGCCCGGTGGTGGATAAGATTTATTCAATTCGTCATTACGGCAGTTAGATCAAAAAAAAGCTGGAAACCTGCAATACTTACAGGTCCCAGCCCATTATTATTTTAGGATTTATCTATTATTTTCCTTATTGAATCATCAATTACTGCATACGGGGATCTTTTTACTATTTCGCTTAATAATTCTTTATGATTGGCAATTGAACTTGAAAACGTGAGGCTTGGTTTATCTGCGCAATCAACTTTGTACATAGTTAGGATTCCTAAAGGTATCCTAGACAATCGTTCTATCTTATTCCAATTGCGTTCAATTCTTTTACCCAATTTGCCTAAATCAAGCACTATATAATCTTCAGTCAGTACTATTCGTGCCCTTAAACCTATTAAAGCAAACCAAATAAAACCGATGGTTAAAATAAATTGTATTACATATCCATATGACTTCCCAATATCAAATGTTCCCAATATACATATTATCATGATAGCTGTCAAAATAGTCCTATATAAAATCGTATATTTAAATTCTTTTACCATAAATCCTCCTATTTTAAATCTAACTTACGATATAACCAATTTTGTGTTTTATTAATGGTAGTATTTAAAACTCCTATGCCTCCGGCTCCTATAATAAGACTTGCTCCTCCAGTTTCTGGAGCACTCAGCACAGCGGTATCACCTATAACAACGTCTCCTGCAACAATGACTGCTCCACCTACAACTTGTATTGTAATTTTGGTAGCTTTTTGCCCCGTTGTATAATTATTATTATTTAATGTATCATTAATATCCTGTGCCGTCTGAATACCAGTTGTTGCTGTACCTAAATATGAGTTTGTTGCTTTCCCGTATGCTTTTGCAGTGTCTTGAATACCTGAGTCAACTGCAAATGTTATCACATCAGGTGCCGCCCTTCTAACAGCTTCTCCTAATTCACTTGGTGATGATAAACTCACATTAGTATTTGCAGATGTACCTGTACTTGAGTCACCATTACTATAAGGTGGGCCAGGAAGTCCAGACTGATCAGCTAGGGCATTTATCCCATCCATCCCATCACTTCCATAAGTTTCACCAGCTATTGTAATAGCATTATGCCCCGTCGGGTCCACGTAGTTGACGGGGTTATTATTACAATAAGTATACAGGTTCTGGGTCCAGGGTTGGTAGATGTTTCCTCTATAAGTATCCCTGGTTATGAATCTGCCGGTTGACGGATTGTAGAACCGGTCTCCCATCTGGTACAGTCCTAAGCCGGAGAAGTAGGGGGCTCCGGTGAATGAAAAGCGGGTATCAGATTGCGCCACAGTATAATCGCCGAATGAGGGTAAGCCAAACATATTAGTATACGCATGATTTGGTCTTACATCTGCCACAGACGTGTTCAATATATCAGCAAAGGAATATACTGTATCTCTAGTTTTGTTGTCTCTTGTAATAGTTATATAGCTGCTGAGTAAGCGTCCATTAGGCAATCGATTATAGCTGCTTATTACTGCTCCTGCTCCATCCCGGTCGGCTATAACCTGGCTGCCGTCATATTGTGAGTATGTTCCATAGCTATTTATTATTTGGTTCGTTAAAGTTTCTGTAACTCCAGTTTGAACACCCAATAATTGCCCATCGCCATTTACTATATGGTTTTCAACATACTTTCGACAAGCGTAGTCATCTTTTAAATTTGAGTATATTAAGCTATTTTCATAATCATATTTATTGGTTGTTGTGGATGGTCCTTTGTAGGGCCTTGATGATTGGTTTACAACCTTTATCTGATTACCATTTGAATCATATTGATTAGTCTTGCTATATCCTTCAAGATTGATATTCATAACTTGAGGAGTGTATTGCTCGCTCATTAATAGCTCAGTATTGGCATCATACTGATAAGTATTGATTAAATAGTTATTTATATATTTTTTTGTTCTATTGCCAAGTTTGTCATAACAGTATTTTAAGTTGTTGTTTCCTCCATAGGGTGTTGCCGAGACATTTTCGCTCGTTATTTGATTTATTTCGTTGTATTGATAGACCCCAGTAGATGATTGTGTACTTGGAGATACATCAGTTGCATAAAAGTTATATATGCATTGATCGATGTTGCCGTTATTGTCATACTGATAATCAAAATGATAATAGTTACCATTGGAGGCTGTGCAGCTACGGTTAGTTAACTGATCCAGATTGTTGTAGGTATCAACTATATTTCCTGCATTAGGATAGGTTATCTGCGTTATTTTTCCATCCAGATCATAGGCAAGGTTGATTATATTGTTTTTGAAGTCGGTCAGCTTATCTAGTTGTCCCGCTCCGTTATAGTGACAGGTCTGGGTGCCAAAGGATGTAGTCATGGATAATTTTCGTCCGGCATTGTCATAGCTGTAGTTTAAGGTATTGCCATAGTCGTCCATGGTTCCTGTCAGCCTGGCATTGGCATCATAGGTGTAGTAGGAGGTTGTCAGGGTGTCTTTCATGGTCAGCCGCTTTCCTAGACTGTCATAGGTATAGCTTACGGTTGAGTTATCAGGGTATTTTTTGGTCAATAGGTCTCCGACCGCAGAATAGGTGTAGGTTATGGTCTGCCCTTTGGGATCAGTTTTGCTGATTACTCTTCCGTCCGGATCATAGGTGTAGCTGGTGGTAAAGTTACCCGGCAGGGTTTCGCTCTTCACATGCCCTACCTTGTCATAGGTATAGCCGGTAATATGGCCGTTGGCATTTGTAACTGTTATACGGTTGCCGCAGTTATCGTAGCCGTATTGAGTGTTTATTTGAGTTTGGACCGCCGGGGTGGTGGGATCAAGGGTTACCAGGTTGGTTACACTCGTTAGTTGGTTATCAGGGTTGTATTGATAGTTGGTGGTATGTCCTAATGGGTCAGTACTGGTTAATACGTTGCCCCGGTTATCATAGGTGTAGGTTGTGGCGTTGACGTTGGCCCCGCCTGATGTCGTTCTTCGCCCTGAGGCGGTAACTCGCTGCAAGGCATCGTAGCTTTGAAAGGCTATATGTCCCATAGGGTCTATTATTTCGGTCATGTTGCCGCAGGCATCATAGTTATAGGTAGTCGTGTTGCCCAGTGGATTAATGCTGGTTTTTGGGCGGTTAAGGTCATCATAGGTGTAATTGGTAGTTATATTGGTGGGATCGGTAACTGCGATCTGATTACCAGCGCCATCATATTGGGCTGTAGTTATATATCCCATAGGATCAGTAATTTTTGTTACTCTGCCGGCTGCATCATAGGCATAGCTGGTGCTGCCTCCGTTGGCATTGGTTTCTGATCTTATTAATCCATCTCCATCTATGAATGCAAAGGCAGCAGCACCATTGGGATAATCGGTGCGAATTAATCTGCCTAATGCATCATAGGTATAGGTGGTTATGTTATTGTTGGGGTCCTTACTGGTTTTAATATTTGCCATGTTATCGTAGGTATAGTAGCTGGATTTGTTTTCGGCATTGGTGATATAATCCAGGACTCCATATTTGCCTGCGCTATCATCATAGTGATAGGTGATTATTCCACCGTTTGCGTCGGTAGCCAGGGTTCGTCTGCCGTGGTTATCATTGACATAGGCAGTGGCATGACTCAGGGGATCGGTTGTTTGAGTCAGGTTGCCGTTGGTGTCATATTGATAATGGGTTATGCCTGCATTGACATCGGTTACGGTCAAGGGTTGATTTAAGTTGTTGTAGGTTACGGTAGTGGTATGGTTTAGGGCATCGGTATTGGTGAGCATATTTCCCCAATTATCGTAGGTATAGGTGGTCGTATGCCCACCGGGGTCGGTTATGGTTAAGGGATTGTAGTTGGCATCACAGGTAATGCTTGCCTGTTGGCCTAAAGCATCGGTTACTGAGCTACAGTTGCCAAAGGCAGGGTTAAAATGGAAGGTAGTAATTTTACCCCTGGGATCGGTGATGGTAGAAATACCGCCGGTAAAGTCCCAGGTTAAATTGGTGGTATCTCCTAGGCCGTCTTTTATTTTAAGCAGGTGCCCACTGGTATCATAATCTAAATAATTTATTATTTTATCGGGGCTTAGGACTTTATTTAGGTTATGGTTGGCATCGTAGTAGTAGCTGGTTACATATCCCATCGGATCGGTTACGGTAGCCAGGTCTCCGGTGGTGGGGTCATAAGTATATATGGTTGGGTTGGTTCTGGGGTCGGTTAGGCTATGGATTCTGCCGTTGCTGTCGTAGGTAATGGTTAGAGTTCTGCCTACGGTGTCGGTTATTGAGGTTAATTGGGTACCGGTATAGTTGTAGGTTATGGTGTTGTTGTTAAGGTCTTTTATGGTTATGAGTTTTCCACTGGCATCGAAGTTGAGGCTGATGTTGTCTTTTCTTTTTATGGTATAGCTGCCATCGGTGTTTTTAACCAGGGTTAGATATATTCCAGTTGGGGCTGTATATGTGCCACCGTTGTATGTGAATTGGGCTTTATAGCCGTCTCCCATGTTGTAGGTTACTGAGTTATCGGTGTTTATGGTTAGGGAGGCCAGGATGTTGGCACTCCAACCAGGCCCAAATGCACCACCGCTGGTTTTATCCAAGCTGTTGTAGGTTCTTCTTATTTCAGTAGCCAGGTGGTTGCCGGGCAGTAGTGAATCGGTAAATACGGCGGCCAGGTTGCCTGATCCGGTATTAACCATGGCTTCTCCATTTGCTAGGGGAAGGCTTGCATAGTTCCAGAAGGATTTTATGCCTATGCGGCTACTGGTATCGGTTGATGAACCGCCCTGGTTGGCATTTCTGCTGCCAGTGATACTAAGGTTGCCGTCGAAACTCATCTTGCAGGTGGTAGCATCGTCTACTGGTAATGGCTGGCCGCTATTATATGCTGTCTGGTGTTCGGCTAAGGTGCGGGCACGGTTGGATATGCGCAGGTCATCTATGATGCCGTTGGCCTGTTCACCGGCTCCATAATCCGCCCCTATATATACGTTGGTCGGTAATGCCCCAATGGGTTCTGTATAAGCTGTATCCGTGCCTATTTGTACGCCATTCTTGCAAAGCTTCATATGTGTCCCATCACCTGAGTATGTAATGCTGTACTTAGTGCCAACCACCAGTGCATCTGTATCTGTAATGTAATGTGCTACGCCACCACTTACGACTACTAAATACAAATAGCCGCTAGGACTAACCACTGACCAATAATAGTTGTTGGCATCAATATAACAGCACCATAAAAAACCCCAACCATTAATAGCTCTTTCTGAGGTAGGAATATATGTTAAATCAACTGCCCAATTCCCTTTTGTAAATACTCCTGCCGTTGGGATTGTCAGGGTTTCGGGTGAACGGGTGGTATTAATATAGGATGTTGCATATGCTTTTTGTTCAATTTGAATGCCGTCAAAGTTAAATATATGTGCTCCGGCATAAAGGTTATATAGGAAAATTTGAACGTAAGCGGCATTTGCTGGTGCTATCTTGGAAGGAACAATTACTTGTTGCCATGCGCCCGTGCAAGTAACAATAATTGAAGAACCATCCGTTTGTGACATACCAGAGGTATAAAACTGCTCAACAATCTCTAATTGTTTTCCAACCTCACCTTTTAACCGCAAGCTTAAAATGTAAGGCAGTCCTGGTGTCACAGTAGGAAGAATACCATCAGCCAGTAAAGGAGTCTGCCACTGTGATGTACAGGGGCATTTCACAGAAGCACTCCCCGTCCACGATGTAGAGGTGTCTCTAATAAGAGTTATTCCACCGCTAGCACCCCATCCGGTTAAATCAGTCTCTACACTGCTCTGATTAGCAGTTAAAAGGTTAGTTGTCCCTTCCTCAAGCATTACCCCCTGACCATACTTGCCCGTCTCATATCTCGGAGCACCCGAAGCTACCTGGGTCCCATCCTGCTTATTTGCTACTGAGGATCGGGTGAATGTGGCGTCATTTGCAGGCTGTGTGTTTGTAATACTAAGGTTGCCATCAAAATTGATTTTGCAGGTGGTAACACCATCAACTGATAGTGGCTGATTGCTTGTGTAGGCTGCCTGGTGTTCAGTTAATGTTCTTGACCTGTTGGAGATGCGGAGGTCGTCTATGATGCCGTTAGCCTGGCTACCACCCCACGGACTAGACCCAATAGACATAATGTCTGGTAAATTTCCAACCGGTTCTATGTAATTAGTATCCACACCTATTTGCAAACCATTACAGTAGAGCCTTAATTTCGAACCGTCTCCTGAGAAACATATGTTATAATGGGTGCCTATTGATAATACTGGAAGACCTATTATTGCATAGTACGCTCCGTTACTATAAATTTGGCCTTGTATGGTACCATCCGGCAATATACTTAAATTGTAGTAGTTGTTTGCGTTTATATATATGTAGAATAATGTAGCGTATCTTCCTGTTACTACTTGAGCACTTGTCGGTATAAATGTATACTCTACTGCCCAGTTTCCTTTGTTGAACACTCCTGCCGTGGGAATAGTCAGGGTTTCAGCGTTGCGAGTAGTTCCACTAAGAATCCATGAGGTTGCATAGGCTTTCTGTTCAATTTGAGGACAAACCCAATCTACCGTAATAGTTTCATTGGTATTAATTGTCGGGTCTTTTATTCCCCAAAATTTATAATCGCTTCTAGAAGTAGTATCATTCCATTGAGCAATACTTCTTTTCCAACCAGAACCTATATCAACTGTTGAAAACAAACTCCATCCCGCAATATTAGAAGGATTCCCTTGTACTAAAACGCTTGATTTGGAACACCGCCAATAAATAGTTGCATAATATGAGGTAGATGCGGAATAGGTTGTATACGAACCATAGATACCATGATTCCCAAAATTAGTTCTATAATCATCCCTTCGAACATCTCTTGTGGGTTGATAAGTTGCTCTGGTAATTTGTTGACCCATATAGGTTTCTGGAAGATTTGTGATAGTTGTAACTACACCGTCAGTCCCAAAATTATTGTAAAGATTTAACCCCCCACTCCAAAGATTCGTTGTCCCTTCCTCAAACATTACCCCCTGACCATACTTACCCGTCTCATATCTCGGAGCACCTGTAGCTACCTGGGTCCCATCCTGCTTATAGGCCACCGAGGAACGGGCGAATGTGGCACTTATAGTCTGAGTACTTGCGGCTGAGACTACCGACACTTCATTGGAGAGGGTACCGCTTACTATCATCCCGGTTTTATCGACTGAGGCAACCCTATAATTGTAGGTGGTTCCATTTACCAGGTTATTACTGTCAGTATAGCTATTATTATTAAACCCACCGGCTACTAGCTTATCATCAGTTGCTGTAACTCCTGGAGTAATACTGCGATAGACTCGGTAAACTGCACCTGGGGTGCTTGATGCTCCCCAGCTAAGATTTATTTTCCCGTCGCTGGCAACAGCAGCGGTCAAGGTTCCGGGGGCTAAGACAGACACAGGGTTGTTTACTGTTATGGCGGTATTGGCGCTCACACTTGAATTTCCGGCCAGGTCATAGGCTCTGGACCAAATGTTATAACTCCCATTGGCAAATGTGGTGGTATCCCAGTTTATTGTATAGGGAGCAGCAGTTTTAGTGGCTAGAAGTGCCTGCCCGGCATATATTTCTACTCTTTGAATTCCGGAGTTGTCCTGCACGTTTACACTGATGGGGATTGTCCCGGATAAGCTGGCATTGGCAGCCGGTGATGCTATGGTTACGGTTGGGGGTGTGGTATCGGGAACGTAGGTTATGCTTAAACTGAGAGACCCCGAGCCGCATACGACTATGCCGTTATTAGGAAGTGTGCCATTTACCCATCTCTGAACCAGGCTGGTAAGATCAGATATCGGCTCCCCTACCATGCCTTGTAATTTACTGACAGTTACCTCATCACTCAGCCATTCCTGGTTTAGTACATTGATGGAATAGCTTGCACCTCCGCCGCTTCCGAGGTCCCCGGTTCCGTCGCTATAAACCGGACCGCAATCCAGGATGGTACTGTTAATTGTACTTCCTCGTGGTATTGAGGATAAATTATATTTAACTAACTCGGTGTTATTTAGGTAACCACTATAGTTATCATAATAAACACATGTTACGATCATCTGATCTGATCCTGACGGTATAGTGATTGTGGGATCTATGGTTACCGGGAACTTAGCTGTAGCCAGTTCTTGCTTGTCGATAGTTATATCCAGCGTTAATCCATTTTGGACAGGAGTCGCAGTTTGACGTACAGTAGTTAAGGCTTTCCCATCAGCATCTTTAGCATAGACGGGTTTTATGTAATACATGCTTTTGCCGCTCTCGGAGGAAGCAAATTCAATTCTGCCCCCGTCTACCTCTGCCCAGTAAAGGTTAGTGGTATTGATTTTAAAGGAAAAGGTATTGGGACTGTTTTGGTTTTTCAATATTATGGATTCTTTTACTCCGTTGCCTATTGTTTGATAATTAAAATCGGTATTGGGCAGGAGTTCATTGTAGCTGATGGTATTGCCTTTAACCTGCCCTTCTACATTAATCTTCTTGGCACTGGCGGAGTCCTGGTTTAATTCTATTCCTAGTTCAGAATCTTCTACGGCAAATCCCATTATTTTTTTATCTGGATTTTTTAGAAATTTAGCTTTGAAGCGCTTGGATTTGTTTTCATACGAAGGGATTGCATCATTACTAATTGTTAGACTGTCTCCGGTTGCTATTGTAGATTTATCGTTAATAGTAAGGCTGTCTCCGGTTGCAATTTTAGATTGATTGTTGTCTATAGTTAAGCTGTCTCCTGTTGCGATTGTAGATTGATTGTCCAATTGGAAAACCGCTGTCATTGTACCATCTGAGTTTTTATAGAAGCGACTGTCTGCTGTTCTCATACTAGTCACTTCAACTCTATTTATATCCTTTTTTTGCTCATTCTTTCCCTGAGTTGGGGTAGTTTTTTCTTCGGTTATGGAGTTTTTCTTTATACTTTGATCGACACTGTTAGTAGTTGGGTCGACCTCCACAGTATTATCCTTATTACTTGATTGGGCATTATCAACTACTATGCTTTCGATAGGATCAGTTATAGTTGTACTACCGTTGCTATTGTCTGCCGCTATTGTAGTAGTAACGATGCTGAGAAGAAAGACGACTAGTGTAATCAACGATACTAATTTTCTCAAATTCTTATTCCCCTACTAACATTTTCTTTATATATTGCCGTTTTTTTACATAATGTTTTATTATTCTTGTCTGGCTTTCTTATTCCTTTAGTTAAATTGCGACAAATTGTTAATCACTTTGGATATATATGATTGTTTTCGATTAAATTAATCATTCCGTGTCGATAAATAGCACACTTTTTGATATCAACTACGAATTTTATCTTTACCTTTGAAATAGTCGGATTGACTTCAGTCGCGATCAAAGAGGCCCGGGAGCGGGTCAGGGCTGCCATAAAAAATTCGGGATTCCGTTTTCCCAACCGTAAAATAATTGTGAACATGGCTCCGGCTGATTTCAAAAAGGCAGTCACTTTGACTTAGCTATTGCGGTTGGTATTCTACTAGCTAGCGGTCAGCTGGCAAGTAAATTGCCTGCCTCGTTTTTCTTGGCGGGGGAATTATTGCTGAACGGAGTAGTAAGGGCGGTGCCCGGCATTTTGTCCATGGCTCTGGAACTAGAGGCCTCCCCTGAAAAGTCCTGCCTGGTAATACCGTCTAAAAATAATGCTGAGGCAGCTTTGGTCCGGGAAGTAGTATCTTATCAGGTATCCCATTTAAGCGATATGTGCGATTTTATCAGTGAGGAAAAACCGTTGGCTCCCGTGGTATGTTCAGATGTAAGTGAGATAGATCTCACTAAAGCAGATATTCCTGATTTTGCAGAAGTGAGGGGACAGGATAATGCCAAACGTGCTCTGCAAATAGCGGCAGCTGGCGTTCACAATGTACTTTTAATTGGCCCGCCAGGTGGTGGCAAACTATGTTAGTCCGTCGAATGCCGGAAATATTGCCGGAAATATTGCCGGAAATATTGCCGGAAATGACCCGCGAGGAAGTGCTTGAAACCACCCGTATTTATTCAGTGGCAAACCTTCTGAACAGCAACACCCCCTTGATAACCCACCGCCCTTTTAGAACGCCTCACAAAAATGCCTCAACCGGCAGGTTTATAACTAGGGATACTTATAGAGGAAACATCTACCAACCCTGGACCCAGAACCTGTATACTTATTGTAATAACAACCCTGTCAACTATGTGGATCCTACGGGACATAGTGCTATTACCAATAGCGCTGCAGCTATTGGTAACTGGTTGAACTCAATGAATGAGAAGTATATTTCTCCGACCTTTGACCCAGGGACTACAACAGCGGGGGCATTTGAATCTACTGGAAAAGCAGTAGGATTGGGTGGCCTCATAATCGCAGGGGCAGCAAGAGCTGGTGCGGTGACCGCTGGTGGGGCTGAAAAAATTGGTTATGATATGGCTTCAGTAAGTGAAACAGGTCAATCCCTCGTTAGAAATTCCTTACCAAAGTTGGAGGGTAGCTTTGCCGAAGCTTTTGAAGGTGAGGCTCAAACAATAACACTAAGTCAAGGACAAACATTTAGCCAGTTTTGCTGGTATTTCCCCTGTAAACTTTAGCTCAGGTGGAAAGGGTAAGAACAAGAGGAGTACCCAGGGCAACAGAGAACTTTATACCATTTTTTATTACTTAGCCGTCAGACAGATCCAAACAACCAGAAACACTAAACAGCCCAGGAATCCAGTTTTCTGTGCTTATTACAACCGTAAGGTGAGTAAGGGAAAAACCAAAGGTCAGGCATTAATCTGTATTATGAGAAGATTGGTTAATATTATTTATGGGATGATGAAAAACAAGACTGAGTATGTAATGCCAGCTATTTCCCAAAGAGAAGTTGGATAATACAATGTATGGTATGGGGTTATTTAACAACTACCATTGTATTATTAGCAAACTATACTGGATATCAATATACTAGAGTATTAATGATAATATAAAGCTTCCCGAAAATACCAATTGGTCTAACTTATACTATCGTAAAATCTGATATCTTGCCCAAAGTAGAAACATTGTATATACTGATGTTGGAGGTGAGGTTATGTATTCTACTGTACAAAAATGGGGAAACAGTCAAGCAATACGTTTGCCCAAAGGAGTTTTGGAGGCTGCCTCCTTGCATGAGAATGACCGCGTAGAGATAAATGCAGAAAACGACTGCATAATTATAAAACGTACAAATAAAAAGCATAAAACTTTAGAAGAACGGTTATCTGGCTATAACGGTGATTATAAATGTTCTGAGTGGGAGACCGAAAAACCACAAGGTAAAGAGGGGTAGTAATGGAATATACACCAGAACAAGGGGATATTATTAACCTTGAATTCGATCCTCAGGCTGGACATGAGCAGAAAGGTAAACGACCGGCAGTGGTGGTCAGTAATAATACATTTAATAAATTTACAAAAATGGCAATGGTTTGTCCAATTACCAACACCGACCGAGGATTTCCTCTTCATGTAGCTCTTGATGATAAGACTTCAACAACTGGTGTTGTTATGTGTGAACAAGTAAAAACGCTAGATATATTGGCAAGAAAAGCAACATTTAAAGAAAAGGTACCATCCAATATTCTAGAAGAGCTTGTGGATATTTTAGTTGGTTTTATTGAATTGCCACCAGAATAAAACAAGTTGACAAGCTAACCACTCCTTTTGGGGTGGTTTTTAAATATACAATTATAATAATACCAGCGTACCAGGGACTCACCTTAATTTATACCGGAGTCCTTTACTATTCCGGCATAGGCCTTTACCAGATGGGAGCCAGGTTCCATAATCCGGATGCTGGCAGGTTTATAACCAGGGATACTTATAGAGGAAACATCTACCAACCCTGGACCCAAAACTTGTATACTTATTGTAATAATAATCCCGTCAACTATGTCGATCCCACGGGACATTTGCCCAATGGGCAGAAGAGGCTAAAGATGCAGTAAGTAATTCAATTAATAATGCAGTTGATTGGACAAAAGCTAATTATAAAAGTGCTATAAATACAATAAGTGATAAATTAAATACCACTGGAGCTGCCATAGTAGGTTCAGCTGCAAAGCTCCTTAGCCGTCAGACAGATTCAAACAACCAGAAACACTAAACAGCCCAGGAATCCAGTTTTCTATGCTTATTACAACCGTAAGGTGAGTGAGGGAAAAACCAAAGGTCAGGCATTAATCTGTATTATGAGAAGATTGGTTAATATTATTTATGGGATGATGAAAAACAAGACTGAGTATGTAATGCCAGCTATTTCCCAAAGAGAAGTTATATAATACAATATATGGTATGGGATTATTTCCCATAGACGTCTTGTTGCGAAGATATTGAGCTAGAATCGGTAGTGGTGAAAATACGCTTAGATAAGTATTATTTGTCGATAGATATTATTCTTTTTAAATCATATAATATCTATAAGTAAGGAAAACAATGATTTCATAGAAGGAGTTGAGAGTTATGGAACTTGCCAAGATAACTACGAAAGGACAAATAACTATTCCCATACAAATTCGCCGCAAGCTGAATCTTAAAGATGGTGATAAAGTCGTATTTATAGAACAAGGTGGAAAAATAGTTATTGAAAATTCTACTAAGGTAGCGCTCTTGGAGGCACAAGAAGCTTTTAAGGGTGAAGCAGAAAGATTAGGGCTTAACACGGAACAAGATGTTGTCAATTTGGTTAAACAAATAAGAAAAGAAGTGCAGGACGAAAAAAATGCGGATAATGCTTGATACAAATGTGCTGATTTCTGCTCTTATTTTTAGAAGTGAACAATTAACTAAGGTGATAGAACAAGTTGCAGAACGAGATACTCTGGTGCTATGTTCCTATGTCATTGATGAAATAAATACTGTGGTTGAACGTAAATTTCCCAAACATAAAAGGACTATAAACAAGTTTTTATCAAAATTATCTTTTGAGCTTGTTTATTCACCTAAGGAAATTGAAGGTGAAAGACTTTTTGAAATAAGAGATGAAAATGATTATATAATCCTACACACTGCAATAATTGAAGACATAGATATACTAATTACGGGTGATAAGGACTTTGCTGCTGTTGATATTGAGCGTCCCGAGATATTAACACCGTCAGAATTTCTTGCATTTTCGGCCTTTCTATGGAGTGCGAAAATTAAGCAGTTATATTACAACTCTGGACTTTTCCCGGCTGTTCAAATCTTGGACCAGCGCTATTATCTGCTGGTATAATTGAGTCATTCGAGGATAGTTCTTGTCCGCAACGGCTTTTTCGATAAATGCTGCCAGTTCGGATATCTGCATAAATCCATACATGCCAGCTGTACCCTTGAGACCGTGGCTGATATGCTTAATACATTGCAGATCCTTTTTATCAATTGCTTCTTTTAACTCATCCAGCGTTTCGCTTAACATATCCATAAACTCCGGCATGAGATCAGCAATTAATTGCTGGGAAAAAAGGTCTGTATGCTTGCCTTTTATAAACTGGTTTTTCAGATAGGTTTTAATCTCCCGAATTAAGGTTTCTGATTTAAACGGTTTGGCCAGATAAGATGAACAACCGCAATCCAAACATTTTTGACGGTCACTGCTCATAGAGTTGGCAGTGATAGCGATAATGGGCAGCCGTTCCCAGGATGGATTTTTACGGATAAGGCGAGTGGTCTCATAACCATCCATTACTGGCATCTGCATATCCATAAGCACTATATCAATATTTTTGCGCTGTAATATACTTAAACCTTCCAGCCCGTTGCTGGCGGTTATTACCTCAAAACCGTAGTTAAGCAGCATCTGGACCAGTAGTTTTTGATTAAGCTCATTATCCTCTACCAGCAGTACCGAGACAGGTATAAAACCAGAATTAAAAACATCATCCTCAAGCATGGCTGCAGCCTGTGCGGATGTTTGTTCATCCTGCTCATAAACGCTCATTTCTAAAGGTATTTGAAAGCCAAAGGTGCTTCCCAAACCTGCCTTACTTTTTACCCAAATCTCTCCACCCATAAGGTTTACCAATTTTTTGCAGATATATAGACCCAGGCCGTTGCCGCCGAAGGGTCGAGAGCTGGAACTATCCACCTGGGTGAAATGGTTGAAAATACTATCCAGTTGGTGTTGCGGAATGCCTATACCAGTGTCGGCTATAGTAACGAGCAGCCATGTCTCGTCAGGTATCGGGGACTCAAGTTTGACCGTGACTCTTATCCCACCTCTAGGTGTGAATTTGACAGCGTTGGCAAGGAGATTAATAATAACTTGACGCAATTTTACCTGATCAACCATGACCATACTTGGCAGCTGGCTGTCTAGATCCAACTCCAATAACAGATCCTTGTTTGATAGATTGGCTTCCAGAGCATCAACAGTTTTTTTAACCAATTGAGGCAGATTGGTAGAGGACGGATTCAATTCCAACATACCAATATCTATTTTGGAAGCCTCGAGAATATCGTCGATCGTAATTAGCAGCCGTTCCCCGCATTCTCTAATTGCATCAACACTGGCCATTTGAATTTGACTCAAAGGAGAATGTTCGAGCAAGTCCACCGAACCCAAAATGCCAATCATGGGAGTACGCAACTCATGAGTCAAGTTTGCCAGAAATTGGCTTAAGGCTTCATTGGTGGGTTTAATATTTTCGGCTATGCTGTCAGGGATGCCGGTATGAGACCCCGGTCGTCCTGATGGTGTCGTTTCGGCTCGGTATGATCGATTTTGTAAGGGCAGTGACTCTTGTCCGCTGGATTCATACCTAAAAATGTTATTATGCCAATCTGACAATGCTAGGTTAGCGGAATCACTACTGAGGTGGAGTGATAAGAGGCAATGGCGATTTTGAAACCCAATCATTATAAGCAGCACGGTCAAAACCATGACGGTTTTCATGGAGAGTTCACTCATGGTATAAGAATAGGTGATTTTGTCTGACTCCCATAGCACTTTGAAAAAGATGCTTAGCAGTGCTATTATGGTAATATGTGAAAGTAAATACAAGATTTTGGTACGTTTGTCTTTACTGATGTTCATATGAAATTCCCTCCCTTCAATACCCAATATTAGCCAATAAAACATTTTGTATGAATAGCATATAATATTGTTAATGAAAAATTTGTCATCTTATGGCTTAGAAATCAAAAAATTTTCTAACGAATGTAGTCGTATATTGCCAAAAGAATGGGGTGTAGGTACTATAAAGTGAGAAACCTTGGGGTTTAGCCCTGATTAAGGCTGAAAGGATCTTGTAAAAATCGCGTATGATAAGAAAAAACTGTTATATTTTCGGATTAATGCTTCGAGAATTTATGCGATTTTTATAAAAATATTGGGAATAGCTGCCGAATGGGGGGGCTGTCTATTTCCCATATCATTTTTCTAGATGATATGGCAGCAAAGCATATAATTTTAATGAAGTGGGGTGTCGTATTTTTGTTTGGATTTAGTTACCGAAAGTTTGGGGCTATATTTATACTTCTGGGTTTATTGGTAGGGATGGTAGGAGGACAGGCTTCGGCATTGGTTACACCGACAGTCAAAATAATAATTAATGGGAGAGAGATAACCTCTGATTGCGAACCGGTTATCATTAGTGACAGGACTTATATCCCACTCAGAGTTGTCAGCGAAAATCTTGGTGCCCAGGTCACGTGGCAAGAAGCTACCAAACAAGTCATCATAAATTGGCATACTGCAGTTACGCCTAACTTGCCTTCAAATAAGACTGGAGACATTCAAATCGTAATTGATGGACAACCACTGGTTATTCCTCCGAATTACGGAAAAGCCTTTGTTAACAGTAAGTATCGAACCATGATCCCCCTTAATGCTATTAGTACAGCGCTTGCCTGTGATGTTAAGTGGGTAGCAGCATCCTATACAGTAGATATAAAGTCCAAGACGACTATATCAACCGACGATCAATTGCTAATGGATCTAGCCCGCTATCAAACCAATCTTAAACTGATAGATGGCTCCGTAATCAATTCCGGGGATTTATTAAATAGCAACGCATCTTCGTTCTCAGCGGAGCAATTGGCTGTTTTTAATTCGTATCGCGACCAGTTGAGCAAGTATGGGGCAACCGTCAGCCTTCCTACCGGGGAGTCAATCAGCTCCAAGGACTTGACTATTATGGGTAATTCCTATTTAACCGCAGCCCAGCTTAGAAAGTGGATTGCTAAGGAGACGGTCAGATTAAGTAATGATCCTAGTATGCAAGGTCAACAACTTAAACCGATACCTGATTTAGCAGATCTATACATAAAAATAGGTGCTGAATATGGTATCAGAGGGGATCTTGCTTTTTGTCAGGCCGCCAAGGAAACTGGCTATTGGCAATTTACCGGAAGTGTGCAGCCATGGCAGAACAACTACTGCGGTCTGTGGGCAACTGGAAGCCCGCTCACTGGGTTAGAATCATGCAATGGGGCTGATTCCAATCTGGTATGTTTTTCAGCCGGAGTACATGGCGCAATCTTTACTACACCGGCGGCCGGAGTTGAGGCGCATATTCAGCATCTCTATGCCTATGCTAATAAAAACTCACTACCGCCCGGTAAGGTACTAATTGATCCACGCTTTTCGTTGGTAAGCCGAGGGATTGCTCCAAGCTGGCTGGGATTGAATGCACGTTGGGCGGTTCCGGGAACTACCTACGGACAAAGCATAATTAATGACTACTGGTTAAAAGCCGTAAAGACTATATAGCAAGAATATAAAGGTTTGGGAAGTAAAAAAGCAGGCACTGCGATGGTGCCTGCTTTAAATTTGAATAAGATGTTATTGTGCTTTTGGCGTCATGGCTTTGCGACAAAGAGAACCAAAAGATGCTCCAATAGGAAGAATCATTTATTCTCATGTACTTTTGCCCTATTAAAGCTGAGATCAATGAAGGAAATACTAATTAGTGTTGACTTCCGCCTACAGGTCCTATTGGCCACACAACTTTGCCATAAACCTCATTTAGAACCTGAGCCAGGGCAGCATAAATAGCGGAAAGGCCACATATAATTCCTTCATATCCGGTAATTGTACCAAGACCAGTATATCCTGCTTTTACAGCGCAAAGTAAAAAGAAGAGAACGGCCAAGGAACCAAATACAAATTGCAAGGCTCTATTGACCCGAAGTGTCCCGTAGAACATAACTAAAGTGAATAATCCCCACATAAAGAAATAGGCAGCCATAGCTGTACCATCTGGAGCCCCAGCCTCGCCAAGCTTCTCGGGGAATAACCAGATAACAACCAGTGAAAGCCAAAAAAGTCCGTAAGAAGTGAATGCTGTCGTACCAAATGTATTATTTTTCTTGAATTCCATAATCCCGGCAATGACTTGAGCCAATCCCCCCATAAAAATACCCATAGCCAGAATCATAACATTCAACTTAAAAAATCCTGCATTATGCATATTAAGCAGTACGGTAGTCATGCCAAAACCCATTAAACCCAAGCATCCTGCATTTGCAGTTGTATCGTTGATAGTGACTGATATTAAGTCCGCTTTAGGACTGTCTTTTACCATTTAAGTGCCTCCTCTAAATTAATAATAATAAATTGCAATTATTTTTCTTTATAAATCACCTGCCTTTATGATAAATATTACAAATAACAAACATTTGTGAAATTCGACACAATTGTCATATATCCTTTTAAAGTCTGAGATATTTTGAAAAATAACCGTGAGGAAGAAGTTTATTTGCTCTGCCAGAGCTGCAGCAGGCCGTAGAGATGAAATAAAGTCTGGTCGATCTGATCAGCCAGGGCTGGGGTGTCCTCGGAGGGGGCGAGCAGGGATTTATTCCAATCCCTCGACATAACCTCGTTTTGCTTATTTCTGCTTAGTATTTGATAGAGTTTCTGCTGGTTAGCCCGGAGACGTTTCCCCAAGACTTCCGGGGTATTAGTCGTCTCCTCTACTGATTCTGGTATTAGATCAAGCTGTATTGTGGCAGCCGCCATATTCAACCCCAGTTCAAAATGGGGCGGCAAGTCATCTTGAGGACTATTTATCTCCAGAACCGGTAGGGGCAGCCCGGAGTGTTCTGGCACGTGCTGCCCATCAGCTGTTCCAATTTCATAAATACGAAAAAACACCCTGTTATCTTCAGCGGTTAGGTTATTAATACTGGCATGAGTGAGACTAATCATTCTATAGCGACCGCTGCAATCTAATTCCAGGTTGGCCGTATCAAATGGAATCTTTTCCAGACTGGTGGAGCTATTTATCTGCATGTAGAATTCGTAAGGATATATGATATTGAAGGGGGGGATGCCGATAGTGGTTTTATCATTACAACCAACTGCTAAACCTTCTGCGGCAGTAAATTCTAGATCATGACCGTAAATAACATTAAGGTCGGGAGGAAGTGCGGCAATGAATCCATCCATGGCAGGATCGTTAGCATGAATCTCTGCCAGCACGAGATGATCTAACCGCCAACCTTCTGTGGAGTGATAGCCAGTTCGTTCCGCTTCGGTCAGTATATCTGCTATTTCACCGCTGCATTGTTTTTCAAGGGTAAGGCCGACAGTTTCGATAATACTCATAAATGCAAAGTTATAGTGCGATTCTTGTCCTTCTATCACCAGGATATCTCCAGGCAGGGGGGAGGTGCGCATCTGGATGCCGTTTATCAGTGCAAGCGGATGAGGAACTATACTGGCCTCGTAAAGCCCAAATATCTCTTCTAAAATGTCGAGCAGAATTCTGCGGCCGTTCAAATCAAAGATGCACGGAATAGCAAGACTGGCGGATTCTATTACGACCCGGCTGGGCATAAGGTATTCACGATATAAATAGGAAAAGTATTCGCGCAGATTTTCACGTTCCCACGATAATTTACCGAAAGTCGCTTTAAATGCCGCTACCCCTGGAAGCTTTACCTTGATGCAGGCATCTTCCAAGGGTTTGCCCCTTTCCCAACAGGCCAGATAGGTGTGCTTATCTCCGAGATCGATCACAACGTGCATACAACTAACCTTTCTTAGCAATTATGATTTTGGGAATCTCAGTTTCTGTTAATTCATTCAGGTGAATGATAAAAATATCCCCTTCTTCATATAGTATCCGACCAGGGGGCGCATCTGTTTCCTCAGTATCTATGGCCATTTCATCTATAAGGAAATTATATTGGGGTGGCAGTAGAGAACCGGTTGCGATAGCTACGTGTTCGATTCTCAGATCTAGGTTTTGAAAACTGTTTTTAATATAGTGGGGAGATAACATTCGGTTCAATTCTTCCTTAACGTTTCGCAGTAATTCCAGCAAAGAATCAAGTGAATCGGCCATCGCTTGGTATTGACCACTGGCATTAAGCGAGTGTTCCTCCTGCTCATCTAAGAGTTCGATACGGCTCTCCAGAAAATTAATCTGGGTTCTAAGCTGCTTGATATCAGGAACCAGTATAATACCGCGGGTCGTCAGGGTGCTTTCGATCTGCTGCTGCAGATACTGACTGGCCGCTGCCAGCAGCCCGCTGCCCCGCTGGCTGTGATTTTGATAGTTAGCCCGGCTGGATGAAGCAAGGCTCTCTATTAATTCTTCGATAGATTGTAGAAATCGAGAGGTATAAACATCCAGTTCTTTAATGTATTCTTTATCGGTTTTCGCCAACCGACCGAGTTGATTTATTAAATGATCCCAGCCGCGGGCCTTGTATACCATGCTTTGTTCGACGACAGCTAACAATGAATTGAGCCAATCCTTGAAGTACCCGGCTGTTTGGGCAGTATGTTTGCGGCTTCTTTTTTCTCCGCTGAGGCTTAAGGACTCCAGGTATAGACGAAAAATCCTCTGTATGTATTGTTGATACCAGGTCCTTATGGGGGGAGGGACCCTACGATTGTCCCAGCTCGTGTCTATTTTATATAGTTCATCTGCCAGCAACCCTAATGTTTCCTGGGTAGGTGACGGATTCTCCTGAAATTTAACCAGCAGTTTAACCGCTAACTGCCAAGCAGCCAGCAGACGATTAAAATCTCGGACTGCTTTGGAACCATCTGGTTTCCAATCCTCAATCAGATTGCTGACCACGACATGGGTAGGATGCTCTTGCAGAGCAGTCAGCAGTTTCTTATCGTCCAATATAATTTGCAGATTGCTCAGAACGGACCGGAAAGAATCCCAATTGCTGGCCAGATCTTTAAAAACATAAAGTAAATTAACACTTCTCTCATCATTACGCTGCTGATATTCAGCCGCAAGGCTTTGGGTTTCCTGCCGCTTACCCTTCAAAAGTGCCGAAATATTCTTGACCTGGTTAAATAAACGGGCATACTGCTTGAGGTTAGCCATAATGTTCTTCTTGAGAACTGCTTCCTGTTGACTTATATGGTATAGATTGCGGATATCCTCCTCAATAATTTGGTTATAGAGAGGAAAGAATCTTTGGTGAAAACTCTCGTAATAGAAAGAGTTTAATTCAAGGAGGTATTCATCCAGGGAATCCTGCCCGGCAACAGGTGTGATTACGGCTCTGCCCTGTATATCCAATTCATCTTTTAGCTGCCGAAGAAAGCTGTCCAAATGATCCCTATATTGCTCTGTATCCAGGGTAGGGTCCTGCATTTTAAAACACCCCCATAAATTTGCTCAAAAGCAATCGTTGCCGTAATTGATAAATTTCATATTCGGAAATTTTCCCTGCCGTCATTTCGTGGTTAACCAAATCTACCTGCGATAATTCCTGAATAATGGCTAAAATCCGTTCACCGGCCGTTCTGGTCTTCTCATCCGCAATGAGACCTAGCTGATTCTGCACCTGCTCATTCATAAACGGCCTAGCCGGTATCCAGTTGAAAAATTGCATATAGCCATTTAGAAGACTGGAAGCAGATGATCTGGTCAACGTTATCCGGCCTTCCCTCTGCCATAACCGCAGGACTTCCATTATTATATATACCTCATGAGGATGGTAGGGCAGCCTTTCCCTGATTGCGTGTTCCAACCCCAACAAATCCTCCTGACTCCTCTTATTACCTGATTTCAGCAGGATAGAGGCTACTGTATCATCCGGGCGGAAACTCAAAATCTTACCACCTTTTTGGGCTAGTTCATAGTGAGCATATTGACGATGTCCTTGCAGACTGGCCATTACAATGGAATGAATGTCCAAATACAAAAGAGAGGCAGGATCAGGATAGAAACCAGGAAAAAGACTTCTATAAAGTTCTAGTGCATACCGGTGAGGATCACCCGGACTGACCAGCAGACTATATATAGGCAGAACTCCCCGCAGCAGCCTGTCAAATTTTTGGTGAGAAGGTTCTTCACTGGATAGGAGTAGGGAATCTGTCTCCATTCCCGGACTGTTTATTATTTGGGTAAGTATAGCCAGGCAGTCGGCCAGCAATCCAGCTCGAAACAACATATCTGTGCCATCCAGGAGGGCTTCGACCGATTCACGACTAAGTGGTGCTGCCAAGCCATTAAAAGACTGGCTGGCCTTCAGCTGTTTTATAGCCGCGAACATAATCTGAATCTTATCTCCATATATGGTGGGATATTCAGCCAGCGGATGCAGAGGATCAAGAAGTCCATAGGGTTCAGATTGATCTTCTATGGGTGCAGGGACATCTCTATGTTTTAAAAGTTCCCGCAATTCGTTATTGCTGGTTCGTGCTAGAAGATGGGCGCATAGTTCAGGGTCCATTTTGTTAATTAATTCTATAAAATCAGCACGAAATTCTTTTCTATACATGTTTATTAAAAACTGTAAGTCCTGAGCGAGTGGCTTATATTCTTGGATATACTGGCCAAGAAAATTAAGAAAACCGTTTATTAATTTAGGTGGCGACTGCAATACGCAGGTGACAATAGTCAGATTAGCCATATTCTGAAACACTGCTTCATAAAAAAGTTCTGGCTTAGGGCCATAATAGAGACAACGCTTAAGGAATTGGAAGTCATCTTTATTTTCAATGAGAATCGCTTCCCGGTCAGCATTCGTTCTGGTCAGCTGTCTTAAACGAAGTTCATTTTGCCAAGCCAGGAATAAATCCTCTCGGGACATAGAAACATTAAATTCTTTTATTATTTCCTGCATATTTTCATTCCTCGGTATTGTTTCCGTAAAGAGCCTCATTTAGCACCTTACATGCGTTATAAGCTTTGGCTTCGTCCTTTTCGGTTAGAAATATATAGTAATATATGGATTTTTCCTTATTAGTAAAAATACCTCCCAGACAGTCGTCGGTAACTACTTCTATTTTATCTTCCCGAGCCTTGTTTCCATAAAGGTAACGGACACTTTGCAGTCGGCTTATAAATGAATAACGACCGATTCTGTCAAAATGGCTCTTAAGCCCGATTTCTTTATAAGGGTTGGCCCCCTCATATTTGCAAATTATACCTTTTTGACGTGGTTCGGGCAAATGAAAGCCCGTCGTATTATCAGGATTCATAAATTCCAGGCGGGGAAGAATAGAAGAGGCCTTAATTTTGTCACCGTAAGTGAATTTCAGGTATTCATGCAGATGGGGGGGGAACATATCTATAGGCAGAGCATTAATCCTCAATTCTTCTATGAAGGCAGGGTTATTAAGGATAAAATAATAAAAGTCATCACTGCCATAGGCAAAGCGAGGCAGATACGTATAATGATCTTGAAACAGGAGGGCAGCGAAACGCTCATAAAAAAGCACATAGGATTGTGGTGAGGTGAGACGCAGATCTTCAGCATAATGCATAAGGCTGCCATACTCCTCATCATTTAAGACTTGGTGACGATACAATTTCCTGAAAATTGCCCGCATAGTATTAATCCCATCCCCTGGCTGAACGTCTATGTAATCCTGAGCAACTAAGATTCTTCACTACGTTCAGAATGACATTACTATCCACTACCCTCGTACCCCCGCTACTCACTAGGCACTATCCTACAATAATCATTTGCTGTTAAATGTGCTGAATACGTACCCCTGGGCTTTAAGGTCTGTGATAATCTGTTCCAGAGCATCAGTATCACTCTTCGAAACAACATGCAGCAGAATAACTGCCCCGGGATGAATATTATCTAACACATGTTTATGGGAATAATCTGCACCTGGCTGCTTATTAGGGTCCCAGTCTTCAAAGGCGATACTCCAAAAAACTGTAGAATAGCCTATATCATTGGCCCACTTAAGGGATGCGGAAGAATAATCACCCATAGGCGGTCTCAGGTAGTGTGCCATCTGGGAACCGGTTAATTCGAAATACTTTTGCGCCAGAGATTCGATCTCCTTATTAAATTTGTCCTGCGAAAGACTAGCCAGATCAGGATGATTCCAGGTATGGTTGCATACCAGATGGCCGGATGTTTGCATTCTCTTGACCAAATCAGGCTCTGTCTGAATAAATTGGCCGGTTATAAAGAAAGCAGCTTTAACCTGCTCACGGTCAAGAATATCTAGAATTTTGGCCGTATTACCTAGCTCATAACCAGCATCAAAGGTCAGATAGATTTTCTTGCTGTCATTGGGAAGTACATAAAAAGCGTTGTTCTGTGCTAGCAGTTGAGGTGTTCCTTGGCCTACGGAAGGTATTTGGTGCTGCCCATTCCGCGTAAACCACCATGACAAAGACTTGGCGGTGCTAGGGACAGATGTTGGAGCCGGTGTCTCAACTGCTGGAGTTGTTACCGTTGCTGGCGGCACAACCTTAGTTGGCTCCTCAACAGTTGGGGGACTTGAAGGTACGGGATTATTTGCATTGTTTTTACAGCCGGCCGCGGCGCCAAGTATAATCGTTAATAGAGCAAGAATAAAACAAATTCTATATTTATGCATCAACTGGTACTCCTTCCGCCAACAGGATATAATTATCCTACTAATATAGAATAAAAATATCTTTATTATATATTCTATACTAATTTTAGACTTATCTCATGTAATTTAGCCATAGTATTTGTTGGTACGATTATTAGTTATTCATATAATAGTTTGCACAGCTGATGTTAGGATAATTGGGGGCTTGATCCGTGGACAGATTTGGAGACTTGAAAGGTGTTATGAAGGACAAAATATTGGGAATTTATTTCTTCCCGGTTGTTTTGGTAATTCTCTTGCTGTTGATAGGGGCGGATAATATTCACCTGTTCGCAGGGTCCAGACAGTCTGTCATCTACACCTATGCCAACAGTTTCCTGAAAGGCGAAATTGGATCGGGATTCGGTGTTTATTCCTCGGAAAGAGTTTCTTTTACAGGTCTTGAACCGGGAGATATTGTGATGGGTGGTTGGTCCAATTGTGCTTATGGACGTTATTCCCATGCAGGATTGTATGTAGGCAATAATCAGGTACTCGAAGGAGACGTTGATTATGGTCTTAGCGTTCAAGCTCTCGGTGATTATATGAAATTTACACAACTTTGCCTGCTAAGAGTTGAAGCCAGCCCTGAAGTCAAGAAAAAGGCAGTAGATTATGCCATGGCCCATCAGGGAGAAATGTTTTATCCGGTTGCTTTTAAACAAGGTGAGAGATATTGGAATTGTACGAAAATTATCTGGGAGGCTTATTACATTCAGGGTATCAATCTGGACGAAATTGATGATCTGTGGATAGCCCCGGAGAAGTTTGCAGATAGTTCCATGGTAAAGAAACTTTATGAAAAGGGGATTTCAAATTCTTAAATCACTTGGCAGGGTCTACATTTTACACATAAGCGCCATCCTGGCAATTTGGCTGGCTATGTATTATCCGGGCCTAGACATTATATTGTCAATAATTTATCTTTTTCTATTATGGGAAGAGGGGAAACATACCCACCGGATGCTTCGCAATCCTAAGCAGCAGGCTCTCATAGCCAGTCTGTGGCAATTGCCGGGTTTTATCCTGGGTGCATCTGTTATACTAGGAATAGAGCGTGTGACTGATCTCGCCTATTATTTTGTTTTTATGCTCGAACTATGGGTTACTCCTATTCTTCCGCTGGTATCTTTACTACCGCACTGGATTATCCTGGAGAGGCCTATCTACTATTATTTATTATTCGTAATGGTGCCGTTCCTGACAGTATATTATTACCTGCCTGTGCGTAGGCCTATATTCGAAAATAGTTAATCCGTTGGCCCCATATTGCATCTAGTGCCTGAAAAACGGCGGCGATGCAAATGTTGCCAACGGATCTTTGTAGAAACAGGAACGGTTGTAATTCCGTTTAGGAAATTTCGGATTTTAGTTTAAGATTTATCCCGTTAGGGGACTTAAACCTATACCACGGCTTCCAATGAAATAACCGTTGCTGCTTCTGATTATATTCTGCGCAACTACCAGATTAATATGCTGGTACAATTTGTTAATAAATTTGTTGTGAAAAATCTGCAAATTGTTTGCCATAGCTTATAAAAGGACAGTAAATATTAAGGGGGACCATAAATGATTGAAATTGCTTTGCCCGGTAGAGACATTACTCGGGAATTAAGAAACTTGATACTTGATTTGAATGGGACTTTAACGGTTGATGGACACTTGATTGAAGGGGTTAAATCCCAGATAGATAAGCTGAAAACGGTGCTGCAAGTTTATCTGCTAAGTTCAGATACTCTGGGCTGCGGGGTGGCAGTGGCTGATGAATTGGGAATACCTCTTTTTAAAGTTGGCAGCACCCAGGGCGGAGAAGATAAACTGGACTTCTTGAATACAATCGGCCCTGAAGAAACTATCGTGATTGGTAATGGCTATAATGATCGCCTCATTCTGGAAAATGCCGCTGTGGCGATCGCTGTTATCGGGGTGGAAGGGTGTAGTACAGAAGCTTTACAGAAGGCTGATCTGGTAGTGAAGGACATCACAGACGCTCTGAATCTTCTCCTTAATCCCCTGCGCATCATAGCTACCCTGAGAGATTAATGCACTTTCACTTTTAATTAGTATGCATTTATTAACCCTCATTCATGCCAATATGAGTCATATATGCCCTATAATTGAAACAGTTTACCTCATAGTAAAACCGCGAACTGAAATAATTGGATATTGAATACATTGTAAATACCATAGAATTCTTATAATATGGAGTTCGAATTATGTTATAATTACAAAAATTTTTAGGTATTTTTGTTGAAATTATGTCGCAATAAAATATATCATTTATGGAACCGGAAAGGGGCGAGGATGTTGGAGAGTGCATACAAATTGTCTCCAACCACAGACAGCCAGAAGGCTTTGATTAGTAGATTAGAAAAGGAAGCGGGGACGAGTATCAATCTGTGTTATCAATGCGGCAAATGTACAGCCGGTTGTCCGGCGGCATTTGCGATGGACTACCCGCCGCGACAGGTAATAAGGTTGCTGCAGCTTGGATTCACAGAACAAGCCTTAAATGCCAAGAGCATTTGGATTTGTGCTTCGTGTGAAACCTGTTCAGCCAGATGCCCGCGAGGTGTGGATGTTGCTTCATTAATGGATACGATGAGGCGCGAGGCTCTTAAAAATGGCAAGACTGATAAAAAGGTAGCAGCCTTCAATAGGGCCTTTTTGTCTAATGTTAAGAACTTTGGCCGGACCTATGAAGCTGGATTATTGCTGCAATATAATCTATTTACAGGTCAGTTATTCAAAGACATGGCTTTGGGTCTGCCCATGATGCAGCGTGGTAAGGTCGGTGTACTTCCGGAAAAGATAAAAGCGCGTGATGAAATGAAGAAGATCTTCGAACGGGCCGAAAAGTTCGGGGGTGAACAATAATGAAATATGCCTATTACCCAGGATGCTCGGCTGATGGCAGTGGGATCGAGTACGGCCTGTCGATGGAGAGAACCTCTAAAATACTAGGTTTTGAACTACAGGAACTGGAGGATTGGAATTGCTGCGGGGCAACCTCGGGACACAATACCGATAAGCTTTTGTCCCTGGCACTACCGGCTCGAAACCTTGCCATTGCTGAAAAGACAGGCCTTAATATGATAATTGCTCCGTGCGCAGCCTGCTACAACCGTTTCCGTACAGCGGAGCATGCGGTGCAGCATGACCCGGAAATGAAAAAGAAGATTGAACAGGTTTTAGATATGGAATTGCAGGGTAGTACCGAAACTCTTTCCATTCTAGATGTTCTGGTCAATAAAATCGGCACCGAGGCAATAACAGCCAAGGTCACAAACCCTTTGACAACCATGAAGGCAGCTTCCTACTATGGCTGTTTGCTGGTTCGTCCTGTAGAGCACACCGGATTTGATGACCCGGAGGATCCGCAGACCATGGATAAGGTCATGAAAGCTTTGGGAGCAGATGCAGTAGAATGGTCTCATAAGACGGAATGCTGTGGTGCGGCCCTGGTAACCGCCCGCCCTGACGTTGGTATGCGAATGCTCTACCGGGTTTTGAAGGACGCGAAAGAATCAGGGGCAGAATGCCTGGTAACTGCGTGTCCGCTCTGTATGCTGAATTTGGATATGCGTCAAGCTGCCGTGGAAAAACAGTTTGGAGAAAAATTTAATCTGCCCATTTATTATGTGACTGAGCTGCTGGCCATTGCCAGCGGAGACGCCCCGCAAACGGTCGGCATTGAAAAGCATTTTGTGGAAGCGGGTAAATATTTAGAAACAGTTAAGATCAGAGCCGCCGAGGCCAAAATAGCTGCAGAAAAAGCCGCCGAAGAAGCAGCCGCCAAAGCCCAGGCGAAAGCCGCGGCGGCCAAAGCGGCCAAGGAGAAAGCAGCTGAGGCGAAAGCAGCCAAAACCGGAGACGCAGCTGCCCAGGATAAAAATGCCCCAAGTGGGGAAGCAGCCCCGGCGCCGGATACCAAAAAAATTGATGGTTTTGTCACTGCTTTAACGAAGAATCCAGACAAAATGGCTGCTAGACTGATTGCGGATCCTGCTCAGGCGGGAGTCCTGGTATCAATTCTGGATGAAAAGAAGATTGGCAAATTAGCAACCTTGATGGCGAAGGATATGGAATTGGCCAAAAAAGCCGCCGGTGCCTTCGTGCAGCAAGAACTGAAACGGCAGGGTGAATGTCAGGATTAATTATAATAACAAGAGTTTCACCGTTAACAGAAGATTTGACAAAAGGGGAAACGAGGAAGGAACGATAGACGCTGACATCGCTGACCCTCCGGGCGCGGATTATCGCAGATTTCTTTTTGGAGAACAATAACTTTCTCTAGTAATATAAAAAAGTAAAAAATCAGCGGTAATCATATTAATCAGCGATATCAGCGGCTATAGTTCTCCTTATCATATACCATTAAGTAGCAACCTTAATTGCATCCGTCAGGATGCATCAGTAGTACCCGCAAGGGTAATTCCACCGAGGAGGGAGAGGGAGAAGATGAAGAAACGAGTAGGCGTATTTGTGTGCGAATGTGGAACCAACATCGCTGCTACGGTTGATACTGCCAAAGTAGCTGAATACGCAAAAACATTGCCCGGCGTTGTTTATGCCATCAATTATAAATATATGTGTTCAGATCCGGGACAAGAACTCATTAGAAATGCCATTTTGGAACAAAAACTGGAGCAGGTCGTGGTAGCATCATGTTCCCCGCGTATGCATGAGATTACGTTCCGCAAAGCCACGGCCGCCGGCGGCCTGAACGCCTATATGATGGAAATGGTCAATATACGGGAGCAGAATTCCTGGGTTACCCATGATCGTGACCAGGCCACCCAGAAGGCCCAGGCCCTGGTCAGAATGGCTGTCTCCAAGGCTTTGCGTAACAAACCGCTGCAGGTTTCAACAGTTCCCATTACCAAGAAAGCCATGGTCATCGGCGGGGGTATTGCTGGAATGCAGGCTGCTCTGGATATCGCCGAAGGCGGGCATCAGGTTATTATTGTAGAAAGAGAGGCCTCCATTGGCGGGAAGATGACGCAGCTCGACAAGACCTTCCCCACCATGGACTGCGCAGCCTGAATAGGCACTCCCAAGATGGTTGCTGCGGCGCAGCATCCTAACATTGAGCTAATGACCTATTCCGAAGTCACCAAAGTAAGCGGGTATATTGGTAACTTCAAGGTTACCGTTAAACAAAAACCCAAATATGTTAATTGGGATACCTGTACTGGGTGTGGAACCTGTATAGATAAATGTCCCACCAAAAAACTGGCCGATGAATTTGATTTTGGCATGGGTAAAAGACCAGCCATTCACAAGCTGTTTGCGCAGGCGGTGCCGGGCAAACCCTACATCGATGCCGAAAACTGTTTAAAGCTGACCAGTGATAAATGTGGGATTTGCGAAAAAGTTTGTCCCACCGATGCAGTTAACTTCAAGGACCTGGCAGTTGAAAAAGAAATTGAGATTGGTGCCATCATCATGGCCACCGGTTATGATCAGTTTAACTGGAAAGAAGCCTATGGTGAATATGGTTATGGCAAATACCCGGATGTTATCAGCGGGCTGGAGTTCGAACGCCTGGTATCCGCAGGCGGGCCTACCGGCGGACAGATCGTGCGACCGTCAGATGGGAAAGAGCCCAAACACATTGCCTTTATTAAATGCGTAGGTTCGCGCGATGATACCAAAGGCAAGAGCTATTGCTCCCGCGCCTGCTGTATGTATACGGCCAAACACGCTTATCAGGTAAAGACCAAAATAGAAAACAGCGAAGCCTATGTCTTCTATATGGATGTTCGTACCGCCGGCAAAAACTATGAAGAGTTTTATCAGCGGGCCTTGAATTCCGGTGCCAAATATATTCGTGGTCGAGTCAGCAAAATCTACCCCCGGGGGGATAAGTTGATCTTGAAATCCGAAGATACCCTGCTGGGTATGCCCTTGGAAGTCGAAGCAGATATGGTGGTCCTGGCCACAGCCATGGTGCCATCAGCCGGAGCAGTGGATCTGGCTAAGAAGATCGGCTTCTCAGTCGACAAAGACGGCTGGTTCCAGGAAGCCCATCCCAAGCTGCAGCCGGTGGAAACTTTTGCGGCCGGGGTATATTTGGCCGGAACCTGTCAGGGACCGAAAGATATTCCAGATACGGTGGCACAGGCCAGTGGAGCGGCTGTAAAGGTCCTGGGCTTGTTCTCGAAAGCCGAACTGGCCACCGAACCGATGGTCTCAGAAATTGATATTACGAAATGTTCAGGCTGCGGTCTGTGTATACCGATTTGTCCATATAATGCCCTTTCCCTGCAGGAGATTAACGAGCGGGGCGGCCATGGACATGGTCCCTTTACCCGCCAGGTGGCGGCAGTAAATAACAGCCTTTGTCAGGGATGCGGTACCTGCTTGCCTGCTTGCCGGACTCTCGCCCTCAATCTGAAGGGCTTTAGTAATGACCAACTTGTATCGGAGGTGGACGCATTATGTCTATAGATACACAAACCGGCTGGGAACCGAAAATTATTGTATTTGCCTGCAATTGGTGTTCCTATGCAGCCGCAGATCTCGCCGGTTTAAACCATTTAGAGTATGCAGCTGATGTGCGCATTATTCGAACACCCTGCTCAGGACGAATGGACCCTATGCTGGTTTTAAGGGCCTTCAATCGAGGGGTGGATGGCATACTCCTCTCCGGCTGACACCCTGGAGACTGTCACTATGGTAGTGGCAATTACTATCAACGCCGTCGGCAGACGGTGATGAAAAGCCTGATGGAATTTATCGGGATTGAACCCGAGAGATATATGGTTTCCTGGATATCAGGAGCTGAAGGCATCAAATTTCAAGAAACTATGGGCAAATTAGTCGCAGCTGTGAAAAAGCTCGGACCCAACGGAAAGCTGAGGGATGCGCGATGAAAGAAATAACAAATAAAATACAAACAATTGCGGCCCAGCTTTTTGCAGAGGGGAAGATAGATGTTTTCCTGGCCTGGGAAAAAGGTGAGTTAGATTTTCAAAATAAGTCCTATGTGGCTCGAAATGCTGAAGACGTTAAGAATATTGTTTTTAACGAGTATAGCATTTCTAACATATCCAATTCTCTTTTGAAATTCAGAGACAGCCACGCAAGAATCGGCATTGCGGTTAAAGGCTGCGATTCACGCGGGATTGTAAGACTTTTAGAGGATTTGCAGATCAAAAGGGATCGTCTGTATATCGTTGGTATTCCCTGTCCAGGCATGAAAGATCCCCTGGCAGCAGCCCGGAACTATGGCGGGTTTAGCAAGCAGCAGGAAGAAGACGGACTGGCGCAGAAATGTCTGGACTGCATTCAGCCTAATCCGGTCATCTATGATGAATTGGTCGGGCCCGAACAGAGTCCTCGGCAGCAGGGCGACCGCTTTGCGAAAGTCAGAGCAATCGAAGCGATGTCAGCCGATGAGAAATATAAATTTTGGGAAGACACCTTTTCCACCTGTATCCGCTGTTACGCCTGCCGCCAGGTATGTGTGGCCTGCGACTGCCGGACCTGTATCTTCGATGAAATGAAACCGCAGTGGGTGGGACGCGAAAACAGCGCATCTGACAACATGATGTATCATCTGGTTAAACACGCTCATATGGCCGGACGCTGTATTGAATGCGGTGAATGTGAACGGGTCTGTCCGGTCAACATTCCCTTGATGCTCTTAAATCGAAAACTTATCAAAGACGTTGGCACATTATTTGGCGGGCCGGAAGCTGGCATGCTATATGTGGAAGGTTCTAAACCTCCCCTCAGCGTGTACCGTGAAAACGACCCGGACAGCTTTTTGTAGGGGGTGGAAAATGTGAAGGTATTAAGCAAAGCCAAGCTGGAAACAGCGTTAAATAAACTTAGTGATCAAAACGAAGTCTTTGTGCCCATGCAAAAAGGGCCGCAGAGCGGATATTTTACCTGGAAGAGCTTTGACAATAGCCAGGATGAACTGATGCTGGACGCCCTGAACGTTTATCAGTCCCCCAAAAATGTAGTGCTGCCTCAAACTGAGAAAATGTACAGCATTAAAAGTCAGGGCGTGGAAGTCAATATAGACAAAACTTATGAAGACGCTCACCCCACCATTATTTTTGGAGCTCGAGGCTGTGACGTCAAAGGCATAATTGCCATGGATGACGTATTTCTTACCAGAGGCTATGAAGATAGCTTCTACAAGGCCCGTCGAAGTGGCAACACCATTATCGCCAATGCCTGTTATGAACCCGGTGCCAACTGCTTCTGCAACGCCATGGATGTCAATTCCCTGGACCCCACCCAAGCCGATGTCATCCTTCGCGATGTCGGGGATGGCTTTGTCTGGGATGTAAAAAGCGCCAAGGGCGAAGCTGTAACCGCACTTATCGCCGATCTATTGGAAGAAAAGGAAGTCAAACTGCCGGAAGTAAAACCCTTCACCAAGAAGGTTGACTACAGCGGTGTCGCCGAGAAGCTAAAAGGTATGTTTGAACACCCCTTATGGGATAAATTATCCGAGCCCTGCATCAACTGCGGCATGTGTACCTATGTATGTCCTTCCTGTTATTGTTTCGACATTCAAGTCAAAATGTGGGGAGATCAAGGCTACCGATTCCGGACCTGGGACTCCTGTATGTTTGAAGAGTATTCACGGGAAGCCGGGGGCGGCAACCCTCGAGGCGCCAGCAAAGAACGCTTTCGCCAGCGCTTTCTGCATAAATTGGAATTCTATAAAGAAAGATATGGAACCCCGCTTTGTACCGGCTGTGGAAGGTGTATTATCGTCTGCCCGACGGATGTTAACATCGTGAGAATCATCGATGCAGTAAAGGAGGCAGAGATTAATGCCTGATCAGGATAACAAATGCACCTGCAGTGAACAACCCCTGGTGCCAATTATTGTTGAGGTAATCGATATTATTGACCGTACCCCGGACGTAAAAAGCTTCTTTGTAAAGAATACTGACGGCAATGGACTTCCTTTCCAGGTAGCCCCAGGCCAGTGCGGTATGGTTTCTCACCTGCCTATCGGGGAGGCCATGATCTCCTGTACCTGGCAGGAAGAGCAGGAATATCTGGAGTTTGCCATCAAACGTGTCGGCCTTTTAACCGATGAACTCCATCAGATCGAAGTAGGACAAAAGATCGGAGTCAGGGGACCCTATGGTAATGGTTTCCCGGTTGAGGCCTGTAAAGGTAAGGACATGGTCTTTATCGCTGGCGGCATCGGCTTAGCGCCCCTGCGTTCCTTTATCAAATATTGCTTCAAGCACCGGGAGGACTATGGTAAAATAACTATTCTCTACGGCAGCCGCAGTAAAGCCGATCTCTGCTTTAAAGAAGAGTTGTTCGATCTTTGGCCCAAGGAGACCAATACAGAAGTCTTTGTGACTATTGATAATGCAGAAGCAGAATGGGATGGTCATGTCGGATTTGTCCCAGCTTATCTGGAAGAACTGAATCCCAGTTTCAACGGTGCCATCGCCGTGGTCTGCGGTCCGCCAATTATGATCAAGTTCGTGCTGCAGTCTTTGGAAAAGATGGGCTACAATGATGACCAGGTCATAACCACCCTGGAGATGCGCATGAAATGCGGCATTGGCAAATGCGGCCGCTGTAATATCGGCAGCGAATTCATCTGTCTCGATGGACCAGTCTATTATCTCAAACAGTTAAGAGATCTGCCGCCCGAGTGGTAGAAAGTTAATGATAAAAGGGATAAGCAATTCGCTTATCCCTTTTGATTTTCACTTTGTTGCTGGCATAATTGCGTCCTGAAGCAGGGGACGGTTATTTTTCTTCATCTAAAGCTAATTGTTATCTTTCTTAAGCTTATAATTGTTGTAATAATGATGGAAATAAAAGAGATAACTATTACAAGCCAACTAGAAATTATGTAAAAGTTACGAAATTTATCAACCGTAAAAATAGTTACGGCTAAATATCCAATAGTATAAAAAGGAAGTGTTGCATTTAGTTTCGATATCGGAACTTTCGTTCCAATTTCTTTTAATATTCCTCCTATAAATAAAAAGATAATTACTAAATACCACACGATAAGTATGCTAATTGGATCTGTTTCATGCCATAGAAATATATTCAGCCAGAAAGATGGAAGTAATGATGAATATACAATAAATAAGTAACCCAAAATTAATAGTTCTACAATATTGCTTATAATAAATAGCAATATTGTTGGTAGTATCTCTTTTATATTAATCATAACCTTTCTGAATATGAACGACTCATTAATAATGGCGAAAATGACTGCTTCCTTCAGCTCCATTTGATTAACAGAAACGATGTTGTCATGTCAGGTATGACCCTTTGACCCCTTTAAATAATTTTTGTAGCGAAACTTTTATAATTAGTTCTTTGGCCATATCAAAATATCATCATTGTTTCTATCACCGGTTAAATATATTGCATCTATTTTCCCAAAGTTATTTGGGATAGAAATATTGATACTTCCTTTTGAGGCGGGTGCTAGCTTCAAACCCAATATTGTGATATATAAATTTCCATTATCATATTTGGTTTTGTACCCTTCATACCATACTGCGCTTCCATTAAATTCACCCTTCACATTAATAAAATTATCCGTCACATCGATATTTGTTATGTCTATAGTATTTGGATATACCGTATATTCCCTATTAATATCCCACACTACTACAACAATGATTAAAGACGTTATTATAATTAAGATTATTTTATTGAATTTCATTGTATCACCAACCTTTTTTAGTCCTGTTGATAGTATATTTAAGATTGGGCTGACAACGAAGTTCGTTGTCAGCCCAATCTTTAGCAAATTAATACTGGGTTCTTCCTTTGGGAACTCCTGTTCCGTTGGCGTAATATGCACTATATTGATATGGTACAGCTTTGTTTCACTGCCATGTAGGCATGTTTCTAATTAAACTTGCCAAATTTATAGGAGAATAAATCGGTGACACTGGTAAAATCATCATGCTAAATGGAGCTACTGAATTCCAATAATTCATTGCAAAATAAGAACAGTTAATCACTAATGACCAATTATCATGGTAAATGATATAGTAATCAAGAGCATTTAATTGGTCAGCAGTTAGGCTAATATTTAATGATCCGCGATTAGTATCAGAAGTAGAGTAATAACCTTCTAAATTATACCATAATCCTAAGTGTTCATACTTATTACCCCATGTTCCTACTGACACAGTAGTATTTGTTTTTATTCCTGTCAAAAGTCCAACTTGAATATCTGCAGTTCTTAAACTTTTTACAGTTATCCCATCCATGCTTTCCATAGGAGCTAGGGTTTGTAAAAGAACTCCCAGTGCCTGTAAACAGTTGGGTCAGCAAATATTGATAATTCTGCAACATAAGTGGTTGAAGTCGTTGATAATGAGCTATTCTTTATAATTGTTGGAGTTGCATCACCATTCAAATGTGGACTTTTTAGAGGTTCAGCAGTTAAAATCAAACGGCAATTTTCTTCCTGAGATTGTTATATCATGGTTGCAATAATGAATGGTTTGAATTTCCTCCTTTCCGTCTTTTCCCCGAATCCGTATTTGAATATTGTTTTCTAATTAGGAGATATTCTAATAACCACCGGCCTAAAGAACTGAGTGTTACTTTCTCGCCTTGTTACACCAATACCTTCCAAATGGCGTGAATGCCCAAAAGAGGGAAGGATTGCTGCAGCTGATGTCTAATATTTACAATCGCTATCATCGAGCAGTAATTAAGCAACATTAGCTGCACAGATTTCAGTAGGTATGAGGATAATAACTATTATTGGCCCAGAATATGGATAAGTATTGTGTTAAAATTATAACTAGAGGCAATACTGGGAATAAAATTTGAAGGGCTGATTCCAAATCAAACCTTTCTACCCAACATATTAGGGACATAATAAACATATCTGCACAGGAGGCTAACACTTTGTTTGTTAAAGTCGAGGGTTATAAAGCACAGATTGACTCTTTGCGCCCATTTGAAGGCCATTTGTTAAGGCAAATTAACGATTACTATAGAATTGGTTTGACCTATTCCAGCAATGCGATTGAGGGTAACTCATTAACCGAAACGGAAACAAAAATACTGCTTGAAGACGGGTTGACCGTGGGAGGGAAGCCCATACGTGATTACTATGAGGCAACTGGTCATGCTAGGGCTTTTGATTATATCTATACGATTAGCCAGGGTGGACCAATCGATCAAGATCATATTAAGACTATCCACCGTTTATTCTATAACCAGATTGATTCAGAAAAAGCGGGAGCTTATCGGCAGGAACGGGTAATCATAAGTGGTTCCCAATATTCAACTCCCAATCCGTCTAAGGTGCCACAACTTATGACTAAATTTTCTGATTGGCTGGCACAAAACGAAGACAAAATGCATCCAGTGGAATTTGCTGCCCGGGCTCATAAAGAATTTGTATTTATCCATCCCTTTATTGATGGAAACGGAAGGGTTGCCAGACTGCTGATGAACCTTTGTTTGATACGAAAGGGATATACAATTGCTATTATTCCACCGATATTAAGAGGCGAATATATAGCCCTTTTAGAGAAAGCACACCAGAATGAAAGACCATTTGTGGAATTTATAGTTGATAGAGTGGCGGAAACCCAGAAAGACCTCCTGCGGCTATTAAAATAGCATTCTCACCTGTTTGCCCCAACAATTCTAATCTCGGCAGCAAGAAATTGGAGAGAGACCAATGCAAGATATGATTAATCAGGAGAAAGAAGTAGTAATCTTAATCCATGGTTTTAACAACGACGAATCAGATATGTTTCCTCTAAAACAGCATTTGCAAAGCGTGGGCTATGAAGCTGTCACAACAAACCTGCCCCTCAGGTTTTCCGACCTTGAGGACTGTATTGCCCGATTTGAGGAGCAATTCTATCAACAACTATCCGATTTTAGATGCTTTGCGAAGATACATCTGGTGGGCTTCAGTATGGGAGGATTAGTGGTTCGTTCATTCCTGGCGAAAAATATAGTTCCCAATCTTGGGAGATGTGTATTGATAGCTACCCCCAATCAGGGAACAAAGCTTGCGGATATGTCTGATAAGTGGATGAAACCGGTGGGGCAAATATTTAAACCAATTAAATCACTTAGGACTAACAATTTAGATATTGGCGACCCCATAAACACACCTAAACCTGAAATTGGGGTTATTGCGGGCAACACCAACAAACATTTACTCGGTATCTTCCTAAACCGAGAAAACGACGGCATGGTTGAGGTGGAGTCGGCGAAATACCATGGTATGACTGACTTTGTTATTAGGCCTTTCGGGCATAAAGAAATCCACCATCAGCGAGAGATAGCAAAATTAGTAGACCTTTTCCTGAGGACAGGAAAATTCTTGGCTTGATTCGATTATTTATTATCTAGTTTTTCGGATATTTCACCAAGTCTGTCACAGATATTGGACAACATTATTAAGACAAAGCCTATCATAGTAAATGTAACCAGTTCTTTGGTGAAGAACGCGACAAATCCCAGAACGACCAAAACGAATGTATTCCAACCAGTACTATTAAAAAAGTCTTTCATATCAATACACACCTATCCCTTCAAATCTAATCTGCCCATTTCCCAAGGCTTTCCGTAATATTCCAGTACGTAGTTGCCTTGCTTAATTTCGACTTCAGCAGCCCTTAACAGAAATTCAGTATAATCATCCCAGGCATTATACTGGGCGATTCTTAAGGGGAACATGTTTAATTCAGAATATTGGGCGGCCATTTTCTCATCGAACTTATTTTGCATACGCTGAATGGCAATTGAACGTGCGGTTTTAGGCAAATTCCAGTTAAGATAATCGTCTTGGGAAGCGAATCCATATTCATTCATGACGGCATTGGTCTCCGTCATAATTTTTTGCGAGGTTGGATCAGATTCATTTGCTTGATCAGATGCCCCATTGGCTTGCTTCAATATCGCTTGTGCTTCTTCATTACTTACTATGTAACCCTGCTGAACGGCTTCCTGGTACTGTACTTCTTCCCTCACTATTCGATTGAAAATTACGTTCTGGTTAATTGGCTTATCAGGGTAGTTGCGTTCGATGCTGGTTATGTATCGCTTCTGATCCTCAGATAGCTGGTCTGCACTTAATCCTAATATCTTAAGGGTTCCCGCAGTGGGGGTCTGTGCACTACTATCAAGCTGCATAATTATCTGCAACATTTTAGCGCTGATCTCCTTTTTGATGGTTTCATCCTTAAAATCTTGTTCAGTAATGGCCTTACCATTTATGACCACAACTGTGTCGACCGGATAAATAGCCTGGGTGGCCCTAATACATCCCGCACCATAAACAAAAATAGAGACTGCTAGGATAGCACAACCCAATCTACTAAGACTTGATTTCATAATAAGACTTCCTCTCAGTAATACTTAGTTGTTATTTAGTCTGAAATTTCATTATATCTTAACCAGTTTACCAAACCTCAAGATATATAGGGAGATATTATCTTTCCATACAAATTGTCCCATGGGCTGATTGCGATTTGATCGCCAAGACCCTTTCACATGCAAACTAGTATATAATAAGACATAAGGGAATTATAAAGCTAAAAGCCAAACCTTTAAGAACACTGTCTGTATTATTTCGATTCTGCAATAATATCCTGATATGAAGGAGGTAATTCTGATGTCTGCATTGCAGTGGATACTTGTAGCCGTAGTATGCGGGGCGATAGAAATCTTAACATCCGGCTTTTGGTTTCTATGGTTAGCCTTGGCTGCCATACTGGTCGCCGCAGGAGTTGGTCTGCATTGGATGATGAGTCTGCCTATCCAGTTGTTCGTTTTTGCAGTAATTACCCTGTTGTTTATAGTATTTACCCGTCCTATAGTGGTGAAACTAGTCAAATCGCCCAATACGGTCAGCAATGTTAATGCATTGATTGGTCAGCATGGCATATCCCTGACCAGCATATCCCATGTGAATTACGGACAAGTTAAGGTAAATGGAGAGATTTGGACAGCGGTGTCTACCGAAGACATTGCTGAAAATATCCGGATTGTAGTTACAGGGGTTGATGGAGTCAAACTGATGGTTGATAAAGCAGAGCTTAGCCCTCAGTGCTAAACGGAGAAGGGAAAGGATGATATTATGTTAGCTATTTTTGTGAACGTGGTAATTGTATTATTTGTTGTTTTAATTGCGTACTCGGCAATCAAGATTATCCACCAGGCATCAGTTGGAATCGTTGAAAGATTGGGCAAGTACCATAAAACAGCCCAGCAGGGTATCAATGTAATAATACCTTTTGTTGATACTTTTCGGGCTATCGTGGATCTTAGAGAACAGGTGGTCAGTTTTGCGCCCCAACCGGTCATCACCAAGGACAATGTGACTATGATGATCGATACCGTAATCTATTACCAGGTGACCGCTCCTTTCAAATATATCTATGAAATACAAAACCCGATATTTGCAATTGATAACCTGGCAGCGACTACTTTAAGAAATATCGTGGGTGATCTGGAACTTGATCAAACGTTGACCTCCAGGGATCTTGTAAATACCAGACTTAGGGTAATTCTGGATGAAGCCACTGACAAATGGGGGATCAAGGTAAATCGAGTGGAATTAAAAAACATTCTGCCCCCTCAGGATATTCAGACTGCCATGGAAAAACAGATGCGCGCCGAGCGGGAAAAGCGACAGGCTATTTTGCTGGCCGAAGGTCAAAAGACAGCCACCATCCTGGAGGCGGAAGGCAGGAAACAGTCGGCTATCCTTACGGCAGAAGGACTCAAAGAGTCCAATATTCGAACCGCCGAAGGCACCCGCCAGGCCAAGATTCTTGATGCCGAAGGAGAAGCTCAGGCTATATTAAATGTACAAAGAGCTTTTGCCGACAGTCTGGTAATGATTAAAGAGGCAGGGATCGATGATAAAGTCCTGGCATTGAAATCGCTGGAGGCCATTAAGAAACTGGGTGACGGGCAGGCTACCAAGTTGATCATTCCGAGTGATTTGGCGGGACTTGGCGGAGTATTTGCGGCCCTGAAAGAAGCAACCAGTGACAACTCCGGCAAACCTCAGCAATAGATAGGGGCTGGTTAGTATTTTCATTAGGAAGCAAGGGGAGGCTCTTTTTGCTTCCTTTTTCTGTTGGAGACTTTTCACACAGTCTGACGTCTCCGTGATTCCGTGATTCCGTGATTCTTGCTTTTAACTGGTTATAATACCAATCCCAATTGCTCCTGGTCCTGAATGAGCTCCGACAGAAATTCCAACAGTGCTTCGATAGAGCGATATTTCTTTGCCGAGTTTTTGTTTCAATCCTTCAATCATAAACAACTCATCATCTTCACATATCGCATGTTGGGTAACGATTACGGTATTATTCACTTCTTTTATTTTATTGGCACAGGTATCAATCAGGTGTTGCAAAGCTTTTTTACGTCCGCGTACTGCTTTAACAGGATGCACTACACCATTTTTGAACTCGCAAACTGGCATTATCTTAATTAAATTACCGAGCCAGGTTGCTGCCCCACCGATCCTCCCGCCAGCATTCATGTAGGTTAATTCTCGTACCGTGAAAAGGGATACTGACTTGGGTATAAGCGTTTTGATCCGGGCGATAATATCCTTCCAGGTCAGTTGGCTCGATTGAATCATGTGGGCGATTTCTATTTCCAGGGCCGCCTGACCGCAAGCACAGGTTTCTGAATCAAAAATTTCAACCCACGCATCCTTAACCGAATCCAAGAACATATCGCGCGCCAGAACGGCATTGCGGTTGCTGGCCGAGAGCTTGCCGGCGATAGTAGTAACAATAAGCCGGTTAAATCCTTTATCATACATTTCTTTATAGCCGTTTAGCCAATCATAAACGTTCGGTGCTGACGTTTTAGGTATTTGCTGGGGATATTCTCTCATATGTAGATAAAAATCCATATTGCTGTAATCAACATTTTCACGGAAATAATGCTCGTTATCAAAGGTGAAATATAAAGGCACCTCTTTGATCGTATATTTATTGAACAGGTCGCGGGGAATTGAGCCTGCTGAATCTACCAATTGGGCTATTCGGTTGTTTATTGTCAGCACCTCCGTATCATATTAGCTTTCATTTAGAAAAATGTGCAGAAGGGTTGGCGTATCTTTCCCTAGCCAAATTTTAAGTACACTTCTTTTCAGTTGTTATTCTACAACTCGAATTTCTTGGTTACAAGATAAAAAGTAACATAGATTATTACCATAGGAGTTTAGGAAAACAATTAGTAGCTGTTTAGATGCCAAAAGAGGCTGTCCTTTTGAACAGCCTCTTCTAAATATTACTTATAATATGGAATTATTGATATGGTTTTCTTGAAGAAATCCTGAGTTAAGCACTGCATCTGGTTTGGGGAGCTTAATTCCTAAAGTTTCCTGTAAGACTTCCTCAATGACTTCTACTGGCTTAATTTCCAACTGCTCTCTCACTTCATCCGGCAAATCTTTCAGATCCTTCATATTCTCTTTGGGAATAAGGACTTTCTTAATCCCTGCCCGGTGCGCTGCCAGGAGCTTTTCCTTCAGACCGCCTATTGGTAAGACCGCACCTCTAAGAGTTATCTCTCCGGTCATGGCCAGGGTGGAATCCACCTTTATTCCCGTTATAAGCGAGGCTATGGCCGTGAACAATGCTATGCCAGCTGATGGACCATCCTTAGAGACTGCACCTGATGGTACGTGAATGTGCAGATCGCGTTCTTTAAAATTAAAGTTTAGACTACTTAATGCCAGTCTTGATTTCACCAGACTCAGGGAGATTTTGGCCGACTCCTTCATCACATCACCCAATTTACCGGTTAAGATCAATTGACCGCTTCCAGGCATATCGGTACCTTCAATGAAGAGGATTTCTCCACCCACTG
Source organism: Syntrophomonadaceae bacterium (assembly GCA_963665865.2). GTDB lineage: Bacteria > Bacillota > Syntrophomonadia > Syntrophomonadales > Syntrophomonadaceae > PHAA01. The sequence continues at coordinate 2,633,581 of CAXXWF010000001.1, read as the reverse complement.
GAGTCCAGGCTAGACCGGTTACAACACCTGGAGGATTATCCAATTGCGCTACATCATGGTGTGATAGCTTACTACCCAATATCTCTTCCAACATTTCAGCTGTTACAGTATAAGGAGTTGGTACCTTGCCCGATACTATTTTTTCAGAAGCTACTCGAGCAATAGCCGCGATCTGCCTGCGCAGACCCCTGACCCCAGCTTCCTGAGTATAATCAGCAATAACGCTTTTGAGTGCCTCATCCTCAATTACTAACATATCATTACTAAGTCCATGTTCCTCCAAAACCCCAGCTACCAAGTGATCTTTAGCAATATGATATTTCTCAGTGCTGGTATAGCTGGATATGGAGATAACCTCCATTCTGTCCAGCAGCGGTCCCGGAATAGACTCCGTCGAATTAGCTGTGGCTATGAAAAATACCTCGGAGAGGTCATATGGAACCTCCAGATAATGATCAGTAAAGCTGTGATTTTGTTCTGGATCCAATACTTCCAACAGTGCACTAGCCGGGTCGCCATTATAGGCGGTCATAAGTTTATCAACTTCATCCAGAACAAATACCGGGTTTTTCTCGCCGGCCTTCCTCATATTCTGAATAATCCTGCCCGGCAGGGCGCCCACATAAGTGCGACGATGGCCACGGATCTCGGCTTCATCTTTAATTCCGCCCAAACTCACGCGAATATATTTTCTGCCCAGCGCTTCGGCAATACTCCTGCCCAGACTGGTTTTGCCGGTTCCGGGAGGCCCCACCAATAGAACGATTGACCCTTTTTTGTCTTTCTTCAGCTTCATTACTGCCAGATGCTGTATGATTCGGTCTTTTACCTTTTCCAAACCATAATGCTGATCATCCAAGATCTTTCTGGCCTCGGTTAGATTGATCTCTGAGGCTTCGCCCTCCTGCCAGGGAAGCTCAACCAGTATGTCCAGATAATTGCGAATAACGTTGTAATCAGGGCTGCTGGGGTTCTGACTTTCAAACTTGGCTAACTCTGCCAGCGCAGTTTTTAGTACCTCCGGGGGCATACCAGCCTTTTCAATCCTTTGACGGTAATCTTTGTCGTCTGTTGGGGTGCCTTCATTTAATTCATCCTGAATGCTCTTCAGGTGTTCCCGCAGGACCGATTCGCGATGAGCCTTGTTAGCTTTTTCACCGAATTTTTCAGCCATTTCGATCTGCAATTTAATTGATTCCTTTTGCTTAAGTAAATGATCCATAAACTGCAAGGTTCTTTGCTTCAAAGATCTGGTCTCAATCAAGGCTTGCTTTTCGGCATTGGTAATGCGCAAATATTGACCAAGTTGTCCCATCAACACATTCAGATTCTTTTCATTATCGAAGATTCTGATAAAAGGTTCAGAGCCTTTGAAATTCGTGCTGATTTCATGAACAAGTCCCTTAATGTAACCCAACATTTCTTCCTGGCTTTTCAAATCCAGGTCAACTAAATCAGAAACCTTCTCATAGTCAGCCCAAACAGTCGCATTTTCAAACGCCAAGTTATCAATTTCCACCCGGTCAATTACTTTGATCTTCAAAAGGGAGAGCTGTTCTTTCTTTTCTGTAGCCAAGACTTTTACTAGAGTGCCTACATGATAAAAATCAGATTCGCTCAAGGAATTCTGCTTGAAGTTTTGCTTTAACGATAAAACAATGGCCATATCATCGTTGTCAGCTAATAGATTTTTAAAGGATTCCTCTTTAAAGGCCAGAGTATATTCCATATCTGGCAACAAGATAATGTCGGAGACAGGGATAACTTTAAGTTTAGGATTTTCTTGATTGTTCATATTATTACATCCTTTCTGTAAACAGTTCGCAATTAAGTGAACGTTCGTTTAACAATAAATAATTAAATAAGGATATTAACTATCCCAGTAAGATTTCGAAAACTAGTATTATCTTAACAATGCATCCTGGATCATTTTAATGAGATCACACAACATAGAATCAGCTTCTTCGGTTCGATGATTATGATATTTGCTAGCTATACTTTTGATAGGATTAAACATAATTGCACTAATGCTAGCATTATCAACATTTTTAATGATCTGCTTATTTTTGAAATCATCAAGTAAGATTGATAATTGTGACCTTTCCTGTGCAAACTCGCATCGGCATGTTAAAGCCGGACAACTGGAGAACTGCTCCACAAAATAAAACTCTTCACCATATTCAATAATGTACGTGTAATAGGCCCGAACCAGGCACTCAATAAACTGTTCTCCACTCATTTCTCTCTTTACCTGATTGCCCAAATAAACATAAACTTCATTGTAATACTCTCTATATATATCGTGGAGCATGGCATCTTTGTTGTCGTAATAAATATATACGGTTGCGGGGGAAACACCGGCCTCTTTGGCGATTTTGGATATGGAAGCTCCGTGAAACCCCTCTGCGAGAATTAATTTGATTACTGCTTGCTTAATATTCTGTTGTTTATTATCATCTTTTCTTCTCATTGCCTCACCTTGCATTTATCATAAATGATCATTCATTTATAGTCAAGCATTATTTTCCAGGTTTTATTTAGAAGGCAGCTGTTATGTAATGCAACTAAAGGTCATTATAATGGAGGCTGAACAATTTTTACCCGGGTCTTCGTTATTTTTTCTTCCATGTGTATAAAAAACCTGGTTCTGGCAAGTGAGAAAATAATTAAACCTGTCCAAATAATCATGAAGGAAAGCAGGTTTCCCAGCGTAAAGAGCTCGTGATAAATTATAACGCCCAGGAGCAGGCTCAGCGTAGGGCTGACATACTGCAGGAAACCTATGGCAAAGAGCGGCAGACGCTTAGTGCCAGCCGCGAATAAAATCAATGGTACGGCTGTGACTGCGCCCGCGCCTATTAACAGTAAGGTGGTAACTGAGGGGATGAACTGGAACGAGCTGTTGCCAGTGCTGAAGATATATACTAAATAAGGCAGGGCTATGGTGAACGAAAGTACCGTTTCCAGGGTTAAGCCGGTAATCGATCCGACATTTATTGCCTTTTTGAACAGGCCATAAATAGCAAAAGTTATGGCCAGGGTAAAGGCTATCCAAGGGAATGTTCCATATTGGACAGTGAGACTAAAAACGCCGACTGCGGCTAGGAAAAAGGCGACCATTTGCCAAAAAGACAATCTTTCCTGTAGAAATACTATGCCGAGCAGAACACTGACCAACGGATTGATATAATAACCCAGACTGGTTTGGATTATATGGTTATGATTCACCGCCCATATATAAGTAAACCAATTTAAATTGAGCATTATCGCTGCCCCCAATATGCCCCACATTTTTCGAGGCTGGCCGACGATATATTTTATCTCGCTTATAAAGGACGGTAATTTTCGTGTTACTGTTAATAGAATAAATAAAAATACCAGAGCCCAGACCACTCGATGAGCCAGAATTTCTGTTGACGAGACATGCTGGAGCAGTTTCCAGTAAAGAGGCAGGATACCCCATAATGCATAGGCTCCAAGACCAAAGGCGATTCCCTTTATATGTTCGTTTGTTTGTTTTGGTTTCATCTGTTACTCCTAGGCAAGAATACAGATTATTATAGCCCTCCAGGTATAAGCTGGCAATAAGGTTTTATAATAGGTATAAGAACTTTTACATTGGCGATTTTCTTACCGCAGCACAATCACTAAATGTTACAAAATTATGCAAGAATCGAGTCTCCTGGTTCTTTTTGAAGTGCTTTGTTAGGTAATTGGGAAGATATAATATGTTTTTAAAGTTTGACAAAAGCTGGAATGACTATAAAATAGATGTAGTCACTTTAATTGCACAAACATGTGCACAAGAGGAGGAGCTAAATGCCTGACCAAAGAGATAATCTGCTCAATCCCACATTGAGAGATATATTAGGGACCTTTCAACTTGATAAAAACTATACTCAAGGGGAAGGCAGCTATCTGACAGATGATACGGGAATCCGTTATCTGGATTTTATCGCCCAGTACGGAGCGGTTCCCTTCGGTTACAATCCTGATTTCGTATGGGATGCTTTGCTGGAGGTCCGTACTAAAAGGCTGCCGAGTCTGGTCCAGCCTTCGCTGCCCGGAGAAGCACTCAAACTAGCCAATATGTTGGCACAATGTTCTCCAGGGGATTTGTGTTATGCTACCTTTTGCCAGAGTGGTACTGAAGCGGTAGAGGCGGCGATTAAACTAGCCCGTTCCAGTACCGGGCGGGAATGTATCATATCTGCAGCCAACAGTTTTCACGGCAAAACTCTGGGTTCATTATCAGCTACCGGCAAGAATTCATATCAGACCCCTTTCCGGGCACCCGCACCTGGTTTCTTAAGAATTCCCTACAACGATACTGACAGCCTGAGGAATATTTTAGAAGAGAACCGAGAAAATGTAGCTGCCTTCATAATCGAACCGGTTCAGGGTGAAGGTGGGGTAGTTGTTGGCAATACGGATTATCTGCAAGCGGCTCAAAAACTCTGCAATGACTATGGAGTCGTATTTATAGTTGACGAAATACAGACTGGTTTGGGACGTACCGGCAAGCTTTTTGCCTGTGAGCATGCCGATCTGGAACCGGACATAATGGTGTTAGCCAAGGCTCTGGGAGGAGGATTGCTGCCTCTGGGAGTATGTCTGAGTTCCCCCCGGATATGGAACGATGACTTCGGTATGCTGCACAGTTCAACCTTTGCCAACAATAATGTCACCTGCGCAGTTGGGGCTGCGGTTCTAGAGAAGTTATGCCGCGATGATCGGAGTTTCGTGCAAGAAATTAAGGAAAAGGGAGACTACCTTTTAGCCGGTGTTCAGAGGCTGGGAGAAAACTACCCAACGGTTGTCAAGGAGGTACGCGGGCAAGGTCTTATGGTGGGCGTAGAATTCGAATCCATGCGAGATGTGGGTTCCTATGAAATGGCCTATATGGAGGATCAGGGAGGGTTTACGGCTTTAATTGCCGGGTTTCTGCTTAATGTATATCAGATTCGCTTGGCTCCTTTTTTGAATAATTCCATGACATTAAGATTAGAACCTACATTAACTATAAGTTACTCCGAAATTGATAGAGTCCTGGAAGCTTTAGAGGTAATCTGCCAGATTCTCAATAACCATGATTATGCCAGCTTATATCGGTACCTGATCGGTGATAGACGGCGCCCTAAAGTCATAAATGATTACCAGGCATGCAGCCGTAGGAACAAGGCTTCTATTTTGCAGCTGGGTGAACGAGCAAGCAAAAAATTTGCCTTTATTATTCACTATCCAGCCCCGGAAGATGTAGTGATAAATAATCCTTCTTTTGCCAGCTACAGCCGGAATCAATTATACCAGCTCATGCAATGGGAGAGCCGGATTACTGATCCGGGAATTGCCTGCTATATGCCGGCTATTAGATCAAAATGTGGGACTATTGCCGAAGGCTGGTTAATAGGGGTTCCATTAGGGGCTAGGGAAATGATGAATCTGCCCCAGGCAGATGTAGTGGATATGATAGCCAAAGCCGTAGATATGGGCCGTGACCTGGGCGCAGAAATAGTAGGACTGGGTGCGCTAACATCAGTTGTTACCAAAGGCGGCAAAGCAGTGACCGGAAGAGGTGTCGCTATAACTAGTGGTAACAGTTTTACCACCTTGATGGCTATTGACGCACTATTCCTGGGGGCTGAGAAGATGTACATCGAACCAATTGCGGCCCGGGGCGGAGTAGTGGGAGCCAACGGTTCCATCGGCCGAGCCTGCGCTCTTATGGTATCAGAAAAGCTTTGTCAGATTACTCTGTTCGGCAGCCCGGAGCACCCTACCAGCAGCAAACTTCGTCTTGATTCGTTGGCTAACGATATATTTGAATATGCTCGTACCAGGCTTCTGACCGGAGAAAGGGACGGAATGAGCCTATGGCTGAGCAGACTGGTGAATATTCTGCATAATAAAGATGAAGACACTGCCTATCAATTTATTGAACGTATTATGGAAGGGGATAAGCTTTCCCTCTCATTTATTAATGATGTTTGTGATTATCTTGACGTTATTTGCCCGCTGGAAACAAGTACAGATATCAGTGGAAAATTACTTGAATGTGATCTGGTGGTTGCGGCCAGCAACAGCCCCGACTATCTGATATACTCCGATGATCTGCGCTCAGGTGCGGTGGTATGTGATGTAGCCCGGCCTGCAGATGTAGCCCCGGAAGTATGTGAGCAAAGAAGTGATGTACTGATCCTTGAAGGAGGGTTGGTTCAATATCCTGACTCCATATGTTTCGGCCCTAATCTGGGATATCGGGATGGGGTAAATCTAGCCTGTCTGTCTGAGACAGTCCTGCTGGCTTTGGAGGGTGATTGCCAGGATTATAGCATTGGTAATAGATTGTCTCTGGAGACGGTCCAATATCTGCGCGAATTGGCGCGGAAGCATGGTTTTGGTTTGGCTGGCTTAAGAATGGGCAACCATGAGATCGATGAGCGGGATATCGAAAGAATTTACCGAAACTCCCTGCAGTTTAAGCAGGCTGAGAATATGTAGAAAATCAGCTTGGGGTGCAGGAATTTTCTCCAATCGTATAGAAAAGAACAACTGAGTAATTTACTTCTAATATGTTGCTCTAGGTTTTTACGCTATTGAGCTGGGCGGAGCTAATTGAGGAGGAAGAGGAAATGGATGTACTTGTGCAGGACATTACGATAAAAGAAAACGGCAAATGGTATTTTGGTCAGGCGGAAATGTTCCGCCGCCAGATTGTTAATGTTCTGGCTAAAAACCTGCACCGTAAATCGGATGGCAGCTATTTTGTGCAAATGGAAGAAGATGAAAACCCGGTTATTGTTGAAGATGTACCTTATCTAGCTTCTGGCATTATGGAAAATGAAATGCCGTTAAAGCTAGTCTTTCATGATCTGCAGGAAATGATATTGGACCATGAATTGAAGCTGTATTTAAAGGGGGATGTACCTTACATTAGCTTTAAATGGGAAGGGGATACCCGCCTAAGTCGTGGAGTGTACTGGAAATTGAGCGAGTATTTTGATTTTCGCGGGGAAGAGATATATATTGTACCTCCTAAATGATTTGATACAAAAATTTCCTATTAGTCTATTTAATGGATTAATAAATCCCCCCAATAAGGCAAAACTAAGATAGAATCTTATCTCATTATGAGGGGGAATAATAATGGCCAAAGAAAAAAAGAGACCTATGGATCAGGGTGGTATTTATAAGGACGGAACTCAGAAGAATAATGATGACCGAGCCAAGATAGATGCTCCTGATGAAAAGAAGAAAAAAATTAACAAAAGCATATGAAACTAATAGAAGCGCCTTAGGGCGCTTTTATTAGTTTATTGAAATTGGCAATATATTACCTTGACTTATTTCATCTGATTGATATAATTAACACAATATAATAGTAACCAAAAATTAATAAATGGTTGATTAAGGAGAGACCTCATTAGAGGTGGCTCTAAAAAAACCAATATTTTTGTGAATTAGCTTTCCCGTTAATCGCTCATTCATGAAGATATTGGTTTTTTTCTATTTTTAATTGGTTCTAAGAGGTTGGAAGGAGAAATTATATTATGTCATCAATTTATAATGTTAACTTTCAAGAAAGCAGTACTGTTGAGACTAGCAATGGACCAAGGCTAAATGAACGGCAGCGTAAGCAATTGCAACATGAATTAAAAATCTACATGGAAAAATACTTCAAACAAAAGCTGGGCAAAAGCGTTGATTACACCAAAATTATTATTTGGGACGATATGCTTGTTATCCAGGGTGAGCGTTTCTTAACCGAGCCGGAAAAATATATTGTAACCACCACAGCCGGCAAGGACGTTGTAAACAACGCACGTATGCACGTTGCCAGACAGCATGCTATTGATAATGTACCTTATTTCGAAACATTATTAGGAGCCAAGGCCATTCACCAGACTTACATGGTGGAAGCTGAAAATGATTTCTGGATGCACGCCATAGTTTTTGATCGGGTTCTAACCCAATAACATATATTTATAATTTAATACTTGGGGAGATTGAGGAGAGACCTTAGGGTAACTCCGAAGTAGACCAATATTTTTGTGAAGAAGCTCGGCTAAACGAGTGTACCCATAAAGATATCGGTCTTTTTTTATGGAAAGGAGGTAGTAAACAAACCAAAGATATCTCGTGATTACAAAGGCAGTATTAATATGCCAATATTTTAAAACGGTGATCATAGCCTCCATCCATTAGGAAATACTTCTCTATCGTAAGTGAAAATACCCGAAAGAAAAAATTTTAGAAAGGTGGAATCTATAATGGGCAAATTAGATGGCAAAGTAGTAGTAGTGACAGGTTCAGTTTCAGCAATTCCTGGTTTTGACTCTATTGGGTCAGCAACAGTTCGTGAAGCGTTAGATGAAGGAGCAAGAGGGGTAGTTGTGTCTGACATTAATGACAAATTAGGTCAAGATTTTGTTAAGGAATTAAATGATAAATATGGTGCAGGACACGCAATTTATGTTCACACTAATGTAGCTCAACCTAAAGATGTTGAAAAATTATTTGAAACTACAGAAAAGGTTTATGGAGTTGTAGATGCAATAATGGCTAATGCTGGTGTGGTAACTGCAGAAGATTTCGATAAAGACCCCGAAGAAGTTTTGAAATCTCGTAAATTTATTCAAAGTATTAATGAAGATGGAGTATTCTATACAGCATTATATGGTTCTCGTTTAATGATGAAACATGGAACAAAAGGTTCAATCGTGATGGTTTCCAGTATTCATGGTGTTGCTGGTCGTCCTAAGGTTGTAAATCACGAAACAGGTGAAGTTTTAATTGAACGTTTCAATTTGATTCAATATACAATGGGTAAACATGGTGTAGTTGGTTTATCTAAAGCATTAGCTTTGGAATTGGCGGAATATGGTATACGTGTAAATACTGTAAATCCAGGTTATATTATGACACCATTATTCCAAGCAGCTGTATCTGCCGATAAAAATGATTTGGCAGCCCAAGATTCATTGGCCACAGAAGCATTTGACTTTGCTCAATTAGCAGCATTACATCCATTATGTAATGACCCGGTAAAAGATAAAGAAACCGTTCCTCGTGGTAAATTTGGTGGTCGCATGGGAGTTCCTGCTGAAATTTCAAAGCCTGCAGTATTCCTAATGTCAGATGAAGCATCATTTATTACAGGTCAAAAATTAGTAATTGATGGGGGTTATACTGCCGGCTAAAAATAACCTAATAATTAGGATAGGGGCGGCTTTAGCCCCGACCCCTGACTTTGCACATTAGAAGAGCCAACAATCCTCTCTGCAAAGAGAGGGTTGTTGGCTTTATATATCTGCCAACCCGCTCGATAAAAAATACAAAAATTATGTAGAATTTGTCATTGACATGTTTTTAATTAGAAATTATACTATCCCAAGTAGATGTTTAATACTTATTCACGAAAATATTTTGGTGGATAAAAGAGAAACCATTTGGTGGCTCGAAAAATACCAATGTTTTTACAAATTGCCTATTAGGGCTTATTAGTAAAGGTATTGGTATTTTTTGTCCTCCGATTTTTGCAGAGTATAGACCTGGAATATTATTTAATTAAATTGGGTGAGGGGATAAAATTATGCCATCAGTATATAAGATGAATTTACAGGGAAATGGCTCTGAAAGCAGCCAGTCACCAAAATTAAATGATCGGCAGCGTAAGCAATTGCAACATGAATTGAAAATTTACATGGAAAAGTATTTTAAACAAAAACTCGGTAAAGGTGTTGACCATACCAAGGTTATCATCTGGGATGATATGGTTATTATTCGTGGTGAAGGTTTTTTAACTGAGCCGGAAAAATATATTGTAGAGACTACGGCGGGGAAAGACCTGGTTAATAATGCCCGGATGCAGGTAGCCAGGCAGCATTCTATTGATAATATGCCGTATTTAGAGACTATATTTGGAGCCAAGGCACTTCACCAGACATATATGATCGAAGCGGAAAACGATTTCTGGATGCATGTAATTGTGTTTGACAGAATATTAACAGATTAACAATTTTGCCCAACTAATATAGGTGGATTTAGGAGACACCCTTGGGGTAGCTCCAAGGTAGACCAATGTTTTTGTGAAAACTCGGCTAACGAGTGAAAGCACAAGGATATTGGTCTTTTATATTCGGAAGGCGGTTAATAATGCACATATAGTTGTTTTTGACAGAGTTTTAACGGAGTAACTCTGTTTAAACAAAATTATACGGTGGATTTAGGAGAGACCCCAGGGTAGCTCCGAAGTAGACCAATGTTTTTGTGAAGAAACTCGGCGAAATGAGTGAAAGCATAAAGATATCGGTCATTTTTTTTGAGGGAAGGAGGTAGTCAAAAGAAAAAAGATTTTGCTCGATATAAAAATTATTATATGTAATGTCCCAAAATAAAAGGAGGTAATTGTAATGAGTAATACTATGAAAGCCTTAGTTTATGGCGGACCTGAAAAAATATCCATTCAGGACGTTCCCGTACCCAAAATTATTGAGCCCGATGATGCTATAGTCCGGGTAACTACTTCAACCATTTGCGGTACGGATATTCATATATGGCACGGTGGAATGCCGGAAGTAGCTGCCGGAAGAATAATAGGTCATGAATTCGTCGGCGAAGTAGTAGAAGTAGGCCCGGCAGTAAGAAATTCCAAAGTAGGCGACAAAGTAGCTGTTTCCTGTGTTACCCAGTGCGGTGAGTGTTTCTACTGTGTACGGGGAATTTATTCTCATTGTACAACCGGAAGCTGGATATTTGGCTACATGATCGATGGCTGCCAGGCTGAATATGTAAGAGTTCCCCATGCAAACTTGGGCATGTTCGGTATTCCTGAAGGACTAACTGAAGAGGACGTACTATTCGTGGGCGACATCCTCTCCACTGGCTATTTCGGGGCAGAAAATGCTTGTATTGAGCCCGGTGACACAGTTGCAGTCATGGGTGCAGGCCCGGTCGGAATGTGTGCAATGCATACAGCAAAACTTTGGGGACCTGCCAAAGTTATCGCTGTTGACATCAATCAATCCCGGTTGGACAGGATTGTAGCGCGAGGTATTGCAGATGTTGGACTTAACCCGCTAAACGTTAATGTTCCTGACGCAATCAGAGATATGACCGAAGGCCGCGGCGCTGACAGAACGATTGAAGCTAATGGTTTTAAACCAACTTATGATATGGCCATAGACTCTGTTAGACCGGGTGGCAATGTTTCCTTCATCGGCGTATTTGAAAAGCCCCAGGAACTTGCCATGAACACATTGTGGATCAAAAACATTAGAATTAGCATGGGCCTGTTAAATGCCAATCGGATTCCTGAATTAATTAAATTGATTCAGAACGGCAAACTCGATACCAACTTCCTGTGTACACATACTGCTCCATTAAATGATATTGTTAAGGGTTATGACATTTTCGGCGGCAAAAAAGATAATTGCTTGAAATGGATAGTAAAACCTTATCAGAAATAATTTATGTAAAAACGGCGAAGCTTTTATAAAGCCCCGCCGCACATAATCAACTCAATCCTACTTAATACGATATATGATCTCTCCCATCATATATATTTACCACAGGATTTAGGTTCAAGCCAGGAAGCCTTTCAGACCATAGAAAGGCTTCCTGGTTTTCTGCCTTTTTGTTTGGATGGGACAGGGGGACAGGTCCCTTGTCCCATCTTAGCGATGATGTAAATCAGGTACTGGAAAAAGAGACTCGTCAATTTGCAGGGCTTTATCAATTTCAGCCAGCATTTTGTCACGATCCCTGGGTATAAGTCCGTTTATGTTCCAATAGTTGGTAATGTGATCGCTTAATACCATGCTATTGTCGCAATGGAGATTTTCTATTAAGACCCGGATTTCCCTTAAAGCTTCATGAGGGCTCAGATATTGAAACGTCCCGGCCTGAATTTCCGCCAAAATAGGGGTGTCAGGCTCCGGGGCAAAGGTCCTTAATCTGATGAAATCAGGGCTAAAGGCACTTAGTACCCGGGCACTGTTTTCCGCATGTTCTCTCCACCTGGCCCGACCGGCTATACCTACCAGATAGTATTCACTGGTCTGAATACCTGCATTTTTCAGCTTCAAGCCGGCTTCAATGATTTCGGCCGAACTTGTGCCTTTTTGAATATTTTGCAGGGTAATATCATCTCCGCTCTCCATGCCCATATGGATTCGGCTCAAACCTGCCTCTTTAAGTCGTATCAGATCCGCCTGGGTTTTCTTGCTTACAAAGCGAGCCGAGCCATAGATAGTAATCCGCTGCAGATCAGGAAATACTTCGTGCGCATATTGGAATATTTCAACCAATTGATCGGTTTTCATTATTATAGTATTGCCATCAGGAAAAAAGATAGATTCGATATATGCACCGTAATAATCACGTGCGGCCTTAATATCCTCCTTAATATCATTCACAGGTCTGATTTTAAAACGTGAACCTTTGTACATTGAACAAAAGGTACATTTATTATGCGGGCAGCCGATAGTGGCTTGAATGAGCAGACTGTGTGCCTCGCTGGGGGGGCGATATATATTTCCTTCGTAACGCATTTTTGATCACTCCTCTGCCTGTAAGATTAACAAATATGGGTTCAATTGAAAAGCGTCAATTTGAGTCATAAATTATTAGCTGTTCTCGTATTATTATTAGGAAGTTATAGGGGAGGATTGAAATTATGACCAAAAAATTTGTGATGGTACTGGCAGGGATGCTTTTGGCAGTTTGTCTCCTGAGCGGTGGGTGTTCCAAAGTAGATGACAGTAAGATTAATAGCTGGAAGGATATGTTGAAAATACCAACCAGCACTGATAAAAGCGCTCAGAATAATAACCAGTCTGACATAACACCTGCCAATGAGTCTCCAGCGACTACCGAAAAGATTAGTGTGAAGCTCTATTTTATCGATTCCAAACAGCATAAACTGGTGACTGAGGAACGCAGTATAGCTAAGGTACAAGGTATTGCCCGTGAGACCATGCAGGAACTCATTAAAGGTCCGTCTGCTACAGACCATCAAACAGTATTCCCCGCCGGTACTAAATTATTGGATATAAATGTAAAACCGGAAGGGATTTGTATCGTTGATCTGAGCGGCGAAGCCAACAAGGTTAGCGGCAAAGAACAGGGCAGCCTGATGATTCAAGCGATTGCCAACACTCTAGGGCAGTTTCCCAGCATAAAAGAGGTTAGCTTTTTGATCAATGGTGAGAAGGTGAATACTCTGGGAGGGACAGTAGATATTGCTAAGCCGGTCCAGACTGTCCATACTCCTTAGTTAAAGGTTGGACGATGCTTGGAGAAGGTAAACATTCATAAATGATTAATAAGGAGAAGTATGGTGAACGTACTATCTCCTTATTTTGTGAACCGTTCACACTACTGGAATATGAAGGGCAAAAGTGATACAGTATTTATTGAATTGTTAAATGTCTGTTACATTTACCTTTAAGATAGGAATTATTATATCGAGGTGTTAGATTTTGAAAAGTAGGCCCATTGGTATTTTTGACTCCGGGGTAGGAGGACTGACTGTTGTCAAATCATTGATAGACCGGCTGCCTGGTGAAAGTTTTATATATTATGGGGACACCGCTAACGTGCCCTATGGAAGTAAAAGCCGGGCAGAGTTGTTTAAGTATACCCATAATATTATTGCTTTTTTGCTCAGCCGTGAGGTGAAAACTATTGTTGTGGCCTGCGGAACCAGTTCATCAGTAACTGTACCGGAAATAGAGAAGACCTGTCCGGTACCTTTGTTGGGAGTGGTTAAACCAGGTGCCCGGGCTGCGACACGGGTTACCAGGAATGGTAAGATCGGCGTTATTGCTACGCAAGCGACCGTAAATAGTGGTTCCTACGCTGCTAATATAACCGCGATAGAACCAGCGCTTGAGATATTTTCGGCTGCCTGTGCGCGATTTGTACCGATGGTAGAAGCGGGGATGTTTGACGGACCAGAGATTCGCCAGGCAGTGGGAGAATATATTATTCCCCTTTTACAGCAAAAAATTGATACTCTGGTTATGGGGTGTACCCATTATCCATTTCTAGCCCCAGTAATCAGCGATATTGCTGGAGATGGAGTAACCCTGGTAGATCCGGCGGCTGAAACTATTGAACAGCTGATTGGAATCCTGGAGAGCAGGGCCCTTTTAAAAGACAGTCAAGTGACCGGAGGTAGAGAGTTCTATGTCAGTGGTAATGCGGAATCCTTTTATAGGGTGGGCAAATTGCTTTTGGGGGATGTTATTGCCAAGGTAGAAAAAATTAAGCTGGACTGAAATCTAGCTAAAGGAAGAAACCATGAATAAAATCGGTTTTACTACCAGTATCCCGGTAGAGATTATACTAGCTGCCGGCAAGGTACCCGTGGACCTAAACAATATATTTATTACATCTGAGCAGGCACGTCAGCTCGTGGATATCGCCGAAGATGCCGGGTATCCTCGTACTACCTGTGGTTGGATCAAGGGACTCTATGCAGTCGCATTGGAAAACGACCTGGAGGCGGTGATAGCGGTAATGCAGGGGGATTGCAGCAATACCCAGGCCTTAATGGAAACCCTGCAGCTGCAGAATATGAATATAATCCCTTTTGCCTATCCATTTGACCGCGACAAGGACAGCTTGCGGGGACAAATGGACAAGCTCATGAAATTATTCCAGGTTAACTGGGAAAGTGTGCATCAGGTCAAAAGCGATCTGGATAGGATCCGGGGTCTGTGCCGGGAAATTGACCTTATGACCTGGCGAGATGATTTGGTGAGCGGAGGGGAAAACCATTATTATCTGGTATCCTCCAGCGACTTTAATGGCAATCCACGGCAATATGAGCAGGAATTAGCGGGTTTTATCAGCCAGGCCAGAACCAGGCAACCATTCCAGGATGAGGTGAGATTGGCATATATTGGAGTGCCGCCTATTTTCATTGATTTGTATGATGTCCTGGAAACAATGGGAGCAAGGGTCGTATTCAATGAGGTCCAGCGTCAATTTTCAATGCCCTTTGCTACCAACGACATTGTAGAGCAATACAGTTTGTATACCTATCCTTATGGTGCATTTGCCCGCCTGGAAGATATACAGCAGCAGCTGGCACAGCGTAAGGTAGATGGCCTTATTCACTATACCCAGACTTTTTGTTTTAGGCAGATAGAAGATATGATATATAGGCAAAAGCTTGACCTGCCTTTTATAACTTTGGAAGGAGACCAGCCGGGCAAGGTGGATGCCCGCTCCCGGATGAGGTTGGAAGCATTTGTAAGTATGTTGAGATAGCAGGGTGAGGAACATTGATAGGACTGGATCTGGGATCAAGAAGCGTCAAGATAGTGCAGATGAATAGCGATGAGATAACGGAATCCAGAATGTACGATACCATAGCTTTTTATCGTCGTTATGGGACTCAGGGCACCGGAAAACTGAAGATTAATCTGCTTGAACTGGGTTTTGACAGCCAAGATAGTCTAGTGGCGACCGGTTATGGGAAGATAACGGTTCAGGTGGAGGGTGCCTTGCATCTGCCTGAAATGCATGCCCATGTACAAGGGGCAATCTATCAGACCGGGCTGAATGATTTTACCCTTCTCGATATTGGCGGTCAAGATACGAAAGTGGTCAAGGTCAGGGCAGGACGCATGGTTGATTTTTTAACTAATGATCGCTGTGCAGCCAGTTCCGGCAGATATTTGGAGAATATGGCAGCTATTTTGGACTTAACGGTGGACGAGCTTTCTTCCTATAGTGAAGCTCCAGTGGAGCTTAATTCCACCTGTGCGATCTTTGGAGAAACCGAGATTATTGGAAAAATAGTTGAAGGATGTACGTTAGGCAGCCTAGCGGCAGGAGTCAATTATACGCTTTATCGACGTTGTGCCAGTATGCTGAATAAGTTAACCAGTGATATAATCGTCTTAGCCGGTGGGGTAGCAAAAAATGGAGCCCTGGCAAAAATAATTGCGGAGGAGACCGGACGCACTATTTTACGCTTGGAACAGCCTCAGTTTAATGGAGCCATCGGATGTTGCCGGTATGGGCAAGAAAAGATTACGGGAGGTACTCATGCGGGAGATAAATGCTGAAGAGATTAGCAAGGTAGTGGGAACGGCAGTAATTGAAGCCAATACCAGATTGCCGGAGGATGTTAGGGCGGCATTGCAGATGGCAAGGTTAAAAGAGACTTCCCCATCTGCAACTCATTTTCTGGATATCATATTGGAGAATGCCCAAATTGCAGTTCAAGAGAAAATGGCCTTGTGTCAGGATACGGGTATGGTAGTTGCCCATGTCGAGTTGGGACAAGATGTCCATGTGACTGGTGGAGGACTCGAAGCGGCAATTAACCAGGGCATCCGCGTTGGTTACCAACAAGGTTATTTGAGAAAATCGGTAGTTAATGATCCTTTTGCTAGGACTAACACCGGGGATAACACCCCGGCTATCATACATATACACCTGGTTGCCGGAGAAGCTCTGCGAATCACGCTGCTGCCCAAGGGAGCGGGCAGTGAAAATATGGGGCAGCTGATCATGCTGACACCGTCGGCTGGGATAGAGGGTGTAAAGGATTTTATTATCAAAGTGGTCAAGGAAGCAGCAGGGAATCCATGTCCGCCGATCATAGTCGGAGTAGGCGTGGGAGGCAATATGGAAAAAGCAGCCCTGCTGGCCAAGCATGCATTGCTCAGACAAGTAGGCATGCCCAACCCCAGACCTGAACTAGCGGAATTGGAAGCGGAAATGCTGCAGAAGATAAATGAGTTAGGGATTGGAGTGCAGGGACTGGGGGGGAACACAACCGCCCTGGCCGTACACATTGAGACTTATCCCACCCATATTGCGTGTCTTCCGGTGGCTGTAAATCTGGGATGCCATTCTACCCGCCGAATTGTTGTAGAATTATAGTGGTGCCAAGCATCTAACTTTCTAACTTTTGCTTTAAAACCGGCAGCGGTGTAGTAGGAAGGAGAATAACGGTGAAGATAATAAAAGCACCTCTGAGCAGGGAAGATATAATGGAATTGAAAATGGGTGAAGAAGTATTGGTCGAAGGGGTTATCTATGCAGCTCGCGACGCCGCTCATAAAAGAATGGTGCAGGCTATCCTGGCAGGAGAAGAATTGCCCTTTGAGCCCACCGGTCAAATTATTTACTATGTGGGACCATGTCCTGCACCTCCGGGGCGAGTGATAGGATCTGCCGGGCCTACTACATCGGGACGTATGGATGCTTACGCTCCTTTGCTCATCGCACGAGGACTTAGGGTAATGATCGGCAAAGGCTCCCGTAACCAAACAGTTATCAAGTCTATGCAAGAACATGGCGCGGTTTACCTGGCGGCGGTGGGCGGAGCAGGGGCTTATCTAGCCCAAAAAATAGTGGCATCTGAAATAGTGGCTTATCCTGATTTAGGCCCCGAAGCTCTTCGGAAATTAGAAGTCAAAGATTTCCCGTGCATAGTGGCCATCGACGCCTGGGGCAATGATATATACGCCAGATAATACATATAAGGAGGGTAATATGACGAGACCGAATAACAGACAAAATGATGAAATGCGACCGGTGCGGCTTACCCCTGGGTTTACCAAGAACCCAGATGGATCGGTGTTGGTACAGGCTGGGGATACAATGGTATTATGCTCAGCCATGATTGAGCAGAAGGTACCGCATTTTCTGAAGGGAACTGGCTCAGGTTGGGTCACCGCCGAATATTCGCTCCTGCCGGCTTCCACGGAAACCAGAACCCAGCGAGAGGCCAGCAAGGGGAAGATTACGGGCCGAACCTCAGAAATCCAGCGCTTGATCGGGAGATCATTACGAGCGGTTGTAGATCTGAAAGCATTAGGGGAAAGAACGATTTGGATAGACTGCGATGTTTTGCAGGCAGATGGGGGTACCAGGACAGCCTCGATCAGTGGGGCCTACGTGGCCCTATGTTTGGCACTGATGAAGCTGCAGGCCGAAGGAATTATTTCAAAATTGCCTATAATTGATTATGTGGCTGCTACCAGCGTGGGGATAGTAGATGGCGAAGTAGTATTGGATCTTGAGTATATTGAAGATTCTCGGGCAGATGTGGATATGAATGTGGTGATGACCGGCAAAGGAGATTTCGTGGAGGTTCAGGGAACTGCAGAGGGGACTCCTTTTAGCCGCACGAAGCTGGATGAATTGTTAACCCTGGCCGGAAAAGGTATCAGGGAGATATTTGCTTTACAGGCGAATATTATTGGAAAGGGAATAAATAATGACTCAGAATTTATTGATAGCAACTAGAAACAATAAGAAGAAAAAAGAGCTGCAATCTATTCTGAGCACCTGGGATGTAAAATTGTTGACCCTGGATGATTTCGAAGGAATGCCGGAGATAGAAGAAGACGGTACTACCTTCGTAGAAAATGCAATAAAGAAGGCCCGGGTTATTGCGCAATTAAGCGGCTGCATTACCTTGGCGGATGATTCTGGATTGGTGGTTGATGCTCTGGGTGGAGCGCCAGGTGTGTATTCCGCTCGTTTTGCCGGGTTAGATGCCGATGATAGCGATAATAACCGCAAGCTTTTGGATATGATGAAAGGGATTGCACAGGAGCAGAGAACTGCCCGGTTTATTTGCGTGATTGCCGTAGCTGCTCCTGATGGTCTCGTGAGAACGGTGCAGGGAGTCTGTGAAGGTAGAATTGAGACATTTGGCCGAGGAGAGGGTGGTTTCGGTTACGATCCTCTGTTTATACCGGAAGGTTTTCAGAAAACTTTCGCTGAGCTGGGCGATGATGAGAAAAACAGGATTAGTCATCGCGGCCGAGCTCTACAGGAGGCCCAATATCTTTTGCAGATAGTTTTAGATATGGAGGGTTAGGATTGATTATTGCTGCGGTGGCAGACACCCATGGAAATACTGATTTAATTATTAATGAACTATCCAAACTAAAGCTCGATCATCTGCTGTTTGCAGGTGATTATTATCAGGATGGGCAGATTATTGCCCGAAAACTTAAGATACCCGCCCATATTGTGGCAGGCAACTGCGATGTTACCCACCGGGCCAAGCAAGAAGAATTGATAACATTCTTGAATCAGGATATATTATTGGTTCACGGGCACCAGTACGGAGTGAAAAGGGACCTTAATCGTTTATATTACCGGGCCCGGGAGATGGATGTGGATGCCGTTGTGTTTGGCCATACCCATAGTCCTTATTGTGAAAAGACGGGCGGATTATGGATGATAAACCCCGGCAGCCCGGTCAGACCCCGCTTACCAGGTTACGGAAGTTTTGCCCTTATTGAAATTGATGAGAATGGCTTAAAAGCACGCATTATGAACATAATGCAGTCTGACCAATAAATTACCATAAATCGTTTTAATTATTTTAGGAGGATATTGTTTGCAGTTGTTGAATTATAATATAATATATCAGACGTAAGTATATGAACTTATGCCTCAAGAAAAATAACAATTTTAACTGTAGATAAATTAGCTTAGAAAGGGGAAACTTCTAATGGAGGAATTGACCAAACAGGTAAAAGGCGAAATGATAAGGACGGTCATATGGCTGGCAATTGCCATGGGGATAGGAATCGGTATTTATCTAGCGATTTGGAAATAATCATCAGCTTTATTATTTAGGATAACGAGGGGGCGGTTTAAGAAAACTGCTCCCTATTTTACTAGTCCTTCAATTGTTTCCACCAAGCAGTTGAATTAATAATTTGCATAACATATTTGTTTGACAAACATCAAACAGATAATCTATAATTTAGGTAATGATACCCGCGGGGGGTATAAAGGGGTAAGCGAATGCAGACTGAGGTACGTAAAAAAGTTATAGCCAGACTGAGGCGCATTGAGGGACAGGTCAGAGGAGTGCAGCGCATGATCGAAGAAGAAGCAGATTGCGGTGAAATATTAAATCAAATAGCAGCTATTAAATCGGCTGTCCATCATGCTGGAATTATAATGTTTGAAAACCATGCTCAGGAATGTATAGCCCGATCACTCCAGCAAGGTGACCATGACCAGAATTTTGAGGAAATAGTAAAAGTAATGGGCAGGTTCATCAAATAAATTAGATAATAATTAAGGAGGAATTAATTATGGCCAATGTTAATAACATCAGCACGGATAACTTTGACAGTGAAGTGTTACAGGCTGGAAAACCCGTTTTAGTAGATTTCTGGGCCCCTTGGTGCGGCCCCTGTAAAATGCTGGGGCCAATAGTAGAGACCCTAGCCGACGAGAATGTTGGCAAAATCAATGTGGGTAAACTCAATGTTGATGAAAATCAGTCACTGGCATCCCAATTTGGGGTAAGGGGTATACCAACCCTGATATTCTTCAAAGGCGGCAAAGAAGTGAAAAGAATAGTTGGAGCTCAGAACAAAAACCAGCTGCAAAAGGTAATTGACGAAGTTATTGGATAAGACTAGGACTAAAAAAATGCGATAGTGCCATAGGGACGGTTCTCCGGGACAGGGGACGGGTCCCTCGTCCCCCTTTTGATCTCCCGGGTTGGGACGAGGGACCCGTCCCCTGTCCCGGAGGATGGTTATTTTTTGTCTTTAGCGGGTAGAGAGCGCAGGAATTCTTGGATTGTAGTTTCATAGCCATTAGAGCCAGGCTGATAAAAACTTACTGTAGCCAGTTCAGCAGGCAGATAGTTTTGCTCAACATAGCCCCCAAAATCATGAGGGTATTTATAGCCTTTGCCTTTGCCTAGTTTGGGACCAGCTTGAGAATGGGAGGTATCTCCCAGGTGAGCGGGTACAGTAATCCGACTGCTCGAACGCACTGCAGCCAGGGCTTTATCAATGGCAACTTTGGTGCTGTTGCTTTTCGGGGCCGTACTCAGGTAAATGACAGCTTCAGCCAGGGGAATGCGAGCTTCCGGAAGTCCAACATAATTAACAGCACTAGCCGCAGCAGTGGCTATGGAGAGAGCGTTGGGGTCAGCCAGACCAATATCCTCGGCAGCATGGACTATGAGCCGCCGCGCGATATATTTGGGATCTTCTCCACCCTCCAGCATTACCGCCATCCAATAAAGGGCGGCATCAGGATCTGAACCGCGAATACTTTTGATAAAGGCGGAGATAGTGTCATAATGATAGTCACCACTGCGGTCGTATTTAATAATCAGCTTCCCGGTTACCTTCTTGATCAGGTCGACAGTAATCTCCAGCTGTTCACCAGGAGTGGTATAG
The DNA here is from genome assembly GCA_963665865.2 of Syntrophomonadaceae bacterium. Taxonomy (GTDB): domain Bacteria; phylum Bacillota; class Syntrophomonadia; order Syntrophomonadales; family Syntrophomonadaceae; genus PHAA01. Next base: position 2,612,381 of record CAXXWF010000001.1, on the reverse strand, counting down.
GAGTTACTGATGGTATCCAAGATATTCAGAGCCATGCGGGCGTCACCCTGAGATGCCTGGATAAGTAACGGCAGGCCTGCTTCGTCTAAATGGATACTGAGATTGCCCAGCCCCCGCTCCCTGTCCTGCAGGGCATTAGCAATAATCTGCCCGATGTTTTCAGGCCGCAGCGCTTCCAAAACATAGAGTTTCATGCGGGACAGCAGAGCAGTATTCAATTCATACAAAGGGTTCTCAGTGGTTGCGCCTACCAGAATAAGTGTGCCGTCCTCTACGAAAGGCAGCAAAACATCCTGCTGACTCTTGTTGAAACGGTGAATTTCGTCCACAAATAAGATAGTCTGCTGCTGGTAATATTTAAGCCGATCCTGAGCATCGACAGCCACTTTGCGGATATCGCTTACTCCGGCCGTAACAGCTTGCATATAATCGAAGTGCGAGTTGGTCATCCGCGCAATTATTCGGGCTATGCTAGTCTTACCGGTTCCGGGCGGACCATAGAGCACCAATGAATGGATTTGATCCTTCAGAATGGCATTGCGAAGAGGTGAACCCGGCCCTACAATATGCTCCTGCCCGACCACCTCATCAAGGGTAGTTGGTCTGAGCCTCCAGGCCAAGGGAGCATTGGCTTCTTTCTTTTGGGCATTACTTACGGCGAACAAATCCATATCCTCATAAACCTCCCTACAGGAACGTCACATTAGATGCTATAGTCATTATAGAACAAAGATTTTGAGGTCGCCAAACTTTTATGCGGGAGATTGGCATGATCTCTACAGCCAAGTGGAATTTTGGTATAGGGACAAGGGGACAGGTCCACTGTCCCACTCCTGGATTTAAATAGTGGGACAGTGGACCTGTCCCCTCGTCCCACACCTGAGAAAATGTGCCTACAGTATGCACATTTTTTTGTGTTTAGAGGAGAAACTAATTATATCCTTACCAGTGGCAAAGTTCAGCACGTTTCGGTGAGTTAATGTCTGGAGGAATAGGTTTTTGAAGGTTCGTAATTTAGCCAATCTGCCGGTTATTCTGGAATGTTCAGCCAAGGAGATGGGAAGGGTTCAGAGGGCAGTTATAGGGGATGATTTTAACCTGGCTTATCTGGTGATAAATTCAGTACAAGGGGAGCCGGGTATAATTTTACGAGACGATTTTATATTGGGAAAACAAGCGGTGATGATTTTATGCCCAGATAGTATTAAATCTTACGCGCATGGGGAAGAATCATCCATATATGAGAAAAAATTAGGGGACACACTATTTGATGCGGAAGGTCGAGAATTAGGGGTGTTGAGTGACTTTGTTATAAACCCGGACAGCAAGCAAGTTCAGGGGGTTGAGCTGTCAGCTGGGGCGCTGCAAGATATTTTGGAGGGGCGCAGTGAAATTCCAATTAAATCAGTAAGGTGGGCTAGTATTGAGACCGCCATTATCAGTCAGGAAGGAAGTGATATTTCATGACATTAAAATGTCCAGTTTGCCGGGGACTGCAAGTAGGTAAAGTGGGAAGTGAACAGTATTATTGTTGGAACTGTTTTATGGAGTTTAATTACGCGCGGGGCAGACTAAATCTCTATGAGGTCGGTGAAGATGGGGTTCTGACTGCTGTAGATGAAGCTACGGGGTTGGTATAAAAACTGGTAAGCAATCTTGCCGTGCCAGTGCAGTATTGGGAAAGCAGGTTGGGGTAAATGTCATGTCTACATAATAAATATTTTCGAATTACAATTTTTTGTGGGGTGGTGGGAGCCACCTTTTATTTTTTATTTTTAGTTCGGGATGTAGTATTTAGCTTCCTGATTGGTGGAATATTAGCATATTTTTTATATCGTCCGGTCCTATGGATGGAACGGAAGGGGATAATAAGAGCATGGGCCATTATTATCCTTTATGTAGTGCTTATCGTATCTTTAGGTTCAATTTTATGGTTTACCATACCTAACTTAATAAAGGAATTAAGCAATGTGGCATCATTGCTCCCGCAGTACAGCAAAGAGTTGGAAGAGTTCCTGGATCGAATCAACGGTATGCAGTGGCCGGGCAAACTAGATGAAATAATTAGGCAGAATACTTATAATTTTGAGAATTACATTTATGCTACCCTGCAGGGTTTTATTTCGGGAATGTCGAGCCTGGCCAGCAAATCTCTGATCATAGTCTTTGCGCCTATTATGGCTTTCTACATTCTAAAAGACTGGGACGGAATAAAAACGGTCTTAGCCAGCCTGTTGTCACCAGTCATAAGACGCGAGTTTGGGAGTTTGGCCCGACAAATCGACTGTGTTATCATTGAATTTTCCAAAGGATATTTAGTGATTTCCGCTATGGTAGGTGTTCTGATAGGAATTGCCGCTGCCCTGATTGGTGTAAAGTATGCACTTCTTATCGGGATAATATCCGCGGTTGGTGAATTAATACCTTATTTTGGACCAATACTGGGGGGGATACCGGCGATCGGACTGGCCTTGGCCCAATCACCGAATGATGCCATATATATGGCGGCAGCCATAGTTGTTATTCAACAGATCGAATCCAATATTATCACGCCTCGACTGATGGGCGATAGAGTAGGTATGCATCCTCTCATGATGGTTTTTGCTCTACTGGCGGGAGGTGAATTAATGGGAATCGGGGGTATGCTCATCGCCGTTCCGCTCGCCTCAACTTTGAAAATCATCGGGCATTATTTATATTTAAAAATAGTAGAATCTTAATTTAACTTGTCGGTTTGTTGACATGTACCCGCTAATCAAAGAAAATAGTTTAATAAAGTATTATGAGGAGAAGAGGAGGCCTAGCTCGTGTGGACAAGCAGTGAGATTCGGAGAACCTTTTTGGAGTATTTTGAGCAGAGGCAGCATACCGTGGTGGAGAGTTCATCACTGGTTCCGGTAAATGATCCTACTCTGCTGTTTGCCAATGCGGGGATGAATCAATTTAAGGATGTCTTTTTGGGAATTGATAAACGCAATTACAATCGGGCCACAACTTCGCAAAAGTGCGTCCGGGCAGGAGGAAAGCATAACGATTTGGACACCGTGGGGAGAACCCCGCGGCATCATACTTTTTTCGAAATGCTTGGCAATTTCTCGTTTGGGGATTATTTCAAAGAAGATGCTATTGGCTTTGCCTGGGATTTCCTTACCAAAGTAGTCGCAATTCCTTCCAAACAACTCTGGGCGACAATTTATACAGATGATGATGAAGCCTATCAATTATGGCAGAAGGTAGCCAATATTCCGGTGGCAAGAATAGTCAGACTGGGGGAAAAGGACAATTTCTGGAGCATGGGTGATACTGGTCCCTGTGGTCCCTGCAGTGAAATTCTTTATGACCGGGGAGTGCAATATTCGTGTGGTCATCCCCAATGTGGAATTGGGGTTTGTGATTGTGACCGCTGGCTGGAAATATGGAATCTGGTATTTATGCAGTACAATCGTGATGATAAAGGGGTAATGAATCCTCTGCCCCGGCCCAGCATTGATACTGGTATGGGTCTGGAACGGCTTACTTCCGTTCTTCAGAAGGTCGACAGCAATTTTGATACCGATCTCTTTATTCCAATAATTCAGGCAATTGAGAATCTAACCGGGCGCAAGTATGATCGTGGTGAAGCGGGGTTTCCGTTCCGGGTCATCGCGGATCATAGCCGCGCCTGCACATTCTTGATTGCAGATGGAATATTGCCCAGCAATGATGGACGCGGTTATGTACTCAGACGTATTCTTCGCCGGGCGGTAAGGTTTGGTCAATTCCTAGGTATAGAGGAACCCTTTTTATACAAGACCGTGGATGTTGTTTGTGAATTAATGAAGCATGCCTATCCACAGCTCTTAGAAAAAGGGGATTTTGTAAAAGAGGTAATCAAGCTCGAGGAAGAACGATTCTACCTTACCCTTAAAGAAGGGGTTAAAAAAGTAGAGGATATAATTAAAACCGCTAACAGTGAAGGCCGGAAGGAAATTAAAGGGGAAGAAGCGTTTTCGCTGTATGACACTTATGGATTTCCCCTTGATCTTACTGAAGATATGGCCGAAGAGAACCACTTTACAGTGGACACCGACGGATTCAACCGGATGATGGAAGCACAGCGTAATCGGGCTCGCCAGGCTCAAAAGGGCGGCAACGCTTTCGCCAGCGAGCAGCTGCTGGCTGAACTCCTGGCGGGTATACCGGAGACGGGTTTTACTGGATACGATAGATACGTTGATGATTCGGTCGTTCTAGCGATCATTAAGGATGATCAAAGGGTAGACTTTGCTGCGGATGCAGAGATAACGGTGATCAGTTCTAGTTCTCCCTTCTATGCGGAGAGTGGCGGCCAGGTGGCTGACAATGGGAAAATTAATGCTGATACCGGATGCGTGGAGGTCACGGATGTCCAGAAGACTGCCCGCTGGATTCTGCATAGAGGCAAACTGTCCGGCAGTTTACGACGAGGAGACCTTATTAAATTAGAACTGGACCGGGAGAAAAGGTTAGATATCTCTCGCAATCACACCGCGACCCATTTATTGCATAAAGCTCTCCGGATGGTATTAGGCGAACATGCTCAGCAAAAGGGATCTCTGGTTGAACCAAGCAAGCTGCGTTTCGATTTTTCCCAGCTGTCCGCCTTGACCAGCCCGCAGCTTACTGAGATCGAGGGTATTGTGAATCATGCCATACTGCAAAACTATCCCGTACAGACTACGGTCACTGGTATCAACCAGGCTCGCGAGATGGGGGCTATGGCTCTGTTTGGCGAGAAATACGGTGAGGAGGTAAGGGTGGTTCAGGTAGGTGACTTCAGTCTTGAACTTTGCGGAGGAGCCCACATTGGCAATACTGGTCAGATTGGATTGTTTAAGATTCTTAGTGAAGGTAGTATTGGTTCAGGTTTGCGACGCATTGAAGCCCTGACTGGAACCCATGCTCTGGCCTATTTAAGTGACATGGAAAAAGAAATCAAGGCAGCGGCTGCTGCCCTGCGAACTACACCTGCGGATTTAAATAAACGAATTGATGCCATGAACCGGGCATTGAAAGAGAGAGAAAAGGAAGTTGAGCAGCTAAAAGCGCGTATTTACAAGGCGGCCGGCGATGATACCATTAACCAGGCCTATGACTTAAATGGAGCCCATATTTTAATTGCCGCGACCCAGAGTCAGGATGCCAATAGCCTGCGTCAAAACGCGGAGAGGTTAAAGGATAAGTTGGGAAGTGCAGTTGTGGTTCTGGGTTCAATCATTGAAGATAGGGTAGCCTTGGTATGTTTTGCCAGCAAGGATCTGGTTGCCCGAGGAATACATGCCGGAAAAATAATCGGTGTCGCTGCGCAAACAGCTGGCGGCGGAGGAGGAGGGCGCCCGGACATGGCCCAAGCGGGCGGCAAGGATATATCTAAGTTGAGCGAAGCGCTGGCGGCTGCGAAAGAAATGGTGGAAAAAACCCTATAAGGGAGGATAATTATACCCGGATAGCGAAATATATTTGGTGAAGAGGAGGTGGATGTATGCCTCAAGCTCCAGGCGACAATACCGTAAGCTTTAAATGGGAAAAAGAGAATCCGGATCAGGTATACAGCATTTTAAAGACTGTTTATGAGGCTCTGGAAGAGAAGGGTTACAACCCTTTGAACCAGCTGGTGGGATATATGATATCGGGGGAGCCTGCCTACATAACCAGTCACAAACAAGCCCGTAATTTAATATGCAAAGTAGACCGGGATGAGATTATGGAAGTTTTATTAAAGAAATATTTGGGATAATATACAATCTTACCAGCGTTTAAAAGCAGGGATTTCTATGGATAAATTAAAACATGGAGAGGTTTTCGATGCAAATGCACCGGATAGTGTGATGGCGCCCGATATGAAGAGGATATTCGCCTGAACTTGCATAGGGATGGGTTTTTATGAGAATAATGGGTTTAGATGTAGGTGAAAAGAGAATTGGTATAGCTATTAGCGACCCAATGGGATGGACGGCGCAGGGCCATTCAGTATTAATGAGGGGAAAGCCGGAAAATGATTTAGAGCACTTGTCCAGATTGTGTTCTGAGTTTGAGGTAGAAAAAATCGTGCTGGGATTCCCCCGTAATATGAACGGTACGGTAGGTCCGAAGGGGGAAGAAATCCAGGAATATGGAAAGGTAATTCAGGAATACCTGGCTTTGCCAGTGGAATATTGGGATGAGAGATTGACAACCGTAGCTGCGCAAAAAGTTTTACTGGAAGCTAATGTGTCACGGCGCAAACGCAAGGGGGTAATTGATAAGCTGGCTGCGGTTAATATCTTGCAAGGATATCTGGATAGACAGGCAAACAAGTAGTTTGACAAAGAAGCGTGGAAAATATTAGAATTACGATAGTCTTTAGATTGGAGGTATTTACATGGATAACGAGGAAATATTTGATGATGAGGAGTTCCCAATACTGGTTTTAGTTGATGAAGATGGAGAGGAACATGAGTTTGAACTTCTGGCGGAGCTGGAAATAGAGGATCAAAGCTACCGGGTTCTAATCCCAGTGGGCGAAGATGAAGAAGTTGATGAGGAAGAAGAAGTAGAGGTAGTTATCCTAAAGGTTGTTTATGATGAAGAAGGTAACGAGTTCTTAGGTGATATCGAAGATGACGAAGAGTGGGAAAAGGTCGCTGATGCTTGGCAGGAACTAGCGGATAGCGAAGAAGAAATCTAGATTTTTAAAGCCCGTGGGAAACAAGAGGACGGTTCTGCCGTTTCCCTTGTTTCCCACGGGCTTTCTCATGCCCATCACTCTTATGTTTCATTAGCCTCGAGCCTGTCGATAAAGAATACTAATGGTAGTGAAAATGTAATATAATAAATAACAATGGGTTTAGCTTTATATTTTTGGGGGTTGGGGATTGGAAAATAATAAACTCAAGTCGGGACTGGTGTATGGGTTAATTTCACTCCTGCTTGTATTAGGTGGGCTAAGCTGCTATATATATGTGAAAATTATCAACAATGATCGTTTTGCACCGGGAGTCGAGATAGGAGGCATTTCAGTTCAGGGAAATAGCCCAGATGAAGCCGAGGCGGCGCTTAACCGTGGAATAGATGCAATAGATGCTGCTGGAGTCACCTTTTATAAAGAGGATTATCAGTATCAAACCAAGCTCGGTGAATTATGTCTTCCCATAGATAGTAGGCAAGTAGTACAAGCGGCCCTGCAACAGGAAAGGGCCAGAAGCTGGCGGGCTAAACTTGCCAACCTGAATGGCAAGCAAACAGTTGTCTATCCAGTTGAGCTGGCTTATAATCCCGTCATAAAAAATAAATTGGTACAAGAGTGGAATGCAAAATGGGGTATTCCAGCGAAAAACGCCACTTTAGAAATGAATAACCAAGGTGGCATATTGGTGATTCGGGGTCAAGCTGGGATGGGAGTTGATGCCGAGGCTACCTTCATTTCTTTACCAACTGACCTAAATAAAATTTCAGCTCTAAAGATTCCCATCATAGTAATAAAAAAAGAACCGGAGATAGCCGATGCGGTATTAAGCAATATGGGCCAATTATCCAGTTATTCCACTAATTATGATTTGGCGTTAGAAAATCGCTCCCATAATTTATATTTGGCAGCTTCCAGTATTGATAAGAGTATGGTTGCCCCCCATTCGGTATTTTCATTTAACGACACAATCGGTCACTGTACGCCCGAGAAAGGTTATCTTGATGCCATGGTAATTGTAAACGGTAAATTTGAACCTGGTTTGGCAGGTGGAATTTGCCAGGTATCCTCAACTCTATATAATACATCTTTATTGGCAGGAATGGATATCACGGAACGCCGTAACCATAGTCTGGCGGTAACTTATGTTCCATTGGGACGGGATGCAACGGTTGCCAACGGCAGTCAGGATTTCAAATTCATGAATAATACTGATGATCCAATATATATTCGCGCCAGTGCCTCGGGTGGAAGGTTGACAATAAACATTTATGGCAATTTAAAGTATAAGAAGAAAATTGAAATATCCAATATTATTGACCAAACTCTAGATTTCACCACATTAATTAAACAGGATCCAACCTTAAAGCCCGGTGAGGAAAAGATTGACCACAATGGGCAACTCGGTTACGTAGTAAGATCCTTTCGTACATTCTACGGTGAGGGCGGCAAAATATTGAAAACTGAACAGCTGGCTCGTGATACCTATGACCCACTGAACAAATTAGTTTACAGTGGTCCAGAACTTATCCCGGTGCCTGTTCCAGATACAGTTCCGAACCCCCCAGTTGTTGATGATAAAGTGCCGGGTACAAATAATGCGGAGAATTCAGTGAATCCCATCCTGCCTGAGAAACCAAACCAAATCCGGCCTTAACCCTGATTAAGTAAGCATCTGTTTATGAAATAAGCATTCATATATATAGCGCTGCTGGCAATTCTATATGAGGATGAGAAGAGATGATTGAACCCGAGATGAGAAGAATAAGACCTAAAATTGTGCTCATGGGGTTGCTTTTTGTATTAAGCTTAAGTATCTCCGGATGGCAGATTATCGTCCACCAGTACCTTCCGGTAGCTCCTAATGACCAGAGCCTGATAGAAGTTCGATTGCCGGAGAATAGTACCGCCCGGCAGGTAGCTGTGCTGCTTAAACAGAATGGTCTTATCCGCCATGAACAAGTATTTTTGGTCTATCTGTATGAAAAGGGAATGGAGAGGCAGTTAAAATCAGGACTATATGTTTTCAGCAAGAGTCAATCATTACCCGAATTGGCGGGGCAAATATCTGAGGGGAAAGTGAAAAAATCCGCTTTTACAGTTCCCGAAGGATATACGGTTCGGCAAATAGGGGAATTATTGATTAGCAAACAGATATGTACTCAGCAGCAGTGGGCTGAAGCTCTTCAAGCTAGTTATAATTACGATTTTTTAACACCTGTTAAATCAGGGGACGAAAAGCACCTGGAAGGGTTTCTTTTCCCGGATACATATACGATCGAGGAAGGAACCAGCGCACAGGATATCATTAATATGATGCTGGGGCGTTTTGCAACCATCTGGAACCAGGAATACGCAACGATTGCGGACGCTAAGCAATTGGGTCTGCGGAACACTATTATAATAGCATCTTTAATAGAAAAAGAGGCTCGCGTAGCTGAAGAAAGAAAGGTGATTTCCGGGGTAATCTATAATCGCTTGCAGAAAGGCATGCCGCTGCAAATTGACGCAACGATTCTGTACAGCCTTGGCGTACATAGAGATACGGTTACCTATCAGGATCTTGCCATCAATTCACCCTATAACACCTACAAAAATTTGGGACTGCCTCCCGGACCAATTGCCTCACCCGGTCGGGCCGCCATTGATGCAGCACTCAATCCGGAAACAAATAATTATTATTACTATGTAGCCAAGGGTGATGGCAGCCACTACTTTTCTTCAACATATGCTGAACATCTGGCTGCCATAAAGAAATATGGGCATTAATTATTACCCGGGAGGTACTGCATGTATATACCTGAGTTGATTCTACCCGCCGGGGATTTGGAGAAGCTGAAAACAGCCCTCCTGTTTGGGGCGGATGCTGTTTATGCAGGTGGGAAGGATTTCAACCTGCGTGCCTTTGCCGGCAACCTGACTCGTGCTGAAATGGAGTCAGGATTAGCCTATGCTCACGAACGGGGGAAAAAAGTCTACATTACCGTAAACATTTTAGCCCACAACCGTGATATTGACAAATTACCACCTTATCTAGAAGAACTTCAGCAGATAAAGGTGGATGGACTGATAATATCTGATCCCGGGGTTATACGGTTGGCTAGTAAGTACGCAGCCGACATTCCTATTACTGTTAGTACTCAGGCTAACGTCAGCAATTATGAGTCAGCCGCCCTATACCGTGAATTGGGGGCCAGTCGAATAGTTTTGGCTAGGGAATTAAGCCTGGATGAAATTATAGTGATTAAAAAACGAGTTGAGATAGAACTAGAAATGTTTGTGCATGGAGCTATGTGTGTATCCTATTCCGGAAGATGTCTGTTATCCCACTATATGACCGGAAGGAGTGCCAACCTCGGCGCATGTGCACAACCGTGCCGCTATCAATATTCTGTGGTTGAAGAGAAGAGACCGGGTCAATACTATCCAATTGAGGAAGATGAGCGGGGAAGTTACCTATTTAATTCCCGGGACTTATGTCTGCTTGAATATATTCCCCAACTAATAGAAGCTGGCATTGATGCTTTCAAGATAGAAGGAAGGATGAAGAGTCCTCTTTATGTGGCCGCGCTGGCCAGGGTTTACCGTCAGGCGCTGGACCGATCCTGGAATAACCATAGCCCCTATAGTGTGGAGGATGTACAGGCATGGATGACAGAATTACATATGGTTGCTACCAGGCCTTTCACCAGTGGTTTTATGATTGGGGAATCTTCAGACATTCAGGATATAGATAAGCAGGAGATGACGGGAAGATCTGATTTTTGCGGGATTGTAAAGGAATATCACCTCGATCAGAGGGTGGTTGAAATTGAACAGCGAGCTAACTTCGGACCCGGAGAACCCCTGCAATTTATGTTGCCCAACGGGAATATTGTTAATCTAAATTTAGTAGATTTGTTTGATGGAGACGGGAATTCATTAGACCGAGCCCGCCATCCCCGCCAACGGGTATTTATTCCTTGCGAGACTCAGGTGCCAGAATATAGCATCTTAAGGAGATTGGGTAAGACCAATGAAGAATGAGATATATGGTGTGGTAAGTCCGGATTGTATTGATATGCTGACCAAGTTGGTTGAAGCCCATGATAATCTGGGAATAGTTTCTACGCTCGATCAAACCATGGGTCGGGTAGTTGTACGGGTCACTCCGGATACCTGGGCTGAAGTTATGGATATTTTGCAGCATCTGCCCTTTAAAATAAATATTGAAAATCAAACGGTATAAATACCCCCCTGGCAGCCAAAGATATTTAGTACACTGTCAACTTTGAGAATAACACACAGAATTAGGGTTGAGAATGTACTAGAAAAGCCGCGCAGGGGGGGTTGTTTTGTCCCAAAAAAGAATGCTGCTGTTGATGAGCCTATTTATGGCTATATTCTTAGCTTTACTGGGCAGAATTTTTTACTATCAGATTATTAGAGGTGAAGATATTACTCGAGCCGCCGTAGCCATGCGCAGTCAGCAGATTGAGCTGCGCGAATATAACCGGGGTGACATTCTGGATCGAAACCTATCTCTATTAACTAATACCCGGACTTCTAGTGCCCTTTATTGTCTGCCTGAATTGATCGCAAGAGAAGCAAATGTGAACGGCGGTCAAGCAGCGGATCAGACTGGCAAAGATAAACTCTGGCAAGATCTAGCCCAATATCTAGCTCAGGTATTAAAAAACAAGGATGAACAGGAAATACTGGCGGAAATCAAAAATGCTTACACCGGGGCTCAATTTGCGAGGCTTGATGACAATTTAAGCCCGCAGCAAATCGAAAAGATTGAAGCTGCTCACCAGGTAGGTTTGGTAATTGCCCCGGTAATAGACCGATACCAGGAGAATGGTTTCTGTGCTCATCTATTGGGTTATGCGAATAAAGGTGCTAACGGCGAGGGACAGTCAGGTATTGAGAAGGCTTATAATAATATTCTGCAGGGCAATCACTCCTCCCTGGAATTGGTATCGGTATTAGATGCCCGTGGCAAACCTATCCAGGGACTGACAGGTAAATTGAAGAACGAACCGAGTCAAGAGGGCTCGGTGGTTCTCACTATCGATAAGCGTATTCAGGAAGTGGTTGAACAAGCTATGGACAAGCGGGTGGTCAAGGGAGCAGTCGTAGTCATGGACATCCACAGCAAAGAAATTCTGGCTATGGCTAGCCGTCCTACATTTAATCCATATCAGGTTAGCGATGTTATCGATTTTGATAACCGCAGCACACTTAGTAATCGTGCGTTAAGTAAATACAATCCCGGGTCTTTATTCAAAATATTACTCAGCTCAGCAGCCCTAGAGGAGGGGATAGTATCAATGGATGAACAATTTGACTGTACAGGGAAGTATGTATTTAATGACCAAGTTACTATAAATTGTTGGAAAAAGGATGGACATGGTTTACTAACCTTCTCCCAAGCTTTCGCAAATTCCTGCAACCCCACCTTCATTAAAGTAGGACTACGTCTAGGTAGAGCACGAATACTAAACTATGTGAATAAAATGCATCTTACAGATGAAAACATTATAGGGTATGACCCAGGCCCATTGGGAACATACGTAAAAATCAACGGTGGTGAACCCGCCATAGGGAATGCTTCTCTCGGACAAAAAGGGGTGATGATCAGTCCCGTGCAGATTGCCTCACTGCTGTCCACCGTGGCCGATGGAGGTGTGTGGGCTCCGCCATCACTAGTTTTGTACACTGTCGATCAAAAAGGTGATAAACATATCCTTGAAAAGGGTGAGCGGCAACAGGTGGTTTCTTCTGCAACTGCGGGCAAAGTGCGTCAGCTGATGGAAAAGGTTGTATCAGAAGGTACTGGAAAAACAGCGTCTATCCCGGAGGTGCAGGTAGCCGGCAAAACAGCTACTAGCCAAACGGGTAGAATGAAAAGTGCGAATGAAGAAATTCTAAATACCTGGTTTGCTGGGTATTTTCCGGCTAACCAGCCTCGATGGGCAATTGTGGTTATGTCGGAAGAGGGCAGTTCCGGTTCTGAAAACTGTGCGCCTGTTTTTAAGGATATAAGCCAGGGAATTCTACAATTCAACTAAAGGGGAACGTGAGACGCGGACGGTCGCGGACTTCTATGATTAGCGCGGCTTTATGATTTTTTTACCTAATTGGAACTTAAATCTGCGTTGATCCGCGCCCGGAAGGTCTGCGTGTGAGCGAAGCGAACCCGCGTCTATTGTTCTTTTTGGTCAGGAGTACGGAAGAAGCAGACGGTTTGTTGGGTTTCCAGATTAGACTCCAACCAGAGCTCCTGTCCCTGGTTGCCAGGTTCCAGCACTTTGATAATGGATTGCCATTTGGAGTAATCGGGAAGCAAGTCAGCAAAATAGTTGTGGGTATTGTCCAGTAATTCTTTTTGAAAGACAACATTTTCCTGTCCGGGAAAAAGAGCCGTATAAAATATACGAGTTTCCACTAAATCCTGGAAGAAATGAGTCCCAAAAGATAGTTCGGGCATATATCCTTCCTGGGATTCAGCTATTTCCACCAGTACCGTGGCATTACAAATTTCCGCAAAAGAGACTGGTACACCTAAAGAGGGGGTACTGCTGCCCCATCGTCCCGGACCCATAAGCATAAAAGGACTAGTGTTACGGTCTTTAAACAGACGGTTTAAGCGACCCACCAGCCGAGCTACTTGACATTTATCGTTTATATTAAGAGCAGAGTAGAGCGAAGGTTGTATATATATTATTCTTTCCAATTTCTGCTGAATGTTTCCACCCATTGAATTACGGTAGGTAGAAAAAAGTATATCGTTAATGTCAAAATATAGGTGGGAGGTTTTATCAGAGGATCTGCCGATTTGCAGGGGACGACACTGCAGGAGGTTGATCTGCATACTGCCGTCTGCAGCGAAGTTGACAGTAAATTCAGTATCAACCGGGTAGGCATAGGCCTGTTCCAGTTCCTGTAATATTTCCCGCATCAAAACAGGAAAAGGCCCGGTTAGAAATTCGTCAAAGGTTAATATCCACGCTTCTCGTTCCCCTTGTCCCATTGCCTTCAGCCTATGCATTGTTTCATGGTCTGGTATGGCCACTTTATTCCACCAGACCAGATCAGCTTTATACCGAGCAATTACCGGCAAATCCACCGTGTCCCAATGGTTCTGAGCTGTATCAAGTACATCCACCCGTCTTTGGGAGAAACGTCGTATATCTTCACGATTGGAATCAGGTCGAAGGGTTGGTTTATCCAGGGCTATGATACGGGGGTAGTCATCCTCCACCCGATCCACAGCCCGCGTACCCAATCCCAATACCAAACGTACCAGGCCTGCCCGGGAGTCCAGGTCTTCACGCCATACGTAAGGATTATGGGACATTGCCACCCCGGCTAAATCGGGGAAGAAATAATGGGAACGGTGTGAACCGGATACCCGCTGCACCAATAATGCCATCTGTTCGTCACTGTCAGCCATTCCTCGTTGCAGCCGATAAGCCAGGGCATCTTCATTCATAGTACTTGCATAGATACATTTAACTGCATTTTCGAAGTTTTGATAGCGGTCTTGCGGGTTGCCCTGATTAACACAGAAGACACTTTCATATTTTCCCGCAAAAGCGTTACCGAAACCATCCTCCAATAGACTGCTGGAACGGACAATGATAGGGGATTGTCCATAAAAATCCAGCATTTGTTTGAGCTGCTCGCTTATTGCCTCGGGAAGAATCCCGTTAAGGATTTTTTCCTTGAGTGTCAAAGCTGAGGAAAAATAATGTTCTGGTTGCTTTTGTTTTTGACGCAGATTCCAGCAATCATTCTCTACAAGATAGGTATAATATACGTCAGAACCTACATAGAAGGAATCATGAGGTTCCAGGTATTGAGCCGATTTGGCTTCAGGATTAGATTGAAGAATTTTACGGGCGATCAGCATACCCACCGCTTTGCCCCCTATAAATCCCGAACCAACCTGACGGTTGTGAATCTCCAATAAATCCTCCAAATTCAAATAATGGCGGGCTAATGCTAATATTTTCTCATCACGCCCTATCATCATTTTGCATAATGAATCCAACATAATAGATTCCTCGCCGCTATCAGGCGGGGAACCCTGACGTAAACCTTCCAGCATCTCCTGTGCGTTCAGGAAGACTTTATCCCAATGGTCAAGCTTAAGCTCTATATTGCCAGGACCGCGCTGGTGAAAGCGAGAAAGAAACCGGGTAGTTTCCACACTATTGGTGATGGGAACAAAGTCATTTCCCTGCGAAACATGGGGCAGAAACATAGTGGGAGAGTAACGGTTCCAGACCTTCAGCGGATGAATGTAAATTTGGTTTTCAAAACTATACAGATCCAACAATAACTGAGTAGTCTCCCTGATACGAGCAATTGTTGCATAAGAATTTTGATTTTTTAACAGGGTAAAATAGGCTATTGTATTCAATTTAAAGAGATAAGGGCAGGTGACCCGAAAAAAGTTCCCAATCATCAGATCATTGGCCCAGGCGGAAAGGAGATCAGACAGACTATCAAACACATAGCATACCCCTTCACCTTCTTCACCAGCGATAGTATGGACTCGGCTCGAGAATGCCTCGAATCCCAGGCTGGCATCTAGTTCGTATACTTTTATGTGAGGATGGATTTCTAAGAGGGGGGGATGTTGACCAAAACGCATATAGACCACTGGATGATTATTTTCCAGAGAGTATTTAACAAAAGGCAGGATAATATTCTTATATTCCTCAATACCCTCAACCTGCCAGACGACGTTATCACCCCAGCGCAAATCATCAAGCACCTTATCCAAGCCCTTTATTCCTGTAGAAGCACGATCAAAGGTCAGCATATAAATTGGCTCCTTTCATTCGATTAAAACATGTCGGTCCCATGTATCAATAGTGGGCTGCCGTCATAAAAACAAAAAAATCCTGCCCTGTAAAAGGAAACAGGAACTCCATCGCTCCAGTCTTTTATATCTTCCATTATTACGTGATTTGTAATTCATATTCTAGCATCTACACCTTCACAAAAATAGATGGGTTGGAGCAGTAATACCAGTTTCACAAACGTTATACAGTATACTTGGCGCGCAAATATATCCTAATTTGACATAGGTTCTTTATTTTTCCTGCAATGGATAAATTATTATCCGAAACAATTATTTTATTTTCTCTAACCCCTGTTAAATTAATTCGGCTATGCTATAATGAAGAAAATACGGATGGGGGGTATGCGGAATGCCTAGAATTAAGGAAGAAATCAAAAAGGATCTGGTTGACAACTGGGGAACAAGAGTTACCTTTGATGAATTGGAACGTAAAATATATGCCCATGATATGGGGGTAATGCCTTCACTTGTACAGCCTCTGGTGGGTAACCCGGTACCAGATGGAATTGTTCAACCGAAGACGGAGCAGGAATTGGTTGACCTAGTGAACCTCGCCCGTAAAGAAAATATAAAGTTGACCCCGCGCGGTAAAGCAACTTCAGGTTATGGAGGAGTACTACCCGTTGAGGGTGGGCTAGTTGTTGAATTCAATCGAATGAAAAAGATTATTGATATTAATACCGAAGATCGCACCGCCACTGTAGATCCAGGTGTTGTATGGAATGAGCTGGAATATCATCTTAACCAGAAGGGATTAACCCTGGCCCTTTATCCCACCAGTGCTCCGGCCTCAACTGTTGGGGGCTGGTTAGCCCAAGGGGGAGCGGGTATAGGTAGCTATGAATACGGATATTTTAAGGACAATGTAGTTTCGGCACGATTAGTGCAGGTTGATGGCAATGTAGTTGAACTCAAAGGTTATGACTTGGACTTAGCCAGCGAGGCTAATGGAACCACCGGGTTTATCAGCCAGGTAATGCTGCGGGTCAAACCATTAAAACCGATGCATGTGAATGCAGTTGCTTTCGATGATGCATTAAGTATGACAGCCTTCATTACTGGTCTTTATGATCGCAAAGTACCCTTGTGGTCGGTAACCTTCATTAATCCGGAAGCCGCCAAAATGAAGAATAAACTACCTCCGCATTTGCATCATGGGCATCCAGTTGAAGATGCTCACCGGGTGATACTTCCCGAGAAATATATCATAATCCTAGCCTGTACTGCTGACCGCTGTGACCTGCTGATGGATGATGTAATGACTCTGGCGGTTAGAAATCAAGCCGAAATACTAAGTAAAGAGATAGCCGACCATGAATGGGCAGCGCGTTTTGAACCGATGCGTGCTAAACGGATCGCACCCTCACTCATTCCTAGTGAGGTGGTTGTACCAATAGAAAAACTAGCCCAGGTAATCACGGAGACAGATCAAGAAATTAATCATCCCTTTATCTTAGAAGGATTTACTACCAATCGCCGCGAGATTGTTATGTTGGGTTTTATACCCCATGATGAACGGAAGTTCAATTTCAATATGGCATTTGGACTGTCCCTGACCGCACTCAAAGTTGCCCAGAAAAATGGGGGACGGCCTTATGCGACTGGACTCTATTTTACCGGGTTTGCCAGAGAAGTGCTGGGACAGGCACACCTGGACAAACTGGTGGAATACAAGCAGAGGCTAGACCCGGACGGAATAATGAACCCAGGCAAGGTTCTGGATGGAACTCTGGTAGCTGGGGGACTTAAGCTAGCCAGCGCCATGGAGCCTCTGCTCCGTATCTTCGGCAATTGGGCCAAAGGCAAAGAGAGTAGAGAGGTTTTTAAAGAGAAAAAGGGGATTCCCGGTGATGTTGCTTGGTATGCTTATGCCTGTTCACAGTGCGGATACTGCATCGACCACTGCGACCAATACTATGGCCGCGGCTGGGAGTCACAATCACCGCGCGGTAAATGGACTTATCTGAAGATGGTCATGGAAGGCGAGGCTGAATTTGACCAGCGAGCGGTTAACACATTTATGTCCTGTACTACCTGTGAAATGTGCAACCGTACCTGCCAGCTGGATCTCCCGAATGAATCTTCCTGGTTGAAAATGCGGGGTCTGATGATTGACGGACGTGGTTACCATACCTTCCCGCCTTTTGAGATCATGGTTAATACCAGCCGCCAGCAGGGCAATATCTGGGGTGAGTATGCGAATGATAGAGATGGATGGGTCACTGATGAAATAAGACCCAGTATCAAAGAAAAGGCTGAATACGCCTATTTCGCTGGCTGTACTGCCTCGTATGTGGAACATGACGTGTCTCAGTCAACTGCTCTGCTCCTGAAGGATGCGGGAATAGATTATGTTTATCTGGGTGACGATGAGAAGTGCTGTGGGATACCCATGCTGGTAGCCGGACGCTGGGAAGTCTTCGATGAGATTGCCGCCCATAACATTGAATCCATGAAAAAAACCGGTGCAACCAAAATTATTACCAGTTGTCCAGCTTGCTTGCTGGTCTGGGACGTGTATTATCGTAAATGGGCCCAAGAACGGGGAATAGATTTTCCTTTCCAAACCCAGCATTATGCAGATGTTTTAGCTGAAAAGATTAAAACCGGTGAATTCATACTGCCTAATGATATTGGCAGAAAGGTGACCTATCATGATCCCTGCCACATGGGCCGGGCTATTGGACGTTTTGAAGGGCCCCGTACCTTAATAAATGCCATTCCGGGCTCCGATTTCCGCGAGATGCGTTTCAACCAGAATGATGCTCACTGTTGTGGGGCCGTCTTGAGTTTGGTGGCTGATCCTGATATAGCTGAAGACATTGGCGCGCTGCGAATTCAGGAGGCAATCGACACAGGTGCCGATACAATAATTACGGCCTGCCCCTGCTGTCGAGTTCAGCTCAAGCGCTCCCGGGATTTGAAGAACCTGCCGATTGAGGTGAAGGACCTGGCCACTTTAGCGGCCGAAGCGATGGGCCATAAAGTGCCTGATTCCAACCCGGTGATGGACGAAAAATGGGGAGTCTTCGAAGCCATGATTCGTATGATGACTCCTTGGGGAATGGCTGATCTGATGGCGGATATGATACCGGATTTGATCGATGCTATGCCGGATATGTATCGGGGCATGATGCACATGGTTATTAAATCACCAGACGTCTTTAAAGAGCCCATGATCAGTATGATGAGCGGTGTGATGCCCACGCTGTTTCCTATGCTTTTACCAGACATGATGCCCAAAGTAATGCCCAAAATGCTGGAACTGGTAGGAAAGGCCATTCCCATGCCCGACTACATGGCGGAGCAGATGCCAGATTTGATGCCCAAGACCATGGAAGTCTTAATGCCAAAAATGCTGGCTGAAATTATACCGTACTTTATGCCCAAGATGGTAGCTTATCTGCGCACCGCGCAATAGAAGTAAGGATGCCTGTTCGTCTGACCGCGAGCGGGCGTTTCTTGTCCTTTCGCAACCTAGCGGTCTTAAATCAAAAGTTTTAGGATTAATTAATAAGATTGGGAATGAGGTGCATGTATGGCAGAAAAATTACCTCCCCCAGAATTAGTTTATATTGCGATAGATACAATAAATCCTGATGCCAGGGAAGCATAGTGGCGATATAAGCAATTGTTTCATCAGGCTTGTGTACCCTGGGTGGTACCATGTAAGCATAAAGAAGATTTCAGTATTCAGATGGTACCCTTTGAAGGACAGGTTAAGCGATGGGAGTATCTATTTGTTTGGTAAGTGTAGTGTTTGTAACAAGATACTATGGGGTGAAACATCCAAAGGTTTCTAGAGTTTTACCTACGCAAGGCTGCATAGAAAGCATGAAAAAGTTCGCTCGTCTTCATGACGGCGGACTTTTCAATTTTGGGCTGTTCCATTATTTCCTTATTGGCTCTATGTCTTAAAAGACTTTCATTATAGCGCATAACATAAGCTGTTATTAATATAGACTGAAATATCAGGATATTTATATTTTGGAAATCAATAAGAAAAGTGCGGAAAAATGAAACACCCATTAACATGGCTTGTAAAAATATAGAATAGCAATAAAGCATAAAGGATTTTAATTATTTGTGACTAATATATAATCATTGGATAATACGGAAAAGGGGTGTAAAAAATAGCTGGATTTTTAGACATATAAATACGGCGAGATTATGGCTTGTGAAGCAGAGAGTGAATCCATTAACAATCAAATATTAGAGCTTAAGAATAACGAAGAAGGCAAATAGTACATTATAAAAAGACAAAAATAATTTACTCACCAAATTAGAAATCCAAGTGAACCTAAAAATCTCTTGAACATGATACCGAAATAGAATATTCTGAATTCAAACCAAAAGCCTTGCTATTGGCAAACTACCTAAGCAAGGCTTTAATGACTCGATATAAGTTTATACTTAAATATGGGAGGCAACTGAATGACAGTATATACTGATTTAGAATTGATGTATGCGGATGGCATTGTTGAAAAGATGGCAGAACCCAACTGCGTGAAAATGATGCAAAGGGAATTCATTGAATATGTGGTTGGTAAAAGTGCTACCTTTGCTTTTCCGGTATTGGAGATGTACTCCAATCCGCGCAAGTCAATGCAAGGAGGGTTCATTGGGGCAGCATTTGACAATACATTTGGCGCCCTGGTTTATCTAACTACAAATGAAATGAACATGGCTACCATTGATATGAATGTCACTTATCACAAACCTATTTATGAAAATGACCGATTGATTGTAACTGTATTTTTAAGATCACTTGGCAAGACAATCATTCATTTGGTGGGAGAAGCTTATGATAGCAAGAACAACTTAATTGCCAGCGCGACTACCAACATTACCTTATTAGACAGAAAACAATAATTCCCACCATTTACCTGTCTAATCATGACACATTTCACCTATCACCCTCATATAGTATAGAGCGCTAAAAAATATGGAGGTGGTATCTTTGAGCATCCTTTACTGGGCGCTTGCAATTACTGCAGTTGTAAAAGGTACGTTACTGTTATTTGGTTACCTTAACAACCAGGTTTTTCCCCAGCCACTGGAAGCCGAAGAGGAAAAAGCATTTCTAGACAAATTACAGATGGGCAGTCTTGATGCCCGCAATAAATTAATTGAACACAATTTACGATTGGTAGCCCATGTGGTAAGAAAGTACGAGAGCAGCGGGGAAGACATAGAGGATCTAATCTCCATCGGGACTATCGGATTAATCAAAGCAATAAGAACATACAACCTTGATCGAGGGGTAAAGCTGGCCACCTATGCGGCCCGCTGCATTGAAAATGAAGTGCTCATGCATCTGCGTAATATCAGGAAACTCCGCCAGGAGGTGTCGATCTACGATCCCATCGGTTATGACAAGGAAGGTAATGAAATCTCCTTAATGGATGTACTGACCACTGATAGCGAAATAATAGAAATAATTGAGACCAAAATGCAAGGCAAAAAAATAAAAGATAAAATGGATACCTTGTCTGGTCGAGAACGTGAAGTAATTGAGATGAGATACGGGTTTTTTAACGGGTTGAAAGGAACCCAGCGCGAGATTGCCAAGGAATTAGGGATATCTCGTTCCTATGTCTCACGTATTGAGAAGAGGGCAGTTAACAAACTAATAAGGGAAATTGGACTTGAAACTGGGCAGGGTTAATAATTGATATAACATAGAAAAGCCGGTGGCATTAATCCACCGGCTTCTTTTAAATTATTATAAAATAAATGAAATAGGTTTATTTCACCCAGGGACCTGTTATGGGTAAAATGGATTTGCCAAAAGCGGTATTAAGAATTATTGCTGAAGAAAGATACAGCGCGAGAATACCTGTACCTAATAGAAAATATGCTGCGATGGGATCGCCAGTTGGTTTGGCGACTAAGCCAAGATCCATCAAAGCAATAAATACAACGGCAACATCCAATAATATAACGGCCAAAGCCAGGATAGAAGTGCCCTTGAAGTAAGCGGGTGTCCACAATACGATAAATATTGCCAAAGCTGCCCAAGCATAACCATCAACAACAGTATTAAGCGGTATTGCCCATTTGTTAGCAGCAGCAAAATACTTGACGAAGAATTCCAAGCCGCCAGCCAGCATAAAGAAGGCTGAGAAGACTGTAAAGACGTTACCACCTGTGCTGTTACCTTCCATAAGTTCAACAACACCAACAATTACCTGGATTACAAAACCACCCATTAACCAACATCCTAATAAGGGAAGTGCGCCTGCCGGACTTGTGAAACCATATGCTTCAAATCCAAATAAAATATAGTAAAAAGTAAAACACGCTACTGCTAGTGCTACTAAACCCGCTGGTGCTGGATTGGCCCATCCTTTTCCGTCTCCTGACATCCAAAATCCCCCTCACATTTTTTTATGACTCTAATACTTTTTATAAGTATTGAATCATATAACATTCCATAATATGCACAATAAATCTAATTCTCTCTAGTACTTCAAACTATACTGCAAATAATCTTCAAATATTGCAATGACAAGTTTGACGATTCCCCTAGGCTTTTAACCCACAATCCAATTATTACCAGTAAATCTCCTAGTAAGGTTTACACTATGTGATATTCCCTTGGCTCAAAATCAATCCAGTTGAGGAAAAGCCTTTGAAATACGGATCCCCATAATCTGGCAAATCATACCTCCCTTCATGGAGATTTTTGATTTTTAGAACATTCTCACCAATTAACATATTATATGCTAAAACATATGCTGTCAAATAGTAATTAATTACAAAGTAATTGGACAGCAAAGTATTTTGTAATTAATTCATTTTTACACTACTGGTGAAAAATAAAAATAGCAAATTTTTCAAAGGTAGCCTGTGGTGAAAAGTCAAGAATAGAATATAATAATTAGGTAATAGTTATTTTTGCCCAACTGTAATTTAAGGTATTATTATTTTGGAGTTTGCACCATTTTTCTAAGGAGGTAGCAGCAGATGGCGGAAATTAGACGGGATTTGGTTAAGAACAACTGGGTAGCTGTTGCTACGGATATGGCTTTAAAACCACATGATTTCCCAATCAACAAACGCGGCATCGAAACCGCTGGTAATCATATGTTCTGCCCATTTTGTGAGGGCAACGAATCATCCACTCCTCCGGAAATCATGGCCTGTCGGGATAACTGCTCAGAGGCCAACACCCCCGGCTGGTCAATTAGGGTTATACCCAATAAATATTCGGTGTTCCAACTGGAGGGAGTATTGGAGAAAACGCACGCAGGTATTTACAGTAATTACAATGGTTTGGGTAGGCAGGAGGTTGTTATCGAGACGCCCGACCATGGAGTTGATTTACATGAACTCGACCAGGAAAAAGTTGCCCAGGTATTTAGAATGCTTAAACTCCGTTATAACGCATTATCCCAGGATGATCGGATCAAATACATACAAATTTATAAAAATCGGGGGATTTTCGCCGGTGCTTCACAGGACCACAGTCACAGTCAGATAATGGGACTGCCTTCTATGCCCCATTGGAATTCAGGTCCGGCTGATTACTATCATAAAAATGAGCAATGCCTTTTGTGTGCCATAATAGCACAGGAAAAACAGAGTGGAGTAAGGGTAGTTTATGAAACTAATTATTTTCTGCTTATCTGTCCGTATGCATCCAGATTTTCCTATGAAACCTGGGTTATACCCAAGCAACATTGTGAACACTTTGGAGCTATAAGCGAGGTTGAGCTTGAAGATTTCGCTATGGTTTGCCGAGCCTATACGCAAACGATGGTAAAGACCTTACAAAATCCCGCTTACAATTTTATCTTCAACACTGCGCCAGTCAACTTGCCCTATCAACCTGGATTTCACTGGTATATGGAAATAAACCCCCGCCTGTTAGTGAATAACGCGGTAGATATTGCCACCGGTATATATATGAACCCGGTCGCCCCTGAATTGTCGGCTGCCTTGTTTAGAGAAAATATGTTGAAATAGAATTAATGAGGTATTAAATGCTTGATTTGCTATATCCAAGAATTTATGTTGATACATTGCTTGATATTCCCATAGACAAGCTCCGCGAACAAAATATTATGGCCTTTATCATTGACCTTGATAACACTATTACTGAATGGAACAGCAACGTTATTCGGGCAGAAGTGGAAGAATGGTTTAAGCTTATCAATGGGGAAGGCTTTAAAGCCTGTATTTTGTCCAATAATGGTGAGCAAAGGATTCGCAAGGTTGCCGACCGACTGGGTATACCTTTCATTCATCGGGCTGCCAAACCTCGTCGTGGAGCCTTCCATCGGGCAATAAAACTAATGGGAGTCAATGCAGCCCAGACAGCCGTGGTGGGAGATCAGATTTTTACGGATATCTTAGGAGGAAACCGGGCGGGCTTATATACTATTCTAGTGAAACCTCTGGCCCGGAGAGAATTTGTGGGCACTAAAATAAATCGTACTCTAGAGATATTTATTCTACATTTACTATTTAAGAAAGCTATCAGTAAAGGGAAGTGAAAATGAACGTTGATAAACAGCCAGACACTTTTAATCGGTATTATTGGCAATCCTTTGGGGCACAGTCTCTCACCCCGGATGCACAATCTTACCCTTGCCAAGATGGGCTTGAACTATCTATACCTGCCTTTGGAAGTAGCTCCTGATCAGTTGAAAGAGGCTGTCGCCGGACTCAGGGCCCTGAACTTCAAAGGGGTAAATGTAACCATCCCTTATAAGAAAGCGATTATCCCTTTCTTGGACGAGCTGTCACCAGAAGCACTTGCATGTGGAGCAGTTAACCTTATCAAGAATGAAAATGGCTGCCTGACCGGATTTAATACTGATGGCCGGGGTTTTATGGCTAGTCTGGCGGAGGAAGGAGTCGGCCCGATTAAAAGGGCCCTGCTTATAGGAGCAGGCGGAGCTGCTCATTCAATTGCCTATGAACTTACGATAGCCGGAACTGAGCAACTTAGTATTCTCGATCTGGATCCGGCCAAGGCTTGTGATCTGGCCAGGTTTGTAGAGAATCTATCCGGCGGGCAGGCGACCGGTGCTCAGATGAGTGATGAACTATTTGACCGCCTCAGTCAGGATTCCGACCTTATAATTAACTGTACCCCGGTAGGAATGTATCCGGATATTGAAAACACACCGATTCTAGCCCTAGATAATGTAAGGTCTGCTACGGTGGTGTATGATTTGATTTATAATCCAATCACCACCCGGTTGTTATCTATAGCTCAGGTAAAGAATCTTAAAACCATTAATGGTTTATCTATGCTCGTTCATCAGGGGGCACTCACGTTGCAGATCCTTACCGGAGAAAATCCCCCAATTGATTATATGAAAGAAGTGGTCCTAGATACTTATTAGGAATGTCAAAGGTTTCACTCTTATGGAGGTTGTAGTTACCATGGCAATTATTGCTCTGGTATCGGCTATGGTCATGCCGGCATTTTCTAAACCGCTGGATAATGTGAAATTGCGGACTGATGCGCGACAATTGGCATCCCTGCTTCGCCTGGCGCGCCAGCAGTCCATGACCAGTGGGCAACCTATTACCGTAGTATTTTATCCAGAAAATGCGAAATATAAAATTAACGGACAATCATCCCATCTTCTTAACCCCGGCATAAATTTTGTGGGTGCCACGACATTTACTACCAAGGTAGGCGGTTTACCAGCCTGCAGCTTCTCGCCTTCCGGGGCACCCGGCTCGGGAGGAACGATTACCTTGAGTAACAACGTTAATCGAATCTATGTGATTGTTAATGCTGTGGCGGGACGGGTCAGGATATCAGATATCCCGCCGGAAGACTGGTAGGAGGTAACAGTGTGATATTTCAACTTTTGTTTATTTTCTTTGCGCGGATAACCGATGTTTCTTTAGGTACAATCCGCACGATTTTGATCATCCGGGGAGACAAATGGCCAGCCGCCATTATAGGCTTTGTCGAGATCATGGTATATACTATAGCTCTCAGCATGGTGGTTGGGGCTCTGAATGATCCGGTCAAACTGGGGGTATTTTGCCTGGGCTTTTCCATGGGGGTATTAGTGGGGAGTGTTATAGAAGATCGATTAGCGCTGGGGTACCGAGGAGTGCAGGTGATTATTGACCTTGATCATAGCTATATTGTGGAAGAGTTACGAGCCCAGGGATTTCCGATTACTTGTTGGGAAGCCAAGGGTAAAGCGGGCTATAAACTTGTAATGAGCATGGTTCTAAAACGCAATCTGGCTCGAGTAGTAACCGAAAAGATTTATGCCATGGAACCTGAGGCTTTCGTGGTATTTATGGAGCCCAAACATTTCCGGGGTGGGTATGTACGCAAGAAATAGGGGGAGTTTGATGTTAAAGTATTCTACAGCGGGAGAGTCCCATGGGAAGGCTTTGGTTAGTATAATTGAAGGCATGCCGGCCGGGCTTAATATCAGCAGCGGGGAAATCAACCAGCAGCTGCAGCGGCGCCAAAAGGGTTATGGCCGAGGCGGACGTATGAGTATCGAGTCGGACGAAGTGGAAATCTTGTCCGGGGTCAGGGCGGGACATACTACCGGGAGCCCGATTGCTATAAGTATCCGGAATCGTGACTGGGAAAACTGGCAGGAAATTATGGCGGTTGAAAGTACGCCATATTCTGAGGAACGCGCGGTAAAAAGACCCCGTCCTGGTCATGCTGACCTTCCCGGGGCGATGAAATATAACCACGCCGATATGCGCAATGTTTTAGAAAGAGCCAGTGCTCGAGAAACCGCCTCGCGGGTTGCAGCAGGGGCGTTTTTTAGGGCATTCTTAAAATGTTTCAACATATACATATACAGTCAGGTAATATCTATTGGTGAAGTGCGGGGGACAGGGCCGGAATTTGTCAGCAGCCAGGGACTGGCAGCCTGGCAGGAGCAGGTCGAGGCATCGACTGTTCGCTGTCCCGATAAGACTAAAGAATCCATGATGATAGAGACGATCGATCACGCTCGCCAAACCGGTGAATCATTAGGGGGAAGTTTTGAGGTGGGCGCAGTTGGCGTACCACCAGGGCTTGGAACCTATACCTGTTGGGAGAATAGATTGGACGCACGCTTGAGCGGACTTCTAATGACTATTCCCGCAATAAAAGCAGTCGAAATAGGTGACGGTATAAGCAACGCGAGTTCTCCAGGATCAATGGTACATGATGAGATCCATTTTCAGGAGGCCAGAGGAGTTTTTCGTCTCTCCAATCGTGCTGGGGGGATAGAAGGTGGCATTAGTAACGGGGAAACAGTATGGGCACGCGCCTATATGAAGCCTATTCCTACCTTGTATAAACCGCTCGTCAGCGTTAACACGGAGATGTGGGTGGAACAAAAGGCAGATGTAGAACGGTCTGATATCTGTGCGGTTCCTGCTGCCAGCGTGGTGGGAGAGGCCATGCTGGCCTATGGTCTGGCGGCAGCGTTTTTAGACAAGTTCGGGGGAGATTTTATGGAACAGATTAAGGAGTCTTATGACCGTTATGGTGAGTACTTACGAAAGGTATGGAGATGGGAAAAAATTTAGTATTAATTGGGTTTATGGGAACGGGCAAAAGCTCGGTCGGCATTAGATTAGCGCAAAAGATGAAAAGGGATTTTGTGGACATGGATCGCGAAATCGAGTTAATCAGCGGCATGTCAATTACCGATATATTTAAACATTATGGAGAAGTTCGCTTCCGTTCGGAGGAGAGCTTAATGGCTATAAAGGTGGGAAAACAACAGGATTTAGTTATCGCCACCGGCGGCGGCGCTGTTCTTTTGAGCGAAAATATAACCGCCCTGAGAGAGAACGGTTTATTAATTTGTCTGGATGCCAATCCAGCCGATATTTATGCGCGAGTGAACCGCAAGAAGGGAACCCGGCCGCTCTTGAAGAAAAATATAACTATCCAAGATATTGAAAGACTATTACAGGAGAGAGAACCTTTCTATGCGAGTGCCGATATACGGATAAATACCAGTGGTAAGGATCTGGACACAATAATAAATGAAATCTTTCAAGTTATAAAAGATAAGCACATCATGTAAAATTCTTAATCTGCATTTGTATTATAAGCAACGATAGGAGGGCAATATTTTGAAAATTGCCATGGCGCAAATGAATCCAGTGGTAGGAGACATTAGCGGCAACTTGCAAAGAATTAAAGACCTTTGGGTCACCTGTGACCAGCAGGGAACCGACTTATTACTTTTACCCGAGCTATTTCTGGTTGGTTATCCCCCGCGGGATTTGCTGGAGCGGCCCGTTTTCCTGGATAGGGTAAATGCGGCTATTGAAGAAATAGCGGCCCTTTCCTTGGTGTACAAACGGACAGGCATCCTCTTCGGGACTCCTCAGCGTACCGGCAAAACTTACGGCCATGGACTTTACAACTCAGCCCTCTTAATTTATCAGGGAGAAATAATGCTTACCCAACACAAATCTCTGCTGCCGACCTATGATGTGTTTGATGAAGCCAGATATTTCGACCCGGCGGAACAAATTGAAACTGTTACCTTCAAAGGAATGCGCCTGGGGGTGACCATCTGTGAAGATGCCTGGAACGAACCGGATTTATGGGAAGGCGCCGTTAGTTATGATTTTGATCCCATTGCTGAACTTACGCAAAAAGGGATTGATTTACTGATCAACCTTTCTGCCTCACCGTATTTTCTGAACAAAGAGGATGTAAGGTGCCGGCTATTGAGTAAGCACGCCAGAAATCACCAGGTGCCGGTTATATATCTTAATCAGGTGGGAGCCAATGACGAGCTTATCTTTGATGGGCAGAGCATGTTTTTGGACCGATACGGTGAGATAGTAACATTTTTGCCGGCTTTTGCGGAAGATGTACAAATTATTGATACTGCCCAAAAAGGTGAAGGTATTATTTGTATAACCCACGATAAAATGTCATACCTATACCAATCACTGGTCTTGGGAATTCACGACTATTTTCGTAAATGCGGCTTTTCCCGAGCCTTAATTGGACTATCCGGAGGTATTGATTCAGCCTTAACCGCTTGTTTGGCAGTGGCTGCCCTTGGCCAAGAGAATGTCATGGGGGTATCGATGCCTTCAGTATACTCATCCGCCGGCAGTGTGGATGACGCCAGGGAACTAGCCCAAAATCTAAACATTGAATATAAAGTAATACCTATTGCTGATATTTTCAAAGTTTACCTAACCACCCTGGAACAACATTTCGCCGGGAAGGAATCTGATATTGCCGAGGAAAATATTCAAGCTAGAATACGCGGCAATCTCCTTATGGCCTTATCTAACAAATTCGGATCGATGGTGCTGTCTACCGGCAATAAGAGTGAAGTCGCAGTCGGTTACTGCACCCTGTATGGGGATATGTGCGGAAGTCTTAGTGTTTTAGCGGATGTACCCAAAACGGTTGTTTATGAACTGTCCGCATACATAAATCGGGAACAGGAAGTAATACCCTGGGAAACCATCGAAAAACCACCTTCGGCCGAGCTAAAACCGGATCAGGTGGATCAAGATACCCTGCCTCCCTATCCGGTTTTAGATGCGATTCTTAATTATTATATAGAAGAGAATCTTTCCGCCGCCGACATTATTAACCGGGGTTACGAACCCGAGACAGTGCGTTGGGTGCTCCAGACCGTGAACCGCAATGAATACAAGCGCAAACAGGCCGCACCCGGGCTAAAAGTAAGTTCGAGGGCCTTTGGGGCAGGACGGCGAATGCCTATTGCCGCCCGCTATGAGATCTAAAAAGCCTATCCTAATTAGATAGACATAGGAACTGATGAAAACAGACCGCAGTTGCAGCTCCGCAGCTGAGGTCTGTTATTTTAGTTGAAAGGATAAATGAATTTATTGAAATTATAGACTTAGTAAACAACCATCTTGAAAAGTATCTTGAAAAGTATTAAATATAGTTATCTAATAAATGATAAACTGAAAAAACACTTTGATTTTATGAACACTATGAGAGAAAAGGAAACTGATATGAAAGTTCATCATCTCAACTGTACAACCTTCAACTTAAGATTTGCTAAAACATTCGATGGAAAGCGGAGTATATTTGATGGGAGTCTATCGTGTGTTACGCATTGCCTATTAATTGAAACTCAAAACGCCGGATTGGTACTTATCGATTCTGGTTTCAGCATACAAGATGCGATTACTCCAGGGCGAGTGTCACCTATATTTCGATTCACATTTAGGCCACCATGGGCTATAGAAGAAACAGCATTAACAAATATCAAGATGCTAGGATATTCACCAAAAGACGTACGCCATATACTCTTGACACATCTGGATTGTGATCATGCCAATGGACTATATGACTTTCCATGGGCAACCGCCCACGTATACAATGAGGAAATGAAATCAGCTCTGTTTGGCAAATCTCTTCAAAATCGTTTGCGTTACAATTGTCAACGTCTAAAACAGCATGAGAACTGGGAAGTCTATAATAATAATGTTGGTGATAATTGGAACGGGCTTAAAAATGTTTGTGCCGTAAAAGGATTAGGAGATGAATTTGCGATTGTCCCACTTCCCGGACATAGTGTAGGGCATGGTGGAATATTGATTCGTGCGAATGATGGTTGGATACTTCATGCTGGTGATGCATACATAATGCATTCGGAATTAGAACCCGCACCTTACGGTCCTGCGAATACCGGCTTATTTCAACCAATAATGGAGAGTGATGGCAAATCGAGAAAGGAAAGTCTAGCCCAGCTGTCTCAGCTGCATCAAAAATATGGAGACGAAGTTATAATTCTTTGTGCACATGATAAAGAAGAGTTTGCTAATAATAGGGATATTATTAGTGAAACGTAGATTTGGACGGAGGGCGACTTTCTCCGCTTCCACCATTTATAACTCGATTAATCGCTTTAAAGGACCGCAGTTGCGGCCCTTTTTTGTTTGTGAGTTCGGCATGAGCATTGACTATAGGTCCCGAGCGGTGAAGGTAGCAGTAAACGTTAGCTTAACCAAAACCACCAAGCGGTTTAAGGATAAAGTCCGGCAGATCACTAGCAGAAGTTGGGAAATCAGCATGGAGGACAGATGTCCTAAAATAAATGGTATGAAAACAGACCTCAGCTGCGAATCAGCAGATGAGGTCTGTTTTCTGTGAAAAAATAAATGAAAAAGGTTTACTAATTGAAAATAAATAAATATAATAAGGAAAAATAAGGATATAGATAAAAATATATACAAAGATGGATAAAAAATGGGACACAGGGACGGGTCCCTTGTCCCAGAAATAAACAGCATAAAATTGATAGTCTGAGGGGAAGAAGTATGTCGCGAACTGCACGGAAGCGGAGCCAAAGCGGAATATATCACATAATGTTGCGAGGAATAAACAGACAAGCAATTTTTCGCGATGATGAGGATAGAGTCAAATTACTTGAAACGTTAAAAATTTATAAGAAGGTGAGCAAATACCAAATATTTGCGTATTGCCTGATGGATAATCATGTTCATTTATTAATGAAGGAAAATGAAGAACCGATTGGAAGCTCAATCAGGAGAATCAATGATAGTTATGTGTATTGGTTTAATGGGAAGTATAAGCGAATTGGATATTTATTTCAGGGAAGATTCAAGAGTGAGATAGTAGAGGATGACAAATATTTTCTAAGCGTACTTAGATATATTCATCAGAATCCGACAAGTGCAGGATTAGCAAAACAAATAGGAGAGTATCAGTGGAATAGTTATCTTGAGTACGTCGGAGGACGCCATATATTAACTGATACGGATTTTGCCTTGGAGATGTTGTCTGATAATAGAAGCAATGCTATGGAGCAATTCAAGGAATTTATGAGCGAGCCAAACGACAATAAATATCTTGGCTATGAGGAAAAGACTCGATTGTCAGACAGCGAAGTAAAAAAACACCTTTTAAGAAAGGGCATCACCAATATTAGTGAACTGCCGCAAATGGCAAAGAGTCAAAGAAATGAAATTATCAGAGTGATAAAGCTAATGGATGGTGTATCCATTAGGCAAATATCAAGAATAACCGGCCTATCAAAAAGTCTTATTGATAGAGCCTGAATTAATGGGACAAGGGACCCGTCCCCTTGTCCCGCGTCCCCCCTCGTCCCGGTGAAAGCGTTATAGATAGAGCATGAATTAATGGGGCCAAGGGACTTGTCCCCTTGGCCTAGGAGGCAGACATGAAAAAAGTCAGGTTAATTAATATGAGCATTGATACTGAAGCTGTCAAACTCGTTTCGCCGAATATTATCCGCCTGAATCGCATATTACCTATTTCACATAATAAGCATTCCATTACGTTAGCAATTGCTCACCCTTTGAATCACCAGGTAATTGATGACGTTCGTATGGTTACTGGTCTGGAAGTGATACCGGTCTTGGCTGATGAGAACGAAATTGATATGGCTATACGTCAATTCCTGGCTTTTCGTTTAGATCCAGATATGGAGAAAATATTAAGCGACCTTAAGCACCGAGTGAAAAAGTCGACAAACGGAGATGCAGAGATTCAGTCCATAAATGTTGAGGATGCCCCTATCATTCGCATAGTTAATTATCTGCTTGTGCAAGCGGTGCAGGTGCGCTGTAGCGATATACACGTTGAACCTCAGCAAACGGATTTAAGAGTAAGGTTTCGGGTTGACGGAGAACTATATGAAGTGTTTACTATGCCCAAGATGTCGCTCCCGGCTATAGTTTCACGCATTAAAATTATAGGTGGGATGGATATCTCGGAAAAAAGGGTGCCTCAGGACGGACGCTTTCAGATGATGATAGAAGGGCGTGATATTGACTTCAGGATTTCCACTTTACCTACATCTAATGGGGAAAAGGTAGTCATGCGGGTACTGGATCAGTCCCAGGCTTTGACGGGAATTGATCATTTGGGATTGAGCAGTCGCAATCAGGAGCGACTAATCGCTCTATCGTACCGGCCGCATGGCATGATTCTAGTTACGGGTTCAACCGGTTCAGGCAAGACCACAACCCTATATGCCATGCTTAATAATATCGATGCTGTGGCTAAAAACATTATTACCCTGGAGGATCCCATTGAATACTCATTGGCAGGGGTCAATCAGGTTCAGGTTAATAATAAAGCTGGGATTACCTTTCTCGGTGGTTTGGGGTCAATTTTGCGTCAGGATCCGGATATCATCATGGTGGGGGAGATACGTGATCATGCGACCGCTCAATTAGCCGTACAAGCGGCACTAACCGGACATTTGGTGTTATCTACGCTCCATACTAATAGTGCGGCGGGTACAGTTGCCCGGTTAGCTGAAATGGGTATAGAGGACTTCCTGCTCGCCGCTTCGTTAGTGGGGGTTATTTCGCAATGTTTGGTGCGACAGCTCTGTAAACATTGCTGCCGCAAATACATACTCGACCAAGTAACTGCCGCCGGAATGGGTTTGGCGGAGGAAACGGGAGAGGAGTTTTATCAGCCAGTGGGTTGCAACATGTGCCGACAACTTGGTTACGAGGGCAGGGTAGCCCTACAAGAAATAATGTTGATCGGACCTAGAGTACGTTCAGCTATAAATCAAGGTGCCAAGTCGGATGATATTCAAACCGCGGCACTGGCAGAAGGAATGATTGCGATTAGAGCGGACGGCATCAGCAAAGCCCGGAAGGGGCTCACCTCCCTGGAGGAGGTAATGAGGGTAGTATGCCTGGAGGAATGAGTTGTGCAGGGTAAAACTGCCATAGAAATAATTAGTAAGGCTATTGAGATGGGGGCCTCTGATGTTCACATTGTAGCATCTCACCCCCCTATTTACCGTGTTAATGGCACGCTTATTACTCTACCCGCTGCTGAAGTGCTTAGTCAGCAGGATACTTGGAATTTTGGAGAGGAAATGATCCCCAATTCCAATATCAAGCAAAATATAGAAGACTATGGACAGGCAGATTTTGCCCACTCCTTCCCAGGCTTGGGCAGGGTGAGAATAAACCTATATATTCAAGGTGGTTCATGGGCGGCGGCGGTGCGAATAATCCCGCTGGAAGTTCCTGCATTGAATACTTTAGGTTTGCCACCTATCGTTGCCGAGCTGGCTACGAAGGAGCACGGCCTAATTCTGGTAACTGGAGCTACCGGAAGCGGCAAATCGACAACCCTGGCGGGTATGATCGATTATATTAACCATTCCCGGAGTAAAAATATCATAACCCTGGAAGATCCTATAGAATTTCTTCACCCGCCTGGAACATGTATAGTTAATCAACGTGAAGTGGGGAGCGATACGGCAAGTTTTACATTGGGTCTGCGGGCGTCGTTAAGACAGGATCCCGACATTATCATGGTCGGGGAAATGCGTGATCTGGAGACCATCTCGATTGCCATCACTGCTGCTGAAACTGGTCATCTGGTTATGGCTTCACTGCATTCTGGCAACGGCGTTCAGACCCTGGAAAGAGTTATTAACGTGTTCCCTCCTCATCAACAGTTCCAGGTCAGGCTGCAATTGGCGACCTCCCTGCTGGGAATCATCTGTCAGCAGCTCATTCCCGCCACAGATGGCAACAGCCGAGTGCCGGCTGCGGAGGTATTGATCATAAATTCAGCCATTAGAAACCTGATCCGTGAAAACAAAATACATCAGATATACTCAGCCATTCAGACCGGAAGCGCTCTAGGGATGATAAGCATGAATAAGGCAGTCAAAATACTTTATCAGCAGAATAGAATATCTTGTGAGAATTTCAATAAATACGGTGTGGATAGGCTTTGATGCCAAAGGGAGGCTGTTTGCTTGAGATTTGGGTATCGCGTAAGAGATGAACAAGGCCGATTGAAGTCAGGTACTTGGGAGGCAGATCATAAAAATACGGTGGTTGCAGGTCTCTTGAATCAGAACTATTATATTGTTTCCTTAAAAGAACTTCAGTCTGGACAACCAGCTGTTCAGGTTGAATTTCACCTTAGCAGTCTTAAGAAGGTGAACGGACAAGACTTGGTCATTTTTACCCGGCAGTTGTCGGTTATGTTGGCTGCGGGGCTGCCTATTCTGCGTTGCTTAAAAATCCTGGCTGAACAAGCTTCTAACAATTGCTTGAAGGATGTTGCCCTAAGAATTCAGGAAGATATTGAAACGGGTTTGCCGTTATGGGAGGCATTCGGCCGACACTCCCAAATATTTTCTCAGGTATACATCAGTATGCTAAAAGCCGGAGAAACAGGGGGCATATTGGATGCTGTC
The DNA here is from genome assembly GCA_963665865.2 of Syntrophomonadaceae bacterium. GTDB lineage: Bacteria > Bacillota > Syntrophomonadia > Syntrophomonadales > Syntrophomonadaceae > PHAA01. The sequence goes on along the minus strand of CAXXWF010000001.1, from coordinate 2,577,649 downwards.
CTGGACAAGCTCAGTTATCATCTGGAAAGGGAGCAGGAATTCAATTCCAAACTTAAGTCGGCATCTATCTATCCTTTGTTTATTAGCATCATGGCTGTATTAGTTGTACTTCTGATAATTACCCTTATAATGCCCAGGTTTGCGAGCATATTTGCAAGTTCAGGAGTTCAACTGCCATTGCCGACTCGTCTGCTAATGGGATTAAGCGCATTTCTGAAAACAGGGGGACTATTTATCTTTATTGGGGTAATTAGTTTGATTTATCTAATAAAGCACATCAAGGGGACTACCCAGGGGAGATTAATCTATGACAGCATCCTTCTGCATCTTCCAATATTGGGGAGGACTATAAACCGGATTGCCATAGCGCGTTTTGCTCGTACTTTAGGAATTCTGATTAAATCAGGAATTAATGCACTGCAAGCCCTGGAAGTAGTTGAGAATATAGCCGGGAATGCAGCGATCAGCAAGGTTATAGCTGGAGCATGTCGCAGCATTAAGGAAGGTGATAGCATTACCAGCCCCCTCCAAAACAGCGGACTATTCGAACCACTAGTAACCCATATGATCGCGATTGGGGAGGAAACTGGCAGGTTGGATGAAATGCTGATTCATCTGTCCGATTATTACGAAGGTGAGCTAATTCATACGCTGGATACCTTAATTGCGGTTATTGAGCCCCTGTTAATATTTCTGGTAGCGATTGTGGTAGGTGGGGTAGTAATCGCGATTCTCTATCCAATGTTTGACATGATCAATTTAGTTGGGGTCTAAAAGGAAGATATCATTGCGGCCAATACAGTATATCATCGGGAACGGGTTTCGGGTGCGGATTTGTGCCCCGGCAAATAAGGAGGTGGGGGGAAACGATAAGGTTGGTGCGAAGAAATAATCGAGAGAGGATGAAGAATAATTATGAAATCACAAACCACGGTGGCAAGAAATGACGGACAAAAGGGTTTTACCCTGGTAGAACTGGTGATTGTTATGGCGGTATTGGTAGTGTTGGCAGCTATTGCCGTACCAAGGTATAATGGTATATTAAATGAATCAAAAGTGAAATCAGATGCCATAACAGCAGCCGGTATTGTGAGCGCGGCCAGAATCCAGGAAACCAGCACAGGAAGTGCTGTAGTAAGTACGAGCGGCACCTATGATGCCCTAAATGCCAGTTATTTCGAACCGGGTAAAAAACCCAGTTCCGGGGGAGACTTTGCCCTGAGCGGCGGGGGGAATTCTTCCTATGAAGTTAAGTGGACGCCAGATGTCGGAGTTTACAATGGATGTGTACAGACCCTGACCGAGGGAAGCGTCTTTAATGTTAATGATACTATTTAGGACTCAAAAATATCAATGATTGCAGGTTCTACTAAGAGGGGGTTGAATGCTAATAAAAACACTAATAATTATGGTTGCCTTATCAATTGGCTCTTTCCTGAATTTAGCCATTTATAGAATCCCCCGGAAGGAATCATTGTTACGGCCGGGTAGTCATTGCCCTCATTGTGGACATAGACTCAAACCGAGGGATTTGTTCCCGGTTTTAAGCTACATGATGGTGGGTGGCCGTTGTCGCTATTGTAAGCAAGGCATTAGCCTGCGCTACCCTCTGGTAGAACTTTTAACCGCGGCAAGCTATATTCTAATTTATATTAAGTGGGGCTTTTCAATAGAGTCAGTAATAGGGTGGTTATTTAGCGCATTATTGATTGTGGCTGCTTTTACCGACATTGAAGAGGGAATGATTCCTGACCTGGTAACCTATCCAGGCATTATTATGGGGCTGGGGCTGTCATTTTATTCAATTGGCATCAAGTCCTCAGCTATAGGCCTAATATTATTTGCGGGTATATTTTTCCTGGCTGCCCTCCTGTCCAAAGGTGGTATGGGTGGCGGAGATATAAAATTGGCGGCTGTTATTGGGACTTTCCTAGGCGCTCCAGGAGCTATCATCACCCTTTTTCTATCTTCTTTGGGTGGAGGATTGTGGGCTGTGGTTTTACTCCTGCGGGGGAAAGCTAATCGTAAAACCGCGATTAAATATGGCCCCTTTTTAGCCTTGGCGGCATGGTTGGTATGGATGTATGGAAGGGAGATAAGTGATTTATATTGGCGAATATTTTTTTAAAGTCAATATACTTTTGATCTCATGATAAATAGACATGGTGAAAAAGGTTTTACCCTAATAGAGGTTTTGACAGCTTTGCTGCTATTGTCTTGGCTGGCGGTGAGTATACCCGCAATATTTGGACCTGTGGCCACATGGGTTTGTAAGGCACGTACCGAGACTACAGCTGTTAATTATGCTGCTTCTGTACTTGAAGAATTACGTTCGGAACCGAGAAAAATCGACAAACTCAATACCGGCAAAACAGCCGAGGAATTATCACTTGGCTGTGGAGGTCCCTACCTAGGAATGACCAGCCAAATAACTCGAATGCAGCCTCAGCAGCTTATGCCTAATCTTTATGATGTCATGGTGACGGTAACCTGGTCCCAGGGAGGTCAGCCACACAATTTGCGGCTTGGGACCGTTATCAGAAAAGAGCAGAGGTGACCGGTAATGATTAACCGCCGGTATAGCCGAGGGACAACCCTGCTAGAGATGTTACTGGCACTGGGGCTTAGCTCATTAATTATTGGCGCTCTGATAACGGTCTATTTAAGTGCAAGTAGCGCATACCAGAAGCTGGCCGCCTATGCCGATGCACAATATGCTGCTCGCAGCGTTATAGATCAAATAGGTGATGATATCCGGGGGGCATCTGTTATAGAGATAGTGACAGGTGGTTCAGAATTAAAATTGCTTAAATCCAATAATGATTTGATCCGCTATTATATGGAGAATAACCAGCTCTACCGCGTAAAAACTACCGGCTTGGGGACTGCCAAAGTTCCTATAGCCGAAAAGGTAAGCGGTTTGAGCTTTAACGGCAAGAATAGTCTGGTGACTGCAAGCATTGACATAACTATAGATCAAACTACCTACCACCTCTCCAGTACCTTCTGTGCCCGACTGCAATAATTACGCAAGACTGCTGCCCGAATTTCACTAACAACCAGATTTATAGGCGCGCACCAACAGCCAAGGAGGCTTTGCCATGCCCATACAAAAACTTAATTATGAGCGGGGCAGCATTATGATCATGGTACTGATTATGTTTTTGCTGGTTAGTATTCTGAGTATTGCCACTATAGAGTTAGGCATAATGGAGTTTAAGAGCAGCCACTACGACTTCCAAGCTGGGCAAGCTCAGCAGGCGGCTGATGCCGGCGTAGATTGGGGTTTGGAAAAGATCTATGCCGAACTAACCCTGCCTGCCAATTTAGTAGTGCCAAGCTTACCTTCCCCACTGACTTGCAGCAGACAGACAATGTATTTTGATGTAGGTGAAAAGACTTCCGAGGTGAGCATCGGGGAGGTAATGAATAAAACCAGTCAGTCAGCCGCTGCGGGTTCATGTACTTACGAGTTTACTTCCACAGGAATATTCGAAGGTGCTTGCAGGAAAGTGACGGTACAAGCCGCTTATGATTTTACGGGGGGATATCAATATACAAATTCGGACGGAAAGATATCATTCATTCCCCGGGAGTATCTGAACCGGGGGAAAATTATATATTACCAGACTTCAATATAAGAATATTTGCGGACAAATGCGTGTGACCAGGAAATCTCACTAATTTAGGGTGATAAAACACAAGTTTTAACTGATCCACGATAAGGGCGGAGGGATACATTTTGTTTAAACGTTTGCCAGGTATAGGTTTGGATATTGGTAGTAAGAAGATAAAGATGATCCAAGTAGTGCGAAGAAAAGCTGGGCTGGAAATTATTAAATTTGGCAGTTTATATACACCACCGGGTACTATGGAGGCCGGTATCATTGTTGACCCCGTACGGCTGGGTGAAGAACTTAAGTTTCTGGTGCGGAAACTGAATTTAAGCGGCAAACGAGTGGTATCTGCGGTTGGTGGACAACAGTTATACATCCGCAACCTAATTATGCCCAGATTAAAGTTGGACGAGATGAGAGAAGCGGTATATTATCAGTCTGCTAATTTTCTGCCCATTCCGCTGGAAGAGGTGGCCATTGACATATATCCCGTGCGAGAGTTTGAAAACCAGAACGGGAAAAAAACGGAAGTCTTCTTTTTGGCTGTACGCAAACAACAGGTGGATAATCTGGAAATGGTATGTCGGATAGCGGAATTAAATCTAGCCGTAGTGGAAATCGAACCGCTGTCCATATATCGTGTCTGGGGTAAAGAGGTTTGGTCAGTAGTTGCCTTGCTGGCCATAGGTTCATCTCGCTCATATTTGACAGTTTTTAACCGGGGAATCCCAGTTTTCTATCGATCTTTAGCAGTAGGAAGTTCTAGTTCTTACTACACCTCTAATGTCAACCAGGCTAATACAGTCACGGGATGGCAGAAAGTAATGAATCTAAACGATCCGCCCTGCGATCCTCGAATTATGGAGATAACCAATGAAGTTAAGAGCGCTCTAGAATACTACCAACTACAGATGGAAAGCAAGGAACAATCCATAGAAAAAATATTGCTGTGCGGTGGGGGAGCAATGCAAGGCTTGGAAGACGATCTGACCCAAAGGCTGGATCTTGAGTTGGAAGTGGTCAACCTACTGAGCGGTAATATACTACCCCGCCATATCAGCCCTGATGAAGAATATGAACTGCAGTATGATTTCCCGCTGGCTCTGGGTTTAGCGGCTCGGGAGGTGGTCTAATGCCAAGGCTGGTTGAGCTTAATATTAATCTGCTGCCAGCGAAAACCCGAGTTCGAATGTCCCAAAAATGGTCTTCAGTACTCATTTTCCTCGTACTAATGGCAGCTTTGTTTACCTATTTATTGATATCGCAAAGTCGAGAAATAAGCAGCCAACAGAATGAAAATATGAGACTAAGAGATGCTATCAAAAGTTGTGAAAACGAAATGATGGGTTACGAACCGATGCAAGCCATGGAACAGGAGATGATCATGAAAAGCGAGGAAGTTGCAGCAATAGAAAAGACCAGATTATCGTATGCAGACGTTTTTAATGAACTTGATCAGGTTAAACCTCCACAGATAATTATAGTGGGCGCTGAGATAAGTCCCCCGAGGATGGTTGTAAATGGTTTTAGCCCTGATCACAGTAATGTGAACCGGATGGTGGAAGGTATAAAAGCCAGTCCTATTTTTACCAATGTTGCCCTGCTATCCTCGGAAATGAATGAAAACACCAATGAAGTCAAATTTACTCTCGAAATAGAATGGGAGGCAGCCCAAAAGTGAAGCTATCAACGCGGGAAGCAGCATTACTTGGCCTCCTTTTAGTGTTAGGGGGCGTATTTCTGATTAATCATTATGTATTTCAACCTCTAACCACGCATAAACAACAATTAGTATTGGAAAACAATAATCTGACCCTGGATCTTCAGGCGTTGCAGAATAGGATAAGCAAGTATCAATCTATGGAACGGGATGAGCGCAAGAGCCGGGATGATTATCAGAGAATGCTGGAAGCAGTGCCCCAATCATCTATGATTTCCAGTATCATTGATTATCTCGAATTGAGTGCCAGAGAGGCCCATGTTAAACTCATCACTATCCGATATAAGGAAAGTGCACTTGATGACCCTGCTCTTAAGTTTGCCGAGTCCCGAACAGACCTGACGCAGATAATGCCGGTTAACTTTCAAATTGTTGTCAGTGGGAGTCATTTTGATCTGCTTTCCTTCATCCTCGAGATTGAAAATGCCCCTCGTATTTATATTATTAATGGTGGTAAGATATCTCTAGCCAGGACCGATCAATCTCCAACCGGGATCACCACATCGCCAAATAGTCCGGATATGGCTGCCAGCGATAAACCAATGGAAAAGACCGTTCCTGAGTCCCTGACATATGATCAGAGCAAGTCGGTACTTAGTCTGGATTTTAGCGCTTATTATCACAGGTCACTATCAAATGGGGCTGCCCAACCCTAAACTTTTACTAAATGATTCCAGCTTCTGCAGTGATCTGTGCGCCCCTTATGGTAAGCTGGCGGGTAAATAATATTCTCTTCACGTCAATAGCAATGGACCCCTTGGCCACAGCGGGCTGAATATTTTTAGTGCGCCATATGGTTATTTTGCCTACCTCATGGGAAACAAAAAGGGACTCTTCATATGGTCTGCCCAGGCGAACCGCCGGGACCAGGAGATTAGGCTCCTGGGGACCATATCAGCCCCCGCCACAGGTTTGTTCCTGTAAATAGACAGTGATGTGGCCGCCCTTCTTTTCGATATACTCACCAGCGGCAGAACTTATCGTAAACATGTACTCACCTTCCTCATCATTATCACCTATGTGTTAGTTACAATTCTCTATTCGTATTTTATCATACCCCATGGGGGTATGCAAGAAAACGCGAGCAATTTTAGAAGGTGCAGATGGATATGCATCGGAGCATAATATGCCGGTTATTCAGAAACAATAGGAATAATATCTCCTCCCCAGGTAAGTTAACAAAAAGGTCAGATTCATGTTCATTTGGAAGGATTATGCATATATTGTGTCGAATAAGACCAATTCCGGCTAATACACGGATACGAAAAATATAATGGGTTCTTTACGAGAAAAAACTTAAAATTACGGACATCGGAGGTTATGGATTGTTAGACAAATATCTGCTGGCCAGCATTCTGGATAAAGCTCTGGAAAAGGGCGGTGACTTCGCTGAAGTCTACGTTGAAGAAAAGTATGTAAGTAACGTTTTCTGTGAAGACGACCAAATCGAAAAAATAAACAGCGGCCGGGAAAAAGGCGCAGGGATCAGGGTAATCAAAGACGGAAAGACCAACTATGTCTATACCAATGATTTGACCTCCGAGGGGCTGATGAAAGCTGCAGCAACCGCCAATCGTACTGCTAATAGTCCGGTGGATACTGCGGCCCCGAAAATCACCCTCACCCTCCAAGAATCAGAATGTTCCCTAAACTTTTTACGCTTGCCTGAGCAGGTTGATTTTGCCGAAAAAATTGAACAGGTATTAGCCGCGGACCACGTGGCTCGTAATATGGATGCAGAAATACGCCAAGTAACCGTGGCCGTAGGCGATATGCATAAAAAGGTGCAGATTGCTAATTCGGACGGGGAGCTGGTGGAGGACGAAATGGCCCGAGTGAGACTGGTGGTTAATACGATTGCCTCCCGCGCGGGGCAGATTCAGACCGGCTATGAAGTAGCCGGAGGCGTATCGGGTTGGGAATTGCTAGACCAGGTCTCACTGACCGATATGGCGCGTCAAGCGGCCGGAAGAGCGATTGCCATGTTATCGGCTCGTCCCGCACCGGTAGGCAGAATGCCAGTGGTTATGCATTCTGATGCTGGTGGAACCATGATTCACGAAGCCTGCGGACATGGATTGGAGGCGGATTTGGTCCAGAAGGGACTTTCGGTCTATCAAAACCAGATGGGCCAGCAGGTGTCCAATGAAGAGGTCAGTGTAATTGATGATGCTACCCTTTCCGGGAAATATGGCAGTTATCGCTGGGATGATGAGGGTTCACCCGGTAGTCGCACGGTATTAATAGATAAGGGTTTTCTGCGTGGATTCCTGTATGATCGCCTGACGGCGGGTAAAGACCGGGTGAAATCCAGTGGCAACGGTCGACGTGAGTCTTATATGGAAAAACCCATTCCTCGTATGAGCAACACTTTCATTGCCCCTGGGCATGATGATCCAGAAGAGATCATCCGGAACACTGCCCAGGGTTTACTGGTTAAAAAAATGGGTGGCGGACAGGTTAATACTACAAATGGTGACTTTGTCTTTGATGTGCAAGAAGGATATATAATAGAGAATGGGGAGATAAAGTTTCCGGTGCGGGGAGCAACCCTTACCGGCAACGGTCCCCGGGCTCTACTTGATATTGATCGGGTAGGCAGAGATCTGGGATTTGGGATTGGGGTCTGCGGCAAGGATGGACAGGGAGTGGCAGTTGGTGATGCCCAGCCTACCATTCGCATCAAGGAACTTACGGTAGGTGGAACCTTCAGCGGTCAGGGCCCGGAAATCAGGCGGATAAGCAGAAAGTAGGTGCCAGGGTATGGAAGCAACTTTAAGAAATGCCGGTGAAATGGCTTTAGATTTAGTTCGTAAACAGGGTCTGGAAGGCGAAGCCTACTTGCTCTACGAGCGTGAATTAGGCATAGAATTAAGCGGGGGCCAGGTAGAAACGCTTAAAGAAGCTGAACAAATGGGGATAGGGCTGCGGGTCTTTAATTCCGGGCGAATGGGTTTTGCCTATAGCAGTGATCTTTCGCGAGAGGCCTTGGAACAAATGGCCAGCAATGCGGTGAGTATATCCGCTTATACAGCCGCTGATAAATTCAACCGCTTCCCCGCAGGAGGTCAGATCTATCCAGTAATGCAGACATATAATGAGGGCATTGCGGCTGCAGCTTTGGAAGATAAAATAGAAATGGCCCGAGAAGTTGAAAGGGCTGCGCGCGCTTTTGACCGCCGGGTAGCACTGGTGGAAAGTGCAGGCTACGAGGATTCTGAGTTTTCTAACCTGGTGATGAATACCCAGGGCCTTTACGCATTTGGGCAGGGCAGCTACTGCGGCTTAAATGTCTCCCTGGCGGCCTGCGAAGATAATGAAACCCAGAATGGCTTTGCTTTTGCGATCAAGAAGGAAATAGCTTCCCTGGACCCACGGACGGTAGGGGAGGAAGCGGCCATGAAAGCTGTCCGCAGCCTCCATGGCAGAACTATTTCATCGGCACGTCTGCCTTGTGTTATGGAGCCCTATGTAGTTACTCGTTTTATGAGTCTGCTCGCTTCATCATTACAGGCGGACGCTGTACAAAAAGGTAAGTCTATGCTGGCGGGCAGGGAGGGGCAGCAAGTAGCCTCCTCTCATGTTACCCTGGTAGATGATGCAACCCATAGTGAAGGTATAGCCAGTTTTCCTTTTGACGGGGAAGGAGTCCCCTCGCAGCGCAATGTACTTATAGAAAACGGTAAATTGCTTAGATTTCTCTATGATACTTATACCGGATTGAAAGCCGGTTTGAAATCCAGCGGTAATGGAATAAGAGGATCTTTCCGAGGCCTGCCGGGGGTTGGCACCACTAATTTTATGCTTAATCCTGGAGCTGAAAGCTCCGCCAGTTTGATAGCGGATATAGAAAAAGGTTTATATATAACGGAAGTGATGGGTATGCATACCGCCAATCCTATGTCGGGTGATTTTTCGGTGGGTGCCGCCGGGTTTATGATAGAACGGGGGCAGATGACTTATCCGGTTCGGGGTATAACAATTGCCGGTAATCTATTAAATTTAATGCAGGACATTGAAGCAGTGGCCAGTGATTTGCGTTTTTATGGAGGCAAGGCGGCTGCTACCGTAAGACTGCAAAGTATTAGTATTGGCGGACATTAAATTTGTATAAGGCAAATTATGCTATAGAGAAAAGTTCTGCAGTGTACTTGAGGGAGGAGAGTGTACATGACCGGGATATTGTTCATAAATGGTCCTAATCTAAATATGCTGGGGATTAGAGAAAAAGAATTTTATGGCTCGCAGACCCTGGAGGAGATTAATGCCGAATTAGGTGTTTTAGCAGCGCAGGAGGGTATTACTGTAGAGTTCTACCAATCAAATCATGAAGGTGATTTAGTGGATAGAATCCAGCAAGCCTATAAGCAGGTGGAATGCATCGTAATTAATCCGGGAGCATTTACCCATTACAGCCTGGCTGTCTATGATGCTTTGAAGACGGTTCAGATTCCGGTGATTGAGGTGCATTTATCCAACATATATGCCCGGGAAAGCTTCCGCAGCCACTCTCTCTTTTCGCCCCTAGCGGTGGGCGGTATATTCGGGCTGGGTCCCATAGGCTATAAGTTAGCTTTTTATGCGGCCTGTCAGTTAATAAAAAAAGTATAATGTGAAAGAAACGGGTGAGTATTTATCAAGGAACGTATCCATAAGCTGCGCACTTATATAGAGGAAAATGGTGGTGATGCTTTCCTGGTTACCAAACCGGAGAACATTCGCTATTTGTCCGCTTTTAGCGGCGGCAGTGATGCCAGACTGCTAATAAGTGCTGCTGAACAATATATTATTACGGATGGCAGGTACCTGGAGCAGGTAAATAGGGAATGTCCGCAATGGGAACTGGTCAGGACAAATGGGGCCGGGCTTGACAGTTTGGCGAGTATTTGCGATAAATATAATAGCCTGCTGGTGGAGAGCAGCCATATCACCTATGAATTATATAGTCAGCTAGCTGCTAATTTGAAACCGCATTTGGTTCCCACAACCAATGTCATCGAGAAGTTTCGAGCGGTGAAAGATGGACAGGAGCTGGATTGGCTCAGACAGGCGGCAGGGATCGGAGATATAGTTTTTACCCGTATCTGCTCGGAGATACAGGTAGGAGTAAGTGAACGATACATTGCCAACCGTATTGCCTACTTCCTAAAAGAACAGGGCTGCAGTGGGGAATCCTTTGCCACTATTGCGGTCGCCGGGGAGAATGCCGCTCTGCCGCATGGACAACCTGGAGATCGGCTTTTACAAAGCGGGGACATGCTGACCATGGACTTTGGCGGGTTCTATCTGGGCTATGCCGGGGATATGACTAGAACAGTTGTGGTCGGTGAAGCTTCTCCCAAGTTACGAGATATTTACCACCAGGTACTGGAGGTACAAGAACTAGGTGTTGCGGCTATAGAAGCCGGCGGCGTTTGTCGGGAAATTGACCGCCAGGTAAGGGAGAGGCTGGCAACGTTTGGCTTGGATAAATATTTTGTACATGGAACCGGACATGGATTGGGGTTGGAAATTCATGAGATACCCAGCTTATCAACGAGTTCAGAGGCAATTCTGGAAGAGAATATGGTGGTTACAGTTGAACCCGGGGTATATATTCCAAGTTGGGGCGGGATCCGCATAGAGGACACAGTAATTGTTAAGAATGGGGGATGTGAGATCATTACCCGTTCAGATAAAGGACTACTAATTATATGATGGAGGGATAAAATGATCTCAGTTAATGACTTCAAAACCGGTGTAACCGTAGAGTTGGAAGGACAGGTTTATCAGGTAGTTGATTTCCAACATGTGAAGCCAGGTAAAGGCGCTGCTTTTGTTAGAGCCAAACTGAAAAATGTAAAATCAGGGGGAGTGGTAGAAAAAACCTTCCGCGGCGGTGAGAAATTACATAGAGCCCACCTTGATAAGCGTGCCATGCAATTCCTGTACATGGACGGCGATGGCTATGTGTTTATGGATAATGATAATTATGAGCAGATTACCATCAGCCCAAGTGACATGGGTGACGGGGTGAAATGGTTAATTGAAAATATGAGTATACAGGTACTGATGCATGAAACCGAAATTATGGGGATAGAACTTCCCAATTTCGTGGAATTACTGGTAGTTGATACCGAACCCAGTGTTAAAGGGGATACCGCTACCGGTGCTTCCAAAGCTGCCAAACTGGAAAGCGGTGCCAGCGTACAGGTACCCCTTTTCATAAATACCGGAGACCGTCTGCGCATAGATACTCGTGTTGGTGAGTATATGGAAAGAGCATAAAGAGATAACATCACCAGACTAGAAACAGGATGCAGGCAAGGGACGATTCTTTTGTCTGCATTTTTAATTTTCCTGACTCACTGTGAATCCCCAGTCATCCCATTTAAGATGAATGGTAGCTTGTGGGCCTAGGGTCAAATTCCATCTGTTTTCCCGGGCTGTTAGATAATTTTCGGCTTCTTGCGGGTCAGACAATACCTGTAAATCATGCACAGGATGATTTAGAGCGGAAGAACACCAAAGCGGCTTTACGTGCACTCCAACCAGTGAATATACATAAAGATGATTAGTCCAGGCCGTATCTTCCGATTTCATCCAGAAAGGCTTGGAAGCGCCATAACTGCCCTGTTTCCATAAAAGGAAAACAAGCTCTGGATGTCCGTCGTTAGTAACGTCCCCAATTACGACTTGTTCAACCTGCCAGGTCTCCGGAGACTGCCAGATGATAGAGTGGTCTTCGCTAATCGTAATCTGCTGGTTGTGCAGAGAGTAGTATTCGACAATTCCATTATCATTTAAATCAGCCGTCCATTCCTGGTCGGCCTCATTTCTGCCACCCATGACCAATAGAATTGACATACCAAGTACCGTCATAATAATCCAGGTTCTGGGCTTTAATCTGGTTTTGGAGATGCTATTCAACCTCCCCCGGCATCTTGATTCTGGTTTCACCTGAAGCGGTATAGGTTTCTGTCCAAGCAGGCGCTGCCGGTATCTCGCCATTCAAAAGCTGTTCCTGCCATTTTTCATCGGTTAGACGCTCTGCTGTTTTGCCTGTAAATTCATAATAGGAGTATATCCCTCCTTTGGCTATGCGAAGGCTGCCGCCGACCGGCACAACCACATAAATATTTTGAATGAAGCCGCTGCCTTCTTGCAATACTGTATCAGGAGGAGCAGTGGCCACATCGGTTACCAGCATGGCAGGATTATTAGTTAACTGAGCGGTACGCTCAACCCCATTATCACGCAAGGCTTCCAACCAAAAATGTTCCAGCTGCCCGCCATATGATCTGATTAATTCATACTCTTCATCAGTTAAAGAAATTTCCTGCAATTCTTTTTCGGAAATAGTTTTTAAGGCTAACGCCAGCTCTTCCAAGCGATTTAGATTTTCTATGTCTTGAGCGTTAATTAAATTTCGGGCTTCCAAGCCTTCTCTGGTCATGGTCGTCAGAGCTGCCAAGCGGGCATAAAAATAAGGATCGGGCTCCACATAACCCCGGTCATCAGCTTTCTCTTCGCCGCCTCCTCCCATTTCAGCATATACCTGTTTGGCATAGGAGAACGGTGTCATGTTTTAATTCGGTCCAACTGGTCAAATAGGTATTCAAGTCTTTTCTTGACCAAGCTTGGTTGAGTATGAAAGTTGGATAACCTTTAGGTTTTTCCCGGGTTAACGGTTTAAGGGTATATAGCCAGTTCCAATAAAGGTTCTGGCTCCAGGATGCTAGATCCAATTTAGCGATATAGTTTTGCAAAGCGGACATGTTGGTGCCATAGTTTTCATAGTCATATGCCCCAATTTCCTTGAGTATTTGGCTGGCAGCGGGGGAGCCAAATGCCGACGGAATATCCAGCCCTTTGGGCAGGAGGCGTCTTTCCCCCATGGAATTTTCCCCTACCTCGCGATAGATTAACCTCTGAAAAACGTCAGCATCCAGGGTATATCTCTGGCCCATAAAGCGATAACCCAAAATTTCACGGTTACGGTCAGGTTGAATGTTTGCGTCAAATATGGGTATGGAATTAATTCTCGGTGCCGGCAGTTCCGCCAGGCGTTCCATAAAAGCATTCCAGCGGGTCTCATCTCCAGTCAAAGTAGCATATGACATTTTTTCTCCGTAAACCTCACTTAGAAGGCTGATATAGTCTGCATAGCTTAAATCGTCGCTTTTGCCTACCATAAATTCGGAAACCGAGTAAATATCATTCCAGGGCTGCAGGTTTTTTTCATTATTTAGAGCCAGCGTCATTAGTACTGCGGAACGCGTTTCATCAGGATCTTTAACCCTGAAGGTCAACCGTCCGTGCCACATCATACTCTGAAAATATCTGGTCAACTCCTCGCTCTGGGTATAATGTCCCCGGGGAATATACTGAGTATAGTCCTCTTGCAAAGACTCCAGCAGGTCCTGAGGTGCTCCCATGCTCATTATAGGAGATATGGCAATACCCGCCAGTCCATGGATAAGTGCCAACTCTTCTTCAACCTTGTTTTTAACTGATTCAGGGGGTACCACACTGGAATCCAGTAAGCTGCTTCCTACCGTGAAAAAAGCTAGATTGCGGCGAGCCGCATTTTCCCAGGCGGTACCTTTTAAGGCGTCATATTGCTCAATACTGGCGGTCAGCATGCCTTCGTTTAATTCCTGGAGCTTGCGAACTAGTTGATCGCTTTCCAGGGATTTCAATAAGTGATTAAAATACAGATGATAATTGTGCAACATGGAATCAGTCGTTATAAAATTAGGGATCATGTCATATCGATTCATTTCGTAGGAGGAAAAAAATTCTAAATTTCGCGCAGGGACAACTGCGAAACCGTTTTTCACTAATAAATCTCGCGTGGCAGGTGAGAATTCAAATCGGTTCGCATTGCTTACGTTGCTTAGGTCAGATGACACAATATAGGGTTTTACCTGAGGTTTCTCCTCTACAGGTACTTCCTTGTATTGGGCAAAATCGGCAGCCTGGGCACTCCTTATCTGAAAATCGGGCTTAGAAGCCGTTAGCTTACCGCAACCGCTTAATGATGATGTTATCATTACCAGAATTATCAGTATGCTCATCAAACCGTTTTTATTTGTCTGCAACCCTACCCCTCCTTATGATTTCTTTTGAATAAAATACGCCATATTCTGGAAAAACTTACAACGCAAATAAGAATTGAATGCCAGTTGCTGTCAAGTGCCCTGAAACATTTAGGCTCGCAAACTGTCAATTGGGTCTATAGCATATGATTAATATTACCATAAAAAGAAATAAATGTAATAGCGATATACTTATTCCGATAGTGTCTCGTCACCTATCGCAATCAGAGGTTATGAGACCTAACTTGCTTATTATAATAGTGGATAGCTTAATAAATGGATTTAAAAATTGTCCCGAAAGTATTACGCAGCTAGGAGTATGTAGAATTGTAATTTTTCATAATAAATGAAGTTTATTTCCTCCCTTTTCAACGAATACTAATAATGTTTAAAAACATTTATGTTATTTGAAAAGGAGGGTTTTACTTTGCAGGATATTTCAGAGAAGGTTAGCTATCTGCAAGGCTTAAGCGAGGGGTTGAACATCACCGAGGGGAGTCCTCAGGGCAAGATCATTTCTGGGATTCTTAATGTCTTGAATGAGATGGCGGAAGATATCAACGGGCTCCGTCTGGATTTTGCGGACATGCGAGATTATATCGAAAGTGTGGATGATGACCTTTTGGAATTGGAAGAAACTGTAGCAGACGAAGAGTTTATGGAATTGGAGTGCCGCCACTGCGGCGAAGCGCTCTATGTTGAATCCGATATACTAGATGATGAAGATGTAATCGAAGTCATTTGCCCCAATTGCAATGAAGTGATTTTTATCAATGACGGCTCTTTTGACCATGAACACATGCCTATGGACGAAGAATTTGAAGTTGGACCAGATCAACCGAGAGCGTAATTTACAGAGAAGAACAAACAAATTGAAAAGGAAACCCTTATGAAGGGTTTCCTTTTTCTTGTTCAAATGTATGGGTATTCGGATTATAAACGGCCCAGATCGGCCGATTCCCTATGCACATCATGGCTTGACTTATGCCAATGTGCGAACCGACTTTTCACGGGCCCATTGACGTGTCTTGGCTGCGGTTATAAATGCATCTTTTTCGTTGGCATCTATTACTCCTGCGTCTGGTGCAACTTTCGCAGTTTTTAAGAGCGATTGGCCGCCTTTATCAGCGGCAATTGCCTTGAGATGACCGAAAGCGTCACGCACAAAATCGATTGCGGCGCTTTCAGCCGCCAGTGACTTGGCGCCTTTGTCGGATAGGATGACAGCGATTGCGTCGAATAGAACCGAAGGGGTTCCAGCCAATTGTCCATTAGCAACCAATATCGAGCCATCTGCCAGCATCACCCCTCCCACTTTTGGTGCCACAATCTTTACCGCAGCACCTGCATCTGTCGCGGCCTTTTTTATCTTATCAATAACTACATGGTCAGAACCATCTGTGATCAGGATCCCAATCATGCGCCCCATCAGTGTATCTTTCATCTTGCCGATGATTTGCAGGGCGGGCGAAGGTGCCATGACCTGTACGGGACTTGCAGCTACCGGCGCATCTGGCATTTTTTCCAATGCCAGGCCGGTTGCGACCCGTTGGGCAAGGTCTTCTTCAATATGACGAAGATGACCAACGATCCTTTCGCGCACGTGCACATGTTCGACCTTGGAAAGCTCAAACACTAAAGCCGAGGCGATGTGGGCCTGCTCATAGGCGGTTTGACTAATATAGAATTGCCGTGCCTGGCTGTAGTGGTCAGCAAAGCTGTCAGCCCTAATACGGCCTTTATCGCCGTTTTCGGTTACCGCCGCACTATGAAAACTGTTAGTCGGAATTTCGCGCGGCGAGTTTGCAGATAAGGAATTGGGCTCGTAAGCGACTTGGCCTGCCGGTTGCCCCATCTGCATGTGTCCATCGCGTTGTTGGTTGTTTAGAGGACACTTAGGTGTGTTAATTGGGATCTGATGAAAATTTGGTGAACCCAGGCGCGAGAGTTGCGTATCTTGATAGGAAAATAGACGGCCCTGCAATAGCGGATCATTCGAGAAATCTATGCCTGGCACGATATTAGCAGCACAGTAAGCAACTTGTTCAGTTTCGGCAAAGAAATTATCCGGCCAGCGATTTAACACCATGCGGCCGATAACTTTCAAGGGCACTATTTCTTCGGGAATTAGCTTAGTTGCGTCCAAATGATCAAATGGAAATCTATCTGCTTCCTCCTGGGTGAAAAGCTGTACCGCAAATTCCCACTCGGGGAATTTACCCGCTGCGATGGCTTCAAACATATCGCGCCGGTGGAAATCAGGATCAGCTCCGGAAATTTTGACGGTTTCATCCCAAATTGTTGATTGTAAGCCAAGTTTGGGACGCCAATGGAATTTGACGAAGGTGGATTTGCCAGCAGCGTTAATCAACCGAAAACTATGCACACCAAATCCTTCGATCATTCCTAGCGAGCGTGGTATGGTCCGATCCGACATGATCCACATAACCATATGCATGGATTCAGGGGTGAGCGAAATGTAATCCCAGAATGTATCGTGGGCGGTTGCCGCTTGTGGAAAGGCGCGATCCGGTTCCATTTTTACCGCATGGATGAGATCCGGGAATTTGATCGCATCTTGGATAAAGAAAACTGGAATGTTGTTACCGACTAAATCCCAATTGCCTTCCTTAGTATAAAATTTGACAGCAAATCCGCGTACGTCACGGGGAGTGTCTATTGAGCCCGCACCACCTGCAACGGTTGATAGACGGGTAAAAACGGGGGTCTTCTCCCCTACCTCGGTAAGTATCTTAGCGGTTGTGTATTTCTGCAATGATTCAGTAAGTTCAAAGAATCCATGCACGCCCGTCCCTCGCGCGTGAACAATACGCTCAGGAATACGCTCATGATCAAAATGCGTAATTTTCTCACGAAAAATAAAATCCTCAAGAAGTGTCGGGCCGCGCTGATTTGCCCGGAGTGAGTTTTGATTATCAGCAACAGGTACCCCCAGGTTCGTGGTAAGCATTGGATGTTCGCCTTCTGCAATCTGGTGAAGCTCACCACCTGCAGCCGGTTGTGAGCCTCCATTGACTCCGGAGCCTTTTTTTTGTTTACTCTTTCCTGAATTATTCGTTGTATCTTTTTTAGGCATAATGATCCTCCTTAAATTGATGCTTGTCTTATGCTCTCAATTTCTCTATGGGTCGCCAAAGCATCGCTATAGTGTACAATGCTTTCTACCCCTTATAATTATTCCCGGAAAAATAGAAAGTATTTAAGATTACAATATTCCCGGCTCGGCATTAGGAAGAAATACATTCATTATTATTCGCCGCAAAAAGATACTGGCATCCTCTTTCGCTATGCCTATTTCTATAATACCAAGCATAAAAGAGTGGGCCATGTGTTCCAAGACCGCTTCAGAAGTGAACCAGTAAAAGACGACCGGTATCTTCTAGCAGTAATGCGTTATATACATAATAATCCAGTTAAGGCTAAAATAGTTATAAAGGCTGAGGAGTATCCGTGGAGTAGTTACAATTCTTATCTTAAGCCCAGTAAAAAAGGACTAGTTGATACACAGTTTGTTTTAGAGATCCTTTCGCATAACAGGGAGACGGCTATTGAGGAGTTCAAACTATTTTCCAATGAAGCCGATGATGCCCAATATCTTGATTTACCCGATGAAAAGGAAATTAGAACAATAGAAGACGGACAGGCCTATCTAAAGAACTATCTGCAGGAAAAATGGGCAGGACAGACCCTAGAAGATGTGTTACCCGCCAATCGAAAAAGGGTCATTGCAGATTTACGCTCCGATACGCAACTATCCGTTCGCGCAATTGCTCAGTTACTTGCTGTGAACCGGAATGTAGTTCAACGAATTAGGGGTAAATAAGAAAACGATGAGTCAGAAGAACCGTCCCCATGACTCCCATGACTCCACTTAGCCCCGCGACCCCCTAAAAATACCACTATTGATACTATTGACATTTTTAATATGATCAGTTATGCTGATTATCAGTTATGCTGAATATATCTGAACCGGGGTGATTTTATATTTTCCATTCAAGATTCACTTGGATTTAATTTGGCAAAGGCTCTGCAAAATATTGATGATTTATTTGCAAAGGAATTAACCGACACTGGGATAACACCCAAACACTATGGAACCATGCTTATTGTTAGAGAAAACCCTAATATCACGCAAATAGAAGTTGCTAAAAAGCAGCGAATAGACAGAACTACTGCCGGACAAATTGTTGATTTGCTGGAAAAAAAGCAGTTGCTAATGCGGAGTAGACATCCAAGTGATAGAAGAGCCTATTGTCTGCAATTGACTAAGCAAGGTGATGAAATGATTTGCTCCCTGTGGGAGTCAATGAAGAAATGTGAAGACAAAATTCTATCCGTCTTGGACAGTAAAGAAGAAAATTTGTTTTTGAATCTAATTAATAAATTATCAAAGGAGGAAAATTATGAGTAAGCTGGATTTCTTTAAAGCAAAAATAGAAGCCACGATCAGCCCAATGGAATATATGCAGGCATTGAAAGCTACCCCAGAGGCATTTGTGATTGTTGATGTGAGGAATGCTCCACCACAAGCGATGAAGCAGAAAATTGCTGGAGCAAAGCATATCCCTTTATCGCAATTAAAAGAAAGAATTGGTGAGATACCTAAAGATAAAACAGTAGTGGTTTATTGCTGGGAAGTATGGTGTAACATGGCAGCAAAAGCTGCAATAATTCTTCTTGAAAACGGATATGATGTATTAGAACTATCGGGCGGAATAGGTGCTTGGAACACAATGAATTTTCCAGTTGAACCTGTAATATAACTTAAATACAAAACGAACAGTAAGAAGGAAGCAAAAGGGAAGCATGGCTCATTTGACCATCAACATATGCCGATGGACGAAGAACTTGAAGTCGGACCGGATCAAACGCGAGTGTAAACACGGACAATTTAAAACAAGCCGAGGGAAATCCAAAATACGGATTTCCCTTTTTTTATGGATAAATGGCACGAGCAATCATATTATAAATGGCATATTTTACTGGCAAGTCCAATATTTATTAAGTGATCTTGTTATTGTGATTCCAAATATTGGTGGCAAATTGAGCAATCATTTGGTTAATTAATCCCTATCGGCGAAGGTGGTGAAATTATGACTATACGTGATGAAGAAATCATTAAGAAGGATATCTTGCCTTTTCTATCAGCGCGTATTAAGGAAACTATGCTGAAAATGCCAGCAGACTGCTTTAAGGGCATGGAGGAAATCCGTTTGCGGTTTGGGCAGCCAATAGCTTTGAAAATCGGTGACAAAGACTATAGCCTGGATGGGTTGGGCAGGATGCAGGAAGATTTGAGTCGTGGATATATTGTAAGTGCCGACGATATCTACCGCAGCATTGCTGCCATCAGTGATAATTCTCTGTATGCTTTTGAAGAAGAAATAAGTAAGGGATATATTACTATTCCGGGGGGACATCGGGTGGGTCTGGCTGGGCAGATAGTTATGAACGGCCCGGAAATACAGACAATAAAAGATTTCTCTGGGGTCGCTTTTAGAATAACCAGGGAGGTCAAGGACTGCTCCCTTTCTATCATGTCCCAAATTTATCCGCGTGATCTGGAACCGGTGAATACCCTTTTCATATCGCCGCCTAGGTGTGGAAAGACTACAATTTTGCGAGATGTTGCCCGTAATCTTTCGCAGGGTACAAGCAAAGGCCGGGGGTGTAACGTGACAGTGATAGACGAACGCTCAGAGCTGGCCGGAACTTATCAAGGAAGGCCCCAGATGGATATGGGACCGCGTACCGATGTTTTGGATTCATGCCCTAAAGCGAAAGGAATGATTATGGCGATACGTTCTCTGGCTCCGCATGTATTGATTACCGATGAAATTGGCCGCTGCGAAGATATAGAAGCGATCCAGGAATGTGTAAACGCCGGAGTAGCTGTTATTACCAGTGTACATGCACGCAACATCGAGGAAGTTCAAAAACGTTCGGTATTGCGTGAACTTCTGGCGGCTTCAGCCTTTGATAATCTAATTGTCCTGTCTCGACGCTGCGGGCCGGGAACGATTGAAAATATAGTCAGGTGGGATGAATTATGCTGTGGTTAAAGACCCTGGGAGTAATATTAGTTGTTTCCGGATTTGGCAGCTATGGTTTAATGGGTGCCCGAAGTATGGATCAGAGGGTGGAGCAGATCAAAAACATCCGCTTAGCTATGCGCTTTCTGGAAAAAGAGATTGGCTATCTGCATACACCTCTGCCGTTGGCTATGGCGCGAGCGGCGCAATGCATTCCGGCACCGGCCAGCAGCCTTTTTGAGGATTGCAGCCAAAAATTGCGGGACAGGCAGGGCATCACCTTAAATGAAGCCTGGTCCCAAAGCCTGGAAAAAATACGCCAGAAATCTGAACTAAATAATGGCGACATAACTGTTTTGCAGTCGGTTGCCTCGCAAATGGGCATGTCAGGAGCGGATGAGCAGAAAAAGTTATTTGCTATGATTCAGGAACATCTTCATATTCAAGAAGATAAGGCTCGCCAAGAGGCGGAATCAGGCCGCAAGCTGCGGTCCTATGGTGGTTTTATACTCGGTGCCACAGTGGTCCTGTTGTTGTTATGAAACCTATTGCCCAAGATGTTAGTTTATCTGACGATGGGTTCGACCATATCTTGCGGATGAATGCTAAGTGTAGTGCAAAGTTTGCAGGGCGCACACTGTTGCAGAATCATATAGAGAGAGGGGAAGCGGGATGAATATTGATGTTCTCTTTCGGATAGCCGGTATAGGTATATTAATATCGGTGTTATGTATAGTCCTTAAACAGGCTCAGAAACAGGAACAAGCCGAGATGTTAACTCTTGCCGGTGTGGTAATCGTCCTTATTATGGTGGTGCAGTTGATGAACCAACTCTTCACTACGGTACGTTCTGTATTTAATCTCTAAGCAGCCGCAGTACGGAGGGGGAAATGGCAATGGAAATTACCCAAATAATTGGACTAGCCTTAATAACCACCATTTTTCTTCTGGTGCTAAGGCAGGAGAAGCCGGTTATGGCCATACTGCTGAGCCTGGTATTCGGTATCATTGTATTTTTATCAATGATGGGTAAACTGGCATCCATAATTGATGTAATGGGAGAACTCACCAGGCGGGCGGGTATAAACAACTTCTTTCTGGCAACCATCCTCAAGATCATGGGGGTGGCCTACTTGGGGGAGTTTGCAGCTGTAATATGCCAGGATGCCGGGGAACAAGCAGTGGCTAAAAAGGTAGAATTTGCAGCCAAAATAATCATAGCGGTGCTGGCACTGCCAATCCTGGTAGCCATATTAGAATCCCTTCTGGAATTAATGCCGGGATAATAACAAATAAGTGAGTTGTTGTCGGTGAATAAATTAAGCATAGTTTTTATCATGTTGGTAATGGTACTGTTCCTGCCGGAATATACCGCAGCCGCCCCGAGCGGTGATAGTTCAGCGGCATTTTCTGTGCAAGACACGATGAAAAACTTGGATATTCAATCGTTGGAAGAGTTTAAAAACCGCATGGACGGTGAAGAGAACTTATTTCTGCAAAACAAATCAGTCAAGGAATGGATGGCTGATTTTGCCACGGGCAACTGGAAGCTTGATTTTAAACTGGTAACGGAGGGTCTGATCCGTTTCCTATTCAAAGAAGTTGTGGCCAATTCAAGTCTCTTGTCCAAGTTAATTATCTTATCGGTATTAGCCGCTTTACTGATTAATCTTCAGAATTCCTTCGCATCAGGAGTAGGCAAGATATCTTATATGGTCTGTTTCCTGGCCTTATGTGCACTGGCCCTGGGTTCTTTCAAGGTAGCCCTGGGTATAGGGCACCAGACCATAGACAATATGGCCGATTTTATGGTAAGCATGCTGCCGCCTATGATGATGCTGGTGGCTGGTCTAGGTAATGTAAACGCTTCAGCTATGCTTTTTCCGATACTCATGACGGCAGCTTCGGCCTTTGCCAATGCAGTTAAGTTCATAGTATTTCCTTTAATCATTATGTCGGCCTTGCTCAGTCTGGCCAACCATGTCTCAGAAACCGTGAAGGTGGAGAGGATGGCCAAGTTCTGTACCCAGATTGCGCAAATATCGTTAGGGTTTTTCCTGACCACTTTCGTGGGTATGGTTACCCTGAGAGCTCTCTATGCATCGGTTCTCGATAAAGTAGCATTACGTACCACCCGGTTCATTACCGACAATGCCATTCCCATCGTGGGCAAGATGGTGGGCGATACCGTTGAAGTAGCAGCCGGATATGTGGTGATGCTCAAAGATGCTCTGGGGATCTTCGGGGCGCTTATTATTCTGGGTATAATCATTTTTCCGCTATTAAAAATAGCAGCCTTGGGTTTGATTTACAAGCTGGTAGGAGCCATCGTTGAACCAATGGGCGATACGAAAACGGCTGCCATTCTCGAGGTAATGAGTACCCACTTGATGCTGCTGCTAGCGGCCACTGCCTCAGTGGGATTTATGTTTTTCATTATGATCACTATTATGGCAGGGATGTCCAATAACCTTACCATGCTGCGCTAAGGAGGGATTGCATGGATGTATTAGCAGCAATCGTAAAAAATCTTTTAGTGATAATCATCATGTCCAGCTTTCTTGAAATATTGCTTCCGGAAGGAAATATTAAGCCCTTTGTAAGATTTGCTATAGGTCTGTTTCTTTTGATTGCGATTTTAAATCCTACCCTGGCCTATATATATGATGACAAGAACTTCCAGATTTTCGTCTGGGATGATCAGGTGGATGCGAAAACGACGCAAGCGATAGATGTAGGCAGTCAGAAGATCAAAGAGCAGATTACTGGCCAAAGCAACGTGATCATGAAAGAAAAGCTGGCCGGACAAATAGCAGCAGTTGCTATTTTGGTACCAGGGGTCGATGATGTCCACACCGAGCTTTCGGTAGGTGACAATGGCAGCCTGCAAAAACTAAAACTAATAGTAAGACCCGGTGCAGATACAAAAGCATACCAGGTTGATCAGGTGAATGTCTTTTCAAGTACTGCCCAGGATACAAAGACGGCCGAACGTGATGAAATCCAGCGCAAGATAAAACAGGTAATGGGCAATTTATATGGCTTGCAAGCTGACAATATAGAGATTGTATTTGAAGGGGGTTAAAGCAGTGTTGGATGAATGGAAGAGAAAGATAGCGGATTATTCTGAACAGAGTCTTGGGGGCAGTTGGGGCAAAAAGGGCAGATATCTGGCAGTGGCGGTAGTGGTAGGTCTGGGTCTTCTGACCATTATGTGGCCGCAGAGCAGCAGTTCACCCCCGGCGACATCCGTATCCCCAACCCTGCCCAGCGAGGGGGTAGCTCAGGCTAAGACTAATTTGGCCATGGAATTAGAGAATATCTTATCTCAAGTAGAGGGAGCCGGAAAAGTACAGGTAAGTATAACCCTCAGCTCCGATGGGTTGAAAAGTTACGCACGTAACACCAAGGATGATGTGAAAGAAACCCAGGAATCAGTTAGCAGCAGCGGTGTCAGGACCATAAAGGAGGAGAACCAGACCAGCGACATTGCTGTATCAGGGGGGGCAGCGCTGCTGGTTGAGGACAGCGCTCCGGAAGTTGTGGGGGTTTTGGTTGTAGCCGAGGGAGCGCAAGACAGTAAGATTAAGGAACAGCTGACCGATGCTACTACTACCCTTCTAAATATTCCACCCTACCAGGTTAGAGTTGTAGCTCGGAAAGGAGAGACGCAATGATTATTAGTTTGAATCGGGTTAAGCTGCTGGCAATTATTACAGCTATCATTGTCATTCCGTTCATAGGTATTAATATTATCAATAATTGCCTGAAAATAACCTCCACACCTACTAGTAAAATGACCGCTGAACCGACCAACGGGGGTAATTTAGCTGCGATTACCCAGCCCCCAATAACAGTTCAGGAAAGCGGAATGCTCTCAGAATATCGAATTGAAAGAGAAAGGATGCGCAGCAAAGAGCTGTCTCTACTAAAGGATATCAGCAACAACACCACCAGTACCACTAAGGCCCGAGATGCAGCTTATCTGAAGTTAGTGAATCTGATGGACCGAGAGCAAAAGGAAATGCAGGCTGAAGCTATGATAAAGTCGCAGGGCTTCCAGGATTGCGTAGTGGTCGTTACGGATACGAATACTACAGTCATGGTGGAGGGTAATAGTCTCGCGGCAGCGGGGCAGGAAGTTATTAGAAAAACGGTCAGTATTGCTACTGGAAGTACAGAAAAAACCATTTCGGTGGTTAAACTACAGCAGACCCAGAAATAGCCGTATTGTATACATACCTTAAAAAACATTGATAAAATTGGCTTTTATTCATATAATGAAAATGTTGCAGTATTAAAAACATACTCAGGTCACCGGCCTGAGTATGTTTTGTATTAGACATTATAATTCAATGAGTGCTTGCGCGAATTGTGCGCCAAAACGCGGGCGCTACAGCGCCTTCCCTTCGCGTTTTGTGTGCATCGCGCCGCGAGCGTTGTTATCAAACGCCTCCTCAGTCGGGGACCCAACCCGCCACTGAGGAATAAATCGGGTTATTCCCCACCTATAGAGGAAGGGGTCTTAAGAGGAGTTTGATGAATTTGGATGTATGTTCTATTACTGGGGGTGCGAGATGAGTAAAATTAAGATTACCGATACCAGCCTGCGAGATGCTCATCAGAGTCTCTGGGCAACCAGAATGACGACTGATGATATGCGTCCGGTTTTAGATAAGCTGGATGATATAGGTTATCATTCCTTGGAAGTATGGGGTGGAGCTACCTTTGACGTTTGTATCCGCTATCTCATGGAAGACCCATGGGAAAGGCTTAAGTTCATTCGGCAGCGTATTCGTAAAACCAAGCTGCAGATGTTGCTGCGGGGTCAATCATTGGTGGGCTATGCTCATTATCCCGATGATGTGGTAGAGAAGTTTATTGAGAAAGCGGCTGAAAACGGGATTGATATATTCAGGGTGTTCGATGCCTTAAATGACATTCGCAATCTCGAAACCTGTATGCGGGCTGCTAAAAAAACAGGTCAACACGTGCAGGCCTGTCTGGTATATACGACCAGTCCTGTACATACTTTGGACCATTTTGTTAAAACCGCTCTTGAGCTTAAAGGTATGGGAGCAGACTCGATTTGCATTAAGGATATGGCGGGTCTGTTATCACCTTATATCTCCTATGAATTAGTAAAATTATTGAAGGCAAAGGTAGAGCTTCCCATCCAGCTTCACACTCACTATATTGGGGGATTAGCGGTTGTGTCGTGTATTAAGGCGGCAGAAGCCGGGGTTGATATCATTGATACGGCTAGTGTTCCTATGGCGTTTGGATCTTCTCAGCCCCCGGTGGAGACTATTGTAAGAGCCCTGCAGGGATCAGAATGGGATACCGGTTTAAATATGCATGATTTGTTCGAGATCGCCACTCATTTTGAACAGATTCGCACCCATAAAGGCTTTGAAAGAGGCGTTACCAAAATATCTGATATGAAGGTTTTCGAACACCAGGTTCCGGGGGGGATGATTTCCAATTTCGTTGCCCAGTTAGAGGAACAAAAAGCCTCTAATCGTTTGGATGAAGTATTGGAGGAGATACCTAAAGTAAGAAAAGATCTGGGTTATCCGCCGCTGGTTACTCCTACCAGTCAGATTATTGGTACTCAAGCCGTCTTGAATGTTTTGCTGGGAGAGCGGTATAAGTTATGCCCAGGAGAAGTGAAGGACTATGTACGTGGATTATATGGCAAACCTCCCGCCCCCATTGATCAAGATATAAGTGCCAAGATAATTGGGGACAATGAAATTATTACGGTACGTCCTGCAGATTTACTCAAACCGGGTTGGGAAAAAGGCAAACAGGAAATGGCGGCGGTATCTGATAAGGACGAAGATGTTCTTACCTATCTGCTATTTCCGCAGGTGGCTCTAAAATTCTTTGAATACATTAGATTGCGGGCCAGTGAAGATGTTCCCCAGATTCTGCCCGGGGATGAAGTTAGTCAGGAGATAATAGACCCTCATGCAGGGGCTGCCCCACGACGGGCTCCCCAAAGCAAAAAGACACGAATTATCAGGGGAGATGAAGAGATGAATTTGGAAGAAATACGCGAATTGATGATGATGCTGGAGCAAAGTACAATTTCTGAGCTGGAGCTGCAGAGAGATGATTTCAGGATCAGCCTGCGGAAAGGCACCCAACATAGTACCAATCCTGTATCTACCCTCTCAGAGTCCACCGTGATCAGCCGACCTGCTGCCGAAATGAGCAATATTCCTCCGGTTGACGAAAATATTGTGAGTGTCAATGCTCCCATGGTAGGAACATTTTATGGCTCACCTTCGCCTGACGCGGAACCTTTTGTGAAGATCGGTGAACATGTCAGCAAAGGTCAGACTCTCTGTATTGTGGAAGCCATGAAATTGATGAATGAGATCAAAGCAGAATTCGATGGAACCGTTGTGCAAATAGCTGTAGGGAATGCTGAAGCTATTGAGTATGATCAAATGTTGTTTTTGATTAAAAAGGACTAGGGGTGGTTATTTGTTTGCCAAGGTCTTAATTGCCAACCGGGGCGAAATCGCCCTGCGGGTCATTAGAGCCTGCCAGGAGTTGAACATATCTACAGTGGCGGTTTACTCCCTGGCAGATAAAGACAACTTGCATGTTCGGATGGCGGATGAAGCCATATGTATTGGTGGTGCACCTGCTAATCAAAGTTATTTGCACATTTCCAATATTCTGGCAGCGGCTTTGAATGCGGGAGCTGAAGCCATACATCCGGGCTATGGATTCCTGGCCGAAAATGCATATTTTGCCGAGTTGTGTGAAGCCAATAAATTGAAATTTATTGGCCCCACATCTAGGGTTATTGATTTATTGGGAGATAAGGTTAAGGCCAAAGAGCTGGTAAAAAGTGTTGGTGTGACTGTAGTTCCAGGCAGCGAAGGGGCGGCGGGGACGTTTGAAGAAACCGTCCAGCTGGCGGAAACTATAGGCTACCCAGTAATTATTAAAGCCTCGGCTGGTGGGGGAGGACGCGGGATGCGCCTAGCCCATAGCAAATCAGCCCTAAAAGAAGCCTTGGGTATGGCTCGGATGGAAGCAGGGGCAGCCTTTGGCAATGACGAAGTTTATATTGAAAAGTATATTGAGGAACCTCGTCATATTGAAATACAGATTTTGGGTGATGAACACGGCAACATAATCCATCTGGGCGAAAGAGATTGTTCCCTGCAGAGACGGCATCAAAAGCTTCTGGAGGAGTCACCTTCGGCATTTGTTGATCCAGAATTGAGAGCCCAAATGGGGGCAGTAGCAGTTAAAGCCGCCGAGGCAGCAAACTACTCCAGTGCAGGTACGGTAGAGTTCCTGGTTGATAAAAACAAGAATTTCTATTTTATCGAGATGAATACCCGAATTCAGGTGGAACATCCAGTTACCGAAATGGTCACCGGGATAGACATTATTAAAGAGCAAATACGGATTGCAGCGGGAGAGAAACTTAAATACGTGCAGGACGATATAAAAATAAATGGGTGGGCTATGGAATGCAGGATCAATGCGGAAGATCCCGACAATGATTTTCGCCCTTCACCCGGGCTGGTTACCCAGTATCTGCCGCCCGGAGGGCCTGGCATACGCGTGGATTCTTGCGTTTATACCGGCTACAATATACCCCCCTATTATGACTCTATGGTAGCCAAAGTAATTGTATGGGGACGTGACCGGGAAGAAGCAATTGCCAGAATGAAGAGAGCTCTGCACGAATTCACAGTTACCAATGTTGCTACTACCATACCTTTTCACTTGAAGGTATTGGATAATGCTTTTTTCCAAAAAGGGGAGGTTTATACTAATTTCATTCAAAGACGTATGAACAATATTTAGTCAAATCGGATTCGGCGAAATAGAAAGATTTGATAAAAGATATTATGGTCTGGTAAAATAACAGCATAATAATAAAGCGGAGGTGGAAAATATGGAAAATACTAAACCGGAAATCCCCAATGATTTAGGTGTAATTCGCATCGCGGACGAGGTCGTCTCTACGGTGGCCGGTCTGGCCGCAGTGGAGGTCGAAGGCGTCGCTTCTATGAGTGGTGGCTGGGGTACCGACCTGGTAGAAAAATTGGGCAAAAGAAATCTGGGTAAAGGTATAAAAGTAGATGCTACTGGAGATCAAACCATTATAGATATATTTATAGTTATTGAATTTGGTTATGCTATACCCAAGGTAGCTGAGAATGTGCAGAAAGAGGTTAAGTTAGCGGTAGAATCCATGACCGGGTTAACCGTATCCGCCGTAAATGTGCATGTAGTGTCAGTTATGACCAAAAAAGCTGCCGCTGAGGAAGCGGAAGGGATATCCGACATTCTGGCCGATTAGTTTATGCAGAGAGTATGGTGATAACCCCCTGTATCAACAGGGGGTTATCTGTATTATTTAATACTGGAAAGGAGAGGTAAAGATGCCAATAATGGGGCGTTTGGTTATATTTATCTACAACCTCTTAATTCTGGCAATTGCCGGGGCTGTAATTGCGATATCCGCAGGGTGGGCATACCCCCTGACCTATTTGAATGCGATCACTCTAACTTCGGCGAACAATCTTATAATGGGTGCGATTGGTATTGTTGTGGCTATTATTGCCATTATCATGCTGCTATGGGGACTAAAGTTTTCACCGGATATTGCTGCAATTGTGGTGGAAAAGAGTACAGACGGTGAAGTATCCATAAGTATTGACGCCACTAAAGCCATTATCATGAGGGCTGTGCGTCAGGTTGAAGGCGTAAAGGAATTGAGACCGACCGTAATTCCTACTCCCGCTGGGATTATGGTAAAGCTTCATACCATGTTTAATCCCGATCATAATGTTCCCGAAAGTGCTCAATTACTCCAGTGTGTAGTAAGAGAGAATTTGGAGAAAACGGGAGGTCTTCAAGTTGCTGAAATCAAGGTGTTAGTTGATGTATTTAACGCAGACGGCAGCAAATAAGGAGGCAGTATGTTAGATAAAATAATAGTTTATATATTAACCGAGCACCGTGGGAAAACTATTGGTGTTACTTTGGGATTATTAGCCAGCATCCTATTCATAAACTTTGGTTTCTGGCGGACCATTTTTGTGGTGTTCTGCATATTGGCCGGCTATCAAATCGGTAAACAACTTGATGAAAATACCGATTTGGAGTTTTGGATGAACAATCTGTTTAAACCCAAAAAATAGTTAGATTAAGGAAGGGAGATCAATTTGAGCAGACGCAAAGCGCGGGAACTTGCTTTTAAAGTCATGTTTCAAGTAGACCAGGTCAACGCCGAACCCCGCCAAGCATTCAACTACCTTCTGGAGGAAACACCGTTATCGGGCAAGGACAAAGAATTCGCATGGACTTTAATAGAAGGCATAATTGATAAAATGAACGATATAGATACCATTATTGCTGGTTTCTCCAAAGATTGGACGGTGCAAAGAATGTCATCCGTGGATCGTAATCTATTACGTCTTGCCAGCTATGAGATACTCTATCATAATACCGCTCAATCAGTGGTAGCGATTGATGAGGCCCTAGAAATATCCAAGCGCTACAGTGAACCAGCCTCAGTTGGCTTTATAAATGCCATATTGGATAGGATTCGAGAAGATAAAACATAAAGCGGCCAATCACGAATGATGGTACTTCAAGCAAAAACCATCCTTTTTTTATTTACAATATTTGCTCAGGGACTATTGGCAAAATAACAATATGTGAGGTACAAGCATGAATATAATCAGTGGTAAGGCGATAGCGGATGAAATAAAAGCCGATTTAAGAGAGGCTAATACGAGCCAGGGAATATCACCGGGTCTGGTGGTAATAGACATAGGTGAAAACAAGGAGAATGCATTATACATAGGTTTGAAGAAAAACGCCGTAGAAGCTATTGGCGGGCGTATTCGGATAATCAATATGGCTGCCGATGCGAGCCGGGAAGAAGTCCTGACCATAATTCAGGCCGCCAACCATGATCTGGCTGTGGATGGTATATTGCTGCAGCTGCCCCTGCCTGAAACTTTGGAACCCTACCGCCAAGATTTTCTGGAAGCCATCTCACCGCACAAGGATGTGGATGGGTTTAACCCTCATAACCGCGGCCTTTTAATGGGGGCCAAGCCTTATTTTATAAGCTGCGCGGCTCTGGCGTGTATGGATATAAGCCGTCGCTATATGAATCCCATATCCGGGAAAAAGGTTTTGCTGGTAGGGGATTCTTTCGATGTCATTCAACCTCTGGCACTCATGTTCATAAAAGAATCCTGCCAGGTTACGGTTATTCCTGAATACGACCCATCCTGCATGGAAGATATGGATATTGCCATTATCGAAAAGGGAGCTCCCCTGGTAGTAAACCAGGAGGGGGTAAAAGAGGGCGCACTGCTGATCGATGCTGGTTTTCACTGGCATCAAGACCGTGTATGCGGCAATATAGACAAGGATGCGGTTGCAGGGGCTAAGGGGTATCTCCTGCCGGTTCCGGGCGGAATGGGGCCCCTGTTGATCGCCTCGTTAATGGAGAATCTCACTCACGCCGCCCGCAAGGTATAGAAGGGATCGGAACTGTGCAAGATTACATTACAGTGGGTATGTTAAATTCATATATTACTCGTTTGCTCGATCACGATGCCAGACTGCAAGATTTTTGGCTGAAGGGGGAAATATCGGGATTTCGTTTATACCAGCAATCCGGGCATATATACTTCACCCTTAAAGACGAGGAAGCATCGGTAAGTTGTGTAATGTTCAAAAGCAAGGGTCAGCATCTTACCTTTAAGCCTGAGGACGGTATGGAAGTTTTGCTGCGCGGTTATGTCTCAGTTTTTGCCCGGCAAGGCAAATATCAGGTTTATGTGGAAGAAATGCAGCCTTACGGGACTGGCGGCCTTTTTCTGTATCTGGAGAAATTGAAGACACGTCTAACGGCTGAAGGGTATTTTGCCTTGGAGAAGAAGAAAAACATACCCCGGATCGTTAACCGAGTGGGGGTAGTTACCTCACAAGATGGTGCGGCTCTGCAGGATATCCTGAGGGTGATTAAACAGCGTCATCCTGGGGTAGAAGTAATTATTGCCCATAGTTCCGTGCAGGGGACGGAAGCACCTCGGGAGCTGGCCCAGGGAGTTCAAATCCTCAATGAATATGGGGATGTGGATGTCATCATTGTGGGCCGCGGTGGCGGATCACTGGAAGATTTGATGGCCTTTAACAGCGAGGAACTGGTTTATGCCATTTACAATTCTCACATCCCGGTTATTTCCGGAGTGGGGCATGAAGTTGATTTTACCTTCAGCGATCTTACGGCTGACCTTAGAGCAGCTACCCCTACCCAGGCTGCCCAATTGGCGGTACCCGATTACAGTCTGCTGCAAAAGGAACTAGACAGCTTGAGCAAGAGAATGGTGCGCTTTATGCAGCGAAGCCTCTCCAACCGGGAAGAACGATTGGATAGAAGCATGATGAAGAAGGTATGGCGTGAACCGGGCATACTTTTGCAGAAGCAGCAGGATATCCTGGCGGAAACGGGCAACAGATTAAAAAGAGCCATGGAGGGGAAAATACAAGAGAAAAGCCATCATTTGGCTCTGGCTGTCGCCGGGCTCGATAATCTCAGCCCCTTGAAGGTAATGACCAGAGGTTATGCAATTCTAACTAAAGATGAACGGGTTGTAAAAGATGTCAGTGCTATTGAGATTGGAGATGTACTGCAGGCAGATCTGGCTAATGGCCGACTGCAGGTGGTCATCAAGGGCAAGGAGAAGATGAAAAATGGAAAATATCAATTTTGATACCGCCTTAGAAAGACTGGAGGATATAGTTGAACAGCTGGAATCCGGTCAACTGGCGCTAGAAGCCAGTCTGGCTCTTTTTGAGGAAGGAGTAAAATTGTCACTATACTGCCAGAAGGAACTGAAAAAAACCGATGGCAGGGTTCAAAGGCTTTTTAAAAAATTAAATGGTGAACTGGAACTGATTGAGCTAGATGTATAGAGAAATTTAGGGAAAGGAACGAACCCATGAGTTTTAACCTTGATGTTTTCGTAAGTGAAATACAGCAACGCAAAGAGTACATAGACAACTATCTAGGTAACTATTTGGAGGGACTCCCGGCCAATCCGCCGCCGATTCATCAAGCCATGCATTATGCGGTTATGAATGGGGGAAAAAGGCTGAGGCCTATACTGGTTTTGGAGGGGACTGCCATAGCTGGCGGGAAAGCTGAGGACGTGATGCCTACGGCCTGTGCTATAGAAATGATCCACTCCTATTCCCTAGTGCATGATGACCTCCCGGCTATGGATGACGATGATTTCCGGCGCGGTAAACCTACCTGCCACCGGGTATTTGGGGAGGCCAATGCCATCCTTACCGGTGATGCCCTATTAACGGTAGCCTTTGAAATGATAGCCAATAATGCTGAGACTGATGGTATTGAATTAAGAGATGTAATTCGAGTTATTCGTGAGGTTGCTCAAGCAGCCGGAAGCCAGGGTATGATAGGCGGACAGGTGATGGATCTGGCGGGCGAAGACCAGAGGGAACCTTTTGATCTGAGTGTCCTGCATGGATTAAAAACGGGTGAATTGTTTAAGGCATCACTGCGAATAGGAGCAATACTAAGTCGGCTCAGCGATGACGGGTTAGAGGCCCTAACCAAGTATGCATGCCACTTTGGCCTGGCCTTTCAGATCACCGATGATATACTGGATGTTTGCGGTGATCAATCCTTGATCGGAAAACCGGTGGGCAGCGATGCCAAGAATGTCCGCACTACCTATACCAGTCTCTACGGACTGGAGGGAGCCCAAACCAAGGCACAGCAAAGTGTCGAAGCCTGTTTGGACAGCTTGAGCAGGTTTGGTTCCGAGGCTGATTTTTTGCGTGATCTCGCCAGATTCACCCTATTCAGAAAATCATAAGATTTTTATCGAAGCAAGATGACAGTTCCGTTGTTTCATTGAATAGGGTCTAATTAAATAAATGTAACAATGGAACCGTCTGTTATTAGTCCCGCTGTTACAAGCAAGGCTGGATTAAACCTTTAAAAAAACCAGGTTCTAAAGAGACCAAGACTATGAGGTTATTTATTGATTAGAAATATTTGCATAAGACTCTAGCAAGAAAGAAAGGGAGCAAGAGAAGGTTCTCTTGCTCCCTGAGCATCATGAAGTAAGTTATTCATCTTTGGCGATCAGCACCAGACATTTTACGTGCTGAAGTATATAATTGGAAACACTGCCAATAAAGAATCTATTTACACCAGTCCGATTATGAGAACCAACCACAACCAGATCCATGCCTTTGTCTTCTGCAAATTGGCTTATCACTCTACCGGGACTGCCATCCAGGATTTCGGTAAATACAGGGATGTTGGCCTCTTGAACCTTGGCCGCAGCCTCGGCCAGTATTTTCCCCAGATAGGTATGACTGTTTTCCTGCAGATAGTTAATGACGGCGGTGTTATCCGGATACATACCATCAATGGACATCGTACCCTGATAGACTATGGGGAGGGCATACGCCGCAACCAGGTAAATCTCTGCCTTCGCATTGACAGCGATTTCGATGGCCGCATCCAGAGCCTTTTTCGCTTGGCTGCCGTCATCGTAGGCTACCATTATCTTCTTTATCATAATAACACCCCAATTCAAATTATTTTTTTAGCTTTTACTATGTAGTAGTATCTACCACTAGTTTAGACATAATTGCTTCGACTGTAAAGAGCCCAACAAGGGGACGTTCTTTTTGTTGGGTTTCTAAAAAACGTATTAACCCAACAAAAAGAACGTCCCCTTGTTGGGCTTGGCCGGTCGCACTTGGCGTAGGAATATTTCTATATTTAGCTTGTATTTATTGTGGTTGATAAATTGATACTACATATAGTCCGTTTTACTGAAAGGAGAGGCCAAATGCAGCAAAGTGATAGTGACAGATATTATCCGAATGTTACTGATATACCTGCCCTATTCAGGTTAGTAGAGCATAGAGATGATGCGCAATATTTAATAAATGGAGAAATACTAAACTGTGATAACAGCACGGAAGTGTATTCCCCTATATGCTATAAAGAGGGAAGCAATGCTACGGGGCGTTATAGAATCGGGCGTTCTCCCATGCTGAGTGAAGATGAGTCCAATCAGGCTTTAGCCTCCGCCGAGAAGGCTTATGCCTCAGGTATGGGGGAGTGGCCGCAAATGTCAGTCGATGAACGCATAAAGCATGTGGAGGAATTTGCCCGCCTCATATCTGATAAAGGCTCAGAATTTGCTCGGCTGGAAATGTGGGAAATAGCCAAGAGTTATAACAGCTGTCAGGATGAATTTAAGCGAACAGTTGAGTATATTTATGATACCATTGATCGTTTGCGCGAATTAGATGATGCGTCGAATTCCATCAAGAAAGTAGAGGGTTTTATTGCCCAGATTAGACGCTGCCCCCTGGGAATAATCCTAATTATGGGACCCTATAACTATCCGCTGAATGAAACCTTTGCTATGCTCCTGCCGGCTTTAATCATGGGAAATACAACCGTGGTTAAGCTGCCTAAATACGGATGTATTTGTCAGGAAGCTTTGTTCGATGCCTTTGCGGCCGCATTTCCGCCTGGAGTCGTCAATATTATCAATGGTGACGGACCGACCATAATTTCGCCCATATTAAAAAGCGGTTCCATTGCGGCGCTGGGTTTTATCGGGTCAACCGCCGTAGCCAGGAAATTAGTAGCCCAGCATCCGTACAACAATCGTCTAAGGACAATCCTGGGGCTGGAGGCCAAAAACCCGGCTTTCATATTCCCGGACTGTGACCTGCAGCTGGCGGTGAAGGAATGTATAAATGGGGCTCTGGAATTTAACGGACAACGTTGTACTGCCATCAAACATATTTGGGTGCATCATGATATAGTCGATAAATTTTTAAGTGAACTGAATCTGAAACTTGCCAAAGTAAAATGTGGTATGCCGTGGGAAGAGGGTGTAGTAATTACGCCACTGGCTGAAGATGACAAATGTGAGCAGCTGTCAAAATGGATTGAAGATGCCATGGGTAAAGGGGCCAAAATAGTGAATCCCAGCGGAGGAAGGTCTGCCGGCAACTTGTTTTCTCCAACGGTTCTATATCCGGTTGGCAGTGACATGGAGATTTATAATATAGAGCAATTTGGGCCGGTAATTCCGGTAAGCTCATTTTCAACCTTGGACGAAATCCTGGATTATATGTCAAACAGCCCAGTAGGCCAGCAAGCCAGCATTTTCACCAATTCTTCTCTTTACGCTGCGCCTCTAATTGATATACTGGTTAATCAGGTCTCCCGAATTAATCTTAATGCCCAATGCCGGCGCGGACCGGACGAACTCCCTTTTACAGGCCGTAAAGATTCAGCGGAAGGCACTCTTTCCGTGCCTGATGCTCTGCGGGCCTTTTCCATTCGAGCTCTAACGGTTGCAAATGAACAAGGGCGGGAGTTATTTCTGCAAACCATTCAAAGCAACAAATCAAAATTTCTCCGGATATAGTAAATATTGATGCCCTACATGTGAGGTGCAAATTTTGTCTGTCAAGAAAAACAGGCCGAAAGTGTGACAATAACTCCGCCCCTTGACTCCCTGACCCGCTAAGTATTCTAATTAGCCAGCTTGAGTACTTCATTCACTCTGGTCCAGTCTTCCCGCAGGGACTCAGTGCCCATCAGGGTTCCAATATGACCCCCCTCGGTTAGAATTTCTATTATGTCATTGGGCGGAGTTCCGACCAGGTTCTTAAGCGCAAATTGTTGCGGTGGGGGAGTTATGTGATCTTTCTTACCAGCCATTAGGATAACAGGGCAGGTAATATGACGGAAGTCGACAGCACGCCCATCTATCTTGAAGCTGCCGGGTTTGGTAAAATTATTGGCTTTAAAAATGTTCTTAATGGCATCAAGGTAGAAACGACCAGGTAAATTATGGGTGTTCTCATACCAGTTCTCAAAATGAATAAATCGCTTTAGACCCTCTTCATCCTCATTTTTTATCATATTCCACAAGTTGAAGTATTTATTAATATAATGTTCCTCAGGCTGCATACTTTTGAATCCGTCTACCATGTATTTGCCCTGCATAAGCCCATTTCCGATGGCCACCATGTATTCAAACACAGGCAATGGCATTTGCGCCATTTCGATAATCTGCGAGGGTGCCGCTTTTACGTCAATAGGTGCTGCTGCTGATACCAGGGTGGAGATTTTGTCTGGGAACAGGGAAGTGTACAAAGTTGCTTGCCAACCCCCCTGGCATTGGCCTACTAGGTGTATCTTAAATATATCTGTTCTTTCACGAACAACATCTACAGCCTCATCAGTAAGGCGAATATAATCGTCTATTCCCAAATTGCGATATTCCTGGGTAGCCGATAACCATTCCGTAACATACACATCGTAACCATAGCGGTGGAAAACGCGAACCAGACTCTGGGCTGGTGAATAGTCCGCAAGTACAGAATGATGACCAGCTTGGGGAGGAAGTATTAGAACCGGTCGCTTGGCTTTGGTATTCTTTTTGTTGGGGAAATGGCGCAAGCGCAGGGTCTGGTGTTCATAAATAACGTTATTGGGCGTAGACCACTCTACATGCGGATCCTGCAGGGCAGTTAAAATTTCCACGTAGCGCTTCGCTACTGGATAATCCTTGAATAGGGGATTTACTTCATGCAGATATTCAAGTCCCTTTTCCAGGTAGCTCGTACACTCCTTGTAACCAATCATGTATTTCAGTATATTCATACAATAATTCCTCCTAAAAAGTCTTAGGGTATCATTAGTTGAAGAATAGTGAACCTTTACTATACTTTTGCTAGAGTCGAATCTTCTCATCCAAGAGCATTTGATATATTGCCGGGGTTAAGGGAACATATTGATCTTGCTGTGGATCTAAGAAATAAAGAGGGTCGGTAATTTTACTTGGGTCAAAGCCTTCCTCTTGAAGATGTTTATTCAGTTGTTTAAGATTCACGGTTGTATCTAGTTCTTGGCAAATACGAATAAATATGGGCCGAGCATGAGGCGGCATCCTATTATTAATGTGCGCTATTAATTTTTTCCAGTCCAGATGTTCATCTTCCATCAGCTTAACAGCTGCCATACCGCAGCGCCCCTCCAAACCGGGAACCCTTACGCCAAATACAGTACAGTCCTCAATAGCACCGAAAAACTTGTTTATTACATCAGCGACCTGGTTAGATGAGACTGTTCTGCCTTTCCAGCGATAGGTGTCGCCCAATCGATCAACGAAGGAGACGTATTCGTCTTCATACAACTTCACCAGATCTCCGCTGTCAAAATACTGATCTCCTTCCCGGAAGACATTTTTCAAGAGTCGTGCGGCAGAGGCCTCGGGCTCGTTAAGATAGCCCATAAAGACATTAAGCTCATTTATCTCACCGATTAGTACACCGTCTTCACCGGGAGCGCATTTTATCGCTCGTCCATTTTCATCGTACAGAATTTCATTGGTATCATGATCACACTTGACTACTTCACCTTGGCGGAGACCTGCGAGGGTCAAGTTTCCACACATATTGAGGACTTCTTCATGATTAATGTAGGTTCCGACACCTTCAGTGCTTCCGTAGTGTTCGAAAATATGTTTAAGTCCAAAGCGCTGACAGAAAGGTTCGATTAATTTTCCCCACATCCCATTGCAGATCATAATATTCAACGGATTTTCAGCATCGTCGGGTCTTTCGGGCTGATTGAAAATATAACGGGCCATTTCGCCTACCGATATAAAATAATTAGCGTTATATTTGCGAATGTCATCCCAGAAGATGTGTACCGAAAAATCCCGTTTTAAAACCATGGTGCTGCCCGATATGATCATGCTGGAAAAACAAACATTAAAAGCACTATTGTAAAATAGAGGCAGACACATATATTGCATTGTATTTTGGTCAAAATGGGCTACCATTACATATTGATTTCCCATTTTTAGAAATCTTCTCTGGGTAACTGCAGTAGCTTTGCGCCAGCCGGTATTTCCAGCGGTATATAGATAAACCAGAATATCCTCGGTAGTTATTTGACCTGTAGTTTCCGGATTGGAGTCCAATGCATTTTGAAGGAGTGCATTAAGATTTTCACTGCCATCCGGCAGCTCGAGATTCACGTCCTCCGTTTCGATAAAGAGGCGGGCTGGGGAGTGGAGACGAATTCGATCAGATATAGTACCGAAGATATCTAATAGTTCATGCCCAACAATAACAGCATGAGCATCGCACATATTTATAGCGTCAGCTAAAACCTCACCGCGTACCCCAATATTAATAAGCGATGTGATTACCCCCAGCTTACTCAAACCAATGATGGCTATTAGATATTCAGGTCGATTTTCCATCATTAGCGCTACCACATCGCCTTTCCTAAATCCTTGTTCGGAGAAGAAGTTAGCGTAACGGTTTGCCCGTAGATTGAGCTGCTTATACGTAATGGTCCGCTTTTCATCGATTATGGCTGGATGTTCGGGCTGTTGATCAGCTTGTTTTTCAATTTCGGACCCCAGGGACATTTTTTGCACCTGTTTTAAGCTTAGAATCGTCTCCAAATAGCGCTCTTTGCCCGATTCAATCATTAAATACACTCCTTATACACAAATAAAACAGTATTATGATTCAAAAAATCACTTAACTAGATAATAAGTCAGGCTCTTTAACCGATCAAAATACCTGATTGTCAAATCAATATTTTTAACATACATAATATATCGGCAATATCGAATGGTTATTATAGCTTTATATTCCTAATTTTAGAAATTTAAAAACCACAACTATTTCTATAAATTAGCTATTATACCTTAGTATACCTGCTGCTATTCTGTTGTTGGAGTGTAAAAGTATTGGGCTTAATTATGAAGTGAGTTGGGGTGTTTTTTATGCCAAGAAGAGCAAGGTGAAAAATGAGTGTATAGAGCACCTTCCCTCTGACACTGCACTTTTAGCTATGGGGCGCTCCCAGCCTATAATCTCCCCATAGACCTGGCTGGTTTAACAGGTCGGAAGGAATAAAACCACCGTGGGGCGGAGAGAATTTGTAGCGCTTTTTAAATTGAGACCGGTTTTCTAAAATATAGGTAAGCCATTTAATGAGATGGTCGACCTCTTCCCGCGTATTATATGGAGCCAAGCTTATCCGTACCATACCGGGGATTTGGTCAAAACGGTTCTGCTCATATAAGTCCCCCTGTTTGGGATCAGCTTTTATGTCCAGGAGATGGCGCACATAATTCTGGGCACAGAAACATCCGGTCCGCAAACCTATCCCTGCTTCAAAACACAGGATGGCACCAACCAGGGCATGGGGCAGGTCAGCCAGGTTAAAACTGATAACTCCTACCCGGGGCTGTTGGCCATATACTTTCACCTCTTTGAGGGATTTAAGTCTTTGCAAGGCATAATCAGTTAGTGCCGATTCATATTGGGCCAGCTCATCCATGCCCAGGTTGTCTAAATATTTTAGGGTTCGTGCCAGAGCAAATGCTCCTACGACATTAGGTGAACCTGCTTCTTCCTTATCGGGCAGATCCGCCCACATTATCTGGTTACCCATCACTAACTTAACGGTTCCACCGCCCTGATATTCGGGGGAGCCCTTCATAAATGTTTCGCGGGGGCCTATTAACACCCCGGCCCCAAAGGGAGAATAAATTTTATGTCCTGAAAAAGCCAGGAAATCAATGTGATCAGCATTGGAATTAGCTTGCATGTTAAAGCGTTGATGGGGTATTAATTGGGCTCCATCAACAAGCATCTGACAATTATATGAATGGGCAATTTGGGCGAGCTGATGCACATCGTTAATATGACCGGTAACGTTGGAGGCACCACAAACAGCCAGTAATTTTATGCGGGGATGATACCTTTTGAAAAGGCTTTCCAGGTTATTAAGATCAAGCCGGCCCTGCGTGTCTGCCGGAATATGTCTAACCTGGGCCCGGGCCCGCCAGGGCAGTTCGTTGGAGTGGTGCTCCATGCCTGTTATCAAAACTATATCCTGCGGGCATAGTTGCAAACGATAGGATAGTTTGTTTATCGCCTCGGTAGTGTTTTTGACTAGAATAACGACATCCTTGGCAAGATCCGCTTCTACAAATTTACCGATAATCTCATGACAATCATCATATAGCTGTGAACTTAACAGAGATTTGTAACCTGTACCTCGGTGGACGCCTGAATACCAGTCCAGGTAATCTTCCATTTCCTGCAGTACTGGAACCAGAGGAGGGGTGCTGGCGGCATTATCAAAATAAGTGTACGTTCTTTTCCCTTTTCCAAGTACGGGGACCTTTTGGCCAATTCCTTTAACATCCCGGCGCAATTTGGCCGCTGCCGATTTAGGTTTAAACATAGCGCACTCTTTTCCTACATAGTTTTATTTATACTATGTACACTAAGTGGCTAAGGTTACTCTCAGTATCAAAATCAGCCGGCTTGTTTAAATGAACAACTGTATACTGGCATCCACTGCATCCTGCAGATAAGCGTGAACATCAATGACCTCAATACCCTCCAATAATTCTTCCGCTTTTAAGCCCATTATTTCCAGAGATAATTTACAGGCACAGAAACGTACTCCCTTTTTGCGCGCTCCCTCCAAAAAGTCGTGCAGATGGGGAGTCTGGTTTTCATCCATCATGGTTAAAAGCATACTTTTACCAACTC
Source organism: Syntrophomonadaceae bacterium (assembly GCA_963665865.2). GTDB lineage: Bacteria > Bacillota > Syntrophomonadia > Syntrophomonadales > Syntrophomonadaceae > PHAA01. The sequence goes on along the minus strand of CAXXWF010000001.1, from coordinate 2,536,500 downwards.
CCGCCAGATTCATTTTGGAAAGTGGGAGTTTTTCGGCATCATCGGGTGTGATTGATGTAAACATTTTTTCATACATGTTTTTATCTTCCAAAGAAAGTTTGTCCTTATCTCTAATCACAAATAATCCCCAGAAGGCACAGAACACAGTTACTGTCATACCCATATCCATAGCTCCATTGGCTAGAATTAATGCTGCTAAACACTTATCATAATCCCCGCTGAAAAGAAGAATATTAAAATGCTTTTTAGGTTGTTCTGGCATTTGCAGGCTCCTTTCAAATTTTATCAAGGTAAACAATTATTAGAATTTCCATGAAAAATGATAACTATGCAAAAGACTTCCTTTTCATCATTAACGCATACATATTTAACTTTAAGAGGGAAACAATATTTTAAAGTCCATAAAAGGAGGTTAATGTGGTGAAGGAGACTTTTTATCAGGAAATGCAGCGAAAAGGGTATTCGCGGCGTGATTTTCTCAGGATGTGTGGAATTCTGACCGCAGTCCTGGGATTGGAGACCTCGTATATCTCCAGGATTGCTAATGCCTTAGAAACTAAACCCCGTTTACCAGTGATATATTTACAGCTGCAGGAATGTACCTGCTGTGCGGAATCCTTTATTAGGACCGCCCATCCTCTATTATCAGAATTGCTTTTCAATATGATTTCCCTGGATTACATGGAAACTTTGCAAGCTGCTTCCGGAGCCCAGGCTGAGGAAGCCAAAATGAAAACCATGCAGGATTTCAAAGGACATTATTTGGTTATGGTAGAAGGAAGCATACCCTTAAACGATGATGGCATCTATTGCACCGTGGGCGGTCGGTCGGCCAAAGATATTTTGTTAGAAGCAGCCAAAGATTCAGTAGCAGTTATTGCCTATGGTTCCTGTGCAACCAACACCTGCGTGCAAGGGGCTTACCCCAATCCCACCGGAGCAGTACCTGTGAAACACATTGTTGCCAATGTGCCGGTTATTGATGTACCGGGTTGTCCGCCCATAGCTGAGGTTATTGCCGGGGTTATAGCTCATTATCTAACCTTTGACCGGATTCCCGAATTAACCAACCTGGGGCGGCCCAAGGCTTTCTATAATCATCGCATTCATGATAACTGCAATCGCCGGGCTTTCTTTGATGCCGGTCTGTTTGTGGAAAACTTCGATGATGATGGAGCCAAACAAGGCTGGTGTTTGTACAAGGTAGGGTGTAAGGGTCCGACGACTTATAATGCCTGTGCTATTACCCAATGGAATAACGGGGTCAGCTATCCTATTAAATCCGGCCATCCCTGTATAGGTTGTTCGGAGCCAGGATTCTATGACAATTTCCCCATGTATGATCATCTGGCTCATGTTCCTTACACAGCCATGCCCTTTGAACCTGATAAGTTTGGTAAGTGGATTACCGGAGTGACTGTAGCCGGGGTAGCAGCCCATGGGGCGGCCACGGGCATAATAAAGAGGATGGACAAACAACCGAGAAAAGATGAGGAGGCGGGGAAATAAGCCATGGCACAAAGAATAGTAGTTGATCCGATTACCAGAATAGAAGGTCACTTACGTATAGAGGCTGATTTTGATAATGGCAAAATCGTTAATGCTTTTAGTTCCGGAACCACTTTCCGAGGACTGGAGAAAATTATGGAAGGGCGAGATCCTCGAGATGCTTGGGCTTTCGTCCAACGTATCTGCGGGGTTTGTACCCATATTCATGCTATTGCGGCTGTGCAAGCGGTGGAGGATGCCCTGGGTATTACCATACCGAAAAATGCTGACCTGATTCGCAAGATTATGACTGCGACCCAGTTCGTACAGGATCATGTCATTCACTTCTATCATTTGCATGCCCTGGATTGGGTGGATGTGGTATCGGCATTGAAGGCTGATCCGAAAGCCACTTCAACCTTAGCCCAATCTATTTCTAATTACCCGAAGTCCTCAGTCGGCTATTTTACTGATATCCAGAATACGCTTAAAGGCTTCGTCGGCAGCGGGCAGTTGGGTATATTCGCCAATGGTTACTGGGGGCATCCAGCCTATAAATTGCCGCCGGAAGCCAATCTGATGGCGGTAGCTCATTACCTAGAAGCACTGGAATGGCAAAAGGATATTGTCCGCATACATACCATATTCGGCGGCAAAAATCCCCATCCCAATTATCTGGTAGGCGGCATGGCCTGTGCCATAAATATAGACAATGATAATACTATCAACATGGAAAGATTAGACCTGGTGGCTCGGGAGATAAATAAAGCCATTGATTTTGTTAACCAGGTATATATCCCGGACCTGTTTGCCATTGGCTCGTTCTACAAAGATTGGACTTTTGGCGGGGGAGTAAGTAATTACATGTCCTATGGCAGTCTGGCTGATGACGCGACCAGAAATACTAAAGATGCGGTTTTCCCTGGTGGGGTGATTTTAAACCGCAACCTCAGCCAGGTAATGGATGTGGATCCCCGTGATCCCGCCCAAATTAAAGAGGTTATTGATCACTCCTGGTACGATTATACCGGCGACAAAGGCGGACGCCATCCCTGGGACGGCGAGACCATGGTCAAATACACCGGGCCGAAACCCCCTTATCAACAATTGGATACGGCCGGTAAATACAGTTGGATTAAAACCCCGCAATGGAATGGCAAGGACATGGAGGTCGGGCCGTTGGCCCGAATGCTGGTTGGGTATGCCCGAGGCAATGATCTGATCAAAGCCAGTGTTGATGGAGCCCTGCAGAAGCTGGGCGTTGGCAAAGAGGCCCTGTTTTCAGCGATAGGCAGAACCGTGGCCAGGGGCTTGGAAACCAAAATCATGGTTGACTATCTCAAGACAACTTTTGATGCCTTAGTGGCCAACATCAAAGCCGGAGACAGCAAGGTTTTCGAACAGAGTAAATGGGATCCTTCCACCTGGCCCAAGTCATGCAAGGGAGTAGGATTTACCGAGGCTCCCCGGGGATCATTGGCTCACTATGTGAAGATTGATAACGGCAAAGTGAGTCTATACCAGGCGGTGGTGCCGACAACCTGGAATGCTGCCCCTGAAGATAGTCAAGGCCAAAAAGGTCCGTACGAGGCAGCCTTAATTGGCACCCCTATGGCTGATCCCAATAAACCACTGGAAATTCAGAGGATCATTCATTCCTTTGATCCGTGTATTGCCTGTGCGGCCCATATAATTGATGTTAATACTGGGGAACCCTTGAACGACAACAACTTCTTCTATTAAAGGGGGTTATATAAATGCTTAAAAAGTCTGTTTATGTTTGGGAGTCTCCGATAAGGATATATCACTGGGTAAATGTAGTTTTGATTACAGTTCTAGTGGTGACCGGGCTCTTTATTGGTAATCCTATATTTACTCACTCCGGGGAGGCCTATAGCGTCTTTGTTCTGGGCAAAGTCCGGCTTTGGCACAGTATGGCCGCTTGGTTGTTTATTGCCAATTTTATCTATCGTCTTTACTGGGCTTTTGCCGGGAACGAACATGCCAAGTTTAAACCCTGGAGAAAAGGCTTTGTAAGCGACGGGATCGATTCGGTGAAGTATTACCTGTTTCTTACCAAAGAGCATAGCCTCCATTTGGGTCACAATGTAGTGGCCCAATTAGCCTATTTCTTTGTAATGTGGATTGGTTCACTGTTTATGATACTAAGTGGACTTGCCATGCAAGGGGAGATATTTCCCGGTGGTTTCCAACAAAGGATCGCAGGTTGGATGATTCCCCTATTTGGTGGAGGCTCTTATGCTTTGCGGAGCTGGCACCATTTGACTACCTGGGTGTTCATAGCTTTTGTGGTAGTACATCTTTACCTGGTAATTCGTCAGGATATCCTTGATGATGATGCCACCGTCTCCTCCATCATTAACGGACATAAATTTGCCATGGTAGATGGAGAGGAAAGCCATGAAAAACATTAAAAACTCGCTGCCAGTCGTCATGGGACTCGGTAATCCTTTGTTTCAGGATGAAGGACTGGGCATTCATGTGATTAATCAGCTTATGGCTAGTGATTTAGGTGCTAGAGCAGAGCTGATAGACGGAGGAACTGATGGTCTCTCCCTGTTGGGCACGGTAGAAGCAGCGCGGCATCTATTAGTTATTGATGCCATTGACGGAGGATTTCAGCCTGGCACCATAAAAAAACTGCAGGATCACGAGATAAGCCTTTTTGCCCGTGCCAAGCTGTCAGTTCACCAGTTGGGTTTTCAAGAGGTTCTGGCTCTTGCCAGGCTGCGGGGGAGGTATCCCGAGCAAATTGTGCTGATAGGGGTTCAGCCCCGGACATTGGAATGGGGCATAAGTCTTAGTTCAGAAGTAAGCAGGGCAGTACCCCAGATTATAACTATGGTATATAAGCAAATTGATTCTTGGGCCGGTCAAGCCCGCAATGTAGTGTGAATACTTGAAGCAGGGATACCTCCCTGCTTCTTTTGTAGTTATCCTCGATATATTATTACCGGGCACCCTGCTTGGTGGAGAACCTTACTGCTGACACTGCCCAGCATCAGCTCCCTGATAACCGAGAGTCCCCTATTGCCTATGACTATCAAATCAAAATTCTGCTCCTTCGCAATCTTGACAATCATTTCTCCTGGATCATCATACAATTCAACCATAGTGTTAACCGGTAAGGATGCCTGTTCAAAAATTGCTTTTCCCTGAGTTAAAATTTGATTACCTTGACGCATCAATTTTACCTTAACTGATTCCTCCTCAATCCGCTTGGTATTTATAATCGAGTAATCAGCTATCTCTTTGGCAATGCTGGCAATATGAACTAATGATACTGCCTTGCCAACTCCGCCGCTAAGCAGGTCCCTGGCAAGTTCAATGGCCCCAAGCGCCCCTTTAGAACCGTCGGTGGGAACCAGGATTTTGTTATACAATGCAGCCACCCCTCTCATAATCAATTGTATTATCATTATATCCTAATAAAAAGATCTGTTTCTATGTTAATCCAGGTCCTAAAATTATACTTTCAATTGCCCGGGCTTGATTTTAACCAGGGTCTTTTATTAAACGGAGCTTTTTTTATGGATGTAAATAAATGGTTTTCGGATCTGGATTGTCATTACCTGCGATTTACAGGGTGCATATCAGTATTTGTCGAAAGGAAAGGATATAGGTCGTAATTCAAAGGATAGAGAATAAAAATAGGCCATATCAATTGATAGATTCAAAAGGCAAGTATTTTCATATAATATGGGGTTTTTGTATTTACAGACACAGTATTAGAATGTAGCCAGATAAAGTGGGCGTGTCAATATATTAGGAAGGGGGAAGAGATTTTTTTTATAAAACATTGTGAACGTGCTCACAATCATAGAGAGATAGAGGCGTAAGGCCATCCTGAGGAGGACAAAACATGAAAAATGTGCAAAAACAGTCTATTGTCGAATTTAGTAATCGTTATCTGGACGTCCTAGAAACACTGTGCGGAAGTTTCAATTTGCACCCTGCTCTAAGTATTGAAGAGGTATGCGAAGAGTGGAATCGCCAGTTTGTTACTGGTAAAGACATGGAATCAGAACTTGATATTGTTGATTGGTACGAGCCGTATGTAGTTGCATTGGAGTCATTATACGGGCCTATCAACCCGCATCCTGATCAAAGCATTGAGGAAGTTAACTTGGATTGGATGAATTTGTTTATGACAGACCAATACTCACCGAACAGTATTAAGAAAGTGGCTTGACATTACTTGTTTCCTTCATAATAATACACCGCTTATCCCCGGTCTAACAGTGACTGGGGATCTTTTTTTGCGTGTGTTCGGCCGGGCCCTAACTCTAGGGTAGAAGTCACGAACTGAGAAAGCAGCTTTAGTAACAGCCCTGAATTAATTGTGTGCTTGATTATCAAACACACTTCCCGGAATACGGACTGTGTAGTTATATGAAGATATTAGGAGTAATTAAACGAATTAACAGTTTGAATGGAGCATATTCTACGCTAGAACCCCACTCGAGTCAAGGAGCGCAAATATGAAGGTTTAATGTTTTCTGGTTGAAGTACTATACTTAATCATAAGGTTAAGATTGTACATTATTTCACATATATGCAGTTGAAATAATTGTAATTTCAGGTAAATCGTTAGTGCCACACTGAATATATGGATAGAGTTATTTGCGGAACCATGTGAATATGCTCACAAGCGGATGGTTTAAACGTAAACGTAAATTCTATTTATATAGGAGGTGAAAAGACATGAAAAATGAATGTAATATGCTCAGCAATTGGAGTTACTCTTATCTAAATACCTTGGAAATCCTGTATGGACCATTTAATCTGCATCCGACTTTGTCGATTACGCAATTGAACGAGGAATGGAAAAACTGTTACCGGGCGGATGGCCAAATACAGATAGAATTACAGCGAAAACAATCTCTTAAGAATTGGAGCGAATCCTATCTGAATACTTTGGAAATTCTGTATGGATCATTTAACCTACATCCGGATTTGACGACTCAGGAGCTGAATAATGAATGGCAGGAATGTTTCATGTCCGGTAGTAATAGCCAGAGGGTAATTTCTTATTAGCATGATATGACTGTTAAGGGAATTATTGCTTATTAATGATCAAGATTATACCATTAAGCTAAGTGTTATTACGAACTCCCAACCTATAATATGTACCCTTTTTACCCCGGTTGATTTCGACCGGGGACTTTTTTTATCAAACTCCTCTTAAGACTCCCTCCTCTATAGGTGAGGGATAAACCGATCTTTTTCTCAGTGGTGGGTAGGGTCCCCGACTAAGGAGGCGTTTGATAAAAACGCTCGCGGCGCGATGCACACAAAACGCGAAGGGAAGGCGCTGTAGCGCCCGCGTTTTGGCGCGCAATTCGCGCAAGCGCTCATTGAAAAAGAATGTTAAGGAATTCAAGAAGGAGCGGGTATTTATAAACCTATAAGAAATAGACCAAAGGAATGTTTGGCCAAAGATAATGATGTATCTATCATTGTCATAGAATCCATAAGACCATTTCTGACGTTTTCAAGCATATTCGGGAATTTGGTACTATACAATCAAACATGATATAATATTCTACTAGAAACTTACTTACAAAAGGTTGCAGTATTCTAGTCAACCCTATTAATTTTGAGGACGGGCCTAAAAATCCATCAAGGGCACATCGATGAAGCTTCTGGTAGCGGCTTTCGACGCCCAGTCGGGGGTCGTTGCTGGGAGTTAAGGGTGCTGGGGCAATCCGCAATGGCATGCGGGCATGACCCCACATCCATGGAGGCTCAAGTTCATCAGCGATGATGAGCTTGAGAAAACCTGCATTCCGGACAAAGCTGGGTGTAGTGTAGCCTGCCTTGAGTGGCTACGGCGGATAAGCATCTGAGGATAATAGTGCTTGGGCCAAAGTATTATTGTCTGCTTTGAAATTGTACGCTGCAAAAGAGGCTAGAAATTGATGTGGGTTGTTGAGGAAAACTCCTAGACTGTGTGCGCCATGGCATGGTTTATCAAGGATTAAAGTGTGTACTTAGTGGTAATCCAGCAACATGTTCGGTGACGACATGAGGCGGGCATAAAGGGAAACCGCCCATCTGGCAACAGAGGGGAGACCTGTAGGGAAAACCTGCTGGACCTATGTCACAACGTTTACTCGATAAACTACCTTTTGTTATTTATCAAACTCCTCTTATGAGGATTTTGATAAATAGGCTCGCGGCGCGATGCACACAAAACGCGAAAGGAAGGCGCGTTATAACGCCCGTGTTTTGGAGCGCAATTCGCGCAAGCGCTCATTGGATTATTAAACACCTCGTGGAGGCGTTTGATAAAACGCTCGCGGCGCGATGCACACAAAACGCATAGGGAAGGCGCTATAGCGCCTGCGTTTTGGCGCTCAATTCGCACAAGCGCTCATTGAAATAGAATATTGGGGATGGTATGGGGATTGTTGGGCTACATTAAAAAGAGTAATATTATTTCCGGGTTAATCGTGGCTTTTTTCACTTTCTTTATTGCCCTAACGGTCAGCATAGGTACCGAAGCACTTGTTAAAGCAGTACAAAATGTATGGATAGCAATTTTTTTGCTAGTAATAATAATTGCTTTAGGTATATTTTTTGATATTATTGGAACCGCTGCCGCTGCTGTAACTTTGCCGCCTTTTAATGCCAAGGCGGCAAAAAAAGTATTTGGAGCCTATCAAGCGGTTAAAATTGCGAAAAACGCCAGTGCGGTGGCAAATTACTGCAATGATGTCATTGGAGATATAGCGGGTACGCTCAGCGGAGCTGTAGGTGCCGGAATAGTTATTAGTTTAGAAAAAACATTTGCGCTGCCTGATATAGTTTTAATTGGTGCAGTAATGACCAGTTTTATTGCTGCCCTCACCGTAGGCGGGAAATCTTTGGGAAAAAACATAGCTATTGCTAGAGCTCATAATATAATTTTTCAGGTCGCGGTAGTACTTGGATGGTGGGAGAATCTGACCGGCCTGGAATTATTTAAGGACAGAAGGTGACCTCTTGGAAAAAATACTAGAGCGAATAAACTCACCCCAGGACTTGAAGCAGCTTTCTATTGCTGAAATGAATGAATTAGCTGTTGATATTAGGGGAGTTTTAATTGATAGTGTGGCTGCCTGCGGCGGACACCTGGCCTCCAATTTGGGAGTGGTTGAACTTACGATAGCCTTGCATTATGTTTTCGATGCTCCGCATGACAAAATTATTTGGGATGTAGGCCATCAAAGTTATACTCATAAAATCTTAACTGGCCGTAAGGATCGGATGCAAAGCCTCAGGCAATTTGGAGGTATTAGCGGTTTTCCCAAAAGTGAGGAATCGGAATACGATGCTTATAATACCGGACATAGCAGCACTTCTATATCAGCTGCACTGGGAATGGTATTGGCCAGAGATATTCAAAAACAAAGCTTTTCGGTAGTCGCGATTACCGGTGACGGAGCCATGACCGGGGGAATGACTTATGAGGCCTTAAATCACGCGGGTAATGAAGATCGGGATATGATTGTTATCCTGAACGATAATGAAATGTCTATTTCCAAAAATGTCGGGGCAATGTCAAGTTATTTGAACCGTCTCCGTACCGATCCTTCTTATAGTCGTACCAAGGAAGAAGTGGAGAATGTATTAACCAAGATTCCTGGTATTGGGCCGAATATCGCCCGGGCAGCGGGTCGTTTAAAGGATACCGTAAAATACTTGATGGTTCCTGGGATTTGGTTTGAAGAACTGGGCTTTACTTACATTGGGCCAATCAATGGCCACGATCTAACCGCCCTTATTCCTATGCTTAAAAATGCTCGTAAGATGAAAGGACCGGTCTTGATACATACGATTACGGAGAAAGGCCGCGGTTATGAACCGGCCCGTCAGAATCCGGATTTATTCCACGGGGTGGGGCCTTTTGATGTTAAAACCGGCCAACAGTTCAAGAAGGTTATTAAGACTTATACTGAGATATTTGGGAACACCATGCTAGCCTTGGCTGCGCAGGATGAGCGAGTGGTAGCCATAACCGCAGCTATGACCAGTGGTACAGGATTAAGCGAATTTGCAGAGCGATTCCCGGAGCGGTTCTTTGATGTGGGTATCTGTGAACAGCATGCAGTTACTATGGCGGCAGGTATGGCCAGAAGCGGACTCAAGCCTGTGGTGACCATCTATTCTACCTTCCTGCAGCGTGCTTATGATCAAATAGTACATGATGTCGCTCTGCAGAATCTACCGGTGGTTTTTGCTATTGATCGAGCGGGTTTGGTGGGGGAAGATGGTCCTACTCATCATGGCGTTTATGACTTATCCTATCTGCGGCATATACCTAACATGACCATTATGGCTCCGGCCAACGCGGGTGAATTTGTTGATATGCTGCATACCGCGCTAGCCTTAAATGCACCGGTAGCGGTAAGATACCCACGGGGAGCAGGAGAAGGGGTAATTAAGGATATTGCACCTCAAATTATTCCAACTGCCACCGCCCAGGTACTGAGCCAGGGCGATGAACTAGCAATTTTAGCGGTAGGGCGAGCGGTTGGTATAGCTGCCGATGTGGCACAATTGTTAGAAGCCAAAGGCGTGAGTGTTGAATTAGTTAATGCCCGCTTTGTTAAACCGCTCGATATAGGCTTAATTAGTGACATCGGTCGCAGATTCAAGCGCATACTTACCATCGAAGACAACGCGGTGACTAATGGTTTTGGCACCGCTGTTTTGGAGACCTTGTCTGATCAAGGTATGAATAGTGAACTGATCCGGATTGGGGTTCCCGATGAATTTATTGAACACGGTCGCGTGGATATTCTATTTGATCTTTTAAATATGGAACCGAGCGCAATTGTGGAGCGTATTTTAAACAGGTGGCCTGATATAGGGAATCACCGGACTTTGGAGTTGCGTAAAATTGGCAAAAGTTAGGCTGGATAGCCTGCTGTACGCCCAGGGATTGGTTGAAAGCCGGGAAAAAGCCCATGCCATGATTATTGCAGGAGAAGTTATGGTTAATGGTACCCGCATCGATAAACCAGGTACCAAATTTGAAGAAACTGCCCAGCTGCGATTGGAGCCCCGCACTATGAAATACGTGAGCCGGGGGGGCTTCAAGCTTGAAGGTGCCATACAAGATTTACATATTGATTTAATAAATAAAGTAGTTTTGGATGTAGGGGCGTCAACTGGTGGATATACAGACTGTGCTCTCCAAAACGGAGCCGTTAAGGTTTTTGCTGTGGATGTGGGCTATGGGCAATTAGCCTGGACTCTGCGCAATGACCCACGGGTAAAAGTTATTGAACGGACTAATATTCGTTATTTCACGTTGGAGCAGCTGGGAGAACTAGTTGATATTATCACCATGGATGTCTCCTTCATCTCAACCAGATTAATCTATCCGGTAATCACTAATCTTCTGAAAGATGACGGAGAAATTATATGCCTGATAAAACCGCAGTTTGAAGCCGGCAAGGATAAAGTTGGTAAAAAAGGGGTGGTGAAAGATCCCGCCGTTCACCGCGAAGTATTGCTGAATTGTATAAGCGGGGCTCACGCAGCAGGATTAAACTGTGTGGGAATAAGTTACTCACATATTAAGGGACCCCAGGGCAATATCGAGTATTTTATTCATTTGAAAAAACGGATTGAACCTTTGGAACATATCGTCGAAATGGTAGGGGAGGTTGTTCTGAAGGCACATGCCATCCTGGAGGGTTAAGTGAAGTGAAGATATTATTAGTAAACAACAAAATTCTCGCAAGCACTCTGCTTATGGGAGATAAGATAGCTGCCCGGCTTAGGGCGGCTGGTATTGAGGTGCTGATTGACAGCAGCCACGCTGATTTTACCGGCGAAACCTTTGATGCAATTATTGTCCTGGGCGGTGATGGAACGATGATCAGGGCTGCCCGTCAATATGTTGAGCGTGATGTACCTATGCTCGGTGTCAATATGGGTACGGTTGGCTTCCTCAGTAATATCAGAGCAGAAGAGCTGGAACAATGTTTGGATAGGTTCATCCAAAGTGATTATGCCATAGAGGAACGCATGATGCTTGAGGTAGAAATTTACCAGGGTGAAAACCTTATTGATAGGATTTATAGCCTTAATGAAATCAGCCTTAAATCAAATAGTTCCCGTGTAATTAACATAGATGTTAAAATAGCCGGACGAGAACATGCGGTCTATCGGGGGGACGGACTAATTGTCGCAACGCCCAGCGGATCCACTGCATACTCTCTTTCATGTGGGGGACCGATAACTGACCCTGCTCTAGATGTATTTATAATGACTCCGATTACTTCCTATTTATTAAATAAGAGACCTATGATAATTGGTGCAGAAAAGGAAATTGATCTAATACCCCTACATGGAGAAGAAGCCTTGATATCTATTGATGGTCAGGTTAAAATTGATGGGAAGGAAAATTATGTAATCAGGATTAAAAAGGCTGAAACCAAGCTGAAATTAGTAAGTATGAAGCCGCGCCACTTCTTTCAAACCATCATGAAACGCTTACGGCGCAACGGTGAGGATTGGCAGTAAGGCAGCTTGAAAATTATACTAGAGTGCATTTCTGTAATGGGGGATTGCAATGAAATCCAGAAGACATTTTGCCATACGCGATATATTAGGCAGCGAACGTATTAGCACCCAGGAAGACCTATGCGAGGAATTGAAAAACCGAGGATATGATATTACGCAAGCTACCGTATCCCGGGATATTAAGGAGTTGAGTCTGGTAAAAATCCCTGATGAAAAGGGATACCATTATGCCTGGCCCGATACCCGCAATCCTAAAAGCTCCTCGACGCGAATAAAGCGTGTCTTTCAAGAATCGGTGGTTCGCTTTGACTATAGTGAAAACATAGTGGTAATTAAGACTATTCCAGGTGCGGCACAATCTATAGCTTCGTTAATAGATTCTCTGGAAAATGCTCATATACTAGGAACGGTAGCAGGAGACGATACCATTTTTATCATAGTAAAACCTATTGAAGCAGTTGAAGAAGTGTTGCGAGTCTTCCGCGTATTGCTGCCGGAGTAAACGCGATTATTCTTAGAAGGGGAACAATATGTTACAGGAGATTAATATCAGTAACTTTGTTTTGATCGATGAACTCCGCATGGAATTTACTGCTGGTTTGAACATACTTAGCGGCGAAACCGGAGCGGGGAAATCAATTATAATAGATGCTTTAGGCTTACTGATGGGGGATAGAATCAATAATGATTTTATAAGGGACGAAAGCCGCAAGGCGGTAATAGAGGGAGTTTTTGATGTGAGCGATAATGCCGATGCTCGCATTTTTTTATTAGAACAGGGATTAGCCGTCGATACTGATGATTGGGGAACGATAATCGTAAGTCGTGAGATTAATCAGAGCGGTAAGACTAGTGCCCGACTTAATGGGCGTCCGGTAACCGTGGCCACTCTTAAGTCACTCAGTACTTATCTGGTAGACATGCATTTGCAGAATGACCGCCAAAATATATTGCGACCCATAAACTACATTGATTATGTGGATAGTTTTGCGGGCAATATTGAGGACTTACTACAAAACCTAGCTTCCTTGTATCATTTGCTTTTGTCCAAGCACAAGCAGTGGGATGATCTGAAGTTAAACATGCAGAACCGGATGCAGCTTTTGGACTTCTTAAATTATCAGATCAAGGAGATTGAGGGAAGCGGACTGCAAGAGAATGAAGAAGGGGAATTGAAGCAACTGCGGGACAGAATCAGGGATGCCGGTAAGATGCTCGATGGCAGCAGCCGGATCTTAAAACTGCTGTATGGCTCGGATGAATCAACCAGTGCCTATGACCAGATTTCGGCAGCTTTGGATGTGACAGCTGATCTGAAAAAGGATAGCTTTTTTGCAGAATTGGTAGAACCAATGGAAACTGTCTATTATTCTTTGCAGGATCTAGCTGGCCGCATCTCGGAATTTAAGGATAAGCTGGAATTCGAACCTGGACAACTGGAAGAGGTTGAAAATCGTCTCTATCTTATCAGTAAGCTGAAAAACAAATACGGAGATAGTATCAAGGACATATTGATTCATTTGGAAAAAGCCCGAGCCGAGCGAAAAATATTAGAGGAGAGCGAAGAGGCGCAGGATAAAATCCAAACCGAGATAGCACAGTTGAATTCAGAATATATGCACCTGGCCACGGAACTGAGTCAAAAGCGTAACCTGGCCGCCAAGATCCTTGAAGAGAAAGTTCATGAAGAGATGATGGATCTTAATATGCCCAATATTAATTTTGAGGTATCCGTGGCGAAAAAAAATATTCCGGCTGTTAACGGGATTGATATTATAGATTTTCTCTTCTCAGCTAACCCCGGTGAGGAAATGAAACCAGTTACACGTATAGCTTCCGGGGGAGAAATTTCCCGTTTTATCCTGGCATTGAAAGCAGCTCTGGCCGGTGTCTATCGTATCCCAACTCTCATCTTCGATGAGATTGATGTGGGTCTGGGAGGCTCAGCTTTAAACTCGGTGGCGCGAAAACTGGCGGAATTGTCCCGGGGCCATCAGCTTATACTCGTAACTCATTCTCCCCAGGTGGCTAGTTATGGCGCTAAAAACTTCAATATTGAGAAATACATTGAAGGTGAGAAAACCTATACACGAATCAAGAGTCTGGACAGCGATGAAAAAGTGTTGGAAATCGCACGCATGCTGGATGGGGAGTCTTACTCTCAACTGACCCTGGAACATGCCCATGAGATGATAGCTATGGCGGAAAAATACATAACTGAAGATTAGTTGCAGGGAAATATGTGGCTCTCTTCCGATCAGTCAGTATATTGTAGCTCGCTCAAGGAGACAATATACTGTATTAATCATCGGGAGGGAAATAATTTGCCTAAAGTACGACCACTTATTGGGATAATATTATCCATTCTATTTGTTGCTCTCTGTCTGAACCCGCAAATAAAGGCAATACTCCTCCTGCCAGCCAGCCAGATAATGGTAGTTGGTGAAGCTAATCTTATTAATATTAACCTTCCCGGGAAACTGCAAAAAGAAATCGATATGAAGGTTATAGGCCCAACCCATAGCGTCTTTGCAACTCAGGAAGATCAGGCGGTCTCGGTTACTCGGCAGACAAACGGGTATGAGATCCTGGCTTTAAAACCCGGTAAAGTTAATGTTAGTTTAAATCTATGGGGTTATATTCCGATAAAGTCCATTCAGATCGAAGCCGTACCTACTCGCAGGGTTGTAGTAGGCGGCCATTCCATAGGCATCTTCTTACAGTCGCGCGGTATAATGGTTGTGGGGTTTGCTCCGATAACGGGATCAAATGGAGAGAAAGTTTATCCTGGACGTGAGCAGGGTATCGAAATAGGTGATTTAATTTTGCAGGTAGATGGTAAGCCGGTTACCAGCGAAACAGATTTAGCTGCCATCATAGACAGTAAAGGTCCAAGCGGGCTGCAGTTTACGATCAGTCGGAGAGGCAAGGAAATGGTTATTCCCATAACTCCGGTACACTGCCCCGAAACTGATCGTTATCGGATTGGCCTGTATGTTCGGGACGGGGTAGTAGGGGTTGGAACTTTGACCTTCTATGATCCTGCTAATGGTCAGTATGCTGCCCTGGGGCATATTATTGTGGATGCAGACACCCACCAGGGGATTGATGTGCTCAAAGGCAAGGTGGTAAGTGCCTCTATCCAGACAGTAAAACCGGGGCGGCCTGGGTGGCCTGGTGAGAAGATCGGAGTTTTTGATGATAAAGGTACTATAAACGGAAACATCACTAAGAATTCATCCTTTGGTATATTTGGTCAGATGGACAAAGCAATAACTAATCCTCTTAGTAAATACAGCATGGAAGTAGCCTATGCGCATCAGGTCAAAGTTGGTAGGGCGCAAATAATGACGGTTGTAAACGGTGAAGATATTGAAAAGTTTGATATAGAAATTGAAAAGGTTAATTCGCCGCGGCAGAATGGCAAAGATATGGTTATCCGGGTTACTGATCCGCGCCTCCTAAGTCTGACCGGAGGCATTATTCAAGGGATGAGCGGCAGTCCTATTATTCAGGAGGATCGATTGATTGGAGCTGTTACCCATGTATTCCTGAATGATCCTCAAACAGGTTATGGCATTTATATGGATAATATCCTGTCGGAAATGGATAACGGGGCTCCAGATGGAAAGAAAGTTTCGACAATTTTCACGGGGATTAAGCTCCCTGATATTGCAGCTTGGACAAACGTGGGATGGCAAAACCTTTGTATGGATACACAAGTTTAAATGCATTAAGTTGTATTATTGTGACAAGGAATGCATAATAAGCGTGTAATTTAGTGGATTCAAAAAGGAGGTAAATATTACCCTATCGTCGAAAACCGTTAATATAATAACAATACACGCACTATAAAGGGATGAGGGGGGTATAATCTTAATGATTGGTGAAAGGGATCAAATTAAAGTCCTGGTGGCAGATGATAATCGAGAATTTTGCAGCATATTGAAGGACTACTTCACTAACGAAGCTGATTTCGAAATTGTTGATGTCTGCTCCAATGGCATGGAAGTGCTGGATGTGCTGGGAAAGAAGGATGTTGAGGTCTTAATTCTTGATTTAATCATGCCTTATATGGATGGGATCGGTGTTCTGGAGAAGCTAGTTGATTTGAATCTGGATCCTCGCCCCAAAATTATTATCCTAACCGCATTTGGGCAGGAAAACATTACCCAGAAAGCTGAGAAATTGGGGGCGGATTATTACATATTAAAACCTTTTAACCTTCAAGTTCTGGGAGATCGAGTCAGACAAGTTGCCAGAGATATTAGACCTTCGCTGGAAAAGCGGGGATCATCTTCGGTTATTATGCCAATGCCTGTTCCTAAAAATCTTGAACTGGAAGTTACTCGTATAATCCATGAAATTGGTGTACCCGCTCATGTTAAAGGTTATCAATATTTGCGGGCCGCGATCATGTTGGTTACTGAAGAAATAAATTATTTAGGTGCAGTGACCAAAGAATTATACCCGACTATTGCCAAGAAATATGATACTACGCCCAGCAGGGTGGAACGAGCTATCCGTCATGCTATAGAATTAGCCTGGGATAGGGGAGATATTGATAGAATAAATAAGTTCTTCGGTTATACTATTAACGGCGAGAAAGGAAAGCCTACCAACTCTGAATTTATTGCCATTATCGCTGATAAGCTGAGATTGGCCAGTAAAGTCAGTTAAGACTAATATATTAGGACCTGTCAGGTGAGGAGCAGTGGACAATTCCAGACTAACATTTTTTGAAAATCTATTATCTTTATACAACAAACAAAGTTTTTTACCCTATTTAATTATTTTTTATTGTTAAATAGGGGTTTTTTTTGCTAATAAGTACGGTCGCGTAAGGCGGCTAGTCATATAGTTGCACTAAAAATTAATCTCAAATTGTGTCCATATTTATCATATTGCGGGTAGTTGTTTCATAAAATAGCTTTATCAATAATGGGAATAAGGGTTCAGGGGGATTGCCGATGAAAAAGATAATTTTGACGGCTTTGTTTTGCCTGCTCATGCTGGGAGGGCTGGTTAACGTGGCATTGGCTGAGGTAAAGGTAGTTATAGAAGGGGGCGGGGACGAATATCCACATTATTTACATATGAGCACTGCTCCGGAAATAAGAGATGAAATAGTAATGGTTCCTCTCCAAGAACTCGCGGATGCGATGGCTTGGTCATTTACCTGGGATGCAAGTACTTCTATTATATGTGTGCAAGGCCATGGCAGGATTATGCAAATGACAATAGGCAGTCGACAGGCGCTGATAGATTTATTGTCGGTAGATATGCCGGTCCCCCCCTGTATTAAAGATGGAAGCATTATGATTCCCCTGTCTTTTATATCAAAGTCACTTGGCTATTACGTCGAGTCAAGCCAGGTGTGGAATAATTTAGATCAAATATATATTACCCCTTACAGTTTGATCACTGATACTGAGTTAGCCAGGAGCAATATGATTAACTTTTCCCAATCAGTTGACAGTGATGGCTTTATTACCATGCAGCTCAAGGAAGGTGGAAAGACACCTGGAGGGATAAGACTGAACAGTTCAATATGGGATGTGTTGCAAGTATATGGCGTCCCACGAAGTCCTCAGCGGACTCTTAACTATTCCGGAGATTGGACTGGCAAATTAATATATTGGGGTACATTTATCCCCAATAGTTGCATGGGGACCTTCTATGAATTTACATTTGACCAGGGATTACTGGTTGACCTGACCATTGCCGGTTAAAGCATTGATAATAAGTTAAGTATAATATAAACAGACTAACCCACCTATTAGGTGGGTTCAGACCGTCAAAAAAGGCTACGTTTCAAATCTCTGAAACGTAGCCTTTTAACTTGCTGGGGGAGAATAAATAAGATTTAAGGAAATTTGACTGATTCAGGATGGCTGCCATGGGTAAATATTTTGAGTAGATAGGCAACCGAGAGATTCTAGTAGGCCCACATGGCCATTTTCTTAAGATTCATGGCAGCGAACTTTAGCCTAATCCAGTTTCTAACCCTGGTTAAGCCTTTAAATGAGGTGTAGCGCATGGCATACTTTTCTTTGGCATCAGCAAATACTCTCTCAATGGTTTGCCCTCGTAAGCTGTAGCTTTCTTTCCCGGGCAGTGAGTGTCTGAAGTCTTCCGCCTGGCTGATATAATCCTCCCAGATATGTTTGACTACTACCTTTTGACAGTTTTTGCTGTGGGTGCATTTACTTAGTTGTGGGCATTCCCTGCAGACATCAGGGTTACTCTTAAACTCCCGGTAACCATCCCGGTTGGTGGTTGTGTAGGGCAATACCTGGTCATTAGGACATATTACACAGTTGTAGTATTCATCGTAGACGTATTCGTAAGGATGGAAAAAGCCTTTCTTGCTCATCGGTCTTTTGTAGGGCATGGAAGGGTTGCGTTGATCATCGATGATCTTCTTGCATATCCAGGGAGTTTTGTAACCAGCATCTACGGCAACGGTTTCTACCTCGGGGAATTCCTCTACTACTTTATCGTAGACTGTATCAAATACGGTGCTATCATGAACATTGCCTGGGGTAACCTCACAATCCAATATGTAATTTCTTTTGTCGCAGGCTACATGAGCTGTGTAAGCAAACTCTACCTTGTGTTCACCCTTATGGAAAAGACCGCATTCAGGATCAGTAGTTGAAACGGTTATCTGTTTTTCTCCCTGGTCATCATCATCGTCTTTATCTTTTAATGGTTTCTTGCCATTTTCGATACGCTCCTGGTTGATTTCCTGCCTTAATTGTTCACCATAGATTCTGGCTGTCTTTTGAGCTAATATCTTACGGTTTTTCTTTTTGTTAGCGTTAGCCTTAACATGAGTTGCATCAATAAATATGGTGCTGGCATCAACATAACCTTTCTTAACTGCTTCGTTAAGTATCCAAGCGAATATTTTTTCAAATATCTCACTAGGGAAGCGCGTTGCGAAAGCATAACTTAAGGTTGCGAAATGGGGTACTCGAGTAGTTAGATCATAGCCTATGAACCAGCGGTAGGCTATGTTCATATCAACCTCTTTAACGGTTTGTCTAAGTGACTTGATACCATACAAATGTTGTATTAATACCATTTTAACCAGCACTACCGGATCTACGGCTGGTCTGCCGTTATCTTCGCAATACAGGTGTTCCACCAAATCATAGATATGGTTGAAATCCACTACCTTATCGATTTTCCTCAACAGGTGGTCTTGGGGTACCATCCCTTCCAGATCAACTACTTGCATGTTGTTTCGCAAGTTTTTCGCACGTTCCAGCATTTTCATCACCCATTTAATTTTACCACAGAAAACACCGAACCCCCGCCAATTATTGCGTCTTGGCGAGGGTTTTTTGACGGTCTGAACCCACCTATTAGGTGGGTTTTTAACTTTCTAAAAAATATCCTAACATTTTATATATTGACACATTATTTATTATTAATTATATTATATACATGTTGAGCTGTGTTTGTTTATGTATAGTTATATATCATATAAGGCTAATATAATGGCTAAAATTATTTAGAATTATATACTGGCGTTTATTTATGTTCGGTTATAAACAAAGGATAACTCTATGAAATAGAATAGGAATTCTGCTCCAAAGTAATTGCTAGCTGAAACAACAATTACCGCCATCACTCTCCTGGGATGTACGCATGCCGCAATACCGATGCGGTCTGCGTACATCCTTTTAATTTTGTCCTTTTTTGTACTTAACCCACTCCGATCTTGTTTCTAGAACTTGCCAACTACCGTCAAAAAGTTTCGCTGTCCACTATGGTATGATAATATTAATTTGATAAATTGATGTGGGAATAATTGTATGTGCTAGGTTCCCCGTGATAAATACTCGCTTGCCACATAATTGAGAATAATACCTTAGAGTGGAGACTAAATTAATTAGGGAGTGGCAAATAAAATAACTGTTTAAGGAATCAATGTACTCAAACGGAGGAGTGGTTTCCATGGTAAACAAAGAAAGATTGATAGCCAATTTCATAAAGATGGTAGAGGTGGCCTCATTATCAGGACAGGAAGGAACCTTTCGGAACTTACTTAAAACTGAGTTTGCTCTGCTGGGCTTAGCGGCGGAGGAAGATGATGCGGGCCAAGTGCTGGGCGGTGATTCTGGCAACATTCTGGTTAAAATGCCGGGTACGGTTAATAAACCTACGCTTTTATTGGCCACCCATATGGACACAGTAGTTCCTGGTACCAATATAAAAGCTGTTCGAGGAAATGATGAAATAATAAGGAGTGAAGGCAACACCATTCTGGGGTCCGATGATAAGGCCGGAATTGCGTCAATTTTAGAGGCTGTACAGGTAATACTGGAAAAAGGGCTGAATCATCCCCCCCTGGAATTACTGTTTACCGTAAGTGAGGAACAGGGACTTCTGGGGATAAAAAGCTTTGATTTTTCACACTTGGAATCCAAGTATGGTTATGTACTCGATAGTGGCGGGCCTCCTGGGACTATAGTAGTACAGTCTCCATGTCAGAATGAAATAGAATACCGGGTACATGGAAAGGCAGCACACGCCGGTATCAACCCTGAGGACGGAATCAACGCGATTCAGATCATGGCCAAAGCCTTAGCACTGATGCCCTGTGGCAGGATTGACGATGATACAACCTGCAATTTCGGTACTATCGAAGGAGGCATGGCCCGCAATATCGTAGCCGAAAAATGCCGGGTCAAAGGAGAGGTTCGGAGCTTGGACCGCCGCAAACTGGAGCAACTAACCACTGAACTCATCAACACATTCGAGACTGAGGTCAACCGAAGCGGTGGCATGCCTGAGACGGAGGTTGTCCTGCTTTATCCCGAAACGACTCTGCGGCCGGATGAGGAAGTGGTCAGTCTGGCAGTTAAGGCTGCCAGCGACATGGGGATACGCAGCGAACTGTTGAGCACGGGTGGAGGAAGCGATGCTAGTATTATCAACGGCAATAACATCCGTTGCGCCAATCTCGGTATAGGCATGAATGCAGTACACACCTCAGATGAGTTCATTCGCGTTGAGGATCTCATAAATGACGCACGTTTAGTCCTAAGTATTATAGAAGAAGCAGCCAAAGGATAGGTTTTAATTCAAATTTACATTAACAAATTCCTTTAGGGTGGTTTCAGGCGGATAACCGGATAGGATACTTAATAGATCCTGGATCCGACCACAAAAACATAAACCATTTTGGTATACAAACAATTTCAAATCATATCACCTCAAACTAAGTTTATGCAACTGTGGAAATATTATGCAGGAGGATTATAAGAGGATGGATCTGATCGAAAAAACCATGGAGACCAAGGAAATATTTGAGGGGCGGATTATTAAGGTGCGGGTAGACACCGTTAGGCTGCCCGATGGTACCGAAAGTACGCGCGAAGTGGTTGAACATGCTGGCGCGGTGGGAGTTGTGGCGGTTGATAATGATAATAATATCATAATGGTTCGACAGTATCGAAAACCGGTGGAAGGAGTACTGCTGGAGATACCAGCCGGTACGATGGAGAAGGGCGAAGATCCTTTGCGATGTGCCGAGCGGGAACTTAAAGAGGAGACTGGTTTCACCGCCGAACATTGGAAAAAAATCTTGGCCTACTATAGTGCACCGGGATTTACGGATGAGTACCTTCACTTGTATTTGGCGTCAGGTTTAACTGGTGGAGAAATTGCACTGGATGATGACGAGTTTGTTGAGACTGTGCGTCTGCCTTTGTCCGAAGCCTATCGAATGATTTTTGAAGGGCATATTGCAGATGGCAAGAGTATCATTGGGATTCAATATGCAATTGGCTTGGGATAATAATTGAATGAATAAGCCGTCTCCATTCCTTGTATGATTCAATCACGGGATTTTCTCATGCCCTTCATGTCTGTTATCCACTTGGCAGCTTGCCGACTTTTACGATAAGTTTAGCCTTCTCAAAAACGAGAGGGCTTTTTTGTTTGACAGGGGAGGAAAAATATTTTATACTACTAGTGCATTAATGAACTAGTTCACTAGTAGCGAAGGGGGGTGAGGTAATGGCTTATGATAGTTCGCGGCCTATATACAGACAGATAATTGACGAATTTCAGAAACAACTGGTACGAGGAGAGTTAAAGCAGGGAGACAAGATACCATCTC
The DNA here is from genome assembly GCA_963665865.2 of Syntrophomonadaceae bacterium. GTDB lineage: Bacteria > Bacillota > Syntrophomonadia > Syntrophomonadales > Syntrophomonadaceae > PHAA01. The sequence goes on along the minus strand of CAXXWF010000001.1, from coordinate 2,514,332 downwards.
AGCGGGAGTACGCCGAGAAAGCTCGCATCAATCCTAACACGGTGCAGCGAGCCTACCGAGAAATGGAAACGATGCATATGGTGGAAACGCTCCGCGGACAGGGTACTTATATAATAGTTGCAGAGCCAATGTTAACGGACATGAAAGCCCATCTGGGTCAAAAAATACTGGGCTATTTTATCGCGGAGATGGAATCTTTGGGATATGACTATACTGAGATGATTAAACTATTACTTTCAGAACAGGATCAGAGGAGGGCGGCAAGTAAAGATGATTGAGTTTAAAAATGTATCTAAAAGATTTGGAACTACCGTAGCTCTGGAGAAGTTTGACTACAAATTTGAGCAGGGCAAAATAATCGGTCTTTTCGGGCCGAACGGAGCAGGTAAATCAACCAGTATTAAAATGATCGTGGGTCTCAACCATTCTGATGCGGGTGAGGTAACGGTAGATGGTAAAGAACCTCGCATTAGTAGAGCTAATATTGCTTATTTGCCGGAGATCGATCACTTGTACTCATGGATGACCATTAAACAGGCTGCTCGTTTTACTTCTACATTTTATGCTGATTGGGATGAAACCAAGTACAATGAGCTGTTGAATTTCTTAAATCTTGATCCACAAATGAAAATCGGTAAAATCTCCAAGGGGCAAAGGGCTAAAACCAAATTATTACTTACCGTCTCTAGGCGTGCTCCTTACCTCCTAATGGATGAACCTCTATCAGGAATAGACATATTAACCCGCGAGGATATCATCGATGCTATCATAAAAGATTACCGGGAAGGGGAGCAGACCATTATTATATCAACCCATGAAATTGCCGAAGTGGAACGGCTGGTTGATGAGGTGGTATTTTTGGATAAGGGAAGAGTCAAATTGGCTGGTTCGGCTGATGAATTACGAGCCGAAAGAGGCCAGTCGCTGGTAGAAACCATGAAGGAGGCGTTCCGGAATGTCAACCAATAAGCTGAGAATGTTTTTTGCGCTCTATACCAAGGATATGCGAGAATCAATGCCTGAAATTGTAGTAGTGGCCGCTGTGGCTGTAATTCTTAACGGAATATTTTATCTCAGGGTAATCAGACCTCAACCGGTAGTTGATACCAACACGTTATTGCTATTGATCATCCCTGTTCTTATGGTGATGGGGCTGGCAGTTTTCTTACCTCTAATTTCCTCATTTAAACTGCTAGGTAGGGAATGGAGTAATAATACGGTTTATTTCATTATGTCACTCCCAGTATCGGGTGGCATGATTTTGGGATCCAAGCTTTTGGCACTGCTTACTCAGTACGTGGTTGGAACTCTAATTGCTGGAATAACCGGCCTGGTTCTAGTCTGGGATATAATGCCAGAGCTTATAAGATTTATATCCGGCCAGCCGCATGGCTTCAGCGTGGTATGGTTATTCTACTTATTGAGTGCAGCGTTTCTAATATATTTAATTAGTATTAGCTTTTTTAGTCAGATCGTGGGTAGACTCAGTGCACGATTTTCAGGTCTTATCACAGGGCTAGTATTTTTACTGATCCTATATATTGTTGGCAAAATCAATGATTTCACTTCAAGCTTAAATATAAGAATGTTTGCTGATTGGTATACAACTCCTATAGGATCTTTATTGACAGCCAACCTGATGGTTTTAGTGACTGCAGCAGTTATATTTACTCTGGCAGTTGTTGTTTACAATAAAAAAGTGGAATTATAGAAGAGATACGAGTAGGCAGGGGGCAAGGGCCGTCCTGACCTTGCCCCTTGCCCCCTGGAACGATAGTCGCGACAATAATTCAAATCTCATTCAAAGAGGCATAGACCCGGGTTTACGGTGCGAATAACAGCCAGAAATTGATCAGGTTTCTCCAGGGATAGTAGTAAGCGGTTTACTGCTTTTATTTCATTTATCATTCCCTGAAATGTTTGCGGTTCCTTTAAGGTTATTTCAATATTACATAATTCCCCTAGTCCCATGTAAAATACCCCGGGATGATCTTTGGGTACGCGAGGTGCCATGGTTCCGCCCGGAGGGGCCAGGGATATCGGACGTACCGTCATTATTTTATCCCAGGGAATATACTGACCAAAGCGCAGTCCTAACCTGAAATTTATGCCAGCCGAAGAAACCAGATGGTTGTATAAGCCCGTAGAACGGTAATCAGCCCACAGCCATAGAACCGCCCATAATCCCAACACCAGGTGCAATACCTTCCAAAACATCCAGTAATTTGGAAGAAGTACAGTTACAACCACTACCTCCAACAAAACATAAATCCGCTCCTGCCAGATTTAAGGTTATCTAATTTCTCCGGTACGATATACTGACGAAGCAGTTCTATAAATCTCATCTGGGCTGCAGTCAGGACTTCACCAAACATTTCGCTTAACAACGGTTCAAAAGTACTATTATGGTTCGATGATTGAGCAAACCCGCACTGCAGGTCATCCATGAGACCCCAAAGTTGCCGCTCCTGATTAAACAATTCCGGACAGCGGCTTTTATATGTTTATTCGGCCTCCCTGCTACAGCAAGTATAAACCCCTACCCAAGGTCAGAGTCAAGGATGGTTTTGTAAGTGATTTTAGTCCATTGTAGTAAATTCTTCATGAACAGGATGTCAGTGAATAAGTAACGGGGACCTCTGGGCCCTATAGAAGAGAGATACTAATGAGTGATAGAATAATATAAAGATTTGGAAACGGGGCGTAATAATGAGACCTAATCACAAGGTAAACGAATTAGGATATAATGGTGAAAAAGCGAACAACTATTTTGCTGATCTGCACATACATATTGGCAGTGCCCGAGGGAGAGCGGTAAAGATTACCGCTTCCCGCCGCTTGGATCTACGGACCATTATTTTTGAGGATGCACCCCGCAAAGGTCTGGATATAGTGGGTATTGTAGATGCAGGCAGCACGCTGGTAGCTTTTGAAATTGAGGAAATGCTGGCCACAGAGGAACTGGCCGAGGTTAAAAAGGGCGGGTTTTTGGCATCCAACGGGGTCTTGCTAATTGCCGCCTGTGAAGTGGAGAGCCGGGAAGGTGTGCATCTAATAAGCTACCTCCCCAACTTGGAATCCATTAAAAACTGGCAAAAATATTTACGCAGCAGAGTCCACAATATGCAGCTATCTACCCAAAGGGCTGATGCTAGTTTTATTGACATTATGAAACTGAGCCTTGATCTGGAGGGGATTTTTTGTCCAGCTCATGCATTTACTCCTCATAAAGGGATATATGGAATGTGGACCGACAAACTGGTTAACAAAATTGGTGATGATATACATAAAATACGGACCTTAGAAATTGGCTTGAGCGCCGATACTGATATGGCTGATCGCCTGCAGGAAACCAGCAGTTTCACCTATTTGACTAATTCAGATGCCCATTCATCACCTAATATAGGACGGGAATTCAATCTATTACAAATAAAATCGAAAAATTTTCAAGAATTGCGACTATGTCTGCAAAACGAAGATGGCCGCAGGGTACTGGCCAATTATGGATTGCATCCCCGTCTGGGCAAATATCACCGGACATCCTGTCCGGTGTGCGGCATAATTAGTGAAGATGAACCACCGGTTACATCTTGCCGGGTTTGTGGCAATTCAAAAATAATCATGGGTGTCTATGACCGAATCGTTGCGATTCAGGATTATGACTGCGCCCAGCCTCCACCGGGAAGACCGCCCTATTGTTATCGGATACCCTTAAAAGATTTGCCAGGGATAGGACCGCGGATCTATAATAGTTTATTGCAGGAGTTTTCCAATGAAATCGAGCTAATGGAAAAAACACCCCTTGATGATATAAGGCGGGCAGCCGGTAATAAGGCAGCCGCAGCTATCGATGACATGCGTTCCGGTCGCTTGATAATTAGTCCCGGAGGCGGAGGAAAATATGGAAAGGTCCGCACAAATAAATAATAGGCGGGGGGGGAAAAAGCTTGAAACCAGTTTATATAATTGGACATAAACATCCGGATATTGACAGCGTTGCTGCGGCGATTGCTTACAAGGTATACAAACAGAGTACGGAGAAGGGCCTCTATTTGGCGGCAGCTGCCAGTGAATTAAACGAAGAACTCAAGTGGCTTCTGGAATACCTTAATTTTGAGTCGCCCCTCATAATCGATGATGTGGGGACGAGGGTAGAAGATTTATTGGATGATGAGCCGCCGATATATACAGGTACAGACACAACTTTGGTTGAATTAGGCAATTTTATGCGTACCAATAAATTAAAAACAATCCCGGTTCTGGATGAAAAACAAAGATTTTTAGGTCTAATAACTATTGGTGATATTGCTATGTTATTTATGGATGCTTTGGGTACCGGTCGAGAGATCGAACGCAGTCCGGAGATACTGAAGAAACTGCTCGAACAAAAATCAGGCAATATAATGAAGACCAGAGATTTAATCTTGTTTGAACCGCATGAGAAGGTAGATGAGGCTCGGAAAAATATGCTGGCCACCCGCTTCCGTAACTACCCGGTAGTTAACGATGAAAACCGTTACCTGGGGATGATCTCTCGTTATAATCTTCTCCAAATGAAACGTAAACAGGTCATTTTGGTGGATCACAATGAGAAGAAACAGGCTGTGGATGGCATCGAAGAAGCGGAGATATTGGAAATAATAGACCATCATCGGGTCGGTGACCTGCAGACTCTGTGGCCGATCTATTTTCATAATGAACCAGTTGGATCAACGTCCACACTAGTAGCGGAGATGTTTCTGCTGAATCAGGTCTTTATGACCTCCAGCCTAGCTTCATTACTCTTATCCGGAATAATGTCAGATACTATGATTTTTAAATCCCCAACCACTACAGCCAAAGATAAAAGAATTGCTCAGGAGCTGGAACTTATATCCGGTATTGAAGCGCTGGCTTGGGGCAAGAAACTATATTCGGAAACCAACCGGGTGGATAAACAGTCTGACGAAGAGGTTGTCAGCGAAGACCTGAAGGAATATGTTAGCGGTGATACTACTTTTGCCATCAGTCAGGTGGAAACGGTAGATTTAGCCGCCTTTGCGGAACGGCGTGATAATGTGGTCAAGACCATGGAAGCCAGGTGCGAACGCAAGGGCTATGGATTTATGTGCCTGATGGTAACTAACATTTTTGAGGAGGGAACCGAAATGATCGTGGCCGGTAAAAAAAAGGCTCTGGTAGAACTGGCTTTCGAACATGAAAATGTAAATGGCGGTATCTTCCTGCAAGGGGTTCTTTCTCGTAAAAAACAAGTCGTTCCCGTAATTTTTCAGATGTTGCGTAAGGAAAATATAGGCTAGATAATTGTGCTATTAAAGTCGCCAAAATGTAAGTGGATTAGCAATAACTCCCCGTGATCTCCTGCTAATCCACTTACTCGTTGTCTATTCTGTTCAAGCTGAAAATCACTTCTTTCTTCACCCTCCATCGAGTTCTGGTTCCACCGTACCCCGTTCGGCTTAAAGCCTTCAGTTTTTTGGGCTGGTCACCAAAACCACCTTCCAGGGTGTGCTATTCTTCTTACACTTCTTTCGCTTCCTATACTTATGTTTCTACCTGCATTATATGAGTCAAACAGGTTTTTTGTCAATGGATTAAAGCTGCATTTTCTTGCTGCCTTTCTTTTTTGCATAAAGTTGGCAACCCCAAAATATGATTGGAAAGAGAGGTCAGAACCATGAATCATTTGCTTGGAAAGGATATGCAATGAGACCAAAGCACCGTTTGCAACAACACATAAGTGAAAACCGGTGGCAGTATTTGCTGATCACGCTTATATTCCTGACCGGGATATTAGTAGGTGACTACAAAGCTCTGGGGCTGACCAGCGGGGTCAAGAGCCATTTACTTACTCTTATCGATGATTATTTGAAAGGAGGAGTTAACGTCGGCCTGGATAAGCAGGCCATATTACTCAATTCATTTCTAAACCAGGGCAAGAGCATAATAGCGGTGTGGTTTCTGGGATTGACCATAATTGGCATGCCAATCATTCTAGGTGTGGTATTTTTAAAAGGTTTCTCGCTCGGTTTTACCATCAGTTTTCTGGTCAAGGAAAAAGCGGTATCAGGAGTTTTGATCAGTATTCTATCCATTCTGCCCCAGAATCTTATCTTCATACCGCTACTTATTATCTGGTCGGTAGTGGGTATCAATTTCACATTCTATATTGCCAAAGGCAGGTCGGGGAGTGGAATCCCTATGGGTAAGGGACTGATTAGCTATACCCTGCTAATGCTGATTTCTCTTGTCATAGTGCTGATAGGATCTCTAATTGAAGCTTATCTTTCACCATGGTTTCTGAGTCTTTTCATTTAGCTTAATAACAGGAGGTTGACTAAGAATGATTATTGTAGTGGGAAAATGGAAACAAAAAATAATCCGACTGGCGACGATTGCAGTTGTCATTGCTTTGTTCGCTGCCGCTATACCGCTGGTATCAGGTATTTTTTATGAAAAGGTACCGGTTTTTAGTGGTTGGATGAAAGATGAAAGCCCCAGCGGCAACCCCATGAGGGTGGAAAATGTCCCGCAGACCACTGATTTTAACCAGACAGTGGATCAATTCGTGATAAAGATGCAAAATTTTTACCATACCGAGAAAGAATAAGCTAACCAACCAATAAGGCGGAATTGGGGGAGGATTTTTTTCATAAACCCCAGGCAGGAATAATGGGCGGTTGTGTCTAATTAGGAAAAGAAAAACAGGAGGAAGGCTGTGGACAAATATATTATAGCCTTCATCGATTTTATTCAATATGATAAAGGGCTGTCAGCCAATACTCAGGCTGCCTATCGACGCGACCTTGATAAGTTTGTGGAATATCTTCACAAATTTTGTCAGGTGGACCGATGGGAGGATGTAAACAAACGCCAAATTGTTAACTTCCTAGCCTGGGAGATGGATCAAAGGGCGGCCAATTCTAGTGTAGCCCGCAGTTTTTCCAGTATCAAGGGATTGTTTAAATTCTTGGTTATGGAAGAGTATATTGGATTGAATCCTACCACTGACCTGGAGACCCCCAAGATTAAACGAAAACTACCGCAGGTTTTGACTATTGAGGAAGTGGACAAACTAATGGAACAGCCCAATGTACTGCTTACGCTTGGCTTAAGGGACAGGGCTATGCTGGAATTGATGTACGGTACTGGGATCAGGGTTTCAGAACTCCTGGCCATGCAACTGGAAGACATAAATATAATGGCCGGATTTCTGCGCTGCCTGGGTAAGGGCAGGAAGGAACGGATTATTCCTGTCAATCAAACCGCTATCCTTTGGGTAGAACGCTACTTGGGCAGATCCCGCAATTTATTGCTGAAGGGAACTATTGACCGCACGCTGTTTCTTAACGCTCATGGCAAAAAAATGAGCCGCCAAGGATTCTTTAAAATTCTGGCCCTTTATGGTGACAAGGCTGATATTGCCAAGGATTTAACTCCTCATACCTTGCGTCACTCCTTTGCTACCCATCTTTTGGAGAATGGAGCTGATTTGCGCGCGGTGCAGGAGATGCTTGGTCATTCAGATATTTCTACAACCCAGATATACACGCATCTTACTAAAAGTCGATTACGTGAGGTCTATCACCAATGCCACCCACGTTCCTGAAAGTACGGGAAGAAGTAAGATATTCTATATGATGATTAAGCAGGAGGAGGAAATTATTAATGGGTAAACGAGCCATATTAATCGTTCTAGACAGTGTGGGAATTGGTGCTGCCGAGGATAGCTGCCTATATGGGGACCAAGCCTGCAACACCCTTAAACATACCGCCTATGCAGCTGGTGGTCTTAATTTACCTAATATGCAAGCGTTGGGTCTGGGGAACCTGGAGGAGCTGTCAGGGGTTAAGCCGGTTTCCGCAGCCCTGGGAGTATATGGAAAAATGATGGAAAAATCCAAGGGTAAAGACACGACCACTGGTCATTGGGAAATGATGGGAATAATACTGGAAAAGCCTTTTCCTACCTTTCCGTATGGTTTTCCTCCGGACTTGATTAAGGAATTAGAAAGACGTATCGGTCGTAAGACCATTGGCAATATAGTTGCTTCCGGTACTGAAATAATTGCCAGTTTGGGTCCACAGCATGTTAAAACCGGTTATCCGATCATATATACATCGGCGGATAGTGTGTTGCAGATTGCTGCTCACGAGGAGGTTATCCCGCTCGATGAGCTCTATAGAATGTGTCATGTTACCCGTGACCTTATGACTGGTGAATATGGGGTGGGCAGAATAATTGCCCGACCTTTTATTGGTCAGGATGGAAAGTTTGTCCGTACTCCGCACCGCCACGATTATTCGCTGGAACCTGGAGACAACATACTTGACAACATACTTGCTGCTGGGCAAAAGGTCATCGGGATAGGTAAAATAAATGACATTTTTGCAGGCCGGGGCATAACCGAAACACATTCTACTGAAAACAACCGGGACGGCATGCAGAAAATAATTGGTTTTGTAAAAAAAGATTTTGAGGGTCTGCTCTTTGCCAACCTCATCGATTTTGATCAACTATATGGACATCGTAATGATGCCGAGGGATATGCCCAGGCTTTGGAAGAATTTGATAGCTGCTTGCCTGAACTGATGCGGGAGATGCGGCCCGAAGACATTTTATTTATCTCTGCTGATCATGGTTGTGACCCTACCACCGCGGGGACGGATCATACCCGCGAACAGGTGCCCCTATTGGTATATGGGAAACAAATCAAAGCTGGTTTTGATCTGGGGGTACGTCCTTCCTTTGCGGATCTGGGTCAGACCATCGCCGAATTCCTGACCGTCAAAACAGAGATTAAGGCGGGACAGAGTTTTTATGCCCTCATAAGGAATTAAAAAATGACAATGATTATGCAAGATATTATTCTAAAGAAACGCAATGGGAAAGAACTGAGTGAAGCGGAGATCAAATTCCTTATAAATGGTATCGTCGATGGCAGTATTCCCGATTATCAGACAGCCGCCTGGGCAATGGCGGTCTATTTCCAGGGTATGACGGAACGGGAGACCAATGAGTTAGCTTTGGCCATGGCTTATTCGGGTGAGGTTTTGGATTTATCCGGAATAGCCGGCAAAACCGTTGATAAGCACAGTACCGGGGGAGTTGGCGATAAAACTACCCTGGTGGTTATTCCCCTGGCGGCAGCCGCTGGTGTTCCCATGGCAAAAATGTCAGGCCGGGGTTTGGGGCATACTGGGGGCACCATAGATAAGTTTGAATCAATACCAGGTTTCCAAACCGAGAGGACATACAGGCAGTTTATGGACCAGGTGAATACCATAAAAGCGGCCGTAATTTCCCAATCTGGAAATCTTGTCCCAGCTGACAAGAAACTGTATGCAATTCGTGATGTTACTGCTACCGTAGACAGTATTCCCCTGATCGCTTCCAGCATAATGAGCAAGAAAATCGCTGCCGGTGCTCAGGGTATAGTTTTGGATGTAAAGGTGGGCAGCGGTGCTTTTATGAAAAGCGAAGCAGAAGCAGCTGAGCTAGCTCGCACAATGCTAAAAATTGGGCGGGAAGCAGGCCGTGAAGTCGTTGCGCTTCTCAGCGATATGAGCCAGCCGTTGGGTGAATCGGTAGGCAATGCCCTGGAAGTAAAAGAAGCTATTGACCTGCTTCAGGGAGAAGGTCCAGCGGATTTAAAGGAGTTATCGCTTGTTTTGACCGCTCATATTTTGCTTTTGGCAGGTCAATACTCTTCCTTCGACCAGGCTCGAGAACGGGCGGAAAAAATCCTGATATCAGGAGAAGGTTTTGCTAAGTTTAATGAATTAGTGTCTGCGCAGGGTGGCAGGCTCGAATATAGCTTGCCCAATTATGGACTCCCGTTGGCCAGTCTGCAAACCGAAGTAAAATCAGGGGGCGAAGGTTATATTGCAGCAATGGATGCGATGGAGGTTGGCCGCTGTGCCATGCAGCTGGGCGCCGGGCGGGAAAAAATAGGGGATGCAATTGATTTGGCTGTCGGCATTCGGGTTCTAAAGAAAAAAGGCGATTTTGTTAAGCAGGGCGACGTTTTAGCCATAGTTTACGCCAATAATTACGAACGGATAAGTGCTTGCTCAGAAAGACTGGCAGCCAGTTATCAACTGTCCCAAGAAAAACCAATTCTCCTACCTTTGATTATTCAAACACTGAAGGCAGATTAAATAGCAGTTGACCTTGCAATATAATCAAAAAAAATAATTTTGTAAGCTAATAAATAGGGATGGGGCTTTTTAATCAAAAGGTTCTGTCCTATTATTTATCCCAGGTCTTATAAAATTAGGTGGAAGTGACTGAAAAAAGTATATTTTTATACGATATATAATTACACAAGGTTATATTGAAATTAGTAAACATTTCCAAAGAGGAAGTGGGATTCAATGGATAATTTCATTGAGGTAGTCGGCATAAATGAAGAAAATTGTATAAATTGCCACCAGTGCATCGCAGTCTGTCCGGTTAAAGTCTGTAGTAACGGCAGTGGGGATGTTGTAAAATTCAATAATCATTTATGTATTGGGTGTGGAAGGTGTATCGAGGCTTGTATAAAAAGTCACGGAGGAGTCGTGGAGAAGAGTGCGCGCTTCCCGGTTGATGATTCAGCGGATTTTATCAAGTCTTTGGAAACCACGGATATTATCGCCTTGGTTGCGCCTTCAGCTCAGAGCAACTTTGATTTAAAAAAACTAATAAGTGCATTGAGAATTATAGGAGCCAAAGCGGTCTATGATGTATCACTGGGAGCTGAGATTACCGTTGCTTGCTATCATGAAGCAATCGAATCAGGCCAAGCAAAATTACCGCTTATTGCTCAGCCATGTCCGGCTATCGTCAAATATATAGAAATACATCATCCCGCTCTAATAGAATACCTGGCTCCTAGCGGCAGCCCCGTACATGATACGGCAGTTTATGTAAAATCATTGCATCCTGACAGCCGGTTGGCATTTATTTCACCATGCCTAGCGAAAAGAAGAGAATTTCAGGATAGTAAATTGATTAACTACAACGTTACCTTCCAATCGTTGCTGAAGATATTTAAGGATAGAGACATTAATCTGCAGCTCTTAGACAAATCTGAATTTGATAATTATATTCCCGCCGGGATTGCTGCTAACTTTTCAACTCCGGGAGGACTTAAGGAATGCTATTTATATAAATATCCAGAAACCCCTGCCAGCGCTATAAGTACAATCGAGGGGCCCATTGTGTATGAAAAGTATTTGCGGGATTTAGAGAAGGCGATCAGAAAAGGCCGACCCAACTTGCCTTTGATAGTAGACATACTAAGTTGCGAAAAGGGATGTAATATGGGAGCGGGCTGCATTAATCACCATAAGTCAATTGATGAAATAGAAAATGTTGTTGCCAGTCGCTCCGAACTAGGTATCAAAAATGAAAATGTGAACCAGAAATTACAGGCATTTCTGGTCCAGGTCATTCGGAATCACGATTTTTCTTACCATTACTATAAGGATTTATCTGCCTACAACAATATCAAAATCCCCAAAGGAATTGAATTGCACGAGATTTATACTAAGATGAATAAGGTGGATGAAAAGGATTTCAGGAATTGTGCGGCTTGCGGATATAATTCTTGTTGGCACATGGCCATTGCCATTTGTAATGGTTTGAACAAGGTGGAAAATTGTCATCTCTATCAGGAAAAAGAACTCTTACGGGAACAAGAGATATTAAACAAAATGATAGGGCAATCCGTAAAGCTGAATGAGAAACTACAAGAAGAGATAGCGGAGAGAAAACAACAAGAACAATTATTGGTGCAGAATTCCAAATTATCTGCTATGGGAGAGATGATAGGCATGATTGCCCATCAGTGGCGTCAGCCTCTATCTTCTATCAGTACTATTGCAGGTAATTTAAAGGTTTTTATTGAGCTGGACATGTATGATCAAAACCAGTTTGCCAATTTGCTGGATGAAGTTAATAATCATGCTCAATACCTCTCAAATACAATCAATGACTTCAGGCACTTCTTTAAACCGGATAATCCTAAGAATGTAGCGTTTATTAATGATATTATTGATGCTACCCTGGGCATTATAGGCAAGTCAATGGAATATAGAAATATCACTCTAGAAAGAGATTGTTTATTTGCTGCTCCTATTTGTACTTATCCCAATGAGCTAATGCAGGTGTTTCTAAATATTTTTAAAAATGCCATAGATGCCTTAACTGACAACAAGATATTGGATCCTGCTATTTACATTAAGGGCTACGAAAAAGAAGAGTGCCAAATCGTTGAAATAATGGATAATGGCGGAGGAATCCCCGAAGAAATCATAGGTAAAATATTCGATCCCTATTTTTCAACCAAAGGGTCGGGCATAGGCACTGGACTCGGTTTATATATGTCTCGAACCATCATAGAGAAACATTGCGGAGGAAAACTCAGAGCCGTTAACCATGGCCGGGGAGCCTGCTTTACCATAACGCTTCCCTTGGTTGCCAAGGAGGAATCTGGAAGTGATTAATGCCAAGGAACTAAGAGAAGCTGCCCAAGGGCTTAGAGTTTTATATGTTGAAGATGATCGAGATCTTCGGGAAAATACGACCAGGCTTCTTACCAGCTTTTTCACCAATGTTACATCTGCCGAAAATGGTCAGGTAGGGTTGGATAAATATAGGGAAGGCAGTTATGACATTGTAATTACCGATATAAACATGCCAGTTATGAGTGGCGTAAAGTTGTCCCGGGAAATTAAAGCAAGTAATAAAAAACAGGTTATCATTGTTATTTCTGCCCATGATGAGGCTAAATATCTGTTGGATTTAATTAATATGGGTGTGGATAATTTTGTTTTAAAACCCTTGGATATTAGACAGTTTTTAGGGGTGCTGTACAAAGCTATAAACCTGGTAAGATTTGCTAGGATGGAAGAAGAATACAAGCAAAAGCTGGAAGAAACCGTGGCAAAACGTACCCGGGAACTTCAGGAAGCCCTGTCTTTAGTTCAAGAACTAAGTGGCGAAGTCGTTCAGAGATTGACTGCAGCTACCGAATTAAGGGATTTGGACACCGGTTTGCACAACCGTCGCATGGGAATTTTTGCTCCTACTCTGGCCCGGGCCATGGGGCTGTCGCAGGAGTATGTGGAATCCCTAGCCTTTGCTGCTCCGCTGCATGACATTGGGAAAATTGGCATATTGGATAAGATACTACTCAAGCCAGGCCCTTTAACCGAAGAAGAATTTGAAATTATGAAAACCCATACGATTACAGGAGCCAGTATCCTTTCTGGTTCAATCCATGAAAAGATTAATATGACTGCCTCCATTGCCCTCAACCATCATGAGAGATGGGATGGGAGCGGTTATCCCAATGGTCTAAAGGGAGAAGATATTCCACTTGAGGGTAGAATCGTCTCAATATGCGATCATTATGACGCATTGAGAAGTAAAAGGCCCTATAAACCAGCCTTAAGTCATCAAGAGGCGATGAAAATAATTATAAACGGAGACGAGAAGAGCAAGCCGGGTTGTTTTGATCCCCAGATATTAGAGGCATTTATCAGGGTTGCAGATGAATTTGATGAAATATATGTTTCGCAACAGGATTAGTCCCTAAGGGGTATCAAGAAATAAACCCGCCATTTACTCCCGTCTTTTTCACACTATTCTTAGTCATCAAAGTCTGCAACCTTCACCCTTAGTCCCTCTCTATCTTCTCTACATAATAATGGCAAAAAAACAACTGAATGACATAATAGCAGCTGTACCTCAATATAATTTATAAGTAGTTATACGATAGGGGGAGGTACATGCGGGATGATAGGTAAACTTAAAGCCAAGGCAGTTTGGTTGCTCTTGATTCTATTTATGTTCTCATGGGTTGGAATGGTGGCGGCTGCGCCAAAAATGGAAAATGTGAAAGCGGATGCCTATGTATTGATGGATGCTGATTCTGGACAAATACTAGCCTCAAATAATGAAAACAAGCGATTAGCTCCTGCCAGTATGACCAAATTAATGACTCTGATATTGGGTGTAGAGGCACTGGAACAAGGCAAAGCGAATCTTAACGACAAGGTTGTGACCAGCGAAAACGCCTGGAAAATGGGAGGCTCTCAGATTTATCTAGAGCCAGGCGAAACCATGACTTATGAAGAAATGATGATCGCTATTGCGGCGGGTTCAGCCAATGATGCCTGTGTTGCATTAGGCGAATTTTTGGAGGGAACTCACCAAAATTTTGTGGATAAAATGAATGCCAAAGTACATGATTTAGGATTGGAAAATACTCACTTTGTCAACGCCTATGGTTTACCCGCCGAAGGGCATTACAGCTCAGCTTACGATATGGCTGTAATCGCCCGCTATGCTTTAGCTCACCCTCGCGTACTCGAATATACCTCCATAAAAGAATATAATCTCCGCCAGGGTAAATTCAAACTGTACAACACGAATAAACTGCTCTGGTGGTACCAGGGGGCGGACGGCTTTAAAACCGGATGGACCAACGAGGCGAAATATTGTTTAACATCAACTGTCAAACGGGACGGTCTGCGTTTAATCGCAGTGGTAATGGCGTCTCCAGAGGTTAGGGGGCATTTTCGGGATTCGATGGAACTGTTTAATTATGGTTTTGCCAAGTATGCTTATAAATCCTTCTTCACCCAGGACAGTGTTTGTGGCACGGTACAGGTTGGCAAAGGAGCAGAAGGCGAGGCAGAGGTGCTGGCAGCGGAAGATGCGGGATCCATATACCTCAAAGGTGAAAAGGACAATATAACCAGCCAAAAAGAACTTCTGCCCTATATTAATGCCCCGGTAACCAAGGGTCAAAAATTAGGAGAAATCCAAATATTCAAAGATGGTAATCTCCAGAAAACAGTTGACCTTGTTTCGGCAAAAGATATAGCCCGAGGTGGCCTTATTAAAGAAATAATGAAAATGTATGCCGAAACTTTTCTTTTATAAATGGAATTTTGTGGAAGGACTTGTCCCCTGTTTGTAGAAGTCTTAATTAGGGCAGCGAAATAGTAAAATCAGAGATGCAAAGTTGATTTTAATATTTTGTTATCCCCGCAGCTGTAAGACTAACAAGGAGGGGACTTTTACGTGGATCTAGAATTTAAACAAATTAGAAATACACTATTGGTAAGGATCCAGGGTGAAATGGACATGGTGGTAGCGGAAAAACTCCGCCACGAAATAGACAGGAAGCTGGAAACCAAGAAAATTAGCAATTTGATTATTAATCTGGAAAAAGTTAGCTTCATAGACAGCTCGGGGTTAGGGGTAATTATTGGCCGATATAAAAAGATTACAGGTTTGAGCGGAAGAATGTTCATAGTTGGAGCCCGTCCATCAGTCCATAAGATATTGATGTTTTCGGGTATCAATAAGTTGGTTTCCATGTATAATAACGAGCAGGATATTATTAATATTTAGGGGAGGTGAATACCAGCTCTAAGGGGCAATGTCCCTCAGCTGGACAGGCCATGAATATGAAGAATTATGTACGTTTTGAATTTCAAAGTTTACCGGAAAATGTTTCCTTCGCGCGATCTTGTGTGGGCGCCTTTGCCACCCAATTGAATTGTACGCTGGAGGAAATAGAGGAGATTAAACTGGTGGTATCAGAAGCGGTATCCAATAGTATTATACATGGATATGAAAATAGAACTACTGAGAAGGTCCTGGTTATGGCTACTATTTTAGATGATAGTACCATGGAAATAATGATTGAAGATTATGGTCAAGGTATTGCTGATATTGAGCAAGCCATGGAACCTAGTTTCTCCAGTGACCCCAACCGCACTGGACTCGGGTTTACTCTAATGAAGTCTTTCATGGATGAGCTTGAGGTAGTGAGTCAGCCAGGCCAGGGTACGAGCATTAAGCTTAAGCGTTATTTCGCTGCCAAAAACAAAGAAGCACTAGCTTAATAGGGGGGAATGTATATGCCCCCGGATAAATATCAAAAAAATGACAGCCTTCTCCAAAAGGCTCAAAGCGGTGACGCTGATGCCAGGTCCAATTTTTATGAAGCCAATCTGGGGCTGGTATATATGGTCCTGGAACGCTTTAAAAACACCTCTTATGATTACGATGATCTGTTTCAAGTAGGTTCTATAGGCTTGATTAAAGCCATCGATAAATTTGATTTTTCCTTCCAGGTTCGTTTTTCAACCTATGCGGTACCGATGATTATAGGGGAAATCAAAAAGTTTTTGCGGGATGATGGAATCGTTAAGGTACAAAGGGGCTTGAAGGAAAATTACAGTAAAATACGTTGGGCGCAGGAAAAACTGCGCGGGACTCTAGGTAAGGAGCCTACCATTGCTGAAATAGCATGTTTATTGGCCATGGACAAAGAAGAAATAGTAATGGCCATGGAAGCTTGTCAGTCTCCAGCATACATCTATGACACATTTCAGGGAGAAGACAAAGAGCAGATCTCCCTTATTGACAGACTGGCCAACGATGAAGGCAATATTATGATGCTCGAAAAGCTGGCCTTGCGTGAGGCGTTGAGTAAGTTGGACAGCAGAGAACGAGAAATCATCTTGAGGAGGTTTTTTCGCGATGAAACTCAATCCGCCATCGCTGATGACATAGGAGTATCGCAGGTACAGGTTTCGCGCATCGAAAAAGGAGCTCTCTTGAAACTGAAAAAAGTGCTTGAATAAAAAATCCTTGCAAACCTAATAATAAGCCTAAACAGATTTGAAAGGAGATAGTAAATTGCAGATCAGAGTAGCAGAATTTGTAGGAGAATCCCATAAAGATTGGCAGGATGCTGTTAACAGCGCCATTATTGATGCATCCAAAACCTTTACAAATATTTCCGGAGTAGAAGTGCAGAATTGGACAGCAAGTGTCCAGGGCAACAAGATCGTCGATTATAAGGCCAATATAAAAATAGCATATACTGAGTAGGTTTGCCGCCTATCTCATATGACACAAGGAGACGGTTCTCGTGTGCGAACTTTTCGCACACGAGAACCGTCCCCTTGTGTCTCCCCGGACATGAGAACCGGCTTTTTTATGCTTGGTGACTGCGAATTTACGGTGGATTTTTATGTATAAACGATAATGCTATAGCCAACAATAATGTACTAAGGGGGATTCGAGCATGAATATGGAAAGCAATGAAAAGCTAAAGACTGCACAGCAAGAAGAGTATCATCATCTGGTTAACCGGACCAAACCTAAACCCCCGGTTGTGCAAAACTGCCTGTGGGCCTTTGTAGTGGGCGGATTGATATGTGTCGTCGGCCAGCTTTTTCTTAATTACCTGTTGGGAACGGGTTTCAATAAGCAGGATGCGGGATCTCTGGATGCCATCATTATGGTATTTTTAGGGGCGTTATTCACTGGGCTGGGAATTTACGATGACCTGGGACAAAAGGCGGGGGCCGGTTCAATTGTACCGATAACAGGCTTTGCTAATGTTATTGTAGCTTCGGCCATGGAGTTTAAGAAGGAAGGCTATATTTTCGGAGTCGGTGCCAAAATTTTCAGTATAGCCGGACCTACGCTGGTATTTGGTTTCGTAGCCTCAGTCACGATTGGTTTGATCAAGCTATGGTTAATTCAATAATAAAAGAGGTAGGGATGATATGCCTGCACTAAAGAAAAAAGGTCAGCAAACTTTAATGTTCAAAAATCCGCCCTTTATTACTTCCTGGGCTTCTTTGGTTGGACCCAAGGAGGGAGAAGGACCATGGGGACCATACTTTGATACGGTTTTTGCCGATTACCTGTTGGACGAAGAAAGCTGGGAAAAGGCAGAAACCAAAATGCTGCGCGAGGCGGTAAAAATGGCTCTCAGCAAACAGGGGCTGCAGCCCGCAGATGCCGAGCTTTTATTGGCCGGTGATCTGCTTAATCAGATTATTTCTTCCAGTTATGCAGCTCGGGAGATAAATATTCCCTTCCTGGGACTTTACGGAGCTTGTTCCACCATGGCCGAGTCGTTAGCAGTAGGAGCAATGATGATTGATGGAGGTTTCTATCAAAGGGTAGTGGCTGCCACCTCCAGTCATCACTACACGGCTGAGAGGCAATTTCGTTCCCCTATCGAGCAAGGGGTACAAAAGGTACCCAGTTCGCAATGGACAGCTACTGCGGCCGGTGCCCTGGTTTTACAATCCACTGGGGTGGGTCCTAGAGTTAGTTGTGCCACGGTCGGGAAAGTAGTTGATATGGGTCAGACTGATGTAGCGAACATGGGTGGAGCAATGGCACCAGCGGCTGTTGATACGATTAAAATGCATTTTCAGGATACCGGTCGCAAGCCTGATTACTACGATTTGGTTGTCACTGGAGATTTGGGTGCAGTGGGGACGGCCTTAGCCCGCGAACTGTTTATTAAGGAGGGACTAGTACCAAGCCCAAACTACAGCGATTGCGGGGTTCTCCTTTATGATGGAAAGCAGGGAGTTGATTCGGGGGGCAGTGGCTGTGGCTGCGCCGGCTGTATGCTGGCCGGCCCTTTACTCCAAAAGGTTAAGAATGCTGAGATCAACCGCTTACTGTTAGTAGCTACGGGTGCCCTGATGAGTCCCACCAGCACCTTCCAGGGAGAGAGTATTCCCGGTATAGCTCATGCAGTGGCCATAGAGAATATATAAAATTCTATAACGGAAATATACTCCAGGGAATGCTATATTACAAAATAATTACAAGGGAGATTGAGTTAAATGTCGCTCTTAATGGCTTTTCTGGTTGGGGGCAGTCTTTGCTTGGTCGGTCAACTGGTCATGGATTTAACTAAACCGGGGATAACCCCCGGGCATATTCTGGTAGGATATATTACCATGGGTGCTTTGCTTAGTGCGCTGGGATTGTACCAACCCTTAATAGACCTTGGAGGAGCAGGGGCCACTATTCCCCTCAGTGGATTTGGTCATAGCCTAGCTCAGGGGGCTATTGCCGGGGTGCAAGAAAAAGGTCTGCTGGGAGCTTTTAGCGGTGGGGTCGAAGCAACTGCCGGCGGCATTACCGCTGCAATCGTTTTCGGGTATCTAGCTGCAGTATTTTTCAACCCCAAAGATTAAAAGCGGTTATATTGTAGACCTAAATTCGTATTAACTTTTTATGACCGGAGGCGCAACTACCATGAAAATCTAACAGTTGTCATCCTGAACGAAGTGAAGGATCTTATAGTTGCAATAGTATTCTCCGAAGGAGATCCTTCGTTGCACTCAGGATGACACGAATGTTATTTTTACATTAATTTAAACGGGAGTGTGAACATCGTGAAGGTGGGAATACCTCAAGGACTTTTTTACTATTATTATTATCCTTTATGGAAGACATTTTTTCAGGATCTGGGAGCGGAAGTGGTAACATCGCCCGCAACCAATCGGCAGATAGTTGAAAAAGGTATCGAAGCTGCGGTTGATGAGGCATGTTTTCCTATTAAGGTTTATTACGGACATGTGCGGCAGCTTTGCAGCGAGTCACTTGATTACATATTTATTCCCCGGTTGGTGAGCGTCGAGCGCCGTTCATTTATTTGTCCTAAATTTATGGGACTGCCGGATATGATAAAGGCGGTCCTATTAGATTTGCCGTCAGTAATTGATATAACTGTTGATATTAGCAGAACTGAACGACTTCTCGAGCGGGATATTATTAGAGTTGGTCAGTTGTTTACCTCACAAAAAAGGCTTATTCAACATGCCTATCAACATGGTGTGGATGAGCTGCGTAAATGTAGAAGGTTATGCCAGAGCGGTTATAACATGGCTGAGGCGATTAGGATATGGGAAGGCGAAGAAATTATTTTACCATCGGTATGTGATTTAAACATAGGAGTTTTAGGCCATGGTTACTCACTATATGATCAAACAATCAGCATGAACTTGATCGCAAGACTTCGCCAAATGAGCTGCCGCGTCCATGTAGCAGAGACTTTGGATCAAACCGCAATTGAAACAAATGCCGCTTTGATACCCAAAAGGGTATTCTGGACTTTGGGTCGCAAGTTAGTAGGCAGTGCATTGTTGATGGAAAAACAAATGAGTGTAGACGGTATAATCTATCTGGCCTGTTTTGGTTGTGGACCGGATTCTATGATCGGTGAAATTATTGAGCGCAAGCTAAAGGCTAAACCATTTATGATGATGACTATAGATGAACATACCGGTGAAGCTGGCCTGGTAACCAGATTGGAAGCTTTTTGTGACATGCTGTTACGAAGAAGGGTGGCTCAAGGTGAAGATTACGTTTCCGCACATGGGTAATATGCATATCGCCATTAAGGCTTTAATGGACGGTCTTAAACTGGACTATGTACCTCCTCCGCCGATCAGTAAGCGCACTTTCGAGCTCGGTATTAAGAATTCACCTGAATTCGCCTGCATGCCCCTTAAAATTAATTTAGGTAATTTTATTGAAGCTCTGGAAAATGGCGCCGATACCATAGTGATGGCCGGGGGATGGGGGCCTTGCCGCTTTGGCTACTATGCGCAGGTCGAAAGAGACATTCTGGAAGGTTTGGGATACGACTTCAAAATGATTGTGCTGGAGGCACCTGATTCCCGGATTTATGATCTCGTAGGGCAGCTTAAATCCTTAGGAGAAAATGTGTCCTTTTGGGAGGCGGTAAAAGCCATTAAATATGGTTGGAGCAAGCTAAATGCCCTGGAATTAGTAGAAAGACATTTTGACCATTGTCTGCCGCGGGCATGGGATAAAGACCAAGTCGAAAGGATTTATGATAACGCGTCCATGGAAATCGACCGGGCTGGCAGCAAAAAAGAGGCGCTAATAGCAGCTCAGGAAGCCATTCAGGCCATGAATTCTTTGGATTATAAACCTGAACAGCCGTTAAAGATTGGTCTGATAGGGGAGATATATACTATGCTCGAACCAGCCGCCAATTATGAGTTCTGCCGCTTACTAGGCAGAATGGGGGCGGAAGTTTGCCGTTCTACCTATTTAACCGATTGGCTTAATGATAACCTCCTGGGCGGGTTGGTTAAGAAATCTGTGCGTAAAGGCCTGGTTAAGTATGCCAAACCCTATTTAAATTACGAGGTAGGGGGGCACGGGCTAGAGACAGTAGGTCATGCAGTTCACTTTGCGCGCTTAAAACTTGACGGAATTATCCAGTTAGGACCGCTGACGTGCATGCCTGAGATTGTAGCTCAATCCATATTGCCCTCCATAAGCCAAAATGAAGGAGTGCCTAGTATGACTCTGTGGTTCGACGAACTTTCAGGCACAGCCGGGCTAAGTACACGCCTGGAGGCTTTTGTGGATATGCTGCAAAGACAAAAGCTGAAGGCGGTTAAACAATTGAAGGAGGCATAAAAGTGGACTGTTATCTGGGAATTGATATAGGCTCAGTGAGCAGCAACCTGGTTTTGGTCGACAACGATTACAATTTGGTGCAAAAGATATACCTGCGCACCCAGGGGAATCCGGTCAAAGCTATAAGGGAAGGTTTTTCTATAATTGCGGAGAGCACCCAAAGAAAAAATGTTTTAATTAAGGGTGTTGGAACTACTGGCAGTGGCCGGTATTTGGCGGCGGTATTAGTAGGAGCCGATGTAATAAAAAACGAAATAACTGCCCATGCGGTGGCCGCTGCCCATTTATATCCGGATGTTAAAACTATCATAGAAATAGGTGGTCAGGATTCCAAAATTATTATCCTGCGCAACGGAATAGTGAATGATTTTGCCATGAACACAGTGTGTGCGGCCGGTACCGGATCTTTCCTGGATCAGCAAGCCTCACGACTGAATATGAATATCGAAGATTTTGGACAGATGGCGGCGCTTTCCAACCAAGCGGTAAGAATAGCCGGACGTTGTGGAGTCTTTGCTGAATCTGACATGATTCACAAACAGCAGATGGGTTATCCTATGGAGGATATCGTTATGGGTCTATGTGAAGCACTGGTAAGAAATTATTTGAATAATGTCGGCAAAGGCAAGCGAATTGAGGAACCGGTAGTATTCCAGGGCGGTGTAGCCGCTAATGCCGGACTTAGAAGAGCTTTTGCCAAGGTGCTGAACATGCCCATCAACATTCCTGAACATTATGATGTAATGGGAGCAATTGGGGCTGCCATATTAGCAGTGGAAAGCATGCAGCGAAGCCGGACGCCCAGCTTGTTCAGAGGCAATTCTTTCATTCTCGAGGGTGATTTTAAAACCAGCAGTCATGAGTGCTCGGGATGTCCTAATATCTGTGAAGTAGTATGTATAAAACGTGACCGGGAGGTTCTGGCCTATTGGGGTGATCGCTGCAAGAAATGGGAAAGCAGCTTGAGTGAAAAGCAAGGGTCTGGTTTGAAAGTTGTTTAAAAATAATACACTTGTTGCATACCCAAGCCTATGATAAAATCAAGCCTATATATTATGTTTATCAGATGAGAGGAGCAATGATTTGAGATGAGTAGAGACGATTTAACCAAAATTATGCTGCCGGAGGACAAGATACCGAAATTCTGGTACAACGTTCAGGCTGATATGCCCACTCCCCTTTCTCCCGGGTTGAACCCTGGAACCAAACAGCCCCTTGGCCCTGCTGACCTGGCCCCACTTTTTGCTATGGGTCTAATTGCCCAGGAGGTTTCCACGGAGAGATATATTGAAATACCACCCGAAGTAAGGGAATTATACAAAAAATGGAGACCTTCGCCTTTGTTCAGAGCCCATGGTTTGGAAAAGGCTTTAGACACTCCCTGCCGCATCTATTACAAATATGAAGGGGTTAGCCCGGTGGGCAGCCATAAGTTGAATTCCGCACTGCCGCAGGCATTTTATAATAAGATTGAGGGCATCAAACGTCTGACGACAGAGACCGGAGCAGGTCAATGGGGAACCGCCTTATCATTAGCCTGTAAGCTTTTTGATCTTGAATGTATGGTATATATGGTACGGGTAAGCTACGATCAAAAGCCTTACCGACGCATACTTATGGGAGTATATGGAGCCCAATGTATACCCAGCCCCAGCAATCTTACTGAAAGCGGACGGGACGCACTGGCCAAGAATCCTAATACCCCGGGCACTCTGGCCATTGCTATCAGTGAAGCGGTGGAGGATGCGGCTAAGAGAGAAGATACCCACTATTCCTTGGGAAGTGTTTTAAACCATGTGTGTTTGCACCAGACCATTATTGGTCAGGAAGTAAAAATGCAAATGGAAATGGTCGATGATTATCCAGATGTTGTGATTGGTTGTTGTGGCGGCGGCAGTAATTTTGCCGGCATTGCCTTACCCTTCATTCCCGATAAATTAGCAGGCAAGAAAGTACGCCTTCTGGCCGTTGAGCCGACGGCATGTCCGAGCCTTACCCGAGGAGTATTTGCTTATGACTTTGGTGATGTAGCCGGATTTACTCCTCTGCTCAAGATGTACACGCTGGGTCATGATTTCACTCCTGCCGGCATTCATGCAGGCGGGTTAAGATATCATGGGGAATCCCCCCTGGTAAGTCAGCTATACCATGATGGCCTTTTTGAAGCTACTTCTGTTATGCAAAACGGCGTTTTTGAAGCGGCTATGTTATTTGCACAGACAGAGGGCATATTACCAGCCCCCGAGTCTTCACATGCCATCCGCGCTGCTATTGATGAAGCTTTGAAGGGCAAGGAAGAGGGAATTTCAAGGGCGATTGTATTTAACCTAAGCGGTCACGGCCATTTAGATCTTAATGCTTATGAGAACTATCTTTCCGGTCAAATGGAAGATGTAGCACCTAGTGATGAGCAAATACAAGCCAGTCTGAAAACTTTACCTACGGTGTAAATACCGAATTATGTTATATATCAATTTATCCCGGGTATCTTGGCAGGTGCCCGGGTTTTCCTTATCCAGAGGAGACTGAACAGATGACTTTAATATATAAACGTTTGACTATGGTTGCCGAAATGATCGGAGCCGGACAATTAGTGGCTGATATCGGTGCTGACCATGCCTGGTTGGCTATTTATTTAGCTGAGCATCGACTGGCTCCCGCCGTTATTATCGGTGAATTATCAGATGGTCCCTACACCCGTGCCTGGGAAGCGGTAAGAGGCAGCGCTTGCAGAGAAAAAATTGAAGTGCGGCAAGGGAATGGGCTACAAGTCCTGGAGCGGGGCGAAGTTGGCTGCGTGGTTCTGGCTGGAATGGGCGGAGAGACCATAGTCGATATTTTAGCTTATGATTGGGATAAAGCTGACAGTTTCCGCAAATATGTTTTTCAACCTATGAGCAAAGCCGAGATATTAAGACAGCGGCTAGCCAGCCGGGGGTGGATCATTGATGATGAAAGGCTGGTGGAGGAGCATGGTTATATATATTTAGCCATAACCAGCCATCCCGGCAATTGCCCTTACCATTTAAACAGTTTAGAATTAGAAGTAGGGCCGTACATCATAAAAGCTGACGACGCAATCAAAAGGTTATACATTACAAGATACCTGCAAAAATGTGAGCGAATATATAGGGGATTGCTCGGTTCTCCCCTGCACCGGAACCAAGTTTTGGCCGATGCATACCGGGAGAAAAATATAGCATTAGGGGAGGTACTGAATGCAAACCACAGTTAGAGATATCGTGAAAATTGTTGAGGATTTTTTCCCCGTAAACCTGGCCGAGAAATGGGATAATGTCGGATTACAGATGGGATCATTGGAACATACGGCGAGAAGAGTCCTGGTTGCTCTTGATATGGATAATGAAGTGCTTCAGTATGCCATTGAACAAAAGGCAGACATGGTCATAACCCATCATCCATTGTTTTTCAGTGATATTAAGTCAATAAATTATGATCAACCTGCAGGGCGTTTGTTGAAGGGAATAATTGAGGCCGGAATTACCGTTTATGCTGCTCATACGAATTTGGATGCGGGGGAGCGGGGGCTGAATCAGATATTAGCCGAACGCATAAGCTTGCAAAATATCATGCCACTGGATAAGGGCCATAGTGAGACACTTTACAAGTTAGTGGTTTATGTTCCGGTTGATCATGAGAATACGGTTCGTCAAGCTATTTGGGACGCAGGAGCAGGCCATATCGGAAGGTACCAGGATTGCAGCTTCAGAGTTCGAGGAACCGGAAGTTTCCGCCCTTTGGCAGGCAGCACACCCTATATTGGGCAGGAAGACCGGCTGGAAGAGGTGGAAGAATACCGCTTGGAGACCATAATGCCACAATTGCATCTTGAAAAAGTACTGCAAAAAATGCTCCAGGCCCATCCTTATGAAGAACCAGCCTATGATGTCTATCGTTTAGAAAGACCGGGGCAGGTTTTCAGCTTGGGACGGGTAGGTCGTCTGGCCGCGGAACTAAGTCTTGGAGAGTTTTGCGATGATGTTAAAAGGCAATTGGGATTAAAGTTCTTGCGCATAGCTGGGGATATAAATAAGCCGGTAAGCAAAATCGCGGTTGTCAGTGGCGCCGGAGCGAGTTTTATTCGTAAAGCTAGAAGCCAGGGGTGTGATGCTCTTTTAACCGGGGATTTAAAATATCATGAAGCCAGAGAGGCTATTGATTTGGGCATAGCAGTGATTGATGCCGGGCATCAGGGAACGGAACAAATAATGAGCAGTTACCTATGCAGTCTTCTGAATGATGAGACCCGGAAGAGAGATCTTGAAGTGGAGGTTATATCCATTATGAATAGGGAGTGTATTCTTACCGTATAAGACATATATTACGATGATATTTGCCTGGTTTTGGCAATTTGGCTGGGTTGTCAACTTTTTTCGGAAATAGATCCCGATAAATAGGCATTAATTGCTGTAGGTATGTATAAATATCTATTAATATTGGTAAAATGAAACTAAATAAAAAAACTTTAAGTTGTACTCTATACTAAAAAAACTGAAAAATTTTATAAAAAATCTAAGAAATTTATAAAAAATTTAAGAATTTTATAAAAAAATTTAGTTTTTTAGCAGGATTTGCCGATTTTATGGGGAATGTACAAAAAGGTAAAAAATTAAAAGGGAGGATTATGTCGTGAACAAATCGGAACTTGTGAAATCACTAGCTGAAAAAGCAGGATTCACGCAGAAAGATGCTGCGAAAGCCCTGGAAGCACTGGTAGGTACAATTCAGGGGGCATTGGCAAAGGGAGACAAGGTACAGATTATAGGGTTTGGTAGCTTTGAAGTACGTGATCGTAAAGAAAGAAAAGTTATTAGTCCAGCAACAGGACAAGAAATTACGGTTCCAGCTACTAAAGTTCCTGCATTTAAACCCGGCAAATCCCTGAAAGAAGCCGTAGCACTTCCGAAAGTAGTTGCACCTGTAAAAGGCGCCAAAAAAGCTGCTGCTAAGAAAAAGAAATAAATTATAGTAAGATTAAAGGAGGTATGCACTTTGGTATACCTCCTTTTTTTATCGTTTTTAGGTTTTAAAAAGCCCACATCTCAATTCTTAAGGTTTTCCCAATGCTCGGAGAGTTCGGCTAGTTCGGCTAAAGACAATCCCAGGTCTTCAGCATCAATTGAACCGTTCAAACGGGCAATATCCTCTTTAATACCGTCCATAGCATCCATCTCGGCGTGAAATTGTATTCTGGGTACGACTTTTTTCCAGGCCAGATCTAAACGCTGTAAATCTTCATGGGCGATATCCCAGTTTCCAGCTTTTAAATCAGTTTCAGTCTGATCAATATACTGAGGAATAGCATCTTTATCTGACTGGGAGCTTATGAAATAGCAGCCTCCCTGCATTATAAGTACAAAGACGATTAAAGAAACAATCGGGATAAGATAGCACGCCCACTTCTTCATTGCAGAAAACCTCCGATCTAATCTTATAAGTGATATTTAATGCCGGGAATTATTGTGGCTTTTCTTTGTATGTATCCAGGTATAGGGCCCCAGAGCTGTCCAGGGCAGCAAGAAATACTTCGGATATACTGTTAATGCCTTGTTTTTTTAACTCTTTCTCCAGCCATAACTGATCCACGTTAGCCCGTTTGAGGTTCTCTTCAATTAATACCCCATCGTAAACTAATTCGGTGCTAAGCCCTGAACTTTGAACGGTAAGCTTCAGATCCCGGGGAGTCACAGCAAGGAATTCAGGTTTTAATAATACTGATACCTTGCCGTTAGTTTCAACAACCGCAAAACCAACCTGCTTTAAATCAAAAACTCCTTTGTCTCGCAATTGCTCCAGTACATCAGATAAGGTATAACGTATGCTGCGCATGGCATCTTCCATAATCTGACCATTCATAATTACCACAGTTGGCTCTCCTACAATATATTTGCCAGCGGACCGGTATTTTAAAGTAAACCATTGTAAGGCCCAAACGATTAGTGCCCATACCATCAGTCCAACCCAATGAGGCCAGGCCCGACTGCTCAAATCTACCGAAAGAGTAGCGGCAATAGAACCAATCGTGATACCCAGCACGTAATCAAAAAAGGTGAGTTGGCTGATTTGCTGTTTGCCAAGAACCCGTGCCAATATCAAGAGTGTGAAAAAACCTATAATACTGCGGACTAATACTACTAAACCCTCATTCATTCTAAACACCTCAAACTATCTATGCGATACTAATATTATTACCTATTTAGAGATGGCCAATTCCATTTTAATTCGATCAACGATCAAGGGGACGGTTCGAGATCACTGGAAAAGCCTCTTAAATGGGTCATGCTGAGCGTTAGCGAAGCATCTTGCAATCATATGAATGCGAACGTTATTGCTGATAAGATCCTTCGTCGCCTTCGGCTCCTCAGGATGACAAAACATGTACTTTTTCAGTGGTCTCGGACGGTTCTGTTGATCGGGTTATAATTTAATTTCGTCCCGATCAACAGAACCGTCCCCTTGATCGGCTGCCTATAAATACCAAACACTTCCTGGCTGTTCAGAGCATATTTTTAACATAGGCAATGACGCCGCAGAGAGTATTTTTCTGCGCGTATTTTTTTTCAAACGCCTCGTAAGCACCCTGCCTCTATAGGTGGGGGATAAACCGGATTTTCCTCAGTGGCGGGCTCGTCCCAGACTGAGGAGGCGTTTGATAAAACGCTCGCGGCGCGATGCACACAAAACGCGAAAGGAAGGCGTCATAGCGCCCGCGTTTTGGCGCACAATTCGCGCAAGCGCTTATTGAATTATACAGTTGGGAGTGGAGTAAATGTGTGGAATAGCTGGTTGGATAGATTTTAATAATAATATTGCAGAGCAGCGAGCCGTCATGCAGACAATGGTAAACAGTTTAATTCCCCGAGGACCAGACGCCGAGGGCATTTGGTCCTCACCTCATGCCCTGCTCGGACACCGTAGACTAGTGGTGGTGGATCCCGAGGGTGGGGGGCAGCCTATGACTCGCAGCGGCAAAGGGGCTAACTACACCATCGTATATAATGGAGAGTTATATAACACCCTGGAAATTCGGAGAACCTTGGAAAATTGCGGGTACTGTTTTAAAACTCGCAACTCTGATACGGAGGTTTTGCTAACAGCCTATATAGAATGGGGAGCTGAGTGCGTTAATAAATTTAACGGTATTTTTGCATTTGCTATCTGGGATCAGGCAAGAGAGCACCTATTTATGGCTCGGGACCGTGTGGGAGTAAAACCTCTTTTCTATACAAACCAAGGGGGAAGCTTTTTCTTTGCTTCAGAAATAAAAGCCCTTTTAACTCACCCTGACATAGAGGCGGAAATTGACGAGGAAGGGCTGGCCGAAATATTTGTCATGGGTCCATCTCGTACCCCTGGACATGGAGTATTTAAGGGTATATCCGAACTCAGACCCGGTCATACATTAACTCGCGATCAACAGGGAATGCAAATAAAACGCTATTGGTGTCTGACCAGCTTTCCTCATCGTGAGGATTTGGCTGCGACCAGCTGCCATTTGCGGGAACTGTTTGAAGATACGGTTAGGCGTCAGCTGGTAGCTGACGTACCGGTTTGCACCTTGCTATCGGGAGGGCTGGATTCCAGCGCTATTACTGCAGTAGCAGCACAAGCATACCGGGAGCAGGGACTCCCTTCTCTAAAGACCTTTTCCGTAGATTATGTGGATGATGATAAATACTATAAACCTAATTCTTTTGAAACAAGTTTGGATGCACCTTGGGCCCGGAAGGTATCAAATTTTTGGGGAACAGAGCATCATGCTGTATATATTAATAATAGCGAACTTGCCGATGCTCTGATACCATCTTTAGAGGCCAATGATCTGCCGGGTATGACCGATATAGATTCCTCTCTGTATCTATTCTGTCGGGAAATACGTAAAGAGGTAGTAGTGGCTGTATCGGGCGAGTGTGCTGATGAAATCCTGGGAGGATATCCCTGGTTTAGACAACCGGAAGTTGACTCCTTCCCATGGATTAGAATGTTGAATGAAAGAATTGCCTATTTATCTCCAGATTTGGTCCAGAAGATAAAACCGGAGGTATATAATCAGGAAAGGTATCGTGAAGCCTTAACCGAAGTGCCCTATTTGGAAGGAGAAAGTCCAGCTGAATCACGGGTTCGAGAAATGTTTTACCTTAATATTACTCGTTTTATGCCTACTTTGCTGGACCGCAAAGATCGCATGAGTATGGCCTGGGGACTCGAAGTCAGGGTTCCTTTTGCCGACCATCGATTGCTTGAATATATATGGAATATACCTTGGGCAATTAAAAACCATAACGGAATGAGCAAGGGTATATTAAGGCACGCTTTAAATGGAATGCTTCCCGATGATGTCTTGCAAAGACGGAAGAGTCCATATCCCAAAACCCATCATCCAGTTTATGGTGAGGCAGTGCGCAGCGAACTCAAGAAGGTTCTCGAAAATCAAGCTTCTCCCTTATTAGCGCTAGTTAACCTTAAGGATCTCCAAACGGTAATGGATTCGGGTCAGTCTTTCCTAAAGCTGCCCTGGTTTGGACAGCTTATGGGGGATGTACAGTTCATGGCATACTTACTGCAAATCAATCGCTGGTTACTAAAATATCGGGTGAGAATTAAAATATAAATTGGACCGGGGAACAAGGGACCTGTCCCCCTGTCCCCGATTTACTTGCACAAATAGGGACGGCTCAATGAGCCGTCCCTATTTGTGCAAGTAAATCTATAAGCGGAGTTCTGTATTCGATAATCATCTATCTAGGATGCCAGTTGCCTGACACCTCAAGCGACCTAACCCGGGAGCGGGGCGGGCAACCCCAAAGCTCCTCTATTCGGTCTTGCTCCAGGTGGGGTTTACCTAGCCAGACAGTCACCTGTCTGCTGGTGAGCTCTTGCCTCACCGTTCCACCCTTGCCGGAGGGGGGTGAACAAGGGGACGGGTCCCGCGTTCACTCTTTGCCCAATTTGGGAGTGAACGCGGGACCCGTCCCCTTGTTCACCCCCCTCCGGCGGTTTATTTCTGTGGCACTTTCCTTGGGGTCACCCCCACTGGACGTTATCCAGCACCCTGCCCTGTGGAGCTCCGACTTTCCTCAGGTATAAATACCCGCGACTATCTGATTTACTTGCGTTCCTAATTATACATGAATAAATAACCCGTAGCCAGATTTTTTATCTCTCTATAACTGAATAATTTACTAATTTATTTAAGAAAATTTAAAAATATTGCAGGATATTGTTATGCATTGGAGAATAGTTTATTAGAGAAACGGGAACGTGGATGGACGTAAAGCAGCTAAATATAAAATGTGCTTGTTTTACACCGTTCTGAAGAATAGAATTAAGGGTAGAAAATTTCTAAAATAAGGGGGTGAATAAGTGTTAGCAATATTTGCGTCTGCAGCTGCAGAGGGTGGAGAAGGGTTATTCTATAATCCTCTTGTGCTAATCGTAATGGTATTAGTGGCGATCTACATATTCGCAAAATTCTGCACCTGGGCCAAGAAATTTCAGCTTTCAGGTAAAATAAAAAAATGGATGTTCATTCTTACCGGTGTTGGTGTAATATTTTTCAATATACTCTACAGCATGGGAAATTCGGAAATTCTAACGAGCGGAAATTGGGGTGGTGCAACTACTGCTTTGCTGGCTTCGTTAGCATGGGTAGTGGTATTTGCATTTGTGATTATGGCGGAAACAAAACCGGAATAAACCCAAGAAAAAAATGGATGCTGACCTGAGTGAGGATCAAGA
Organism: Syntrophomonadaceae bacterium; assembly: GCA_963665865.2. Classification (GTDB taxonomy): domain Bacteria; phylum Bacillota; class Syntrophomonadia; order Syntrophomonadales; family Syntrophomonadaceae; genus PHAA01. Next base: position 2,483,284 of record CAXXWF010000001.1, on the reverse strand, counting down.
AATGATACAAGCCCGCGATTGAAGCGTACCAATGTATAATGTATGGGGACGGACTGTCTGCTTTGCAGTAAGGTCACGTCCCCGTATTAATTGAACGGGCTTTTGGAAAAAAGGTTTAGATTAGCATATGGTAATGAATCAAGGTGGCGTAAAACCACCTTTTTTTGTTAACATTTTGTATAATGGGAAAGGAACTTGGAGCGATATTTTGGGGGAAGCATCTCTACACTCAAAAAGGATTCTAGGAACGGTAGGTGAGAATATGCCAGACCAGGTTAGAATGACAATTGTACAGCCGGACGGGAATAAATATAGTTTATGGACAATTAGGGGCAAGACTGTTTGGGAGGCCTTGGAAATAATAGGCTGGGATACGGGAGGCTCCTGTGGGGGAGCGGGAACCTGTGGAAAATGTAAGTTCCGTATGATAGGAAGAATCAGCGATTTATCTCCAAGTGAAAGGGAACATCTTATTCCTGAAGAAATAAGGAATGGACAGAGATTAGCCTGTTTGGCTGTTATTGAAGAGGATTTTACCCTTTATATTGACTACTGGCAAAAAGATTCCATGGCTAAAACCAACTTGCTGAGATACCGCCCGGGGACAATTAGTCCGAGTGGGGTTAGTAACAAGGATTTTTTTGTACCGGGTCCTCGCGAGGAATTTCCCACCCCAATTTATGATCGCATCAAACATGCTTTGGACCCTTATCAATTGGAATTGAGTGTGGAAAATCTTAATTACTTGGCTTCGCTGGATCGACCAGGACGGCCTACTCTAGAGCTGCATGCTGTGATAATTGATGAAACTAAGGTGCAGTATGTGGGGCGTAAGCGGGAGTTGTTATATGGTCTGGCTTTGGATATTGGCAGCACCAGCCTCTGGGCAGGCTTACTTGACTTGGAGACGGGGGAGACTTTGGCTATGGCATCTCACAGCAATATGCAGCGAATATACGGTGAAGACATTGTTTCCCGAGTGAATTATGCCATAGAACATGAAGAAGGTGCCCAAGCTTTACAGCGTATACTTATTAATAATTTGAATAGTATGATAGAAGAAATGCTGGCCGAAACAGAGGCTGAACCGATAAATATATATAGAGTGACGGCAGTCGGCAATCCGGTTATGCTGCATCTATTGACAGGTCTGAGTACGATCGGATTTGGAGCAGCTCCTTATATTGGTATATTTTCGGATGAGATGAAAATCAAAGCTGCTATGCTCGGATTAAATGTTAACCCCTTGAGTGAGCTGATTATACTGCCTCAGTTGGGAGGATTTGTAGGTGCGGATACTACTGCCTGTTTACTGACCCTGTCACAGTTTCATCATCAAACCTTTTTGTTGATCGATATTGGCACTAATGGCGAGATAGTACTATGTCATCAAGGGAGTATGTGGGCGGCATCAGCCGCAGCCGGGCCAGCTTTTGAAGGGGGAGCAGTCGGCTGTGGGATGAGAGCTGGTAACGGGGCTATAGATAAAGTGTTTGTGGAGCATGGGAAATTGGGTTTCAGGGTGATTGGGGGGGGCCTTCCCCGGGGAATCTGTGGCTCAGGTATTATTGACTTGATTTCAGTGTTATTGAAAAACAACTACCTCGACAAAAACGGCAATTTAACCGAACAGGCCAAGCTTGGCCTAAACATGCGAACCGGGGATCATGGTGCGGAGATAATTTTGGTTGAAGGGGAAGGACTGTTATCTGGTTCCCCCCTGGTATTCAGTCAGGATGACATTAGACAGTTACAGTTGGCGAAGTCAGCCATCCGAACTGCTATCGATTTGATGCTGCAAAAGGCTAATATTGCTCCTTCCAGAATTAACAATATATATCTGGCCGGGGTCTTTGGAAGTTATTTAGATTTGGTCAACATTGTCAATATCGGACTTGTTCCCGCCGCAGATGCGGGAAAAATAAGAAATATAGGTAATGCAGCTGCTGAAGGGGCTATTATGGCTCTGTTGTCTCCCGCCCAGCTGAGAGAAGCGGCTCTAATCAAAACGAAAGTGCAATATATAGAACTAGCTGAGCAGGAGGAATTTCAAGCGATATTTTTAAAAAACTTAAATTTTTAATATTTATAAATCTTTTATTTACTTCAATTGCCAGATCGTTCTTAAATCTCGCCGTGTTTGTTCCGATTAGCTTGTTCATAAGCTTTTTTCAATAAGGTGAGGGTAACACCGATAAGGTTTATCGAAACGAGGGCAAGATGCCTCGTTTTTTGTTATTATAAAGTGCATTTTTGAGGAATACTGTCCAAGATACCGCCTTGATTTATTAATATAAGAGTGTTTAAATGTATTACGATAAGACAAGGGGGGGAACTTCATGCTGGTTGATTATCATGTGCATGCACTGGCTCACGGTGAGTATAGTTACAGCCAGGAATGGATCAACCAATATCTGGATAATGCTAGCCGGCGAGGTATCAAAGAGATCGGCTTTAGTGAACATGATGAGTTTATCAGTCTGGTCGATTTCGACCTCTTTAATAAAATGCAAACTGCCCGGCGTAATGATATAAACCTTAGATTGGGAATAGAATTGGATTACATCCCCGGTATAGAGAAAGAAATAAAGAAAATAATTTTTCAGAGACCCTATGATTATGTAATTGGTTCAGTACATTACATAGAGGGGTGGGGCTTTGATCATCCTGATTTCCAGGGGGGCTTTGCTGAACGCGATATCGATGAGATTTACGCTAAGTATGCGGCTATCCTGATGGAAATGGTGCAATCAGGCTGCTTCGATGTTGTCGGCCATATTGATTTGGTAAAAATATGGGGTCACCGACCGCAGAAAAGGTCTTCACTATACTACCTGGAACCTGTTTTGCGAGTTATCAAAGAATATAATCTGGCAGTTGAAATCAATAGTGCGGGTTTACGAAAAAAAGTAGGTGAAATTTATCCGGCCGCTGATCTGGTGAATATGATGTTTAGCTATGATATTCCGATTACATTCGGGTCCGATGCCCATCACCCCGATCAAATAGGTGAAGGTTTGGCACAAGCTTATCAATCGGCCCGACAGGCCGGATACCGATACTTGGTGAGGTTTAATCAACATAAAAAAATAGTTACACCGTTAGATTCTAAAATAAGGAGTTAACTGGTTAATCATGAGTGATATTGCTTTATTAATCATCAGTCTGGGAATCATACTGGTTGGAGCCGAATTATTTGTAAATGGCGTTGAGTGGCTGGGTAAATTGTTTAATTTATCTGAAGGTGCAGTGGGCAGCGTTTTGGCAGCTGTGGGTACTGCCTTACCGGAAACAATTATTCCGGTAATTGCCATATTGTTTGCGCGCGGATCAGCGGGAAAAGAAATCGGCATTGGAGCAATTTTGGGAGCTCCTCTTATGCTCTCTACTTTGGCCATGTTTGTCACCGGCATAGCAGTATTTGCCTTCAAAACCAGACGGAGGACCGGAACCAAAGTAATGGGCGATTATTCCAGTATGTGCCGTGACCTGGGCTTTTTTATGATTGTTTACAGCGCTGCATTACTGGCTGGTGCAATTCCACCTGAATTGCGAATCTGGCAGCTAATAATAGCCATCTTTATGGTGGCCGCTTATATCTGGTACGTATTTGCAATGCTGACTCAGGAAAGGGACCTGGAGTCAGAAACAGACATTCCTCCCTGCTATTTTGCCCGGCGGCACCCAATTCCACCGGTCACATGGGTTTTATTGCAGGTTCTGATTGCTCTGTTATGTATAGTAATGGGAGCTGATCTATTTGTTCATTCCATAAAGATAGTAGCCCTAACTTACGGTGTGCCTGCTTTCGTTCTCGCGCTTATTATTACTCCTATCGCCACCGAGCTGCCTGAGAAGTTTAACAGTGTAATCTGGATATCTCGGGAAAAAGATACCCTGGCTCTGGGAAATATCACTGGTGCCATGGTTTTTCAGAGTTCTTTAATTCCGGCGCTGGGAATCTTTATGACTGATTGGCAATTAAATTCAGGTGCTTATATATCAGCTGTTTTAACATTAGCTTCAGCGGCCTTGTTATTTACGCAATTGATTAAGAAAAAACATGTCAGTGCTTATATGTTGTTGCTGTGCGGAGTCTTTTATGTAATATTTTTAATTGCCGTATTTACTGGTATCATTACTGGATAAATAATAGAAAATTATTTGTCAATCAAATGGGATAGCCGCTCCGTGATACTCTAAGCGTTTGGCACATCTTCTCAACCGGAAAAAACGGAGCTGTGTTCCTGATGAATTGATAGGTTACATTCGGTCGCTCTTGGCGAAGAAGGCCGTTGCTTTTTTTAGGATGTCTACCGTTTCCTCAAGATCTGCGATTTTACGCTTGTCAGCGCGGAGCCGGGCAGGAGGTATTTTCCAAACCCTGGTTCGGCCAGCTTATGGGAGATGCTAGTACCCTGTTAACCCTAATTCTGTACATAAATCGGCGAGGAAAATTTTCGCAGGACAAGGCGGAGGAGTGAGTAATACTGGGCCGTATTGCGACTGACGATAACGCAGTCATACGGAAATTTAACCGACGAGAATATATAGAATTAGGGTTAACAGGGTACTAGGTATTTGGCCTGGTTAATTCAATCGGATCATTGGATGCGGGAATACCAGGTAATAATTGCCTGAAGCCTTTTAATAACCGCTTGTTGCATAGGTCCAGCAGTTACAGGTACTTTGCGACATGGTATCCATCAAAAAAGTATACAATATTTCTTCATATTACCTATTGTATTAACAATGTAATGCATGTAAAATAAAGTCGAAAGCTTTGGACAACGGCGTCCTTAAGTTAGGTTGTAGCAGTAATCATGCTTAAACCATATCTTAGGGCGTTTTTTTTTATTGCCTTTTATGGAACATAATATTTAATACTAAGGGCAGGTGAGGCCAGCTTGGGAAATGGGGACAATATGAAAATAATAGAAGAGTTTAGAAGAATTGCTGGCGATATAAAAATTATCGACAAACCGGAAGAGAAAGAGATGTACAGCCATGACATCGGCGACATACCCTCTTTCATGACCAAACTGTTATTTAAAACGCAACCATCCTTCGTGGTGCAGCCTAAAAATGTCGCAGAGATCAAAAAGGTGTTAGCCTTTGCCAATGAGAAGAATATCCCGATTATACCACGCGGAGCCGCTTCATGGGGATTTGGCGGCGTCATCCCCACTAAGGCCGGGATCGTGGTTGATCTGTCCCCTTTCAGGAAAATCATCGAAATCAACCCGGAACAAAAGACCGCCCGGGTTGAAGCGGGTGCGCGCTGGAGCGATATAGACATCGTGGCCAAAAAGCAGGGGCTGTCCTTGATGACTTATCCATCAAGCAAATTTTCCACAGTGGCGGGATGGATTGCAACCGGCGGCTACAGTATCAACAGTTTCCGCTATGGCCACCTGTCAAAACAAATCCAGTCCATGACCGTGGTGACCGCTTCGGGTGAATCCAAAACGCTGACTCCGGCTGATGAAGAATTTGCCTATTATATCTCTACCGAAGGCGTCTTCGGCATCATCGTGGAAGTAACCCTCACCCTTAGACCAACACCGCCGGCGTCTTTTTCGCACCTGCTCTATTTTGGCAATGCGTATGCAGCCTTTGATTTTATTGATCGCTTTGTAAACAGTAAAGAGAAAAAAAACATCAGCGTGAATGTCATTCGCTTTCTGGATGAAAACCATATGAGCGATACCAATGAGGTCATGCACGATAATGTGTTTAAAAAGAGTACCGCTGTTCTGGTGGAATTGAGCAGCGCGGATGATGATCAGAAATTTGTAACATTTTTGTCACAAATGACCGGCATTGATGAAGCACCCAGTTATGTGGCCAGCTATTTATGGAACGAGCGTCTCTTTGGCGCCAAAGCCAAACGTCTGGGTCCGAGCATCCTGACCAGTGAAACCATTATCCCCATCCAGAAGGTTGCCGCCTTTATTGAGAAGGCCCAAAAAATGGGGACGGCTTTCGGAGTGGAAGTGTGTATTGATTCCTACATCCTGGACGAAAAACACGCCCTCGTGATGACCCCTTATCTGTGCGACTCAAGAAAATTGAAATACTCTCTCAATATGGCCCTGGTTCCGATGCTGACCCAGACGGCTTTAAACATGGGTGCCGAACCGTATGGCCTTGGCATCTGGAATGCCTCTTTTATCAATCATTTATACAGCAAAGGCAAACAGCAGGAACTCCGGGCCTATAAAGCCAAGGTTGATCCGAACAATATCATGAATCCCGGCAAATTCTTTGCGGTAAAATCCAAATTCTTTAACATTCCGGCCCAGATCTTTAATCCCGCCTTATTAGGTATAAACATGCAGGTGATGATCTTCTTAGCACCAGTCATCGGCAGGGTGGCCAGAATGTTCTTCAGTAAAGACCAGAAGCTCGACAGCCTTGATGTCGAACTCAGCATACATGCCTGCGCCAAATGCGGCAACTGTATAGCCGTATGCCCGGCTTATCTTGTAACCGGCAATGAAGCGATAACAGCCAAGGGCAAGGTCGCGCTGGCCAAAAAGCTTCTGGAAGGCAAAAACGTAACCCCGGAAGAAGCAGCCAAAGCTTTCATGTGCATGCACTGCAAGGGCTGTGAAGAGATATGCCAGACCAACCTTGAGCTCATGATGCTCTGGGATGCGCTGGAAAAAAGGATTGAAGGGACATTCGGCCGTCCGGATGCACAGATTGCCGATTTCCTGAAAAAAGTTGATCAAAGCAAGGAATATTGGGAAATGGTGGACAGGTAGGGTTAGTTTTAAGCAACAAGAAAATTGCTCTGCAATCAGTTCCAATAGACAGCAATTTTCAGTACTTTATTCCTTAATCCTTGCCAAATATTTGGCAAGAACCATAAATTCCTAAAGTACAAAAAACTATAAAGAAGAGATGGAAAAAGATTATGCCAAAGAAATATCATATTCATCCAGAAGTTACCCCGCTGGAGATGGAATATCTCTATAAGTTCAAAATCACCCGGGGAGAAAACTGCATCAACTGCGGAAGGTGCACCAAGGTCTGTATCTATGAAGCCCATAAGCGCAGAAAAGGCGATCGGCGCAAAATGGCGGACCCCAATACGGTGGTGTGTCGGAACTGCTTCAGGTGCATTCAGGAATGCCCGCGCGGAGCGCTGGAAAAATCCCTGCACCAGGATTTTGTCAATATCAGCGGCTCCTACTGGAAAGCGGACATTTTCCTCACGCTCTGGAAGCAGGCCGAAGACGGCAAGGTTCCCGTGACCGGCGCCGGATACCGCGGGCCGTTTACCGGGGCAGGCTTTGACAGCATGTGGACCGACATGTCGGAAATCGTGCGCCCTACGCGTGACGGAATTCACGGTCGGGAATATATCAGCACCGGTGTGGAGCTGGGCCGCAAGCTGGGCCATCTGGCCTTTGACGCCGAAGGCCGCCTGTTGACGCAGCCGCATCCCACCGTTGATATCCCTATTCCTATTCTCTTTGATATACCACCGGTGGAATTAAGCCCGAATGTTATGCTTGCTCTGATCAAGGCCGCCAGCCAGATCAGCACCTGCGTTATTTTGCCGGCGGCAGATATTAAGCCGGAGCTGGAAACATACAGCGCCAATATCATCCCGTTCATTACTGAGGGTGAAATTGACAAGTATGCAGACATCCTGAAGAACGCCCGTCTGGTCGCCATTGATTATACCGATGCCCTGCCGGATAAACTTGCAGCCATAAAAGAGCGCATCAAAAATACCAGCAATGCGGTAACCATTATCCGCGTTCCGGCCATCAGCGGCATTGAAGGCATCGTCTCCAAGCTGGTAAACAGCGGCGCGGAGGTAATCCATATCGTGGCGGATTATCGCGGCCAGGAGATAAACAAAGACAAGGAGGCTAACTTCAAACCGCGCCTAATGAAAGATATCATCCGCTCCATCCACTTGAAGCTGGTCGAGGAGAGAATCCGCGATGAAATCACCCTGATCTTCTCCGGCGGTATGGCGATGGCCGAGCACGTGCCTAAATCAATGCTCTGCGGCGGCGATCTGACAGCGATAGATATCCCGCTGTTCATCGCCTTAGGCGCCCGTTTATACGAAGAGCCGGAAAAGCTGCTGCTTCTGCCGGACGGCCTCGAAAAATTATCAGTGGATATCATTACCCAGCGCATGGTCAACCTGATGGGCGCATGGCATTCCCAGCTGCTTGAGGTCATGGGCGCCATGGGTATCCGCGAAGCCAGACGGTTGCGCGGAGAGACCGGCCGGGCCATCTTCTTTGAAGAGATTGACCAGGAAACATTCGGCAAATTATTTAAACAATAATAGAAAAATGGGTGAGAATATGAAACCATCAACAGTAAAAATTAAAAAGATGCCTTCCCGGTTTAAACACCAGGTGCCCAAGTATAAGATTACACGGTCGAATGACTGCATCAACTGCGGTACCTGCGCCAAGACCTGTCCTTATGGCGTTCATGAACGGCCGGAGGGGCATAACAGGGTCAATCCGCCTATCGATTACAAATGCATTGGCTTTGAATGCCAGTCCAAGGAATTCTGCTGCATTGCCCAGTGTCCGCGCAAGGCTTTGAGCCTATCGCCCAATCCCATGTATGAAACGTTGGGGGATCCCCGCTGGACCGCCGACATGATTACCGGCACCTGGATCATGGCTGAGACGGGCTATCCGCCAGAGCGTACCGACCTTGAATATAACGTGGGCAACTCCGGGGGCGGCTTTGATAAATTGCGCTTCAAGTTCCCGGCCAATCCGCCCAAGGTGGACAAGTCCGAGATATCAACCGCCATTGAGCTCAACCGCCGCAATGACGGAAGAGCGCCGGTGGTCATTTCCACCCCGGTCTATGGCGGCGGTATGTCATTCGGATCCGTCAGCCTGCCGACCATGGTTTCCAAGGCCCACAACGCGGCTATATGGAACACCTTTACCTGCACGGGAGAAGGCGGCTACCCGGATGTTTTAAAGCCTTATGATGATCATGTCATAACTCAGGTTGCCACCGGTCTGTTCGGCGTGCGGGAAGAAACCATCCAGCGCGTTAAAATCATCGAATTCAAATACGCGCAGGGCGCCAAACCCGGTTTGGGCGGCCATCTCTTGGGCGAGAAGAATACGGAAAGCGTTGCCAAAATGCGCGAGGCGGTTAAAGGCACCTCCCTCTTTTCACCGTTCCCTTTCCACTCGGTATATTCCATTGAAGACCACAAGAAGCATATCGATTGGATCAAGCAGATGAACCCCATTGCCCTCGTTTCAGTTAAAGTTTCTACGCCCAATGATGTGGACATGGTGGCGGTCGGTTCCTACTATGCCGGCGCCCATATCATCCATATCGATGGCGGCTACGGCGGCACCGGCGCAGCGCCGGATATAGCCAAGAAAAACATCGCCATGCCAATTGAGTACGCCATTACCAAGGTGCACAATTTTTTAAAGGCCGAAGGCGCAAGAGATGTGGTAACCCTGATTGCCTCGGGCGGCATCCGCACTGCGCACGACCTGGCCAAGGCCATTTGCTTAGGCGCCGATGGTGTGGTAATCGGCACGGCGGAACTGGTCTCTTTAGAATGTGTGCGCTGCGGCAACTGTGAATCCGGTCGCGGCTGCTCCCGCGGTATCGCCTCAACCGACTCGGAACTGGCGGATCTATTTAACGAAAAATGGGCCACCCAGCGTTTGACGAATATGTATAATGCCTGGAATTATCAACTGGTAGAAATCCTGCAGAAATTCGGCATGAAGAGTGTCAAAGAACTTGTAGGCCGTACAGACCTGCTGGAACATATCGATTACAGCAAATGAACGGAGTAAGATTAACATGGATAAAGCTGACAAAATATTAGAATCGCGTAGTGAGCTTTTACGTCAGGTACCGCCGCTGGCCCCTAACACGGAAGAGGAAGGCGGCTGTGGGGTTACCGGATTTATCAGCTCAATTCCGGTTACCGGAAAAAACATCTTTGAGCCTTCGGCACAGATGCACAACCGCGGCAACGGCAAAGGCGGCGGCATCGGCGCAGTCGGTTTTGTACCGGAAGCCTTAGGCATTTCCCGCCAGGTCCTGGATGATGACTACATGCTCCACATTGCCCTGCTTGATAACAGCGTGGCAGCAGAGATCGAAGGGACCTATATCAAACCGTACTTTACAATAGATAAATACGAGAAGCTTGACACCCTCGATGATTATCAGTCCATCGGCCTGGAAGTAAGGCCGCCGGATATCATGCGCTATTTTGTGCGCGTCAAGGACGATGTACTGGATGCCTTCATCCAGGAAAATGGCCTGACCTTCATGGAACGGCGCGATGCTGAAGATGAGTTTGTGTATCAGAACAGCTTCAAGATCAATACGCGCTATTATGCCTCGCTGGGCGAGAAAAAAGCCTTTGTCATGTCGCATGGCCGCAATATGATGATCTTAAAAATTGTGGGATATGCCGAGAATGTGGTGCGTTATTACAAGCTGGATGATTTCAAGGCGCATATCTGGCTGGCTCACCAGCGCTATCCCACACGCGGACGTGTCTGGCATCCAGGCGGTTGCCATCCTTTCAGCGCGCTGAACGAGGCGTTAGTGCACAACGGCGATTTCGCCAACTACCAGTCGATATATGAATACCTGAAACAGCGCAATTACCAGCCCCTGTTTCTGACCGATACCGAGGAAGCGGCCCTGCTGCTTGACCTGTGGAGCCGCGTGTACAAGTATCCGCTTGAACATCTGATTGAAGCCATGGCGCCGACCTCGGAAAGGGACTTCGATATGCTGTCTCCTGAAAAGCAGCAGCTCTACAAGGCCATTCAGACGCATCATGTGAGCGCCTCACCCGACGGTCCGTGGTTCTTCATCATCGCCAGAAATGACGTGCGGGATGGCCAGTTCCAGCTGATCGGCATTACCGATACCGCCATGCTGCGTCCTCAGGTATTTGCCCTGCAGGAAGGCGAAGTGCAGGTGGGACTGATCTGTTCGGAAAAGCAGGCCATTGATGCTACCCTGATCTCGCTGGTAAGGGAAGATGCCCGCTTCCGACCCATTGCCGACAAGTATTGGAATGCCCGCGGCGGCAGCTATACGGACGGCGGCTCCTTTATCTTCAGCCTGAAGGATAGCGGCGACGCCAGCGGCAATAAAAAGCTGGTCTGTACTGATAAATTCGGCCGCCTAATTGAAACTCCTAAGGATAAAGAAATCTGTGATGTTGCCCAGCCGGTTGAATCCAATGCGGCCTGCATGGTGATCGAGCAAAATCTTCAAACCTTTTTTGCTGAAAAAGATCCGGCCACAGCCACCCGGAAAATAGTGGCCTATATCCAGGAAAATATCAGCGGATTCGATGCCAACAGCCTTAGGTTCGCTGCCCAAACCATCAAAAAGCATACGGATGAAAATGAGGAATTTAAGCAAATCGCGATTGACAGTCTGACTCTTTTGAGCGACTTGCGCTATAATACCGGCAAGATAAAGAGAAGCTCAGTCCAGCATGTCATCAAGCTCGCTCTGGATGCGATTTTTGATGAAACCACCATGATTACCGGGAAATCAAACTCTCTCTTCAGCCGGATTGATTTTGCCACGCGAGGGGAAATCCGTGCTCCGCAGAATAAAGAGAAGATCCTGGTTATTGATGCAGAAGCCTTTGAACCGGAAGGCGATCTGTGCGACGCAGTGCTGATTGTCAAAGCCTACAAACTGGGCTGGAAACGCTTTATTGTATACAAGTACCGCGGCCAGCGCTTTACCGGGTGCGGGTTCGGCGCGGCTACGCAAGGCGTGCGGATAGATGTCTATGGCTCTTCCGGCGATTATCTGGCCTCCGGCATTGACGGCATGGAAATCTACGTGCACGGCAATGCCCAGGATCAGCTCTGCCAGATTATGAAAGACGGTAAGCTGGTGGTCTACGGCGATGTCGGCCAGACCTTCATGTACGGTGCCAAAGGCGGCGTCGCCTATATCATGGGTAATGCCGCCGGACGGCCGCTGATCAATGCCGTAGGCAGACCGCGCGTGGTTATTAACGGTACGGCACTGGACTATCTGGCGGAATCCTTCATGGCCGGCGATCCGCTTAACGGCGGTGGGTTTGTCGTCTTAAACGGGATCGGCTTTAATGATGAGGACGGCTCTATCAGGGAATATGACACACCCTACCCGGGCTCTAACATTTTCTCACTTGCATCCGGCGGCGCGATCTATGTCCGTGATCCGCAGAAAAAGCTGGTTGAAGAACAGCTTAACGGCGGTGAATTTAATGAAATCAGCGATGCGGACTGGGATCTCATCCTGCCGTACTTAGAAGAAAATGAAAAACTCTTTGCTATCAGTATAGATCGACTTCTCACTGTGGATAACAAAAAGAAATCCCCCCAAGAAGTCTATCGTAAGATAATGCCTATAAAGGCTGCCGCACCGGTAATTAAAAACGACGGCCTGAGTGAGACCCTGTAAATAAGGACAACCCCCGGTGCGAGCTCGGGGGGGATGAAATTTATAGGCGCGGAGTTGGCGGCGGTAGCCAGTACAACATTCCGTATATTCGTGCCCATAATTTGGGCAGATTTTTCCGAATTACTGCGTTGTCGTCGATCGCAATACGTCCAGTATTACTCATTCCTCCGCCTTGTACTGCAAAAAAATCTGCTCCAACTTATAAACACAATATACGGAACGTTGTACTGGGTGGACGGACAAAAATACCGGCGTTTGCAGGAGAATGGCAAGAAATAGCACGCAAATTCTATGTCCTGGGAAGAAATGGGCGGCGGATCATGGTTTTTCGTCACCCACATATTTTTTATGTATGATCATAGCCTGCTATCCAAATTAAGCCAGTGCGCCTGGAAGGTCTTATCGCTTACAGTTTTTACCTAAACGGGAGGACTGGCTCTTCTGTTTGCTTATCCAAAAACAAATGTTAACGTGGGCTTACGCTCAGGAAATGCGGTGTAAGGGATAGAAACGATGGGATACCGGCCAGGATTCCGCTCCGGTGCGCCGGACTGGTAGTTTCACAGGGATCGGTTCGCTATGCCGCCCAAACCGTGGTATATACGCTCACTTTCACCGGAAACATCTCGGTCTGGTGCAAGTCGCTGCAGCCTGACCAGTACCCTTACCTATACGTTCTTTCGTCACAGAACCGTACGTGCGCTATTTACGCATACGGCCTTCGTTATCATCATTCATGAAATAAGAGAGGCTGTCCCAAAAGGGCAGCCTCTCAAACTGGCTTTAAACGAAATCAATCATCAATGAACCGGCTTCGTTAATTCTTTAAAATCGCCGGTTTCAATTTTGAAAGAACCAACCACGGTTTTCCCATCGGACGCATAGAGCGGGATGATTCGAGCACTTTTAGTCTTGCTCTGCATCGCTATTGCTTCCTTAGGTGACTTCGGCATATCCCCGTTGAGATCTTTCGATAATACGTAGCCAACGGTTCCGTCCTCGCTCTCTGCCTGAATCAGGTCGGGTTCCTGTTCCAAAGAGGTAATACCGGCGTCCGAGCCATACGTTTGCCCGCTTTCGTTCTTCTGGTAAACCGGCGATAGGGCTTGGCTCTGACCAGAAAAGTCGCCAGCAAAGCCGTAACCGACAATTCCCAGCGCAAATCCCACTACCAAAACAAGTCCAAGCGCAACTTTTTGTCGACTGAGCGTTTTGAAAAGCATATTCTCTCCTCCTTAATAAGTTTGATTCGGGCTCCGGTATGTTCCGTAGTTGTTATAGCCCGAGCCATTGTAAGCCTGAGACAATCCAGATGAATAATAAGTACCGCTCGTAGTGTACATGGAAGTTGATGGCTGTACCCCTGTCACATCGGATGAACTGTTATACATCCAATTGGATGACAGTTTTAAAGATCCCCCTGAATTGTATAACCGTGCCTGGGCGCCGACATATCCGGCCGGAACGGTTTGCTGGTTCGATGTCTCCGCAATGGTGGCTGCCCAGGCACCGCTGGAACCTGTGTTTACAATCGCAACGTTCTCATAATAGTAGCCACTAACGGGTCCATAGTTAAACCAGTTGCTGGATGCGGTACCCGCCAGCGCTGCACCGGCGCTTGCGCTGAGAAGGAAAACCACCAAAAATGCGCATATTCTGAATTTATGTTTCCCCATGATCACTGAAATCGCTCCCTTCGAATGAAATCATTTGAACCGATCTTTATCATTCTGTGACAATTGCTCATCTATTGCATCATGAATGGATCTTTATCAGCCCTTGCAGCCGTTTTCCACTGCGGTTGAGAGTAACATGACCTTGGGCCAGCTTTCAACAATGGGCATCCGTCCATCCAATCCGCATTTCTCCCCCCCTCCGAACCAAAAATTATCATAGTTACCATTTATAGTATATTGCCGCGAGCAAAAAATTGCAAATAAATACCAGTAGAAGAGTAAAAAATATACTGAGTTTATTCGTGGGCGGTAAGCGAAACAAGGAGTCTTGAACGAAGAGGTAGCTGGGCATACTGCTTCGAATCGCCCGCAGCTTGGATCGGAGTATGAATGGGATTATTGAGAAGGTGCATTGCGAGATGCAAAAAGACGTGGTCATCATCAAGACCATCGCACGCGATAATTCGGAATTTGAGATCAGGGAAGGACTCAGATGGAGTAGTAGTTTAAAACGTTCGTTGGACGATCAGCAGCAAACCGATAGATAGGAATTTGCTTTTTTACCCTACTCAGTAGGTATACATTGTATACTCTATCATTATTATCCCAATATTACCCATAAAACTACAATTAGCATAAATAAGGCCATTACCATAGTATATTTAGGTGATATCTAACTTGACCATTGCAGAAGATGGGACACAAGGGGACGTGAGCGACCGAGCAAGGTCGTGAAATATAGCGGGTGGAAAGCCCGCCGAGGAAGGCCTAGCCAGCCACCTCGTAGCCAGTCTTGGAGCAGGGCGGGTAACCGTACTGTTTAAGCGTAGACAGGCGAGGCAGTGGGCCGAAAGCCGTAAGGTTGAAGGAATAGAGCCCCGAAATGTGTAAAAATCGAGGAGGCCGATGCTTTACGTCCAGCAGAAGGCAACATCCCAGCGGACGACATGGCAAGACCGCTGGAACTCCTCCGGGGTCAGAGACCTTGGCACGCTGCACATTGCTAGGTCACGGCAACCCGGGAGACCCTGCCGCTCTTCCACAAGGGAGTATGGCCGACAAGCGATACAAAGCAAGGGAGCCAAAAGGAAGGCAGGGAGTCGGATCGCTGCATAGTACTGATGAACCGGAGTAATGTCCAGGGAGGAAAGGCGGCGACGTATCATAGACCTGGTCAAGGAAACATTGTCCCACCGGAGGGGGAAAGACAGTGGAAACGGAACTGGCAAGGATAGCCAAACGAGCGAGAGAAAACCCAAAACTCAAGTTGCAGACACTGGTTCATCTCATCAATGAGAAGACGCTGTTTACTGCATATGAAAGCATGAATGGCAAGAAAGCGCCAGGAGTTGATGGGGTAACCAAAGCGGGCTATGGTGAAAACCTGGAGGCCAACATAATGGATTTGGTAGCGCGGATGAAAAGACAAGCCTACAAACCGCAAACGGTAAGGCGTGTGTACATTCCCAAGCCGGGTTCAAGTCAGAGGCGGCCGCTCGGGATACCAGCGTACGAGGATAAACTTGTACAGGCAGTGATGGTTAGGATACTGAATGCCATCTACGAGCAAGACTTTCTGGGATTCTCATATGGATTCCGGCCGGGGCGAAGTGCCCACGATGCCCTAAAACACCTGAACAATGTCATTGAAGAACAGCGGATCAATTACATTGTCGATGCCGATATCAAAGGATTCTTCGATCACGTTGACCATACCTGGCTGATGAAATTCCTGAAGGAACGGATTGCGGACCCGAATATGCTGCGGTTAATCACTAGGTTCCTGAAGGCGGGTGTAATAGAAGCTGGAATCAAGTACGACACCCCGGAAGGAACGCCACAAGGCGGGGTAATCTCCCCACTTCTGGCAAATGTGTATCTGCATTATGTGCTGGACCTATGGTTTCAGAAAGTAGCGCGAAAGCAGTGCCGTGGAAAATCCTACATGATCCGATACGCAGATGACTTTGTCTGTTGTTTTCAGTATGAAGACGATGCCCGTGCATTCTATGAAGCACTAAAAGAACGACTGGCGAAATTTAATCTCGAACTGGCAGAAGACAAAAGCCGAATCATCGCGTTCGGGAAACATGCGGAAGTCGAAGCGCAGCGGACGAGCAAGCAGAAGCCCGACACCTTTAATTTTCTTGGATTTACGCACTACTGCGGCAAGAGCCGGAAAGGAGTGTTTCGGGTTAAGCGGAAAACCAGCCGGAAGAAATTCAGCAACAGCATTGTGCGGACTAAAGAATGGCTAAAGCAACACCGAAGTCTGCCAGTCCCGGACATCATGGATGTGCTGAGCAGAAAACTGCTAGGATACTATCGATACTACGGGATAACAGATAACAGCAGTGCACTTGAACGATACAAAAGTAGGGTCGAAGAATTGCTGTTCAAATGGTTAAATCGGCGAAGTCAACGCAAGAGCTTCAAATGGGACAAATTCAAAAGACTGTTGCGCAAGTATCCGCTACCTGAGCCCCGGATCTACGTAAATATCTACGACTTGAGATGGGAGACCTCAACATAAGTGGTTAATGATGATGCGAAGAGCCGTATGCGTAAATAGCGCTCGTACGGTTCTGTGAGGGGTAGGGGCACAATTGCCTGGATAATGAGCACGGTCAAGCTAGTGAGACACTGCTAACCGAAAGGAGCAGAAACTGAGTAGGCTCGGCCTAAACATCATCTGGAAGGGCGAAAGGCCCCGCCTACTCGACTTTTGTCGTGTCATTTAGCCTTTTTAACGATATTAAAACTTTCACCGTTCAGGCAGTGTATTTGCCGGATGTTTAACACTTTTTCTATCACTTCACGAGCCTCGGAGTCACTCAACGCAGTTGCTTCTTCAATATACACTTTTACTTGATATCATCACTCATATCGTAAATCTTTAACGCAAACTGAAAGCCTTCATGTGTTGTCAACATCCTGCCCAGTTCATCCCAGGAAAATGCCTTTCCATCGATGATTACCATAGGAGTGCTTTCATTTCTTTCATCATATTTAAATCTGCCCACCACTTCATCGTTCTTTATGATAGTACGCTTGCCAAAATAAGAAAATTATCAACTGGTAGAAATCCTGCAGAAATTCGGCATGAAGAGTGTCAAAGAACTTGTAGGCCGTACAGACCTGCTGGAACATATCGATTACAGTAAATAAACGGAGTTGGATTAACATGGATAAAACTGATACCGAGGAAGCGGCCCTGTTACTTGACCTGTGCAGCCGCGTATACAAATATCCGCTTGAATATATGATTGAAACCATGGCGCCGACCTCGGAAAGGGACTTCGATATGCTGCCTCCTGAAAAGCAGCAGATATACAAAGCCATTCAGACGCATCATGTAGGCGCCTCCCCCGACGGTCCGTGGTTCTTCATCATCGCCAGAAATGATGTGCGGGATGGCCAGTTCCAGCTGATCGGCATTACCGATACCGCTATGCTGCGTCCTCAGGTATTTGCCCTGCAGGAAGGCGAGGTACAGGTGGGACTGATCTGTTCAGAAAAGCAGGCCATTGATGCTACCTTGATCTCGCTCGTCCGGGAAGATGCCCGCTTCCGGCCCATTGCCGACAAGTATTGGAATACGAGGAGATCCTGGTTATTGATGCAGAAGCCTTTGAACCGGAAGGCGATCTGTGCGACGCAGTGCTGATTGTCAAAGCCTACCAACTGGGCTGGAAACGCTTTATTGTTTACAAGTACCGCGGCCAGCGGTTTACCGGGTGCGGGTTCGGCGCGGCTACGCAAGGCGTGCGGATAGATGTCTATGGCTCTTCCGGCGATTATCTGGCCTCCGGCATTGACGGCATAGAAATCTACGTGCACGGCAATGCCCAGGATCAGCTCTGCCAGATTATGAAAGACGGTAAGCTGGTGGTCTACGGCGATGTCGGCCAGACCTTCATGTACGGCGCCAAAGGCGGCGTCGCCTATATCATGGGCAATGCCGCCGGACGGCCGCTGATCAATGCCGTAGGCAGACCGCGCGTGGTTATTAACGGTACGGCACTGGACTATCTGGCGGAATCCTTCATGGCCGGCGATCCGCTTAACGGCGGTGGGTTTGTCGTCTTAAACGGGATCGGCTTTAATGATGAGGACGGCTCTATCAGGGAATATGACACACCCTACCCGGGCTCTAACATTTTCTCACTTGCATCCGGCGGCGCGATCTATGTCCGTGATCCGCAGAAAAAGCTGGTTGAAGAACAGCTTAACGGCGGTGAATTTAATGAAATCAGCGATGCGGACTGGGATCTCATCCTGCCGTACTTAGAAGAAAATGAAAAACTCTTTGCTATCAGTATAGATCGACTTCTCACTGTGGATAACAAAAAGAAATCCCCCAAAGAAGTCTATCGCAAGATAATGCCTAAAAAAGCTGCCGCACCGGTAAATAATACCGACGGCCTGAGTGAGACCTTGTAAATAAGGACACCCCGGGTGCGAGCTGAACTGAACCCCGTTGATTAGACACGTTTAAAAAGCCCAACCATAGAATTACAAGATATTACGCAGCTTGACACCGTTTTTCATACGGTGTCAGCTTTGTTTTCAACTGAATTCGGTCATAATTATAAAATCGTATATAGTCATCTATGTTGATACGTGCATCCTCATATGTAGATGGCTTTCTTCGATAGATACATTCTGCTTTTAGCGTGCCGAAGAAATTTTCAGTACAGGCATTGTCCAAGCAATTACCACGTCTTGACATCGATGGATTAATTCCATACTCTTGAGAAAGGTTGAAATATGCCGTGGAAGTGTATTGAAACCCCTGGTCGCTGTGGAGTGATAGTCCATCAGCGGCCACTTCTTTCTTTATTGCATTTCTTACCGTGTTTGTTACAAGTGCAACTGTTTGTTCTGTTCCTGTTTCGTAATGCACTATAAATCCATCATAAAGATCCTTAATCATTGAAAGTTAAAGAACCCCTTGTTTTGTATGAATGTAAGAAATATCAGTAACCCACTTCTGGTTTGGAAAGTCAGCCTTGAAATCACGGAGTGTGAATTTCTTATAGTCTATTTAACCATGCCCATATTTTAGATAAGGGTCTGCCGGTCAGTTCCATCTGCAGCAATAGTCAAGTTGGACTTCCCATAAATCTACTATGGTAATGGCTTTATATATGCAAATTATGATTTCATGGTTAATATGGTGCTAATAATTATAGTGTTACAATATTAACCAGTGATATACTGAGAAGGGTAAAAAAACAAATTCTTATCTATATGAAAATTGTAACTTCATGGGTAATATTGGGTTGATTATTATACCGTTATAATATTATCCAATGATATACTGAGAAGGGCAAATGAGTAAATTCCTATCTAACGAAATACTTTTAATCAGAATTTGTGGCTATAAAAATAAGAAAGGTGGAAAATTATGAATCCCTGGAAAATGAGGAATAAAGGCCCCTGGTACAGAATCATGTTCATCATGATTCTATGCAGCGCCTTCTTGTCCGTTGACAATCCTGCATTGGCAGCAGATAAGGTTACCCCGGTGACGGCCACGCCTGCTCTCAAATCCCAATTTTACGATGTACCAGCAACTGATGCCGATGCCATATATGTAAACCTCCTGGTTGGACGCGGAATTGTCAAAGGATATCCCGATGGAGGCTATCATCCCAATGAAGGACTAACAAGGGCTCAGGCAGCCACAGTTATTGTCAAAGCTGCCGGGTTATCCGTAGATTCAGATCTAACCACTCTCTTCAGTGATGTAGATAATAATCATTGGGCCAAAGCTTACATAGCAACTGCTGCTAAAGCCGGATATATATCAGGTTTGCCCGATGGCAGCTACCACCCCGATGAACAACTTACCCGCGCTCAGGCCATAAGCCTTATCTTACACCTTTCCAAACAACCCCTTACCGGTGTAAAACTGCCTGCAACACTTACGGATATTGATTCAACCCATTGGGCTGCTCCCTATGTAGCCGTAGGAATAGCTTCCGGCATGGTAGGCATAAGCAGTGACGGCAAACAATATCTACCCGATGCTCCATTTAGCAGAATAAGTTTAGCCCATGCCTTAGGAATACTACTTACTGAAGACCCTGGACTTTATGCAGCCTCCTTAGAAGGAAAACTTAAAACCCTGGAAGGCAGTGTAACCATACAATCAACTGAAAACCAAAAGACCGTAGAAGTAAAAAGCGAAACCGTAGTAAAAGCAGGATATATAATAAAAACCGGAGCCAAGAGCAGTGCGGAAATAGACTATCCTGACGGCAGCAGCCTGTTCTTAAAAGAAGACACCCAGATAACCGTAGTAGAAACCAAAGGAAGAAAATACCTCAAAGCCGATGGCAGTGAAGGAACTGCTGTAGACTGGTTAGATATAAAACTCAAACAAGGCACCATTTTAGGCGGCTTAGCTGCCAAATATGAAACCAGCAGCGGTAACAAAACCACCGGTCTATTAGCTGATGGGACCCTGCCCTGGTATGCAGCTTCCCAACAAAAGAAAGTCAAGATACAGGTAGACATGCCATCGGGCGTCGCTGCTATAAGAGGCACGTTTTGGTATAATTTCGCAAATGCAAATGGGCAATCAAGCACAGCTGTTTTGACCGGAGATGCCGAAGTAACCAGTGGGGGTCAAACCGTTTCTTTGACCGGCAACCAGAGTACCACAGTAACCCAGGCAGGAACAGTTCCGCCGCCTGCGCCCATGCCCCCTGCAACACTGCAACAATTTGTGCAGGCCCAGACCTGGATGACGCAGACTGCCCAGACCATGGACCAAAACAGGGAGGCAACACCGCCGCCTCCGCCGGCAGCAACATTACCTGGCCAGGTATCGCCACTGGTGAACCCGCCGACACCGCCACTTTCGGTTGTGGAAATAATTAGCCAGGCGGTGCAGACTGCGGAATCGAATCCTGGCACTACGAATACCTCAAACAATGGTGGCAGCAGAAGCTCAGTTACATTACAGAGTCTGGCAATAACTCATTCTGCTACCAAGTTGAGCTATTTTATAGGAGAAACTCTGTCCATAGGTGGTCTGGTGGTAACTGGAACATACAGCGACAGCAGAACTCAAATAGAGGCTATAACTACCGCTGATGTTAGCGGTTTTGATAGTACAGTGCCAGCCGTAGACCAGGTGCTTACCATTACAGTTGAAGGTAAGACAACCACCTACAAAGTTCAGATAATTGCTGCACCAATAACCCAAATACCATTTGCAACCGGTTGGTCAACCACGTATGCTCTGAGCAGTGATGGTAAGGTTTGGGGATGGGGGAACAACATATATGGACAGGTAGGTAATAATAATAATAACGAGCAGCACCTACCAGTTGATATTAGCACCAATATTGGTTCAGACGTTATGGTTATGGATGGTGGAGAGGGAAGTGGTTATGCTTTAAAATCGGACGGAACGGTTCTGGCTTGGGGACGAAATGACAGTGGTCAGTTAGGAAACGGTTCTACTACTGACAGCCTGACTCCCGTTACGGTAACAGGACTTAGTAGTGTGACCTCTATTGCCAACTGGTGGCATACCGCCTATGCTGTAGAGTCGAATGGAACCCTGTGGGGATGGGGTGAAAATAGCGCCGGGCAACTTGGAAGCGGGACAGTCGGGAATAGTTCAGTACCGGTACAGATTACTGGTCTGAGTAATGTTAAATCTGTTGCATGTATACCAGCCTCGGGGGTTTCTAAGGCTGACACCTATATCTTAAAGAACGATGGAACCGTATGGGACTGGGGGGATAATGCATACGGACAGTTAGGCGACGGCACTATTATTGATAGAGCCGATCCGGTGAAAGTGCAGGGCTTGAGCGGTGTGATACACATCGCCTGCATGGGTGGTACTGGCTATGCGCTCAAGGCTGATGGCAGCGTATGGGCCTGGGGGAGAAATAACTTTGGTCAGTTGGGTAATAACGATACCACCGATAGCTCTGTTCCGGTACAGGTTCACAATCTAAGTGGGATAATAGATATTGCCGGTGGGGATTGCTGTGGTTATGCCTTGAAACCCGATAACACGGTCTGGTCATGGGGCTGGAATGGCAATGGCGTTCTTGGTGATAATACTACTACAGATCGACATGAACCAGTGCAGGTTTCAGGTCTTGTCAATGTGGTTGCTATAGATGGCGGCCGCGATAGTGGCTATGCTATAAAGACCGATGGCACTATTTGGTCCTGGGGGTCTAATGGTGCTGGTGAGTTAGGCGATAATACTACCACTAACCGATTGGCGCCAGTCCAGGTAGTTGGGCTGAACCCCGTAACCCCATTGGTTAATGCAGCAACCCCAGTTGTTACAAATAATTTAACTGCTAAAACAACGACGGTGGGTACCGCAGTGACTTTAGATGCAACCGCAACAGTAAGCGATGGCGGAATAGTAAGTTATTTATGGTACAGTAATACGACAGCATCTACAATCGGTGGGACATCATTGGGGATAACAACAGCAACATATATGCCAAACGTAGCTGCAGCAGGAACCTCCTACTACTATTGCCTAATAACAAATACGAATAATGCTGCAACTGGAGCCAAGACAGCAACCGAAACAAGTGCAGTATCAAAGGTAACCGTGATAAATATACCAAATGATATCTTAGCAGGAGGAGTAATAACTGCGGGTACAAGTTTTGGTAGCGGAGCCGTAACAATATTGTTTACAGATAATACAACGACTAATGATGATGCACTTCATATTTACGGGCTCGATAGTGACATTGTCACAAATACAACTGGCTTAGCAGTGGATATAGTAAATGGATCGGTGTCTGATTTAGGAAGTCTAGCTGGATGGAATGTTGGAGATAACAATGGAATACCAAAAACAATAATAGTTACTTTTACTGATGGGGCGGCAAATACATCAGAACCAATTACGTTTTCATTAGAAGGTAATGGGGGTGAAAATCTAAATTAATTTGCCTATGAAAAAAGGCTTTGTCATTGAATGATGAACGTCTGGAGAATACCAAAAAATTCTGCGCTGATTGTTTTGATGAACTCTTAAAAGTAGCTTTATGGCCCTTGATTGGTTGGCAAGACTTGTTACCCATATTCCCAATGAGGGAGAACAGTTGGTCAGATATTACGGATATTATTCCAACAAGTCGCGGGGGATGCGCAAAAAAACCGAGTCTGATGTAGAGATGCCGGCGCTGGTTGAATCTGATATTTCAAAAAAGGCCTTTCGTAGAAACTGGGCCCGTCTGATTCAAAAGATTTATCATACAGCTACATTTAGCTTGCCATCCTGAAATGTCCTAAAAAGGCTGCCGCACCGGTAAAAAATACCGACGGCCTGAGTGAAACCTGTAAATAAGGACACCCTCCGGGTGCGAGCTCGGGGGGTTTGAAAAATGATCGGTTCAGACGGGTATACCCCCTGGCCGATCATGGTAGCAGCTGTTTCGAAGAAGGCGCCCCCTTATGGGCGCCTTTGTCATTTTTAGCAAAACAACTTTTCCTGACTTCGACACTTTGCGAGGCGAGCAAATCGTAACTTATTGAAATTAATAGGCGCGGAGTTGACAGGGTACTAGACTGTATGAATGGGGCGGTTACGATAAAAACGGCAAATACTTAATTGACCTGAAGAGACCCGGCTGGGAAACCGATTCAGCAGATCATGAAAGATACCGGAGTAACGGTGTTTTTCCAGGGCCATGATCATGTGTTTACCCGTGAACTGATGGACGGGGTGATCTATCAGACCATGCCCAAACCGGCGGAAAAGATTCCTGACCAACAGTCATTCGTAGTGCTTTTTTTTATATATAAATAAGGTATACAATATATTTTTCATAACAGTCTTTACATTCTTTTTATAAAGTCTAAAATTATAATATTTAAGCGAGTATCCATCAGGATTAGTTTAATGCATTATAGAGTGGGAGATGATAATTTGTTCAAAATTGTGCAAAAAGTGGTATTAGCGCCTTCTCTCAAATTATTTGAGGTTTTGGCGCCAGATATAGCTGCCCGGGTTCAACCTGGACAGTTTATTATTCTGCGTATGAATGAACGAGGGGAAAGAATTCCCCTAACCGTTGCTGATTTTGATCGGTCCCAGGGCCTAATCACGCTCATCTTCCAGGAGGTGGGAAGAAGTACCAGTGATCTAGGCCAAATGGAAGTTGGGGATTACATCCTGGATGTAGTAGGACCTCTGGGCATGCCTTCCGCCATCGAGAAACTAGGACGAGTAGTGTGTATAGGGGGAGGGGTTGGGGTAGCCCCCGTTTATCCTATTACTCGGGCTCTTAAACTAGCGGGTAACGAGGTTATCTCTATAATCGGGGCCCGTAGTCAGGACTACCTCATCTTAACGGACGAAATGCAGGCGGTCAGCGATAGCCTAAGGATAGCTACTGACGACGGTTCGGCGGGTGAAAGAGGCTTTGTTACTGATATATTGAGGAAGGTCATTGAGAATAATGGCCCGGTTGATTTAGTAGTGGCGATCGGACCTCTGAATATGATGAAGGCAGTTGCTGAGCTTACCCGGCCTTGGGGGATAAAAACCATGGTGAGTATGAATACCATAATGGTAGATGGTACCGGAATGTGTGGCGCTTGCCGGGTAGCAGTAGGAGAGAAAACAATGTTTGCCTGCGTAGATGGTCCAGAATTTGACGGGCACCTGGTAGACTGGAATATTGCTCAGATGCGAGCCCGAATGTTTGAAAGAGAAGAAAAAGCTGCCATCGAAGCTTGTAGTTGTGGAGGTGATGGACAATGTCAGAAAAAAAGGTAAGGCCTCCGCGTCAGAGTATGCCACTGCAAGATGCGCTGGAAAGGATAAAACATTTTACCGAAGTAGCATTGGGATACAGTGAGGAACAGGCTCTTTTGGAAGCCTCTCGGTGTTTGCAGTGTAAAAAGCCGCTCTGTATCGATGGATGTCCGGTAGAAGTTGATATACCAGCTTTTATTAAACTTATTGAGGAAAAAGATTTTGCTCAGGCTATTGCCAAGATTAAAGAAAAGAATAATCTGCCGGGTATCTGCGGAAGAGTTTGTCCTCAGGAAAGCCAATGTGAAAAACATTGTATTGTGGGTAAAAAGGGACAACCGGTAGCCATTGGGCGCATGGAAAGATTCGCCGCAGATCGAACCGCTGATAATAGTCTACCGTTTGAGGCGGTAATACCCACCGGGAAAAAAGTAGCCGTCGTAGGTTCGGGACCATCGGGGCTAACTGCCGCTGCCGATTTGGCTATGCTTGGTCATGAAGTGGTTGTCATGGAGGCTTTACATATCCCGGGTGGAGTTTTGGTCTATGGTATTCCTGAGTTCCGTTTGCCCAAGGCCATTGTTCAGCAAGAGATTGATAATATTAAAAAACTGGGCGTGGAGATTCAGACTAACATGGTAGTCGGCAAAATTAATACCATAGATGAACTGCTCGGGAACGGTTATGATGCGGTGTTCGTCGGAACTGGCGCTGGACTGCCGTACTTTATGGATATACCAGGCGAAAACTATAATGGAGTTTACTCTGCCAATGAGTTTTTAACCCGAACCAACTTAATGAAAGGTTACCTATTCCCGGAATACCTGACCCCAATACGTACTGGGCAGAAGGTAGCAGTTATTGGTGCTGGTAATGTAGCGATGGATAGCGCGCGCACCGCCTTGCGGCTGGGAGCTTCTGAATCAACCATAGTTTACCGTCGTTCGGAAAAGGAAATGCCTGCCCGGAATGAAGAAATTGAACATGCGGCCGAAGAGGGTGTGCAGTTCTGTTTATTGACCAGTCCAGTCGAAATTCTAGGTGATGACAGCGGACGGGTTAAAGCTATGGTGTGTCAGAAGTATGAACTGGGTGAGCCGGATTCCTCGGGCAGAAGAAGGCCAGTCCCCATCCCCAACTCAGAATATATAATGGAAATAGATACGGTAATTATGGCTATTGGTCAGGGACCTAATCCTCTGATTGCACAAACCACCCCGGATTTAGAGATCAATAGAAATGGCAACATCATTGCGGATGAAGCCACTGGACAAACTAGCAAGCCAGGCTTGTTTGCCGGAGGTGATATTGTGACTGGAGCTGCTACGGTTATACTAGCCATGGGAGCCGGCAAAAAAGCTGCCCGGGCGATTCATGAGTATTTGTCTAAAATATAAATGGGGCCGGGCCTGATCCCGACTGCTTTCATGATAATAATGTATACAATCTTGCAGGCAAAAATGTATACATTATATCGGACGAAAACCTATTTACTTTATTAAGATAAAACTTATAATTTTTCATAGTTCGTTAAATGCGTACAAATAAATAAAAAATATTCCGAAGGAGGAATGCAGAAGATGTCTTATGCCAGTAATGTATTGGAAAAGGTAATGCAGAGGAATGCCCATGAACCCGAATTTTTACAGGCAGTAAAAGAAGTCCTGGAGTCACTGGAACCGGTGATGGATAGACATCCCGAGTTTGCAAAGGCAGGAGTTCTGGAAAGAATCGTGGAACCCGAACGGCAAATAATATTCAGAGTACCCTGGTTAGACGATAATGGCAAAGTACAGGTAAACAGAGGCTTTAGAATTCAATTCAACAGCGCCATTGGACCATATAAGGGCGGACTAAGGCTTCATCCTTCAGTTAACATATCGATAATTAAATTCCTCGGCTTTGAGCAGATCTTCAAGAACTCCCTTACCGGTCTACCAATCGGCGGCGGTAAAGGCGGCAGTGATTTTGATCCCAAGGGAAAATCAGATAATGAGATAATGAAGTTCTGTCAGAGTTTTATGACGGAATTATGCAGACACATAGGAGCAGATACCGATGTACCAGCAGGAGATATTGGTGTGGGCGGCCGCGAAATTGGTTTTATGTTTGGTCAATACAAACGCATTAGAAATCTTAACGAAGGAGTTTTAACCGGCAAAGGCCTCAATTGGGGCGGAAGTTTGGCTAGAACTGAAGCAACCGGATATGGGTTGGTTTACTTTGTAGATGAAATGTTGAAATCCAAAGGCCAATCCTTTGCGGGCAAGAAAGTCGTTATTTCTGGATCTGGCAACGTTGCTATCTATGCCGCCCAGAAGGCTATGGAACTGGGTGCTACCGTAATCGCTATGAGCGATTCTAACGGATATTTTGTAGATGAAGCCGGTATCAACCTGGATGTCATCAAACGTATTAAAGAAGTTGACCGTAAAAGATGCAGTGATTATCCAGCCGAGTGCAGCGGTGCGAAATATTTCGAAGGTGACGGCATATGGTCGGTTCCCTGTGATATTGCATTACCGAGTGCTACCCAGAACGAACTGGATGAAAAGGCGGCTAAGACTCTGGTTGCCAACGGATGTATTGCGGTGGGCGAAGGTGCCAATATGCCCTCAACTCCGGAAGCAGTTGCAGTATTTCATGCCAATGGCGTTCTGTTTGGTCCGGCCAAAGCAGCCAATGCCGGTGGCGTTGCTGTATCCGCCCTGGAGATGTCTCAGAACAGCATGAGATACTCCTGGACCTTCGAAGAAGTTGATGCCAAACTGAAAAACATTATGATTGACATTTACAAAAAATCCAGCGAAGCTGCTAAGGAATATGGTTTTGGTGGCAACCTGGTAGCCGGCGCAAATATTGCTGGCTTCTTAAAGGTTGCGGATGCCATGGCAGCTCAAGGAAACGTATAAATAGCACGATATTTTGAGTAAAAAACAGATATTATAGGAGCTTCTCGAAAGGGAAGCTCCTATAGTGTCGATAAAGTCAGACCGAGCAAAAAAGTTCAAGAGCAAGACATTAATGAAAGCCAGTGATTGAGGCGGCTTAAGGTGTGGGGACACACCCCTAACAGGGAATGTCCCCTTAACAAGTACGTCGATTGAATGGGCTTTCTTTAATAACGCAGCTATTGGGCTTTTTTGACGGTCTGGGAGCTTCTCGAAAGGGAAGCTCCCCTGCTATGTCTGAATCACCAGAATATTGGTTAATTAATTGCGCCCAGGATTTAGTTAATTTGCTATTAAAGTCCAAGTTGCGATATGATAATATCTTAATTAGAAGATATTTATGGTAAACATGTCGAGAAAACCAAGTAAATGTAGAACATGATGAGAATTTGTATTAATTAACTTGGCGATTTATAGAGGAATGGGAGTGTTTAGCGTTGAATTGTCATTACTTGGCTAACAAAATATTTTTAATCGTTATTTTTATAATCTGAATGCTTTTTTTATGCGACATTAAGTAGGGTTGAAACATGGCGAAACCCCTTTTTTGATGGATTATTATATACTACAAATATTACCGATCGAAGGAGCGTAAGGGATGTTGATAAAATCCGGCATTGATGGCTTTAATGACTTGTTATTGGGTGGTTTTATAAAAAAGAGCGCTATTTTGGTCGAAGGAGTTCCGGGGGCTGGTAAGACCACATTTGGGCTTGAATTTGTATATAAAGGTATTATTGAAATGAATGAGCCGGGGATTGTGATTACCTTTGAAGAGTTCCCGGAGCAATTATATAGAGATGCTGCTAATTATGGCTGGAATTTACGCCAACTCGAGGAAGAAAATCTGCTCAGGGTTATATGTACTTCTCCAGAGATTATTTTGGATGACACCATCGGTTTCCTGGATAGTGTTGTAAAAGAAATATCGGCGAAAAGATTATTATTGGATAGTGTTACCCAATTTAACATGGAATTAAGCAACCCCAGTGAGCTGCGTAAGTCAGTATATAGTTTATGCAGTGGTTTCAAGAGAATGGGCTTGACCTCTATATTGACCAAAGAAGTTGACGATTATAGTTCGCAGCAAACGGCTTTTGAAGAGTATCTGGTGGATACCGTAATACGACTTTATTTTGAAGAATCTTTCCGTTCTAGAAGACGGTATATAGAAATACTTAAATCCCGAGGTCAAGATTTTGTATCCGGCAAATATCCTTTTAAATTTGCCAATACTGGTTTAGAAATAGTTGGTGTTCCCAAAACAAATAAATTGCTAGATCCCCAAACCAGTGCTGTAGCAGAAAGACTTCCCAGTGGTGTTGACGGATTGGACACTATTTTGGGGGGAGGGTTTTTGAAAGGCACTACAATTATGGTTGAAGGAGCTTCGGGTACAGGCAAGTCGGTAATGGGATTGCATTATTTATTGGAAGGTTTAAAACATGATGAAAAAGGATTATTGGTAATAACCGAGGAGAGCTCTCATTTTATCAGTCAATATATTAACTCATTCAATATTAATGTTGAGAAAATAAATTATGAACAGGACATTTTCTTATTAGATCGCGTGTTCTCCAGCACCAGTATCGAAGAGGTCATTAGCGATGTGATAAAAAAGGTGGAAGTAAATTCTATTCAAAGAGTGGTTATCGACTTTGTAAATACTTTCATTGAATTTAGTGATAATCTATTAGTTCTTAAAAGTCAGCTCAGGAGTTTGCAAAATAGTTTAAATATGATGGGGTGTACCACCATTCTAATACTGAATGAAGATCAGGTTGGGGCAATATCACCGCTCAAAACTATTGTTTCGTCTTTAGTTCAGGGGGAAATCTATCTATCCTCAACTATTCGCAAAGGGAAGCGATTCAGGTCACTTGAGATAAAGAAGATGAAAGGGCAGAGATATATCTCGGGTGTACATCTGGCTGAAATAACTAGTACAGGGATGGCTGTTTTTAGAAGATTAGGAGGTATATAGCAATGCGGAGTGAAAAGATGGCCTTTTTTGGCATAAACGGGATAGACAACCTCATCGGTGATGGACTGAGTTATGGATCGCAGATAATGATTAAAGGAAAAAGTGGTCTGGGTAAATCTGTATTGGCGGCTCAGTTCGTAAAAGAGACGCTGGCTTGCAGAGATAATTGCATTTATGTTTGTTGTGACGAGTCTCCTCAGGATATGCGAGAATATTTAAAACAATACGGTATACATCCTTGGCCGTATGAACAAGCCGGACGTCTGGTTTTTGTGGATGCTTACAGTCTGGAGCCAACTGGGAAAAACTATTTTCCCAGTGAGGATGGACTGGAAAAATATCTCTCTTTAGAAAAAGAAGTCATTAGCGGAATGAACACAAACAATCCAACCCGGATCATTATCGATAGTCTATCCACATTATTTTTAGGCCGCGACGACCAGGAAATAATGGAATTCCACCGTTATCGCCTTAAACTTCTCAAGAAGTCTGGTATTATCGCCATGGATTTAATGGTTGATGAAGTATTAGAAGAGTCCATGTTTAAATTATCCGCTCATTTATATGACGTTATTATAAATATGTATTATGCAGGTTCCATGGAAAGGCCGATCCGAGCTCTGCATATGGGAAAAATGAAGAGCGGTAAATTCGATTCTTCCCAACTTTTTTTCACTATTGATTCTAATATTGGATTGATTATAATGCAGAATTTGGTAGGCTAGGAGGGTATGAAATGGATAAGAACAAACTAGATAAAGAAAACTTTTCTTTTAAGTCATTAAATAATCTCTTTTGGGGGATCAGCCATTTGGCTGACAAGGTACCTATGGGAGGTAAGAACTACGTGGAGATAGCCTGCGATTACTATACGGAAAGAATGTTTAATGAGTATATTAAACATCAATTTAATCCTGTCTCCAATAAGGTTATTGATTTGTGCCAGGCTTGGCTTGAAATTATGGATAATGAAGGATTCTTAGCCAAAAATGACTACCAATTAAATAACGGGGGAGATTGCCTGCACATTCAAGTTGATCCACATAAATGCACATATTATGAATATTGCGCTGCTGTTAACAAGGAGGACCTTCCGGTGGTATGTCCCCGCATGCTTAGCTGTAAATGGGTTGCCACTAACTATGCCGGTCGCCAGTACCAACTGAAAACTGAGACATTTGCAGAAAATGAATTATGCAGAGGTACAATCTACCCTGGAGAGAAGATTAGTGAAATTTTGACCAGGGATGGAGATAATATTTCTATCGCTGGAGAAAGAGCCATTGTTTTATCAACCAATGCCTATGGAATATTGGTAAAAACGATCTATGATTATGCCCCACACCTTTTGGAGCGGGTGTTATATGAGTCTACCTACTACTCCAGCCTGTTAGAGTATGACAAGATCAAGTCTCATTATAATAGTAAGCGTGAAATTATCGAGCATTTATTAGATACAATCCTGCGGCTTGGCAATATCCGTTACGAAATAATTGAGTATGACGAGGTAAATAAGCGTGCCGTTATTAAAGCCTATGGCTCATATATGGCCGAGATTTTTATGAATAATAAGCTCTCCACAACGCCTAAGACATCATGTGCTTCGGGTAGAGGAAGATTAGCTGCTTATTTTACCAGAGCCTGGGACGAAGATATAGTGTGCGAAGAAATGAAATGTGAAGCCTTTGGAGATGATTGCTGCGAATTTGTGCTTTTGCCTAAACGTCTCTAAAACACTGCTGTATAAAGGAGTTATATTTAATGCTCATAGGAAGTTTTGATAATCAAAACATCGATAATGCGATGATAAAAATAGAAGTCTTATCTTTTTTTTTAGCAAATCCACATACGCGGGATACTCTTAAAGGATTTTCGAAGCGATTGTTTATTAATCATCAGTTAATAGCCGAAGCCATGGAAGAGTTGATTACAATTGGAATTATTGAAAAAAGCGGAAATAATGACAAATCTATCTATCGATTGAAAATTTCTTATGCTACCCTGGAAGAACATTTGGCATAATCTTACTTACATGTATTAATGTGACTAAAATCCATATAAACTATATCATAGTATCGTAAAAATATTGTGAAATCTGCCGCAATGGATAATTAGAGTAGATTGTTTACAATCTTGAAGGGAGATTCAATGTTGCAAACGAATGTGATTTTGGACAAGATTCCATTAGGATTGATCGTGTTTAATGAAGCCAATGAGATTATTTCGATTAATGGTTGGGGTGAAGAGTTTATTAAAAAGACTAGCAATTATTTGCTAGAGATTATTCGGGATATGGTTAAAATTTCATTAGCTAATAATAAATCTATTCAAAAAATTATTCGATGCAGCGCTCACAATGAGTTCTTTGTCTGGCATATTAAAACCGAATTTATTCAGATGCAGCCAGCTGAAATAGCCATTATTATTGAAGATAGAACAATTAATACTAAACTGGAACAGAGTATTTTAAAGGCTGAGAAATTGGCTGTGATAGGATATGTAGCCATGGGCTCTCTTATGGAGATTCGTAATCCTTTGACCAGTGCCCGGGGATTTTGCCGACTCATTGAAGACGGTGATAAAGTCAAAAAAGATTATGTAGAAATTATCTCCAAAGAGTTAGGCCAGATTCAAGACATTATTGAAAGTTATGCAGCCATAAGCGAACCTTCAGCATCCAATTGCATCGAAAGTATTTACCATAAATTTTGGACATGTATTAATAGCCAAGTTCTTGATTATAAACTGATTATGGTAACAAACTCCAATGACGATTCACTGATAGGTCATATTTCCGAAGAACAGATAAATGCTGTGCTCAAATTGATCAAGCCTTTAAATATCTGGGTGGAAGAAAGCATCTACATTATAAATATAGAAATTAAAAAGGAATCTAGTTTCTTAAAATTCAATTTTGCCTCAATAGGCGGAACCCACGGGGATATTTATGGTGCTAGTAATCTGATTAAATCTATTAATCGTTATAAAATTGATAACAGTCAGATAGATATACAAATTATTAATAATGAAGCTATAAATATTGAACTAAATTTTGATGCCATTTAATAATACAACGCATAGTTGGGAAACAGAATTATGGGCCTAGGACAGATTGATAAATATTACTCATACTAACTTGGCTAGCTGTTGGTATATAATGAAAATGTTATGTAACTCTGTATAAAATAAGGAGGCCAAAATTGAATAAAAAACTAATTTTAGCCCTGGCGTTTATTTTGCTATTGTTCATCGCCGGGTGCAATTCACAACAGAAGGCTGACCCCGCTATCGCCACAGTGAATGGGGAAAAAATAACCCGGAGTGAATTTGATCAGTACAATAACTTGATCAGAAATGACTTTGAAAGCAAACAGGGAGCTGTATTGGATGAGACCCAGGATAAAGATATTATTGATAAGATAAGCAGCGCCACCTTTGATGATTTGGTGATGCAGAAGCTAGTAAGACAGGATGCGCAAAAACAGGGTATTGCAGTTAATACTGAGGATATAGATAGTGTGCTTAATAATTTCAAACAATCTAAGAATAGTGCCCAGGCTGATGGTTATCAGAAATTCCTGGATCAGGTTAAACTCACTGAAAAGGATTTGCGTGCTCAAATAGAAATTAGTCAATTATATGACAAGTTACAGGACAAAGTAGCGGGGAATATAACCATAAGTGATGCCGATGCTCAAAAATATTACAGCGATAACCCTATCATGTTTCAAGATCCTGGTGGAATTCAGATATATCATATTTTAGTTGATACCCAGCAGAAGGCTGCTGAAGTGATGGTAAAAATAAAACAAGGCAATGATTTTGCCACTCTAGCTAAAGAATATTCGATTGATCCGGGCAGTAAAGATAAGGGCGGAGATGTAGGCCTGGTTAATGAAAGCACAAACTTGGTGCCGGAGTTCAAAAAGGCAGCTTTGGCTTTGCAGCCTGAGCAGTTAAGTCCAGAGCCGGTTAAAACTGATTATGGTTATCATATAATTAAAGCTGGAGATAAAAAAGCTGCCACACAGCTGTCCTTTGAACAAGTGAAGGAGCAACTCAAGCTGAAATTAGCTAATGATCAGAAAGACCAAATATTTCAAACTTACCTGGAACAACTAAAGAATAATGCCGACATTAAAGACTTGCGAACCAAATAGAGCCTGTCAGCCCGGGGTAGGTATACAGTATTTCCCTCACTAACCCCTTGCCAAATCAATTGTATATTATATAATTACATTGTAAAAAATAATATCTTAGGTGGGCGAGGGTGTCCGTGTTATGGTCAGTTTAAAATTGATCATGCCATGGACACCTATTTTATTTGAGGCAGGTGATGATGAATTGTGCCGAAAGCAACCATTATAATTGCTGATGGCAAAGCCAACAGCAGGCGAGCCTTAAAGGAGCTATTAACCCGTTCTGGTTACCTGATCCTGGCTGAGGCACACAATGCACCTGATTTATTGAGAAAAGCCCGAACCATGTTCCCTGATATGGTCATTATGGATTCGGGCCTGGAAGGCGGGGGTATTCAGGAGATAGCTGACATAATTACAGGTGACGAACTAAGCAATGTTCTGGTTTTAATGGAAGGCTCGCAGTGGCGACAGTTGGATGATATTCCTCACATAACAAAACCTTATTCTGAAGAGACCCTGCTTTCGGTCATCAACGTGTGTCTGCTCTATCAAAACCGATTCAATTCGATGAAACAAGAGGTAGATAAGTTGAGGGAGAGTCTCAGTACTCGCAAAGGTATTGAGAAGGCTAAAGGAATTTTGATGAAGAAACTTGGAATTGAAGAGGCAGAAGCCTATCGTTCGATGCAGAAAGAAAGCATGAACCGAGGCGTTTCCATGAAAGATCTGGCCAGGGCCATAATAGCCACTGCCGAAAATGAAATTATTGATAAGGAGAGATAAGCATGAGTGAACAAAAGAGACTGGATATCATTGAGAAGATTAAAGCCAACGATGTAAGGTTTATCAGACTGCAGTTTACCGACGTTATGGGTGTAATGAAAAACATCGCCGTACCGATCAGCCAACTAGATAAGGTTTTGGATGGGGAAATTATGTTTGATGGTTCCTCAATTGATGGCTTCCTTGACATATCTGAGTCGGATATGTACCTGGTACCAGATCTGGACACCTTCGTTATCTTCCCTTGGAGATCCTCCAACGGCAAAGTTGCCCGGTTTATTTGCGACAATTACAATCCCGATGGCACACCGTTTGCCGGCTGTCCCCGCAATAACCTGAAACGGGTTCTAAAGGAAGCTCAGGAATTGGGTTATACCATGAATGTCGGACCGGAAGCTGAATTTTTCATGTTCTTATCTGATGAAAAAGGTCACGCTACCACCCAAACCCAGGATGAAGCAGGCTATTTTGACCTGGCACCGCTGGATCTAGGAGAAAATGCCCGCCGGGACATGGATACCACTCTGGAAGAAATGGGCTTCGAAATTGAGGCTTCTCATCATGAAGTAGCTCCTGGACAACATGAAATAGATTTTAAGTACGGAGATGCCCTGCATGTTGCTGATGCTATCATGACCTTCAAGCTGGTGGTCAGATCTATTGCGCAAAGACATGGACTCCATGCTTCCTTTATGCCCAAACCAATATTTGGAATCAACGGTTCCGGAATGCATACCCACCAATCACTGTTCAAAGATGGCGAAAACTGTTTTTATGATCCTAATGGTGCAGATCAGCTGAGTGATACGGCCAGAAGCTATATGGCCGGTATTATTAAGAATGCCAGGTCATTTGCGGCGATAACTAATCCTATTGTGAATTCCTATAAGAGATTGGTACCGGGCTACGAAGCTCCAGTAAATATTGCCTGGTCAGGAGCAAATAGAAGTTGTTTGGTCAGAGTTCCTGCCAAGAGAGGCGTCAGTACCCGTATTGAAGTTAGAAATCCTGATCCCTCCTGCAACCCCTACTTGGCAATGGCCGTAATGTTAACTGCCGGTTTGGATGGAATTAAGAACAATTTGGTTTGTCCTCCCGCTGTAGACCGCAATATTTATAAAATGGAAGATGAGGAAAGAAAAGCACTGGGAATCGAAAGTATGCCCGGCAGCCTGCTGGAAGCCGTGCAGGAATTACAGAAGAGTGAATTAATTAAGAGCGCATTAGGAAAACACATTTATGATAAGTTTGTTGAAGGCAAAATGGCTGAATGGCATGATTATAATATCCAGGTATCACCCTGGGAAGTTACTCAATACCTAACCAAATTCTAGCAATAGAGATAATTAGATATTTGTCATAGGTCGGAGGCCAGGGAATTCGTTCCCTGGCCTTCTGTATACATAATATTTGTCTTTATCCCTTGTATTTATTGGCACCTGCCCTTACACTAACCATAGTGTGGCACAATGGCCAGACTGGTTTTAATGAACAAAATGGTATTATATAGCATTTAGGGCAAAGGAGCCCTCAATACCGGATTGGTATTGAGGACTTTATTATCTCCGCGTATTGTCTCTAGGTATTGTAAACTGTATTTACCATAGATGATTTTATTAATTAATATGAAACGTAATATTAAATTCCGATAGAGGGTGGGTAATATGCAAAATTATGGCTTACCAAAGAAACAGGGTCTTTACGATCCGGCCTTAGAACATGACGCATGCGGCATGGGTTTTGTCGTTAATATCAAAGGTGAAAGGTCTCATGACATTATAGATGAAGCTTTAACTGTACTTGAAAACTTAAGTCACAGAGGAGCCAGCGGAGCAGATGAAAATACCGGCGACGGTGCCGGAATACTGATCCAGATACCTCATGATTTCTTCAGAAAGGAATGTGAGGTTCTGGGTTTTGAGTTGCCTGACAAGGGAAACTACGGCGTAGGTATGATTTTCGCGCATAGATATATTGATTTCAGAAATAAGCAGATGGCAACTTTCGAGAAAATAGTTCAGGAGGAAGGTCAGAAGATCCTGGGTTGGAGAGATGTGCCTATCGATAAGACGACCATTGGTCAAAGCGCTAAAGCAGTAATGCCCAGATTTATTCAGGTTTTTATTGAAAAGGATACCGGAATATCGGATAACATGGATTTTGAAAGAAAGCTTTATGTTATAAGAAAAAGAGCGGAAAAAGTCATTGTTCCGATGTCAAAAGATGAGGGGGGCACATTCTATGTTAGCAGTCTCTCCTCCAAAACTATCGTTTATAAAGGTATGCTCACAGCAGAGCAGCTTAGGAGTTTCTATCTTGACCTTGCTGACCTTGATTGCGTGTCGGCTTTGGCAATGGTCCATTCAAGGTTTTCCACCAACACATTCCCAAGCTGGGAGAGAGCACATCCGAATCGATATATTGTTCACAACGGCGAAATAAATACCATAAGAGGTAACGTAAACTGGATGAAGGCGAGACAGAAACGTATTGATTCTTCCCTTTTTGACGATATTTCCAAAGTCTATCCTATAGTCGATGAGTCAGGCAGTGACTCCGCAATGTTTGACAACAGTTTGGAGTTCCTTCACCTGACGGGAAGATCACTTCCTCACGCAATGATGATGATGATTCCTGAACCATGGGAGAAGAATATGCTTATGTCCCGGGAAAAGAAGGAATTCTACAAATTTAACAACTTTATTATGGAGCCATGGGACGGCCCCGCTGCCATGGCTTTTACCGATGGGGTAGTCATTGGCGGAGTACTGGACAGAAACGGCCTTCGACCTTCCCGGTACTATGTAACCAAAGATGATAAGGTTATCCTGGCTTCAGAGGTTGGAGTAATTGATCTGAAACCTGAAAATGTAAAATATAAAGGCAGACTGGAACCTGGCAAGATGTTGCTTATCAATACTGAATCGAAGAGAATTATATCTGATGAAGAAATAAAGAAAATTGTAGCGCTGCAGCATCCGTATAAGGAAATGAACAGCAGACATATTGTTGATTTCAGCGATATGCCGGTTAAGGAAGATAATGACGGGAAGATAAGACCAGACCTCACTAAACAGCAGAAGGCCTTTGGATATACTTTTGAAGATATAACTAAAACCATTCTGCCTATGGCGATAGGCGGAGAAGATCCAATAGGAGCCATGGGAATGGATTCGCCCTTGGCAGTATTATCCGAGAAGCCCCAGATGCTATACCTATATTTCAAACAGCTTTTCGCCCAGGTCACTAATCCGCCTATAGACGGAATAAGGGAAGAGCTTATAACTTCCAGCAGCATATTGCTGGGGGATACCGGCAATTTGCTGAAGCCTGATAAGGGCAATTCAGCCAGCATATTCCTGGAGCATCCGATCCTAACCGATGAACAGCTTAAAAACATTAAGCATCTAAACAGTGACAAATTTAAGACAACCACAATTTCCACGCTATATAAAGTTTCAGGAGGCGCCAAAGCCTTGGAAAAGGCTTTGGACAAAATATTCAGACTTGCTGACCAAGCTATTAGTGAAGGGGCTAATATAATTATTCTCTCCGACCGAGGTGTAGACGAGAAATCGGCGCCAATACCAGCGCTTCTAGCATCCTCGGGACTTCACCACCACCTAATAAGAAAAGAGATTAGAACCAGTATGGGAATTGTCCTGGAATCAGGGGAGCCCAGAGAGGTGCATCATTTCTGTACTCTGATTGGGTATGGGGTAAATGCCATAAATCCTTATATAGCTTACGAAACGGTTGAAGACCTTGCGGAAAAAGGCTTGCTTAATGGACTGGAATACAAAGAAGGTAAAAAGAACTTCATTAAAGCGTCTGTAAAAGGTGTACTTAAGGTAATCGCCAAAATGGGTATCTCAACCATACGCAGCTACCACGGAGCCCAAATATTTGAGGCGGTAGGCCTTAAAAAAGACCTTATCGATAAATATTTTACTATGACACCATCTCGTGTGGAAGGGATAGGACTTGAAGAAATAGCTGCTGAAAATCAAATGCGGCATGAGAGCGCATATAATGAAAATTCACCGTATACAGACACGCTGGAAATAGGCGGTTATTTTCAATGCAAAGATGACGGGGAGATCCATCTCTATAATCCCGAATCCATCTACCTGCTGC
Source organism: Syntrophomonadaceae bacterium (assembly GCA_963665865.2). Classification (GTDB taxonomy): domain Bacteria; phylum Bacillota; class Syntrophomonadia; order Syntrophomonadales; family Syntrophomonadaceae; genus PHAA01. The sequence continues at coordinate 2,444,372 of CAXXWF010000001.1, read as the reverse complement.
AGAAAGCTTGCCGCGATGGAAACTACGGTCTCTACAAGGATTACTCCAAGAAGATAAACAATGAAAAGATATATACACTAAGAAATCTGCTTGATTTTAATTATAATGTAGCCGACACCATTCCTATTGAAGAAGTGGAACCGGTTGATTCCATTGTTAGAAAGTTTAAGACCGGGGCAATGTCCTATGGCTCCATCAGCAAGGAAGCTCACGAATGTCTGGCCATCGCTATGAACAGACTGGGTGCAAAAAGCAACTGTGGTGAGGGTGGAGAGGACAGTGCAAGATTCAACGTATTAGCCGACGGAGACACGAAAAACAGCGCGATTAAGCAGGTTGCCTCTGGACGTTTTGGCGTAACCAGCAACTATCTGGTGAATGCTCAGGAAATTCAGATCAAAATGGCCCAAGGGGCCAAACCCGGTGAAGGCGGCCAACTTCCGGGACGTAAGGTTTACCCGCCGATTGCTCGGGTAAGGCATTCGACTCCAGGTGTGGATCTTATTTCGCCACCGCCGCATCATGATATCTATTCAATCGAAGATCTGGCTGAACTAATTCACGATCTTAAAAATGCCAACCGGGACGCCAGGATAAACGTCAAGCTTGTATCTGAAGTAGGGGTCGGTACAATCGCTGCCGGGGTAGCTAAAGGCAAAGCTGACGTAATCCTTATAAGTGGCTACGATGGAGGAACTGGGGCATCACCTAGAACCAGCATCAGAAATACAGGACTTCCATGGGAACTGGGTCTGGCTGAAACACATCAAACCTTGGTTTTAAACAAGTTAAGAGACCGGGTCGTTTTGGAAACAGATGGTAAACTGTTATCGGGAAGAGATGTGGTGATCGCGGCTATGTTGGGAGCAGAAGAATTTGGATTTGCTACCACACCGCTTATTGCCCTGGGTTGTGTAATGATGCGGGTCTGTAATCTCAACACATGTCCGGTAGGGATAGCCACCCAGGATGAAAATTTAAGAAAAAATTTCACTGGCAAGCCCGAACATGTTGAGAACTTCATGAAATTTGTAGCCCAGGAAATGCGTGAGATAATGGCTAAATTGGGTTTTAAAACCATAAATGAAATGGTTGGCCGTACCGACCGACTTAAGGCCAAAGACAATGTCAAGCACTGGAAAGCTGCCCATCTGGATCTATCTAAAATCCTTTATCAGCCCTATGCGGGAGCGGATGTCAGTCGATTCAATACGCAGTCCCAGAATCATATGCTGGAAAAAACACTGGATATGAGAAAGCTGCTCAGAATGTGTAAACCAGCCCTTGAGCACAAGAAATGCATCAGGGCAAAACTTAAAATAAATAATGTCGATAGGGTTGTAGGTACCATAATCGGGAGCGAAATAACCAAGCGATACGGCGAAGCGGGACTGCCTGAGGATACTATAAAACTTACTTTTGTAGGTTCGGCCGGGCAGAGTTTTGGCGCATTCACTCCGAAGGGCATGTCTCTTGAACTGTCAGGGGATTCCAACGACTATATAGGCAAAGGACTTTCCGGTGGCAAAATTATTGTCTACCCTTCTAAAAGTTCGGATTTTGATCCTGAGAAAAATATTATTATCGGAAATGTGGCTTTCTACGGGGCAACTTCCGGTGAGGCTTATATCAACGGTATTGCTGGGGAGAGATTCTGTGTGAGGAATAGCGGCGTAAATGCGGTTGTAGAAGGTGTGGGTGACCATGGCTGCGAATATATGACCGGAGGCAAGGTGGTTATCCTCGGTAAGACAGGCAGAAACTTTGCGGCTGGAATGTCGGGCGGGATTGCCTATATTCTGAATTTTGACGAAATATACTGCAATAAATCAATGGTCACATTGGAAAAAATAAGTTCCGAAGAGGAGATGGGCGAGGTCAAGGAAATGATAAGAAAACATGTGTATTACACTGGCAGCCCCAAGGGCAGAAGAGTTCTCGATAATTGGGAAAACTACTCTTTGCGATTCACTAAAATAATACCTGAAGATTACAAACGTATGCTTGAAAATATCGATAAGGCCTATAACGCAGGTTTTAGTGGTGAAGAAGCTTTAATGGCTGCATTTGAAGAGAAATATTAAAATGATTCACTGAATTCATGAATTAAGGTGGGACTGACAATGGGAAACGCTACTGGATTTTTAGAATATGAACGAATTGATCCGAAGAAAAGACCTCCTCAAGAGAGAATCAAAGACTGGAATGAAATAAGGCTGCCGCAGGATCCTGAAGTTGTAAGAACTCAAGGTGCGCGATGCATGGATTGCGGAGTTCCCTTTTGTCATGGCGGTGTGTTGTTAAATGGCATTACATCAGGGTGTCCGCTGCACAATCTTATCCCCGAATGGAATGAGCTGGTTTATCAGGGACAATGGCAGGAAGCTTATAAGCGGCTGATAAGAACCAACCCTTTCCCGGAATTTACAGCTAGAGTATGTCCAGCACCATGTGAAGGTGCCTGCACTGAAGGCTATATTATGGAGTCGGTTACCATTAACAGTCTTGAATATGAGATAATTGAGAGAGCATTTACCGAAGGTTGGGTAACAACCAAAAAGGCCCGAACAACCGGCAAGAAAGTTGCAGTCGTAGGTTCAGGTCCGGCCGGGATGTCAGCTGCGTACTATCTGAATGCAGTCGGGCATGATGTAACTGTGTTTGAGAGAGATGATCGAGCCGGTGGACTGATGATGTACGGGATTCCCAATATGAAGCTCGAAAAAAGATTTATTGATCGGCGTATTGACGTTATGAAGGCCTCCGGAATAAAATTCGTATTCAATACCGAGGTGGGAAAAGACATCAAAGCCCATGAGCTGGTTCACAATTATGATGCGGTGGTGTTGTGTGCAGGGGCAACCAAGGCGAGGGGACTTGATGTTGCTGGAAAAGAGCTTAAGGGTGTTCACTATGCTCTAGAATTTCTTAAGGCTAATACCAAGAGTCTTCTGGATTCAAATCTTGAAGACGGCAACTATATAAGTGCCCAAGGCAAGAATGTGATTATTATCGGCGGAGGCGATACTGGTACTGACTGTGTAGCTACATCTATTCGGCATGGCTGCGAAAGCGTCAATCAGTTTGAAATATTGCCTGAGCCGCCTGCTAAGCGAATAGATGCGTCTAATCCGTGGCCGGAATGGCCAAATAAGCTGAAAGTGGACTATGGTCAGGAGGAGGCTATAAGCCTGTATGGCCAGGACCCCAGAAAATATCTAGTTTCCACTAAGGAAATTGTGGGGGATGAGAACGGTGAGGTCAAGGAGGTTCACACCGTTGAAATTATATGGGTTCAGGATACCTCAGGAAAATTAGTGCCGCAGGAAGTTCCGGGCAGTGATAAAGTATGGAAAGCCGACCTGGTGCTTCTAGCTATGGGGTTTTTAGGTCCGGAAAACACTATCTTAGATGAGCTTAAGCTTAAGAAGGATGCAATGAGCAATGTAAAAGCGGAGTACGAGGTTTTTGAGACAAATGTTGAGAAGGTATTCACCGCAGGCGACATGAGAAGAGGTCAGAGTCTAATTGTCTGGGCAATCCAGGAAGGAAAGCTGGCCGCTCGGGAAGTCGATAAAAGCCTCATGGGTGATAGCGTGATTAAATAAACAAGGCAAGGGTGGGACAAGGGGACGGGTCCCTTGTCCCAGATTGAAGATCATGGAGCGGAACAAGAGACCTGTCCCAAGGAAACAAGAGAACCGCCCCCTCATTTCTTCATCTATTTTAAATTTATATGTTGGTATATAAGTTTAAAACAGTTATACTGTTCTATGGATAACAGGGGGAAGCATATTAAATCGAAATTAACCTGCATGGCTTGAGGAGGAGTTTAATAAATGAACAAAGGATATCTGGTGTTAGAAAATGGAGCTGTTTTTGAAGGTCAGCTCTTTGGCAAAAGCGTGCCTATCGCTGGAGAAGCCGTATTTAATACCAGTATGAATGGGTACCAGGAGATCATTACCGATCCTTCCTATGCTGGGCAGATACTTACCCTTACCTATCCAACTATTGGTAACTATGGCTGCGGAGATTATGGATTTGAGTCTGATAAACCGGCTTTGAGAGGATTGGTAGTCAAAGAAATAGCCGAACTTACCGGTCACTACGAAAGTCAATGTAACTTCAACGAATTTGTGGAAAAATATGAGATAACATGCCTGACCGGCGTTGATACCCGAGCTATAACTCGGATTTTACGTATGAATGGCACCATGGGAGCCATTATTACTTCGCAGCTGGACCAGGAGGAGAAGTTAGTGGAGATAGCTCGCAAAGGTAAGGAGTTGTTGGACACAGATCTGGTGAAACAGGTAAGCTGCAGAAAGAATGAAGTATATGGCTCAGGCACTATGAATATTGTACTCATGGACTTTGGGACCAAAAGGCATATTATAAAATCGTTGGTGGCTAGAGATTGTCGAGTAGTTACTATGCCGGCAGAAAGCACGGCCGAAGAGATAATGGCTCAGAAACCAGACGGACTGGTTCTGTCCAATGGCCCCGGCAATCCAGAATCTTGTGATTATGCGGTTCGAGAAATAAAAAAACTGTTGACAGTGGTGCCCATGTTTGGAATATGTTTGGGCCACCAGTTGCTGGCCTTGGCTCTGGGGGGGACCACTTTTAAGCTGGACTTTGGGCATCGTGGTGGTAACCATACAGTCAAGGATATGCGCACTGGTAAATGCCTCATAAGTTCACAGAACCACGGCTATGCCGTAAATGCAGACTCCCTGCCTGATGATGTTAGGATTAGTTTTACAAATCTAATAGATGATACAGTTGAAGGGCTGGCACATAATAAACTGCCTTTAATGTCAGTTCAGTTCCATCCTGAAGCAACTCCCGGCCCCAGGGATTCGGCTTACCTGTTTGATGAATTCCTTGCCACAGTCAAAGGATCAATTCAATAGCGATAAATTATTTTCGGTGCCATTATATTTAAAAACCATTGTATTTAGGAAAGAATCGATATATAATGTATTTGTGATAATGATTATCATTATTGAGGTGATTGGTAATGTTAGAGCAAATTATTAGGGACAAATTGGAACAAGCGGATTATAAACTGACAGGCCAAAGGAAGGCGGTCCTGGAAGTAATGCGCGAAAATAGGGGAGCGCATCTTTCGGCAGAAGAAGTTTTGCATGAAGCCCGGCGGAAGGTTCCTAATATCGGCATTGCCACAGTTTATCGTACCCTGGATCGTTTAGCTGTGATAAAAATCCTGTATAAGACCATTTTTGATGAAGGTAAATACCGCTATGAGTTATCAGATTTAGCTGAGCATCAGCATCAGCACCATCATATATTGTGTGTCGCTTGTGGCAGAATATTTGAGGTCGAGGAAGGCCTGCTCGATAGTCTGGAAAAACAATTGGAACAGGAAGGATTTGAAATTGTGAATCATCAATTAAAGATATATGCCTATTGTCCCGATTGCAGGTCCCACTAGATAAATTTTTTTATCGCAACAATGATAATGATTATCAATATCTCTAGTAAAGGGGGGGCCTTGTGAAAATTGCAGTCATTGGTAATCCCAATGTAGGTAAGAGTTCGGTATTGAACCGGATATCTGGCAGTAAATTATTTGTATCCAATTATCCAGGCACTTCAGTAGAAATAAACAGATCTACGATGAAAATAGGCGGACAAACGCTGGATATATACGACACACCTGGCATTTATTCACTTAATTCGTATGGTGATGAAGCCAATGTCAGCCGGAGTTTATTGGCGGAAAAGGATATTGACTTAATAATAAATATTGTTGACGCTACTAACCTTGACAGAAATCTGCTCCTAACTTATGAATTGTTGGAATTGGGCAAACCAATATTAGTGTTGCTGAATCAGATCGACAGAGCTCGTTCCATGGGCATTAAGATCGATTGTAAAGAAATGTCCAGGAAACTGGAATCACCGGTTTTGCCTTTTTCTGCTACTACCGGAGAAGGACTCGCCGAGTTGCTGCAAGCGCTGGAGAAAGGGATGAACCACAAACGGTTCAAGTTGGAAGATGTTAATTTTCAGTATAAGTTTGATGGCAGCGAGAAGGAAAAAGTGCAGGTCTTGGTTTTGGGTCAGGAAGCCGCTTGCTCAGGGAACTGCAGCAGCTGTTTAACTGCCGCCGAGGATTGTCTGAGTCCGGCAGATTTACTGAGGGCGGAGAAAGCACGGAATTTGGCGCGTTTGGTAAGCAACAAAATGGATGCTCGCCAAAAAATACGCTTGGAAAAAATTCAGACCTTTATTGACCGACCAGTTGTGGGAACTATATTGCTTCTCGTTTTTGCTTACATGGCATTCTATGCCTTGCTGCAATTTATCCAAATAAGTGAAAGGCCTATAAACATCTTATTGACGCCCCTAAATAAGCTAATCGAAGATATTATTACAGGGGCTTTGCCCAATAGTCTGATTACTACCATACTTGCCAAAGCAGTTCCCGAGGGCCTAATAATACCATTTACGATTATCATGCCGGCAATGCTTATGGTTAGCTTCCTAATGGCTATGCTGGAGGATACGGGTCTATTACCGAGGTATTCAGTTGCCCTGGAGAGATTGGGAAGCATGTTTGGTGTCTCTGGTCAGGCCATAATTCCGCTGTCCCTTGGCTTCGGATGTAGAACCCCGGCTATTGTGGCTACCAGGATTATGCCCACTGAGGCCCAACGTTTTATCGTCATTACCCTCCTCAGTATTGTTATACCTTGTGCAGCCACCCTGGGGATTTTAGCTTCGGTTATATCAGCATTTCATGCCTCATTACTGGTGGTAGTTCTGACCATGCTTACTGCACTAATAGTGCTTGCTTCAGTTCTTAGCCGGATAATGCCGGTGGAAAATGAATTCATATATGAACTGCCGCCTTTAAGGGTTCCCTTGGCAAGTAATCTATGGAGTAAAATTAAGATCAGGTTCTCAGGCTTTTTTACGGAAGTGTTACCGTTATTATTGATTATGAGTATCGGTATAAGGGCCCTCATGGAATCAGGTGCACTAGAGATATTTAGAGGTATGGAAGGATTTACGCGGTTGATGTTTGGTATACCAGCCGAAGCTTTCGTAGCGGTCTTAATTACCATATTTCAACGTTACCTAGCCCCGCTGGTCTTGATGAGCCTAACATTAACGCCTAGGGAAGCCACTATTGCCATTAGTATGATAGCCCTGTCCTTACCCTGTCTGCCCATGATGGTAATGACTGTACGTGAAATGGGCCTTAAAAGTCTGTTGAAAATACTGGTAATGGGATTACTAACTTCGTTTTCAGTAGGAATTATATTAAATATCTTATTACCTAAATAGGAGGATGACGAAATGAATATAGCTGAATTTGAAATAGGACAAAAACTGAAAGTTTTGAAGATAGATGGGGCGGAAAGAAGATTGTTTGAAATGGGTATAATGCCAGGTACAGAGTTGCAGCTCATTGCGCGACATCCTTTTAAAGGTCCGTTGGTAATTAAAGTTGGGAATGCCGATGTTGCTCTGGGTAGAATGATTGCTAATAAAGTCAAGGTTGAAGCGGTATGAATAGAATATGGATTATTGCCAACTATAAACCTATAGGCACAATGTGTCTTTTGATTTAATTAAGGGGTGAAAAAATTGGCAGTAAACATGATAGGCACTACTGATCATCTGAGAATGGCCAAATCGGTGCTCACTGATTTAAGAAACCGCGGGTATGAGGAGCATGCCTCCTTAATATTTGCTGGTGATGAGGAGAAAGTAAGTTGGCTGGATAACATTATCTCTGATACAAACGGCCAAAATGTGGATAGCTCTCCTTTCGATGCCGGAGTGGTAGAAATACCTGACATGGGATTGGTGGCTTCAATTGGGCCTGCTTATGGATATCTGGCTGATTCGGCGCAAAGTCGGGGCGGAGGTATTGAAGAGGTTTGTAACGATATGGGCATCCATGACGAGGGAAAAAGATTGATAGAACAATGGCTGGAAGAGGGTAAATATGTTTTGGTCATTAACGGTACTGAAGATATGCAAATCGACTTTTTAAGAAAACAGTTACAAGATATACAGGGAATTGATCATTTAACTATGTGTTAAACCTAGGCAGGTAAGGGGCATCGAAGCAAGGGGACGGTTCCGTTGTTACATTCATCCAGATTAGACCGAAAACAATGTGACAACGGAACCGCCCCAATTTTGTTATTTTGCTTAATTTGCGCTACTGGTTTTGAGCGGCCTGCTCGTATTCCTCAACTAGTGTGTTCATTAATTCTTTAACCGAAACTATCTCCTGGCAGCGATATACATTTTCTCCTGCAAACTCTAATCCATGTTTCATATTTCCCTTCTGCGCGTTCATTAAAGCCACCGCAATACAATAGGGACTGTTTTGATAATCACAGGTTGTAATACAATGATAAGGGCATTTAAAGGGTTTCTTTTTGCCTGCATCCACATCATTGATAAATTCGTTGCGCAGTGCTCTGCCTGGCATTCCTACGGGACTTTTGATAATTACCGTATCTTCCTTAGAGGAATCAATATAAGCCTCTTTAAACTTAATCGATGCATCACATTCATGCGTTGTTACAAAGCGGGTAGCCATCTGTACCGCGGCCGCACCCAACTTAATATATTTATAGATATCTTGACCGGTAAATACACCGCCGGCAGCGATAATGGGAATATCTTTGTGATTATTTTCAGCAACCGGCCTAATCGCTTGTATTACTTCCGGAATCAATTTTTCCAGGGCGAATTCAGGCTGACTAAGCTGATTTGGTTTAAAGCCGAGGTGGCCACCGGCCATGGGACCCTCCACCACAAAAGCATCCGGCAGATAATTGTATCGTTCCAACCAGCGTTTGGCGATCAAAGCGGCCGCTCTTCCCGAAGAAACGATGGGCACCAATTTAGTATGGCTTTTTCCTTGCAGGAATTGCGGAAGGTTTAGAGGCAGTCCTGCTCCTGAGAATATTATGTCAATGCCCTCTTCAATCGACGTTGTAACCATATCAGCAAAATTGGATAGAGCAACCATTATGTTTACACCCAGAATTCCATTGGTTGCTGCACGGGCTTTGCGTATTTCCATACGCAAACGGCGTTTACTGGCTTCAAGATAATTTGCGAAGCCATCCGGTTCGAGCAAGCCAATACCTGCAGCCGCAATTACGCCGATGCCCCCTTCATTGGCTACTGCTGACGCCAATCCCGACATCGATACGCCTACTCCCATTCCTCCTTGAATAATTGGAATTTTTGCAATTAAATCGCCTATATGCAGTTCCTGTAAATATTTAGTTTTCATACCCATCTCCTTATTTACTTAAAAAATAAATCTAATTGTACCGAAACAGGAATGATAAAACAAATGAATGTATATGCTATCATAGACCGGAAGCCAGTTAATGCAACAATCCTATTGTTATTATTCACCGTTTCATAACAAAAACCACAACTTTAACGAATGCATTATACCATAAATATATCAGAATCATTAAAAGATTTCGATACTTTATTGACAAGATAGCATTACACTGTTTAAACTTATCCCAAGTATTTTACTTTTAGGATATTGTTAACTACTATTATTTTAAATTATTAACACAATCAAATATACATAGAAAGGGAATTTTGCCGATGAAAGCTAAAGCTCTAGGTATTGGTTATTGCCTGCCGGAAAGAGTACTCAGCAACCAGGAAATGGAAAAGATGGTGGACACTAGTGACGCATGGATAGTTGAAAGAACTGGGATAAAGGAACGGAGAATTGTAGGGCCGGAGGAAAAAAACTCTGACCTCTCAGTGAAAGCGGCCCGCCGGGCCCTGCAGGATGCCAAAATAGATCCGCTGCAACTGGATCTTATCATTGTGGCAACCGCCTCGCCAGATATGCAATTCCCTTCTACGGCTTGTCTCGTGCAAGCCCAGCTGGGAGCTCAAAATGCGGCAGCTTTTGACTTGGCCGCCGGTTGCACAGGTTTCGTATATGCACTTTCGGTGGCGGAGAAGTTCCTACTATCTCCAGAATTTAATAATATCCTAATTATAGGTTGTGACGTTGTATCCTCGGTAATTGACTATACCGATCGGAATACCTGCATCCTCTTTGGTGATGGTGCCGGCGCAATGGTGCTGGGCAAATCGGAAGGTGAATTAGGCCTTCTCAGCACGTGTATTGGTGCTGACGGGAACGGAGCAGGGCTCCTCTATATGCCCGCCGGGGGTTCAGCCTTACCGGCCACCCATGAGACCGTGGAAAAGCGCTTGCATTTCTTGAGGATGAACGGTAATGAGATATTCAAATTCGCTACCAAAATTGTGGCCGAGACCACTGCGGAATTGCTGCGTAAAGCAGGTTTGACCTACGACGATATAGATCTTTTTGTGCCGCATCAGGCCAATTTGCGTATAATTCAAAGTGCGATGCGGCGTATGAAGCTGCCCCCAGAAAAGGTAGCTATCAATCTGGATCTTTGTGGTAATATTTCCGCCGGCTCCATCCCGGTGGCTTTAGCCCAGTATAATGAAAAACACCCGCTCAGAAACGGAGCTAATATTCTTATGGTAGCTTTTGGAACCGGACTTACTTATGGAGGAGCAATACTCCGCTGGGGGAGAGATTAGAGGGGAGTGCTGAGATGCTTATAAACACAAGTGTTTGTGACTTATTAGGGATCCAATATCCGATTATTCAAGGGGGCATGGCTTGGATTGCTGGAGGAAAGTTAGCGGCTGCAGTATCAGAGGCAGGTGCAATGGGAACTATCGGCAGCGGCAATTCGCCTGCATCCTGGCTCCGCGAACAGATTGGCATTGCGAGAGAAATAACGTCTCGTAATTTTGCCGTAAATTTGGTGTTGACCTCGCCTTATCTGGAAGAAAATATTAATTTAATTATTCAAGAAAAGATACCGGTGGTGGCTACAGGGGGAGGGAATCCAGGTCCCTTCATAGCAAAGTTTAAAGAAGCTGGAATAAAAGTTATGCCGGTAGTAGCTTCAGTAGCTCTTGCCAAACGTCTGGAACGCTTAGGAGCTGACGCTTTAGTAGTTGAAGGCGTAGAATCGGGCGGACATGTGGGGGAAATGACGACCATGGCAATCGTTCCTATGGTTGCCGATGAAGTTAAGATCCCCATTATTGCAGCGGGGGGAATTGCAGATGGGCGCGGTCTGGCAGCAGCTCTAGCGCTCGGTGCTCAAGGAGCCCAACTGGGAACCCGTTTCATCTGTGCCCGGGAAGCCAACGTTCACCCTGCATATCAGGAGAAGGTAGTAAGGTCCCGGGATAGGGCGACGGTTGTATGTGGGATATCTACCGGTCATCCCGTCAGGGCTATTCAAAATAGCTTTGCTCGCGAATATTTGAAAATAGAAAAAAATGGGGTGGACAAAGAAGTCCTGATGAAACTGGGTGCAGGGCGTTTTCCCCTGGCCGCTATAGAGGGTGATATGGAAAATGGAAGTGTTTTAGCGGGACAGATCGTCGGACTGGTCAAGCGGGTGCAAAGTTCGGAAGAAATAGTGAACGAGATCATGGCTGAAGCCATTGTAATCCTGAAGAAATTAGGAGGCCTACCATGCTAAAGCTCGCCTTTGTATTCCCTGGACAGGGTTCTCAATATGTGGGCATGGGTAAAGAAATCTTTGAATCTTCCGAGTCAGCTGCTCAGGTTTTTACTAAGGCCGATAGTATATGCGGATATAAATTGAGTGCAATTTGTTTTGAAGGTCCGCAGGACCTGTTGGATCAGACAATATATTCGCAACCGGCTATCATGGTTACTAGTCTGGCATGCTTGGCAGTAGCGAAAAGACATGGCTTATCAGCCCAACTGATGGCCGGTTTGAGTTTGGGAGAGTACACTGCTTTAACCGCAGCCGGTGCTATGACCCTGGAACAATCATTACCGCTGGTCCTGACAAGAGCAAAACTTATGCAGGAAGCGGTACCAATTGGCAAAGGAGCGATGGCGGCAGTTATCGGTTTAGAAACTGACCTGGTGGAGCGTATATGCAGACAGGTGGAAGGAATCGTGATTGTTGCCAACTATAATTGTCCAGGTCAACTGGTAATATCGGGGGAAAAAGGTTCAGTGGAAGAAGCGGCCAGATTGCTTAAAACCGAGGGTGCCAGAACGAGGGTGCTCGCTATCAGTGTGCCCTGCCACAGCCCGCTATTAGAAGAAAGTGCCCGAAAGTTTGCGGTGGAGGTTGCCAAGGTACAGTTTAGTGAACCTGCTGTAGACGTTGTTTCCAATGTTAATGCTATTGAAAATACAGCGCAGGATTTCCCTAAATTATTGGTAGAACAGTTGTATTCTCCGGTTCGCTGGGAACAGAGCATAAGATATATGATGAACCAGGTGGATTATTTTGTCGAGATAGGACCGGGATCGAGTCTGTCAGGATTAATAAAGAAAATTGATCGCACTCGGGTTCTGGGACAAATAGAGGATATCAAATCCCTGCAAAAACTGTTGGAGAGGGTGAATGAAATATGAACCAACGAGTAGCCCTGGTTACCGGCAGCTCACGTGGTATCGGCAGAGCGATAGCCATACAACTGGCTCAAGATGGATTTCAGGTAGCAATAAACTATTATAACCAAGGCGATGATGGTAAAAACAGAGAACAGGCCGAGGAAGTATTAAAGGTAATCGAAACTAACGGTGGAACAGGCACTATATTGGGTGCTGATGTATCGACCCCGGAGGGTGCAGCCGACCTTATTGCTAAGACCTTGGAAAGTCTAGGCCGTATTGATGTGCTAGTGAACAATGCTGGGATTAACAAAGACCAATTGCTGATTCGTATGAGTGATGAGCAGTGGTTTGATGTAATTAACACAAATTTGTCGTCAGCTTTCTATTGTTCCCGAGCAGCTCTAAAGTATATGATGAAAAAGAAACAAGGAAGAATAATAAATATTTCTTCGGTGGTAGGAATGGCAGGCAATGCCGGGCAGGCTCATTATGCTGCGTCTAAAGCTGGACTATTGGGTTTCACCTTTTCCATTGCCAAAGAATATGGACCCCGCGGTATCACCGCTAATGCGGTGGCTCCCGGTTACATAGAAAGTGATATGACCTTAAATCTTCCCCCCGAGGTCGGGGCTAAAATGGTTGATCAAATCCCTGTTGGTAGATTGGGGACGCCGGATGATGTTGCCGCTTTGGTAACTTTTCTGGCTTCACCGGCGGCTGCCTATATTAATGGGCAGGTTATTCGGGTTGATGGCGGTATGTCTATTTAGTATTTAATTAAATTTATTTAGGAGGGTTAATAATGTCAGTATTTGAAACGGTAAAAAAGGTCATAGTGGAAGTAAAGGATATCTCAGGTGATGATATTCAACTGGAATCGCGCTTCGAAGAAGATTTGGAAGCAGATTCCCTGGACGTAGTGGAGATGATCATGCTGCTCGAAGAGGAATATGAATTCGAAATACCAGAAGAGATTGCTGAAAATCTTAAAACAGTCAAGGACGTAGTTGACTATATCGAAAAACACCTGGCAGAATAGTCATAAAAATGAGGTGAAATTTTGATGCCACGCAGAGTTGTAATTACCGGCATGGGAACTATTAATCCCATAGCTCACAATATTAAGGATTTCTGGGATAACCTGATGGCGGGACAAAGCGGGATAGGTATAATAGACCGCTTTGATCCCACCGACTATCCTACTAAAATAGCTGCCCAGGTAAAGGACTTTAGCGCACAGGATTATATGCCCCGAACTGAAGCGCGGCGTATGGATCCTTTCATCCAATATGCCTGTGCCGCTTCCCGATTAGCATTAGAGGATGCTGGCCTGGAATTGAGCAAACACAATCCCGATCGAGCTGGAGTTCTAATAGGGACTGGGATAGGTGGTTTGGATATATTTGAAAAACAATGCCTGGTTTTGCAAAAACGCGGGGTAGGGGGAATAAGCCCGTTTTTTATTCCCATGCTAATTCCCAACATGGCAGCTGGGCAGGTATCGATTATGTTTGGAGCACGAGGACCAAGCAGCTGTTCTGTTACGGCCTGTGCTACCGCTACTAATTCAATTGGTGATGCCTATCGCATGATTCAGTACGGAACGGCTGATATCATGATTAGTGGAGGGACTGAGGCCCCTATAACTCCATTGAGTATTGCCGGTTTTTGTGCCATGAAGGCCTTGTCGACTCATAATGATGAACCCCAAAAGTCCTGTCGTCCCTTCGATCTTGAAAGGGATGGCTTTGTTATGGGCGAGGGCTCAGGCATTGTTATTTTGGAAGAGCTTGACCACGCTTTAAAGCGTGGGGCCAGGATTTATGCGGAACTAATTGGTTACGGCAGCAGTTCTGATGCCTATCACATTGTACAGCCCGATCCTGAGGGGGGCGGGGCGGCCAGAGCTTTAAGAGCTGCTTTGAGCGAGGCTGAGATTCAAGCTGGCCAATTGGACTACATGAATGCTCATGGAACCGGTACTCACTTTAACGATCTGGTGGAAACGAAAGCCCTTAAACAGGTAATGGGTGCAGATGGTGGAAACTTAGCCATTACTTCTACAAAATCAGCTACAGGTCACATGTTAGGGGCTGCCGGTGCAGTTGAACTTATCGCCGCCACCTTGATCTGCAACAACAACCTGATTCCGCCGAATATAAATCTGGACAATCCAGATCCGGAATGTGATCTCGACTACGTTAGGGGAGAGGCCCGAGCCAAGCAGATAGATATAGCTGCCTCTGAATCGCTGGGTTTTGGTGGTCATAATGCCGTTCTTATAATAAGGAATTTTGAACAGTAGAGGTAAATATGGATATCAACGAAATATTACAGATTCTGCCCCATCGCTATCCTTTTCTTCTGGTTGACAGAATTATAGAACTGGAACCAGGGAAACGAGCAGTAGGGATTAAGAACATAACTATAAATGAGCCTCATTTCGCCGGACATTTTCCTGGCCAGCCTATAATGCCCGGGGTGTTGATGATTGAAGCTATGGCTCAAGTTGGAGCCTGCGCTCTGTTCAGCCTGGAAAAATACCAGGGTCAACTGGGTATGTTAGCCGGTGTCGATAAGATGCGTTTTAAGCGCCAGGCAATCCCAGGTGATACATTAGTGATTACCAGTGAAGTCCTGAAACTGAAGAGTGGTTTTGGATGGTTCAAAAGCGATATACATATCGAAAACGAACTGGTGTGCCGGGGTGAGCTAATGTTTGGACTGGCTAAGTCACCTCGGAAGGATGATTAAAGATGTTTAAACCTGGATTTAATAAAAAAAAGGCCTACATTGATCTTTCCGGTGTCAAAAAAACCGCAATTCCCTTTGATGCCAGAGAGGGCAATTTTTCATGTCCGGCCTGTTCGGCATGGATATCCGAAGCGGAGAAATTACAAAACAATGACTTTTGCCCGCGCTGTTCCCATCACTTCTCGGTAACTGCTTGGGAACGGATCTATTCCCTCTGTGACGAAGATACCTTTGAAGAGTGGGATGCTAATCTATCCTCTCTAAATCCTTTGGATTTCCCTGACTATACTGAGAAGCTCATTAGTGCTCGGGAGGAAACGCTGTTGCAGGAAGCCATAATTACTGGTCGAGCCAGGATTGGGGGATACGATACTGTATTAGCGTCCATGGACTCACGTTTTATGATGGCCAGCATGGGTTCAGTGGTGGGGGAAAAGATCTGTCGGGCCATGGAAGGGGCTGTAAAATACTCGCTTCCCTTTATCATCTCTTGCTGTTCAGGTGGAGCTCGCATGCAGGAAGGAATGCTTTCTCTGATGCAGATGGCTAAAACCAGTGCAGCAGTGGGGCGTCTAAACGATAACAGCTTGCTCTACATATCCATTTTGACCCACCCGACTACGGGAGGGGTAACGGCCAGCTTTGCATCCTTAGCGGATATTATTATTGCTGAACCGGCGGCATTAATCGGTTTTACCGGACCGCGAGTCATCGAACAGACTACTCGGCAAAAACTTCCATCGGGATTTCAACGCTCAGAATTTTTATTAAAACATGGAATGATTGATATTATTCAGCCCCGGTTGGAGATGCGTTCTCTGCTAATACGCTTGCTGAACGTTCACCAAGGAGGAAAACATGGCCAAAAGCAAATTTGAATTTGAATCGATGTACCGACTCTTAGAAACAAAGTTAGAAGAATTAAAGGAACTGTCAGTTAGTTTAAATTGCGATTTCAGCAGTGAGATTGCCAATGTGGAGAGACGTATAAATGAGCTCAAAGCGGAGCGCTATAAGCATTTGACTCCCTGGGAGCAGGTACTCCTTTCCCGTGATCTGGAGAGACCTATGACCAGAGACTACATTGAGCTGCTCTGCACAGAATTTATTGAACTGCATGGCGATCGCTTATTTGGAGATGATTATGCCATCGTTGGTGGGGTAGGGATCTTTAATAGCCAGGCGGTGACCGTGATTGGACACCAAAAGGGGAAAGACACACCTGACAACATTAAACATAATTTTGGCATGCCCCGCCCGGAAGGGTACCGAAAGGCGTATCGATTACTGCGAGAAGCCGAGAAGTTTGGCCGACCGGTGGTAACCTTTATTAATACTCCTGGAGCTGATCCGGGGCTTGGAGCCGAAGAACGCGGGCAGGCATGGGCTATATCCCAACTACTGCTCTGTTTAAGCTCTATTAACGTGCCAGTTGTTTCAGTCATTACCGGTGAAGGAGGCAGCGGAGGGGCTTTAGCCTTGACGGTTGCGGACCGTATCATAATGCTTTCTAATGCTGTTTTTTCGGTAGCTTCACCTGAGACCTGTGCGTCTATACTTTTACGTGATATTAAACGAGCGGATGAGATGGCGGGAGCTTTAAAGCTTAATGCTCAGTCTCTTCTAGAAATGGATATTGTGGATGAGGTTATAGAGGAGCCGAGCAATGAGAATCTGCTTGATTCACCCGCATTTATTAAATCACTTGAATCGAGCCTTAAGAAACATTTAGACGAGGTATGCTCACAGAATATTCAAGAGTTGATAGATCTGCGCTACGCCCGTTTAAGGAAGATAGGTAAGTTTAACGAATAAGGAACTATGAAACAACAATATGATGGCTCAGGGGGAAACAGGGGGATGGCTCTCTTGTTTCCTCTTGTTATTATTAGACTTATAATTCCTGGTTATGATAGAATGAAATCGTTAAGCTCAATGGAGGTGTTGTTGGTGCTAAAACTAGATAACATTCACATGCAAGTCGATAGTGACAATGGAGAAAAGATTGAAATACTCAAAGGGCTGAATGTTGAGTTCGAAAAAGGAAAAGTTTATGCTGTGACTGGACCCAATGGCGGAGGCAAGACATCGATTGCCAAGGTAATAATGGGGATCTATAAGCAGAGTAGTGGTCATATTTATTTGGAGGGGGAGGACATCAGCGATCTGTCGATAACGGAAAGAGCGAAAAAGGGGATAGGATATGCTTTTCAACAACCTCCCCGCTTCAAAGGACTAACTATCCACGATATACTTTCTATATCTTCACCGGGAGCTGATCAACTGCGTATCAGAAGCTATCTGCGGGATGTGGGGCTGTGTCCCGAGGATTATCTGGATCGAGATTTTGGAACTGGTTTAAGCGGCGGTGAAATAAAAAGAATAGAGATGGCTCAATTATTATTACGAGATCCTAAAATCAGCATTTTTGATGAGCCGGAAGCCGGAGTGGATCTTTGGACTATACAGAAGTTACTAGGTTTAATAGTCTCCAGATACAAAAAAAATCCCGACAAAACGGCTGTGGTTATCACCCATAATGAAAAAATTATCCCCGTATGTGATGAAATATTGGTTGTTGATGGCGGTATTATTACAGCGCAAGGTCCTCCCAAAAAGATCTGGCATTTAATTAAGGATGATATAGAATGTAAAGTTCGTAATCAGTGTCAGGGGGATTTGATCTATGAAATTAAGTAAGCTGGATTTGGGTCTGCTCGATACAATTGCGGATTTAAAAGAAATACCCAAGGGTGCACTTAATATACGCCTAAATGGAAAAGCCGTTATGAGACAATCTTCTCCCAACATTTCAGTGGGACCTAATGCCGATGGTACAGGATTACTGGTAGAAATAAAGCCGGGTACCCACAATGAGACAGTACATGTTCCGGTCGTACTTACTGAGTCTGGTCTGCATGACAAGGTCTATAATACCTTCATAGTCGGGGAAAATGCAGATGCTACAATTATTGCCGGGTGTGGGATACATAACGAAAGTCATGCTGTCTCGCAGCATGATGGCATACATGAGATCATTGTTAAAGCAGGGGCTAAATTAAAGTATCTGGAAAAGCATTACGGCGAGGGCAGTGAGGCGGGGAAAAGGGTCTTAAACCCCACTACGGTAATAACCATCGAAGCAGGCGGCAGCGCGGAGTTAGAGATGATCCAAATCAAGGGCGTAGACGATACGATCCGAACTACTGTGGCCCATGTTCATGAAAAAGGAAATCTTAAAATCATAGAACGGTTGTTAACCCAGGCTGATCAAAAAGCTGAATCCGATATTAAAATATATTTGGAAGGGAACGGTGGGGCGGCCCAGGTGCTATCCAGAGCCGTTGCCCAGGGCACATCCTATCAGCTATTCCGGGCGGCTTTAATCGGGCAGGCAGCCAGTGTAGGACATGTTGAATGTGATGCAATCCTGATGGATAATGCCAGAATTAGGTCCATACCTGAAATACAGGCTGAGAATGCTGATGCAGTACTTACTCACGAAGCAGCTATTGGCAAAATTGCCGGCGATCAGCTGATCAAATTGATGTCACTGGGATTGACGGAGAAAGAAGCGATAGATACTATTTTGGAGGGTTTTTTAAGATGAACCTGAGCTTTTTCAAGACATATGTCAGGGTAGTTGAAACTCAAAATTTGTCCAAGACGGCTGATGATTTTGGGATATCCCAACCGGCGGTTACCAAGCAGATCCAAAGTCTGGAAGATATTTTTGGGGTTCTGCTTTTGGAAAGGTCAGGCCGTAAGCTAAAACCTACTGAAGCAGGTGTTATACTCTATAATAATGCCCGCGAGATTATAAAAGCAGTTGAGAAGACTCAAAGCGCGATGGAAGAAATTTCAGAGAGTCGTAAGGGCAGTCTATTCCTCGGAGCCAGTACCATTCCGGGGCAATACATACTACCCTATCTAATCAAAATATATAAAGATAAATATGTTAGTACCAGTATTAGTATGGATATTGCCGACACCGAAAAGGTATTTAACAAAGTTGCGGAAAGAGAACTAGACCTGGGTATCGTCGGGGCCTGGATTAACAACCGCAAAGTGGATGGTTTTCAATGGCTGGAAGACGAATTGGTGGTCATTGTACCGGAAAGTCATAAATTAGCTAAAAGCCATGAAGTCAAGTTGAACAGTTTGCTTAATGAAAGATGGATATCCCGCGAAAAAGGTTCCGGGACCAGAAAAGCAGTTGAAAGCCTGTTGACTGCACATGGGATTCGCAGAGAAGAATTGAATATTTATATGGAGGCGGGAAGCACGGAAGCAGTACTGGCTATGGTGGAATCTGGAATGGGTATTGCCATCGTATCTCGCTGGGCGATTAAAAGAATCGAGCAACGGAAAATTAGTTCTATAAAATTGGATGAGGTAGATGCTAAAAGATTTTTATATGTTATCTACCCGCGGCAAAAAATACGCCGTAAATCGGTAAATAACTTTTTGGAGTATTTAAAAGCCTTGGAGGAAGCCAACCAGGATTGAACTTGAGGCCGGTGAAAAGTTGTTTCACTGGCCTTATTGATTTTGATTTATCAAACTCCCCTTAGGAGTTTGATAAAACGCTCGCGGCGCGATGCACACAAAACACGAAAGGAAGGCGCTATAGCGCCCGTGTTTTGGCGCACAATTCGCGTAAGCGCTCATTGAATTTTATTGCCTGTTTGTATATAATATTGCTATTGTCCAATAAGTTATCGGGAGGTGTTTATATATGTTACCCTTACCTAAGAAATATTTTGTGACTGCCGCTTCGTCAGAGGGGGAAACTTCGCTTACTGCTTTTGATGGTGCACTATTACAAGCGCGGGTTGGCAATACTAACCTGCTCAGAGTAAGTAGTATTTTACCTCCAGACTGCAAATATGTACCTGATTTAGTCATCCCTCCGGGTTCACTGCTGCCTATCGCCTATGGCTCTATAACCAGTTCAGACAAAGGTGATATCATATCTGCTGCGGTGGGCGTAGGAATACAGCAAGGCAGCTTTGGAGTTATTATGGAATTTTCGGGAAAATGCAGTAAGAAGGAAGCTGAAGCCCAGGTAATCAGAATGGTAGAGGAAGCTTTTCATATTCGCGGATTAACGCTGGATGAAATAAAAGTGGCTGCTACTGAACATGTGGTGGAAAACATCGGTTGTGCTTTCGCCGCTGTACCGCTCTGGTATTAGGCTAACGAAGAGGAACGATAGACGCGGACAAACGCAGACCCTTCGTCTAGAACGCTATAAATTCTAAGGGGGAAAAATGATTGGAACTGTGGGTTACCGAATACCAAACTCCGGCTCTGGGGTTTACCTGTAAAATTACTGAGACTTTAAGAGTGGAGCAAACTGAATTTCAACATCTGGCAGTGGTTGTAACTGAACAATTTGGCAGAATGCTTTTGCTGGATGGAATGGTTATGACCACTGAGGTTGACGAGTACGTGTATCACGAAATGATATCAAATGTGGCGTTGAATTCACACCCTTCTCCTGCCAACGTACTAATAATTGGCGGAGGAGACGGAGGTGCACTGCGCGAAGTGGTAAGACACCCGCTGGTAAAAAGAGCAACCCTGGTAGAGATTGATGACAGGGTTATTGTGGCTTCTCGGGAGTTCTTTCCTGGGTTGGCATGTTCTTTTGCAGATCCTAAATCAGTGGTAGTGGTTGATGACGGAATTGAATATATTAAACAACGGAAAAACGAATTTGATGTTATAATGATCGATTCAACTGAACCGATTGGACCGGCTGTGCAGTTATTTTCCGCCGATTTCTACCGGGAATGTTTGGCAGCGCTAAAAGAGGACGGAATGCTGGTGGCGCAGAGTGAATCACCTTTCTTTAATGCTGATGTAATTAAAATGGCTTATGGAGGAATAAATCAGGTTTTTCCTCTTACCAAGTTATACCTGGCCAGTATTCCAACTTACCCCAGTGGTCTCTGGAGTTTTACCATAGGATCCAAGCAGCATGATCCTGAACAAGTAATACATGAGGCTGCCAATGGCCTTAAATACTATAATGCGGGCGTACACCAGGCAGCCTTTAAATTGCCTGGGTTTGTAAGAAATATTATCGAGGATATTAAGTAGACATAGGGCAGTTACAGACATCAAAAAAGGAGACTCATCTGGGTCTCCTTTTTAATTATTTATTGTTTATGAATCCTAGTAGTTCTCCGCTAGTTCCTCATAATAAGCTTTAGGATGGGCACAAGCTGGGCAAACTTCGGGAGGCTCCAGCCCTTCATGGACATATCCGCAATTTCTGCATTTCCATTTAACCGGGGTCGGTCTTCTGAAGACAGTGCTGCGCTTAATATTATCTAATAATTTACGATACCTTTTTTCATGTTCTTCTTCTACTTCAGAAATCTCCTTGAATACGTCTGCTATTTCGGTGAAACCTTCCTCACGGGCAATTTTCTCAAATTCGGGATATAAACGGGTATGCTCTTCATTTTCTCCAAGAGCGGCAGCCAAAAGATTATCATCAGTGGGTTGCACATATCCGCCCATAAGCAGTTGATAAAACCGTTTGGCATGTTCCTTCTCGTTAAGAGCTGTTTCGGTGAAGATGCCCGAGATTTGTTCATAACCCTCCTTCTTAGCCTGACTGGCGAAAAAATCATATTTGTTCCTGGCTTGAGATTCGCCTGCAAAGGCCTGCAGTAGGCTTTGTTCTGTTTTGGAGCCTTTTAAATCCATTCTTAGCAACCTCCTTAGTTTACATTCAACAATAAATCCAGGGGTATCAAGTTACAGTATTATCTTACTAATACATAAGGATAAACCCGAATTAACAGACTGTCTTCCGGCCGACTAAAGATCATCAAGCCTTCCAGCCAAGTCAAGACCTTTTCCAATTCATCAGCATAGTCCTCTTCCTTAATGTTGACGTCTAAAGTGAGCTGGAAGATAGCTACCGGGACTTCCATCCAGTTGAGCAGACGTAATTCCTCTAATCCTTCGTCAAGAAATTCCAAGTCTGCAACCGGCATGGAAAAGGGGGCTTGATCCCTGCGCTTGATATGACTTTCCAACATACCAATAAGCTTCTTGAGAAGCTCTTCCTTTTCTTCGGTAATCACATATTGAAACAAAGCATCATAAAGGTTCTGGGTCAGTTTAATAGAAGTAACGGTTGGCAGCATAAGATGGTGTTCTTCTCTGATAAAATCCAGTCTAAAGTTATTAGGTACCGGCACTTAAATCACTCCTTAAGGTAATAAATTTACTTAGGCACTCTATCCATGCCAGCTATAATGGCGCACTAGGATTGAAATTGGTTCTACTATCAATTGTCGTCCTATTTTTAATCCATTATCGCCCATCCGTCAAATTATTTCAAATAGAAGGACAAATTGTCATGTAATTAGCTCATGTTTCGCAGTTGATAGATGATGCGACGGAAGAAGAGTTGTCATTCTGAACGAAGTAAGCAACCTTAACCGTGAACGAAGTTCACATCAGCAACCTTATTGGCGTCCTTTAGGACGCATCAGGAGTCTCCGAAGGGGGAAGTACCCGAAGGGTAAATCTTCCCCGCACTGAGGAGAAAGATCCTTCGCTGACGCTCAGGATGACATAAAACCGTCCCTTATTACGGCGCACTATCCGTTTATAGCGAAAACCCACTTTTCCCATGGTTTTGGCCATTGGCTTTAACATGGGAAGGGGTTATGTTAAAATATATGAGAATATTTCAAGGTAGGTAAATTAATGAAGATTGCAATCGATGGCCCTGCAGGCGCAGGTAAAAGTACATTAGCCAGGGCACTCGCTAGGCAGCTTGGTTTTCTATATATCGATACCGGAGCAATGTATAGAGCATTAACCTGGAAGGCCTTGCAAAGAGGTATAGATTTATACGATTCTTCCGCACTTTATGAACTGGCCGCTTCTACTGATATACACTTCTCAACTAAAGCAGGAGTTCAGCGTGTGAACTGTGACGGGGAAGATGTTACCCAGGCAATACGTTCACCGGATGTCAATGCTGCAGTTTCTATAACGGCTTCCCTAGCTTCGGTGCGTGAAATTATGGTGCACAAACAGCAGCTTATGGCCCAAACCAGCGATGTAATCATGGACGGCCGTGATATTGGAGAATTGGTTTTGCCTGATGCCAATTTCAAGTTTTTTTTAACCGCTGACTTGGAGGAGAGAGCTCAAAGAAGAGCGTTGGAAATGAAAATGCAGGGCTACCATATTAATGGGATTTCAATAAAGCAGGATATACAAAAACGTGACCGTATGGATTCGGAAAGGGATGTTGGATCTCTAAAAGTCCTGCCTGATTCGATTGTGATTGATACCAGCCAATGTACTGCTGATGAGGTGCTGGCACATATACTCTCTATTATTAGGGAGGGATAAAATGTTTTATACAATAATTAGAGGAATACTTCGCTTTCTTTTTTATTTCCTGGGTTTGAAGGCAGAGGGCTTAGAAAATATACCTAAATCCGGCCCCATTATAATTGCTGCCAACCATGTCAGTAATTGGGATCCAGTAGTTGTGGCTCTGGTTATAAGCCGTCCGATATATTTTATGGGTAAGGCAGCTTTGTTTAAATACAAAATTACGGATAAAGTAGTCAGAGCCCTACATGCTTTTCCGGTAAAACGTGGAGTTCCGGATCGTAAAGCCATACGTCAGGCCTTGCAAGTTCTAGAGGAAGGCAAGGTACTGGGTATTTTTCCAGAGGGAGCTCGCAATATAACGGGAGATATGAAAGCTCTTCCAGGTGTGGCCATGATAGCCCTCAAATCTGGTGCGCCGGTTGTTCCGGTGGCCTGCCTGGGCACCAGGCATACTCTTCCTTGGGGTTGGTTTGATCCATTGATAGTGAGAGTGGGGCAGCCTATTTATAATGACGAAATATCTGAACAAGGTGCGAAGGCTGCCAGAATGGAACAATTCAGTGAAGAAATAATGCATAAAATAAATATCCTTTTGTACAAATAAAGAAGGATTTTATTATTCTAATACGAAATAGATATAACTATTAGCGAGGTGTAAGAATTTGCAAATTCTGCTTGCTAAGAAAGCCGGATTTTGCTCGGGAGTCCGCAGGGCGTTTCAAATCACGGAAGAGGCCAGCCATGACGATGGCAGATGGTGTACATTAGGACCACTGGTCCATAATGATGAAGTTGTTCGTCATTTTAGAGCTATGGGGATAGAGCCCGTAAATAACATTGAAGATATTAATTGTGGCGGAGTAATTATTCGAACTCATGGGGTATCACCAGAGGTAATACGGCAAGCAGCTGAAAAAGGCTGCCAAACCCGGGATGCCACTTGTCCGCTGGTTAAGCGGGTTCATGAAGTGGCGGAATTACTAAAAGACGATGGATATGATATAATTGTTTTTGGCGATATAGACCACCCTGAGGTACAAGGAATACTGGGTTGGTGTAATAATGAAGCTGCCGTGGTAGCCAATGTCGATGAAGCGCGAGAAGTTCAGACAGTAAGGAAACTGGGTATAATATCCCAAACGACCAAAGATGAGAAAGAGTTTATGGCGGTGACAGCCGCTTTGTTGTCCAAATCTCAAGAAGTTAGGGTGTTCAACACTCTGTGTGCAGCTACCCGGCAGAGACAGGAAGCTGCCCGGGAATTATCGCAAGAGGTAGATTTGATGCTGGTCATAGGTGACCAGAACAGTTCAAATACTAAAACTCTGACTCAGGAGTGTCTACAAGCCGGAGTAAGAACCTGGCAGATACAGTCCTCTGCAGACATTAACCCGGAATATCTTGTGGGTGTAAACAAAGTTGGGATAACCGCAGGGGCTTCCACACCGGACTGGATAATTAAGGAGGTATTAGATAGGATGACGGAGTTTGATGACGGTGCTCCCCAGGAGCAAAACGAGGTAAAAATAGTCCAGGAGCCCCCTGTACAGGAAAATGCCGGTGAAGAAAGCTTTGCTCGAATGGAAGCTGAAATGGCTGATCTTGCCACGCCTGGCAAAGGAGACGTTGTAAAAGGCATCGTAGTACAAGTGCTTGACGATGAAGTAATGGTGGATGTTGGCGGCAAATCAGAAGGCATTATTCCATTGCGGGAAATGTCATTTAAAGAAGTTAATTCAGCCAAGGAATTGGTTAAAATAGGTGACGAGCTCGAAGTATTAGTATTAAAGTGGGACGATGACGGAACAATACTATTGTCCAAGAAAAAAGTTGATTCCAAACGGGCTATGGATAAACTGGAAGAAGATTTCCAGGAAGGTAGACAACTGGAAGGCACAATAGTTGGCAGTGTAAAAGGCGGTTTACTGGTGGATGTTGGCGTGGTCGCGTTTTTACCGGCATCACATGTTGATGACGGCTATGTGAAAAATCTGGACGATTATATTGGCAAGACCTATAAGTTTAATGTTATAGAATTCAATCGGCATAAAAAGCGCGGTTCCCAGATAGTCTTATCCCGTAAACAATTGGTAGAGGGAGAACGGGCTAAACAGAAAGAGCAGTTCTGGGCAAATATTGAAGAAGGTCAGACCGTCAAAGGATTTGTAAAGCGAATTGTTGATTATGGTGCCTTTATAGATCTGGGAGGTTTTGAAGGATTGTTGCATGTTTCAGAAATGGATCATGTTAGAATCAGTCACCCCTCCACTATTCTCAACGAGGGCGACGAGATTGATATTTATATTTTGGCTCTGGATCGGGAAAAACAAAGAGTATCGCTCAGCCGGAAGAAGCTCTTGAAGAGTCCCTGGGAGATAGTAACCGAAAAATATGCCGAGGGCGATATCATAGATGGAAAAGTGGTTAGAATCGCTCCTTTTGGAGCTTTCGTTGAGATAGAACC
The DNA here is from genome assembly GCA_963665865.2 of Syntrophomonadaceae bacterium. Taxonomy (GTDB): domain Bacteria; phylum Bacillota; class Syntrophomonadia; order Syntrophomonadales; family Syntrophomonadaceae; genus PHAA01. The sequence goes on along the minus strand of CAXXWF010000001.1, from coordinate 2,418,291 downwards.
TGGTGTTGACGGTCTGGTGCACATATCGCAACTAGCCAATCGTCGGGTGGAGAAACCACAGGATGTGGTCAGCGTCGATCAAGCAGTTAAGGTAAAGATACTCAGTATTGATCCTAAGGAAAAGAGGATAGGTCTATCAATCAAAGAGGTTGCCGAGGCAGCCGACCAGGGAGAAATAAAAGACTTTTTAGAAAAACAGGATATAGAATCACAGGTGAGTGACGCGGAGGCACCAGAAACCGAAGATTAAGATGGTGACCGTGGCCGAAGCAAAGAGAAGGAGATAACATGCCGATATTTGACTTTGAATGCCGAAAATGTGGACAAAAATTTGACCTCATTATTTCTAACGCAGATAAAGCGAAAGCTAAATGTCCTCAATGTGGAGCAATGAATTTGAAGCAGTTATTATCATCTTTCAGTACTTCTAAACTTGGGAAAATACCGGATTCTTGCTCTGGTTGCGGCGCAGCCGGTACTGGCGGATGAGGGATGCGGTCATAGGCTGTCGGTTGACAGCCTTTTATATTTAATTCTTTAAAAGATTGCGGTGATTAGCAAGAAGGTGAGCGATAAATTATTTATGAAAGCTAGCGGGATAATCCTGGCCGGTGGCAGAAGTTCTCGTATGAAATTTAATAAAGCTTTTGCTGAAATTTCCGGTAAGCCGGTTATTAATATAATAGCTGACAAATTTGCCGAGCTATTCGATGAAACAATTATCATTAGCAATGAACCAGAATTGTTTGAACACCTTGGTCTGGCAGTATATACCGACGTTTACCCCCGCATGGGTCCGGTAAGCGGCATCCATTCGGGGCTCTATCATGCGCGGTATAATAGAGTATTTGTATTGGGATGCGATGTGCCATTCATAAATATGCAATTAGTTGAATACATGATTGCTAATCTGGGGGATTATGACAGTATAGTGCCGGAGATAGACTCATATCTGCAGCCTCTGGCCGCAGTGTACAACCGCAAATGTTTGCCGGTTTTAACGGCATGCCTCCAGGAAAACAGGGTCAAGTTGATTCGTATCTTTGAGGAACTGAATGCACTCGTGCTGGGCCGTGATGAACTAGAGAAGTTTGGCATTGTTGAAGAAATTTTTCTAAATGTGAATGACATTGAAGCACTCAATTTGGCCACTATAATCGCAGGGAGGTATTAGTAATCAGAGACAAACGTAAGGCGGAGCACCTGGCCTTGGCGGTAAATACTGCCGAAGGTCCCTGCAGCAACGGATTCGAGGATGTGTACCTTGTGCATGACTCTGTACCGGATTTGGCTTTAGCAAACATTGATCTAAGTACTAATTTCTTAGGCAAAACTTTGCAATATCCATTATTGATTAACGCATTAACCGGTGGCACAGCAGAGGCCAAGAATATAAATTGTACTTTGGCCAAACTGGCACATAAATATGGATTGGCCATGGCGGTGGGATCTATGACCATTGCGAACGAAAAACCGGGTATTGAGGATACTTTTACAATAGTACGGGAAGCTAACCCGGATGGTATTATTTTAGCGAATTGTGGGGCCAATGTGAGCCCGGGGCGGGCATGCGAGGCTGTGAAAATGGTTGCAGCAGATGGACTGCAGCTACACTTTAACGTGCCGCAAGAATTAGCCATGATCGAGGGCGATCGTGACTTTCGGGGAATTGTTAATAACGTAAGCCTGATAGTTGATGCCTGTCCGGTTCCGGTAATTGCTAAAGAGGTAGGTTTTGGTTTCTCCCGGGAAGCAGCTCAGAAACTGTTTGCAGCCGGAATTAGAAATTTTGATAACGGCGGATGCGGGGGGACAAATTTCTTAGCCATAGAGGATCAACGTGATGGCAAATTTAATCATCAGCTTGATGACTGGGGTATTTCTACGGCAGCCAGTCTGGCGGAACTGGTTTCCCTTGCACTTCCTATTCATATATTTGCTTCAGGAGGGATGCGGACTGCCAGCCAGATAGCTAAAGCCATAGCTATGGGGGCGGATATGGTTGGAATTACCGGTTTATTTCTTAAAATTCTCGCCAGTCAGGGTCCAGAGGAACTTGATAGGCAAATCAACAGCTTGCTGTATCAGCTTAGATCGGTCTTCTTGATGAGCGGAGCTAGGGATTGCGAACATCTTCGTACCAAACCTGTCATAATACTAAACCGACTAGCCGAATGGCTTCGAGCACGAAATATTAACCCAGGCAGCTGGTCAAACAGATAGAGCCAACAAAAAGAACGTCCCTTTGTTGGCTCTTTTTTTTTGCCCTTTTCTCCCTTTACATAATAACCGCCTAAAAGGGAAATATATTATGTAAAACCGCGGTTGGGCCGCTCGAAAATAGAGCTGCACCGTCGGTTAAAAATAATTAGAAAGGGATGAGAAGTAAGATGCGAAATTTTCCTATAGGCCTAATTAGCCTGGTAGTAGTATCAATCTTAATCTATTTTGGGGTTGCTCATCGTGTTTTAGACAAACTAAGACTAAACGACAAATCCGCGTTAGCAGTAATTGTGGCGATTATTATCGGTAGTTTTATCGACATTCCCCTGGGAAGCAAGGTAACTATAAACGCCGGTGGGGTCATTGCCGTTATTTTAGCCGTATATGTCTGGCTGGGGGCCGGCACGACCTTTGAAAAAGTCCGATCTCTCATAGCCGCGGTAGTGGTTGGACTGGCCCTATATCTTGCCGGAAGGTATCTGGGGGCAGAGCCCGAGCAAATATTTATCGATCCTATTTACATCTATCCTCTCATAGCCGGTGTGGTCGGATATTTGGCTGGGCGTTCCCGCCGTGGAGCATTTTTTGCTGCGGTTATGGGCGTCCTTTCCTTAGATGTAACCCAGTACGTATATTTAATTCGTACTGGTCTCCCAGGTACAGTACATGTTGGTGGGGCAGGGGCTTTCGATTCCTTAATTCTAGCAGGAATATTAGCAGTAGTGCTGGCGGAAGTAATTGGAGAGAGTTTGGAAAGAATGCAGGGAGGACCAGAAACTGAAGGACGACCGCCGGAGTTAATTGAAAACTTGCGTGAACCGGCACCTGCGTCAAAACCATTTCAGGAAGACCATAAGGAAGAGCAGAATAAAGAGCATAGGGAAGAGGGGGATAATGCTAATGCATAAACGATTAACTTGCATTTTTCTCACGCTCTTTTTACTTATGACATACAGTGGTGTCGCTTTGGCTGAAATGGAAGCTCCGGCCGGAGAATATTTTTCGTTGGTGAATGAGGAAAACAACATTGTCCACCAGACTGCCCTGCAGGTATATGTGGGTGATATTTATATTGCTGCTGATAATTCTAAGTATATGGTGGTAGAGGTGAATGGCAGCACTGCTAACTGTATTTACCAGGGAAAAGAAGCGATGCCCGTGATAAGTGATGACCCACAGGTACAGGCTAGTATTTTGAATAATGTTGTTCCAATTCTGAAAAAGGGAACAAAACCTACTATTGCCGTATACCATACTCACAGTGATGAATCGTATGTACCCTCTGATGGTAAAGAGAGTATTGATGGAAAAGGCGGCATTTACGATGTGGGTGCGACTTTTGTTGAACAACTAAAGTCAATGGGATTTAATGTGGACTATAACACTGAAAATCACAACCCGCACGATGTGAATGCTTACAATCGCTCCCGCAAGACAGCCTCAGCATTAATGCAAACCGGTCCGGATGCCATAATAGACGTTCATCGTGATGCTGTGCCAGCCGGAGAGTACCAAACCAAAGTGAATGGTCAGGCAGCCACCAAAGTGAAACTAGTTGTAGGCAAATCTAATCCCACCATGAAGACTAATATGGAGTTTGCTAAAAATCTTAAGGCAGCCATGGATTCCAAAGTACCCGGTTTGTCAGACGGAATTTTCATCGGCAAAGGTGCTTATAATCAAGACTTAAGCCCGCGGGCGATGTTAATTGAAGTAGGATCTGATACCAATGATAAGGCAGCTGCGGAACAAGGGATTAAGGCATTTGCTTCAATTCTGCCGACGGTTCTAGGGGTGTCGGCTGGAACAGCTGATACTCCGGCTCAGAATGATCCTGCCAAGAAACCAATGGGCGGCAATCAAAAAGCAGGGACGACTATATTAATTTTGCTAGTAGTTGTTGCGGCAGCCGCAGGTGGTTTTTATCTTTTAAATAAAGGCTCTTTGGCCAAAAAATCTTAAACTTGTATTTAGCAGGGAGAACAACGGTTGGAGATAGCATGAAAATTATTTACCATTGTTTCGGAGGATCACATTCATCTGTGACCGCTGCTGCCCTGCATCTGGGAATATTAAATCAGAACCAAATTCCCACGACCGAGGATTTAATGAAAATCCCTTATTACGATAAAACGAATGACTCAGATTTTGGGTCTATTAGATTTATGGGTACCGATGAATTGGGCAATGATATTTATGTATTGGGTAAAAAAAGCCTGGGTAACAGGTTTAGCTCCATTTTAATGGGAGTTGCCGAAATCCTGGGAAGACAGGATGACCTAATAGTGGTAAATTGTATGGATATAGTAAATTGGAGCATGAAGCTAGGCGGTTTTACCTCACGACGGCTGGGACTGGTATCACTGGGGAGGCCGGTAGTAAGCTGGGGAACGCGCAAGGCATTCGGTCAACTGGTGAACCTGGTAGAAATTACCCGTGTTAAAGCCATACGCAAAAACCTTGAATCATAGGCGATCTGATTATGAATATTCTATTTATTGGAACTACAGGTATTCACCATACCCTAATTGCGGCCCACTTATATTTGGACCATCTGGATCATCAAAATTATCATGATTTGAAATTCTGGGGAGACTGGTCTAAGGAAGCGTTGGGGCTTCCCTTATTCGTGGATTGTGATGAAATGGGTAATAAGGTTTATGTCCTGGGAGTCGGCTGGGATGTCCAGATGGCCCAAAAAACGATAGAACAGCTAGACAAACTTCTAAATAACGATCTGCCGGATTTAGTTGTCAAACCAGTATTTATTAAGCGGGAAAGAGTGCTATTATTTCTGCATCGGTTAGGGCGTAGGAAAAAGTTAAACCAACTGGTGCAAACGTTAATTACTATCCTATTAAAATGGGAATTTATCACCATCCAAAAACAAGTAGAGAAGTTTAAAGACGGGGTTGGATTTGTATAGAGCAGATCTGGCCCTTTTGAATTTCTTGCGAATACAGTATTTTTAGAGGATAATTACTAAAGATTGCATTTTGGCAGGATGGTGAATTTTGAGTGGCAGGGCGTATAGCTAAGATTAGAAGTGGAAGTATAGCTGAAGAAATGGAGATTGTTGCCAATGACCTGCTGTTGTCCATTAACGGACATCCCATAAATGATATACTTGACTTTCAGTTCTACTCTCAGGATGACTATATAATAATGGAAATAGAAAAAGAGAATAAAGAATTATGGTCGCTTGAAATCGAGAAGGAATATGATGAGGAACTGGGAATTGATTTTTCAGAATTGGTCTTCGATCGAATGAAATCCTGCCAAAACCGCTGCGTTTTTTGCTTTGTTGACCAACTACCACCTCACATGCGTAAAACCCTTTACCTAAAGGACGATGATTTTCGCCATTCGTTTATTAACGGCAACTTTATTACCTTGACCAACCTATCTGAAACTGATTGGGCCAAGATAGTTGAAATGCGGCTCAGTCCCCTTTATGTATCCGTACACTGCATCCAGGGGGATTTGAGAATAGAAATGTTAAAAAACCCCCGGGCTGGGAATATCAAGGCAGACTTGCAGCGATTGCAAGCAGCGGGGATCGAAGTTCATACCCAGATCGTACTCTGCCCGGGCTTAAATGATGGTGAAGTTTTGAGCGAAACCATAGAAGCGCTGGCGGAATTATATCCTGAAGTTGCTTCAGTAGGGATAGTACCAGTGGGGTTAACCGGATATCGCCACGAACTTCCCCAACTTACTGCAGTGACAGATGAACTCGCCATTAATACAATCCGTACCGTGGAATCATACCAACAATCTTTTCGCCAGAAATTAGGCAAGGGTTTTGTTTACCTGGCGGATGAATTTTTCTTGCGTGCGGCTCTGGACATACCAGGGTCAGAGTATTATGATGACTACTGTCAAATTGAAAATGGGATTGGCTTAGCCCGGACGCTGCTAGATGAATTTCAGGAGATAGCAGCAAGTCTGCCTGCAACTATTGCCAACCGTGAAGTATTTGTCATTACCGGCAAGTCAGCCGAGTCGGTATTGCAAAGGGTAGTGGAGAGACTTAACCAAATTGAGGGTTTGTCAGTAATTTTGCTGCCGGTAAATAATAAATATTTTGGCGGAGGAGTAACAGTCACCGGGTTATTAACCGGTCAGGACATTGTTAGCGCTTTGGGAAACAACTATCAGCGTAAAAGAGTCATAATTCCAGGTGTGGTATTTAGAGATGGGCAGGATGTACTGCTAGACGATACAAGTCTAGATGATATTAAGAATGCGAGTCAGGCGGACTTTAGAATCAGCGATGGAAGTGCCCAGAGCCTGATAGAGGCGATATTAGGAGATTAAATTTTGGAGGTATTTATGTCAAAACCTGTGGTTGCAATTGTAGGCCGCCCCAATGTAGGCAAGTCAACCCTGTTCAATCGACTGGTAGGGTCACGCAAAGCTATTGTAGAGGACATTCCCGGTGTTACCCGCGATAGGCTTTATGATAATTCAGACTGGGATGGCCGGGAATTTATTATTATAGATACGGGCGGTATACGCTTTGATGAAGGCGATGTTTTCACCCGGGAAATAAAACTCCAGGCGGAACTGGCTGTGGAAGAGGCGGATGTCATCGTCTTGGTAGTGGATGCCCAAGGTGGAGTGAACTACGAAGATGAACAGGTAGCCAATCTGTTGCGCAAGAGTAAAAAACCGGTAATTTTGGCTGCTAATAAAGTGGAAAATTTCGATCGGCAGTTGGACTATTATGAATTTTACAAGCTGGGCCTGGGTGAACCCATTCCGGTATCAGCCATGCATGGCAGGAATATTAATGAACTGTTAGATGCAGTTGTGGCAAAATTTGCGCCGGCCTCAGAATATGCTGAGGATACCGATGCTATTAAAATTGCTATAGTTGGTCGTCCCAACGTGGGCAAATCATCTTTGGTGAACGCTCTGTTAGGTGAAGAGCGAGTTATAGTCAGCGATGTGCCTGGCACCACCCGGGATGCTATTGACACCCCCTTCGAGTATGAGGGGACTAAATATATCCTTATTGATACCGCCGGCATTAGAAAAAAATCTCGCATAAAAGAAGCGACAGAACGATATAGCGTAATAAGGACATTGAAAAGTGTGGAACGGGCTGATGTGGTGGTAACCATGCTTGATGCTACTGAAGGAGTTATTGAGCAGGATCAAAGGATTGCCGGGTATGTCCATGAGCAGGGCAAAGCTAGTATAATAGTTGTAAACAAATGGGATCTAATCGAAAAAGATGGTCAGACCATGAACAGATTTGATGAAAAGATTCGTGAAGAACTTAAATTCTTGGCCTATTGCCCTATTCTATATATCTCTGCTCTTACCAAGCAAAGAATATTTAAAATTTTGGAATTGGTAGACTTTGTATCAGGACAGCATAATCGCCGGATTAAAACGGGCGAATTGAATCAGGTTATCAATGAGGCCATGTTATTAAACCCGCTCCCCGGTGGCGGTGGGAAGAAAATAAAAATTTATTATACAACCCAGGTTCAGACGGCACCTCCTCAGTTTGTGTTTTTTGCCAATTATCCTGAGAAAGTACACTTTTCATACCTGCGTTATTTAGATAATGTCCTGCGTAAAAATTTTGGCTTTGAGGGTACACCTATACGCTTGACGGTTCGTAAGCGCGATTCTAAAGAATAAGTTAATTGGGAGAGGATTACATGTTAGAGATTTTGCTGGTCTTATTATGTTATATTCTTGGCTCAATTCCGTTTTCGTTTATCTTCAGTCGGGTATTGGGTGGGGTTGATATCAGAGCCAGAGGTACAGGAAACGTGGGGGCCACCAATGTATTGCGTACTCTGGGAATCAAGATCGCGGCGGCCTCTCTATTAGGTGATCTATTAAAAGGAGTGGTTGCAGCTTGGCTGGGGTTATACTTTGGTGGACAAGTTTTGGCAGCCATCTGTGCAACGGTGGCCGTAGCAGGACATTGCTGGCCAATATTCCTGGGATTTAGAGGCGGTAAAGGCGTTGCCACAGCGGCGGGTGTTATTTTGCTTTTAATGCCACCTGTTTTTCTGATTTTAGCTGCTATTTTTGTCATCATAATTGTAATTAGCCGTTATGTATCATTAGGATCAGTCTGTGTGGCATGCATTTGGCCGGTACTGGCCTTGCTGACGGATCAGCCCTGGCAGTATATAGTAATGAGTTTTGTTATTGTCGGCATGGTTGTATTTCGGCACAGAACCAATATTGAGCGACTGCGCCACGGGACTGAGAAAAAGATAAATGAGAAAGCATAGAGTTAGGTTTGGCAATAGGGGGAAATATGGAAAAGATTTGTGTATTGGGAGCCGGCAGCTGGGGTACAGCCCTGGCAGCCTTGTTGGCTAAAAATAACAACCAGGTGTCACTCTGGGGGAGGGTTGAGGACGGGATTGAAGAGATGGCCGAATGTAGAGAGAACCGCCGCTTCTTACCTGGCATAACCATCCCGGAAACTGTAAGCCCTATAATCGATATGCCTGCCGCTATAGAAGGGGCTGATTTTCTAGTGCTTTCTATTCCATCCCAGGTCTTGCGGGAAGTGCTTGAAAAAGCTAAGAAGTACATTACCCCCGAAATGTATATTGTAAATACAGCCAAGGGATTGGAGATAGCTACTGGAATGAGGATGAGTCAACTAAGCGAAGAAGTGCTGGGAGAAGAAATCCGGGAGCGCTATGCAGTGTTATCTGGCCCCAGTCATGCTGAGGAAGTGGCGCGAGATATTCCTACGGCGGTAGCGGTGGCAGCAAGCCGCAGGGTCACAGCCTCTCTGGTACAGGATAAATTTATGTCACCTACTTTTAGAGTCTATACCAACCCGGATGTGGCTGGCGTAGAATTAGGCGGAGCCCTTAAAAACATCATTGCCATAGCCACAGGAATTGCCTACGGTCTTGGTTATGGAGATAATACCATGGCTTCCTTGCTGACCCGTGCTTTGACCGAATTGGTTAGGATGGGTGCGGCTATGGGAGGCGACCCCCGTACATTTAGCGGACTAAGCGGTATTGGGGATCTGGTGGTTACATGTGGCAGTCGGCATTCACGCAATCGACGGGCTGGAGAATTAATCGGCCAAGGCTTTAGCCTGGATGATACACTGCAGCGTATCGGAATGGTGGTGGAAGGAGCTCATACATGCAGGGTTGTAAATCGACTTGCATCCGAGATGGGAATTGATATGCCTATCACCAGGGCCTGTTATCAGGTGTTATTTGAAAATAGAGATCCGCGGGAAGCAGTGTGGAATCTAATGCAGCGACAAAGGAAGCATGAAACCGAAGATTTGGCAGCAGGTGTGCAAGACTGGTAAAAAGTGTGATAAAAATCACACTTTTTTTCTTTTCTGGTTATATTACCGATTATACCAAAATATATTTATAGTGTTATAAACCGAATACCCATTTCAAAGCGGTATCCAGACACGGAGGGAGGATACCTTATAAAAGTCTTAATCCAAGGGAGGGAAGAAGAGAAGTGGAAGGAAATAATATTTTAGATGATATCGCCGAACGCACAGGCGGCGATATTTACCTGGGAGTAGTAGGGCCGGTTAGAACAGGCAAATCAACATTTGTTAAAAGATTTATGGAAATGATGGTACTACCAAATATTAAAGATGTATTCGAGAGGGAGCGGGCCAAGGATGAGCTGCCTCAAAGTGGTGCCGGGAAAACGATCACTACTACCGAGCCAAAATTCGTACCCAATGAAGCAGTCGAGATATTTACCAAAAACGGCATATCTTTAAAGGTGAGATTAATTGATTGTGTGGGATATGCAGTTGAGGGAGCCCTGGGTTACGAAGAAGATGAAGAACCTCGCATGGTAAGAACTCCCTGGTTTGACTATGAGGTTCCCTTCGAAGAAGCGGCCGAAATAGGAACCAGAAAAGTAATTGCCGACCATTCCACTATTGGTATTGTAATGATTACGGACGGCAGCATCAGCGATATTCCTCGCAGCAACTATCTGGAAGCGGAAGAAAGAGTTATCCGCGAGTTGAAGGAAATAAATAAACCATTTATTGTCCTTTTGAACTCCATTCATCCATTTGAAAAGGAAACAATGCTGTTAGCGGATGAATTAGCGGGCCAGTATGGAGTAACTATTATTCCGGTCAATAGTGCGACAATTACTAATGAGCAGATATTAAGCATTCTAGAGGAAGTGCTGTATGAATTCCCGGTGCAGGAAGTAAATATCAAGTTGCCTTTGTGGGTGGATGAATTGGACGAAGATTTCTGGCTGCGGGCCGATCTGGACGGTGCTATTCGTGAAGTATTGAGAGAGATTAAAAAGGTGCGGGATATTGATAAGGCCATAGAAAAATTATCTGATATTATTAATATAAGCTTTGTGAGCCTGGAAGAAATGGACTTGGGGACAGGGACTGCTTCCATAGATGTAACCGTACCGGAAGAACTTTTCTATACCTCTTTGAGTGAGGTGAGCGGTTTTAACGTGGAGGGTAATCAGGACATAATACGTATTATGAAAGACTTGAGCATTGCGAAGCGCGAGTTTGACAAGGTATCTTCGGCACTAGCTGAGGTTAGAGAATCAGGTTACGGAGTTGTTACCCCCCGTCTGGAGGAAATGATTCTAGAAGAACCTGAGCTAATTAAACAGGGAAATCGTTTTGGAGTAAGATTGAAAGCCAAAGCACCTTCGCTGCATATCATTAAAGCCGATATAACTACTGAGATAACACCCATAATTGGAACTGAGAAACAATGCGAGGAACTGGTTCGTTACATGCTGGATGAATTTGAAGAAGACCCCACCAAGATCTGGGAGTCTAACATATTTGGCAAATCGCTGCATGATCTAGTGAGGGAGGGTATTCAGAACAAACTCCACCGCATGCCTGAAAATGCTCAGGTTAAGCTTCAGGATACCCTGCAGAGAATTGTTAACGAAGGTAGTGGCGGTTTAATTTGTATCATAATATAAAACGGTAACTCCTACCGATCAATAGAGCCGGCCTGAGGCCGGCTTCATTGTCGATAAAGTCAGACCGAGCAAAAAAGCTCAAGAGCAAGGCATTAATGAGAGTCCGTGATTGAGGCGGCTTAAGGTGTGGGGACACACCCCTAACAGGGAATGTCCACTTAACAAGTACGTCGATTGAACGGGATTTCGTTAATAACGTAGCTATTGGGCTTTTTTGACGGTCTGGAGCCGGTCTGAGGCCGGCTTTTTTGTTACCTGGTGAGAGCTAGCGACAATATCTCTAAAAGTTTGACAACCAATTTTTGCAAACCTATAATAAAAACGGAACTTAAATTAAATAACTTCCTCGTTAGGCGAGGCTAATGTGATGTCCGCATGCCGCTGCCCAGAAAGGTCGAGAGACCCCAATGGGTTAACAGGTATTACCGGTTTAAGGTTCTATCTAATGCGGCTGAGAAATTATTTTCTCCAGGCTCACAAAGTCGAAGCTCAGACGAGAGGGGAAGGCACTGTAACTCCGTAGGATTTCTGATGGTGTCTTTACGGATTTTTTTGTGTCTCAATGTTTCCAAATCAGGATCAGAAGGCATATATTATACAATACTAAGATAAAGGGGTGATGGCAGTTGTTAAAAGCTCTATACAAAAAAAGCAACTTTACTTCCGAAGCCCCAGAATCTATATTAGTGAAATTATGGGTAAGAAAATCTATGATAATTATGGTCACCTGGTAGGGCGGGTTAAGGATCTGGTAGCCATATGGCCGGGAGGTTATCCTCAGGTAGTTGGCATTAAATTTGCTCACAGCACCGAGATTATTCCCCTTGATCGTGTTGCAGAGTGGGGACCGAATGGGGTATTTCTGCACGAGCGCCCCCGTCTGGAAATAGTTCGCCCGATTGCTGGTGATGAGATATTTGTAAATCGCTGGCTTCTGGACAAACAGATTATTGACATTCGCGGGGCTAAGGTAGTTCGGGTCAATGACATAAAACTGCGCTGGCAAATGCAAGATGGGGAGCTCGCTGTCTATCTGGTGGCGGTTGACATCGGCCTGCGCAGCATTGTTCGCCGCTTAGGGATGCGCAGTATCTGTAATAAATTCCCGGAGCACTTATTAGACTGGCAGAACTTTAATCCCCTGGAGGATCGTAACGCTAGTCTGCAGTTGGTCATATCACGTGAAGGTTTGGACGATCTGCATCCGGCTGATTTAGCCGACATATTGGAGGATCTAAGCCAAAATGATCAATCTCAGTTTCTGCGTTATCTTGATCCGGAGACCGCGGCAGATACCCTGGCTGAAGTCGAAACAGAAACGAGGAGCCTGTTGCTGGAGGGTATGGAAAACAGCGAAGCTTTAGCTCTGGTTCAGGCAATGGAGCCGGATGAGGCCGCCGATGTGCTGGGAGAGCTTTCACCTGGCAAGCGTTTGGAAATACTGGGACTAATGAATCCCGAGGAAGCCCAAGAGGTTCAGGAACTTATGGATTACAGTGAGGGAACGGCAGGTTCCTTGATGACTACTGAGATGATTACCATGCCCCAATATTTTACCGCCGGGCAGGCCATTGATCGTTTGCGTGAAATTGCACCTGCAGTAGAGTCCGTTTACTTTGTATTTGTCATTGATAGCGATGAACATCTGCAAGGGGTTTTATCCCTGCGTGAACTGATTATTGCTGCTCCTGATACTTTGCTGGGTAGTATTATGCGGAAAAACCCGATAACCTTGGCACCAGATGATGATTTTGAAGAGGTGCTGGAGGTTACGGAAAAATACAATTTGCTGGCAGTGCCGGTGATTGATGCAGAAAGCCAAGAATTCCTAGGTATAGTTACCGTGGACGACGTCTTGGATACGCTAAGAGAAAGCAAACGCAAGCATGCGGACAAATATTCTTACCTGCAGTACTTGCGGGCTTTTAGAAATTAATGTAGTGCGAAGAGGCGATATGGTGGACACGAAGCCCAAAAATAAATGGTTTGGTCAGTTATTAATATTTCTAACCATTGTGGGGCCAGGTGTTATTACCGGCAGTGTAGATAACGATGCTGGCGGAATAACCACCTATTCAGTAGCAGGCGCTCATTATGGCTACGACCTGTTGTGGACCCTCCTCCCGGCATTTGTAGCCCTGGTCGTTATTCAAGAAATGAATGCCCGCATGGGAATCGTAACTGGTAAGGGATTAGCTGATCTTATTCGCGAGAATTTTGGGATTAAAATCACACTTTTTATTTTTGTGTGCCTGTTCATTGCTGATATTGGTAATACGGCGGCTGAATTTGCCGGAGTGGCTGGCAGCATGAATATCTTTGGGGTGAACAAATACGTAATTGTGCCGCTTACCGCCATGTTGGTTTGGTTTATGGTGGTTAAAGGCAACTACCATATCACCGAAAGAATATTTCTGCTCCTCAGCGGTTTTTTGTTATTATACGTGGTCTCGGCATTAATGGCTCATCCCAACTGGGGAGAGATATCTCAGGCCTTAGTCCATCCCCGGGTATATGCCGGGACTGAATACTTGAGTCTGGTAATAGGAGTGATTGGTACCACCATTGCGCCTTGGATGCAATTCTATATGCAATCGGCAGTTATTGAGAAAGGCCTAACGATTGAAAACTACCGCTATGTAAAATGGGATGTGATGCTGGGAGGTATCTTGACTATTATAGTGGCATTTTTCATTATGGTGGCCTGCGCTGCTACTCTGAACAAAGCGGGAATAACAATTGAAGAGGCCAAGGATGCAGCCGCAGCCCTGAAGCCTCTGGCTGGCAGCATGGCTTCTATATTATTTGCGGGCGGTTTATTTGTAGCTTCGGCCTTTGCAGCCACGATTCTACCTCTAGCCACAGCGTTCTATATCTGCGAAGCTTTTGGTTTTGAGGCAGGTATCGACAAAGAATGGAAAGAAGCACCAGCCTTTTATTTATTATTTACGGCCATTATTATCATCGGGGTAATTATTATATTAATACCCAACGTACCCCTGATCAAAATCACGATTTGGAGTCAGACCTTGAACGGGATATTGCTGCCGGTCGTATTGATTTCCATGATAAGACTGGTCAATAACCGGGATGTTATGGGGGAATACATCAACAGTACCCTATCCAATGTAATAGGATGGGCTACTACAGTTACTATTATTCTACTTACCATGGCCCTCTTACTCTTACCACTGGTAACTTGAACATCTCGCCTATCATCGGTCCCTGCGGGCGAGGGCTGCCTAGCAATGGATTTAATAACAACATTACCTTGCCGCAACTGATCAGCAAGTGCTATAATGTGCGTATTTAGGAGGTATTTCTCATGATAAACATTGGGCTTTTAGGATGTGGGACAGTTGGCGGAGGTGTAGTCAAACTGTTAGCGAAAAACCGGGATACCATCGCTAAAAAAACTGGCTCCGAAATAGTAATCAAAAAGGTGTTGGAAAAAGATAGGCAAAAATGCCTGCAGATAGGACTAGCTGCCGAGTTAATAACCGATCAGCTGGAAGACATCATCAATGACGATTCGATAGATATAGTTGTTGAATTAATAGGGGGCATTGAGCCGGCTTTTAGCTTTATCATCGCCGCAATGCACAAAGGCAAGCATGTGGTTACTGCCAATAAGGATTTGATTGCCGTAAAAGGCAAAGAATTATTTGCAATTGCATCGGAAAATAACGTTGATTTTTATTTTGAAGCTAGTGTGGCTGGCGGCATACCAATTGTCTATCCGCTCAAGCAATCCCTGGCTGGCAATCATATAGAGGAAGTAATTGGTATCCTAAACGGAACCACGAATTATATATTGACCAAGATGAGCCAGGAAGGCCGAGACTATTATGAAGTCTTACATGAAGCGCAAGAGCTAGGTTATGCAGAAGCAGATCCAGAGGCGGACGTAGGCGGACTGGATGCAGCGCGGAAGATTGCCATTTTATCATCCATTGCTTTTAACAGCCGGGTTACCCTGGATGATGTCTATGTTGAAGGTATTACAGGCATCACTCCTCGGGATATTCAATATGCCCGTGAATTAGGATTTGTAGTCAAGCTTCTGGCCATAGCTAAAGAAGTTGGGGGGAAAATACAGGCCCGGGTGCATCCAGCTTTTATTCCGCTTAATCACCCCCTGGCTTTTGTTAATGATGTCTTTAATGCGGTTTTTGTACGGGGTGATGCAGTCGGAGAAATAATGCATTATGGCCGAGGTGCTGGAGAGATGCCTACTGCCAGCGCGGTGGTTGGGGATATAATTGAAATTGGACGAAATATGGCATTCAATACCAGTTCGCGAATAGGATGCACCTGCTATGAAGAGAAGTCAATTCTACCGATAAGCGAACTTAGTGCCCAATATTATATTCGTATGACGGTAACCGATCGCCCCGGGGTTCTGGCCGGTATTGCGGGTGTTTTTGGCAATAATGACGTCAGTATTGCTACGGTTTTACAGAAGAGCAATACCGAGGATATGGCTGAACTAATCCTGATTACCCACACCGTAAAAGAAAAAGACTTGCAGGATTCATTGACAGTTCTTAAAGGAATGAATATTGTAGGCGAAATTAATAATGTAATCAGACTCGAGGGAATAAGCTCCCGTTAGAAACTTGGCGTTTAAACAGGTTTGAACCTTTAACCGTACTGGATTAATAGAGGAGTGGACGAATTGTCATTAATGGTTGTAAAATTTGGCGGCAGTTCAGTGGCATCAATAGAAAGAATAACGAATGTGGCCAAACGTATTGGAGAAATGAAAGAGCAGGGCAATGATGTAGTTGTCGTGGTTTCAGCCATGGGGGATACTACTGATGATTTGCTGGAGCTAACTGGATCTGTCGGAACGGAACTGGATTGCCGGGAGATGGATATGTTGTTGTCCACTGGAGAGCAGCAATCGGCTGCCTTGTTAGCGTTAACTCTAATTGCCAAGGGATTTCAGGCCATATCCTTAACGGGTTGGCAGGCGGGGATAAAAACTGATAATCAATATAGTAAAGCGCGTATTATTGGGATTAAACCGGAACGAATCAGGCAGGAGCTTGATGCTGCCAGGGTGGTCATTATTGCGGGATTTCAAGGCCTTAGCCCGGCCCAAGATATTACCACCCTAGGGCGGGGAGGATCCGATACGACTGCAGTTGCACTGGCGGCGAGCCTGAAGGCAGACCGATGTATAATATACACTGATGTAGATGGAGTATATACTGCAGATCCGCGTATTGTTAAAGAAGCCCGCCAGCTAACCAGCATATCTTATGAAGAAATGCTGGAAATGGCTAGCCTAGGAGCGGTGGTCCTGCAGCCCCGGGCCGCAGAATTTGCGATGCTATATAATGTTGATGTAGAAGTGAGAAGCAGCTTTAATAATAATCCGGGAACGATAATAACGGAGGTCGCGAAGATGGAGAAACAAAGAATAGTCAGCGGTGTAGCCCATGACCGTAATGTAGCCAGGATTGCTCTGTTTGATGTGCCTGATCATCCGGGAGTAGCCAGCATCATATTTAAAATGCTGGCCGATAAAGGAATAAATGTAGATATGGTTATTCAAAGTGCAATGCGGGATAATCGCAACGATATTGCTTTTACTATTGAAAAGAATGAATTTAACCGGGCTAGGCCAATAGTCAATGAAATAGTTATGAGGATCGGTGCTTCAGGAATGTCTTATAGTACTGATGTTGCCAAGATTTCCATTGTGGGCGCAGGGATGCAGAGTAATCCTGGTGTTGCCGCCAGTATGTTTGATGCTCTGGCTCATAAAGACATTAATATTCATATGATTAGTACCTCGGAGATAAAGATCTCTTGTATCATTGATGAGGATGAAGTTGAAAGGGCCGTCCAGGCTTTACATGATAAATTTAAATTGGATGATGAAGAATAGCATAATCTTGGGATAGGCATGGTTTTTAAATCTATAACACCCTGCCAGAGCGAGCAAAAAAGGTTAAGAGCAAGGCAATCGGAAGTTCTGTGATTGAGGCGGCTTAAGGTGTAGGGACACACCTCTTCGAGGAATGTCCCTTGGAATGTCCCCGTAACAAGTACGTCGATTGAACAGGGCTTTCGAATTAACGCAGCTATTAGCAACATTATTGGTGAGCCTAGCGAACATTAGAGGTGCCCTTGGGTGCCTTTTTTGACGGTCTGAGGTCCGGAAAATCCGGGCCTTTTTCTATGAAATTATAAATTTTTGGTGAATAAAAACAAAAAAATAAATAGTAAATAATAATTAACAGTAAAAAGGTATTTACTAAATGCTTATTAATAATATATACTTAATCAGGTGATTTTGAAAAATCCGAAAAGTAGGTGATTGTAATAACCAACCTGGATAATACATGTGAAGGTTTTCTGGCTCTAATTAGCTACATGAAGGAAAAAATTTTCCGACCGACAGAAGTGATTACCCGTTCACTTATAAGCCATGGTCAAATGCATGCGTTATCTGCCCTAAACCGGCGAGGGCCTCTGCCTATGTCTGAATTAGCAGCGGAAATGAAAATATCAAAACAACAATTAACACCGTTAATTGATAAATTGATTGACAGTGATATGGTGATCAGGATAAAGGATGAACAGGATAGAAGAATTGTATTGATTGAGATCACAGAGGCAGGGATAAATGTCCTAAAAGAAATAAAAGTAAAACTCAAAAAATCAATAACGGAGAAATTGGCGTTACTGCCTGAAGAGGACTTGCAGGAATTACATAATATTCTGCTTAGATTACAGGAGATTCTCAAAGGTATAACTTAAGAAATATGTGGTACGGGATACTATGACATCAAATTCGGAGGTGGTCAAAGGAATGAAAAAATTAAAAACCATTTTAATGGCGGTAGGAATAATCATTCTAATCGGTGGGGCAGCAGGGATTGGTTACTACATTTATGAAAGTATAAATTATTTCTCAACCCAAAACGCTTCGGTAACCTCTGATATGGTTACTATAACGCCGGAAATTACGGGCAAAGTAACTAACTGGGAGGTTAAAGAAGGAGATACTGTCAAGGCTGGACAAGTCCTAGGCAAACAAGATGTCAGCACCATGATCACGACTTCAGCCCTTAATCCACAGACAATGGGGAATTCAGCTGATTCCATCATTTCCAAAGCGAATATTAAGTCTCCCATTGATGGCAAGATAGTTAATTCTAACGTTATAAGCGGGGAAGTAATTTCTCCCGGTATGGAAATTGCTACAATTGCGAATACTTCACATTTTTATATTAAAGCCAATATTGAAGAAACCAATATTTTCAGTATTAAGCAGGGACAGAAAGTAGACATAAATATAGATGCTTATCCTAACCGGAATTTCACAGGTTATGTTGAAACTATTGGTCAGGCTACCCAGTCAGCATTCAGTACTATGCCATCCTTAAATACCAGCGGGACTTATTCCAAGGTCACTCAGCTAATTGAGGTACACATCAGTATTATGAATGGTGAACAAATTGAACTAATGCCGGGCATGAATGCCACAGTTAAAATACACATCAAATAGAGAAGTGAGGTTTTCATATGCCAAAGCAAATTAGAAAGTCCGTCATTTTCCTTACAGTTCTTATATTTATATTTAGCCTAAATGGATGCAGTGGAGGTAATACAGCCAATTCAGTTGTGGTTACTACCGCTATAGCTAGTAATCAAGAGTTGGAATTGCCGTTAAATCTCAGCGGGGTTTTAGTGGCAGGTCAAACCGCCAGTATATCCAGCCAGATCAGCGGTCAAGTTGTAAAACTGGGTTTTAATGTGGGCAGTACGGTAAAAGCGGGCGAAATACTCATACAGTTAGATACTAACGCTCTGGAAGGTCAATTAATGGCGGCTGAAGCAGGTCTGCAGTCAGCCTCGGCCGGATCGGAAGCAGCCCAAAATCAGAGTTACTTAGCCCAAATAAATTTAGCATCGGCGCAAAAAAATTATGATCGCACCAAACAGCTCTTTGATGCGGGCGCTGCATCTCAGCTCCAAATTGAAGATGCCCAGGATAAACTGAACATTGCGGCTAAACAGTATGAAAGCAGTTCCGGGCCGGCTCTTGATCAAGCCCAAGCTACGATTGCAACTGCCATGGCAAATATAAAAGGGCTCAATATCCAGATCGCCAAGTCTACAATAAGCAGCCCTATTAATGGGGTCGTCACCAGCCAGAATATAAATGTTGGGGAAGTAGTATCTCCGGCTGTTCCAGTAATCTCAATTATAGATAGCTCGATATTGAAACTGAGATCTACGGTCAGCCAGGACTACTTGCTCCTGCTAACTCAGGGGCAAGCGGTTCAGGTTTCTGTAGATGGTTATCCTAATTTAAAATTGTCGGGTAAGATCACCGGCATTGGTCCGATGGCTGTAAACACGGGCGAAGTATTCCCGGTGGAAATATCGCTTAATAACGATGGGAACTTGATGGCGGGTATGTCAGCCCATGCTGCCTTGATGACCAAAGTTCAAGGAATAGTAGTGCCAACCTCAGCTGTAATTCAAAAAGATGGGCAAACTACAGTATTTGTAACTGATGGTCAAACGGCTTCTAAACGGGTGGTGAAAACCGGCCTTAATAACGATAATTTCATTCAGATACTGGATGGACTGAGTGAAGGAGAGCAGGTTGTGATCTCCAATGTCGGAGCGCTTACTGACAATAACCGGGTTAAGGTACAATAACTGTTCGTAATTTAATTCGAGTGGAGATTATTTATGCTTAATTTATTCCGAGGACTTAAGCCGTATATAGCTGGCCTGGCGGGAGTAGTACTGTTTCTTTTTGCCCAGGCTATGGCGGAACTATATCTTCCCACCCTAATGGCGGAAGTTGTCAATAATGGCATGCTTAAGGGTGATACCGGTTATATTTGGAAATTCGGCGCCTATATGCTCATGGTGGCCTTAGCCAGCAGCATTTGCTCTATTATTGGCAGTTATTTGTCTGCCATAATTGGGATGGGTTTTGGCCAGGACACGCGCAATAGAGTATTTTCGCATGTAGAGAGCTACTCTCTGCAGGAATTCGATAAAATCAGCACGGCTTCCCTTATTACCAGAACCACTAATGATATTACTCAAGTGCAGACCCTTTTGGTTATGGGTTTGCGATTTATGGTATATGCTCCCATAATGTGCATTGGCGGTATTATCATGGCTTATTCCAAGGATAAGCAGCTCACCTGGATTATGGTTGTGGTTATACCTTTGCTATTAATTCTCATTGGCGGTATGGCCACTTTAATTGTGCCACTATTTAAAGCCATGCAGGCCAAGCTGGACCGAGTAAATCTGGTAATGCGCGAGAACCTAACCGGGATAAGAGTTATTCGCGCTTTCAACCGTATAAAAAGTGAAACTGAACGGTTTCGGGTCGCCAATCGCGACCTGACTGATAATTCTATTAAGGTAAACAAAATAATGGCTGCGATACAGCCTATTATGATGATAATCATGAATTTGACATCCATCGCAATTATATGGTTTGGGGGACTGCGAATTAGCCAGAACGTATTGCAGCTTGGGGATATGATGGCTTTTCTGCAGTATGCCATGCAAATTATGTTCTCCATCATCATGGTAACCATTATGTTTGTCATGGTTCCGCGGGCCCAGGCCTCTGCGGTTCGTATCAACGAGGTTCTGGAAATCAAACCGGAGGTTGTCGATCCAGTAGTCCCAGAAAAGGCCGGAGACCAGCGGGGATATGTGGAATTCCGAGATGTTACCTTCAGTTACCCCGGGGCGGAAGAACCAGCCGTCAAAAATATATCTTTTACGGTCTATCCAGGCGAAGTGACTGCCATAATTGGCGGTACCGGATCAGGCAAATCAACTTTGATAAATCTAATACCGCGTTTTTATGATGTTGATAGCGGCAGTGTACTGGTGGATGGGATTGATGTGCGGAAAATGAGGCAGAAAGATCTCCGCGCTAAAATTGGTTTTGTACCCCAGACCCCTATCCTGTTCAGTGGCACGGTATATGAAAATATTCGCTATGGCAAACCGGATGCTACGGAAGAAGAAGTTATGCATGCGGCCCAGGTTGCTCAGGCCAGCGAATTCATAACCGAATTGCAGGATGGATATTCATCCCAGATTGCCCAGGGTGGAACCAATTTATCAGGAGGCCAGAAACAGAGGCTGGCCATTGCCCGGGCTATTGTACGAAGACCTGGTATCTATATTCTGGATGACAGCTTTTCCGCTCTGGATTTTAGAACCGATGCCAGATTACGGGCGGCCTTGGCTAAAGAGACCATGCTTTCGACGGTTATTATTGTGGCCCAGAGAGTCAGCACAGTTATGGATGCCAACCGCATTATCGTTTTAGACGAAGGCAGGATTGCTGGCATTGGCAGCCACAAAGAGCTGATGGACAGCTCTGAAATATATCGCGAAATCGTATTGTCACAGCTGGCGGAAGAGGAGATAGCATGAGTAAAAACGAACCACCCAAAACCGCCCCTGCCCAGCCGCGCGGAGGATTTGCAGGCCGAGGCGGCCCTGGCGGCATGGGACAGCCGGTAGAAAAAGCTAAGGATTTCCGCGGGACTATAAAAAGATTAAGCCAATATTTGAACGCGGAAAAATACCGTTTTGTGCTGGTATTTGTGCTGGCGGTTGCCAGTACCCTATTTTCCATACTGGGTCCCAAAATTATGGGTAAGGCCACCACCAAATTAGGGGATGGGGTTCTGGCCAAATACGCCTATCTTCTGCAATTAAATACGGCTATTCAGAATAATATGCCGGTTACCTATATTAACCAGCTTAAGAAGCAGCCTATACCGGGCTTTGATTTCGGCTATATAGGCAGAATTCTGCTTATGCTAATAGTACTTTATATTATTAGTGCTCTTTTCAGCTATATCATGTCTTATATCATGGCCAGTGTATCACAGGAAACTGTATATAAAATGCGCAGTGATGTTAAAGATAAGCTTGATCGTTTGCCTCTCAAATATTTCGATCAACGCACTTATGGTGAGATTTTAAGCCGGGTAACTAATGATATGGACAATATTGCTACTACCCTGCAGCAAAGTCTGACCCAGTTGATTACTTCGTTTGTAACCGTTCTGGGTATCGTGATAATGATGCTTACCATAAGTCCGATTATGACACTCATTGCGCTTATAACTCTGCCGGCCAGCGGGTTGCTAACGGCCCTAATTACTTCGAAGTCTCAGAAGTATTTTGCCGAACAACAGAAGTTTATTGGGGAGCTAAATGGACATGTGGAAGAGATGTATGGTGGTCATAAAGTAGTTAAAGTTTTTGGGCATGAGGAGGATTCAATTGAGAAATTCAAATCTGTCAATGCTCGACTGTACAAGGTGGGGTGGAAAGCCCAGTTTATATCTGGCATTATCTTTCCAGCCTTAAACTTTGTTAATAATATCGGTTATGTACTGATATGCGTGGCCGGCGGCCTATTAGTTGCCAAAAAGGTTATTGAAATCGGAGATATTCAGGCCTTTATTCAATATATGCGGCAATTCACCCAACCAATCATACAGGTAGCCAATATAGCCAACGTATTACAGTCAACGGTCGCTTCGGCGGAACGAGTATTTGAAATTCTGGATGAAGAAGAAGAAACACCGGATAGGGAAGACGCCCAAGTTATTGCTTTCCCCAAAGGTGACATTAAGTTCGAACATGTTAAATTTGGTTATAAAGATGATGTTCCCCTCATGGCAGATTTGAGCATTGATGTTAAAGAAGGCGATACTGTAGCTATAGTCGGTCCCACCGGTGCAGGCAAAACTACCTTGGTCAATCTGATTATGCGGTTCTATGAGGTGCAAGGAGGGCGTATAACAGTTGATGGAGTGGATATAAGGGACATGAGACGCGGAGAACTGCGTTCCCTTTTCGGCATGGTTTTGCAGGATACCTGGCTGTTTAATGGAACCATTCGGGATAATATTGCTTATGGCTTGGATGGCGCGACTGAAGAAGAGATTATGGAAGCTGCCAAACACGCCCATGCCCATCATTTCATAATGACTTTACCGGATGGCTACAAGACGGTACTAAACGAAGAGGCCTCCAACATCTCCCAAGGCCAGAAACAGCTGCTGACTATTGCTCGTGCCTTCCTGGCCGACCCAGCCATCCTGATTCTTGATGAGGCCACCAGCAACATTGATACTAGAACCGAAGTCCTTATTCAGCGCGCTATGGCCAATTTAATGAAAAATAGGACGAGTTTTGTCATAGCGCACCGGCTCTCAACTATACGCGATGCAGATCTTATCTTAGTTATGAACCATGGAGCGATTATTGAACAGGGCAAACACCAAGAGCTTTTGGACTTGGGAGGATTTTATGCAGACCTGTATAATAGTCAGTTCAAGGGTGCGAATCTAGACGACCGGGCGGTTTAGGACTGATCCATCTTGTCCCGTACAGATTTTAGTTTTTGTTCTATCGATGCAGATTTGTCCCGGCGATCATCGATCCTTATAGTTGTTGATACCCTCATAGCTCCATTATCAAAAGGTACCTCGTGCATTTTTCGAACAGCGGCGAAGATAAGATCTAAATCACCTTCTAAGACTGAACCCATAGGGGTCAATACCAGTTTAATCCTTTTCTCACCATCCAGCACTTTGTGGCAGTCCGCAACATACTGGCTGACACTGGTGCTGCCGGTTCCCAGTGGTATGATTGCCACCTCAACAATAGCCATAAAAGGTCACCCCACTTTAAAATATTAATAAATATATTACCACAAGATATGCTTAAACATAAAATAATGGCCAGTCCTGATAAGAACTGGCCAAAAGTGTGTCGATAAAGTCAGACCATCAAAAAAGAGTCTCTAGACCCAGCTTTTAATCAGATAAAATAAATTCTTCCTCGTCGCTGTAGGGAATCTCTTTAGTGCCCAGGAGG
The DNA here is from genome assembly GCA_963665865.2 of Syntrophomonadaceae bacterium. Lineage (GTDB taxonomy): Bacteria > Bacillota > Syntrophomonadia > Syntrophomonadales > Syntrophomonadaceae > PHAA01. The sequence continues at coordinate 2,394,186 of CAXXWF010000001.1, read as the reverse complement.
TCAATTACGATTCCAGTGATTTTGCCGCAAACGAAAGCGATCAATATGGTGGCAAAAATTCCGAGCAACTGTACTCCAGCCGCACCGGTAATGATAATTCCGGTCAATCCTCCCAAAACCCCGGGCATGCCATGCAGGTTATGAACCCCGCACGTGTCGGTGCCTTTGATAAATCTCTCCACTTTAGGCATGATTATCGTGTAACCGATTGTACTTAATGCGCCAGCCGCAATACCAATCAGCAGGGCATAACCTGGGTTAGTCATGTTGCAAATGGAGCCAATCGCTACTCCACCAGCCAGAGCTGCGTTGGCGATGTCAGCAATTTCAATTTTTCCTCTAATTAAGCGGGAAAATATGTAAGTCGAAATGGTAGCTCCGCACAGAGCGAAAACGGTATTTATGGCGGTTAGCACCACCCTATCAGGAGCAACCAGGGCACTGGTAAATGAAGGCCAAAATAACCATAGGATCATACTGCCGAGTAAAGCAAACTGATTGCTGGTTAAATCGGTCTCGGCAGGGGGAGCATTCTTAAATCGGGATAGGGTATGGGCCACTACTCCGAGTCCGAAGTAAGCCCCGAAAGCATGAATTACCACCGAGCCGCCTGTATCGAGAAAACCTTTCAGATAACCGCTGTCCAAGACGAGCCACTCATTTAACATGTAAGCGGGAACAAACAGAAGGGCCATTACAAAGTACTGCTCCATTTTCAATCTTCCTAAAGGAGCACCAATTGCTATTAAAAGACTGGCTGCCGCGAATTCAGCAAAAATGAATGTGTTAATATCAATGGTCGGCTGACCACTGTAACTTTTTAGCAGCATATACATCGGGAGGGCAACACTAACAACCAGAAATGTTGCGGTAATCGAGCTATACCCGTGCTTTCTTACAAACACCATTAAAAATCCAAAGCCCACCAGCAGCATGGCGAGAATATGAATAGAACGCCCGTATTTTAATGTGTCATAAACAGTGGTCATTTCGCCGGGTGAAACAGAAGTGTTGGCATCGTTGGCAGTAATAATATTCATACCGGAAGCTACACTGTGATTAATAGCGGGTACAAAACCGAGACCAGCTATAATTATCAGCAGTAGAAAAAAGATGAGCAAGCTTTTGCTTGCAGTATTCTGCTTCGTTGCAGTTATTTGCGACATTACTTTTCGCCATCCATTCTTTTTCAAAGTCTTTCCTGCTTCTGCGCAGTTTGAAATTGGTATGGGATAATGATTGATATAGCTTGGTTATTTTTCAAATATGTTATGGCGGCCCCCCCCGTCTTCAATTGGGACTACGGTTAAAAAATTGCAATTAATGTATTGTAACATGTAAGTAAATAGCATCATGCATGTATACTCGTATACTAGACGGGTGGGTTAATGCTCAGGTAAAATTGGAGACGATGAAGAACCGTCTCCGATTGGCTGCTTCATATCGGCTTAATTCTCTTGACACATTACAAAGGTACCTTTATAATAAATTTATAAGGTACCTTTGTAATGTGTTTTGAAAGTAAGGATGAACCATGGATAATACTATATTCTCCGGATTAGAGCCGCAGCTTTTTCCCTTAGCACAATCTACGCATATTCTGTGTCCGTACCTCAGTATACCGATCCAACATATACCATTGCCGCTATCTTAAATCGAAAATATAATGGTAATTGTTCTGTAAAGAACGAATTTTGCTGTATAATAGAAAAAGTTAAATGAGATACCGAAAGGGTCGTGTGTAAATGCCAATGAAACAAGAATTACTTATTAATTTACTCCGTGAAGTGAACCAAAGCATCAGTGGACATGTAAGAAATGTTCTTATCCAACATGGATTAAGCTTTACCACTATGATTATTATCAGGCAAATCAAGGTCGAGCCTGGAATTACCATTAGCGAACTGGCCCGAAGGAGCAACATTGCGAAATCACATATATCAAATACTATTAAAGAGCTTGATATAAAGGGTTGGGTTGAAACCCAAACAGATCCTAGAGACCGTCGAATCCTACGACTCTATCTCTCTAAAGCAGGAACTGAAAATCTAGAAATAATTGGAGCAGCTATCAGGCAGCGGCTTTCTAATTTACTATCAGGCATATCAGAGGCCAGAACGGTAGAAATTATTGAAAGTATAAGTGATGTTCATGCTGCCTTAAAACAAGCTAAGGAAAAGGAGGGAAAGCAATGATTAAGCTATTCAGGTTATTAAAACCATATACAGCCTCAATAGTGGCCATTTTGGTGCTTGTATTTGCCCAAACCTTATCTGAGTTATATTTACCGACATTGATGGCAGATATTGTGGACAAAGGCATTGTTAATGGAGATACCAATTATATCATAAGGATTGGCGGAATTATGCTGTTATTTGCGGCAGGCGGTACAATTTGTTCAATTGTGGCGACTTATTTATCCTCCAAAGCAGCAGTAGGATATGGCACAATCCTTCGCAGCAAGGTGTTCTCACGGGTAGAGAGTTTTTCGCTGCAAGAATTCAGTAAGATCGGGACAGCCACCCTCATTACGAGAACGACTAATGATATTACTCAAGTTCAGATGGTTACCATTTTGATATTGCGTATGATGGTCAGTGCACCTTTGATGATGATAGGCGGTGTCATTATGGCATTATCGAAGGATAAGCCGCTGACCTTAGTGCTGGTGGTCGTAATACCGTTGCTAGCACTGGCTATAGGCATTATAGCGAAGATGGGCATACCGCTCTTCAAGTTGATGCAGGTTAAATTGGATAAGCTGAATTTAGTTCTGAGGGAAGGTCTCACTGGCATTAGAGTAATCCGCGCTTTTAATCGCGATGAAAATGAGAAAGTACGCTTTGATGAAGCGAATGCAGATCTTACCAACAACGCTATCAAGGTTAACAAAATAATGGCTGCCCTTATGCCAATTATGATGCTGGCCTTGAATTTTACAACCATCGCAATTATCTGGTTTGGCGGCATCCGGATCGACAATGGCGATATGCAGGTGGGCTCATTGATGGCCTTTATTCAATATGCCATGCAGATTATGTTCTCGCTTATTATGGTTTCGATGATGTTTGTTATGGTACCTCGAGCTGCCGCGTCCGCAGTCAGAATAAATGAAGTGCTGGACACTGTTCCGGAAATCAACGATCCGGAGCAAGTTAAGAGTGCGGACACTCAGAGAGGCTTTGTGGAGTTCAAGGAGGTTAGCTTTAGCTACCCGGGAGCAGAACAACCCGTCCTACACAACATTTCTTTTAGTGCCAAACCAGGTGAGATAACCGCTATTATTGGAGGTACCGGATCTGGCAAATCGACTCTGATCAACCTCATTCCACGCTTTTATGATATTGATCAGGGCAGTATTTTAGTTGACGGTGTAGATGTCCGGGAAATGAAGCAGGAAAGCCTTCGAGCTAAAATTGGTCTTGTGCCGCAGAATACGGTTCTTTTTAGCGGGACAATTACAGAAAATATCAGATACGGTAAGGAAAACTCAACCTATGAAGAGGTCAAGCATGCTGCTGAAACTGCCCAAGCGGTAGAGTTTGTCTCAGAAATGAAAGACGGATTTGACTCGGTCATCGCCCAGGGAGGAACTAATATTTCAGGCGGGCAGAAACAACGTCTATCCATTGCCCGGGCCTTGATTAGAAGACCCGAAATATATATATTTGATGACAGCTTTTCGGCCCTGGACTTTAAAACCGATGCCAGACTGCGAGCCGCCCTCAAAAAGGAAATCGCCGACTCAACTGTATTTATCATTGCTCAGAGGGTGGCAACGGTTATGGATGCCGACCGCATAATAGTTTTGGATGATGGTCAAATAGCAGGTATAGGCAGCCATAAAGACCTTATGAATACAAGTCAAGTATATCGGGAGATCGTATACTCCCAGCTTTCCGAGGAGGAATTAGCATGAGTGAAGAACGTATAGAACAGCGGCCAGCAGAAAGACCTATGGGTGCTCCTAGGGGAGGGCCCATGGGAGCGATGGGCAGGCCAGTCGAAAAGGCCAAGAACTTCAAAGGTACGTTGAAAAGGTTGCTAGTCTATCTGCGCCCCCGTAGTTTTCAACTGGTGACAGTAATTATTTTTGCCATCCTCAGCACCATATTTAATATTGTTAGTCCTAAAATTATGGGCCAGGCCACCACCAAGTTATTTGAAGGACTAATGGGAAAAATGCAGCACATACCTGGTGCTTATATTGATTTTGCCTATATTCAGCAAATAGTTCTTATTTTGATTGGACTATACTTGGCGAGTGCCTTATTTGGTTATATTCAGCAATATATTATGGCAGGGGTTGCCCAAAAAACTGTTTATGATATGCGTAAGGATATCTATAGCAAGCTTTCGCGTTTACCCCTCAAATTTTTTGACACACGTACCCATGGCGAGATATTAAGCCGGGTCACCAATGATATAGACAATATTGCTACTACTCTGCAGCAGAGCCTTACCCAGCTCATTACGTCGATTGTTACCCTGGTTGGTATTGTTATAATGATGTTAACCATAAGTCCCATACTGACCCTCATTATTATGGTAACTTTGCCCCTCTATGTAGTGATAACAAGTTTAGTGGCATCTCGCTCCCAGAAATACTTCGCAGCGCAGCAGAAGGCCCTGGGTGAACTCAATGGCCATGTAGAAGAGATGTACACCGGTCACCAAATAGTAAAAGCATTTGGACATGAAGACGAGTCTATAGAAGAGTTCGATACTATTAACGGAAGGCTCAATCAGGCAGGCTGGAAAGCCCAGTTCGTTTCCGGTATTATCATGCCGATGATGAATTTTATCAGTAACATTGGCTATGTTCTGATCTGTGTGGTAGGGGGCATTTTTGTAACCAATAAGACCATTAGTATTGGTGATGTGCAGGCATTTATCCAATACTCTCGACAGTTCACCCAGCCGATCGTACAAACTGCCAATATAGCCAACATACTTCAATCGACTATTGCCTCAGCTGAAAGGGTTTTTGAGATACTGGACGAGGTTGAAGAAATCCCCGATGCAAAAGATGCTAGAATTATTGAGTTCCCTAAGGGTGAAGTTAAATTCGAAAATGTGAAGTTTGGCTACAAAGAAGAGGTAACGATAATAGATCACATGAATATCGATGTTAAGCAGGGACAGACCATCGCTATTGTAGGTCCAACCGGTGCGGGTAAGACTACCCTGGTAAATCTCTTGATGCGTTTCTATGAAATAGATGGCGGGAAAATTACCATTGATGGCGTAGATATTAGGAAAATGGAACGGGGAGCCCTACGCAGTATATTTGGCATGGTACTTCAGGACACCTGGCTATTTAATGGTACAATACGAGATAATATAGCTTATGGTCGTGATGGTGCCACCGAGGAAGAGATTGTCCGGGCTGCCAAGGCGGCTCATGCCGATCATTTTATTAGGACCCTGCCGGAGGGATATAACACCATACTTAATGAGGAAGCCTCGAATATTTCTCAGGGTCAAAAGCAGCTTCTGACTATTGCCAGAGCCATACTCGCTGATCCGGCCATCCTCATTCTGGATGAAGCTACCAGTAACGTAGATACCAGAACTGAGCTTAATATACAAAAGGCGATGATAGCCCTTATGCAGGGAAGGACCAGCTTTGTAATTGCCCACCGGCTGTCAACCATTCGTGATGCAGGTTTGATACTGGTTATGAATAATGGCAGTGTTATTGAAAAAGGTACCCATAAAGAGCTATTGGCTCAAGGCGGATTTTATGCGGACCTTTATAACAGTCAGTTTACAGGTGCAAATCTGGAAGATCGAGCGGTTTAAAATCCGATAGGATGATATATAATAGGGGTTGACGCTAACATCTTTGGCAGTCCGGTTAGCAGTATATTGAGGAGAAATAACAATGTCTATTAATAAGAAAGATAATTATAAATGGTTTGCCCTTTCCTGCACCACTCTGGGGGCTTTGCTATCGGTTCTGAATAGCAGTACCTTAACTGTTGCTCTACCGGTCATTTCCAGGGACCTTCATTCATCATTAGAGACCATAATGTGGACCCTGATGATATACATGCTGGCCATTACTGTCCTGGTACCATCCATTGGAAGATTTGCAGATATGATCGGACGCAAGAAACTATATGTAAGTGGTTTTGCCTTATTTACCTGCTCCTCTTTGCTCTGCGGAATGATCAACAGCGGTGGCCAACTGGTAGCAGCCCGCTTCGTTCAGGCAGTGGGGGGGTCACTTATGCTTGCTACTAGCACAGCCATAGTAACTGATGCCTTCCCGGCAACTCAGCTTGGTACAGCTCTAGGGATTAACGTCATGGTAATATCGGCCGGTGCGGTAATTGGGCCAATACTGGGTGGTATCCTGACCTCCTGGAACTGGCGCTGGGTGTTTTATTTCAACTTCCCTTTAGGGATAATCGGTACATTGTGGGCCTGGGCACAGCTGCGTGAGACGGTAAAATTGCCTGAAGGACAACATTTTGACTGGCAGGGAACCATGTTATTCACTATCAGCCTAAGCCTTATTTTAGTAGCCCTTACCTTTGGAGATATGGTTGGCTGGCTTTCACCTTTTATCATACTGGGACTATTGGTGGGAATACTGCTCATGGTAGCTTTTATTTATATCGAAAATAAGGTTGACCAACCTATGCTGGATCTATCCCTATTTAAAAAGCGGATATTGGCTGCTGCTTATGTCAGCAATTTTCTAAATGGTATTGCCCGGGGGGCAGTTACTATTCTAATGATCTTTTTCTTCCAGATCATTTGGGGTAAAACACCTCTAGAAGCCGGTATAATGTTAACACCGTTTGCTTTAGCCATGATGGTAATTGCCCCGATTAGCGGCCGCCTGTCGGATCGCTATGGTTCCCGGGAACTCAGTTCTTTGGGCCTGGCCGTATCCGCCATCGGGCTTTTAGGTTTAACCCAGCTCCAATATAGTACTCCTGTGGGTATGATAATGTTGTGGATGGTGCTCATGGGTCTGGGCTCAGGTTTCTTTTTCTCGCCTAATACTAATGCCATTATGGGTTCGGTAGCGCCGGAAAGGCGTGGTATAGCTGCCGGCACCCGAACCATGATGAACAATGCCGGTATGCTGGTTAGTATGGCGATGGGGCTGGCCCTTATTACTTCCAGCATGTCTTCCACAGCTATTCAGGGGCTTCTAACCCACACTCAGGTGGGTTCTCAAGGAGTGGAAGTCAGCGGATTTATAACCGGACTGCATCGAGCCTTCTGGCTGTCATTTATAGTAAGTATAGCAGCCGTGTTTGCATCTCTCCTGCGCGGTTCCAACGAATCAACGAATCGGCTTAACAGTGATGCAAAAACCGGCATTATTCACTGATCCAGCATTTCAACTATTATAGCTGTAACAGTATTATCTACCCAACTCTTTTTAGAACATCCATGCCTGAAGGAAACCCTTCAGTTACCGAAGTAACATAGCTGACCAAACTACTTAATGCTATTTTATTGGCCGAAATCGACATGGGCAGAAATTTATGAAAAACCTTTACTATCATTTCTAGGGGGCAGTTTCCAGCCCTTTCACCCAGGCCCAACACTGTGGTGCTAGCATACTGCGCTCCAGCTTCAACACCAGCCAGGGTATTGGCTATGGCCATGGCGAAATCATTATGGGCATGAAAATCAATATCTATACCACTTTCACTAATAAGTTTTTTCACTCTGTAATGGCTCATGAATGGATCGAGTATCCCGACCGTATCTGCGTAACGCAACCTTTCTGCACCTAATTCACGAGCCAGGTTTGTATATTGCACCAGGAAATTAAAATCAGCACGAGAAGCATCCTCGGCTCCGACCGTGACAAATGCTCCTTCCTCCCGGGCAAAAACCACCGCTTCCTGAAGTTTATTTAATACCCAACTGCGGCTTTTTTGAAGCTTATATTTAATTTGAATATCAGAGACAGGCAACGATATATGCAGATGACGAGAACCACAATCCAATGAAGCTCTTATGTCCCTAATATTGGCGCGATTCCAGGTGGATACCCTAGCTGTTAGGTTTAATGCGAAAACTTCAGCCAGGGCTTCACACTCGCCAGAACCCATAGCTGGGGTACCAGCTTCAATTTCAAAGACGCCGACTTTATCAAGCAGAATGGCAATACATTTTTTATCTTCTTTACTAAACACGATTCCGGGCGCCTGTTCACCATCTCTTAAAGTTGTGTCAATAATGTTGATTAATGACATCACTTTCACCTGCCTTCAAAGTATTGGACTTAATTATTGAGAGGTTTGCTCTCCGCTGATAGTAATGATAAATTCCTGGGGCGATCTTTTATTAATCTGGCCGGTTAACTGGCCGGTGATAATCTGTTGTTCCAACCAGGGAGGTACATGAGCGCAGGTAATTTCCAGGCTCAGAAAATCCATTTTCTTTAGAAGAGGGAACAAAATCTGTTTGGAGGTAACCATACCATTGCAGTTTTGAATGTCTTTTAGTGATATGGAGTAACATCCATGGGAAACTTCCCTAGGTTCTGGTCTAGGCATGATTATATTCATCGACGGTGCGGGGACTGCTGCAGCTTCTGCTTCCAGGATGATGTCCAGGACAGACGAATAAGGACCGGCCATTTCCCAAATAGTGAACCCGGCTTTTTCTAGTTCGAAATAGGGGAGACCGATAACAGAGAGTCCGACCAAGGTTCGGCATTCTCCCAGAAAATCTATTACGGTCTTCAGGTACGCGCGCAAACTTGACAAACCTTTTGTTACCGGGAGCGAAAAAGGCACACTGCGCCCTAACTCCCAAATCTTACAGGAATATTTGTAGACCCGTATTTCATCCGCGGCTTGAAGGGAGGCAGTTTCTCCGTTCTGTCCCACCAATACAGCTATTTCCATGATATAAACCCTCCTTTTGATGACAGGGGATGACTAAGGGTGACAAGATAAAAAAGATGTTTCTGTCACCCTTGGTCATTGATTAAACAGCTTGTTGATCAATTTTCATAGGGAAAGTATGATCTCTTAGCAAGCCTACTGCATCAGCTCGACACTGTTGACAGTGAAACATCTGCCGCATTTCAGTTTGACAGATTCTGCGCATCATTGTCAGATCATGAAGGTTGGTGCCATGAAGGTCTGCAAAGGCACTGCCCTGAACCGGAATCAGCGGCATAATATTGGTAACAAAAACATTCAGTTCCTTCATTTTGTGTACTACATCGGGAATTTCATGGTCGTTGACGCCAGGAATCATTACAGTGTTGACTTTAACCATCATGCCTTGCTGGGTCAGGGAACGTATCCCGGCTAATTGATTTTTGAGCAATAAGCTGGCTCCTTTCATACCCGAATATCTTTGGCCTTCATAGTTCACATAACGGTAAATCCTGGCTCCAGTTTCCGGATTCAGAGTATTTAAGGTTACGGTTACATGGCTGACCCCTAGTTCCACAATACTAGCAGCTAGTTTAGGCAGCTTTAAACCGTTGGTGGACAAGCATAATAAAACATGGGGATCGTATTCGCGAATTAAGCGAAAGGTTTGACTGCTTTCTTCCCAATCGGCCAGGGCATCACCAGGGCCCGCAATACCGACCACGTTCAGATTACTTAACTGTTGCTTATAATCCTTATAACGACGTAAGGCCTCGATAGGACTGATGATTTCACTTGTTACCCCCGGACGACTTTCATTCATGCAATCGTATTTACGGTTGCAGTAGTTGCAGCTAATGTTACAGTGCATTGCTACCGGCAGGTGAATTCGAGCATGTTTATGGGCAGCTTCTTGCGAAAAACAAGGGTGATTTTGATTAATATTCAAATGGTCTATCATAATGATTGCCTCCTGACACTTTCTCCATCGTCATTAGCTGGATGCAGATAATAGCACTGGTATAGATCCGCTCGATAGCGGCTTAATTTGGCGGCCAGCAACGTATTGGTAATTTGATCGAGCAGCATGGTGGTACCCGTGTAACCTACCGCCAGGATACGTTGCCCTCCGATGCGATCGTGGATGGGGAAACCCAAACGTACCAAGGGGATATCTTCCCGTTCGGTGAGAAATCGTCCGTCTGAGTTGCCAATGGCCAGGTTAATTCCTTTATTGGCACAATGGCTGCGAATTTGCGAAAAATCGCTGTTCAGCATTATTAGGGGTTTTTCACTAGAATCTGCTGTAAGCTGTTCGAGTAATCCTGGCAGGCTCAAACTTTTACTGCCAGAGGCGAGGATAGCTGGAGTTACACCGTTTTCTACCAGTATCCGGGTGACTCCATAAACGGTTTCTGGTTCACCGAATACCGCGGCTCGTCCCTCACGATTATATTTATGAGAATCTACCATGGCATCCTGGAGGCGTCCGCGTTCTTTTTTCAGCACCTCTGGAATAGGGTGTTGCGTCAGGTTTTCTAGAAGGTCTACAAATTGATCACATGCCACGATCCCCATCGGCAAAGGCAAATTATATAAAGGCACTCCAAATTCAGCTGCCAGGTACTTTCCCGGAGATAGCTCATCATCTACCGTTTCCCCAAACTGGATTGTGGCCTGTGCCCCTGCCATAGCCGCAATGGAGTCCAGTGATGTGCCCCCGGCGGGGATTTTTTCATATACTTTTGCATAGGGGCTATCCAGGGTATCAGATATATCAGGCAGCAGAGTATAGTTAATCTGCAGTAAGGCTAAGATTCGTTTAATTTCTCTTACGTCAGCCGGGCTAATATGAGGTACAATGACATTTATGCCGTCATGTTTCCGGGTATTTATGCTCAGTACTTCCACGATGCTGCGCAGGGCCTGAAAATAACCTTCAGTATGGGAACCTCCATAGCCGGGTGTGGGAACGGGGATCAACCTAAGGCCCAAGGACGTTCCCTTCTCCGCTTGGAATACCGCTGCAATACGTGCGGTATCCTCACCGATGGTTTCAGCCAGACAGGTACTTAATATCCCTACTGCTTGTGGTTTATAAAGGTGAACTAGATTCTCCAAGCCCTTTTTTAGATTTGCTTCACCACCGTAAATGGTTCCTTTTTCGGTAATTGAACTGGAAGCGACATCAATTGGTTCGTTGAAATGCTCAGCCATATGTCTGCGCATATAGGTAGCACAACCTTGCGACCCATGAATAATCACCATCGTATTTTCAATACCTTTAAATGGTACAATCGCTCCCAGCGGCATGCACATATTACAAGGATTTTCTGTTACACTTCTGACTTTGTCTGGATCAGCGTTCATGAATATCACCTCCTAATTTGTGTGACAAAGCGTGACAATGTGTGACAATCTTGTCACGCCCCGTTAAGATGGGCTTGGTATAATTGGGGGACGTAACCGGGGGACAGGGTTGTTGGGACAGGTCCATTGTCCCAGATCCGTCCCCACCTGCCAGCATTGATCATCTAGCGAGATATCTCCACACCGGGGAGCAGACTGTCTGCTCTACTTCGCGAGCAAAATTGGCTGCGCCTACAAAACCACTTAAAGGATGTTTGCGCTCATGATTATGATCTATAAACGCGAGTCCCAGCTTATAAGCCAATGGTCTTTCCTTTACACCGCCTACCAGGAGATCAGCCCCCTGTTCCAGCATGAAACGCTCCAACTCAGCAGGGTTAGCATCATCAAGCACTACGGTACCCTCTTCAACCAGCCCGTGGATGGTTGCATACTCCTCCGGGCGTCCAGTCTGAGTTCCTACCATAACTACTTCCATGCCCAGTTCGCGAAATTGTTTGATTAAGGATATGGCTTTGAAGCCCCCTCCTACAAATATCGCGGCTTTCTTACCCTCTAGATGACTCCGATATCGCTCTATAATGGGAGCATATATTGACGTCTCTCGCCTAATCAAAGCTTCCGTTCTGCTCGAAAAAAGCGGGTCTCCAAAAAAACCACTGATTCTGCGTAATGATTCAACTGTATCCTCTAGGCCCAGGAAAGAGATATTGAGGAATGGAATACCATAGATTTCTTCCATCCTTTGCGCCATATATCCCATGGAACCAGCACACTGCACAATGTTCAGGGACGCCGAAGGGGCAGTTTTCAGCGTCTGATACTGAGAATCACCGGTAAAGGCCACATTCACATGGATTCCTATTTCCTGCAGATAATTGCTGATGATCCAAGCTTCACCGGCCAGATTAAAATCACCTAAATAGTTTAAATGGTGGGATTGCTGGGTAATCTTCTCCTCAGGAGCAATCATTCGCAATAAGACTTCGCAAGCAACTCGATAGCCGTCTGATTTGTTTCCAGCAAAACCGGTTGATTGCACCGGAATTACCTTTATTCCATGACGCAGGGAAGCGTTTCTGCAGACTGCTTCTAGATCATCGCCAATAACGCCCACTATACAGGTAGAATAGACCAACATCACCGGGGAATGGTAGTGTTCGACCAATTCATCAATACAAGCAGTCAATTTCCGCTCTCCCCCAAAAATAATGTCTTGTTCCCGAAGATCAGTGGAAAAACTATAGCGAAACAAATCAGCATCGCTGCTGAGACTGCCTCGAATGTCCCAGGTATAACTGGCACAGCCTATCGGACCATGGACCAGATGAACCGCATCCGTAATGGGATTCAAAACCACTCTAGCCCCGCAGTACACGCAGGCCCGCTGACTGACACAGCCAGCCACGCTGTCAACCTGACAATTTATAGGCTGTGCCTGCTGGCCTTTAGTCCGAATAGAAGTTTGTCGTTCTTGTATTAACTGAGAATTGGGTTGATTCATCGCCATATATATCACTCATTTCATAGGAAGCTCTCCTGAGCTCCCATAATAAAAAGACGCCTTCCATCGATCAATAAAAGGCGGCATCACCAAACAGTTATCTATTATTTCAAGCAGAATAAAATTCAACTGGGCGGTTACATCAGCAATTCGAAATCTTCATCCTTGGCATCCCGATCCTGCCTATCCAGAAGGGTATTGCTGATCATCTCTATCAAGCGCATCGCTCCTTTATAACCAACAATTGGCATATAAGAATGAACCCCTCGATCAAGAATAGGAAAACCTACTCTGACCAGAGGAATATCCTCAGACCGGGCAATGTATTTGCCATAAGTAGTTCCCATTAAAAGGTCAACTGGCTCTTCTTTAAGCCATTGATGAAGGGTAAATAAATCTCCTGCTGCTTTCACCTTAGCTTCTATTCCCGCATCCTGAAGCATTTGTTTAACCTCTCTTTCAAACGCCTCACCGGGCGTACCGGTAAGTACAAATTTAGGAATCATACCTAATTCAAGAGTAAATGCAGTAAGAGCTATAACGACATCCGGATCTCCAAAGATGGCTATCTTTTTACCCTGGTACTGATCATGCAAATCTGCCATAATGTCTATTACCTGGCCTCTTTCCTCTTCTAACTCCGCGGATATTTCCCGGCCGGTTAATCTTGATAAAGCCATCAATAATTGATCTGTAGCCCCAATTCCAATCGGAGTATGCAAAACGATGGGACGAACTTTGGCTTTTTTTCTTAACTCGTCGGCACCATCCGCTGAAGCAAAACTGCCTAATGCAAATGTGGCCACGGAGTTTCCGGCATCTACAATATCTTCTATCCTTGCTCCTCCAGAAGGATACATGTCATACTTGCCGGTCAAAGGAGCATCCAACACCCCGCTGGTATCCGGGAACATGATAAACTTCACACCCATCGATTTCAGAATCTTTTTGATCTCCCTCATATCACCGGGGTTAACATAGCCAGGTATTACATTTATCTTTCCATTAGGGCTATCGCTATTTTCACTCAAATATTTAACCATACCCTTTACCATATTGGAAAACCCAGTCACATGCGAACCCACATAACTTGGGGTATTGGCATGAATAACGAATTTTCCTTCAGGAATTTTAGATTGATTAATATAAGTTGGAATATCATCCCCAATTGTCTCCGATAGACAGGTGGTATGAATAGCAATAATGTCTGGATTATAAATAGCAAAAATGTTTTTTATCGCTGTTTTAAGGTTCGAACCTCCGCCAAATACAGCAGCACCTTCGGTAAAAGAACTGGTTGAAGCCATAACCGGATCACGGAAGTGTCGGGCCAGATGCATCCGATGATAAGAACAGCAGCCCTGTGAGCCATGACTGTGCGGTAAACACTTGTGAATACCCAGCGCAGCATACATCGCCCCGATCGGCTGACAGGTTTTCGCCGGATTAATTACAATACCCTTCCTATTAGAGTATTCCCGGGGTGTACGATCTAACATCTAAACCACCTCCTTAATATAGCTGCCTTCGAGCATCGGCTCGGTCTTCCAGGGAGGCTGCACCAAATTCCACACCGGCGCCGTTAAACCCATGGCAATATCTCGGGCAAAAGTAGCAGCCCCTTTGAAACCGGCATAGGGACCAGTGTAATCATAGGAGTGCAGTTGTTTGGAAAAAACTCCGGTTTTATGAACCTGATATTTCTCTTTGATACCCGCACAAAATATATCTGGTTTTAATATTTTCATGAACTCGTCTATCTCATAATGGTTAATGTCATCAATTACTACGCTGTTATTTTTCATGGCCTTGATCATTCCACCAAAATAATTGAGGGGTATCTGGCTCTTAAGTTGTTCATACTTTTCGCGGGAAAGAACTAGGCGGTAGTGCTCCACATCAGGCGCAAGATGCAGCTCTTCAATGTTTTTACTGTCAGCATCCACTTTGATAAAAGGGATAACTTCACTGCCTTCGTAGTCATCCCGATGTCCAAATTCGAAACCAGCCAATATAGTTTCCATACCTAGGTCTTCAAATAGGTTTTGATAGTGAAGTGCGCGGGCACCTCCTACATACAGGGCAGCCGTTTTGCCCTCGCAGCGCTTGCGGTATTGTTCAATGATTGGTATTACTTCTGCCAGTTCGTCCGCAATAACTGTTTCGGTCCTGGCTATCAATGCGGGATCATCAAAGTACTTAGCTAAATCTCTTAGTGAATCGATGATTCCGTTGATGCCAATAAAGTTTACTTTAAGCCAATCGGTGCCGTATTTGGTGTGAACCATTTCAGCGATATAGTTAATGGAGCGATAACATTGCACCAGATTTAGATTAGCTTTATGGGCATTTTTGATCTTTTCCACCGAACCATTGCCAGTCATAACCGAAACGATTTCATAACCGATTTTGGTCAGAATCCGCTCTATTTCCCATGAATCACCGCCAATATTATATTCGCCCAGAAGATTGATCGAATACTTACCCACAACCGCATCGCCGGTGCCGATTACATGTTTGATCAATTGGTTATTGCCGATATGATGACCGGCGGACTGGGTTACTCCTTTGTATCCTTCACAACTGAAAGCCAAAACCTTAATGCCATACGTTGATTCTGCCCAGCTGGCAACAGCACTGATATCATCGCCAATCAGTCCTACCGGACAGGTTGAACATATCATAATATTCTTGGGACTAAATATTTCTACAACTTCAGTTATTGCTTGTCTTAATTTCTTTTCTCCGCCGAAGACAATGTCCCCCTCTTGTAAGTCAGTAGAGAAACAATAGTTTAGAAAATTATCAGTTTCTCCCTCATCTAAGCGGGCTTTGTTGCGCCTGGTTCCCCAGCTGTAATACCCACAACCGATGGGGCCATGGGTGATAATGACCGCATCCTTTAAAGGGCCGATGACAACACCCTTGCACCCGGCATAACAGCAGCCTCGGCTGGTAATTATCCCCGGAATTGTCCTGGTGTTGGCGGTAATGGTTTGGGGATTTTCACTGTCATGATCTACCAGCAAAATATGATCTTTTCTATTTTTAAAGACACTGGCCGGGTATTTATCAACAATTCTACTTACTATGTCCTTCATGTCTAAACACACATCCCTTCCTATAAGGCTAATTCTCCCGCTTCTCCGGTTCTTACCCTTATAGCATCAATTACCGGCAATACAAATATTTTCCCGTCACCGGGGCTGCCTTTTTGATTTACTGCAATTAAAACATCAACCAAGGCTTTAACCTCATTATCCTTTACCACAATTGATAACAATCTTTTCGGAATGAGCCGGTGACCTTCTGAGAACGCTTCAGCAATGGTAGGGGAAGTAAAGTCATTACCGGATATCATATTCTCAATAAGCGAAAAATCCACTTTTTTCTTACCTCGGCCCAAAACCTTCATGCAGTTCAGGGCAGGGAAATTGGATTTTAACAGAGCCTCCTTGGTTTTGCTAATCATATCCATACGAATTATTGCCATTACTTCTGTCATTACAGATCCTCCCATCTAAAGCTGATTGTCCCCGGAGCTTATGGTATAGGCTTCCAGGACCGGGCTGACAAAGATTTTGCCGTCACCAAATGCCGCTTTTTGCCCGGTTTTGGCATTCTTTATAATTATTCTTACAACATCATCCTTATCTTCATCATTCACTACCATCATTAACATTTCTTTGGGGATTTCATCATAAAATACATCGCCGACCTTAACGCCCTTCTGTTTGCCTCTTCCCATTACATCCATTTTTGTAACAGCTGGAAAACCGCCATCGCTTAATTCTGATAAAACGACACCAACTTTATCGGGTCTAATAATGGCCCTGATCATTAACATAAATAATTCCTCCAATCATCTAATAAATTGAAACTCTTGATGGGCAAAAGAAACCGTCCCGTGCCTGCTAAACGACTAAATTCCTAAGAAACCGTATTTCATCATTAATTCTTCAAGTCTATCCTGCTCCATGGGTTTGGGAATAACAAACATATTATTGCAATCAATCGCATTGGCCAGGCCTCGATACTCATTAGCCTGATTTTCATCCGGGGCGAACTCGATTACCGTCTTTTTGTTTATTTCAGCCCGTTGTACCAGATTGTCACGCGGTACAAAATAGATTAACTGACTCCCTAATTCCTTGGCAAAATGCTCCAAAAGATCCCGTTCTCCATCAACATTCCTACTGTTGCAGATAATGCCGCCTAAACGGCATCCACCGGTATTGGCAAATTTTAAAACACCTTTGGCAATATTGTTGGCGGCATATAAAGCCATCAACTCGCCACTGGCTACAATATAGATCTCTTTGGCCTTGCCTTCTCTGATCGGCATAGCAAATCCACCACAAACAACGTCTCCCAAAACATCATAGAAAACATAATCCAAATCATCCGTATATGCACCAAGACTCTCCAGCATGTTAATAGATGTAATGATACCTCTGCCGGCGCATCCCACACCGGGCTCCGGCCCTCCGGACTCAACACATCGGATTCCGAAGGCACCTGTTTTAAGAATAGTATCGAGTTCGACCTCTTCACCCTCTTCACGCAGGGTATCCAGCACACTCTTTTGTGACAAACCGCCTAAAACAAGTCTGGTTGAATCTCCCTTCGGGTCGCAGCCTATAATCATAACCTTTTTTCCCATTTCTCCGAGGCCGGAGGTTAAATTCTGGGTTGTGGTAGATTTGCCGATACCACCTTTTCCATAAATGGCTACCTGTCTCATGATTATTCCTCCCTTCAAATATTAAAAGGTGCCTTTCATCCGTCCAATGAAGGCACCATTGCCAAAATCCTTTTATTAGATGCGAATTCAAAAAGTAATAATAAAACCTATAAAACTACCTCCTGTTCTTGTAGTATTGAAAAAACGAGCTGATTGCCTGTTAATATAAGAAGGGCGCTGTCAGGATTTATTCCTAAGAGTGCCGCTACTCTATGACCTTGAAAAAATAAAGCCCCGAACCTATATTGAGTCCAGGGCGCCATCACCAGTCAACGTATGAAAATGTCTATCCAAACGTCTAATTAATATAATAAGCCCCCCGAGAGAATTTCGGGAGGCCACTTTGCCGACGGTTTAGTTTATGAAAGTAATTATATATAGCTCTGCCTGTAGTTTCAATAGCAAATAGGCAGGTATACATTATTCTTGATAAAACCTTCGCGTTCTCATGGCTGGCTGGTTCCTTTTCAATTGTAACCACGATCGCCAAATGGCTGGAGTTTTTCAAGCCATTTAGCCTTTAACTTTTTCAAGGCATCTTTCTCATCAAAATATGGATCCTCTTTCTTTTCTAGGACTTCCAATACTTCAATCACAAAAGCTTCGCTGCCGAATTCGGTCAATTCTTTTTGCAGATTATCAATAAAAGAGACGCCCGTTTTTAGGCCAAATCTTTTACCATTCAAAGTCTTAAGGTTCCTGGTGCTATCCACGTAGACCTTCTGGTTATGAATATTCCTGATTTGGTAGATTCCCGCTTCTATTTTAATTTCCTTATACTGCTCTTTTAATAATCTTTTTCTATCCATGTCCATAAAATTTCCTCCCTAATCACTACTTTAGCCAATATTGGCTGCCATCAGGCTTCCTATCCAGAAAGCCATATTCAATTAAATATCTTCTTAAGGTAGCATAATCATCATAGGCAGATTTCAAAATCTGATTGACTTCCTTCTCGGCGTATTTGCGTTCAAAATCAAAACGTTTAGCAATCTCGCGCAAAACTACCAGCTTATGCTTTTCCTTTTTGGCAAAGGCCTTCAGGGGGCCTTTTATACCATTAGGAAAGTATTTGGTTAGTATAGCTTCATTTTCCTCCAGGGTCACATTATAACGGTCATCTATCATACTGGCAGTTTTATGTACATTTACAAAGGCTGGCGCATGTGAATCCCGTTCTTTCAAGAGCTCCATCATAGCTAAAAGGACTTTAGCCTGACGTTCTTTCTCCTTTAGTATAAAACGGTGATTGCGTATGGTAGAAGCACTCCCGATTCCCAATTCTTCCTGAACTTCTTTGTCGCTTTTACCTTGGTAGAAAAGCAGCAGAAGGCTTTTCTGATGGTCAGTAAGACCGGTCAGCTTTTTATCCATTTGGATCAGATAGTCAAACACCGAGTGATGCGTTTTCTCAATATGAACACGGACATACCGTGCCGATTCATACATTACTCCGTCCTCGGGGTAAATAATTCCCTTTTCAAAATACTTGCCGCACAACAGACATATATAATGATGATCAGTTTCGATATACCCCGATTTTAGTTCTTCCAGGGAAGCATTCCAAAACAGTTCTGAGATATCCATATATAAACACAACCTTTAAAAAGTTGATTGAACTATAGACATTATAGAATAATGTTTGCGTATTATCAAGAGGATGAGGCAGGGGAGTTTGATGCAGCGGGGGAACAGGAGGGCTATTTAAATTGCAGTTCGAGGTTGGATGACATCGAGGTTGGATGAGGTTGACTAAAAAAGTATTCTGTTATAGAATATTCCTTGCGTCGGGGTGTAGCTCAGTTTGGTATGAGCGCTACGTTGGGGACGTAGAGGCCGCTGGTTCAAATCCAGTCACTCCGACCATTTACTTTAAATATGGCATTTGAGAGGGTTTTTAAGAGCCTAAATAACATAGTGGCTTTTCAAGACCACAATTCTCAGAGATATGGACCACTTCATTTTTTCTAAAGAAAAAGAAGGAGTGGTTTTTTGTTGTTAAAGTATGGAAATCAGGATTTCAAAAAAAATAAAGTTCACCCAATTACCCCAATAACCTGCTTTGAAATAATATTAATTACCATAATATGTTATGATTTCTTAAGGCAATGCCATACTATTACTAAAACAGAACAAAAATAAGGAGAGAAAAATATATGAGGGACAAGTTATATAGCGATATGATTAGTGCCAGAAAAGATAAGAACAAAGAATTATTATCTGCGTTAACTTTAGCATGGTCTGAGATTACTGCAACTGAAAAGGCTGAAAAATTAGATAAACTAACTGATGCAAAGTTTGTAGCTATTATTAATAGGCTTATTAAGCAAGATAAGGAGACTCTCGAGGCTTTCCAGAAGAGGGCAGATAAAGAAAATATCGATTCTCTGGAAAAGAGAATTGCTTTTTATCAATTTTACCTACCTAAACAATTAACCGATGAAGAACTGGCAATTATAGTCAGTGAAGTAATTTCGAATACCGCCAAAGAACAAATAAATATGGGTACAATTATGAAAGCTGTAACTCCTAAAGTTGCTGGCAAGGTTGAAATGAGTAGGGTGTCTGCATGTGTTAAAGCTATATTAAGCAAAGGATAAAGGTAACTAATATGAATATAGTTCTTATTGGTATGCCTGGAGCAGGTAAAAGCACTTTAGGTGTCTTACTTGCAAAAGCTTTAGGGATGGATTATGTGGATACAGATATTGTTATACAACAACATGAAGGCAGGCTGTTACAAAATATAATTGATAATGACGGCATCGATAATTTTATGAAAATTGAGGAAAGAGTTGTATCTGATTTAAAATTGCAAAACTGCGTTATAGCTACAGGAGGAAGCATAATTTTTTCACAAAAAGCTATAAATGTCCTCAAACAAGGTGGACAGATGTTTTATTTACATGTTCCATATGGAGAAATTGACAAAAGGCTGAAAAACATAAAAACCAGAGGTATTGTAATAAAGAAAGGAAATAGTCTTAAAGATATATATGAAGAAAGAGTTCCCTTATATATGAAATATGCTGATAAAACTGTAGATTGCTCAAATAAGAATATAGAGGATTGTGTTAGTGAAATTATAGAGAAAGTACAAGATAGTCATGGCGATTAATATGCAAGAGCTGATGAATTGACTTGCCTGCTTGTTATGCCAACAGTCAACGCTCCCCGCGGGTAGGGAGTGGTTAACCCAAAACAAAATAGACCCGCACAGAATAACTAACTGATGAAATAGGCCTGACCACTTTATTTTTTTCCAAGGAAAATGATGAAGTGGTTTTTTGCTGCGCAAGTTTGCTGTTTGGGATGCTGGGGCAGGGGATGGAGCCAAAAGCACAAAAGCACGGTCAGTCCCATATATTGATTAACATAGGAGGTGCGAGTTATGAAGTTAGGTAAAAAACCATTTATAGAAGATAAGAGGGATTTAATATTTAGGAATTATGCGATTGCCACGACCTTGCCTTCCCGCCCCAAAGTTTTTGGTCATCAAAACTTGATATCTAATTGGGGTATGTTAGGTAATGATACAGTAGGAGATTGTGTTGTGGCGGGCAGTTGTCATGAAACTATGCTTTGGACCGCGGAAGGCGGTAACCCGGCGGCATTTACTGATGCTAATGCAATTAGTGATTATAGCGCTATAACCGGGTATAATCCCAATGACCCTAATACTGACCAGGGAACACTTGTGAGAGAAGCGTTACTTTATAGAAAGAAAACCGGAATAATTGATAGCAAATATTTGCGTCATAAAACCGGAGCTTTTTTACAATTAGATCAAAACAATATTGATGAAATATTAGAAGCCATATATCTATTTAATGCAATTGGCATAGGTATTCTATTTCCGCAATCAGCTATGAATCAGTTTAATGTGGGTCAACCTTGGACGGTAGTGAAAGGATCTCGCATTGAAGGAGGTCATTATGTAAGCTGCATTGGATATGACTCAGATTATATCTATTGTGTAACCTGGGGCAAAATTCAGAAGATGGATTATAATTTCTTTACAACTTACTGCGATGAAGCTTGGGCAATTTTAAGCCAGGAATTTTTAAATGGGCAGGGAGTGAGCCCGGAAGGATTTAATTTAGCACAATTACAAGCAGATTTAAATGCCATTACGAATAGCCCCATTCCTAATCCTACGTTGGTACTGCCCAAGCATAAAAAAACTCACAGAAAAAATAGGGTAAGACCTTCAAAGAAGAGAAAAAAGTGATACTGCAAAAATAATTATATTAAAGCGAGGCGATATAAAAAGCAGGTTTAATTACCTGCTTTTTGATATATCCAGAGAAATCCTGCGGCATTTTATACAGTGATATGGTAGATGATAATGGCGTCCCATGCCGATAAAAAATGATGTTACATGATATTATGTCTAATTTGGCCATTAGCAATCTCGAAATTCAGGAAACCATAACTTGGTCTAAAAACCGATTGCAAAGGTGGTTCCCTCGCTAGTCGTTTCTATTTCAATAGCAGTACTATGCTTTTCCGCAATATTATAACAAATCGCTAAACCCAAACCTGTGCCATTTGTCTTGGTAGTAATAAAGGGAGAACCCAGGTTTTTAAGTATTTCTGGGTCTATTCCCGGGCCATGGTCTTGTACGGCCAAAAATACCTTGTCATCGCTGAGATAAGTCTTTATGGTTATACCACCGCCTTGGGGAGATGCCTCCAGGGCGTTACGGGCAAAGTTTAAGATGAGCTGATGAATATCTCCCTTATATAGCTGCCTATCAGGAATATCTTCCAGTTCCAATTGAACATATTTATCATCCATTACTGCTTCAGCTTGAATTAGGGGGGCGATATTGCGCACTATCTCATTAAGATTTTCTAGCTTAATATTTTCAACTCTATCTTTAGCCAAAGACAGGAAGCCCGTAATAATTGAATTAGCTCTGTCGATTTCCGCGATCATAAGTTTAAAATGTTCCTTGTATGGTTCGCAGTCCTGATTAAGCTGTAATAACTGCAAATATCCGCGCACTATGGTCATGGGGTTTCTAATCTCGTGGGCAATACCAGCCGCCATTTGTCCAACTATATTCAGTTTATCCAGACGGGCTAAATGCTCCTCGATTAGCTTGCTTTCAGTAATATCACGAAATACCATAACAACTCCGGTAATATCTCCGTCAATATTGCGAATAGGCGCCGCCGAATCAGCAATTGAACGCGTTTGCCCGGTTTTAGTAATAAGACCGGTATGATTGGCCAGTCCGATAATAAATCCTTCTTCGATTACCCTCTTTACAGGTATCTCAGCCGGACCCAGAGTTTGTTCGTTGAAAATATTGAAGACTTTACTGATATGTCCACCGATCGCTTCTTCTTTCGTATAACCGGTTATATTTTCTGCAACCGGATTCATATAGGTAACGATACTGTGCACATCGGTGGTAACCACTCCATCTCCGATACTTGATAAAGTAACCTGGAACCATTCTTGTTGTTCGCGGACTGCTTTTTCAGCTTGTTTATGCACCTCGGCCATGGCGTAATCATGAAGCGCAATTTTTATAGCAGGAACCAGTTTCAGAAGATTTTCCTTAAAAATATAGTCGCTGGCGCCGTCTTTAATCGCCTTGGCGATCCGTTCCTCGCCTATCCTCTCCGATACAATAATACAAGGTATGTTATAATTTCTATCCTTTAGAATCATCAAAGCAGGCTGCTCTATAAACTGATGCATATCAATATCTAAAATCACAATATCCCAAATCTTGTCTCTTAGAGCTATAATCATGCCCTCAGGTGTGTTCACCTGTTCATATAAAGGATCATATCCACCTGCCTTTATTTCGTTAAGCAGTTCGGTAGTATCAGCTTCAAATTCTTCAACAATTAAAATGCGAATTGGTATAACCATTAATACTCCTCCCTCGAATAAATATCTAGAGTGAATCAATTAGTGCAAATTATTTATAAAATTCAACATATTATGCCTAATTCCTTCATCATTTTATACGAAACATGTTCCAGATATGGCTTTTTTGGTATTAGCTTGATTATTTGCCTTTATATAATAGGAAGTTCCCTAACTCGAAGTGCAGAACTTACTTCTTATAATAATACAGTTTGCCGTTTTCGAGCTGGCAGGTGAGATCCCCCTGATCGTGCAGGTAAGTGATGATAGCGGCAGTGGTGGAGAGGGAGAAATAGTACTCTTTAAAATCAAGCTGCAATTCAGCTAGAATGCATATTTCCTCAAGCAGTTCTTCGCGGGTATGGGGTTGGGTGAAGAGGTCGAGGGCCATAGCCAGATAATATTCCAGATTGTCACGATTGAACTGCACCAGAGCTTTGATTTCGGCCAAGTTGTAGACCTGCGCGGCATGTCCTATGACAAACCAATCATAGTCCAGTTCCTCTATAGTTTTATAGCTGCCCAGCTGATCCTCAATATTGAAAAGAAATGGGAAGGAATACTTGGCGATAATCTCCTGACTAAAAAGGGAATCTCCCAGGAAACATACCCGATCGCGAGTGCCGATACCTATTTGCCCTCGGGTATGACCGGGTAGGGGAATGATATCAAACCGATCATCATTAACCTTACATACTCCAGGAGGCAATATCTCGTCCACTCTGAGTTTTTTGCTTTTAAGAAAGTGACGGGATAGCTCATTGACCGGATTTCCGCCATATATGTACATTGGGAAGAGGTAGCCGTTTTCCAGAAACAGTTTTTCATTCTCGGAAGCATAGAAAAGACTACCTGGGTAATGCTCCTGCAGGAACATATTGCCACCTGCATGGTCGATGTGATTGTGGGTGTTAACAATATATTTGATACTCAGGTTGTTATCCTGGATAATGTCTGCGATTTTCCGGGATTGTTGGTTGTTATCCCCAGTATCGATTAGGAGGGTGTACTTATCCTTGAATTGAAACACCCCGATGTTAGTGGGGGCCGGTATGTAGTAGGTATTGCCATTTACTTTGGTTAACTGCATGTTACCCTCCCAATTTTTATTGCCCCAACCGCTCAATGTTCAAAGGTAATCCCTCCGTCATCATAGTTCCAGCCCGAATCCGCGTAAAGTGCTCAGAAGTTCCTCGTGGTCGGGAGGGTTGTTCAAGTCTATATCGATCGATTCAATACCGGCAGTACTTAAGGCCTTTTCGGTGAACTGATCGGTTATTTGCCGCCTTTTACCGTCCTCTTGCGTTACAAGGTTAACTACCAAAACTGGCTTGAGATAGGAAGATTCAAAGACTACCATATCCAGGCTCCGTTCTTTGATCCGGAACAAGTATTCCTGGCGATTCTGGGTCCCGGCCGGCACACTTAAAAGGTCAGCCAGGCGTATATGCGGATAAAGTGAATAACGGCTGTGTTCCAGAATATCCTGGAGCCTCTTGAATATCAAAAGTTCGCGATTGTTAAACAGGTAGTCATTTTTTTTATAAGGCATAGCATCAGCGCTAATCCATTTTTCACTAATATCAATGAAGTCACCGGTCGGGGCTGACTTGGTTTTATTAAATACTGGTTTGAGATTATCTATTAACAGCTTGATAATAACCACAACCAGAATTAAGCCAATAAACTGCATCTTTATTTCCCCTTTCATCTATAGTATAGAGCCGGTTTGTTGTCATTCTGAACGAAGTAAGCAACCTTAACCGTGAACGAAGTTCACATCAGCAACCTTATTGGCGTCCTTTAGGACGCATCAGGAGTCCCCGAAGGGTGAATCTTTCTCACGGTAAGGAGTAAGATCCTACACTGACACTCAGGATGACATAAAACCGCTCTCCTAATTTATCCGAAACATTTTCAGCGGTTGTCCTACGTGCATGAGGGGTTATTATGTATAATTGTACATGCTGTCTATATGATATACAAAAATATTTAGGTTTTCATAGCTAATTTCTGAACAATACTTTATCAGAGGTGAGTTTCGTTATAGAATAAGTAAATATCAAGTGTAATAAAAGATGTGGTTGCATGAGGAGGTTACTAAATGAAATATTCTAGCAGCAGGGGTGGATATTCCGCGATTACTGCCGCAGAGGCAATAAAGATGGGTATTGCCCCGGATGGGGGACTGTTTGTACCTGATACCATACCGGTAATTTCAGAATTGACTTGGAAGAGGATGGCGGGACAGACTTACCAGGAAAGAGCCAGTGAAATACTAGGCTACTTTCTTGAAGATTTTTCTGTGGAAGAGATTAAAAATTGCGTTAACGGGGCCTACAACTCCAGTAGTTTTGATGATGAACGTATCGCCCCGTTGGTGCGGATTACTGATCGGGTTTACATTCAAGAACTCTGGCATGGACCTACCTGTGCATTCAAAGATATGGCCTTGCAGCTTCTGCCGCATCTAATGACTGTCAGTGCGAAAAAAACCGGGGAAAAGGATGAGATCGTAATCCTGGTAGCAACTTCGGGAGATACCGGCAAGGCTGCTCTGGAAGGATTCAAGGATGTCACCGGAGTTAAAATCATCGTTTTCTATCCTCAAGATGGGGTTAGCGAAGTGCAAAAAAGACAGATGATCACCCAGACCGGAGACAACGTTTTCGTAGCAGCGGTAGAAGGGAATTTTGATGATGCCCAGAACGGGGTTAAGAAAATATTTGCTGATAAAAATTTCATAGCAATCCTGGCTAAGAGCGGGATGAAGATGTCTTCAGCTAATTCCATCAATTGGGGCCGACTGTTGCCGCAGATTGTTTACTATGTTTCCGCCTATGTTGATTTACAGGCAGCGGGACAGGTGAAGAACGGGGAGGCTATAAATGTTGTAGTGCCCACGGGTAACTTCGGTAACATATTGGCGGCATTCTATGCCTATCAAATAGGAGTTCCGATTAACCGTCTTATCTGCGCGTCCAACGCCAATAATGTTTTAACCGAATTCATTCACAGTGGAGTTTACGACCGTAATCGAACCTTTGCCAAAACTCTCTCTCCCTCTATGGATATTCTAATCTCGTCCAATCTGGAGAGACTGCTGTACGAAATGACAGGTCATGATGCTGCGGTAGTCTCGGGGTGGATGGAGGAACTAAAAACACAAGGCAAATATGAGGTCGGTTCGGCTGTCCGTGATAAGATAAGCGGATTGTTCTGGGCAGATTTTTCATCTGATCAGGAAACTCAAACCACCATTCGTAAAGTCTGGGAAGAGAAGCAATATCTCTTGGATACCCATACAGCAGTAGCCTATAATGTCTATGAAAAATATGTGGAGAGTTGCGGTGATAGAACTACGACCATAATTGCCTCCACTGCCAGTCCGTTTAAGTTTGGCAAGAGTGTAGCCGAAGCCATCCTGAAACCCGAAAAATTAGCGGGTCAGGACGAATTTGCGGTCCTCAAAACCCTGGCGGATTATACTGGTATTCCCATCCCACTTGGCATCAAGGATTTGGAGGTGCGAACCATCCTGCATAAGACAGTTAGCACCCAAGAGGCTATGGGAAGTACGGTACTGGAATACCTTAATTTATAAGAAACCAAAGCCCATTAGGTTAGGTTAGTATGAAAATAATGTTCGTGTCATCCAGAGTGCAACGAAAGATCTCCTTCGGAAAATACCATATTTGAGATAAGATCCTTCGCTGACGCTCAGGATGACATAAAACCGTTCTCCAAACTACTCCCGAACACATTTCATGGGTGGTTGTGGCCTCCGGTCATGGGGGGATAATAATTGTATTTAATGCAAGCTATGCTATAATAATAATGGTCATGTGACTGGCGGAAATGGAGTTCACCATAGGGAGCATGATTGCAAGAAAATTGCCGACCGCCTGGGTAGATAATGCATTTACCCAGGTTTTTTTATGTTTATCAAACTCCTCTTAAGACCCCCTCTATAGGTAGGGGATAAACCAATCATTTTCTCTGTGATGGGTAGGGTCCCCGACTGATGAGGCGTTTGATAAAAGCGCTCGCGGCGCGATGCACACAAAACACGAAGGGAAGGCGCTGTAGCGCCCGCGTTTTGGTGCGCAATTCGCGCTAGCGCTCATTGAAATTTTAAGGAGGTTATCTTAATGGAGAATACGCAAATTGGACTCAAATATGGGTGTAATCCCCAGCAAAAACCGGCCAAGATTTATATCCCCAATCAAACCTTACCTATTACAATTCTTAATGGTACCCCCGGTTATATTAATTTCATGGACGCTTTTAATTCCTGGCAGCTGGTTAAAGAGTTAAAACAAGCCACCGGGCTGCCTGCAGCAGCATCTTTCAAACACGTTAGCCCTGCCGGTGCGGCAGTCGGAGTACCTCTAAGTGACGTGTTGAAAAAATCCTATTTTGTTGAGGATATAGAACTATCTCCGGTGGCCAGTGCCTATGCCAGAGCTCGCGGTGCGGATAGGATGTCTTCCTTCGGAGATTGGGCCGCAATCAGCGACATTGTTGATTTGCCTACCGCAAAAATTTTGAGCCGATCTGTTTCCGATGGAATAATTGCTCCCGGCTATACTGATGAAGCCTTGAAACTCCTCATGAAGAAGAAGAAGGGGAGCTATTGCATAATTGCAATGGATTGGAATTATGAACCGGAAGAAATAGAGACGAGAAAAATATTTGGCATTACCTTTGAGCAGAAAAGAAACGATCTAATAATTAGCGATGAACTGCTCAAAAACGTAGTTACCAATAACCAAAATATCCCCCCAGCAGCTCAACGCGACTTGATTATTAGCATGATTACCTTGAAATATACTCAGTCCAATTCGGTTTGTTTTGCCTTAGACGGCCAGGTAATCGGAGTTGGTGCCGGCCAGCAGTCGCGGATTCACTGCACCCGCTTAGCGGCTTCCAAAGCTGATATATGGTATTTAAGACAGCATCCGGCAGTACTTGCATTGCCATTTAAGGATGGAGTTGCCCAACCTAACAAAGATAATGTGATCGATCAATATCTCCGTGACGATATTACCGCGATGGAAATGAAAGAATGGGACAGTGTAATTGAAAAGATCCCAGCAAGATTAACATCTGCAGAAAAAGCAGCGTGGCTATCTAATTTAACTGGCGTAGCTCTAGGTTCTGATGCATTTTTCCCATTCAGGGATAATATTGATAGGGCAGCGCAAAGCGGAGTAAAATATATTGTGCAAGCGGGCGGATCCATTAGAGATGATATCGTAATTGCAGCCTGTAATGAATATGATATAGCCATGGTTTGTTCAGGAGTTAGATTATTTCATCATTAAAATCCGAAGGTAGCTTACTGTAAATCAAAAAGAGGGAGGCAATGGAACATAACAATTGCCTCCCTTTAAACATCGCTATTTACTTACTTTCTGGATATAAAATAATCCATCAATTCAGGACCGCTCTCAAAAAACCTACCCGAGAGAGCGCTGTCTTCGTCATAAGCAGCGACTAAAGACTGCACCGCCTTGTTCTTATCGAACAGCATAAAAGGTACCGGGTCACTGGTGTGAGTGCGAACCGCTAGAGGAGTGGGATGATCAGGCAAAATCAGCACCCGTATATCTTCGAAATTATCAAGCTCAGCCATCACCAGACCTATGACTTCTTGATCTATTTGCTCAATAGCCCAGATCTTCTTTGCCAATTCACCCTGGTGACCCGCCTCATCTGGGGACTCAATATGCAGGTAAACAAAATCCTGCCCCCGCTGCAGCTCGTTAAGTGCCGCTCTGGCTTTACCAGCGAAGTTGGTGACGATGCCCCCCGTGGCCCCCTCTACGTTAATAAGAGTGAGCCCGGCACAAATCCCCAGACCTTTTACCAGATCAACAGCTGAGACCACTGATCCCCGCAGATGATATTTGTCCTGAAAGCTGTTTAGGGCAGGCTGGGTTCCTTCGCCCCACAACCATATAGAAGTGGCCGGATTAAGACCTTTTTCCCGACGAGCTAGATTCACGGGGTGATTATTTAATATAGCCTCGCTTTTCACCATCAAATCAAGCAATGGTGAACTATCCAGACCACCGGGTAGATAACTGTAAATCTCTTTGCCAGATATATCATGCGGGGGGATTAGCTTAAGGGATTTGCCCGTCCCATTTTTCCATACCACCAGATGCCGATAACTAATACCAGCGTGAAAGCTGAAGGTATCACTGTTTAGTTTGCTTTGCAAAGCTGTAATCAATTGCGCGGATTCTTCGGATGTAATTTCCCCCGACGAGTAATCCGTCATCGTCTTATCCCCGAAGACAGCCTCGGCTGACAAAGTAACCAGGTTGCAGCGCAGGGCCAAATCACTGGGATCCAGCGCAACTCCCATACTCACCGCTTCCAAGGGGGAACGACCGGTATAATATAAGCGGGGATCATAACCCATTACCGACAGGTTGGCTACATCGCTGCCCGGAGGGTAGTTCAGGGGAATAGTCTTCACCCGGCCAATTTCCGAAACTGCCGCCAATTTATCCATATTAGGTGTCTTAGCAAACTGCAGAGGCGTTTTATTGCCTATTTCACTTATTTTATAATCAGCCATACCATCAGTCAGTACCAGCAAATATTTCATGATTAATTCACCCCTAATTACAGAAATCTACGATTTTCATAGAATTATACCATAAGATTGCCTGGAATCGGGGGTAAACAATATAAGGGTTTAGAAAAACATAGCGAGTAAGCCAACCGCCAAATACATTGTGGGAAAACCAGGTTGACTAGTGTGATAGCTGATGATATAATAAATTTCGTTGCGGAGCTGTGGTGTAGCGGTTAACATGCCGGCCTGTCAAGCCGGAGAGCGTGGGTTCAAATCCCATCAGCTTCGCCAAATTTTTGATATCAAGCTAAGGCTGCCAGCCTCGGTAGCTCAGTTGGTAGAGCAGCGGACTGAAAATCCGCGTGTCGGTGGTTCAAGTCCGCCCCGAGGCACCATATGCGGATGTAGCTCAGCGGTAGAGCATCGCCTTGCCAAGGCGAGGGTCGAGAGTTCGAATCTCTTCATCCGCTCCATTGTATAAAAAGCGTTACATAGGGTAACGCTTTTCTTATGCTTGCCAAGCAAGCCTAAAGTTTGATATAATAACTTTTGCGCGTAAGGCATTCAATCACGGTTGTAAAGTCTTAGGCAGCTAATCTGGGCGGGTGGCGAAGAGGCTAACGCTGTGGTCTGCAAAATCACCATTCACCGGTTCAAATCCGGTCCCGCCCTCCATAAGAATATATAGACACTCCTTTAGTAAAATAACTGAAGGAGTGTTTCGTTTTGGGTGATAAAATTCGCAATAAGATCTATAATACAGGCAAACAAAATAATGATGTGTAGATGGGAGGTTAGTATATGTCCTACTTTGATGAGGTAGCTAATAAATACGATAGTTGGTATACAACTCCTATGGGGCGATTTGTAGATGAGGTTGAAACCAGGTTGGCTTTTGAGCTATTCACCCCGGAAAAGGGTATGACAGTTTTGGATGCCGGCTGTGGGACTGGCAACTTCAGTATCAAGTTGGCTGAGCGAGGGGCCCGTGTTACGGGAATTGACCTTTCCACGGAGATGATGGCGGTCGCCCAGGAAAAAGCCCGTCGTCGGGATTTGAACATTGAATTTTTAGAGATGAATATATATGACCAAGCTTTTCCCGATAACTACTTCGATGAAGTATTTTCCATGGCAGTTTTTGAAACTCTAGACGAATCCCAGCAGGCGTTCAAAGAACTGATGCGCGTCCTGAAACCAGGCAAGTTTTTGATGATTGGTACCATTCGCAAAGACAGCGCTTGGGGGAAATCATATGAAAAGCGGATACAGGAAGATCCCAATACTATTTATAGATTTTCGGTCTTTAAAAGCCTGCAGGAATTTGAGGATCTCGACCGTGAACACCTGATAAAAACTGGACAATGCCTGTTTATACCTCCCGATGCACCTGTCGAGCGGTTTAATCAAGACGAGGAAGAGCGCTTGTCCAGGACAGAAGCAGGCGGATTCATGGCTGGACTATGGCAAAAACCAGCCAAATAATATTTAATAATTAATAAATAGACTTTACTATCATCCCGGGCGTTAGGGAAGGATCTTATTCTTACGCACGGTGTTGAATAAGACATTTTCCCTGATGAGTTATACCATGACATTATCACTGATTAACAACATTTAGCGCTCTAGCTCTTGCAAAAAAAGGCCGGATTTGATACACTAAAAAAGCTGAAAACATGCCCGGGTGGCGGAATAGGCAGACGCACGGGACTTAAAATCCCGCGATGGCAACATCGTGCCGGTTCGACCCCGGCCTCGGGCACCAATATCAAGCAAGAATTTACCGAAGGTTTAAGGCCTTCGGTATTTTTCGTTTCTGGATGTTTTTACTGCCGTTATTATGTAAGTTAGCCAACGGATGGTTGGAATGGTTATGGCTTTCGGTTCGGGCTTCGAGGCCCAAAGCGTCTGAATTCGCTGGTAAGCTAACCGTAGCAATATTATAGTCAAAGAATAATAATTGATGCGAGAAAAATTATAGGATAGACTAAAATCAAATACGGGAAAGGGGGGTAAATCTTATGGTATATGATGAAATTAAAGGGTGGGTCATTTCCCATGGTGTAATTGTTGATTACGTGGGTAAAACCGAAGACGGAAAACCTGATGGGTGGGGCCAAGCTGTTTATTTGGACGGGAAGATCTACTTAGGAGAATGGAAAGACGGTAAAATGCACGGCAAGGGGAAGGAGTTTTACCCTGACGAGATCCTCGAATTCGAAGGCGAATTCAAGAATGGTCTCCGTGATGGTCATGGTAAAGCTTATTTAGCAGATGGCAGGCTGGCTTATGAAGGAGAATGGAAAAAAGGTGAGCATGCGGGAGACAAGAGCGATCAAACCAATTGGGCTTAGTAAATGGAAAAATAAAAAGGTGCGACCAAACCCGCCATCCCTGGCGGGGTCAATGTTGTCGACGGCCAGGGTAACAGAAGGGGAACCTCCCGAACCTAAGTGGCCACAACCGACAATAATGTCTTTTATATTAGTTATCGCCGGTTCGCTTCATCTTGCCATATCGACGAGCAATAGATTTTCTGACTTCATCAAGTAGTACCATCGGTATAGGTACAATCAACAGAAATGCCCAGTCTTTAATTGCGAGAGGTGCAGTTTGGAAAATATTCTGCAAGAACGGCACATAGATGATTGCACAAATGAGCAATATTTCAATAACGATTCCTTGAAGTACCCTTTTGTTACTGAATAAACCGACTCTAAAGACAGATTGTTGCTCGGTTCTACAGTTTAGCACTGCACCAATCTGACAGAATACGATCGCTGCAAGTGTCATGGTGGTAGCGCGCTGGTAGTCAATTCCAGAGCTTGCAAGTGGGATATTGGGCCAGCCGTTCAATACATTCACAAATAAATAAGCACCCATCGAGATAATTGACTCTAAGAGTCCATACCAGAAGAAAGCTTTAAAAATACTGTTTTTATTCAATAATCTTTCGTTTCTAGAACGTGGAGGGCGATCCATAACACCTTCTTCAGGTAGTTCTGTCCCAAGTCCAAGAGCTGGTAGCATATCAGTACCAAGGTCAACTGTTAGGATCTGCATTACAGTCAAAGGTAGTGGAATGCCGCCTCTGGAAAACAGGAAGGCAGCTGAAGGCATGGCCTCAGACATATTACTGGTAAGAATATAGACAAGAAATTTCTTGATATTGCTATACACTCCACGGCCTTCTTCTATAGCTGCAACAATGGAAGCAAAGTTATCGTCTGTCAAAATCATATCGGCAGCTTCTTTAGCAACATCTGTACCTGATATGCCCATCGCCACACCAATATCCGCTTTTTTAAGAGCAGGGGAGTCATTGACCCCATCACCTGTAACCGCCACAATCTCTCCCATTTCCTGCAGATTGCTTACTACTCTGTATTTTTGTTCCGGTGCGACCCTGGCAAAGATGACTTCATCTTTTAATGCGGTTTTAAGCTCATCATCGGGCAATTTTTCCAGTTCTGTACCGGATATGATTCTGGGATGCTCACCTTTGACAATGCCGATGCGCCTGGCGATACTCTCGGCAGTCAAACCATAATCCCCGGTTATCATGATAATTCGGATATTCGCTTTATGACACAAAGCAACCGCTGGTGCGACTTCTGGCCTTGCCGGATCCGACATGACAACCAGACCAACGAAGGTCATTTGTTGTTCGATCAGCTCAGGGGTATAAGCACTTACTGCAGCTGGCAGGCCATTCTCGCTAGATATTAGGCGATAAGCGACGGCTAGTACTCTCAGTCCATTGCGTGCATACGCATCGTTGGCCGCCATGATTTCTCTACAATCTTCATCGGTTATTTCTACTGCGGTTGTCTGTTTAAATATACTATTACATAATTCCAACACTTCTTTTGGTGCGCCCTTGAGATAAGCAATTCGGTTAATGCCATTACTAGGCAGTTCCATCTGGTGAATGGTACTCATCCTTTTACGCCTTGAATCGAATGGCAACTCTCTGAGACGCGGTGTCAATATCAATTGTTTGTCCACGTCAATTCCTGCCTTTTGTGCTGCTATAACCAAACAGGCTTCGGTCGGATCACCCAAAACAGTATAACGGTCGGTTTCATCATGGGGTGAAACCAAACGTGCATTGCTGCACAGACTAGCCGCAGTAAGAAGTGTCTTTAAATCCTCATTGTCAGCCGCCATAATTTCCTTATTTCCGCTGATGATATTACCTTCCGGAGCATAGCCCAAGCCAGTCACTATCAGTTCTTTTCCGGGCAACCATAAATTGCATACAGTCATTTCATTCTGAGTCAATGTTCCCGTTTTATCGGAACATATCACGGTAGTACAACCCAGTGTTTCAACAGCTGACAATTGTTTTACCAGGGCATGTTTCTTAGCCATACGCTGAACAGCCATAGCCAATGATAATGTAACAGTCGGTAACAATCCTTCCGGTATAAACGCAACAATCATGCCCAGTGAAAAAATAAAAGATTTTGCAATTGGTTCTTTTACAAAAAAGATAGCTGCTACAAAAAATAATGCTCCAAGTCCTAAGGCGAGGATGGAAACCTGTTTGGTTAGATGGTTGAGTTCCTTTTGCAGCGGACTTGGTTCTTCCTTCATAACTTGCGCCAAGTCGGCAATTTTACCGAACACTGTGTCCATTCCTATGGAAATAATGACAGCCTTAGCTGTACCGCTAGATACGCTGGTTCCAGTAAAAATGAGGTTTGGAATCTCAGGCCGGGTTATTTCTTCTCGATCATCAGGATCGTGCCTTTTATGTACAGGGTTAGATTCACCGGTAAGTGTCGATTGATCAACTTGAAGGTCACTGCTTGCCAACAGTCGTGCATCGGCAGCAATTTTATTGCCTTCTGCCAGAATTATGATATCACCTGGCACCAGATCCACAGCCAATATTTGTTTTTCCTGGTTGTCCCGGATAACCCTGGCATAGGATGGCAGCATTTTTTTCAAAGCTTCGACGGCCTTACTGGCGCGGTATTCCTGCCAAAAGCTAAAAACACCATTGATAACATTAACTAACCAAATCGCAATACCTAATGAAGGCATGCCAGCAAAAAATGCCACCAGCCCACCAACCCAGAGGAGAATAGCCATCATGCTGATAAAGTTCGAGAGAAAAGTCAAAATGACTGATTTTTCTTTCTTCTCTTGGATAACATTCTTTCCATATGTTTTTTGCTTATCTTGGACTTCAGATGTTGTTAGCCCCTCTAGTCTCGTGTTCATGGTTTTGCAGACATCTTCCACGGTGAGCTTATGTATGTTCTCAATGCCGTCCATGTGTAAAGTTTGGCTTTTCCCTTCCATTTGTAACCAACCCCATTAATATTTGATCTGGTCTAATAACCCATTTTCTTTTAACCAAAGCGGCGGAGATGAAATAGCGGCGTGGAGAAAAATATTCAGGTGTGTTGAGGTGATCACCAGCGTCAATACGTAGTTCTGGATATTTTTGTTAACATAGATGAGTGGTGGATTGAGCGGGAACTGTGGATATGATAACTAGCAATGAGTTATAACCACGATCGAGATGGCGACATCGGCAACTGTCACCCATTTGGTGTGGATTAGGCCATGGCTGTGTTCATGGAGCTGGAATTTAGCCTGATCTCAGTGGCATAGATGTTTGTATCGCAAGTTTGCAGCAGGTTGTTATGATGAAAGCCACTGGAAACATAGTTTACGGGACTTGGTAAGAATTGGAATCCAAGGGTTGGTTCTTTGCTTCTTGGCAAAATATGCCCGGCAGGAAGAATATGAATCAGTTAAGTGGTTTTTCGATTTCGAATCCCTTTTATTAAAATCACAATAAATGCAATGACTAAGAGACTATGGATATTTCCACCATTGTTGTCAATGTATATTTAAGATCTTTCTTACATACAAATGCTGTCCCTTTATTATTCACAGATTAGTTTTATGTTCTCCAAGGAGTCAGCATCTGCTTTATCTACCATTTTGGTCAGGGTTGCTTCATTTATAAACTTATTGCTAACCATCTTCATCCATTTTTCATCCAGACTAAATCCATGTTCCAGGCTGAGATCTACGCCATTAGGCTTAAATGCGAATTCACACTGCAAATATCCGGAGACATCCCCTGTGAAAGATATCCGCATACTGCAGCCGTCATTATTAAACATATAAGATTCTACTTGACCAGTCATTGAAATAAACAATCCCATCAGCAAACGTATAGATTCACGCACCGTTCCTACTATCTCCGGTGTTTCCTTATATTTGGTTGTATTCATACCGACAAACCATAAATCCCAGTTTTCAAACACGGCCATTACTTTAGGCGGTGGGGCCTTAATAAATACGGTTTTAGTAAAAACATGCATAGTTTTCCCTCCTTAAATTGACTCTTAATGACACAATTCAACTTCACGAGCGCCCTTTTGATCAGAGCTGGTCTGGAGGAGCTCTCACCGCTGCAAGGAAGCCTATATATTATCACCTCCTTGGGAGACAAAAACCGGCCTGGTATGGTCGGTTACGTTATTAGCTCTATACGGGGATAAGCGTCCAAATGCATCCCCGCATTCATCGCTTCCGATTGGCTAAATATTCTTATATTACAAGTATATTGTAAAAACAATTAATCATCAATATTTTTTGGAATAATAATGATTGCAGCACGGTTGCAGCATCAAAACCGTTATTGTTGGGATTAAAATTAACGACATCATTTTTATATACAAATCTAGTTAAAAATCTGACCCCCTGGCTCTGGAAGATTCCTTTTCCATGAAGGAGTGTAATTGAGTGGATTAAGTACATAGTGGAATTTAATAATAACCATCGTTCTCTTTTGCTGTGAACTTTAAACATACACCACTGTGCCCATCACATAATGGCTCCAAACTATTGCATTGCTGCAATTACCCATGAAACAAGCCATATAACCCTTTTTATTAATTTCAATAATTGCATAAAAAGCAAAAATATATGGTGTTCTGAGGCCCCGTATAGACTTCATCGTGTCCTAAGTTAAAGACTCTCAAAATTTTTTTAATTAAACCCTAAAGTTTTCTGAAATAAAGACGATATATGTAAAAATGGATTTATTAAGGAATCATCTTAGTGAAAATTGCCCAGAGGACGAATGAAGCACGCGAAGTTTAATTGAATTGGCTTTGAAATTAGGTTTTAAAGTTTAATCAGTGGTAGCCATCTAAGTATGTGTCTGGTTTAATCAGGTACTGACCAGACAAAAAAATTAAACAAGTAAGAAAAAGGCAAACCCGGTGAAAGCCGGGGACGCAAAGCCGTGAGTCTAAAGCCGCAAGGCTATGATAGTCAGGTTGCCAGTACAAAGGGTTAGATAGGGCCCTGTTTGGCAATGGCTGAACAGGGCCTTTTTAAATTCGCAAAATTGTGGGAATGAAATTAATTATCTGCTAAGTTAAAACCCCATATTGTTGAATTTAGCTAATATGCAGGAGACTGGTTCGACTAGTTCCAACCAGGAAAAATTAAACAAGTAAGAAAAAGGCAAACCCGGTGAAAGCCGGGGACGCAAAGCCGTGAGTCTAAAGCCGCAAGGCTATGATAGTCAGGTTGCCAGTATGAAGGGCCAGATAGGCCCTGTTTGGCAATGGCTGAACAGGGCCTTTTTAAATCCACAAATTTAGGGGGTGAAATTCTTTATCTGCGTTGCTAAAACCCAATATTATTGAATTGGCTAATATGCAGGAGACTGGTTCGAGCAATTCTAACCAGACAAAAGAATTAAACAAGTAAGAAAAAGGCAAACCCGGTGAAAGCCGGGGACGCAAAGCCGTGAGTCTAAAGCCGCAAGGCTATGATAGTCAGGTTGCCAGTATGGAAGGGCCAGATAGGCCCTGTTTGGCAATGGCTGAACAGGGCCTTTTTAAATCCACAAATTTAGGGGGTGAAATTCTTTATCTGCGTTGCTAAAACCCAATATTATCGAATTAGCTAATATGCAGGAGACTGGTTCGAGCAGTTCTAACCAGACAAAAAAATTAAACAAGTAAGAAAAAGGCAAACCCGGTGAAAGCCGGGGACGCAAAGCCGTGAGTCTAAAGCCGCAAGGCTATGATAGTCAGGTTGCCGTGTAAAGGGCAAGAAAGCCCCTGTTTGGCAATGTCTGAACAGGAGCTTAATTCATTTATGGAGGTTGATCCTATGAGACACTACCGAAAGATTAGCTTGCTTTTAACCTTGTTTATGTTTTCGTTGTTATTCATCCCGGTATCAGATGCTGGTTCTGCCCCCACACCACATAATCTCGGAGTAAGCATCACAGCTGCTGATATAACAGAAATAAACAATCATAATAGAAACTTCATTCATATGAGTAATAGCAACAATGCAGATGGAGATAAAACGGCTGGGGCTGCCCTGAAAAGCAGCCAGAGCATTCCCAATACTGCTGGTTTACCAAGCTCAGATTCAGCTTGTGCCATTGATTGGTCGGCTGATATGCCGCCAGTAGGCTATCAGGGAAACCAGATGAGTTGTGTAGGCTGGTCAATGTCATATGCCTACAAGAGCTATGAGGTGCGGCAGGGTCGTAGTTTGGGTTATGGAGCGGATCATCTTTATAGTCCTTCCTATATATATAATCAGATCAACAATGGACGAGATAAGGGAGCATCCCCGGTTGCTGCAGCCAATCTTCTAGTCGCCCAGGGATGCGATACCCTGAATGATATGCCGTATAGTGTAACAGATTATAAAACCCAGCCAACTGCGGCGCAAAAAGCCAAGGCTGTTAATTTTAAAAATTTGAGTTGGAGTTCTGTTAATCCCAGTAATTTAGATTCCTTGCAAGGGGCCCTAGATAACGCTCCTACCCAGGTAGATATAACTGTTTACTGGACTCCGGGATGGCTCAAGACAGGTGAAATAAATGCAGCTGATGTGGGTGCTTTGGCGAAGGGCGGGGGAGCCGGTAACCATTTTATTTGTTTAGTCGGATATGATGATACGCATATCACTAAAGACGGTACCGGTGCTTTCAAATTCATTAATTCTTGGGGTTCTGGATGGGGACAAGGTGGTTATGGTTGGATTAGTTACCAGTACATGCGAAAATACAACGGCGGTCAAGGAATTGTAATAGTAGCCGCAAATGAGGCACAACCAACTGCCACAACAGTTAGCACAACTGTTGCCGGACAAGTTCCAGCGCAGAATATTACCGATACCCAGACTGGCAACGCCAGTGACATCTATAATCAATTGCTGCCCAATGGCGATGTATCTCAGTGTATAGCAACAAATATTATACCGGTACGGGGTAGTTGTGATGTTAGGGGTCTCGATATACTGAAGCCCGGCAGTCATCTGCTCCAGCTCACTGCCGGCTCATTGACTCCAAATTGTTCATTGTTGGGCGTTGTAGCACCAACGAAAATAAGCATTATTCCTTTGCGTATTACAGCCCCAATAGAAACATAATTAGGTTTGGCAATAACAAGATGCAGTATCTGTATTATTATGACCATCGTCAACACCTTTCTGCTCTCCTTGTGCGTGAATTAGCATACACCAAAAGGTCTGTAGACATTCGAGGTGCTGGCGATAATTTATTTAATTCGGGGCTGCATTTTTATATTAGTGGTAAACAACAAAATATGTAACTGCAACTTGTAATTCCTTGAAAATGGTAGTATTATACATATGACGGTATTATTTGCCGGACCATTTATTGACTGGAACTTTTGGGAAATGGAGACGTAGAATACGTACCACAATACGGCAGGTTACCCGGACGGTTGCCATAAGGAGAATCATAGTTCATTAACCTGCTTGGCGACCAGTCGAAGTAGGTGTTTCTTATCCCAATCTTGTAGGTGATCAAGGAGATTGAAGTTGCAGCCTGAAGGAGGGAAGTGGAGGGTTGGATCCAGGTTACATAGGTATTAATAAACCAAGGAGGCGAACAATTTGCTAAAATCGAGAAAACTTGGCTTACTTATTTTGACAGCCTTTTTCTTAACGATTTGGACAGGTTTAGGAATAGCCCAGGCCCGGGCGGCGACCATGCCGACGGACATCAGCGGTCACTGGGCCCAAAGCCAGATAGAAAAGCTAGTAGGACAAGGAGTTATATCAGGCAATCCAGATGGTACCTTTAAGCCGGATAATTCCGTTACTAGAGCTGAATTTATCGTAATGATCAATCGAGCTTTTTCTTTCAATAATACTGTTGCTATAAACTACACTGATGTTAATTCCGGTGATTGGTTTGCTCCCGATATAGCCAAAGCCGTGGCAGCTGGATACTCGGTCGGATCGAACGGCATGATGAATCCTAATGCATTCATCACCCGGGCAGAAGCAGCCACAATGCTCGCCCAGGCCGCCAAACTAGACACTTCTGCCGGCGCGGATTCACTGGTGAAATTCAAAGATGCAGCTAATATTCCAGTATGGAGTCAAAAATTTGTGGCTGCCGTGGTAAAAGCTGGCTACATGAATGGATATCCTGATGGAAATTTTGTTGCGTCTGATTTAACCACCAAAGCAATGGCAGCCGTCATGCTGAACCATGAGGTCATGCCAGCTAAAGTTACTGTTTATAACCAGGCTGGAACCTTCGGGCCACAGACTGGATCTACCACGATTGATGGAAACGTAACCATTGGTGCTTCAGGAGTTATTCTGCAGAATACCATAATTAATGGAGATCTCTTAATTGCTGAGGCCGTTGGTGATGGTAATGTAACCCTGAAAAATGTCACTGTCCGCGGCGACACCGTCATAAACGGCGGAGGTGCGCATAGTATTACGCTCGATGGTAGTACATTAGGAACGGTTACCTCTAATAAAGCTAATGTTCATATATCGTGTGTGAATGGTAGTTCAGTTGTCAGTTTAACCTTGGCAAATGGTGCCACCGTAGATGTAGCACCTGGTGCGACCGTTGAAGGTGTTACCGTATCTGCAACTGGCCAGGTAACCCTGAGTGGAGACTTTGGGAGCGTAACCCTTGAGGGAGCTAACGCCAATGTTTCTTTGACCAGCGGAACTATTGCCAATTTGACTACTGCAACAAGTGCAGTAAATGCAACCATAAATATTGCTGGTGGGGCAACCGTAACCACATTTACGGCTAATGCTGCTGCAAGTGTAACCGGAACTGGTAGTATTACTACCGACAATAGTACCGTACCGGCTACCAAAGCCGATACTATAACGAGCGGTCCAGGAGCAACACCACCAAGTAATAGCGGCGGTGGTGGCGGTGGCGGTGGCACTACTACCTACCCCATCGTGGTAAGTTTCACTGCAAACAATCTTACTGTCGCCCCATCTGGCGCTAGCAGTACTTATACAGTGGGACCCCTTACTCCAGCGGCGGCGACGATTGGCACAGTGACCATAAACTTCAATGAAGCGATCAAGACTGCTAGCAGCAGTGATTTCAACCTGCGCGCCTATAACCGGGCGGGCACTCTGTTAGTCTGGCCGCCGGGAATGGAAGCTTTCGCCAAAGGGTTGGTCTACAGCCATTTCGGAGGGCCAAACTCAAGTTCACTCACTTTAAATATCCATAACGACTACGCACTTATTAAAGGGGCCATGGACTTCTGTTTGGGTGCTGATGTTGGCAGCATTCAGCTGGATTATTACGACCTGGCTGGCCATATGAGCACTTTAACCATCAATTTCATCTAGTAGGTAGGGGTTAAAAACATTCAACCCCGGCCTCGCCACCAATATTGAACACAAAAATACCGAAGGTTTAAGGCCTTCGGTATTTTCCTTTTCGCCATTACTTAGCATAGTACATACCGCTGTCAGCCCTACCCTTAATCGAACCCTCCATATATTCATACTTTAATCCCAGCAATCATAAGTTAGACGAGAGAAAAATATTTTCACACGTCTCATTCTATTAAGAAAGCAAAACCAATTGGTAACATCTCTTTAGTTAACATTGATTACCAATGAGCGGATAAGTTGAAAAGAACGCCTTTTTGGAAAGTGAGAGATAAGAGTGGATAATCAAGAGTTTCATACCTTTCGAGGTTATGAGATCATTAAAAAAAATAACGACCATCTAACTCCAAGTATGGAAGACTACCTGGAGATGATCTACAGAAATTGTCAGGAAGAAGGTTACGTTCGAATTAACCAATTGGCTGTACAGCTGCATGTAAAAGCACCTTCAGCGTCCAAGACAGTAAGTAAGTTGTCAGATATGGGATATCTGGCCTATGAGAAATATGGAATTATTAGACTGACGACCAAAGGTGAGGTGATGGGATCTTTTCTGCTGGATCGCCATGAAAGCGTGGAAATATTATTGAGAAATATTGGGGTTCAAGATACCGTATTACTTGAAACAGAACTCATTGAGCATTATCTAAGCATAGACACACTTCAAAATATCAAAATACTAAACGACTTTTTAGCTGCTTCACCTGATATCCTTGAAAGGCTTCGGCAATTTAAAGCAGCATATACAAAAGCAAAATAAGCGAATAACGTCAGAGTATTTACGGTTTTGATAATTGCAATGGGCAGCTATTTCATAAAAGCGATGTAGAGAACCACAAAGCCGAAAATCATACGATAATACCCGAAGGGCTTGAAATCCCTCTTCCTGATGTAGTTCATAAATGCCGCGATGACGACCCAGGCCACCAGGAATGAAACCACAAATCCAATAATTAGGATCTGCCATTCGATCGCACTCAAACTCGTATTGAATTTAAGAAATGAATAGGCTGTTGCAGCCACCATAGTGGGAATTGCTAAAAAGAAGGAAAATTCAGCGGCTACGCTCCGGGAAGCACCCAACAACATCGCCCCAATGATAGTCGCTGCCGATCGTGAAGTTCCCGGAATCATGGCCAGACACTGAATCAAACCAATAAGAAAAGCCTTTTTATAGTTGAGCGCGGAGATAGAAGTGATGGTATTTGATTGGGAATGATTCTCTATAATAATTATTATAATTCCACCTATAATCAGAGCGATAGCTACTGTCAGAGGATTAAAAAGAGCATCCTCGACGTACTTGCCGATGGTGCCGCCGATTAGTAAAGCTGGGATGACGGCTATAACCGTCTTTTTCCACAATTTCCAAGTTTCACTTTTTTCCTGATTGGTCTTCTTACTGCTGAAAGGATTGATTCGCTGCCAAAAATACACGACTACCGATAGAATAGCGCCGAGTTGGATGATCACATCAAACATATTGGCAAAACTACCGGTAAAACCAACCAAGCGGTTGACGACAATCAAATGCCCCGTTGAAGAAATCGGTAAAAACTCAGTTACCCCTTCCACAATTCCTAAAATCACTGCAATAAAATAGTTACTCATGGGTACCTCCTATTAATTAATGTTGACCAGTCATAGTTCTAGCTACTATATGTATGCGGCAACCAAATAAAAATCTCACTTATTTAAATATAATACAAAATTAAAAGGAGAGAAATGATTCAAATTTCTCTCCTTCAATAGAATAGGTTTTCTAATTGAGGATCAGCGAACTGCCAAACCCTGCGCGCCTATTTCCGGCAACCCTGTATCCTTAATTACCTGTAACCGGATCAGTCTGCCACGTCTATCGATGCGAAATACTGAAATAGATCCTTGATTACCATTCAAGGCATAGAAGTTACGGCCATCCCTGCTCACGCCATTATCAATCGGCGCACCCTGGGC
Source organism: Syntrophomonadaceae bacterium (assembly GCA_963665865.2). Classification (GTDB taxonomy): domain Bacteria; phylum Bacillota; class Syntrophomonadia; order Syntrophomonadales; family Syntrophomonadaceae; genus PHAA01. Next base: position 2,350,557 of record CAXXWF010000001.1, on the reverse strand, counting down.
TCTAAAGGTGCTGTAGACGATATCTCTGACCGTCAGCGTTCCGCCGGGTCCGATGCGGTAAATAGTTATGGTGTGACTGCCAGTGTTGGATGTATAGGCAAAATGCTCAAACTTGGATTTGGATACCCAGCAGGTTGCCGACTGGAAGTTTAGAACCGAGCCACTGATGATCGAAAGTACTCCATTGGCAGCTAAGTCATAGGAGGACAGCGCATTGGTCCCCGCCTCTGCATTAAGCAAAGGTCCGGTGGACAGGAAAACGGAGCCAAATGGACCGGCGCCACTGGAATTATTGATGGTTGGTCCAGTCAAGGTGCCGTCGATGTTGACATGGAAAACACTGAGGCGGTTGTTATTCTGTTCGGACACAACCACTTGACTGCCATCAAGACTGAAGACAACACACGCTGGTTTAGCGCCGGATGTGCTCAGGGCATGGGCTGAACCAACAATTAACGAAAGACTTCCGTCAATTCCTACCCGTAAGCCGGCAATATTGGAAGCGGTAACGGCGTTGCCCGCATTGGTGACATAAAGGAGGTTGCCGAACACCGTCAGACTGTTGGGTCTAACCCCTCCTGAGGGTTCCGTGTTTATCAATGTAAGTTCGCCGCGGCGGGAAACACGGAAACTACTAATGCTGTTGCTGCCAGCATTCACGACAAAAAGGAAGTGGCCGTGGTTGGACAATATTATGGATCCTTGCGATCCGAGCGGGTCAACCACCGCCTCACCCGTGCCGCTGCCTCCAGTTGGGTAGGCGTTAATACGGATAAGTGTACCGTTACGCCGCCGACGGAAAGCAATAACCTCATTATTTGCCGCTGCATTAGTCATACTATATACCGCCCCCACGCGACGTCTCCTTTTTACACAACCCATTTAATCATCTCCTTTTATAAATGTGTAACGTTGTTACGCTACATCATATTCAGTTGACATAATGGTTGGAACCCAATTGAGGGGAATATTGAGAATAATGCCAATTGTGTCGGTGAATTGGTTAGCTTTTTCTTGATTTCCAAAGGTGATAATTTGGCATAATATTTAATAATGACTGGTCTCTATTGAGTGGAAAAATGGAATGAAGTAAACTAAAGAGGGTTTTGGATAATATTGGGGGGATTAGAATCATGGGAAAATCATTATACTACTTGCTGTTAGCCATTCCGTTCAGTATATATTTCAGATTTAACGGCAACGAACTAGCCATGTTTTTTGCTGCATGCATTGCAATTATTCCTCTAGCCGGGTTTATGGGGGAGGCGACGGAAAGCCTGGCCTGTCATGCTGGAGAACGAGTAGGGGGATTATTAAACGCCACCTTTGGCAACGCTACGGAATTACTAATAACGATCTTTGCCCTAAGAGCGGGTTTGTTTGATGTGGTTAAGGCCTCTATTGCGGGCAGTATATTGGGTAATATATTATTGGTTCTGGGTATAGCCATACTGGTAGGGGGCTTAAAAAATGGCGAGCAGACCTTTGACCGAGTACATTTCAGCAACCAGACCAACCTGATGTTCCTGAGTATTATTGCCCTTATTATCCCAGCGGTATTTTTTCAGGGGGCAACCCAGCATCATGCTTTGGAAGGATTCAGTCTGGCGATTGCTTCTATACTACTCATTTTATATTTTGCTGGTTTGCTTTTCGCTATGGGTCGTACCACCGAGATTTGTGAGGCAGAGGCAGCACGTTGGAGTCGTTCCAGAGCTCTGTTGGTGCTAGGTTTGAGCACTCTATTGATTGCCCTGGAGAGTGAGTTTCTGGTGGGAGGTATTGAACCGGTAACGGAAGCATTGGGTTGGTCCCAGCTGTTTATAGGCATCATTATAATCCCCATCATTGGTAATGCCGCCGAACATTTTACGGCGGTGACCATGGCCTATAGAAACAAGATGGATCTTTCCTTTGAGATTGCCATGGGATCCAGTACTCAGATTGCTATGCTAGTCACACCGCTGCTGATATTCCTCAGTTTAGCCTTGGGCAGTCCGATGACCATGATGTTTAATTTTCATGAGATTGTAGTGGTTGCCTTAGCCGTTTTGATAGCCCAATTTATCAGTCTGGATGGCGAGTCAAACTGGCTCGAAGGCGCGCTTCTAGTCGCCGCCTATTTCATTATTGCTATCGCCTTCTATTTCTTATAGACTAGGCCGATAATTTTTATTATCCTAGTAACTGCCTTTCATTTTTCGAAAAATCCCATTTTAAATAAGGAAGATATATTTCCAAAATTGATTATTCAGGAATATATCTTCCTTATAATCTTTTCTGAGTGTAACTTTCCATGTTATATTACCATAATTCACCATAAATTAATGAGTTGTAAAATTTTAATATAATTTCCAACTATCTTTCCGATATATAAATAGAAATTCAAATATTTAATTATTTTGGATTTTTGTACGATATATGGTATTTAGGGGAGGATTTAGCTTGGTTATGGATAATGGCAAAGATCCAATGCTGGAGATGTTCATTTTTGAGACCTTACAGTTATCAGATCAGCTCGAACAGCTGGTTCTAAACAGTGAAAAAAGCGATTTCTTTGAAGCAACCGAGATTAATGAAATCTTCCGAATAATGCATACCATCAAAGGATCAGCGTCTATGATGTTTTTCGATAGCATTTCTGGCGTTGCTCATGCCATGGAGGACATGTTCGATTTTCTGCGAACGTCGCATTCAGTGGTAGTGGATTATTCAAAAGTTTGTGATTTGATCCTCAGGGGCATTGATTTCATTAAAGGAGAAATTGCCAAGATTGAGGCCGAACAGAGTGCAGACGGCAACTCTGCTGCCTTGCTGCTAGACATTAATGTTTATCTAATTTCTCTAAAAGAAAATAACACTGCCTCCTTGCCCGGTGATCATCATTCTGAAGCAGCTGCGGCCATAGATCTGAACTGGGATATGGACGTAGTCCCCAGCTCCGATGCGTTCGATAGGATAGGGGGAAACCTCTTCAAGGCATTGATTATCTTTGAAGACGACTGCGAAATGGAAAATATACGCGCGTTTAACGTGATTCATAAATTAGGCGAAATGGGAGAATTGATTGAGCATTATCCGGCCGATATTGAGGACAATGAGTGCATTGCGGTTATCCGAGAGAAAGGTTTTGAAGTGGTTTTTGCTGCTGAGAGCAGCCGCGAGGCAATGGAAAATTTCTTCTGCACCCTGGCTTTCGTAGAAAGCTTTGAGCTGATGGAAATAGTGCCAGAGGTGGAGAATACGAAAGTTCAAGCAGAGGATCTGTCAAGCCAGTCAGGGCCCGAGGTGCTTAATAACAAAGAGATCAAGTCAGAGAGGGAAGTAGATAATGGGGCTGCCGCCCCGGTTAAACAAAGCCTGATTAGTGTGCAATTAAGTAAACTCGATCAATTGCTGGACCTGGTAGGTGAATTGGTAATCTCGGAAACGATGGTTACCAGCAATCCGGATCTGTTGATGATTCATGACAAAGAAAATTTTAACAAAGCGGCCCGTCAACATCGCAAGGTAATTAATGAGCTTCAGGATATTGTAATGTCTATTCGTATGGTTCCATTGGCCGGCACCTTTCAAAAGATGAACCGCATTGTAAGGGACATGAGCAAAAAGCTGGGCAAACCGGTTGACCTTATGATACACGGTGAGGAAACCGAAGTTGATAAAAATATTATTGAACATTTATCAGATCCACTGATGCACTTGATAAGAAATGCCATCGATCATGGTATTGAAGAAACACCGGAGAGGATAGCTAGGCAAAAACCGGCCACCGGTATCATTAAGCTGGAGGCCAAAAGTGAAGGGGGAGACGTATGGATTACGATAAAGGATGATGGCGGTGGTCTGGATAAGGAGAAAATTCTAAGCCGGGCGCTTGAGCACGGACTAGTTAACAAGCCAGAGAGTGAATTAAGTGACCAGGAAATATATGCATTTATTTTGCTGCCAGGTTTTTCAACCAATACCGAAGTAACAGAGTTTTCTGGTCGGGGTGTGGGTATGGATGTAGTTGCCCAAAACATTGAAGATATTGGTGGTTCTGTCTATATCGACAGCAAGATGAATATGGGGACGACGGTCTCACTGAAGATCCCCTTGACCCTGGCCATCATTGACGGGATGGGGATAAGGGTGGGGAGTTCCATCTATACCGTTCCCATTACCTCAATTAGGGAATCTTTCAAAGCCAAGGAGAGCGAAGCCTTCACGGATCCTGATGGACAAGAAATGATTATGGTCCGGGGAGAATGCTTACCTATCCTGCGACTGCATGAAATGTACAAAATTCAAACTGCCGTAAATGAGATCCATAATGGCATCATTATGATCGCCGAAACTGATAACCGCAGTGTATGTCTTTTTGCCGATGAATTAATCGGAGAACAACAGGTGGTAGTAAAAGCTCTGCCCAAGTACCTTAAAAGGATCAAAGGAATTGGCGGCTGTACGCTTCTGGGTAACGGCACATCCAGCCTGATTCTTGATATAGCAGGCCTTGTAAGTATTAGGTGCTAGGCATAAATTGTCAATTACGATTCATTCATTTTTATTACATAGAAAGGAGTTGAGGAAATGTCAGAAGCTATGGAGCAGATACTGGAACTAACCGAGGATACGCAGAAGGGGAAATTTCTAACATTTATTATTGGTCGCGAAGAATATGCCATTGAGATTAAATTTGTTACCGAAATCCTTGGTGGAATTCAGGCCATTACCGAAGTGCCGGAGGTACCGGATTATATCAGGGGAATTATCAATATACGCGGTAAGATAATTCCAGTGATGGATGTCAATATTCGTTTCAAAAAGGAACCCAAACCCTATGGTGATAGAACTTGTATTGCCGTAATCGATATTGATGAATTGTCCGTAGGATTAATCGTTGACAATGTATCCGAAGTCCTATCGATTGCGGATGAAAATATTGTGCCTCCGCCCGATGCTAGGTCTGGTTTCAGCAACCATTACATCAAGGGTATTGGTAAGGTGGGCAATACAGTTAAGTTAATCTTAGATTGTAAGATCTTACTGGGAGACGAAGATCTGGCCAGTCACACCGAGGCATCATAATAGTAACTAATTTATGGAATTTAGAGGAGAAAAGCTATGCCTTTACATATTTTTTGTTATTCGTTCCCCGGGGAGGAGCTATGAGCAAAGATTTATAAAAGCCCTGGAATCTATATGTAAGAAAGATATCCGTACCATTTATTTTGGTCATGGTGATCCTCTTAGCCAAGGGTGTAATAAAGTTATCATGGAGTCTTTAGCACGTTCGAAAAAGTGAATAGAATGAAAACAACAAGGAGGGAACAACAATGAAATGGTTCAGTAATTTGAAAATCGGTACTAAAATTTTAAGCGGATACATTTTAGTAGGCATAATCGGTGGATTTGCGGGTCACTCAAGCGCCTACCAGTCTGCAAACCTTATGGCAATTATAGGTGTTATAGCCGCAGTAGTCATAATTGGCCTGGCGCTTGGTCTTGGGCGTCTTATAACTAAACCTATAGACAAATTGGTGGAAGCGGCTGATCAGTTGGCGCAGGGGAATATCAATATTGACCTGGTTTCTTATACGCAGGATGAGATAGGTAAGTTAGCTAGTTCCTTTGGCGGAATGGTTAAAGCCATAAATGCTTTGGTGACTGATTCCACAATGTTAGTTCAAGCAGCAGTAGAAGGAAAGCTGGATACCAGAGCCGACGCCGCTAGGCATAAAGGCGAATACCGTAACGTTATCACTGGAATCAATAATACCCTGGATGCAGTAATCGGCCCACTTAATGTAGCCGCTGAGTATGTGGAACAGATCAGTAAGGGAGATATCCCTGACAAGATTACAGACAGCTACAATGGCGACTTTAACGAAATCAAGAATAATATCAATGACTGCATTGATGCAGTCAACGCATTGGTAAGCGATACCAATCTCCTGGTAGAGGCAGCCGTGGAAGGGAAAATGGACACCCGGGCTGATGTCAGCAAACACAACGGAGACTTTAAAATTATTGTTCAAGGAGTTAACGCTACCTTAGATGCGATAATGGAACCGCTGTCGGAAAGCATTAATGTTCTTGAGAAACTGGCTGTGAACGACTATACCGGTAAAGTGGAAGGGCACTACCAGGGAATATTTGCTGAGACCGCTCAGGAAGTAAATGCGGTTAGAGAGAGATTGATTTCAGCTGTGGAAACAAACATTCATATAGCTGCCGGTGACTTTGCAGAAGATCTTAAAAAATTTAAAGAAGTAGGCAAGCGCAGTGAAGAGGACAGGCTAGTACCATCATTTATAATGAGCATGGAGAATATAAACAGATTGGTTAGCGATGCCAGGATGATGGCAGATGCTGCCATAGATGGTAGGTTGAATGTCAGGATTGATGCCACTCAGCATCAGGGCGAATACCGGATAGTGGCAGAGGGAATCAATAATACCATGGATGCGGTAATCGGGCCGGTCCAAGTAGTCAATGAGTTCATGGACAGAGTGGCAAGGGGAGAGGATCTGCATATAGTAACCGAAGAATATAAGGGCGAATTCAATATTATTAAAAGCAATATGAACAATTGTGTTAATATCATACACTCACTACTTGAAGAAACCAGCCGTTTGACCCAAGCTGCATGTGAAGGGAAGCTCGATGTCCGTTGTGATGACGCCCAATTATACAATAATCTAGATCGTAATATGTCAATGGCTGATACCTATTTAGGTAAGTATTATGGAAATATAGCCTACCAAAATGGTGTGCTAATGGACAAGAATGGCAAAGAAGTTACTGGGGATATGCAGATGGTAGACGCATTAACTGCAGACGCTGGAGGTGTAGCTACCATATTTGCAAAAAGTGGCGATGATTTTGTAAGAATAGCTACCAATATCATAAATGATAAGGGGGAGAGAGCAGTAGGAACCATGTTGGGCAGAAGCTCTCTTGCCTATCCCAGCATATATCAGGGAAAGAATTATACAGGCCCGGCAACTATACTTAATAAACCTTACTTAACCGCTTATAACCCCTTGTTTGACCAAAATAGGCAGGTTATTGGTATTATGTTTGTCGGAATACCGCAGATGCAAGGCAGCTGGAGTCAACTGGTGACAGGCATAAATGCTACCCTGGATGCAGTAGTAGGGCCGCTCAATATGACCGCCGAATATATAGAGCGGATCGGTAAGGGTAACATCCCTCCCAAGATCACCGACAACTATAATGGAGACTTCAATGAAATTAAGAATAACATTAATAACTGTCTTGATGGACTGGGCGGCTTGGTAGAAAGCAGTGCAGTCCTGCAGAAACTGGCCATGAATGATTATACCAGCAAAGTAGAAGGGCAATATCAGGGCATCTTTGCCGAGACTGCTGAGGGGGTAAACCGTGTTTTAAATTCATTACAGCTAGTAGTGAAAGTATTTGGCGAAATTGGAAATGGGGATCTGAGGTTACTTGAAACCCTTAAAAAAATCGGTAAACAATCCGAAGCAGACACGCTAATACCGTCTAGTATATTGACGATGGAAAATATAGGGAGGCTGGTTAGCGATGCCGGGATGTTGGCCGATGCAGCGGTCGCAGGAAAATTAGATGTCAGGGCTGATGCTACTCAACACAGGGGAGATTATCGCAGGGTTATTGATGGAGTCAATCATACCATGGATGAATTAATAAGGGTATTAAATATATCTATTGATAGCTTGGTAAAAATAGGTGACGGAGAAATACCAGAGAAAATTAATCGTGAAGCCAAGGGTGATTATAACAAAATAAAGAACAGCATAAATGCTTGTATTGATGGACTGGGTGGTCTGGTAGAAAGCAGTAACGTGCTTAAGCGAATGGCAATTAATGACTATACAAATAAAGTCGAAGGACAATATCAGGGCATCTTTGCTGAAACTGCTGCGGATGTAAATGTGGTTAGAGAAAGATTGCTCGCAGCTGTGGCAGTAACCATTCATATAGCTAATGGTGATTTTGCCGAAGATCTTGTGAGATTTAAGCAAGTAGGCAGACGATGCGAAGAGGATAAGCTAGTACCATCGTTCGTAATGTGCATGGAGAATATAGACAGGTTAGTTAGGGATGCAGGGATGATGGCTGAGGCGACCGTAGGCGGAAGGTTAGATGCCCGAATTGATATAACTCAGCATCAGGGAGAATACCGGAATGTGGCAGAGGGAATCAACAATACCCTGGATGCAGTAATCGGGCCGCTCAATATGGCCGCCGAGTATATAGAGCGGATAGCCCAGGGGAATACTCCTCCGAAGATAACGGATAGTTACAACGGAGACTTCAATGAGATCAAGAACAACCTGAATACTTGTATAGAGTCAATAGGTATACTGGTCGAGGAAGTAGGCGTTGCGATCAATGCTGGCGTTGAAGGAAAACTTGATCAGAGAGCCAACGCTGACCGGGGCAAAGGAGTATATCATAAGATACTGTCCGGATTGAATGCTACCATGGATGCGCTCATTGCACCGGTAAATGAAGCAATCCTGGTTGTAAACGAAATGGCAAAGGGATCATTGACCATAAAAATGACCGGAAATTATCGAGGTGATAATGCCAAACTCAAAGATGAGCTGAATTCAACAATTGATGCGATAGCAGGCGTAATCAGTGAGGTGTCTGGAACGCTTGGCCAGATAGCTAATGGCAATCTAGATATAAGTCAAGACAGAGATTATCTGGGAGATTATGCGAATATATCTTCTGCCACAAAGCACATTATAGAATCACTTAACGATGTCATGGGCGATATCAATCATGCCGCTGAAGAAGTTGCCGCCGGTTCCCAACAGGTGTCTGATTCCAGCCAGGCCCTGGCTCAGGGTGCCAGCGAACAGGCGAGTGCCATCGAGCAATTGACGGCAGCCATTACCGAGATAGCAGCCCAGACCAAACATAATGCGACTAATGCCAACCAGGCCAATGAACTGGCCTTAAATGCCAGGGACAATGCTGCGCAGGGTAATGAGCAGATGAAGGAAATGCTGGACGCCATGGAAGGAATTAACGATTCTTCGGCTAATATTTCCAAGATTATTAAAGTAATCGATGAAATAGCGTTCCAGACCAACATACTAGCCCTAAATGCAGCAGTTGAAGCGGCCCGAGCTGGACAGCATGGTAAGGGATTTGCCGTAGTAGCCGAAGAAGTTAGAAACCTGGCCGCTCGAAGTGCCAGTGCTGCCAAGGAAACTACCGATTTAATCGAAGGGTCTATTCGTAAAGTCCAAGCCGGTACCAAGATAGCAAATGATACCGCGCTAGCCCTGAATAAAATTGTAAATGGGGTAAGTCAGGCGGCCGAACTGGTAGGTGATATCGCTATAGCCTCCAACGAGCAAGCTACGGGAATCGCTCAAGTAGATCAGGGTATCGGGCAGGTATCTCAGGTGGTCCAAATCACTTCGTCTACCGCTCAGCAGAGTGCGGCAGCCAGTGAGGAACTATCGGGACAGGCTGGATTATTGAAAGAGCGGGTCACAATGTTCCAACTTAAAGGAAGTCGTTCCAATTCCCGAGGGTACGATTCCAAAGTCACCTCACTAAATCGAAACAAGCCTCAATCCCCAAGCCCCAGTCAAGGTTTGAGGGAAGCAGCCGCAACCTCAGGTCGGGCCAGAATTGCTCTGGATGATGCTGATTACGGGAAATATTAGGATATGCTAGAAGATGGCGGGCCCAGCCCGCCATCTTCTTTTTAAAAAACTCTTTAGGCGTTATATCTTGCTTAAACCATTCGCTGGGTTTGATCTAGCCCATCATTTCATTTCCGGTTTTTTCACCTCATAAAAAAATTCAACATATAACAACGAATTCCCAAAAAAATAATATAATTTCCAACTATCTTTCCGATATATAAGTAACAACCTAATAATTAAGAAATTAGATTTCTATACGATTTGTGGTATTTAAGGGAGGATTTAGTTTGGTTATGGATAATGGCAAAGATCCAATGCTGGAGATGTTCATTTTTGAGACCTTACAGTTATCAGATCAGCTCGAACAGCTGGTTCTAAACAGTGAAAAAAGCGATTTCTTTGAAGCGACCGAGATTAATGAAATCTTCCGAATAATGCATACCATCAAAGGATCAGCGTCTATGATGTTTTTCGATAGCATTTCTGGCGTTGCTCATGCCATGGAGGACATGTTCGATTTTCTGCGAACGTCGCATTCAGTGGTAGTGGATTATTCAAAAGTTTGTGATTTGATCCTCAGGGGCATTGATTTCATTAAAGGAGAAATTGCCAAGATTGAGGCCGAACAGAGTGCAGACGGCAACTCTGCTGCCTTGCTGCTAGACATTAATGTTTATCTAATTTCTCTAAAAGAAAATAACACTGCCTCCTTGCCCGGTGATCATCATTCTGAAGCAGCTGCGGCCATAGATCTGAACTGGGATATGGACGTAGTCCCCAGCTCCGATGCGTTCGATAGGATAGGGGGAAACCTCTTCAAGGCATTGATTATCTTTGAAGACGACTGCGAAATGGAAAATATACGCGCGTTTAACGTGATTCATAAATTAGGCGAAATGGGAGAATTGATTGAGCATTATCCGGCCGATATTGAGGACAATGAGTGCATTGCGGTTATCCGAGAGAAAGGTTTTGAAGTGGTTTTTGCTGCTGAGAGCAGCCGCGAGGCAATGGAAAATTTCTTCTGCACCCTGGCTTTCGTAGAAAGCTTTGAGCTGATGGAAATAGTGCCAGAGGTGGAGAATACGAAAGTTCAAGCAGAGGATCTGTCAAGCCAGTCAGGGCCCGAGGTGCTTAATAACAAAGAGATCAAGTCAGAGAGGGAAGTAGATAATGGGGCTGCCGCCCCGGTTAAACAAAGCCTGATTAGTGTGCAATTAAGTAAACTCGATCAATTGCTGGACCTGGTAGGTGAATTGGTAATCTCGGAAACGATGGTTACCAGCAATCCGGATCTGTTGATGATTCATGACAAAGAAAATTTTAACAAAGCGGCCCGTCAACATCGCAAGGTAATTAATGAGCTTCAGGATATTGTAATGTCTATTCGTATGGTTCCATTGGCCGGCACCTTTCAAAAGATGAACCGCATTGTAAGGGACATGAGCAAAAAGCTGGGCAAACCGGTTGACCTTATGATACACGGTGAGGAAACCGAAGTTGATAAAAATATTATTGAACATTTATCAGATCCACTGATGCACTTGATAAGAAATGCCATCGATCATGGTATTGAAGAAACACCGGAGAGGATAGCTAGGCAAAAACCGGCCACCGGTATCATTAAGCTGGAGGCCAAAAGTGAAGGGGGAGACGTATGGATTACGATAAAGGATGATGGCGGTGGTCTGGATAAGGAGAAAATTCTAAGCCGGGCGCTTGAGCACGGACTAGTTAACAAGCCAGAGAGTGAATTAAGTGACCAGGAAATATATGCATTTATTTTGCTGCCAGGTTTTTCAACCAATACCGAAGTAACAGAGTTTTCTGGTCGGGGTGTGGGTATGGATGTAGTTGCCCAAAACATTGAAGATATTGGTGGTTCTGTCTATATCGACAGCAAGATGAATATGGGGACGACGGTCTCACTGAAGATCCCCTTGACCCTGGCCATCATTGACGGGATGGGGATAAGGGTGGGGAGTTCCATCTATACCGTTCCCATTACCTCAATTAGGGAATCTTTCAAAGCCAAGGAGAGCGAAGCCTTCACGGATCCTGATGGACAAGAAATGATTATGGTCCGGGGAGAATGCTTACCTATCCTGCGACTGCATGAAATGTACAAAATTCAAACTGCCGTAAATGAGATCCATAATGGCATCATTATGATCGCCGAAACTGATAACCGCAGTGTATGTCTTTTTGCCGATGAATTAATCGGAGAACAACAGGTGGTAGTAAAAGCTCTGCCCAAGTACCTTAAAAGGATCAAAGGAATTGGCGGCTGTACGCTTCTGGGTAACGGCACATCCAGCCTGATTCTTGATATAGCAGGCCTTGTAAGTATTAGGTGCTAGGCATAAATTGTCAATTACGATTCATTCATTTTTATTACATAGAAAGGAGTTGAGGAAATGTCAGAAGCTATGGAGCAGATACTGGAACTAACCGAGGATACGCAGAAGGGGAAATTTCTAACATTTATTATTGGTCGCGAAGAATATGCCATTGAGATTAAATTTGTTACCGAAATCCTTGGTGGAATTCAGGCCATTACCGAAGTGCCGGAGGTACCGGATTATATCAGGGGAATTATCAATATACGCGGTAAGATAATTCCAGTGATGGATGTCAATATTCGTTTCAAAAAGGAACCCAAACCCTATGGTGATAGAACTTGTATTGCCGTAATCGATATTGATGAATTGTCCGTAGGATTAATCGTTGACAATGTATCCGAAGTCCTATCGATTGCGGATGAAAATATTGTGCCTCCGCCCGATGCTAGGTCTGGTTTCAGCAACCATTACATCAAGGGTATTGGTAAGGTGGGCAATACAGTTAAGTTAATCTTAGATTGTAAGATCTTATTGGGAGACGAAGATTTGGCCAGTCATATGGAGGCATCATAATAGTAACTAAAATATAAATTTAGGAGAGAAAAGCTATGGCCTTTACATATTTTTTTCGTGATGTGCAAACCCTGGAATTGGCTCGTGATCACGCCCTGCCCGTCCTGAAAACCCGTCGCTATATAAACATCTGGGATGCTGGTTGCGCCATGGGACCGGAACCGTATACCCTGGCCATAATTTTACGAGAAAGTATGGGACATATGTACTTTCGAAATGTCCGTATTACGGCTACAGATATTGATGGCAGCAACCTTTTTAACAAGATCATTAGTGAGGGTCTATACCCATTGGAACAGGTGGAACGGATACCCAAGGACATTTTTAAAAATTACTTTGCAAAGGATTCTAATGAAGGGCAGTATCGAATTGCCGAGGAGTTACGCAGGGCCGTAACTTTTCAGAAACATGATTTGCTTTCTCTGCAAGCACCTGGCCAGGATTTTGGCCTAATAATTTGCAAAAACGTACTTTTACATTTTCATGAAGATCAGAGGATCCAAGTTATTAAGATGTTCTATGATTCACTGATGGAAGGGGGGTTCATGGTTTTTGAGCAGACTCAGGTTCTACCTAAAGAAGTCTCGCATCTATTTGAACCAGTGGTATCAAATGCCCAGTTATTCCGCAAGTGCAGCTAAGAACAAGCTCCAGAGTCCAAGGATACCGCCTCATAAATGTTGTTGGAAGTGATTGGGAGTGAAGATTGTAAATCTCAGCGCCAGAAGTCAGATATATACCTCCAACGTATATCTTCTTACTGGAGATTGGAATTGCATGGAGGATATAAATACCCTGATAGATGTCGGTCGTGATCCCACTATAATTGATGAAATATGTCACGCTTCAACCGGTGTTGGTAAAACCAAGATAGAACAGGTGATACTTACTCACAATCATTATGATCATGCCAGCCTTTTACCGCATATTAATAATGCATTTAATCCACTGGTTTATGCATATTCCAGTCACTTGGAAGGAGTTGACCGTTATGTGAAGGGGGGAGAAATGATTAATGTTGCTGATCGCGTTTGCGAGATAATATATACCCCAGGACACAGTAACGACTCAATCTGCCTCTACTGTGAAGAAGAAAAGATTCTGTTTGCCGGGGATACACCGCTAATTATTCGTTCCCCAGGGGGGAGCTATGAGGAAAGATTTATTGAAGCCTTGAAGTATATCGGTAAGAAAGATATACGAACTATCTATTTTGGGCATGGCCAGCCGATTAGTCATGATTGTAATAAATTACTGCAGAATTCTTTAACTAACATTTACAGGAGCATAATTAACAAAATTAGTAAACCCTATATTTCCAGTGAATCGGCTGAAAGGGGGTATTCAAAATGGTAATTTCCATAATCAACAATAAAGGGGGTACAGGCAAAACAACCATATCTGTTAATTTGGCGGCAGCTCTGGCCAATACCGGCTACAGAGTTCTGATCATTGACTTGGATTCCCAGGCATCGGCGGCATTTTACCTGGGGGTTGCCCGAACTGAATTGCAGCCTTCCACTGCAGACGTTCTTTTTGATGAACTTCCTATTCCAGCCGCCAGTCGCAAAACTGGTATAGAAGGTCTGGATATTATAACCGGAGGCATGGCATTAGCCCATAGTGATTTGGTTTTAGCAGATGTTCCAGGCAGGGAGGAATGCCTGCTTAAGGCTATTGAACCGATCAGGGATAATTATGACTTCATAATCTGTGATTGCTCCCCGTCGCTTTCTACCTTATCAGTAAATGCCCTGGTAGCTTCAGACGGCTATATAGTACCCATTACTCCTCAATACCTGGCCTTGGAAGGGTTGGTCTCTCTGATGGATGCGGTTGGCAAGATCAAAAAAGGAATTGGCCTTACCGCTGAACTGTTGGGAATAGTCATAAATATGGTCAGCACCATAAGCCAGCAGACCAAGAGTCAGGCCGAGATAATTGATTTAGTGCGAGAGCACTACGGAGAAGCGGTATTCACCCAACTCATTAAACGCTATGCCAAACTGGAAGAAGCACCAGCCTATGGAACCAGCATTTTCGAGTATGCACCCAAGTCTTCGGCTGCGTTTCAGTACAACCTACTAGCTCAGGAAATACTTGATCGGTGCAACACTCAGATAAAAATGGTGGATAAAGCAGGATAAATAAACTTAAGAAGACCAACAAATATTAATAAATCGAATGTTATCTCAGTAACGAATAGGAGGTTGAACGGATTGGCTAATAAAATTAACAAAAATATTTTCGAGAGTTCATCTAAGACTTCTCAATCGAAAACACCCGAGGTCAAAAAAGTTATAAAGCGCGCTAATAATAATGATACGGTTAACACTGATAATGCAGGAGTTAGCAGTGCAGTATTTAATGAAATTTGGAATCTGGTTGATGCCATAAAAGCCGGCAAGCTTGATAACCGGGCCAATTTGCGTAATATTAACGGGGCAGATAAAGAACTGCTAGAAGGCATTAATGAGATGTTGGATGCGGTAATTGGCCCCTTGAACCTGGCGGATGAATATATTGGGCAGATAGGTAAAGGTGATATTCCAGCTAAGATTACAGATAGCTACACCGGTAAATTAAACGATATCAAGAATAATCTGAATACCTGCATTGACGGTCTGGGTGGTCTGGTAGAAAGCAGTGCCGTACTCAAACAAATGGCCATTAATGATTATACCAACAAAGTTGAAGGACAATATCAGGGAATATTTGCCGAGACGGCTGCGGGGGTAAATACAGTCAGAGATCGTTTCCTGAATTGTGTAGAGGCCAACGAAAAAATAGCTGCGGGTGATTTGGAAGAGATACATCATAGATATAAAACCATAGGCAGACGTTGTGAAGCAGATAGGCTAATTCCATCGTACATTTTGAGTATGGAAAATATACAGAGGCTGGTTGGTGATACCAGGGGATTGGTCGAAGCTGCAATTGCTGGGAAATTGGATATTAGGGCCGATGCTAATCAGCATCAGGGAGATTATAAGAGAGTTATTGAGGGAATTAATGATACCCTGGATGCGGTAATAGGCCCCCTCAATGTAGCCGCTGAATACATCGAACGAATTGCCAATGGAGACATCCCGCCCAAGGTGACAGATAACTACAATGGCGATTTCAATGAAATTAAGAATAACCTCAATCACTGTATTGATGGGCTGGGTGGTCTGGTGGAAAGCAGTAAAGTGCTTGAGAGTCTGGCCAATAATGACTATAACTACAAAGTCGAAGGCCAATATCAGGGGATCTATGCCCAAACAGCCGAGGCTGTAAACACAGTCAGAGTCCGACTGCTGCGGGTTGTAGAAGTAAATACCAATATTGCTAATGGTGATTTTGCCCATGAGCTCGAATTATTTAGAAGCATTGGCAGACGCTGCGAAGCTGATCAGTTGATACCATCTTATACCAAGAGCATGGAAAATATCCAGAGGTTGGTTGACGATGCCAGAATGATGGCCGAGGCAACCGTAGAGGGAAGGTTAGATGCTAGAGTTGATGTCACTCAGCATCAGGGAGAATACCGAAGTGTTGTGGAGGGAATCAACAATACCCTGGATGCGGTAATCGGGCCACTTAATGTAGCAGCCGAATACATCGAACGTATAAGTAAGGGTGACATCCCACCCAAAGTGACAGATAACTACAACGGTGACTTCAACGAAATTAAGAACAACCTCAATCACTGCATCGATGGACTGGGCGGCCTGGTAGAAAGTAGTACCGTACTGAAAAAAATGGCCATTAATGACTATACCAGCAAAGTTGAAGGACAATATCAGGGGATTTTTGCAGAGACTGCTGAGGGAGTAAATACGGTTAGAGATAGATTGATCCGGGCGGTAGAGGTAAACATCCATATAGCTGAAGGGGAGTTCTTGGAGGATCTCGAGGCATTTAGAAAAATAGGCAGACGTTGTGAAGCAGATAATCTAATACCATCGTATACCAAGAGTATGGAAAATATCCAAAGGTTGGTTGACGATGCCAGGATGATGGCTGAGGCAGCCATAGGTGGTAGGTTAGATGCTAGAGTTGATGTCACTCAGCACCAGGGAGAATACCGAAATGTTGTGGAGGGAATCAACAATACGCTGGATGCGGTAATCGGGCCGCTTAATGTAGCAGCCGAATACATCGAACGTATAAGTAAGGGTGACATTCCACCTAAGGTGACAGATAACTACAACGGTGACTTCAACGAAATTAAGAACAACCTCAATCACTGCATCGATGGGCTGGGTGGTCTGGTAGAAAGCAGTAAAGTGCTGGAGAGATTGTCTATTAATGACTATACCAACAAAGTTGAGGGGCAATATCAGGGGGTCTTTGCCGAGACTGCGATGGGAGTAAATACGGTTAGAGATAGATTGCTCTCGGCTGTAGAGACAACCATTCATATAGCTAACGGTGATTTTGCCGAAGATCTTGTGAGATTTAAACAAGTAGGCAGACGTTGTGAAGAAGATAGACTGATACCATCATTCGTAATGTGCATGGAGAATATAGACAGGTTAGTTAGGGATGCAGTGATGATGGCTGAGGCAACAGTAGAGGGCAGGTTGGATGCCCGTATAGATGCCACTCAGCACCAGGGTGATTACCGCAGGGTAATGGAAGGAGTAAACGCAACCCTGGATGCGGTCATCGGGCCTCTTAATATGGCGGCCGAATACGTTGAACGGATTAGTAAGGGAGACATCCCAGCCAAGATTACCGACAGTTATAACGGGGACTTCAACGAAATTAAAAATAACATTAATGCCTGTATTGATGGGCTGGGTGGTCTGGTAGAAAGCAGCCAAGTGCTGGAGAGATTGGCTATTAATGACTATGCCAACAAAGTTGAGGGGCAATATCAGGGGGTCTTTGCCGAGACTGCGGTGGGAGTAAATACGGTTAGAGATAGATTGCTCTCGGCTGTAGAAACAAACATTCATATAGCTAATGGTGATTTTGCCGAAGATCTTGTGAGATTTAAGCAAGTAGGCAGACGTTGCGAACAGGATAGGCTGGTGCCATCATTCATAATGAGTATGGAGAATATAGATAGATTGGTCACGGATGCCAGGATGATGGCTGAGGCAACAGTAGCGGGCAGGTTGGATGCCCGTATAGATGCCACTCAGCACCAGGGAGATTACCGAAAGGTTGTAGAAGGAATCAATAATACTCTGGATGCGGTAATCGGGCCGCTCAATATGGCCGCAGAGTATATAGAGCGGATAGCCCAGGGGAATACTCCTCCGAAGATCACCGATAATTACAACGGAGACTTCAATGAGATCAAGAACAACCTGAATACTTGTATAGATTCAATACACATATTGGTTGAGGAAGTCGGTGTGGCGATCAATGCTGGAGTTGAGGGGAAACTTGATCAGAGAGCTAACGCTGATCGGGGCAAAGGAGTATATCATAAGATACTATCTGGAATTAACGCTACCATGGATGCGCTCATCGCTCCGGTAGAGGAAGCAATCAAGGTTGTAAACGAAATGGCTAAGGGATCATTGACCATGAAAATGACCGGAAATTATCAAGGCGATAATGCCAAACTCAAAGATGAGCTGAATGCAACAATTGATATAATAGCTCGCGTGATAGGTGAGGTTTCCGAAACGCTTGGCCAGCTAGCGAATGGCAATTTAGATATAAGTCAAGACAGAGATTATTTGGGGGATTATGCGAATATATCTTCTGCCACCAAGCACATTATAGAATCACTTAACGATGTCATGGGAGATATCAATCATGCCGCTGAAGAAGTTGCCGGCGGCTCCCAACAGGTGTCTGATTCCAGCCAGGCCCTGGCTCAGGGTGCCAGCGAACAGGCTAGCGCCATCGAACAATTGACGGCAGCGATTACCGAGATAGCGGCCCAGACCAAACATAATGCGACTAATGCCAACCAGGCCAATGAACTGGCCCTAAATGCCAGAGACAATGCTGCGCAGGGCAATGCGCAGATGAAGGAAATGCTGGATGCCATGGAAGGAATTAATGATTCCTCGGCTAATATTTCCAAGATTATTAAAGTAATCGATGAAATAGCGTTCCAGACCAACATACTAGCCCTAAATGCAGCAGTGGAAGCGGCCCGAGCTGGACAGCATGGTAAGGGATTTGCCGTAGTAGCTGAAGAAGTTAGAAACCTGGCAGCTCGAAGTGCCAGCGCTGCCAAGGAGACTACCGATTTAATCGAAGGGTCTATTCGTAAAGTCCAATCCGGTACCAAGATCGCCAATGATACCGCGCAAGCCCTGAACAAGATTGTGGAGGGGGTAAGCCAAGCGGCCGAACTGGTAGGTGATATCGCTGTAGCCTCCAACGAGCAAGCGACAGGAATAGCTCAGGTAGATCAAGGTATCGGGCAGGTATCTCAAGTGGTTCAAACCAATTCTGCTACCGCCGAGCAGAGTGCCGCAGCCAGCGAGGAACTATCAGGACAAGCGGGGTTATTAAAAGAACGGGTCTCAATGTTCAGATTGAAAGGAAGTCGTTCAACTTCGCGGGGATATGATTCGAAAGTTTCTCCAATAAATCGCAGCAGATCTGAAGGTAAAAGTTCCAGTCAAGGTATGAGGGAAGCAGCTGCAACTGGTTCGGGAAGGGCTAGAATTGCTCTGGATGACGGTGATTTCGGGAAGTATTAGGACATGTTATTAGATGGCGGGCTGTGCCCGCCATCTATCTTAGGTAAGCTAGGGGACAAAAGGACCGTCCCCTTGTCCCCGGATTATGACAACGCATCTTCTGTAGATTGTGTAACTTGTCACTGAGCTTCGGTTTTAGATTGAATTTCAGGAATAGGGTGAAAAAAATATGCTAAGTTTGACCAATGATGATTTTGAAAAGTTAAGTAATTTTACCAAGAGCAATTATGGTTTGGATTTGAGCCAGAAGAGAGGCATTGTTGAAGCCAGATTACTGGGATTTTTAACCAAAAAGGGCTATGTAAGTTTTCCAACCTATTTTCAAACCTTGGTTAATGATCAAACCGGTAGTGAAGTTACGGCTCTGCTCAATCGGCTGACCACTAATTATACGTTTTTCATGCGCGAAGTCGACCATTTTAACTATTTCCGGGATACCATATTACCGCACCTGGTTACAACTGTTAAAAATAAGGATTTGCGCATCTGGAGTGCAGGTTGCTCTAGTGGGGAAGAACCCTATACTTTGGCCATGATTCTCAATGATTATCTTGGGAAGGAGGCAGCCTCTTGGGATGCGAAGATCTTGGCGACAGATATTTCTTCGCAAGTGCTGGAGATTGCTTTGAAGGCAACCTATAGTGATGAACAAATTAAGGAAGTGCCTGAAAAGTGGAAAAGACAGTATTTTGAGCCTGCTAAAAATGGCGAAAAGTCTTTAGTAGCGAGTATTCGTGAAGGAGTAATATTTAAAAAATTCAATTTAATGGAGAATAATTTCCCCTTCAAACAGAAGTTTCATGTTATATTCTGTAGAAATGTTATGATATATTTTGATGCCGAGACTAAGAGACAGTTAATAAACCGCTTTTACGATTCTACCGCAGCAGGAGGGTACCTGATTGTTGGACATAGTGAGTCAATTACCCGCAAAGATACTAAGTATAAATACATAGTGCCTGCTGTTTACAGAAAGGAATAGATTTGATTGGCAAAAAAAATTCGGGTGTTGGTTGTAGACGATTCAATGGTTTTTCGGGAAGCTTTGGCCAGAGGAATTAGCGCTGATCCAGGCATAGAGGTAGTAGGAACAGCCGCTGATCCCTATATAGCCAGGGATAAAATTATTGAGCTCGAACCAGATGTATTAACCCTGGATGTAGAAATGCCTCGCATGAACGGCATTGAATTCTTGCGGCGTTTAATGCCGCAATACCCCATTCCGGTGGTAATGATAAGTGCATTAAATAATGCCGTATTTGAGGCTCTGCAAGCAGGAGCTGTCGATTTTGTCTGCAAACCTGACAGTAATAACAGCGGCAATAGCAGATCTGTAAATACATTTATCAATGAACTGATCATAAAAATAAAAATTGCTTCTACTGCCAAAGTGGGAGACAAGAAAAACGAGTACGTTCATAAGCAATCGATTGCTTCAGTTGGCAACGTTTCCAAAATTAAGATGATTGCCATCGGGGCATCCACCGGTGGTACTGAAGCCATAGGTAATATAATCAAGAGTCTGCCCAGTGATATGCCAGGGATCGTTATTGTTCAGCACATGCCTCCAGTTTTTACCAGAATGTATGCGGAAAGACTTAATAATTCCAGTGCCTTGGAAATAAGAGAAGCAAAAGATGGAGATCGTATTTATCCCGGGTTGGTGTTGATTGCTCCCGGAGATTATCATATGTCGGTTTGCCGTGCCGGGGTACATAATATAGTTAACTGCAGGCAGGGAGAACGGGTAAACGGACATTGCCCTTCCGTTGATGTTCTTTTTAATTCGGTAGCCGAACACTGCGGAGCTAATGCAATCGGAACAATACTCACCGGAATGGGATACGACGGAGCCAAAGGATTGCTGGCCATGCGTCAAAAAGGTGCCAGAACGATTGGACAGGATGAACGCTCTTCCGTGGTATATGGGATGCCTAGAGTTGCATTTGATATAGGAGCGGTGGAAAAGCAAGTTGCTTTAGAAAAAATTCCCGCGCTGCTCTGTTCAATGTTGACATAAAAAAGTGAATGTTCCTTCTAATTTCCTAAACTTTGGCGAAAAATAGCCGATATAATAAATAGACTATAATATAATTAAAAACTTTGCAAAGGAGGGAGCAAATATGAGAATAAGCAGTAATGTTCCTGGTAATGTAGCCAAAATATATCAAACCTATCAAACCCAAACTGGGCAAACGGAAACAATATCAGGAACGAAGTTTGCCGAGCAGGATACTGTTCAATTGTCTGACCAGGCTAAAGCAATACATGAATTGATAAAAAGCACTAAAGATTTACCGGACATTAGAGAAGAAAAAGTTGCCCAGATCAAGGATGCCATAACTAATAATACTTACAATGTAACACCTCAGCAACTGGCAGCCAAAATGCTGTCCTCAGAAAATGTTTAAGGGGTTATGGAATGGAATTAGATGTAAACGGTCTAATAACAATAATGCACGAGCAAAAAAAGCTAATAGAAGAACTGCATAAATTAGGAAAAGAACAATTACAGGCGTTAAAGCTGGATGATGTGGATAAAATATTTTCAATTACTGGACAGCAAGATTATATCACGAGAGAAATGGCTGTTCTTGAAAAAGAACGCTTGATTATTTTGCACGAATTATCCCCTAAAATTGGGGTTGAGATAAAAAACTTCAGTGAATTGTTGCCGTATATCAGTAGCGATGATTCGCAAATAATCCAAGAGATCAGGGATGAAATATTAAATAGCTGCCAAAAAATCAAAACTGAGAATGAACTAAATACCTTGTTATTAAAACAAAGTTTGAAATACACCAAAAAAATATTAAGCATTCTCAATGTTAATAATACATTAGTTTACGGAAAATCGGGAGATGTGCAAAGAAGAAGCAGTAAGGGCATTCTGGATACCAATATCTAGGAAGTGGAGATAGACAATGAGTACTTTTATGGCGATTAATACTGCTCTCAAAGGAATGATGGCCCAGCAGACAGCGCTAGACGTCACTTCTAATAATATTGCCAATGCCAATACCGACGGATATACCAGACAACGGGTAAGCATGGTAGCCAGCAGCCCTATTTCTGGATTAGTAACTGATGCCCAGCTCGGAAGCGGGGTGGATGTTTCTGATGTAACCAGGATTAGGGATACCTTTATTGATTATCAAATTAGGAACGAAACCTCCACTTTGGAATATGAGTCAACCGTATCTGATACGCTAAGTAATGTAGAAACATTATTTATGGAACCTACTGATACAGGACTAAACGAACAATTAGACACCTTTTGGAATGCCTGGCAGGACGTAGCAACAACTCCTGAAAGTTCTCCCGTACGCACAGTATTAAAGGAAAACGCAGTTTCTTTAACGGATACCATACGCCAAATAAGTGACCAACTTAGTGATATCCAGGATGATATTCAAAGCCAAATAGACTTAGATATTGAAGATGTTAATTCTATTTCTAAGAGAATAGCAGAACTTAATACACAGATTGAAAAATCAGTAGCTAGGGGAGAAACACCTAATAATTTCATGGATGCAAGAGATCTGCTGGTGGATGAATTATCTGCTTTAGGTAATATAACGGTAACTAATTTACAGGATGGAAATGGAGAATATACGGGAGCGGTTGAGGTCAGCTTAGGAGATCTAGTTATCGTTGATGAGAATGGTTCTAACGAAATTGATAGCGATGATGTTAGTAGTGCAACCATAACGGATGGTTCATTGGCAGCCCTTATACATTTAAGCGGAGATGAAGATGAAACCGATACGATACAGTATTATATCAATCAGTTAAATACCGTTGCGGTAGCTATAGCCACCAGTGTCAATGATATTCATGCCACGGGTAAAGACCTCGACGGCGAATCCGGGGAAGATTTTTTTGTCTTCAAGGACGAAGACGGGAATGTAATAACTACCGAAAGTGACTTCACTGCTGGCAATATCTATGTTAATCCCGATATTGAAGATGATGTCTCCAAAATTGCAGCCTCGCAAGACGCGGACCTGGAAGGTAATGGTGATATAGCTCTGCAGATTGCAGACTTAAAAGATACTGAACTGAACTACGATTCTACAAATAAGGTTTTAGAGAATTCAGGTACAGGTACCATAACCATTGGTGATTTTTATCAGGATATGATAACTGAACTGGGAAGTCGGGTAAGTGAAGCCAGCGATAATGTTGATAATCAACAAACCTTGGTGGACAACCTAACCACTAAAAAAGAATCCAACTCAGGAGTGTCTCTGGATGAAGAAACTGCTAATACAGTGCTTTATCAGCATGCATTTTCTGCCTGTGCCCAAATAATCAGCGTTATAGATGAAATGTTAGATACTATCATTAACAATATGAAGGCGTAGGTGAATTTAGATGCGAGTTACTTCTAAAATGCTAACTCGATCACTATTGAATAATGTAAATAAAAATCTTAGCCAGCTGCAAGTATATGAAGACCAGCTTTCAACGAGTACACGAGTAACCAAGTCTTCGGATGATCCTATTGCTGCTGCCAAAATACTTGAGGCTAATTCAGCTTTGAATTCCCAGGAACAGTACGACAGTAATATGGAGATGGCAAGCGGATGGCTGACGACCGTAGATGGAGCCCTGGCAAGTGTTGACGATATTTTGCTGCGGGCCAGGGAAGCAACGGTCTCCGGTTCAACCGGAACAACAACGGACGATTCCATGCAGGCTCTAGCAGACGAAGTAGATGGTATGATAGGAGAACTGTTGGGAGTAGCTAATAGTGACTATGGTGGTAAGTTTATATTTGGTGGCAGCAATACTTCTGCCGCCCCTTTTGAAATAACTGGTCAAGATAGTGATGGCAGTAATATAACTGCAGTTCAGTTTGTTAGTGACAGTTATAGTGATACTAATAGTGATTTAGGAACCTTATTGGATGCAACCTATTCGCAAGAAATTGCGATCGGATCGGGAGTAACCATGGACATATCTGCCGGGAGAACGACATTTCATACCAGTGCCGATGGCAGTGATGATGTAAATGCGCTATTTGATACATTGATTAAATTAAGAACCAGTTTAGAGGACGCCGATCAAAATGCAGTTGGTGATATCCTTACCGATATAGATGCCCAAACTGATAATGTGATTTCCGAAAGAGCAGTGGTTGGAGCCAAGCTTAACCGGATTGAATTGGCACAAAGTCGGGCAGAAACTTACACTGCCAGTCTCACCACCCTCATTAGTGAATTGGGAGATGCTGATTATGCCGAAGCGTCAGCTTCATATAGCAGCCAGGAGGCCATATATGAGGCATCACTTTCAGTGGGAGCCAAAACAATTCTACCCAGCTTATTGGATTTCTTAACATAATAAGGAGTTGATAAATATGATAATCAAAACAGCCAGGTTAGGAGAACGAGTGGTTGAAGAGCAGGACATTATTAATATTAATCCTGGCTTATTAGGATTTGAGAACTTAACCAATTTTGTCCTGGTGGACATAGCTGAAAGCCCTGATTTCAAGTGGCTGCAATCCATTGAGAATACTGATTTGGCGTTTTTATTGGTAGATCCATTTACCATAAGAAAAGGCTATTGCGTAGAATTAAATGATGATATTTTAGAAAAACTGGATATATCTATTCCAGAAGATGTACTTGTTTATACAATTGTAACTGTTCCTAAAAGCGGTTTCAAAGATGCTACAACCAATCTGGTTGGGCCAGTGATAATAAACTGGACGAAGAAGAAGGGTAAGCAAATAGTTTTCGAAAGAGACAATAATACCATTAAATACCCTCTTTTAACCAACGATTCTAAGAAATTGAATTATGGGGGCTAAGAAATGCTTGTGCTTACCAGAAAAGTGGATGAAGGAATCGTAATTGGCGATAACATTAGAATTAGAATTGTAGCCATTGAAGGAAATAAAGTGAAACTTGGGATAATGGCTGATAAAGATATACCCATTGTTAGAGAAGAAATAATTGAAGCTGTTAAAAAAGAAAATTTATCGGCTGGACAAATTGACGGTGTGAGTTTGAATTGGAGTATTATGTTAGACAAGCCAGATTAGCAAAGGAGGTAATTACTTTGGAAATCTCTGCAGTTAATAACGTAACTGAAATTATCACAAGATCAAAACTCCATATAGTCCCTGGCAATAGTGAAAGGACAGATAACCAGCAAGTTCAGCAGAAAAACCAGGAGTTGCCTGAAGATAAAGAAAATAGGCAGGTTAGCGAAGAGCAAATAAAAAATACTATAGCACAGATCAATAAATCTTTGGCAGCGCATAGTACCAAGCTGGACATTTCTCTCCACGATAAAACGAATGAAATAATGATAAGAGTAGTGGATACGAACACTGGCGAGGTAATTCGAGAAATACCCTCAGAAAAATCTTTGGATAGATTAGCCATGGCATTGGAAGAGAGTGGATTGCTGGTAGACGAGAAGGTATAAGGGAAGGGGATTTGGGAAAATGAGTACAACGAGCACTTCAAGTACGTCCAGTTCGTCCACCACTACTACAAATTATTCCAGGATAACGGGACTTTCTTCTGGACTGGACATTGATTCCATGGTCAGCAGTTTGATGAAAGCAGCGAGAGTGCCTTTAGACAAGCTGGAACAGAAAAAGCAGACTTTAGAATGGCAGCAGGAAGACTATCGTACCTTAAATACCGCCTTGTATAATTTCAAGACGACTGCTTCCGATACCCGGCTTGAACGCACCTTTTTGGCTAGAGATGCTGCTTCATCCAACGAAAGTGCTGCAACCGCAACCGCAGCTGCAAATGCTACTGATGGCACTTATAACATTAAAGTTAATCAACTTGCAACCGGGGTGTCCAAGGCCAGCACCGCCGCGTTAACAAGTGGAAAAAATTCGTCTGGTAATTCTTTAACGCTGTTCGATCAGTTTACAGAGTTCGGCTCGAGGGGGTATAGTTCAACCGATGATATTACGGTTACTATAAACGGAACGGCTTTGACGTTTGATCTTGACGTTGACAATCTCACCACGGTTGCATCCAAAATAAATGAAGCTGATCTGGGGGTTGCAGCCAGCTATGACAGCACCCGAAATCGCTTCTTTCTTAATTCCGACAGCACGGGCAGTGCTGCAGAAACTACCATCACAGACAGCGCCAACTTGTTCTCGACGGGCACCAATAATTCCATATTGAAACTGAATATTGATGACGGGGTAAGCTACAAAGGACAGAATGCATCCATAGATTTTGGCGATGCCACCGGTTTGGAGTCTAGTACTAATGCGATTACCGTAAATGGAATAACCCTTAATCTTAAAAGTGCGGACATTTCTAAGAACAGTACTACCATCACCGTAACCAGGGATGTAGATGCTGTAGTCGCTTCTATAACAAAATTCATTGATTCTTACAATACGACTTTAAAAACCTTATATGATAAATTAACGGAAGAACGTGACCCAGACTATCCACCGCTTACCGATGCCCAAAAAGATGAAATGAGCGATTCTGATATTACCAAATGGGAAGAAAAAGCAAAAAGTGGATTGTTAAGAAACGATACGATGTTAAAAAATGTCATTAGTAATCTAAGAACCACCGTGACCGGCGTTGTAAAAGGAATCGGGGCATACACCTCTTTAAGTTCAATAGGTATTGCCAGCGAATCATATGATACAAACGGGCAGATGGTTATAGATGAGGATGCTCTCCGGGAAGCCCTTGCTGCTGATCCAGACGCGGTGAAAGAGCTGTTTGCAAATTCTAGTACTGTCAGTAGTCAAAAAGGCATTGCCGTGAAGCTTTACACGACAACGGTGAATGGAATTTCGTATCTTGCCGATAAAGCTGGCAGTGACTCCACTACTAGCACGGTTGACAGCAGTTATATAGGGAAACAATTAACAAAATTGAGCGATGAAATTGACGACTGGGAAACAAAACTGGATAAAAAAGAGGACAAATACTATGCAAAATTTTCCTCGATGGAACAGACAATTTATTTAATGAATACTCAAACTTCATGGCTAACTTCAATGTTAAGTTCATAAAGTAAGTAAGTAAGAAGGCGATTCAATGCAGGATATGGATTTCGATAATATGGTCAGATTGGCTCAACAAAAACAAGGTCTCATGGAAAAATTCTTAAAACTGTCCGAGCAACAAGCGGAAGCTATCAGCCAGGACAACTATGAATTTATATTAAATATTATTAGTCAAAAGCAGAATATTATGGAACAGGTTAATTTGCTGAATCTGGATCTCCCGGATAATATAGCGGACAAAAATGATTCTCTGCGAATCATAAATATGAAGACCAGGGAGATTATGTCCAGAGCAGTTGCTTTAGATGATAAAAATATTCAGTTGTTAAAAAACAACCAGGACCAGATATTTGAGAAGCTGATAAATGCCCGAAAAAACAAGCTGACCCACGCTCAATACAGAGGTGAAAATATGAAAATGGAAGGCATGCTGCTGGATAAAATGAAGTAGGCTGTAATATCGTAAAAATCAGTCTTGGGGGGGAGCAGTTTGACTAGTATCCATGGAATTGATCCAATAATTGTTAATAATATTAAAGTCCAGACCCAAAAGCCGGTAGTAATTGAAACTAAAAAAACAAAAGTCAGTGATAACCAAAAGGATAAAAAAGATGAAGAAAAAGAAAAGCGTCATTCCGAACCTCCTCTGCAAAATTTAATTACTGCGGTTGAGAAGCTGAATAAACTGTTGGAACTTAATAAAATTCCGCTTTGTTTTCAAATTATTAATAACCAGGGAGTAATAAAGGTACAGCTGATTGATGCAGATAATAAGAACATAATTGCGGAGATGCTGCCCGAGAAAGTATTCGAACTGCTTATGAAATTTAACACCACGGGGTTTACTCTAGATGAACTAATTTAAATGGATGAAGGAGGGTAAAATATGAACCCTAATGTTAATGCCTATAAGAAAAACCAGATAAATACCGCTTCCAGTGAACAGTTAGTACTGATGCTCTACGATGGCGCCAGGAAATTTATTAAACTGGCTATAAAGTCAATACAAGACGGAGATATGGAGGAAGCCCACCATAATCTGATTCGTTCTCAGAATATTGTCGCCCAACTCATGTGTGGATTAAATTTTGAAGCCGGAGAAATGGCCGAAAAATTTTTGCGATTCTATAGATATATGCATTCCCAATTGATTCAGGCTAATCTTAAGAAAGACAGCCAATATGCGCAGGAAGTGTTGGAGATGATTGAGGATCTAAGAGGTGCCTGGGCTCAAATCATAGTAGAGGGACATTCTTCTGCATCCAATAATGGGTACGAAAAAATTGCTAAATAACTGAAGATTCCCCAGCGTAACCCCAGATTCTAATATTCCGTAGAAAAGAATCCGTAGAGGAGACTTTAGTCTCCGATCAGCTAAAAAATACCGATATGTAGAGGAGACTGAAGTCTCCTCTTCGCTATTAGTAAGAAAATAACGTTCGTGTCATCCTGAGTGTAACGAAGGATCTCCTTGGGAGAAGACTATATCCGGCGATAAGATCCCCCCTGCGGGGACTACATATGTGCCGCAGGCGGCACTATTAAGTAAGGATGCTTCACTTCGTTCAGGATGACGTTACAGTTAGATTTTCATAGGTGGTTGTGGCCTCCGACCATGGGAGGTTAGCATATAAATACACTTTTTGCCCTGGAATCACTAAACTTTCTAAATAAACGGTCGATATATAATAATGAGTTCCAAAAAAGTGGATAAATCTTCCCAGGGGCCCCGGGAAGGTTACAGGGTGATATGGATGTCGCGCTGGCAAACTCAAAGAACTCAACTTTAAAGCGGGCAAGGATGCCTGACTAAAAAATTCAAGGAGGAATTTATAATGATAATTGGACACAATCTAATGGCAAACAACGCAATCAGAAACACAAATGCTAATTCCGGTTCTGCAAGCACTTCAATGCAAAAACTTTCTTCGGGTGCTGCAATCACTACAGCAGCAGATGACGCAGCAGGTCTGGCGATATCTGAAAAGATGAAAGGCCAAATCAGAGGCTTAGATACAGCTTCAAGTAATGCTCAAGATGCTGTTTCATTAGTACAGACAGCTGATGGTGCTTTAACTGAAACGACTTCAATTCTGCAGAGAATGAGGGAGCTGGCCAACCAGGCATCCAATGATACGAACACAACTGCAGACAGAGAAGCTATTTCGACTGAAGCAGACGAATTAATTGCTCAATTAGATAATATTGCTAATACAACTCAATTTAATACCAAAAATTTATTAAACGGTGGAGCAGGTGTTACTGGAACATCAAGTAATGCACTTGATTCAGTATTAGGTGGCACAGCAGCAACTACTGATGGTGCTGCACTTACGATAACTGGAGCAACTCTTGCTACCGCTGCAACAGCCACAAGAACTGCTGCGTTCGCTTCAGGTGTTACAACCGCAGCAACAACTCTTACTGTCAATGGTACAACCTTTTCATTTGCAGCAGGTTCCACAAGTGCTGATGTTGTTAAAACTATCAATGATGCAGGCATTGGGGTTACAGCAACCGCAACAACTGCTAACTTGACTTTAACTACCAGCGATGTAGGAAGTGCTGCAACTTTCACTTCAGATACAGCAGCACAAGGAACTTCGGTAGTATCTGTAGGTGTTAACGCAACTATTTCGGCTAGCGGAAGTTACACAGCAGTAGGTAATACAATAACTATGACGTCAGGTACTTCTGAAGGATTAAAAATTAGAATTGGAAGTACAGCTGCAGCTACTATTACTGCAAATAATGATTCCTTAACTATGCAAATTGGAGCGAACGAGGGTCAAACCATGAGCGTTTCAATAAATAGTATGACATCAACAGCACTTGGTGTAAATGGTTTGGATTTTTCAACTGAAGTCGGTGCAGCGGCAGCACTGTCTGCTATTGATGTAGCAACCGCGACTGTTTCTTCGGAAAGAGCTAAACTTGGTGCATACCAAAACAGATTAGAGAGCACCATAAATAACCTGGGAACAACATCAGAGAATTTAACAGCTGCACAATCATCAGTAACAGATGTAGATATGGCTTCAGAAATGGCCGAGTACTCAAAGGACAATGTTCTTTCCCAGGCTGCTCAGGCAATGCTTGCCCAAGCTAACCAACAGCCTCAACAGGTTCTCAAGCTCCTCCAGTAATTGTTTCAGTATTTGGCAAGGGGCTCCGAAATGTCGGAGTCCCTTTTTCATACATTTATGATTGGTTAAAAATCCACCGATTTTTCTGCTAAAATATAGTTGAGAAAAAAGCAGAGGCGACTTACCCTAAAGGGCACAAGGCAGTCGCCAAGCCAATTCGGTCAAAATAGGATCTATAGCAAAATTTTAGCAGATAGATATTTATTGAAGGGCGAGATTATTTTGCCGAAAAACAAAAGCAAATCCAAGAAACGTAATAAATCCTCAAAAACTACAATGGAGCCAAATAGGCGGCAGGGAAAAGCGCATCTGGATCATAATGTTAACTTAATTTATGAGCATAATATGCAGGCCTTGAAACAGCATTATCCAGAAATAGCCCGAATGATTAGAGATACGCAAATCAGCGGGAAATATCAATTGATGCATTGGAATGAGGATACGCCGGCTACCTTGGTTGCGCCAGCCCAGAACTTCATTTATTACGAACCTACTAATCCTAAGCAAGATGCTGCCGATCAAATTACTGAATTAAAGCTTAAAAACACCCGCCTGGCAGTCTTCTTGGGCCTTGGTCTGGGCTATGAATTAAACTATTACATCGATCATATGGTGGCTCAGCAGAATACCAGCTATATTTTAGTTATAGAGAAAGATCTGGAAATTTTTAAACTGGCGCTTATGAATGAGGATATGAGAACCTATTTGAACCATCTCCAAATTCACTTTATAGTAGGCATTGTGGCAGGGGATCTGTTTTCGAAACTGGTGCCGATTCTGCACAAAGATCAGATATTTGTGCTGGCTAGAGCCATGAACCCGGTTTATCATTCTTCAGCCTTGAGCTTGAATAAAGATTATTATATGCAAGTAATGAAAGCCCTTCGTGAAGCAACGGTCTTCGAAGTAAGTCATTATGGGGATTCTCCGGAGGATTCCTTAATAGGTATTGAAAACATGCTGATAAACATTGATGAGATTGTATCAAATCCCGGTATCAATTTGCTGTTTGACAAATTCAAGGGCAGGCCGGCAGTGGTGGTAGCTACTGGTCCATCCCTAAATAAAAATAAGCATCTTTTGCAGGGCCTGGAAGACAAGGCTTTGATTATTGCGGTTGATGCATCATTAAAAGTACTAATGGATATAGGGATAAAGCCACATCTGGTTACTTCGCTGGAGCGGGTGCCTGAAGTAGCACGGTTTTTCGAAGGGTTTGCCCCGGAACAAGTGAAAGATGTTTATATGGCTGCTTGTCCAGTAATAATGAATGAGGTCTATCAGGCCTACCCCGGTCCTCGAGTGATTGTTTATCGAAATTTGGATCATTTCAAATGGCTGGGGGTAGACAAGGGTATACTGGACATTAAACTGTCAGCTGGCAACATGGCATTTAAAGTTGCCGAAGCTCTGGGGTGTGATCCTATTATTCTCATTGGTCAGGACCTGGCGCTTAGCCGGGATGGGCGTACCCATGCTGATGGAAATGTTTACGGCGAAAAGCAAACGTACATGCTTGAGGGTGAATTTATTGAAGTAATGGGCAACGATGGGCAGCCGATACCGACTACCCCGGGGCTATATTCATTTCTAAAGGCTTATGAGTTAGATGTTGCGGCCTATTCGGGTACTTGCCTAAATGCTACTGAAGGCGGGGCTTACATCCAGGGAACCCAGGTTATGAGCTTTCAAGAAGCGATTGATCGCTGCATTAGTAGCGATGCTTTTTACCCGCTGGAAATTATTCGACATCAGGAAGCAAGCTTTTCTGGGGAGGAGAAGCAAAGAGACTTGGAACTGGTCCTGACTCTTATTAGGGAAACTGAACAAGATATTCGTGATATCCTTGCTGATTGTCAGCAAGGAGTAGATATTTGTGAAATGCATCAAGAGATGCTGGCAAGATGCCTGGCAGATGCTGAATATTTTAATACGGTACGAAGCAGCTTAGATGAACTAAACGTTGAAATATTGGCCCCTCAAGAGCGTTGTAAACAGAGGCAAAAGACCTATCAGCTGTTCCTGGCGCATGTGTTTCAATCCTACTTGGTGAAATTCACCATGGATATGGTTGCTGTTCCCGGGAAATATGACGACCCTGATCTAGCCAGAGTGGAAATATTAATGCGCCATGTGGAATGGTACCGGGTTATTGGGGGGCTGGTTGCTATTTGTTTACAAGCATTATTACAAGCGAAGGAAAAGCTCGAAGAAAGGCTAAATTATAGTTGTATATGACCGTAGGAGAATAGTTGTAAATAATTACCACTAAAAATGAGGCGATGTAATGAAGCTTGCATTAGGAACTGTTCAATTTGGAATGAATTATGGAATTCAGACTAATGGGCAGCCAAAAATTAAACAGTCAATAGAAATTTTAAATAAAGCTTATGCTGCAGGAATTTGTTGTTTTGATACTGCTTCGGCATATGGGACGGCGGAAAAAGTACTAGGTGAATTTTTGAGGCAACCACAGATTGAAGCTGAGAAATTAAGCGTAATATCAAAATTTAATTTGAATATTGAAGAATTAGAATCCTGTATTAATCAAAGCTTGTGCCGTTTGGGAATAGATTGCCTGGACGGCTACATGTTTCATGACGCTAATAATATCTTTGATCCTGCAGCGGTTAGTGCGCTGGAAGGGTTAAAAATTAAGGGTTTAACAAGAAAAATCGGCGTTTCAATTTATACCCCTATACAGGCAATGAAAGCACTTGAATACGATGCTATTGATATCATACAAGTACCCTACAATGTATTTGATAGACGTCTTGACAAGTGCGGATTTTTTAAGAAAGCTAAAGAACAAGGTGTAATAGTATATGCTCGGAGCTCTTTATTACAAGGGTTATTAGCAATGAAACCTGAGGAAATACCTGAATATATGTCATTTTCGCTTCCTTATCTTAGAAAATTTCAAAATGATTGCCTCGAAAGTGGCCTAAAGCCCTTTGAGGCCGCGGTGCAGTATGTTCTGCAACACGAATACATTGATTATATAGTTTTTGGTGTTGACAACATAGCACACTTGGAAGAATATATTACTCTTTCTTCAAAAACAATGCCAGTTAACGCCAGACAACTTTTTAAAGATTCTTTCACTGAGGTAGAGGACAAACTGGTAATGCCAAATTTGTGGAATTCATAAATGGAGGAAGAACATATGCGAAAAACAGTTGCTATTATTCAAGCAAGAATGGGTTCCACCAGATTGCCAGGTAAAGTTCTAAAAGAGATTGTGGGAAAACCGATATTGTGGCACATCATAGCACGTGTACAACAGTCAACGCAAATTGACGAAGTTGTGATTGCGACAACTAACAACAAGGAGGATGACGAACTCCAGAAATTTCTTATAAACACAGGAGTTTCTTTTTTCAGAGGCAGCGAAGACAATGTTTTAGAGCGGTATTATCTGGCAGCCAAAAAGTATGGAGCTACTGCCATTGTACGATTGACCGGCGATAATCCATTAGTAGACCCCATAATAATTGATGATACAATAAGGTTCTTTCACAACAACAGTTTTAGGTATGTTTCTGATGAAAAACGAACGCTCCCTCTTGGGTTGGGATGTGAGGTATTTTCTTTTGAATTGCTTGAAGAAGCATACATAAATGCAAGTGAAGGCTATGAGAAAGAACACGTGACGCCTTATATGTATTTTAAACAAGACAGTATTGGCTGTTATTCTATTAATTGGAATAGGGAATTATTGAATTATCGGCTTACAATCGACACAATTGAGGATTTTGAGTGTATAAGCGAGATTTATCGTCAGCTTTATCGCGGAAATCATGACTTTTATCTAAGAGAAATAATCAAGTTCATTGATGCGCATCCAGAGATTACTTTGATAAATTCGGCAATAAAACAGAAGGGAGTTTATGAATAATGTGTTTGGATCAAAAGACAATATTTGATTTATCTCAAAAAGTGGTTGTAGTAACGGGCGGTGCCGGTCATCTTGGAGCAGCTATGTGTGAGGGACTTGCAAAGCATAATGCAAATGTCGTGATTGCATCAAGAGGCAAAGAGAAATGTGAACGACTCGCAACTAAATTAAATGAACGCTACGGTACAGAATGTATTGGTCTTGAGCTTGACGTTAATAACACTTGCAATATCGAAAAGACGTTTGCTGCGATATTTGAGAGATATGGAAGTATTGATGTGTTAATCAATAATGCAAGTGGAGGTACAATGGGATTTGTTGAGGATTTTAGTGATGAAATATGGGAAAGAGGAATTAATGAGTCAATAAACAGCGTTTTCAGAGCGACGAAAGCAGTGCTACCATATATGAAAGGGCAGAAAAAAGGAAGCATTATAAATATTTCATCTATGTATGGGGTGGTTGCCCCTGATCCTGCGGCATACAATGGAGATGTAAATTTGAACAACCCTGCAAATTATGGTGCCGGAAAGGCAGCTATAATTCAATTTACAAAATATATTGCCAGTTACTACGGTGATCAAGGGATTAGGTGTAATTCCGTAGTGCCAGGACCCTTTCCAAATCCATCTGTTCAGGAAAATCAAGAGTTCATCAAACGTTTGTCTAATAAAACTATGCTTGGTAGAATTGGACAACCAGAAGAATTACAAGGCATCGTGATTCTCCTATCATCTGATTCTTCGAGTTATATAACAGGGCAAGCAATTTGTGTTGATGGTGGATGGACTGCTCGGTAAACTGCCTTGACAATCGAGCCACTATAGAATTAAGACGAAAAATCGACAGAAAAACTAAAGGGAAGAAAAAGGGTAAATGATGGGTAGTGAATTAAAAAAGATAGTCTTTATTGTAGACGGTGGTTATAACATAGGATTGGGGCATGTTTATCAGTCTATAACTCTTGCCCAAGAGCTAAAAAATGTTGCTGAAATTTGTTTTCTTACAAAAAGCGATGAAATCGTAATTAATAAAATTAAAAACGCCGGATTTCAAACTTTACACGTAGCTAATGACTCCGAAATTATAGGTTTTTTAGAAGAGAAGCCCGACATAGTTATTATAGACAAAATAGATGTTGATGAGACTCTTGCAAAAAATATAAAAATAGACAATAAAATAAGGCTAGTTATATTTACCAACCTTACTAATGCAAATCGATATGCTGATATTGCTGTTACAGCGGATATAGGTAGTAATTTTAAAAATGTTCGTTTCAGGGATGACCAAACCAATACTCTTTATTTCTATGGTCCGAAGTATTGGGTTTTTAGGGAGGAATTTCATGAGCTGCATAAAAAAAATAAGGTTATACCCAAAACTGCTAACAATATTTTGGCTATTTTCGGAGGCAGCGACCCTTCAAATTTGACAACTATGGTAGTAAAGGAATTATTAAATTTGCCAAAGCACATCAAAATAGATGTCGTACTTGGAGCAAGTTTTGGAAACCATGATTCCCTTAATAAAGTTTTAATGGACTATGAATTAGCAAATAGAGCTATAAACATTTATAAGGATGTTCCATATGTTGCAGAATTAATGTTTAAAGCTGACCTGGTTATTGCTTCTCCAGGGCTTTCTGCATTTGAAGCATTATATGTTGGAACACCGATCCTAGTTATACCTCAAGATTTATTACAGAAAGAAACTTATCAAGGATTTTTTAAGGTTATTGATAAAGAAGAAATAGAATGCCTTTTGGAATGCATTGTGAATAAAAATTTCACCTATCCAAATCATGAGGATATTATCAATATGAACATTGCTGGAGGAACGGAAGAATTGATTCAAGTGATAATAGGGGATGAAAAATAATGTGGATTAAGAAGGGTTTAATCTTTAAGCCAGAGGGCCAGTTTGACTGGTGTGTTACCCATGCCATGCTTCCTATTGCGGATAAGATAGAGGGGGACATCTATAGAATCTACTTTTCAGGAAGAGATGTATGTAATCGGTCATTGATAGGGTATGTGGATGTTGATATAAATAATCCACAGAAAACATTAAATATTTCTGAAAAACCAGTTTTAGATTTGGGAAGTTTAGGTTCATTTGACGATAACGGTGTATCTCCGACG
This sequence comes from Syntrophomonadaceae bacterium, assembly GCA_963665865.2. Taxonomy (GTDB): domain Bacteria; phylum Bacillota; class Syntrophomonadia; order Syntrophomonadales; family Syntrophomonadaceae; genus PHAA01. The sequence continues at coordinate 2,314,104 of CAXXWF010000001.1, read as the reverse complement.
TGCCTGGTGAATTATGAAAATAAGAAATACTTATTTTATATGGGATGGAATAAAGGCTCAACAGTCCGAGCAGCCGAAGTGAGCGGACTGGCTATCAGTGACGATGGAGGAAACTTTTTTAAAAGGTATTCTAGAGCGCCGGTTATGCATAGGAGTGATAAAGAACCCTATAGCATTCTTGTTATATCTTCAATTTTGATTGAAGACAACAAATGGAGAATGTGGTATGACTCAGCCGATACATGGATTAACAATGATTTGCCTAGATATAATATTAAATATGCTGAATCAGGCCCAGGAATGAAGGGCGTAGACTGGATAAGAGATGGGATTATGTCAGTAGATTACAACCGCCCCGATGAAACCCGCGTATCGCGTGCCAGTGTGATTAAGGAAGATGGTATATATAAAATGTGGTATTGCTATGCCATAGATCTCGGCGGTTATAGAATGGGGTATGCCGAATCAATGGATGGAATTCAATTTCTAAGAAAAGATGACTGTGTTGGTATAGATTTATCCGAATCAGGTTGGGATTCTGAAATGATATGTTATCCATTTGTATTTAAACACAATGATCAAAAAATAATGCTATATTGTGGTAATGGCTATGGTAAAACAGGCTTTGGTTATGCAGTATGGGACGATTAGCTATTGTAATATAAACCAGTTAAGGGATGAGTTAAAATGATTATTGTTTTCGGAGCTGCTGGATTTATTGGTACATATTTAATTGATCAGCTTATAAAAGAAGACTATAGTGTAGTGGCTGCAGATATAAGTGAATCAGGGGCATTATACTATGAGAAAATCGGAATACCTTACTGCTGCATTGATATCACTGATAAGAGAAGTCTTAATAAATTGCCGACAGAAGGCATTGAAGCGGTGATTAATTTAGCATGTGTTCAACCGGCCAACGTTAGCGAACATAAATATGATCCTGTTGATTATATAAAAGTAAATGTGATTGGTACACTTAATATATTGGATTTTTGCTTAAAAAATAGTGTAAACAAAATTATATACACATGTTCTCATAGAAACACTCAAGGGCTATGGAAAGAAAAAGCAGGAATAGCAATAAAAGAGGCCGATGGACGGGCGATTAAATATACTGGAGATTATGCAATGTTCAGTATATCTGAGAGTGCAGCGACAGACTGTGTCGAACACTATATTCAGGCATATGGAATTCAGGGCATCGTCTTTAGGTTACCGCCAGTCTATGGTTATGGACCTCATACCGAAATTTATAAGGATGGTAAACCGCTAACTACGGGGTTTCAGGTGTTCATAAATAATGCAATACAAGGAAAGCCGTTAGAGGTTTGGGGCGATTGTAATACTGGAAGGGATATTATCTATGTAAAGGATGTTGTTTCAGCGTTTGTTCTTGCTCTGAAAAAAAAGAATATCTCAGGTTTATATAATATATCTTCTGGCAGACTATCAACTTTAAAAGAAGAGGCGGAGTGTATTGCCCGAGAATTCTGGCCTCAAGGTTCTCAGCCGAAGTTAGTGTATAGGCCAGATAAACCGAATACTATTGAACCATATTTTTATGATATCAGTAGAGCTAAACGCGATTTAGGTTGGGTGTCTAAATATTCATTTTCGAAAATGATTGTTGATTACAAAAAAGAACTGGAAGATGAAAGATTTCGTTATCTGGTTGAAAAAAGAAAGCACATGATGGATGGCGAATAGTACTGTTCTTTACGAATAAAAGATGGGGGAGACAAAGATGGAATTTAAAATTGATGGCTTAGAAATGATGGGGGAAAATGTTAAAAATTCATTAAAAAAATGCGGTGAGGGAGTTCGCTTAATGCCGTTAGCGAAGATTGCTAACCCAGGTGTTGTGGAGCTAGATGATTATTGTAGGATGCGCGATTTTGTTTTTATATGGGGCGGGCAAGGAGTAAAGATAGGTAAATATACTGATGTTCAACCGCATGTAGTTGTCTGGGGTGGTGGACAGTTAACTGTAGGTGATCGGGTGTCAATCGGACCGGGCTCAGTTTTGCTGACAGCAGTCTACTCTCACAAGGAAGGATTGAAAATGGTAGACGGATTAGGTGAAGGTTCGGCAAAGGCATTGTATGGGCAATTGGTGATAGAGGATGACGTATATATTGGCGCAAATTGCACACTAATGCCAGATATTACTATTGGTGAGGGCGCAGTTATTGGTGCGGGTAGTTTTATCAATAAGGATGCAGAACCGTGGGGTATATATGCGGGCAGTCCGGCCAAGAAGGTAGGTGTGCGTCCGCAGAACGAGGTAATCAAGAGGGATTTATGATATGAATGTTGCCATGATGCAGCCATCTTTTATTCCGTGGCAAGGATATTTGGAACTAATATTAAAATCAGACGTGTTCGTTATTTTAGATGATTTCCAATTTTCATACCAAAGCTATCATCAAAGAAATAGACTATTTGTGAATAATAAACAGGTTGACTGGTATTCGGTACCGGTTAAAAAGAGTATTTCTTTTAAGGCTCCCCTGAATCAGGTTAAGATAAACGAGGAAACGAATTGGCGGGAGAAGATGTGGAAGCGAATAAAGGCTAATTATTCCAAAGCCGCCTACTATAGCGTTATAGCATCATGGCTAGAAGCATGGCTTTTAGAGCCAGCCCAAGACCTTTCTTCACAAAATACTGCTTTTATCAAATTTGTTAGTGGACTTCTAGATTATAGGGGTGAATTTCGCTTTAGTTCGGAACTACCCTCTAAAAAGGTGCGCTCTGAGCGGGTAGCAGAATTACTTCGTTGGTGCGAGGCGAAAACTTACTTTTGTGCCAAGGGCTCTTTTGATTATATGCTAGAAGACAAAGTATTCCCCCTTTCAGATATAACAGTTTGTTTTCAGAACTATCAACCGGTATCATATATGCAAGTTGGTTCTAAAAATGACTTTATACCTTTTTTATCCATATTAGATGCACTTATGAATATTGGACCTGATTGGACGAGAGAATACGTTGTAAACGGTACCAAAAAGTGGTTGCTTTGGGATGAAATGAAATTTGAAGCACTGGGTAATAAATAGAAAATTATCCGAAGTCGGACCCCCAAAAAGCTCTCTGTGACCGAGAAAGCTGACTTTGGATAATCTCTTTATGTAAAGGAAGAAAATGATGAGCAACAGACTTGAAATTATAGCAGAAATGTCAGCAAATCATGGACATGATATTAATATTGCAAAACAGACAATAAAGGCAGCCAAAGAAGCTGGAGCAGATGCTGTAAAGATTCAAACCTATACTGCGGATACCATTACTATAGATTGTGATAATGAGTTTTTTAGGATTGATCACGGAACCATCTGGGATGGCATGACTTTATACAAACTATATCAGGAAGCTTATACCCCATGGGAATGGCACAAAGAGTTATTTAGGTACGCAAAGGAAATTGAAATAGAAATTTTCTCAACACCTTTCGATAATAGCGCAGTTGACTTACTTGAGGGATTAAATGTTAGAAGATATAAAATTGCCTCTCTTGAGATAACAGACATTCCTCTTATTGAATATGTGGCTTCAAAAGGGAAGCCTATCATAATATCCGTTGGTATTGCGACATTGGAAGATATATTTGAAGCAGTAGAAGCATGTAGAAGGCAAGGAAATTCAAATATTACCTTGCTGCAATGTACCACCGAATATCCAGCTAAACCTGAAGATGCAAATCTTTTGGTTATGCAGGATATGAAAGAGCGTTTCCAGGTAAATGTAGGATTATCTGATCATACAACGGGGCACGAAGTAGCAGTTATTGCAGCGGCAATGCAAGTATCCATGATAGAAAAGCATTTTATTATGGATCGGGAAATAGGTGGACCAGATGCGAGCTTTTCCATGGATACTGAAGAATTTAAAAAAATGGTTTCAGAAATCAGAAGGGCAGAACGTATTATTGGTCAAGTGAATTATGATATTGATGAGAAAAAGAAAAAGACTAGAGAATTCGCCAGGTCATTATTCGTAGTTCAAGATGTTCGAGAAGGCGAAGAAATTACAAATAAAAATGTTAGATCTATTAGACCTGGGTATGGAATAAGTCCCAAATTTATTAACGAAATATATGGTAAGAAATTTTCCTTTGAAGTAAAGAGAGGAACTCCTTTAGCATGGGAAATGATTAGTGATATAAATAAGAAAGACTAGAAATTCAATTCATTACAGTCTTGATCTTAAGAATCTGATGAATTTTGCCGATATAGATATTAGTGTTGCAGGAAGCACCACTTATGAGTTGGTTGCATTAGGAGTGAATGTAATTATGGATACCCATATTATTGATCGAATCAGAGGCAAAAAGATACTGGTTACAGGTGGGACAGGCACAGTAGGACAGTGCCTGGTGAAAAGGCTTCTGGAGCTCGGGGCCGAAGTGGTCCGGGTTTATTCCCGGGATGAACATAAACAATTTATCATGCAGGAAGAGTTTACTTTTCAGGGTTCCGAGCAGCATCGCTTGCGCTTTTTATTGGGAGATGTACGTGATCGGGAACGACTAAACCGGGCTATGGAGGGCATCGATATTGTCTTCCACCTGGCAGCCCTAAAGCATGTGCCGGCCTGTGAATATAATCCGTTTGAAGCGGTTAAAACCAACGTGCTGGGGACGCAGAATGTAATTGATTGTGCTATGGAACGTAATGTTTCTATGGTGGTTTACAGCAGTACCGATAAAGCAGCCGCGCCTACCAATACCATGGGAGCCAGTAAGCTGCTGGCAGAACGGTTGATTGCTTCAGCTGATCAGTGGAAGGGCACGCGTGATATTAAGCTTTTATCAGTACGATTTGGAAACATTATGAATAGCCGGGGATCGGTAGTGCCTTTATTCAAAAAACAAATAGCTCAGGGTGGGCCGGTGACGGTCACCGAGGAGAATATGAGTCGCTTTTTTATAAATACTGACCGGGCAGTGGACTTAATATTAGAATCGGTAAAACTTTCAATGGGAGGAGAAACCTTTGTATTAAAAATGCCGGTGTTGCAGATTGGTGACCTGGCTCAGGCGATGGTAAACCGTTCCGGCAAGGATATTGAGATTAAGACAATTGGGTTGCGTCCGGGGGAGAAAATGTATGAGGAATTAATGAGTGCGGAGGAGAGCAGCCGGGCGTTGGAAACCGATGATCTCTTTATTATTTTGCCATACTATCAGGATTCATCAGCAAGCTTGGATTGCTACCCGGGTGCCAGAAAAGCAGCCTGCCGGGTATACAGCTCAGCAGACGAGCATTTTCTGGAGAATAAGGAAATTGTTGAGATGTTAGAAAATATTATAACAGGGATTAGGTATTGAAAATTTAGCATTGGCTGTTGGAAGAGGTGAGCATAAACTTATGAATATATTAGTAACTGGTGGGGCTGGTTTTATTGGGCGATGGGTAGTAGGAAAACTGCTGGAAGAAGGGCACCGGGTGGTAGCAGTCGATGACTTATCCAATGGCCGCTTGGTGAATATCGAAGAATTTTCCCGACATCTGGAGTTTACCTTTATTAAAAGTGACATCAAGGATCAGGACGGATTGGCAGATGTATTTAAGCAACACTTCGACCGGGTTTATCATCTGGCGGCCAGTATCAATGTACAGGATTCCATTGATGTTCCTCGTACCACTTTTAACAATGATGTGGTGGGAACTTTCAATGTGCTGGAGAATTGCCGCCGACAGGGGACGAAGTTTCTATTCATGTCGACCTGCATGATTTATGAAAAAAGCATTGACGATACCGGAATTAGTGAGCTTCATCCGGTAAAACCGGCTTCTCCTTATGCGGCCAGTAAGCTTTCCGGAGAAGCCTTAACGCTGTCCTATTATCATGCGTATGGTCTGCCTACCACGGTGGTACGCCCCTTTAATACCTATGGGCCGGGCCAGAAGTCATCAGGTGAGGGCGGAGTGGTAGCTATTTTTATAGAACGTAGTTTGAAAGGAGAAGATATATCGGTTTACGGGGATGGTAATCAGACCAGGGATCTGCTCTACGTTGAGGATTGTGCAGATTTTGTGATTCAGGCGGGGATGAGTGAGCTGACAAACGGACAGATCCTGAATGCTGGATTAGGTCAAGATATTAGCATCAATGATTTAGCGAACTTAGTATGTACGGACTCCAATCGTATAAAACATGTTGCCCATATTCATCCGCAGAGCGAAATTTCCCGGCTTTTATATAATTATGATAAAGCCAGAGAGCTGCTGGGCTGGCAGCCACAAATTAGCCTGAAAGAAGGACTGAACCGTACCCAGGATTGGATCGCAGGGATTTTATAACATAGATTGGAGCCGTAATTATGAAAGAATTTATACCGTATGGCAGGCAGAACATAGATGAAGATGATATCGAAGCAGTGGTTAGGGTACTGAAAACGCCGCTTATTACTCAAGGTCTGGAGGTGGAGGAGTTTCAAAGCTGTGTAGCCAGGTATTGTGGGGCAGCTTATGCGGTGGCTTTTAACAGCGGTACCTCGGCTTTACATGCTACTATGTATGCAGCTGATGTTGGTTTGGCAGATGAGGTCATTACCTCCCCAATTACATTCCTGTCTTCGGCCAATGCAGCTGTATATATGGGAGCCCGACCCATATTTGTGGATATTAATCCAGCCACTTATTGTATTGATATTAATAAATTGGAATCCGCAATTACCGACAGGACACGGGCCATTGTACCGGTTGATTACGCTGGTTACCCGGTGGATATTGGGTTGATTAGAGAGATTGCCAATCGCCATAACCTGGTTATCATTGAGGATGCTGCACATGCGCTGGGGTCCATTCACCAGGGCAAAATGGTGGGAAAAGAAGCAGATATAACTACTTTTTCTTTTCATCCGGTAAAGCATATTACGACCGGGGAAGGGGGTATGGTTGTAACTGATAATTTCGATTATGCGAAAAAGCTGCAGCAATTTCCTAATAATGGCATGGTGCGGGATGAGGGATGCCTGAAACCTGATCCGGAACCGTGGTATTATGAGATGCAGGATATCGGGTATAACTACCGTATAACCAGTTTTCAATGTGCATTGGGGATTTCTCAGCTTAATAAGCTGGATTCATTTTTGGAGCAGCGACAGATAATTGCCCGGAGATATGACCAGATTCTCCAGGACTTCAACCGTTTTATGGTACCGCCCCAACCTGACAACCAGAGCCGGCATGCTTATCATCTCTACCCATTGCTTTTGCCGGAGGAAGTGGACCGGCGAGCTTGTTTTGAATATATGAGAGCAGCCAATATAGGCGTGCAGGTACATTATATTCCGGTGCATTTGCAACCCTATTATAAGGAGCATTACGGCTACCGTTTCGGAGATTTTCCCGTCGCAGAAGCCTTTTACCAGCGGGAGATCAGTCTGCCTATTTTCCCTGGACTAACTGAGGAGCAACAGGATTATGTGATAGAGACACTGAGAGAGGGGGCTAGGCGCCTAACTGCCTTAAAGAAGCCCTGATCGCAAAGTCGCGGCTACTCAATATTTGAATTTTAATATTTAATTCCCAATATGTAGAGGCGACTTCAGTCGCCGAGCCATGGAGACAGAATTGTTGGTAAGAATTGCACTGGGTTGCAGAAACAGAATGGAGGTAGCCGTGAAAAAACCTGTAAAATTGGCAGTTGCTTTGAAGTATGAGGAAGATGGAGCAGGAACACCGCTAGTTATCACTTCCGGTCAGGGTGAAATTGCCGACAAGATATTGCAAATAGCGGAAAAGGAGAAGGTGCCGGTATATAAAGATCAGTCTCTGGTGCAGCTTCTTGTCTCATTGGAGATGGGTACGGAAATACCGCCCGAACTGTATCAAGCCGTGGCCCAAGTTATCGCTTTTGTATGGAAGATGGACCAAAAATACTCTTAGGGAACGAGAAAATATTATGAAAATGAACAGCATCAATATTATCAGCAAAATAGGTAATCAGTTGCAACAACATTTATCTCTTAAACCAGGGCAGATTATTAAAGCTCAGGTTATTAAATCTGAGGGAAATCAGGTGCTGCTGCAATTAGGTAATAATTTATTAAAGGCTCAAACTAAGGTCCTATTAAACCCAGGGGACAGATTGAAGCTGCAGGTGGAATCGGCCCAGTCCAATTCTATAGAGCTTAAAATTGTTAATGATGCTGCCAGACCAAAGCCGGAAGATGCGGTTTTATTAAAATTGGGAATCAGACCCCAGGAAGAAATGAATGCTATTTTGCGTCAGCTGGTAAATTTCAATTTACCAATAACCCGGGCGGACATCTTGGAATTATACAGCCTTATTAAAGGATTTAGGTTTACCGAAGATCTGACTAAATTAATGGTATGGCTCAAGACTGTCGGAGTAAAGGCAGAATCAAATAAAGATTTTGAGGCGCTGCAAGGATTGCAGAAATTTATTAAGGGAGAGTTATCCGGTGATGAAGAGACCCGGTTCTTTTCCTTTCTCAATGAAAGCGAAAATAATATTTATGGTGGATATAATATTATGGGTTGGTCAGTTGCTGGGCAGCATATTTATTTGCTAACCCGGGGATCAAAGCGTGACCCGCTTCAATCGGAAGGCTGTAAGCTCGTATTACAGTTAAATTCCCGAAGTTTGGAGGAGCTCTGGTTTAAAATAGAACTTGCCAATAATAACATGAAAACCGAGATAGTATGTAACAGTGATAAATACCAGACCATTCTGACTAGAGAGGTTACCGGGCTCTGCCAGTCTTTGCAAGGCGCCGGCTATAAAATCGATAATATAGCTGTGGAGGTAAGTGATACTAAGCTGACTATACTGGATTTTATTCCTCAACAACCACCGCGATTATTCGACATTAATCTTAAGGTGTAATTTCCCCTGCTCACTGTACCTCGTTTATGTAAAATAACAAAGCCTTAGCAAATAAATCCTTCTCGCTATAACCGGGTTGTTGACTGCAAAAATCTTTCCATTGCTCCCAAACCTTATTATTAATACGTATGGTCTTTCTAATTTCATCAGCATCCTGGGGAATAGGAATAGTTAATCTATTGTCTTTGGGACTAATGGACTGACTCATTTTCCACCATGCCAGCATTTGCAAAATATCTTCGGAATGCTGTAGTATTGCTAGTAGCTTATCATTGGAATTAGTATTTACAGAATTGTTCACTGACGCTTGAGATTCCGGGGTGGGGGGAGCGTCAACAGTTGGATGGTTGGAGTTTTTGTCATTTACCCGGTAACCCGCTTTTTTAAACTGATTAAGCAAGGCTTCCTTCGATTTTATCAGTTCATTGTTATACATCGTAGCATCATAAATATCCTTAAAACTCATGCCGCCATGTAAATTATTATTTATATACTCAGCTTTCTCCTCCCTGTCCATTTTCTTAAAATCATCTTTCGGCATTATTGACCCTCCCAACAGTATTACGGTTTCTCTTGCTTAAACTCTTGCATGGGTACAGGATACTACTTACCGTACACTGCCGCTACATTTTTACAAAATATTTTTTATTTAATAGACAATTTGAAAACATTTTTCACTAATTTATAAAAAAAGCTTTTATTTTTGTAATTATTGTTATATTATGTTATACACTAGGAAATAAATTCTAATTTTAATTAAATAAGTGTTCTCGAAGGGCAAAACTATCGAAAGATAGTGACGCAAAACCTAAGGGTCTAAGTCGTTTCGACGATATGATAGCCGGGCTGCTAGAGTCGTTCTTGAAGGGCAAAGCTACCGAAAGGTAGTGACGCAAAACCCAAGGGTCTAAATTGTTGTGACAATATGACAGCCGGGTTGCTAGAGATCGTACCTAGATTACTGATAATCTTCTTAAGGTATTGATCATACCTTAGGAAGATTTTTTGTTTTCAGATTCAAAATACAGCATAAGGAGGTGTTTTGTTTGGGAATCAAATTGGATCATACTTTCCAGGTACTTGAATCTTCTTTAAACGGATCAACAGCCAGGCAGAATACGATTGCTCACAATATGAGCAATATTAATACGCCTGGCTTTAAACAATTTCTGGTCAATGTTGAAGAACAGTTAGCCAATTCACAAACTAAATTTGGGCCGTTACCCCTAAAAATAAGCAGTCCTAAACATATTGGCAATGATGCCAATGTGTCGGAGTTTGAAATGGCCAGAGATACTTCTCCCGCACTTCGCGCTGATGGTAACAATGTAAATTTGGAAGAACAAATGACAGCTATGGTAAAGAATGAAGTTTATTTTAATGCAGCCCTTAATCAAATAAACAAAAAAATTGCGATGAAAAAATACGTCATATCAGATGGGAAGGGGTAAGCCATGACTCTATTATCAGCAATAAATACCAGCACCAGCGGATTAAGCGCTGAAAAACTTCGAATGGAAATTATAGCTCAGAACATAGCCAACATTGAGACGACTAAAACCAATGAGGGGGGCCCCTACCGCCGTAAGGTCACAGTTTTCAAGGAAGTATTGCAGCAAAATATTCAGGAAGACAGCGGGAGTAACTTTGCTGGCCAGGGAGTGGAAGTGGACAAAATTGTTGCGGATAAGGCAGATCCTATCATGGTTTATGACCCTGGGCATCCTGATGCCAATAAAGATGGGTTTGTGGCCAAACCCAACATTAACCTGGCCGACGAAATGGTTGATTCCATTTCTGCTTCACGAGCTTATGCGGCTAATGTGACGGTTTTAAATACGACTAAGTCTCTGGCTATTAAAGCTTTAACCATCGGCCGGGGATAGCAGACCTAGATATTATGGGAATAATTGTCATATCGCTTTGTCATAGATCGCTATAGATAATACTGTTCTATCTATTAATACGAAAATAATTTGTTAATTGAGGGGGTGGGATGAGTGAATATTTCTTCATTGAGTAATAGCTCTCTATTTTCCGTGAATCAAATTGCCGGCAGTACATCCCAAACGGGCAGCAGTACAAGAGCAAATGGAGGGTCCAGCTTTGGACAGATGCTTAATCAGAAGATAGATGACGCTAATTCCTTGCAAAAAGATGCCGACCAGTTAACCGAAAGTTTTTTAGGGGGAGGGCCGGTGGAAATTCATCAAATGTTGATAGCGATGGAAAAAGCCGATCTAGCTCTGCGCGAGACCATGGAAATTAGAAATAAATTGGTTGAGGCTTATAAAGAGATCGAAAAGATGCAGATTTAATAATTAAAGTGGTGAAAGCATGGCCTTATTGAACAGATTAAAAGACCTATGGACAAGCCTTTCTTCTGCGAAAAAGTCAATATATGTAGTAGCTGCCGTTTGTCTGCTATTATCTTCCTATTTCTTTTATCGTTGGGCGACCAAGGTGGAATATGCGCCCCTGTTTACCAATATTCAAAATGACGCCGCTGGCAAGATTGTAGAACAACTGAAAACTCTAAATGTTCCTTACATTTTGCAGGATGCGGGCAAGACTATCGAAGTTCCGGCTGACCAGGTTTATGAGCTCAGATTGAATCTAGCTAGTAAGGGTGTTGTTTCAGAAGGCGGACCAGGTTTTGAACTTTTTGATACAAGTAACATGGGTGCTACTGATTTTGAAAGAAATATTAATTATCAGCGAGCACTTCAGGAAGAATTACGTAGGTCTATTGTCCAAGTTGATGCAGTGAAACAAGCAAGGGTACACCTGGTTATACCAGAAAAGAGCGCTTTTATTGATAACCAACGTAAGGCGCAAGCCTCAGTTATTATAGAACTGAAACCCATGGTTAAACTGCAGCCCGAACAGGTCAAAGGTATTGCCGAGCTCCTGGTAGGATCAGTGCAAAATTTAAGTATTGAGGATGTCAAAATTATAGATACTGCTGGGAATATTTTAAGTGACAGTATCAATAACTCTACAAGCAGCGGTATGCAGCTTACGCAAATGGATCTGAAAAGAACTTTCAAAAAAAGCCTTGAAACCCGCATTCAACAAATGCTGGACAGTATTTATGGACCGGATAAGGTTGTAACTATGATAACTGCTAATTTGGATTTTAATCAAAAAGAAGTCAATCGGACTATCTGGGGAGATCAAGGAGTTGTACGCAGCGAACAACTTAGTGAGAAGAAAAACGATACTACCGGCAGTTCCGGCATAGTTGGGGATACCAGTCGAGATCCGACCCTTGCCGCCACAGGGGTAGCTTCAACCGGCGTTACGGATATGACGTCCACCAAAAATTATGAAATAAATAAGGTGGAAGAAAAGGAAATTTATGCACCCGGCCGGGTAATATCATTATCAACGGCAGTGGCCATTAATGGCGACCTTCCAGCCGATGCTGAGCTTCGCATCCGGGATGTTATATCGGCGGCGATAGGTTTTGATGCCAAACGAGGCGATACCATCAATGTTTTAAGCACCCAATTTGATCAGACTGGTTTAGATGCAGCCAAGGCGGAAATGGACAAGGTTACCGCCGCGGAAAACAAGCAAGCCCAAATTGAGAAATTGGTGACATGGGGCTTAGAAGGATTGGGGATCATACTGTTTTTCATTCTCGCCTTAACCTTGATTCGAAGTATCCGTTCCAAATTGGATAGTTCTGATGTTCTGCTTCAGCAACCCGCCTCAATAAGAAAGGTTGAAGAACAATTAGAGCAAATTCAAATGAAAGAATCTAATGCCACGGAAGATGAAGAAATTAAGAAAATCATGAAAGATTCACCAGATGTAGCAGCGCAAATAATAACCAATTGGTTAGATGAAAATGGGAGTGGAGTAAGTGGCTAGAGAACGCACTTTGACTGGACTTCAAAAAGCAGCCGTTTTAATGATTGCGGTTGGACCAGAGCGGGCATCAACAATAATGAAACATTTTCATTACGACAAAATAGAACTGATTAGTGCGGAAATTGCCAATACATTGTCAATAAACGCACAGCTGATCAGCACTGTTTATAAGGAATTCCTACTGCTCAGTAATTTTCATACGGCTGCCTCCAGCGGTGGTCTGCAATACGCCAAGTCGTTGTTGGATAAAGCCGTGGGATCACAGAAGTCGGACGAAATTATGAGATCACTAACAGCGCAAAACAAACCATTTCATTCCATTAGGAAAATTGAACCTAAACAAATAGTGAATTTTATAAATAATGAGCATCCCCAAACCATTGCTTTAATATTGTCTAACCTTGATCCAGAGCAAGCGGCGGGGATATTAAATCATTTACCCCAAGAAATGCAGAGCGATATAGCCTTTAGAATCGCCACGATGGAAAGAACTTCGCCAGAAATAATTGAGGAGGTTGAGTCTGTGCTCGAATCAAGGCTTTCCAGTATTACCAGCAAGGACTTTACCAGCGCGGGGGGGACTAAGGATCTGGTTAATATTCTAAATAATGTAGATAGGGCTACTGAAAAGAGTATTATCGAAGCTATGGAGAAAGAAGATCCAGAGTTAGCTGATGAAATAAGGAAGATGTTATTTATGTTTGAGGATATCATATCCCTGGATGACAATTCTATTCGCAGGATTATGCGCGAAATAGATTTTAAAGATTTGGCTATGGCACTTAAGGGTGCTAATGCTGAAGTTGCCGATAAGATATTTGGAAATGTGTCTCAGCGGGCTGGAGAAATGTTACAGGAAGATATAGAGTTGTTGGGTTCCGTAAGAGTACGCGACGTAGAAGAAAAGCAGCAGAAAATTGTGCAGGTTATTAGAAGATTAGATGAGTCCGGAGAGATAGTAATTACGCGGGGTGGTGCACAGAATGCTTTTATCGTCTAGGGTTATCAAACAAGTTGACGGCGATATGGAATATAGACCGATATATGCTAGGAATGGCTCTGCCCATCAGGAAGAAGCCAACCTGGAAGAGGAAAAATACCTTGCAATGCCGGATATGACCAAAGAAGCGGAGCTTATTTTAACAAAGGCCAGGGATGAGGCAGAAGAGTTGCTGGCCGCAACAAATGAGAAGATCCTGCACATAGAAGGCGATGCTTATCAAAAGGGTTATAAGAAGGGCGAAGAGGATGCTGGGCTAGCCCAAAAGGAAGCCCAGGAAGATTACTATCAATCAACCCGGCAAGTATTGCAGGAGGTCAATGAGCTCCGCCAAAAGATATATAAATATACCGAGGTCGAAATATTGGCACTATCTATTGATATTGCTGAGAAACTGGTCTGCCGGCAGATGGAGCTTAAGCCGGAGACTATTGTGGATATAGCCCGCGCTGCCTGCATTCAGGCTAAGGAATGTAAGATGGTGATAATTTATGTTGCACCTGAGCAAGTTGAAACACTTAAAGCCAAGCAGGATGAATTTAGCGCCCAACTTTACCACAGCAAAAGACTTGAATTTATCGCTGATTTAACCATTAAATCCGGTGGATGTCGCATAGAAACGGAACAGGGTTTCATAGATGCTACGATCGAAACCATATTGAAGCAGCTTAATGCCATTATTAGGGAAAAAGATTAATGAATACTTTGAAATTGGACATCTATCGAGATAAATTGCAGAGAGCCACACTTTTTGGATACATAGGCAAGGTAACCAGGGTCGTCGGTTTGATAATGGAAGTAAAGGGTATCTATGCTTCCATCGGCGATATATGTTCGATAGAAATTACCGGGCGAACGAGCCAACTGCCGGCTGAAGTAGTAGGATTTAAGGATGATTCATCCATGCTTATGGCTCTGGGTGATTTAAAAGGTATTTCTCCTGGCTGCAGGGTGTTTGCACTAGGAAAGACTTTCAAAATTGCGGTTGGTGAGGAGCTTTTGGGCAAAGTAGTCAATGGTTTGGGAGAATGTCTGGGATCAGAGATCCCAACATTGTCCCGGGGCAGCTATTCAGTTCAAAACGAGCCACCTGATCCGATGCGCAGGAAAGCAATTACGGATGTCCTGCAGACCGGAGTAAGATCAATCGATGCGCTTTTGACCTGTGGAATCGGTCAGAGGATGGGCATATTTGCCGGCAGCGGAGTGGGGAAAAGTACCTTGTTAGGTATGATTGCCCGCAACAGTTCCGCTGATGTTAATGTAATAGGTTTGATTGGAGAACGAGGCCGAGAGGTTAAGGAATTTATTGAGAATGATCTGGGCCCGGAGGGACTGGCGAGGTCAGTAGTGGTGGCTGCGACATCCGATCAGCCCGCCTTGATAAGAGTGAAAGCTGCTCTGGTAGCTACCTCTATAGCCGAATATTTTAGAGATAACGGTAAAAATGTTTTGTTAATGATGGATTCGATAACTCGTTTTGCCATGGCTCAGAGAGAAATTGGATTAGCCGTAGGAGAGCCTCCAACCACCAAGGGGTATACACCGTCAGTTTTTGCCGTATTGCCTAAATTGCTTGAAAGGGCAGGTAATCTGGAATGTGGGTCGATAACTGGCCTATATACAATTTTGGTCGAGGGTGATGACATGAATGAGCCCATAGCCGATGCAGCTCGGGGAATACTGGATGGACACATAGTGCTTTCACGAAAAATAGCCACTCGAAACCATTTTCCGGCTATAGATGTTCTGGAAAGTATCAGCCGCTTGATGCCGAGTATAGTCAGTTCGGAGCAGTATAAGATGGCTTCAGTTCTGAGAAATTATATGGCTGTATACCAGAAAAATGAGGACATGATTAATATCGGAGCATATGCAAGTGGTGCTAATCATGAGATAGATGCGGCTATAGAGATAAATCCTGCTATTATTAAGTTTTTAAAACAGGATGTTAATGAGGTATATTCCGTGCCTGAGACGTTGCTCGCTTTATCAAACGTGGTTGGAAATGAGGTGTAGAAGTTGGGTAAATTCGTATTTCAACTGGAAAGTGCTCTCAAATATAGGCGCAATATTGAAGAACAGGAGACCCTGCATCTGGTTCAGGCTAAACAGAAGGTGCTAGCTGAGGAGAGCCGCGCCATTAAACTGAGACTTGAAAAAAGTGAACATCTAAACAAATATGACCCCCAAAAAATAAACTTGACGACTATGCAGCAGCATGAAGCATATCTTTGTGGACTCGATTTGCGAATCGAAAAGCAATTGGACAAAGTGGATCAGGCTAACCAACACTTTGGTGTTCAACGCCACCGTGTAGTTGAGGCATCAACCAAAAGAAAGAGCTTAGAAACATTAAAAGAAAAATCCTGGGATGAACATCGTTTAGTGCTTGCCAAGGCAGAACAAATCATGTTGGATGATATAGGAACATCTGCCTATTGCCATAAAGCCAGGAATTAATGATTAATGACGGAAGGAGGTGAAAAATGCAAAAATTAGAGATGATAAAAAATTCCGGTCAGACCGTAAAATCAAGCAAAATCAATAAGAAAAGCAAAGTCAGTAGTAACCCCAAAAAGACTGCGAAAAGTAACCTGCAGTTTTCAGAGATCTTTGGGCAAATATCATCATCCCTACAGTCGGCCCCTGTAAACAATGTTAAGCAGACTCCGGCTTCGCAGCCGGAGTCTAAAGGCAACAGTGTAAAAACAGTCAAAACCGGGGCAGTTAGTATAAGGCACATAGACGCAAGTACTGAATCCACCCCAGGGAAAACTGAAGTCAAGTTGGCAACTATTGAAAATCTAAAACAGCTAGAGCAGATAGAAAAAGCGGCCGCAACGGCAGGTGCTGAATCCATGGCAGTTGGTGCAAAGTCCATAGACCCAGGTTCTGAAGTCACCAAAGGAAAAACTGAAGCCAAGCTTGCCAATATCGTAGATCCAAAACAGCCGGAGCAGCTAGAGAAAACAGCCGCAAACGCAGGTACTGAATCAATGGCAGTTGAAGGAAAGTCCATAGATCCAGGTTCTGAAGCCACCAAAGGAAAAACTGAAGCCAAGCTTGCTACTATTGTACATCCAAAACAGCTGGATAAAGCAGCCGCATCCGTAAGTGCCCGGGAGGTAACCGCTCAATCGGATACCAAGCAACTTATAAGTTCCCCAAGTGAAATTCAGACCAATTCTGGAAGCGAACTTAGCGGGATAGAAAAGGCAGAGCTAACCAGCACTAATGGGAAAAGGCAAAGTGAGTCAACCTCTGAGAATATGGGGACTAATGCTAATAAATCGGTAGCCCCCAGTGAGATTAAGATTGCTGATCTAATACTGGCAAGCGATATCAGACCTATGGAAAACAAGGATTCCCAGACAACCGAAAAGGATTTACACCTAAAAAAGGAGGTATCCATTAATTCAATAAGTTCCGACCGTACCAGCTCTGATATTTTAGTAAACAGTCAAAAGAATAGCAAAAATGGAGATAAAGAAGCGGGAGCAGACACAGCCAGTGCAAAAAAAACGCCACATAAAGCTGAAATTACCCAGAATGCTCTGAATGGAGAGAACAGGGTTGTGGAATTTAAGGTTGATCAATCTACCGGGTTAAATATAGAAAAACCTATGTTAAATAAGAGTCAGGCCGATTTGTTGGTTAGCAAAATGATAGAGCAAATCAAAGTTGCTCCGTCCAGCCTGGAAATCAGTCTCAAACCAGAATATCTAGGCAAGGTGAATATTTTGGTTCAATCCATTGAAGGGATTATTTCAGTCAATGTGATTGCTCAAAATACAGATGCACTGAATTTATTAAACGCCAGTTTGCACAACATCAAGGATGACCTGATCCAACAGGGTATTAATGTACAGCAATTGGATGTGAGTTTGGCTAATCAGGAAGAGCAAAATAATCAAGGTGGCAGTGGCTATAGAGAACAAATGCAGGCAATGCAGCTATCTGAAGAATCAAAATTAATGACGGAATATGCGGATTACCCTGGTGGGAACCAGAGTTCCTCGGTATCATATGAAATTAATATATTAGCATAAGGAGGAAAAAAGATGACGGTAACCAGTGGCGTCAGTTCGGCAGCTTCAACAGCCAGCACGACGGCAACCAGCACAACTACATCCAGCAGTTCACTATCTACTGATGATTTTCTGAAAATACTTGCTGCTGAGATGTCAAATCAGGACCCAACTAATCCTATGGACGATACAGCGCTTATTGCTCAAATGGCTCAGTTCAACACTCTGGAACAGATGACCTCCATGAATAAGTCAATTAATTCACTGCTTGTAACCCAGGCATCAAACTTGATTGGCAAGAGCGTAACCGCTACGGTCAATGGCAGTGCAATTGCTGGTACGGTGGATTCAATTACTGTTGCAAATTCTATTCCCTATGCGATAATTGGCAAAAATTCGATACCGGTAAGCTCTATTACTGCAATATCTAATGAAGAATAGGTTCAGGAAGTGATTTAACATTGAGCAAAATTAGCCAATACTATCCAATTCCACCGGAACCTCCGGTCAGCCGGAATAATTCCAATATCCAGAAACCCGAATCCGGACTCTCTTTTAAGGAGGTTTTACGGCAACAGTTACCGGAAGCAGGGGTTAAATTCAGCAGCCATTGTTTAAAACGACTAGAACAAAATAATATCCAAGTATCGCCTCAGCAGTTAAATAGGCTGAATAGTGCGGTGGATAGAGCCGAAAGCAAAGGGTCTCGGGAGTCTTGTATAATGATGGATGACATGGCGTTTATTGTAAGCGTTAATAATCGGACCGTTATAACGGTGGTCGACGGACCAAGGATGAAGGATAGTGTTTTTACCAATATTGACAGTGCAGTAGTTGTATAGGCCGGACCTCTCTGAGGAAGCCTACGATCTGTTGCAAAGCAAAACAGGTTTAATAATTAAAATTTGATTAATTAGGGAGGCAAACTATTATGATGCGTGCTCTTTATTCCAGGATTTCAGGGCTGCAAGCCCACCAAGTAAAAATGGATGTACTGTCTAATGACATTGCTAACGTTAACACTACCGGTTACAAAAAAAGCTCGGTAACTTTCGCGGATTTACTCAACCAGACAATCGCTGGTGCGCAAACAGGTACTGCCAGTACTATCGGAGGGGTAAATGCTCAACAAATCGGTCTCGGGGTTTCGGTAGGGGCTATAACCACTGTTACTACCCAGGGGGCTGCCTCCACAACTGGAAGCAGTACTGATTTTATGATAGAGGGAGAGGGATATTTTATCTTGCAAGACGCCACCGACGTTACTAACAGTACTTACCATTATAGTCGCGCGGGTGCTTTTACATTGGATAGTTCCGGTAATTTAGTGAGTTCAGCTAATGGTATGATGGTATGTGACTCAGCTGGAGCTCCTATTAATATTGACGGCAGTGGCCTTACAATCGCTGCGGATGGGACTTCCACATATACGGATACCAGCGGTGCTATCCAGTCGGGCCCCCAATTAGGTTTGGCTACTTTTGTCAATCCCTCCGGGCTAACCAAGGCCGGAAGTAGTACATACACTGAAAGTGCGGCCTCCGGCACCGCAACTGTTACCACCCCGGGTACTAACGCGGGTACTATAACCGCTGGTGCACTGGAGATGTCCAATGTAGATCTGGCTCAGTCGTTTGTAGATATGATTATTGCAGAAAGAGGATATCAATCCAATTCCAGAACGATACGTACGGCTGATGAAATGCTGCAGGAATTGCTTAGTCTTAAGAGATAAATCTGGTTAGGGATGCGGATAGAACTAACTGCTGTGCAGGCAGTTAGTGCCGGCAGATAGTTCTTTTCCGTATTTCTTGCCAAGAATCGTAACAAAGAAGGTGTAGATTAGACATGGCTGAAGAACAACAAGCTCCCCTGAAAAAAAATCGCACTTTATTGATTGTGTCAATTACGGCTGTTGTGTGTATAGCTGCTGCCGTATTCGCATATTTTGCGTTTATAGCCAAGCCCTCAGCAGAAGTTGCCCCCAAGGACTTTAAAAGTGTCAAAATACCGAGTATGACTGTAAATTTGGCTGATACAGACAGCCATCGATATCTTAAAACGACCATTTCCCTGGAGTATTCTGATGATAAAGTCAAGACAGAATTGGATACATCTATGTATAAAGTAAAGGATGGCATATTGAAGGTGCTGCGCAATACTAAAGCCAGCACTTTGACAGATCCTCAGCAAACTGATGCCCTTAAAAAAACGTTATTAGATGAAATAAATTCACGTTTGCAAAATGGCAAAATCACCGGTCTATATTTTGAAGAACTATTAGTTCAGTAAGGATGAGGTTATGAGTTTAAGAAATTTCACGGAGGAACAAATCGAGTCATTGCTAAATATGGGTTCAGAAAAGGGAAACAGAAACAAAAATATTAAAAAGGCGAAGTTTTCCCTATTCGAACCACACAAGGTTGAAGCCTTCCAGGAGCATATTAATTTCTTAAATGAGGTAGAGCTGGAACTGCAGGTTGAGCTGGGAAGCACTTCCGTCAATCTTAGAGAAGTTTTGAATTTACACGAGGAGCAGGTAATAGCTCTGAACAGAATAGCGGGTGATACCGTAGATGTATTAGCCAATAACATATGGCTGGCGCATGCAGAAGTCCTGGTATTAAATGAGGTCCTGGGAATAAGAATAAGTTCCTTTAATAAGGAAGAAGAATACTCGAGCAGAGGAGCAAAATAGCTTGGAATGGAATTTATGGGAAGCAGTTATACGGGTTATTGTTTGTCTGCCGATTGTCTTATTGTTGTGCTATTTGTTAATCAAATACGGAGTGGCCAAAAATTATTCCCGTAACAGGGGGAATTTAAAGCTATTGGAACAGGTAGTTTTACTGCCTAAAGCAACGATTAATATTGTTAAAGCCGGAGACGAATATTTACTGGTTAGTGCCACCGAACATGAAGTAAATGTTATTAAACATATGGATAATTATCAAGAGAATGAACCCCATGAATTTCAATTTTATTTAAATGATACCATTAAAAGATTTACTAGGGGAAGTGGCAGCAGCAATGAATAAGAGGATTGGCATTATATTGTGTATACCACTGTTGGTGGGTCTGTTTATGTTTTTTATTAAAGTGCAGGCGGTAACGGCTGCCACTTTACCAAATATTGATTTACAGGTAAGACCTACCGACAATCCCCAGGAAGTGGTTGATACTGTCAAACTTCTGACTCTTCTAACGGTTTTGAGTCTTGCTCCCACAATTCTGATTATGATGACCTCATTTACCCGCATTGTTATTGTTTTAGCATTTGTGCGCAGTGCCCTGGGTACCCAACAGATACCCCCTACTCAAGTAATAATTGGCCTAGCTTTGTGTTTAACATTTTTTACCATGGCACCTATTTACCAGGACGTTAATAGTCAAGCAATTGTACCTTACCTGGCCGGTCAAATGGGCCAAACGGAAGCCATGGATAAAGCTTCAATTCCTATCAAATCCTTCATGATCAGACAGACCCGGCAGCAAGACTTGTCACTTTTTATAAATATGTCAAAAACAGAAGCACCGGCAAGTAATGAGGATGTATCGATGAGTACATTAATTCCTGCCTTTACTATAAGTGAACTTAAAACCGCGTTCCAGATGGGATTTTATATTTTCCTACCGTTTTTGGTTATAGACATTGTGGTGGCAAGTACCCTTATGTCCATGGGTATGTTCATGGTTTCACCGGTTATGATCTCACTGCCATTTAAGATTTTGCTTTTTGTTATGACAGACGGCTGGTATTTGGTCACCAAGTCCTTAATGGAAAGTTTTCGATGATTTATATACTTTTTGAGGATGTGTTGTAAGTGAGTCCGGAAATGGTCATAAGCATAGCCCGTGAAACTGTACTGACCGCTTTATTGTTGTCGGCACCACCACTGCTAATGGGTTTAGTGGTGGGATTGATTATCAGCATATTTCAGGCTGTTACTCAGATTCAGGAACAAACATTGACCTTTGTACCCAAACTAATCGCGGTTTTATTGTCTTTATTAGTATTTGGACCATGGATGCTTAATCTAATAATGGGCTTTTCTGCAAGAATCCTGGGTAATTTGGGCAGTGTTATTCATTAAGGGGGAATGGACATGCTAGGGTGGGACAACTTACCATGGAGTTTTTTGATTTTGGCTAGACTAACATCATTTATGTCATTAGCTCCCTTTTTTTCAATCAAGAATACGCCTAATATGATAAAACTAGGTCTGGCCGTGTTCTTAACGGTACTAATAATACCTACACTTCCAATAGCGAAAAACATCCCGTTGGATTTGGTAGCTTATTCTTTATTGATAATCAAGGAAGTGGTTGTGGGTCTAATTCTCGGTTACGCAAGCATACTGACGTTTACAGCTCTTAAGATTGCCGGGGAACTCATTGATAACCAAATGGGTTTTGCTATGGCATCAATTGTTGATCCAGTGAATAATAGCAGTATCACTCTTATCGGCCAGTTTATGTATCTCCTGCAAATATTGCTGTTTCTAGCCGTGGATGGGCATCATCGTCTATTAATGGCTATTTCTTATAGCTACACTTTAATTCCGGTTAATGGCACGGTTTTGCAAACAACCTTTGTAACCGGCATATTGAAAATTTTTATTGAAATGTTTTCATTAGGTATAAGAATGGCGGCTCCTTTTATTGTGGCCTTTCTTATCTGTGATATAGCACTAGGTATTATGGCCCGAACGGTGCCGCAGTTGAATGTTTTTGTACTTAGCTTTCCCATTAAGACCGGTTTAGGCCTCATAACCCTTGTGGCTGTGCTGCCAATAATGACTGCGCTGGTCAATAACGTGTTAAGCGTGATGGAAAAAGATATAGGCCTTGTCATGGGATTAATAAAGTAATGGATTCTAATCATTTGTATCTACTGATTAACTTGGTCAGCCTGGTATTCCTGGTATTCCTGGCAACCATAATGTCAATGTTACATGCCGGGCAGTTAGAGTTAAGTTTGGTTCCGGCGGCTTTTGTAAATGAAATTCATTGTAATAGTTGGATGTTTTTTGCGGAATCGGAAGAAAAGACGGAGGCTGCTACTCCTCATCGCCGGCAAGAGGCCAGGAAAAAAGGTCAGGTTGCTAAAAGCTCTGACTTAAATGCAGCTATAGTGCTTATGGCAATAATTGGGGTTATCTATCTGGCCCAGGGATACATGGGGCAAAGTCTGGCAGCTTATTTACAACAGATATTGGTTAAGGAAATGGCTTCAACCTTGGACCCTGCCCAATTGATTAACCTCTATAAATACACTTTATTACAGTGTTTTAAAATAATGGCGCCGGTATTGGCGGCGGCAGTTTTCTTCGGTTTAGTCGCCAATTTATTGCAGGTGGGGTTTGTGTTCTCCGCGGAGGCGATGACCCCTAAACTGAGCAATGTTAATCCTCTGGAAGGATTAAAAAGGATATTTTCTAAAAAAGCTTTATTCGAGTTCCTAAAAACATTACTAAAATTATTATTTATTGGTTTGGTTATATACAACCAAGTCAAGGGTGAATATGCAAAATTATTAATGCTTCCCAATATGACTACAGGGGTGACGATAAATTACTTGGTGCAGGTTACGTTTAAAATATGTATAACGGCGGGTATGGTTTATTTAATAATATCGGTTCTGGATTTTACCTTTCAAAAATGGCAATTTAGCCAGACTCTGAAAATGTCTAAATATGAAATAAAAACTGAGATGAAACAAACTGAGGGCGATCCATTTATTAAATCCAGGTTAAGAGAAAAACAACGCATGTATGCTATGCGGCGTATGATGCAGAGTGTGCCTGAGGCTACAGTGGTGATAACCAATCCTACCCATCTGGCCATAGCTTTGAAATACGATGACAGTATAATGCAGGCGCCCCAGATAATTGCCAAAGGAGCAGGTTTTATAGCTGAAAAGATCAAGGAAAAGGCGGCGGAAAACAATATTCCCATTATGGAAGACAAGCCCCTGGCCCGATCATTATATAAAGGTTCTGAAATAGGAGATTATGTACCTATGGAGTTATATCAGGCAGTAGCTGGGATTCTGGCAGCAATTTATATGCAAAGAAGGAACAGAGGAGTAGGGCATGACCAATAAATACAGCAATATAATGGCTAATTTCAAGCTGACAGGCAATAGTGATATTATTGTTGCAGCTCTTATAGTGGCTATTGTAGGGATAATCATTATCCCTCTGCCCACTCCGCTTCTGGATGTATTATTGGCGTGCAGTCTAGCCAGCGGGCTAATCATTATGTTGATGTCCTTATTTATTACCGAACCGCTGCAAATGTCAGTGTTCCCAACCCTAATCCTAGTGGTCACCCTTTTTAGACTGTCTTTGGACATATCGGCTACGCGCTGTATTTTGAATAACGCTGATGCCGGCAAAATTATTGCATCCTTTGGCTCTTTTGTGGTGGGCGGCAATTATGTGGTAGGAGCTGTAATATTTTTGATTATTACTCTCGTACAGTTTGTAGTTATAACGAATGGAGCAGGAAGAACCGCTGAGGTTGCGGCACGGTTTGCTTTGGATGCCATGCCCGGTAAGCAGATGAGCATAGATGCGGATCTCAGTGCCGGTTTGATATCTGAGCAGGATGCCAAAGAAAGACGATTAAAATTGCAGCGAGAAGCAAGTTTTTTTGGTTCTATGGACGGTGCCAGCAAATTTGTCAAAGGAGATGCAATAGCCGGTATTGGTATAGCTTTGATAAATATTATCGGCGGAATAGTTATCGGTACATGGCAAAAAGGTATGCCCATAGTTGATGCAATGCAAACTTATACTCTGCTTACAGTGGGTGAGGGTCTGGTAGCACAAATACCTGCGCTGCTGGCTTCAACAGCTACCGGCATTGTGGTTACCCGGGCGGAAACTGGCAATAGTTTTGGCTTTGATCTCACTAGCCAGATTAGCAAGTTTCCGCGGGCGATTGGTCTGGCCTCGGCCATATTATTAGTTCTGGCTATAATACCGGGATTGCCTTTCTTGCCTTTTATTATTTTAGCGGGTGGTACCGGTTACATTGCTTATACGCTTAACCAAGAAGAAATACATAATAAACAAATAGAAAAGACCTCTCAAGAGAGCGCGCGGCCGACCAGTCGTGAACCTGAAAATATTCTTAATTTATTCCGGGTTGATCCTTTGGAAATTGAGATAGGCTATAATCTCATTTCATTAATAGATGAAAACAATGGAGGCGATCTGCTCAACCGTCTGGCTGCGGTAAGAAAACAATGTGCGGTTGAAATGGGCATATATGTGCGTCCTATACGTATTAGAGATAATTTACAGTTAAATCCCAATGTTTATCGGTTCAAAATTCGCGGTGTTGATATTACCGGAGGCGAGTTGATGCCCAATTATTATTTAGCTATGAATCCGGATGATAATGAAGCGGAAATAGATGGCTTAAAAACAGTTGAGCCTACATTTGGACTACCGGCCTGGTGGATTAGAGAAGAAAACAAAGAAAAGGCCGAGATGGAAAGCTTCACCGTGGTGGATTCGGCTACAGTGCTGATTACTCACCTAACCGAGTTTATTAAATCGTATGCCCATGAAATTTTGTCTCGGCAGGATGTACAGGATCTGCTGGATATGGTTAAACAAAACAATGAAGCCCTGGTTAATGACTTAATACCTAACCAGTTATTAGTTGGTGATGTGCAAAAGGTTATTCAAAGCCTCTTGAAAGAAAAGATATCGATTAGAGACCTCGAAACAATATTGGAGGCTCTGGCTGATGCCTCTCGAATCTCCAAGAACATGGATTATCTTATTGAATGTAGCCGACAGGGTCTAATGCGTAATATTAGCAAACAGTATTCAAGTGACGGGAAAATTACAATTGTAACGATAGATCCCTTATTGGAGTCGCAGCTCAGTGAGTCTATCCAAAACTCCTCTCAGGGCAACTATCCAGCTATTTCTCCTGATCTGACTCAATACATATTTACCCAGCTCGAAAAGCTGGAAAAACAGTTTATGCTCTTGGGTTTACCACTGGTCATTCTATGTTCTTCTCGTATCAGAATGCCCTTGCGGCGCTTGATAGAAAGATTTAAGCCCCAGATTGCGGTTCTGTCTATAAATGAATTGAATCCTGATTTGGATGTGGAAATAAAAGGTTCGGTGGTGTCAAATGAACATTAAACGCTACCTTGTAAAAAACATGAAAGAAGCCCTGTTCCTGATTAAGAAAGATTTAGGTTCAGACGCAATTATCGTCAGTAGTCATAAGGTCAGAGAAAAAGGCCTAAGAGGCTTGTTTATGCCTGCTAAATTAGAGGTAACGGCAGTTCTGGAGAAAATGGAACCGGATGAGGTCAAAGCGGAATTAGGGCAAATCAGAAACCTTTTGACCCGTTTTTCGGAGTCCCCCATTCACCCTGATAATAACAATTCTAGGATTATGAACGAGAGTGTGTTAAGTGAGATTAAACATTGCCTCTTAAATATGGAAATAGACGAACATATTGTGGATTTATTACTGAAGGATATTGAATTAGATAGAAGCAAGGAGCAAATAAAGCAAGAGATACAGGACAAACTATTATCCATTTTTAAACCAGCAACCCCCAAGAATCTAAAAACTAAAATAATGGCTTTTGTGGGCGCGCCCGGTGTGGGCAAGACGACTACCATGGCTAAGATAGGAGCCATTTATTCTTTGTTTAACAGCTTTAACATTGCTTTCATAACCATTGATACCTTTAGGGTAGGAGCTATTGAACAGATGAAAATATATGGAGATATAATTGGGGCATCGGTTGACATAGTAATGTCTCCGGATGAGCTGAGAGAAGCTGTTGACAGAAATAGCCACAAGGACCTTATTCTTATCGATACGACCGGTCGACCTTCTAAAAATCTCTATCAACTG
Source organism: Syntrophomonadaceae bacterium (assembly GCA_963665865.2). Classification (GTDB taxonomy): domain Bacteria; phylum Bacillota; class Syntrophomonadia; order Syntrophomonadales; family Syntrophomonadaceae; genus PHAA01. Next base: position 2,287,428 of record CAXXWF010000001.1, on the reverse strand, counting down.
AAAGAATTAAAGGCATTTTTAGAAGTGCTTGATTTGGCTGATATATATTTGGTGATGAACGCTACTACTCAAAAAAGAGATATGATTCAGATTATCAATGATTATAAGATAACCGCTTACTCGAAGATGATCATTTCCAAGATTGATGAAACGGTTACTCCTGGATCAATCTTAAACGCTGCCTATTATACCGGTTTGCCGATAGCATACATAACCAATGGTCAGGATGTACCGGATGACATAGAAGTAGCTAACCCTAAGCTGTTGGCTGGCTATGTAATGAGGGATGTGGTTTTTTAATGGCAGATCAGGCGGAAAGATTGAGAGACTTGTTCGGTGGAAAGACCAAGCCGACTGAATTTGTTGCCCAGGATAAGACGCGAATCATTACCATTGCCAGTGGAAAAGGTGGTGTGGGCAAGACCAGCCTGACGGTTAATTTGGCTATTGCCCTGAGTAAAGCCGGGCAAAAGGTTATGATTTTGGATGCTGATTTGGGTATGGCTAACGTGGATATAATGATGGGATTAACTCCGCGTTGTACACTGTATGACGTTCTACAGGGACATAAGACCCTGCAGGAGATTATTATAGAGGCCTCAGCAGGTGTAAGTATTGTGCCAGGATGTTCCGGAATTTTTGAAGCAGCCAACATAGGGCGCCGTCAAAGGGAAGATCTAGTTAGGGAATTAAAAGAGTATGCCCGAGAAATGGATTTCATATTGATTGATACCGGAGCTGGGATATCTCAGGTGATCTTAGGCTTCATTGCCTCGGCTGATGATGTGATCATAGTCGTAACGCCAGAACCAACTTCCATAACTGATGCATATGGAATCATCAAGATTTTATCCAAATTCAAGCTGCACAAACAGGTATATTTAGTTATCAACATGGCTAATAGTCTTCAGGAAGCTCACGAAAGCGCCCGGAAAATTGAAATAGTGGCTGATAGATATTTGCAAATAAATATTAAAAGACTGGGTGTAATGTATTCTGACAATAGTGTCAAGAAGTCCATAAAAGAAATGACTCCGTTTATAATTAAGTATCCTCACAGCCAAGTATCCCAGGATATTATACAGATAACCAACAATATTGTAGAACAAAAAATCGGCTTTCATAACGGTTCTAATTTTGCCCAGAAATTAATGAGTCTATTTAAGTGAGGGATGAGAATGGATATCAACAAACTATTTAGAATTAACACCCGGGTGGAGATAGCGATCTTATATGCTGACAAGAAAGAGGACGAAGGGTTAGGCCAAAGTCTGATCCAGGATATAAGTGATGATTCATTCTTAATTTTGGTGCCTACCCTAAATAGTCATGCAGTTTATTTAGCAGATGGCGATGAAGTTATGGTTTGGCTAAAAGTCAACAATGCTCATTTTACTTTCGAATCAGTTGTTTTGAATAAAAAGGAACAAGATGATATTAAATATGTGGAATTGCAGAAACCTCGGAAGCTGATCTCTTCTGATAGAAGGAACTTTGTCAGAATTAAGACCTTATTATCAGTTAATTATCGAATTATTAGCAATAAAGAAATAGATAATTGGGAAAATATTGAGCCATTCAGGGCAGCGTCATTAATTGATTTGAGTGGACAAGGACTTAGTCTAGCACTCAATTTGCCTTTGTTAAAAGGTGTAAAGATGGTTTTAAGTATTCGTTTAGAAAACCTGAACGTAGTTGTTAAAGCATTAGGGAAAGTAGTGAGAAGTGAAAAAAATGCGACTGGGTACAAGGTTGGACTAGAATTTAAAAATATTAGTGAGAGACAACAGGATCAGGTGGTAAAATATGTGTTTTATACATTAAGAAAGCAAATACAAATAATGAAGGATGATTATTAAAATGGAAGCAAATCATTCGATTGATCCCCAACAATACTTACCTTTGGTTAAATCAATACTAGACCGAATGGATATCAAAATTCCGGACTCATGGGACAAGGACGATATGATTGGTTATGGAATTTTAGGCCTGCTAGAGGCCATGGGACGCTTTCAGCCTGAAAAAGGTATACAATTTGCTACTTTTGCATCGAAGCGTATTAAAGGGGCAATATTGGACGCTTTAAAAAAAGATTCTCCTTTATCACGTAATTGCTGGCAAAAAGTACAAATAATAACTGAGGCAATGGAGAAAATATCGGCGACCACTGGCAAGGAAGCCTCTATAAATAAAATAGTCCAAGCAGTAAACTTGGATAAAAATGAAGTTGAAGAAACGATGCAGTCATTCAAATTACTCTCATCCATTTCTCTAGAGCAAACTCTTGGTCTAAATGAGTTAAGGGTTAAGGATACGCTCAAGATAGAGCTGGATAAATCTCCTGAGGATAAAATCTTAGAAGATGAACAAACCAAAATTTTAAGTGAAGCGGTTGCTTTGTTGGAAAAACGCCAGCGCTTGGTATTAAATCTTTATTATTATGAGGAACTAACCTTAAAAGAAATAACTGAAGCGCTCGATGTTAGTGTATCAAGAGTATCTCAGTTAAAATCAATGGGTTTGACTGCTTTGCGAAGCAGACTAACAACAGTATACGATTAAAAAATTACTGATAATTGCCGATAGAAATAAGAGGGGGAAATATAATTAGAGGAATTTACTGTTCGAATACCGGTCTGGATGCAATGCAGAAGAAAATGGAGGTCATAGCCAATAATTTGGCCAATGTTAATACTGACGGTTTTAAACAAAATAAGATTTCTATTAAAACTTTTAAACAAGAAATTAATGGGGTAATTGTTGACAAAATTAAAAACGATTTTTCCGATGGCAGCCGTAAAGAAATTGATAATGTTAATAATTTTGCAATCGACAGAGACGCCTTTTTTAGATTAAACACAACTCAGGGTGACATATACACCCGGAATGGCTCGTTTTCACTTAATCAAGAAGGATGTTTAACAGACACTTATGGCAATAAAGTAGTTGGGGTAAATGGTGACATGAAAATGGTTGATGGAAAACCTGATCAAGATTTCTATTTAACCAGCTTTCAGAATAAAGAGTACCTTACTCCTATCCAAGGAGGTTTTCTGGCAGCGGGACAAAGTGGTGAGACTCAAGCTGAAAACATTAAAGTATCACAGGGCTTGGTGGAGAGTTCCAATGTCGATCTACTGCAGAATATGACTGATATGATGACCCTTGAGAGAAGTTTTGCTATGAATAGCCGAATGATTACATCCCAGGATGAAATGTTGAAAAAAGCTGTAGAGGAAGTTGGCGCACTAAAATAATCGGGTGAAAAATTAAAAAGATTAAGGAGGGTATATTGTGGGGAAGAGGATTCTAATAGTTGACGATGCTGCATTTATGCGAATGATGATTAAGGACATCGTTACCAAAAATGATTTAGAAGTCGTAGGGGAGGCCCAAAATGGGATTGAGGCCTTGGAAATGTATGAGCAGTTTAAACCTGATATTGTAACTATGGATATAACCATGCCTGAAAAGGATGGCATTTCTGCCGTGAAAGATATTATGGCGAAATATCCTCAAGCAAAAATTATTATGTGCAGTGCGATGGGACAACAATCGTTGGTTATGGAAGCGATAAAGGCTGGAGCCCGAGATTTTCTGGTTAAACCATTTAAACCCGATCGGGTAATAGAAGCCATAAATAAAGTACTGAGCAAAGGATAAGTAAGTCAATGATGGATGAAGCTCTTTCCCAATCAGAAATTGATGCCCTCATAAATCATTTAAACAGTGATGATAGCAGTGGGCTGGAATTAATTAAAGAAGAACCAGCAGCTGTAGCCAAGCAGTATAACTTTCGGAAGCCCAATAAATTTACTAAAGATCAACTGCGAACCTTATTTATGATTAATAAGAACTTTTCCAGAATTATATCTAATTATTTATCCAGTTATTTGCGCACCACGATAAATATTAAAATAGCATCAGTCGAACAGGTGACTTATGAAGAGTTTTTGGTTTCTATTTTCAGCCCTACTTTATTAACAATATTTCAAATGCCACCTTTAACCGGCAATGCCGTCTTGGAAACCAGTCACAACTTTACTTCGCCGGCGATTAATTTACTATTTAGTGGAACAGGAGGCCGAAATACGAAGAAGGTAAAGGAACTAACTGAGATTGAGATCAGAGTGCTGAAAAAATTAATTAAAAAACTATTGGAAAACATAGCTCTAGCATGGGCAGATGTATTCAAATTTGATATAAGAATCGATTCAATGGAGTCTAACCCTCAATACAACCAGATTATTTCACCCAATGAAACAGTGGCCATAATTACCTTTACAGCAGATGTGGCCAATAATCAAAGCATCATAAATTTATGTTTGCCTTATGCAACTCTAAAAGAGGCTATTCCCAACTTAACTACCCAAAATTGGTTTGCTACCCAGCAATATTCTGATGTGTCACAGGCAAGAGACATCGAAAACCCTTTAGGCAAGGTAGCATTGGGACTAACTGCCTATTGCGGTGAGACTCAGCTGACTATTCAAGAATTCCTGCAATTAGAGGAAGGGGACGTTGTACTCCTTGACACCATAGTTGGGGAAGACATGGAACTACTAATAGAAGGCTATCCTAAATTTAGTTTTCAACCGGGAATTATTGGGGATCAATTAGCGGCTATGATTACGGGGAAATTATAGGGGGATAAAAATGGAACAATCATTTCTATCACAAGAGGAAATAGATGCTTTACTGGGTGGGGATAACGCCGGATTTGAACCAGATACAGACCCAAGGGCACAATCATCTTTATCGCCTGAGGAGCAAGACGTTCTCAAAGAAATAGGCAATATTAATACTGGATCTTCCGCAACCGCGTTGTCAGAACTCTTAAGCCAGAGAGTTACAATTGATACCCCGAATCTAAAATGTACTAGTCCCACCGAACTGCAGAAGGGTTTCACTGCTCCCTATATTTTGGTGGAAATTAAGTATAGCCTCGGTCTGGAGGGCAATAACGTATTTGTTTTGCAAGCCCAGGATGCCGCCATAATAGCCAATCTCATGATGGGCGGGGACGGTCTGAATTGTTCTGGGGAAATGGACGAGATAACCTTAAGTGCTGTATCTGAAGCTATGAATCAGATGATGGGATTTTCAGCAACATCTATGTCACAGATGTTTAATAGAACCATTGAAATATCCCCACCTTCAATAACTTTAATCGATCTCGAAAACTATGATGGGCACGTTAGTTGGAATATATTCAGTGATGAAATAGCGGTTATTTCCTTTAACCTGCAGATCGGTGAACTGCTGAAAAGTGAGATAATGCTGATTATGAATATGGATATCGCCAAGCAGCAGGTAGCGGATCTAATGAGTAAATCTGCAAATAATTATAGTTCTCCTTCCGATGAAGTGAGCACGAAAAGCGATAAGGCTATATCTCCAATAATGCCGCAGCCAATCATAGTTGATGACTACAATGGTCCGATTAATAGTAATAATCTTAACCTTATATTAGATATTCCGCTTAGATTATCAGTCATACTGGGCAAGACCAAACGTAATATTGCTGATGTTTTAAAACTTGCTCAGGGATCAATTGTGGAGTTAGAAAGGCTGGAACATGAGCCTGTGGAGATTTTGGTTAACGACACGTTGATTGCCAGAGGGGAAGTTGTCGTGGTGAAGGAGTACTTTGGAGTACGGATTACCGACATAATATCAACTGAGAGCAGGATCAGAAGTCTGGTATCTAGATAACCGCAAATTAACGGTTATTCTATCGACAAACCAGGGAATATGAAATTGTTATGGACGAGGTGGTAAGCATTAGATATAGCATCACTGGCCGGGGTACTGTTGGCCTTTATATCTCTGATAGGAGCATTCGTGCTTGAGGGTGGGTCTATAAGCATGCTTCTAGTAGGAACTGCCGCTATGATTGTTTTTGGGGGTACATTTGGGGCAACCATAATTAGTTTTTCCTTGGAGGAAATAAAAAGGGTGCCCTATTTTCTAAAGAAAATTTTCATAACTACACAGATAGATTTTAACGAATACCTGGAATTACTTGTGAAAAATACCGATAAGGCACGTCGCGAAGGTTTCTTAAGTTTAGAAAACCAGTTGGACCAGATTGAGAATCCATTTCTAGTCCAGGGTTTGCAAATGGTTATTGATGGTACCGACCCTGAATTAACCCAGTCCATACTCGAAATGGAAATTAAGGTTTATGAAAAGAACGAAATGGTTGGGGTACAGATATTCATGACAATGGGCGGTTTTGCGCCAACCATGGGAATCGTTGGAACAGTAATGGGGATGGTTAATGTATTAAGTAATCTATCTACTCCTGATGAACTGGGCGGTGCTATCACTGTTGCTTTTTTAGCCACCTTGTATGGTATATCTACAGCTAATCTACTATGGATACCTTTTGCCAGTAAAATAAAAAACAATATGAAAAAGCAGGTTTTCTTAATGGAAATGATGCTGGAAGGTATTATGTCTATACAAGGGGGTGAGAATCCGCGGGTTTTAAGAGAAAAATTAAAGATATTTCTGCCCACCGATACAAACCAGGAGATAGTTCAGCCAGAGAAGGAAAAGATGGTGATGTAGAATATGAGTGGGCATAGAAAGAAAAAACAAGAAGAGGCAGAAGAAGGCGGGATGGAACGTTGGCTACTAAGTTATGCCGATTTTATCACCCTATTAATGGTGTTTTTTATATTAATGTATGCGCTAAGCAAGGTTGATGTGGCCAAATACAATGCGATTGCTAATTCGTTGAGTGTGGTTCTAACCGGCAGCGCCATATCACCTCCAGATAAGCCGGGGCCATCAATGTTAGATGGTGAGGCCGGCCAACAGGTCCAGGGAATGAATAAAGATGTAATTGATGAGGCGCAGTTGGATGCGGTGCAAAAACAGATTCAGGATTTTATTAAAGCAGAGCAGGCAAGTAATGACAGTCAGAACGCAGGAACTCCCCCTACTAAATTAGGGGATTATATCGAAATAATGCAACAGGAACGAGGGTTGGTGATTAGTATAAAAGACACTCTCCTTTTCACCGCCGGTTCCAATGAACTCAGTCCGCAAGCCAAGAGTATTATTAAGCAGCTCGGTACAGCTCTGGTCATGGTTCCCAACTTCATACGCGTAGAAGGACATACGGATAATTTACCTATTAGTACGGCCAAATTTCCTTCCAACTGGGAACTTTCGGTATTGCGGGCGTGCAATGTTATGCATGTTTTTCAGGAAGAAGCGGGTATTTCTCCCGAACGGCTTTCGGCGGTTGGTTATGGTGAATATAGGCCCCGGGTTCCCAATGTGGGCCCGACCAATCAGGCTATAAACCGAAGGGTGGATATTGTTATTTTAAAACAGAAATATGATAGTTTTGAATCGCCGACAGTCCCGACTGTTATTCAATAACTAGGATTGAAGTAACATGAAAGAAGGTTTTTTCCCTGAAGAAGAGCGTTTTTTTATTAGTGGTCATGATTTTAATTTACACTTTTCCGACAGAGGTTTTAACGGTAGCAACCGAGGAATCTATTCCTGCCCAGTCGGAATTAAGGGCCCCTAATATTGTAGCTGCCCAGCCGGAACCGATGGCCCAAAATATTGTAACTGCCGAGCCGGAACCGGTTGTTCCAAGTGTTGTACCTATTCAGACAATACCAGCAGGAAAAAACATAATCGAATACAATGTGCTTGGTTATAGTTCTATGGGCACTATGATCCACGATGTTGTCATTGCACCCGCAACATACGATAGGACTATGCTGATCACCTTTGCCGTGCATGGTTTTGATGGTGCATGGAAAAAAGATGGGGCTGCTTTGGTGCAGATTGCCAATGATGTAATAAGGGAGTTTTCCAACCACCCGGAAGAACTCAATACCACTCGTTTGATTATTGTGCCCTGTGTGAATCCAGACGGAATATTGTACGGACAAAGTGAAAACGGAATAGGGAGGTGTAATGGTCAGGGAATTGACATCAATCGCGATTTTGACTACTACTGGGAATATAGTAGTAATAGTAAATATCACACTGGTAAGGCTCCTTTTAGCACCCCCGAGGCACAGATTCTCAGCAAGCTGGTCTTAAATGAAAAGCCAGATATTGTAATAGACTTTCACGGCTGGTCAAACTGCACTTACGGTGATGTAGAATTAAGTGATTATTTTAATAAAGCTTTCGGTATGAACAACCTAAATCCTAAATCTAATGATATGAACTATTTACAGCAGCATTTCGTGGGCTGGGCCAGTCAGTTTGCACGGACTGTCCTGGTAGAATATCCCAACCCGGAGAATCCTCAAAATTTAATTGAACGTCTATATAGCAACAAGACTATTAGTGCTATCAAGGAAATATTTAGTAAACCGTAGTCTAATTCATCTCAACCAAAATTAGCTGGCAAGTATGACATGCTTTACCAGAAGTATCCTGCGAGAACTATCGATAAATTTATCCTCTTCTCCCTACTACCATATTACCTGCAGTTTGATGCCATTTGCAGGGTCTCTGCACTTTACTCAGTTGACCATGATTTAGTATTTTAAGGGCAATACCTGGTATTAAATCCATATCCTTATAAAGGCAATTAATAGTCGCATTCCACCAAATTCACCTCAGACTAAATCAGCAGAAAAGCCATTTTTAGCCGCATTTCAGACCATAACAAATGGTAGCATATGCCAAGTGAGGTGCATATCATGTAGGGAGAGGCGGTGGTGTAAGTGGGGGAAGAACTCGATTCTATTAAGGAGGATATTAGGGAAATAAGAGATGGAATTAGGGAGATAACCGGTAATGTAAATAATCTTCGGGTTCTAATCGCCGGTGATTATGTGACCAAAGCCGAATTCATGGCCGATGTACAAAAAAACAACCAGACGCATATGAATTTTACCAACTCGCTGATCTTCATAAGCATCACTTTATTGACTGTATTCGGCTATTTTCTGATAAGCGGATATTGAATAAAACCTATATTCCGGAAGAAGTTAGAGAGCTAAGACTGTTAGTCACAGCTCAAAAGGGTAAAAAAATATAAATACCAGGAGTAATTAACTCCTGGTATTTATCATACTAACAAATTCTAACCGGGCTGTTATTGATGCTGAGGATGATAATGAGTATGCAGGAGTTCATGGGATTTATGTCCCAGAGGCTCATGCAGGAAATCTTCATAAAGGGCTTTGACTTCTGGATTTTCATGGGATTTACGTATCGGTAATCCAGCGTCTTCCGCGTAAATTGCCTCTATTCTCTCTTTTCTCTTCTCTATAGTGGCTGGAATGGGTTGGCCTCCGCCGCCAATGCAGCCACCAGGACAGCACATAACTTCGATGAAGTGATAAGGGGAGGTACCAGCTTTAATCTCATCCATAATCTTTCTAGCATTTCCCAGGGAGTTGGCCACTGCCACTTTCACCTTGGTTCCGGCCAGGTCTACTTCAGCTTCTTTAAATCCTTCGAAACCACGTACCATAGTGAAGTTCACATCTGCGAGGGTTTCGCCTACCACTACTTCATAAACCGTTCTGAGAGCAGCTTCCATAACACCGCCGGAAGCACCGAAGATAACGGCTGCGCCAGTATATGCCCCCATTAGGGAATCAAATTTGCCATCTTCCAGTTTATCAAAATCGAGCTGTTCCATTTTAAAGAGCTTGCCTAACTCACGCACAGTAAGAACCAGGTCTACATCCCGATAACCACTGGCATTCATCTCGGGACGGGCGGCCTCAAATTTCTTGGCTGTACAGGGCATGATGGATACAGAATAGATCTTGGATGGATCTACGCCCATTTTTTCAGCCCAGTAAGTCTTGACTAAGGGGCCAAACATTTGCTGAGGAGACTTGCAGGTGGATAGATGATCCAATTGATCAGGATAGAAGGTCTCAATGAAGTTAATCCAACCAGGGCTGCAGGAGGTAATCATAGGCAGAGTACCACCAGTTTTCAGCCTCTGTAATAATTCGTTGCCTTCCTCCAAAATAGTTAGGTCGGCTGTAAAGTTAGTATGGAAAACATAGTCAAAACCAAGCTGTTTTAAACCGGCCACAAATTTCAACATGCCCAGTGAACCGGTAGGGAGTCCTGCAGCCTCTGCGACTGCTACCCGTACTGCCGGAGCAATCTGAGTGACTACAACCATATCGGGATCTGCCACAGCTGCCAGGAATTTGTCTATTTCTTCATTTTCAATGATGGCTCCCACCGGGCAAGCCACAGCACATTGGCCACAAAGCACACAATTGGTATCAGCAAGCGCCTTGCCGTCAACGGTTTGCACAATGCCATCTTTTATCTCCAAGGCACCAACCGTCTGAATATCGTTGCATACCTCAACACACCGACCACACAGGGTGCATTTGGACATATCGCGAACGATAGAAGGAGTAGATGTATCCTTGGGAAGATGCAGGGGCTTGTTATCAAAGGAACGGATTAGTAGAGTGTCTGCTAAAGATTGCAACTCGCAATTTAAGCTGCGGGCACAATTTAAGCAATCCTGGGGATGTACAGACAAGATCTGTTTTAGGTTTTTCCTTTTTGCTTCAACGACCTGGGGGGTAAAGGTTTTAACAACCATACCCGGGGCCACGATTTCGGAACAGGCGGACTTCATTTCTCCATTTACATCTACCACACATACCTTACAGTTGTCTTTGACTTGCAGGTCGGGGTGGCTGCACAATGAAGCAATCTCAAAGCCGACTGCAGCAGCAGCTTGCATTACGGTAGAACCGTCCGGAACCGATGCGCTGATACCATTGATATTAATGCTGACCATACGATTTCTCCTCTCCCACTTGTGAATATTTTAGCTTACGCTTACTTCACTTAGTTTATTTTTTGTGACAGATAGTGTCAAGCAGTTTATATAGCTTATAATAGCGGAAAAAACGACAGCTAAATAGAGGGGAATGTATCCCCATATGTCGACATTTAACTATACAGGCTCAAGCTGGTTACTATTACGAAATGGACTCCAAAATATAAGTGATTAAAATATATTATTCAGAGGAAATGGTTAGAAGGAAAATTTTACTTTTAATTGATAAAATTTCTGATGTGGGCAGCAATAGCCAGACTAGAAGTCAAGCCGGGAGATTCTATGCCAATTAAATTAATAAATTGAGGGAAACCTTTATCACTCTCTTCATTTATTACGAAGTCTCGTATAGGCTCAGAGAGTCTTGGGAGGCGCGGTCTGATGCCGGCAAAGTCTGGAGCAATGTCATCCCATTTTAATTCTGGCAGAAAATTATGGACTGACCGGTAAAAGCTCTCTTGGTACCTGTTGTCCATATCATAATTATTATTGGTGATCTCATAGGCATTAGGCCCCAACCGTAATCTGCCTGATATATCAGGTGTAATGTGAATGCCAAGGGTACCCGATCTTCCTGGCAGAGGATAGATAAGATGATTAATAGGTATTGATTTTTTTAAAACATAATATTCACCTTTGCAGGGATGGATGCGGTAGCGGCATTCATCTATGTCTAGACCCAGCCAGGAGCAAATAGCATCACTTGCCAGACCGGCACTATTTATAACCGTATCAGCTTTGAACTTGTCACGATTAGTTTCCAGAAGATAATCTCTTCCCGTATATTCCAGTCCCAGAAGCTCAGAATTAAAGGTGAAAATTACATCGTGGGCGCGGCTCAACACATACAGTCTCTGCATAAACTGATGAACATCAATAATTCCGGAATCCGGTATAAAAATAGCCTCAGTTGCCTGAATAGATGGTTCCAATATTCGTGCTTCATGAGCTGACAAGGCTCTAACCTCAATCCCGTTGGCATGCCCCTGTTGGCATAGAGCGGGTAAGCTGGCTGATTCACTAGCGTTCGAGGCAACAATGAGTTTGCCTAGGCGCTTATGGTCCACCTGATATTTTAGACAAAAATTGTATAACTTCCGCCTTCCCTCAATACAGAGCCGGGTTTTTAACATGGTTGAGGGATAATAGATGCCAGAATGGATAACCTGACTGTTGCGGCTGGAGGTTTCCAGTCCGAAGACTGTATTCTTTTCCAACACCGCAATAGATTTATTCGTTGACTGGGAGAGTTCGTAGGCTATAGCCAAACCGATTACACCTGCACCGACAATAGCTATATCAACTTTTTCCATATAGGCATAGTCCTACCTTTCCAGGTAAATAAGCTTACTCCCTATTTATCAGAATATAGCTGCCCTGCACTCGCCCAATTCTCACGGGGATATTCATCAATTACCAGTTCAACTGCTTCGGGTTTAACGTTCAAAATGCGTACTACCTCACGGGTTAGGACCTCAGCAGCTCGCGTTTTTGATCGAGTGATCGTCCCGCTATCATTTTTACATTTACGAACGGCATATTTATTCCTCCTAGCTTTCATAATTAACCCCTCATGCCCAAAGGACACAACCACCGACGAAAATCTAACCGTAATGTCATCCTGAACGAAGTGAAGGATCTTATCGCTGAATATGGTATTCTCCGAAGGAGATCCACCCTCCGGGCACTACCCCCTACGGGGACTACTGGTGTTCGCATACGCTCACGATTAATGTTGCACCCTGCGGGTACTACTGATGTGCCGAATTACGGCACAATTAAGGTTGCTGATGTGAACTTCGTTCACGGTTAAGGTTGCTTCATTGCACTCAGGTGACACGAACGTTATTTTCATACTAACCACCCATGGCCGTAGGCCACAACCAACTATGAAAATGAGTGAGGTGATTGCATAAGAATTACTTTCTGCTAAATTTATATTATCAGGGTCAAAGGTTGAATTTACTTTGATGGTAGAACCTCGTTTACTAACCTAACCTGATTGCCTTTGAGTACAGCCAATTGTTGCCCCATATCCAAAGATATGGGAACAGCACGCGTATTAAACTCCTTAGTTCTCGGGCGATCAACCCTGAAATCTAATTTAAGGAGGGTAATCCCCATGCAAGACATTTTAGAAATCTGTTGTGGACTTGATGTCCACAAGGAAACTGTAGTGGCTTGCCTTCTGAAAGGCACTACCAGTAACAACCCCGAGAAGAACATTAGAACATATTCAACACTTCTCTCCGGTCTTGAGGAACTCAAGAACTGGTTAGAAGAAGAAAACTGCCGCCATGTGGCAATGGAAAGCACGGGAGTATACTGGCAAACAGTTTACAATACACTTGAAAGTGCTTTCGACGGCACCATAGTATTGATGGTATGCAATGCCCGGCATATGAAAAATGCCCCCGGCAGAAAAACCGATGTAAAAGATGCCGAATGGATTGCTACCCTGCTTCGAGCCGGTTTACTACAGGGAAGTTTTATTCCTTCCCAACCAATACGGAGATTACGTGATTTGACCAGATACCGCAAGGGTATCGTAGAAGAAATAACATCACAAAAGAACCGTATTGAGAAACACCTGCAAAGCTCTGGTTTCAAACTATCTACCTTCTTAACCGATATTTTCGGAGTATCGGGAAGAGGGATTATAGACCACCTTGCTGAGTTTGGTAAAATATCTCCTGAAGAAGTTGACCAATATGTTAAAAAAAGAGCCAGAACCAAGTTGAATGAAATCAAGCAAGCAGTCAATGGCAACATGGATAGACTGCAAAGAGATTTCCTTAAAATGTTGCTTAAACGATTGGATGAAAGTCTGGAGCATCTCCATTTGATAGAGCAAAAAATTGATGAAGAACTCTTAAAATACCACCGTCAACTTGAGCAACTGGATGGAATTCCAGGAATAAGTAAAACGGCAGCTGCAGCTGTTTTGGCTGAAATTGGTATCGATATGGCTCAGTTCAAAACAGCCGAACATATATGTTCCTGGGCCGGACTAAGTCCTGGCAACAATGAAAGCGCAGGAAAAAAAAGTCCACCCGCATACTCCATGGGAATACCTATCTAAAAAGAATACTATGTGAGGTGGCCTGGTCAATCACCCGCATGCGTAATACCTACCTATCTAACTGGTATTGGAAGGTAAAACAACGCCGGGGTGGAAAAAGAGCTATTGTCGCCTTAGCAAGAAAGTTACTTGTTATTATCTATACTATGCTAAAAACCGGAACTGATTATGATGAAGCATCCTTTGAAGTAGCGAGAACTAAACAAGAAAAATTCAAGATTAAAAAAATTATTGCTGAAGCCAAAAAGTTAGGGTTGGAGGTGGTTGAACTACCAAAAACCGCCTAACTCTCCACAATCTCTAATATTTATAGCTTGTGGCTGATGCAGTATTTATAAGGCCTTAATTTATTGTGCTCTTTTTCTGTTTTAGGCCTTGCAGGTTTATTAGGTTTTCAAAGATCAGTTGGAGTTTATTTTCTTATTAAGATAAATTATAGCGATAACGAACTACTTAAACAATGTATTCGTTCTACTGACATACCTCCTGACTGGCCGATCTATATGAACCCAGTACCCGAATATCATGGGTGATTGATTTAAGGCCTGCCAATGCCTGCTTAACTCTAGGATCAAGCTGGCAGCCCTCAATATCAATGAAGAAAAGATACTCCCCAATTCTGGTTTGAGCAGGTCGGGATTCAATTTTAGTCAGGTTAATTTCGTATAAATTGAACTGTTCCAGAGCTTGAAATAATGCTCCAGGTTTGTTCATCAGGTAGAGTAAAAGGGAAGTTTTGTACAAGCAAGAACTATCCCCACTTGTGTTTCCATTTACAGCGTTACTGCCGTACTTGGTCAGAGTAATAAAACGAGTTTCATTATTGGGGCGATCTTGAATTTCGGAACATAATATTTCCAGTCCATAAGCCCGAGCCGCGGTGGTGGTGCCAATCGCGGCCCAGGAATCGTTTGATTCGGCCACGCGCCTGGCGGCTTCAGCTGTACTGGCAACGTCAATTAATTCCAGACTTTTAAAATTAGCGTTTAAATATCTTCTACATTGAGCCAGGGCCTGGGGGTGGGAGATGATTCGCGAGATCCCTTCCAATTCTATACCAGGCCTGGCCAATAAATTGTGTTTTATCGGTAGGACAATTTCACCGGATAATTTCAAATCATAGTCATAAGCCAATAAGTCCATAGTTTGGTTTACCGAACCCTCACACGAATTTTCAATAGGCACTATACCACTATCCATTTCACCAAGGTGTACAGCAGCAAAAACCTGCTCTATAGAATTATAAGGCACTAGTTCCCAGTTAGTTGGATCAGTGCAGCGAATAGCGGCTTCTTCACAAAAAGTACCACGCGGTCCCAAATATGCCATCTTGTTTTTCACAGTTCATTACTCCTATCTAGTTAGCTTGTATTTCTCGGTTTAAGGCAGAAACAATATTATGCAACTGAGACATTACCTGTTCCAAGCCCTCAGGCGTAAGCGATTGGGGACCATCTGATAAAGCTTTAGCCGGTTCAGGATGCATTTCTATGATGAGGCCATCGGCGCCTGAAGCGATGGCGGCCAGTGACATAGGCAGAACCAGACCCCGGTCACCCGTGGCATGGCTGGGATCAACTATAACCGGGAGATGACTGAGTCGCTTAACCATGGGGACCGCACTTAGATCCAGCGTATTACGGGTGGATGTTTCAAAGGTTCTTATTCCCCGCTCACATAGGATGACATTCCCGTTACCCTCCGACATTATATATTCAGCCGCCATTAGCCACTCTTCAATAGTGGCTGACATACCGCGTTTTAACAAAACCGGTTTATCAATTTGTCCTGCCGCCTTAAGCAAACGGAAGTTCTGCATATTTCTGGCTCCTATCTGGATTATGTCTACATAATTCAGAGCTAGCTGTAAACTGTGCTCATCAATGACTTCCGTTACAACCGGTAAGCCCGTTTCCACAGAAGCCTCTCTTAAAATAGCAAGGCCTTCTTCTTCTAAACCCTGGAAGCTGTATGGAGACGTACGGGGTTTGAAAGCCCCACCCCTAATTATGTGGCCTCCTGCCTTCTTAACCTGACGGGCAGCAGTTAACAACTGGTCACGGTTTTCTACGGCACAGGGCCCGGCTATCACCGTGATAGAATTCCCCCCAATCTTTATCCCGCGTACTTCAATGATGGTATTTTCGCTCTTAGCCTCCCGGCTGACCAGTTTATAAGGCTTCATGATGGGAACAATCTTTTCCACTCCCGGCATTTGCTGCAGTTCCCGCATGTCATTTACCAAGCGGTCACCGACGGCACCTATAACAATTCGTTTAACCCCCCGAATAAGCTGGGTTTGAAATCCTAACTGGTCAAGCCTTGTGTTTACTATTTCAATCTGTTCCACCGTTGAGTTCATGTCCATAACTACTACCATTATGAATTCCTCCCTTAATAAAATAATAAAAGCCCATAGCTGTCATCCGCATAGGGACGAAAGCTATGGGCTTCCGTGGTACCACCCTGATTGATCCGTATTAAGGACCCACTCATTAATAAGTACGGAAACGTTCTCCTCGCTAAAAACAAAAAAGCCTTTCATCCCAAGGGACGAAAAGCTTTCGCTTACCGCGTTACCACCCAAGTTGACCTGTATTAAATACAAATCCGCTCTTTCATAAAGGTGCGGGAACTGTGTTCCGATACCCTCTTCCCATTAACGTTGGAAGTCTACGGCTCAGCCTACGCATCCCCTTAGGGAATTCAGTCTGCAACTCCAGAGAGAACTTCAGTTAATCATACTTTAAAGGCGCTTACAGTCGGTGACGCCTTCTCCCTGAAAAGTTGGGGTTAACTTACTTTGCTCCTTCATCGTTTTTAAGTCTGATGAAATTACTATGAAGTATAACATAGAGATAAGAACCGTGCAAATTATTTTGGGCTGGAAGAGAAGGAATCTAGAACTGCTGCAACATCCATCTCACTCACATCATTAAATATCTGGCTATTACCAATGGAGGTGGGCAAGACTATCGGCATTCTGCCTCCGACATTTTTCTTATCTTTGTGCATCTGAGCAATAATCTCTGGGCTGTTCAAATTTCCGAAATCAATAGGCAATCCGTATTCTATAAGTATATTTTCTATTCTATCCAAATCCTGCCCGGCGAGCAGGTTCAATCGGTTGGCTAATCGTGCTGCACAAATTGTTCCTATAGCCACCGCTTCTCCGTGGGTGAAGTGATAGTTGGTCAGGGATTCAAAGGCATGACCAAAGGTATGGCCAAGATTCAACAATGCGCGCAAGCTGTTTTCGGTTTCATCTTGAGCTACAATATCAGCCTTGATGGCGCAGCAGCGGAGGATAATGTGCTTTAAACATTCGCTGTCCCGAGCCTTAATTCGTTCCAAATGGTTTTCCAGATATTCAAAAAAGTCCCGATCCCAGATAATCCCGTATTTTATTGTTTCGGCAAGACCGGTTAAGTATTCTCTTTCCGGGAGAGTTTCGATAAAGGCTACATCAACAAACACCAGACCCGGCTGATGAAAGGCACCTACCAGGTTTTTTCCCTGAGGAAGATTTACTCCGGTTTTACCACCTACACTGCTGTCAACCTGGGCCAGAAGTGTGGTAGGAATCTGGATGCAAGCTATACCACGCATATAGGTAGCCGCCACAAATCCAGCCACATCACCAACAATGCCGCCCCCCAGTGCCACTACCGTGGATTTCCGGTCCAGACCTAAAGCTACCATCTGTTCATACAGGGAGGCTGCCGTGGTCAGGTTTTTGCATCCTTCCCCTCCCGGTATTACGGCCGCATTAACTTTAAACCCGGATTTACGAAGGATATCCAAAGCTCTGTTACCATATAATTTATTGACATTTTCGTCGGTGATCATTATCATCCGCGATGTTTTGGGGACAAAACCCATCATTTCACCTAATTGCGGCAGCCAGTTTTCCCCAATACAAATATCATAACTCCTGCTACCGAGTTCAACCTTCAAAAACCTACACTCCTTTAAAATAAGATTACCTAGCTTAGTTAAATTCCATAGTAAACGCATACTGGGGAACCAGAAGAATTGTCATTCTGAACGAAGTGAAGAATCTTCCTCACGCTGAGGGGAAAGATCCTTCGCTGACGCTCAGGATGACATAAAACCGATTATCTTCTTCCGTCGATCAGCTGACTAGAACATATTTAATTAGGATTGACATTGTACCAAGAGATCCTGAAAGCCGGGGAAAGATATATCAATGCATTCCGCGTCATGTACGATCGTCTGGCCCTTAGCTATCAAACCCATTAAAGCACAAGCCATGGCTATACGGTGGTCATGATATGATTCACAGACTGCTCCAGTTAGGTTGCCTCCGCCATTAATGATTAAACCGTCCTCGGTTTCCTGAATATTAACTCCAAAGCGTGTAAGTTCGGTGGCAACCGAACTTAAGCGATTGCTCTCTTTCACCTTTAACTCGGATGCATCCCTTATAATAGTCTGACCTTCTGCTGCGGCAGCGGCTACTGCCAGCACCGGGATTTCATCTATCAGACGGGGTATGATGTCACCACCAAATTCTATACCTTTTAAGCCGTGCCCCTCGACGGTTATATCTCCCATTAACTCGCCCGAACTCTCGAACTGGTTAGATATGCTGATCCCGGCACCCATCTCGGCTAGCACATCCAGAATTCCAGTACGGGTTGGATTTAAACCTACCCGATTCACCGTTATTCTGGAGCCGGGAATAATTGCTCCCGCTACCAGCAAAAATGCGGCAGACGAGATGTCACTCGGGACGATAACCTTTTGGGCATTTAATGAACAAGCTTTAACCATGGTTGTTAATCCATCAGTCTGAATATCAGCCCCAAAAGCCCTGAGCATTTTTTCGGTGTGGTCACGTGATAAAGCAGGCTCAGTTACTATAGTTTCTCCGTCGGCAAATAATCCGGCTAATAGCAAGGCCGACTTTATTTGGGCACTGGCTACTGGCGTATGATAATCAATCCCTTTAAGGTGCCCTCCTTTTATGGCCAGAGGAGCATAACGGCCTTCGCTCCGACCCCAGACCTGGGCTCCCAGTTTGCGTAAGGGTTCTGCCACTCGGGCCATGGGCCGTCGCCGTATTGAAGCATCCCCGGTTAAGACGGACAAAAAATCCTGTCCGGCCAGTATTCCAGAAATTAAGCGGATAGTAGTACCGGAATTGCCCACATCCAGATAGTCTTCAGGTTCGCATAGTCCGGCCGAACCTTTGCCAAATACCTGCAAATGGGTGGGGCTAAGTTCTTCAACCTCAATCCCCAGCTGCCGCACACATCTTACGGTACTAAGACAGTCTTGTCCCGGTAAGAAGTTTTCAATCTCGGTAGTTCCAGCAGCAATGGCTCCGATCATAACACTGCGATGGGAAATTGATTTGTCTCCCGGTACAGTTATGGTTTTATGCAGCGATTTTAAAGGCTGGATAATCATTTCCATATATATCACTCACTTCAAGTCATTTGTTATTGCTAAGTACACTCGGTTGACAGTGTACTAGCTGGGTTATAGTTTATTATTATAAATGAAAAAACCCAAAAACCAAAGGAATGCTAAGATGCTAATTATGCAAAAATAAACACTAGGTGCCTAGTATTTATTAAAGGGAAAAGTGGAGATGATACAGAATATTAAGCAGGAAAATAATTCTTGGTATGGGAAAGGAGCAGTGAAATGAAGAAAAATCTGGTTGTGTGGATTATTTTGACTATGTTTATACTATCAGTTGCCGGTTGTTCATCGGTCAAGAAGGATGCTGAGAAAGCAGCCCCCGAAGCTGTCAACTTTAAGGTAGCGGTCTTGAGAGGGCCTACCGCGGTTGGAATGATAAAGATGATGGATTCTCAGCCATCTATGGGTGAGAATGTCAAGGCTGAATACGTAATTGAACAGACCCCCGATACACTCAGTGCTAAACTCTTAACCGGAGAAATAGAGATAGCGACTATTCCTACCAATATGGCAGCTAAATTATATAATAAAGGTGTCGCTTATCAACTGGCAGCTATGAATACCTGGGGAGTAATGTATGTGCTTACCAATGGAGTTGCTGTCAATAGCTGGGCTGACCTCAAGGGCCAGCAAATTGATAATTCATCCCAAGGGTCAGCCGCCGATGTGGTCTTCAGATATTTGCTCAATAAGAACGGTATCAATCCGGATAAGGATGTGACTATTAAATACATTGCCAGCCCGGTTGAACAGGCCCAACTGGCTATTGCCGGCAAGAGCAAAATAACGGTTCTGCCTGAACCCTGGGTCTCAACCGTATTAGGCCAAAATAAGGACATGAAATTGGCATTGGATTTCCAAACAGAATGGACGCGCATTAATGGTGCGGATGTTCCATTCGCCCAGACCTGCCTAGTGATCAAGGCTGATTTTGCCGCTAAAAATCCCGAAATCATGGCCAAATTCCTGCAGGAGTACGCTAATTCAATGGACTGGGTCAATAAAAATCCGGCTGAGGCGGGGGAATTGGTTAAGAAGCAGGACATCGGCATACCTGCCGACGTAGCTGCCGCAGCGATCCCCAGATGCAACCTGCGTTATATGAGCGCCCTAGACGCTAAACCATCGGTAGAGAAATACCTGCAGGTACTTCTGGACTTTTCTCCTGATTCTATAGGAGGCAAACTGCCCGATGCTAAATTCTACTACCAAAAATAGCTTGTACTCAGTAGCTTCCATGCTGGCACTTCTGCTGGTATGGAAGCTGCTTGCTCTATATTGGCATCAGGAGCTGATTATGCCTTCTCCTGAGGTTACACTGGTCAAGATGTGGGCGGTAATCCAGGCGAAAAATTTCTGGCCTTCGGTTGGTCTGACCATAGGTAGGGGATTATTGGGTTTCTTCATTTCCTGCGCGCTGGGCGTCGTGTTAGGTTTTATAGCCGGTTTCAGTTCGCCAGTCTACTGGCTGCTCCAGCCATGGGTGACCGTAATTCGAACCATACCCGTTATGTCAGTAATAATTCTGGCCATAATATGGTTCCAAACCGATACAGTGCCAATATTTGTAACCTTTCTAATGATATTTCCCATTATTTATAGTAATGTTCTAGCTGGGATAAAGAATGTGGATCAGCAGCTGCTGGAAATGGCCCACATGTATAGAGTCAGGACCAGACGGATTGTGGCGGAACTCTATATTCCGTCGATTTTGCCATACTTACTGGCGGGAGCTTCAAATGCGATGGGGATTACCTGGAAGGTTATTATTGCTGCTGAAATCTTAAGTCAACCTCGTTTTTCTATCGGAACTAATCTGATTATAGCCAAGATTGATTTGGAAACCGCTCAGGTTTTCGCTTGGACAGTGGTAATAATTCTTATCAGCTTCATCTTTGAGTCCTTGCTTAATTCTTTAGAAACCAAATTTAGAACGTGGGGCTAAAGCAAATGAGTTTTATTTTGAGTAATATCCATAAAAAATTTGGTGATTTATATGTTCTAAAAGATTTGAATATGAAACTGGAGGAACATAAGCTCATCTGCATATTGGGGCCATCGGGTTGCGGCAAGACTACCCTCTTAAATATTATATCAGGAGTTTTTCCTCCCGATCAGGGAGAAATGTCAGGCTTCGCAGGCAAGAGCATAAGCTATTTATTCCAGGAGACACGCCTCCTGCGTTGGAAAACTGTGGATGAAAACATCGACTTTGTTCTAAAAGACAAGTTTTCCAAGATTCAAAGGTTAGAAATCGTTAAACGCTATGTTGATATGGTAGGCCTTAGAGATTTTAAGAATTATTATCCTGATAAATTAAGTGGAGGGATGAAGCAGAGGGTGGCCATTGCCCGCGCTTTTGCCTATCCTGCTGATATTCTATTGATGGATGAACCTTTCAAAGGGCTGGATATGCAGTTAAAAACTGCCCTTATGCATGCCTTTGTGGATTTATGGCTGATGGATCATAGAAGCGTATTTTTTGTTACTCATGATATAGATGAGGCCCTGCTGCTGGGAGAAGAAATATATGTGCTTAATGAACGACCAGGATCGGTCAAAGGCGTTATCAGCAACACAATACCTCATAAAGAAAGAAACCTTAATAGTGAAAACATCCGTCAGGTCGAACGAGAGATATATCAATTACTGACCGCACCACAGCCAGCAGGAACCCATTAAGGCGGGACAGGGGGACGGGTCCCTTGTCCCACTTACTTCAGCCGTTGGAGTGGGACAAGGGACCCGTCCCCCCGTCCCGTTTTTCACTGCGGGAAAATACCGCCAGCATCATGCTGGCAAAGACCATGACCGAGCCTATCATTTCGACCCCGGTGAGAGTCTCTCCCAGAATTAGGAAAGCCATCATTACGCAAAAAACGGGCTCGGCGGTGCTGATTAAGGTCGCACGGGCAGCCCCTATATTCTGCACTCCTTTCAAGAAAAAGAGTACTGCTAAAAGAGTATTGAAAACAGCCATAATTAGAGTTATCAACAGCTGGGAGGGGGTCAATACGAATAAGAAGCCTAAACTGCTATGATAGACAGGGACGATGATAATAATCGCCATTAATGAGAGTGTTGCCGTGATGGATAAAGGATTGCTGCGGGCAACAGTTTTTTGGCCCAGCAGACTGTAGAAACTATAACAGATACAGGCCAGGAGAGCGAAAAAAACACCTTCTGAAGAGAGACCTGGGGAATGTCCAACCAGCCCAGAAATGAGGGCAACACCGCCTAAAGCAAACGCTAGACCAATAAAAATCCGAGGCACTAATCTTTCTTTGAAAATCACTATACTTAAGATAGCCACCAGAACCGGATGGGTAAAAAATATTACCGTAGTTAAACCCGCGGATAGAGTATTCAGGGCAAAAAAGTAAAACAATCCTGAAGCTGTCAAAAATATTCCCTGAGCAATCACCGGCGGGGAAAGAGACAGAATATGGTCATGTTTGACAACCTTGATGAACAGTGCCAATAAAATAAATGAAAATATATAGCGCAGCAACAATGTGCTGCCCGGTCCTAGCCCCGCTGCATAGGCAAGCTTTACCAGAATTGGCAGGGTGGCATACATGAAGGCCGAGAACAGAATAAAAATAGAACCCTTCAGTTCCTTAGAAGCATTTATAAACATAATAAACCTCTGGCATTATGATAAATATTACACCTACTAAAGTATAGGCTTAGAGAAAAATAAGTCAAATATTACTAACTGCTAGTCTCCACCATAAGATTTGCAATGAATCCATTTTCATGTTATAGTTTATAATCTGCAGCTAAGATTTCAAGTATTTGTGGTAGAAAGATTGCATTATTATAACAACTCAAGTACCTGATGCAATTAAAATGAATTGTTTTTTCAGGTCCGGTTCACATATAATCTAATTAGTGAGAGTACAATTAATTATGGGTTTTAACGCTGCAGATTAGATTAGGGCACTAATAGCCATTAGACCATAATTCTAATTATTGCAGCCAATAGATTCGGAGGTGATGTTATGAAGAATAGATGGGGTAAAGGGGATCCGGTTAATCTTTCCGACTTGTTAAAAATAACACCGGTAGCTAATGAAATCCTACATCTGAGCGAAGAACTGGGCATGAGCCTAACTGATGTTATGTGGATTGTATCTCAGATTATAGAAAACAGCGATGAATCCCTTGGAACGGGAGCTCCAAAAATTTCAGATGAAATTGCTGAAGGTGAGTGGGATGAGATAGACTTAGACAATGCGGAAGAAGAAAGCGACCAGACCATGTATTTGGTTAACGTCAAGATAAATGGACCGGGGAGGTTTCCCGAAATTGGTTTCAAGGCTGGAGTAAACGACACCGAAGATATGAATTATTTTTTTGATATGATACTGGAAATGATCGATAAGTTGGATTAATTTAAAGAAAAAGTCCGGGCTTATTCCCGGACTTTTTTATTGGGAAACCTATCAAGCGAATTCTGAGGAGGCGGTCCAGTGATTATCGAACTGACCAAACAAATAAAACTGGTGAGGCCCGAAGCAAAAGCTATGTTTCCATATAGCAACTCACTATATATCGACGATGAGGTCAAGATAATGATTGATGCTGGGGCAGGTGGCAGAGCTTATGCGCAGATTCCGTTGGATGAGATTAACATGCTCTTGTTAACCCATCACCACTTTGATCATATTAATGGAGTCAGTTTTTTCCCTAAAGCCCGCAAAATGGTAGGCGAGGAAGAATTATGGGCGTTTGCAGACGAATATAAGTATTCCTTGTCTATGGGGTTGCATCGCTGGGAGGAATTGATGGGCAGTCCTCGAGAACATAGGTGGGAAAGAGAAACGAATCTGCCGGATGATGTACCTGCAAAGCCAGGTTTTAGGGCGCTTGAAATAGATGGGGTATTTAAAGACGGCGACGTCTTTGATACAGGAGAAACCTCGTTCACTGCTGTACACACACCGGGTCATTCTCCGGGCCATTATTCGTTCTATTTTCCTCAGGAGAGTATTCTCTTTGCCGGTGACCTAGACGTCACAGCCCGAGGGCCCTGGTATGGAGGGGAATTCTGTGATCTGGATGACGTATTTATGTCCATAAATAAATTAATAGCCTTAAAACCACGCATTTTGGTCAGCTCCCATAGAAGAGTTATCGATTCGAAGGTGGAGGAGTTGATGAGAGCATATATGGACATCGCTCTGCAAAGGGAGGCGAAGATCTTAAACTATCTGGCGGAGCCGCGCACAATCGATGACATTACCAATCAGGGGATAATCAATGAGTGGGAACAAAAAACACAATACACAGTATTCTGGCATAAGATGATGATTGTAAAGCATTTGACCCGTCTGCTCAAACAGGGCTTAATTATCAAAAGCGATAGCCGATATATTAAGGTATAAATAACGAAAGAAGTTTTATCTAAATGTTAACCAAATCATAATATAAAAACATAATTTTTATCATTATGTTGTTCTAAATGAAACACAAGGAGCGTAGAATAGCTTTAGGGTTAAAATAGAAAAATTGGACGAGAGGGGGAATAAGGGTGGATAAAAACTTAATCGATGAAATTCTGAGGGACATTGGGCTGGAACACATTGATGACGACAGCACTGACCAACAATAACGAGGAGCCATTTAAAGTTATTACAACTTAAATGGCTCCATATTTTTTTGCCTATTGCTGGTTCATTTTTAACAATTCTGAGACGGTTACAAATTCATAACCCTGATCTTTAAGATTCTTAATAATAACGGGCAAAGCCTCAGTAGTTTGTTTACACGTATCGCTGGCATGCATGAGAATTATATCTCCCGGATGAACTTTCTTACTCACTCGTTCGATAATATTGTTTACCCCCGGATTCATCCAATCCAAAGAATCGGTCGACCACTGAATCACTTCATAGTTACATTCATGGGCGGCTTCGATAACCTGATCATTATAATCTCCATTGGGAGTTCGAATTAAGTTGACATCAACTCCAGTCACTTCTTTAATGTTAGTCTGTGCTTTCAACATTTCGTCTTTTATCTCAGCTTTACTCAGGTTGCTTAAATTAATGTGACGGTAACCATGACTGCCTATCTCATGGCCGTCTTCCTTAATACGTTTGGGGATATCAGGGTATTGTTTTACCCATGGACCAGATAGAAAGAAAGTCGATTTCACTCCATTGTTCTTAAGAATGTCTATTACCGGCAGGGGAGTATTGTTGCCCCAGCTAATATCGAAGGTAAGGGCTACTACTTTTTTATCTGTTTTTACTTCATAAACTGGGTTTAATTTGTGATAAGCCTGAACATACACAACACTACTGGCTAGCAGGATAATTACTAGTGTGGCAATAAGGGCTATCTTGGTTCTGGCTCTGACCTCATAAAAGCCAAATATTCTAGGCATTATCTATTTACACCTCCCTTTGTCATTTATCTATTTTTATTTCCTAAAAATGAGCTTTAT
Organism: Syntrophomonadaceae bacterium; assembly: GCA_963665865.2. Classification (GTDB taxonomy): domain Bacteria; phylum Bacillota; class Syntrophomonadia; order Syntrophomonadales; family Syntrophomonadaceae; genus PHAA01. The sequence goes on along the minus strand of CAXXWF010000001.1, from coordinate 2,261,616 downwards.
TCCTTATCACCCAATTTAATTAATTCACTCATAGTCACGAAACGATACCCCTCACTGATCAATCTGGTTAATAAAATATCAACTGCCTGGGCTGTCTGTAAACCGTTGTTAGCTCCATCGTGCAGCAGAATTATCTGTCCAGGCTGAATATTTTTGATGATGTGGTTGGCAATGGAAGTGCCGCTGTTGCCAACCTTCCAATCCTTGCTGTCCTGCTGCCAGGTCCAATAGGCAATAGTTAACCCTTTTTGTTTAGTGAATTCAACCAGATTATCAGATAGGTATCCCCCGGGAGGGCGAAAAAGGACCGAAGTCTGGGAAGTGAGCTTCTGGATTAGAGAATCGGTTTTGTCAATTTCCTCTTGGAAAACATCGGTTTTATTACTCTTAAAACTAGCATAACTGTGACTATAGCTATGATTGGCAATTTCATGGCCCTGGGCCGCGATTTGCTGGAGCAGCTCGGGATATTTTTCAGCCCGGTTGCCAACCACAAAAAAGGTGGCATGGACGTTATGTTTTCGTAAAACCTCCAATACGGCTGGGGTTCTTTCTGGATCGGGACCATCATCAAAGGTTAAGACCACAGCCTTCTGTGATGTTTTAACTAGCGTAATGACTAGTTTTTCTTGTTTCCATTTGTTCATATTAGGGTGCAAGGCCACGTTAAACGTTCCAAGCCCGAGCAGAAAAATACCAGTGAAAACAAATCCCAGGGTCCTTTTTTTAAATAATAATATCAAAATATACCTCCTAATAGTTGTAGGCGGAGTATAGAATGGGCGACCTGTATTACATTTATATTTGCTAGACTTGGGAAACATGTCTATTCTGCAGTGAATAACAGTTTCAAATTGTATGATTATAAAAAAATGTCGATATAATAAATTAATTGTGGAAACACAAATGAATTCTGCAAAACATGGAGAATCGTATGCATTTTGGGCCCAAGAATAAGCGGTATTTAATTGAAACGGGGGATGATTAATGAACAAAGATAGAACAAAAGAGGCGTTGCAAAGAGAACTGGAGGAACTTAAGCTGCAATTCCTTTCCTTAAAGGAAAGTGAAGAAAGATTCAGAGGACTCTTTGAAAACGCTAGTGATGGCATTTGGGGTCAAGATATGAAAGGCAATTTTACTTGGGCTAACCAAGTAACTGAAAATATTATAGGATATTCCCTGGAAGAATTTTTGCGCATGAATATTAAAGAGTTATTAACCCCTGAATCTTTGATCAATGCTAGAATCATTAAGCGGAGATTTATGAGACGAGAGTCAATACCTGTATATCAAATTGAGGTTAAGGCCAAGGATGGGCATTTGGTTCCCCTGGAATTAAATAGCCACCTTATACTAAGAAATGGAGAGCCAGTTGGCATACAGTCTATACTGCGCGATGTAAGTGATCGTATACTATCTGAGCAAATGCACCTGGAGTCGGAAAGGAAATACCGTGCTTTAATGGATCATTCCAGTGATGCCATAGTTTTGGGAGAATTTGAAGGTAATTTAATAGAGTTTAATCTGAAAGCCAAATCTCTTCTGGGGTATTCAAATGAGGAGCTGGCGAATACAAAGTTGGTCAGAATTTTCTGTAAAGAGGAACATGAAAGAATCAGGGATTTTTTGGCTGAATTATACGAAAAAGGATCAGCTTATATAAATGACATATTGATTTTAACCAAGTCGGGCAAGACATTTCCCGCCGAGGTAACTTCAACAGTGATAGAGTATGGAAGCAAAAAATTAGTACATAGTGTTATTCAAGATATAAGCCAACGCAAAAGAAATAAGGAGATTATTACCCGCCAGGCCCAAGAAATAATGGAAATATCTACACCCATCGTTCAAGTGTGGAAAGGAGTGGTGGCAGCACCCCTAATAGGAACACTTGATAGCCAGCGTGCTGAACAGTTTACAGAGCAGTTATTGGAAAAGATTGTGGAAACAAATTCTCCTCTAGCGCTGGTGGATATCACCGGGGTGCCGGCTATCGATACTAGAACAGCGCAGCATATTATAGAGACTATAAGTGCAGTTAGGCTATTGGGGGGACAGGTCATATTGACCGGGGTCCGTCCTGCTATTGCACAGACCTTGGTTCACTTAGGTATTGATCTTAAAGGAGTTGTTACCCGGCCTTCTTTAGCGGCAGGGCTGCAAGTAGCTCTGCAAGAATTGGGGCTGCAAGTAACAAACAATAAAGATTGTTAGGGGGAGGACTAATTGATAGCCAAAAACGTTTCAGTTATTAAGATTTATAATATTCTTTTGGTTACAGTACCTTCTGATCCTGACGATGAAACTATTATGGACTTGCAAGATCAGGTGCTAGAGGCTATGGAACAGCATGGACCCAAAGGACTAATTCTAGACCTTTCCATGGTCGAAACCCTGGACTCATTCTTTGCACGTACTATCACTGAAACGACTCAAATGGTTTCAGTAATGGGAGGAAGCACAGTTATTGCAGGAATACGACCCAGTGTGGCTATTACTGCGGTACAGTTGGGATTAGATATGGGTAATATTGCCACTGCCTTAAATGTTGAAAGTGCCCTGGATATAATTGCTGACTTTGGCCCAGGAGGGGCGAAATAATGGTACAAGAAAACGAAAACAGGTTAACAATAGATTCAGAGGGTGAAATGATAGCTGTTCGGAAAGTAATTCGGAACGTGGCCAGCGAACTGGGATTTACCGTAACTGACACTACTCGGATTGTAACTGCAGCATCTGAACTCACCAGAAACATTCTGGTCTATGCTGGTTCAGGAACTGTGTCCTGGAGGGCCTGCGAACTCAACGGAAATAAAGGCATTGAATTGATCTTTGAAGACCATGGACCGGGTATTCCTGACCTTGAACAGGCTATGCAGGCCGGATTTTCAACTGGAAGATCTTTGGGTATGGGATTGCCTGGCACCAAGAGGTTAATGGATAGTATGATCATTAATTCAAGTGAAGAGGGAACAACTATCTCCATTTGTAAATATTTAAGGAGATGTTAAGGTGAAACCAGAGCGAAATGTTTTGGATGTTTCTCATAGCAGTGATATAAGTGCGGGAAGAATATTAGTTCGGGAAATGGCATTAAGGCTTGGATTTACACAGGAGCAGAGTGAAGAAATTGTCCTGGTTGTAAGTGAACTCTCGTCTAATTTAATCAAGCATGCTACTAAGGGAACTCTAATATTTACTTCAATATCTAATGGAGAAAAAATAGGTTTAGAAATAGAGTCTTTGGACGATGGGCCTGGAATAACCGATGTTGAACAGGCTTTTACGGATGGTTTCTCGACAGTGGGGAGTCTAGGTTATGGGCTAGGTTCTATCATACGCATAATGGACGAATTTAATATTGATTCAGGACAGGAATTAAATACTGGAACCAGGATAATGTGTAGGAAGTGGCTGAAAAACTACCCTAAAAGTGTGCATGAATGTCCATTTGATGTGGGGGTAGCAACCCGTGCTCACCCCAGGATGGAAGTGAACGGTGATGATTATGTCATTAAAACTTGGAGTGATAATCTACTGGTTGCCGTCCTTGATGGTCTGGGTCATGGACCTTTAGCCCATGAGGCTTCACATACTGCGCGGCAGTATATTGAACAGCATTTTGACCAGCCTCTCGCCGAGATGTTTAATGGAGTGGGAAGAGTTTGCAGGGGAACCAGGGGATTGGTAATGGCAGTTGCCCAATTCCAATGGGAATCTGAGAAGTTTAATTTTGCTAGTATTGGTAATATTGAAACCAGAGTATTTGCAAGCCAGGAACAAATAAACCTAATAGTGCGCCGTGGGGTTATTGGGCTTAATGCCCCCAAGCCGCTCGTTGTAGAGAACTCATGGAATCAGGGTAATATTATGGTTATGCACTCCGATGGTCTTAAGAGTCGCTGGAAGTTGAATGATTTCCCGGATTTAAAAGATAATTCAGCCAGGCTTATTGCCAAAAAATTATTAAACAAGCTTAATAGGGAAGATGATGATGCTACCGTAGTTGTAGTTAGGAGCAGATGGTTTTGATAGATAGATCAAAGACTAATGATGATTTGCTAAAGCAACTAGAAGAATGCAATGAAAAAATTAAAAATCTTGAAGAAGAACTTGAACTCACCCATACTGGACTATTAGCCTTAACCATGGAATTAGAACAGCGGGTTGATGAGCGTACAGATCAGCTTAAAGCCCGTGCCTATGAACAGTCCGAAGTAGCTCTAATAAGCCAAAAAGCACTGGTCATTAGTGACATAGATATGTTAATGGATGAGGCTGTTAGGGTCGTTTCTAAAACTATTGGGGCTGAATACTGTTTGATTTTGGCCTGTACTCTTGATGAGGAAGTTTTTCGGATACAAGCTGGGGCGAGCAATGAGGATCGAAAACCTGATACTAAAATGCCTGTATGGAGGGATGATGAAACCACCAAGCAATCCCGTAATTATAATGAAACTTTAATTATTGAAGATTTTCAATCTGAAGCAAGACTAAAGGTGCCTGGCTTATTATTCGATAAGGGAGTAGTGGGTGCTGTATCGACAATAATACATGGGAATGAGCGCCGATATGGCTTCCTGGACATATACTCAACCAACCAGCGTAATTTCACCAGGGATGATATCCATTTTATGGAGACAATTGCTAATGTTCTTGCAGGAGCAATAGAACGCAAGCAAGCAGAAGAAAAACTAAAATATATAGGCCTGCATGATTCGCTTACCAATCTGTATAATCGTAATTACTTTGAAGAGGAAATGGAAAGGATGTCTAAAGGCCGATATAATTCAGCCGCAATAATTATGTGTGATCTCGACGGACTCAAGATCATTAACGACACCTTGGGGCACAAGTATGGTGATAAAATTCTTAAATCAGCTGCTGATGTACTGCGAAAATCGTTTCGAAATTCCGATGTTGTGGCGCGAATTGGAGGCGATGAATTTGTAGTGTTGCTTAATGATATTAACGAATCATCAATTGAGGCTTTGTTTAAAAGAATCGAAACTTGTATTCTGGAGTATAATGCTGCTCATCCGGAACTCCCTTTATTTATATCATTGGGTTATGCAATAGATATGCAGGGTTGTGAAAATATGAATGAACTATTAAAAAAAGCAGATAAGAACATGTACTATAATAAAATGCGGCAGGGGCAGAGTGCACGTGACTATATATTTCAGACCATTTCCCAACCCAAATTATTGCAGGCACTATGAACCCAGGAAAGCTATTAGACGGGTTTCCCCACTTTACTATTTTCTCGGCGCAATATATAATAACTACACAGGCTGAGAATATCGTTGCGATAAGACTAATCATGGGTCGTTAACTCAGCGGAAGAGTGCTTCCCTGACGCGGAAGAAGTCACAAGTTCGAATCTTGTACGACCCACCATATGAAACCAGTAATACCGGGGCTTGAAGGCCCCGGTATTTTTCTCTAGTGCCCTCCCAAAATGGCTTGGGGACAGGCTTGTCCAAAATTATGTCTATGAGTGCTTACTTAAATCTAGTTATTGTATTGTTATCTGGGGTATTCTTCCTTCTTTTGCGCGAAGTGTAGGATATAAAATCTGTCCCAAGGCTTCGATACAGTTATGGGAGAAAAAAGACTCGGACTATGGGAAGGGCAGGCGCAAAGATTAGCTATCGCCCGGTCTTTATTGAAAGATGCACCTATCTTGGTCATAGATGAAGCTACCTCAGCCCTGGATATGCAATCGGAGCTTCATGTACTGAAGTGGTTTAGCTATTTGCATATGGAGCATATTTCTGTGGGTTCGATCCTGTCCCCGCGTCCCTCTAATAATATTTTAATAGAGATATCCCCATGTATAATATGTAAATAACTAAAGTCATTCCAAAAGCATTTATAAAAGCCCAATAAACATCCTTTTTACTAAGTCCAACAAACATAATCCCACCTGCTTTCATTTCATGATTGCCACTTTAGTATACATATCATTTCTGAAAAGAAGCTGAGGTATACCTAAGAATTTACTTAAAATTAATCCCGCGTTCTTAAAGCCCCGATATTCCTATTTTTCTTAAATAAGCTAAGAAATAAGTAACTAAGGTCACAAATTTTGGATGGCTATCCCTGAATAATGAAAAATGGCCTCACATATAATAATGAAAGTATCGATTTAGGAGGCCGAGAATGATATACAAACTGCAAATTACAACGGCCGCAGATTGTGGGTTTTTATTGGATGAATTACCTCACAAGTTTTCATGGTTAAAACAACACGGCTACTTTTTATCGATTCAGAGGCAGATGTTCGACCAAAATAAAAATATTCTTTTCGATTTAGTGTTGGATGGCAACACTACGGCTGCCCATCTTAAAGATGAAGATATTGTCTATATATTTAAACACCAAATCTCAGAATTTCTGGCCGAACACATCGTCAGGGATTGGGAAGATAAGCTGGCCTGGAAAGAGGTCAATAAAAAGGGAAGGCATATATCGCCTGGTGACCAAACAACCATAATGGACAAAGCCATTGAATTCTTAAAACGATGTAATTCTAATGAAAGCCTCAATTTGTTAATGAATTATGGCCGCAAAAATAAAATCGCCCACAAAATTTTGGATTATATATATTATCATGAATACTTGGTTATAGAGGGTTTTATTAATTTCTGCATGAAAGACTATTTAGTTGAAATCAAATTCGCTGTAGACCTGGCCTATGAGGAATTGAAAAATGAAAAAGAGTACAACGAGTTTGTTAAACTATTGAGATATTTTGTTGATACTCAACCTCCCACTGTTCTGGAAGTGAATATTATGATGGACAACCACGGTCGTTTTTCCCTCTGGGATGGAAATGGAATCAGACTAGAACAAAACCATGTCAACTATTATCTTGATGACATTGCCCGGGGCGAGATTACCCTCGATGATATGCTGGTAAGTATATTGATAACAATTGCACCTCGGCGAATTATTTTGCACAATACCGGACAGGAGCCGAGGAGTGAATCAGTGAAGATGATAAAAACCGTGTTTGACAAGAGAATAAGGGAATGCCAAGGTTGCGAGCACTGTTATAAACATCAGAACCAAGAGGGCAGAACCAATAAGTTGGAACAATGAATAGGCTGGAGAAATAATCTACACGCAGACCGATGACAGAAGTGAAGATCAAGGCATGAGAAAAGCCCATGATTGAGACGACTAAGGTATGGGGACACACCCTTGACAGGGAATGTCCCCGTATAGAGTACGTTGATTGAATGGGCTTTTTGAAATAACGCAGAGATTCGCTTTTGTCACCGGTCTGAGGCTGGGCGATGGAGCTCAGCCTTTTCATTTGCGGTGCTATCGAAAATCTGATATTCTGTTTAGATAGTAATAAAGATTCCGGCTAGTTTTGGGAGGCGTTAGAATGATACATATCAGCTTAAAAGATGGCAGCCAAAGGGAATTTCCAGAAGGAGTTAGTCTTCTGCAGATTGCGGAAAGCATTAGTTCCAAAATGGCCAAAAATGCAGTTGCGGCCATATTTAATGGTAAGGTTACTGATTTAAATGCCACAATTAATATTGATGGAGAGCTTGAAATTGTGGATTTTGAGGATGAGAAAGGCCGCCAGGTGTATCGCCATTCCTCATCCCATGTAATGGCCCAGGCAGTTAAGCGGTTGTGGCCTGATACAAAATTTGCCATTGGTCCTGCCGTGGATAAGGGATTTTATTATGATTTCGATACAGATCATACTTTTACTCCCGAGGATTTTATAGCGATAGAAAAAGAAATGCTATCTATTATCAAGAGTAACTATCCTTTAATACGTATGGAAATGCCCAAGGAGGAAGCTATTCAGTTCTTTGCGGACAGAAATGAAGATTATAAAGTTGAGTTAATAGAGGATTTACCAGACGATGCCGTAATCAGTCTGTATCAGCAGGGAGAATTTGTGGATCTTTGCGCTGGTCCGCACGTTCCGGCGACGGGTAAACTCAAGGCAGTTAAGCTAATGAGCCTGGCTGGAGCCTACTGGCGGGGCAGTGAGAAAAATAAGATGCTACAGCGCATTTATGCTACTTCCTTCCCGAAACAAGCTTTACTGGATGACTATTTAAACAAACTGGAAGAGGCTAAAAAACGCGACCATCGTAAATTAGGCAAAGAACTAGGACTATTCGTCCTACTAGACGAAGGACCAGGATTTCCTTTTTTCCTGCCCAAGGGCATGGTGCTAAGAAACGAACTTGAGAAGTACTGGCGCGAAGAGCATCAGAAGGCGGGCTATCAGGAGATTCGTACTCCCATAATCCTAAATACTGAACTCTGGCATCGTTCCGGTCATTGGGATCACTACCAAGACAATATGTATTTTACCCAAATAGATGAAGAAGATTATGCTGTAAAGCCCATGAATTGCCCCGGAGGAATGTTGGTTTATAAACAGAACCTGCACAGCTACCGGGACCTGCCGCTTAGAGTCGGGGAGATGGGACTTGTACACCGGCATGAGATGTCTGGGGTTTTGCATGGACTTATGAGAGTACGCGCATTTACTCAGGACGATGCCCATATATTTATGCTCCCCGAGCAGATAATTGATGAAATAGACGGGGTCATGAACCTCATAGACCTCTTCTACAAACAGTTTGGCTTCAGCTATCATGTAGAGCTTTCCACCCGCCCAGAGAATTCGATGGGTTCTCAGGAAACTTGGGATATGGCTACAAACGCACTTCAGCAAGCCCTGGAGGCAAGGGACATGGACTATAAGATTAACGAAGGTGATGGCGCCTTCTACGGCCCTAAGATAGATTTTCATCTGCAGGATTCTCTGGATAGAACCTGGCAATGTGGTACTGTACAACTGGACTTCCAAATGCCTGAGAAATTTGACCTGAATTACATTGGGGAAGATGGGGAAAAACATCGACCGGTCATGATTCATCGTGTCATTTATGGCAGTATTGAACGATTTATTGGCATATTAACCGAGCATTTTGCCGGGGCTTTCCCAACCTGGCTCGCTCCCGTTCAAGTGCGGGTGCTGCCCATCACTGAGAGACAACATGATTATACTGAACAAATCATTGCCCAGTTAAAAACGGAAGGGATACGTGTGGAAGTAGATAAGCGCAGTGAGAAAATCGGTTATAAGATAAGGGAAGGTCAACTGCAGAAAATACCATATCTGCTGGTATTGGGCGATAAGGAAGTAGAAGCGAATACCATTGCAGTTCGTCATCGCAAAGAGGGCGATTTGGGGGCTATGGGCATGGAAGAATTTGTTGCCATGATAAAAACCGAAATCGAAGACAAAGCTATCAGGTAGTTGGCAATAGCAGTTGCTTTTTGATTCAGGGTATGATAATATTTTCGATGGACATTGTAAAGCAGGAGCCGCGCTTCTCACCTTACAACTAAGGTTCGTAAGGTCATCAACAACAGACGTAAATATTGCTTGGGTAGAAGATTGTATCAACACAGGCTATTAATCTGTTATTGCATTTAGAAGCGGGTTTTTGTAACCCGCTTTTTTATATTATTGGGAGGTGAATTTCTTATAAGCAAGGATTGGAGAGTCAATGAAGATATCCGAGTCAAGGAAGTCAGATTAGTTAGTGAAGACGGCGAACAACTTGGTATCGTTCCTATCCGTGAAGCGTTAGCTATGGCTGAAGAAAAAGGTGTCGATCTGGTTGAAGTAGCTCCTTCGGCTAAACCGCCTGTGTGCCGCATGATGGATTATGGCAAGTTTAAGTTTGAGCAGAGCAAAAGGGAAAAAGAATCCCGTAAGAAACAGAAAATTATTTCCATAAAAGAAGTGAAAATGAGACCGAATATTGAGGAGCACGATTTTCAGGTTAAAGCTAAAAACGCCCGAAAATTTTTGGCTGCTGGAGATAAGCTCAAATTTACGATAATGTTTCGGGGTAGACAGATTACCCATCCAGAATTGGGAGAAAAGCTTTGCATTCAATTAGCCAAGGAATTGTCGGATATCTCCGCAGTTGAAAAACAGCCTAAAGTTGAAGGAAGAAATATGGTTATGATACTGGTTCCCAAAATAGAAAACGATTCGAAGGAGGGTTAATCCATGCCAAAAATGAAAACTCACCGTGGAGCGGCTAAAAGATTTAAAAAAACCGGCAGCGGCCTGATAAAGAGAGCTAAAGCTTATGCCAGTCATCTGCTGGGTGGCAAAAGCCCTAAAAGAAAAAGGAAATTACGCAAAGCCGGGCTGGTAAGCGGAGTAGAACAAAAGAGAATCACGAAACTGATTCCTTACAAATAGATAAAGGGAGGACTTGTTATGCCAAGAATAAAGCGTGGGGTTACGACTCATAGAAGACATAAAAAAATACTAAAATTGGCTAAAGGATACGTTGGCAGTAAATCCAAATTATACCGGGTAGCCAATCAGCAGGTCATGAAATCAGGGGCTTATGCCTATGCCCATAGAAAACTTAAAAAAAGAGAATTTCGCCAGTTATGGATTGCACGTATCAACGCTGCGGCCCGTAACAATGGGACTACTTATAGTCGAATGGTACATGGTTTAAAGGTAGCTGGAGTAGACATCAACCGCAAGGTTCTGGCTGACCTGGCGATAAGCGATCCGCAGGGATTTACCGAACTCGCTGATGTTGCGAAAAAGTCAGTTTAGTTTCTATTAGCTAATAGATGTACATTAAAAAGTATGGCTTGCCGCCATGCTTTTTTTGTAATCGTTTAGAATAAGATTGAGTTGGCGGGAGGACGGTTGGGTGAAGGTCATTAGTTCTCAAGATAATAAATACATAAAGCTGGCCTCCAGTTTAAAACAAAGAAAATACCGGGATGCAGAGGGTGTTTTTCTGGTAGAAGGCAGAAGGGCTGTCGAGGAAGCCTTGCAGAGGTCGGACCTTGTACAGGCTGTATTTTGGGATGAAAGCTTGACAGAGGGAGATTCTATGTACTCTGCAGCGGCCAGTTTTGCCAATTGTTATTCTATTGGCTCCCGCCTGATGAAACATGTGTGCAGCACCGAAAGTCCCCAGGGAATCGCGGCCATAGTCCAAAAACCAACCTGGTCATGGGAGGCTATGTTGGACCGCAAGGGACTATTGATCGTATTGGATAGGATTGCAGATCCAGGTAATTTGGGCAGCATCCTTCGGACCTGTTGGGCTTTTGGAGTGGAAGGAGTTTTGATGACCAGCGGATGTGTTGACCCCTTCAGCCCCAAAGTTGTCCGTTCTACCATGGGAGCAATTTTAAATGTACCAGTCTTTAACGATGTATCCACGGAGCAACTCGACGCGCTGGGTGATCTTGATTATAGATTTATGAGCACAGATATCTCAGGCAGTAATAATTACGGCACGGTAGAATATGGTACGCCCTTGGCAATTGTTTTCGGCAGCGAAGCCCAAGGAGTGAGCGATGCTCTAAAAAAAAGATGCGAGATTTTCATAAACATACCAATGAATCCTCGGGTTGATTCTTTGAATGTGGCCGCCGCATGTGCTATAATTATTGCTGAGGCACGGAGACAGTATCCGGTGGGAGCAGAGAAGGTTTAATAGTGGAGAATGTTTGCGTATTGTTTAGTTCCTATGAACTAAATCGGAGGGTGAACAATTATGTACAATCAAGCCGAAAGCCTATGGTATCTTTTTGAAACATCCGGTTGCATTATATATTACCTATTATATAAACGCTTAATAGATGAATAAACCAAATGCTATGAGCAGGACAAGTAAGCTGTTATTGAACTTTCAGGGAGGTCACATCATAGACTGCAAGTGTGGCTAAGTGAGAGGCAGAAGAATTCACCTGGGAGCAGTGGACTGAAATAGCAGTAGGTCCTACCGGCGCCCCCGTTACGGGCATGAAGAGATTCGGAATTAGTTTCCGATAAATTAGGGTGGTACCACGGAACAGTGCTTTCGTCCCTTGGGGATGAAGGCTATTTTATTTTCTGCAGGACCTGTTGTAATGGCGGCAGAGGAGAGCAGATATAATCAAACAATCTGGGAAATAGGGAGGCAGACAGATGATTGATAAGTTAAAAGAGATTAAGGCTGTTACCGAAAAAAGAATAGCAGAAGTCAGCGATTATGATTCGCTAAGCGAGATCAAGGTCAAGATATTAGGGCGTAAGGGCGAGATAACTGGACTGCTCCGAGGGCTTAAGGATCTGCTGGGCGAGGAAAGAGCAGAGGCAGGCAAGGTTGCCAATGACATCAAAAATACCCTGGAAAAAATGATCGATGCTAAAACAGCCGAGCTTGCAGCAATGGAGCTGGAATTAAAACTAAAGAACGAAAAGATAGATGTCAGCCTGCCGGGACTGCCGCTTACGGGTGGAGGTAAACATCCCATCAGCCGGGTTACTGATGAAATCAAAGCAATATTTATCGGTATGGGTTTCAGTGTAGCCGAGGGCCCAGAAATTGAGACTGATTATTATAATTTTGAAGCCCTGAATGTTCCCCGCGATCATCCTGCCCGGGACATGCAGGATACCTTCTACATAACCGAAGAAATACTGTTAAGAACCCATACCTCACCGGTACAGGTGCGGACGATGGAGAGATTGGCGCCCCAGATTCCGGTAAAAATTATCGTCCCCGGTAAAGTGTACCGGAAAGATGATGATGCCACTCACTCCCCCATGTTCAATCAGGTAGAAGGCCTTCTGATCGATGAAAAGATAACCTTTGCCAATTTGAAGGGAACTCTAATGCTATTTGCCCAAAAGATATTTGGGGAGAGGGTGAAAGTCCGCTACCGTCCCAGCTTCTTCCCATTTACTGAGCCCAGTGCAGAAATGGACATTTCCTGCGTACACTGCCAGGGGGTGGGCTGCCGGGTCTGTTCACATACGGGCTGGTTGGAAATCCTGGGAGCAGGCATGGTAAACCCCCGGGTTTTGCAATATGGAGGCTACGATCCCGAAAAGGTAACCGGTTTTGCTTTTGGAATGGGCATTGAGAGAATAGCCATGCTGAAATATGGCATTAATGACTTGCGCTTATTCTTTGATAATGATAAACGATTCCTTAAACAATTTTAGGAGGTGACAGCATGGGAGTTTCAATAAATTGGTTGAAAGATTATGTGGATTTCAATTGGACACCGGAAGAAGTGGCCCACCGCCTGACAATGGCCGGAATTGCCATTGAAGGGGTGGAAAAAGATAATGAAGACAGCATTCTGGAATTGGATCTAACCCCAAACCGTGGCGATTGCCTGGGAATTATAAACCTGGCTCGGGAAATTGCGGCCTTAAACGGAACCGATATTAGAATACCTGAAATTGATATAAATGAAAGTTCTGAAAAAATTCAAAATCACATCGCGGTGCAAATTGCTGATCCTGACCTTTGTCCCCGCTATACCGCGCGTCTGGTCAAGAATGTGAAAATTAAGCCTTCACCGGATTGGATGCAGACTCGATTGCTAAGCGCGGGGATTCGTCCTATCAATAATATTGTTGATATAACCAATTATGTTATGTTAGAAAGTAATCAGCCCCTGCACGCCTTTGACTATGATTTATTAAGCGATGCAAAACGGATCATAGTGCGACCGGCCGAGCTGGGCGAAAAAATTGTAACTCTGGATGATGTGGAACGGGTGCTGGACCCGGAGATGCTGCTTATAACCGATAATGGCAGGCCTGTAGCCTTGGCTGGCATTATGGGAGGACAGAATACCGAAATAAGTGAACAGACCGTCAACGTTTTACTGGAATCCGCCTGCTTCAAAGGAACCAACATACGTAAGACCGCTCGTAAACTGGCTTTGCGAAGTGATTCCTCGATGCGCTTTGAGAAGGGAGCGGATATTAACGGGGTTATTTATGCGGTTAACCGAGCTGCGGCCTTGATACATGAACTGGGCGAAGGTCAGATAGTGGCTGGCATAGCTGATTGTTTCCCTGAGCCTGCCTTTCTCAGTCAGATTATTTTAAGACCGGAGCGCGTAAATTATCTTCTGGGAACGTCACTAAGTTCGGATCAAATAGAAGATTACATACAGAGACTCAAATTTGACTGGCAGGACCAGGACGGTAATTTACTAGTGACGATTCCTTCCTATCGGCCCGATATAGAAATCGAAGTGGATTTGATAGAGGAAGTTGCCCGTCTGCATGGCTATGAAAATATCCCGGCGGTACTGCCCTATGGTGATACTACGCATGGAGGTTTAACCAAGTACCAGATGTTTAAAGATCAGATTAAAGAAATTATGAGCGGCAGCTTCTATGAAATAATAAACTATAGTTTCGTTAGTCCGCGTTATTTTGATATGCTGCAGCTAGCCGCCGAAAGTAAACTGCGTGACGTAATCAGGGTAGCCAATCCTTTATCGGAGGAACAGAGCGTAATGCGCACTTTCATTTTACCGGGGCTCCTGGATACGGTGAGCCGCAATTTGGCGCGTAAAAATAGCAGCCTGGCGTTCTTTGAAATGGGCTCAGTATTTTATCCGCGGGAAGCAGGGCAACCCCTGGAAATATTAAAACTAGGGGCAGTGGTAGCTGGTAAACTGGAAACCAATTGGCTGAAACAAGAAAGAGAAATGGACTTCTATTACCTAAAAGGGATAATAGAAAACCTGCTCTTCAAGTTAGGTATAGTTGAGTTAAGCTGGGAACAAACAGAAGCGCCGGGATATCATCCGGGCAGATCGGCTGTTATTATGTGTAATGGTAAAACTCTGGGGGTAATAGGAGAGATTCATCCACTGGTCAGACAGAACTTTGATATTAAACCACGTGCTTGTGCAGTTGAACTCGATATGGAAACATTATTCGAATTGACCCAGCAGAGGGTGATGATGGAGCAGATTACCCGTTACCCGGCAGTGGAAAGAGACCTGGCAATCATTGTCGAGGAGGGAACCAAAGCGGCTCAGGCCCTGGAAGTGATACGAAAACAGGGCGGGGATTTACTGCAAAACATTGTTATATTTGATATCTATGCCGGAGAGCAGGTTTCCCTCGGCTGTAAGAGCATGGCTTTTAAGATGACTTTTCAATCCGCTGCCAAAACCCTCACCGAAGCGGAGGTCAACCTGAGTATGGATGAGATACGCAACGGACTGAGCACTCAAATAGGGGCAACGTTCCGATAGACGCGGACGGTCGCGGACTTTTATGATTACCGCGGACCTTTTATCATTTTTTACCCGATCATAATAGCAAAATTTATCACAATTCTCTTCTATAGAATTGATGAAAGAAATCAGCGTTAGTCCGCGCCCGAAGGGTCTGCGCAATCAGCGTCTATCGTTCTTCTTCCGACCTCATCTGTTAACTTCAAAACTATACGGAATAATTAAGCCTCCTTGGCAAATATAAATGCTGTAAAGGGGGTTTTGTTTTGCTGCTAGATATTCGCGCCCGAAAAATGATAATTTGGCTGATAAGCGGTACTTTTTTAGCAATTATTCTAATAATGATGGTGTTTAAGTTAATCACTGATAACCCGGAAGGACAAATATCAGATTTAGATAAGGCCATACCTTATGGTGAATTGATAAGCTGGGATGGGGTTAATAAGGTATTTCCTAAATATGACACTGCTGCCGTCATTGATTTTGATACCGGAATGCAATTTCAGGTGCAGAGGAGGGGCGGTTATAATCATGTCGATGTCCAACCTCTTACTGCTGACGACACAGCAATTATGAAAAGCATCTATGAAGGTAAATGGGCTTGGAAACGTAAGGCAGTAATCATCCAATTGAAAAATGGACAAAGAATAGCGGCTTCGATGAACGGAATGCCACATGGGCAGGGGGCAATCAAGGAAAATAATTTCGATGGTCATTTTTGCATTCATTTCAAGGATTCTAAAACCCATGGCAGTAAAAAAGTTGACCTGGCTCATCAAATGATGATCTGGAAGGCAGCCAATGTGTTAGATCAACAACTGGAGGAATTGACCCCAGCTGAGATTATAGCGGTATTTTTTACCGCAGTTGACCAACATGAGCTCAACATTGCAGCGAAGTTAATAAATTCCGATGTAGATATTGAACCTTTGCTAAAAAACTTAGATAATATTGTGAATATTAAAGCTGATAATATTAGGAGTATCACCGGCAATACATTTAGCGTCAGTCTTAGCATGATTTTTAATGATTCGAACCGGGAATTTCGTAAAAATATTGTAATCACTACTACTGCCCAAAAGACCTACTGGCAAATTGAGGCCAATTCAATAAATCCACTGCTGGATAAAAGATCCTGGGCATCATTCCAGTCAATCAGCAATAGTCCCCTAGAAGAAGAGGATTGGGAAATTGAGGTCAATGGGGAATGATGTCAGGAACGAGTGGTTGTTAAGACTGTAATTTATGTTGCAGATTTAAGGCAAATAAAAAATGCAATTTATGTTAAAGAATATCTGCCAATACAGAGATTCGGGGATCGTTTATTAAGGATGATTCTTTTTATTTTTGAGATTTACATTCTATTTACCCATTGATTACGAATTGGAAACAAAAGCCCTGCTAACATTTTACTTGCTTGGCTTAATATAAACTATTAATAAGTATATTTATGTCGATAATAGTAGAAAATATCGGGGGTGAATACTTCTTGCAACTATTAAAACAAATGGATCGACTAATGAACCTTTATAAATTTAAACATACGCCTACTGTTTTGGCTAATGATAGGGTGACGGATTTACCTAACTTGGTGACTATTTTCCCCCTGCTGGAAGATCACCTTAGCAAATCTAAACTGGGCTTAATCTACCTGGACATAGAAAACTTTAAAGCCATCGAGGCTTTATATGGTCGTGAAATTTGCGATCATGTGCTCAGGAAGGTGGCCAAAACCCTCCGTGATTTACCTGTTAGTTTTGGCGGGCTCCGACAAAAGTACAGCGTATGCAGTCTGGGGGGAGACGATTTTCTGATATTCGTTGATGCTCCTCAAGATATGAATGGTTATCAGCAGGAGTATGTGAATATGAAAAATACATTTGAAGAAGCAGTAAATAATTCCATACGTTCTATAGAACTTAATCAGCTTCTTAAATTGCATGTAGGCTATACCGATATTAGCAATATACCTGGTTACCATATCGAATCACAGATATATAAGAGTCTGAAGGAAGCGACCTACGCAGCTAAAAACTATATTAGCGCCAGTGAGCACTCAGACTGGCAACTGATGCGCCATATTATCAGCCAAGAAAAAATTAGAACTGTTTATCAGCCTATTGTCTCGCTAAGAACAGGGGATATTAAGGGGTACGAGGCTCTGTCTCGAGGTCCGGAGAGCACGATTTACGAGTACCCGGCTCAGTTATTTTCCGCGGCGGATAGATATAATTGTTTATTGGAACTGGAGGAATTATGCAACAGTCTGGCGGTGGCTAATGCAGTAGCTGGACTGGGGAATAATTATCTGTTTTTAAACATTAATCCTCTGGTATTAAACACGTTAAATTACCATCAGGGGCATATCCAACAAGTATTGCGTAAACATGGTATCGATTTTAGCAAAGTGGTCCTGGAATTGACCGAAAGAAGTGAGATCGAAAATTATGCCAATCTGCGGGAAGCCCTACGCTACTACCGTAACCAGGGATTTTTAATTGCCATTGACGATGCCGGTGCTGGTTATTCCAGCCTACAGGCCATTGCCGAATTGAGCCCGGAATTTGTAAAGATGGATATGTCCCTGGTAAGAAATATTGATAAAATGCCGATCAAGAGAGCCATGATGGAAACATTTGTGGACTTTTGCTCTAAGATAAACGCCCATATCATTGCGGAAGGAATTGAAACCCTAGAGGAATTAGAAGTACTGAGCAATAATGGATGTGATTTCGGCCAGGGATTTTTCTTAGCACGTCCGGGTTCTATTGTGCCGGAGGTGAATGTGCAGGTACGTGAGCAAATTCAGATTTGTTATGCAGAGTATAAGAATAATCCCTATTCCATCCAGAATAAAATCGGTGACATTGTGACCTATAGTAATCATATTGGTCCAGAAATATTAGTGGGGGAGGTGGTGGATATGTTTAGAGAGAACAAGAGCATGAACGGTGTAGTAATATGCGATAACATGATACCGGTTGGTCTGGTCATGCGCGACAGATTGTTTGCCATGCTGGGTACCAGATACGGATATGACTTATTCATCAAACGATCAGTCTCTGAATTTATGGACCCTGACCCGCTGATCATATCCTGGAAAACCCCTCTAGAAGATGCTTCCCGAATGGTATCGCGCCGACTGGACAGCGGTATAAATGACTATCTCGTCATTACCCGCGATGACCGATATTATGGCATTGTCTCGGTTGCCACGCTGCTAAGCGCCATGGCTAAACTAAATGTAGAACAAGCCAAAGACTCCAACCCTCTAACGGGTTTACAAGGCAATCGGTGTATTACTGAACGCATCATAAAGGAATTAAACAATAGCAAGAGAAAGATGATGATACTCTATTTTGATTTAGACAATTTTAAGGCTTTTAACGATCGGTTTGGTTTTGAGCAAGGAGATAGAGCCTTGGTATTCCTGGCTCAGATTATTACTAATTCGGTTTTGGAAAATGGTAATGTTAATGATTTAATCGGGCATGTAGGGGGAGATGACTTTTTGGTGGTTACTACCCCCGACCGGGCTGCTGCTATTGCAGATAGAGTTATTGAATTATTTGATGAAGGGATTGTTAATTTCTATGATCTCAATACCCTGCAGCAGGGTTACATCATAGCTTCAGACCGGCACGGCAGCCACACTAAATTTCCGATGATGAGCATCTCTATCGCCGGAGTAAGTAATGAATTTAAGGATTACGAAAATCATTTGGAACTCGGTGAGGTTGCTGCCGATGTTAAAAAAGTGGCCAAGTCAATTCAGGGAAGTTGCTATGAAGTCTACAATCATCCATCTGTAAATAGTTTAACTCATCATTTTAGTAATCCTAATGATTCGTTAAATTTGCAGACGCCCAACCTTTAAAAGTACCCCAAAGAGTTATGTTTTTGTTGCCAAAACCAGGAATACTTTATCAACTGCCCTCATTACAGTCGTAGTAAATAGTATATAATAATACTACTATCAGAGGGGAGAGAGACTCATGACGATTCCAAACCACAGCAGCGAAACTATAAATGTGACAATTAACGGAGTAGGTTCATTTCACGCTGAAAGGGGATCACGGTTGGGCGACTTGATTGCTGGTATTGGCAATAAATGGCCATATCCTATAGTCGCGGGAATAATCAGTAACACCATAAGAGATCTTCAAACTACATTAGATATTGATTGTACAGTGGAACTGGTCGATACTTCTATGGAAGCAGGTTTAAGGATATATCGCCGCAGTGCAACCTTTTTATTAATCAAGGCCTGTCGGGACTTATTCCCCGAGCGTACTATGATGATAAAGCACACCCTATCAAATGGCTTATTCTGCGAGTTTGTTGGCCAACCTACCACCGATATTGAAATAGAACAAATACAGGAACGGATGCGGGCCATAGTTGCCCAGGATTTGCCCATCAATAAATACCTGATCGAGAATGAGGAAGCCCGGCGCATTTTTGCTCAGCAGGGGCAGGAGGATAAAGTTAAACTTCTCCGCTATCGGGATAAGGAAGCTGCTCATGTTTATGAATTGGATGGCTTTAAAGAATATTTTTATGGTTACATGGTTTATAGAACGGGTATACTTGATAAATTCAAGCTGCTCTACCTTTCGCCGGGTATGATTTTAAGAACCCCGGAGAAAGATGATATTGAGTTGCTGAAGCCATATCATGAACAAAAAAAATTGGCCATGATTCACCAGGAAGCCAAGGACTGGGCAGAAATGCTGCATGTACCACATCTGGCGGCTTTGAATGAGATTATTACCAAAGGCGAAGTTGACGATATAATCCGGGTAAACGAAGCCCTGCATGAAAAAAAGATAGCCTATATAGCAGATACTATATGTGCTAATCGTAGTATCAGGCTGGTATTAATATCGGGGCCTTCATCATCTGGCAAAACCACCTTTGCGCAGCGTTTGCTGATTCAACTCAGGGTCAATGGCCGCCATCCGGTATCCATTTCCCTGGATAATTATTTTGTGGATCGCAGCCGTACGCCACAGGATGAATATGGGAATTATGATTTTGAGGCCCTGGAAGCATTAGATCTCGATTTATTTAACGATCACCTGGCTCGCTTGATAGATGGAGAGGAAGTAGAAATACCCATATATAATTTTAAAACCGGCATGAGTGAAAAAAGGGGTATTATGCTGAAAGTGCCTCCGGGAGAGCCTATTATCATTGAAGGGATTCATGGGCTTAATGAGCGTCTGACCTGGCGCATACCATTGATCAACAAGTTTAAAATTTACATTAGTGCTCTGACCCAGTTAAATGTCGATTACAGCAACCGCATACCAACTACCGACAGCCGTCTGATTCGGCGGATAATTAGAGACAGCCGCACCAGGGGATACTCTGCTCTTAATACCATAAAGTGCTGGCCTTCGGTGCGAAGGGGCGAGGATAAAAACATATTTCCCTTTCAAGAAAATGCTGATGTTATGTTTAACTCATCATTGGTATATGAATTGTCCGTCTTAAAACTTTATGTTGAACCTTTGCTGGAGGCAATAGGCAATGAGTACCCCGAGCACGTGGAAGCGAGTCGTCTCCTGCGATTCCTAAGCTATTTTCGTGTAATTCCGTCCACCAACGTACCGCCCAATTCGATTCTAAGGGAATTTATTGGGGGCAGTTGGTTTGAAGTCTAAATTTAGGGCGAATATAACATAGGATAATAATAACATAGGATCACGGTGGGACAAGGGGACGTCAGACTGTGTGAAAAGTCGGGTCACAGAAAAGGGAAAAATGATATAAAAGTCGAATATAAAGGGTGATAGCGAGGTGGAAGCATGGCCTATATACACGGCGAAGATCGGCATCAAATCACCCTTTTTCCTGAAGCTGTAGATGACTATATAAGTGAAGAAAATCCGGTGCGGGTTATTGAAGCATATGTTAACACACTGAATTTGGCGGAACTGGGCTTTTTAAAAACTGAACCTAAGGATACTGGCCGCCCGCCATATAATCCGCAAGATCTTCTGAAACTGTACATTTATGGATATATGAATCGGATTCGTTCATCCAGAAGACTCGAGACAGAAGCAGGTAGAAACTTAGAATTAGTATGGCTGCTGCGCAAATTGAAGCCCGACTTTAAGACCATAGCAGATTTTCGCAAAGATAATAAAGAACCAATAAAAAATGTTTTTAAAAACTTCAGCCGGTTGTGCAAAGAATGGGAATTATACGGCAAACAAATGGTAGCTGTGGATGGATCCAAATTCAGAGCCAGCAACTCCAAACGCAATAACTTCAACGAAAAGAAAATACAGCGGCAGCTTAAATATATAGATGAAAAAATAAATACCTATCTGCAGGAACTGGATGCCAATGATAAAGGTGAAGCCCATATCCATGTTCCCAGCCGCGAGGAGATTAAACAGCGAATCGAGGAGCTTAACCAGAGAAAAACCAAATACAACGCCATGCAGGAAAGGATGGCAATCACCGGAGAAACGGAGATTTCTACAACAGACCCTGATGCCCGGCTTATGAAAGCAAATAATAATGGTGTAGATGTCAGTTACAATGTTCAGACAGTTGTAGATCAAAAACACAAACTAGTAGTGGATACCGAAGTGATAAATAACTCGGCCGATCAAGGTCACCTTAATGATATGGCTTGCAAAGCCCAGGAAATATTTGAGATAGAAGAGATCAAAGCCCTGGCCGATAAAGGTTATTACTCTACTAACGATTTGATAAAATGCGAAGAAAACCATATAGAAACCTATGTAGCCAAGCCTAAACCCAGTGTTAACATTCCTGATCCGAAATTTAGCCAGGAGCACTTTAAATATACCAAAGAACAGAATCATTATATATGTCCGGTAGGCCAAATACTCTATGCCAGTCGGAAAAGAAGAGTAAACGATGTAGAATATCAAGATTACAAAAATTTCAGAGCCTGCCGCAACTGTGAAATGAAGGAACGCTGCACCAAAAGCCAGAAAGGGCGGCTAATTTCGAGGAATCTTAACCAGGAATTTTTGGATAAGGTTGATAAACGAACCAGGGACAACAAAGAACTATATGTACAAAGACAAATGCTGGTTGAACATCCCTTCGGGACGGTAAAGAGGATCTGGGGTTACAGTTATTTCTTAACACGAGGAATTAAGTCAGTAGCAACAGAAAATAAGCTTCATTTCCTTGCCTATAATCTGCGAAGGGTAATTAATATCCTGGGAGTGAAAGAAATAATAAGAAGGCTGGCCTTAGTATAAGCCAGGCCAGCCGCATACGTTGCCTTTGTTGCACTGTGTCCATCTCAAGAACGTGTTATTAGGTGTTCAGAGGTATAACGACTGGAAAGTTTTCACACAGTCTGACGGGTCCGTTGTCCCACCGACCTGTCCTCAGTCCCTGAATTTTTATCATTGGAGGTGAAATAATGAACGGTAAAATCATGGTAGTAGATGACGAAGAAGCACTGGTTAGACTAATAACTTATAATCTGAGTAAAGAAGGATTTTCAACCTTGGCCGTATATGACGGGAATGAAGTAGTGCCGATGGTGTTGCAGGAAAAACCGGATCTGATTATTTTGGACTTGATGTTGCCCGGTAAAGATGGCATTGAAATATGTCGGGAGTTAAGGCGTGAAAAGGTAGGTACCCCCATTATTATGTTGACAGCCCGCGATGATGAAATAGATCGGGTGCTGGGTTTGGAACTGGGAGCCGATGATTATGTCACCAAACCGTTTAGCGTTCGTGAATTATGCGCCCGCGTCAAGGCAGTCCTCAGGCGCAAGAATGAGCCCGCTGAACTGGTGAAGTCCGATCAAGAAATAGTGGCTGGTAAATTTATCATTAAACCAGAAAAATATGAAATATTTTATAACGGTGATTTATTGGAATTAACCCTGAAGGAGTATGAATTACTGGAACTTTTAATTAGAAACAAAGGAAGAGTATTGAAGCGCGATTACCTCTTGCAGGTATTATGGGATTATAACGACAGCATTAGCACCAGAGTCTTAGATGTTCATATCAGCAAACTGCGAGAGAAAATAGAAACGGACAGTCGTGACCCCAAACATATCAAAACAGTACGTGGTCTAGGTTACAAATTTGAGGAGAAAGATGATGTTTAAGAGCTATCGCTGGAAACTTTTAGCATCATACCTGCTGGTAATAACCATCCTCCTGACTCTTTTAGGAGGGATGGGATTTATTAATTTTAAGAACTATTATTTGAAAAACCTGGAGGAACGACTAACCAAGGAAGCTTTTTTAGTAGCCGACATGACTAAATATCGCAACGGAACTGAAGACATAACTCGGAGTTATCAGGAGATATGTGATACTACGGCCCAAGACAGCTCAGCAAGAATCACAATTATTAAAGCGGATGGGGTTGTATTAGGAGATTCCTCAATTCAATCGGATCAAATGGATCTTCATAATAATCGTCCCGAAGTATATGCAGCATTACGCGGAGAAATTGGCGTGGAAAGGCGTTACAGTGATACGCTTAAAATAAACATGCTGTATGTAGCGGTTCCTTTTACAAATCAGGATATAAGCGGTGTGGTAAGAATAGCCATGCCCTTAACGGAACTGCAGTCCATATATAATCATATCTTGTTGGTGGTGCTTATGGCTATTTTCCTGTGCGGTCTTTTAGCTATGATATTAAGTTTTATTCTGGCTCAGTATTTTTCTCGGCCGCTGCAGGATATTACCGCAGCGGTTCAAGATATGGCCAGGGGAAATTTAAAAAGGCGAACTTCATATCGTTCCAGCGATGAAATGGGGGTATTGGCTCAGGCTTTTAATGAAATGGGTCAACATATTGAACAGAGTATGGGTGAAGTCTCTGAAGTAAAAAAGCGTTTGGAAGCCTTGCTTAACAATACGGTTAATGGAATTGTCATGATCGGAGCGGAGGGAAGATTGACTTATGCCAACCCGGCCGCAGCATCCCTGCTGGGACTTCACGATGATTTTATGGGTAGAAAGCATATAGAGGTTATAAGTACGTATGAACTCCTGGATATGATTGACCAAGCGAGAACCAGCATGCAAGCAGTGAAACGGAGCATAGTTTTACATACGCTGGGAGCAAGAACAGTTGAAGCCAATGTTGTGCCGATCAGGAATGAACAAATTACTTCCCAGGATATACTATTGGTTCTTAATGATATTACCGAAATTAAGCGTCTGGAAAAAGTGCGTAAGGATTTTATTGCCAATGTGTCCCATGAATTAAAAACCCCGGTTGCCACAATCAGTGGTTTTGCTGAGACTGTACTGGATGAGGGTGGTAAAAGCCAAGAGAATGTAATGGAGTTCACCCAGATTATTTACGATGAAGCTAGGCGTCTATCGCTTTTGATAAATGATCTGCTGGAACTATCCAAATTGGAATCCGATGAAAGCAATCTCCATATGCGAATGCTTGATTTAAGTGACCTGGTGGGGGAGAACGTTGACCGGATGGCTAAGATTGCCCGGCTGAGAAAGATTAATATTGAATACAATCAACCCCCGAAGTCTATAGCAATAATAAGTGATTTGGATGCGATCAACCAGATTCTTTCGAATCTTCTCGACAATGCCATAAAATACAGCATGGATGAAGGTCAAATAGAGGTCAAGCTGGAAGAGCTGAACAACCGGGTAAAGATCAGCGTTAGTGACAGTGGCATTGGTATTCCTGGGAAAGAAATTCCTCGGATCTTCGAGCGCTTTTATCGGGTGGACAAAGCCAGATCCAGAAAAACAGGCGGAACGGGTCTGGGCCTGGCTATTGTTAAGCATCTGGCCGAAAATTTAGGAGGTCAGGTCACGGTAGAAAGCAATCTGGGACAGGGTTCCACCTTTTCTTTTACCCTTCCGAAATAGGCAGATATTAAAAGAGGTCCTTATACTTTCATAACCTGTAAAAGCCTACTAAAAAGACCCGGTTGACCCGGGTCTTTTTTCGTAATATCTCCATGCTTGCTCCATGAAATGACAAGCAATCAAATGTTATATTTGACGATTTGCGGGTCGTCTGGAAAAATGGCGGATCATGCTACAAATCTTGGTAAAAAGGCCGATAACTATAGTAGCGAGATTAAAAATGGTGTAATTACATTTAAAGGTTATGTCTAGGCATTTTTGCTGCTTCCTTTATTCCAATAATGTTATCTAATTGTAATGAACACCAACCTATTGATGTAGTTGATCAAAAATGTAAGGGAGTGTAGAAATTTATGAATACCCAGGAAAAAGTTAAGAACAATTTTGCTGCTGCCGATACTCTGATGGAAAAATATTGGGATATGTGGCTGGTGGGGTTGGGGAGTATGTCTTGGAGCCAGGAAAATTTCGATAACATGCTTAAACAGTATCTGGAACAAAGCAAGTCAGCCCGTGAAGAAAATAGTAAAGTAATTAACGAAATGATGAAACAGGTCAAGAATAACCAGATTCAGATGCAGAGCATGATTCAAGATGCTGTAAATAACGCAATGGAAAATGCGCAGCCTGCCTTTAGCTACATTGAAGATTTAAGCAAAAAAGTTGAAGAACTTAGCAAGAAAGTAAGTAATCTATAAGCTGAAAAAGGGTCAATTGGGACAGGTGCCTGACTCCGGTAAATTACCGAGAATTTGAAACCCGGGAGAAGGAGGAAAGCTGAATCGTGTTTGAGCAAAAAGATCAGAAAAACCAGGCGGAAGACAAAAAAATAATATTCCCCGATTACATTGAGTTGTGGAAAGAAATGTATTTCAAAACCGAAAAGGCCTTCGCAGAGTCATTTAATGAATACGTCAGTACTGAAGCCTTTTCACAACTTCAAAACAAGACGCTGGAACAGCAACTGTCACTGGAAAAAGTGACCCGTAAAAATGCCGAAAAATTACTTGAGAACAGTGCATTCCCACTCAAAAAGGACATTGCTCGGATTGCTGAACTGGTAATTTCCGTTGAAGAAAAAGTTGACACGTTGGATTATCAATTGGTGGCGAACATAAGTAATATGGCTGATAATCTTCTTATCATTGCTACTACCTTGGAAGAGAATATAGCAGGTAGCGCGTTAATCAAGAGCTTGGATGACAAATTGGTTAGCCTTCAAAAAAGCTTGGAAAACAATAAGGATGAAATGTTGGCGTTACGCAAAGAAATGACGATGCTTGGCAGGAAGGTTGATAAAATAAACAAAAGTGCAGCTCCTGCCAAGGAGAAAGTCAGTAAAAGCAAAAATTTAGTCAGCAAGGAAGAATTATAAAGCATTTTAGGTGGCGTTGTGGCAGAGGGGGGCTAACCGCAGATGATCGAGCATACTTATGATGAACTCAAAGTAGGGGATATTGGTTATGTAGAGAAGACGATGACAGAATCAGATGTCTATGGATACGCTGGAATCACCGGTGATTTCAGTTGGCTGCATGTTAACAAAATACGCGCTCAGGACGGGCATTTTAAAGGACGCATTGTGCATGGTATGCTGCTATTGGGACTCATCTCCAATGTAGTTGGAAATCAAATGCCAGGGGCAGGAACAATTTACGAAACTCAAACTACCAAGTTTATAAAACCCTGCTTTATGGATGATACCATAATAGCTGAAGCAGAGGTAATTGAACTGTTAGCCGCTGGAAGAGTGAAGTTAAGAACCAGTTGTTTCAACCAGCATGGCGAAATGATTATGGATGGCATGGCCATAGTTATTCCGCCGAGAAAGCACATAATTAGGGCCAGAGAAAGAAGTTCTTGGGGGGAGTCAGAGCATGAAAGACGTTTTTCTGAGTGGATCAGCCGATGATGTTGGTAAGCAAGTTCGGAAGAGTTATGATGTTTTTATGAACAGCACCCAAAAGTGGGTGGAAATGCTGCAGTTTGATCCTGAACCACAGACAGGGTCAACTCCCAAGGATATTGTTTGGAAAAAGAATAAAGCCAGACTCTACCGCTATCTTGTTCCCGAAGGAATAAAGTATAAAACTCCTATCCTGTTTGTATATGCTCTGATTAATAAACCTTATATCCTGGATTTAATACCAGGGATGAGTCTGATTGAGCACTTAGTTAACCAGGGGTTTGATGTGTATCTGCTGGATTGGGGCGAATTTGCCTGGGAGGATAGAAACTTGAACTTTGGCAACCTGGTTCAAGACTATATAGCACGAGCTGTACAAAAAGTTTGTCAGATTTCTCAGAGCCGCATATTAAGCATGATCGGGTATTGTATGGGTGGAACCCTGACAAGCATGTATGCTGCTCTCCATCCTCAGCGCACGGTGAAGAATCTAATGTTGCTGTCTACTCCGATTGACTTCGCAGATGCGGGCGTGGCGTCAAAATGGTTACAGGCATCAATCTATGACGCCGATAAAGTTGTGGATACCTATGAACTGATACCAAAAAACGTTATTGATACCGGACTGAAGATGCTAAGACCATTCACCAATTATTGGGTTACTTATACGCGTTTGTGGAAAGCAATAGACGAGGGAACTCCTGTGGCAGCCTGGAAGGCTCTCAATAAATGGGTGAATGATAATATCGATTTACCCGGGGAAGCTTACCGCCAGTGGATAAAGGATTTATATCAGGAAAACAAACTGGTTAAAAATGAGTTTTGCATTCAGGGCCAAAGGGTGAAACTTGCCAAGATAAAGGCGAATTTACTGGTACTGGCCGGAGAGAAGGACCACTTAGTCTTACCGGGCCAATCCCGAGCCGTTATGGATCATGTTTCCTCAGAGGATAAAACGTACCAAGAACATCCCGTAGGTCACGGGGGCCTGGTATTTGGACAATATGCGAAAGAGAAAGTATATCCAGTCATTAGCGATTGGCTGGCAGAACGTTCTTAGAGATAGGGGTGCATACGGTTAATTCCGTATTGCACCTTATTGTGCGTAAAGGGGTGCTAATAAGTCAAGGCCATTCCGATAGATAATAGAAATATAAGGTGCTTTTAATTCCAAAATAATCTACCATTCATAAAACAGGGCATTGCTCTTACCAATCTAAATAGTCTTTTTAAGAAGACACAAGGACACAAGGGGAAGTTTCTCCTGTGTCATTCTCTGACAATAGGGGAATGACACAGGAGAAACTTCCCCTATTGTCAGTTAAAGAATTTATATTTATCAGATACATATTTTACTTTTTGCAGACTGTAAATTTTCAAAGCCGCTCTAAAATGAAGTCAAGGAATAAATAATGAGTGAGGTGGCAATAATGTTTACCCAAACGCACCGACTAATTGGTGAGACGATTGGTATGGCAATCAGGAACCAATATCCGGATATATTGGATGAGAAGGCGTTTCAATATGGTAGTATGATTCCCGATTACAATCTGCACTTGGCAGCTATTCCCCATTACAAGAATAAATCATTTGAATTTATTACGGGTATGATGCAAAAAGCCAGGACCCTGCCCCAGACCATAAAAGAAAAGCAAAAATTTTCTACCGAGCTGGGAGTAATCACCCACTACATCAGCGATTATTTTTGCCAGGCCCACAATTATATGGAATATGACAACTGTATGAGACATTTAGTCTATGAAGGGAAGCTATCCAAAGAATTTAAAAGCTTTAATCTTCAGAAGTTTTGTCAGAATAATCTGACCGCTAACAATCGTCTTGGATTGGCATCGCTTGCCAATCTGCCTGCTTTCATTAATAATCGCAGTCTTGAATATACAAACGAAAAACGGCAAATGAGAACGGACATTTTATATTGTCTGGATGTAGCTACTACCGTGGCTTTAACCATAGTTAACCATTCCCAAACCAAAATATTGGATCTAGCGGCCTGAGCACGGGGAGGTACCACTATCCGACTGATGTAATAGTAGGAGTTATCACCGCTTATGCCGTCTTTTTGCTTAATACCCGGGTATTTTTCTAATATCGACTGATTGCAGCCGGTTGGCATAAACTCGAAGTCCCCTATTGACTGATGATTCCCAATATGAGCCAGCCCCATCACATTGACCCCAAAATTTACTTTCCCGATTTCGTGACCCTATATCAAGAGTTGTATACAATAAGTGAGAATTCTTGGGCTGAAGTTTTTAAAAATATTATAACTAAAGATACTTTTGTACAAACACTTGATAGTACCCTTGACAATTATTTGTCTAACGAAAAAATTATTCGCCAAAATATGGACAAGTATTTTGAACGAAGTGCGTTCCCTTCCAAGAAAGATATTGCGCGGATTGCCGAATTAGTCATAGCTGTAGAAGAAAAAGTTGAGGTTCTGGATTATCAGCTGGTTGATGCTGTCAAAAGTATGGCTGATAGTATGTTGGCTATGGCTGAAGCTCAGAAAAAAACACGCGAAGAGATAGCTGAGCTCAGGAAGGTTATTCTTAACTTAAATACCAGGGTCGAGGAGACCCATAAGAAACCTAACGATGCTCCGTTAAAACCTGTTACCCCGAAAACAACCCCGTCCAAAAGCCCTAAAAAACCCACAAACTAAATTAATGAACTCATTTCTAGTTCAACGGCATTAGTTAAGAAGGGATTAGTAAATGATTGAGAACATATACGATGAGCTAAAAGTTAATGATTCGGCTTATGTAGAAAAAACCATAACTGAAACGGATGTTTATATGTATGCAGGCATAACAGGTGATTTTAGTTGGCTGCATGTAAATGAAGTTCGCGCTAGGCAAGGTCATTTTAAGACCCGGATAGTACACGGAATGTTATTAGTAGGCTTAATTTCCAATGTAGTTGGCAACCAATTGCCGGGTTCTGGTACCATTTATGAAGCTCAAAACTTAAGATTTATCGGGCCATGTTTTATCAATGACACCATAAGGGCAAAGACCGAGGTTATAGAGTTAATGCCTGCCGGCAGGGTAAAATTGAGGACCACCTGTCACAACCAGCACGGTGAACTGATATTGGATGGGGAGGCCATCGCGATTCCGCCCAGGAAACACATAATTACTGGAGATATTAATTAGTTACTTAATTGGAGGTTTATATCTTGAAAAAGGAACTATTGCTAAGTGGTTCTGCCGATAAGGTAGGAGCAAAGCTCCAAGAACATTATGATCAAATGATGGACAGCACCAGGAAATGGGCAGAGATCCTTAACTTTGATCCAGCACCCCAGACGGGTATGACACCTAAAGATGTGGTATGGACAAAGAATAAAGCCAAACTTTACAGATATGTTACTCCTAATGGGTATAAACACCGCATCCCTTTGCTGATGATTTATGCACTTATTAATAAAGCATATATTCTGGATCTTACCCCCGGCATGAGCTTAGTAGAACACCTGATGAATGAAGGCTTCGATGTTTACTTGCTTGATTGGGGTGACTTTGAATGGGAAGATAGAAATCTGGGTTTTGGCAATTTAGTATGCGACTATATAGCCCGAGCAGTTCGTAGGGTTTGCCAAATTTCCGGGACTAACGAGTTGAGCATATTGGGTTATTGCATGGGGGGCACCATGACTGGTATGTATGGAGCCCTGTTCCCTCAACCTATTATTAAGAATGTTGTCTATCTGGCAGCTCCCTTTGATTTTGCGGATGCAGGTGTCCAAAGTATGTGGATGAAGGCTCCCGGCTTTGATGCTGATCGGATAACCAATACCTTCGATTTAATTCCCAAGGAATTTATTGATGTGGGAGTCAAGATGTTAAAACCAATCAACAACTACGTGGGAACCTATGCCCGGCTTTGGAAGGCGGTAGATGAGGGAACCTCAATCGTAGCGTGGAAAGCCCTTGATAAATGGGTAAATGACAACGTTAACTGCCATGGGGGGTTAGTTTTTGGCAGCTACGCCCAGAAGGATTCATTTCCGGTTATCAGCGCCTGGTTAGCAGAGCGATCCTGATTGTCAGACATAAATTGACATCACCTTAGTAAATATATTTTGTACAAAACATAGAAGGGTGGTAACTATGTGGCAAAAACATTTGTTCTTGATGCCAGTGTATTACTCCATTCTGCAGATAGCATCCTATCTTTTGAAGAAAATATCGTAATCATTCCCGAGGCAGTCATAGAAGAAATAAACTCTTTTCGAAGGGATAAAGGTGATTTAGGGGAAAATGCCCGCAAAGCCGGAGCAATGATTGATAACCTGAGATTAGAGGGGAATTTAACCGAAGGGGTTTTGTTACCCAACGGTGGGATATTTAAAGTTGAACTGAATCATTTGAGCCAAAACCTCCCTCCCCGATGGAACCCAATGGAGTTTGATAACCGGGTATTGCAAGTGTGTCTAGCGTTGAAGGAAAACAATAATGACCTTTATTTAGTCACCAAAGATGTTTTTACCCGCATAAAAGCAGACATTCTCGGAATCCCCACCCAGGATTTCAAACACGACCTCTCACCAGAACTTCCAGACCAATACCAAGGCAGAATCGAGGTGTTTGCGTCTTCATCTAATATTGATGAGTTTTTCTGCAAGGGATATCTTCATCCTGAAAACGTCAAAACATATAAAGACGAGCAGCTAGTCACCCCCCAACTGTTTATTAATCAGTTTATTTTAATGAAAGCCATGAATAATCCCCAACAAAGCGCACTGGGGATTGTGGAAAAAGACGGCATCAAGCCTTTGCGGTACTTGAAACAAACCCCCTTTGGAGCAAATCCGCGGAATGTAGGACAAAAGTTCTATCAGGAAGCATTGTTAAGATCTGCCGAAGAATTCCCGTTGGTAATCTGTAAAGGTCCCGCTGGAACCGCTAAGACTTTTTATTCCCTGGCGGTTGGTTTAGAAAAAGTACTTAGTACCCATGAATATCGGAAAATCTTGGTTTGTCGCCCCAATGTTACGATGGATGAGACGCTGGGGTTTCTTCCTGGTACGGAAGCCGACAAACTGAGTCCGTTGATGAGAGGAGTAAATGATAACTTGGAAATACTTGTAGATAGCGATGAAAAGTTGCGCTATAAATCGGAGTTGGTTCTAAAAGATAAGGTGGAAGAACTATACGCTCGTAAAGCTATTAGCATCGAAGCAGTAGCCTATCTGAGAGGACGTTCTATAACCAAACAATGGATTATCATCGACGAAGCCCAAAATCTAACCCCCAATCAGGCTAAAGGGATCATCACCAGGGCCGGCAATGATTCGAAAATAATTATGATCGGTGATCCTACGCAGATCGATCATCCGTTTCTTAATTCCCGCAGCAATGGGCTATGCTACAGCTCGGAAAAAATGAAGGGCAGCCCAATATGCTGTCAGGTTGCTTTGAGCGAAACGGAATGTGAACGGTCGCCCTTGGCCATGGAAGCAGCTAAAAGAATGTAACAAAAAAATAACCTAATCTAAAGTTAAAGAGAAAACCAAATTTACATTAGGGAGGTAAGATTGCATTAAAGGAGAGGAGGTGAAAAAATGAAACTGGAAGCAGATTTGCATATCCATACTACTGCTAGCGGGCATGGGTATAGTACGATAAAAGAAATAGTTGAAGAAGCTGCTCAAAAAGGAATCAAAATGGTTGCGATTACTGATCATGGGCTGAAAATGCCCGGGGCTCCGCACTGGTATCACTTCACAAATTTGATATCGCTGCCCAGGATAATGAAGGGGGTTGAGGTATTACGAGGAGTGGAGGCCAATATATTAGATTGCCAGGGAAATATAGATATGCCCGAACACGTTATATCTTCTTATCTTGATATAGTCTTGGCAGGATTTCACGATTCAACGGGTTACACCGGAACAACCCTGGAAGAAAACACGGAAGCCATGATAGCGACGATCAAGAATCCTTATGTGCATATAATATGTCACCCCGGAAACCCCAAGTATCCTGTAGATGTTGAACAAGTCGTGATAGCAGCTAAAGAATACAACAAGGTTATTGAACTAAACAATCAATCCTTCGTGTGCCGCCCAAACAGTTTTCCCAACTGTAACAAGTTTGCTAAGATGGCCAAGAAGCACAATGCACTGGTTGCCATCAACAGCGACGCCCACATTTGCTATAACGTAGGCAACAATGAAATTGCTCTAGCCATGGCAAACAAAGCAGGCATCCGTAAAAGCCAGATTATTAATGCGTCCACGCAAAGAATTGATGAATACCTCAATTGGCATAAGCAACAGTTGTTAAATGTGAATAGAGCTTAGAAACCTGTTCCACGGAAAATTTCAGGCAACAACTAACATCCCCGAAAAATGGGGATTTTTCATTTTCTGTAAAATGGTAACTCTTACAGACGCTAATAAACCATTGCATAGTTATAAAGTTATAGTGATATACTCATTTTATAAGGGGGGGTAAGGTTGGATATCTCTAATTTCAAAGTTTTGCAAGGATCTGATTTGGAATTATCAAAGTTAAGTACGGATGAGAGCGGCAAA
This sequence comes from Syntrophomonadaceae bacterium, assembly GCA_963665865.2. Lineage (GTDB taxonomy): Bacteria > Bacillota > Syntrophomonadia > Syntrophomonadales > Syntrophomonadaceae > PHAA01. Next base: position 2,228,177 of record CAXXWF010000001.1, on the reverse strand, counting down.
TACAAATCTGAAACAGAAGTACAAACTAAAATACAAGAAAATACCAATGAAATGATTAAGCTCCAAGATAAGCTTTTTGCCGAAGACAGTTATGCTTTGTTGATTATTATTCAGGGGATGGACGCAGCGGGCAAGGACAGTGCTGTCAAGCATGTCATGAGCGGTCTCAATCCACAGGCAACATATGTATATAGTTTCAAAACACCTTCCATGGAGGAAATGAATCACGACTATCTGTGGAGGTATACTAAATGTCTGCCGGAGAGGGGGCGAATAGGAATATTCAACCGCTCCTACTATGAGGAGGTTCTTATATCGAGAGTTCACAACCTGGTAGTTGAGCAAAAAATACCCAGGGAGTTTATTAATCCTGATATATGGCAAACTCGTCTGCGACACATAGTTAACTTTGAAGACTATCTGCATATGAATGGAATTACTGTCATCAAGTTTTATCTGCATATTTCCAAGGATGAACAAAGAAAGCGCTTATTACAACGGATTGATGATCCGAATAAAAACTGGAAGTTTTCCGAGGATGACCTACGGGAGAGAGAATACTGGAATGACTATACCAAATGCTACCAGGAGGCTATTGTCAGCACTAGTATGAAACACGCGCCGTGGTATGTGATTCCTTCTGACAGAAAATGGTTTGCTCGCCTAGTCATATCGGAAGTGATCGTTCAAACCCTACAGAGTATGAAGTTGGAGTATCCCAAATTAGATAAAAAGCAATTAATAAATCTTGAAAAGAACAGGGCTAAACTGTTAAATGACTAATTAAACCATGACCTAAACTAGCTGGGATGTGCCTTCCCCCATTCTCCGGCGAATTAATTGATTGCCTCAATTTGTCCACCACGGACCGTATGGCGCATTTTGTGGCTTGCTGACAAATCGGGTAACCAGAATTGTTGCTCCCGCATATGATGCAATAACCGTAACCATAACCTGGATCTGGAGTCAAAAAAGTCCGGATCAGGGGGGATATCCATAGGAGGCTACGACAGCACTATGCACCAAGAAATGTTGAAATATATTAATAAGGAGCGGGCCAAGGCTAATTTAGCACCGCTGATTATGAATAGGAAGTTGTCTTCAGGGGCTTATCGAAAATCTAAAGATATGGCCTTAAACAGGTACTTTGACCATTATTCTCCTACTTATGGCAGCCCTTTTGTCATGATGAATCATAGGGGAATTGCATTCCACAGTGCCGCGGAAAACATAGCCAAAAACCGCAGTGTAAAAGGGGCTCACAATGACTTCATGAAATCTCCGGGGCATAAAGCTAATATTCTGAATCCGGCATACAATAAAGTAGGTTTGGGATTCTACCGAGAGGGATCTTTCTTATATATAACCCAGTGGTTCATCGATTAGGCTGGATCAAAATCTAAGCCTATCCCGCACAAAAATGGTGATTGTGAGAAGTAGGTTCAGCAAAGAACCGTTCCCCGTCACCCCTACCCATTCCATTAGCCTATTACGATTGTAATGCTATTTTATAGAAATAATCCTGACTATCGAAAATAGCTTTACCTCTTTTGTCAACCTGGCAATTCAGACTATTGTTCTTGAGGATTCTGGCTTTAACCGTATCTTTTAAATAGGCGTCTAGAATACTTATAAGTCTAGTTTTATTTTGTTCCTCTTCAACGGGGAAGAGCAACTCAATCCTGCGATCCAAATTGCGCGGCATTAAATCAGCACTCGCAAGGTAGAGGTTCTTCTCCCCATCATTATTAAAATAGAAGATCCTGCTATGTTCCAAGAATCTGCCTACAATACTCCTTACCCGGATATTCTCACTCATCCCAGGTATATCCGGCTTCAAGCAGCATATCCCCCGGATAATTAAGTCAATTTTGGCCCCAGTTAAGTAGCTTACCATGAACTTTAAAGGAGTAAAGTACATGAAAGAACTTTTGAAAAAGTGAGGAATCAATTGAGAGTGGAAAGACACCGTTCATGCAACAATAATTGCCGACTCCGGCTTATACCACGGTTAATGTATGGAATTATAAAACGTCAAACCATCATTACCGAAATGCATGAATTGGATATTTAAAATGCATTGGACGGAACACCTGGTTTGAAGTAATTTAAAGCAAGAAAGCAAGTCAGGAGGGGAAGTATCTATATTGGGGTTTTGAGAGCATCAAAGCACCAGATATCCCGCGGACTTGAGAATGATCACCAACAAGCAAAAGAGCTGGAAAATGAGGCTGTGTTCACTGTGCATTTATTATTAAACAAAGTGATTTTCCGATAAGGTGAACAGAAACATATATATCGAATAATGGCTGTGATCTGCACAAGACAAAAGATTTTATAAATAGATTAAACACTGGTGTTCATGATAATTATACACTGTTGATTATGCAAAAAGAGAAAACTCTGATTTGTGGGCAAACTGGATGGGAAATAAGATGGCATGAATATTGCGATTACTTGTTGTAGAATCAAAGAATAGGCGGGGAGGGATATGGAATCGTTCATGCCGGGAAAAACTTTATTCAAGGGAAGGATAAAGCTACCTGCGGGACTTGAAGCATAAAATATCTTAAGTTAAAGATGTATTATGCCTGGTAGATATTGATAAGCTGTTGCGTGGCATTTTTATGGGAATAGGTGTGTATGTGCTGTCAGTTTGATTAAGTGCCTTCAACCTTAAAATATGGGAAAAGAGTGGGCAGGCAGCCTGATTGCCCGGAGCTTTTATACACTTATTTTTAACTAGAAATGATCATTAATTGGAGGGAAAAATATTGGCAAGAAAAACTGATGTTCCGAAATTTGGACCTTTGCAGGGTATCAGAGTAGCTCACGCATCGCAATCCATAGCAGGACCCTTTTTGTGCCAGATGATGGCAGAATTTGGCGCTGATGTTATCTGGATGGAAAACAGTCTGGTTATGGATATTGCCCGTGCGGATACAGGAATGACTATAGAACAGGACCGCCGCAATCAACGTAATATAAGTTTGAATATCCCTTCTCCGGAAGGACGTGAAATATTTTTCAAGATTTTGGCTGAGACAGATATTTTTGTGGAAGCTTCCAAAGCCGGTCAGTGGGATAAATGGGGTTTGAGTGATGAAGTTATGTGGGAGCACAATCCGGCCCTGGTAATTGTGCATATCTCCGGCTATGGTCAGACAGGTGATCCTGGTTATGTGGGCTTACCGGCTTATGATTCTGTTGCACAGGCCTTCGGCTGTCTGATGGCCATGAACGGGTTTGCTGATCGGCCTCCGGTTGTAGCTATGCCTTTTTTAGGTGATTATTTAACTGCCTATTTTGCTTCGTCCACTGCCTTGGCAGCTCTATATAATGCCAAACGAACTGGCAAAGGCGAGAGCATCGATGTTGCACAATATGAAGCTATGATGCGCTGTCAACTGAATTATCCTCTGGATGAGTTAAACTATGGGCTCAAGTTTACGCGAGAAGGGAATCACAGTCTATTTAGGGCCGGTCTGGGAACCTTTAAATGCCTCGATGGAGAAATCCATATTTTCACGGTAGGAATGGGGGTCTTGAAAAAAGGATTGCCTTTCTTAGGGCTTGAGTTTGGCTCGAAAGAATTTCCAGCCGATCAGCCTGTGGTTCTGCCCAATACACCTGGCGGAAATATGCTGGATGAAAAACTGATAGCATTCTGCGCTGTACACACTGTAGATGAGGCGGAAAGACAATTAACTGACGCAGGATTTCCCTGCAGTAGAATTATGGATTACCAGTCGGCCTACAATCATCCTCATTATCAAGCCAGAGAAGTGTTTACGGAATGGGATACCGTTGATAACAAACATATCATCGGAATGAATGTATTTCCCAAATTAAAGAATAATCCCGGAAAAGTTTGGCGCGGGGCACCGACTGTCGGTATGGATAATGAAGACATACTGGCCGACTTGGGCTATTCTCCCGAAACGATTCAGGAGCTATATGACAAAAAAGTGATTGTTAAAAAGAGTAACTCAGAACTTCACGGCAGGATAGATACAACCAATTTGACAAGACCCAAAGGTATAGAGTATAGGAGGAGGTAGGTTAAATTGAAGATCGTAGTAGCCATGAAACAAATACCAGACCTGCAGCAGATCAGGATTCGTGACCGCAAACCGGTTTTTGATAATGTACCATTGACTTTTGGTAATATTGATAAGAATGCCCTGGAAGCCGCAGTGCAGATTAAGGAAGCTGGAGAAGCCAACGTATTTGCCCTCTGTGTCGGATCTGCTGACCTTGAGGATACGGTGAAGGAAGCATTAGCGGCCGGAGCTGATGAAGCCACCCTGGTTATTCATGAAGGAGAATTGGAAAGCGCTCTAAGTGCACAGCTTATCGCCGGGGCTGTGAAAGCCACGGGTGGTACTGATCTGCTTATGTTTGGGGAAGGTAGCGGAGATAACTACTCCTCCCAGGTGGGATCCCGGGTAGCTCAAATCCTCGGTTGGTCGCAGGTGGGATATGCAAGCAAAATCGAAGTTCAGGATGGCAGCGCTATTGTAACCCGTTCGTTGGAAGACAGTGATGAAATTTTAAGGATTAAACTGCCTGCAGTTATCAGTGTTACTGCAGGCCTAAACCAGGTACGGATTCCTTCGGTAACACAAATACTAAAAGCTGGTAAAAAGCCCAAAGAGATTATGGAAGAAAATGAACTGGATGTCGAGGTTATAGGATCTATTATTGAAACCAGAAGTAATCTGGCTCCAGAAATGCATCGCAAATTACTTCAGGTGAAGAGTGTGGAAGAACTTTTACAAGCCCTGAGCCAAGAAGGATTTACAAGGGGGAACTAACATGACAAAAATACTTGTATATAGTGAAAAAATTCAATTGGCGCTGGAATTGGCAACTGCGGCCCAAAACCTGTGCACCACCGGCAATTCTGGTGTGTATATGATAACCATAAATGGTGAAGCCCAGGCGGCGGAATTAGCAGCTAAAGGATTGCAGGTTTGCAACCTCAATGCACCTGCTCTAAATATTGCTGATACAGCTGGAATGACTGCGGCATTAGAAATTGCAGCCGACCAGCTCGAAGTCAGCCTGATTTTATTGGCATCCAACCGCCGGGGCAAGGAATTGGCGGGCAGGCTGGCAGAAGCCTGGGGGGCAGGATGTTTAACCGACGTCAAGACAGTTCAGGCCGAAAATGACAATTTAGTTTTTACTCGTAATGCTCTAAATGGTGCGACCATAGCGACTCAACTTATCAAGTCAGATCACAAGGTTGTGTCTATTTCTCCCCGTTCTTTCCCAGTATGGAATGAATCCGGGGAGGGAAGTGTCAGGGCTCTGGCAGCCGATATATCGGCTACGGTTGAAGTGCTGGAGGTGAGGGGAAAAACTACCGACACCGCTGATATTCAAGCGGCCGACCGACTCATAGCCGTAGGTCAGGGTGTGGAGAATCAGGAATATTTAAAGGTGATTGAAAAAATCGCACAGGCATTGAAGGCTGAAGTCGCCTGCTCCAAGCCTGTAGCTACCGACAGAAAGTGGTTCTCTGAGGACAGAATTATAGGATTGTCAGGGAAAATATGCAAACCAGAACTGGTTATTACGCTGGGTATTTCCGGTCAGGTACAGTTCATGGTCGGCATCCGTGACAGCCAAACTATCGTATCCATTAATAGTGATGAAAATGCTGATCTGAACAAGATGGCTGATTATGTATTTGTAGCCGACTTGAACGAAGTATTGCCGGAACTAGCAAAAGCGCTGGAATAGAGGAGCAGCAAGACCAATTAACTTTAGGGAGTGAGTTTATTATGGATTTCAAACTATCCAAAGATCAATTGATGATTCAAAAGGCATTCCGTGAGTATGCAGAAAAAGCCATCGCGCCCTATGCCGAGCAGATAGACCAAACCAATGTGATCCCTGATGAGATAATTGCCGGTCTGGGAGAACTGGGGGTATTTGGTATGGCATTTCCGGAAGCTTACGGCGGAAATGAAGCCGGATACACTTCGCTGGTATTAGCCTTAGAGCAGATTGCTCGGTACTGCCCGTCCATTGCCAATGTAGTCGGTGCCCATACAGGATCTGCCGGCACCCTGCGACTCTATGGCAGTGAAGCGCAGAAGCAGAAGTACTTGCCTAAATGCTGCAGCGGAGAACACATTGCTTCAGTAGCCTGGACGGAGCCGGGTACCGGATCAGATCCCAAGCAATTGACCACTACCGCCAAACGCGAAGGTGATTATATATTGTTAAATGGTACCAAGCGCTTTATCACCAGTCCCAATTACCCTGGACCGTGTATGGTTTTTGCCAAAGATCTTGATAACGGCGGCATTATTTGTGCGATTGTGGAAAAAGGCTGCGAAGGTTATTCCTTATCGGAAAAATGGAGCAAATTGGGCGAACATGGGGCCCCGGTTTATGATATTTACCTGAAAAACGTAAAAATATTGCCTGATCAATTAATCGGCACCAGCGGTTATCCAATTGTTCAGGGCATGATAGCCTTTGGAAAGATTGGAATGTGTGGAACGGCTCTGGGTAATTTATTGGCGGCTTATGAAGAATCTCTCAAGTATATCAAAGAGAAAACCCATCGCGGCGAATCAATAACTAAATTCCAGGCAATCCAGTTGCGCATCGCTGATTTGAAGATCAATTATGAAACTGCTAAATGGATGGCTTATCGTCTGGGTTATGAAGCAGATCACTGCGGAGATGAGCTGGAGAGAATGACAATGGAATCAGCTCTAACTAAGACTTTTGTTTGCAATGCTGCGTCAGAAGGTGCTCGGACCGCCCTCCAACTGCATGGTTCTTATGGCCTGATGAATGATTACATGGTTTCCAGAATCTACAGAGACGCTGCCTTTGGCCCTTGTGTTGAAGGGGTCGAAGATATGCAGAAGGTCATCATAGCAAAATATATTATTTGACCACTTGCAATTAAAGTTGCATAAAAGGAGGAAATGATAATGGCATCTAATTACCTGTACAATACCCGCGACCATAAGTTTATTTTTAATGAATGGCTGGACATGGAAACTATTATGTCTTTTCCGCGTTATAAAGAGAATTATAGTGTTGAAGACATAGATAACATACTGGATCAGGCATTCAAAGTAGCCAAAAATGTAATTGCCCCTTCCAAGGATGAAGGCAGTGAGATCGGTGCTAAATTTGAGAATGGCAAGGTAACCGTACCCCCATCTTATAAAGCCCCCTATAAGTTTATTAACGAAAATGGCTGGGGCTCCATCAATGAAGATCCTGATTATGAGGGAGCTATGCCGGCGAGCATCTTTGCTGCTGTTATTGAAATATTTTACGGTGCGAATGCACCACTTATTCCATATATAAAGGCAACAGCCGGAGCGGCACGTCTAATTGCCAGATTCGGTGACCAAAGATGCAACGCTTTATTCAGAGAAAAAATGTTCAGCGGCGAATGGGGCGGCACCATGTGTCTTACTGAGCCATCCGCAGGTACTGATGTAGGCGATCTCCTTTCCAAGGCCTATCCTACCGACGAACCAGGGGTCTATAGAATTAAGGGCAACAAAAGCTTTATTACTAATGGTGACCAGGATATGGTAGAAAACATAGTACATCTGGTTTTAGCCCGTATTGAGGGAGCTCGTCCAGGTACCGCCGGTCTTTCCCTCTTTGCAGTTCCCAAATACAGAACCAATGAAAACCATGATATATTAGAGCCTAACGATGTAAACTGCGCTGGCATTGAACACAAAATGGGAAAAAGAGGGTCCGCTACCTGTGTAATAAATTTTGGCGAAGAAAATAACTGTCTGGGTCATATTTTAGGCGAAGTCCCCGGTGCAGACGGAAAAGGCTATGGGATGACTCAGATGTTCCAAATGATGAATGGCGCGCGTATGGAGACTGGACAGGCTTCAATGGCTGAAAGTACTGTTGCTTACCATAATGCGGTGGAATATGCTCAGGGTCGGATACAGGGACGTTCTATTTCAAATCCCAAAGGAGAGCGTCAGCCTATTATTAAACATGAAGATATTCGCCGGATGCTCATGGATATGAAAGCGTACACGGAAGGAATGCGTGCCTTGGTGTACAAGAGTTACTGGTATTTTGATATGGTGGAGATCAACGAAAAAAGCAACCCGGAAGTGGCCAAGACTTATCAGGGCTTGCTGGATGTGCAGACTCCGGTCATCAAAGCCTTTTGTTCCGATAAAGCCTGGGAACTTTGTGCAGAAGCAGTACAGGTTTACGGAGGCTATGGATTTATGGAAGATTATCCCATTGCTCAAATTTGTAAGGATGTGAAGGTTTATTCCCTTTGGGAAGGTACCAATTTTATTCAGTCTAATGATTTAGTTCGCCGCAAATGGAAAATGGATGATGGAAAAATCTTTGCTGCATGGCTGGGTCTGATTGATAAGTTTATTACTGATCATGAAAGTGACCCTGTGTTTGGGAAAGAAATTACTGTTCTAAAACTTGCCATTGGAGCCTACAGAGAGATTCAAGCATCACTGGATAGCCAGAAAATTAACATGACACCTATGTATTCTACCCGCATTCTGCATGCCACTGCAAATCTGATATGCGCTTATCTGCTGCTGGACCAAGCTATAATTGCCCAGAAGAAGGTTGAACAATTGGGAACAGATCATTATGATTATCCGTTCTATATTGGCAAAGTAATGTCAGCAAAATATTTTGCCAATAATATACTACCACAAGTTTTAAATACTGCCTTCATTGTCAAACAAGCTGATTCATCAGCTATTGAAGCTGATGATAGAATATATGACCTATAAAAAGGAGTTTTATGCCAATATATTTATTAAAGAGGCTGATTTATTATGGATATAAAAATTACAAAGCATGCTATTAAGCGATATCACGACAGTTGTTTGACTATTCTTTATCAAATGAGCAGATCGTAAAATGCTTAGAAAAAGTCGTTAAAAAGGGCAAGCAGGTTAAAATGTAAGCCGGGTATAGGGAATACGTGCTAGGAAATACAATATCAAGGCATATCAATTGTAGTTATAGCAAGAGAAGAGGATATTGTGGTCATCACCTGTCTGGGTGACAAACATTATAGGAAGTGGATAAAACACCATGATGCAAATATGGGAGTTAGGGGGAGAGTTTTATACCCGCCTATTGATTTGGAGACAGATATATGCTAGAAGATTGCTTTTGTAGAAAGTGGGCTTCCCCTCGCTTATTTCTTCAATATAAATATTACTTCTTTGCCAGACCTTTACGCAGGGTCTGGCATTTTTAATAAAAACTATGCATTCTTTTATGGAGCGCAAAAGGAACGATGTCCTAATAATAGAACAACGTTCCGATCTAAAAAATTCATCTGTATTTTATTGTTAATATGTAACAGAAAGACATATATTTTGTATTTTAAATTTGCTTACCAACGGCTTTGGGATCGTACATTTTATCTTTCATAAAGAACCCGCCAAGAATACCAGTAAATAGATATGCTCCTGCTAGAACAACGAGCCCTGCCCCAATTGTGTACTTAGTGGCAACTAGGCCTATCATAATAGGCGAGAGCGTTGAACCAATCCGGCCTAGATTATGAGCCGCACCTGTAGCAGTACCACGGAACTCGGTGGGGAAACTTTCATTCATAAAGGTAGGATTTATGGCATAAGGAATTCCATAGAAAAATCCGAATATTAACATTAAAACGGCTGCATTTGCCGGGCCCGCATAATGGACTAATAGAGGGAGAACTATTGCCGTAGAGACTCCACCAAACAACCAGACTTTCGATCGTCCAAATTTATCGGCTATTACGCCAGCCAATAGTTTCCCAATAACCGTTGCCAAATAGGATGCAGCTAAATACCATGACACACTTTTAAAATTAATACCTAGTTCATTTACAAGATAAGTCGGCATCCAGTTAGTTGCACCCGCATACCCAAATTGCATAGTGATTGCCATACAAACCCATATTAAAAAAGTTTTGCGTGTTTTGGCGTTAGCAAACATTAACGCATATTCGTTACGGGGTTTATCTTTTGCTGTTTTTCCTTCTTTTGCCGCCGCTAATTTTGCAGCTCGGACAGCCGTATAACTCTGGGGATCTTTAACAAAGCATAATATTATGAAACAAATTAGTCCTGGTACTATACTTGCGATAAACATTGTCCGCCAGCCCCATATTGGTATAATCCAGCCGGCTAATAGGGCAGCGCACATGAGGCCTATAGAAAAAGCCGCCGCCATCCCGGACAAAAACTTGCCGCGATGGACGGTGGGAACATATTCAGCTGCTAACAACATTCCTATGGTATAAAGTGCACCAAGACCCAACCCACCTAAAAAGCGACAAATAGCAAATTGGTTATAATCTTGAGCAAAACCAACAATAAAATTAAATCCTGCGAAGATAGTTAATGCTATTAACATCACCTTAACCCGGCCTATGCGATCGGAAAACCAACCGCCAGTGATTCCTCCAATTCCAAGCCCAATCAACTGATAGGATCCAAGTGCCCCCGCGGCAACCTTACTCAGGGCCCATTGTTTCATAAGAACCGGCACAGCAAAATAAAGTAATTGATTGTCCATCCCGTCCACAAGTATAGCCATAAAAACAGCAATTACAGCTACCCATCCAACTCGAGTCAGTCCGCCAAATCCTTCAGCAGCTTCAATTCTGGGCGTATCAGTATGCATTAAATAACCTCCTATTTATTAATGAGTGTTGAATTAATATTTCTTTTCTAACTGCAATACCAAAAATGAACTTTGTCTTGAAAACATGGTCTTTTTTAATCAATTCAGGTTTAATTTGTCTTTTCCCTCCCTATGTATTTATTAAATACCGGTATTCGAAATCAAAAGCGGTATCCATTGCAGAAATAGTTGCACCTCCTTTAAGAAATTGAAGCCTATTATTTATATTTCACAATTTACATTCGCAATTGTTGTGCCAACATCAGAAATAATATTAACCGACACGTTTCTAACCCCATATAATCACCAATAAATATATTTTTAACTTTTATTCTTCAATAATTCAAAATAGTTGTACTTATATATTTGAAACGTTATAGATAATGTATGTTTCAGATCTATGGTCCATTGTCTGCTCCTTGAAAAATATATTGAGAAGATTTAAGTATTTAAAGTCTACGCTGAAGTTATTTACAAGATATGTCATATAAGAGTAAAGCCTAATTATCCTCAAACCATTGCTCTTGGATAAATAGGCTTTATTAGCTATTAACTTCAGATATATCTTTTGAGAAGAAGCGATCCCTGTGTCTGTATCAAGAGCGAAACAATAATATTTATTAATGTATCAAATATACAACTGCCATTGAATTATAAATACTTGGCCAGTTCAAGATAAGAAATTAAGAAAAACAGTTATTGCTGACTATATGGGGCAGAAGTGAGCAGATTGAAATTGTTGCTAAATTATTGGCACAACAATTGCTTGTATTAAAGCTGAATCTGCTAATATGAGTAATTGTGATATTCTTCCATATCATGAATGTGCGACATCCAAAATATCAAATGCTTGGACGGGAGGGATTTATAGAATAAAACTTCTAGAGCCAGAACGAGTATTACAGTATAAAAAACGGTTAGAAAAACATAGATTACAAGTTGCAATTGCATGATAGTTGCGCAAGCAAGTTCGTATGAAATCGGCTGAAGCTGGTTATTACACAATATTTGGAGCTGAAGAGTTGGGTAGCGTGAATTGGTGCTGTTTCCATGGGGTCTATCTTTGAGGTTTATGCTTAAAAGGAACTCTGCTGGATGATATTGTAATATCATTTATCTCCGGTACTAAACTTTTTGAATCCAGATTTGAGAGGGAAACTATTTCGACTAACAAATAGGCGTTTAATGAAAGGAGAAATTATGACGGATTTACATATTGCAAGTTTGCAAGCTCTGTTTAAACCAAAAAGTATAGCTGTCATTGGAGCCTCAGCGGATGTAAAGAAAATTGGGGGCAGACCCATAGCTTTTTTAAAGCAATTCGGCTTTACTGGTAAAATATTCCCAATAAACCCGGGGCGTTCGGAAATACAGGGCTTAAAAACTTACCCTTTAATTACTGATGTACCAGAGTTCGTAGATTTGGCATTGCTTGCGATCCCCGCATCAAAGACATTGGAGGCCATCAAGCAGTGTGCAGAAAAAAAGGTAGGCGCAGCCATTATATTTAGCGCTGGTTTTGCTGAAGTAGGGAATGAAGGCATTGAAACACAAGAAGCAATCCGCTCCATTGCCAAGGAAAATTCGATTAGACTATTAGGCCCCAACTGTTTAGGGTTTATTAATCTTATAGATTCGGTCACGGGGAGTTTTGCCTTACTGATGCAAAGGGGTGTGCCCAAGATAGGCCGGGTTGGATTAATCACCCAAAGCGGAGCAACTGGGTCATACGTGTTTTCACGGAGCAGAGAAATTGGCATGGGTATTAGTTATTGGATTAGTACGGGCAATGAGGTGGATGTGCAGGTTTCCGATTGCATTGCTTATTTGGCCGATGATCCGGACACTGATGTTATAGCAGTTCAAGTTGAAGGAACCAAGGATGGAGAAAGGATGAAGGCGGCTCTAAAACGTGCCTTTGAAAAACGTAAACCGGTCGTTTTCTTAAAGACAGGGACTTCAGATGTTGGAGCCAAAGCAGCTGCGTCCCATACCGCCTCCCTGGCTGGTTCTGATTCAGTATATGATTCTATGTTAAAACAGTATGGAGTCTACAGGGCGAAAACACTTAGGGAACTTGTTGATATAGCTTACACAGTTAGTCAGGTCGGGATAGCTAAGGGTAATAGAGTGTGTGTTTTAACTAATTCCGGGGGCATAGGAATTTTGACCGCTGATGAACTGACGGAGGCAGGTATGGAATTACCTCAACTTAGTGCGGCAGGACAAAAACAATTATTAGATTATCTTCCCTTTGCTACAGCTACCAATCCCGTTGACGTAACAGCTCAACTTGGTACTCAGCCTGAACTGCTTGGACAATTCTTGGAGGTTTGCTGTCAAGAAGGAATATTTGACCAATTTATTATCTTTATGAGTTATTTTGGGTTGCAGAAGGACATTATCTCCTTGCGATTAAAAATAATCGAACCAGTTAGAGAAAAAAATAAGGATATACCAATGCTTTTTGTTAGTCTGTTTAATGATGAAACCAGGAAAATATTTACAGAAAATAAGATGCCGGTATTTGAGGATACTTTGGAGGCAGTATCGGCAACTAAGGCTTTAAGTTATTTTGGTGAAAACTTCAAAAACAAAGAAATACAATCACCGGCAGAAATAACACCAGCAGCTGATCCTGGATGGACTCCGGGAGTTGCTTTAACCGAGGATACAGCCAAAGAACTTCTGGCAAAATATAATATTCCGGTTACTAGAGAAAAGACAGTCATGACCGAGTCGGAAGCAGTTGAGTTCGCTGCTCAGTTGGGTTTCCCGGTAGTTTTGAAAGGTATGTCCCCAGACATTTTGCACAAGACTGATGCTGGGATTGTTTATCTCAATGTTCAAAATGCGGAAGAGGTTAAAAAAGCGTTCCGTGAAATTGAGGATAAAATCAATAATCTAAAAGCCAAGTATACGGGTGTGTCAGTTCAGGAAATGCTCACCGGAGGTATAGAAGTGATTGTCGGAACCAAGCTCGACCCCTTATTTGGACCAACCGTAATGGTAGGTATGGGCGGTATTTATACTGAGGTTTTGCATGACACTTCGCTCAGATTAGCTCCAATAAAATTGGACGAGGCTGAAAAAATGATTAGTGAACTTAAAGCGTTTCCTATTCTGAAAGGTGTAAGAGGAGAGGCCCGGGCAGATATCGAAGCATTAGCTCAATTACTAGTGGACGTGGGTGATTTTGCAGTTAAATACCAGGACTTTATTTCTGACATCGATATGAATCCGGTAAAAGTGTTTGTTGAGGGCAAAGGGGTTAGAATAGTAGATGCTCTTATAATTCCCAAAGCCTAAGTGACAAGCATGGTTAATATAATGAGATGAGGTGAAAAGGTTGGAAACAATAATAATATCATGTGAGAATGAAATTGCAACTATAACACTTAACCGTCCTGATGCCAGGAATGCAGTAAGTCCGGAAATGCATGCTGAGTTACGTCAGGCCCTGCAGGAATGCGATGCAGATAAAAGTGTCAGGGTAATAGTTATTACCGGAGCAGGCAACGCGTTTAGTGCCGGGGGAGATATAGCTTCGATGCGTGCGCGGATTGAAGCAAATACCACTGCTAAGGAATATATAGAGAGATATAACAATACTTTTATTCCGACCATAAAGCAGATTAGCAAAGTAAAGAAACCACTTATAGCCAAAATAAACGGTGCTGCTATTGGAGCAGGTACGAACTTAGCCTTGGCATGTGATATGCGAATAGCATCAACTTATGCTAAATTTGGACAGGCATTTGTAAAACGGGGGCTAATGTCTGACTGGGGTGGAACTTACTTTTTACCCCGTATTGTTGGAATGTCCAGGGCTTGTGAATTATTCTTTACCGGAAAAATGTTTGATGCAAAAATGGCTTTGGAAATTGGGCTGATTGATTATCTGGTTGAGCCAGAGGAGCTGGATAATAAAGTTAATGAATTGGCCCGTGAAATCTGTGAAAATTCGCCGTTGGCTGTCAGGATGATGAAAGAAGCTATGTATATTAACGCCAACAAAGATTTGAATTCAGCGCTTACATTAGAAGCATTTGGGCAGAGCATTTGTATAACCTCAGAAGATCACCGGGAAGGAATAATGTCATTCCTGGAGAAAAGACCCGCCATATTCAAAGATTAGTAAATAGTTGCTGGAAACGGGAGTTCCATGGCAAAAAGCCAACTATTGTCATTATTGGAGGAGGATATATGTGAGTAATATCTCTAACCTGACGAATAAATCGTTGAGTAATTTCTTCACGCCGAAGTCAATCGCCATTATAGGTGCCTCAGGCCGTGAAAATACTATTGGATGGCGGATAATTTATAATCTAAAATCGGGAGGGTATCAGGGCGCGGTATACCCGATCAACCCTAATAGTGATCAAATATTGGATTACAAAGCTTATAAGAGGCTTTTTGATGTTGAAGAGTCAATTGATTTAGTTGCGATAGTAGTATCGGCAGATAAAGTGGTGGAAGCCCTTGATCAATGTGAAAAGGTAAAAGTAAAAAACGTGGTTATCATCACTAGTGGTTTTGCTGAATCGGGAATTGAAGGACAAACAACGCAAAGGCACTTTACCGAATGGTCTAAACGTACGGGAATTAGGATATTGGGCCCTAACTGTCAAGGATTCGCAAATTTCCTGGCTGATACTGTTGTAAGTATTAGCCGTGCACTTGAATGTGAATGCATAAAAGGTTCGACTGCATTGGTATCCCAAAGTGGAGCCACCGGCCATGCTCTTTATAACATGGCTATTGAAAAAGGAATAGGGACGGCTTACTTGGTTACCACGGGGAACGAAGCGGATCTAACGGCACTTGAATTTATGGACGGTTTACTTGATGATCCCCATATTGACCTGATTCTCAGTTATGCTGAAGGGCTTAAAGACATTAAAAATATTATGCAAATAGGGAAAAAATCTCTAGATAAAAACAAACCAATTATTATTATGAAACCAGGTAAATCAGCAGTAGCCCAGAAGGCAATTGTTTCACATACGGCTGCATTAGCCGGATCGGAACAAATCATTGACACTGTTTTTAAACAAGCCGGAATTATTCGAGTCAATGATACAGATGAGCTATTAGACACTGCCTATCTATTCTCAAAAATGAAGTTAAGGCCGATGGGTAGACGTATTGCGATTTTTACAACAACTGGCGGGGTTGGCATTACGATGGCCGATGCATGTGCCGAATTTGGAATGCAAGTTCCGGATTTGCAGCCAGAGACGAATGCAAAACTGGAGGAAGCCCTGCTTTCTTTTACAAAAGCGTCGAATCCGTTGGATGCAAGTATCCAGCTGCTCTATGAGCCAGAAAGATATAGGAAAGTTATTCTGGCAATGCTTGAAGATCCCGGAATTGATATACTCGTAATCGGCTCTGGATCAGGATTCACGGGTAAATATGCAGTAGACCAGGCAAGATTAATAGCGTCGGTGGCGGAGTTTGCTAAAAAGCCGATTATTGTGGCCTGTGTTAATGGAGAAAAGGCTACCAGCCAGGGAGTAGAAGTACTGAATGCGTCTGGAATACCTGCATTCAACAATACTTGGCGATGTGCTAGAGCGCTTAATAATGTGATAAAGTTCGAAGAAAGCATTGCCAAAAGCAAGAAAAAAACACAGGATGAACAAGAAATTGTATTCAAAGGTCTTTCAAAAATACTCTTAGGTGAAGAATGCGTGCTGCCTGAATATGAGGCAAAACAATTTATGAGGGAAGCTGGGTTTACCACTGTGCGGGAACGATTAGTTCAAACAGCACAGGAAGCAGTAGATACGGCTAATGAATTTGGTTATCCAGTGGTCCTAAAAATCCACTCCCCACAAATTCTGCATAAAACGGAAAGCGGCGGAGTTAAATTAAACCTGCTAACCGCAAATGATGTAGCCGATGCCTTTGAAAATATCTTGGCCAATGTCAAAGCATATAATCCCCAAGCTGAGGTAAAGGGGGGGTTGGTTCAGGAGATGGTTACTAATGGAGTAGAGGTAATTCTGGGCTCAACCTGTGATCCCCTCATGGGACCGGTAATCATGTTCGGTCTGGGCGGAATATATGTGGAGTTGGCTAAGGACGTGACATTCCGAATTCCACCGATCACTAAAGATGAGGCGTTGGCAATGATTGCAGATACCAAAATTGCATATTCGGTCTTAAGTGGCGCTAGGGGAAGGACTCCTTGCGATATTGACAATTTAGCTGAAGTAATCAGCCGTTTTTCATATTTAGTGTCCGAACTAGGTGATAACATTGAGGTTGATCTTAACCCAGTGGTTGTCATGCCTAATAGTCAGGGTTGCAGGATCGTCGATGCTTTAATAATTAGAAGAAAATAGATGATGTTGATGCTGCAGATGATGCCGAAGTAACTGCAGCATCAAACAATCTATTGAATATACATAAATGATTTAAACCTATTACGAACTATTGTTATTGGTTAAGGTTCCGGAGTTTTCTCCAGAGGGTTGAGCGGCTTATTCCTAAGCGCTTAGCTAATTTATCTTTGTCATGGGTCATTTGATCGAGCTGTAATACAATACTGCTTTCCATCTCTTCCAAGCTAGAAATGGGGATGGTTATGGTAGGTTCAAGTGGCTGGAAAGCTTTGGGGGTCTTATTGTAAAGGAGACTTAACGCTAATTTCTCTAACTTTTGAGGATTAAGAGATGGATCGGACATAACCACGTATTTTTCTATAAAGTTCTCCAGTTCACGAATATTGCCGAGCCATTTATGGGATTGCAAAGCTAGAATGACTTGATCAGACAATGGCAACACCTGTTTATTGTATCGTGATGACATTTGGGTTAGAAAATTTTGTACTAGATAAGGAATGTCATATAGGCGGTCTCTTAATGGGGGAATGTTCAAGTTAAGGATGTTCAGGCGGAAGAAAAGGTCTTGGCGAAAAATGCCCTGGCTAACCAGATCCTCAATGTCCTTATTGACAGCTGCGATAATCCGCACATCCACGGGAATTACCTGTAAACCACCGACCCTCATGACCTGCTTGTTTTGTAAAACTCGAAGCAGACTGGATTGGATATGAGGCGTGCTTTCCGAGATTTCATCCAAAAATAAGGTGCCTTTGTGCGCCATCTCAAACAAGCCAATTTTGCCGCCTTTACGAGCACCGGTAAAGGCTCCTTCCTCATAACCAAATAGCTCGCTCTCCAGCAGATGTTCAGGCAAAGCGGCGCAGTTGATGGGTACAAAAGGACCTTGGCTTCGCTGGCCGGCCTGGTGAATACTCTGGGCGAATAATTCTTTGCCGGTGCCGCTTTCGCCGGAAATCAAAACCGTGGCATCAGATTGAGCAAAACGACGAGCTTCACTAATTGCTTGTAAAACTGACGGGCTCTGGCCTACAATATCGTCAAATCTATACTTGGTAACCAGTCCTTTAGAAAACAACTCGGACCGGATTTTTTGCTCCAAAACTTGGACAGTGGAAACAGCATTAATGGTTGCCAAACCACCTACTTGTTTAGCGCTGATTGAGATAGGTGTGCTGTTGACTACGAAAGTGTCCTGTTTAATTTTAATCAAACTACTTTCAACCGGGACATGTGATTGAAGTAAAGATAACAGGTTTTTAGGCAGAACAGCATCAGCTTCCAACCCAACAGCATTATCGTTCAGATCTAAAATTTGTTTAGCGTTAGGATTGACAAAGATGATTTGGCCGTTTGACCCAATTGCGATAATACCATCAGCATTCAAGTTGACAATGGCTTTGAGAAGCTCGTGGATTTCCTGGTCCTGCTGTCGAGCCTTCAATATATCCTTAGCTTTATTGATGGCTTGAAAAATCGTTTCTCGGTTGGGTCGGATGGTATAGGCAGAGATGCCTAGCCCTTTGGCAATAGGTACGGTTACGGGACCACCGAAAAAGGTCCTGATTCCCTTTTGGTAGGCAGCATCAACAGCTTCTCTTATCTCATGCAGACCACGATAGCTATATAAATGTATTTTCAATCCAATAATTTGCTCCATCATCCTAATATCATAATTTGTTTTGTAGTGAACGATTAAGCCGATTTCTTTTTCGTCTTGCTGCATTATTTGGCGACGATGGATAAAAATAGCTCGTAGTATGTCATAAGAGCTAATTTCAAGATTAACCACTGGAATATCCAGGTTTTTCCTAAGGAATTCCGCTGCGTAAGCGCGAGAAATGATCACATCTGCACATTTTTTAATTTCTTCTAGCGAAGCTTTATCCACTGTGTTAATGAAGCGAACGTGTTGGCTGATTTCTTGACGCAAAGATTCTGCCAGAGGGTCAGCAACGATAAAGATAATATTAGGCAGCAAATTAATCCCTCCTGAAAAATACTGAGATGATTAGATGTTTTTAAGTGTACCTTGATGTTCATTTTCTGGCAACTAGAAGATTTCTCATGCAAGAGGAACGACTAACGATCACTGCCAATTTCAAGAATCAAACAACAACACCATATACTTATCTGTAACGTAATGTATTCTCGATAACTCCATGCTCAAAAATGAAAGAAGTCACAGCTAAGTGGAAGTGCCCATATGTACATGTTAGAAACGAAACAAAAATTATTAAGTATGTATCAAATATAGAATTGTCTCTAGAATTAAATGCTTTGACAATTGCAGCAGAAGAGGTTAATAAAATTATGTATTGCCGATTAAATGGGGACAGAGTGAAATTGAATAAAACTATTTCAGATGTTGGCATAGCAATTGCTATATATAAAGAGTATTATACTTCCTTAATGATTTTTCAGGTGTTCCAGAAAATGAGAATGAGTTTTGAAAGGAGGGGAAAACCTTATACGGGTTTAGAACATCGGGGGAAAGCTATACAATTGTTGCCCATATCAGATTTGTAAAAAAAATACGAAAGATCTTTTAGGAGATTATCATAGAATAGGAGTGTTTCATTTGAAGACCCGAGTGACAGAAATGTTTGGAATCCGCTATCCGATCCTACTTTCAGGAATGACTTATATCAGTACACCTAAGATGGCAGCTGCGGTATCGAATGCAGGCGGCCTTGGCATTGTTGCTACCGGGCCTCTAAGTATTGATGATACCAGGAAGGCAATCAAAGAGATCAGATCCTTAACCGATAAACCTTTCGCAGTGAATGTGTCACTTCGGTTACCGGGTGCTACAGAAAAGGCTTTGCTTTTTCTTGAGGAAAAAGTCCCTATTATAAATTTCGCTTTAGGGAAAGGGGATTGGATTGTCAAAGGAGCTCATGAATATGGTGGAAAGGTTATTGCAACTGTCGTAAAAGACAAACATGCTAAAAAAGCGGAAGAATTTGGTGCGGATGGTCTTATAGTTACGGGTCACGAAGCTGGAGCTCACGGAGGAAATGTTACGAGCCTAGTTCTTATTCCGAATATTGTGGAGTCTGTCAAGATACCGGTTATTGCTGCTGGAGGTTTTGCTGACGGAAGGGGTCTTGCTGCAGCTTTAGCCCTGGGGGCAGAGGGAATAGCCATGGGAACACGGTTCATGTCTACGCAAGAAAGCCCCCTCCATACATATTATAAGGAACTATCCCTTAAAAAAAGTATTTTTGATACTATTTATTCGGATAAATTTGACGGTATGAATTCTCGGATTATGGATACCGAAGCTGCCAGGAAAAAATTAAAGGATGGACTTAATCTTTTTGAAGCTTTCAAAAGTTCTAGGAATAGAGCGAAAGAAATCAATGTTCCTTATACAAAACTTATGATGCAAACACTGTCCTCTGGGTTCAAAAATGCCATTTACGAAGCCAGTATGGCTGAAGGTGTTGAAGATATTCGCCTGGCAATAAAAGAGGGTAACAACGAGAAGGGACTTCTCCCGGTAGGACAGGCAGTGGGTCTTATCAAAGATATTCCATCGATATCAGAATTATTGGAACGCATTGTTGCGGAAGCCTACAGTGCCCAAAAGAAAATGGCTGATCAGATGAATCAATAAGGAATTATTTAACAAATAAGGATGGAGCTTAAACTTAAGAATGCACCTATTCCTTACTTCTTTGCCAGACCTTTATACAGGCCCGGGCTCTTTTGTGTGAACAGGTTAAATAAGAAGCGGCAAGACCATTAGTGGCTAGGGACTGCCGGTATTGAAACCGAACCAACCGAAGTTTAATGGTCATGGTTCCGCAGCTTTCTCCAGAGGGTTGAGCGGCTTATCCCTAGGCGTTTGGCCAATTTATCTTTGTCCTGTGTCATATGATCGAGCTGTAGCATAATACTGCTTTCCATCTCCTCTAAACTAGAAATAGGAACGGATAGGGTAGGTTTATGCGGTTCAAAAGACTCGGGAGTCTCATTATCAAGGAGATTCAACGCTAATTCCTCCAGAATCTGAGGAGTATCAGCTGGGTCTGACATTACCACGTATTTTTCAATAAAGTTTTCCAATTCACGAATATTGCCTGGCCATTTATATGATTGCAAGGCTAGTATGACATGATCTGAAAGTGGCAGAACCTGTTTATTGTATCGTGATGACATTTGGATAAGAAAATTTTGTATTAGATAAGGAATGTCATATAGACGGTCTCTTAATGGAGGGATGTTCAATCTAAGAATATTCAAACGAAAGAAAAGGTCTTGGCGAAAAATGCCCTGGCTGACCAGATCCCGAATGTCTCTATTAACAGCAGCGATAATCCTTACATCTACGGGAATTACCTGCAAACCACCAACCCGCATGACCTGCTTGTTTTGTAAAACGCGAAGCAGACTAGACTGGATATGAGGCGAGCTATCCGATATTTCATCTAAAAACAAAGTGCCTTTATGGGCCATTTCAAACAAGCCAATTTTGCCACCTTTACGGGCACCGGTAAACGCTCCTTCTTCATAACCAAATAGCTCGCTTTCCAGCAGATGCTCAGGCAAAGCGGCGCAGTTGATGGGTACAAAAGGACCTTGGCTTCGCCGGCTGGCATGGTGAATACTCTGGGCGAACAATTCTTTACCGGTGCCGCTTTCGCCTGTAATCAGAACCGTGGCATCCGATTGAGCAAAACGACGAGCTTCACTAATAGCTTGCAACACCGTCGGGCTCTGGCCGACAATATCGTCAAATTTATACTTGGTAACCAGTCCTTTTGAAAACAACTCGGACCGGATTTTTTGCTCCAATACCTGGACAGTGGACACAGCATTGATGGTGGCCAAACCACCTACTTGTTTAGTGTTGATTGAGATAGGAGTGCTGTTGATTACAAAAGTGTCCTGTTTGATTTTAATCAAATTACTTTCAATCGGGACGTGTGATTGAAGCAAAGATAACAGGCTTTTAGGCAGAACAGCATCCGCATCCAACCCAACTTCATTACCGGTCAGACCGAGTATTTTTTCAGCGTTAGGGTTGGCAAAGAGGATTTCGCCGTTTGATCCAATTGCGATAATACCATCAGAGATCAGGTTGACAATGGCTTTGAGCAGCTCGTTGATCTCCTGGTCATGTTGTAGGGCTTGAAGAATATCCTTGGCCTTTGTGATAGCCTGAAAGATTGTCTCTCGATTGGGCCTTATAGTATAGAACGTCATGTCGTGAGACTGGACATGACTTCGGGTTATCACACCTCCTACGAAGGTCTTAATTCCTCTTTGGTAGGCTGAAGTAATGTATTCTCGGATCTCAGGGAATCGATGATAGGTACAGAGACTTATTTTCAGGCCAGTAATCTGCTCCATGGTCCTAATATCATAATTAGTTTTATAGTAAACAACTAACCCGATTTCATTCTCATTGCGTTCCATTATTTGATGACGATGGTTAAAAATAGTCCGAAGTATGTCAAAAGAGCTAATTTCAAGATCGACCACAGGGATATCCAGGTTTTTCCTAAGGTATTCTGCAGTATAAGCGCGGGAAATAACCACATCTGCATTATTCTTAATATCTTCTAGATGGGCTTTATCCAAAGAACCGCTTATAACGCGAACATGTTGGCTGATTTCTTCATGCAACGTATCTATCAGAGGGTCGGCACTAACATAGATAATATTAGCTTGCAAATTTTTTAATACCTCCTGAGAAAATATATGGAGACAATTTGATATTTCAAGTGTACCCTGATGTATATTTTCCGGCAACAAGAAGATTTCTCATGTAGAGACAAGACTTACGGTTCTTAAAACAATTTTACCCGATAACAGGCATTCTATTAGTGATTACCACCATCAATTTTATGGTTAATAAGTGGAAGTGCTCACATGCCAATTCCAGGGAAGAAACAAAAAGCAGCATATTATTGCCATAATGTATCAAATATAGAATTGCACTGAGCTATAAAAGCAGGGCCAATTTAGGAATAGAATCAAATAAATATATTTATTTGCGATTGTATGGGGGCAGAGGGGCAAAGTTTTAATATTGATACTGAGTTTGGCACAACAATTGCTAGTAGTATATAACAAGGATTAATAATTACACAGGGTGGAAAGTATTTAATTTTCTAGCTTGCCTTCTTATTACTATTCAAGTGCATACCAGAGCTTGAAGGGAGGCATAATTTCTTAGACAAGTAACACTTTTACTTTTAATGGTTTCGGACAAAGAAAGAGGAGGGAAACAATAATGAAAGCTCAACTAATGAAAGAAAGATCCTATTATCAGAGTAAGGTTATGCGAGGTATGGGTAGAATGATCTCGCCGGATAATAAACGTTTGCCTTACCGGGAAGGTGTGGGCCTAGAGTTGGAGCGGGCACGATTAATATATGAATCCTACCAGCAAACGGAAGGCGAGCCAATGATTTATAGAAGAGCAAAAGCTCTGGCCTATCTGTTTGATAATAAAAAACTGTATATACTGCCGGATGAGAAAGTGGTAGGCAATATTTGCAGTGAGTCCGGCAAAATAGATACTTTCCCGGAATTATTCTGGAGTTGGCTGGACAAGGCTATTGAAAAACAATATAAAGGCTTAATGAACGATGAAGACCGTGAGGAACTCCATAAGATACACCACTATTTCAGAAAAATAGGCGTTCATGGTATGGAAAAAAGTTACCTGACTGAAGATGTGCTGCCTTACTGGAGATATGATAAACACGGGGTATATATGTGGCTGCATGGAGGTCATGTCGGAGTACCCAATTATGAAAAAGTATTCCAAATAGGCTTAAACGGGATAGTTGCCGAAGTAGAAGCCGAACTACAGAAAATATCCAATGGAAAATATGCTTATGAGCATACCAGAGATTTCATTAACAAGAAGCGTTTTTATGAATCCTGCCTGATTACCTTAAAAAGCATGATCAACTTTGGTACAAGATTTGCTGAGAAAGCCCGGGCGGATGCAGAAGTAGAACAGAACATTGAGAGAAAGCACGAACTTTTAGCCATTGCCGATATCTGTGACTGGGTACCTGGGAATCCCCCGCGGACCTTACAGGAAGCCTTGCAAAGCTACTGGTTTATAAATCTGGGCGCACGGGTTTTAGACCTGCAATCATCAGGTCTGGGAGAAAGATTCGATCAAATATTTTATCCCATTTATAAAAAAGACCTGGAAGCAGGGCGGATTACCCGGGAAGAGGCTACAGATCTAATGGGCCACCTGCTGCTCAAGATGAACGAAGAACCGGAATTAAAGCCACCCGCCACCGGAGCAGGAGGAGCAACCCTGATTACCCGGGTAACTACCGTTGGTGGTATAGGTCCAGACGGCCAAGATATGACCAATGAAATGACGTATATAATCATGGATGCCAAAAATGAAATAGGACTTATTCAACCAGCAATTGCTGTAAGATTGCATAAAAATAGCCCGCGCGAACTATATGAGAAAATAGTCGAAAGTCTATTAAAAGAGCCGGGAACATATTCGTTCTTCAACGATGAAATGATGGTACCCTACCTAAGTGGATTGGGCATACCCTTAGAAGATGCCCGTAATTATAGTACTGATGGATGTATGCGCTGGCAGATTCCAGGAAAAGCCATAGCTTTTAGAGCCCTGGGTGGAAGGATCGCATTACCCAAACTACTTGATTATGCATTACACCAAGGAATAGAAACATTTTCCGGCGCGCCATGGGGAGTAAAAACCCAGGATCCACTAACCTTCCAATCTATCGAAGAAGTCATAGATGCTTATGCTGAGCAGTTAAAGTTTTTCATGGAAAAATTAGCAACTATTTATAATATTGTAGACGTTCTGGATGAAGAATATCTGCCCCAGCCCTTTTTATCTTCGTTATTGGATGGCTGTATTGAAAATGGTCAGGATTGCCGGACCTATAAATACTTTAATAACACCATAATGCAGCCGGTGGGGCAGGTGACTCTGGTTAATTCACTGATAGCCATGAAAAAGCTGGTTTTTGATGATAAGAAATATACCATGGCAGAATTATTAGAGTTGCTGGATAGCAATTGGGAAGGCAAAGAGGACGTGCGGCAAGAGTATATCCAGGCACCCAAATTTGGCAATGACGATGATTATGCCGATTTACTGGCAAGCAAAATATATACGCGGACAACCCAGGTATTCCGTAGTCTCAGAAACATTTGGGGTACTCCCTTTATGGAAGATGGCACTGGTTCATCCAATTATTTTGGAATAAGCGGACTAATCGGAGCCTCTCCGGACGGTAGAAAATCTAAAGAACTGTTTAACGATGGAACCGTATCCCCATTACCGGGAACAGATTTACTAGGGCCGACGGCGGTATTGAACTCAGTGGCTAAAGTTGACCATGTGGGAACCTTTACCCAATTGCTGAACCAAAAATTCTTACCCAAATATCTCCAGGAAAATGGCGATAAATTTATTGCCTATTTGCAAACCTGGCTTGATTTAAAGATTCATCACATTCAGTTTAATATCATTGATAAAGAAACCCTGCTGGAAGCCCAGGCAAATCCGGATGAGTATTCATCTCTGGTAGTCAGGCAGGCTGGTCTGTCAGCCTATTTCGTAGACCTGGAAAAGGCAGTCCAGGACGAAATTATTTCCCGCACGGTACAGGGTTAGAGTTTTATAAATGTAAAGCTCCATCCTTTATTATTTCAGGTGGAGTTTAATCTCCACCTGAAAATTATAAATTACATTTATTATCAACTGGGTCTCCAAAAATACAACAAAGGGGCAAAAAAATGTCAATAACGCTAGAAAAACTTCAAAACATCGAGGCAGAGAGAAAGGAACGCCAGGCAGGTAATGGGTTTGCGACTGTAGAGAAGCAGCATACCCAGAGTAAATTAACGGCTCGGGAAAGAATAGACCAGCTCTTTGATCCAGGAACCTTTCAGGAAATAGATTCCTGGAGTGACTCTTACAGGTATGGAGAGATCAAAGGGGAAGTTATAGTACCCGGGGATGGTGTAGTAGTCGGCTGGGGAGAAGTAAACGGCAGGCCAATCTTTGCATGGGCCCAGGATGCTACTCTGCTGGAAGGAACTATGGCCGAAGTTCATATCGCCAAAATTGTTAGGGTAATGGAAAAAGCCTTAACGGAAAGAGTTCCCATTGTAGGTATATATGATTCCGAGGGATTAAGGCTCCAAAGCGCAGTCATGGCTCACAGCTTTTGCAGCTATAGCACCATGATGAGATATCAAACCTTTTCCTCAGGAGTAATTCCCCAGATAGCCTTAATCATGGGCCCATGTGTTGAAGGGGCTGCTCTATCAGCACCGTTGGCCGATTTTGTAATCATGGTAAAAGATAAAAGTTATTTACATGCAACTCCAGTCGAGGGGGGGGTTACCCGGGAGGAATATGGGGGAGCCAAAATGCACTCAACTCAAACTGGAACTTGTGCGGTAATCGTGAAAAGCGATGAAGATTGTTTAGCAAAATGCAAAGAACTACTCTCGTTCCTACCCCAAAATAATGTTGAACACCCACCCCTAATGGCTACCAATGATGATCCCTATCGTGCAGATGAAGAATTAATGGACATCATCCCGGAGAAAGCAACAAAGGGATATGATATGCGTCGCATAATTAAGCTGGTAGTGGATGATCACATTTATTTCGAGATCCAGGCTGAATATGCCCCCAATATAACTGTTGGCTTTGCCCGTTTTGACGGCCAGTCCGTAGGCATTATAGCCAATAATCCTCGTTGGATGGGGGGAGCCGAAAATTCCAGGAGTGCGGATAAGCATGCAAGGTTCACAAGGTTTTGTGATGCATTAAATATTCCGATAGTTTATTTCGCTGATTGTCCCGGTTTTTATCCCAGTGTTGAAGAAGAGCACTCCGGTATACTGAGACGCGGGTGCATGGTTATACACGCTACTGCTGAGGCAACTGTTCCCACTATTAGTATTATTGTAAGAAAAATATACGGTGGGGCTCAGCTGGTTATGCCTTCCAACCTATGTAAAACTGATCGCATATGGGCATGGCCCACTGTAGAGAGAGGCACTATGGGAGCAGAGGCCTTAACTACCGTCATGTTTAAAGGAAGATTAGATCGTGCAACCAGTCCGGAAGAGAAAGAAAAAATAAGACAAGAAGCCATGCCAATGATGGAAAGGGCAGTTGCGAGATCGGCTAAAGTGGGCAATGAAGAGATAATTGATCCGCGGCAGACCAGAGCCGTCATAATTCAGGCCCTAAAAGCTCTCAAAAACAAACCTTGCGAGTGGCCTCAAAAAAAACACGATAATATTAATATGTAAATATGAACTTACCAAGGAGGAAGGAAATGGATAGGGACAAAATGCTCCAGGTTCTTCAAGAGATCGAAGAACACAGGAATAGATATAAAATGGGAAGCAGTCCGAAGGATGTCGAAAAACAGCATCAAAGAGGTAAATTAACAGCTCGTGAAAGGGTAGAACTATTTTTTGACCCAGGTACTTTTCAGGAGTTAAACCTGTGGTCTTTTCCCTTCCGCACTGGATATGAGATCGATGAACGATTTAGTCCTGCTGATGCTGTAGTAGTTGGTTATGGAAAAGTAGATGGGCGCACAGTTATGACGTACGCACATGATTTTACTGTCTTAACCGGAACCCAAGCTACTGTGCAGCATGCGAAAATAACCAAAACCATTGAAACAGCTATGAAAATGGGAGTACCCTACGTAGGAATTTTCGACAGCGCCGGGATAAGGCTACAGGATAGGCAGGGTGAGCCTGGTTCACGTCCACCAGCCGATGGTATCGGCCTGCATGGAACCGGTTCTTATATGTATTCCCCTCCTGCGGCATCAGGGGTAGTGCCACAAATTGCCCTGATGTTAGGTCCACAATTTGCTGGTTCCGCTTATTCACCCGTTTTGAAGGATTTTCTCATTATGAGGGAAGGGCCAGGATTTATGGCTCTGGCATCCCCGCCGGTAATCAAGGCAGTCACAGGTGCGGTGGTTACGAATGAGGAAATAGGTGGAGCTATGATGCATGCCAAAATAAGCGGTACCTGTGACATGGTGGTGCAGAGCGATGAGGAGGGGATAGCTGTTTGCAGAAAAATGTTGGGTTATTGGCCTTCCAACTGGCAGGAAAAACCACCGCTAGGTGCACTTAGTGATTCCCCGGACCGGCAGGAAGAAGAGCTTTTAGACATTGTGCCCTTTGATCTTGGTAAGGGCTATGATATGCATCGGTTAATTTCTTTACTGGTAGACCAGGGAGATTATCTGGAAATAAAAGCTCTTTATGCTCCCAATATATTTACTTGTTTTGCTCGAATGGGGGGTCAGAGTGTGGGTTTGATTGCCAATAACCCTGAAATTAATGGCGGAGCCTTCGATATGAAGGCTGCTGATAAAGAGGCCAGGTTTATTAGATTCTGCGATGCATTTAATATTCCTTTGGTGTTTTTAGCAGATACGATAGGCTTTTTACCAGATCACAAGCAACAAATCCTTGGATTTGACAAACAGGCAGCCAAAGTAATGTACGCTATATGTGAAGCTACTGTTCCTAAAATCACAGTTTACCTCAGAAATTGTTCCGGCCTGGGTGAGTTGACCATGGGCACTGAACAGATGGGGGTTGATTTAGTTCTCGCCTGGCCTAATGCCCAAATTGGTAGAGTTGCGCCAGAGACGGCCTATGAAATTTATCAGAAACAGGGTTCTGAAGGTGTAAGCGAAAGTGAAATAGTGGATTTTGTTTCCAAACATAATGACATTTACCACGCAGGTGCGCGCAGTTTGTTTAATGAAATAATTGATCCCCGCAAAACCAGGCCAATGATAATCAGCGCCCTGAATTGGCTGGCTGGCAAGACAGAAAAACGACCTTGGAGAAAACATGGTAATATTCCGTTGTAGTTTGTTTCGGAGAAAAGGTGTGTGCAAATGACAATTACAGGAGTAATTACGCAAATACAAAGATTTTCAATTAATGATGGACCGGGTATCCGTACGACCGTATTTCTAAAAGGGTGTCCATTAAAATGCCCATGGTGTCACAATCCAGAAACAAAGAGCCATTTTCCGGAGGTTTTCTTCCGAAAGGCAAAGTGTATAGAATGTGGAAGATGTAAAGAAATATGCCCTATTCCGCATGCCATTATTTTACCAGGAGATGACCGGATTGACCGAAAGCTGTGTATCCGATGCCTAAAATGTACGGAAGTTTGCCCGTCAGGCGCTTTAACAAGTACTGGGCGTATGGCGTCCGTAGATGATGTAATGACGGAAGTAATTAAAGATTTGCGATTTTACAACAATAGCGGCGGCGGGATGACTGTTTCTGGCGGGGAGCCTATGGCACAGGTAGATTTTACAGCCGAGCTGCTAAAAGCAGCCCAAATGAAAGGGATTAATACCTGTTTAGATACCAGCGGTTATGCTACCACTTCTGCCTGGAAAAAAGTACTGCCTTATTTAAATATGGTACTATTTGATATTAAGCATTTAGATCCTGTTATGCATAAGAAATATATGGGTGTCTCGAATGAACCTATTCTTGAAAGTTTAAAGTATATAGCTTCAAAGGTGGAAGTTAGGCTAAGGATTCCACTTATTCCGGGAGTAAACGATACAGATCAATTTATCGAGGACGTTGGACTTCTGGCTGAATCTGTTAATGTAAAAAGTTGTGATATTCTTCCATATAATGATTATGCATCATCCAAATATCAAATGCTTGGCCGAGAGGGTTTTTATCGAGTAAAAACTCTTGAGCCAGAACGAATATTGCAGTATAAAGAACGGCTGGAAAAACATGGATTGCAGGTTACAATTGGAGGATAGATAAGGCAGTTGGAGGGTAGTTTATGTTAGATTTTACTATGTCGGATGATATAAAAGATATTATTAATGGTTTGTTCAAATTTGTTGATCAGGTTGTATTACCTTTGGAAAAGGAAAACAGTAAATTGCTTGAATCCGAACGTGACGTTTATGACAGATCAGGCAAGTTGGTCCCCGAGGTTTTGGAGTTGCGCAAGCAAGTTCGTATGAAATCGGCTGAAGCGGGTTATTATACTATGTTTGGAGCTGAAGAGTTGGGTGGCGGTGGATTTGGTGCTGTTGCCCTTGTATCTATTTTTGAAGCTTTATATCACAGATATGGTCTAGGTCTGGAAAGAATACTGCTGGATGATATTGTAATACCATCTACATTTTCAAATGGGCTTTCTCCGGTACTGAATTTCTTAAAACCCGAATTGAGGGATAAACTACTACCGGGAATTGCTTCAGGAGAGACGACCCTTTGTTTTGGTCTAAGCGAACCTGACGCCGGGTCTGATGTTATGGGAATGCGTACTAAAGCCGTAAAGAAAGGCGATAAATGGGTTTTAAACGGAACCAAACAATGGATTACTAACGGACCATATGCGGACTATGCAATGGTTTTTGCCATAACGGATACTGAGCTTAAGGCCCAGCGTAAGGGAAAAGGTGTTACCTGTTTTATGGTAGATTGCAAGAGCGAGGGCTTCGATAGGGATTCAGTTATTCCGTTTATGGGCAGCCTAGGTGGAATGCTCGGAATAATCTCTTTAGATAATGTAGAAGTGCCAGAGGAGAATATCATGGGTATTCTTAATGACGGTTTTAAAATTGCTATGGGAGGAGTTACCAAAGGTCGCGTGGGAATGAGTGCCAAGGCCGTTGGAACCGCAAGATGGGCATTGGAGCAGTCAGTTGAGTATGCCAAAATACGCAAGACTTTCGGTAAACCTATCGGTGAACATCAAGCAATTCAAATCATGCTGGCTGAATCGGCAATGGAAATATTTGCGGCGAAATCCATGCTCTATAAGTGTGCTTGGGAAATAGATAATGAAGAAAAACCGCCTCTTAGAGACATTTCTTGTACCAAAGCCTTCTGTACCGAAATGTTGGGACGAGTTACTGACCGGGCAATCCAGGTTCACGGAGCGATGGGGATTACCAATGACTTACAACTGAATTTAGCTTTCCGTAGAGCCCGCACATTGCGCATTCCAGATGGAACGGCTGAAATTCAGAGGCGGACAATTGCTCAACAATTATTAAAAGGTAATACGTTGTTCTAAAAAGGGAGACTCATATTCGAAAAAGGGCGTATTGAAATACCCCATTTCTGGATTTAACATAGGCCAGAAAATGTTTGTTATTAATTACTCAATGAAAGGAGAAAATTATAGTGAATTTAAATACTGAGAGTTTACAAGCTTTGTTTAAACCAAAAAGTATAGCTGTAATTGGGGCATCAGCAGATATAAAAAAAATTGGGGGTAGACCCATAGCTTTTTTAAAGCAATTTGGCTTTGCTGGTAACATATACCCGATTAATCCCGCCCGTTCGGAGATCCAGGGCTTAAAGGCTTATCCCTCAATTAAGGACGTGCCAGAGCCCGTAGATTTGGCATTGCTTGCTATCCCCGCATCAATGGCAGTGGAGGCCATCAAGCAGTGTGCAGAACAAAAAGTAGGCGCAGCCGTTATGTTTAGCGCTGGTTTTGCCGAAGTCGGGAAGGAAGGCATTGAAGCACAAGATGCAATACATTCCATCGCCAAAGAAAATTCAATTAGACTTTTAGGGCCCAACTGTTTAGGATTTATTAATCTTACGGATTCGGTCATGGGGAGTTTTGCCTTACTGATGCAAAAGGGGGTGCCTAATATAGGCAGGGTTGGCTTAGTCGCCCAAAGCGGATTAACAGGGGCATACATGTTTTCACGGGGTAGAGAAATTGGAATGGGTTTTAGTTATTGGATTAGTACGGGCAATGAGGTTGATGTACAGGTTCCTGACTGCATTGCTTATTTGGCAGAGGATCCGAACACTGATGTTATAGCAGTTCAAGTTGAAGGAACTAAGGATGGGGAAAGGATGAAGGCTGCTCTAAAACTGGCCTTCGAAAAACGCAAACCGGTTGTTTTCTTAAAGACAGGAACTTCAGATGTTGGAGCCAAAGCAGCTGCGTCACATACTGCCTCCCTGGTTGGTTCGGATGCTGTATATGACTCTATGCTGAAACAATATGGAGTCTACAGGGCAAAAACTCTTAGGGAACTTGTTGATGTGGCTTACACAGTTAGCCAGGTCGGAATAGCTCAGGGCAAGAGAGTGGCTGTTTTTACTAATTCCGGGGGCGTAGGAATTTTGACGGCAGATGAATTGACTGAGCTAGGCATGGAATTGCCTCAAATGAGCGCGGCGGGACAAAAAAAATTATTGGATTTGCTTTCCTACGCTGCAGTTACCAATCCCATTGACGTAACAGCTCAAATTGGTACTCAGCCAGAACTGATTCCACAATTCCTGGATATTTGCTGTGAAGAAGGAATATTTGATCAATTTATTATCTTTTTAGGATATAGTGGGGCGCAAAAGGACATTATCTCCATGCGATTAAATTTAATTGAACCGGTAAGGAAAAAATATAAGCATATTCCAATGCTTTTTACTAGTCTGTATACTGAAGAGACTAGGCAAATCTTTACAGAAAATAAGATGCCAGTATTTGAGGATCCTTTGGAGGCAGCAATAGCAGCCAAAGCTTTGAGTTATTTTGGTGAAAATTTCAAAAATAAAGAAATATACTCACCAGCAGCAATAACACCAGCAGCTGATCCTGGATGGACTCCGGGAGTCGCTCTAACCGAGGATACAGCCAAACAGCTTTTGGCTAAATATAGTATCCCGGTTACTAGAGAAAAGACTGTATTTAGCGAATCGGAGGCGGTCGATTTTGCTGCGCAAATAGGTTTCCCAGTAGTTTTGAAAGGGATGTCTCCAGACATTTTACACAAGACTGATGCTGGAATTGTTTATCTAAATGTTCAAAACGCGGAAGAGGTTAAAAAAGCTTTCCGTGAGATCGAGGATAAAATCAAAAATCTAAAAGCCAAGTATATCGGTGTATCAGTTCAGGAAATGGTCACCGGGGGTCTAGAATTGATTGTCGGGACCAAGCTTGACCCTTTGTTTGGGCCTACAGTGATGGTAGGTATGGGAGGTATTTATACAGAGGTTTTGCATGACACTTCGATCAGATTAGCTCCAATACACCCATCCGAGGCCGAAAAAATGATTAGTGAACTTAAAGCTTTTCCAATTCTGAAAGGTGTACGAGGAGAGGCCCGAGCAGATATCGAAGCATTAGCCCAATTGCTGGTAGATATAGGCGATTTTGCAGTTAAATATCAGGACTTTATTTCTGACATCGATATGAATCCGGTTAAAGTATTCACTGAGGGTAAAGGGGTTAGAATAGTAGATGCGCTGATAATTCCCAAAGACTAAGTGACTAAAATAGGCTAGTGGATTATAGGAGGGAGAATCATTAAAATTGGTCAAGATTATATTGGGGTCGGTGTAGGAGCTGTAATATTAAATGAGTCCGATGAAATACTATTGCTGCTTCGTAATAAAGAGCCTGAAAGTGGATATTGGTCAATCCCAGGAGGCACTGTAGAATTATTTGAGACTGTTGAAAATGCCATTCTTCGTGAAATTAAGGAAGAGCTTGATGTTACAGTAGACATTATTGATCTTCTTGGAGTAACAAATCATATTGTTACAAATGAAGGATTACATTGGGTATCACCCGCTTTTTTAGTTAGAATAAACGGGGGGACTCCCCAAAATAGGGAACCAGATAAACATAAGGAGATGGCGTGGTTTTCTATAAATAGGCTACCCTATAATCTAACCATTACAACTAGCAAAGCACTAGATAATTTTGATAGTTACAATAAACGAACTAAAACAATAAAAGATCTATAGATGAATTAATCTGACCTTGCCCAGGTTTGATAACAAAGATAATTTGATGAATCATGACATCGATGAATCCGGTTAAAGTGTTAGTTAGGGGGCTGATTATTATGTTAGAAACGCGGCTGACAAAATTACTGGGTATTAAGTATCCGATTATCTGTGGAGCAATGCACCGACTTGGAACTGCGAGGCTGGCAGCGGCTGTATCTAATGCTGGTGGATTAGGTGTAATTGCCTCAACAACTTTTTCATCTCTGGAAGATTTTCGTAGTGAAATAATAAGCGCTAAGAAATTAACTGACAAGCCGATTGCGGTCAATATTAATCTTTTTCCGACATTAAGGCCTGTTAAAATAGAGGATTATATTCAGGTGGTAGTAGATGAAGGCATTAAAATAGTCGAGACATCTGGAAGAAATCCGGAAAAGTATATGAGTTCTTTTAAGAATAATGGCATTAAGGTTATTCACAAGGCGCCGGGAGTAAAATATGCAATAACCGCCGAAAAAATTGGCTGTGATGCTGTAACCCTAGTGGGAGGTGAATGTGGTGGACACCCTGGCATATCTGAAGTTGGAACAATGGTATTGATACCAGTTGCCAGGGAATCAGTAAAAATACCTCTTATTGCCGCGGGTGGAATAGCTAATGGCCGAGGATTGGTTGCGGCATTAGCATTAGGTTCTGACGGCGTATTAATGGGAACTCGTTTTGCAGCAACTGTTGAGTCTATTGCTCATGAAAATGTAAAGGCGCATATGTTAGAGTCCACAGAAGAAGACACAGTAGTTATCCAAAGATCTATAGGTTCGCCTACCCGTGTTTTCCGAAACGACTTGGCCCTTGAAATATTGGAAAAGGAAGCCAAGGGGGCAACCTTCGAAGAATTGTTGCCGCTAATCAAGGGTGAAAGAGCCGAAGGGGTATGGTATGGTGGGCAGATTAATGCAGCTACATGGCCATGTGGTCAATCGGTTGGACTAATTAAATCTATTCCTACCGTATCAGAGCTCATCCGCGATATTATTCGTGAGGGGAAGGAAACCTCAAAAGGGATATATGATATATTTTCAGATTAAGAAATGGGCAGTAAAGAATATTTTTATGTGAGGTGACATGGTTGGAAACAATAATACTTTCATGTGAGAATGAAATTGCCACTATAACTCTTAACCGTCCTGAGGCTCGGAATGCAGTAATCCCCGAGATGCATCAGGAGTTACGCCAGGCCCTGGAGGAATGCGAAAGAGATAGTAATATTAGGGTTATAGTTTTAACTGGAGCAGGCAAGGCGTTTAGTGCGGGGGGGGATATGGAATCGATGCGTGCACGGATCGAAGCGAATATCACTCCTAAGGAATATATTGAAAGATATCATAATACTTTTATCCAAACCTTAAATCAGTTTAGCAAAGTAAGGAAACCAATTATAGCTAAAATAAACGGTGCTGCTATGGGCGCAGGAACTAACATAGCCTTAGCCTGTGATATACGAATTGCATCTACTTGGGCTAAATTTGGAGAGCTTTTTGTAAAACGGGGGATAATGCCCGATTGGGGCGGAACTTACTTTTTGCCCCGCATTGTTGGTATGTCTAAGGCTTGTGAATTATTCTTTACCGGAAGAACAATAGATAGCAAAAATGCCTTGGAAATCGGATTAATTGATTACCTGGTTGAACCTGAAGATTTAGATAAAAAAGTATACGATTTGGCACGTGAAATATGCGAAAATTCTCCCCTGGCTGTAAGGATGACGAAAGAGGCTCTTTATACTAACGCCAATAAAGATTTATATTCAGCGCTTATACTGGAAGCTTTTGGCCAGAGCATTTGTATAACCTCAGAGGACCACCGGGAAGGTGTACTTTCATTTCTGGAAAAAAGACCTGCAGTATTCAAAGGG
Source organism: Syntrophomonadaceae bacterium (assembly GCA_963665865.2). Classification (GTDB taxonomy): domain Bacteria; phylum Bacillota; class Syntrophomonadia; order Syntrophomonadales; family Syntrophomonadaceae; genus PHAA01. Next base: position 2,192,435 of record CAXXWF010000001.1, on the reverse strand, counting down.
TGAAAACTAGATGCCAGAGCAACTGTAGTGTAAGCGCTTAATGACAGGGTGCCTATAAAAATTAAACCGGACAGACTATAATAAATATGTCCGGTTGGGTAAGTCATTATGTTTCAGTCTTAAATATCCGAGTCTCACGGACTTATGAGACCGTTAGGGTGTAACGGGAAACGGTTATGCTTCGCAGTGTGGCAAGGAATGAGCTAAGAAGGCGCTTAATAAAGTTTCTAGTTGCGGCACTTCATCTTTAACAGGCCGGCCTCTTTAGGCCTGACCCCATTTACACATTTACACACCATTTACACGTAATTTTACCCTATGTTTAAATACTTGTTTATTGCTTGGGCAGCCTTTTTGCCTGCCCCCATAGCCAGGATGACAGTAGCTGCTCCGGTAACAATATCTCCTCCAGCAAATACACCCCGCTTGCTGGTTTTTCCGCTCGCTTCCTCGGTAATAATATTCCCATTACGGTTAAGTTTTAAATCAGGTGTGGTTTGGGAAATTAAAGGATTAGGCCCCTGGCCAATTGACATGATAACTGTATCAATCTCCATTTTATATTCCGAGTTCGGTATTGGAATCGGTTTTCTTCGACCTGAGGAATCCGGTTCTCCCAGTTTAAAACTCTGGCATACCAGAGCTTTAACCCAGCCATTTTCATCTCCGGTAATCTCCACCGGACTGGTCAATAAGCGGAACTGAACACCTTCTTCGCGAGCATGTTCGATCTCTTCCTCGCGTGCAGGCATCTCTTTTTCTGAACGGCGATAAACGATTGTGGACTCAGTTGCTCCCAACCTGAGTGCCGTACGTGCGCTATCCATTGCTACATTACCAGCTCCAATTATCGCTACCTTACGCCCAATTCGTATAGGAGTTAAGTATTCTGGGAAAAGATAACCTTTCATCAAATTGGTACGAGTCAAAAATTCATTGGCAGAATATACACCATTGTAGTTTTCCCCCGGAATATCCATAAAATACGGCAGTCCGGCACCAGTTCCAACGAATACTGCATCATATCCGCTAGAAAGCAGTTCATCTATGTTGTTAATCTTACCTACCACCATGTTGGTTTTGATCTCAACACCCAGTTTTTTAATATTGTCAATTTCCTGTTGCACGATAGACTTGGGTAAACGAAACTCAGGAATACCATAGACCAAAACTCCACCAGGCGTATGGAGGGCTTCCATGACAGTAACTTGATGACCCAGCCTAGCCAAGTCAGCGGCAGCGGTTAACCCAGACGGCCCAGATCCTACGATTGCAACCTTCTTACCAGTGGATGGTATCGGCTCTAACTTTTGACTGGTACCAGATGTCCAATCAGCCCCAAATCTTTCCAGACGTCCTATCGCAACAGGCTGTTCCTTTTTACCTAAAATGCAAAGCTTTTCGCATTGGCTTTCCTGTGGACAAACCCGCCCGCAGATACCCGGTAAATTATTTTTTTCTTTGATCTTGGCAATAGCCCCGGAGTAATTTTTTTCCTGAAGAAGCTTAATAAAAGCAGGAATATCTACCTCTACCGGGCACCCATCCACACATTGGGGCTTTTTGCAACCCAGGCACCGTGAGGCTTCCAGGGTAGCTTGTTTCTCAGTGTATCCCAACGCGACTTCATTAAAATGCTTAACCCTATCCTGCGCATCCCGCAGAGGCATCAACTGTCGCGGAGGTCTTACTTTTGACTTTGGCAATGCCCATCACCTCCACAACAAAAAGTTTCCATAGCAACTTTCTCTTCCTTCCAGAACATTCGGGCCCGCATCCGGGCAATATTCCAATCCACCAAATGTCCGTCAAATTCGGGCCCATCTACACAGGCAAACTTCATTTCTTCTCCCACGGCTACTCGGCAAGCACCACACATGCCTGTCCCATCTACCATAATGGGGTTCATGCTAACCATAGTCTTTATCTTATATGGTCTAGTCTCCCCGGCGACAGCCTTCATCATAGGTAAAGGGCCAATGGCCATCACTAAATCAATAGGCTTATTGTTTTCAATAACCTGTCGCAATACATCTGTAACCAAACCTTTTTCACCGGCAGAACCATCGTCAGTAACTATCCATAGACTATCACTAACAGCCTGCATTTCTTCCGTTAAGATCAGGTATTCCCGGCTGCGAGCACCAATGATAGAGATTACTTCATTGTCTGCCTGTTTTAAAGCCCTGGTGATAGGATAGACAGGAGCAACCCCTACCCCTCCTCCGATGCAGATTACTCTTCCTACTTTCTCAATTTCTGATGGTTTGCCCAAAGGTCCAACCAAATCCAAAATATAGTCGTCTGCCTCCATTTTGCCCAGGTCTTTTGTGCTGCGTCCTACTTCCTGAAAGATAAACGTGATCAATCCTTGAGAACGATCATAATCAGCAACTGTTAGAGGGATCCTCTCCCCATATTCATTAATACGCAAGATAATAAACTGCCCAGGTTGAACCCGGGCAGCTATCTCGGGCGCAAAAACCGCAAATAATTTTAGCGCTGGCGCTAAGACTTCTTTTTTCACTATTTTGAACAAGATATCACTCCTTCTCATTTATGCATTATCTAACACATAAATTGATTAAAATTTTTTTTTGATTTTATTGAATCAATGTAAAGATCATTTTTAAAATATATTAAATACCTTATCAAATTGAGCATTTTGCATAATAGCAAAATCGCGTTTTTTGAAAACAGCAATTTAGTCTTAGGGCATAACCAACCGGTTTCGCTCATCGGTAACCTTGTTCCGGCACTGCATAATTTTTTTCATCGAGCTTTCCTGTTCTATTTGTACAAAATTGGTGGTTTGAGCAGATTTATTAATCAACACCCGGTCTCCCTTGAGCAAATCCACTTCATCTCTTCCATCCAGGGTAATGAGTGCCCCATAACAGGAAACAACTATGAATTCCAATAGAAGGCTGGCAGGCACCACCATAGCCCTGGCGCAGGATAACTGGGGACAAACCGGCGTAATGGCCAAAGCCTCCATCTGTTGGTAGAGAACCGGACCTCCAGCCGAATAGGAATATGCAGTTGATCCCGTAGGTGTAGCACAAATAACGCCATCACCTTGAAAGCTGGCATAAGGCTGATGGTTTACCAATAGGTTCACCGAAATGGTATGAAGAACACGGGACCTAATTACCGCATCGTTCAAAGCCAATCCCCGGTAGCATTCCTGCTCGTCCCGGACCACCGCTATATCGATCATCATCCTTTTTTCCACATAATACTGATGCTGCAACAGCTTATCCCTGGTTAGAGGCCAAACTTCCGGATTAATACTGCTTAAAAATCCAATTTTGCCCATATTTACCCCCAATAAAGGTATGTCTGTTCCAGACAGCAAGCGTGCAGTTTCTAGAATCGTACCATCTCCCCCCAGAACAATAACCATCTCATAGTCTTGCCAGAACCGAGTAGTCAGTTCGTACACAGGCAGAGTGTTGGCCTCTATCCCCTTTGACTCAAGACTTACTAATATATTCCTAGCCATGTTACAAGCTCTAGCCTGGTTTTTGTGCACAATCAGGATTTTTACCTCGAACACCCCATTTACTTTCATATCCGTACTTAAAGCTTTTTAGAGTATTGGCCTAATTGGGATATTTATAATTCCTCTCACGCTGTTCTAAAAATAGCTCTCCTTCACCACTAAATAGAAGTTTTGCTAACTTCTAAACAATAGATAAAAGAGAGCCAATATCATTCTCAGGATGTTAGTTCTAAGCGGAATAGTGGCCTAATGGCTTGACATTAAGGTTTAATACGATCGTTTTCACTTCTTGATACTCCTCGAAGCCGTTTGATCCGTTATCACGTCCCATACCGCTTTGCTTATAGCCTCCCCATGGAATATTACTAAAAATCGTATGATAGGTATTAATCCAAATTGTCCCTGCTTTTATTTTTTTGCCTACCCGCAGCGCCTTGGCCCCATCATTGGTGAATACACCACCAGCCAAACCGAAAACAGTGTTATTGGCCATGCGAATGGCTTCAGCTTCATCCTTAAACTTCTGTACAACTAGTACGGGGCCAAAGATTTCCTCCTGGACAATTCTCATATCCTCGGTTGCGTCGATAAAGATTGTCGGTTCCATAAAATACCCTTTACCAAGTTCACCTTTCGTGATGCGGTTACCGCCACAGGCCAGGGCAGCTCCTTCTTCAAGGCCTATTTGCACATAACCAAGCACTGTTTCCAAATGATCTGGCGAAGACAGGGAACCCATTTCCACCCCATGCTCAAACTGGGTTCCCACTTTAATTTTTTGAGCGCGCTCAACCAAACTCGCAACAAATTTGTCATGAATATCTTCCTGGAGCAGCAACCGGGAACCGGCTCCACATACTTGACCCTGGTTATGAAAGATGCCATAAAGCGCATAATCAACAGCCGTTTCGAAATCCGCATCAGCAAAAACAACGTTGGGGGATTTTCCGCCCAGTTCAAGGGATGTCTTTTTTATACTTGGTATTGCCGACTGCATTATTTCTCGTCCTATTTCTGTACTACCGGTGAAAGCAATTTTATCAACATCAGGATGAGAGGCAAGGGTCATACCTACTGTAGAACCGTTACCTAAAACCAGGTTAATTACACCTTCTGGAAATCCAACTTCATCCATAACTTCAAACAGTTTAATTGCACTCAGGGGAGTTATGCTGGCAGGCTTCAACACCACCGTATTTCCCGCAGCCAGGGCAGGAGCTAATTTCCATGCAGCCATTGGTAAAGGGAAATTCCAGGGGACAATCGAACCGCATACTCCAATAGGCTCTTTTACTACCATAGTATGGGTATTCGGGTTAGGATCTTCCAGAACTTGGCCCTGTGGTGCGGTTATTAGACTTGCATTATACCGAAATCTGTCTGCTGCACTAGCTACCGAATGCTCTGTCTCGTGTATGGGCTTGCCACAATTGATTGCTTCCTCTCGGGCTATTTCCGGAGCTCTCTTTTCCAGAGCGTCAGCCACGGCAAAAAGCAATCTTCGACGTTCCGTCACCGGTAAATTTCTCCATTTAGAATCGTCACAAAAGGCTTTCCTGGCTGCCTCAACCGCTTGATTGACATCGTGCTCGTTTCCGTTTGTAACAACGGCAACTACTTCTCCGTTGGCCGGGTTTATTATATCCCTTGTTTTCCCCGAGTTAGATAAAATCCATTTGCCACCAATATACATCTTCAAAACATCACTCATTGAGCATACCTCCATTTGTATTTTTGATTTATCAACAACCTTATACAAAACTATATAATAGTTCACTTATAATGTATAATATATATATTCTATTAATTAATAGCTATAAGTTATAAGGAGGATATGTAATCTTGGATATTTCTAAGCTAAAATATTTTCAGGTGACTGCTCAGCTTGAGCATATGACGAAAGCTGCAAACGAACTCAATGTTTCGCAACCAGCATTAAGCAAAACCATTTCACAATTAGAAATGAGTTTAGGATCACCGTTATTTCAACGAAAGGGAAGACAAATCCGTCTAAATCAATTTGGTGAAATATTGCTGGAACGTACGAATGCAGCTTTATTGGAAATAGAGGAGGGAGAACGGCAAATTAAAGAACTGGCTGGGTTAGATGAAGGTATTATTTCTATCGCAGCTACCTTGCCCCATACATTATCAATCTTGCTAGGTGGATTTCTAAAATTATATCCAAATGTACGAATTAAGCAATATCATGCTTTTTCTACAAAAATGAAAAAAATTTTAGAAAACGCACAAGTAGATCTATGTATATCTACATATCCAATAACGGGTAAGGGCATAGAGTGGATTCCACTAATAGATGAAGAAATATTTTTATCTGTTCCAAAGGAACATCACTTTTCAACTCGAAAAAGTGTTTTATTAATAGAAGCGAAAAACGAAAAATTTATCGGGTCGTTACCAGGACATGGCTTCAGGGCTATTTCTGATTCATTTTGCGAACAAGCCGGGTTCAAGCCAAATACCACTATTGAAGTTGAAAACGGTGGAACGATTCTCCAACTCGTTGGAATGGGCTATGGCATCACATTTTCACCAGGCCTTTCTTTATTAATGAATCACCCAGGAGTCGTACATATCCCTATTGAAAGTCCTATTTGCAGGCGTACGATTGGGATTGCCTATAAAAAAAATCATTATGTATCGAAAGCATCCGAACGATTCCGTCAATATGTCATTGATTTCTTTTCAAGCCTTTAGAAAGGTTAAATTAGCGATTTAAAATTATAGATTTGATTGAAAAAAGAGTCCCCAAGTACGATTTTATTCATGGATTCTAATCTCCGCCCGGCTCCGGAAACCTATGTTAAGATAACAGGCACCTTGTTATTGAGCGCTTACACTGCCGTAAAACTATGTTCAATAAAGCAAAGAGAACCCCGCCGACATAGTGGGCGGGGTTCTCTTTGCTTTATTTACTACCCATTTAGAGTCTTAACCCTTGACAATTGACGGAGTGCTAAATAATATAGCCTACTTTATTAGCTCTTGGTCATACATTTGTGCAAGCAGATCTTTACAACTCTCAACAGTAAGAGGTGTGTCCAAAGCGTCCTTAATAGGATCTGCCATAACTTTCGGCCATATCGCCATAAATTCGTCGCGATCGATTCCCATTTCCTTAGGAGTCTTTAGTCCTAAGTCAAATACCAATTGCTTATATGCGTTGGTAACGTCCTTAGCAACTGTCGGAGAATCTTTATCCAATCCCATTGCTTGGGCAAGAAGTCTAATCTCATAGTCACAGTCATTACGTGTATAGTAGAGGGAAACCGGAGATGACCATGCGCAGCAATGTCCGTGTGGAATATGGAACACGGCACCAACGGAATGTGCCAGGCTATGTCCGCAGTTACCGTAGCTTTCGCCTGTAAGACTCAGGTAAGCTGCAACTAGCATATGTGAACGAGCTTCAACATTACTGCCATTGTTAAAAGCAATCGGCAGGCTGTTCCATGCAAGTTCAACTGCTTTTACGCAGTTCATATGCGTATAGACGTTACGTCTATTACAGCACAGCGCTTCAGTCGCGTGTGCAATAATGTCTATGCCAGTGATTGCAGTAGCATAGGGGGGAATTCCCATGGTAAGCAATGGATCAAGGATAGCAACATCGGCCTTGCAATAGTTGGAAATCAAGGAAGCTTTTACATTTCTCTGGGTGTCTGCAATGATACAGGAACGTGTACCTTCGGCACCGGTACCTGCTGTAGTAGGAATCTGCACCAGCTTGTCGGTGCGCACAAGTTCAGGCCCTGTGTATGTGCCTGCATAATACTGGCTGATTGGCAGGGGTAGATTCCTGCAGACGGATGCTGCCTTGACAGTGTCCATTGTACTGCCTCCACCGATACCAATAAAACCATTAATATTATTCTCGTTAGCCATTTTTATACAAGCTTCCACTACAAAATCTGGGCAGTCTATTTCGACCTGATCAAAAAGGACAAACTCAATTCCCTCATCCTCAAGGGTTTTAAGTATGGGTTCCACCAATCCAAATGAATACAAATCTTTGTCATATACTGCAAGCGCCTTAGTAACTCCGAGAGCCTTCATTTTTAATCCAGCCTCTTTAGATGATCCCTCTGCAAACGTTACAAGTGGTTTCGTTGTGGTTTGAAAACTTCTCATACGATATGCACACCTCCATATTTTTAAAAAAGATTTTATTAATTTCTGAAAAGAAGGGCATTATGTCATTATTCTAATGTGCGTCCAACTTGATTGCCTGCTGAGATAGCATCAAAGATATTACCTATGGTATTGCTATCACCAACATTATAAACGTGCTTATATTCATTGCATATCTGATCAAAAAACGAACGATTTGACTTAACATCTACTGACAACAGTACGATATCTGCAGACAGTTCAATAGTTACTGACTCATCAAGAGATTTTGCGAAGACTACATTATCCTGAATTTCACAAACCTTTTGGCCTAAATTAACAACAACGCCCGCCTCTTTTGCATACCCCTTTGCAAGTGCATGCTTCAGCGTAAGAGGAGCATCCTCAGACATCATGTCTACAACAGTTACATCATTTCCTGCTACTTGCAGCATGCGGGCCACCTCAAGGCCAGCTAGTCCTGCACCAATACAAACAATATTCTTGCCCGTTATCAACGGCAAATTTCTCAGATAAGTGCGAACATTGAGAACATTCTTGCCATCAATTCCCTTGATAGGAGGAATATTTGAAGACGATCCGGTTGCTACAATGACAGCATAGGGATCCAGTTTCTTGATAATTTCAATATTAACTTCGGTTGAATAATGCATCTCTATGTTAAGCCTTGTAATTTGTTTCCTATAGTAGTCAAGCATCCACTTGTATTTTTGTTTGCCAATTGGAATTGCAGCAAGCGCCATCATTCCTCCGATATCTGCAAATTTTTCGTATACAAATGTTTTAAAGCCTCTCTCGGCCAGAGTTACCGCCGCCTCAAGACCGGCTGGGCCTGCTCCAATAATCACTACACTACGCCCATTACCATTTTTGTTTAGATTTTCATCTATTTTATACTCTACTCTGTCACGTGGATTTACGCTGCAGGCCGATTCACCGACGGGCCTCGGTGTGATGCAGTATAAGCAGGCTATACAGGGACGGATTTCATCTTCTCTGCCGCTGCTGACTTTATTTACCCACTGAGGATCTGCAATTTGTCCTCTACCGATAGCTGCTAAATCACACTTGCCTTCCTGAATAACCTTCTCCACATATTCTGGATGTACAAAATTGCCGCATGCAGCAACTGGTATGTTAACGACTGTTTTAACTATTTCAGCTAAATCTACTTTCCATCCTTCTTCCTGATTGCCATCAGCACTCATACCGGTCACACTGGTATGTGAACCACCAGCATTGACAGTAATCATGGAAACTCCAGCTCTTTGAAGCATCAAGGCGCTGGCAGCCAAAACATGAGGTGTAACACCACCCGGCAAGATGTCCGAGCCATTTAATTTGACAATAATTTCAACGCTGTCTCCCAATTCCGTTTTTAACATTGCAAGTATTTCTAAGGAAAAACGCATTGAATTTTCAACAGACTGTGCTCCATATTCATCTTGACGTAGGTTAAAGAATGGGCTGTAGAATTGTTCTGCCAAGAAATTGTGCGCTATATGAAACTCAATCGCATCTACACCGGCTTTTTGGCAGCGGATAGCGGCATTCACGTATTTTCTTTGAATATTCTTTATTTCATCCTTGGTTAAACGATTTACAATAGCAATTTCCTTAACTTTTGCAGGTACGTCTTTAGGCAAAAAAGGATCTCTACCGGGCATCCACGGTTGAAAGGCAATCTTCGCTCCTTCGGCGTGAACCGCATCCACTACATCCTTCAATCCAGGCATATATTTGTCGTCAGATAAACACGGTTGTAGTAACGATGTATTTGGCCATATGGGATCAACAGGCATAATACCCGTTATAATAAGGGCGCTTCCACCCTTTGCCATTGTTCTAAAGTATTCGATGTATGGTTCTGTAACAAAACCATCCTCACAGAGAAATCTAGCCATTGCAGGAAGGATAATTCTATTTTTCAATTCCATCTTGCCAATTTTAATAGGCTCCAGAAAATTGTATTTCAAATTTAAACAACCTCCTTTTTTTGCTGCAATTTTGCGATGAAAAAACCTGGGCAGTATATTAGATATAGATTAACATTAGTGATACCCCAAATTCTCGTTTTATCAACTTTTACGTTTGGGAATTTTAACTTTACGTAAAAATATATGTTGGATAACATGAAAAAGTATGTTCCCTTTTGGTTTGAGCGCATAAACAATACCACATAAGGGCCATACTTTTTCACAATTTTACACAGTTTACTATTTTACATTATGGACCCAAATCAACGCGTACTTCTACTATTACGCTACTACTTCAAGGTCATGTTCAGCATCTGAACAGTCGAATTGTTTTTCGCCAACTCCAACTATCAAGGTAATTGCAGCTAATACATATGCAACACCCAATGCAGCAATACCAGCACCTATAGAATAATTTACAGCAAGTACACCGATGAATAGTGGTGAGAGGAACGAACCCAGACGACCAATATTAAATGTTCCTCCTAAGCCAGTACCACGAACTGCTGTCGGCCAACATTCAGCTTGGAATGCACCCTGGATTCCGGGAGGAATACCATAACAGAATCCAAAAGCTAATAACAAATACATAAGATTAGATGGGTTTGCAAAATATACTAAAGCTGGAGCCAATATAGCTATAGCAATACATGCGCCGCAGAATACTTTTTTTCTGCCCCATAAATCAGCCATTCTACCACCAGCAAGTCCGCCTATGAACATTGCAAAATAGTTTAGAGCAATATATACGCCTGATTTTGCAAAACTAATAGCAAAGCTTTTCTGAACGTAGCTGGGGAACCAGGTAATAGCTCCGTAGTATCCGAAAAGATAGAATACATTAGCTAAAGCCCATACGAGAAAGGTTTTACGAAGTACTGGATCATTAAATATTATACTGTACGTACCAGCATCTTTCTTTTTCGCAATAGTAATACCTTTACTCTTTAATTCCTGAGCTTTCAGCCAAGCTGGAGATTCAGGCAGAAAGTAACGAATGCCAACGGCAAAAACTGTAGGTATTATAGCGATCATAAACATTGGACGCCATCCCCATGCAGGTAATAAATAGGAAGCCATTAATGCTGCAATCATATATCCAACTGCCCACATGGCGGTCAAGATACCAAGAGTAAAAGCACGTTTTTTAGTAGAAATGAATTCTGCAACATACACACTACCAATACTAAATTCAGCACCCAAACCTAAACCAGCAAGCAAACGTATCCAGAAAAATGAGTTAAAGGTATGGCAAAATGCAAGGCCCGCAGTTAAAACCGAGAACCAAACTAAGGACCAAGTTATAACCTTGATACGTCCAATCCGGTCGGCTACAACGCCGGCGCAGAGACCGCCGATACCCGCTCCAATCAATGAACCGGTACCAATAGTACCCGCCATGAGCTGACTTACACCCAGATCTTTTATAACTGCCTGCAGTGACATACTCATCATCATATTGTCCATTCCGTCAGCCATAAAAGCAATTACAGTACCCAAAATAACCAAATTAACTATTTTCTTACTATAACCTAATTCATTTACATCTGATGCCACTAATAAACTCCTCCGTTTCTAATGAAGTCGTATGGAACTGAAACCAAATCCTCAGACCATAAAAATTAGACTAACCCTAAATACACAGTTTACTCAACCTTTCCTTTCTTTAAACTGAACCTCTCAATTCCGCACGGTATAAGGGGAATTTCCAATAATTTCAAAAACCCAGTATATATACCTCCCCTCTGACTGCTTTCTTGCTTTAAATTACTTCAAACCAAGTGCTCCGTCCAATGCATAATTTATATCTAATTCATGCATTTCGGTAATGATGTAATATATACGGTAAATATAGGGGAAATTGTAGAATTAAATATGGTTTAACCATAATATGGTCGGTATTTAATATTTGCTTTTTTTACCAGGGCGTTCGAATAGAGGGCGGCCGAGTTTCTTTTGTGCGCCTGGCATAGGCGACGAACAGGAATCGATCGCATCAGGCTAGGTGTAGTTGGACGAGCTTGCATATCAAAGCGAAATCCTTGCTGCCAAAGGCTGTCGGGAGTAAATGTGGCGGGGAGATGGGGGAAAGTCAGCATTCTTACCAGGGGAGATCTGCAGGATATGTCAGGTAATCAGATAAACCATATCAATAGATATGGCTGAACCTGCAGGAGTCAGCAGAGGTCATAGTGCGTGCACCGTGAGGCGGATTAAATTAAACTAGTAAAGCGTTAAGAAAGTGGATTATATATTGCGTTTGCTAAGAGGATAGTAGAGTGGGTGTGTCTGAGGTGAAAGGTCATTCTTGAATAACCTTTCTTTTTAGCTAAAGTCAATCGAACTCTGCCAAAAATGCTAGTGACTGCTTAGGTAATAATAAATATATTACAAAACTAGGCATCATGCTGGGGCAATATTGTTTCGTTTTGTACTGTCGATGGAGCGGAACCCAAGCTGTAAATGCTGGAAAAAGCGCTTGAGAAACAGTTACGCTGAAAATAGTTTACCACAAAATCACGGAAAACTATGGCTGAAGGTGAGAGGCATCTGCTATTAACCCAAGCCATTCCAGTGATACAACGATGTATAGGTTCAGGTTCAGAGATTCGCAAAAAAGAAAGCTGTGTTTTTTCAAGTCCTGTCAAATTAGGTACAAGGGCGATGCCAAGCTTTGCCTCGACCATACCAACTAGTGTCACAAAACTATCAACTTCAAATGCTATATGGGGAGTTGCACCAACTTCTTTGAATAATAGCTCGGTTAATATGCGAAAACCAGTCTCTTTTCTGAAGGTAATAATGGGTTCATCGGCTATTTCAGTAAGCTGAATGATGTGGCGGCTGGCTAGCAAGTGGTCGCTTGGAACAATGACCCCCAATTCTTCGCTAAATAACTGAACCCACGCGAATCTTTCCCGAGTGACGATAGGACCAAACAGGCAAAAATCGATTTTACCTGATTCCAACTGTTCTAACATTTGAATGGTGGAGTTTTGATACAGTTTAAATTGTACGTCTGGGTATTCAGAGCGAAATTTAGATATAATGTCAGGGACGAGGTGTGTTCCTAGTGCGTTTAAGAAAGCTAATGATATCATACCGCGATTCGGGTCAAGAAGATCTTGAATTTCTTGTTTGCCTTCAATCATTTCCTGCATTGCCAGATTTACATGCTTAAGAAAAATTTGCCCATAGCGATTTAGGAATATTTTTTTGCCACGGCGTTCGAATAGAGGAACACCTAGTTCTTCTTCCAGTTTGGCAATAGAACGGCTAAGCGCAGGTTGTGAAATAAACAGCTGTTCGGCAGAGAGTGTGAATTGCTGTAGTTGGGCAACTACCTGAAAATATTTCAATTGATTCCATTCCATGGAATTTATCACCTCAATCTTAATTCGTAAATGTTAAAGTTTCAAAGAACTGAAAATTGCAAGACAATTTTTGTCAGTAGTGCTGTGCTTAGTTAATGGTTTTTGATTTTGCGGTTGCCTTGTGGACTGCTATATTTAGAAACTTGCGAACTAATATATACAATAGTAAACGTGGAATTATCATATGTCAAACCATCATTACCGGAATGCATGAATTGGATCCATATAATGCATTAGACAGAATAGCTTGTTCTGAAGTTATAATTTATAGCAAAGGAAGGAGGTAAAAAGCACTATATATCTCGGACTTGAGAATTTCAGTTTATGTGAGTAAACTGTGTTATTTAGTGTGATTCTAGCTGTTTTATTTTTGATTAGGTTTTATTCTTTGCTGGTACGCTGTTGTGCCACTATGAATTATTTTGAAGAAGGTGGTATGTAAAGTGAAAATGAAAGCTGCTGTTTTTTATGAGGAGCACAAGCCATTAGTAGTTGAAGAGGTTAATATTCAACCGCCTCAAGCAGGTGAAGTAATGGTGAAGTTAGCTGCAAGTGGGGTTTGTCACAGTGACCTTTCCGTAATTCAAGGAGTTTTAAAAAAGCCAGTCCCGAATATATTGGGACATGAGGGCGCTGGTGTGGTAGTGGAAGTTGGTCTGGGAGTTAAAAATGTCCAAGTTGGCGACCATGTGGTTATTACCTGGATTTCTGCCTGCGGCAAATGTGCCTACTGTATAGCAGGTAAACCCCGTCTCTGTCTTGATGGTGGCAAGGTGAGAGCCCAGGGGATTATGCCGGATGGGACCAAAAGGGTAAGTAAAGACGGACAGCCAATTTTCACCTCTGGTGGCGTTTCTACATTTGCTGAGTACTGTGTGATTGCAGAAAGTTGTGCTATTCCGATCAGGAAAGATGCACCGCTTGATAAAGTTGCTTTGATAGCTTGCGGAGTTTTGACTGGAGTAGGCGCTGCGCTAAACTCGGCGAATGTTCAACCGGGAAGTACGGTTGCTGTAATTGGTTGCGGCGGGGTTGGACTAAACGCAATTCAGGGAAGCCAATTGGCTGGGGCGGAAAAGATTATTGCAGTCGACTTGGCGGATAGTAAATTGGAGATGGCTAAGGTGTTTGGAGCAACTCACATAGTTAATGCCGGACAAACAGATGTCGTTCTAGCAATAAAAGATCTAACTGGAGGATATGGTGCAGATTACTGCATTGAACTAATTGGTATACCTGCGACGGTTGGTCAAGCTTATAATTGTCTGAAAAAAGGCGGAGTTGCAGTGCTTGTTGGGATGCAAAATGCATTTTTCAGCCTTCCTATATTAGAAACGGTTAGAAACGAAATAACCATAAAAGGATGCTATTATGGCTCTGTTGTAGAGCGTTCTGATTTGCCTAAATATGTAGATTTATATATGGCTGGAAAATTAAAGCTTGATGAGTTAATAAGCAAAGTATACACACTAGATGAAATAAATGAGGCTTTTTATGATATGGAACATGGTGACGTTGCACGCGGAATGGTTGTATTTTAAATAAGTAACCAATACGCTGTAATATGGGCTGGCAAAAAGTTGTTGATCTTAAATCAATGGAATTCTATGTAGTGGGAACATATGCGGCTATGATATTTGGGAAGATTATAGCAGGTTTACTGACAGATAAATTGGGGCGGAGAATCATGTTCACCGCGGGTGCGCTCATGATGGCGGGATTATGCCTTTGTTAGCAATATTATTCACAAAGGGTAAGATGGCCTTCAACAGAAGTACTAAATAAGTATTGCATGAATTAATGAAGATGTGTAAAAGAACACTAATTAGAATTAGTCATTATGGTTCAGTCTTAAATCTCCGAGTCTCAAGGCTTAAGGTTTTTCATGGGTATGAGACAGTTAGGGTGTAACGGGAAACGGTTATGCTTCCCAGTGTGGAAAGGAGTAAGCTAAGCAGGTGCTTACATGGGACTGCTGGGCAGAGGCCTAATTGCAAAGTTTAGGGATTGGTTTACTGTCGGTTTCTAAGCAGCAAAAATTATACCCTTCGGGCACAATTGATGTGAACTTCGTTCACGGCAAAGATTGCTGTATGCAGGGGCTCGGATTTGGACATGCCTAAGGATTAGAGATGAAGCGGATTTATTCTAGTATCCAATTACAATTTATTTTCTTAACCTTTGCCTCGTGCAACAGTTCAAATAAATATGCTGCAAAGAAAAAGAAAGGTGATTACAACATGGTAATAAGAAAAATATGGCTTGATATCAATGGTGCATCTAGAATGGTGGTTTGCAATCCTGAAAAGGATACGCTGGCAACTGTCTTAAGGAAATTGGGTCTCACAGGCGTAAAAATTGGTTGCGATGCCGGTCAATGCGGTGCTTGCTCGGTGTTGCTTGACGGCGAGGTCATCAGATCTTGCACCAAAAAAATCAAAAATGTACCGGAATATTCAAAAGTGGTTACAATTGAAGGTATTGGTACACCTTCCAACCTGCATCCGTTACAGCAGGCATTTATAACTTACAACGGTGTGCAATGTGGTTTCTGCAATCCGGGCTTCATTGTCTCAGCAAAAGGTTTGCTTGACAAAAATCCTTCGCCCACGAGAAAAGAAGTCCGTGCCTGGTTCCAAAAACATAAGAATGTATGCCGTTGCACCGGTTATGTACCTATTGTAGATGCTGTGATGGCGGCAGCAAAGGTGATGCGTGGGGAGATGACTATGGAGGACATCATCTACAAAGCCCCTGAAAACGGGAACCTATACGGGGGGCGTTTACCGAGGCGTGAAAGCGGTGTGGCAAGAGTTACAGGCTTAGAAAATTATGGCCGCGACATAGAAATGCACATGCCCGAGGGAACTGTGCATTTGGCGATCGTGTTCCCGAACGTTTCCCATGCGATAATCAAAGGTATCGACTACTCTGAGGCGTTGAAAATGCCTGGCGTAGAGAAGGTCATAACCGCCAAGGATATAAAAGGGACGAACAGGATAGCTTACCCGGTCGGTAATCCGCGTTCACTCGCAGCCGGTGGGGAACGTCCGATTATATGCGACAAAAAAGTATTCAGATTTGGCGACCCTGTGGCTGTAGTTGCTGCGGATACACGCGAGCATGCCCGCGCAGCTGCAAAAGCAGTAGAATTGGAACTTGAGCTTCTGCCCGAATACAGGTCAATTCCGGAAGCAGTCATGCCTGGTGCAGTCCCTGTGCACGAAGGAATCGATAACCTCTTCTTGAAATGGCCTCTTAAAAAGGGCGAAGATACTAGAAATATCTTTCCGATAGCCGACTATGTTGTGGAGGGAAGCTTCTATTCCAGCAGAGAGCCGCACTTGCCAATTGAGCCAGATGTTGTTCAGGCATATTTCGATGAGGATGACTGTGTGGTTGTGCAATGCAAGAGTCAGAATATCTATGGCTCAAGGAATCAGATAGCGGCAGGTATAGGGCTTCCTATTGAAAAGGTAAGAATAGTCCTTAACGCAACGGGTGGCAGCTTTGGTTATTCCTTCTCTGCAGGTTCGTATGCTTTGGCGGCTGCCTGTACTGTAATCCTTGAAAAGCCGGTCAGCCTTTCTTTTAGCTATCCTGAGCATCAGCATTTTTCCGGGAAACGAGCTCCTTCCCATAGCAACACCCGTCTGGCAAGTGACAAAGATGGCAAGATCACCGGTCTGGAGTTCGAAATTGCGTATGACAAAGGAGCCTATGCTGAAATGGTCGCAGGACTTGTGACCAAAGGCCTGCACTTTGTCGGTTGGCCATATAATATTCCTAATGTCCGAGCAATCGGCAAAGGTGTGTATACAAACATGTGTTTTTCGACTGCTTACAGGTCGTTCGGGGCTACTCAGGCGTTTACCCACTCCGAAGCGATTATAGATATGATGGCGGAAAAGATAGGTATGGATCAATTTGAATTCCGTTATAAAAACATAGCGCGACCTGGTGATCTTAACAACAACAGCGTGCCTTTCCACGAGTATCCGATGGAAGAGATGATGGATATGATGCGGCCCAAGTATGAAGCGGCCGTTGCCAGGGCAAAGGCTGAGGATACGCCTGAAAAGAGACGTGGGGTAGGATTGGCTTGGGGTGGCTATACAACGAGTTTGATTGCAGATTTTTGCGAGGTCGCGCTTGAGCTTTGCTCCGATGGGTGCGTAATAAATTACAATTCATGGCAAGACATGGGACAGTCTGCAGAGCAAGGTGCATTATTGCATACTTACGAGGCACTTCGTCCGCTCGGCCTCCCTATGGAAAAAATCAAAACTATTATGAGCGACACAAAGTTCACTCCTAATACCGGTTCCTCTGCTGGCAGCCGTTCTCATTATATGGCAGGCAGATCGACTCTTGATGCGGCCAATAAACTAATGGATGCAATGCGCAAGCCGGACGGAACATATCGCACATACAGTGAAATGGTTGACGAGGGGATACCCACCAAATATATGGGGCTTTACTCAGTCCCCAGTAAATTTAAGCGCCCGGATCTAAATACCAGCGTGGGAGATCCATTCCCTCAACTCATGTATAGTTTATTTATGGCAGAAGTTGAAGTAGATACCGTAACCGGCAAAACTCAGGTGGTTGGTTTCACAGCTACATCGGACATAGGCGTTATCGGTAATATACTCAGCATAGAAGGCCAAGCATACGGTGGAATCTCACACGGTATTGGAATGGCACTGAGGGAGGACTATAGCGACTTGAAGAGACATGCAACAATGGGTGGCGCAGGCATTATGGAATGCGAAGACATACCAGACAATATTGAACTGCTTTGGCATGTAACGCCCAGAGAAGAAGGCCCGCATGGTTCAGCTGGCGCTTCTGAAGCTTTCCAGAGTTCACCTCATATGGCAGTGCTCAATGCGATCAACAATGCGGTTGGCGTAAGGATATATGAAATGCCGGCTACTCCCAAAAAGTTAAAAGCAGCTATGGAGGCAAAGGCACAAGGTATAGAACTCAAACCCGAAAAATACTATCTCGGGCCAGATTTCTATGAAGATCTGGACGATATGGATGAAAACCCATTCAGTTAGAACAAAGGATCTCAATATCACGCTAAAGCTTTAATTGAGAAAATGACTGAGAATTTGAAAACCACCCCGCCCATGCAAAAAGTATGGGCGGGGACATCACCAAAAAGCAGAATGTATTCGCCAAGTTGCGAGCTGGAACATGTAATTAAGGAAATAGGTATGAGCAGAAAAAACTATGAATATTTCTCACAATCATGTTTACACGGCAAAAAACCTGCCTGCACCTGTGCTTGCCCTTTAAATTTGAATGTGAGGAAAATTATTGAAAAATTACAAAAAGGCAATTATACCGCCGCATATAGGCTTTATCGCAACCAGGCGCTATTTCCTGCCATCGTATGCAATATTTGCGATGAACCATGCAATGATGCATGTGTGAGGAAAGATGTGGACGCCAGCATAGCTCTGCGTATGTTGGAAAAGGTGTGTGTTGACTTTACCCGCAGCAATGAGCCGACAAGGTACAATCTGCCGAAAAATAATAAAAAAATCGCAGTTATCGGTGCCGGCCTCGCCGGACTTAGCTGTGCGCTGAAAATGGCTGAAAAAGGATACGATATCACGGTTTATGAACAATCAGGCCGTATCGGCGGGCGTTTATGGGAACTACTTTCCCCTGATATCTTTTTGCCTGAATTTGAGCTGCAATTTAAAAACTTACAGTACACTTTAAGATTGAATACGAAAATAATCTCACTGGATGAAATAGAATATGATGCGGTCTTTATAGCCACAGGCCAAGACGGGAATGACTTCGGGGTAAGAGAAGGGATGAATGCAGAATCACTTGGAACCGCAAAACCAGGTGTTTTCCTGGGGAGAAACCTTCTTGGAACAACGCCGGTGCAGGATATTGCGCTCGGAACACTGGCAGCCTACTCCATTGAGAAGTACATTAAAGTCGGCATGATGGACGGCATACCCGAGACTTTCCCGTGCACCGAAAGCCAAATCGTAATGAATCTATCAGGCATAAAAAGTCAAAAGGCGGTCCTGGCCACGGACAATGAGACATATGACAAAAAACAGGCTGAGACCGAAGCTCAAAGATGTTTGAAATGCGATTGTACCGCCTGTAAAGACGGATGTGAGCTTTTTGACTTCTATTCCCAAATGCCTAAAAGGCTTGCAGATGAATCTATAGTTTCCCTGCAAGACAGCAACAGCGTCTCAGGCAGGTCTTCTATCCGAGCCATCGCTTCGTGCAGCCAGTGCGGACTGTGCAAGGAAGTATGCCCGCAAAATATAGATATGGGAAGTTTATATTCCGATTTCATGCATTACATGTATGAAGACGGAAGAATTCCACCAGCATTTCACGATTTTTTTATTAGGGATATGCAGTTTAGCAACAGTGAGGCATATCTTATTCATCCCGCACCAGGGCACGATAGGGCAACCCATTTGTTTTTTCCGGGATGCCAGCTGGGTGCAAGCGATCCGCAATACGTGGAGAGCACTTATGCCTATTTACTTGACAAAATGCCTGATACGGCGATATTGGTTGGCTGCTGCGGTGTTCCGGCAGACTGGGCGGGCAATGATTCACTGCATGCGTCAGTGATAGGCCAGTTGCGTTCAGACTGGGAAAAACTTGGGGAACCGATCGTTATATTTGCCTGTCCAACGTGTAAAAACCAATTTGCAAAACATATTACAGAAGCTAAAGGCGTCTCCCTGTATGACATAATTATAGCCCAGGGGGTGCCGGAAGGTATTAAGAAATTAAATCATGCCGCGTGTGTTTTTGACCCGTGTTCCAGTCGGTACGATTCTCTCATGCAGCAAAGCGTACGGGAAATCGCGTTAAAATCTGGCGTTGTTCTGGAAGAGCTGCCATATAGCAAAAATAATGCGCAATGCTGCAGCTGGGGCGGTCATATAGCGCAGGCAAATCCAGAATTGGCGGATATAATCGTGCAAAACCGGATTTCAGCATATGATAATCCCTACATCACATATTGTACAAACTGCCGCGACATATTTGCGCAGAGGGGCAAGGTTTGCGTGCATATATTAGATATTGTATTTGATATCGATAAGGAAACATATAGCCCGCCTTCTCTTGGACAGCGCAGAGATAACCGACTTGATCTAAAGAAAAAACTTCTCAAAAAGGTGTGGAATATAAATATGGATGAAAATGAAAACCAAACATGCAATATCAAAGTGACAATATCTGACGAACTTGTTGGCAAAATGGACCACTTATTGATACTGGAAGAGGATGTATGCAGAACCATAGCGTACTGTGAATCTACCGGGAACAGAATGTTGGATCCAGAAAAAGGTTGTTTTATAGGGCATCTTCAGATAGGAATTATAACTTATTGGGTGGAGTACACAAGGGAAGAATTCGGCTACCGTTTAATTAATGTTTATTCTCACAGAATGGAAATAATTGAATATTGAAACATGCTACACTACTGGGTAAACATCGTGCATTGGGAAAAACATAAAAAGACTCAGGATATGCCGGTATAGCATGAAATACAAGGAAATATTCACATTGGCCGGAAAAAATGCCTGGAGAAAGTGGGAGGACATCTATGAAAGAAGTTATATGCGCTAAATGCAATGTGCCGTTGGTCACAGCAAAAGCGGTTTTTAAATATTTGGGTCACGAGGTGACCTCGGACGTACCGAAATGCCCCGTATGCAACCAGGTGTATTTGTCTGAAGAGCTAGTCTACGGCAAAATCGCCGAAGTAGAGAAGGAATTTGAAGATAAATAGGAACAAATTGCTATTAATATTGCCAGTGAACTAATTATGGTATCTTCTGAGCGTACAGAAATAATTAATTAAGGAGTCCTTAGTTTATGAAACTGATCAAAACCACAGAGGCCGTGGGCCATGTGCTTTGTCATGATATGACCCAGATAATTCCTGACACAATAAAAGACGCCATATTCCGTAAGGGATACATCGTTAGGGAAGAGGATATACCGGTACTCCTGTCCATGGGTAAAGAAAATCTGTATATCTGGGAAAAAGACGAAACAAAATGCCACGAAAACGAAGCAGCGGAGATTTTGTGTGAGATTTGTAAAAACGAGTATATGGATGCCACGGAAGTCAAAGAGGGAAAAATTGAACTGATTGCGACTGCAGACGGCCTTTTAAAAATTGATGAGGAAAAGATAAACGCAGTGAACGCTCTGGGAGAAATGATTATTTCCACACGACATGGAAATTTTCCTGTAAAGAAAGGGGACAAGCTGGCAGGAACCCGCATCATCCCTCTTGTCATTGAAAAAGAAAAGATGTCAAAGGCAAAAGAGATTGGTGATAGCACCCCCTTACTCAAGATTCTTCCTATCGGACATAAAAAGGTGGGTATCGTAACCACAGGTAATGAAGTCTATCACGGAAGGATTCAGGACGCATTCGGGCCGGTGATTCGGGAAAAATTGGGAGAATATGACATCGAGGTTCTGGGGCAGACAATCGTGAATGATGACCCTCGAAATATAGCAAACGCCATTCAGGAATTTATTAACAAGGGTGCAGAAATGGTGGTCTGTACCGGCGGTATGAGTGTAGATCCGGACGACACAACACCTGCAGCAATAAAAAACACCGGAGCAGAGCTAGTTGCCTACGGCGCGCCGGTACTCCCTGGAGCCATGTTTTTACTTGCATACACTGAAGGTGGAATCCCGATTTTAGGTCTGCCCGGCTGTGTAATGTACGCTAAAAGAACTATTTTTGATTTGGTGCTTCCCAGAGTGCTGGCAGACGAAAAGCTGATGGCGAAGGATTTAAGCCTTCTTGGTATAGGTGGACTGTGCTTAGAATGCGGTATCTGCACCTTCCCCAATTGCGGATTTGGGAAATAGACTATATAAATTCACGCAAGTACGAAAATAAACACGACAGAGGTGATTCTATGATAACAGGTAAATATCTGCTGGCAATAAGCATTTGGCTCCCAGTTTTGGCAGCCCTTTTTTGCCTATTGTTCAGAAGCTATAAGGTGAGAAATATAGTAGCCTACCTTGCCGGTATAATACTCGCGGCATGTTCCATCGGTATGCTGTTTATAGGATCGTTTGATTATCAGCCTAAAGGGCTATTGGGTATATCCTGGAATACGGTAATTACGGTGGCAGATTTTGGCTTGCTGGCTTCTATTCTATATATAGGTATTAAACAGCGGCATCTATTAATTATCATATTAACGACAGCCCAGGCCATACTGTTGGTATATTTTGAGTTTATCCTTGGTGGAGGACATGTTGAGGTAAGCCCTGCATTTGCAATCGATAATCTCGCCATAATAATGGCCTTAATAATTAATATAGTGGGATCATTAATATGTATTTACGGAGTCAAATATATTGCCGAACATGAAGAACATCACCCGATAGCAAAGAGCCGGCAGCCTAGATTTATGTTCTGGCTGATAATCTTTCTCGGGGCGATGAATGGAATAGTATTTTCTAATAACCTATACTGGATGTTCTTTTTCTGGGAAGTAACTACATTTTGTTCATTCCAGTTAATAGGGCATGACCGGACTGATGAGGCGATAAGAAACGCCTGCCGGGCCCTGTGGATGAATAGTTTGGGGGGAGTAGCATTTGCCGCCGCCCTGGTATTACTACTGAAATATGGTTCCGGTGATTTTCTATCGATGAGGTTTTTACTAAGCCATACCGGTTCGCAGGCAATTGGTGGTGTGTTGCTATTGGGAGTTGCCCTGATGGTATTGGCGGGAATGACCAAGTCCGCCCAGCTTCCATTTCAGAGCTGGCTGCTGGGAGCCATGGTAGCTCCTACTCCCGTGTCAGCCCTGCTGCATTCCAGTACCATGGTTAAAGCCGGGGTATATTTAATTTTACGACTGGCCCCGGTTTATGCCGGAACCTATCTGAGTGATATGATTGCCGTAGCTGGCGGCTTTACCTTCCTGGTAACCTCAATACTGGCTATCAGCCAGTCTAATGCTAAAAGGGTTCTGGCCTATTCGACTATTGCCAATCTGGGTTTAATAACCGCCTGTGCCGGTATCAATACCCCGCTAGCCATAAGCGCGGCCATAGTACTGATTATCTTCCATGCTGTATCCAAAGGGCTCCTATTCCTATGTACCGGATTTGTTGAACACAACATAGGTAGCCGGGATATCGAAGACATGGAGGGTCTGGCGGATAGGATGCCGATAACTACCGTTATATATACAGTAGGAATAATAAGTATGTTCCTGCCTCCTTTCGGCATGCTGGTAGGTAAATGGGCTGCTATTGAAGCAGCGGCTGAGCTCCCGCTGGTAGCATTTATGATGGTCATAGCCAGCGCTGTAACCGCATTATTCTGGATAAAATGGCTGGGCCGGATGTTGCAGGGAGTACCAGGGGCCGTACGCAAGGCTGAACCAATGGCAGTTCAATATAAACTGTCCATGGGAGGATTGGCTGTTGGGGCAGTATTGCTGGGCTTATTCATTATTCCGCTGATTGCGGATGTAGTTGCGCCTGCGGTACAGAACTATTATCCAAATGCCGGCCTCCAAGCGGCAGCGGGCTCTATTGCTGCCGGGGTAAATGGGACATTTGTTGCTTGGACGCTGTTTGTCCTGATTATCATTGTTCTGTTGGCAGCCGGACTAATGTACAACCCGATTAGAATGAGGCAGATTCCGGTTTATATGTGTGGTGAAAATAGCGGCGGGTTTAATTCAGCGAACTATTTTACAACAGGCGATACATCTTATACCTTAAGTCTCTCCAACTATTATTTTGCCGGCTTTATTAATGAAGTTAAGTGGAACCGGGTAGTTAACGGCCTGGCCATAATAATGATTGTAGTACTGCTGGGGGTGACAACAATATGAAACAATTAGTTATTGCCTTATTAGTAATACTTGCAGCCCCGGTTTTAGGTGGTTTCTTATCGGGAGTAGACCGGGTATTAACTGCCCGCATGCAGGGAAGGGTTGGTCCGCCGGTTTTACAGCCCTTTTATGATGTATTTAAGTTATTGGGGAAGGAACCTATGGCGGTTAACCAGAGACAGATTGCCTGGGCTTTAGGATACCTCACTCTGATAATGGCCAGTTTGGTTTTGTTTTGCCTGGGCGGGGATCTGCTGATAATAGTATTTGTCATGGCATTTGCCGCCGTCAGTTTTATCCTGGGCGGGTTTAGTGTTAAATCGCCTTACAGCCATATCGGCAGTCAGAGAGAACTGCTGCAGATGCTGGCCTATGAGCCGGTATTAATACTATTGGCAATAGGGGTATATTTACAGACGGGCAGTTTCATGGTGGGAAATATATTGAATCAATCTGCCCCTTTGCTGGTTTCAATGCCCCTGGTATTAATAGCATTAATGATAATATTGACCATCAAAATGCGCAAATCTCCCTTCGACTTATCAACATCGCATCATGGTCATCAGGAGCTGGTAAAAGGTATAACTACGGAATATTCCGGTCCTTACTTGGCCATTATCGAAATAACCCACTGGTATGAACTCATTCTATTATTGGGACTGGTGACCATGTTTTGGCTCCAACCGGTATGGGTAGGAACTATTCTGGCGATGGTGGTGTTCTTTATAGAATTGGTTATTGATAATATATGCGCCCGTCTGACCTGGGACTGGATGCTGAAGTTTACCTGGAGCAGCGGTATTATCCTGTGTTTAGTTAACCTCGGATTTATCTATGTGCTGGGAAGGGGGGGTATGTAAAATGGGGATTATCAATAAATCACGGTTAAAATCCCCCTGGCTTTTACATTATGACGCCAGCAGTTGCAATGGGTGTGACATCGAAATTCTGGCCTGTTTAACCCCAGTTTACGATGTTGAACGTTTTGGAATTATAAATACCGGGAACCCCAAGCATGCAGATATACTCCTTATTACGGGTGGTGTAAACCACCGGGCGGCCAGGGTAGTCAAGAACCTGTATGAGCAGATCCCGGACCCCAAAGTCGTAGTAGCGGTTGGAGCCTGTGCGTGTACCGGAGGGATATTCCATGATTGCTATAACATGCTGGGAGGTATTGATAAAGTAATACCTGTAGATGTCTATGTGCCTGGATGTGCAGCTCGACCTGAAGCGATAATCGATGGGGTAGTTGAAGCATTAAATGTGTTAGCCAAGAAAACATCCAAGGAGGTAGCCGTATGAGTATAAACAAAATAACCTCAACTTCGGAAGAAATGCCGAGCTTGATTAAGCAATATTACAATGATGACTATAGACTGATTACTGCTACCTGTATTGATGAGGGAGAATTATTTCGGATAATCTATAGCTTTGATAAAGATCTTACTATAATAAACCTTGAAGTTACCACACCCCGGGAAAAATCCATACTTAGTATTTCTGATATATATGCCTGTGCATTCTTGGTGGAAAACGAAATGCAAGAGCTGTTTGGATTAAAAATTGATAATATAGCACTGGATCTGGGGGGCAAAATGTATATGGCGGGCGGAGTGAAAGAGGCTCCCATGGCCCGGGAATTCAAACCTGCAGTAAAGGGGGATGAGTAAATGGGTAGGATTACCGCCCCATTTGGACCACAACATCCGGTTCTACCGGAACCACTGCACCTAAATATAACTTATGAAGATGAAAAGGTAGTGGATTTGTCTCCGGCTATCGGGTATGTACACCGCGGTCTGGAAAAGTTGGCGGAAACTAAGGAGTACACCCAGAATGTATTCCTGGTAGAACGGGTCTGCGGTATATGCAGCTTTATGCATGCCATGACGTATTGTATGGGGATTGAAGCATTAATGGAAATTGAAATTCCTCCTCGCGCCAAATATTTGCGGGTATTCTACAGTGAGATAAGCAGAATACACAGCCATCTGCTCTGGCTGGGATTATTCGCGGACGCATTCGGATTTGAGAACCTGTTTATGCAGTACTGGGCAGCCCGGGAAAAGATAGTCGACTTAATGGAACTTACAGGAGGGCATCGGATAATATTATCTTCATGCTCTATTGGGGGAATACGGCGAGATCTAAGTACAGAACAGATTAAAATTGCCGAAAATACTCTTATGCATGTAAAAAATGAAGTGGAACGTATAAACCCGATTATGATGAAAGACTACACCGTCAAGAAGAGAACTGTAGGCAAAGGGATACTGACCAAAGAGGATGCATTGAAGTATGGGGCAGTGGGCCCGATGCTGCGAGCCAGTGGGGTAGCTCAGGATCTGCGCCAGACGGGATATGCTGCCTACGGGGATATGGGCTTTGAACCTATTGTTGAAACCGATGGTGACAGTTATGCCCGAGGAGTTGTGAGAGTAAGAGAAGCCTACCAGTCTATTGAACTAGCTTTGGAGGCTCTGGCCCAGTTGCCGGAGGGTGAAGCCGCGGTTAAAGTAAAGGGCAACCCGGATGGAGAAACCATTCAAAGGGTGGAACAGCCCCGGGGAGAGGTATTGTATTATATTAAAGCCAATGGCAGCAAGAATCTCGAAAGGTTGAGAATAAGGACCCCAACCTTTGCGCATGTTCCGTGTCTTTTGCAAATGCTCCCAGGCTGCGATATGGCTGATGTACCAGTAATCATACTTTCCATAGATCCTTGTATAAGCTGTACGGAAAGATAGGGGGGCAGAAAATGGCTATAATGATTCCTAATGTAATTAAGAACCTTACGCACCGTCCCAGAACCAGATTGTATCCGTTAGAAGTACGGCAATTACCAGTGGGAGCTCGGGGTCATATTGAATTTGATATGGAGAAATGCATATTCTGCAGCCTTTGCGTGAAACGCTGCCCGGCAGATGCTATACAGGTTGACAGGAAGAGTAAAAAGCTCACATTTGCACCGTTGTGCTGCATAGTATGTGAAGCCTGTATAGATGGGTGTGCCAAGGATGCGATTATATTATTTGCACAATGGCGTCCTCCGGTAACGGCAGTTTCTTCCCAAATAAATATAGCGAAGGCCTAGGAAGAACTCATCTAAATCGAACTAAATTGAAATTAAGCCAGCTGGCCTGACTATTAGAGAGGAGCGTTTAGCATGGCCAAAACAAAAAGTCGGACAGAACAATGTCTTTACTGCAATCATTTTGGTTTTTGCTTAATTCCCTGGGGTACAAAATGTAAACGGCAGGGAGGAAAGAAAATTCCTTGTGTTAAATCCATGCCGTTTGAATTACGGCCTAAGGGGAAGAAAAAGCAACAAAAGCCTAATAATAAAATTATTAAGATAAGTGAATCCATAAGAACCAAAAAAACTATTTGGGGGTAATGCTTACATTTCGAATCTGCTAGAAGAACGGCAATTATTCCGGTTTAGCGGAGAAAGGGGATTAAAAACGATGGAAGATAGGCAAAGAATTGCAGCGTTACAACGTGAAGGCTTCAGTTGCAGCCAAATCATGGTGCAAATGGCTTTAGACAGACAGGGCAGTGAAAACCCCGAGCTGGTGTTGGCAGTTAAAGGGCTCAGTTGTGGGATGAAGGTGATGGCCAACTGCGGCATCCTTACCGGAGCGGCTTGTGTAGTACCGCTGTTTGACCAATCCAACATCGGTACGACGATATTTACTGAATTTCTGAGCTGGTTTGAGGAAAATTATGCACGGAAAAAAGGCGGCATTGATTGCCGCGATTTATTGAACGGTGACCTTGCTAACCGCCCTGCGCGCTGCCCCAATATGGTCGCCCAATCATGGTTTGCATTGGCAGGCATACTTGACGAGCACGGGTTTTAGGCTAAACGATACTGGGTCTAACAATATGGACGGAGTCGTTAACTGCAAAGATAAGTTATGTCGCCGAGGATATGGGAATGATCTGCGGTGGAATCATTCAGGTTGTTATTTAGTCATAAATTTGAATGGAAATTAACATATGCAAAATATTAAAGATAATGCAAATGTGAACATTTATGAAGGCGCGCTTAGTGAGCTTACTGGCGAGACGTTAAGACCTGGAGGACTGGCATTAACCAAAGAGGCGATAGCTTTATGTCAATTCCCGAAAGGAGCCAATGTTGTCGATGTGGGATGCGGGACAGGCAGCACAGTTCGTTTTCTCATTGAGGAATGTGGATTAAATGCAATAGGCATAGATTCATCAGAAGAATTAGTCGAACTGGGGAAGAGGATGTCTCCAGGATTACCGATCTATAAAGGAAATGGTGAAAACCTTCGTGTCCGTAGCGGAGAAATGGATGGCGTATTCATGGAATGCAGTCTTTCGGTGATGGAGGATGTGGATTTTGCATTATCAGAAGCTTACCGGGTGTTGAGAGATAAAGGAAAGCTCGTGCTCAGCGATGTCTATTTTAAAAATATGATGGAGAATGATACCATGTCACTTCCTGCAAATTCCTGCTTGATCGGTGCTGGTGCAAAAGAAACATTTATCGAATTGTTTGATGAGCATGGATTTGAACTTGAATCATGGCAAGATAAGTCAGAGTGGATTAAGCAGATAGTAGCTGACAGCATTATGAACTCATGCTCTACCGACAAGCTGTGGGATTGCATACTTCCGGGAATCGCAGACAAATGTCTGATGAAAGAGAAGATCAAAGAATGGAAACCGGGTTATTTCTTATTGATTGCTGGAAAAAGGGTGCCTGAACCGTATGATCATGAACATAAGCACAGTGAGATTGAAGAGTGCGACGGTCATTGCGGTGAGGGCATTGAAATTAAGCTTTAGGGTGTAGAGACTTAACAGGTATTCTCTAGTATGTTGCAGAAGGAAGGTAGAATATGGTGAATTTCAATATCTATAAAAGTTTGCTCCATGAATTGGATGCAGGGAAAAAGGCTGTCATGGTTACAGTACTGGAAAACAATGGTGACAAGAAAGCTCTTCCTGATAAAATGATTTTTACTGAGGAGAACCTGTTAACCCCTAATAGCCTTTACAATATGGATGAATCTTTTTACCAGAAGGTGCAATATGTTTTGGAATCTGGAAATATCCAATTCTATAAGGGCATAGATCAGGACACATATATAATTGAGCCATACTTCCCAGAGCCTCGCCTGATAGTTCTAGGCGGCGGTCATATTGCGCAGCCATTAGCACAATTCGGTGAAAAGGTTGGGTTTTCAGTCACGGTTGTGGATGATAGACCTTTATTTGCCAATAAGGAACGTTTTCCGGAAGCTGAAAACGTGATTTGCGAGAGCTTCGAAAAATGTATTGATTTGCTTAATCTGAATTCTGCTGCTTTCGTGGTAATTGTAACCAGAGGCCATCGGCATGATATGGATTGCCTGAGACAGGTACTAAACTACAATACTGCATATGTGGGGATGATTGGGTCCAGGCGGCGGGTTAAAAGCGTTAGAGCGGAATTGCTGAGTGAAGGCTATTCTCAAGAGAAGCTGACGAAGGTTAATGCTCCAATAGGTCTGGAGATTGGCGCGGTAACTCCTGAAGAGATAGCAATAGCCATTATTGCACAAGTCATTAGCTTTAGGAGAGCCGCTGGTACCCTACCGGGAAGCCATGGATCTCTAAAAGTAAATTGGCCTGAAATAGACAGGCATGTACTGGCGGATTTGAGTAAAGAGGATGTCGACCCCAGGGCAATTGTTACGATTATATCTGCTAAGGGCTCGGTGCCAAGAAAACCAGGGGCAAAAATGCTGGTATGGCCTTATGGAAAGATCTTAGGAAGTATTGGTGGTGGATGCAGCGAAGGCGAGGTAATCAATACTGCCCGTGATGTTATTAGATATAGAGGATACCAAATAAAAAATATAGATATGACAGGGAGTGTTGCTGAAGATGAAGGCATGGTCTGTGGAGGTGTAATGCAGGTAGTGATTGAGTATTATGGTGAATAGATCTGGACTACAGTATAGGAGGACAAATAGATGAATGAAGAAAAAATCATACGTCATACGTTCAGCGTTTGTCCTATATGCTTAAAGCGGATAGCAGCAAACCATGTACAGGCAGGCACAAATATATATCTGCAAAAGGAATGTCAAAAACACGGCTCTTTTTCAACGGTTATTTGGCGCGGCAATACCGGTATGGTACGGTGGCTAGGCAATGTGCCAGAAATCAGCGAAGACGAAAACCTCAATTGCCCTAATGGCTGCGGGCTGTGCACAGATCATCAGCAGGATACATGCTGCGTGCTTTTAGAAGTTACGAACCGTTGTAACCTGAAATGCATTTATTGCTTTGCCGACAGCAGAGATGTTGCTGACCCGCCCTTTGAGCAGATACAGGGCTGGCTGCGGCAATTGGCAGTACCAGGCAAAACCTTGGTGCAACTCAGCGGCGGCGAGCCGACCGTGCGGGATGATCTTCCCGAAATAATTTACAGTGCCAAACAGGCAGGTTGTAAATACGTGCAACTAAATAGCAACGGAATACGGCTGGCCAATGATAAGGAATATGTTAAAAAGCTGTCCGAAGCGGGACTGTCCTTTGTGTTCATGCAGTTTGACGGCACCAATGATGAAATTAACAGATACATTCGCGGTACGAGTTTGCTGGATGTAAAAAAACATGCCATTGAAAATTGCGCGGCTTATAATATCGGGGTGACTCTTGTACCTACACTGATTCCCAGAGTTAACACCAACAATATTGGGGAAATACTGCAGTATGCCATCTCCATGTCTCCTGCGGTACGGGGTGTCCATTTCCAGCCGGTTAGTTATTTCGGACGTATACCGGACAGGCCAGTAGATGAGGTGAGGTTTACTCTGGATCAGGTTCTGTACGAGATTGAGCGGCAGACAGACGGCGTGATTAAAATGGAAAACTTGTTACCCTCCCGGTGTGACCACCCCCTCTGTGGTTTTCATGGAGATTTTGTGGTTATGCCCAATGGATTAGAAGCCCTTTCCAGGCGAGGTGTAACTGAGGCGGGTTGCTGCGGCAGTGAGCCGGTTTCCGCCGATAAGAATAGGGCATTTGTTGCCCGCCGCTGGGAGAGACCCAAACCAAACGCAGCATCTGGCGCTGGCTTTTCCATTGAGCTGGATTTTCATGATATGGACTTTTTTTTACAGCGGGTAAAATCCCACGGCTTCACAGTGACTGCTATGTCGTTTCAAGATGCCGGAAATATGGATTTGGAGCGGCTTCGCAGATGCAGTCTGCATGTTTTCAATAATGGAAAACTTGTGCCCTTCTGTGCGCATTATCTTTCAGGATGGGAGCCATCATAAGGTAATAACTGGTTGAAGATACAATCCGATTCTTATCTTGAGATTCTAAATAGTTTAACCATTACTTCTTAGGATCGTTTTCGTCAAAAGTATTAAATTGCAGGTTTTTAAGTTGGGGTTTTTAAATAGTTTTGACTAGAAAATACTATAGGCTCTCGGAATTAACTGGGGGCAAGAACCAACAGGAGTAAAAAAAGGAGGTAATAAGATATGGCAGGAAAAGCTGATGTTCCGAAATTTGGACCTTTACAGGGGATAACGGTTACCCATGCTTCTCAATCAATTGCAGGACCTTTTGCCTGTCAGATAATGGCAGAAATCGGTGCGGATGTTATCTGGCTGGAGAATAGCCTGGTCATGGATATTGCTCGCGCTGATACTGGAATGACCATCGAACAGGACCGTCGCAATATGCGTAATATATCGCTGAATATTCCTTCGCCGGAAGGCAGAGAAATCCTTTTCAAGATTTTGCAAGAGAGCGATATTTTTCTGGAGACTTCCAAGGCTGGCCAATGGGATAAATGGGGTCTGAACGACGAAGTACTATGGGAACACAATCCGGCATTAGTCATAGTTCACATATCCGGCTACGGTCAAACAGGAGATCCCGATTATACTGGCCAACCTTCTTATGATGCGGTATCTCAGGCTTTTGGCTGCATGATGGGTATGAACGGCTTTGCAGACCGCCCTCCGGTTATCGCTATGCCATTCCTGGGGGATTATTTATCTGCATTTTTTGCCTGCGTTTATGCTCTGGCAGCCTTGCATCGCGCTCAACAAACAGGAAAAGGTGAAAGTATAGATGTCGCTCAATTTGAAGCAATTATGCGCTGTCAGCTTAATTACCCGGGAGACGAGCTCAATTATGGCTTAAAGTTTACCAGGGAAGGAAACCACAGTTTATTTAGGGCAGGGGTGGGCAATTATCACTGCATAGACGGAGAAATCTATGTTTTCGTAGTTGGTTTAGGCGTTCTTAAAAAGACTCTGCCTTTCCTGGGACTGGAATTTGGTTCGAAAGAATTTCCGGCTGATCAGCCGGTAGTACTACCCAATACGCCGGGGGGAAATCTTCTGGAAGAAAAACTTAAGGCGTTCTGTGCAGTACACACAATTGATGAAGCGGAAAGTATATTAAGTGAAATCGGAGTTCCCTGCAGCAGGGTAATGGATTATCAGACTGCATACCAACATCCCCACTATATAGCCAGAGAAGTATTTACCGAATGGAATACAGTTGACAATAAGCATATCATTGGTATGAATATCTTTCCCAAACTTAAGAATGAACCTGGAATGATTTGGCGCGGAGCACCGACAATTGGTTTAGATAATGAAGATATATTGGCTGACTTGGGATATTCTTCGGAACAGATTAAAGAGTTTTATGATAAAAAAGTTATCGTGAAAAAGAGTAATTTGGAGCTTCCCGGCAGAATTGATACCAGTAATCTAACCAGACCTGAAGGTATTGAGTATAGGAAGAGGTAGCTCATAATGTTTTGGTGAAAGCTGAAATATGCCCTGTAAAAGCTTAGTACCGCAAAAAGACGGCAAGGAGGACCCTTATGGAGAACAGAGTAGTTGAGCTGACTGTAAGTGAAGGCGTGGGAATTATTACTATAAATAATCCTCCGGTAAACGCGCTTACCTTGGAGGTTAGAGAACAACTGGGGCAGGTAATAGAGGAAGTTGAGAAAAACCAGGGAATCAGAGCTCTGGTGGTTACCGGTGCCGGAGAAAAATGCTTTGTGGCCGGGGCGGATATCAAGGATTTCCCCAATCTAATGGTAAGCGGTCCTCGGGAAAATGCCACTATCTACAAGCAAATGTTATACTGCCTGGAAGAAAACCCTAAGCCAGTAATCGCGGCTGTGAATGGTTTGGCTCTGGGCGGAGGATGTGAGCTGGCTCTGGCTTGTGACATCAGGATTGCCGAGCAAACTGCTAAAATGGGTTTGCCAGAAGTTAACCTAGGCTTAATTCCTGGGCTGGGCGGCACGCAAAGGCTGACCCGCCTGGTCGGCCCTGCTAAAGCCAAAGAAATGCTGTTTACCGGTGAGTTGGTTACAGGCGAAGAGGCCCTTCGCATTGGGCTTGTTAACCGGGTGGTTCCTAAAGGTGAATCTCTTATGGAAGCGGTTAAACTTGCCAAGAAACTGGCCCGGGGACCAGGTGTGATCATAGGTTATGACAAGTACCTAGTCAATAAGGGGCTCGAACTATCTCTGGAGGATGCTTTGGAGTTAGAAATGCAGTACGTTGAAAAAGCCTATGAGACCGAGGATATGCACGAAGGCGTTGATGCCTTTATCAACAAACGCTCGGCCGAGTTCAAGAACCGCTAGAATTAAATTTTTACTAAGCAGCAGAACTTTATGAGAGATATGAGACGAATTGAGAACAACAATAAAGAAAGCCATTGAATGAAAAAATAAGTACCAGGAAAGAGGAAAAACCTTTGATTTCACCGGTTCAGCCATGGGTAGCGGAACGCACGAACTTGGGGGAGAAACTTACGGCGGAAACCCTTAAAGCATGGCAGCTTGACAAGGCACAAAAAATCATTGAGTATGCCCGCAATAACAGTGCTTTTTATCACAAACATTTGCAGGGCGTTGACGAGTCGAAAATTATGTCTGTTCAGGATATGCAGAATATTCCTTTTACCTATCCGGAGGATATTATTAATGATTCCAATGCTATGATTTGTGTTCCTCAACAGGAGATTACACGGATTACCTCTCTTTTTACCTCTGGCAGCCAGGGCAGCCCCAAGCGGATATATTTCACTGAAAATGATTTAGAGAGAACGATAGATTTCTTTGCATCCGGCATGACTACCATGGTACACAGCGGGCAGGCCGCTTTAATTCTGATGTCCAGCCAGACCGAGCACAGCATTGCTGATCTGCTGCAAAAGGGGTTAAAACGAATCGGTGTTTTCTCGGTCATTCATGGCAATGTGAAAGATGTTTCAGCAGCGCTTAAAGCTGCCAAAGACTTTGATTGCCTTGTAGGCATACCAGCGGAAATCATGCATTTATGCCGTACAGACGATAGCCTGCGGCCTGAGAGCGTGCTTTTAAGTGCAGATTTCGTGCCTGAGAGTGTAATTAAAGCTATTGAGGAAACATGGCACTGTAGGGTATTCACTCATTATGGGATGACAGAGACGGGATTTGGCGGCGGTGTTCAATGCGAGGCCGGATTAGGCTACCATCTTAGGGATGCCGACTTGTTTATCGAAATTGTGGACAGTAAAACCGGTGCGCAGCTTCCGGCAGGACAGTACGGAGAAGTGGTGCTTACAACCCTGCAAAATGAGGCTATGCCTCTTATCCGGTATCGCACCGGAGATATTGCCCGACTGCTAACAGGGTCCTGCCATTGTGGCGGTATTTTGCCGAGATTGGATAAAGTTATGGGGCGCAGCGCCAACATCATTTTACTCGAAAACGGCGAATCAATCAGCATTCATGATTTGGACGAAATCATGTTTGCGATCCCTGGTCTCGTAGGTTATACCACCAAGCTTGCACAAGGCAATCTACTTACTCTTACAGTTGATGCGCAATTCGAATTAAATGCTAAGCTTCTGGCCAAAAAGCTTCCCCGTGATATTGAGATAATAATAGAATACGGCAGCGTTGCCCCTTTTGCGGGCAAAGGAAAACGCCGCATTTATGTATAAATAACATTCCGTTAAAATTGAGGAAAATCAAAGGAGTATAAAAACTCATACAATGAATAAATCAAAAAACAAAGTAAAAAGCGGAGCGGTGATTGTTGCGGCAGGAATGTCTTCAAGAATGAAAGACTTCAAGCCACTGCTGCCACTGTCCGGTAATACCTTAATTGGCAAGGCAATCAAAACTCTGCAATCAGCAGGAATATCACCTATAGTTGTAATAACAGGCAGGTCGGCAGATCTGCTGAAGGATTATTTGGCGGAGTTTGATGTGATATGTCTTGATAATTTAAAATATGAACATACAGACATGTTTTACTCAGCCTGTATAGGTCTTGAATATATACAGGATAAAGCTGAGTGTGTTTTTTTTCTCCCTGCTGATGTACCACTTTTTTCTAGACACAGTCTTAACGCCATGATCAATCAAATGAGTTTTAGCGACTGTGATATTATCTTACCCCAACGATGCGGAAGAAAGGGACATCCCATCTTAATTAAAAGCAGTGCTGTTTCTGCCTTGCTTTTCTATGATGGTGGAAACGGTCTGAAGGGCGCTATCCAAGAATATGATGGCAGAAAAGAAGTACTGGAGATTCCGGATATTGGCATGACAATAGACGCAGACAGGCGTTCGGACTATGAACTTATGAAGTTACTTACAGACGAAACCGTGCCGGAGAATATTCGTAAACACTCGGCATTGGTTGCACAGTTGGCAGTAAGCTTGGGTAAGAAATTAAACAATCGCGGATATACGCTGGATTTGCACCAGGTTGAGCTTGCTGCCCTGCTCCACGATATGGCAAGGACGCAGCCAAATCATGCCAGCTCGGGAGCGGAGCTCCTTGAAAACGCCGGACATCCTCTTCTTGCTGAAATTGTGCGTCGGCATATGAAGCTTTTACCGCAGCAAAAAGACGAAATATCAGAGATTACCATCGTCTACCTTGCGCATAAATTTACCATGGGCGGGGAAATCGTCACTTTGGAGCGGCGCTTTGAAAACAAGCGGGAGAGCTTTCGTGATAAGCCTGAGGCTTTATTGGCACTTGAAGAAAACTATCAAACTTCGCAAGGGTTACTACAGCTTATTGAAAATGTTGTTGGCTTTAATATAGACCCCCATGAACTTAACTTGCCCCCCACAGGTTCTGGCTTTTCAAAAGCACTAAACAAGTTAGAGAGTATTTGAGTACGTTGATAGAAATGGACTCAGCAGTTGGTGACTTATATTCAGAATTATGACTTTACCCAATAGAGAATTTAACTACTCATTCCGTTAGCCTATTACGATTGTAATGCTATTTTATAGAAATAATCCTGACTATCGAAAATAGCTTTACCTCTTTTGTCAACCCGGCAATACAGACTATTGTTCTTGAGGATTCTGGCTTTAACCGTATCTTTTAAATAGGCGTCTAGAATACTTATAAGTCTAGTTTTATTTTGTTCCTCTTCAACGGGGAAGAGCAATTCAATCCTGCGATCCAAATTGCGCGGCATTAAATCAGCACTCGAAAGGTAGAGGTTCTTCTCCCCATCATTATTAAAATAGAAGATCCTGCTATGTTCCAAGAATCTGCCTACAATACTCCTTACCCGGATATTTTCACTCATCCCAGGTATATCCGGCTTCAAGCAGCATATCCCCCGGATAATTAAGTCAATTTCTACACCCGCGCAGGAAGCATCATACAATGCTTCAATAAATGCTTGATCTAAAAGGGAGTTTACCTTGATAATGACATGGGCTTTGCGGCCTTTCTGAGCATGTTCTATTTCTTGTTGCAATAGCTCATAGAGTTTCTGGCGTAGGGTTACAGGTGCAACGGACAGTTTGTACATCTGCCCTAATTGGGAATAGCCGGACAGCATATTAAAAAGCGCTGAGGCATCCGCACCCATATAAGCATTGCTGGTAAACAAGCCCAGGTCCACATAGAGTTGGGCGGTTACATCGTTATAGTTGCCGGTTCCCATGTGTACATAGCGTTTTATCCCGTCTTCCTCGTCACGTACAATTAATAGTACTTTCGCATGGGTTTTTAAACCCTTTATCCCGTAAATAACATGACAGCCGGCCTTTTCTAATCTTTTCGCCCAGGTAATGTTATTTTCTTCGTCAAATCTGGCCTTGAGTTCTAACAATACTGTGACCTGTTTACCGTTTTCGGCAGCTTGAGCAAGTGCCGCAATGATAGGTGAATTGCCGCTTACCCGATACAATACCTGCTTGATAGCCAGAACCTGAGGATCCTCCGCTGCCTTTTGCACAAGTTCAACTACCGGTTGGAAGGATTCGTAGGGGTGATGAACCATAATATCCTGGTTTGATATGACCGAAAAGTAATTATCTTCTGCTTTAAAGTCCGCAGGTACCTGAGGGCGCAGCTGGGGATAGAGCAGGTGTTGCATTTCCGGCAGGGCACCCACTTTAAACAACAGGGTTAAATCCAGAGGTCCATTAATCTCATATATTCCGCCTTCCGGTACCTCTAATTCTTCAATTAAGCGCTTGAGCAGTACAGCATTTAAGCCCTTTTCATATTCCAATCGGACAACTTCCCCCCATTTGCGCAGTTTAATTGATTGCTCAATCGCCTCGAGCAGGTCTTCCGCTCCTTCTTCGTCTAAGCTGAGGTCAGCATTGCGAGTAATTCGATAGCAGCCCAAGGCTAAAATACGGTGCCCGGCAAAAAGGGTCTGAATGTGTTTTTTAA
Source organism: Syntrophomonadaceae bacterium (assembly GCA_963665865.2). Classification (GTDB taxonomy): domain Bacteria; phylum Bacillota; class Syntrophomonadia; order Syntrophomonadales; family Syntrophomonadaceae; genus PHAA01. Next base: position 2,154,794 of record CAXXWF010000001.1, on the reverse strand, counting down.
TAATCTCTTCCAAAAAGACCAGGCAGGTTTTGGAGTCTTCTGCAGGGACGGCCACCAACCTGTCCAATACGGCTGGAACCTGCACCGTGGCAAATACCGGTTCTTCCTCATTTTCCTGATTGGCCAGGAGTAATGCAATGTTAAGACTCCGGTTTAACAAAAGTGGAAAGGGGCGACTGCTGTCGACCACCATGGGAGTGAGGACGGGATAAATACCCCTATGAAAATAAGTTGCCAGATATTCTTCTTGAGCCAAATCCAGTTTCTTGCCTTTGGTTAGCTGGATATTCTCCCTTTTAAGACTTGGTCGCAAAGAACGTCCATAACAACTGTACAAGTCATTAATCATCTGGTGAACTTGAATTGATATTTGCTCCCAGACCTGTTGTGGGGTTAGACCAGCCTCGTCCGGTTCATCCAGTCCTGCCAGCAGTTGATCCCTTACGGCTGCAACTCTAACCATGAAGAACTCGTCCAGATTAGAACTAACGATAGCCGCAAATTTTGCCCGCTCTAACAGGGGATTATCCTTGTCCTGAGCTTCTTCTAAAATCCGCTGGTTAAATGCCAACGAACTCAATTCGCGGTTTATAAACTGCCGGGGTGCCTCTGGAGTTATTTTCGTCATCTCCATCATCCTTTACGTTTAAGTATCGGTTTGAGTCCGTAAACCTCTTCGAAAAAGGTAGCGTGGCTGTTAAAATCCCAATTTTCCAATAAAACTTCGCCGTGAACCTGAATAGTAAAGCAAATATCCCGACCGGACACGGTAATATCCAAACTTTCCACCTGTTTCTTATGGGAGATATCCAGGGCATCCGCAAATTTGAGAATGGCGGCTAGCTTGCTGACAATAATCTTGTCCTCTTCGTCCAGCAAACGATAATTATCATGCCAGCGATGTGGATTCTCCTCGCTATGGTACCGGGCAACATTGGCTATCAGGTTTATTTCCCTATTGGAAAAGCCCATAATCTCCTGATAACGGATAATATTGCAGGAATGCATATCGTGTTGCTTAATATTTATATACTTGCCTACATCATGAAGAATGGCAGCCACCTGCAGGTATAATCTCTCCCGATCTCCCAATTTGTGAATCCGTTTCATATGATCAAAAATGTTCAGAGCAAGATTCTCTACTTGAGCAGCATGCACTTCATCAAAATGAAATTTGCGTCCTAAATATCTGACTGAACTGACTATATCATTTATGAAATCATATTTACGAGTGGTATCTAACCACTCATCAACCATGTGGGCTAGTAAACCATGGCGAAGCGAAACCATGGGTACATGAATTCCCTCGGCTTTCGTGGTGCGGAGAAAACGCCGAAAAATAATAGCCGACGGGACTAAAATTTCAGCTTCATTACGGTGCAGATGATAGGTGGAAATGATTTGTTCAGTAGTCATGGTATGAAGACGGGCATACATCTTTTCCAGTACGTCACGCTGTAAATACTTTTCTTCCGAGGTCAATTTGTTTATTCGGCACAGACTTAAAATTGAATTGAGTTCTCCCCCTAAGCCGATAACGTTTTTAATATCCAGATTGCTATTCAATGATTCCAGTAAATAAATATTGCTTTCTAAAAACTCTTCAATTACCCGAGGAAAATCTAAGGTTTGGCGTTCCAGATCGGCTAATATCTCCATTAAGCGCAGGGAACCTACCTTTACATACTCAGTAAATTGCAGCGATCCTTCCTTATAAACTGAGATCTCTACCCCGCCCATGCCAATACTTATTATTAGGATTCCTTCATGGCGCATTTGGGGGATATTGGCTAAATTGTCGCGCAGGGCTTTGAAGGCATAAAAGCGTTCTTCAGCGTTGTTAATAATGCTAACCTTCAATCCAGTTCTTACTCGGATTTGATCCAGAACATATTCCCGATTTTGCGCTTCTCGAACGCCGCTGGTGGCTACCGCCTGATAGTGTTTGATGCGATAATCCTTCATCAGCAGTTGAAAACCCTTCAGGGTTTCACATGATGTATGAATAGATTGTATCCCGATTTCGCCGGTAGCAAAGGTGTCCCGACCAATCTGGGTAGGCTTCCAGACATCTTCCAGAGGCAGGATCTTCCCATCCTCAGTAATCTCGGCAACCATCATGCGTAAAAAATTGCTTCCTACATCTATCGCGGCAACTGTTTCACGCCGAAGCTTTTTCATACCACGATCCCCATCTCTTTCACTTACTTGGGTAATCCTTTACCCTATACTCTAAATGGGCTATATAATGTCAATTATAGACGATTTTTAAACAATTAACATGATATATCATGAATATTTACAAGAAAGTTACATTTTAAATACAATATATGGTTTTGTTTATTGAACAAGTATAATACGATAAGATAAATAAAGAGTTGCATAATAACTGTAAATACATTCATCCTGGTTGCATTCTGCAGGGTAGCAAAAACCAAGGATAATGGAAAGGAAAATTGCCTTGAAGCGAATTGTAATCATTGATGTGGGTTCTAACTCTATTCGTCTGGTTCTAGTACGGATCGGGGAGAATGGTAACTACAAAATTATTCATGACTTGAAAGAGTCTGTTCGCCTGGAAAAAGATATGGGAGAAGAACAGACGATTAAGCCAGATAGAATTGCCAAAGCTGTGAAGACCATGCAAATGTTTAGAAATCTGTGTGAGGCGCTGCATCCCGAGGAAGTGATCACGGTGGCAACCGAGGCCGTTCGCCGGGCGGTCAACCAGCAGGAATTCTTAGAAAAAATAAAAGAGGAAACCGGTTTTAGGGTCAGGGTATTGTCCGGTGAAGAAGAGGCCCATTATGACTATTTAGGAATTACCAACAGCATGGATATTGAAAATGGTTTGATGATGGATCTAGGAGGGGGCAGTACCGAACTCATTAGAATGGAAAAGGGTGAAGCCAAGAATGCTATCAGTCTGCCATTCGGTTCCATAAACATTTCCCAGCAATATCAGCTGCATGATGCAGTGCAGGATGAACAAATGAGTGCAATGTATTTGATGTTAGCGAATACATTTAGATCCGTACCCTGGTTGGCGGATCAAAAGTATCCTATTCTAGTGGGGGTCGGCGGGACCTTTCGAAACCTGGGAAAAATTGATCGTCGTCGCAAATCCTATCCCTTGGAACTGTCCCACAATTATCGTATGCAGGCCAACGATATTTTCGCAATTCACAATGAAGTGAGTGGCCGCAATTTAAAACAGCGACGTTCCATAAAAGGCCTTTCCCGGGATCGAGCCGATATATTTGTGGGAGCTACCGCCGTCATATCTCAACTAGTTGAATTCTGTGGAATTGAAGAGGTTGCTATCAGCGGTTATGGTTTGCGGGAGGGTATTATCTTTGATTATATATCGCGCAATCATCGGGCAGAGGACAATGTGCTGGATTATTCAATAAGCAACAATCTCCTGAACTACGAATTGGATGAGAAACATGCCCAAACAATTTGGCAAGTAACTGCCTCGCTTTGCCGTCAGCTTGGAGAAATCGGGAATTTTTACGGAAACCTGGACAGAGTTATAAAAACCGCTTGTATGCTGCATGATGCGGGAATTGCTATTAACTTTTACCAACAAAATGAGCATTTAATATACACCCTACTAAATTCGGAAATTAACGGTCTTTCTCACCGGGAAATAGTTATGAGCGCTTATATGGCAGCTTACCACTGTAATAATCATAGTCCGCTAATGCCACATTATAGGGACCTCCTTAACGAAGATGATGTTCGGGCGATTCGAGGGATGGGGGTTTTACTCCGAATAGCCAGGAGCCTGGATCGTTCCATGAGTGGCCTGATTAAAGATGTAAATTGTGATATCCGGGGAGATAAGGTTATTATAAAGACTATTGCCAGTGGGAACATTGAACTGGAGATAGCTGACTCCCTGCGCTATTGTGAAGATTTCAAAAAGGTGTTTCACAAAGACTTGTTCATTATGTAATAAGGGATGATAAAAGTGCTCAAATTAAAGGATAATCTTAATAAGGAAATAATTTTAGCTGTGGCTGACAAATATAGCATCGGTAATAACCAAGCCCACGGCGAAATCGTGTCCGCCTCGGCTTTGGGTATTTTTGATTGTATGGCAGGTACGACGAATTTGTCGAACGGTTGGCGCGATTTATTGGAGCAGGCAGCTCTAATCCACGACATAGGGCATTACATTAATGAAAAGGACCATGACCGACACACTCATCATCTCATAATGCACGATGCCATCCTGGATGATATACCCGAATATACCCGCTCACTGTTGGCTCAGGTGGCCGGCAGCCATCGCCTGATGATCAGAAAGTCCTTGAAGAAGCAAAGTAATGCCGTTCAGGGAAAAGCCCTGCAACTCATTTCCTTTCTCCGCATCGCTGACGCTCTCGATTATCCATATCAATTCCGGGCAGAGGTCCAGTATTTCGACTGGTATGGCAAGAAACTAATTGCTGTTCTCGGAGAAGGTGATTTAAAAGCTGTAAGAAAACGGCTGGAGAAAAAAGGCGAGTTATTTCGCAAGCTGTTTGGTCATCATTTGGTAGTCAGTCATAGTTGATAATAAAACGAGGATTAGCTGCCAATTTAACGGTGGGGAGGAAAGAGAAATGAATAGTATTACGGATGATTTTTTTCTTTTGGATTTATTGGACAAGTATTGGGAGACATTTTCTACACTATTCAAACAGGTTTCTAAGGGCTTAAGCGACGATTTTGTTCATGATCTAAGGGTATCTGCCCGGCGTCTTGCTGCCATTTCGGACTTGCTTATACCCCTAACGTTCGATAATACTGCTGGGGATTCTCTCTTTGCCCTAAATCGGGTTATCAAATTATTTGGCAATCTGCGTGATTTGGAGGTCCAGATTGATTATACTTATCATTTGCTGGCTGACCATCCTGAATTGAAGGATTTTTATACGGCATTGGTAACTCAACAGCGGCAGAAAGCCAGGCACGTTGAACATAAAATCAAAACCATTAAACTGGATAGCTTACAGACAACGAAACGGAGGATCAAAAAAAGACTGCTGATCCTTTTTAAAGACCCTGTTACTCGTGAGCAAATCATCGCTGATTTACGACAAAACATTGATCATGCATTGCTTTCTGTATTAATGGCTGGTGATAAAATTGACCCGATCGATCCTGAGACCATTCATCGCACGCGTTTGGCATTGAAAAAGTACCGTTATTCAGTAGAAGTAATAAAGCCGTTTCTGAGTATAACCGACCAAGAAATGCAATCTTTGTTAAATTACCAAACTAGCTTGGGTGATATTCAGGATCTGGAGGTATTGATAAACAGCCTGAAGCGGTATATGGTACGTCTTAATAATGTCGATCACGCTAGTTTGTTGTCCGTTAAACAGCTCTTGGAAAATAGAAAAAGCATTCTTGTTTACAAAATGACTCATCTAAAACCCGACAAACTTCTCACTCGCTAATAGCCTGCGGTTCAATATTACAGTTATTGAATCTATAATTTGGCGTCCTACTTTTACATTATTAACAGGATAATATTACAGTTCTGTATCCCCTGCTTAAATCTGCCTTAACATTCTATCTATAATATATAGTTAGAACGCTGTAACCCTTATTAACAATTTAGGGCTTACAGTGTACTAATAAACGAGAGATAGAAGGTCAGAGAACATGGGTAGTAGAAAAGAAAACGCCATATTGACTATTATGGGCCTTATTATGCTAGGTCTTTTCCTAATCGCTATGATTCATCCTAAATCTGCGGATGCAGCTTTTATTGTTTTATGTATTGGTGCATTTGCTAATATTCCTATTCATCGATAATGGAATGAGCGATTCACGGATTTACCCTGCAAAACCCTATAATGACCAAGTTGAATAATCTGAATACTGTCTGCCTCAGCAAATCGAGCTTCAGTAACTTACAGGTTGCAGGCGCAACATTAACCTGCGATTCTTCCTTACTATGACCAGACTCAGCTTCCACCGCGCAGTATTTCTTTTTCCTATCAAACTTACTCAATTTGGGTAGAATACAGCAAATTTACATAAAATAAACGTATTCTTAAATTACTAAATGTTAACACTTTACAATCAAGTTGTATCGTATTAATAGGTTAATACCGACCGTAAAAAGAGGAGGAATGTATTTAATGAAATCCCAAAATGTCAGAAGAATTACCAGTTTCTTACTACTCGGGTTATTGCTGTTGGGGGCAGCATTTGCAGCCGGATGTAGTAAACAAAATGCCGCACAAAATACTAAGGATCAGACAGCTCTAACAGGTACCTTAACCATTGCCGGGTCAACTTCCGTACAACCGTTTAGTGAAGTATTGGCTGAGAAATTTATGGCAGCCAACAAAGGAGTTCAAATTAATGTACAGGGCGGTGGTTCTGCTGTTGGAATTGAAGCAGCTATATCTGGTGCGGCTCAAATTGGTTCAGTCTCCCGGGCTCTTACTGCGGATGAGAAAACCAAATTGAAGGATATTCAAATTGCTCTAGATGGAATAGCAATTGTGGTACATCCTTCCAATACCTTGAAAGCCCTTAAAACTGAAGATGTCATGAACATCTATCTTGGTAACATCAAGAACTGGAAAGAGCTTGGCGGGCCGGATGCTCCTATAACCGTAGTATCAAGAGAAGACGGTTCCGGTACTAGAGACGCCTTTACTACACTGGTTATGAATAAAAAGGACATCATTAAAACAGCAATCATTCAGAACTCTACCGGTGCTGTTGCGACAACCGTTGCCGGAGATAAAAACGCTATTGGATATGTTTCTCTTTCAAGCGTTAACAGCACCATCAAGGCGCTGGATGTTGATGGAGTGGCAGCCAACGAGGCGAATGTAAAAGCAGGAACATATAAACTGCAAAGACCTTTTGTCTATGTTACTAAAGACGCTCCTGCTGGCTTGGCCAAAGCTTTTATCGACTTCGTGCTAAGTGCAGAAGGCCAAAAGATAATCGTTGATGCAGGAGCCCTTAGCATCAACAAGTAATACTTGTTTCAGACTAATTAGCTAACCTCCTGCTAATGAGAATGCTTGGACACAGCTCAAAGGCCTAATTTCCCCTTATTCCAAGCCCGCGCCGTATAACGGTGGCGGGTTTCCCCTTTTAAGGGCACGGGAAATAAAAGCCTCTGCTTATTTACATTCCCTTTACATTTAGTAAACGAGAACTTAATAAATACACATTATCTGTTTAACAATAGAATGTTATCTTAATTGCAGAGACAATTTTCCAAGAAAATAGACAACCAAATTTGGAGGATTTTCAAGCATGATATATGAACAGTATAGGAGAATTGGAAGTTTTATATTCTTGATATTCTTGTTGATTGTTTTATGGGCCTTAAACGCCTAACTAGGCCACCCAAGAGGTAATGTTGTTTTAAAAACCTGATGAGTTGTATGTTTATATATGGGAAGTGAGTATTAAAGTAATGGAAAAGACAATTGATATTTCAATGAGGAAGTCAAAGAGCGGCTTGCGCCAAGCGATCATTCCAAAAGAAACCAATCATAAGCATAATAATCGCAAAAGTGAAAAATTGATTGAAAAGATACTGGCGTTTTGTGCAGCGATATTTATTATTTGCATTATTCTTATTACTGTGTTCATCTTTGCCAAAGGAATTCCACTACTTATCAAGGTTGGACTGAGTGACTTTTTATTTAATTCCGATTGGAGACCCACTAAAGGGTTTTACGGTATTTGGACAATGTTTGTAGGCTCTCTGGCAGTTACTTTTAGTTCGATGTTATGGGCGGTACCCCTGGGAATAATGACGGCCATTTTCATGGCTGAAATAGCTCCCCATCGAGTGGGAAGGATGTTAGGCAGTATGATTGAGCTTCTGGCCGGTATCCCTTCCGTGGTATATGGGTTTGTGGGGCTTATAGTTATTGTTCCCTTTATCCGCGATGTTCTGGGAGGCAACGGCCTAAGCGTACTGGCGGGAGCTATTATACTAGGAATTATGATTCTTCCTACAGTGATAAATATTTCCCGGGATTCAATTCTGGCTGTTCCCAAAGAATATAAGGAGGGCTCGTTAGCTCTGGGGGCAACCCATTATCAAACCATTGCCAGGGTTATTGTACCGGCAGCCCGATCGGGCATCATAACCGCTATTGTATTAGGGATGGGGCGGGCCATAGGAGAAACCATGGCGGTGGTTATGGTAACCGGTAATTCTACAGTAATACCGGGCAGCATTTTATCACCGGTGCGAACGATGACAAGTAACATTGTTCTGGAAATGGGTTATGCGTCGGGCGATCATCAAGCGGCCCTTTTTGCCACGGGGATGATTTTATTTATCTTTATAGTTTGCTTAAATTTGATTGTTACAATTTCAGTAAAAGGCAGGTAAAACTGATGAGGGGAAGTAGTTGGAAAGACAAGATCATAACCGCTGTTTTCTGGTTATCAGGTCTGGTTATAGTGGGAATACTAGTTGGCATTATAGGATATATAATCGTTAAAGGAATCTCCAGCATCAGTCTTGATTTCATTCTTAAGCCGCCGAGTAATGCCGGTAAGGCTGGAGGTATATCAACAACTATTGCAAGTACAATATATTTAACCGTTATGTCGCTGCTTATAGCGGTGCCAATAGGTGTAGGGAGTTCTGTCTACTTGGAGGAATATGCCCGGAGCAGGAGCAAGTTTGCCCGACTGGTTAATTTGACTTCTGAAACCCTGTCGGGAATCCCCTCCATTGTTTATGGATTATTTGGTTTCGTATTCTTTGTGATCTTCCTGGGCTTAGGGTGGTCCATTCTTTCCGGTAGTATGACCCTGGCCATAATGATTCTGCCCACAATTACGCGCACTGCGCAGGAAGCCATTCTGACCGTACCTCAGGATTATCGTGAAAACAGTCTGGCCTTAGGTGCCAGCAAGTGGCAAACCATACGCAAGGTCATTTTACCGTCGGCTTTGCCGGGGATAGTAACCGGTGTCATTCTTTCCGTGGGCAGGGCAGTAGGAGAAACCGCCGCTCTGATCCTAACCGCCGGCAGTTCACTGGGTATGCCCTTATCTCCGACCGACCCTGCTCGAACCATGGCAGTACATCTCTACGTGCTGGCCATGGAAGGAATATCTATGGATCGGGCTTTTGGTACTGCCTTTTTAATTGTAATCCTTATTATTATTATTAACTATCTAGCCAATCTCAGCCTCAAAAAACTAACCCAGGCAATGCGGTAAACGAGGGGACGATAATAGTGCAAAACAATATTAAAATGAAAAGTATTGATCTAAAGGTATTCTATCAGGATTTTCAAGCCCTGCATGGCATAAATATGGATATCCAGGAAAACAGGGTTACGGCTTTAATCGGGCCATCAGGTTGTGGAAAGTCCACCTATCTGCGAACCCTTAACCGCCTCAACGAATTGATTGAAGGGACAACTATACAAGGCCAGGTGTATCTGGATGATATCTCCATCTATGAAAAAGATGTCGATGTGGTGGACTTAAGGAAAAGGGTGGGAATGGTATTTCAAAAACCATCCGTATTCCCCATGACCGTGTATGAGAATGTAGCTTATGGACCGAGGATCCATGGCATTAAAAACAAAGGTCAGCTGGATGAAATCGTCGAGAAAAGCCTGCGGGCGGCCAACCTGTGGGAGGAGATGGGCAATCGTCTAAATTCACCAGCGTCGCGGATGTCGGGCGGACAGCAGCAGCGCCTGGTAATTGCTCGGGTCCTGGCGGTCGACCCCGAAGTATTATTAATGGATGAACCGGCCTCAGCCCTCGATCCTATTTCCACATCTAAATTAGAGGAATTAATAGGAGAACTAAAAAAAAATTATACGATTGTCATTGTAACTCATAATATGCAGCAAGCTGCTCGAGTATCTGATTATACGGGATTCTTCTTGAATGGAAACCTAATTGAGTTTAATAAGACCAATGAGATATTTCTTAATCCCGTAGAAAAAAAGACCGAGGATTATATTACGGGAAGATTTGGCTAAAAAGGAGTATTAAATAGCATATCATATGTAGAATACGGAGGTGATTTCCTTTGTCATCGGATTCGTTGGAAAATAGATTAATTAGTCTAAAAGAAGACATTTTAAAAATGGGCAGGCTGCTGCAGGAGCAGATCTATAAATCCATTCGCTCACTTGTGGACAAAGATCTGGAATTGGCGCGAGAGGTCATAGAAAAAGACGATATCATCGATAAAATGGAACTGGACATTGAGAGTAAATGCCTATGCCTGATTGCTTTAAAACAGCCTCTGGCAGGTGACCTGCGCTTTATCGGCACCACCTTACGAATTATCGTAGACCTTGAAAGAATGGGAGATCACGCTGAAGATATAGCTGAAATTGCCATAGACCTTTACGAACAGACCTATATGAAACCGCTAATAGATATTCCTAAGATGGCTCAGATAGCTGAAGATATGGTTGTAATCGCCTTGAAAGCCTTTGTTGATGAGGATACTGCCTTGGCTATGAGTCTGGCCGCTATGGAAAAGCAAGTGGATACTCTCTATGATGACGTATTTAAGGAATTATTATCTTACATGATGCGCGACCAGGGCAATATACCCCAGGCCACTTCACTCCTGCTGGTGGCCGGCCATCTGGAGCGGATAGCGGATCATGCCACCAACCTCGCAGAAATGGTTATATATATTGTAGAAGGCAAACGGGTGGATATAAATGTTATAGCCCGAGCAGGAGAATAATTCACAGCAAAGACCCCTGGTTCATTGATAAGCCAGGGGTCTTTGTGTGAGGAGGTATATATTAAGGAGATTTACTGGCGGTTTTATTAGTGGGGACCTGTCCCCCTGTCCTTAGTTTCCCCTTGTCTCCTTTTAAATATTAGCAGAGCTCATTTCTCCATAGTTATAGGCATCCTCACCATGCTGCGATATATCCAGTCCCGTCTCCTCTTCCTCGTCGGATACCCGGAGCGGGGTGAATATACTTATGAACTTGAGCAGGATAAAGGTACCTACAGCGGCAAAGGCAATTGATGCCGCTACGGCTGTTAATTGAATCAATAACTGATGCGGGTTGCCAAATAACAGACCATCGGCTCCGGCCGGGTTGATCAACTTAGAGGCCAGAACCCCAGTGGCCAATGCTCCAAAAGTTCCGCCAACACCATGAATGCCGAAGGCATCCAGGGAATCGTCATAACCCAGTTTAGCCTTCATTTTGCTAACTGCGAAGTAGCACAGGGGACCTACCAGCAAGCCAATTAAGATTGCACTGGCGGCACTTACAAAACCGGCGGCCGGGGTAATGGCTACCAAGCCTGCTACCACACCACTGGCTGCTCCCAGAGCGGTCGGTTTGCCATGATGGAGCCACTCTGCTGCACACCAGCTGATGGCGGCCATGGCGGCGGCAGTGTTGGTGACCATAAAGGCCGAAGCAGCGAGACCATTAGCGGCCAGGGCACTGCCGGCATTGAAACCGAACCAACCGAACCACAGCAAGCCACACCCCAGCATGGTCATAGGCAGATGATGCGGCACCATAGGTTCAGAGCCGGATTCACGACGCTTACCCAGAACCAGGCAGGCGATAAGTCCTGATACACCGGAACTTATATGAACAACTGTACCTCCTGCGAAGTCCAACGCTCCAAGGTTGCGCAGCCATCCATCTACTCCCCATACCCAATGAGCCAGGGGATCATATATAAGAGTGGTCCATAATAGTACAAAGACCACGAAGGCAGCAAATTTCATGCGTTCGGCAAAAGCACCGGAAATTAAGGCCACAGTAATAATGGCAAACATTAATTGGTACATAGAAAAGACCTGATGAGGAATTGTAGCTGCATAATCTGCGTTAGGGACTCCTCCGACCCCGTTCAGGCCCAGCCATTGCAAACTTCCAATAACGTGATTAATATCCGGGCCGAAACCCAGTGTATAGCCAATCAATACCCACTGTACTGATACCAGTGCCATGGCCGCAAATGATTGCAATATAACACTCAGAACGTTTTTCCTTCTTACCATTCCCCCGTAGAATAAAGCCAGACCAGGAGTCATAATCATAACCAGAGCCGTACAGATCATCATAAAGGAGGTATCGCCGGTATCGATAACCGGTGCGTCCGCTGCCGCCGCCACTACCGGCAAGCCCAATATAAATACGCTCATCATAATAACAGATAATACCCATCTTAATTTTGTTTTCATTCTAATCCCCCATATCTATATAATAAGGACTTATTCAGATATCAAACGCATTCGCAGGAATGCAGTATCCTTTTATAAAAGAGCATCATTACCGGTCTCGCCGGTTCTCATACGAATAGAATCGTTAATAGGAGCTATGAAAATTTTGCCATCACCGATGTTTCCAGTAACAGCTACGGACCGAATAACTTTAACTACTTCCTGAACCAGTTCATTGGTGGTGACAATTTCTATTTTTATTTTGGGCAGGAGAGTTACACTAACCTCTGTGCCACGGTAGAACTGGGTATGACCTTTTTGGAGACCGCATCCCATTACCTGGGTTACTGTCATCCCCTTAATGCCAAACTCACTTAATGCCTCTCTTACCGGTTCGAACTTTTCCGGGCGTAAAATACATTCCAGTTTGACCACTATGAAAACCTCCTTAAATAATACAGTCTTAACATGATTAGTTTCCTTTGAAGTGAATGAAAAAATACAATCCGTAGGTTTCTGCATATCGGTTACGGAGATATTACTCCTCGATTAATAATTTTCACAAGCTGCTCACCTCCTGTTTTGCTAAAAAGACCCTCGTTTGAGAGTTTGCTTTGTTCTCAAACAAGGGCCTCGGTGCCTTTTGGGTTACTTATGCGACTTTTAATGTGGTTCGAGCAGGAGAACAATAGAAAAGTCCCCGTAGTATTCCACGGAGACTCCATTATCTATGTGCCGCTGACCGGAACTATTTACTTATATTACATATTATACTTTTGTTCAAAAATAACAACCGTTTTCGGAAAGGCATACTGTATACTTCCTGACCATGCTGCTTAATAGTTGTTAAGTATACATTATACCTGGTAAAGGGGGACTGCCATTTTACCAAACTAATGGAGTATAATGAAGGTGTGAAAAGGATCACAATGGGAATAGTACTGTGGATAATGAGGTCCCTGCTATTTATAGCGGGGACTTTTTGTTTTTTGCCAATCCAGATAGCCATGGCAGTGGGTGCGTGATCAACTGGATATATGCTGATGATAACATTACGTTGGATCAAGGAGGGGATGTAAATGCGATTACTAATGATACAACATGTAGCTTGTGAAGGGCCAGGACTTTTGGAAGAAGAACTCGTTAACAAGGCCTGGGAAATGGATATCCGATGTATGGATACTCCAGGAACCCAGTTGCCGGATAATCTTGATGATTACCAGGCATTTATCATATTAGGCGGGCCGATGGGAGCATATGAAGAAGGTAGGTATCCCTATCTCTTTAAGGTACAGGAACTTGTACGGGAGGCTGTATTAAAACATATACCTACTGTAGGTATATGCCTAGGGGGGCAGCTTATAGCCCGGGCATTAGGGGCAGATGTAGGCCCCAACCCGGTAAAGGAGATTGGCTGGTCGCCGATGCGTCTATTACCTGAGGGGAAGGCCAACCGGTTATTTTCTGATATGCCGGCAATGCTATCGGTTTTTCAATGGCATGGCGATACATTTGCGTTGCCGAAGGGGGCAGTGCTGCTAGCCTCAGCCGAAGCCTGTCATAACCAGGCCTTTGTCTATGCGGATCATGTTTGGGCCTTGCAGTTTCACCTGGAAGTCACCCCGGCCATGATTGCCAAATGGTCTGAGATTTACGCCAATGAATTAGTTAATTATGGTGGCCCGGGAGCTGCGGCGCTATTGATACTCAACACTCAGGCGCGCTGGGAAGCCATGGGTCCTTGGCGAGAACAGTTCTTGAGCAACTTAGCTGCGGCATTGCTCGGCTAAACGAGGCTAAAATTCCATAATATATATAAAAGAGATTCTTCTGGTAAGAATCTCTTTTTCTGGTTAAACACCGAGCTTCTAGAAAGAACGGCGATGTTAAATAGCTGCACTCGAAAACAGTCACAAAACATAAAAGGTAGCCTGGAATTATTTGAATTCAATTAAAAAAAGAGAGGCACTGGTTAAAAAGTGCCTCAAAAAACAAATGTGAATTGGGGGATATATATAAAAAGGGCGCAAAGGGGTATCTAGGCGACCTTCTACAATCACTGTTTAGGGAAGCAATTTTTTTATCCAAAATGCGAAAGTCCCCTCATCATCTTAGGGGACTCCATTATCCTTGAAACTTAAATTAATAGAGGGATTAAACCATAAGTCGCTTATCAATGATTGACTCGGCTTCCTCCAATCACGAGCCATTTTTAAATAGTTGCAATATTATCCTACCGCCAGTTTAGCACCCGTATTTTCGAATTGGAAAGATGACGATACAGTCGGGATATTCCGCTTATTAATTTTAGCGGGCGGGTGTATATCCCCGCCCGCTGAAATATATAATAGATTTCTATATAAGGGCTACGTTCCATTTACAAGTGGGCGGGCGTTTATGACATCATTGGTTCAGGATCGTCATGATAAGCTCGTATGCCCATTTCGGGAATGTCCAGACCATTCATTTCATCTTCTGGTTTGGATCTGATGCCCATAATTTTATCCTGGGTTTTGAAGAACATGTAGGAGAGTATAAAGACAAACACAAAACAGGTAAGTGCGCCAATGCATTGAGCCAGGAACTGACTAGAATCACCGTAGAACAGCCCTCTGACTGTACTGCCTGCCACACCGCCCCAGCCATCACCATAGGTGCCGTCGGCGAAAAGACCCAGAGAAATAACCCCCCAAAGTCCGTTGGCACCATGAACGGAAATTGCGCCTACCGGATCGTCCAGCTTCAGGATTCGTTCTACAAAGAATACAGAACCAACTACAAGGGCACCGGCTACAATTCCGATTACTACAGCCGCCCAGCTATTGACAAAAGCACAGGGAGCCGTAATGGCAACCATCCCAGCCAGCATCCCATTGGCACTCATGGAGGGATCGGGATGACCAAACTTCTTCCACATGATGAGCATGGCTGTTATTGCTCCGGCAGCTGAAGCCAGCATAGTGTTAACCGCTACTACCGCAATTCGGAGATCCGTACCAGCCAGGGTGCTGCCGGGATTGAATCCGAACCAGCCGAAGGCCAGGATAAAAGTACCCAGAATAGCCATAGGAATGTCATGGGGAGGAATTAAGTTGGCACTGCCGTCCTTATTAAACTTGCCCAAGCGTGGTCCTATGACAATACAGCCAGCCAGGGCTGTTATTCCACCTACTGCATGAACCACTGAAGAACCAGCGAAATCGATATATCCATGCCCGAGACCCAGGTTGACTCCCAGCTTGGCTAGCCAACCTCCGCCCCAGACCCAGTTGCCGAATATGGGATAGGTAACCATTGAAATGAATAGCCCAAAGATGCAAAAGGCTGAGAATTTCCATCTTTCGGCCATGGCGCCTGTAGGAATTGTAGCCGCTGTATCCATAAACACCATTTGAAACAGGAACAGAGCATAGACGCCCACATCATATGTGCCGCCTGAATTCAGGAAAAATCCCTTGGTTCCAATAATTCCCCAGCCGGCGGCAACCTCAAAAATCCCATTCAGGGGATCTACTCCGCCCAGACTGGCTATTCCACCAGCTCCACCAAACATAAAAGCAAAGCCGCAGATAAAGAAACCGGTTATACCTATGGCGTAGATCATAAAATTGGTCATGATTACATGAACAGCGTTCTTCTTTTGACAAAATCCGGTTTCTACCAGTGCAAACCCGGCCTGCATAAACATAACCAAAAATGCTGTAACCAGTGTCCAGACAAAGTTGATGGAGACAGCGTTATGCCCGATGGCCTCGGTTGCGGTTTTTCCAGCATAAAGTGCGTCGAAGGCTGCCTGCCCGCCCGTACTTCCTCCACCGGGATCTCCAGCCATGGCAACGCCACTTATCAAGAGCAGAAATAGACCGCTAAGTCCTAATGTATTGATTAGTTTTTTATTCATACTTAAACCCTCCCACATAAAATAAATCATAGCTACTCTAATTATCTGGTTAGAGTCATCAAATAATTTTCAGCCCTGATGTTCGATCAAATAAACGATAAAGCCGGTAAATGGTATTGCCACCCCAGAGTGTAATCATGAACCCCAACATCCAAGCGGGATAGGGATGACCAAACATATTGACATGCAAAGGGCCGGCAATAGCCAGAAATGTATAGATGATACCGCTTATACAAACCGCAAACGCCAAGGATACAACTATCCAAAATACAATTCGTTGACTTTTTGTCATATTTCTATCCTCCTTTGCCCCTATTTAAGGGCATCTTCACCCTTTTCCCCGGTTCTGACCCGAGCTGCCGTACTAACTGGCAGAACAAATATTTTGCCGTCACCAATGGCGCCGGTATAGGCCGTCTTGGTAATGAGTTTGACAATTTCATCAGCTCTTCCATCACCCTCAGTAAATATCTCCAACTTGATCTTGGGCATCAAATTGATGCTGACTTCAGTTCCCCGGTAAACCTCGGTGTGACCTTTCTGCAGGCCGGCACCCATCACCGAAGAAATACTCATTCCCTTGATGCCGAATTGGTTTAGCGCTTGTTTTACTGCCTCAAGTTTTTCGGGCCTTATAAAGCACTCCAGTTTAACCATTTCCATCCCTCCATTTTCGTTATTGAGCCCCTTACATTTGAGTTTGCTTTGTCTGTTCTAATCCGCTGAACCATCATCCAATCTGAGGCCATTAAGCAGAAGTATCTTTGAAGGCTCTTAATTAAAACGCTTTTTCCACACTGAACATATATATATTCCCTCACCTCCCGGTTCTTAAAAAGTAATCACCCCTAGTCGTCGGAGACTTATCTCTTCCGGTAGGGAAGGAGTGGAAAGCATACCGGCTTCTACCAACTGGCAGTGAGCCAGGGTCGCCTTCGACCATTTATTTCGACAGGCTCCATTCTAAAAAAGGAGTCCTCGCATATTCTACGAGAACTCCTCTGTCCTAGAGTGGCCAACCTGGACGAAAACTTAAATTATATGAGTGCTAAAAAACAAAAGCCCTCGTTTATTCAAACGAGGGCTTCTTTGCCTAGATCCCACAACCCATCCATTTCCTCCTTTATCCACACCCATCTAAAACTTGTGGCTAAAATACTAAGTCCCCGTATTACCTACGGGGACTCCTTTATCCTAGAGTTGACAAAGTCCCCGTAGTGTTTCTACGAAGACTCCATTATCTTGCACCGACTTGAGGCCGGAACGATTTAGTTGTTTAATATACTATACTCTTGTTCTGAAATTACAACTCTTTTAAGAAAAGCATACTGTATACTTTCAGATTAGGTTATATTTTGTCAAATTAACAGCAAAAAATAATTACCCTAAAAAAAGACCAAGAGGTATGCTAAATTACCGCACTTAAAAATAGTTGGCATACCAACAAAATACAGTTGAAGGCAAGGTCAATAATGTTATAATACAACCATAAACTAAAAAGGCGAATTGGCATCAATTTGGGCGGAGATACAGCACGACTTTAATCTGATTTCGGCTATTTTCGAAACTAGTTTTCAAGAAGGAGGAGGCCAATATGTCACAATCCAGAGGATATGCAGGGCTAATACTGGAAGTTGATCTAAATAATCAGGCTTTCCATCGCACAGAGCTTACCCCCGAGTTTTGCCATGATTATCTCGGGGGGATAGGATTTAACGCTAGGATTATATATGATGCAGTACCAGCGGGAATTGATGCTTTAAGCCCTGAAAACGTACTGGTATTTGGAGTAGGAACTATGGTTGGTTCCACCTTTCCGACCGCCTCACGAACTGAGGTATCGGCTAAATCGCCCATGACAGGTCTTTTCGGCACTTCTAATTCCGGAATGTTCTTCGGAACCCAGTTAAAAAATGCCGGATTTGATGCTTTGGTCGTCAAAGGGCGAACCGATAAGCCGGTTTACCTGTTGATTGAAAATGGGGAGGTCAGTATCCATGATGCTGGGCGGCTGTGGGGCAAGGATTCCTGGGAGACGCTGGATATACTGAGAAAACAATATCCGGGTTGTGAAGCAGCCTTGATAGGTCCGGCCGGAGAGAATTTGGTCCGCTTTGCCTGCATTGAAAATGGTTATTACGATGCCTGGGCACGTACCGGCCTTGGCGCAGTTATGGGATCGAAGAACCTGAAAGCCGTAGTGGTTAGAGGGAGTTTAGGTATTACTCCGGATAATGTGGAAAGATTAATCGCGGTAAGCTGGAAAGCTCGCCAACTGATAGAGTCTTCCCCATTTTTTGCGCCCTTTAAAAGCTATGGAAGCATGAATGCCGCGATGCCCTACGGGAATTTTAAAGCCCTGAATGCGCATAATTTCAGCCAGGGCTGTCTGCCTGATTGGAAGGAAAACTTCGCTCGGCCCAAGGTTGAAGAATATACCTTTGGCCATGTGGCCTGCCAATCCTGTATTATAGCCTGCGCCCATTGGGTGGAGATCAAAGAAGGCAAATATAAGGGCCTGCGCATGAAGGATATGGAAGTAACCCCCACGACTTCCTTTGGCTCGGGGTGTGGAATGAGTTTGGAGGCATCTGTAAAGGCTGCCGAAATGAGCCAGAGGTATGGGATGGATATGGTCAGTGCGGGTGGCGTTATGGGTATGGCCATTGAACTTTTCAATCGCGGCATTATTACTACGGATGATGTTGGTTATGAGCTGGCCTTTGGAGATGATGATGCTATATTGCACCTGATGGAAGATATAGCCCACCGGCGGGGAATTGGCCAGGTATTAGCTGAAGGTGCTTTGCGGGCCGCTCGACAGTATGAAGATGGTGAAGCCAGTGCCATGCACGTCAAGGGTTTAGAGATACCTATGATAGATCCGCGGGGTCGGACTTCCACGTGGAGCTTTGGCATATTGACAAATATACGGGGGGGCGACCATCTGCGGTGCCGCAACCCTATAGAAAACCTGCGCTATAACGAAAACAAACATGAATTCCAAAAGGAACGTTTTGGTTTTGATCAGAAGATGTATGATGCCCTGGACATGCCCGATTCCATAAAATCACAGGCTATAGATTTGGAGAACGACACGACCGATATTGCCATTATGTCACGCTGGGCAGAAGATTTGATTAATCTCTTTAATTCCCTGGGGGTCTGCATTAGGCCGCCGGTGGAACACCGGATTGGGCCCACGATTTTAGCTGAAGCCTATACTGCTTTTACGGGAATAAAAATAACTGCAGATGAGCTCATGCAATCGTCCGAAAGATGTTGGAACCTGATCAAACTTTTCAATTTACGGGCAGGTGAAAAACCGGAAGACTCCAAATTTCCCCGTCGTTTTTATGAGCAAGAAGTGGGTGGAAAAAAACTAGACGAGACCCAGTTGCAGGAAGTTCTGCGGCAATACTATGTAGCCAGAGGCTGGGACCCGACGACTGGCCAACCCAGTGAGGATAAATTAAGCGAGTTGCGGCTAAACAGTGCGGAGTAAGGGTTGAGGAGGCAGGTATGAAAAAACAGCTGATTATTGACTCCACGAAATGCACTGGCTGCGGCCTTTGTCAGATGGCGTGCGCGATAAAGCAACACCGACTATGCGAACCGTCTCTGGCTAGAATCAAGATATGGCGGGGAGAGACCAAGGGGCTATTTATTCCGATGGTCTGTCAGCAATGCGAGGATCCACCCTGTGCAGCTGCCTGTTTGATGAATATAATAACTAAGGACTCGGTGACCGGACTTACCGTTCGTAATCTCGATGCCTGTATCAGTTGCCGCGCTTGTCAGGTTGCCTGCCCTTTCGAGGCATCACATTATGATTATCTGCGAGAAGTGGTAGTTAACTGTGACCACTGCGAAGGCAGCCCGGAATGCGTGCAATATTGCCCGACGGGAGCCTTACAATACGGTCCCTTAAATGAAGTCCTCGATAATGCGAGACACGTTGAAGCACTTCGACGTGTCTGCACTTGAGCAGGGGGAGAGGAGATCGGGATGAAAAACATCGTAATCATCGGCAACGGTGCGGCTGGTAACAGCGCAGCTGAAACTATTCGCCAGGAAAAACTGGCTGTTCCCATTGTTATGGTCGCCCGGGAGGAGCTACCCATATATTCTGCTTGTGCATTGCCTGATTGCTTATCAGGCTGGGTGAATAGGAGCCAGCTTTTTATCAAACAGATGCCGGACTATGGGAACATGGGTATTACCACCAAATTCGGACATGAGATAAGCCAAATAGACATCAAGCAAGGCCTTATTCTAACGGATAAAGAGTCCATAGCCTTTGACCAGCTGATTCTGGCTACGGGGAGTCGAGCCATCATTCCTCCTGTTCCCGGCAGCAATATGGCCGGTAACTTTGTGGTGAAAACTATAAGTGATATCGACCAAATAATGGCATATAAACCCCATCAAGTGTTAGTCGTAGGCTCTGGGAATATTGGCGTAGAGGTCGCGGAAGCCTTGCATATGCGAGGTTGTCAGGTAACCATGGTGGAATTAATGGATCACATTCTACCCCGTATTTTTGATAAAGAACCCGCCCATCGTCTGGGCCAAATACTCATCGATCATGGGATCAGGGTCTTAACCGGGGAGAAAGTGATCAGTGTAAGCGGCGGTCAACAAGTCCAGGGAGCCATCACTGATCAGAGAACTATAACTTGTGACACCATTATTTGGGCTGCAGGAGTAAAGCAGAATGTGGAGATTGCCCAGACAGCCGGAGTTAAAATTGGGAATCTGGGTGGTATTCAAGTTAACTCTCATTTGCAAACCAGCATAGAAGGTATTTATGCCTGTGGTGATTGTATTGAATCTATAGATATGCTTACCGGTAATCCGACCCTGAGCCTGTTGTGGCCTAACGCCAAGCGACAAGGTCAGGTTGCAGCGTTAAATTGCTTGGGACAGGAAACTAATTATGAAGGTGCCGTTAGCTTGGTTGTAGAGGATATCTGTGGGATTACGGCTGTATCTATGGGCATGACCTCCGCAGCCATGGATCCTCAGGACACAAAGATATTGGAAGGTCAAACCCCCAATGAATACTGGAGGGTTCTCGTGCAGGATGATTTAATTATGGGAATGCAGACAATTGGTATTACCATTGGTTTGGGTGCAGTAATGTCTTTGATGAAAAAACGAACTACTTTACGCGAATTTAAACAAACTGTAATAGATGACAACCTGATCAGAAAAACAGTCTGGTATCTGCCTGCCCGTCGATTTCTGGAAGTTTAATTTTTAAAACTGGATTGGGGGAGTAAGGATGAACAAGGTGCTTATGTTTAATTACCATAAATGTGTAGGCTGCAAAAATTGTGAAATGATATGCTCTCTGGTTCATGAAGGGATATGTTCACCGGCATTGTCTCGTATCAGGGTGGCGAAGGATGAGCGCGCCGGGTGGAATGTACCGATTAGCTGTGCTATGTGCGAAAAGCCTGCCTGTGTAACGGTTTGCCCGGTGGGGGCATGCTTTAAAAATCGAGACACCGATCTGGTAACAATCGATGAACAAAAATGCATCGGGTGCCGACAGTGCGTTCAAGCCTGTCCTTTCAGTCATGTCAACTTTAATCCAGTCAAGAAGGTGGCCTTCAAGTGCGATCAGTGCGGGGGAGAACCGCAATGTGCTAAATATTGCTGGACTGGAGCTATAACCTACGAACCTCTGGAAGAGGTGCTGAATTACCGCCGCCAGGAGACAGCTGAAAAGATTGCCAGCGAGTACTAGAAATAACGCTCAGACAGGTTTTAAGGCGCCATTTTAACACTTGGAAGGAAATATGATATTTATATAGAAATAGTATGGTAATTCCGCAAAGGGGGCATGAATGTTGGAAAGGAAGAATAGCAACACTACTAACAGGGTGTCAGTAGAGATTTTCAACCAGGAATATATAGTTAAAGGCAACGAAAATGCCGAATATATTGAGATGCTGGCTGCATACGTTGATCGTCGCATGCGGATGATAGACCAGCGCAACCACAGCTTATCAATTGGCAAGGTTGCTGTTTTAACGGCTTTAAACCTAGCTGATGAGCTTAATAAACTGCAAGAAGATTATGACGAATTGGTAAAAGTTCTGGAAGAGGAAAAGAGAAAATAGGATGGGATAAAAAATGACCAATCGGGAAATTGCCAGGACCCTTGACCATATCGCCGATATACTTCAATTTAAAGATGAAAACCCCTTTAAGATTAAAGCATACCGCTCGGCTGCCAATTCCATATATCATCTTGATGAAGATATTCAGTATCTATATCAAAAAAAACGTTTGGATGAAATCCCTGGTGTAGGTAAAGCCATTAAGGCGAAAATAGAAGAAATGGTAGAAAAGGATAGCTGCGAATTTTACGAAAAGCTACTGTTGGAGG
Organism: Syntrophomonadaceae bacterium; assembly: GCA_963665865.2. Lineage (GTDB taxonomy): Bacteria > Bacillota > Syntrophomonadia > Syntrophomonadales > Syntrophomonadaceae > PHAA01. The sequence goes on along the minus strand of CAXXWF010000001.1, from coordinate 2,132,312 downwards.
TACCGAGTGGGCTTTTAGATATGCTGTCTATTCCGGGGGTGGGGTTTAAGACTATTAAAGCCGTCTACGAAAAACTGGGTGTATCCAACCGGGAAGAACTTCTGCAGGCTGCCCAAGATAAAAAAATCCGCGCTCTCCCGGGAATGGGAGGGAAAACTGAGTATAGCATCATAAAAGGTATAGAAATGCTGGAACAGACCAGTGATAAAAATACTCTGGGGTTTGTACTTCCCATGGCTGAAGAACTATTAGCCCATGTCAGGAGCTATGAACAGGTGCTGGAGGCTTCACTGGCAGGCAGCATAAGACGGGGTAAACCCCTGGTAACCGACATTGATATCGTAGTTGCTGCCGAGGATGAAACTTCTGTTCGCAGTAAGATAGTCAATTATCGGGAAGTTAAAAAAATTGATAGTTCAGAGCCGGGATATATCAAAGGTACCCTAAAATATGATATACCTTTCGAACTTATTATTGTTCCACCCTCCGATTATTGCTCAGTTCTATTCTCTGCCACCGGGTCCAAGGAGCATATTGCCAGATTGATTACCGGGTCAGGGCTGAACATCACCGGTAACTGCAAGAGTGAAAAAGAGGTTTACGAACGCATTCATTTAGAATTTATACCTCCTGAATTAAGAGAAGATCAGGGGGAAATTGAGGCAGCGGCCAATGGAACCTTACCACAACTGGTGCAATTAGCTGACCTAACCGGGGATTTACACTCCCATTCGCACTGGAGTGATGGCGCCAACCAGATTACGGAAATGGCTGAGGCAGCTCGCAGTTTACACTATTCATATCTCGCGGTTACCGATCACTCGCGATCACTACCGATTAGCGGCGGACTGAATGAAGAGCGCTTAAAGGTCCAAGGAGAAGAAATTGACAGACTAAACCAGCAATGGGATGACTTTGTTATATATAAAGGAACCGAGGTAGACGTCCTTAAAGATGGCAGTCTCGATTTTAGCAGCGAAATATTAAAATCTTTAGACATCGTGGTGGCATCCATACATACCAATTTCAATCTTGATAAAGAAAAACAAACAGAAAGAATTATAGAGGCTATTAAAGATGATAACGTGGATATTATTGGGCATTTGAGCGGGAGGCTGCTCAATCGGCGTCCGGCCTATGAGTTAGATTTTGACAAGGTTTTGGATACAGCTGCGAAAAACCAGGTGATATTGGAGATTAATTCCCATCCCGACCGGCTGGATATTGATGCGGCCCTGGCGCGCCGAGCCAGCAAATACGGAATTAAAATTGCCATTAACAGTGATGCTCACCACAAAAATGACCTTAAGCTAGTAAAATATGGAGTTATGAATGCCCGTCGAGGGTGGCTGGAAAAAGGGGACATCGTTAATACCTGGACCAAAGATGAACTTACAAAATATATAAAAGAATAATGCGCAGGATTGTGGCGAAATACTAAGTCAGAAGCTCACTAAAGGGGGAACACCAGATGCTGGAGTTTGCTTTAAGAGTTGCAGGAATGTATTTTCTGGCTTTAATCATGATTCGCCTCTTAGGGAAAAGGGCTCTAGGCGAACTGGGGCCTTTTGATTTTGTAGTAATGACCGGGGTTGGCGATACGGTTATATCCGTGGCCCTGGATCGAAGTATACCCTATTATGAGGGTATCATAGTTCTAACCACCTTGGCGGTGTTAGAATACTTTATTGGTTATATGGGCCTAAAAAACGGGCGATTATCCAACCTTATCAGTGGAGTTCCTGTCATATTAATTGATAATGGCAAGATAATTAAGAAGAATCTCGCGCGGGAAAAATTTAATGTAGATGATTTGATGCAGGAACTTAGAAAAAAAGGGGTAAGAGATATACAGGATGTAGAAAAAGGGATATTAGAATCCTGCGGCGGTTTCAGTGTCATCTTAAAGGAAGAAAAGGAAGCACCCTCCCGCGATGATTTAGGCATTCAAAAGGGGGGCGCCAATTCGCTGCTGACGATTGATCAGTTATCTCGGGCGGAAATATTTGCTCGTCTGGATGAGGTTGGGAGCGAAAATATAGGTCCCAAACTAACGGATCGTATCAAAAATATTGAGGACCAACTGGTGTATATCAGCGATCTTTTAGAGCGGCGGGATAGCCAACCTACCTCGCAAGGCTAGGCTCAGGCCGGCAAAAAAGTCCAATAGCTGCGTTATTAACGAAAGCCAGCTCAATCGACGTACCTTATGTACGCCTCAATCGCTGGCTATCATTAATGCCTTGCTCTTGAACTTTTTTGCTCGGCCTGACTGTATCTAAACCTTGCGCCTAACCGGAAAGGCTAGGCTTGTGCTATAATATATACGCTTTTTATATTAACCCCTCATGGCCGAAGGCCACAACCACCGACGAAAATCTAACAGTAATGTCATCCTGAACGAAGTGAAGGATCTCATCCCTGAATATGGTATTCTCCGAAGGAGATCCTTCGTTGCACTCAGGATGACACGATCGTTATGTTTGTATTATAAAAATATGTGACGATAGAGAGTTGGTTAACCAAAATGGAATTATTAGCCCCGGCTGGTAACTGGGATTCATTTATAGCTGCCATTAATAACGGCGCAGATGCTGTATATCTCGGTGGACAGCAATACAGTGCCCGTCAGTCAGCAGCCAATTTTGACGATAAGCAAATACGGGCAGCGGTTGAGTATGCCCATTTACGAGACCGCAAGGTTTACGTTACCGTTAACACCCTGATCGACAATAGCGAGTTTGCAGGGGTTTTAGACTATCTTTTCGAGCTGCAAAATGCGGGTGTAGATGCGGTTATCCTGCAGGACATGGGCTTGTTAAACGCAGCTCGAACCGTTCTTCCCAGCCTGCGCATCCACGCCAGTACTCAGATGACCATACATAATCAAGAGGGAGCTGCTTTTCTGCGCAGCCAAGGGGTAAAAAGAATAGTATTAGCCCGTGAATTATCCCTGCCAGAAATCACTGCCATCAGCCAGGAAGTCAAGGGAGTAGAACTGGAGATATTTGTCCATGGTGCTCTTTGTTACTGCTATTCCGGACAATGCTTGTTCAGCAGTATGGTCGGCGGCAGAAGCGGTAATCGGGGCAGGTGTGCCCAGCCCTGTCGTTTACCCTATGAGTTGTATACTCGTAACGATAAGCAAAAAGTTATGCTGCCGGAACAGGGAAAATATCTCTTGAGTCCGGCCGACCTATGCCTGATTGAAAATCTGTCTGACCTGCAAAAGGCAGGGGCAGCTTCACTGAAAATAGAAGGACGCATGAAAAGACCTGAATATGTGGCGGTGGTAACCAAGGCCTATCGTCAGGTGCTGGACAGCCTGCAAGAAGATCCCGCTTTTGAGCCCGAACCGGCCTTAAAGGATCGTCTGTTGAAGATATTCAACCGCAATTTTAGCAGTGGGTACTTGAATCAAGGGAACAATGAATTCCTAAGTACCAGAAGACCTAACAATCGAGGGATCTATGTAGGCAGGGTATTGGACCAAGACCGGGAGATGCTTACTCGAATTAAACTGACCGATACCGTCAGCCGAGGAGACGGACTGGCAGTATGGGTAGGGCAAGGTCAGGTTCCCGCTTCCATTGTTAAACAAATGCAGGTGGATGGAAAAAATGTTGAAGATGCACACTCCGGTGAGGTAATTGAGATTCAACTGGAAGGCCGGGTTTTTAACAACGACCGGGTTTTCAAGACCCACGATGAAAACCTGCTCTCCGAGGCTCAGCAAAGTTTTCGGGCTGATGTTGGTGTCCGGATTCCGGTGGATGCTGAAGTATACCTTTCAGAAGGGCAGGCTTTGCGCTTAACACTGATTGACCCGGAGGGCAAACGGGTGGAAGTGGAAACCAAAAACCTGGCTCAGACAGCGGACCAGCAGCCCCTGACTGAAGAAATACTCCGCCAAAAGATTGGTAGGTTGGGCAATACGCCCTTTGAATTGAGGAATCTAAACCTTAACGGTGATAGTAATCTATTGGTCCCCTTTAGTGATATCAATGATGCCCGCCGCCGAGCGGTTGAATTGTTGCTGCAAAAAATTCTTAAGGAAAAACAGACTGCACCAATAGATGCCATGGTTTTCTGGACTGGGAAAGAAAGATTCCTGCTGTCTCAGCCGGCTGGGGAGCCGATAACGAAGCCGCAGTTGACTGTAATCGTAAGTAATATAGAGCAGGTTGAGCCTGCGCTGCAAAACGGAGCTGACCGGGTATATCTGGGGATGGAAGGATTAGGCGCGCGCCATCATATACAAAAGTCACAGATCAATGAAATGCTGGAGTGTAACCGTACACAGGCCGAGCGAGTAGTACCTGTTTTACCGCGCATACATAAGCCAGGTGATCTTTATACCTATCGGGAAACAATTGCTGATAGTTTTCAGAGCGTCATGATTGCCAGCTGGGCTGATCTGGAGTGGGCCCGACAGAGCGGTTTAAATATACTGGCCGATTACAGCTTAAATACATTCAATCGTTTTACCCAGAGGTATATATCAGAGCTGGGTGTAAGCGGAGTATGTCTCAGTCCGGAACTGAATATGGAGCAGTTAACCAATTTCGAAGATCTTTCTAATGTTGAGCTTATTGTCCATGGCGACTTAATCCTGATGCAATCACAGTATTGCATGTTGGGTGGGGTGCTGGGGGGAAGCCGGAAAAACTGCAGTGCTCCCTGTGCCTCAGAGCGCTATTATATTAAGGACAGCAAAGGCTATGAGTTTCCGGTGGCAACAGATGCCGACTGCCGGTTTTATATTTTTAACTCCCGTACCCTGTGCATGATTGAAGATTTACCGAGGATAATTGCTTTGGGCCCTGCCAGTATTAGGATTGAGGCTAGATGTTTGACGACTGAACATCTAGGCGATACCATAAAACTGTATCGGCAGGCCTTGGATGAACTGCAGCAGGGTTCCAGACCGGAATTATCAGTATATAAACAGGAATTGAGTGCTATCAATAACGCTTCTTTTACCAAAGGTCATTATTATCGTGGGGTATTATAAGATGGATAAAAATATACTAGACAAACTAGAATTTAACAAAGTTAGTCAACAGCTGGCTGATCGTACCTATTCTGCTGGTGGAAAAAGACTGGCCTTGGGGATTAAGCCTGCCCATGAACTTCCGGAAATAATCAAGCGGCTCGATGAGACCCAGGCGGCCATGGATTTACTGCATTATGGTGAACCGGCTTTCCTGAGTTCGCTCAAACCGGTTGAGAAACACCTGGGCAAGGCACGCATAGCCGGCGTTCTTGATCCGGCCGATTTGCTGGATGTTTATCATCTGGTACGGGCCGCGCGGCTGGCCATTAAATATATTGGCAGCTCTTCCGCCCAGGTTTTAACGGTCCTGGCCTCAGAGTTAAAGAGCCATCCGGATTTAGAAAAACAGATTCAGGCAGCTATTGATGAAGACGGCTCCGTCAGGGATGATGCTTCGACAGAACTGAGAAGCATGAGAAAGGGAATAGAAGCCGCTCGTCAGCGTATCAAGGATTACCTGCAGAACTTCATCCGCTCTGGCAACAACCAGAGCCTGCTGCAGGATGCTTTGATAACGGAACGGGCGGGACGCTATGTAGTGCCGGTCAAACAGGAACACCGTAATGACGTCAAAGGAATAGTCCATGATGAATCCGCCAGCGGAGCAACCGTATTTATTGAACCTTTGGCAGTGGTAGAACAGAACAACCGGATAAAGAGTTTGCAGATTGAAGAAAAACGGGAAGTGGAACGAATATTACGCGCCCTAAGTGGGGCAGTCACTCTGGTTGTAGATGATTTAACCATTAATTTTGCAACTTTAAGCTATTTAGATATGTTATTTGCTCGTGCACATCTGGCCTATGATATGAATGCTTTTCGGCCTGAAATGAATGATACCGGCCGGGTTGAAATAAACCGGGCCCGCCATCCTCTGCTGGGTGATCAGGCGGTACCGATAAATGTTGAATTGGGTAAAAAATTTGATCTTCTGGTTATCACCGGACCTAACACCGGCGGCAAGACGGTAGTCTTGAAAACCATTGGACTACTGACAATTATGGCTATGAGCGGTCTTTTTATACCGGCTCGGGAAAAAAGTCAGGTATCAGTTTTTAAGCAGATATTCGTTGATATCGGAGATGAGCAGAGTATCGAGCAGTCACTGAGTACCTTCTCATCACATCTGAAAAATATTGTTCACATATTAAATAAGGTTGACGGCCATTCGCTGGTATTGCTGGATGAACTGGGAGCAGGTACTGATCCGGTGGAAGGAGCCGCCCTGGCGCGGGCCATTCTGGAAGAGTTAAAGGCCAGGGGAGCACGGGTGGTAGTGACCACCCACCAGAGCGAACTGAAAACCTTTGCTTATCAAAATGACAGGGTAGAAAATGCCTGCGTGGAATTTAACCCCATTACTCTCGCTCCTACTTATGAATTGACTATTGGCACTCCCGGGCAGAGCAATGCCTTTGAAATTGCTATTCGATTGGGACTGAAGGGTGCTCTGGTTGACAAAGCCCGTCAACTGGTACCCGAGCGGGAAGTGGAAATAGGCAATATGATCCGCCAGCTCAAAGAGAGCCGCTACTTTTTTGAGATTAGCAGCCAGGAATTGGAAACAGCCCAGAGGCAGCTTAAGTTAGATAGTGAACGATTGGAGAGCGAGAAAGTCAGAGTTAACGAGGAGAAAAGTACTGCTTTACAGAAAGCCAAACAGGAAGCTGATCAGTATGTACGGAGCATTAAAAGGGAAGCTAACGAAGCCATCGAAGAATTGAAGGAACTAATCAAAGATAAAGAACAACCACCCAAATGGCATGAAGTTGAGAAAAAAAGCAAGAAGATTAAAGACTTGAAAGTGAACTTTCCCCTCGATGAGAAGGTGTGTTCTGATCAAGATATAAACCCCGGTGATTATGTTTTAGTAAGAAGTATAAATCAATCCGGTTATGTATTGGAAGGTCCAAATGCTCAGGGAGATGTAGCCGTGCAGATAGGCAGCATCAAACTGACGGTTGACAAAGAGCAACTGGTATTGAGCCAGTCGGTTGAAGGGGCAAAAGCTGCCAGTCGAACCCATACATTTCTGGAAAAAGCACAGCATATTTCACCGGAAATAGATTTGCGCGGGAAATATGCTGAAGATGCCTTAAGCGAACTGGATAAATACCTGGAAGATGCGAACTTGGTTGGGTTGAATAGCGTTAGGATTATACATGGTAAAGGAACCGGAGCACTCCGAACAGCTGTCCGCAGCTATTTGAAGGGGCACCGTTATGTTGGTGAATTCCGCGACGGCTTCAGAGAAGAAGGCGGCTATGGGGTAACAGTTATCAATCTGAAATAGCCGCCTGATTTGCCAGCAGAGTTTCTATTTTACCTGGTGGTCTGCCAGGGGACAGAAGGGCAGAGATTCACCTGGCGGAACGACGATTTCTTGTACAAACTTATCTGGACATCCTCCCGATTTGAAGGGACCAGCGATATTTGCCTGATAGAGCTGCCCTCCATGACGAGGATCGGTGCATATCTTGACCGTGTTTTTCAACAGACTAGAGAAGGTGAAACTGGTATGCAGAGTACAAGTTTCAGTGGGTATTTGGGTTTTCTCGGTACTATTGGTCCCAACCTTTACACCCGTCATTACATATGTATCAGGGCAGTATTGGGTCGCCAATTTGTTGGATTCTTTGCAAACAACCACATTTTCATGCACATCGCAGGATAAGGTCGGTTCACTGCCTTTCAGGCAGTATTCGGTAATAATGTCTTCGGCGGGGCACAACGCAGAGGGAATTTTGCCTGATTTATCACAAACCTGAACCTGAACTATGTTAGCCGGCATTGGCCAGCTGCCTGGCTGTATCCCTTGGTGAGCTTTTTGCATCATAGCTTTCCACATCAGCGCGGGAAAACCACCGCCGAATACATTGGTCATCGTATATTTCTGATCATCATAACCCATCCATACTGCGCCTGAATAAACAGGTGTAACTCCGCAGAACCAGATGTCAGTTAAATCCTCGGAGGTACCTGTTTTACCGGCGGTAGGCACATTAGGGATTATGGCATTAGTGCCTGTTCCCGAGGTAACTACCGACTGCAGAATGTTGTTCATCAACCAGGAGGTCTGAACGGTCATTACCCGCTTAGAATCTGGTTTGAATTGATAGATAGTAACTCCATTGGAATCGACAATTTTGCTAATAAAATGCGGTTTATTAAAGACACCTGTATTCCCCAAACTGGCATATGCGGCGGCCATTTGGACCGGGGTTACACCTTTGGTTAAACCACCTAACGCCATTGAGGCCAGATTTAAATCATTAGTCCCCGGGGTGTCAACCAGGTTCAGACCTAAAGAATTACCCATGTCAAAACCGTTGCGGACTCCAACTTGTTCTTCCGTTTGCACTGCGATGGTATTGACCGACATCATTACCGCCGTGCGCATGGTGATAAGGCCTCTGAATGTATTATCATAGTTTGTCGGCTTCCAGGTTCCGCTCCCATTTTTATAGGAAATCGGTGAGTCATCCAGAACATTAAAAGGCATTATGCCCTGTTGCAAAGCTGGAGAATAGACTGTCAAAGGTTTGATAGAAGAACCCGGTTGCCGGTAAGCACTGGTAGCTCGGTTGAAACCGCGCTGCTGTAAATACTGCCGTCCTCCCATAATGGCTTTAACAGCTCCATTGCTGTTGTCGACAATGGCCATGCCTGCTTGAACTGTCTGACCACTTTTATTATTGGCGGGGAAATTAGCAGCCTTTTTGAAATATTCCTCCGCATAAGCCTGCAGAGGAGCATCTATAGTGGTATATATGCTTAACCCGGATTTATATACAGCACTGTCGCCATCTTCATATCCCTTGATACGGGTTAGTATTTGACCTGCCTCATCAATAACCGCATCTACGTAAAAACCATACTGGGCAGCTGCGTTTTGACCCTTGGCGAGCTGCAGAGGAGCATCATAAGCCTGGGTTGCAGCTGGATCATTAATAAAACCAGAGTCTACCATACTGATTAGAACCAGCTTCTGCCTAGCTTTGGCCTTGTCAAGATCAGTAAAAGGGTTGTAATTATTAGGACTTTGCACAAGACCTGCTAATAGAGCTGATTCCGGCAAGCTAAGCTGACCTACGTCTTTGCCAAAGTAGGTGTGGGCAGCTGCCTGAACTCCGTAGGCACCCGCTCCGAAGTATATTTTGTTAAGATACATTTCTAAAATTTCATCCTTAGAATAAGTAAACTCAATTCTATAAGCCAGGAATACTTCCTTTACCTTCCTAAGCCAATTTTTGTCAGTGGTTAAAAAAGAGGCTCTAGCCAACTGTTGAGTAATCGTGCTCGCGCCTTGCCCGGTCAGATCACCGGACTGAACATTATGCAGCAATGCTCGAGCAATGCCCTTGTAATTTACGCCATGATGATTGTAAAAATCCTTATCCTCAGTAGCGATAAATGCCTGTATAAGCACCGGCGGAATTTTCTCTAAAGTAACCTCAGTGCGGTTTTCGCCAGCATTCAAGCTTGAAAAAACCTTCCCATCTTCATCATAGAGCAAAGTACTGTTTACTCCGGTTAACTGTTGCGGATTAAAAGCGGGTAATGTAGCGGCAACATAACTTGATATTCCTAAAAATGAAACCACCCCTATAATTAGAAGCCAGGTGATAATAGGCCGCCATTTAATCCGATTGATAAGTTGCCGCAGTTTATGCGGTTTAGATGCGTTTGCCATGTTATATATAGCCTCCTGCTTACGATTGTATGCCTAATGATTAGACAATAAACACAAAAAATCCTGCTTTGCAAAATGTACACGCTAAAATGCTATACGGGTTTGGGTCTAATTATTGCATATCAACAAATCAATATGCTATCATTTTTTAATGGCAAGGAGGTAATGAAATGGAAACTGCAATCAAAGATAAGGCTCGGAGCCAGATGGAGCAGATAGAGCGTGGAGTCATCGAAATTCTGCCCAGAGATGAAATGATCAAGAAACTTGAAAAATCCATCCGGGAAGGGCAACCATTAAGGATTAAACTGGGTCTGGACCCAACTGCTCCCGATATTCATTTGGGACATACCGTGGTCTTAAATAAACTGCGTCAATTCCAAGATTTAGGACATGAGGTGCACTTGATCATAGGGGATTATACCGGTCGGATCGGAGATCCCAGCGGCAAGTCAGAGACGCGGAAGCAGCTGACTGAAGAAGAAATTATGGCGAATGCTCGCACCTATCAGGAACAGATATATAAAGTCCTTGATCGTAACAAGACCATTATGCACTTTAACAGTGATTGGCTCAAAGATTTGAATTTGATGGATGTACTGAAGCTGGCCGCTAAATATACAGTTGCTCGCATGATGGAACGCGATGATTTTGAGAAACGGTATAAAGAAGGATTGCCTATAGGGGTACATGAGTTTATGTATCCTTTGATGCAGGGTTATGATTCAGTGGCCCTGCAGGCCGACGTGGAACTCGGAGGAACCGACCAAAAATTCAATCTGCTGGTGGGCCGCCATTTATTAAGAGAATATGGATACGAACCACAGATAGCCCTGATGATGCCTATTCTGGAGGGGACCGATGGTGTTCAGAAGATGAGCAAGAGTCTGGGCAATTACATTGGGGTTAGTGATGATCCCTATGAAATGTTCGGCAAGACCATGTCCATAAGTGACAGCTTAATTTGCAGATATTATGAACTGCTGACCCGGGTGCCCATGGCAGAGATTGAGGCCATGCGGAGTCAGATGAATAACGGAGCACTAAATCCCCGTGACGCTAAAATCAAACTGGCGATGGAGCTCATATCAACATTCCATAGCCCAGAAGAAGCAACTCAGGCCATGGAAAGATTTAAGCTGGTTTATTCGGAGCGAGATATTCCCGATGATATTCCTGAGATTACAGTGAGTGAGATAGATGTGTGGCTGCCCAAGTTTCTTAATGAAAAAGGGCTGGTCGACTCTACCAGTGAGGGCCGGCGCATGGTCAAACAGGGCGCCGTCAAGGTAAATGGAGATAAATTTGAGCAAGAGGATATACATTTGGAAACAGGTATGGTTATCCAGATTGGAAAACGTAAATTTGTGAAAATTACGATAGGGTAAGCAAAACCTGGAAAAGATTAGGCTGGTGGAAGAAAGAGGAGGAAACGGGAAGATTCTCGTTTCCTCCTTTTATTGTGCGCCCGGCATGGGCGCAGTCTAACGGGTGAAAGTCCCGAGTGCGGGTTGATAGTGCCAAGCACATAGTCAAGGGCAAGGGTGTCCATCGCGAGGTGGAATCTGAAGGAAGCCGGAGGCAAACTTCTGGTCTGACGAATAGAAATCACATCAGGCATGTGTAAGCTGGGTAAGGTTGCAATGCAAACTGAAGCCCTAAACTATCCGGAAGCTTACGGTGTAAATGTGGCAGATAGATGGAAGGAAAGACTGCGTTCTTACCCGGGGAGGTCTCACGGACGGGCGGAAACAGAGTAAGAAGTCCGGTTGAAACAAGATTTATCGTGAGAAGTCAGCAGAGGCCATAGTACGGAGGCATCGCGATGCCGAAGGAAGGGCTGAACCAAAGGAGGTGTAGGTCAATGAAAGTTACTGAAAGTGACAAATTAAAACACAGACAACTTCAACTTGAAGACTATCTGCAAAGGGTATCTGCGGAACAGAAAGAGTATGCAGAAGTGTGCGGGTCACCTAAGATGACTGAAACCGACAACACCAACACAAACAAGCAGACGGAAGGATTGCTGGAGCAAATTCTAGGCAGAGACAATCTGAACCGTGCCTACAAGCAGGTAAAGAGGAATAAAGGTGCGGGTGGAATTGATGGTATGCAGGTAGATGAACTTCTACCCTTCCTGCAAAGAAACAAGAAGGAACTTGTGCAATCACTCCGGGACGGTAAATACCGTCCAAAACCCGTGCGAAGGGTAGAAATACCGAAAGAGAACGGGAAAACCAGAAAACTGGGGATACCAACCGTCGTGGACAGACTTATCCAACAAGCGATGTGCCAAGTACTGACCCCAATCTTTGAAGAGCAGTTTTCAGATAACAGCTTTGGGTTCCGACCGAAAAGAAGCGCGCATGACGCACTTAGAAGATGCCAGACCAACATTACAGATGGCTACAGATATGTAGTCGATATGGATTTGGAAAAGTACTTTGACACGGTCAACCAGAGCAAGCTCGTCCAGATAATGTCGGAAACGATAAAGGACGGACGGGTTATTGCGCTCATTCATAAATTCCTGCGAGCAGGAGTTATGGTGGGCGGAATGTTTGAAGAAAGCCCCGAAGGAGTACCGCAAGGCGGTCCATTAAGTCCATTACTTGGGAATATTATGCTGAATGAATGTGATCATGAATTGGAGAGACGCGGACACCGTTTTGTACGTTATGCAGATGATCTGCAGATATTCTGCAAGAGCAAGAAAGCAGCCAGACGTACGATAGACCATATCCTCCCATACATTGAAGGGAAATTATTCCTGAAGGTGAATCGTGAGAAAACCCAGGTAGCATACGTGGGCAAGGTCAAATATCTGGGGTACAGCTTCTACATCCACAGAGGAGAAGGAAGGCTCAGAATACATCCCAAGAGTGTTCGGAAATTCAAGGATAAAATCCGGGAAATAACCGGACGCAGTAACGGGATGGGAATTGAAGCAAGGAGAATCCGGCTGAACCAGGTGGTTCGTGGATGGATGAACTACTTCAAGCTGGCAGATGCAAGGAACCTGATACAGAGGCTGGATGAATGGATCAGAAGCCGCATACGGATGGTGACATGGAAACGGTGGAAGAAAGTCCGCACACGTTTCGAGAATCTCAAGCGCTCAGGAATCAAAGAAGAGCAGGCATGGATGTGGGCAAACACAAGAAAAGGCTACTGGCGTACTGCCCATAGCCCAATCTTATCAAGAGCCCTTTCCAACATAAGGTTCAAACGTGCTGGATACCTCAGTCTGATGGAATGTTACTCCGCGAAGTAAGTGTAAACTTTGGAAGCGCCGTATACCGAACGGTACGTACGGTGCTGTGGGAGGTCGGCCACTCAAATAATGGGTGGCCTCCTACCCGATTGTTGGCTTTAGCCAGTTGAGTACGCGAAGCGTGCGAAACATAAAACCACCTGCTATGCGGGTGGGTAACAAGATGTTATACAAAAAAAACCACCTTTTCTAATATAATAGTGGTGTTCAAGCTACTATCAAAATTAGAGGAAGGTGATTTAATGGCTAATAAAAGCAATTCATTGGCGCACACAAAATGGATGTGTAAGTACCATATTGTGTTCACCCCAAAGTATAGACGAAAAATAATATTCAATCAATACAGAGAAAGTATAGGACAGATACTGAGACAACTGTGTAATTACAAGGGTGTAGAAATCATAGAAGGGCACCTGATGAAAGATCACGTTCACATGCTTGTCAGTATACCACCCAAGATAAGTGTATCTTCATTTATGGGATATCTGAAAGGTAAGAGTGCACTGATGATTTTTGACAAGCATGCAAATCTTAAATACAAATTTGGGAATAGACATTTTTGGGCGGAAGGATACTATGTCAGCACAGTAGGATTGAATGAAGCAACTATAACGAAGTATATCCAAGAACAAGAGAAACATGACATTATGTTGGATAAGCTTAGTGTAAAGGAACACGAGGACCCTTTTAAGGGTAGCAAGTAATACGAACACCCCTTCAGGGGTAGCAAAAGTGACAAAGGCATAGTGGCTTTGAACGAAGTGAAAGCCAGCGTCTTTAGGCGCTGGCCGGTAACAGAGGCTTATAGCCTCAGAGCAAACCACCCGTTAGACGGGTGGTGCTGATTATTGTCAAAGTCTAAGCCGCGTCTAATTCGCTCTAGTTAATCCTGCTAGTTATGATAGTACCCCATGGTTATTTTTTCTAAAGTAACAGTAATTCGATAATTTATAGTAAATGATAAAAAAGGAAAATAATAGATTTTGTGGAATAATTGTAAAAACGGTTTGCTTTTGAAAGGGGATATTGTGTAGTGAAAAAATATCTAATGTCGGTATTAGTAGCATTATGTATTCTAATCGTTTCCACTGGAACAACTATAGCTGCTCCTAATGTAGTTTTGAACGGTAATAAATTAGTCTTCAATTTACCCCCTATAATCGAGTATGGAAGAACTCTGGTGCCTTTAAGAACAATATTTGAAGCATTAGGGGCAACAGTTACTTGGGAGGAAGACTCACAAACTGTAACAGCCGTAAAAGGTACCAATACGATAAAACTGCAAATCGGTTCATATACTGCAACGATTAATGACAAACCAATAGAATTAAGCGTACCTGGAAAGGTAGTTGACGGAAGAACAATGGTACCCTTAAGATTTGTCTCCGAGGCTATGGGATGTAAAGTAGATTGGGCAGATCAGACACAGACAGTTGTTATAACTGATAGTAGTACTTTAGATTCCAAAACTGCAATTTATTCTGATCCCAAAGGGAGATTCGCGGTAACTTATCCTAGTGATTGGCTTAGAACGGATATCGACAAGGCCGAGTTTGTGGCCAATCCACCCCTGTTAAATTCCAAAAATGCCAACGACTCTAACACAGGTATTATGATAATGATTAAAGAATTTACTTCAAAACCTGTTATTCCAATGGATTTTGCAAAAACATATACCAGTTCATATATTAAATCCTCTTTCCCTTTAACTGAAACGAAGATTATTTCTGAAACAAATGTTACAATTGATGGATTACCGGCATATGAAATAGATTTTACAGGAACCATGGAAGGTACGAACCTTTCAGTCAAATGGATCGGCTTGTTTACCAATAGTTCTTTGATTCAAATTGCGTCTTTCCACGTTGCAGGAGAAGACATTGCTTTGATAAATAAATTGGATTCTATAGTTAAGTCAATCCAAATAGTTTATGATTCCCAATAACGATAATCGAGAAGAAGGTTAGGTCTAAAAAACTACACCTTTCAAGGGACGCTTCAGGTGTATCATGCAGATTTAAACAACAAATAATCAACAAAGGGACTGCTCTGTCATTTGGTGAGAAGCGTGTTACACCGGGACGTGAGCGACCGAGCAAGGTCGTGAAATATAGCGGGTGGAAAGCCCGCCGAGGAAGGCCTAGCCAGCCACCTCGTAGCCAGTCTTGGAGCAGGGCGGGTAACCGTACTGTTTAAGCGTAGACAGGCGAGGCAGTGGGCCGAAAGCCGTAAGGTTGAAGGAATAGAGCCCCGAAATGTGTAAAAATCGAGGAGGCCGATGCTTTACGTCCAGCAGAAGGCAACATCCCAGCGGACGACATGGCAAGACCGCTGGAACTCCTCCGGGGTCAGAGACCTTGGCACGCTGCACATTGCTAGGTCACGGCAACTCGGGAGACCCTGCCGCTCTTCCACAAGGGAGTATGGCCGACAAGCGATACAAAGCAAGGGAGCCAAAAGGAAGGCAGGGAGTCGGATCGCTGCATAGTACTGATGAACCGGAGTAATGTCCAGGGAGGAAAGGCGGCGACGTATCATAGACCTGGTCAAGGAAACATTGTCCCACCGGAGGGGGAAAGACAGTGGAAACGGAACTGGCAAGGATAGCCAAACGAGCGAGAGAAAACCCAAAACTCAAGTTGCAGACACTGGTTCATCTCATCAATGAGAAGACGCTGTTTACTGCATATGAAAGCATGAATGGCAAGAAAGCGCCAGGAGTTGATGGGGTAACCAAAGCGGGCTATGGTGAAAACCTGGAGGCCAACATAATGGATTTGGTAGCGCGGATGAAAAGACAAGCCTACAAACCGCAAACGGTAAGGCGTGTGTACATTCCCAAGCCGGGTTCAAGTCAGAGGCGGCCGCTCGGGATACCAGCGTACGAGGATAAACTTGTACAGGCAGTGATGGTTAGGATACTGAATGCCATCTACGAGCAAGACTTTCTGGGATTCTCATATGGATTCCGGCCGGGGCGAAGTGCCCACGATGCCCTAAAACACCTGAACAATGTCATTGAAGAACAGCGGATCAATTACATTGTCGATGCCGATATCAAAGGATTCTTCGATCACGTTGACCATACCTGGCTGATGAAATTCCTGAAGGAACGGATTGCGGACCCGAATATGCTGCGGTTAATCACTAGGTTCCTGAAGGCGGGTGTAATAGAAGCTGGAATCAAGTACGACACCCCGGAAGGAACGCCACAAGGCGGGGTAATCTCCCCACTTCTGGCAAATGTGTATCTGCATTATGTGCTGGACCTATGGTTTCAGAAAGTAGCGCGAAAGCAGTGCCGTGGAAAATCCTACATGATCCGATACGCAGATGACTTTGTCTGTTGTTTTCAGTATGAAGACGATGCCCGTGCATTCTATGAAGCACTAAAAGAACGACTGGCGAAATTTAATCTCGAACTGGCAGAAGACAAAAGCCGAATCATCGCGTTCGGGAAACATGCGGAAGTCGAAGCGCAGCGGACGAGCAAGCAGAAGCCCGACACCTTTAATTTTCTTGGATTTACGCACTACTGCGGCAAGAGCCGGAAAGGAGTGTTTCGGGTTAAGCGGAAAACCAGCCGGAAGAAATTCAGCAACAGCATTGTGCGGACTAAAGAATGGCTAAAGCAACACCGAAGTCTGCCAGTCCCGGACATCATGGATGTGCTGAGCAGAAAACTGCTAGGATACTATCGATACTACGGGATAACAGATAACAGCAGTGCACTTGAACGATACAAAAGTAGGGTCGAAGAATTGCTGTTCAAATGGTTAAATCGGCGAAGTCAACGCAAGAGCTTCAAATGGGACAAATTCAAAAGACTGTTGCGCAAGTATCCGCTACCTGAGCCCCGGATCTACGTAAATATCTACGACTTGAGATGGGAGACCTCAACATAAGTGGTTAATGATGATGCGAAGAGCCGTATGCGTAAATAGCGCTCGTACGGTTCTGTGAGGGGTAGGGGCACAATTGCCTGGATAATGAGCACGGTCAAGCTAGTGAGACACTGCTAACCGAAAGGAGCAGAAACTGAGTAGGCTCGGCCTAAACATCATCTGGAAGGGCGAAAGGCCCCGCCTACTCGACTCTTTGCTAATAACTTATTTCCATAGATTTAAGGGCGGGCATTATGTCATTAACATGGCCCTCGAAGAAAATCGCATAGCCCTTTACATTTGGAAAATCTAAAGACATCAGCTTAATAAAATCAAAACCAACCGCTTCCAGATCCTTCCGATTAGAGTTGCGGATATAGCTCATATGCTGGTCGGTTATTTTTTTGGCCGTACAATAAACTTCCTTGCCTTTAGAATTGAATAGTGCCGTAGCCACCAGTGTGCGCACTTGATTGTGCCCCCTCTCATATAACTAAAGACCACTCGTTAGAGTGGTCTTTAACATCTCATTGGTAGCCCCAGGGGGAATCGAACCCCCGCTTCCGCCTTGAGAGGGCGGCGTCCTAACCGCTAGACGATGGGGCCAAGTGGCAGCCGAACAAGGATTCGAACCCTGACGAACTGAACCAGAATCAGTCGTGCTACCGTTACACCATTCGGCTTTACTGTGCGCAAAATTAGCTCGCGCAAAAAATATTATAATACAGGGGCCCATGAATGTCAAAAGCTTTACGAATTATATGGGTTTTATGCCAGTTTTTGAATGAAGTCCATAGCCTTACAGATTCTCGCTTGAGATGTTTGGCTGCCGAGCAGCTCAATTATTTCAAAAAGCCCCGGAGTCGAAGTGCGGCCAGTAAGAGCCAAACGAGCGGGATGAATCAATTCTGAGGCTTTAAATCCCAGTTCATCAGCTTTAATACGGATAGATTCCTCCAGCTCTAGAGCAGTGAAACATTGGACATGGCTGACTACATCCAGGACAGCAGCTAATTTTTCCAGGCTGCCACTACGAAAATATTTATCCAGCCCTTTCGGATCATACCCGGTTGGCTCTTCAAAGAAATATTCGGCCAAACCGAGTATCTCATTGACTGTCCGAGCTCGAGTTCGCACTAGATCGATTACTTTGTTAAAATATTCAGTATTATCGGGGCGCAGCCACCCCTTTTGCCGGGCCGAAGGCTCAAGCATTTTAACAATACGATCAATGCTGGCAATTGATAAGTAATGCCCATTCATCCAGGCCAGTTTTTTCAGGTCATAGATAGCTGCGGAGCGGGACACGTCATCCAAGGAAAAACGTTGCGGCATTTCCTCCCAGGGAAAAACATCAATATTCTCACCCGGGGACCATCCAAGCAAGGCGAGATAATTAACCAGTGCCTCGGGAAGGTAACCTTCATCTCTGAACTCCTGTACGGAAGTGGCACCGTGACGTTTGGAAAGCTTGCTGCGGTCAGGGGCTAATATCATTGAAACATGGGCAAAATGGGGTGGGGTCAATCCCAGAGCATGATAAACCTGCAGCTGTTTGGGAGTATTGGACAAATGCTCTTCGGCTCTGATTACATGGCTGATTTTCATAGTGTAATCATCAATTACCACTGCAAAATTATAGGTTGGCCACCCATCAGATTTGGCTATGATAAAGTCGTCCATTAGACGGTTGTCAAATGCCACCTCACCACGGATAAGATCATCCACAACTGTTTGACCCTGCCGCGGCACTTTTAAGCGAATGACCGGATTTAAGCCCTGCTCTATATTGGCAGTTATCTGTTCCGGGGTAAGGTTAAGACAAGACCCATCATAAAGATAGTTCCTTTTCTCCTTTTGGGCTTTTTCCCTCTTCTCATGCAGCTCGGCGGCGGTACAGCAACAGTAGTAGGCTTTTCCTTCATCCAATAGTTTTTGCAGGTATGTTTGATAAATTGACAGGCGTTCGCTCTGTCGATATGGACCATAAGGTCCTCCGATGTCAGGTCCCTCATCCCAATCCAAACCCAGCCATCGCAACCCATCCAGAATTCCTGCGGCGGAATCTTCGGTAGATCTTTGACTATCCGTATCTTCCAGGCGGAGGACCAGCTGGCCATTTTTATTGCGGGCATAAAGCCAGTTGAATAGTGCAGTGCGCGCTCCGCCGATATGTAAAGTACCAGTTGGACTGGGTGCAAATCTTACTCTAATGTTTTCCATTCTTACTTCACCCCTTCATTTCTATATAGTAGCCTATGACCTGCCATTTTTCAAAGGGGGCAAGCAATGGGACGATCAGGGGGACGGTTCTCTTGATCGCCACTCTAATGTTCATAAGGGCGATCAAGAGAACCGTCCCCCTGATCGACTCGGCACTTTACTGACCATATTAAAAATAGTCACTAAATATAAATACTTCTCATATATTAGAACTATTAGGGTAAATAGCGAGAAATCGTGGAGGGATTGCAATTGGCCAGAAAATGGTTGCCAGTACTGAGTGTCATGACTTTAATTGCCTTTTTAACATTAATAGTGTTCATAGATTTACGGTTGAAAGCCAGCATTTTAGAGATAGCCAGATCCCAAGCAGAGTTGGAAACGGTTGAAATAATCAACCAAGCCGTGAACGATAAAATAGTTGCTAAAACTGATTATCGGGACATTATGTATATACACAAAGATGAGAAGGGTAACATAGTAATGCTGCAAGCTAATACGGTCATACTTAACCAAATAATAGCCAATACCATTAATGAAGTAATAGCAAGTACCCGAAAATTGCAATCAAATACGATAAATGTTGCCCTTGGACAGGTAACCGGCTCTATATTTCTGGCAACCTATGGCCCTAGAATAAAGGTAAGGGTAGTCCCGGCCCGTCAGGTTAATGTTGAGATTGAGAACAAGTTCGAACAAGCAGGCATCAACCAGACCCGCCACCTCATTTATTTAAAGATAAACACCACCATAAAGATAGCTGTACCTCTGGTCGATAAAGATCTGGCTGTCTCCACCACCGTTCCTCTGGCAGACACTATAATCGTGGGTGACGTTCCTCAAACCTATGTAAACTTCAACGGCCCTGCTGCCATAAATGCACCTTCTTTGCCAAAATAATGACAGACTAATACTTGGAGAGCGACAGGACCTACCGCAGAAATACAGGCAAGTTTTACCTCCACTCTTCATATACTGCAAATATATATATTCTGAATAGGGGTGATTCTATGGTGAAGTTGTCCGACCTGCGAACCAGAGAGGTTATTAATACTCTGGATGGTAAAAAGCTGGGCAATATTATTGACATAGATTTGGACATTGAAAGGGGGAGGGTATTGGCTTTTATGCTTCCGGGTCAGGTGAAAGGCTGGAGTGTCTTTGCCAAAAGAGAAGAGATAGTAGTTCCCTGGGAGAAAATAGTGCGGATTGGTAGGGATGTAATCCTTGTCGAATTGGCTGGCTTTTCCGAAATAGACTTCAAGTATGACAGCCGTTACAAGGATGATGAAGATAGATATTGATTATTTGCAGCCCGATGAGTTGATTATGCATGATATATTGTTCATAATAGGTGCAGATAGATGGCGCTTTCAAAATTCTATACTTCCCGCACAGGAGTGAATACAAATGTTATGCCCTTATTGTCAGGAAGCAGAGAGCAAAGTAATTGACAGCCGTTCGAGTGAAGATCGGGCTGTTATTAGAAGACGACGTGAATGTGCAGGTTGCAAAAGAAGATTTACAACGTATGAGAGGGTTGAGGAAAGACCCTTGCTGGTAATCAAAAAAGGGGGCAACCGGGAACAATTCGAACGTAACAAAATATTGAGCGGTCTGAGCCGCGCTTGCGAAAAACGCCCCATTAGCTCGGAAGCAATTGAGGCAATAGTAAGCTCGATTGAAGCGGATCTGCGAGATTTCAATGATAGAGAAGTAAGCAGCATGATAATTGGGGAAATGGTAATGGACAAGCTGCGCAGTCTAGATGAGGTTGCTTATGTACGTTTTGCCTCGGTCTATCGCCAATTCACAGATGTTAATAGCTTTATTAACACCATTGATCAATTAAAAAGCAAGTAACAGGGATGGCTTAGCGAGCAAGGGGACGGTTGGGGAAACAAGGGGACGGTTCTCACTGTTTCCTCATTCCTAATAATTAAGGGGGGAAACAAGAGAACCGTCCCCTTGTTTCCCCCCTTGTCACGCTATTTATTCGTTAGGATCCACATCCTCCAGTTCCGCCTGCAGAAGTTCTTTCGCCTTTGAGGAATAGGCTTCGGGGACTGCTATTTTCACATCACCGAGCGGACCTACCGAAAGGCCAAACACTGAACCAACGGAGTGAATAAGGCGAACCGGAATACCAAAAGACTGAATCAGGCCTTCCATTAACACATCATCCGGTGGGGAGACCGTTGAAATAACCACCCAGGCGGAATCAGACAAGTTCAGCCCGCACTTTGAGCAAGGCTGGTTGCTATCAAATACAGGGTTATTGCATTCAGGACAATTCATTTTTGAACACCTCCTGAAGACATTTTAAGTGAAATGGAGCATAAGAACAAATGGAACGCTGGAATTTCTTCACCCGCAACGCTATTCAGTTCCTTTCCTTACAGGATTGGTTAAGTGAAGGGGTTAATGCAGCCTTTTCCACTCGTCATGGCGGGGTTAGCGGCGGTGTTTACGAATCGCTCAATATGGGTCTACATGTTGATGACCGCAGCGAACTGGTGCGGGAAAACAGGAAACGTTTTCTAGCTATTTTTGATGCTCAATTGGATAAGGCGGTATGCTGCCAGCAAGTGCATGGTAATGTTGTAACCCGGGTGGAAAGAAATGACCAGGGCCGAGGGGCTTATGAGCTGGCTGCAGCTATCCCCAACTCTGATGCCATGATTACTAATGCCATAGGAGTATATCTGCTGAGTTTCTATGCTGACTGCGTGCCGGTCTATTTGTATGATCCAGTAAACCGGGCCATAGGGATAGCTCATTGTGGCTGGAAGGGCACTATGGGAAGGATTGCGTTTCATACGCTTACCGCTCTAGAAAAAGAATATGGCACCTGTGCCCATGAAGTACAAGTGTTTATAGGACCGGGCATTGG
The DNA here is from genome assembly GCA_963665865.2 of Syntrophomonadaceae bacterium. Lineage (GTDB taxonomy): Bacteria > Bacillota > Syntrophomonadia > Syntrophomonadales > Syntrophomonadaceae > PHAA01. Next base: position 2,110,289 of record CAXXWF010000001.1, on the reverse strand, counting down.
TCCCTGCTGTTTTCAAATTCAACCTGATCTTGGGGCGAAAGTAAATGCTGAATTTCCGAGCTTACATGATATAATTACTTATAATGACAAAGAATTCTTCAACTGGAACTTACAGGAGACCAATCGGCAGATATTAATAGCGGGCGGAGTTAAGGCATCACATATTAGCACCTGCGAACTATGCACTGCCTGTCATACGGAAATCTTTTATTCCCACCGCAGGGAAAACGGTAAGACAGGACGTATGGGTGCCCTAATAGGCCTTGAACGTTGAGGTGAGAGTTTGATGGCATCCAAGATTATGGTTGTGGATGATGAAACCTATATTGTTGAATTAGTAAAGTTTAATTTGGAAAAGGAAGGGTTTCAGGTCATAGTTGCCTATGATGGCTTGAGTGCTATGGAACTGGTGGAAAGTGAGACTCCAGATTTAATCATTTTGGATATCATGTTGCCGAACATGGACGGGCTCGAAGTATGCCAGGCACTAAAACGGGATAATAACTATCACTTAATACCGATAATCATGCTGACGGCCCGGGCCGAAGAGATTGATACCGTCTTAGGCCTGGAACTGGGGGCTGACGACTATATTAAGAAGCCCTTCAGCCCCCGCGAGTTGGTAGCCAGAGTGAAAGCTCGATTAAGGGCTATTAAAATTTTGGAAGCCGAACAAGCGGTAGGCACCCGGGTTTATGTTTTTAAAAATTTACTGGTGGTCCCCGATCATCACGAGGCTTTTCTGGGTGATGTAAAACTGGAACTGACCCCAAAGGAATTTGAACTTTTGAAAATAATGGCTACCCATCAAGGTAAAGTTTTCAATCGGGAAGTGCTCCTGGAAAAAGTTTGGGGCTATGAATTTTCGGGAGATACCCGCACAGTTGATGTTCATATCAGACATTTAAGGCAAAAATTGAATGATGATCCCAATATCCCCGAATATATAGAAACAGTTCGCGGCGTTGGTTATAGATTTGTTGAGGAAAATGGACCAGTTTTGAGAAGGTGATGGCAGAATGCATGAATTAGATCAAGAAAAAACTACCATGAATGCCATACTAACCAGTATGGAAGAAGGCGTTTTAATACTAAATGAACAATCCCAGATTATTTTAGCCAACAAGGCGGCCGAGAATATATTTTTGGTACGAGATGGAGTATTACGGGGTAAGACCTTTGCGGATTTAACTGATTACGTGCAAATCAATGAAATGATTGGCGACGTATTAAAGAACGGCAAGGAAGTATTTGTTGAAACCGAGATTAAATCTCATTCTCAGATATATAGGGTACATGTCGCGCCCACCAAGGGGACAAACCATAATATAAATGGAGCAGTTGCAGTTTTTCATGATGTAACTGAAGCTCGTAACTTTGATCAGATGAGGTCGGGATTTGTGGGAAATGTTTCGCATGAACTCCGAACACCCCTCACTTCCATTAAGGGTTTTGTGGAGACCTTGCTTGATGGAGCCATGGAAAATAGTGTTCTGTGCAGACGCTTTCTGACTATTATCGACAGTGAGACATATCGTCTGAGCAGGCTCATTGAAGACTTACTAACCCTGTCATCAATTGAATCCAAAGAGCATGCTATTAAGACCAAACCGTTGTGTATTGCCCGTCGTATTATTAATGTTATGAACATTCTGGGACCGCAAATAAGTGAAAAATCGCTGCGGGTTGATTACATTTACAAACACAACTTACCTAATATTCATGCCGATGAAGATCTGTTAAACCAGGTTTTCATTAACTTATTGGATAATGCTATTAAATATACACCTCGGAACGGAAAAATTACGATCCGCAGCTGTGAGAGTAACAATAGGCTGGTGACTACTATAACTGATACCGGGGTAGGGATTCCTCACGAAAGTCTCTCGCGGGTATTTGAAAGATTTTATCGGGTGGATAAGGCCCGTTCCAGAAATGAGGGAGGGACTGGCCTCGGGTTGGCGATTGTTAAACATATTGTAGAATCACATGGCGGCGAAGTCATGGTGGTTAGTGAAGTAGGCAAAGGCTCCACTTTTGGAGTCAGTTTTATTGCCTTATAAAACCTGGGGAGGGGAATAAATTGTCCCGTAGAATGGCAAGATTGGAGCGCAGGGACAAAAGAATGAGTGTGATTCGGGTTGGCCTGCTGTTGGGAGTGTGTATTCTAGCTCTGGGAATTATCTACCGATTCAGTGTAAACACCATTTCTACCATCAGCAAGTTGAGCCGTGATATCAAAGTAGTTGAATATGGCAGCATGGAAGACAAAGCGAGCGGGAAAGCCGTTGTTTTAAATAAAGAAGATGTTGTGCTGGCCGAGTCTAATGGACATTTCGAGAACATAGTTAAGGAGCAGGAAAAGATCAGCAAGGGAGCTTTGCTGGGCTATTTCGTAAATGCTCAAGGACAGATTCCGATACGGGCACAGGAATCCGGTACATTTATACGAAAAATTGACGGTCTGGAACAAGTATTTCAGAACATCGATCTACAAACAGTAACACCCGAGATTTATAAATACAAAACTACTCAGGTGAAGGAAGATCAACCGGTTATAGCCGGACAACCGGTATTCAAAATTGTGGATAGCTTGGTGCCAACCCGTTTACTGGTGCATTTTCCCCAGAATAGCATTAATTTTGATGTAAAACTTGAGCAGCAGGTAAAGGTACTAATGGGGGGGAAAGAGCTCGGGAATGCGACAATTACCAATATGAGACAAGACTCGGGGGAGCTGCTGCTGATCGTTCAATTCAAAGGATTTCGGGATGAATTACTGCAGCAACGTTTTGTCGATGTGGATGTGGCATTCGATTCAAGCAGTGGTTATCTGATACCGGAAAAAGCTCTAGTAGAGAGCGATGGGAAAAAAGGAATATATTGTTCTAATGGCGAAGATATTAGTTTCAAGCCGGTAACGATAGTAAAGACGAAAGATAATATTTGTTTAGTTGAGGGCTTGAAACAAAATGACATGATTGTAACCAATCCTCCTAAATAGTTGCAGAGTGGACAGGTGGTAAAATGGGCGACATGCGCAATCGAATATGCGATATCCGGATGAGAATTGAGCGAGCAGCGCAGAAAACTGGTCGCAGCAGTCAGGATATTACCTTGATAGCGGTAAGCAAGATGGTTGACAACGCGACTGTTCGTCAAGCTTATGATTTAGGCATTCATGATTTTGGGGAAAACAGGGTGCGGGAATTTACCCGTAAAATAGACAGCCTGCCCCAGGCCAGATGGCACCTGATTGGACGGTTACAGACCAATAAAGTCAAAGAGGTTGTGGGTAGAGCATTCCTAATACATTCTTTGGATAGGTGGTCATTGGCGCAAGAAATTAACAAACGAGGTCAGGCTTTAGATATTCAGGTACCAGTTCTTATGGAGGTAAATATTTCAGGGGAGGAAAGCAAGACTGGACTCCAGGCCGCTGAAGTGGACAACTTCCTGCAGTCAGCTGGGGAGTTAACCAATATGCAGATTTTAGGGCTTATGACGATTGCTGTACAGGATAGCGATCCGGAAGCCAGCCGACCGATATTTCAGGAACTGGCTGCGCTTAGAGAAAGACTGGCTCGAAGAAAATATTGTAATGTCGACTTGAAATACTTGTCAATGGGTATGTCCCAGGATTATGAGGTAGCTATTGAGGAGGGAGCCAATATAGTGCGTATTGGCCGCGCGCTGTTTTTATAGATCATTTATTTGGACGAAGAAAAGGAGGATGAACCATGGGAGTGATAGATAGTCTTTGGAAGTGGTTGGGGGTTGAGACAGAAGTTGAGGAAGAATACAAAGAGCTACCGATACCGCATGAGCGTGAAAACAAGTCGGGAGGAAATGTTGTAACCCTGCATACCGGCAAAGGCGTGAAAATAATTGTTTGCGAACCGGAACGGTTTGAAGAGGCGCAGGCACTGGCTGACCATCTTAAAAATCGGAAACAGGTGATACTCAATTTTGAAGCCACCCGCCCGGAAGTATCACAGAAAATTATAGATTTCATCAGCGGAGCTGTTTATGCCTTAGACGGGTCGAGCCAGCAACTAGGACAAAATATATTTCTTTTTGCCCCTTCTTCGGTAGAAATAAGCAATGATCACAAGACTTTAATGCGTAAACATGATTTAATGCCGTCTGAGCCATTTGGAGGAAAACGGTGATGTCTTTCAAGCTTGGAATTATCGGCTGTGGGAAAATGGGATATGCTCTGATAAAAGGGATTACTCAGGATGCTAGGGATGATAATATTATTTATGCTTGTGACACTGCTGCTGAACGTACCCAGTTGTTTGTCCAGGAATTTAACGCGATTGCTACTAACCAACAACAAGTGGTAGCCGATGCCGATATAATAGTATTGGCAGTCAAGCCAACCCAGGTAAAGAGTATTTTGGCTGAGACTGGATCTGCTTGGAACAATGACAAATTGCTTGTTTCAATTGCCGCAGGGATAAAAACTACATTGATTGAGCAGGAACTGGGTAAACCAGTGCGGGTCGTCAGAGTAATGCCTAACACGCCCTGTCTGATAGGCGAGGGCGTTTCAGCTATTGCCGGGGGGAAATACGCCAGCCTGGCTGACTTGCAATTAGTGCAGACCATTGTCGATCGATTGGGCTTTTCTATCATCCTCGACGAAACCTATATGGATGCAGTTACTGCTGTTTCGGGGAGCGGCCCGGCTTATGTCTTCCTGCTGGTCGAAGCGATGATGGATGCCGCCCTTAATTTAGGTTTGAGCAGTGATATAAGCCGCAGCCTGGTGATGCAGACATTCAAGGGGAGTCTCAGCATGCTTGAACAAACTGGTGAGCATCCCGCGGTTCTAAAAGCTCAAGTAACTTCCCCTGGGGGGACTACCATCGTCGGGTTAAGGGAGTTAGAAGCAGGTGGGGTCAGGGAGGCATTTTTTGCCGCCATTGAGAGAGCCTGCCAGCGCTCCATAGAGTTGGGCGCTGACTAAACATAATGGGAGGATTATAATTGATGCAAATAATACAATTAGTTAACATCGTTTTTGAAGTATTAACCTGGATGATAATAATTCGCTGTATATTATCTTTTGTTCGCCATGATCCTTATCAACCTATTATCAAGTTTATTTATGAGGTGACTGAACCTATTATGGCTCCATTTCGAAGAATGATCCCGGCGACTGGCGGAATGGATTTCTCTCCACTTGTTGTTCTGCTGGCGATTACCTTGGTGCAGAGAATAGTTATCCAACTCTTATATGTAATTCTATAAACCTAATATACTAAAGGAGTACTGTAATGCCTTTTCAGGAACTGGAACTGCTGGCTCCGGCCGGCAAGATGGAAGTACTGCAGCGAGTTGTTGCTGCTGGTGCGGATGCTGTCTATTTAGGTGGCAAAAGATTCAATATGCGGGCCCTTAAAAATGATTTTAATTTTACCGATGATGAGATCAGATCTGCGGTCGATTTTATGCATCAGAGAGACCGTAAAATATATATAACTATAAATAACCTCTATAACAGTAATGAGATGGATGATATCGTCGATTATCTATTATTTCTCAAAGATACGGGTGTCGACGCTTTAATAGTGCAGGACCTGGGTATTGTTGATCTCTGTTTAGAAATGGGTCTGGATATACCCTTGCATGCTAGTGTACAGATGGGGATTGCCAATCTGGAAGCGGTAAAAACATTGGAAGCCAAAGGGTTCGAGCGGGTTATACTTTCCAAGAACGTCTCTTTAAGTGAGATTAGAGAAATATCTGCGGGCAGTAATCTCGGGATAGAATATTTTGTACATGGTGATCTTTGTATTTCCCATACTGGTCAATGTTTCATGAGCACTTTAACAAGTGGAGAGAGTGGGAATCAGGGTAAGTGCCACAAACCTTGCCGCTGGCAATATAAACTGCAAGGGTTGAAAGAATCTAATTATGATGGATACCAGCATTTCCTGGCTCACAAAGATCTATGTCTTTATCCCTATTTACCGCAAATGGTTGAGGCCGGGATTAGCTCTTTTAAAATTGAAGGGCGTATGCGCAGCGCTGATTTTCTGGCCCATTTGGTATCTATCTATCGTCGGGCTTTGGACAAGTTAATCAACGACCCCGGCTCCTATCAAACGGATGACCGGGAATTATTAGACCTCCACGAACATCGCATCCGTGATTATACCGCCGGTAATCTTATTGAACCTCTGGATCGGAATGGTATAGGATTTGACGGTATAAGGGAGCCCATTCCTGCAACTGCACCTGAGCTGATAACTCGTCTAGAATTGTCTGCTCCAGCGCTGGAAATACCTCTGGCATTGCCAACCACACCGCAATTGACGGTCCGGGTGGGAGGTCTGGAGGGAATCCCAAAGATTAGCGACCTAGGTGTAGATAACATCATACTGGGATACGATCAAATACGTCAGAATGGACCGGGTTGGTCCCTAGCCGCAATTAATGAGGCATCTGATATGCTGAAAAACAGTAGAACCCGGATATATCTGGAGACTCCACGAATTGTCAGCCAGAATGATCTGGAAGCAATTAAAAAAATTAAAACTGATACTGAATCTGCTTGTATCGATGGGATAATAGTAAATGATCTAGGCAGCTTAAATATATTTAAAGATACAGGTTTGGAATTGTGGGGGGGGCAGGGGCTGAATACCTTTAATCGAAATGCCGCTTACTTCCTGCAAGAGCTAGGTGTAAGCCGGGTAACGGCTTCATTGGAAATGAGTCCTGATGTGCTGGAAATGCTGCTCAATTCTGGTGTTCCCACTGAATTGATGGTTCATGGTCCGCTGCCCTGCATGGTCACTGACTTCTGTATCATTCAGGCGGCTCAAGCGGAAGTGGAGGGGGCGTGCAGTCATTACTGTCTACGGGATGAATATGCCTTGGTGGATCGCTCAGGGCAAAGATACCCAATTGTTACGGATAATAATTGCCGGAATTACCTAATGCTTCCTTATGATATATGCCTGTTTTCATATCTCCCCCAGCTTAGTGCTTGGGGAGTAAAGTCCTTAAGAATTGATGGTCAATACTACAAAGCCGAAAAAGTAGCCGAAATAGTCACTTGTTATAGTGAGGGTCTTAAGCAGATAAAAGAGGGTCAGTGGGAGCCACTGCCCAGCTACTCTAGATTAATTAACCTCTTTCCGGCCGGATTAACAGCGGCCTTATTTACCGGCAGTCGGTCCAGGAATTAATCTGGCAGCGAAGTAATTTAGGGGAGATGAGAAATTGATTACTGGAATGGAGATAAGGAATCAACAGTTTAGCAAATCGATGCGTGGATATAACGAAGAAGAAGTGAAAAACTTTTTACAGCAAACAGCCCAGGACTATGAAAACCTCTACGGTGAAAACTCCCAATTGAAGGAAAGCATTCAGAGATGCAAATTCGAATTAGAAAAGTATCATAAAATAGAGGAATCCATGAATAATAGCCTGATACTCGCTCAGCAGACTGCCGAAAATCTCAAGGCCAGTGCAGAGAAGGAAGCTGAAAGAATGTTGAATGATGCCAAGCGAGTGATTGTTGAGATGCTTGATGTTTATCAGGAATTAATGAAGAACTTGAATATGTTCAATATGGAATTTAAGTCAAGGCTAAACCTCCAGGTAGAAATACTGGATAAGAATATTGCTAAAAATGAGGAGGTGTCCAACTTCTTTAATAAACCGGATATCAAGGATCTAGTATCCAGTCTGAGCAAAATGAAACTGGACGTCCCGGATGCTGCGAATAGTTGAAATTGCTGGGGGTGTACGCCTTGAAGTGAGCGTACAGCCGCGTTCTTCCCGGAACCAGGTGGTAGGTGAACAAAACGAGGCTCTAAAAATCAAGCTGACCGCCCCGCCGGTAGAAGGCGAGGCCAATGCAGCTTTAGTCGATTTTTTATCAAATTATCTTAAAATACCGCGCAAAGACATTAAATTAGTAAAAGGTGAAACCTCGCGCCATAAAATAGTGGAAATAAAGGGCATAAGGTCCGAAGAATTGATGATTAAATTGGGGCTTCAGACTTCTTCCTAAATAGGATCGTAATCAGCATGGCCAGAAGGATCAGACCAGCCCCAACTAATCCGGCGCTAGTAAGACGCTCCCCAGCCCATAAGTAACCGGCCAGAGCTGCGAAAACGGGTTCGGAAGTCAAAACAACTGCAAAGTGGGTAGGAGTGCTGAATTTCTGCATGTAATTCTGGACCAGAAACGCTAGGGCGGTTGCCAATACTGAGGTTACTATAATAGCAAACATGGCATTGAAGCTTATCCGGGCGGGAATGGGTTCGAAAATGCAGCCGATAGCCAGACACAGAATTCCCACCAGTAGTATTTGTATCCCGGTAATAGCCAAAGCGTTGTGTTGATGTGAATAGTGATTAACCAAAATAATGTGTAGAGCGAAGCCAAAAGCACCCACCAGAACCAGCAAATCTCCATAAGAGAGAGTAATAGAACCCAAGGGAACAGAAATTAGAAATAGGCCAATAGCTGCCATAGTAACGGTGATGATTGTAATTAATGACGGTTTCTTCCTATAAAGCAGACAATACATGATAGGAACCAGCACTACTGATACCCCGGTGACGAAACCAGCATTTGAAGAAGTTGTATATTTCAAACCGACCGTCTGAAATACATACCCAATAAATAGAAAAAAACCGATGAGGCTTCCCGCGCCAATAGTTGAACGCCGTATTTTAATAATATCCTTATAAGATACGGCTGCTAAAACCAAAAAAGCTAGGGTGAATCTTAGACCCACAAATAAAATAGGTCCAATATCGGCCAGAGCATTTTTAACTACTACAAAAGCCGTCCCCCATATAAAGGAGATTATTAACATTGATAAATCAGCTTGATTGTGCCGGCTGAGTTTCCGTAGCATTTGATGCAACCCCATTTTCCATATTCAGTACATAACTACACCACGATAACAGGAAAATACCCCAAATTCAAGCCGAGTATGCATGTCCCGTATTTGTTGTTGTTGATTCAAACATAGAACTGTATAATAACTTTTAGAAATAGGCGCGAAAAATAATTAAAAGGAGAGTGGGATACGTGAAAAAAGTTGCTAAGTTGTTGTTGGTTGGAATGTTGATAATGGGTCTGGCCTTTTCTATTGTAGGATGTACCAAGAAGGCTGCAGACGATAAAACCGCTCAGCAAGCCGCAGTTAAACCTGTATTAAACGTAGGAACAGAAGCTACATATGCTCCGTTTGAGTATACTGAGAATAGTGAATATGTAGGATTCGATATGGATCTTATTAGAGCCATTGGAGCGGCTGAAGGGTATGATGTGAAGATTAATCCTTTGGGATTTGATGCACTGATACCGGCTGTGCAGGCAGGAACTGTAGACTGTTGCATTTCAGCCATGACGATTAAAGAAGATCGGGCCAAAGTCGTTGACTTCAGTACCCCTTATTTTAAAGCAGGTTTAATTGTTGCGGTTGCCCAGAATAATACGACCATAAAGTCACTCGATGATCTTAAAGGAAAAAGGCTGGCAGCCGAAGTTGGCACAACTGGTCTTGATGCTTCCAACGGTGTTAAAGCCTTAGATGCTAAAACAACTGTAAAAGTGTTTGATTCCGTGGGAGAAGCTTTCATGGAACTGCAAAAGGGCGGCGTGGATGCCGTTATCAACGATATGCCAGTAACTGCCTACTATATTCAGACCAAAGGCAAAGACCAAGTTAAAATGGTTGGCGAAGTCTTTAAAGCCGAGGATCAATATGGAATAGGAGTTAAGAAAGGCAATACCGTGGTACTCACCAAAATTAATGAAGGTCTGGCCGCATTAAAAGCTAATGGCGAATATGATAAAATTTACAAAAAATGGTTTGGCGATTTGAAATAGTCGGTTAAAGGTCTAAAGCTAAAAGCGCGAGTGTTTTTCTCGCGCTTTAGCTGTTTTATTAAGGGGGGAGCCAATATATGCCGCATATGGCAATACAATGGATTTATGGCAGTAGTTATATAGATTCCTTGCTGGCTATTAACGGGCTACAGGTGGTTTCTAAAAACTTTATCTATCTTCTTGAAGGCGCTTTGTTGACCCTCCAGATTACAACCTTATCAGTTATCTTTGGTATGCTGCTGGGCTTAATTGCGGGACTATTTAAGTTATCCAAGAATCGCATCCTTTTTTCCATAGCATCCGCATATATTGATTTTTTCCGTGGCACGCCCCTGTTTGTGCAAATACTACTCCTATACTTTGGAATATTGCCCCTATTTATGAATGCTTCGCCCTTTGTTGCAGCCGTAATTGCGTGTTCACTTAATTGTGGTGCTTACACGGCGGAAATCGTACGGGCAGGAATACAGGCCGTGGATAGAGGCCAGATGGAAGCCGCTCGCTCCATAGGGATGACGACTCGCCAGGCTATGACTTATGTTATATTGCCGCAAGCTTTCAAGATAGTAATTCCCCCACTTCTCAATGAGTTCATAGCGGTATTAAAGGATACCTCGCTGGTAGCGGTAATCTCTGCAGAAGAACTAACCCTGCGCGGGAAATTGCTATACTCCACCTATTTTGAAGCAGCGTGGATATGGGGAACAGTTGCCATTATATATTTCATTATGACTAAGACCCTTGCCCTGTTAGGGGATTATATAGAGAGGAGGATGGCGACGGAATGATCCAGGTCAATAATATTCATAAACAATTTGGCAAACTGGAAGTCCTGAAAGGCATAAACTGCCGTATTGCTCCTCGGGAAGTAGTATGCGTAATAGGGCCCAGCGGATCTGGCAAAAGCACGCTATTGCGCTGCATTAACCAGCTGGAAACGGTAAATAGCGGACAGATATTTATTGATGGAGAAGAAATTACTTCACCCAAGACTGATATTAATAAGATTAGACAGCAAGTCGGTATGGTATTTCAGCTGTTTAATCTTTTTCCCCATAAAACTACGCTGGAAAACATTACGATGGGTCCTATAAAGATCAAAGGGATGCCAAGACAAGAAGCCGAAATTATTGCCAATGAACTGCTTAGAAAAGTCGGCTTAATGGACAAGTCCAGTGTTTATCCCAACCAGTTGTCAGGCGGGCAGAAGCAAAGGGTAGCGATAGCACGAGCCCTGGCAATGCACCCCAAGGTTATGCTTTTTGATGAGCCGACCTCAGCTTTAGACCCAGAAATGGTCGGTGAAGTACTGGAAGTTATGAAAGCTTTGGCTCACGAAGGCATGACCATGATGGTAGTTACTCATGAAATGGGTTTTGCTCGTGAAGTTGGGCACCGGGTTCTATTTATGGATGAGGGTGTAATTATGGAAGAAGGATCACCAGCGCAGATATTTGATAATCCGCATAACGCCCGAACCCAGTCTTTCTTAAGTAAGGTGTTATAACGTGACCAAGGACAAAGGGACGGGTCCGTTGTCCCACCCAAAAGATTTAGCTGAGGAGATCATACGGCGCTTGCAGCTTGAGTACCCGGAGGCGGGAACCATGCTGCGGTTTTCTACCCCTTTTGAACTGCTGGTAGCCGTGGTACTGTCGGCCCAGAGTACCGATGCGCAAGTTAACCGGGTAACCGCCGAACTCTTTAAAAACTATCGTACGCCAGAAGATTTTGCTCAGACAGATCTTGTAGTTTTGGAGGAACTGATTCATGGAGTAGGTCTGAATAAAAGCAAAGCGAAACATATTAAGGGCCTTTCAGGCATCTTGCTGGAGAAATACCGGGGCGAGGTGCCTGCGGATTTTAATGCACTATTGGAATTGCCAGGAGTCGGTCGAAAAACAGCCAATGTGATGATGTCAGTCGGTTTTGACCAACCTGGTTTGGGAGTTGACACTCATGTCCAGCGGGTAAGCAACCGGCTGGGTCTGGTCAAAGAAACTAATCCGGAAAAAACCGAAAAGGGATTAAAAGCAATCATTCCAATTAATCATTGGAGCAAAGCCCATCACCTTTTTATATTCCACGGCCGGGAAGTATGTAGGGCCCGAAAACCTGATTGTATACATTGTGTTTTGGAGGATATCTGCCAGAAAGTGAATAAAGATAAATAATTGCCAATGTGACAGGGGGGCGGTTCTTTTGACACACCAAGCCAGCTGAGAAGCGCGTGACAAAAGAAGCGTTCCCTTGGCATTTGTACGGATATCTGTCGGAAAGTTAAAAAAAATAAATAATTGCCGATATAAGGGATGGAATAGATTTATTTATTCCTATTATTACGCTATAAGATAACTATGGCAAAATATGGATAAGAAGATGAATAAAGAGGAGAGATGCTTAAAATGAGCGGATATAAAGTCATGATCGTAGATGACTCAGCCTTCTCCCGTACAATGATTGCTGAAAATTTACGCCAAATCGGATGTGAGGTGGTTGGTGAAGCTGATTGCATTGACTCTTTGGTTGACATATATGCCAATTGCAAACCTGATTTTGTGACTATGGACCTGATTATGCCCGGTACCGATGGGTTTGAATGCACTACGGCACTGCGACTATATGATCAAAATGCCAAAATTATCCTGATTAGTTCCATGAAAGACGAACAAACAGAAGCAGAAGCACGACGCGTAGGTATAATCGGTTATGTCCAAAAACCACTCGACCAAGAGATATTACTTGGAATAATTGATAATATAATGTCCCCGGATACATTATATCTGCAAATATTAGACAGAGGAATTGAATTATTCAAAGAATCTCTGGCTCAAAACCTAACCCGCATGACCAAATGCCCGGTTACTTTTACCCCGACCAGCACCAATAATCAGCAGTTCCTATCGCAAGGTATTACAGCGATAATAGGTGTTATTGGACATTATTCCGGTACCATGATTTTGGATTTATCTATTGATGTTGCTGAAAAATGCGTGTCTTCATTGTTGAATCGTCCCTCCAAAGACCGAGATGAGACTCTGGCAATGGTAGCTGAATTGGCGAATATCGTAGCGGGAGTAGCTTGCTCGATGTTGAATAAACTGAATAAGACTTATAGTTTACGGGTAGCGCCCCCAAGCGTATTTACCAGCAGCTCTGCCGAGATTGCCAGTCCTAGTTTAAATATACATAGTTACTGTGTTGAAACTGGATTTGGCAGTATCTTTTTCGGTATCGGCTTCAAGAAAGGATCAACTCTATGGATGTAAAGCATATTAATCCGATACTGGCCGCATTTTCCGAAATAATACCGCAAATAGGATTTGATTCCATAGTAAAGACTAAAATCGCCTTATTAGGTTCGAGTGTGGAGTATAGTGGAATACTCATTGATATAGGCTTATACGGAAGTATCAAAGGAGTAGTCCTGATTGGCATGAGCATTGAGTCAGCTATGACTTTCGCGTCGAAAATGATGATGGGAATGGAGGTAAGCAGTTTTGATTCTTTAGCCCAAAGTGCGATTTCAGAAATGGGAAATATGGTATGTGCCAATGCATGTACACAGTTCAATAATGTTGGAATAAGCGGATTGGACATTTCTCCCCCTACTGTGATGATTAGTGATTTTGGAACTGCTACCCTACCAGCAAACCAAGTAATATTAATAAGCTTTATTGTAGATGGTATCGATGTTAATGTTTATGTGGGCTTAATGTGAAGATGATATTAAGGAACAAACAGATCAAGGGAAGCGTCCTCTGGTCTGTTTGACCTTAGGGCAGCAACGAGGACAAGGGGACAGGTTCAGTATCCCGCTCCGGAGGTACAAAGCGGGACAATGAACCTGTCCCTCTGCCCCTTTTCTGCCAATAGTTGTTTTGTTAGGGTCTATATGCTAAAATATATTACGTTTTTAGGGAATAAAAACCTTTCGTCCCTTGGGGATGAGAGGTATTTTGTTAATTAAGGGTTGAATAAATTAAACTTGGTAAGGTGGTTTTTTAAATGGCCAAAGGCAAATACGATGGAACCCTGAATCTGCCTCAGACTGAATTCCCGATGCGAGCTAATCTTCCCACCCGGGAGCCAGAGATTATTGATTTCTGGAATAGCATTGATATTTATCAGCAAATTCAGGATAAGAATCGGGGTCAGGAAAAGTTTATACTCCATGACGGTCCTCCCTATGCCAATGGAGACATACATCTGGGTCACACTCTGAACAAGGTATTGAAAGATATAATCGTCAAACAGCGTTCGATGCTGGGATTTGATGCACCCTATGTTCCAGGTTGGGATACGCATGGGCTCCCTATTGAACAACAGGCCATTAAACACCTGGGCATTGATCGCCATAAAACTGATATAGTGGAGTTCAGGCATTATTGTCGTGACTATGCCCTTAAATATGTGGGAATTCAAATGGAGCAATTTAAGAGACTAGGGGTAAGAGGGGATTGGGATAAACCCTATCTTACGCTTAATCCTGAGTTTGAAGGCAGCCAGATCAAGGTCTTTGGAGATATGGCCAATAAAGGCTATATATACAAAGGGCTGAAGCCGGTCTATTGGTGTGCCGATTGCGAAACTGCCCTGGCTGAGGCAGAAATAGAGTATGCAGATAAAGTGTCACCGTCTATCTATGTTAAATTTCCAGTTAAAGATGGTAAGGGTGTAATTCCAGAGGATGCCTTTGTGATTATATGGACGACTACTCCATGGACCCTCCCTGCCAATATGGGTATCTGCCTGAACCCTGATTATGAATACCTGCTGGTGGAAGTTAACGGCGAAAAGTATGTCCTCGCCCAAGGGTTATTGGCGGATGTAACTAAAGAGCTGGGCTGGGAAAACGTTAACATTATCAGTCAATTCAAGGGCAAACAGCTGGATCGGGCTATCTGTACCCATCCGTTTATCGATCGTGAATCACTGGTAATACTGGGCGAACACGTAACTCTAGAGGCCGGGACAGGAGCCGTTCATACTGCTCCAGGACATGGTGAAGACGACTTCTATGTAGGCAAGGAATATGGGCTAGAGGTTTTATCACCCGTAGATGATAGGGGGCGCTTCACGGCCGAAGCCGGTAAATTTGAAGGCCTTTACGTGCACAAGGCCAACAAAAATATAATAGAAGAGCTGGAAGAAAAGGGTATGCTGCTTAAAGCAGCCAACTATTCTCATCAGTACCCCCATTGCTGGAGATGCAAGAATCCAATCGTATACAGGGCTACCGACCAGTGGTTTGCCTCGGTAGATGGCTTTCGTCAGCAGGCCTTAGAGGCCATAGACAGCGTCGAGTGGATACCTGCCTGGGGACGGGATCGAATTTACAATATGATTCGTGATAGAGGCGACTGGTGTATTTCCCGTCAACGTACCTGGGGCGTTCCCATCCCCATTTTCTATTGTTCAGCCTGTGGAGAGACTATTATCAACCAGGCAACCATAGAGCATATCAGTAATATGTTCTCCCAATATGGATCCGACATTTGGTTTGCAAAGGAAGCAGGTGAACTAGTTCCGGATGGATTTAAATGTCCATCCTGCTCCGGTGAGGAATTTACGAAAGAAACTGATATTATGGACGTATGGTTTGATTCAGGTTCCAGCCACATAGCAGTTCTGGAAACTCGCCCTGAATTGAGGTGGCCGGCCGATTTATATTTGGAAGGCAGTGATCAGCACCGGGGGTGGTTTAATTCCTCGTTGTCTACATCCGTTGCCGTAAGAGGGATTGCGCCATATAAGAAAGTCTTAACTCATGGTTTTGTAGTGGATGAAAAAGGTTATAAGATGTCCAAATCAATGGGTAATGTAGTAGATCCGCTGGCAATGATAAACGAAATGGGTGCGGACATATTAAGGCTCTGGGTAGCATCGGCTGATTATCGCAATGATATCAGCGTTTCCAAAAACATTATCAAACAATCCAGTGAAGCCTATCGGAAGATAAGAAATACCTGCCGTTTTATCCTCGGCAACCTGTATGATTTTGAGCCGGATAAAGACGCCATACCCTATGATGATCTTACGGAACTAGATAAATGGGCCTTAATGAGAATGGATAAGCTAGTTCGCCGAGTTACCAAAGCGTTTGAAGAATTTGAATTTCATGTGGTATTTCATGCGGTTCACAACTTCTGTACGGTAGATCTGAGTAACATCTACTTTGATGTTCTTAAAGATAAGCTTTATTGCAATGATCCCAATGACGTAGAGAGAAAAGCAGCTCAAACCGTACTTTATGAATTAATAAAAAACCTGGTAGCAATACTCTCCCCCATTCTGGCCTTTACAAGCGAAGAAATCTGGGGATATATTAAAAAGGAAGAGCAGCCGATCAGCGTACAGCTATTGGATTGGCCTGGCGCTCATGACCAATATATTAATGATGCCTTAGAGACTAGAATGGATAAAATCCTGGCCCTGCGCGAAGTGGTTACCAAAGCCCTGGAAGAAGCGCGAGTCAAAAAAGTTATTGGGCATTCCCTGGGTGCGCGGGTAAGCATCTATGCCGATGAGGAGTGGCTGCCCGTACTAAAGAATACTGCTCAACTGGAGAAGATCCTGATTGTATCCCAGGTCGACCTTGCCGCAGCAGAAAAACGTGATGCGCAGGCCCTTGCCCTGGAAGGGGTAGCCGGTTTATGGGTCAAGGTGCAAGCCGCGGATGGGGAAAAATGTGAAAGGTGCTGGATAATTGATCTATCTGTCGGTAAGGACCAAGTACATCCCACCCTTTGCGGGAGATGCGCCGGGGTAGTAGAGAAGTTGGAGGGATGAAATGACCAGGAGTGAAGAAGGAAAAAAGATCATAATTACGGTATTGGGCCATGACCGGGTGGGGATAATAGCAGGTATATCGGCGATTCTGGCTGATGCCCACATTAATATCCTGGATATTAATCAAACGATTCTGCAGGGATTCTTCACTATGGTTATGGTAGCTGACATTGCGGCCAGCAATATCGAAATAGCCGAATTAAGAGAGATACTAAACCGCAAGGGACAGGTTATGGAGCTGCAAATTACCGTTCAGCATGAAGATATTTTTAAGTTTATGCATCGTATATAGGAATATCAGTGGGGGAGATGTTGCATCTCCCCCGCAGTTTAATTAGGGAAAAGAACGACGAAGACCGATAGACGCGGGCGACTTCGTCGCACGTAGATATTATATGATTAACGCGGATTATAGGATCGTTTTTGAATTTTATTAAATATATTAGGGAACGGTTTTATGTCATCCTGAGCATCAGGTTTATGTCATCCTGAACGAAGTGAAGGATCTTATCGCCGAATACGGTATTCTCCGAAGGAGATCCTTCGTTACACTCAGGATGACACGAACGTTATTTTTGTATTAACAATGACCATAGTCCGCGTAAGTCATAAAAGTCGCGTTGTCCGCGTCTATATTAATATTAGGAGGTGCGTTATGCCTTTCAGTATAAGCCCGGATGAGGTTCTGGAAACGGTTAGAATGCTTGAAACTGAGAATCTGGATATTAGAACCATAACGATGGGCATTAATATCATGGATTGCCGGGGGCAGAACGGTGAAGAAACTGGCCGCAGGACTTATGAGAAGATTGTTAAATATGCATCCCAACTGGTAAAAGTAGGTGATGATATTGAGAAAGAATATGGAATACCTATTATTAACAAACGTATTTCCGTTACTCCCATTTCTATAATTGCCGACGGCTTTTCCAGTGATGAAATGGTTGCCATCGGAAGATACCTGGATCGGGCCGCCGTGGAGGTGGGAGTTAACTTTATTGGTGGTTTTTCCGCCTTGGTTCACAAAGGGTTCAGCCGGGGTGACCTGGCCTTGCTGGAAGCAATTCCCGAGACCCTGTCCACTACTGCCCGAGTATGCTCCTCTGTAAATTTGGCTACGACCAAAGCCGGAATCAATATGGAAGCCGTTTATCAGATGGGGAAAATAATCAAGAAGACGGCTGAACTTACTGCAGACCGTGATGGAGTGGGATGCGCTAAACTGGTTGTCTTCTGCAATGCGGTCGAAGATAATCCCTTTATGGCCGGGGCTTTCCATGGAGTAGGTGAACCGGAATTAGTTTTAAATATTGGCATAAGTGGGCCAGGCGTGGTTCTTAGCGCGGTGAAACAGCACCCAGATGTTGATTTGGGTCAACTGGCTAATATTATAAAAAATACCGCCTTTAAAATTACCCGCACTGGCGAAATGGTAGGGAGGATAGCATCCAAGCGCCTGGGTGTGCCCTTTGGCATCATCGATCTGTCGCTGGCACCCACTCCGGCCATAGGTGATAGTGTGGCTGATATCCTTGAATCAATGGGCTTGGAAAGAGTAGGTGCCCATGGATCAACAGCGGCTCTGGCGATGCTGAACGACGCGGTCAAAAAAGGCGGAGCCATGGCATCTTCCTATGTGGGAGGACTGTCCGGTGCATTCATTCCGGTCAGCGAAGACCAGGGCATGATTAATGCTGTAGCCGAAGGAGTGTTGACGCTGGATAAACTGGAGGCCATGACCTGTGTATGCTCGGTGGGACTGGATATGATAGCGATACCTGGTGACACCCCGGCGGAGATAATTTCAGCTATAATTGCAGATGAAGCAGCTATCGGCATGATAAACCGCAAGACCACTGCGGTAAGGTTGATACCGGCACCCGGAAAAAAAGAAGGAGATTGGGTTGAATTTGGAGGTTTGCTGGGTCATGCCCCGGTTATGAAAGTAAACCAGAGTTCTCCAGCCCGCTTTATTAATCGCCAGGGGCGTATTCCGGCCCCAATACATTCCCTGAATAATTAAGTATTGTATGACAAACATTTGGAATAATAAATTTAAGAAGAGTGGTGAACGATATTGAATCATGAACCCGATTCAGCTGACGAAAAAGGTTCTTTGGAGAAAATAGTTCAGAAACTCGATGAAATGTCTTTAGCTATGGAGAAATTAGGTATTGCCGAATATGTGGAAATGCTTAACAATCCTCGCCGCCTTTTCTATACCAATTTCTGGTCTGGGGTAATTCGCGGGTTTGGGATGGCCATAGGTTTTACTTTGTTGGCCGCACTAGTAATCTATGTGCTACAGCAGATAGTTACCTTAAACACTCCCCTGATAGGGCATTTTATCGCTGATCTTATCAATATAGTTCAGAATCAATTAGACGTACACGGGAGTTTTTGGCAAAGCAGTGGGGGGAACATATGAGGTGTAAACTATGGATGCAAAAGACAAATTGATGATCAAGAAACATGAATTAGAGCAGTTAATCAAGTATAATCAAGAATACTACTTAGAATCAAGCCAGTGGAGCGGACAAATATCCAGCTATGCTTCCCACCCGGCCGATATGGCTTCTCATCTCCAAGTTCTGAATATTGAACTTGAGAAAGTAAATGAGGAGTTGGCTCATCAGGAACAAATGGCTCAGAATGAGCTTTTCAAAGCGGAACTTCATTGAAAAACTGACCAAAACATAATATATTAGTTCTGTATACAACAGGTTTGAAGGAGGCCGATGATTTGAAAATCGGAATCTTTACCGATAGCTATAAGCCCTACACCAGTGGTGTAGTGACTTCTATATCCACCTTTAAGGAAGAATTGACCAGATTAGGTCATGACATACATATATTTGCCCCCAGTTATCCCCATTACACGGAAGTGGAAGAAAACGTCTATCGCTACTACTCCATCCCTTCACCGACTAATCCGGACTATACGCTGGCCATACCACTTCACCCGGGAATGAATTTGCTGGTAAAAAGCCTGCAATTAGACGTCATTCATGTCCATTCACCCTTTACTATGGGCAGGGTTGGTCTGCACTATGCGCGCAAGTATAATCTTCCCTTACTGTTTACTTATCATACCCGTTATGACCAATATGTACATTATGTACCTCTGGCCCATGATTTAGCCAAAGAGGTCACTATTAAATACAGCAGCCATTTCTGCAATAACTGTGACCATCTAATCGCTCCTTCCCGGGAAATGGAGTCAATAATAAAAGGTTTCGAGGTAACAACCCCCATTTCAGTAATACCCAGCGGTGTTCCTTTAGAAAAATACCGGGGGGGAGATGCGGGCTGGCTGCGCCAACATTATCCTATACCTGCTGAAAATCGGATTCTACTCTTTGTCGGCCGATTGACTCAGGAAAAGAATCTGCCGTTTCTGATTCAGTCATTTAAAGAAGTGAGAGCTCAACTTCCCAAGACTACATTGGTTATCATAGCGCAGGGACCATTGGAAGAGGAACTTAAGGAACTGGTTACGTCGCTGGATCTGGTGCTGGATCAAGATGTCATATTTACCGGCGCGCTGCCCTTCGAGTCCCTGGTCAATGCCTATTATTCAGCTGATCTTTTCGTCTTTGCATCGTTAACGGAGACGCAAGGATTGGTTTTGATTGAAGCTATGGCAGCCGGGCTTCCGGTGGCAGCTGTAAGAGCCTCAGGAGTTCAGGAAATGGTGGAACATGGTGTAGATGGACTACTCACCGCTAACGATACCAGCGAACTGGCAAGGGCAGTCTGCCGGATATTAAATGATAAAAAGCTGTATCGTACTCTTCAAGTCAATGCCCGAAAAAAGGCCGAGAAACTCTCCTGCCACAATATGGCGCTTAAATTAGAAAAAGTATATCAGGACTTGGTGACAGGCAACTCGTATCGTTCTCCTAATGCGATTGGGCAAAATTCCTGGATAGAATTATAATTTTCAATAAAGGTAATTAAAACTATGTTTAATTTACGTAAAATAGCGGCTATAGTGGTGGGTAAGGTAATTAGCAGTCTCAGCCGGATAGCTGGCCACCAGGGCAGTACATTGCCAGGTAAAATGGCTAGCAGGATATATCCTCCTTTACTTAAGGAACTAGGGAACAATACATATAGAGATACATTTATCATTACCGGTACTAATGGTAAAACGACTACCACCAATATGATAGCAGCCATTATTAGAGAACAGGGCAGCAGTTATGTCCACAATCAAGCCGGAGCCAACATGTTAGCCGGAATTACTACCGCATTTATTGGTCGGACCAACTTTACCGGTACCCGGCCTTCTGATTATGCTCTCCTGGAAACTGATGAGGCCAATGTACCCCACCTGTTAACTATTCTAAAACCACGATTTATATTGATTACCAACTTCTTTCGCGACCAGTTGGACAGGTATGGTGAGTTAGATTACACCATTAATTTAATCAAGGAAGCCGTGAAGAAATCGGATGTGGAACTGATATTAAATGCCGATGATCCGCTGCAATCACATTTTTCTCCGGAGACTGGTCGGCATAGCTGGTATTATGGGTTTGGAGATACTGAATACGACACTTTTGTGGGTTCTGAAAGCCGGGAGGGACGCTATTGCGTGATCTGTGGTCATGAGCTGGAATATTCAAGATTCCATTATGCCCAGCTGGGTGTTTTTCATTGCCCCCAATGCCACAATCATAATCCCGGGCCGGATTTTATCGGCAGTGATTTAAAGATGACTCCCCAAATTCACCTAAAGGTAAATGACATGGTAATAGAAAGCCCCTATCAAGGCTTCTATAATGCCTACAATATCTTAGCGACGGCTGCTCTGGCATCGTTGGCTGGAATTGAAGCGGATGTGATTCAAAGGGCAATAGCAGGCTTTCAACCTGAAGCCGGCCGCATGGAGACCTTTACTATTAGCGGCAAAAGGGTGGTGCTGATACTAGTTAAAAATCCTACCGGCCTCAACCAGAGCCTCTGCATGTTGGCCCAGGACTCCTCCCCTAAGAACCTGTTCATGGCCCTTAACGACAACGCTGCTGACGGACGGGACATAAGCTGGATATGGGATGCTGAGGTTGAAGTAATTACCGGGGAAGAAAACCGGATTAACCGAGTGATATGTTCAGGACAGCGCAGCGGAGATATGGCCGTGCGGATCAAATACTCCGGCCTTAATCCGGAAAAAATTATGATCCAGCCTAATTTGCAGGCAGGCATCGGGCAAGCCATAAATCTGGATAGTGAGGTTAGTTATATCCTCTGCACATATACGGCCCTGTTTGCCAGCCGCAAGATACTGGTTAAAATGCAGAAAAAATATCCTGCTCCAGATCAGGGAAGGGAAAGAATACCTGAGAAGTCATTTTAAGAATATGTCTTTCTGAACTAAGTCGTTACTGTCATTCTGAACGAAGTGAAGAATCTGTCTACTCGCAGCCGGGGATAAGATCCCCCTGCGGGGACTACATATGTGCCGCAAGCGGCACTATTAAGGTAGTTTCGCTGACGCTCAGGATGACAGTTGAGTTTGACCAAGGTGGTGAAACAGTGAAGAAGTATACTATAGCCCATATGTATCCCGACTTAATGAATCTCTATGGTGACCGGGGTAACCTTATTTGCCTGCAAAAGCGCATGGAATGGTATGGGCTTAACTGTGAGATAATAAGTATTCATTTGCATGACAAACTGGATTTCAATCAAATTGATATGTTGTTTATGGGCGGGGGTTCCGATCGGGAGCAGGGTCTGGTTTACCATGACCTGATTCGAAAGTCGGATCAGCTGATGGAACAAATAAACCAGGGTTTGCCTATGCTCTGTGTATGCGGCGCCTATCAATTACTCGGCTCCTACTACAAATCACAGGATGGGCAGATGCTGGACGGACTTGGATTTTTCCCCTTTTACACAGTTAGCCAACCAGGGCGTTTGATCGGCAACATACTGCTGGAGAGTGAAATTAATGGGGAGAAAACTACGGTGGTTGGTTTTGAGAATCATGGCGGGCGTACCTATTTTGATGATGACACCCTGCCCGGACTGGGCCGAGTAATCAAAGGGCACGGCAACAACGGTGAGGATAAAATTGAAGGCATGCATTTTAAGAATCTGATCGGCACCTACCTTCATGGTCCTTTGCTGCCCAAGAATCCAGTTTTAGCTGACTTATTCATCCGGGCCATGACTGACCGCCGGGGTGAAACATTGAACCGTACCTTGGATGATAGCATTGAAAATATCGCGCATGAACAGGTAAAACGCAATATTAACGCAGGTTAAAAGTATAGATTATTTCTGAGTGGGGAAGCTATTAACAATATGTACCATAAAGGGGAGATAGCTGTGAACTCGGATACAAATACACTTACACTTTATCCTGCGTTTCCTGCTGACCTGATCCGCATTCGCATGCAGGAAGTTCTGCTGACTGATAATCATGAAATAGACAACATCATTAAATACCTGACTGAGAATAGCGGCAAGATGATAAGACCACGCATGGTATATCTGGCGGCTTCTATGGCGCCGCATGATCAGGTAATGGTCAGGGATGCGGCAGTGGCGGTTGAACTGATCCATATGGCGTCTTTGGTCCACGATGATGTCATAGACCGTGCTGTTATCAGGCGGGGAAAAGAAAGTATAAATAAACGCTGGGGAAACCATACCAGCGTTTTAACCGGTGACTATCTATTTGCCACCGCCTTTAATCTGATTAACAAGCACGGCATGCAGGATATTATGGAGAATGTGACTACGACCATTCGCATCATGTGTACGGGCGAGATAAAACAGATGGCCCTGGCCTGCGACCTCAATATCACTGAGGAACAGTATCTGGAGAAAACCTATGGCAAAACCGCCTGCCTTTTTGCATCCAGCTGTAAAGTCGGGGCCTTGGCTGCCGCCATGCCCGCCGAGTCTGTCTATAACCTTGAACAATTTGGGCTCTGTCTGGGCTATGCCTACCAGATAATTGACGATCTGCTCGATTTTATGTCAGACAGCGAATTATTGGGAAAACCAGTAGGGACAGATCTTCTGGAAGGAAATATAACTTTGCCGGTCATTCATGCATTGCGAAGCACTAAATACGGCATTTGGCTGCGAACCCTGCTGGAAAGTGGTTTATTGACTGAGGGGCACATGCCGCAGGTAATCGAAGCATTGATTAACTGTCAGGCAATTACCTTCTCATTACAGACTGCCCGTCAGTTTATTGCCCGGGGTTTGGCTTATCTGGACGCACTGCCCGCCAGCCCGGCGATAAAAGAACTAGAGTTTATGGCCGCCTATATCCTAGAAACCTACTATCAGAAACTAAGCCCATATGGAGAGCAGGTTTCGAAAGGGGTTGCCCAGTGATGGATACCCAGCTGGCCGATTTAGAAGGCAGGCGCGCCGAACGGGCATATCAGCAGAATACCGGCCTATCCCAGGTGCAACTCCTTTTCCATTTTATTCACCATACTCTGCCCCGGGTACAAAGACTCTTGACCCAATGGAAAAAAGAAGCCGAGCTCTGTGGGGACGAAGAACTGCGGGTGCAGGCATTGAACAGTATTGCCGGCAAAGATTTTCACTGCCAGGGTGGGGCTGTATTTGCCGTTCCTTATCCCGAAAGAGAAGACTTGCTGTTAAGACTCATTGTTGCTTATCAGACCCTGTGCGATTATCTGGACAACCTCTGCGACCGCGCGGAGTGTCTTGATGGTCAGGCCTTCCGCGAACTTCATGCGTCACTCCTAGATGCCCTGACACCGCATGGTGAAAAGCATCCCTATTACCGGACTTATCCATATCAAAACGACGGCGGTTATATCGATAAAATGGTGGATGAATGCCGCCAAAGTCTTAAGCAGCTGCCTTCCTACCACCTGGTTTATGACGAAGTAATTGCTTTAGCCGAGTTGTACATAGACCTCCAGGTCAAAAAACATATCGCTTGGGAAGTACGGGAAAAGACCTTAATAGAATGGGCCACGGCCAATGTCGCTGGGCACCCGCGGGTGCAATGGAATGAATATGCAGCTGCCACCGGCTCTACTCTGGCACTATTTGCTCTGTTCGGACTGGCTGCGCGGGATGAGGTTGACCCCGCGGAAGTCCGAATTACACTGCATACCTATTTTCCCTGGATATGCGGTCTCCATATATTACTCGATTATTTCATAGATCAGGAAGAAGATAGAATAGGCGGTGATCTAAACTTTACCTTCTATTACCCTGATCAGGCTCTAATGACCCGGCGTTTTAAAACCTTCATCAGGGAAGCCCACAACCAGGCCAGCCAATTGCCCGATCCTAGTTTTGCAAGAACCGTAATAGAAGGTCTGCTGGCCATGTATTTTTCCGATAAAAAGGTAAAAAAACAAGGATTTGGACAAATGACTAGAGAACTAATAAATGAATCGGGTCGTGGAGCTCTGCATACTTACTATATCTGTGCGTTGGTGCGCAAGTTCCTATAGCGGAAAGAGTGACCAAACTGAGAAATTATATTGGAGGAGGGGATAACGTGAGTGATATAATCGAATATAAGATTTTTGGGGATGATATGCAGCTCGTCGAAATCGAACTGGATCCCAGCGAGGGAGTAAGGGCGGAAGCCGGAGCCATGACGTACATGGAGCAGGGGATCGAAATGCAAACCTCAACCGGCGGAGGATTATTCAAGGGATTCAAACGTGCCATTACCGGAGAGAGCTTTTTCATTACCACCTTTATTAATAACTCCAAGAATATAAGCAGATTGGCCTTTGGCGCACCTTATCCGGGCAAAATAATACCCCTGGATCTGCCTTCGTTAGGCGGCAGCTTCATATGCCAGAAAGATTCTTTCCTGTGTGCGGCCCGGGGAGTTGAAATCGAAGTAGCCTTCACCAAAAAAATCGGCGCAGGCTTATTTGGCGGCGAAGGCTTCATATTACAGCGGCTGACCGGTGATGGCTTGGCCTTTGTTCATGCCGGTGGAACCCTGATAGAAAAGCACCTGGCCGCCGGCGAGACCCTGCGGGTTGATACAGGTTGTCTGGCTGCTTTTGCACCTTCCGTTGACTACGATATTCAGTTCGTGGGTGGGTTCAAGAATGCTCTGTTCGGTGGAGAAGGACTTTTCTTAGCCACACTTACCGGGCCAGGTCTGGTATACATCCAGAGCCTGCCGCTCTCACGCCTGGCTGACCGAATCGTGGCTGCATCCAGGTATGGCAGTAATAGAGAGGAACAAAGGGGTCTGGGCGGTCTTGGTGGTATAGGTGGAGCTGTATTGGGTGGCAGCATACTGGGAGGCCTGCTCGGCGGAGACTCCGATTAGGTAAAGGAATAAGCACTAGAAAAATACTGTGCCCCTGAGTTTGTTCAATTAACCGACTCAGGGGCTTGATTTTTTTACATGTTGTCTTCTATTTTGTAAGAAAATGACTTTTGTGTCATCCTGAGTGCAACGAAGGATCTCCTTCGGAGAATATCATATTCGGGGATAAGATCCTTCACTCATTTAGTATGAGATTACTGTAAGATTTTTTTATGGGTGGTTAATAAATTTAAAGCAGCGTAAGTCATTAAAGTCCGCCTTGTCAGCGTCTATAATCTTCCTAAACTCTCCCGCCAGCGGCCTTCATAAGAGCCACCGCCTGTTCAATATTATTTTTGGAGGTTACCAGTGTAAGCATGAATGACTCCTCACCGGCCAGATTGTCGTTGTTAATTCCCCGGCCAGCTTCAGTATCATTGGCAGCCAGCAATGGATTAGGCCCGTCACCAATTCCCGAACTATTAGAATACATAGTCGGCCCATGTAATGTAAGCGCACTGTTGAGAGGATTATTATACTTGCTGTCATTTACGATGCCAAAACGCGATACTTGATCAACCTGGATCGAATCTTCACTGGGCACCAGCTTCGCCTTCTTCAATGCCTCTTCAGCTTTCCTTGCCTCGGCAATGGAAGGGAAGAACCCCAATATGCTATGTTCATTTTTGTCCAATTCCATAAAATCGCCCCCATCACTTTTTCTTAATTTGGCTGATTCGGGGGTGATTTATGCGGGTTAGCATTTCGGATAAACACATTAAGTAGATATTTTGAGCGAGAACGGTCATTGATAATTATACTACTCCCTGAAAGAGGCAATGCATTTAGGACGATCTCTAACAGTAGATGCTTTGCAAAAGTTACGTGCGAAATTAAATAACTCAATATCTATTTATCATTGTTTGGGCTTGCGAACCCTTATTTTTTTGTAGCCATAGCGCCCCAAGAAGAACAATAGAACCAAGACTACCAGCCAGGGTAAGGCTGAAAAAAAGAATACCACTGTGCCACTGGCGAAAGTGACTACCCCATTGAGGCTGCCCACTAACCCTTGCCAGGCTTTCCCCAGAGTTCCCTGCGGGGCTTTTACGGTGCCGGGCAAACCCTGTGCCAGAGTTATATTGATTTGACTGTATTCGGTGGCATTGGTCAGGTATTGGAGGCGTCCAGTCAAGACTTCGATTTCACTGCGGGTTTTGGTGAGCTCATTCTCGACGCTGATAATTTCGGTGATATTGGTCGCCTCATCCATCAAGCCAAGCAGGCGCTCTTCTTTGGCTTTCAGCACTTTCAAGCGGGCTTGGGAATCGTAGTACTCTTCGGTGACATCCTGAGCGGTTATCGTTTTGTCATTCACTTCACCAAGAGCTGAAATCGAATTGATTACGGAGAGCAGATTAGTCTGGGGTACTTTGATGGCCAGTTTGCCCGATACAATTTCATCCTGCCGGTAGACACGGCTGCTGACTGTATAGCCTCCGTTCTCACTGCACAGGGCAATAATCTGATCCACCGAGGCCACTACATCCTGGACCCGCAGGTTCAGATCAGCTTTCTGCATAGTCTTACGTTCCTGAAAGCTTACATCCGATGCGTTGTCTGCCAGCTGAGTTTGGGGTACAGAGGCTGAACCATTGGATATTTCGCTGGTGCTGCTCTCTGAATCCAGAGTATTCCTCGACGTCATGGAACCGCAGCCACTAGATATTAATACCGCGAAGGTAAAAACAATCAGCAGCAATACGGTAATTATGTACCTCGGTTTGGTGAATCTGGCCAGGCCTCTCAATTCCAGCATTTCTTCAATTCTCCTTTATCATTTAAATCCAAGCTCCTGAACAGGTTTTGCTTAACTGATTATACGGTTTATGTTGGTAATTCTTGCATATACAATGATAATCCGAGGAGCCCGAAGATTAAATCTCGCTATCTGCTGACTCAGTGTTACAAGATTGTGGCGAGGCTTATATGACAGGCAATATATTCCGGTATAGTTGACATAGTGCCTCTCCCCCTTTTTTATCGAATCACTATTTGTGATTTGGCTGTTTACTGAATGAATCTAGAAATTTCGCAATTTAATGCTGCGAGGTGATAAGAGCCACTATTTTCAGTAGTTCTTGGGATGGCATGATTATTGCTAATAAATTCATGTAAATACAAACCCTAAGATCTTTGGGGTTAAAATAGGGGGAATCGACATGATCAATGAAGGTTTTAATAATGATGAGAAATGTCTAGTCTGCGGTCATTTAGGATTTTGTCAGACCTATTGGGGAGCAGCATGTAAGAGACAAGGAGGAAGCAGGCCGCCGCGGCTTAAAAGTTCTGGGGCCAAACAAGGTCTACTTTCGAGAAAACGAAAAACACTGCGGAAGGAAAAATTACAGCAGTCCAAACCAGAAATGTTTCAACCGATAAGAACTAAGCCTGTAAACTGGAATCTTACATCATAAGAACTATCTTGGGTATATTTATGGTTGTATTGACTGGGTTTTATCTGTTGGATTAAGAAATAAATACTAGAATAAACACTTCGCCCCTGAGTTTGGAAATTGTCCGACGCAGGGGCTTAAATTGTTTAATAGACCAACCACCATTGGCCTTCATGAGAGCAACAGCTTGTTTAATACTATCCTGCAAGTTAACCAACGTAAGCATAAACGACTCCTCACCCACTAGATATCATTGTTAATTCCCCAGCCTATTTCGGATTCAATTGATGTAAGAAGTGGATTAGACCTGTTATATGGAAATCAATTCACTTTTATGAACAAGCTCTTTCAAGTTTTGAGACAAAAATATAGGTGGCATGAAAATTGCAATAAATAATACTTGAACGCAACTATACGTCAACGGAAGGTGGTGAACATACTGTATAAGAACCTATTTGTAGAAGATCATGATGTAGTAAGAATTCTTTACATTAATCGACCCAAAGTAATGAATGCTCTGAACCTGGAAGGATTAAATGAAATAAAATATGCAATTGGCAAATTTATTGAAAACGAAAACGTTAAAGTAATGATAATAACGGGTTTTGGGGATAAGGCTTTCGTTGCAGGTGCTGACATAGAAGCTCAGTATCGACTTAATCCAGAAGCGGGTAGGCAATGGGGACTCTGCGGACAAGAGGTATTGCGTTTAATTGAAATTGCAGAGAAACCAATTATTGCCGCGGTTAATGGTTACGCTTTAGGTGGAGGGTGCGAACTAGCGATGGCATGCGACATACGGTTGGCTTCTGAAAAAGCCCAATTTGGGCTTCCAGAGGTCAGTCTTGGCATAACACCTGGTTTTGGAGGTACACAAAGATTAGCGAGGTTAGTCGGTGAAGGCAAAGCCAAACAATTAATCTTTACCGCCCAGAGGATTGTAGCAGTTGAAGCATATCGCATTGGTTTGGTAGATGAAGTATATCCGCATGAGACATTGATGGAAGAAGCACTTAAGATGGCATTACAAATTGCTGCGAATGCACCGATAGCTGTGCGCTATTCAAAAATGCAAATCAATCAAGGTTTACAAACTGATATTAATACAGCAGTTGCATTAGAAGCCGGTTTGTTCGGATTGTGTTTTGCTACACAAGATCAAAAGGAAGGTATGGGCGCTTTCCTTGAGAAGAGAAAAGCGGTTTTCAAAGGAGTGTAAGTCTAAGTTTAATAAATGTTCTAATTCCAATGAATTGAACAATCAGTAGGAAGCAAAAAGGAGGCGATTATTCTACCGGAGAGAATTAATAATCAAGAATGTACAAAGGTTTTTGTAATAGGAGAGGTGAATTAAATGGCATTAAAAACCCCCCGGGAATATTTAGATGATATGAGAGAGTTGAAGATTAACCTTTATATGTTTGGTAAAAAGGTTGACAATCGGGTAGATAACCCGATAATAAGACCTTCGCTGAATGCTATGGCCATGACCTATAAATTGGCTCTTGATCCGGACTATGAAGAGTTGATGACTACGACTTCCAGTTTAACCGGGCGCAAGATTAACCGGTTTACCCACCTTCATCAAAGTCAGGCAGACCTGGTAAAAAAGGTAAAAATGCAGAGGCTGTTGGGACAAAAGACCGGTTGCTGTTTCCAGAGATGTGTAGGCATGGATGCATTTAATTCGGTTTTTAATACGACTTATGAAATTGACCTGGCTAAAGGTACCAATTATAATGAACGGTTTAAAAAGTTTGCTGAATACGTGCAGGATAATGATTTTTGTGTAGATGGAGCAATGACAGATGCCAGAGGCGATAGGTCTAAAACTCCGGGACAACAGGAAGACCCCGATATGTATGTTCATATTGTAGATAAACGTGATGATGGTATTGTGGTTAGAGGATGCAAGCTGCATCAAACCGGTATGGTAAACTCCCACTGGATTTTAGTAATGCCTAACAATGCGTTAAAACCTGAAGACACTGATTACGCGGTAAGTTTTGCTGTGCCTATTGATGCTGAAGGGATGGTTTATGTATACGGCAGACAATCAAGTGATACCAGAAAACTTGAAGACGGAGATATTGATCCGGGCAATAAGTATTTTGGGGGTCAGGAAGTAACTACCATATTTAATGATGTATTTGTACCCTGGGATAATGTATTTATGTGTGGTGAAACTGAATTTTCAGGAATGCTGGTAGAAAGATTTGCCGGCTATCATCGGCAAAGTTACGGCGGATGTAAAGTCGGGGTTGGTGATACCCTGATTGGTGCTGCCAAGGCTATTACAGATTATCAGGGAGCTTCCCAAGCATCGCACGTAAAAGACAAGATTATCGAGATGTGTCATTTGAATGAAACTCTTTATGCGTGTGGAATTGCCTGCTCAGCGGAGGGAACCAAGACAGCAGCCGGTAACTATATGATAAATATACTTCTGGCGAACGTTTGTAAACAAAACGTGACCAGATTCCCTTATGAAATGGCCAGGATTGCACAAGACCTGGCCGGGGGGTTGCTGGTTACCATGCCTAGTTCGCAGGATTTTAAAAACCCGGAGGTTGGTCCGCTGTTAACAAAATATATGGCGCCCCGAAGTGAAGTTCCAACCGAACACCGGCAACGTATGCTGAGGTTCATTGAGAACTTGACCATGGGTTGTGCGGCCGTTGGCTATCTCACAGAATCAATGCACGGCGCAGGGTCTCCACAAGCCCAAAGGATAATGATTCAACGGGGCGAGAATCTAGAGTACTACAGAGAGCTGGCTGAGAAACTCTGTGGAATCAGAGAAAATCCTGACGTGGATTGGGTATAGTAGTTCTGGTACTCATATTAGTATTATATTCAGACTCTGTTCTTCGATAATCGATAAAATCTTTAAATAGTGGAGATATTTTTAAATTCTTAAAATATATAGGAGGTTATTATCTATGAATGATGTTGTAATAGTAGCGGCCTGTAGAACGGCCATAGGAAGCCTAGGTGGTAGTCTTAAAACTTTTGAAGCGGTAGATATTACCATACCGGTAATGCAAAATCTGGTAAAAAGAGCTGGTATTGATGCCAAATTAATTGAAGATGTTATTTGGGGCTGCAACTATCAGAAAACCTATCTGGAGAATAATTTGGGCCGAGTGGCCGCCATTAAGGCGGGCCTACCTACTTCGGTTCCAGGAATTACTCTTCATCGCAATTGTACTTCTTCCATGTCAGCAGCCCAGATGGGGTATTACCAGATAAAGTGTGGTGATGCTGAGGTAATTATGGTGGGGGGCACTGACAGTATGAGCAATGCTTCCTATACTGTGGAAAAGATGCGCTGGGGCACTAGACTTGGGCATACTGAGGTAAGAGACTCCATGTGGGATTCTCTAAACAATACCGGAATAGGTCCGGCTATGGGTATTACGGCTGAAAATGTAGCCGCCATGTTTGATATTAGCCGGGAAGAACAGGATGAGTTGGCGTTTATCAGTCATAAACGAGCCATCAAGGCGATAGATGAAGGTAAGTTTAAAGAGGAAATAATTCCTCTAGAGGTTAAAGAAAAAAAGAAGCCGGTACGTATTTTCGACACTGACGAACGCCCCCGGAGGGACATCAGCATGGAGGAACTGGCGAAAATGAAACCCGCTTATAAAGATGGAGGAACCGTCACTGCTGCCAATGCGTCCGGAATTAATGATGGGTCTTCTGGCCTAATATTAATGTCAGCCAATAAAGCCAAAGAATTGGGGGTTCCGATTATGGCTAGAATAGTATCTACCGCGACGGCTGGTGTTAATCCTGAGATAATGGGCATTGGTCCGGTGCCATCGAGTCAGATGGCTCTGAAAAAAGCCGGTCTTACTAGGGATAACATAGAACTGATTGAGGTTAATGAAGCCTTTGCTGCCCAGTATCTGGCTTGTGAAAAGGGATTGGGATTGAACCGGGCAATTACCAATGTCAACGGAAGCGGTATATCATTAGGTCATCCCGTAGGCTGTACAGGCACCCGAATTATAACCACCCTTTTATATGAAATGAAGCGCCAAAAATTAAGATATGGTTTGGCTACTTTGTGTGCCGGTGGAGGTATGGGAACGGCCATAATAATTGAAAGAGAGCCTCATATTTAAAATCAATGGCAAGATAGATCATTATGTGCAGGTTATACTATGAAGCCAGTCTGAACTGAGTAGGATGGCTGAGACCCTTAACTGTAGCAGCAAACTAAGGGAAGGAAAGTTCCATCTGCGGATACTCAATCGTGAAAAATTAGGATCCCCCCTAGGATTAAAATTAAAATCATAGGGGGGATTTATATATGGAAAAGGAGGGGAACAATTTTATAAAATTATGCCAAAGGTTTCTCTATACTGTTTTTTTAGTTCAGACCTGAAATTGGGATGAGCAATTTCAATCAGAGCCCGGGCCCTTTCTTTATTAGTTTTACAATATAAATTTGCGATCCCATATTCAGTTACCACATAGTGAACATCGTATCGTGTATCACTGATAGGGGTGCCTTTTTTAAACTGGCATGAAATTCGTGAAATCGTACCACCCTTGGCAGTAGAAGGTAATACAATTATAGGTCTGCCATTTCGGGAAGCTGCTGATCCCCTGATAAAATCAAGCTGCCCACCAATACCGCTATATTGCTTGATGCCAACGGACTCGGCACAGACTTGACCGAGTAAATCCACTTCCAGAGCCTGGTTTATTGAAACTTGATTGTCATTACGGGATATCACACGGGGATCATTGACAAAATCAACTGGTTGAAAAGAAAAAATGGGGTTTTCATTGACATAATCATAGACTTTTGCAGTTCCCTCCACAAAGGTAACCACTATTTTACCTGGGCAGAAGTTCTTTTTCCTATTATTGATTACTCCACATTCAATTAGTTCAATCAAACCATCTGAGAACATTTCGGTATGAATACCCAGATCGTTTTTCGCTTTCAGATATTGAAGTAAAGCATCAGGCACGGTTCCCGTGCCCATCTGGAGGGTATCACCGTCCTTGATTAATGAGGCTATGTTCCTGCCAATAGCATCGGTAATATCGTCCTTTTCACCAAATCTTTGTAATTCAAGCAAAGGTTCGGATCCTTCAACAATATAATCAAAATCGGATATATTCACGAAAGAATCACCGTAGGTCGTAGGCATGTTAGGGTTTATTTCAGCTATAACTGTTTTGGCACTTTTCACTAGTTGCTTTGAATGATCAACTGATACCCCTAGTGAGCAAAAGCCGGACTTATTAGGCGGCGAAACCATAGTTAAGAAGACATCTACCGGAATAAAGCCGTCACGGAAAGCGCGGGGGAATTCATGAAAGTTAAGAGGTAAAAAATCACCGCGATTTTCCCACTGACATTCCCGTGTAGTAGTACCGAGAAACATAGAATTTAAGAAAAAGTGCCCCTGCATTTCTGGCAAGCAATAAGGAGAACTTCCTAAGGGTACACCCTGCACAATACGAACATTATCTAGTTCTCTATATCTGGCTACCATTGCATTAACCAATAACTCGGATTCACTGGCGGCATGTCCAGGTACCACAGTGTCACCTGACTTAATAACCTTTACTGCTTCTTCTGGAGCAACCAACTTTGATTTATAGATATCCCGCCATTTCAATTAAAATCAACCCTTTCTTTGATTCACTAATTGTGCGATGTTTAAAGAACTAATGATTTCAATACGCAAAAATCATGCCAATCAATAAAACCAAGAAAATGGGGTAACTTTATTTGATGTGATACTCTGAAGAGTGCAAAAACAGAAATGATACTGATATAATCTTAATAATAAAGAAGTAATAAAAAGTGGGGATAGACTATATGGACAAAATGAGCTACCTAAAGGATAGGGAATACTATAAGCTATTAGAAGGAATTCTTTTTAACATGGCTTATTCAGTATTTGTTACAGATGGGGAAGGAAAGGTCATAATGGCAAATCCAGCGGCATCCCATCATTTGAATATACCATTAGAAGTATTGATTGGAAGCAATGTAAAGGAACTGGTGGATACGGGACAGTATGACCGTTCTACTGCATGGGAAGCAATTATAAATCGCAATCATGTTATGGGCGTGGTTAAATCAATAAATGGCTTGGCAAATATAGCTGATAGTACGCCGTTATTTGATGAAAAAGGTAATATCAGTATGGTTATTACCAATAGCCGGGATAAAGAGTTATTTGAGGAGGTGATTTCCAAACTCAACAAACAAATGGAGATCAACCACTTATATAAATCGGAAATAGAATACCTTCGCGAACGGCAGAAGGACACTGAGTTAGTGGTAGCTGCCAGCCCTGAAATGAAAAAGATACTCAATGAGGTTGACAAAATAGCGTCGACTGACAGCACGATAATGATTTATGGTGAATCGGGAACGGGGAAAGAAGTAATAGCACAGTATATTCATCGCCAAAGTGAACGGGCTGAAAGGGCGTTCATCAGCGTAAATTGTGCAGCCATACCTGAGTCGTTGCTTGAATCAGAATTTTTTGGTTATGAAAAAGGCGCGTTTACCGGTGCAAGTTCTAAAGGAAAACCGGGCATGTTTGAGTTATCTAATCATGGCACTATTTTTCTCGATGAAATTGCCGAGATGCCGGTTGCCCTACAGTCCAAGCTTTTAAGAGTTTTAGAGACCCGCGAAGTTCGTAGAATTGGGGGAACCAAACTTATTAAATTGGATCTCCGTATAATAGGAGCTACCAACAAAGACCTGGCCAATCTAGTAAGTAAGAATTGTTTTAGAGAAGATCTATACTATCGTCTTAATGTCATCCCAATATATATACCACCTTTGCGATATCGTCCAGATGATATCCGAGAGTTGGCTCAAATGTTTTTAAAAGAAAACAATTTGAAATATGGTTATCATAGATTTTTCGGAAGTGGTACGATTAAAACGTTATGTGATTATAAGTGGCCAGGTAATGTGCGGGAGCTCAGAAACGTGGTGGAGCGTGCAGTTATTACCTCAAACCAAGAGGAGATTACAATAAGTTGGGTGTTCCATCAGGAAAATAGCAAAGAAGATAATGTATCGAGTAATAATGATCATGATAATTACGATGCCCAGAGGAGCTTAGTAATACCAGAAACTGGCAATTTAAAAGAAATAATACAAGAGGTTGAGTCTATATATATAAATAAAGTTCTGGATGATTGTAACGGGTGCATAGCGCAGGCAGCCAAACAACTCGGTATTCATAGATCTGTAATTTATAGAAAGTTAAAACATAGCCAGGATCGTAAGAAAATTAATTAGAATCATTAAATATTGTTTATCTGCTAATCAATAAAATTTGATATTATCAATTTGTAATTGAATTATTTATGCGGACGTCTCATTATTGCGACATGTAGCAAAATAACTACATGATTGTGTCGATAATAAACGACATAAAACGCCTTTTAGGTCAAGCTGTTGATAGAATGCTATTCAACAGCTATTTTTTTAAATATATTTATAAATAATATGTCGAAAAATGAAATGAACCGTATTGGTGATACGTGCAACCAAGAAAGGAGTTCTTCATAGCAGTTCATTATTTTTATTCCTGGAATTATTGGACATTTAAGTATTTTCCAGAAGTTAAACAAGCAAACTGAAGTCATATCAAATAATGAGTCGGCATGAAATTTGCAATAGCTATTAAGAATAATTGTAGAGTATTCCTCAAACTAATTTTTCAGTCCCAAGCAGTATCACGAAAGCAGCTTTTTAAAGGAGGTGACGGACTTCAGATCAATTGGGGAGTGACTCTAATAATGAGGAGGTAAAAACTGTGACGAGGAACAATCGTGTGTACAAGATGTTAAGTTTACTATTGCTGCTGACAATGAGCTTTACCATGACAGGATGCGGACAGTCAAATAAACAAGCAGCAAACACGGCATCATCAAAAGACGAAGTGGTAATTGGATGTGTTGGTGCTATGACAGGACCCTCGGCTCAATTAGGATTAAATCTAAAAACCGGGGTTGAGACTGCCATTGAAGAAATCAATCAAAATGGCGGAATCAATGGTATGAAAGTTCGAGCCATCTTTCTCGATGATGAAGCTGATCCCACTAAGTCGTTGAATCTTACTAGAGAACTGGTTACAAAGGAAAAGATAGATGCATTTATCGGACCAACAAATACTACTTGCGCTAAAGCCATACAGCCGTATTTAAATGAAAACAAAATAATTCAAATGAATGGAGGATGTACCGGCACCGTCCTAATTGATATACAAAAATATCCATATTCCTTCCGCACTCATTTTCCTGATAGAGACCAAGCCATATTTATGGTTAGACGGGCTGTGGCAGCGGGATATAAAAAGATTGTAATGGTGCACGATACATCGGCACTGGGAGTTGGAGCCAAAGCAGACATGGAGGAATGCTTCAAAGAATTGGGAGTAACACCAGTTGCAGATTGTACCTACAATTCCGGTGACGTTGATATGTTGCAAGTAGCTCAAAAGATTAAGAGTTCGCAAGCGGATTGTGCTCTCTTTTTCACTCTAGCTGTTGACGGTGCTCGCATTATGAAATCATTGGTCCAAATAGATTATGCCCCTCCAAAACTATGTGTACATGGATATACATGTGTTGGTCAAGGTGCTTTTCGGGAATTGGCAGGCAGTGCTGCCGAAGGTGTGATATGTAATTCTCCTGAGTACGCAAGCTATCCGGCTGGAGGCCAACCACCTGAAAAAACCATGCAATTGGCCAAAAAATTCCAATCAAAATATGGGCAAGACATTCTTAATCAACTGATATTTGGAACCGCGTTATCCTACTATGATTGTGCCTACTTACTTAAAAAAGGAATAGAAAACGCCGGAAGTTTGGATTCGGATAAGATTAAAGCAGGAATTGAATCAATAAAGGACTTCGAAGGAGCATATGCAAAAATCAGTTATGCACCGGATAAACATGAAGGGACTACCTGGCAGAATATTAAAGCGTGCTATGTTACTAAGATACAATATGGCTGTTTCGAACAGGTTAAATAGTAGAAAAGATCAGGGTGGTTGTCTAGAAAACTACCACCCTGATATATCTGGTCCCCCGTGCGAGTTATCTATAAATTAATAGAAAGGACGTGATTTAACTTTGCTGGAGGCCATTGAAAGTGGAATGGTTATGGGATGTATTTATGCCCTTCTAGCCCTAGCCATTAATATTATTTACTCTACTACCGGAATAATCAATTTTGCGCATGCCGAATTGGTTATGCTCGGGGCAATGTTCAGCCTAGTTATCATAGTTAACGGCGGAGTCCCCATCATACCTGGGTTGTTTTTAGCATGCATACTGGTGGGACTAGTTGCCTTACTGCTTTATTACACTACGATCAAACCATTTGGAGACCGGCTAAAAAGCTCGTTGGGGTGGCTGATGACAACCCTTGGTGCAGGTATAATATTTAAGAATATTGCCCAGCTTGTCTGGGGTACACAGCCGCAAGCATTTCCGTCCATTGGAGGGGGAAGTTTAATATCCGTTCTTGGTATAAAAATATTGCCGCATGACATATGGATATTGGTTGTAACGTTGGCTATTGCCTTATTCTTTATGCTTGTTTTTGACAGAACAATCTTGGGAAGCGCTATACGAGCCACTTCGCATAGTCACAATACTACTAAATTGATGGGTATTAGTGCGGAAAAAGTAGTCCTCATTTGTTTTGTTATGAGCGGTGCAGTAGCAGCAATCGCAGGTAATATGATCGCTCCAATAACATTTGCAGGGCCTGAAATGGCTTCCACTATTGGTTTAAAAGGATTTGGTGCAGCAATTATTGGGGGAATAGGCAGCAGTAAAGGTGCTTTTGTAGGAGGGTTAGTATTGGGGGTGCTGGAATCAATTTCCATGCTATATATTACCCCGGGTTATAGGGATGCAATAGCTTTTCTAATTATGATTCTTGTTATAAGTATTAAGCCGGGAGGGATTTTTGGTGTGGCCTATGAAACAAAAATGTAATCGTGGACAAACGATAGTGTGGATATTTACCGCTGTTGTCCTGGCTGCATACTGTTTTGCTCCAGCTACCGGGCCATATTATCTTCGTTTATTAAGTCTGTCTTTAATATATTTGGTTTTAACAACCGGCTTGAATATCGTTTCGGGTTATACAGGGCAAGTATCATTGGGTCAGGCTGGTTTATATGGCATAGGGGCCTATACCAGCGGAATTTTGGCGGTTAATTTGGGGTGGCCTTTCTGGCTATGTCTCCTCGCATCAATGGCAGTAGCTGGAATTTTTGGTCTGTTATTAGGGCTGCCTACTCTTAGAGTGTCCGGTCACTATTTAGCTTTAATCACAATCGGTTTTGGAGTTATTGTTGAGAAACTCCTGATTGAATGGACAGATTTGACTGGGGGACCGGGGGGGATCTACCTGCCTGGCACTAAGATATTTGGTGTTCCGATGGATGAGACTATGTTTTTTTATATATTGTTGGCAATATGCCTGATTGTAATTTTAGTTACTAAAAATATTATTTATAGTCCATATGGCAATGCTTTTTCTGCTATAAGGGACAATGAGACGGCTGCTTCGTGCATGGGCATTAGCATCATGAAATATAAACTGCTTGCTTTTGTACTAAGTGCAATATTGGCAGGTTTGGCGGGCGGTCTGTATGCATTTTATAGTACATACATCAGTCCGGATACTTTCATATTTAATTTATCGGTATTTTTCTTGTTGACCATTATTGTGGGCGGTCAGGCAACAATTGCCGGCCCCATCATTGGTACCATATTGTTAACTATTGGTCCTGAATACCTTTCTTCTATAGATAAATACAGAATGGTCCTATATGGTTCTATTCTAATAGTCGCAGTTATCGGTTTGCCGGACGGCATAACGGGTATAGTTCGCAGGAAATTCCCCAAACTCGTAACATTTAACAAACCAGATGAAATCTATGATGATCCCATAATGCCAGTAATTTACGATGACTCAAGGCCAGAACTACTGGTATTGAATGGGGTCGGTAAAGAGTTCGGAGGGCTAATGGCAATTGATGATGTAAAGATTACCGTGGAAAAGGGTACAGTTCATTCATTAATTGGTCCCAATGGTGCTGGCAAAAGCACTTTGGTTAATATTATTACGGGCGTATATGTGCCAAATCATGGTCATATTCAATTTAACTCAAAAGAAGTCATAGGGAAAAAACCTGCTGATATTGCAAGGTTAGGGATTGCCCGAACATTTCAGAATGTTCAGCTTTTCAATAAGCTAACCGTGATTGAGAATATTATGGTAGGTACCCACCGCCATCATAAAGAAACCTTGTTTGATTTCATTATCAGATCGCCAAGGGCTCGTACAGATTCCAAGAATTCTTACAAAGAAATATGGGGGCTTCTAAAGCTGATTGGGCTGGAAGACAAGGCCAGTGAGTTAGCAGACAGTCTATCGGCGGGGCAGCAAAGATTATTGGAGATTGCCAGGGCATTGGCTTTACATCCTAAATTGCTTCTTTTGGATGAGCCTGCTGCAGGATTAAATGAGGTTGAAATAGGTGCTCTTGGCGAGATTATTAAAAAGATAATGAATAAAGGCATAACCATCCTGCTTATTGAACATCATATCGATTTTGTCATGGATATTTCTGATAAGGTATCAGTCCTTAACTTTGGCCGAATTATTGCTCAAGGTACTCCAGAAGAAGTTCAGTCCAACCCTGAAGTTATTGAAGCGTATTTAGGCAAAAAGGTGGTGGAGGAATTATGTTAAGGGTTGAGGACATTCATGTTGCTTACGAAAAGGTGGAAGTTGTAAAAGGGATATCTTTTTGTGTACACCAAGGCGAAATTGTAGTTATTATCGGTGCTAATGGAGCGGGCAAAACAACTGTGATTAATACAATTGCTGGTTTGCTCAAGCCTGTTTCCGGGAGTATCTATTTCAACGATGTATGTATCAGTAATAAGATATCCGCTGAGAAAATAGTAGGCCGAGGTATTACCCTATGCCCGGAGGGCAGGCAGATCTTTCCTCAACATACTGTCTACGAAAACCTGATATTGGGAGGGTATTTGATTAGAAAAGACCAGGCATTAGTCAAGCGCAGAATAGAACAAATGTATGATATGTTTCCTGTTCTTAATACAAGGTCCAGACAAATGGCAGGGACTCTGAGCGGGGGTGAGCAGCAAATGTTGGCTATAGCAAGGGCGATGATGATTGAACCCAAATTATTGCTGCTTGATGAACCGTCTGCGGGATTGGCTCCTATATATGTCCAAGGGGTTTTCGATATGATTTGCAAACTATCCAAAAGTGGCACTACTATCCTACTGGTCGAACAGATGGCGAATATTGCCTTAAGTATTGCTGATCGCGCCTATGTATTGGAGACAGGAAGAATTAGCATTGAAGGCAGCGCTGCGGATATTCAAAAAGATCCCAGAGTAATTGAAAGTTATTTGGGTAAGAAAAGTTAATGCAGAATATTAAGTGAAGGATTTGGAACACAAAAGGCTCAGTCATTATATAAAGAAAGGAGTCATAATTAATGGGAATTTTTGACTGTAAGGTTGCAGTGGTAACAGGTGGAGCACAGGGTATAGGGGCGGCTATAGCAAAGAGATTTTTTTCTAAAGGTGCTATGGTTGCTATTCTTGATATAAACGGGAAATTGGCTCAAGAAATGGCCGAACAGCTTTCTTTAGAAACGGAGTCAGGATCAAACCGTGTAATAGGTTTAAAATGTAATGTGGCTGATGTCGAGGATGTTCAGGATACCTTTGATAAAATAATAGGTAAATTTGGAACGGTTGATATTCTGATTAACAATGCCGGTATTACCCGCGACACTATTTTTCACAAAATGACCATCCAACAATGGGATGATGTAATGGCCGTAAATGGCCGGGGTTTGTTTAACTGCACTCAAAAGGCCTATTTAATAATGAAAGGGAAAAAAGCCGGAAAGATCGTTAACATCTCTTCCACAAACGCCAGTGGGGGGGTAGGCCAGGCAAATTATTCATTTACCAAGGCAGGAATTATCGGTTTTACTAAAAGCCTTGCCATGGAAGCAGGCAGAAATAACATAAATGTGAACTGCGTACGCCCAGGGGTTATTGACACCCCTATGCAACGTACTATGCCCCAGGACCTATTCGATCAGGAAATTGAAAAAACGGCATTTAAACGTTTAGGACAACCTGAAGAAGTAGCTGATCTGGTTTGTTATCTGTGTAGTGACGAGGCCAGTTGGATTACAGGAGAAGAAATATTAGTTTGTGGAGGCAGAAACTACCGTTAGAAGTTTACTTTAAAAATGGAGGCAATATTCCTATGTTAAAAGAAGAATACGTCATTATCAGTGGAGTCAGGACCCCCTTTGGCCGTTTTGGCGGTACCCTGAAGGACATGAACATTATAGATTTAGGTGCCATTGCTATGAAAGAAGCAATAAAAAGAGCCGGAATAAACCCTACGCAGGTTAATGAGGTCTGGTGGGGCTGTGGTGATACCTCTAATACCGACGATGTATTTACCCCGGTAGTAGGTCGGCAGAGTCTATTGGAAGCTGGCATGCCGGATTATACACCTTGCTGCACTTTTGACAAAGCCTGTGTATCTGGCACATCAGCCGTCAATTATGCAGTACGAGCCATCAAATGCGGCGAGGCAGAAATTACCTTGGCAGGTGGTGCCACCCATTTCTCATCGGTGCCAATGATGCTGCGCACGACCAGATGGGGCGGACACAAGATCGGCAAAATGGAACTGCAGGATCCCCTCTTCCCCCTGGGCTATGTACGGTACAACCCAGTAGCTGTCGATTCTGGAGAAGTTGCGGTTGAATACGGTATCAGCAGAAAAGAGCAAGATGAATTGGCTGTAGCCAGC
The DNA here is from genome assembly GCA_963665865.2 of Syntrophomonadaceae bacterium. Taxonomy (GTDB): domain Bacteria; phylum Bacillota; class Syntrophomonadia; order Syntrophomonadales; family Syntrophomonadaceae; genus PHAA01. Next base: position 2,067,969 of record CAXXWF010000001.1, on the reverse strand, counting down.
CACACGAACTATGGCAAAGCTTGGCAAGAAGGCTTCTTTAAAAATGAAATGATGCCGTTGGAATTTCCGCAGAAGGATGGCAGCGTAAAAGTTCTGGATATAGATGAACAATACCGTCCTGGAACTACTATGGCAACCCTGGCCAAAATTCCAACTATCTTCAATAATATTGGTGGAATAACTGCTGGAAATGCCCCCGGACTTAACGATGGCTCCGTAGCTCTGATTATTACCACCCGTGCCTATGCAGAAAAGCTTGGTGTAAAACCCCTGGCTACTATCGTAACTACCATTACCACCGGAGCTAACCCCCGCAAGCTGCCCATAGCCCCAGCAGTAGCCATCAAGAAGGCCTTTGAAAAAACCGGCCTTACTATGGATGACATGGATATTGTAGAAATCAACGAAGCATTTGCCTGTGTACCTCTGGTAAGTTCCAAGATTTTAGCCGGAGGCGACAATGCTAAATACCAGGAGATAAAAGCCAAATTGAATGTCAACGGCAGTGCTATTGCAACCGGTCATGCTAACTGTGGCAGCGGAGCCAGAATCATTCTTACCATGTGTCATGAACTTAAACGCCGGGGTGGCGGAATGGGTGTTATGGGAATCTGCGGCGGTCTGACCCAGGGAGATGCCGCGATTATTAAGGTAGAGAAATAGGAGCTGTTTAAATGGAACCCACAAAGATTGCAATGGAGAAAATCTATTCAATGTTCTCTTTAGAAGGTGAGGTTGCTGTTATAACCGGAGCCGGTCAGGGTATAGGCGAAGCCATGGCTAAAGGATTGGGTGCAGCAGGTGCCAGTATCGCCATAACAGATATTAATATGGAAAGAGCGAGCAACCTTGCGGAGAGTCTTGGAAAGTTAGGCATTAGAGCATTACCTTTTAAGGTAAATGTAACCGATGCCAACAGTGTTGAGCAAATGACAGCGGATGTGGTCAAAGCATTTGGTACTGTAGATATTTTAATTAATAATGCAGGAATTAATCGTCGCGAAGAATGTATAAAAATGAGCGAGGAAGATTGGGATGCGGTTATCGATGTAAACTTGAAAGGCACTTTTCTATGTTCGCGAGCTTGCGGCAGAATCATGGTTAAAAATAAAAAAGGAAAAGTGATAAATCTGGCCTCAATGATGTCAGCCGTTGCTCAGCCCAATCGGGGACCATATGCGGCCAGCAAAGGCGGAATTGTCCAGTTCACTAAAGTGTTGGCGTTGGAATGGGCTCCTTATAATATTAATGTTAATGCCATTGGGCCTGGATATGTACTGACTGAAATCAACAAAAACCTTATGGAAGACAGAGAAACATTTGAATATTTTACCAATAAAATTCCCATGGGAAGATGGTCAACAACCGAAGACCTACTTGGATCAGTAATTTTCTTGTCATCAAAAGCTTCAGAATATATTACCGGTCAGGTTCTTTACGTTGATGGGGGATATCTGTGCCTATAATGACAAATTCGGGTTGCGATAAATAATTCAATTCGACCCTATTTTAATAATTAATAACTCTACTGAATCTGATTTTATGAAAGGAGATTCTATATGAATTTTCAGTTAACCGAAGAATATGAAATGATAAAAAAATCAGTAAGGGATTTCGCAGAAAATACCCTTGCGCCTGGTGTCGCTGATAGGGATGAGAGGGAGTACTTTGATTCTGCCATGTTTAAGGCCATGGGTGAACTGGGTCTTACCGGGATTCCTTTTGAGGAAAAATGGGGCGGGGCTGGAATGGATTTTGTAGCCTATGCCATTGCAGTGGAAGAACTGGGGCGGGTAGATCCGTCGGCTGCGGATACCCTTTCTTCACATGTCAGCCTGGGGACGGTACCTATTTGGAAATGGGGAACCGAAGAGCAGAAGCAAAAATACTTAGTGCCACTGGTAACCGGTGAAAAACAGGGAGCATTTGGATTGACTGAAGCCAACGCGGGCAGTGACGCGATCGGTATGGTAACCAAAGCAGTACTCGATGGCAGTGAATGGATACTAAATGGAAGGAAAATATTCATTACGAATGCAGAAGCAGCGGATACTTATGTAGTATTTGCTCGTACTGGAGATAAATCACTCAAGAGTAAAGCGTTTAGCACTTTTATTGTTGAAAAAGATACACCGGGGTTTTCATTCGGTAAATTTGAAAGAAAAATGGGGTTGAGGGGTACTCAGAACTGCGATTTGATATTCGAGGATTGCCGGATTCCTAAAGAAAACCTGCTGGGTAAAGAAGGCGATGGCTTTAAAATGGCTATGCAAACCCTGGAGGGAGGACGCATAGGAATAGCTGCTCAGTCGGTTGGGCTGGCCCAGGGGGCTTTTGAGACTGCCAGAGATTATGCCAAGCAGCGTGTGCAGTTTGGTAAACCTATAGCGACTCTGCAGGCCATACAGTTCAAACTAGCAGATATGGCATTGGAAATTGAAGCCAGCCGCTTGCTGACTTATAAAGCAGCATGGAATGAAAGTAATGGCAAACCATATGGTTTGGAGGCAGCGATGGCTAAGCTGAAGGCCTCCGAAACCGCTAACAAGGTAGCCAATCAGGCGGTACAGATACATGGTGGTTTTGGATATTCCAGGGATTACCCAGTAGAGAGAATGATGCGGGATGCTAAAATAACTGAGATATATGAGGGAACCAGTGAAATCCAGAGGGTCGTAATAAGCAATAATATAATCAGGTAGTTGTTTGGCTGGAATATATTTTAGGAGGTAGTGGTCTAATGGATTATGGTGATAAAATCAGAGTCTGGGAGACTTTAAGTGTTGGCGATGTTGAAACGATGACCAAGACCATGACCGAATCTGATGTTATGCTGTGGGTTGGGATTATGGGAGACATGAATCCAGTTCATATAGATCGTGTTTACGGCAAAACAACTATGTTCAAGAATGTAGTGGTGCCAGGATTATGTGTGGGCGGTTTAATATCAACTGCAGTGACCAAAGTTACATTTGGAAATGTATATGCTACGCAGAACCTAAAATTTGTTAAGCCAGTTTATATCGGTGATACAATAACAGCTATGGCTACAATTATCGAAAAAATCGAGGATAAACATATGGTTAGGATAGAGACAAAATGTGTAAATCAGGTTAATGAAACCGTAATTGTAGGTGAAGCGAAGGAGTACATTTTAAAATAGTACATCGGCTTCGTCCGCTAACCTTTAACCGAAAAAATATGTGATGTTTAGTTTATATGCCATCTGGGCACAGTGATAGCATCAAACTTAGTCGGGGGTTGGACAGCCCCCGATTATTTATGTTTAATGTATTGTTTTTTAATAATACTGTAAGGATGCTTGGACTGAAGCTCTATCTAGATTTTAACCTGTGTAGATAAAAATCCTTGTCTCCAATGGTGCTGATATCACGGCGAGAACGGTTATTGACGATGATGTTACGCCCCTGGAAGATGCTCAACATTTAAACCGGCCCCAGTTTGGATAGGCTCTATTAAAGTTTTAAGACGCTAAAGGGAAATAATCCGCATTTCTACTAATCAACATTGCACTTACCTGTCATTTCCTCAACATCGATCACAATAACTGCTACGGAATTTGTATTGCGGGAATCAAGATCTGAGTTTATGAAATCGGGAGAATATTTAGCAGCAATTATCTGCAGTGCGGCTATTTTTTCGTCAGCATTTTCTACAAGTTTGGCTGTACCTCTGGCCATAACACTGCGATAGCGCATGGCGAATTCACAGGGAGCATGGTTCGGGATAAGTTGTTGTAGTTCAGCAACTGTGAAACATACCGGGGGATTATTTTTAATGTATTCTAATTTGAGTCCCTTTAGAGCAGCGTGGAGGTAAATTTTATTTTGTTGATAAGCATACGACATGGGGATCACGTAGGGCTTGCCGTCATTTGACAATCCTAAGAAGCCATACTTCATTTCTTCTAATACTTTCTCTATCTCAGGCTTTTCTTTCATCCACATTTTGGGCATAGTTTAACAATTCCTTGTATACTATATTTAGGTTTTTGAGGTTGCCTATAAACCTTGTTGTGGCTGGTCTTCTTATATAATACACTAATAATAAGCACAATGCGGAATGGCAAAAGACTGCGGAGGGGAAGATAATTATGGATGCGGAAATTTTCTATTTTTCCGGCACAGGAAATTCTCTGGTTATTGCCAGGGATATTGCCATACAATTAAATGCTAGGCAGACACCCATTGTTCCCCTGATAGGGAAGGTGCAGGTGGAGACTGATGCGGATACGATTGGTATCATATTTCCGGTTCATAATGTGGTCAATGGTGGGGTACCTTTAATTGTTCGCAGGTTTGTGGCTGCTCTGCAAACCAAGCCGGCAGCCTACATTTTTGCCGTATGCACCTGCGGAGCTGGCTCAGGTGAAACCTTAGCCAATATTGAAAAGATTATCAAGGCCGCTGGTCGGAAGCTCGCGGCAGGATTCACAGTCAAGATGCCCTTTAATTGTCCTCCCTTCACTGATAGCGCAGAACAGGCTAAAAGATTTCAGGATTGGCACCAAATTCTGACTGAGATCTGTGAGACGGTTGAGGCTCATTGTGAAAATAAAATCATCAGTGTGAATCCTATTATTAAAGTAGTTACATATCCGCTGGGGGTACTAATGAAATCGCTCATTTTAAGAAACTATAGAAAGCTTGCGCAAGGTCCAAACCTTACTTTTGATGAAGCTGTTTACCAAGTAGATCAGAGTTATTTTTACGATGATAAATGTGATGGCTGCGGGATTTGCGCCAAAGTATGCCCGGTCAGTAATATAGAAATGGTTGCTAAGCGACCGACCTGGCAGCACCACTGCGAATCGTGTCTGGGGTGCTTGGTTTGGTGTCCACGCCAGGCGATTTACGGGGGACTGTTAAGCGGTAAAGATGAACGCTATCACCATCCGCAGGTAAAACTGGCGGAGATGATGAAACAGAGAAAAGATTGATCATGATTAAATATTACAATAATGGAAATCATAAGGTATAAGGAACGGAAATTGTGATATGCTAGGCATATACAATAGATTTTAGTAAAGGGGGATTATGAATATGAAGACTCTTTTTGACAAAATGGTTAATCTGGGATTGGGTGCTATTAGTCTTACCAAGGAAAGAGCGGAGCTCTTTATCGATGAAATGGTCGAAAGAGGAGAAATTAGTAAAGAAGATGCTAAGGAGACCCTGGATGACATTATGAAAAAGGGCCAGGAACAGCGCGAAGAGGTTCGCACTATGATTCAGGAAGAGATTGATAGTTGGAAGAATAAGTTTGGGGTTGTAACCAGAGCTGAATTGGAAAAAATGGCCGAGCGTATCAAAGATCTGGAGAGCAAATTGCCTCAATAAGTGTTTTCATAAGTTAAAAATTCTGAAACTGCCGGGTCTCCCGGCAGTTATCAATTCCATGCCTATAAATAGGAGGATCAAATGGGTTTGCGCAATGGCGTTACGCACCTGGACCACATAGCTAGATATAGGGAAATAGGCAATGTTTTGATCAAACATGGCTTTGGATTTCTGTTTGATCGATTCAGTTTGCACAGGATTATGGGGTCATGGAAATTCGGCATATGGGAGAGCGAAGCCGAAGGTTATGGAACCCCACAGCGACTGCGCTATGCGCTGGAAGAGCTGGGACCAACCTTTATTAAGCTGGGGCAGCTGCTCAGCATTAGACCTGACCTGATCGAACCTGAATATATTTTTGAATTGGAAAAGCTGCAGAATGAAGTCCCGCCCATTACCTTCGAGGAAATACTGGAGGTGTGTTCGCAAAGCGGACTTGACATTCAGGGCTCCTTTTTATTCGTAAATCCTATACCTCTGGCAGCTGCTTCTATTGCGCAGGTTCATGAGGCGGTCCTTAAAAGTGGTGAAAAAGTAGTCTTGAAGGTGCAGCGTCCGGGTATTGAGAAAATTATTGAGACCGATCTGCTTATTCTGGCGGATATGGGACGATTATTAGAGAAACGTACTTCCTGGGGCAAGTTATATAGGCTAAGTGAAATTGTGGAAGAGCTGTCGGCGGCCATTCGCCAGGAATTAAATTTCGAACAGGAAGCCCGCAACGCGGATTTGTTCCACAGCAATTATCAGAATAATCGTCATGTTCTGATACCCAGAGTTTATTGGCAGTATTCATCCCGCCGGATATTAACCATGGAATACATTGAGGGTATTAAGATTTCCGATTTTGCTGAATTGAAAAAGGCCAACTTCAAGACGGCTGAGATTGCCGAGAACTTGTTGGCGGCTTTGTTCACCCAGATATATGAGCAGGGATTTTTCCATGCTGATCCTCATCCGGGGAATATAGCTATCGGTGCCAATGGGCAGATTATTTTTTATGATTTTGGTCAGGTCGGGGTTTTAGATGATGTTATGAAGGAACTCTGTATTGATCTGCTGATCGGGATGATTAAGTATGACGTCGATGGCGTAACCCGGGCCTTACTAGCGATTGGGATCAGTTCTCAATACGTAAATCGCGAGGAACTCCGGCGCGACATAGCCAAGTTGGAACAAAAATATTATGGCATGCCCTTGGCCCAAATTAAGCTGGGCGCATCGATGGCTGAGTTATTGGAATTAAGTACTCGTTATCAGGTGCGGATACCGGCTAACTTATCGTTGGTGGTAAAAATGCTGATGACTATTGAAAGCATTATAGCGCAGTTGGACCCGCAGCTAAGTCTCGTAGATATAGCTGAACCTTATGGGCGCCGGGTTATGCTGAAACGATATTCACCCGATCATATCAGGCGAAGCCTGCAGGGGGTTGCCCTTGATTATATGCGGATTATTAGGAATCTGCCCGTTAGTCTGGAGAAGATAGTAAGCTTGGTCAGCGAAGGTGAATTTAAGATAAAAATGGAGGATGTCAATCTCAATAAAATGACGGCCAAGTTTGATATCATGTCCAATCGTCTATCCCTGGCTATAATAGTCGCTAGTATTATCATTGGAACTGCCTTGATTGCTGAGAAAATGAACAGCAGCATAATGACTAGGGTTCCGGTGGTAGAGTTAGGGTTTGTTGTCGCGGTGATTTTGGGATTATTTCTAGCCTATTCCATAATAAGAAGCGGCAAGTTCTGAGCTCCTGGTATAATTGAACGTTTCCCCCAATATAGATGAATAAGGGATATTGAGGGGGGGCTATTATGGACAGGATTAAGTATGCTCGGTGTGCATGGCTGACAGTGATCTTGATGACGATATTGGCCGCAATCTGGCCGACAGCAGCATTTGCCGAGGAAAAGAAGCCGATTAATCATGTTTTTCTGATCAGCGTTGGAGGGCTCAACCAGGAGGGATATGCGGGCAATCCTCTGCCCAACTTGGGGTATTTATCAATGGAAGGCACCCTTTATGAAAAAACTCTGGCAGTTCGCTCCGATACCATGGAGGCTGCAGAAGCCACTCTCTTAACCGGAGCACTGGCAAGTGAACATAAACACCTGACGGTTAATGACAGTGTAGAAGTAGAATCAATCCTAGACGTTTTCAAAAAAAATGGCCTTTCTATGTTAGTTGTGGATGGCTCTGGCGGCAAACTCAACTCTTTTGCTTATGGGGATAAGGAGTATAAAAAACTTGATGCCAAGGCCCCCAGCCAAGCAGTATTTGATGAAGCATTCAGAAGTTTTAGCCAGACCAAGCCTTTCTTTGCCTATATTTATCTCGATGACTGTACTGATGCTCTGCTGCGTCTGGATCAAGACGAATATTACAAGGTGATCAGGAATTTTGATGCCCAACTGGGATCCTTTGTCAGGAGATTAAAGGAGAGCGGTGTATATGCCAATTCATTGATAATTGTTACCTCTGCCCGCAGCACATCTCCCAGTAATATGGTACCTCTAGTTATATACGGCCCGGGCTGCAGGGCTAATGCAGCTGCGAGTGGGGCTATGGTGATTGATGTAGCCTCTACCATCTGCCGCCTGATCGGTATTGAAGCTCCTAGCGCATCGAGAGGAATTCCACTGTACAACGCATTTTCAGTCAGTGAGGATACCAAGCCTGCTCTTACCAGCAGTTGGATTAAGGACTTGCAAAAAGATCGCCAGGCTAATTGGAATATGAATTACAATTTGCGAGATGAACTGGATCGCACTATTCGCCAAATGGCTTCCATCAAGGAAGAGAAGCAAAGTATTTTTGACTTCGCCGGCGAGAGGGAACAACTGCTGATCGGGCTAAAAGGCAAAATAACTCTGGAGCGATTGATATGGAGTGGGATAGTACTGCTCATGCTGGCTGGTTATGTCGGGGGGTATGTATTATTGAAAAGGAAGTTTTTGCTATTCAAATAATAGGGCTTGACGGCATATATTTATAGTGATAGTATAACCGGAAATGTAATATGCTAAAGTTATGATCAGGATAGTAATTGTTGATCTGTTTGGCAGAGAGCCGGGATAGCTGAAAACCGGTAACAGTTCAGGAATGAATGCCACCTGGGAATGCTGGTTTTAAGGGTTGACAGAGTACTTAGCCCCAAGCTAGCCGGTCTCCGCCGTTAACGGTTTAAGTTGGATCTTTATGGTCAAATAGGGTGGTACCGCGGGAATTGAACTCTCGTCCCTTTCAGGGATGAGAGTTTTTTTGCATCTATACAGTCATAATATTAGGAAAAGGAGGATAAGCGCACATGGATTTGAAGAAGAGAATTCTAGAACTGATTGAGCATGATGCCGGGTTAAGTGCCAAGACTATGGCGACAATGCTGGAGGAAGATGAAAATAGAATTCAAGATTTAATCAAGCAGATGGAAAAAGATAAAACTATTCTGGGTTATAGCACGGTTATTAATTGGGAGAAAATTGGCTGCGATGGCATAACCGCAATGATTGATGTTAAAGTAACCCCGCAGCGGGAGGTGGGGTTTAACTCTATTGCGGAACGGATATATCGCTTTCCCGAAGTAAGGAATGTTTATCTGATGAGCGGAACCTATGACTTGTCGGTTGTGGTGGAAGGTAATAACATGAAAGATGTGGCTCGGTTTGTTTCACACAAACTGTCTACCCTGGAACATGTGCAGAGTACGGTAACTCATTTTGTTCTCAAACGCTATAAGCAGGATCATTTTATATTTGAAGAAAGCAAAGAAGATAAAAGGCTGGTGGTAAGTCCATGAGCGGAATGAAATCATATATTTCGCAAATAGTTCAGTCAATTCCCCCCTCGGGGATTAGAAAGTTTTTCGATCTGGTATCACAGTCGGAAGGGGTAATCTCCCTGGGAGTGGGGGAACCGGATTTTGTAACCCCCTGGCATATTCGGGAAGCTTGCCTGTATTCTTTGGAAAAAGGATATACCATGTATACCTCTAATTCGGGGCTGCCGGAATTGCGCGAAGAAATTGCCATGTACGAAAAGCGCAAGATTGGGGTTGAATATGATCCAGTTGAAGGAATACTGGTAACCGTTGGGGTCAGCGAAGCCATCGACATTGCTTTGCGTGCTTTGCTGGAACCGGGGGACGAGGTCTTAATACCGGAACCCTGTTTTGTCTCGTATGCACCAGGCACAGAGCTGGCCTATGGCAAAGCGGTGCCATTGGAAACCTTTGATCAAGATCAGTATCGTTTGCGTCCGGATGTATTGGCGGCCAAAATCACACCGCGCAGTAAGGTGCTTATTCTCGCCTATCCCAATAATCCGACCGGGGGGATCATGAACCAAGCCGATCTGCAAGCGCTGGTGGATATAATTATTAAGAATGACCTGATCGTCATCAGCGACGAAATATATTCGGAACTGACCTTTGAGGGCAAACATGTTTCGATTGCTTCCTTACCGGGCATGAAAGATCGCACATTGGTTATGGACGGTTTTTCCAAAGCTTTCGCCATGACGGGCTGGAGGATTGGTTATGCCTGTGGTCACCCTGATCTTATTGGGGCCATGACTAAAATCCACCAGTACACTATTATGTGTGCTCCCATCATGGCGCAAAAAGCCGCTATTGAGGCCTTGCGGCATGGTGAGGATCAGATGCGCAAGATGGTAGAAGACTATAATTATCGGCGCAAGTTAATCGTAAATAATTTGCGGCAGATTGGCCTGGAGTGTTTTGAACCGCAGGGCGCTTTTTATTGTTTCCCTTCGATTCGTAATACGGGATTGACCAGCGAAGAATTCTGCGAAAAGCTCCTGTTTGAAGAACAGGTAGCGGTGGTGCCTGGCAATGCGTTTGGCAGCTGCGGCGAAGGTTATATCAGATGTTGTTATGCTGCCAGCATCAGCAACATTGAAGCAGCTACTGAGCGGATGGGGCGTTTGGTTAATCGACAAATAAATATATATTAAAAGCAACTTTTCCTATTGTGCTGCCAAGATATCGAATATAACGGAAAAACCAAACAATATTACGATATTTAACTAAAGGAATTAGCATTGCAAGGTGGAACCTCTATTGTATGTAGATTGAGGAATGAGGAGGTTTTGCCATGTATAATGATATTGAAAAGAGTGACATAGAACTCCTTAACGCGTTTAGTAATCTGAACAGTTCGGCCCAAAAGGATTTCAAGGATTACATGCACTATCTATTAACCAAACAATATAAGCGGGAGCTAATGGTTGCCATTTTTCACAATGGTCTTTTGCATAGCCTAATCGCGAGCCTATTGAATATAGTCGAACGCGAAGAGTTCCAAATCACTCAGATAGAAAACCGGATTAAGCAGATTAGCGAGCTATACTTCGGTATTTTTGAAAAGGTACATTGTAAATACATGGCCTTGGTAGACGGATTGGACAGCAGTGAGTTGGTCAAGGACTTTGGCCGTTACAGTTTTGACAACATCAATCGGGCCTGCATGAGTGGTAATCGTATATTAATACGCATGGAAATAGCCGAATTTAATGAAGGATACTATAAATTTTCTCAGAAAAAAGAAGCTCGAAATATCGTAGCGGTCTAATATTTGCAGTATAATATTAGCAATGTTTGAAAAAATGGAGGCTGCTTAAATGAAAATTAAGTTCTTGGGAGCCGCGAAAACCGTCACCGGTTCGTTTTATGTGATTGAAACTGATAAGGCTCGGTTTGCAGTTGATTGCGGTCTTTTTCAAGGTAGCAAGCAACTGCGCGAAAAAAATTATGGCGATTTTGCAGTTGACCCCAAATCAATCGAATTTCTCATCCTTACCCATGCCCACATCGATCACTCCGGTTTAACCCCCAAATTATGCAAAACGGGATTTACTGGCCCTATATATTGCAGTCCTGCGACAGTCGAACTTTGCACCGTAATGCTGCCTGATGCCGGACATATACAGGAATCAGAAGTTGAAATGAAAAACCGCAAACTGAGCCGGGCGGGCAAGAAATTACTGGAACCGATTTACACGGCCGAAGAAGCGGTCAAGTGCCTGGAACAATTTCGTCCCATTAAATATGATGAAGTAACCAAGCTGGCTGAAGGTGTTGAAATTAAACTCAGAGATGCCGGGCATATTTTAGGGTCCAGCATCGTTGAAATGTGGGTCGAAGAGAATGGGCAGAAGGAAAAGATTGTCTTCAGTGGTGATCTGGGTCAGGGGAATCAACCGATTATAAAGGATCCCACGGTTATTGAGAGTGCTGATTATGTTCTCATGGAATCGACTTATGGGGATCGTTTCCATAAAGGCATAGGCAACCGGGCAGAACAACTCAAGAAGGTCATCGATGATACCATGCGGCGGGGTGGTAATCTGATTATACCATCGTTTGCGGTGGAGAGAACTCAGGACCTCCTCTACGATCTCAGCGTTTTACAATCGCAAGGCCAGCTCGATCCAAGCATTGATGTTTACATTGATAGTCCTCTGGCTATTGCAGCCACTGAGATATTCCAGAGAAGCCTGGAGTATTATGACCAGGAGACCATGAAAATGGTCAATAGCGGCCATCATCCGCTTAAACTGCCGAACCTAAAGTTCTCACGGACCAGAGAAGAATCCGTGGAACTTAATAATTTAAAAGGACACGCTATTATAATATCTGCCAGCGGTATGTGTGATGCAGGCCGAATCAAGTATCATCTCAAGTACAACCTGTGGCGTCCCGAAAGTACAATTCTATTTGTGGGATATCAAGCTGAAGGCACTCTGGGGCGCAGGATACTGGATGGTGAGAAGTTGGTAACCATTCATGGTGACCAGCTAGTCGTTAAGGCTGATATTCAAAGTATTGAGGCTTATTCAGCCCATGCTGATCAGATAGGTCTTATGACCTGGCTGAAGGGTTTCAAACAGAAACCGAAGACGGTTTTCCTGGTTCATGGCGAGGAAAAAGTACAACCTGTACTGGCTGATCTGATCCAGAAAGAATTGAATCTGCAAGTTGTTATTCCCAACTGGTTGGACGAAATTGAACTGAAGCCGACTGGGGTCGGCGAGGCTGAACAGATCGCTGCGACTATACCGGCTTATAGAGCCGAGGCCATGAATAAAGCATTAGTTGCCGAAAATCTATATCTGAAAATCAGGACCAGGCTGAACAACCTGTTCCAGGAGAAATATGATAAAGCCCAATATGATGAGTTAATAGAGACCTTGAAGACGCTGGAGGGAAAATTCTAACGTTGCTGGACCTGTCCCCTTGTCCCTTAATAAATCGTCGGGTGCCGGCCCGACGATTTATTTTTCTGATTTAACCTGGGAAATGAAGAGATTTAGATGCCAACCATGGAATAATGGGAAAGTAATCCAGTCAAGTTGAGTGCTGACCTTCTAGGAGAGATGAGTGGGGTTTTTCATTTTATTGATGATTATTTTTAACAATATCTCACGTTTATGTACTTGTTGGAAAGATACATATAATGCTATAATTTTTAAACTTCAGGATTGGGAGATGGAAAATAAATGCAGCATCGAACTACATCACTTGAACTATTTCGTTGGGGATATGTCCATTTACCAAGTGCAGTTTTTTTCTATGCTGATGAACTAAATCTAGACATAGAGGATATTGGTATATTGGCGGCTATCTTCCATGCGTTTGAAAATACTAAGCCCGTCCATCGATCAGGGGTGAGCACGGGGCAGATTTTACATAGTTGTTCAACATTAACGACCCAAAAGTTATCGCGCAAGCTGCAAAAGCTTTCCAAACAGGAAATTATCGAACTTATTGAGGGTAAAACCAAATCATTTACAGAAAAGATTGTACGGCTCGAACCCTTAATGATTAAGCTGCAACAAATGGTGGGGCGTGATCATCCTGAAATCACTCCGGTGCCGCAATCGACCCAGGTGGATAGTAAACCGGATAGACTACTGGAGGAGTACAAGGCCAGGATTGAAGAATTGGAGCAGAAGCTGGGTGACGGACGAACACTTATAGCCTCGAACCATTTTACTCCGGCAGATATGAATTATAAGCGAGTGGCTGACTTCATTGCTAAGAAAACGGGTAACCTGCTGAGTGTGAAAATGGAAACTGAACTTAGCAAGTGGTTAATTGAATTCGGATTTACTCCGGAATTTCTGCTCTGTATGCTGGAGCTGGCTTTTGAACGCAAAATTACGAATCCGCGTGATATTACCAAAATTGCAAAGGATTTAAGGGACTACTCGATAAATAATTTAGACGGTCTCGAAGTTTACTTCAAGAACTATGTTGATCACGAAAAAAACATTACCCGCAATCAATTTGACCCCGACGCAGCTGAATTTGGAAATTTCACCGGGCTGGATATGAGTGCGGAAGCTCGTCGGAAGGTCTACAATAAATGGCGCTATGATTGGGGATTCTCGCATCAGTTGATTATGAAGGCCGGGGAACTTATGTGTCAGCGCACCAAAAATGGCGGGATGGAATACATAGACAGCGTTTTAAACAACTGGATGACCAAAGAAATCAGGACCTTGAATGATGTTGAAAAAGAGATTGCCGCTTTTAAAAACCGAGCGAAGACGGGGAAAGCTGTGAACCCGATGGCCAAAAATGCCAATGGCAAACTTAATGCTGCCGAATATGAATTTTATGTGCCACCTGAAGTACTAGCCGATTTAAAAAGTAAAGTATAAAATAAAGGCCAGGGGTAACCCTGGCATTTCTATTAAGGAGAGTATTTAGTGCTGGAAGAAATGGATTTAAAACCACATCTAATTGATCTGGAAAGCGAGCGACGGGTTCTGTCTTCAATGCTGCATTCGGAGGAGGCGTGCATAGAAGCATGTAATTCTTTGCTGTCTTCTGATTTCTATTCACCCCAGCATGCCACGGTTTTTGAACTTACCAGCAGTCTGTATGAAAGAGAGATAAGACCGACCTATGTAGAATTGATTAAAGAAGCCCATAATCTGGGGATGCTTACCAATACCCGCGATATAGACGACTTGCGCTATATTGCTGAGCATTATATATATGACGGCAACATAAAATTCTGGATGCAAAAGGTGCGCGACAAAAGCCGCCTGCGTAAATTTGAGGGATTTTTGCGAAGAAGTTATCAGGTCTTAAACGAAGAGATAGATCAGGATGTAGAACAGATTTTGATGTCGGCCGAAGAAGAGCTCACTAATCTAACCGCTCTGGAAATGGACGATCATGTTGACAATCCTGATGAACTTGCCAAACTGGGCTATGATGAAGTAGAACGCCGTTTTTTACGCTATAAGGACATCAAGGAACGCCATCATGGGGTTATTCCGCTGGATGGGCTGCCCACCGGTTTCTATAATCTGAATAAAGTGACTCTGGGTTATAAACCAGGGGACTTAATAATCCTGGGTGCCCAGACTGGACATGGCAAGACCTCATTTGCTCTGCATACCGCAAATGCAATTGCCATTAAGTCTAAAAATACTATTCTCTATCTCAATACCGAAATGAGCAGGCAGCAGATAGCCCTGCGCTTTGGCTCCATACTATCAGGCATTGAGCATGAAAGAGTGCGCAGCGGCGAAATTAATGAATCGGAATTATCAGAGATATTAAAAGGCTATTCGAAATTGGGGGAAAGCGGATTTTATTCATATCCCTGCCCCAATTTAACGCCAGAAAAGACTGTTTCTATAGCCCGCAAGTTCAAAGCTCAGAAGCATATCGATATGATGATAATAGATTATGTTGGGCGCATGGATAAACAGGACCCGCGTTTGCAGGAATGGCAGGTCTTGGAACAGATCGTCAAAACCCAGAAGATGCTGGCCCAGAATCTCCAGATTGTGGTAATGTGCCTGGTGCAGTTGAATCCCGATGGCACCTTACAGGGAGCCAAACGCATGAAAAATGAGTGTGACTTGATGCTGAAACTCAGTCCTATCTCCAAAGAGGAACAGGAAGAAAGTGAAGAATTAAAGAAATTTGATGTAATGCCGAATTACGCCATATTTATCGATAAGAACCGCGATGGGCAGATGGGCATTCGCATTCCCATCCATTTCGACCTGCAGCGCCAAACCATGAATGATGTAAAAAGGGTATCGATATAATGGCAGCAGCTGATCACAATCGCAAAAAAATATATGATGGTGTTGCCGGCTTAATTTTCAACCTGCATATGCAGAACGAAAAGTTGAACAAGGAAGAGATGCATTGCCTGCTCTCTATTCTTGATCTAACGGTAATGGGGAAGAATGACCATGGCCTAATCGGCTTACTAAAGGAATGGAAATCAGGCCCCGTCGATTCCGAGATCGATGATATTATCAAAGCTACCCTGCTTAATATCGATTATACCAATTTCGACTCAGAGCAAAGAAATATAGAGACTATTCGTGACTTGTTGCGGTATAATAAAAACTTAAGAGAACGCTAATCATTGGCGTGTAGAACAGTAGGATAGGAGAGAATTATTATGCAAATATGGAATAAAGCGATGGAGTGTATGCCGCGGGAGGAAATGGATGCCTTGCAGCTCCGTAAGCTCAAAAAGAGCTTGAAATATGCCTATGATCGTTCCCCCCTTTATAAAAGGAAATTTGATGAGATCGGTTTTAAACCCGACGACCTTAAATCAATAAGTGACTTGAGCAAGCTGCCCCTGACGACTAAAGACAACTTCCGGGAAGGCTATCCTTATGGCATGTTCGTAGTACCGATGGATGAGGTGGTACGTATCCATGCATCTTCGGGAACTACCGGCAAATTAACCGTGGTTGGCTGCACCCGCAATGATTTGGAAAATTGGACAGAAATTCTGGCCCGTATGATCACCATGACCGGGGTCAATTCCTCGGATGTTACGCAAATAGCTTTTGGCTATGGCTTATTTACCGGTGCGCATGGACTGCAATACGGTATGGAGAGGGTTGGGGCTGCGGTTATTCCCATCTCTGGTGGTAATTCGGAAAAACAACTCATGGTCATGAAGGATTTTGGCACGACGGTTCTGGTCAGCACTCCGACCTATGCTTTGCACCTGGCTGAAGTGGCTGTGAAGCTAGGAATAGATCCTCGTACCGATTTAAAGGTAAGGGTCGGGCTTTTTGGCGGGGAATCCTTTTCTGAGGAATATCGTCGGGAAATTGAAAAACGTTGGGGCATGTTAGCCACCGATAATTATGGACTTAGCGAATTAGGCGGGCCTGGTTTTTCTGGAGAATGTGAGCTGATTTGCGGTCAGCATGTGGCGGAAGATCACTATATTGTAGAAATTGTTAATCCCGAAACATTGCAGCCGGTATCCCCTGGGGAACTTGGGGAAGTAGTAATCACCAGCTTAAGTCGTGAGGCAATACCGGTGGTCAGATATCGCACCAAGGACATTTCTTCTTTGAATTATGAGCCTTGCGATTGTGGGCGTACAACGGTTCGGTTGAGTAAAATAACCGGGCGGAGTGATGACATGATGGTTATTCGAGGTGTAAACGTCTTCCCCTCCCAGATTGAAAGCGTTCTGGTAGATATGGAGGAACTAGCGCCTCATTACCAAATTATCCGCTATAATAAAGGATTTTTAGAAGATCTGGAAATCAGGGTGGAACTTTCGGAAAATGCCTTTACTGACAAATATGGACATCTGGAGGCCATTGAACAAAAGCTTAAACAAAAGCTGCATAAAACCTTATCCTTGACCCCCAAAGTAAGATTAGTGGAGCCCTTTAGCATTGAGAGATCAGCGGGTAAAGCGATAAGAGTAATAGATATGAGAGACAAATAAAGTGGATGGGAGTTTTGAAAGATGAATAATTTTGTTAAGGATAAAGCCAGACCAGAAGTATTCACCCTCAAACCCTATGTGCCCGGCAAACCCATTGAAGAGGTAAAGCGGGAACTGGGTCTGGAGGACATCATTAAGATGGCTTCCAATGAAAACCCTCTGGGTTCTTCACCGAAGGCTATAGAGGCAGTCAGGCAAAGTTTAGGGGTGATGCATCTTTATCCGGATGCCAACTGCTTTAATCTGAAAACACGACTGGCGGCTATCACCGGGATCTCAGCCAATGGCATTTTGATCGGCAATGGGTCGGATGAAATATTGATGTTGTTATCGGCCACCTTTCTCAATCGGGGCGATCAGATAATATTTGCGCAGCCATCTTTCTCCGAATACGAATTTACCGCCAAGATTATGGGGGGAGAATGTATCGAAGTACCGCTGGTTGATTTTGCCCATGATTTGGACTCTTTGCTGGCGGCCATAACCGATAGGACCAAAATGGTCTATATATGCAATCCCAACAATCCGACCGGTACCATTGTTGGCGCTGCCGCCATTGAGAGCTTTATGGCGAAGGTCCCTGATGATGTTCTCGTGGTTTTTGATGAAGCCTACAGCGAGTATGTGGAAAGCCCCGATTTTATCAGTGGTGTGAAATATGTCAAAGCCGGCCGTAACGCCATTGTTTTGCGGACCTTCTCCAAGATATATGGACTGGCCGCTTTGCGGGTTGGCTATGCTTTAACCCTGCCTGCAATTGCTCAGGCGGTGGAAATGATAACTGAACCGTTTAACGTTAATATGTTGGCCCAAGTAGCAGCATTGGCTGCTATTGATGATAGTGAGCATGTAGAGCACAGTCAGAAGGTGAATTCTGATGGGAAAAAATATCTCTACAACGAACTAGAGAAAATGGGTATAGAATATGTGCCGACCGAAGCGAACTTCATCTTCCTGGATACTGGCAAAAACAGTCAGGAAGTTTTCCAAGCTATGTTGCGCTTGGGGGTAATAGTCCGCACTGGGGATATCTTTGGACATCCCAACTTTATTCGGGTTACAATTGGCTCGCAGTCAGAAAACGAGCGCTTTATTGATTCTCTGCAACAGGTTCTTATTTAGGTAGGGCCATGGATACTGTGAAAATACATTATGAGGATAAAGAGGCACGGGGTTTACTGCTCCATGCTCTTTGTTCCTTATTGGATGATATAGAACCAGATCCAATTTTTGTCTGTATTGGTTCTGACCGGCATATCCTGGATTGTTTCGGACCTCTGACGGGGACGATGCTGCACACCAAGGCACCTGATCTGCCGATATATGGAACCCTGGAACAGCCGTTGCATGCGCAGAACCTGCTGCAGGGCCTAAAAGAAACACGGCAGGCTCATATTGGCAAAATAATGATTGCTATTGATGCATCGGTAGGTGACGAAGAGGAAATAGGTTCGATACAATTGCGACCGGGTGGTCTGGTACCAGGCAAGGCTTTTGCAAAAAACCTGCCGTCCGTTGGCCAATTTTCTATAACCGGGGTCGTAGATCTCAGAGTTAACCACTGGGGAGCCCGGAGAAACAAAACCCAGGGATTGGCACTCGTTTATCATATGGCCCAACTGTTGAGTGAGTCAATTAGTGAATGGCATCGCAATAAACATCGATCTTAGAAATGGAGGATTTTGATGAAAAAACTTATGATGGGTAATGCCGCCATTGCCCGGGGGGCTTACGAGGCCGGGGCAACAGTAGCAACCGCTTATCCAGGTACTCCCAGTACTGAAATAGTAAACAGCATCTCTGAATATCCAGATGTTTATGCGGAATGGTCACCCAACGAAAAGGTAGCCCTGGAGGTGGGGGCGGGGGCATCAATTGCCGGGGCCCGCACTCTGGTAGCTATGAAGCATGTTGGAGTCAACGTGGCTGCCGATCCGCTCTATTCTTTTTCCTATATGGGAGTTAACGGGGGACTGGTCATCGTATCTGCTGATGACCCTGGCCTGCACTCCTCTCAGAATGAACAGGACAACCGTGGTTATGGGCGCTTTGCCAAAATGCCGGTCATTGAGCCTTCCGATAGTCAGGAGGCCCTGGACTATACCAAGCTGGCTTTTGATATCAGTGAACAGTTTGACACCATGGTAATGCTCAGAATAACCATGCGGCTGGCCCATTCGCAAACCATGGTTGAAATAGGGGAGAAGCAGGAAGTTCCATTAAAGCCATATAAGAAAAATGCTTCTAAATACGTTATGTTACCCGGTTTTGCCAGAGTCAGACATATTGAAGTTGAGAAAAGCTTGCGGCAGTTGGAAGAGTATGCGGAAACTACGCCGCTAAACCGAGTTGAACTAAATGATACATCCCTGGGTATAATAACCAGCGGAGTCCCATATCAATACGTAAAAGAGGCTTTTCCTGATGCATCGGTTTTAAAACTGGGCCTGGTGAATCCGTTGCCCCGCGCACTGATCAAATCCTTTGCTGCTAAGGTGGATAAATTAGTGGTAGTTGAAGAACTGGAACCAGTCATCGAGGAACAGGTGAAATCATGGGGAATAGAGGTTACTGGTAAAGAACAATTTACCTTACTGGGTGAATACAGCGCCGAGTATCTCAAACAGAAACTAGCCGGTGCTGCTGAACCGGCAGGGTTTAATTTGGAAAAGGAAATCCCGGCTAGGCCACCGCTGTTGTGTGCTGGATGCCCGCACCGCGGAGTATTTTATGTGCTGCGTAAAATGCGTCTAGTAGTTGCCGGTGATATCGGCTGCTATACTCTGGGCGCCATCAGCCCTCTGGAAGGGATGGATACCTGTATCTGTATGGGAGCCAGTATCGGTACGGCGATGGGCATGGAAAAAGCCCGCGGACCGGAGTTCGCAAGCAAAACCGTGGCGGTAATCGGCGACTCTACCTTTGTTCATTCCGGCATAACCGGGCTGATCGATGTGGTATATAATGGCGGGACTTCTACCGTTATGATTCTGGACAATGACACTACGGCCATGACAGGCCATCAGGATCATCCCGCTACCGGATTAACCATTACCAAGAAGCCTACCAATAAACTTAATATAGAGGCAATGGTAAGGGCTATAGGGGTTAAGAATTTGCGGATCGTTGATCCGCTGCAGATTGATGTATTAGAAGCCACTTTAAAAGAAGAACTGGCGCGGCGGGAGCCTTCCGTAATTATTTGTAAACGTCCCTGTGCCCTCCTTCCCGGGCAACCTAAACTTGATTACAAGTTAATGGTTGATGCGGAACTATGTACCGGGTGTAAGTTATGCATAAGGGTAGGGTGCACCGGAGTATCGTTCCTTGATGAGGATAAAAAAGCTCAGATGAATGAAGGTTGTGTGGCTTGCGGGCTATGTGAGCAGGTATGTAAATTTGATGCGATCAAGCAAGTGGAGGTGTAAGCTGATGCAGGACAAGATAACTAATGTTTTAATAGTTGGAGTTGGCGGTCAGGGTACCTTGCTTACCAGTCGGATCATCGCCCAGGTGGCAGTGCAGATGGGATATGATGTGAAAGTATCTGAAATTCACGGCATGGCCCAAAGAGGTGGCAGTGTAGTCTCCCAGGTTCGCTACGGAAGCAAAGTTTACTCACCGATTATTGCCAAAGGTGAAGCTGATATAATACTAGCTTTTGAAAAAATAGAGGCCGCCCGCTGGCTCAACTATTTAAAACCAGATGGTATGGTAATAATAAATAACGAACGGGTCAACCCGCTGCCGGTTATGAGCGGCAAAGCCAAATACCCGGACAATATTCATGAAAAAGTAGCAGCCTTGGTAAAGAAAACTGTAGTGGCAGATGCTACTGATATCGCCATTAAGTGTGGCAATATCAAGGCCGCCAATGTAGTTCTGGTAGGGATGTTAAGCCAGGCCATTGGACTGCCGGCAGAAGAAGTGGAAAAGGCCATTCGCGCTATCGTACCCGCCAAGGCCCTAGATGTTAACCTACAAGCTTTCCAGTATGGTGCCAGGCACCTAACTAACTAACTTAACTCATTGTTGGGAAGCAGGGGGACGGTTATTCTGTCTCCCTTTTCTTATCCTAACAACGATCGATTAAAGGAGGAAAATCATTGCAATGCATTGTTGACGGGATAAGTCACAGTGGAGAAGGAGTTGCCAGAATTGACGGGAAGGCGACCTTTATCCCTTTTACAATTCCTGGTGAGACTGTCCAAGTAAAGATTATTGAAGAGAAGAAGAACTTTCAGCGCGCCAAGCTGGAACAGGTGCTGAGTGTATCGCCTGACCGAACCGATCCCCCCTGCCCCTACTTTTTTAAGTGTGGCGGCTGTGCCTACCAACATATTGCCTATCCTCGTCAGTTGGAGCTCAAAAGACAGGTGCTCAAAGACAGCCTGAAAAGAATTGGTGGAGTAGATATTGAGGTAAATCCGGTTTTGGGTATGGACAATCCCTGGCGTTATCGCAACAAAGTGGAGTGGCATACCGGCAGCAAATCGGGCCAGCATACCATGGGATACTATTTAAATGACAGCCGCGTGTTGATGGGCATAGACAGTTGTTTGCTGATAAGCCAGGAAATGCAGGATTACAGCAACTATATTAAAGATCATTTGGACGAATTAAATATTCCCGACGGCTGTGAAGTAATCATACGGCAATTCTCGGCTAACCAGGAAATGATGCTTATTTTTGGCGGTACTGGTTCTCGCGAAATAAACTTTGCCAAGATGCTGAACTACAAAGAGGTAGCGTCAATATATAGTGTAGAAGCAGGAGTTGCCCAACTGCACTATGGGGATCAGACTCTGCCCGAGAAAATATTCAACTTAAAATATCAAGTTTCCCCGCTGGCCTTTTTCCAGGTCAATCACCAGCAAACCGAAAAGATGATGGAGATTATCAAAGATTATGCTCAATTAGGCCCCAATGACACGGTGCTGGATGCCTACTGCGGGACAGGCAGTATAGCTCTGAACCTAGCCGGGAGTGTGCGCAAAGTGGTAGGGGTGGAGAGCTTCAAAGCAGCCATCAGAGATGCCAAAAGAAATGCCTTCAAGAACAAAATAACCAACTGTAAATTCATCAAGGGAGTCTGTGAACAGATCATACCAGGCCTCGACGAACAGTTTGACGTGGTTATACTTGACCCTCCTCGAACTGGATGCAAACGTGAATTAATTGAGGCATTAATCAAAATGGCTCCACAGAGACTCGTCTATGTATCCTGCAATCCGGCTACTTTGGCCCGGGACTTAGCCCTATTTGTGAAAACTGGTTATAAAGTAGGGGAAGTCCAGCCGATAGATATGTTCCCCCAAACCAGCCATTGCGAAGTTTGTTGTTTATTGTCGAAATAGTAATCTGTAAGGATTTCATTAACTATTCTGAATGTAACGAAGTTTTTTGAGGCCAAATATATGTCAACGATTGACCTGAACGCATGTTTGGTTTTATTATTGTGTGTTTAGAAATCTTGTTCCAAACACAGTTTTATTGAGAATATTATATGGAAACTAGTTTTTGCCTTCTGTAGCATGGTTACGCTATTTATGAGTATTACTTTACATATATAGTGACTTTACATATTGGGCAGGCGATACGGCAACGGTCACCGACAGGACAAATCTATTGTATATTGGTAATGAGAGGATAAAGAGGTAATAATATTGGATAATGAATATCAAAATCCTGAACTTGTAGTCTTAATAGAGAAGGAATCAAGAGAGGTGTAAATGGATGTTATTTTATGATATTTTAGATGATGTGAACGAGCTTTTTCCCTCGTATGACACACCGCTAAAGGAAAATGAATGGAATAAAATCGTCGATTATTTTGCCCCATACCTCAAAATAACGATAGATGAGCTTATCGCAATTGCCAAAGCAACTTGTTTAAATGAAGCTTTTCAGCACTCCAAGGGAAGCCTTCATTATTTTAATGATAAAGGAATTGTTATATGTTGTTATCGCATAACACCTTTCGACGTAAATATCAAAGACGAAGAATCTGTTTGTCATAAAGATAAGGAGGATACAAACCATAATGGGCTTCATATAATGATTGACCTTTTAACAAGTCATCATGTGAGAAATCGGCTTATTCCATGCGGAATCAGTATGAAGCTCGAAATCTCTGGATACGAAGCCCGTGAAGCATTTAAAAAAATGTATACAAATTATCGAAGGATTATTGAACTTCTGCTCAATAAAATAGACCCTGAATTTTGTACCCATGTCGTAATTGATGGAATTGAAAAATACAGAAAAAAAGATATGCTGAAAAAGATTGATTTGTACTATTCGGAAGAGGATACGGAATGCTGCTTTTGGTTTGAACAAAACTTTTTCCAGGACACTGAAGATGAAGTGATTATACGGTCTTTCCTTGTTTTAACTATTTTATATGATGCGTGCTTCCGCTACATAACAAAAAGAAAGGATTACGACAGGATTTTGAGCCATTTTATTAAGACGGGAACCTTTTTAGGTATAATCAAAGACTGATTAAAAAATTAAATGTTAAAAGCGTTATTGAATAAATCAAAATGAGTCCCTTCAAGTCGTAGGAAGAAAAGCTGTAAAAAGGCATTAGCTTATTCTGATCCACGTTGTGTCTCACTCTCTGGAAACAGTATATTTATCCTGCCGATTGACAATACGTACAAGCCTTTTAAAAGCTTTTAAGACCGATCAGGCCTTACCCCATTATGATAACCTGGTAACCGGAAGCAAAAAATGCATTGAAACAAGAACGTATGTTTGGTATAATTGGGTTGACAACAAGTTTATAGGTATGTGGGAACAGATACATAATCCTGATTTTAATGTTACCGAATTCGGTATTATAACAAATAACCGGACAGATGAACCGAAAGGTGGGAATTGTCATGGGTAAAAAGAAACTGCCTGTGGAGAAGACTATACGATCCTCTGCTGGGGAATATCTTATATATATCGCCGCGACAGGCGACAATCCGCAAAGCGTCGAAATGCGATATGAGGATGAGAACATTTGGCTCACGCAGAAAATGCTTGCTGTGCTTTATGACGTGGATGTCCGCACGGTTAATTATCATATCAAGAAAATTTTTGAAGATTCGGAGTTACAGGAAAAGGCAACTATCCGAAAATTTCGGATAGTTCAAAACGAAGGAGAACGGCAAGTTTCCCGTGAACTGGAACATTATAGCTTGCAAATGATAATCGCCGTTGGCTTCAAGGTAAATTCCGAGCGGGCGGTGCAGTTTCGCAAATGGGTCAACAAAATCGCCAAAGATTATACTATTCAGGGCTGGGTGATGGACAAAGAACGGCTGATGAACGGCGGCAGTATTCTCACGAAAGAATATTTCGAACATTTACTTGAAGAAATCCGAGAAATTCGACTTAGTGAGCGAAAGTTCTATCAGAAGATAACAGATATTTATGCCACGGCATTGGACTATGACGGCGCTTCCAAGACCACGAAAGACTTTTTTGCCACTGTGCAAAATAAGCTGCATTGGGCAATACATGGCCATACCGCGGCAGAAGTAATTGTGGAACGGGCGAACGCTGAAAAAGAGCATATGGGGCTGACATCTTGGAAAAATGCGCCAAGCGGCAAAATAATAAAATCAGAGGTATCGATCGCCAAAAACTATCTGGCCAGAGAAGATCTGCAAAATCTGGAGCTTATCGTAACCGCATACCTCGATTCAGCGGAGTTGATGGCACGACGGCATATCCCGATGACAATGCAGGATTGGGCAAAGCGCCTGGATGCCTTCCTGCAGTTTTCTGAATATGAAATATTAAACCATGCAGGAAAGGTGACTGCGGAAGTTGCGAAAGCCTTTGCGGAGACCGAGTTTGAGAAATACCGTATCGTACAGGATCGCTTATTTGAGAGTGATTATGACCGCTTTCTTGCTTTGGAGCAGGAGATCCAAGAAGAAAAATAAAGGCCGCCAAGGGAATCCCAGATTTATACGACATCTTTTCTGTATCCTCAAGGTATACAGAAGTAGTTGTCGTATTGTGTCGAGAAGAACATAATAGAGCGTGAAATTGGTTTATGGGGTTGGAAGATGCCCGAGTGAAGTTAGAAAAGTGGAAAAACGACTATAATGAGTTCCGACCGCATAGTGGACTAACATACCGGACATTGGCCAAGTTCGTGGCCGTGGCAAGTCTTGCCGCGGATTAATGGTAAAAAAACTTTTATAAAGAATGTTTTGGGTGATACCCCTAACTGAATTTAACCTCTAAATAAATCTGTACCAATTCTGGGATAAGGTCATAGTGTAAAAAATTATCCGAATCATCGCAACAACGCATGTGGAGACGGTTGTGTTGATAGAGCGAAAATAGGGCTGTATCTAGGGTTTAAGAGGCTTAGAAATAAATTCATAAGAAGCTTTTTTGTTTCCTCGGACTGATGGTTTGGGGGAATTTTCATTTTAGGCGGGGTATACCTATACGCAGAAATAAACAATATGAGAAAAAAAGAGGTTTTTGCGAAATACTATAGAAGATTATGGAAAAAAGTACCCGAAATTTGGAAAAAACAGTACCAAAGGCTTACAGCACAGCTTATTTCATTGGCTATTTGCTCCCATCATGGTGGAAATCAAAGAGGGACAAGAGTGTAGTCGGAGAGTTTTTGATGAAATTAAGGAAACCCCCACTGCATTTGATAATGATCTGCTTTCCGCCAAGGATAGGAAAGTATTATCAGTACTATTTCCCTTATAGGAAGGAAATAGATGAATCACAATAGGTGTAATTGTTCCATATGAAGATGGCAAGAGTAAAGGAGCATATTGTGTATATAGCACATACGAGAGAAAATGATTCGGAAACTCAAAGTATAAAAAAACATTTAGAAAGCACTGCTAATAAGGCAAAAGATTTTGGTAATAGTTTTAATAATGGTGATTATGCTTATATATGTGGAATATTGCATGACATAGGAAAGTATTCAAAAGATTTTCAAAATAAAATAACAAATAATTCTAATATTAGGGTAGATCATTCAACAGCTGGTGCGATTGAAATAAATAAAACTATTAATTTAGTTGGTAGATTATTAGCATATTGCATTGCGGGCCATCATGGTGGACTTCCAGATGGCGGAAATAAGAGCGATACTGTGAGTGAAGTAACATTAAATGGTCGATTAAAAAGGGCAAACCAACTTCCTGATTACTCATGTTTTGAAACAGAGATCAATATCCCCGATTTTTCCGGGAAATTACCTAATATTAAACCCTTAAATAAAGGCGGATTTTCACTATCTTTTTATATAAGAATGATATATTCATGCTTGGTAGATTCTGATTTTTTAGATACAGAAGAATTTATGAGTATGGGGAAAGTTGATAGAAGCGTTCATTATGATTATCAATTTTTTAATGAGAAACTGAATCTTTATATCGGTAATTTTGAAAATATTGAACAGGAAATCAATAAAAAAAGAGCCGAAATATTAAATTATTGCATAGAAAAAGCAAAGCGTGAAAAAGGTCTGTATACACTTACTGTTCCAACTGGCGGGGGTAAAACAATTTCCTCACTTGCGTTCGCAATTAACCATGTACTTGAGCTTGGTATGGAGAGAATTATTTATGTGATTCCGTATACAAGCATCATCGAACAAACCGGGAAAATTTTTAAAGATATATTTGGGCAGGAAAATGTATTGGAACATCATTCGAATTTTGATTTTAAGGACGATGAAGATTTAATTTTGTATAAATTGAAATTATCATCGGAGAACTGGGATATACCGATTGTTGTAACGACGAATGTTCAATTTTTTGAGTCCTTGTTTGCAAATAAGTCTTCAAAATGCAGAAAACTTCATAATATCGCCAACAGCGTCATTATTTTTGATGAAGCTCAAATGATACCTACTCAATTTCTTACGCCCTGTCTTATGGCTATTTCAGAATTAGTCATGAGTTATCAATCAACCTGTGTATTATGCAGTGCTACCCAACCATCACTGAAGGACAGATTCCCCAAAGAAATAACAGTCAATGAAATATGTCAAAATACGGATTCGTTATACAAATTTTTCAGACGCACAAAAGTTATCAATAGAGGGACAATGGAAGCAGCACCGATCGCAGCGGAGTTAAACACCTGCAATCAGGTTTTATGCATCGTTAACAGCAAAAAACACGCCATAGAGATATATTCAAAACTAAGTGGGGAGGGGGTATTTCATTTATCAACAAGAATGTGTCCTAAACATCGGAGCAAAGTATTGGATGAAATAAAACAAAGATTAAAAAATGGACTGCTTTGTAAAGTTGTTTCTACCCAATTAATAGAGGCTGGAGTTGATGTAGATTTCCCTTTGGTTTATCGATCAATGGCTGGAATTGATTCAATTGTGCAAGCTGCGGGGAGATGTAACAGGGAGAATAAATTCGAAGTCGGTATCGTAAACGTTTTTGAGCCGGAAAGCATTTTTACCAAAAATATGCCAAGTTCAATAAAACGACCGATTGAAGTAGCTAAAACAATTATGACGAGGTTTGAAGACGTCCTTTCTCCTCAAGCCATAGAGACATACTTTGAAGAATTATATGATTTTGAAGGGGAGAAGGGACTGGATATAAATAATATTTTTGAGGAAATGGAAAATGGAGCGGCAGGTTGTAATTTTAATTTCAATTTCAAACAAGTTGCTAGTCAATTTAAATTGATTGATGAAAATACGATACCGGTCATCATTGGATTTGATGAGAAGGCAGAAGGATTAATTAATAAGCTTCGTTATATAAACGAATATAAGGCCATTTTAAGAGCGATACAACCCTATTCAGTCAATGTTTATGAAAATGAGTTTGAGAAAATGAACGGGGCCGGTATGGTAGAAATTATCAATGATGGAATCTATGTTTTGAGGGATACCAGTAGATATGATGAAAAAACAGGGCTTAAATTTAGTGTGGAATCCGGTGTAGCCATTTTTGCATAAAACGTCGAGCAGCCAATGATTTACCATTGGCTGCTCGATATAATCTCCTCGATTAACAACTAGAATAAATTTCAATCCACACTTCAACAGAAATGACAGCTGGATTTTATCATTTATACTTTTTCCTGTCAAATATAAATGTTTGCGTCTGCATATTGACAAGACCTACGTTCCGGAGTAAATTGTAGTTAGATGTATTAATAACTATAATAAGAAAGTTGGAGTGATGAAAATGGAGTATGAAGACCAAGAGTGAACCATAATAGATGGCGAACCAATTGGAAAGTTACAGGGCATGGAAAAAGAAAAGCACATGTAGGAGATGAGAATATGTTTTGTGCTCACATTAATCCAACAACTTTAAAGGAGCAAAGTGTTAAGGAACACTTATTTAGTGTTTCTAAGATGTCTATGGAATATGGTGAAAAAATTTCACTTGCTGCAACAGGAGAATTAATTGGGATTCTTCATGATATGGGAAAGGGAACAGAGAAATTTAATTCTTATATACACTACTGTTCGAAGCATCCCAATGATAAATCGCTTAGAGGTTCAATCAACCATTCCGCAGCCGGTGCGAAGTTTATTTATGATAATTTTTATAATATATCTGGCTCCAACCAGCACCAAAAGCTAACATCACAGCTTATTTCACTAGCTATTTGTTCCCATCATGGCGGACTTATAGACTGTTTAGACCTTAAGGGGATTGATATATTTACTAATAAAATGAATACGGATAAAGAAATATTTTATCATGAAGCGCTGTCTAATTTTAAAGCAGAGTGTTTGGAGATGGCACATATTAACGATCTTTTCAATAAATCAAAGGAAGAGATAAGAGCTGCTCTGATTAAAATCAACGAGATAGATGGCTCGGCTAAATTTGGGCATTTTGCTGCTGGAATGCTGGAAAAGTACCTTTTTAGTTGCGTTATTGATGCAGATAGATATGATACCTATACATTTATGGAGGGTAAGCAGCAGGAACAGAAGTTTGATACATCACCTTTATGGAATGAACTTGTAGATGTACTGGAAACTAAACTAAAAAGCTATCCGAACTTTAGTGAAATAGATTTATTGAGGGAAGAAGTTTCTATATCGTGTAAGAACTTCGGGGAAAACAAACCGGGAGTATATCAGCTTTCGGTGCCAACAGGGGGAGGCAAAACCCTTTCTAGTTTGAGATATGCCCTAGCACATGCAAAGAAATTTCATAAGGATAGAATATTTTACATTATCCCCTTTACTACCATAATCGATCAAAACGCTAAGGAGATAAAGGATATTTTAGGTCATGAGGATATGATTTTAGAACATCACTCAAATCTTGTTATTGACAACGGAGACGATACCGACGACGAGCAAGATGCGTATAAGCTTTTAACTGAGAGATGGGACAGTCCTATTATTCTTACGACAATGGTGCAGTTCCTTGACACTTTATTCAGTGGAGGAACACAAAGTGTACGTCGGATGCATAACCTCGCCAATTCCATTATAATATTTGACGAAATTCAGGCCATTCCCATTAAATGTATTAATATGTTCAATAGTGCAATTAATTTTCTCGCCAATATTTGCAATGCAACCATTATACTTTGCACAGCAACTCAACCACTTTTATCACAAACAGAAATGCCTTTAAAGCTAAGTGATAAGCCAAATATGATCTTAAATATGCATGGTAAATTTGAAAGGTTTAAACGTGTTGAATTGGTTGATAAAAGGCTTATTGGAGGTTATAGTGCAGCTTCATTAAAAAATTTTATTCTGGATAAGATGGACCAGGTAGAGAGCGTATTGGTAATTTTAAATACTAAGAATGCTGCTAAAGAAGTTTTTAATGAATTGAAAAAAGCAAATACTGATTTACCTAAAGAAAAGCAGTCTTTAATTTTTCATTTAAGTACGAGTATGTGTCCTTCCCATAGAATGAAGATTATTGAAGTTATGAGGAAGAGCTTGGGGCATCAGAGATTAATTTGTATTAGCACTCAATTAATAGAAGCTGGCGTTAATATCTCCTTTGGGTGTGTCGTGCGGTCCCTTGCTGGACTTGATAATATTGCACAGGCCGCCGGGAGATGCAATCGTCATGGAGAAAAGCCGTGCAGTGACGTTTATATTGTGAATGTTGAAGGAGAGAATGTTAGTAAACTGGTGGACATCAAAGAAGGACAGAAATGTACAGAGAGAGTTCTTGATGAATATAAAGAGAATCCCAATTTATTTGACAATGATCTTCTTTCGCAAAAGGCTATGGAAAGGTATTATCAGTACTATTTCCATAATAGAAGGATACAGATGAACTACACCTTATCATGGCCACATAAAGATAAATCAATGTATGACTTATTATCGGGAAATAATGAGGCAGCTAATGCTTTTGACAGCAATAATGGTTGCAAATCAAAATTAATGTTAAAACAAGCTTTTAAAATGGCAGGGAGTAACTTTCAAGTAATTGACCAGAACACAACAGGTGTAATTGTTCCGTATGGAGATGGCAAAACCCTCATAACCCTTATAAATGGTGACTGCAATTTAAGTGAATTAAAACAGTATTTGAAGAGGGCACAGTATTTTTCGGTAAATTTATTTGAAACAGATAGAATAAAACTCGATGAAATGGACGGGATTATTAAATTGAAGGATGGTGCAATATTAGCTCTTAGAGAAGAATTTTATACGGATGATGTGGGGGTGACCTTTGATAATGCGCCAATGGAATTTTGTAATTGTTGAGGAGGGTGAGGTAATTGGAAAGAAAAAATAGCGTTGAATTTAAAGTTAGCGGACGATATGCACTTTTCAGTGATCCTATTAATAGGATTGGTGGAGAGAAATTTTCATATCAAATACCAACATATCAAGCACTTAAAGGAATGATCGAGAGTGTATATTGGAAACCGACACTAATATGGATAATTGACGAGGTCAGGGTTATAAATCTTATAAAAACCCAATCTCAAGGTATACGTCCAGTTAATTTTAGTGGAGGAAACACTCTGTCCATTTATACCTATCTGACAAATGTTGAATATCAAGTAAGGGCCCATTTTGAGTGGAATTATAATCGCCCAAATTTAGAGCAGGATCGAAATGAGAATAAGCATTATATAATCGCTAACAGAATGATCAAGTGTGGTGGTAGACGAGATGTTTTCTTAGGAACCAGGGAGTGTCAGGGTTATGTTGAACCCTGTAAATTTGGAGAAGGCGAGGGTGCATATGACAACTATGGGTCACTTTCCTTTGGACTTATGTTCCATGGCTTTGATTACCCTGATGAGACCGGAGAAGACAAGCTAACAGCTAGGCTTTGGACGCCAGTAATGGACAATGGCTATATCAAATTTTTAAAACCTGATGAATGCAATATAAAACGCGAACTTTCTTCAATGAAGCCCAAGGTGTTCGATGAAAAAAATTTCAGTGGATATGCGGAATTTGAAAAGGGGGGAGAGATAATTGAGCTGGATTCAGAAGCTTTATGATACTTATGAGAACTGTAAGAGCGAGGTAGGTGTTGTAGGAACAGATGAGAGAACCCCTCTTCTTCCTATTGCACATTCAACCCAAAATGCACACATAGAAATTATTCTTAATGGGGATGGGGATTTCCTAAGAGCACGAGTGTTGGAAAAAGATGAAGTTGTTACAATTATTCCTGTAAATGAAGATTCAGCAGCAAGGGGAAATGGTATATTACCTCACCCCCTTTGTGATAAATTACAATATGTTGCAGGGGATTATAGCAATTATGTAGCCAAGAAAAAAGGCGAAGAATTTTACCATAAGTACATAGAGCAACTTGAGAGTTGGTGTAATTCTCCTTACAACAATAGAAAAGTAAGTGCAATTTTAAGTTACTTAAAAAAGAAAGTGCTTATTGCAGATTTGATAGGGCAGAAGATATTGGTATGTGATGATAATGGTAGCCTTGCCCAAGGGGTAAAGCTGGGAGTAGGTGCCCAAAGTGATGCTTTTATAAGATTTAGAGTGGAAATTCCCAATGAAGCTGAGTCGGCAATATGGCTTGATTCTGAGGTTTATTCAAGCTATATCAATTACTATTTAAGTCTTCAAGAGGATGTAAACTTGTGTTATGTCAAAGGACAAGAAATTCCTTGTTCACAAAAACATCCTGCAAAAGTTAGGAACACAGCAGATAAGGCAAAATTAATTTCTGCGAATGATGATAGTGGCTTTACCTATCAGGGACGGCTTGGGGGGAAAAATGAAAAAAATCACGTTGTGAGTGTTGGATATGAAACTTCGCAAAAGGCACATAATGCATTACGTTGGCTGATCGATAAGCAAGGGTATAAAAATGGTGATCAGGTAGTAATAGCATGGGGGACCAAAGGTCAAAATATTCCCGAGATTCTAGAAGATACGGAAGATAGTATCTTCGGGAGAGAAGAAATGCTTACGATTTCAACCGAAAAGGAATTTGCAGAGAGGCTAAGCAGAGCTATTGCAGGTTACGGTTGTGACTTAGATACAAAGACTGAGATTGTAATAATGGGTCTAGATGCCGCAACAACTGGACGATTATCTATAACCTATTACCGTGAGCTTAATGGTTCCGATTTTCTAAATAGGATTGAGAGCTGGCATAAGACCTGTAGTTGGCAGCACACATATAAGAGAGTACCTGATGGGCTTGACGAAAAAGGGAAGCCAAAGTCTAAGTACATTACATTTATTGGAGCTCCTTCTCCTAAGGACATAACTTTAGCAGCCTATGGGGACAAAGTGAGTGACAAGTTAAAGAAGGCAACGGTAGAAAGACTACTGCCATGCATTATTGATGGTGCTAGGATTCCCTATGACCTGGTTAAATCAGCTATAAATCGTGCTTCAAATCCGGTCTCAATGGAAAAATGGGAATGGCAGAAAGCATTAACAATCACTTGTGCTCTAGTGAAAAAGTTTAAATATGATAAATTCAAGGAGGAATGGGCAATGGCACTTGATGAAAATCAGAAGGATAGAAGTTATATTTTTGGCAGACTTCTAGCGGTCGCACAGCAAATTGAAGAATATGCGTTATATACCACAGGTGAAAAAAGGGATACAAATGCAGAAAGATTAATGCATCAATTTAAAATTCATCCGTACAAAACATGGGGTATTATGACAGATAAACTTAAGCCGTATATGACAAGATTAGGTCCAAAGGGTACAGCCCTAACGGAACTAATGACGAGGGTTAATTCTATGTTACCCTACGAGGAATTTACCAGTCTTAAGAAATTAGATGATAGTTATATTCTAGGATATTATTGTCAGAGACAAATTTTTATTGATGAAAAAAATAAAAGGATCGAAGAAAATTCGAAAAAGAAATTAGAAAAAATTAATAAAGGGGAGAATGGATATGAGTAATTTTGAGAACAAGGTTGATTTTGCAGTTATTATTTCCGTGAAAAACGCAAATCCGAATGGAGATCCATTAAACGGAAATCGCCCAAGAGAAAATTATGAGGGTTTTGGTGAAATATCTGATGTTTGCATCAAAAGAAAAATTCGCAATCGCTTGCAGGATATGGACAAAGAAATATTTGTTCAGTCTGATGAAAGAAGAACAGATAGCTTTAGAAGCTTAAAGGATCGGGCTGACGGATGTCAAGAACTTAGAGAATTAAGTAGCAACAAAGAGCAATATGCAATAAAGGCCTGTGAGAAATGGATTGATGTTAGAAGTTTTGGACAAGTTTTTGCATTTAAAAAAAGAGATGATGATAATTCTGTTTCTATAGGAATAAGAGGTCCGGTTTCAATTCATTCAGCCGTAAGTATATCGCCAATTGAGATATCAAGTATGCAAATTACGAAAAGTGTTAATGGAGAAACGCAAAAGGACCCTGATAAAAAAAGTTCTGATACAATGGGTATGAAGCATAGGATCGAATTTGGCGTTTATGTGGTTTATGGAAGCATTAATACTCAACTGGCCACAAAAACCGGTTTTAGTGAAGAGGATAGTGAACTTATTAAAGAGACCCTTATTACTCTTTTCGAGAATGATTGTTCCTCTGCTCGTCCGGACGGAAGTATGGAGGTTTGTAAGTTATATTGGTGGAAACACAATAAGCAAATGGGTCAATATTCTTCCGCCAAGGTACATAGAAGCTTGCGGATTGCACCAAACGTTGAAATCCCCAAAAGTATTGAGGATTATGATATATCCAATGAAACCTTAGACGGACTAATCCCAGAAATATATGATGGAATATAAAGAGGAAGATTTTTTGCTGTTGTCCGGTATCCAGCACTTTTCATTCTGTAAACGGCAGTGGGCATTAATTCACATTGAGCAGCAATGGCAAGAAAACCTTCGCACAATTGAGGGCGAAATTCTTCATGAAAAAACCCATGATAACACAATAAAAGAAAAGCGTGGGGATCTGATTGTTTCCCGGGGCATGGGAATATTCTCGCGTTCTCTGGGAATAACCGGTGCCTGTGATGTGGTTGAACTACATAAGGCTTCGGATGGGGTAAATATATTTGGTAGGGATGGAACTTATAGGCCAGTTCCTGTGGAGTATAAACGGGGAAAACCAAAGGAAGATGAATCAGATGTCCTGCAATTATGTGCACAGGCGATGTGCCTTGAGGAGATGCTTTTATGTGAAATTCCCGAAGCATTTTTATTCTATGGAGAAACCAAACGCAGGTTAAAAATTGTACTTGACGATGATTTGCGCCTGCGTGTAAAAACTATGTTTAGAGAAATGCACGAATTATATGACCGGAGGTATACACCTAAAGTTAAGATATCTAAAGCATGTAGAGCCTGTTCACTTACTGAAATTTGTATGCCAAAGTTATGCAGGAATCCCTCCGTTAAGGGTTATATCAAGAAAAACCTTTTAGAGATGGAGATTAAGGAATGAGAAAGCTACTAAATACTCTATATGTCACTTCACCAAATACTTATTTATCACTTGATGGAGAAAATATTGTGGTTATCAAAGATGAAGAAGAACTTCTAAGAATGCCATTACATAATCTTGAAGGCATTGTTGCCTTTGGTTATACTGGCGCGAGTCCGGCACTAATGGGTGCATGTGCCAAACGAAATATTGCCTTAAGTTTTGTGAAACAAAGTGGCAAATTCCTAGCCAGGACCGTTGGCGAAGTTAGAGGTAATGTTACTTTAAGAAAGGCCCAATATAGGCTTTCGGACAACATTAAAGAAAGTAATAAAATTGCCAGAAACTTTATTATTGGGAAGATTTATAATGCCCGGTGGGTCATTGAGCGCGCAACTCGTGACTATGCAGCGAGACTTGATGTTGATAAGTTGAAAGGCGTTTCTAAAACCCTTGCAACCTCCCTGAAATTAGTTGAAGAAAGCGGGGATTTAGAACAACTCAGAGGTTATGAAGGAGAGGCCGCCTCACAATATTTTAGCGTAATTGACGATTTAATTCTTCAACAAAAGGATGATTTTTATTTTCATTCTCGGAATAAACGACCTCCTCTTGATAATGTTAACGCAATGTTATCATTTGTGTATACGCTCCTGGCTCATGATGTTGCAGCATCGCTAGAAACAGTAGGCCTTGACCCCTACGTGGGTTTTTTACATAGGGATAGGCCAGGGCGGATTTCACTTGCCCTTGATATGATGGAGGAATTACGATCGGTTTATGCAGATCGGTTTGTTATTTCGTTAATTAATAAAAGAGAAATAAATATAAACGGTTTTACTCAAAAGGAAAATGGTGCGGTTATTATGGATGATGAGACAAGAAAAACAATCCTGAAAGCGTGGCAGAGTAAGAAACAAGAAATAATTACACATCCATTTTTACAAGAAAAAATATCATGGGGACTAGTTCCGTATGCGCAATCAATGCTATTAGCCAGGTTTATACGCGGCGACCTGGATGGATACCCGCCATTTATGTGGAAGTAGGTGATGTAATGCTAGTGCTGATAACCTATGATGTAAATACACAAACACCAGCTGGAAGAAAACGTTTGCGCCAGGTTGCAAAGCAATGCGTAAATTATGGCCAACGTGTTCAGAATTCAGTATTTGAATGTATCCTAGATGCAGCTAAATGCCGGGAAGTGCAGCATAAACTTGAGCAAATTATTAATAAGGATACTGATAGCTTGCGGTTTTATTATTTAGGGAATAATTATAAAAATAAAGTGGACCATATCGGTGCAAAGGAGTCCTTTGATGTCACGGATACTCTGATTATCTAGTGCGAATGTATAGCGAACACAGAATACCGGAGCATTCGCACCAAGAATACGGTGAAATTCTCTGTGAAAAGTAAAAAAATGTGATATGAGCCATGAGAATTATAAGAAATAGCGCAATAATAATCAAAATTCTTATGAAATAAACGGATTATTGGTTAGTTTTTGCTGTCGCTCCCTACATGGGAGCGTGGATTGAAATCTGCCTGGATGATGTAAACGCCAGGCTTAAACAGGTCGCTCCCTACATGGGAGCGTGGATTGAAATGGATTGACAAGTTGCTACGTCAGTCATTCCGGCAGGTCGCTCCCTACATGGGAGCGTGGATTGAAATAACATAAAACTATAATCCTAGAAACTGGTAAGACGTCGCTCCCTACATGGGAGCGTGGATTGAAATAACTACTGACAGCGACACAACCATAGTACCCAGCACGTCGCTCCCTACATGGGAGCGTGGATTGAAATCACCATGACCAGGCCCAATAATAACTGTAAACATGTCGCTCCCTACATGGGAGCGTGGATTGAAATTTATCTATGCCTTGATAACACTCATAATTATTGAGTCGCTCCCTACATGGGAGCGTGGATTGAAATTAACAAGGTATGATAAAAAATCTAAAATGTCTGTGTCGCTCCCTACATGGGAGCGTGGATTGAAATCCTGATAATAAAGATTTAGCAAAACATTTAAATGGTCGCTCCCTACATGGGAGCGTGGATTGAAATATAGATCAAACTGAAGGGTTGGAGAGCGAGCAGTTGTCGCTCCCTACATGGGAGCGTGGATTGAAATAGCCAGGTAAGTGAAGCCTTTTCCATAACCAAAAGTCGCTCCCTACATGGGAGCGTGGATTGAAATCGCTTTGGCCTGAGCCTGTGTAACAACATCTATACGTCGCTCCCTACATGGGAGCGTGGATTGAAATATTTTACTTGGAATTCGGTTACAATGGGTTTTGGAGTCGCTCCCTACATGGGAGCGTGGATTGAAATCAAGTCCTGTTTTATATCGCTTATAGACATAACGTCGCTCCCTACATGGGAGCGTGGATTGAAATATCGGGACAAGCTGTTACGTTTTACCCGCTACCGTCGCTCCCTACATGGGAGCGTGGATTGAAATAACTATTACGCATTAGCAGTCTCAATCGAGACCGGGTCGCTCCCTACATGGGAGCGTGGATTGAAATATAGCCCCTACATCAGATGCCGCCGCCGCTTGGTTGTCGCTCCCTACATGGGAGCGTGGATTGAAATCAGTTAATTGCGCTGTTGCCAGGTTGTTTGCCCTGTGTCGCTCCCTACATGGGAGCGTGGATTGAAATCTGCATCTGTCCCATCGTGGGCGGCTTCTTTGACGTCGCTCCCTACATGGGAGCGTGGATTGAAATCCTTCCTATGTCAAAGAATGGACGGATATTGGATGTCGCTCCCTACATGGGAGCGTGGATTGAAATCCTAAAGGTCATGTTCCAGCCAACAAAGGAAAGAGTCGCTCCCTACATGGGAGCGTGGATTGAAATAGGGGGGGGTACTTGGTCACTTGCTTTTTATACCGTCGCTCCCTACATGGGAGCGTGGATTGAAATCTAAAATAGGACCTGCATGGGAAGCTATTGTTAAAGTCGCTCCCTACATGGGAGCGTGGATTGAAATAGGAATGGTGAGGCTTAATCGGCAGCATATGGATGTCGCTCCCTACATGGGAGCGTGGATTGAAATCTCACTAATTAGATTGGACAATTGTATAAATGTGTCGCTCCCTACATGGGAGCGTGGATTGAAATTGATGGTATATATCACCGAAGAACTAAATTGGTGTCGCTCCCTACATGGGAGCGTGGATTGAAATCTTCGTCTGCTATCCAATTTTGGGGTAATGCTTTGTCGCTCCCTACATGGGAGCGTGGATTGAAATATATTTACCCCTTCTGTTTTGTAGGAGGTGTGAAGTCGCTCCCTACATGGGAGCGTGGATTGAAATAGGTAGGGACGCTGGGCATATGCGGTATGGCTGTGTCGCTCCCTACATGGGAGCGTGGATTGAAATCTCACTAATTAGATTGGACAATTGTATAAATGTGAGTCGCTCCCTACATGGGAGCGTGGATTGAAATCGTAATCCCGACAAAGGGTAATATGGTCGGGGGCTGTCGCTCCCTACATGGGAGCGTGGATTGAAATTTATTTGAACATTGGTAGCGCGTATATCGTTAAGTCGCTCCCTACATGGGAGCGTGGATTGAAATTTCTCGGATTAGTCAATCCCTCATACCACTCATCGTCGCTCCCTACATGGGAGCGTGGATTGAAATATTTTGGCCTCGGTAAAATCTGTGCCAAACTTCGCGTCGCTCCCTACATGGGAGCGTGGATTGAAATGCTCAGACAAAGCCATGCAGGGAACAAGTATAAAGTCGCTCCCTACATGGGAGCGTGGATTGAAATTGCCAGGTAGGGCGCACTTCTGCCCCACCTCTCAAGTCGCTCCCTACATGGGAGCGTGGATTGAAATTCCATGCTGTGCGCTGCTGTATGGCCTGCCGGGTGTCGCTCCCTACATGGGAGCGTGGATTGAAATTAATCTTGGTTGGCCTGAGTACTACAATGCAATCGTCGCTCCCTACATGGGAGCGTGGATTGAAATTCTTTAACTGCTCTCGGTTTGCGCTTATCCATTGCGTCGCTCCCTACATGGGAGCGTGGATTGAAATTACTATATTGATTTTTATACCGCTCATAGGTACGTCGCTCCCTACATGGGAGCGTGGATTGAAATTTGATCTCGTTATTGGTACGTTCTTTACCATCGTCTGTCGCTCCCTACATGGGAGCGTGGATTGAAATAGGAATGGTGAGGCTTAATCGGCAGCATATGGAGTCGCTCCCTACATGGGAGCGTGGATTGAAATCACCTTCAGTATCGATAAATACAGGGTTGGGAAAGTCGCTCCCTACATGGGAGCGTGGATTGAAATCAAACTCCTGCAGGGTGTCCAGGTCCATCTGCTCGTCGCTCCCTACATGGGAGCGTGGATTGAAATCGGGGTCGGTGCATGAGTTAATTGAGGCAATGGCGGTCGCTCCCTACATGGGAGCGTGGATTGAAATCTGAAGGTATGGTCTCCCTGATCTGCGCTAAAGTGTCGCTCCCTACATGGGAGCGTGGATTGAAATCGATAATGATATTGGGGTAAGAGGATTGATCGGGGTCGCTCCCTACATGGGAGCGTGGATTGAAATCATCCGGAGCCATGGAAAGCGTCGAAAGAGCAAAGGTCGCTCCCTACATGGGAGCGTGGATTGAAATTGTCGGATGGGAAACTGGTAGATATTGAAGATATGGTCGCTCCCTACATGGGAGCGTGGATTGAAATTCCAAATCTAGTTGCACACCCAACTGGTCAGTGCGTCGCTCCCTACATGGGAGCGTGGATTGAAATTATTGGTAATATATCTGGCATGGCATTTGGTAATTGTCGCTCCCTACATGGGAGCGTGGATTGAAATTTTGATTTATCCACTAAGCCCGACGGACTCCCAAAGGTCGCTCCCTACATGGGAGCGTGGATTGAAATCAGCCTGGCAATGGCTATTTTCAGAATGAACTATTGTCGCTCCCTACATGGGAGCGTGGATTGAAATCATCATATTTCAGCACGCCTATGGATGACTTAAAGGTCGCTCCCTACATGGGAGCGTGGATTGAAATATAAGTACCTCAATATGTACCCGGATAAGGTATGTCGCTCCCTACATGGGAGCGTGGATTGAAATTAATTATCTTAAAGATTACGCAATGGATTTTTATAAGTCGCTCCCTACATGGGAGCGTGGATTGAAATTATTGCGGCCGGAGATTTTTGGGCCAGCGTAGCAGTCGCTCCCTACATGGGAGCGTGGATTGAAATTTATTATGAAGATGATGAATGGGTGAAATAATAGTCGCTCCCTACATGGGAGCGTGGATTGAAATTTACTTACCTAAAGATGAGGATTTATTTAAATATGTCGCTCCCTACATGGGAGCGTGGATTGAAATAGTTAACTTTTATAATAGTGGATGTGGGCTTAAGTCGCTCCCTACATGGGAGCGTGGATTGAAATAAGCAATAAGAAATGGTAGTAAATTAATTTTACTGTCGCTCCCTACATGGGAGCGTGGATTGAAATTTGAGAGCCAGGTCTATAACCACATTTATCTTCTTGTCGCTCCCTACATGGGAGCGTGGATTGAAATATAAAAGCTCTTAACACTGGTAATTATGAAATAGTCGCTCCCTACATGGGAGCGTGGATTGAAATCTTTTGCCGAAGATTGGAAGAAAAGGTGAAAGGGTCGCTCCCTACATGGGAGCGTGGATTGAAATCCATGTACATATGCACTATATCGCTGTTTTGTATGTCGCTCCCTACATGGGAGCGTGGATTGAAATTTATCAAATGATATTACTGTCTCCTGCATAAGAGGTCGCTCCCTACATGGGAGCGTGGATTGAAATAGGTAAACCCATAACTAATACCAGTAATCGGGTGGTCGCTCCCTACATGGGAGCGTGGATTGAAATATGTGAGGTTAATTCAAGAAGGAGATGAATATGGGTCGCTCCCTACATGGGAGCGTGGATTGAAATCTTGGTATGTAAAAGAAAGAATAGCAGATGTAATGTCGCTCCCTACATGGGAGCGTGGATTGAAATTAATTATCTTAAAGATTACGCAATGGATTTTTATAGTCGCTCCCTACATGGGAGCGTGGATTGAAATCTCCCCAGTAGTAACCCTTAATTAACCCCACACAAGTCGCTCCCTACATGGGAGCGTGGATTGAAATAAAATGCCAAAAAGACATTCCGTGGTGTACCTGCGTCGCTCCCTACATGGGAGCGTGGATTGAAATTCTGGCGTGATAACGGTTGAATTTTTTACATAGTGTCGCTCCCTACATGGGAGCGTGGATTGAAATCAATATGCTAAAGCCTGTACCTCAAACTCAGATGGTCGCTCCCTACATGGGAGCGTGGATTGAAATTATAGTTACAACTACCTCCAAATTGGGCTCCGGAAGTCGCTCCCTACATGGGAGCGTGGATTGAAATAATGAAGAAGACCCTTTTTTCTCACCTTCGGGTTGGTCGCTCCCTACATGGGAGCGTGGATTGAAATAATTGCAGCTGAAAATGCAGTTGCAGCAAGACAAGGTCGCTCCCTACATGGGAGCGTGGATTGAAATCACTGGTAGCTCTCATAGGAAAAATATAAATGGGTCGCTCCCTACATGGGAGCGTGGATTGAAATTTTTTTCTTCTCAATTCTACAACTACTCCAATAATGTCGCTCCCTACATGGGAGCGTGGATTGAAATTTGATGAATACCCCGCGAATTACAACAGGATTGGAGTCGCTCCCTACATGGGAGCGTGGATTGAAATTGTAAGAAGTATGCTGGAGTAGACAATCCGGATTGGTCGCTCCCTACATAGGAGCGTGGATTGAAATTTTTCAAGTGATGGGGTAGTGTCTAAGACAGCAAAGTCCCTCCCTACATGGGAGTGTGGATTGAAATCGGGGTAATACGTCCAGCAGTACCCAGGAACTTGGTCGCTCCCTGTTGGTAAAACGAAGCATAAAACAAAATATTGCTATCGGAGTTTGGTGGATGCAGCTAGAGAATATCTTAAAGACCTAAGAAGCGCCATGAACTATGCGGATATTGATGAAGATGTACTTGTTGATGTAAATGAGGCAATTGAAGAATTTAAAGTAGAGATTGGGAAAGCAATTGAGAAAGAATAAAAGTGTTTTCCGAGTCGATTATTAAAATTACTACTATGACAGTGTAACGAGTTAAGGATCTGTTATTCTGCTGCATCAGTTTGAATCTGGCTTAGTAATTTGAAACCGCCACTACCAATCGTTCAATTGTATCAAGTTCATGTGCTTTAGGCAGCCGAGGGGAAACTATATTTTAAGATAATAATTTTGCGTAAAGGTTCAATTCCCCTTTGACACCAAAACCCCCTTAATTTTAGGGGGGTATACTTTTGCGCAAAATCGCTGATTTGCGCGTATCAGTATCATTTAGTTGCCAAAACACATGTCGAGTGTGTTGTAAGGATATATAAGGGGTAAAGGGCGGAAACTGGTAAGCAAATTTTCCGGATTGGATAGAAGGTAATTAAAATGATATAGATGAAGCGATTGACCGTATTGTAATGGGTACACAATGTATTATGGAGAATAAATTATTAGATGGGATATTGAAACAATATGAGAAATGGTATAATTTTGTGAAGTTATAGAAATTTTGAAAATAATGTCTGGTAGGGATAACCATTGGAAAATAGCATCGCTAATGCAAAACATATAATAAACACATTAAAAAACGGGGTTATACCGAATATAAGCCTTGAACAGTTGTGTACCGGAAGGGAACAGGAAATAGAAGAATTTAAAAGATGCCTTGATGATGTATCTGAAGGGAATGGTGTTGTAAAATTTTTGTCTGGTGAGTACGGCTCCGGCAAATCCTTTATGCTTGAACTCTTAGGTCAATTAGCAGTACGAAATGGCTTTCTTGTAGCTAAAATCGTTATTAATAAAGGCTTTACTTTAAATAATTTTGAGAACTTTTATTATAATGTTATGCATAACCTATCACTACACGAGATTAATTCTTTGGGTACGGCATTTGAACAGATATTCGATATATGGGTGAATAAACTTCAGAATTATACTGACAAGGAAAAGGCATCAGATGAAATACGTAACGTAATAACAACTCTTAACTATTACAACAGTTCCTTTGCCAGAGCATTTTTAGTATATATCAAGGCCAAAATCAGTAAAGACAGTGAGCTTTCAAATGCTGCTGCTTCCTGGATCAAGGGCGAAAAAAACATAGCTGCAAACTTGAAGGCTCGTTTTGATGTCAAGGGAGATGTTGACAGGCAGAACTCAATAGACTTTTTTAAATCATTTATTAGCCTTGTAAACCTTCTTGGATATAAGGGAACGGTTATTGTTATTGATGAACTTGAGCTATTAATGAAATTAAGGTCCGATCTGAGAAACAATGCCTACGAAAACCTCAGATACTTAATTGACAACTGTGGGTCAGGAGAATTTAATAAATGTATGTTTGTTTTTGCAGGAACCAATGAATTTTTTGAGAATAAAGAAAAAGGTATTAAGACATATGCAGCTCTATATCAAAGGCTTGGAGATAGGTTAACTATAAACGATTCATATTTTATTAATGTAAGAAAACCCATCTTGAATCTAAAAAAGCTTAGTTTTGAGGATATCCAGGCTTTGACCGACAAGATAGTGATGTACCATAGGGAAGCTTTTAACTGGATTCCCAA
The DNA here is from genome assembly GCA_963665865.2 of Syntrophomonadaceae bacterium. Taxonomy (GTDB): domain Bacteria; phylum Bacillota; class Syntrophomonadia; order Syntrophomonadales; family Syntrophomonadaceae; genus PHAA01. The sequence continues at coordinate 2,024,260 of CAXXWF010000001.1, read as the reverse complement.
ATTAAGCAACGAAGCAATCAGAAATTGGACTCTACTGGATTTGCAAAAATCTGGAAACTCAATAATGTCTGTGAATACCAGGATTTATATTACAAAGCTCATTGAGTTTTTGGATATTATTGAGCAAAATCCCGACAGCAAACTGTACTGCAGTGAGCTTCGCTTGGTCAAGAAAAACGGCGTAGCCACATTTGTGAATTCTGGGCAGAAGCAGTTATAAAACCCCAAATACAGGATAATTTACGAATATTTTAAGGAAACCCATAAGTGTTCACATGTTAAATCCCGTTTCGCTAATTTGCGTGCGCGGGCTAAACTTCCCAGCAGGAAGTGAAGGTGCACCAGCCTGTGTGAAAATGTTTATTCGAATGAAGGAATATACCTATAGAGCAGAGAGTGTCATAACTGCTTGGTGCCCCCTTGCGAAATCAGGGGGTATACTTTTGTGCAAAATAACCAACTTAGTACGTGGTAAGAATATTTTGAAGGAAAAGGCTGATAGATAATAAATTAAATCAATGAACTTATTAGCTGTATAATGCTAAGTATATTTATTCTGAGGAGGTATGGTGAATAAGTTAACCTCAATTGGGCCATTGAATCACTCAGCGAGAGCCACCATGTTACTAATTTAGAGCAACGCTGTTAATCTTGAGAGCCACTCAATTAACCAACCAGTAAAATGGAAGGTATGTGCATTTGAAAAGAGCACAAATAAATTGAGGGAGGTCATCAAGATGACCGAATATCGAGAAATACTTCGATTAAACGGCATGGGTCTGAGCCAGCGAAGTATTGCAGCAAGTTGTCAATGTTCTCGCAACACCGTATCCGAGGTGTTAAGTCGTGCCAGGCAGAAGGGATTAAGCTGGCCACTTTCGCTAGATGTTGCAGAGAGTGATTTGCAACTGGCATTATTTCCGGAAAAGATTAAGACCTCATCCCGAATAGTCCCTGACTGTGAGTATATGCATAAGGAGATGGCTAAAAGCAATGTAACACTCAGCCTGCTTTGGAGTGAATACTGTGAAGACTGCCGACTGATCAATGAAATTCCTCTTAAGTATACCCAGTACTGCAACTACTACCGAAAATATGTGGCGAATACTAAAGCAACCATGCATATTGGGAGAAAACCTGGGGAACAGATGGAAGTAGACTGGGCTGGTACGACAGCCAGTATCACCGACAGAGAAACCGGTGAAATATATGTAGCCTATGTCTTTGTAGCAGTCCTTTCAAGCAGTCAGTATGCCTATGTTGAAGCTTTCCTATCTATGGATCAGGAGAGCTGGACCAAAGCCCATGTCAATGCATTTACGTTCTTTGGTGGTGTAACCCGAATACTGGTTCCGGATAATCTAAAAACAGGTGTTGAAAAAGCTTCCTGGTATTCACCGGTTATCAACAAGACCTACCATGAACTCGCAGAACATTATGGAACTGCAGTAATTCCTGCACGCGTTAGAAAGCCAAAGGATAAGCCAAATGCAGAAGGTGCAGTTGGTATCATTTCCACTTGGATTCTGGCTGCACTGCGTAAACAGGTATTCTTTAGTCTTATGGATTTGAATATAGCTATTAAAGAGAAATTGGCAGTATTTAACCAAAAGCCTTTCCAAAAGAAGCCGGGTAGCAGACAAAGCACTTTTCAGGAAGAAGAAAGATTCGCCCTAGAGCCTCTGCCTGCTACCCCATACGAATTAGCGACCTGGAAGACAGCTACCGTACAGTTTAATTATCACATATCCGTTGATAAGATGCATTACAGCGTCCCTTATGAATATATCAAACATGAAGTTGACGTTCGAATTACCCATAGCGTTATTGAAGTATTCTTCAAGAATCACAGAGTATGTTCTCATCCGAGGATGCATGGCCGTGCTGGTCAATATAGTACCATCCAGGAGCATATGCCTGAAAAACATAAGCAATATGCTGAATGGAATGCTGATAGGTTTATTTCTTGGGCAGAAGGTGTTGGCACCTATACAAGTGTAGTAATCAAAGCGATTCTATCCTTCCATAGAGTAGAACAACAGGGCTATCGAGCCTGTATGGGAGTTCTTAAGCTGGCAGATAAATATTCTGTAATCAGGCTGGAAGCAGCCTGTGCCAGAGCATTAAGCTATACACCAAATCCAAGTTTTAAGAATATTGATACGATACTAAAATCAGGCCAGGACAAGCTAACCCCACAGGAGGAACCAGTTGTTACAAAAGAGCAAAATACCGATCACGGCTTCACTCGTGGTGCTGGATACTATGGGAGGAGCAAATAATGTTAGATCAAGCAACTATCAACAAATTAAGCGATATGAAACTGCGAACCATGGCGAGTGCTTTTCGTGAACAGATGCAGGAATCTTCATTTACCGCTCTCTCTTTTGAAGAGCGGTTTGGAATCATCGTTGATAGCGAATGGACCAAAAGGAAAAACAACCGCATGAATGGTCTAATCAAAAGGGCTACTTTCAAGTTTCCATACGCCTGTGTTGAAGACATTGAGTATCATCCTGATAGAAAGCTGGACAAAGCCCTGATTGCTCGCTTATCAACTTGTAATTATATTCGTGAAAATCTTAACGTTACTATTATGGGTGCTGCCGGTGCTGGAAAAACATATATGGGCTGCGCCCTAGGGGTATCGGCCTGCCGCAACTTGTTAACAACTAGATATGTACGTTTGCCTGAACTTCTAACGGATCTTGCTATAGCCAGAGGCGATGGTTCTTACAAAAGAGTCATAAATCAATACAAGAAAATCAATCTGCTCGTTTTTGATGAGTGGTTACTGACTCCACTGTCCATGGCAGAAGGTAGAGACTTGCTGGAGATCATTGAAGCGAGACATCAGAATTCTTCAACTATTTTCATCTCCCAGTTTGCGCCGGAAGGCTGGCATACCAAAATCGGCGAAATAACGATTGCTGATGCTATACTAGACCGAATTGTCCATAATTCCCATGAAATAGTTATTGATGGTGAAGACTCAATGAGAAAACGAAAGGGCATCAAAGACTGATCACATATTCAATTAAGAGCCATTATCATTTATTGCTCTGATGGCTCTTAAATTAACAGCATGGCTCTCAAACATTAACATGCTGGCCCTCACTTTATTAACTTGGCGGCTCCGCCGCACCGAAATATTCAGTATGGTTGTGGATAAATTTGAAAAGGTTACAATAGTTAAGAAAGCTAATATCTATTTCGATGGAAAGGTGACTAGCAGAACGGTTCTGTTTGAAAATGGTGAAAAGAAAACATTAGGAATTATGCTGCCTGGCGAATACGAATTTGGCACATCAGACAAAGAAATTATGGAAATCATACAAGGAAATCTTGAAGTGAAATTGCCTGGCAGCGATGACTGGCACACTTTCACAAGTGGAGAATCATTCGAGGTATCTTCAGATTCTAAATTTAATTTAATTGTGAAAGAAACCACTGATTATTGTTGTTCATATATTTGTTCATGATCAAAACATGTTCCCGTTCACTGAACTTGGAAAGCAAGTCCCTAAGAACATTGAGAGTTTTGCGGATTAGTACGATGTCCCGGTGTAACGGAAAGGTCATGTAGAAAAGGCCCTTGGGGATTTAAAGGCATTTAAGAAGAAACAATCAGCACGTTTTTATATTCCCTCAGACGGATAGTTTGAGGGAATTGTTTTTATAAGGGCATACTTCTACCCATATAGCATCTATTAGGCATAAATCCTAATGTACTGAGATTCGCTTTTGTCGTCGGCCTTCGATAACAGAAGTGAAGATCTGAGCATAAGAAAAGCCAGCGATTGAGATGAGGAATATCCTCCAGATTCAAAACCATTTTCTTAATCTGGCTAAGATTTCATCCCTGCTTTCAGGCGGCAATTGTGCATAATTAAAGGATAAAATAGCACATAGGAAGTCCAAATTATTTTCATCCTGGGTTAATTTATAGACGTTATTAATAACTACACTGGCTCTTGTTATATCGGTATCTACTAAAACACCAAAAATATTATATATCTTTTCATTCTTATCTTTTGTATCTTTGTATTTCCCATCATAAATCCTTGAATTATTTCCGGCCTTTTGAGGACTGTCGTCAGCTAAAGGTTCAGATCTAGTCATTTTCTCAATATCGTCAATAGATATATTCAATTCATTTATAAAACCGTGATTGATAAGCATTTGTTCAATACAATCAGGGTTTACACCAACAAGTTCTAACAGCTTATAACAAGTGTTGTAATCGGGATTCTTTATTAAACCTCTTTCTAACTGCGATACGTACGTTGCCGCTTTTCCTACCTGGGTAGATAGATTCTTTGAAGCGATTTTTGCCTTCTTCCGCAGATGTTTTATTGTTTGACCAAAAGCAACTCCGCCCATTCTACCAACTCCTCAATTACTATCTCTGATATAATAATAGCATACAGCATGAAAAACCATAAGAGAAAATAAAGAAATTATGCTTGGTGAGGTAGCATATAAAGTATAGGATATACTCGCCCAGCAGCTTTTTCCACCTACCCCTGTAGTTTTTGAACCCTCCAACATTTTGGATGGTTAAAAGTTGCATATTTATTTAGACCATATGAAGGTAGATAAGGATGTATGATTTAACCACATTTATAATAATCATTTGTAAGCCTAGTGTTTAAGTACTTGGGCGATAGAACCGGGGTTCCTTATATATAATACCAGCGCTATCGCCCCTCCAATGAGATGCGATTGGTTAAATTGTCCAAATACATTTTGTTAGTAACTCCAACCTAGGCCGGCATTTATTGAAATTAACATTAATGCGATCAGCAAACCATAAATAGTCAAAGTTTCAATAAAAGCCAATGTGATGAACGAAATGGTTCTAATGTTGCCAATTTCATCCGGCCGTTTGGAAACCAATTCGACAGATTTGCCACCAATCAAACCCATTCCCAATCCACCGCCAACAGCGGCGATAGATACTGCCAGACCAGCTCCTATTGCTATAGTAGCCAATTTACTGCCCCCTTTCGTCGGCAATGCACTCATTCATTCGTAAACATCCTATGCCGACATCCCAAATTTATAATATCCTTTACTGACATTGGAATATGCTGTAAATGAATTTGGATTAGTCACTAACTTGGGTAATTCTAAAGGGTCAGCTGTTGGAACCTCTTTCTGCTGATCATATGAACCATATGCCCTTTTCCATTTTTCCTGTTCATCTGCTCTTTTTTTCATATATGCCATTTTGAATTGTTCATGACGTTGTTGAACTCTTTGCTTCACAAGTTTGGCTACGAGGCAGCACGCTACGAATATTCCGACTTTAAACAAGTAGTAAATGAAAACATAGAATAAAAACACTTTTTGATATTCATTCATTTTTTACACCTCTTCCAAATTTAGATTTTCAACCCTCCATTTTCGGTGACAAAGGCATTTTTGCAATTATTGATGTGTCCCCAGGTAAAACTCTTAAAACGTATAATATGCCTACTATTCCAGATATTAGTGAAACCATAATGCCCTGTGCAACTATTAAACCACTCACCACCTCCTTCATTTCCATCCCATTCATGAAACATTACAGCATAAAGTGTGTGTGTGATATTATATTAATCGCACAACATAATGGTTCCGATATGGTATGAGGAAGTAGAATTTATCGAAAATATGGGACAAAAAATATTGGAAGCAAAAGGTTGATCATTTTGCTTTTGTTTGAACTGATAGAAAAAAACTAAAGGATTAGTCTAACGGTATTAGTTAGAAATAAAGGCAAAAAGATGGAACAAATCCAATTAATGCTAATATTATAAAACGTAGGGAGTTTTTCATAATAAGTAGTATTACTTTTATGTAAAGCAATAATAAATAGAAGGTGATTGAATGAAACGAAAAACGGAGTTAACTGGAACGGTAATATACCCGGATGATCCGGAGTACTGGCAGGCTCGTATGAACTGGAACCCGTTCACCAACGCATTTCCCATCGTATTTGTATTTGCGCAGCAGATAAAAGACGTGGCAAATGCAGTCAAATGGGCTCGTGAGAATAATGTGCCCATTCGCATGCGAAGCGGCCGGCATGCCCTGGCAAAAGATTTTTCTCAGACAAACGGTGGAATTGTCATAGATACCAGTCAAATGACAAAGGTCAGGCTGGATAAAAAACATGGAATCGCCACTGTTCAAGCCGGAATACGCGTCGGTGACCTTGTAAGAAAGCTCGCCAAAGAAGGCATCCTTGCTCCTTTTGGTGACAGTTCCACTGTGGGGATAGGCGGAATAAGTACCGGTGGAGGAATTACGGCTATACAGCGCACAGCCGGAGTGATTTCCGACAATATTCTGGCTGCCACAATAGTGGATGCCAATGGTGATATTTTACACGTCAGCAAAAACAAACATTCAGACCTGTATTGGGCTATTCGCGGTGGCGGAGGGGGTAACTTCGGTATCATAACCTCCTATACTTTCAAAGTTCGTCCTGCTCCTGCACGAGTTGGAATCTACCAAATAATCTGGCCGTGGAAGCAATTGGATGAAGTTATTGATACCTGGCAAAGATGGGCTCCATCTGTTGATGTAAGACTGGGTACGATATTAGAGGCATTTTCGAAAACTAATGGTCTGCTCCGTTCGCAGGGAATATTCCTTGGGCCTAAAGCAAAACTGAAAAAATTGATAAGGCCTTTGCTAGATGTAGGAACCCCTTTAAAGGTATTAATTAAAGAGGTTACTTTACTGGAGGCGATAGACTTCTGGGCGCCCAATGAACCGCTTTTCGACGATCAAAACACTACCTGGACATCAGCCTGGGTGGAGCAGTGCCTGCCCGAAAAAGCAATCCATACAATCCATAGGTTCCTGGAAAAAGCAACCGGCAGCGAATCCAATTTATTTTTCCTGAATTCCGGAGGCGCAATGAACAGCGTGCCTCCCCGCGATACGGCCTTTTTCTGGCGCAATACGAAATATTATATGGAATTGGATGCCTCATGGACTAAAGAATCTGAAACCCGAAAGAATATAATGCTTGTTGAACAAGCCCGAAGGCAGCTGCAGCCCTATGTAACCGGATCATATGTTAATGTACCTGACTTGAATATCAAAAATTATGGCCAGGAATATTACGGTGATAATTTTGCCCGGCTCCGGAAAGTTAAAGCCAAATATGATCCGAAAAATGTGTTCAAATTCGCACAGAGTATTCCTCCGGCTCGTATCTGTGATCACTGCCATAAGAAATATAAGGCAGGCCCATCAGACTGTTATATAACTCCAAGAAAAATTAAACGCACAAAATTGACTAGAAAAAGTTTTAAGAAATTCATCTCGAAATAATGATGGATTTGATAATATTAGAAATTCTATTTATAAAATGACTATGGATTTTATTGCACTGATGACAGACTATATCTAACAGTATTTATGTTCCCTCAGATAGATTATTTGAGGGAACATATTTTTATTGATTCGTACATTTACAGTCTTTGATCATCAACCCACGCGTGCAGTTTTGCTTTAAAGTTTATTCTACGCGGTGTTTCAAGCTCATCAAACTTGATTAAATAGGCAGTATTGTTTCGGTCGATATCGACCACTTCCCCAGCACCCATGATGCTGTGAACGATACGGTCGCCCGATTTAAAGGGAAGTTTGGCATAGGGCGATTCCAGTATTCTTTCGCTGTTGCTGATATTCCAATTTGTTTCACATATTAGGTTATCGTCCAATTCGGTGGTGTAGGCAAGCAGGGTTTTGTCCACATTAAAGATGAAGCGGGATGGATATCGAAACGAGCCATCCAGATTCCGTCCCTCTGCATCAGTGAGGAACAAAGCCTTTTCGGCACGAGTAACCGCAACAAAGGCAAGCCGCCGCTCCTCTTCCATGCCCTCAAGGGTCGCGGTCTTCTTAGATGGGAACACACCTTCCTCAAGGCCGCAGAGAAACACATACGGGAACTCCAACCCCTTCGCTGCATGCACGGTCATCAGCTTTACCGCGTTCTTGCCGAAATCTGCATCTGTGTTCGTCAGCAGCGCTACACGAGCCAGGTAGTTTTCCAGTGTACATTCCTCGCCGCAGGAGGTCTCGTATTCATAGACCGATTGTTTTAGTTCCGCCAAATTGTCCAGCCGCTCCTGACTGCCTTCTGTTCGGAGCATAGCCTCATAGCCGCTCTGATCAAGGAACGCACTTAAAAGCTCCGAAATCGGCATATCGTGATAACCAGCGGAGAAATGATCTATTAGATCAAGGAACCGCTTTGCCTTGGTACTCTTGAATATTTCATCATCTATTGTTCGTTCGAGAGCATTGTATAGGGAACACTGATTCTGTGCAGCGTAGTCCTGCAAAAATTTCATTCGTCGCTCGCCGATATTGCGTTTGGGCACATTGACCACCCGCATTAATGACAAGTCGTCCTTATATACTATCAACCGCAAATAGGATAGGGTATCCTTAATCTCTTTTCGACCGAAGAACTGCACGCCGCTGTATATTTTGTACGGCAATTCTTCCTTTAAAAAAATCTCTTCTAGCTTACGGGAGACATAATGGGCGCGATAAAGGATGGTTATGTCACTGAGTTTCTCACCTTTAAGGGCCAGCTCTTTGATTTGATATGCGATCCATTTTGCCTTGGCTTCGGTTGTCTTGGCATGGTGGTAAACAACCGGTACTCCGTCCGGCCGCATAGGATGCAAATCCTTTTTGATACGATTTTTGTTGTTCCCGATCAGGGAATTAGCCACTGCCAAAATCTGCGGCGTAGAACGGTAATTATGCATCATCATGATCGTGTGCACATTGGGAAACGCCTTATCAAAGTCTAACAGATACCGCACGTTGGCTCCTCGCCAAGTGTAGATCGTCTGATCCGGATCACCCACAATAAAAAGGTTTTTGTGGTACTCGCACAAAACCTTCATCAGGCGATACTGCAGTTCGTCAATGTCTTGATATTCATCAATCATGATGTATTCCAGCCGTTCCTGCCATTTTAACCTGACCTCCTCATTAACGCTGAAGATATACAGAACATATTTGATCAGGTCGTTATAGTCGAGGCCAAAGCATTTCTTTTCCTGATACAGATATCCAAAAAAGATGATATCATCCGCTTCTATTGCATTCAGATATTTCTGATGAAGATTTTCAAGCGGCAGTGCTAACATGTCTTCGTAGTACTGTGGATTCTTGAATATCTTGCGGATTTCAATCATATCTCGCGCTTTGGAGAAAGTCATGTGACGTAGGGTTAGACCGCGCTCTTCATAGATTATCTTCAGCATTGTGTCTATATCAGCGTTGTCCAACACCAGAAAGCTCTTCGGATACTGTACTACGTTGATATCCTCTTGCAGAACGGTTACGCAGAAGCTGTGAAAAGTGCTGATATAGCCCGTATCGCTGTCGCCAGTTAAACGACGGATTCGCTGTTTCATCTCATTAGCGGATTTATTGGTAAATGTGACGCAGAGGATGTTGGACGGCATAATGCCAATATCGTTGACAAGATAAGCAAAGCGGTGCGACAGCGCCCGCGTTTTGCCTGAACCCGCCCCCGCGATCACCCGTATAAAGCCTTCAGTAGCAGTTACAGCTTGTCTTTGCTGTTCGTTTAGTCCCTCTAATATATCGCTCAAACCTACGGATCCCCACCTTACCTGTCAATATACCTTAGAAAGTCGCGTTTGCCGTTAGCAGCGGATCACCTTCTTTATTAATGATATCAGACAAAGCGATTGATTATCATATAGAAATATTAAACTATAAACTTCGCTGCCGGCGCTCACTACAGAATAGGTCCTTGAGGATTTAAAGGCATCTTAAGAAAAAATAATCAGGACGTGCTGTATTCCCTCAGACTGATGGTTTGAGGGAATTGTATTATTATGGGGGGTATTGTGAAAAAATACCGAAATGGTGTCAAAACTGTCCAAGTGATCATAAAATTATCATAACTCTTTGGAAGCAGGTGGAAAATGGCCAATAGCGATTTTATAAATTCTGTGCTTAGTGCTGCGGTGCAGATACAAAAAAACTATAGTCTGTCAGCACCGGTCATTACCGCTCAGGCATGTTTGGAAAGCGGATATGGGAAATATGTCTGCACTGATATTAATACCGGGCAGTATAGTTACAATCTATTTAACATCAAAGGTGAAGGGCCGGCTGGCAGTGTGCTGGTAAATACGACTGAGTTTTATCATGGGGTTAAAACTAACATTCAGGACTATTTCAGGGCCTATAATAATTTTGCAGAGAGTTTTGAGGACCTGGCAACGGTAATGTCCAAAGACCGTTACGCACCCTGCCGTAAAGAGGTTGATAATCCAAGCGAATATGCTCGGCAATTGCAGGAGTGCGGATATGCTACCGATCCTGAATATGCGAATAAGCTTATTAAGATTATGAATATCTATAACTTGATAGAGCTGGCCAAAGAGATGTCGCAAAAGTTATAATGCTGAACTGTCTCATATCTAAAAACCTGAACATTAGCCCACAAGTATCACTATAATTTACACTTGGCATTAGAACTCATTGATAAGCAATCAGTGCTTCTTGATAAGCAGCTTAGTCCATAGCCATAGCTCCTTGTGCGTCATCCGGATCGAAGTCTATATATTACATTATGGATATATTATAATGAATTTAGGGAGTGCGTATTCCCGTTGTGAAAAAGGGGTTATGATATGGCAAGATTAACAAGGATGCAGGATAACAATGACTCTTATATAGTGGATCAGGCAGTGATAGATAATGATGTTAACGGATATACCGGAGAAGTCATAACGAAACTGGCCAAGTTCGAAAATATCTATGAAGATTTATTGGCAAGCCAAAGTCAAATACCTAAGGAATTAGAAAAACTTCGAAATGAGGGGAAAACAAAATCGGTTAGATTCAGAGAACTTATGGTTCAAAAATTGATGAACGGTAATATTATAAATCTTTTCAAGACCTATGGATTGGAGTAATTATGAGCAAGATTGAGCCTGCAATTTTCATATAGCATCTGCTGGGAGGCAGGTGCTTTCACTTTTTCTAGAGTGAAACCTTTGTGGGTTTTAAATGAGGTCGCACTTTTACGGGGATCAATAAATTGTGCAAAGAAAGAGGTTTTTGCGTAATTGTATGGAAGTCTGAGGCGAACGGCCATCTGATACTAATAGTCTTGATGGTACAAAATCCAAAATGGGGGATAGCGCTAGTGGGGCACTTGATTCATTCCAAAGACGAGGTTTATAGGGTGTTAGCCGAACGCCTAAATAAGGAGCCGGTCGGAGCGCCGGTAAACGATACTTTAATGGCTATTCTTCAAAGTCTCTATACCGAGAGCGAGGCTATGGTAGGCAGTAAATTCGCGTTAGTCCCTATGAAGATGGAACAAATTGCTGACATTGTCGGGCTTAGCAGTGAACAATTAAAACCCATACTGGATAACATGGCCAACAAGGGACTGCTAATGGACTTCCCTCGCCGAGAAACCTCTTATTACATGCTGGCGCCCATGGTTATCGGCTTTTTTGAATATACCTTTATGCGTGTCCGTGATGAAGTGAATATGCAGGATTTAGCGCAGCTTTTTCATAGTTATTTTCAAAACAAAGAAGCGAGAGAAGAGTTCTCCGGAATCAATACCAGGATGATGCGGACATTGGTATATGAGAAACTTATACCGGTAGCTGTTGAAACTGAGGTTTTGACTTATGAAAGGGCTAGTGAGATTATCCGGCAATCCGGTGGAGGGGCACTTTCCATGTGCGCCTGCCGCCATAAGGCAAGTCATCTGGGCAAATCCTGCGAAGCACCCCTTGAAGTCTGTACTTCCCTTGGCAGCGCTGCAGAATGGGTCATAAGAAGAGGTATGGGTAAACCGGCCACGACGGAGGAATTACTGCGGGTGCTAGATAAAACCGAAGAATTAGGACTGGTCCATAATTGTGATAACGTTCTAAACAAGCCTACTTATATATGCCACTGCTGCGGGTGCTGCTGCGTGGTACTGACCAGCATCAATGAATATGGACAGCATTCTACCCATCCAAGTAATTTTATTCCTGCATTAGAAAGCGACATGTGTTCTGGATGTGGTATCTGCGCCGACAGCTGTCTGATTGGGGCAATTACCATGTATGATGAAGGAGATGAAAACGAAGTCCCGGCTGTGAATAATGAGATTTGTATTGGCTGTGGCGTGTGTGCGTCATCCTGCCCAAATGATTCGCTATTTATGTCCCGTAGGTCTGCTCTGCACATTCCCCCTAAGAATTCTAAAGACAAGTTTCTGCGAATTGCGCAGGAGAAAGGCAAAATCTAGCGACTTTCATTCATACTCTGATTAAGCTCACTTGAAAGGATTGTGTGTGTATATGAAATCATATCGTCAGGAGTTGCATTTTAAAGGGGGAGCTAATGAATAAATACATTATATTAACCGAGAGCGGAGCGGACTTGCCGATTGACTTAGTAAACTTGCACAATATTTACGTTCTTCCTATGCACATAATCATGGATGACATAGATTATCAGGACGGTTCGATACCGGTAACCGATGTGTATGATTATTATAAGAGAACTCTAAAGATACCAAAAACATCAGCTGTTAATCCCAATGAATATAAGTGTCTATTTCAAAAAATAACTGCAGAAAATCCTGATTGCAGCATTATTCTCATCAGCTATTCATCCAAAGCATCTTGCACCTATCAGAATGCCCGCATAGCTTCAGATGGTATAAAAAATATTTACCATATTGATTCCTTAAATGTCTCAGGCGGTGAAGCCGCCATCATTCTAAAGGCAGTGGAGATAAGCAAAGAGCACCCGGATATAGAGCCCGATGATTTGGTTGGAAAGATAGAGTCTCTAGCAGCGATGGCTAGAGTATCATTTATTCCCGGCAATCTTGAATATCTTAAGGCTGGAGGACGTTTGTCCAATGCAGCTTATGTGGGTGCGACTATTCTCAAGCTGAAGCCACTAATTGAAATTCTGAACGGTAAATTAGTTGCGACCAAAAAGTACCGCGGGGCAATGAGTCATATAGCTGAGAAATATCTAAATGAATATCTTAATAGATACAATTTTGAAAAAGAGCAACTTTATCTGCTGTATTCTTTGGGGCTTGAAGAACGAATAAAAATTCGCGCCGAAGAGATCGCTAAGGAAAGAGGTTTCAAGAAAATCATATGGATTCAAACGGGCTGCGTAATTTCGACGCATGGCGGGCCAGGAGCCCTTGGAATAGCAGGATTTGAAATTAAATAGTACTATGTGGATTCGAGGTGCAGCCGGTTCCCATCCAGCCACGGGTGATGCTTCAGAATTAATAGCTAACTCCCACCTTCATCAGGTAACCAACAACTTTAATTCATCAATATTTTAACGGCATTTCTATTCTTCCATTTACTAATGTGAGGTAAATATAACCATGGTTGCTCAATTTTTCTGAAACCATGGTATAATTTGGTGCGGGTGATTAATCTACAGATATCAATCTTATCAGTTTTTAAGGGGATTGCTAACTTATGGAGAAGACTACGCAGCGCAATATGGTTGCCATTGCCCTGATCGTATCGATTTTACTGGTGGCTGTCGACACTACCATTGTTACTACCGCTATGCCTAAGATTGTTGAACAATTGAGCGGCTTGAAGCTAATCAGCTGGGTTTTCGCTATTTATCTGCTCACAACATCCATAACTGCCCCGATTTATGGAAAGCTGGCTGACCTGTTCGGTCGGAAGTCTATTTTCATCTTCGGCGTTGCACTTTTCGTTATCGGCTCTATGGTGTCTGGAACGGCACAAACGATGACTCAGCTTATTTGGTTTCGGGCGTTTCAAGGACTCGGTGCCGGCGCCGTGTTGCCGCTGACCTTTACGATCATCGGTGATTTGTACCCAGGGGAAGAACGCGCCCGGATGCAGGGATTATTTAGCTCAATTTGGGGCGTTGCGGGGCTTATTGGTCCTTTAGTGGGAGGGCTATTTGTTGATCACTTCTCATGGCGTTGGATTTTCTATATCAACGTACCGATTGGGATTATAAGCATTTTGCTAATGCTTGAATTTTTACACGAAACACAGATTGAGAAAATGGAAAAAAGCATCGATTATATGGGGGCAGTGCTATTCACAGTTTCAATGAGCTCGCTACTGTATGCGCTGATCAGCGGGGGAGAGTCATATGCCTGGAATTCACCTGTGATCATCACATTATTTGCCGTTGCCGGTGTATCTCTGTTTTTCTTTCTTAATATGGAGGCTAAAGTAAAAGAACCGATGCTTCCGCTATTGCTGTTTAAGATACCTGTTATTGCCGTATCAAACATGGTCGGTTTTGTGTCAGGTTGTGTGCTGATTGGCGTCAATGTATATTTGCCGCTATGGATTCAGACATTGCTTGGCCATAGCGCTACCAGCTCAGGATTAACACTAATGCCAATGTCGTTCGCTTGGCCGCTGGCATCGACTTTGGCGGGACGGTTTATGTACAGAATTGGCTCCAAAACCACAGTCGTATTCGGTATGGCGCTAATTGCAGCGGGATCGGGATGGCTGCTGCTTGTTAATACAGGCTCCCCTTATTGGTATTTGGTCGGGGTGATGATCGTCATTGGCTTTGGTATGGGGTTTTCCTCAACCTCTATGACAGTTTTGATCCAGTCGGCGGTTGGTTGGAATTTGCGCGGTGCGGCTACTGCCTCCAACACGTTTTCCCGTTCCCTGGGACAAACCGTTGGCATCGCCGTGTTTGGCACGGTATTTAACAATGCTTTGAACAGTTACCTGCAAAGCCATGTTTATGGAGGTTGGCAGGGTGGGGACATCAGCAAAGCCTTGATGACAGGGGCTGGTTTGAACATTCCCGCGTCCGTCCTGGAAAAACTACAAACCGGTATGGCCCAAAGCCTGCACTTGATCTTCATTATGGTTTTTGCCATTTCCATTGTCGCCTTACTGATCAGCGCAGTACTGCCTTCGCATAGCCAAATAATGGAGCAGCAGAAGGCCGAATAGCTGTCAACAAATCTCAAGGCTGACTCCATCTAACAAGTCATATTAGGCATACAGGTTGATGCTGAACGTAGAGTGCCATTAACTTTCTTTCGATAACTCTTATATTTGTACTAGCAGTCTTAGTAATGCAATTCGATTGCCTTAGTTGCCGCACCCAACCATGGTTTTGCTATATTTCTATAGATATGATATGATCCAAAGGTAATATTGTTTTTTCAACTGCAAATATTAGTGTTAAGTATATGGGCCTACAGAGCAGGAAACTCAATTAATTATGAGCTGACTGCTCTTTTTATATTTACGGGGAGAAAGAGCGATAAAGAGTATTAAAGGAGAGAACATTTTGAATTTTGATGAACTGAGAATTATTACACCTATCCTAAAGGCCTTAAAAACTGCAGGATATACCATACCCACGCCTATTCAGGAAAAAGCCATACCAGTTATCCTGGAGGGCATGGATCTGGTGGGTTGCGCGCAAACCGGTACGGGCAAGACTGCTGCGTTTGCTGTACCCATATTGCAGAATCTATATAAAGATAAGTCCGACATAAGGGGAATGCGTACCATTAAAGCCCTTATATTAACTCCTACTCGGGAGCTGGCAGTTCAAATCGGTGATTGTCTCGACGTTTATGGAAAAAACACCGGACTCAAGCATACCGTGATTTTTGGCGGGGTCTCACAATATCCCCAAACTAATGCATTAAGAGCGGGAGTTGATATCCTGGTGGCAACTCCAGGCAGACTGCTGGATCTGATGAACCAGAAGCACATCAGACTGGACCATATTAAGATGTTTGTGCTTGACGAGGCTGATCGTATGCTAGATATGGGATTTTCCCATGATATGAAAAAAATTATAGCGCGGCTGCCTGTAAAAAGACAAACTCTGTTGTTTTCTGCAACCATGCCGGCGGAAATTACCAATCTGGTAGATGTCATCTTGACAAAGCCGGTTAAGGTTGAAGTGACTCCACCTTCTTCCACGGTGGACAGCATCAAGCAAACTGTTTATTTCGTGGATCAGAAAGACAAAACGTCATTGCTCATACAGCTGCTAAATAGTCGAGCCATTGATTCTGCCCTGGTATTTACCCGGACCAAGCATGGAGCCGATAAAGTAGTCAAAGCTTTGGCCAAAGCCAGTATTTCCGCGCAGGCAATCCATGGGAATAAATCACAGGGGGCTCGGCAGCTGGCCTTAAACGAATTTAAGTTAAAACGTACCAGGGTGCTAATCGCTACTGATATAGCCTCCCGGGGAATTGATGTGCAGGAGTTGTCCCATGTTATTAATTTTGACTTGCCCAATGTACCTGAGACTTATATACATCGGATAGGCAGAACCGGGCGGGCAGGATTGGGAGGAACGGCAGTGTCGTTTTGTGACCGAGAGGAAAAACCATATCTGTGGGACATACAGAGACTCATCTCCAAAAAGATTCCTATTATGATAGATAAGGCTCATACGATCGGTGTGGCTGGTAAATAATTAGCTCAAAATACTGAGAACCACTTGAATGGTCCACTATCCCGCATAAATTATCGGTTAAACGATTAACATAAGAAATGAATGAAAGAATGGCTGGGCAAAAGGTGAGGGTCTACGATAATGGAGAGGTATTCCAATATTTAGGGTGTAGCTACCCCATAGAAATTGTACAAGATATTGATAGCAAGCAAGATCACGTTGTAATTGCAGGGGATAAGCTCACTGTATATGTAAAGCAGCATGAAGATGAGACAATAAAACAAGCCCTAAAACGGTTCTATTATCAAAATTGCAAGGCCCTGGTGGAGAGACGTATTCGATATTATCAGAGCAGTTTTAAAGTGAAACCGCGGTCAATTCGAATTATAGATAGTAAAAGCAGATGGGGTACTTGTGATTCAAACTTCCAATTAACTTTTAATTGGAAGTTGGCAATGGCACCATTAGAAGTGATTGATTATATAGTAGTCCATGAAATGTGTCATATGGTTCATCTTAATCATGATCGATCATTTTGGCGTCTTGTCGGCAAAATGCTTCCCGATTATAAAGAACGGGAAAGTTGGTTGGCACAATCCAGTTGGAAGATGATTATCTAATAAAGCGTGTTAAAATCAAATCCCTATATAGAGATTGTTGCCAACCTATGTAGTTGTCACAATTATCCCACCCTTGCCATCCCCAGATATAGAATTGATGCTATTGCTAAGATATAAAAAACTTAAAAGATCCTCGGAATTAATTGAATTAAAATAATAAACTTGATGGGTGTATCCCTGATAGTCAGAGAAATATAGCATCTTCTCACTGCTGATATAATCCAGATATTCCTCCAGGCATAGACCTGATTCATACATAATCTCAGCATGAGGAACACCTACATATCTTAAATGCCAGGGCTCATAAATAATTCCGGTAATACCCATTTTGTTCATAGCATATCTAACCACAAAACCATATTTCCATGAATTATTAGTCAGCCATTGACCTTCATCGCTGTTTGCAAAAGCCTGGGTTAGAGTCATATTGTTTAATGTGGAAAAATCAATTGCCAAACCTATTTGATGTTCACTGCTTCCTGGTATAGCCGTTGAACCAGCTACTTGTTTTTCGGCATTTTCCAGTCCCATGGAAGATACTAATGTGTTTACACGGTTCTGAAACAGCATATTTTGGGTTTGATAAGAGCGATATGTACTTATTAGCACTAATTTATCAGCCCCGTCAGCGTAAATGTCATTTAACATTGATTGTAGAGGGTTAAAGACCACTTCATCAACATACATATCATTGGCAGACACCCTTAAACAGTTAGATGTGTAATCTGCCAAGTTTAACATTTTGTTCGCTTTATATTCCTTAGCAACTGGGTAATTATGATTGATCAAAAATAGATTACCCTGACTGGTACTCTCAGTAAACTCTATTTCTTTATCAAAATTAGACCAAACCAATCTTTTATCTTTTTGATCAATTAAATATGCATTCGTATACTGTCTGCCATTTTGTTCCGCCAAGGACATATCTTCCGAGGAACTGATGTAGGTCTTGCCCTGAAATAAGGCATATCTCCCATTAGTGCTCGGCTCTGCATTAACTGGTAAGTCCTTGGAACTATATAAGACTTCAGTTGATATTTTTCCGTCACTGACATTTGACGGTATTCCCTTGAACGTTACCTGCTTTTTATGATACATGGCATCTAAAATAACGGTGGACTCTGATCTGGTTAGAAATGCGAAGGCCCCATAGCTTTCGAAGTCCTTTTTTTCGCCCGTATCTTTAGAGAGATCATTTTCATACATGAAATCAACAGCCTCTAGGACGTTTAAGTCAAAGCCATATATCCGCGCTATTATTTTGGGCGCTCGTCCTCTGCTTAGCGGGCTATCTTTATATAGGGTATCTTGGTAGCCTAATAAAGGCAGTCCATATTTGCTTAATTCGTCATAAACAGACTGGGCCCAATGATCATCTTTCCCGGGTCTTACACTCAAAACATCAATACCAGTTGCAGAATTAGCTAGCATTACCGCAAACTCTGCTTCAGTTACTTTTTGGTCGGGTTTGAATGTTCCGTCTTCATATCCATGGACTATTCCTCTGTCAACGGCCGAATAAATTGCGTCTTTTTGCCATTTCTCGGAAACATCAGAAAATACAATATTATTGTTTGCTGAATATACCTTGCATGGAAATAACAGGACACTTAGTAAAAGTGATATAGCAAAGATACTAATCACAAATTTTGATAGCTTAATCTCATTGCATCTAATTTTTCTCAGCTTGCTTTCATCTCCTGTCTTTCTTTCGGCACTATGAATTCGACAAAAACGAGGCGAAGACCTCTTTGCATATATAAACTAAATAGTATTTACTGAGAGGTAGGTGCTTAATAATATTTTGAATTTAGGAGGGAAAAGTGGACAGGTACAAGGGGAGGGCAGAGCCTCATTGTTTGAAACAGCCTGCGAAATCAGAGGTATCAACAAAAATATTTATCTCAACGCTAAAGGTTAATTGAATATCAAAGTACAATGTGCTATATTGCTACAACCTATTAAAATATATTAATTAGCCAAGAAGGTTCCGCCAGAAAACAATATAGCAAAAGAGAAAGGGGTAATATTTTAGTGAAGAAATCGTTATTCGTGCTAATTACTCTGTTATTAGTTATTTTGCTTGCCGGTACAGCCAGTGCTGAAGTAAAAGAAAGAGATGTAAATCTGGTTATAGGGTCGAGTCAAGCACAGATTAATGACCAAAGCGTTACAATGTCTGCTCCAGCAGTAGAGGTTGATGGCAGGACCTTGGTTCCCTTAAGGTTTATAAGCGAGGCTTTTGGTTGTGATGTTCAGTGGAATGGTGATTTAAATACGGCAACAGTAACCCTTGTAGATCAAATTATAGAGGTACCAGTCGGGAAAAACTATGCTGTTATTAACGGCGGCAAAACGGATGTTCTGGTGCCGGCTCAATTAATTAATGATAGAACCTATGTTCCGCTAAGATTCATTAGTGAAAATCTTGGCGCAAAAGTAGACTATAATGCAAATACAAGTGCTATTTCTATTTCATTGAAAAAGTATTTTGAAAAAGATGGCGTTTTTGAGATGGTCCTTCCCGTTGATTGGGTAATGGATTCAGAAGCAACTAAAGAAGTCAAAATATCTGCCAATAAAACTTGTTATGGGGATGTAATCTTTGCTAGCAATGGTGATAGTCTAAACACAGATAATTTTAATATATTTGCAGAAGACAGCTTCAAGAAGTATGCTACTAAAGATATAGTGGCTAAATTTATTAAAGGCGTTAACGCAGTTATTATCTACAGGGAAGGTGGACTTATTAATGTTCACTCTTATAAATTATTAAAAGATGGAATCTATTTTAGTGTATTCGCTGCTCCTGAAGCGTCATTTGATACTAATCTAGCTGGACAAATTGATATAGTGATAAACACATTAAAATCTGTTAAATAAGCAGCTAGAATAAAGAAACTCCGATAATCACTGTTGGAAAAACAAAGTAATATAGAAGTATAAATTTATGGCCTCGCTGGTGCGGGGCTTTTACTTTATCTGCCCATCTAATTCTTATTACCGTAAAAGTGTCTATGCCGACCTAAATTGCCAAGCAAAATGATGGGAACACAATCTCTTGGAGTAAAATGGAAATCTCGGTTGAAGACAAAAATAGTATATGATAAAGTAATTTATAAGACAATATAGATAAATGGGAGCGATGAATGAGAGGTGCAATGGGATGCTTATCCTTTGTATAGAAAGAATACCTAACCGACCAACAAGGTCGGTTTTTGTGTTTTAAGGGGATAGCCATTGGTTAATATGCATATTTGAGAGGGAACTTTGAAAAAGGTACAAATACGGGAATTATTTGCAAAACTTTTGAAAAGCATAGGCAATAAGCAGAAAAGGAGTGGAACATGGTTATATGAAGAAAAGCACCGATCCGCTTTTAGTATATAAGCAAAAGAGAGATTTCTCAGTTAGTCCGGAGCCTACAGATAGAGCTGTGAAGAATAAGGCCCATCTATCTTTTGTCGTCCAAAAGCATGCTTCGCGCAGCAATCACTACGATTTCCGTCTGGAGCTCGATGATACGTTAAAAAGTTGGGCGGTGCCCAAAGGCCCGAGCCTCGACCCCATGCAAAAACGCTTAGCGGTAAAAGTTGAGGATCATCCCTTGTCTTATGCCGAATTTGAAGGGGTGATTCCCCCTAAGCAGTATGGTGCAGGTACCGTAATTATCTGGGATCGGGGAACGTGGGAGCCTATGGAAGACCCGCGGGAGGGGCTGGGTGCGGGCCACTTGAAGTTTCGGCTGCAAGGCGAGAAGCTTCAGGGTGCTTGGGCACTAGTGCGAATGAAGGGTAAATCGTCTGAACAACAGGAATCCTGGTTGTTAATCAAGGAACGCGATGCTTATGCGCGGGCAGAAACAGAGTTCAAAGTTGTTGAAGCGCTGCCTGATAGTGTCCTTAGTGGTGCCGGGGATCCAACGATTCCCACTGGGGCGAAACCCGGGCCTATACCTTCGAAGTTGGCTCCGCAACTGGCAACCCTGGTTGAAAATATTCCGACTCATGGCGATTGGATCTATGAAATTAAGTTTGACGGGTATCGTATCTTGGCGCGCATTGATAGTGGGGAAGTGACATTGTTCACTCGCAACGGACATAACTGGACTGACAAGTTGGAGAAAGTGGCTTTGGCACTCAAGGAACTGAAAATTACTTCCGGGTGGCTGGACGGCGAGATCGTCGTGTTGGGAGCAGATGGAATACCTGATTTCGGAGCCTTGCAGAATGCATTTGAATTATCGGGTGCTAATGAAATTCGTTACTTCCTCTTCGATATCCCATTCTACAATGGATTTGATCTGCGTGGTGCAGGGCTTGGCGAGCGCCGAGCGTTGCTTGCTAAGATATTACCTGAATCACATTCTGGTCAGATTAGCTTTAGTCAAGATTTTGGGGGAAGTGCTGCTGACATTCTGCGCAGTGCTTGCCAGATGGGGTTGGAGGGGGTTATCGGCAAACGCCGGGACTCACCATATATGTCGGTCAGATCATCAAATTGGATTAAGCTAAAATGCAAACATCGTCAGGAGTTTGTAGTGGTGGGATACACCGAATCGAAAGGGGAGAACAGGGACATTGGTGCATTGTTGATAGGGATTTATGATGACGCAGGCCATCTGCAGTATGCAGGCAAGGTCGGTACTGGGTTTGATAACAAAACGGCGAGCGTGCTCAAAGCAAAACTAATACTCCTAGCAGTTGATAAGGCACCATTATATGAAAAACCAAGAGATGTTGAAGGGAACTGGGTTATGCCTGAACTTGTCGCCGAGGTGTCTTTTGCGGAATGGACCAAGGATGGAAGGTTAAGACACGCTGTTTTTCACGGACTGCGTACGGACAAGTCGCCGACCTCCATTACCAGGGAAACTAGCCCGGGAACGACACTCAGTGGTGCAAATGATCTGGGAGTCTCCTATATAGATCAGAAATCATTACCACCTGAAGATATTGGCTCACACATCAGCAATCCTGATAGGGTAATAGACTTGAGCAGCGGACATAATAAAATGGACCTGGTAAACTACTACCAAATCGCATCCCAATGGATACTTCCGGAACTTGCTGGCCGGCCGGTATCCTTTTTACGTGCACCATCCGGAATCAATGGTCAGTTATTTTTTCAAAAACATGGCGACACTCTTAAGATTCCGGGATTGAAGCACCTGGATCCAGCGTTGGACCCAGGGCATCCAGCCCTGATGGAAATTGACTCCCTTCCGGCGTTAATCGGTGCGGTTCAAATGAATGTTATAGAGTTTCACACCTGGAATGCCACTACCAAGAAAATTGAGAAGCCGAACCGCATGGTTTTTGATCTTGACCCAGGAGAAGGAGTGCAGTGGTCTATGATGCTCGAAGCCGCTGAACTGACCCGCGCATTATTGGAAGAGCTCGGTTTGCAGAGCTTTCTGAAAACTAGCGGGGGCAAAGGCTTGCACATTGTGGTGCCGTTGACACCCCGCGATGATTGGGAGACCGTCAAAGAATTTTCTAAGGCAGTCTCGCAGCATTTGGCTAAGGTGATACCCAGCCAGTTCTCAGCGTTAAGTGGACCCCGCAACCGGGTGGGCAAGGTTTTCATTGATTATATCCGCAATAGCCGCGGTGCCACCACCGTTGCCGCTTATTCAGTCCGTGCCCGTCCTGGGATGGGTGTTTCTATACCGTGTTCCTGGCAGGAACTTTCAGGTTTAACCGGAGGCGAACATTGGACCATCGCTAATGTGCGCCAACGTCTCGAATCCGTGGCAAATCCTTGGGATAACTACCCTAAAACCAGGCAGATCTTGAGGTCGGCCAGTAAAAAAATCTTAAGGTAAGGGGCCAGATGTCTGGAGCGCAATTTTCGTGCGGTTAGGATCAAATATTGAAAATGGGGGAAAATACGAAAGCCGATAACGACAGCTCGATAATGAATTACGCTTATATAGTGGGGGGAATTTGAATGAAAAAAGTAATATTTATGCTGCTCATATTCATGTTAGGTTTTTCTCTGATTGGCTGTACGAAAAGCAGTCCCTCTGATCAAAGTAATAATACACCGCAGCAAACTGATGTGCTCGATAAACAATCCGTAACTAATGTAGTTGATAGTTTTGGCAAGAAGCTTCAGTCGGTGTCGCTTCTGGCGCCGTCAGAGACGGTAAAGCAAATCATGCAGGACAATTATGGTGGGCTGGTATCCCCGGCGCTATTAGCAAAATGGCAGAACGATCCTCAAAATGCTCCTGGCCGGACAGTTTCTAGTCCCTGGCCTGACCGTATCGAAATTCTAAGCAATGAAAAATTGGCAGATGGTACCTATGAGGTAAAAGGCGAGATTATTGAAATAACCAGCGTGGAGCAAACTAAGGGCGGCTTGGCGGCCAAGCGGCCCATCACGCTGAGCGTTAAGAAATTTGATGACAAATGGCTGATCGACGCTGTTACTCTGGGGGCCTATATTGATACGTCATCGATGTATAGTAATACCCAATATGGCTTTACATTTACCTTACCCAAGAGTTGGCAAAATTTTTCGATAGTCACCACCCAGTGGGAAGGGACTGCTTTAGAGGGCCAGCAGAACGGCAAGGTTGTGCAAACCGGTCCGATTATAAATATCAGACATCCGCAATGGAGTCAGGCTGTACCGAGACAGGATATACCTATTATGGTATTTACCCTTGACCAATGGGATTCCCTGCAAAAGGTGAAATTCAGCGTGGGTGCTGCACCAATTCCACCCAGTGAACTAGGGCAAAATTCTAAGTTTGTTTTTGCCCTGCCAGCCCGCTATAACTTTGCTTTTCCAGCTGGCTTCGAAGAAGTGGAGACTATTTTAAATGGCAAGCCCCTCCACCCAACGGAAGCATTCAAGTAGGGGGAATAGGGGACCTAACCCAATTGTGTCTAAGGACAAATAGGCTGTATTGGTTTATCGGCCAGAAGTAAGAAAAGATTGGAAGCTGAATAGATATTATGTTTTACAAGAAGAGCATCTGCAGAGCAGGTGCTCTTCTTGTAGGGAAGGGAAACATTTAGGATCAAATAAACCAAAAGATTCTGTAAATAGCCTCGCTGTGTGGGGCTTCCGCCCAGTGCACTTCTACGAGATATGCCTGTGATAAAGGTGATAGAGAAAAATTAGAAGGCAAACTAATAAATGACGGAAAGTTACCCAATAGGCCATCGTGTTCCCCTATGCAAAATTTACCATCAACAGTATAATGACAGAAATAGGAATAATAGGTGAGGTGGGAAGAAATGGATAAGAAGTTGCAAGATCAATGTATTTGTCCGATGTGTCCTTCGTATGTAAATTGTGGTGAGCCACTGGCGTTTTGTCTGGCTGAGAAAAGTAAATGTATCAAGTCCGAAAATGGATGCGTTTGCCCCGGTTGCCCGGTCTATGAACAAATGGGATTAAACAGAGAATATTATTGTATACGCTAAAGGTCAAGGCACTGGATGGAAGGAGGAGTAACAATGGAGTATAGCAGCGAAACAGATGTGCTCGTCGTTGGAAGTGGAGCTGCTGCCTTTGCAGCGGCAATTTCCGCCAAAAAAAATGGTGCCGATGTCATTATGCTGGAAAAGGCGGCCCTTATCGGTGGAACCACCCTACGTTCAGGCGGTGGATATTGGATTCCCAATAATCGGTTTCAACGAGAAAAAGGGATCACGGATGTTAAGGAAGACGCCATCCGCTATATGGCTCGTTATTCTTATCCCCACTTATACAATCCCCAGGCACCCAGGTTGGGACTGCCGGAAAATGAGTTTGCGTTAATAGATACATACTATGACCGGGCTGCGGAGATGGTGGAGTTTCTCGGAGACTGCGGAGCCGTGCAAAGCATTCAGGAAATAAACTGGACCGGAAAGCCCCAGGTGGACTATATGGATCATCTGCCGGAAAATAAGGGCGTTCGTGGCCGGGTTTTATATTCGAAGAATCAGGAAGGTAATATGGCCTATGGCGGAGAGTTAATCCGACAACTGAAAAAATGGGCTGCAGCCAATGGGATAACTATGCTGACCAATCATCAGGTGACACGTATTTTACGCAACGATCAAGAGGAAGTTGTCGGGTTGGAGGTTCTGGTCAACGGGAAGGAAGTGCTGAATTACCGGGCGCGCAAGGCTGTCATCTTCGGCAGTGGCGGTTATACTCACAACCCTGAACTTATGCTGCATTTTCAGCGCGGACCGCACTTTGGCGGGTGCGCCGCTCCAACCAATACGGGAGATTTTATTAAAATGGCGTGCGCAATTGGCGCAAAATTAGGCAACACTGCAGGCGCTTTCAGGGCGGAAATTGTTGTGGAACAAGCATTAACCGATCCAGATGGCGTGCACAATATCTTTTATGTACCAGGGGACAGTGTAATCGAGGTCAATCGATTCGGACGGCGGATTATGGATGAAAAACGCAATTATAATGACCGGACGATGACTCACTTTGTTTGGGATCCACAACGTGCAGAATGGACAAATATGCTGGTATTTATGATATTTGACCAGAGAACAGCCACATTAT
Organism: Syntrophomonadaceae bacterium; assembly: GCA_963665865.2. Taxonomy (GTDB): domain Bacteria; phylum Bacillota; class Syntrophomonadia; order Syntrophomonadales; family Syntrophomonadaceae; genus PHAA01. The sequence goes on along the minus strand of CAXXWF010000001.1, from coordinate 1,998,608 downwards.
GGCAGGGTTATTCTCCCTATCCAGTTGAAGGTTCGCCTACTAATCATATCATTTCGGCAAGTTCATGGGATGAATTGACGGTAAACATATCTTTGCGGCTGCATGAGTTGTCTGCTCACACGGGGGGATTTGACCTGGACCCTGATTTTCATGATAACCTTATTCAAACCGTGGCTCGCTTCAATGAATTTGCCCTTTCCGGCCAAGATAAAGATTTTAATCGGGGTGATTTCAACTATGATCGAGAGTGGACTACCTTCCCGCCTACTGTCCCTGGAACGGAATGGCCGCCCCAAGACAGCCTAAATTACACTATGTATCCTCTCAGCACTCAGGGACCATACTATGCAGTCATCCTGGGTGCCGGAACACTTGATACCAATGGGGGCCCCATCATCAATCACCATGCCCAAGTAATAAATGTGGAGGATAGACGGATTTCTGGACTATATGGAGCTGGAAACTGTATTGCTTCCCCGACCGCGAACGCGTATTGGGGAGCAGGCAGCACGATAGGTCCGGCCATGACCTATGGTTATATTGCCGGCTTGAATGCAGCAGCAGAACCGGTTAAGGAAGATTGAAAATTATGTGATTGATGGCGACCGTGAAGGTGATAGTCATTCACATACGACATTAACTAGTTTGGGCGCAAAAGACGAAACAGAATGGAAACAGTGGCACATAGATAACGGAAATGGTAAAATGAAGGAGAAGTTATTAGTATTATGAAAGGAGATAGAGCTTATGTTATGGAAATGTTCTGTTTGCGGCTTCCTTCACGAAGGCAGCGATGCACCCGAAAAATGTCCAAAATGTGAATCTCCTAAAGAGAGGTATTCTGCTTTATCCGACGAAGACGCCAAAAAAGTTTTTGATTCCGATCGAACCAACGATATTCACATGGAAATTGTTGAACTAGCTATGAAAATTAAAGAGTTAGCCAAAGAAGGGATTGACATCAATCTTGATCCTCCTTGCGTAGCATTGTTTAAGAAAGCTCACGATGAAGCTTGGGTTATTAAGCAAAGAAGCAAAGCTGAAATTGCCAGTCATATAGGCAAAGGCAAGTGGTAAGATAGCATCTGAGAGTCCCAAAATTGGGACTCTTTTTTCGTGCAGCCTGCCCAGCCAAAATAGCGGATGTAAGATCTAGCGAATCATTAGTAGGTCGCAAGTAGGATCACAGAAAATACAAATACAAATAGTGGTTGTATTAACTAATAATAGGTATATAATTGTATTAATTAAATTAATAAGTTCACTTCATTCAAACATGTCTATTCTCTTAAAAATTCTATTCTTTCAGACATTTTTTTCATTCAAATATTCTATTCTTTCAGACATTTCAACCCATTCAAATCATTTTTACAAACACTTTTTACTCCATCAGCAATGCTATATTGAATATTTTTAGGATTGCAGGAAAGTAGGATTATATCCGATTATTCACAACAATAACCTATTAGAAGTTAGGATTTGTATAAATTCCTGATTTTTATATTAAGTTTTATATTTATTTAGCAACTTTTGATATAAGATTTTTGATGGTCATGTCATTACCCCGTCTGGATGGCCCTTCTAATGCCCTCAGTTTTGGATCCAAAGAATATACCAAATATGTCGTAAAACCAGTTGACTTTAGTACATTTGAAGAAGTTGTAAAACAGATTGGAGTGTTTTGGGCAATTATTAACGAGTTGCCCGCGGAAGGAGAATAAAAATATGAACCGTAAAAAAGACAATGAATGCCGCTTGGCAATACTTGCTCTGGAAGATTCTCCAATGGATGCTGATCTGATTTATGAGTACCTATGTGAAAATTCAAGATATGAAATTCAAATGGATATTGTATTAAAGGAAGATGAGTTTATTGCTGCAATATCATCGAAAAAATATGATCTCATCCTTGCGGACTTTATGTTGCCTGGTTTTAATGGCTTTGCGGCATTAGAACATATTAAATCAATATGCCCATCCACTCCATTTATATGTGTATCTGGATTCATAGGCGAGGGAAAAGCCGTGGAACTTTTAAAACAAGGTGCTGCCGATTATGTTTCGAAAGACAAATTAGGGTTATTGATATATTCAATTGAAAGAGCTTTAAAAGCGACCAAAGAGCAGGAATTTCTTATGAAGTCACAACTATCACTTATTGAAAGTGAAGCTAAACATAAGGCTATGATTGCAAATAGTTCCGACGTAATTTCTATTATTGATCGAAATGGAGTCATTAAATATACTAGTCCGAATATTACGAAATGGTTTGGCTGGAAAACGAATGATGTGGTTGGAACTAATGTGCAAGGGCATATATATCCAGATGATCGACTTGAATATAACCGAATTTTCAAAGATCTATTGGAAAAAGACGGACTAGAGAAAACAGCGGAGTATAGAATAAAATGCAAGGATGCAACTTATAAATACGTTAAAGTAACCGCGGTAAATCTTATGCAAAATCCCAATATAAAGGGTGTATTGATAAATTGTCATGATATAACTGATATTAAAAATAGAGAAAAAGAGATTTTGTATCTTGGCTACCACGACTATTTAACCGATCTTTACAATAGAACTTACTTTGAAGAGGAAAAGAAACGTCTCGATACCATTAGACAGTTACCCATTTCCATTATTATGGGAGATATTAACGGTTTGAAATTAATAAATGACGGATTCGGACATTCCAAAGGGGATGAAGTACTTATTGAAATGGCTAAAATATTGAGAAGCTGCTGCCGGGAGGAAGATATTATTGCCAGAATTGGGGGAGACGAGTTTGGAATTTTACTACCCCAAACAGATAGCCAATTAGCACAACTAGTATGTAGCCGCATATCTGACGCCTGTAAAGGATACTCATTAAATGAGACCCAGATATATCCTAGTATTTCATTAGGACATGCAACCAAGAACATCGAAACTGAGACAATAAAGGACATTTTGATGGTCGCTGAGGAATCAATGTCCAGGCACAAGTTATTAGAAAGCAAAAGTGCCCACAGCTCGATAATGGCCTCGATAAAAATAATAATGTTTGAGAAAAGCCAAGAAACAGAAGAACACGCAGAGAGATTAGTGCATTTATCGAAGTTAATTGGAAGAGCTATGTCTCTGACAGATGATCAACTAAATGAACTTGAGCTATTGTCCACCTTGCATGATATTGGCAAAATGAGTGTTGATGCTAATATTTTAGCAAAGCCTGGGAAACTGAGTAATGAGGAATGGAACCAAATGAGAAAACATCCTGAAGTTGGTTTTAGGATTGCACAAGCAACTTCTGAGCTTATACCTATAGCGAAATATATTCTTTGCCATCACGAAAGATGGGATGGCAAAGGATATCCTCAAGGTCTTATTGGAGAGAAAATACCGCTCCTATCCCGAATATTGGCTATTGTTGATTCGTTTGATGCTATGTCTAACGATACATTATATCGATCAGCTATGACAAAAGTAGAGGCTGTAGAAGAAATTAGAAGAAATTCAGGCACTCAATTTGATCCAAATATTACACAACTGTTTCTCAATATAATATCACCAGAACTGACATCCACGAGATCCCAATTTTTTAATTTGGACCCCATCACCATACCAGAAGCGATGCCAAACATGACTCCCACACCGAAACAGCCCTATCGCCAGGTGAATTCAGGCATATAGTCGAAGTTCATCCTGCATATCCCTGCGATTAAGGTGAGAGGAATGAAGATGGATGCGACGATGGTGTTCGTGCGGTTGGAAGTCAAGGAAACATAACTTTCGTCCAGATGAAAGCTTGAACAGTATGAAGAGTAAAATAATAATTAAATTAAATCTTTCTAAAGGAGGGCTATAATTGAAAAAGCCGTCGGAGGGACAAGACCCCCCGAGGAACGAATTAGAATTATTTCGAAAATCAAAGCAATTCAACCAATTGGTATTAGATAATGTCCACGATCTTATCGCCATACATAAACTTGAGGATTTAAGTTACAAATATGTTAATCCCGTCACTCTCAAAGTATTGGGGTATTCCCAAGAGGAGCTATTTACTAAAAGCGCTTTAGAGCTTATTCACCCCGACGATATGGTTAAAATGTTATCCAATCTTCAGGATCTCCTGCCCATAGGAGAGGGCAGGAATGAATTCCGCTATCTAAAAAAGGATGGGTCCTACGTCTGGTTGGAAGTAACCGGCACCATTGTGCCCCGGGAAATTGATGAAGCCTCCTTAATAATGATATCTCGGGATATCACGGCCCAGAAACAAGCCGAAATAGCGCTGCAAAACGCCAATGATGAACTGGAATTGAAGGTTCAGGAAAGAACCTTCCAACTCAAAGAGCGCACTGAACAACTACAGGCTAAAATTAGCGATCAGCATCACGCTGAATCGCAATTAAAGGCTAGTGAGGAGCGTTTCCGCATTCTATTCGAAACAGCCCCGGTTGGTATCGCTATACATCGAAAAGGCCGCAATCTTTTCGTCAATCAAGTCTTTATCGCCATGCATGGGTACGAAAACAGCACTGAATTGATTGGCAATCTGGTAAGCAATCTGCTGGCGCCGGAGTGCCGCAGTAAAATCGTCAATCAAATAAAAAAACGGGAAAAGGGGGAAGTACTGGCTAGTTCGTACGAAACGATCGGGCTGCGCAAAGATGGTTCGACATTTCCCCTTTTTATTCAAGCTTCTAATATGATGCTGCTGGATGGGCCGGCCAATGTAGCCTTTTTAACTGACATTACGGTTAGGACCCAGACTGCGCAGGAACTTGAAAAGAGCTTGGAGAAAATGAAACGCATTTTGATGCAGGAAGTGAGCTCGCTGGGTTCAGTCTTAAATATAAGAGATCCCTATACCTCTGGGCATCAAAAAAAGGTGGTTCTTTTAGCCTCTGCTATAGCTGAAGAAATGGGTTGTTCAAAGGATCAAATCGAAGGAATCGCGGTAGCAGGGAATTTACATGATGTAGGAAAAATAAGTATTCCCAGTGAGATATTGAGCAAGCCCGGTAAATTATCGGACTTAGAGTTTGCCATAATCAAAACTCACTCCCAGGCTGGCTATGAAATTATTAAGGATGTTGAATTCCCTTGGCCAGTGGCGGAGGTTATTATGCAGCATCATGAAAGAATGAACGGTTCTGGTTATCCGCAAGGACTGGCTGGTGAAGACATATTAGCGGAAGCGCGCATCGTGGCGGTAGCGGATGTGGTAGAAGCCATGTTTTCACACCGGCCCTATCGAGCCGCACTGGGTATGGATAGAGCTCTGGAGGAGATTATGCAGAATAGAGGTATTCTTTATGATGCTGCCGTGGTAGACGCTTGTGTGATGCTGATTCAGGAGAAGGGTTTTAAATTGGAATGATCTATCCGTTCAGATCATTAACATTGTGCGAGTGAAATTAGTAGAGTGTTCCTTAGCAAACAAAGCTATTCTGATTGGGCAGCATGTTTTATCTTTTTAAAAATTGATTGCATTATTTAGAAAAGATAAAAAAAAGGAGGAGTATGGGTGAACCATTACCCCTCCTTCTTTATATAAAGTGGGTGTGAGGAGGACGTTTTTAGGTGTCTTTTGGGTCTATTAGAAATATACTGAGATTATTGTCCGATTAAATTATGGTTACGGACTGCTTTGCCTAAGGTATTAACAATTGTGATGCAGGTTTCTTTGCCTTTTATCCAGTTGTTCTGCCCTTATACAAGATAAGGAGTAAATTTATGATCAATCCCTTCTTTAAACTTTGTATTACGGCCCCATTTGGCTTCCCATTCTTGCGAACAAGCAGAATAGAAGGCGGCCAGCTCAGATTTGAAAACATTTTCGGCTAGCATCGCATATTGTTGCGCAATATATGGCCATTTAATTTTCCCGCCTAGTTTTGCGGCTCGCTTTTCCAGTATAAGTTTGAGATCGGGTTCAGCTAAAATACGATTAAGCAATTCAGCCAGAGCCGTAGGGGTTGCATTAGGTGCCACCAAGCCTCTTTGTCCTTCTGCCACCATTTCCTGAGCATACAGATAGGGAGTGGAGACAATGGCTCTTCCGCATCCCAAGGCATAGGCCAGAGTCCCGCTGACAGCCTGATCTGCTTGTGGATAGGGACTCAGGTATATGTCGGTCATGTACAGGTAATCCCCAAGTTCCTCCGGCTCCAGGAACCGGTTTATGAAACTAACATTATCCTGTAGACCTAATTCTATTACCAGATCGGTCAGCATCTCTCGGTATCGTTCACCTTCATGTTTAACCAGCATGGGATGGGTTCTGCCTACGATCAGGTACATCAGGTCTTTATGTTGTGAAACCATCTCTTTCATGGTCCTAATTCCGATATCTATCCCTTTGCCAGGTCCGATCAACCCGAAGGTTGTGATCAAGTCTTTATCCCCAAAACCGTATTCGCGCTTTAACTGGCGACGGTTTTTTTGCCGAAAAGCAGGTACACCATGTTGAATAACATGTACTTTATCTGCTTCTGCCTGGTAGATCTGAGTGGCTAATCTAGCGGAAGTTTTGGTCATACAAACTATTCCGGCTGCTTGCTGGCATAGATTGCGCAATACAGTCCTCTGGCCAGTGGTAGGAGTGGGCAGTACGGTATGAGTGACCAGCACGAAAGGCTTTTTCAGCTGGCTTGTAAAATCCAACAAATATTCACCGTCGGTACCTCCATAGATACCGTATTCATGTTGGATAATCACCAGATCAATTCCATAATCTCTATTTACGGTGTTGGCTGTATTGGCATAGTCCTCCTTGTGAGTCTGTCGCAAAACATATGACACTTCATTGGGATATTGATAAGTAGAGTGGGGATCGGACACCGCTGCTATTGAAATATGCTCCCCTAATCTAATCAGGTTGTCCCTCAGATCTTTGGAGAAAGACGCAATTCCGCATTGCTGCGGTGAGTATGTACCAACATTAAGTATATTCATATCTAGCCCCTCCTTCGGACGAAAAACACCTATTACTTTAGCTTCAATTCCTTCAGGATCTTTATCTGCAGACAGCTGCCGGACATGATTAAACGGCCAGTGAGCATAACTGAAAGCACTAATACGGTACTGCCAGTCCCTGTGAGCCTGCCTTTATTAGCCTCCTGTATTGATTAGCGCGTAAGTGGAGAAAATTGAAAGAAGATGGTGCGTATAGTCTAAATGCTTTGTATATACCCCTCTTGTTTCAGAAGGGTTGACGGAATAATAGAAGGTGAAAAGAAGAGAATGAACATTAAATAACTTTATCTGTATTTATTATACAGCCTATCCAGGAAGATGTATATCTATGTTTTGAACCTCCCGCTTATGAGCTTGACTGCATTTATGGCTAAGAGACATGTATGGGAAATTTATGTTATTATGAACTGGCAGGTAATATTAAGGGGATGATAAGTAGTGGGAGTAGCCGAGAGGGAAACACAAACGGCAAGGCAAGTTGCCGTTTTCGGAGATTTAGACAATATTTACTGGGGATTATCGAATTACTATGGGGCAAATTCAGAAGAAATGATCATAGATATTGTAGATAAGATATGGGATATATACAAAAATGATAGAGTAAGAATATTTAGCGCGTATGCAGATTTTGAAAGGGTCCCGAGGATACAGACTGAGCTGCAAAGAAAAAGGGTCACAACCAAACATGTTTTTGGCAGCAGGCGTCGCAATGATATGGTTAGATATGCAGGGGACATTGAATTGAGCTTAGATGCTCTAGAAACGCTGATAAGATTTCCGGATATTGATTGTTATGTAATAACATCGGCTGATAAAGATATGATTCCTTTAATGAACAGGGTGAGATACTATGGAAAAAGTGTTCATTTGTTTTTTTTAGAGGCATTTATTGGGCCAGATAGTTCGTTATTCGATTATGCAGATGAAGCTATATCGATTGAAGAGCTTTTAGGTTTGGAGCCAGTTAAAATTGGCTCATTAGATATAGAATCACTAGTTCTCCAGGGAGTTTCTTTAGTGAATAGTTTTTATATGCGAAACTATGGAAAACCGAGAATGTATCTGGGGAAGGAATTCTTTATTACGGAAGTCATGACGATCCTTAAAGTCACTCGGCAAAATGCAATTGACCTATTAGAATTGTGTCTGAAAAAAGGTGCCCTGGCGACTGCTCTCACCGAAGACAATCATGAAAAAATAATTGTTCCTCCGGCAGTTGAACAGGTAATCGTTCAAGCAGTCGCCCAAATTACCGGGAAGGCAGAGTTAAAGTAAAATAGGTCAACGAATCGCTTTCCGGTTTCAGGGAATTTCTCTATTCATTAAAATTTAAATATTCCCAGGAAATCGACCACTGATAACATTCATATGATAATCGGATTAGCCAGCTATGGGTTTTGCTCGATATAAAAAAGCCTGTCGACGTGGCATTGTCGACAGGCTTAATTTGTTAATAAGTTGAGTTTATTTGAACCGGGCAGCGGCCTTGCTAAAAGAATTCTCAACTTGATTCAAGGAATGATCCAGACCTTTCTTGAGATCCCCCCAGGCATCGTCGCTCGACGTTTTTATTTCCTCTAATTTGGCTTGCATTGATGCCTGCTTGGCGTGTAAGGTTTCAATCTCATCATAATAACCCTGCTTGGTATCTGCTGCTGCCTTGTCGGCTCTAGCCTTTAATCTGTCAATCGCAGAGCCCCACTCGCTGAACTGGGCCTCGATTTTGCCTTGATATACCTCTCTGTTTTCCATAATTGTTCCTCCTTCTATTTGGTCTTTTATGTATCGAAAAACTCTGATGAGTTATAGTCTTTCATTTTGTGGTTTGGCTGCTAAAATCAGTCCCTGTCTGTAAAAGATGCACTAAAGGGTATGTTTACTGAACAACACCTCTACCAAAAGACTATATGTATATTACAGCCAAGCTTATAGAATATGGCACCTATATAAGTGTTTGCTGGCAAGCCTTATTTACCTTATACATTGATCGAGCGCCTATGTAGAGAAAATTGAAAGAAGATGGTGTGAATGGTTCGTAATGCTTTATAAAATAGCCCGGCTGTTCCAGGGGGACGGAAAAACAGAAGGAGAATAGAGAGAAAAATAATACCAGTTATTACCTTTTGTAATTGTACAGCTTATCCAGTGAAATGTATACTTATATATTTTGCGGAAAAATCAATACGACTTATAGTCAAAGAAGGCGATTTATAGACATACTTGGGAATAATTATGCTATTATTAGGGTGTAGTCTATTTCTAAAGGATTGTAAAGTAGGGGGGAAATAGAAATGGCAAATCAAGTCGCCGTTTTTGGAGATTTAGATAATATTCACTGGGGATTAGCCAAATACTACGGGGTAAATTCAGAAGAAATGATCATAAATATTATAGATAAAATATGGGACATCTACAAAGATGATAAAGTAAGAATATTTAGCGCCTATGCAGATTTTGAGAGGGTCCCCGGGCTGCAGACTGAGATTCAAAGAAAAAGGGTCACTACCAAACATATATTTGGCAGCTGGAATCGCAACGATGTAGTTAGAAATGCAGGCAACATCGAATTGAGCTTGGATGCACTAGAAACGCTGATAAAATTCCCGGAAATAGACTGTTATGCCATAGCATCGGCTGATAAAGACATGATTCCTTTATTGAATAGGGTGAAATACTATGGAAAAAGTGTCCATTTGTTTTTCTTAGAGGCATTTATTCATGAGGATAGTTCGTTATTGGATTATACAGATAAAGCCTTCTCGCTGGAGTCGCTGTTAGGTTTGGATCCGATCAAAGCTGACTCGATAGACATGAAAACACTTGCTCTGCAGGGAGTTGCTTTGGTTAATAATTTTTATATGCGAAATTCGGGAAAACCCAAAATGTATCTCGGGAAGGAATTCTTTGTTACGGAAGCCATGTCCGTACTAAAAATAACCAGGCAAAAATCAATTGACCTACTAGAATTATGCTTATATTACGGTTGCTTATCTATTGCGCTCACCGAAGACAAGCATGAAAAAGTAATCGTTTCTCCAACCGTTGAACAAGTAATAGTTGAAGCCGTCACTCAAATTACTGCGAATGGAGTATCTAAGTGAAATAAGGCAGCCAACCGAATTCCGATTCAAGGAATTTCTCCATTAATAGGAATTTGCATATTCTCTTAAATTGACCACTGATAACATTTCTGCCCATAATCCGGTTCAACAGCTATGGAGTTCAGCCTGCTATTCATTTCTGCGGAAAGGGCCAGCATCCAGATGGCATGTACATACAGCACCATCCTGAATCATACGCAGAAGAGCGGCGTTGTGTGGTTCCAAGCTCTCCGAACCAGAGGTGTCTGTCACACCTAGGACATCAAATCCCATCTGCAAGGCATGCAGGGAAGTATGGCACATGCACATACTTGTCCAAAGGCCTGACAGCACCAACTGCTTTTTGCCGCTTTGTTCTAAGGTCTCCAAAAGCTGACGATCCTGAAAAATATCAAACGAAGGTAATTTGCGATCAATGAGTAAAGCATCTGGGAAGATCTTAGTAATCTCTGGCAAAAAGGGTCCATTTATTTTGGCTCGGATGGTAGTTAAAATGACAGGAATGCCCAGTGCTTGAGCGCCCTCTGCCAAGGCTATAACGTTATTTTTAATATCCGTACAGCTCTGTGACTCAATGCCGTCAAACAGTTTGTCTTGATAATCCACCAGCAACAGAATACTGTTGTCCGCATCCAGGTTTCTCGAAAAAACCTCTTTCATGTACTTTTCCCCCTGTATATTTCCAAAGGATGATACCTTCATTCGAAATAGGACCCTTAAGAGTCCGCTCAATTGCGAGCCAGAATTTTTGACTCCATATATATTTATCGCATATATGGAGAAAGTCGAAAGTTCATTGTCTAAATAAATATTCTAAGCTTTTTAAGTGCTGCAGACGGAGTGCGGAAAACAGAAGGTGAAAGAGGGTGACAAAGTAATCATTGCTGATAGTAACTATGTTCTATTATAGAGCTTATCGCGTGAAATGTATATGTCTGCTTTGACCCTGTTATGAGCGACAAATATATTTGCGGCGCATTACGTGACGCTTGTAATTTGCCAAAAAAAGGTATACAATTGTAATTGGGTTAATGAATATTAATCTATAGCATACTTTCAGACAATTCAATTCTTTCGAACATCAATTCTTTCAGACTTTCGATTCTTTCTAACATTTTTATTCCTTAAAAAGTGCCATGCACAATATATACTTGGTATACCGAAAAGCGACAAATTGTTGGCTTTTTAACCAACCAAAACTTATTATAAGTCAGGCTTTCTATAACCGAGGCGTAGGATTTACTTACACTTATTTGTTTTGTTTTCATGCGAAGGCTGAATCATTAACAGGTATTTAGCAAGACTTCTATTTATAGGGCATATTCACCAGACCTCAGGAGTTCAGTAAGAATTAAGAGTAAAACATAATATTGATATGAATAGAGCGAAGGTGAAAGTAATGCCTATTACAAGAGGATTGATATGGTATGTATCTATTATCTCAATTATAATCCTGATATTAATTTGCTCGCTTGCCGTTCAAAACACAGTGGGAATTTCTTCTATTGATTATAAGGCACCGATTTATGATTTACCTATATCAGAAAACACCCAGCGTGACATTTGGAAACTGTGTGAGGAAAACCATTTGTCTTACGAGCTGCTTTTGGCAATTAACCATGTAGAAGGCATCACTAATACTGCAAATAGTAATATAAAAGCTGAGGTTGAGCAGTTGACTTATATTAGAGACTATTGGGCTAAGCAAGGATATCCTGATGAAACTGTTTTTGATCTATTGTTGCTATCAAGACAAAGAGGAATTGACGGTTGCATATCTTTCATGAAAGATAACAAGTCTTATGATCTTGATCGTTATGTTCAACAAGTTACTGAATATAAATACTACCTTGAGCAGAGTCTTGACACACCTACTAGTTAATAATTACTGGCAGGATCTTAGTCTCGGGTCAAGCCGTATTTAATAAATATAGCAAATGTTGAAGGGGATTATCGTCAAATCTAAGTGAAACAAGTCGGGAACAATTGCAATTCTTTCTAACCTACAATTCGTACTAACCTTACAATTCTTTCTAAGCTTACAATTCTTTCAAATAATTATTTTACTTCAAAAGTGCCAGGCAAAATATACAAGGTGCTGCAAAGCCACATTATATCGAGCATAACCAATAAAAACCTATTAGAAGTGAGGCTTTTTAATTAAGGCCTGGGATGGCCCTACACTTTTATTATTTTGATGCCATGTGAATGAAGGCTCATTCATAGATGAGCGCGTATTAGCCGTCGAAGGAGATGATTCATGAGAAAAAAATATGATTGTCGCAACAACCAGCAGTGGCTGCAGTTGACGCCATTTCTGTTGTTACTCCGGTAATCTTACACAATATGTAAGGAGTAAGAGGAATTATGGAGAAGAAGGAACTTATCCGTGTATCGGCGACAAAAATCATTGCCAAAGAGGGCTTTTGCAAAACAAAGGTCCGTGCTATAGCGGACGATGCCAAAATCGCTGTCGGGACTGTATATATTTATTTTAAAAACAAAGACGGGATTCTGGACTATATCTTTGAGGCACAACATGAACAAATAGTTACCTTCAGCGAAGAACTCGAAAAAAAAAACATACCTCCAATCGAAAAGATAAAAAGACTATTGAAATTCCACTTCAAACAATTGGAGGATAACCCCGATTTAGCAAAGGTATTAGAGCAGGAAGGCAGGGGCCCGTCTACAAACAAATTGCAGTGGATAAAAACTGATTCTATGGGTGTACCGGAGATATTTCGTAAAATACTGGATGAATCAAAACAAAAAGGGGAAATCAGAGATATCGATACAGAGCTTTACGGGGCAATCATTTTTTTCATGGGAAGAGAAACCGCTTATTTGTTGCAGGTTAATGGCAAAGCTGACAAGCAGTATAAAGTATTTGAAGAGCTAGTTACCTTCATTATTAACGGAATTAAGAGATAAAAATGAATCGAAAGGATTGAATAAATTATGATAAAAATTAACAAAACGCGATTTATACCATTACTACTAATACTATTACTGGTAGGTATGATGGTCGTACCGGCAATGAGAGTGTCAGCCCAAACACCCGTGGCACTCAATACAACTTCTAATTTTGCGGTTTTGGCTGGTACGACAATCACCAATACCGGAACGACCACAATCAGCGGAGATGTCGGGCTGTCTCCAGGTACTGCAATCACTGGACAGGCGCAGATGGTAATAGCGACTGGGGATTCATTCTACGTGGCTGACTCTGTAGCACTTCAGGCCCAGAACGACTTGATAACCGCATATAATGACGCTGCCGGACGGACGCCGGTCACTCGCATTCCTACTGAGCTTGGTGGGACTACCTTGACTCCTGGCACTTACGATTCAGCTAGTGGCACTTTCGAGATAACGGGCACACTCACGCTCAACGCCCAAGGCAACCCCGATGGCGTCTTCGTATTTAAGACTGCCTCCACGCTCATCACAGCAGATAACAGCAATGTTGTACTCATCAACAGTGCTCGGTTCTGCCGAACCTTTTGGCAGGTCGGAAGCTCCGCGACATTAGGAGCAAACTCTACTTTTGTGGGACACATCTTCGCATCGGCATCCATCACAGCGACTACCGGGGCGACGGTATATGGACAGTTATTGGCACGGAATGGCGCGGTAACGCTAAACAGCAATACCATCATAAATGGACCTTGTCCAGACCAGACAGGCTCGCTGACAGTTACCAAGGTCGTTAGTGGGTTGCCGTCAGGTCAGACTCAGCCAGACTTCGCAATCAAAATCACCGGTCCATCCTACACCACTGGCAATAGCAAAACTTTCAATGTTGCTAACGGATTGGTGCAGACTTGGACTGGCCTGACCCCTGGTGCTTATACCATTACCGAAGCAACCCCCACCGGGTGGACTACAACCCTTCCGGCAGCATCTATACCTGTCACAGCCGGAGCTACGGCAACAGCTACGGTTACAAACACCTATTCCGGCGGCGGCTCTAGTACAGGCTCGCTGACAGTTACCAAGGTTGTTAGTGGGTTGCCATCCGGTCAGACTCAGCCAGACTTCACAATCCAAATCACCGGTCCATCCTACACCGCTGGCAATAGCAAAACTTTCAATGTTGCTAACGGATTGGTGCAGACTTGGACTGGCCTGACCCCTGGTGCTTATACCATCACCGAAGCACCCCCTACTGGTTGGAGTACAACCCTTCCGGCAGCATCTATACCTGTCACAGCTGGAGCTACGGCAACAGCTACCGTTACAAATACCTATTCCAGTGGCGGCTCTGGCGGGGGGGGAGGATCTTCCACGATCTATCCACCACTGATCAACGTAATAAAAACCCCAGCACCGTTGGCATTGACTTCTGGACAGGGCTCAGTTACGTACACCTATAAAGTAACGAACCCCGGTATGGTCACATTAAGTAATGTGAGTGTCACCGATGATAAAGTCAGTCTCGTAAACTATGTTTCCGGTGACGTCAATGCTGACAACCTGCTCCAAACCAACGAGACATGGATCTACACCAGCAAGGTGAATCTGAATGCTACCACGACGAACACCGCCACGGCCAAAGGCAGTGCCAATGGTATGACAGCTACCGATCTTGCTTTCGCTACAGTCGTTGTCTCATCCGTTGCCTTACCGGGTGCAGCCTCTCCACCACTCATCAACGTTGTAAAAACGCCGGCACCACTGGCATTGAGTGCAGGACCGGGATCAGTTATCTATACCTATAAAGTAACGAACCCCGGTATGGTCGCATTGAGTAATGTGTCTGTCACCGACGATAAAGTCAGTCCCGTGAACTATGTTTCCGGTGACGTCAATGCTGACAATCTGCTCCAACCTGATGAGACATGGATCTACACCGCTACGGGGAATCTCAGTGCAACTACGATGAACACCGCCACGGCCAAAGGCAGTGCCAATGGTATGACTGCCACTGATATCGCGTACGCTACCGTCATTGTGACTCCACCGATAGTTGTAACGCCGACTGTTCCAGTCTATACACCGCCTACTCCCCAATTACCCCAAACGGGGAGTGGCACTGATGAGAAAACCTTACCATGGCTTTTCCCGGTCGGGGTCTTAGCAATGATGTTGCTCCTAATTGCTTTGCCTGTGATAAAACGGCGCATATCATCTTCCAAGCGATGAGCCTGAGCTACAAGAAGCTCCAGTCGAGTGATCGGCTGGAGCTTAGCTTCAAAAATTTATCAGAAGCAAGTTGGTCACCGAAAAGTATGTTTAGACGAGCGCTGTTAATAGTTGCCCTAGCATCATTAGGACTTTGCATGGTTTTCTCTTATCAATTTGCTCCTATTCAATCTGTAAGGGGTTTCTACCAGGAATTTATGGCGCAAAGCCAGGTTCAGAGTCCTGTATTACTTGCAGAAGAAGAAGTGAACATTGGGCTTCCGATACGTCTGAAGATTCCGGCCATCAACGTCGATGCAGCCATCCAGTATGTGGGCCTTACCCCTACTGGAGCAATGGGGGTACCGAGCAATCTTGTCGACACAGCTTGGTACAACCTGGGACCACGTCCCGGGCAGAAGGGTAATGCCGTAATTGACGGTCATCGTAGCAGTAGAGCATGGGTACCGGCCGTGTTTGATCATTTAGATGACCTTCGTGTCGGGGACTACCTGACTATAGAAGATGACCAAGGAACAATTATCACATTTATAGTTCGAGAGAACCGTACCTATGATCCAGAAGAGGATGCCAGTGATGTTTTTAGTCAGAGCGATGGCATACATCTCAACCTTATTTCCTGCAGTGGTAATTGGGATAAAGTTCAAAAAAGCTTTAACAAACGGGTGGTAATATTTACTGACATCGTGCTTTAGTTTTGATCAATAAATAAGGAGGTTTTCATAATGATTTTAAGAGATTTATTAGATTTGGTAAGCAAGGAGAAAAGAAGGCAAGAAAGGGTAAAAACAGCGCAGAAGTTCGCAATAGGAATGGGCGTCGTTGCTGCTGCAGGTGTAGCAACAGGAATTATTTTCGCTCCAAAGTCGGGAAAGGAGACCCGAAAAGATTTGAAAAATAAATACTTCAAGTGCTGCAGTGCCATGAAGGACACACTCCATAAAAAGGTAGAGATGGCAAAGGACTATGCCGAAGATGCTGAGCAGAAAGCAACCGATATTATCAAAGATGTAGCCGAAAAAACGGAGGCTGTAAAAAAGAACATTAAGGAAAGCAGTCATGAAATCAAAGAGGATGCTCATAAAGCTGCGGAAAATATTTCTAAGGAACTTGATAAATCGGTTTAGGTGATACTTATTGGATAAACATTTATTAAGAAAGGATGCTGCAATATGTTATGGACGATCGCGATAATTCTAATAGTCTTATGGCTTCTTGGCATAGTTACTTCGTTTACAATGGGCGGATTTATCCATATCCTTCTCGTGGTTGCGATTATTATGATTTTACTAAGGGTAATCAGAGGGGATAGGATCCTTTAGTTAATTATTATTATGAGGGGACAAAACGAAGACCGCATGTAGGCGTACAGATAAGGAAGGGAGCAATTAAATTGCAGAAGTGCAAAGAGATTAAGGTCGGAATCGGTTTTGCGACCGGGAGGAAGAGTTTTCAAAAGGTGCTGAAAGCCTACATATACAGCTGGAATGAATCCGGTTTGGTGGACAACGATAATATTAGTCTAAATCTTTTTATCGCTTATGATCTTGCTTATCATAAAACAAAAGCCACTGATTACACAAATATATCCCCGGAACTAATCGGGCAGATTGATAGCTGCAAATTTATTGCCAAGCCCTGTATAAAAGAAGAAATTGACTACCTAATTCAAGAGAATGTCATCAATCTCCAAGAAGCTCACATGATTTTTGGTAAGGGATATGCTGCCAATCGCAACGCCATACTTTATAACGCAATAAAGAACAATATGGATTATTTACTTTTTTGTGACGACGATGAATACCCGCTGGCGGTGACCAATACTAAACGAACTGCAATTTGGTCAGGCCAGCATATTCTGGCTACCCATTTGAAATATATTAATCAAGCGGATGTCACCCACGGAAACCACTGCGGTTATATATCTCCAATTCCCTATATAGAATTTGATGACATAATGTCTAAAGCGGATTTCCGCTCCTTTATTGAGGCTATCAGCAATGATATCATCAGCTGGAATAATGTCTTGAGCGTTATGAACAATGGAGGGGTCACCTATGCTGATACCAATATATTAACAAGGAATCAGGCCGTGGAGGTGCAGGAAACAAATTATGCCAAATTCATTTCAGGTGCCAATTTGTGTATTAATCTTACTGATCCTAGCCGTGTTTTCCCATTTTACAATCCATCGGGAGCTAGAGGAGAAGATACTTTTTTAAGTACTTGTTTGAGTGAAAGAACCGTTATGCGGGTGCCATGTTACTCCTTTCATGATGGATTCTCTACCTATAACCACCTGTTAGAGGGTGTCCTGCCTAAACACCTGAAGTTCGTCAAAGCTGAATGCGAAGAAATCAGGACCCGCTTTTATAAAGCTTGTATAGGTTGGATTCGATACAAACCATTGCTACTCTATATCACCGACCCAGATAGATATGCTCAAAGAATTGATGAGATGCGGGAGAAATTAATAGAGACATTGCCCAAAGTCTGTTCTTATTTTAGGCAGCCGGATTTTGCAAATATATTAACAGAATTAGAGAAGTATCATAAAAATGTCGAAAAGGATTACCGTGCATTTAAAGAAACACAATTGGTATGGGCAAGAATCATGGAACACTTTATGGGTCAAAAAACAAAAAATATGTCTACAGCTTCATATAGAACCATGAGAAGTATAGCGGATAGCATCCCTAATACGATAAGTGCCATAGGTATAGAAAACGGCAGCTCGCCTATAAGAAGTTTCAACTGACAGTCATCAATCAACGCGTAGATAAAATGGAGGTTTTCATAATGATTTTAAAAGATTTAATAGAATTGGTAAGCAAGGAGAGAAGAAGGCAAGAGAGCATAAAAACTGCGCAGAAGTTCGCAGTAGGAATGGGCATCTTAACCGCAGGTGTAGCCACAGGAATTATCTTTGCTCCCAAGTCGGGCAAGGCGACCCGAGAAGACTTGAAAAATATAGCTGCAACTGTTGTGGAAAACATCAAAGATACAGTCCAGATGAAGGCAGAGGCAGTAAAGGATTGTGCGGCTCATGTTGCACATGAAGCCGGTAATGTCACCAAAGACGTTCAAGAAAAAACGGAAGGTGTAAAAAAGCACATTAAGGACGGTCACCATGAAAGACAGGATTCATAAAATTGCTTGATAACATTTCAAATGATCTTAATAAAGCTACAAAGAGGGGGACCATATTATGATAATTCAACTAAGCTTGCTAGATCTAATGCTTTTTTTGATGTATGCATTAGGGATTGCAGCAGTGATTCTTCTGCTGCCTATTCTTTGGAATATAAAAAAAGTTGTGGGCATAGTGCGGCCACTGGTAGAAACCAATCAGGAATTTGTCAAAAAAACTATCAAAATAATGCCGGATATTATTGAGAATGTGGAGCAAATCAGCAGTAATGTCAGGGAAACTACCGATGTTCTCAAAGTGTCGATTCCAGTGATTTTACGAGAAGCTGAGTATGTGACCAACGCTGCCAAAGGAAGCATTGAATTGGCAGGTATTGTGATTGAAAATATGGGTTCTGGAATTAATGAAACTGTAGCTGCTTACAGGAAAGATACCCATGATTTTGCTGCTTATTTTCACATCATTGAAGAAGTACTGCAAATCATATACCGCACCTTTTCCTCCAGCAAGTAGAACTAGCTGGGCACCCTTCATAAAGCAAGGATGATAAATCATGTTATGGTTAATCGCTACAATTCTTATAGTTTTATGGCTTGGTACCGTTACTTTATATACCATGAACGGATTTATCCATATTTTTCTCTTAGTTGCCGGTATTATGGTTTTGATAAGGCAGATTAAAGGCAGGAGCAGAATTGGGTTAATAGCCGGCAAAAACAAAACCGATAAATTTGACGGGCAATAGGGGGGAACTAATTAGATGATAACAAAAAATGGAATTATGAATATTGGATTTTTAAGCACTTTTCCACCGCGGGAGTGTGGATTGGCTACGTTTACTGAGGACCTGATTAATGAAATTGATAAAATAGGGACGGTTCGGTCGAGTGTAATCGCGGTCACCACGGGGGAAGAAGTATACGACGATCCCCGGGTCGAATGGAAGATCAGCCAGCACCAGAGGGCAGATTATTTTCGTACTGCCATGTGGATTAATACCCATGTTGACTTGTTGGTTATTGAGCATGAATACGGGATCTTCGGCGGAGAAGGCGGAGAATATATCCTCAATCTGGCCAAGAACTTAAATATACCATTTATTGTAACAACCCACACGGTGCTGCAAGAACCAACTCCCAAACAAAGAACGGTTCTTAAGATATTAGGACGTCTAAGTATCGGGGTAGTTACCATGGCAGCAAATTCAATCCCGATATTGGCCAAAGTATATGGCATAGAACCGGGTAAAGTTACGGTTATTCCTCATGGAGTACCCTGCCTGCCAATCAAACCGCGGGACCAACTAAAAGTAGAACATGGCTTAATCAGCAAACATGTGATAAGCAGTTTTGGTCTCCTCAGTCCAGCTAAAGGTTTAGAGTACGGGATTAAAGCAGTTGCTCAAGTCGTTCCGAACTTTGACAACCTGCTCTATCTCATTCTGGGTAAAACGCATCCATCGGTCAAACAGACCATGGGCGAAAGCTATCGTCAGAACCTCATGAATCTGGCGGAAAGTCTGGGAGTGCAGGATAATGTACGCTTTGTTGACAAGTATTTGACCAAAGATGAAGTAATGACGTATTTGAATTTATCGGACATCTATATGACCCCATATCTCTCGAAAGAGCAGGCGGTTAGTGGGACCCTGGCATACGCCGTAGGCTGTGGACGCGTCATTGTTTCGACTCCGTACCGCTATGCCCAGGAAATGCTGGGTGGTGGACGAGGTATGTTGGCTGAATTCAGTGATGCCGATTCGCTGGCGTCGTGTATAAGTTTTATTCTGAAAAACCCGCTTCTTAAAAACGAGATGGAGACTAAGACCTTAACCCTCGGCCAGACGATGGCCTGGGCTAATGTGGCTGGGAAATATACTCAATTGTTCATTAACGTCACGCAACAATTTCAGCGGAGCGAAGTTCTGGTAGGATAAATGAATAAATTATAACGAAATTTGAGTCAAAGACGGCTATGCGCCCCTCAAAATCGATAGAATAATAAGTTGACTCTATATTAATTGGAGACTTAATTCTTAAACCAGGCGTATAATTTCCACCCTTAATTGTAAAGGGAGAGGGGGGATCAATGGCGACTGACATTGAGAACTAATTTATAACAGATAACGAAAGGGGAAAATAAAATGAGCCAGGATAATATTTTGGAGTTAATGCAAACCCTGGATGACGCGTGGAATTCCATCAACAGTCGTAGGAGTAATTCTGTTCGGTTGATATACAAGACAGCTCCCGGGGATAAATTTGATCTGGTCAATTAGGGATAAGCAGCCGACATCGTACATTTAGATAGGAGGAAGAAAGTATGAATACAAAAGCGAATGTTGTAAAAATTCTGGGAATGTCTGGCAGCCTGCGTAGTGGTTCTTACAACAAAGCGGCCTTACGGGCTGCCGCAGATCTTTTGCCGGAGGGTGCAGAACTGAAGATTATCGACCTGGCTCCAATACCATTTCTTAATGAAGATTTGGAAGGGCAGTCTCTACCTGAAGCTGTTCTTGAATTGGCCAGCAGCGTTCAAGCAGCCGATGCTTTGTTGCTTGTCACCCCGGAATATAATTACTCTGTCCCCCCGGTATTAAAGAATGCCATAGATTGGATTTCTCGCAAGAGCACCGGCGCCCCTGTAAATGGAAAACCGGTAGCCATCATGAGTGCTTCTACTGGTATGTTTGGAGGGGTCAGAGCTCAATACCATTTGCGTCAGACTTGTGTGGTATGCAATATGATACCTTTGAACCAGCCCGAGGTTTTCATTATTCAGGCTCAAAACAAATTTGATCAGGATTTGAAACTTACTGATGATTTCACGCGCAATGCAATTAAAAGCCAGTTGCAGGCTTTAGTGAATTGGACTCGTCTGCTAACCGGAAGTAGGCAATAAAAATACGCTCGATTACGATAAAAGATGGTACGCAGATCTAACGACATCTCGAAGCTCATCAAAACGCTTGACTTGAAAAGCCCTGTCCCAATCGGCTTCTTCGCTGGCGGCGAAGGAAAGGTTATAAATGAAAGGTTGTGTTCGTATGTCAGTGACAAATATGGCAGTATCTATTTTTAACACCCACCTCGAAGCTGAGGAGGCTATCAAGGAACTGCAAAAAGCAGGATTTGACATGAAGAAATTATCCGTTGTGAGTAAGGACTATCAGAGTGATGAGCATGTTGTGGGCTATTATAATACCGGTGACCGTGTCAAATACTGGGGTAAGTTAGGGGCATTCTGGGGTGGATTATGGGGATTACTATTCGGGTCCGCGTTCTTCTTCATTCCAGGAATTGGTCCCCTCGTTGTGGGCGGTCCATTAGTGATGTGGATCATTGGTGCTCTTGAAGGTGCTACTATTATGGGTGGATTGAGTGCATTTGGAGCAGCGTTATACAGCATGGGTATTCCGAAGGACAGTATCCTCAAGTACGAAACTTCGCTTAAGTCTGATAAGTTCCTGCTGATTGCGCATGGGACCCAAGAAGAAGTGGAAATGGCGAAACAGATTCTAGAGACAGCTAATGGCGTTGATACAATGATTCATAGTGCATAAACAATGTTGTGGAGAGCCCGCTTTATACCCCTAGCAGTGCTGAAAGGGGGGTTCAGCTTGGCTCGCCCTGAAATATGAGGGCTCATATCCTGACAAATCACGTTGAAATTGATTTTGCAAATACCTAGTCATCTAGGCGACAACAGCGAACGAAAACGATACTCAAAGAAAGGGTGACTATTATCCTAAACAAAGCAAAAACACTAAAGGGTTACACATTACACAGTCGCGACGGGGAAATAGGGAAGGTCAAAGAATTCTACTTCGATGACCACCACTGGACGATTCGTTATCTTATTGCCGACACAGGAAACTGGCTCACGGGCAGGCAAGTCTTGATATCACCGTATGCTTTGGTCGCCATGCATAAGGAAGAGCAGTACATAACCATTGATCTGACTAAAAAGCAGATTGAGGACAGTCCGTCCTTGGACAGTGACAAGCCCGTCTCGCATCAATTTGAGGAAGCATACTACGGATATTATGGATGGCCAATGTATTCCGGAGGCTCCAACATGTGGGGAACTTATTCATACCCCTATAACGGGAGAGAATCAACCCAAGGCAAGAATACGTGGGATCATCATTTGCGAAGCACTCACGATGTAAGTGGCCACGACATCCAAGCTGAAGACGGCGAGATTGGCCACGTCTATGATTTTATCATTGATGATGAGACATGGGCGATTCGATATTTAATCATCGACACACGGAATCTGTGGCCGGGGAAAAAGGTGTTGATTTCACCACAATGGATTAAGCGCATAAGTTGGCACGAGTCGAAAGTATTCGTCAATCTTAACCGCGAGGCCATTAAGCAGTCACCGGAATACACTGAGGAGTCTCTGCTAACTCGGGATTATGAGACCGGATTGCATCAGCATTACAATCGCCAGGGATACTGGGTTGATGAATCGGCTGCCAAGGAGCATTACCGTTGAAGTAAACAAGCGCAAGGATATTCAATGGCCTAGGTGTTAACGTGGTAAGGGGCTAATTGAAAGAAAAGGAGGAAGAGAAATGGAGAGAAAAACGCAGTATGAGCAAAGGTTGAGAACTGAACTTAGAGAGGTCGGCAGCGAGATTGAGAAATTAATAGTCAGGACTGACAAGTTAGCAGCCGAGATCAAGCAGGGTTATGATGAGGTTCAAAACACCTTTGAGGATAAGCAGGTATTGGCACAAACAAAACTTCGCGAATCATTAATGTCAGGAAATGAGGTCTGGGATTTAGTATGGGATAACATCTGGGATGCAGTAGAAGAATTTAATCGAAAAGCAACACCGGAAATAAGGGAGGATTATAAGAAAATGGAACCTGCTCTACAAGCTAAGCAGTCTGCTCTACAAGCGCAAATTGATGAATCAATAATGTCGGGTGATGAAGTATGGGATCTAGTGTGGAATGAAGTATGGAATGAAATATGGAGCGTAGGTGAAGAATTTAATCGCAAAGCAGCAATAAAGATTAAGCAGGACGATAAGGAGTTTGACTCATTATTGGCTAAGCAGTCGGCATTACAATCGAAGCTTCATGAATCATTAATATCTGGTGATAAAGTCTGGAATGTAGTTAAGGATGTAACCAATGCAATGGTGAAATGAACCGCCAGTTGTGAGACTGGTTCAGATTTTATATATAAAACACTCAGGGAAGCAGAGGATGTTCTTTTTGCTTCCTTTTTTATGCTTTGATATAATGGGCAGGAAATTACAATTGAGGATAAATATTAAAACATCAACCAAAATACTTGAGGCTTTCTGCAACGGTAGGGCATTAGCCTCAAGTATGGAAAGAATGGAAGTAGGGTTACGCGAACGGGAGGAATATGAGGTGAATGTAGATGAAATACACATATGAAAATATGGGAGAGCCGATATCTTCCGACAATCACGAATATTCAGAATCCTTCGCTGATAGCAATCGCCGCAATCTACGAGCCGACTGCGAAAACTGCTTTGGGTTGTGTTGTGTCGCATTATACTTTGCGGCTTCGGAAGGCTTCCCCAAGGACAAAGATGCAGGTCAGCCTTGCCTCAGCCTTCAAGCGGACTTTCACTGCGGTGTTTACAAAAATCTCAGGGAAAGGGGACTTAAAGGCTGCGCCGCTTTTGACTGCTTTGGAGCCGGGCAAAAGGTTGCTCAAATCACTTTCAACGGACAAGACTGGCGGCAAGTTCCAGGTACCGCTAGCCCAATGTTCGAGGTGTTCCTGATCATGCGGCAACTGCATGAACTGCTTTGGTACTTGACTGAAGCAATGACCTTACAACAAACGCTTCCTATTCACGGAGCGCTTGGTTCCGCGCTCGATGCGACAGATGGTCTCACTCACCATACTCCCGACACTTTAATGAAATTGGACGTGGCCGCACATCGAATAATTGTTAATGAATTGCTCATACAGACAAGTGAGCTCGTGCGAGCCGAAGCCCGTCTTGGCAACAATACTAATTCAGAGGGTAAGAAGACCCTTGGCCGTGGAACCGACTTTATTGCGGCTGACCTGCGCAAAACCAATCTAAAAGGCGCAAACTTGAGAGGAGCCCTCCTTATTGCAGCTGATCTCAGAGGAGCTGATCTCTCGGGGACTGATCTCATTGGGGCTGATTTTCGAGATACTGATATCAGAGGAGCCAGCCTTACAAATAGTATCTTTCTCACCCAAGCTCAGATGAACGTAGCTAAGGGCGATGTCAGTACAAAGTTACCACCGTCACTCATCCGTCCACTGCACTGGTCCACCTGTAAACCATGACATGAATGCAAAAGAACCGTACCCGGGACTCAGCTACAATCTAACCCGTGTGATAAATATCCTGGGAGTTAAGGAAATAGTAAGAAGATTACAGTGTGCATAAGCAGTATTTCATATATAGTTTCATGAACTGATCAGAAATAGCAATGGCTGACACGTATCGTGTTTATTGCTATTTAATTGCTGGTAGTTTTCACAGGGTCTGATGTCCCTTTGCTTCCTATTCGGTAGCTCTATTTACTATTTGCATGGCTCTAACAAGGATATTTACTATGTTATAATTATTCAAATAAAACTTAGTAAGTTAAATTAAATGAGGGTGGGCTAGTAAATATGGCAGCATCAATTAGCACAGATGTTCTTGCAATTATTGCCCTTTGTTTCACAATATATTTTGCTAAGCGTAACCCTGTTGTGAATATTTATAATAATAAAATTTACATATCGGTGTCAGTGATCACAATTATTTTGCTTATATTAGAAATAATGACTGTTTTAATGGAACTTTCAAGCAGCAACCAACTTGTGATGCCTCAGCGCATAGCTGACATCGTGGGATTTTCTTTGAGCCCCGTAGTTCCTTTTATCTTTTTATTCTTCAATAATAATAGGGAAAAAGGGATAATTAAGAATAGCTTTTTAGCCGTGCCTATATTCTTAAATGCATTTATGTGTATTTTGAGTTATAAAACAGGGTGGATCTTTTTTATCAATGCTCAGAATCAATATTCACGAGGAGATTTATTTATACTGCCGACGATAATTAGTGGGTTTTATTTTGGGTTGATTATAATAGCCTTAATAAAAAATACTGCTGAATACGAAATTGATGACAAAAGAATTTTAATGTCAATCCTTTTATTGCCCATACTGGGAACCATTCTGCAAATATTATTTAGAGATTTGCTATTAATTTGGGGAAGTGTCTCAATATCCTTGTTGCTATACTATATTTTTTTGCGTGAATTACAATTCAAACACGATGTTCAAACTGGAATTAAAAATCGATCTGCATTTGAAAAAGAAATGGAGCAATATCTGAAGAGTGGTAAAAATGCAGCGATTGTTGTGTTGGATATTAATAATTTAAAAAGGAATAATGACAAATATGGACATAAAGCTGGAGATGAAACAATATTTCATGCCGCAAACATTCTACAGGAAAGCTTCATGGGTATTGGTAAGGCATTTAGGATCGGGGGCGATGAGTTTTGTGTTATTTGCGAGGAGATTTCAATGGAATTGGTGGATAGCGCACTATCTAAATTAGAACACTCATTAACTAAAATAAATGAACAACGCAACTTTCAAATCAAACTTGCTTATGGATATGCTTTTTATACCAAAAATGAGAGTGAAAATATATATTCTATATTTGCTCAAGCTGATAAGGCTATGTATGAACACAAAGCAAAATTAAAGGGTTTTTATGGTAGGAGGGATGATGATTAGCTAATTAACGATTATCATCCTAGTCTGTAAGGAAAGTTTGGTTTACGCTATCCACCTTCTGATAGTCCCCATCGGTTTAACTGCAAATATTCCTTTCACTGCCTGTTTGGCGTAGAATAGTATATGCCTAATAGTATATTAAGGGCTTAAATGGAGGGGAAAATTTGATAAGAAAGTATAACGAATTGCTGGCCAATCTGCTGGCAGACTCACTGAGTACCATGGCTTGCTTCTGGATAATCACGTCCATGGTGGTGGTGGTTCTGTTTTGGCAGCGTCCTAGTACTTTAGTGGGCTGGATTACATATATTAGTACAGCGATATTTCAGGCCAGTGCTCTTCCGGTATTGGCGTTTGTGGCTAAGAAAGAGGGGGCCACTCAGCAGGCGCTGCTCCAGGAGACTCATGATACTACTATGAGCGAGATGGACAAGTTGGCCAATATGCTTCAGGAGATCCATGACACCCATAATGAGCTCAGAGAATTAATTGGTCAGATTCATGTCAAAGTTCGGGCTGGGGAAGTTGACGTTACGGTAACTGAAACGACTTCATCTGATGAGACCAATTCTTAACGAAGGGAAACAGTGAAATGGATTGATACTGCAAACGGAGCCGACCAGGGAGAGGAAGAGGTGCAGGATAGCATTGAACTTGCAAATGTAAAATCGGATAAGATTATCAAAAAAAGAAGCTGCTCATCCCGAGTAGCTTCTTTTTTTGATAATCTTATTAGTTGTATTCTAAAGTGAAATTTTACGATTATTCCTTAATTTCAGGCATTTCTTTGTCCCATTCAGAGACAAACTTCTCAAATTCCTTTTCCATTATAGGTATGCGACTACCCAACACCCCACAGTGGAGGCATTTATCATTCTTAAATCCTTGTTCACTACATTTGTCCAATACTTCTTGGTCACATCCGTAATTACCGCACTCTGAGCATCTAAACACAGGATTCTTGCAGGGATGAGTCTCTTTGATACCGCGGCATCTTACAACATGGGCCTTTTCGTCCTCTGTCATTTCAATATAACGCTTTTGGTTATGGTTGCCACCGCGCGGCCAGAACTTGTTGTTTGGATTTACTTTTGGCATAAAAACACCCCCTAATTATAAAATATTATGTGAACCAATAAAGCAGTAGTCTCTGTTATTTCACGATCACAACTGAACATTTGCTGTGAGCGGAGACCTTCTGAGATACACTGCCGATTAAGAAACCGGCCGTGGCCGATTTGCCGACATGACCCATTATTATCATATCGATATCGTTTTCATCTGCATATTTAATAATTTCCTCGGCTGGGAGTCCACTCAGCATTGTCTGATAATGCTCGATTCCGAATTCTCCAGCCAGTTGTTTGCATTTATCCAGCGCCTCTTGAAAAGAATTAGTCCAATTATAAATTATTTCAGTTATTGCCGGGCTTGGGTTGGATTCATCAATTTCACCTAGAACCGAGTAATTAATTACCGACACCGCAAACAGCTGAGCATGGTAAACTTTGGCCAGTTCCAACGCCTGGAACATTACCTTGCTGGCAAAATCTGAATTGTCCAAGGCCACCAGTATTCTCCTAATCATGTATATAACCCCCTATCAATTTTCAGTGGTGCCCAAGTCTCCTTAGGTTTAATGATACCGTAAGGGGATTAATCGGGCAAGCTCTTTGGGATTCAGGGGTAAACAAGGAAACGGCTCTCTTGCCCAGTTTTACAGTATCTGGTATTATGAAAAAAAGCTTAGGGGTCAAATAGTCATATTATGAAGGGGAAGAATTTATTAGGATTAATTCGAACTGGGTTAATCCTGACACTATTTTCTGATGATAAGGAAAGGACCTTGAATATCTTAAGATAAGAGGAGCTGTAACTATGGAAAAACCTCCTTTCTGGACTTTATCAACCGATGCACTGTTGCAGGAATTAACCGCAAATTCTTCTGGTTTGACCCAGGACGAAGCGGAAATAAGGATTAAAAGATATGGGGCTAATGTTTTAAAGGAAAGAAAAAACCACAGCAAGCTAGCCTTGTTTTTTACCCAGTTTAAAAGCCCCCTTATTATTATTCTAATCATAGCCGCTGTCCTCTCCGCCTTCCTCGGTGATCCTGCCGATACCGTTATTATTCTGACCATCGTTCTGGGAAGCGGGCTGTTAGGTTTTTGGCAGGAGGTAGGTGCTGCCGGGGCGGTCGAAAAACTACTGGCTATTGTTGAAATTAAGGCTGTTATCTTAAGAAATGGTGATGCTGTGGAAATACCCTTTGCAGACGTTGTTCCCGGTGATATCGCCGTGCTTTCTGCGGGAGGGGGTATACCTGGAGATTGTCTATTACTTGAATCGGTGGGACTATTTGTTGACGAAGCAGCTCTGACCGGAGAAACATTCCCAGCCGAAAAGTCCGTAGGGGTGAAAGCGGCGGATACTGCTCTGGCAGAGCGTTCCAATGTTTTATATATGGGAACTCATGTCATTAGCGGCACAGGTAAGGCGGTGGTGGTTAAGACTGGTCTCTCTACCGAGTTTGGAGCAGTTTCTCAAAGATTAGGCACGAAGATGCCGGAAACTGAATTTGAACACGGCATCCAGCATTTCGGATATTTACTAATGGAAGTTACGCTACTTTTGGTCATCGCCATATTTGCTATCAATGTCTATTTGGCTCGACCCGTCTTGGACTCTTTCTTGTTTTCATTGGCCTTGGCCGTTGGTTTGACGCCACAGCTTCTGCCGGCTATCATTAGCGTCAACTTATCGCGGGGATCGAAAAATATGGCTGCCGAAAAGGTAATTGTTAAGCGCCTGTCCTCCATTGAGAACTTTGGCAGTATGAATGTTTTATGTTCGGATAAAACCGGAACCTTAACCGAAGGAACTGTTCACCTTCATTCCACCCTGGATTATAGCGGCCAAACAAGTGAGAAGGTACTTTTATTTGCCTACATAAACGCCTCTTTAGAGAAAGGCTATGCCAACCCCATTGACGAAGCCATTAGGAGCCATAAGCAATTTGAAATAGAGGGCTATGAGAAGCTCGGCGAAATACCCTATGACTTTATTCGCAAAAGGTTAAGCATCCTGGTTAAGTCTGAAGATAGGGCGATATTAGTTACTAAGGGAGCCTTAAGCAATGTTTTGGACGTATGCTCTCTTGCCGAAGGTCCGAATGAAACGGTAGTCCCAATTGGGCAGGTGCAACCCCAAATTCAGACTGTTTTTTCGGATTTGGGAGCAAAGGGACTCAGAACATTAGGAGTGGCCTACAAAAAGGCTGAAGATACCGACCTCAAAGATCAAGAAAAGGATATGACGTTCCTAGGATTTGTGGTTCTCTACGACCCGCCGAAAGACGGCATTGCGGAGACCGTCAACATACTTAAGAATATGGGGATAATACTTAAGGTTATTACAGGAGATAACAAACTGGTTGCTATGAGTCTGGGTAAACAAATAGGGCTAGCCAATCCTGCAGTTCTTACAGGTCCCGAATTACACAAGATGAGTAATGAAGCCTTAATTCAGAAGTTGGGCAGCATTGATCTATTTGCAGAGATCGAGCCTAATCAAAAGGAACGGGTCATTCTAGCCCTGAAAAAGGCAGGCAATGTCGTAGGGTACCTAGGGGACGGTATAAACGATGCTTCCGCTCTTCATGCCGCTGATGTAGGCATCTCGGTTAATAGTGCCGTAGATGTGGCCAAAGATGCCGCCGATATTGTCTTGCTGGAGAAGAATTTAAGCGTTTTGATTCAGGGAGTGAAAGAGGGTCGAGTGACCTTTGCTAATACTCTAAAATATGTCTTCATGGCGACCAGTGCTAACTTTGGGAATATGTTCAGTATGGCAGGAGCCTCGCTTTTTCTTTCCTTTTTGCCTCTGCTGCCTAAGCAGATTCTGCTGACCAACCTAATGACAGACCTGCCGGAAATGACCATCGCTACCGACAGGGTCGATTCCGAAATGATTAATCGGCCCCGCCGCTGGGATATAAAATTTATCCGTAATTTTATGCTTACCTTCGGCCTCCTTAGTTCCGTGTTTGATTACCTAACTTTTGGAGTGCTTTTATTCTATCTGCATGCCACTCCTGAACAATTCAGAACGGGATGGTTTGTTGAGTCTGTCCTGTCAGCCTCACTGATAGTGTTGGTCATTCGTACCCGCAAGCCCTTTTTTCAAAGCAAACCGGGGAAAGCTTTGTTTGGTACAACTATCGCTGTAGCTTTAGCGATTTTATTGTTGCCATACACTTTGCTTGGTCCGCTTTTCGGCTTCGTTCCATTGCCGGTAGTGTTTTATCCAGTCTTGGGTATAATTATAATATTGTACATAACAAGTGCTGAGGTGGTAAAGAAGATCTTCTACAAAGAGAGCAGTTATTAGAGGCAATAAAGGCATTAACCTAATACCGTAAAAGAGCCGCGATACCGCCCACCTCTCTAAGTTCTGGCATGGAATCAGCGAAGTGGTATTCTGCACCCGATTGAATAAGCATATCCAATATCTCGTTAATTACACTAACCTTGAAAAGTAATTTCGAACCACAAACTGTACAGGTTTCGACTTCGCCTCCATTCAGACTGTGGCAGTTTTGACACCGTTCGACCAGGGGATGGAAGGTGCGATCAACGATCATTTTGTCTATACGCCCTGCCTGGGCGGCTCGCAGCACATCATCTAGACCCACGACAGCCAGTCCGCCGCGGAGATATTCAGAACGAATATACTCCCAGTAATCCTGCTGGAAACGGTGCTCCTCATCCGATAAAAAGGCCATTATATCATTATTGACAGAGCCTTCGCCCCTGCTCAAATCCGAGGTTTTCTCAATAACCTTCTTTTGCAGTTCTTGGGGCATGTTCCCATGGACGATATGCAGTATTTCTTTGGCTCCGACCAGCAGAACGTGGCTGTATTTCTCAATCTTGTCAAGCTTCACGAGCGCGTCCACAATGTCTTGGGCATATTGCAGCAATTGTTTATCACGGCGGCGCTCGTAGCGTTTCTGTGACCAACCGCCAACTTTGACGTGATTCTTTATGTTGCCTTTGATAACTTCTTCCGTACCATTCATTGTTGAAGAAACGAGGAAAATTCGAACTCTATCGTTATCCGCCACAACTACCGCCACATTTTCGTAATCATCGTATATTTCTGCGAGAGGCCTTATATAGGGGTATGAATCTATCCTTATGACATCATTAACTGGTGCTGGCAGCAAAATGGCCTGAAAAAAGCCAATGGCTTGGCAAGTGAATATACAGAGCGCGCCCGTTTTTAAAGGATATTTTTGCAGGTATTCTGCAACTGTCTTTACGTTTTCATCGAAGTATTCTCGCTCATCTTTTCTAACTTCGTTGGATTTTAACACCCGACGAACTTTAATGAGTTTTTTTTCAAGGTCACTTATGGATTGCGCTCCGGATAGATATAGGCTTAAAAATGATCTCTCTGGTGCCGTCATTTCGGCCAGTTTTTTCAAATCAAGATTTATCAATTGTTGCAGCCTCCATTATGAAATGAATTGTAGAATGCTAACTTAATATTAACATATCAGCGGTAAGAGTCATTAGATGCTGTAAGTTAAATACACTAGAAGATAGTTCACTTGTTTGGCGGGAAATTATCTGGTATTATGGAGAACTGGGAATAAGAGAATGATGAAAAAAACATGTCAATATGATCAGGAAGAGGTGCGTCAATGGAACGACAAAATATCAAAGTAACATATTTATATCATAGTGGTTTTACCGTAGAAACAGATAAGAAGCTATTAGTATTTGATTTCTACCAAGGAAACATAAAGCCGCTCGACAAACCAACTTACGTATTTGTAACTCATGGGCATCCTGACCATTATAACCCGGAAATTTTCGCATGGCAGAAAAAATGGCCCAATATCAAGTATATTCTGAGCTTTGATATCAGCGATGATCCCCATATTCATGCAGAAAATGGCAGCATTATATTTATTTCACCCGACCAGGCTAAACAAATTGATGATATAGAAGTTAAGGCTTATGGATCTACTGACGAGGGTGTTTCATTTTTAGTCCGATGTGACGGAATAAACATCTTTCATGCCGGAGATTTAAACTGGTGGTGCTGGGCCGAAGACACACTTGAGGGGAAAACGATTGCCGAGGAATGGTTCAAGGCAGAAATAGCCAAGATAAAAGGGGAATGCATTGATATAGCCTTCTTTCCTGTTGATCCGAGATTAGAACAAAATCATTGTCTAGGGGCCGAATTATTTATCAATGAAATCAGGCCTCGTTATTTTATTCCTATGCACTTTTGGGATGATTACCAGTTAATTGGACAATTTAGAGATATGATGAAGGATTCCTCGACCAAAATTATTGCATTTACTCATAGAGAGGAGGAGATTGCGCTTTAGCGTTCATGTTATAATATAATTATCGAAATTGAACCAGTGATACCTATTTAAACTCCAGGGCTAAAATAAAAATTTGAAAATGTTGAGTGATTTAATAATGATAAATTATAAAACTATTGAGATAAGCGATAAAAAGTGGATAGATCCTCTACTGACAGAAGCCGACATGCCTGGCTGTCACCACAATTTTACGAATCTATTTGCATGGTCGGAAATATATAAATATCGTGTTGCACAGACAAAGGATCATCTTGTGGTTAAGGCCGAAGGTTTGGATGGAACTACTGTTTATTTCTATCCGGCCGGCAAGGGTGATCCTAAAACTGTCATTGAAGCAATGGCTCAGGATGCAGCCGCCGGTGGATTTGATTTTATATTAGTTGGATTATCAAATGATAATATCAATGTGATTAACAACCTATTTCCCAAGCAATTTGAGTACAATGAGATGCGAGACAGCTTTGATTATGTTTATCTTCTGGATAAATTAGTTAATCTGTCGGGAGATAAATTAAGTTCCAAGCGCAACCATATCAATCATTTCAAAAAGGAGCATATCTGGAGTTTTGAAGAGATATCATCTGAGAATATCGCTGAGTGCTGGGAAATGAACCTGGAATGGTGCAAAATACATGGGTGTATGTATAATAATGAACTGGCGGACGAAAACTGCGCAGTTCTTCGATGCTTTGATCATTTTGCTGAACTGGGTCTAGAGGGCGGACTGCTTCGTTCCGAAGGCAAAGTTATAGCCTACACAATGGGAGACAAACTCAATTCAGATACCTTTGACATTCATATCGAAAAAGCTTTCGAAGAAATAACGGGTGCCTATCAAATGATTAATCATGAATTTGCGGCCCTTATCAAGAGAAATCATCCTGAAATGATTTACGTTAACCGGGAGGAGGACATGGGCCATGATGGCTTAAGAAAGGCCAAGTTATCGTACCATCCGGTCAAGATGGAGGAAAAATACGCGGGGAAATATCTTGCCCTATAGTAAGTTCGAAATAGGGTTCCCTTGCAGGGAGGGTAAGTGAATTGAGATGGTAGAAGTCAGACTGGCCCAACAAGGCGAAACGGTTCGACAGAAAGAAATTTGGAAGCTCTGCTTTGGGGATAGTGATCGCTATATAGACTTTTACTATGCGAATCGCTACAAAGAAACTGAAACTGTGTTGTTGCTTGCAGACCAAGAGATTGTTTCGATGCTTACAATGCTGCCTATCAAGATAGCATCCTCCACCCAACATATCTTCAATTCTACTATGCTTTACGCCATCGCCACCCATCCAAAATATCAGAACAGAGGGATTGCTACCCAGTTAATGGACTTTACTAACCGATATTTAAAGGAAAATGAGAAAACATACTCTGTACTTGTTCCATCCGATAAGCAACTTTTTGACTTTTATCGCCAACAAGGGTATAAGGATGCTTTTTTTATTCGCGAGGTTTTATTCACCCAGGAGATGATCGAAAGCCTAGAAACCTGTGAAAAAAGCCATTGCATTATATCCAAGATTAGCCCCGAATACTATAATCAGAGGAGAAATAAACAGCTTGGGGGCAGGCTTCATGTTGCCTACACAAATGACGATATTGCCTATCAGCAACAGCTCTCACAAATGTCCGGCGCTGATATATACAGCCTAGAAATTGATGAAACGCAGGGTTGTGTCGCAATGGAAAGATTGAATTCAGACAAAATATTCATTAAAGAACTACTTATTCCTGATCAACTTATCTCGGTGGCAATCAAACAAATAGTCCAATTATTCCCGGCACAAGAATATGTTTTGCGCACACCCGCATTCTTAGGACAGCAACTGCAAGGTATCCAGCGTTCTTTCGGCATGATCAAGGCGCTTGAGGAGACTAATCTGAAGGTAATGGCTGAGGATCTGGGATATTTGGGCATTGCTTTTGATTAGGAGATAAAGGGGCAAACAAGGAGACGGTTTGAGACCACTGAAAAAGTACATGTTTTGTCATCCTGAGGAGCCGAAGGCGACGAAGGATCTTATCAGCAATAATGTATAATTCGCATTTATATGATTGCAAGATGCTTCGCTAACGCTCAGCATGACATATTTAAGAGGCTTTTTCAGTGATTTCGGACGGTTCTATTGTTTGGTGAAAATAAACGTTGGACCAAATAAGAGAATTGCCCCCTTGTTTGTGCGAAACGTAATAGTACTTTTTAGATCCCTCAGACTGATGGCTTGAGGGATTAATTTTTGGGTAAGTTTTACGAAATTATAGATAAATTAAATAAGTTAATAACCGATAAATAGATTAGAATAAATGTTTCTTAATACTCACGTTATAGTGTTTCACTACCAATTACAGCATTGGAATCATATGGATGTTGCGGAGGACATTATGATGCACAGTATTCTTTTCGCTGATGACGAAAAATCGATTCTGAAATCACTGCGCAGGTTATTCATAAGTTTTGATTATAAGTTGTTTTTCGCCGAGGACGCAACCCAAGCCTTGCAGATAATGTCTGAAATCCCTATAGAAATGGTAATTAGCGACATGAGAATGCCGCTAATGAACGGTCATAAATTTCTTAAAGAAGTACGAAGGTTGTACCCCAATACGATCAGGATTATTCTAAGCGGATTTTCCGATGAAAAGGAGATTTATAAAGCAGTACTTGATGGTTCAGCTAAAATGTATTTATTGAAACCATGGGAACCTGTCCAGTTGATAGATGCAATTTCTAATTTATTTGAATTTAAAGATAGATTGGAATCTAAACATATATTAAACATCATCGATAAGATTAATGACCTTCCGGCAGTGACAGATATCTATTCAAAATTATGCAATCTCATTGAAAATGAAGGGAGCATTGCTGAAATAGCGGAACTTATTGAAGAAGACCCAGCCATTTCTGCTAAGATTCTACAGCTGATCAATTCAGCCTTTTATAATAAAAAAATTGGCTCGGTTAAGCAAGCAGTTGTTTACTTAGGAATAAATGTTATTAAAAATATGGTGCTCAGCACCAGTCTTTTCAGCTACGTTGCTACCAATTCAAAAGCCCATTTCAATCAGCTTTTTTCCCGTCAGGCGATACTTACCACTAAAATTCTGGAATTTACCTATGAAGAGTTTTTAGAAAAAAAGTTGCCAGTGAATTATCTGACCGCAGGACTTTTGCATGACATTGGGTTAGTTGCAATGCAAAAACACTTTTCTGATAAGTACCTAAATGCTTTTAAAATATGCTCAATACAGGGGCGTGCAATTTATGAAGCTGAAAGTGAAATGTTTGCCGCAACTCATCAGGAAATCGGTGGATACCTTCTGGAGTGGTGGGGAATCCCTTATCCAATTGTCGAAAGCTCTTTATACCATCATGACCCCTTAGCCAGTTCGACGGTTAACCGTGAGCTGGTATGTGCTGTACATTTAGCTGACTATTATGCTTGGTGTTATTTGGGCATAAAAAACCTTGTTAAATTGGATGACAGAGTTTTTGATTCAATGGGTCTCAATCAAGAGAGATGTGAAAGTCTTGTGAACGAAGCTTTGCATAGCTGGAAAGACGAATCAGGTTTCAAGCAATTGAGTTAATAAAAGGAGGGAAATAAATGCTTAAAAGATTATTGGTGTTGTTAGTAGGTCTGACTCTGCTATTGACAATTGGCGGATGCGGTAAAAAAGAAGCCGGATCACAACTGCTGGAGAGTAATACTGGAATCAGCTCACAGGCCAGCCAAGAAACGGCTAAAGACAAAAAAAACATTGCCTTGGTTATGAAGACTTTAACCAACCCCTTTTTTATTGAAATGGAGAAAGGTGCCAGGCAGGCGGAAAAGGAGTTTAGTATTAATTTAATCGTTAAGACTGGCGCTCAGGAAACCTCGATTGATCAACAAATAGCCATTGTCGAAGAATTGATTCGCGCCCAAGTAGATGCAATAGTTATTGCACCGGGGGGTTCCACTGAATTGATACCCGTTTTAAAGAAGGCCCAAGATGCCAATATTGTGGTCGTGAACATTGATAATAAACTTGATAGTGATCTGTCGGCGAAACTGGGTCTTAGTAATGTTCCCTTTATCAGTGTTGACAATGCGCAGGGTGCCTAT
Source organism: Syntrophomonadaceae bacterium (assembly GCA_963665865.2). Taxonomy (GTDB): domain Bacteria; phylum Bacillota; class Syntrophomonadia; order Syntrophomonadales; family Syntrophomonadaceae; genus PHAA01. The sequence continues at coordinate 1,961,954 of CAXXWF010000001.1, read as the reverse complement.
TTATCAGCCAAATACATTAGCGATATGATTGCCAAACCAACTAGGGTAGCCGTAATTGAAGGGATTACTTCGGCTCAAAACTCCCAGGATAGAAAAACAGGAGCCCTAAAGGCCTTTCGGGAGAATGGCAATATCACCTCCATTATCACCGAAACTGCTAATTGGAAAATAGATGAATCCTATGATGTTACCAAAAGGTTGTTATCTAAATATCCTGATATTGGCGCCATATTCTGCGCCAATGATATGATGGCGTTAGGTACCATCAAATATCTAAAGGACACTAATCAAAATAATGTGTTGGTCGCCGGTTTCGATGCCCTGGATGAAGCCAAGGAAGCTATAAAAAATGGACAATTAATGGTTACTATTGATCAACAGCCAAATGTCCAGGGATATCTGGGAATCAAATTTGCCCTGGATGAATTGAATAAGATACCAGTTAATCTGAACCATATCATTGATGTAAAGGTTATAACTAAAGAATCATTATGAAGAAACTGCGTTTAAAAAACATTAATCTTTCCAACCTAATATTTAATCATAGTCTAAAAATAACTTTTGCATTGTTTCTATTGTTCGCTACCATATTGCCGCTATTAATAGGTGGAATAACTTCCTATGTAATATCAGAGCAAACGGTACAAGAAGAGGTAAGTGATTTCAATAAAGCTTGGATTTCCAAGCAAAAAGACTATATGGAACTCCTGATGCAAGAAGTGGAAAGTTTGATGGAGAATATAGCTAATATAGATAGCATCAAAAACGTTTTAAGCAATGAAACCAACGAAACGGACTATTATACAAACCTATCCACGCAGGCGACAATAGGCTACATATTAAGCGGGTATAACCTAAGAGGTCTGGTATCGATCGATTTAATTTCACTCAGTGGAGCCCATTACCATGTGGGAGATACTCTGGATTTTAAAAGTGTTGACCAAATCACTAAGGCAAAACTATATATAGATGCTCTTAACTCGTCCAAATCAATTGTGTGGGAAGGCTTGGAAGATAACATCAATGAAAATTCCACCCATCAAAAAGTTATCACCGCAACTAAGCTGATAAATAAAATCGATCCTGAAACCCTAAAAGAAGTGCCTATTGGTTTACTAATTATAAACTATAACCTGGATAGCTTTTATGAACATTTTATTAAAAGTAATTTTAATCCAGGCAGCACCTTCATTATAGTTGATAGCGACAGATCAATATTGTTTCATCCCGACAAATCATTAATCGGTTCAAAGGTAGATGCTGAATTTTTGAATAATTTGTCAGGTGAGAATGGAGCGTTTGTCAAGACCTTGAATGGGCAACAAACATTTATCGTTTATAGTAACTCCACTACCTATGGATGGACGGTATTAAGTTATATCCCGATGGACGTCTTAACCGCCAAAGCTAAGCCTATCAGAAATTATACTTTTGGAGCGGCCCTAATTTGCTTTTTATTAATCTCATTATACGCATGGTTTCTTTCCAAGAAGGTTTTAATCCCTATCAATAATATGACTATGTTATTTAAAGAAATAGGAGATCCGAATGCTGATTTAAAACGATTAGATGTTGAAACCAATAATGAAATAGGTGAGTTAGTAAAATGGTTTAATACTTTCATGGAGAGCCTGGCAGAGAAAAAGGTAGTTGAAGATAAACTAAAGATTGCCTATGAGGAACTGGAAATAAGGGTAAGCGAACGAACCATCGAATTAGAGAACCTTAATGCAACCCTTAATGAAGATATTGTCAAAAGGAAAATAGTTGAAGAAAAACTGGCTAACCGGACCAGCGAAATACAGGAAACTTTGGAGAAACTAAAAGCTACCCAGAACCAGTTAATTGAGAGAGAAAAACTAGCTGGTATCGGGCAGCTGGCAGCTGGGGTAGCACATGAAATAAACAATCCTCTGGGATTTGTTTCAAGCAACATATCTAGTCTAGAGAATTACGTTAATAGTTTTGCTGTCTTAATAAAAATGTACCAGAAGTTAATTCAAATGGTTTCGAATTCAAAAGATAAAGAAATTACTCTCTTGATAAATGAAATTTCAATTTATGAAGCAGAAAAATCACTGAATTATGTTCTTGATGACCTCGAAGAGCTGTTTGCAGACGTAAAAGAAGGTTTGGAGAGGGTTAGTAAGATAGTTAAAAGCTTGAGAATGTTTTCATGGATGGATAAAGAGATGATCTATGAGGCATATGATCTAAACGGCGGTATTGAAAACAGTCTGCTGATTGCCAAAAACGAAATAAAGTACTATGCGACGGTGGAACAACAACTTGCGGATATTCCTGAGATTGTAGCCATAGGCAGCGAAGTTGACCAGGTTTTATTAAATATAATTGTGAATGCCGCCCATGCCATAAAGGTGAAAGACAGTGATAGTCTCGGGTTAATCAAAATTACGACTGCCAATGATGACAATTTTGTATATTGCATTATTGAAGATAATGGAACCGGAATTACTGATGAAAACTTAAAAAACATATTCAATCCATTTTTTACGACCAAATCGGTAGGAGATGGAACTGGTTTAGGCTTGAGCGTTTCCTATGATATTATAGTCAATCAGCATCATGGAGAAATATTGGTGAACAGTACAATGGATTCCGGGACTATATTTACCATTAAACTACCTATCAAACAAGATATTCTTATTGGACAGCAAATAGACAACTAATTGGTAAACAATCTCATAGTATTTATACTTGCACGGGAGGAATGGTATTTGCAAGAGGAAAAAATTCTTATTATAGATGATGAAGCATCTATACTCAGAGCTTTAAGACGAACCTTAATGTACAATGGTTATTCCGTTCTGGTTACCACCAACCCTAAGAAAGCAATTGAATTAATGAATGAAAGCAATATTGCCTTACTGATCTGTGATCAGAGAATGCCGGAAATGCTAGGTAATGAGGTTTTACAGTTTGCTCGAAAAGACTATCCCAGCGTGGTAAGAATTCTTATCACCGGCTATTCTGATATGGAAAGTACAATTGCGGCGATTAATCAAGGTCAGATATTCCGATTTATTGCCAAACCATGGAATGATGAAGAACTTCTTCAGGTAGTCGAAGCGGCATTTGAGTATCGTGCTGATTCTATAAACAAAGAACTAATTCTAAATTCTTTCCTTACCGAGAAGGAGGATTGGAAAAAAACCGTTGAACAAATGAGCTATTCGTTGGATAACAGTATGAAAGGAGCTATTAATGCGCTTCTTAAAACTGTAAAAATAAAAGATAATGAACTTTATCAGCACAGTAAGCGGGTAGAAGTATATGCTATGCAGATAGCCGCCAAATCAAATTTAACTGAGCAGCAAAAAGTAAATTTGTCCAGTGCCAGTCTATTTCATGACATCGGAAAAATTGCGATTAGGGATAAGATACTATTTAAAAATGGCCCATTAAGTGAAACGGATTTTGGCTCAATGAAGCAGCATCCAGTTTTTAGTATGGAAATTATAAGCGAGTTGGGGTTTCTTGATTCAGTGGCCAACATTATTATACAACATCACGAAAAAGTTGACGGTAGTGGATACCCCTATGGTTTACAGGGAAGCGAAATTATGCAGGAAGCCAAAATCCTAGCTATTGCTGATGTATATGATGCTTTAGTATCTGACCGGGTATACCATAAAGGGTTAAGTACAAAAGAAGCAATTGAAATAATATCAAAAGGAAGTGGGACCCACTTTGACGTTGAAGTAGTAGACATATTTTTGGACAGCATACAGTTGTCACAAGAGTATGAATGTACGATGAGTGCTCCAAATTCTTAAAGTGGCACTCAAGACGCTCCAATGCCATTACGGTGTATATTAATGACTTGTGAAAAAACAAACTATCTAGTAAGAAAATAAAGGAAATACAATAATTTTATCGAAATTACGAAAAGTGAAATTAATGTAAAGAAATAATGGATTGCCTTTAATAATCTTCTCTTTATCGACGTTATATTAAAACGGGGTGGCTTTTATGGAGAACTATTTAATTAACAATGTTGTTAAATTGAATGGATGTGTAGATGTAGACACTGCCGAACGCTTAAGACCAGAGAAAGCTTGCATGGAATCGGAGGATTTATACTGTGCTATTTTTGAAAACAGTCGTGCAGCGATGATGATTGTTGAAGAAAATATGGAAATATCGTTAGTGAATCGTGAATTTGTAAAAATCTCAGGTTATTTAAAACATGAAATCGAGAATAGAAAAAAGTGGACAGAATTTATTGCAGCAAATGATTTACCGAGGATGACAGAATATCATCAAAAAAGGTGGGTCGATGCGACAACGGTTCCCGCCAATTATGAATCTAAGTTCATTACGCGCCAGGGAAATATTAGAGATATTAACATTTCAGTAAACAGGATACCTGGAAACAAAAAATTGGTTATTTCTTTTATAGACATTACTGACAACAAGCTGGTTGAGGAGATGCCACATACCCAAAGTCAATATCGCAGTCTGACGGAAGATATGGAGGCTATGGTTTGCGCTTTTTTACCGGACGGTACATTGACCTACGTGAACCGGGTTTGTTGTGAATATTGTCAAAAGAGTATCGATGAGCTTGTAGGCCATAATTTTTTAGATTTGGTGCTTGACGCAACCATGCGCCAGGAGGTTGCCAGTAACTACCGTTCACTCACCATCGACCAACCAATAATAACTCACGAGCAACCAATTATGTTGCCTGATGGAAACCAAAGCTGGCAGCGTTGGACCAACCGTGCTATCTTCAATGGTAAAGGGGAAATAGTCAGTTACCAAGCAATTGGAATAGATATCACGAAACATAAGCAAATGGAAAATTCATTAATGGAAAGTGAAGCCAGATGGCAGTTTGCACTGGAAGGAGCCGGTGACGGAGTATGGGATTGGAATATGAAGACCAATGAAGTGTTTTTTTCTCATAAGTGCAAGGAAATGCTTGGGTATGAAGACCATGAATTCGGACGCTCTGTTGAATATTGGGATAAACTCGTATATTGGGAAGATAAAAACCTGCGCCATAAAATAATGGAAGAATATGTTAATGACAGAATGCCATTCTATCAAAACGAGTACAGGCTGTTGTGTAAGGACGGCACATATAAATGGATACTGGATCGGGGCAAAATTGTTGAGCGTACCCACGAAGGTAGGGGCCTTCGTATGATAGGCACATACAGTGACATTACCAGACGTAAGCAGGTGGAGGCGGCTGAAAAAGAAGAGCACCGGCAATTGGAACAAATTATCGAGCTTTTACCTGACGCTACATTTGTAATTGACCAACAGGGAAAAGTTATTTTTTGGAATAAGGCCATTGAAGAAATGACGGGAATTCCGAAGGAGAAAATGATAGGCCGAAGTAATTATGATTATGCCATTCCTTTTTATGGGGAACGCCGTCCGCTTTTAATCGATGTTGCTAATATGTCCAGCAGCGAATATGACAGATTAAAGAAAAAATTTGACTTAATCCGTGAGGGCAACGATACTCTGATAGGCGAAATCTATATACCCAAGACTTTTCGCAGTAAAGGGGCTTACTTACTGGGATCGGCTTCTAAGCTGTATGATACATCGGGGAATATTATTGGGGCAATAGAATCTATTCGGGATATAACCATGCAAAAAAAAGAAGAAGAAGAACTCTATTTGGAAAAAGAACTTTTGCGTACCACTTTGCTTTCCATCGGCGATGGAGTGGTCACCACCGACGAATATGGCAGGATAATCTCAATAAACAAAGCAGCTGAACGGCATACCGGCTGGACGCAAGATGAAGCTTCCGGCAGACCTGTCGAAGAAGTATTCAAAACCATTAATGAATTTACCAGAGAAAGATGCGAAAACTCAGTATATAAGGTATTAGACACCGGAAATATTATTGAGTCGATCAATCATACTATATTAGTTTCCAAGGAAGGTATTGAAAGACCGATTGAAGACACGGCGGCACCCATTAAAGATGAAGATGCCAAGATTAATGGAGTAGTGCTCATATTTAGAGATATCACTGAGAAGAAAGAAAGACAAGCCAAGATAGAATATTTAAGTTGCCATGATCAGCTGACTGAACTCTATAATAGGAGATATATTGAAGAAGAAATTATAAGGGTAGATACTGAAAGAAATCTTCCCCTAACCGTGGTTATGGGTGACATTAATGGATTGAATCTGACGAATGATGCCTTTGGCCATTTGGCTGGGGACAAGCTTTTGCAAAGGGTGGCTGCGGTCATTACAAAGGAATGTCGAGATGATGATATTATTGCTAGATTTGGCGGCGATGAATTTGTCATATTATTGCCTAGAACCGAAGCGGAAGCAGCCAGATTAATTGTCAAACGAATAAATGAGGCTCTGCTAAACGAAACCGAGGACGATATCCCCATTTCCATTTCCTTTGGCTGGGAAACCAAGCAACAAGGTTCTGAGAAAATGGAGGTTGTTTTAAAGAAAGCCGAAGATTACATGTATAGACGCAAGCTATCTGAGAGTGCCAGTATGCGGAATAAGACTGTAAAAGTAATTATAAAAACCTTGTATGAAAAGAATGAGAGAGAGCAACAGCATTCGGCTCGGGTAAGTCAACTATGTGCAGCCTTAGGAACGGCTTTAGACATGAGCGGGGAGGATATTAGTGAGCTTAGAACGGTAGGATTAATGCACGATATAGGGAAAATAATACTAGATGATCGGATACTGGATAAACCTGGCACACTGAGTAATGCTCAATTTTCTGAAGTCAAACGTCATGCAGAAACCAGCTATCGTATATTGAGTTCAGTAAATGAATTTGCTCCACTAGCGGAATATGTCCTGGCTCATCATGAAAGATGGGATGGAAGAGGATATCCCAAGGGATTAAAAGGCACTGATATACCTTTGCAAGCAAGGATAATAGCCGTTGCAGATGCCTATGATGCTATGACCAGTGATAGACCTTATAGAAAAGCTTTAGGTGTGGATACTGCTATTGAGGAAATACAAAATAACGCCGGAACCCAGTTTGATCCCGATATTGCCAAGGTATTCCTCGCCAATATTAAACAATGGAACTATGTATTAGAGGCACGCTTAAACTATTTGTTTTAGATTTGAAAGATAGGAAGTGCGAAGGGGACGTTTCGTTGGCCATGACATATACATGGCCAACGAAACGTCCCCTTCGGTTGCAAACATTTTATTAGTTCAGTTCTTTAGTTCTGTTTGGTAATGTCAGCGTGATATTCCTGTAAAGATTTCAACTTGGATTCAGGAGAATGATTCTCTTTATAGGCAGCGATTCCTTTGGCGCTGGCTAGGGCAGCTGCCATAGTTGTAAGATAGGGAACTTTATATTTAATAGCTGTTTTGCGTATATAAGAATCATCATTTTTGCTGCGTTTTCCGGACGCAGTATTGATCACCAGGTTTATCTCCTTATTGGTAATAGCATCCACTATATTAGGACGGCCTTCAAACAGTTTCTTAATATCTTCACATATAATCCCATTATCTTGGAGATATATACAGGTTCCTGCGGTAGCCTTGATTTTAAACCCAATAGCGGTAAATTCCCGGGCAGTTTCCAGGGCGGCTGGTTTATCCTGATCATTGACACTGATCAAGACCGTTCCGGCTGTGGGCAGGGAAGACTGAGTGGCTTCTTGGGCTTTGAAGTAAGCCAGTCCAAACGAATCAGCAATTCCTAAAACCTCACCGGTCGAACGCATCTCGGGTCCTAAGACAGGATCTACTTCTGGGAACATATTGAACGGGAAGACGGCTTCCTTGACTCCAAAATGCGGAATATTTTTGGCGGCAATACTACTCATGGAGTATTTTTTAGCATCATTTGCTGCCATCATTATCTCGGTGGCAATCCGCGCCATTGAGATATTACAGACTTTAGACACCAGAGGAACGGTTCGGGAAGCCCGCGGATTGGCTTCCAAGACATAAACCCGATCATCGGCAATAGCATACTGCATATTCATCAGACCAATGACGTTAAGTTCTTTAGCAATCTTCTTGGTGTATTCCACAATGGTTGCAATATGTTGGGGAGGGATGCTGATCGGCGGAATAACACAGGCTGAGTCGCCCGAGTGGATACCAGCTAATTCGATATGCTCCATTACAGTTGGCACAAAAGCGTCGTTTCCATCGGCAATGGCGTCTGCTTCTGCTTCAATAGCGTTACTGAGAAATCTATCGATCAGAATCGGTCTTTCGGGAGTGACTCCTACCGCGGCTGCCAGATACTGGCGCAGCATTTCTTCATCATGGACTACTTCCATGCCCCGACCACCTAGAACATATGATGGCCGAACCATTAGAGGATAGCCAATCCGCTCTGCAATTTCCAGGGCTTCCTTCAGATTAACCGCCATACCCGATTCCGGCATGGGAATATTAAGCTTCTCCATGATTTTGCGGAAACGGTCGCGGTCTTCGGCCAGGTCAATTGTTTCAGGAGTGGTGCCTAAAATTTTAACGCCGGCTTTAGACAGTTCTGCAGCGATATTTAGGGGAGTCTGCCCCCCAAACTGAACGATTACTCCCAACGGCTTTTCTTTCTCGTATATACTTAGAACATCTTCTACCGTCAGTGGTTCAAAGTATAGCTTGTCAGATGTATCATAGTCGGTGGAAACAGTTTCGGGATTGCAGTTAACCATTACTGTCTCATAGCCTAAATCGTGCAGGGCAAAGGCGGTATGCACACAGCAGTAGTCAAATTCAATTCCCTGCCCGATGCGGTTGGGGCCGCCGCCTAGAATCAACACTTTGGGACGGTCACTTACGGTAGTTTGATCGGGTGCATTGTAGGTAGAGAAATAGTAGGATGCATTTTCAACTCCGCTTACCGGTACGGCTTCCCAGCCTTCTACTATCCCCAGAGCGGTTCGGCGCTGACGGATATCTGCTTCGGAAAGACTGAGCAGCATTGCTAAATAACGATCAGCAAAACCATCTTTCTTAGCCTGGATTAGCAGATGATCTGGCAGTTGCTTACCTTTATACTTAAGTATCTCTTCCTCCAGCGCAACCAATTCTTTCATTTGCCCAATAAACCATGGTTTGATGTAGGTCAATTGGTACAATTGCTCAATGTCTGCCCCTTTGCGTAAAGCCTCATACATTATGAACTGACGTTCACTCGAAGGCTCTGCCAACATTGCCAGCAGTTCATCCAGAGTAAGTTGGTTGAAATCCTTGGCAAACCCGAGGCCCCAGCGATTGATTTCCAGGGAGCGAATTGCCTTTTGAAAGGCTTCTTTATAGTTTTTGCCAATACTCATTACTTCTCCCACGGCCCGCATCTGGGTGCCTAATTTATCGATGGAACCGGGGAATTTTTCAAAGGCCCAGCGGGAGAATTTAATAACCACATAATCACCCGAAGGGGTGTACTTGTCCAGGGTACCGTCCCGCCAATAAGGAATTTCGTCGAGAGTCAAACCAGCAGCCAGCATGGTAGAAACCATGGCGATGGGGAAACCGGTGGCTTTTGATGCCAGGGCGGAGGAGCGGGAAGTGCGCGGATTTATCTCAATAATAACAACTCGACCCGTTTTGGGATCGTGGGCAAACTGGACATTCGTTCCGCCAACTACTTCTATAGCATCAACAACGTCGTAGGAGTATTTCTGCAGCCTTTGCTGCAGCTCAGGACTAATGGTGAGCATGGGAGCAGCACAGAAGGAATCGCCGGTATGGACACCCATGGCATCAATATTTTCGATGAAACAAACCGTAATTTTCTGATTCTTGGCGTCACGCACGACTTCCAGCTCAAGTTCTTCCCAGCCTAGTACTGATTCTTCCACCAGAATTTGTCCCACCAGGCTGGCGGCTATGCCGCGATTAGCAACTATCCTTAACTCTTCAACATTATAAACGAGACCACCGCCTGTGCCGCCCATGGTGTAAGCAGGGCGGATGACTACTGGATAGCCCAGTTCCTGCGCAATTATTTCTGCTTCCTCAACAGAGTAAGCCGGTTTGCTGTTGGGCATTTCAATGCCCAGACGATTCATAGTATCCTTGAAAGCGATACGGTCTTCGCCGCGTTCGATGGCATCGATCTGTACTCCAATGACTTTGACTCCGTATTTATCCAAAACTCCAGCCTTGTACAGCTCCGAACTCAGATTTAAGCCTGACTGGCCTCCTAAATTAGGTAGCAGGGCGTCAGGCTTTTCTTTAGCAATTATATCGGTCAGGCTTTTCAAGTTTAGCGGTTCAATATAGGTTACATCTGCGATTCCCGGGTCGGTCATAATTGTAGCGGGATTAGAATTAACTAAAACAATCTGATAACCCAACTTTCGTAGTGCTTTGCAGGCCTGGGTACCGGAATAATCAAATTCGCAAGCCTGTCCAATCACAATTGGGCCTGAGCCAATAATGAGGATTTTGTTGATGTCACTCCGTTGTGGCATATTCTTCCCCCCAATTTTAAATTAGAGAACAAATATACAAAGCTGCATTGCCAAATAAGTGCTCTCAACTGTTCATTTTATCACATTATCTAAAATTGGTTGAGCACTTACCATGTATACTTGCAAGGATGCGATTCATCAGGGAGGCTGAGTTAACTGTATTTTACAAAATTATCTCATCCAGAGATCTTTTGGGAACGTGGTGAACTTGATTATCATCTCTCCAGTACTTAACGTCGCCGGAATCAGCCAAAGGCTCAATAACTACTTCTTCCTTAGGAAAACCGATAGCAATTACAGCTTCTATCTCATACTTGTCGTCTAAATTAAGAACCCGGGTTAACATCTCCTTTTTAATATTTACAATATAGCAACCACCTAGACCCTTTTCAACTGCACCCAATAAGATACTTTGCCCGGCAAAACCCTGATCCTGAACTAAGCATGCTCCCAGAGAAGTATCTCGGAGCATGACTATAAAAGCACCTGGCTTTTCACCATCTTTGGGACTTATCCAGCCTTTGCAATAGCCTGCCCACGTTAAACAGTCATTAATTTGATTGTTTAAGGTCTCGGTGTTTGACAATATGTACTTTAAACCCTGGCGGTTGAAGCCTGAAGGGGATAATCTAGCTAAATCTATTAGTTCCCGTAATGTGCACATTTCAACTGTTCTTTCTTGATAGAATCTTCTATAGGATCTGTTCTTTACAATTAGGTCTTTAATCATAATATTGCACCTCAATTTTTATCTAATATTACACCATATTAGGATTCAACCGTAAGGGGATAACGTAGGTGAAAAGTTGACTGCCTCAAGTACTGGAGGTGACAATAGGAGAGAATTAGAATGAGGCAGTCTTAGGAATTAGTATCAATATATTGAAGGTTTATTAGTCTGCAGCGCTGCGGGAATAAAATACTCTATCGCTCTTATTCGCGCTGGGGTCAATCCATTTAGAAAAACGGAATATTCAATCTGCCAGGGTATTTCCAGCTGTTTCTCATCAATAATTGTCCCTAGATTACCTATCCCGCCAACTCTCAATTCCTCAGCGAAGACTATGCGCATCAGGATAGACAATTCCATGTCCCCGAGGGTCGTAAACAGGTCTGTATATTCTGTATCAAACAAACAATCAGCTTCCAGCACATCAATGAAGTCGCCTAAAGAGTTAATGCTTGAATTTATTATGGCCGCTTTTTCTGTTCCGGCAGTGCATTCCAGTATTTGCTCCACCAAAAGTCTGAAATCTTCATCATTTAGCTTATTGCCTTCATCCCAGCGGATGTCCAGGGGTTGGTCTTTATCTCTAGAAATAATGATAATATTCATTAAATTGCCATTTTCAAGGGCAGAAAAAAACCTCGGCATCAACAAAGCTTGGTATGTTTTGATATAATCACATATCTTAGGAGCATCGATATGGAGCTCTTCCAATAAGGTATTAATTGCTTTGCTGATAATAGACGTACAAAGTCCATTATCTAAATCCTTAAATTTCTCCTGCAGCAGTGTATATTGATGGGTGGTAATACGCAAATCAAGGGCCCTATTGCCTGATAATACCGAGAAAATAGAATTGGTGAGCAAGATCTCCAATATGTTAATTAAAGTTTCTCTATAATCAATACGATAAACCTTGCCGTAGTTGTATAATAGATTATCAACAGCCTCAGGATCAAACAGGCTGCAGAAGTGTTCTTCTATTGCCAAATTTTCAAGGTATTGCTTAATGAAGTATATACCGCTGCCTTTTAGATCGCTGTAAAGCAGGGGATAGTCCATCAGTGCCCAAGTTTTCTGGGCACTGTATAGGGGATCGTAGTGGGCAAAAAACTCGGGTAATGCCTCATCAATAGTGGAATTATAGGCGTAGAGTTCCACATTAAGCTTATTATTAGCGATATTTCTATATAGTATTTTTGTTTCATCAAAACATGAGGTTATGAGATCTAGACCTTTTTGGTAAATTCTCTTCACATCGTTTATTCGTAGATAATTCAAGGCATCTTCGGGAGAAAGAGCTATTAACTGGGCATCAACCGAGTAAAGGATAGATGTTAAAATACTCTCGGCTATTTCTGATTTAACCGAGGTACTTTCGCCGTGGGTATATTTAATTAAAGTCTCTTTCAATAGAGACATGATTTCAGTCTGAATACGAGTCAGACCTGATTCGTCAATAAGACCGGCATAGCTGCCTTCCTGCAGCAAAGAGAGAGTATAGTGTTCACAATCAATATATGCCTGCCTGAGTACAATACTTTTTTCGATACTTGTGTTGCTTTCCACCACTAATCAACACCCCCAGCGTAGTCCCATGACTTTTTTAAAATACTGGCAATCAGTGCAAGCTCTCTATTCTTAAGAAGATCAGTTGATCCACGGCAGGAATTATTAAAATAAATTTTCATGAGACCTATTAATTCACTGTCGCCAATTCTGTCTGCGGTTTCATTTTTCATATAGTAGAAAATATCTACGAGCTCATTCAATGTGGAGGTATAATCCTGAGCATTAATGTAAGGGGAACTGCAAAATTCGGATATTATATGCTTTACTACATCTATTCCCATTTCTACTCTACCGTAGTTTTGGATGGTTAGATTTCTTGCTTCGATAAGTTCAAGAGCATCTTGGGAGGATAACAATAATCCATATTTAGAGGATTCGTCATTGGTCTTCAGCAATTCATCAATAGAAATATATGGCGAAATGCTCGTTATACTACGAATGTCGAGAAACCCCATTCTGTTATCACACCTTGCTTTTAAATTTACCACACAAAACAATTTGCCATAATAAAACTTGACAAAGAATATAAAGTGTGCTATTATACAAATTTAACGTGTAGTAGCTTATGAATTATAAATGCATTTGCGGTGGATGTCAATCGTTTGATTTATTAAATTGATATAAGAATCCTTATTAATGAAAATTAATAGACAAAGGCATACTAAATTAGTAGAATTTTAAGAGTATATAAGAAGCCATTTCTTATATAGAGATTTATTAGGGTGAATATCCTGCAATAAGAAAGGAAGATTGCGATGAGCCAAGCTCCCATAGTTACAATAGAAATGGAAAACGGTAATAAAATACTGGTAGAACTCTGTCCCGAAATTGCGCCTAATACAGTCAACAACTTTATACATTTGGTCAAACAGGGATTTTATGATGGGACTGTTTTTCATCGAGTAATACCTGGTTTTATGATTCAGGGCGGAGACCCTCAGGGAACGGGCATGGGCGGACCCGGTTACGGCATTAAAGGTGAATTCTCTCAAAACGGCTGTGCCAATAATTTAAGGCATGCACGTGGAGTAATATCGATGGCTCGAAGCGGCCTGCCTGATTCAGCCGGATCGCAGTTTTTCATAATGACAACAGACGCGGCGCATTTAGACGGGCAATACGCTGCTTTCGGCAAGGTAACGGAAGGAATGGACACGGCCGATATGATAGTGAATGTGCCTCGCAACCGCAGCGATCGGCCTCAGGAAGATCAGCGCATGAAAAAGGTTACTGTCGACACCTTTGGTGTTGATTACCCTGAACCCCAAAAAATATAATCAAATTACAAGCTTGAACAAAGGTAAATGTTTAAGGTATCGTTTGGAGTGAATCGGTAAAAATATATCATATATGCCGTACCAATCGATAGAACTGGTGTATCTTCACCTTAATTACAGGTGAATATATAATAAATCAAGAAAATTGTTATGAGAGGAGAATCTTCATGCCAGAAGAAAATAAATCAATCTTAGTAGAAGTACTTCAGGGAACTCAAGTTAATACCGGAGGTTGCAGCTGTTGTTCAGGCGGTTGCTCGTCAGAAGAAAGCTGTGGATCAGCTATGGATTTTGCTGACTTAACAACCAAGATGACAGATGAACTTAAACAAGTTTATGGAGATAAAGTGGAAGTTAAATATGTCGATGTAGACCAGGTCGGACTTGATAATTATCCCGTAATGAAACAAGTCCTGCAGATGGGTTATCCTTATCCAGTTACCCTTATCAATGGACAGCCCAAGTTTGCGGGCGGAATAATGACAACTGAGGTAAAACAGCTTATAGAAGAGACAATAAGCGGTAAAACCAACTAACAACACAACTAACGACTTGCTATTGACCTAAAAGACGGTTGATGCTAATATTATTTAAATTTCATATACAATTTCCTTTCTTCGGGGATGGGTGCAATTCCCTATCGGCGGTATAGCCCGCGAGCCTTTGGGCAGGATTCGGTGAAATTCCGAGGCCGACAGTATAGTCTGGATAGGAGAAGAAGGGCCATAGGTATGCGTCTAGCATAGATTCGCATGCTCTGATTTGTGCTCGTTTTTCCTAAAAACCCCGACAGTTAGCCGGGGTTTTTTTAATGGCAGTATCAGGCTGCATAAGTTTTCTTATAGAGGGTGATTGGTTATTATCATTGAAGAAGATAAAGTGTTTATGCAAAAAGCCCTGGATCTAGCGGCGCTGGCCTTAGGTAGAACTAATCCCAATCCAATGGTGGGGGCAGTTATCGTAAAAGAAGGTCAAATAGTTGGTGAAGGCTATCATCATCAAGCAGGTACTCCCCATGCCGAAGTTCATGCTTTGAATGAGGCCGGCGGACAAGCTGTTGGGTCAACTCTATATGTTACCCTGGAACCCTGCAGCCATTTCGGGAGAACTCCGCCCTGTGCTGATGCTGTTATCAAATCAGGAATTAAGCGAACTGTAATTGCCACTCTTGATCCTAATCCACAGGTAGCCGGTAGGGGAATGGAAAGGCTAAGGGAAGCGGGCATTGAAGTTGAGGTTGGGGTGCTGGAGAAACCGGCTTCACGTTTAAATGAAGTATTTTTTAAATATATTCAGACCGGACTTCCGTTCATAGCGCTAAAGACGGCTATGACTCTGGACGGTAAAATAGCTGCGTATAGTGGGGATTCCAAATGGATAACCGGTGATGATGCGCGTCAATATGTACATAAATTGAGGAATGTTTACGATGCCATTCTGGTCGGAATTGGTACGGTACTTAAAGATGATCCCATGCTTAATACCCGATTAGAAACGGAAAATATTCGCAACCCGATACGAATCATAATTGACGGTGATCTGGAGATATCTCCTGCGAGCAACATCGGTAAGACAGCTAATCAGCAAAGAAGCTTGGTTTTTTGCTCAGACCGGGCTGATTCAGCCAAAATGCTTCAATTGGAAAGTATGGGGATCGAGATATATGGATTAAACTGCGATCCAGATCTAATACCACTTGAAGAAGTGATTGCTCTATTGGGAAAAATGGGGATATGCAGCCTTCTTATTGAAGGCGGGGGCCAAATTAATGCTTATTTACTGGAACACCGTTTGATAGATAAAGTCTACTGGTTTGTCGCCCCCAAAATAATTGGTGGCCGTTTGGCCCCCTCACCGATCAGCGGCCAGGGGATTGAACATATGAGAGACGCGCTCACATTAACATCTGTAGACCTAATGAGGTTTACGAATGACATATTGATAACAGGATATTTCAAGGAGTGGTTCAAATAATGTTTACCGGTATTATTGAAGAATTAGGAACGGTGCAAAGATTAGACAGGGGGAGCAATTCCTGTCAGATCGCTATTCAAGCTAATAAAGTTTTGGAGGATGTAAAACTAGGGGACAGTATCGCTATTAATGGAGTCTGTCTGACGGTGACCAGTTTTGATAGAGAACACTTTACAGCAGATATGATGGCCGAAACTCTGGCCAAAACTAATCTCAAAGATCTGGGCAGCGGTCAGCGGATTAACCTGGAGCGGGCTTCGCGGTTAGGGGACAGAATGGGTGGTCATCTGGTACAAGGTCATGTAGATGCAGTGGGAACAATAGTTGAGCAGCAAAAAGTGGATATTGCCATGGTATTGAGAATAAAGGCGCCAGAGGAGATATTACGTTATTTGGTAGCCAAGGGTTCGGTGGCTATTGATGGCATTAGTTTGACGGTTGTAGCGGTGTTGGCAGATAGTTTTACTATATCAATCATACCGCATACAGCTAAAATGACTACTCTGGGATTCAAAAAGACAGGAGATACTGTAAACCTGGAAGCTGATATTATAGGCAGATATGTGGAGAAACTGCTGAAAAGGAGTGAAGGCAAGAATAAATCAGTATTAAGTCCGGAGTTTTTGGCAGAGCACGGTTTCTTATAAAGAGGAGGGAAATACAATGTTTAATACCATTGAAGAAGCAATTAATGACATCAGAGAAGGTAAAATGCTGATCATGGTTGATGATGAAGACCGAGAGAACGAAGGCGACATTATAATAGCGGCCGAAAAAAGCACCCCGGATATCATCAATTTTATGGCCACCCATGCCAAAGGTTTAATCTGCATGCCCATGACCGGGGAACGTCTCGATGAACTGGAGATCCAGCCCATGGTTCTAGAAAATACTGATAACCATCAGACTGCCTTTACAGTATCTGTAGATCATATAACGACGACAACCGGTATTTCTGCACATGAAAGAGCCGCTACTATTAAGGCTTTGATTGATCCTGAAAGCAAACCGGGCGCCTTCAGAAAACCGGGCCACATATTTCCGTTGCGCTATAGGGAAGGTGGAGTATTGAGGCGGACCGGTCACACCGAAGGGTCTATAGACCTGGCTAAACTGGCAGGCTTGTATCCAGCCACGGTTATTTGCGAAATAATGAGTAGTGATGGTACGATGGCCAGAGTTCCGGAACTGATGGAGTTTGCCAAAGAGAACGATATTAAAATAATAACCATCGCTGACTTGATTCAATATCGTCGGCGCAAAGAAAAACTGATCATACGGGCTGAGGATACTAAATTACCTACCAAATTTGGTGACTTTACAGCTATCGCCTACGAGTCCCTGCTCGACGGCAAGGAACATTTGGCTTTAGTAAAAGGCCAGTGGGACGAAAATGAACCAATTCTGGTGCGGGTCCATTCAGAATGCCTAACTGGAGATGTATTTGGTTCCAATCGCTGTGACTGTGGTGAACAATTGCAAACGGCACTTGCTATGATTGAACAGGAGGGCAAAGGAGTCTTCCTATATATGCGTCAGGAAGGCAGAGGGATAGGATTGGTTAATAAGATTAAGGCCTATAAACTTCAGGACAATGGCAGGGACACAGTGCAAGCTAACCTTGACTTAGGTTTTCCAGAGGATCTTCGCGATTACGGAATAGGTGCCCAGATTCTAGTCGACTTAGGGGTAAGAAAGATGCGGATGATGACTAATAATCCCAAGAAGATAAAAGGACTGGAAGGTTATGGGTTGGAAGTTACAGAAAGAGTACCCATAGAAATGCCGGTTAAGGATGAAAACCGCCGATACTTGCAAACCAAGAAAGATAAGATGGGTCATCTATTAGCAAGTATGTAAATGGAATAAGTTAAAGATCAAAAATTTAATAGTATGGAGGTATTTGTTAACATGGCAAAGGTATTTGAAGGGAAACTTATTGGCGAGAGCCAGCGTTTTGGAATTGTAGTGACCAGATTCAACGAGTTTATTACCAATAAATTGCTTTCGGGCTGTCTGGACACTTTGATCAGACATGGGGTAGACCGTGAAAACATCGATATTGCATGGGTGCCGGGTGCATTTGAAGTGCCTCTGGTAGCGCAGAAGATGGTAGGTAGAGGTTATAATGCCGTTATTTGCCTGGGTGCGGTGATCAGGGGAGCTACCCCCCATTTTGAATACGTATCAAATGAGGTGACCAAAGGTATTGCCCAGGTAGGTTTAAATACCGGAGTTCCAGTCATTTATGGAGTAATTACCACAGATACTATTGAACAGGCCATAGAAAGAGCAGGAACAAAATCTGGCAATAAAGGTTCAGATGCAGCTGTAACAGCGATAGAGATGGTCAATCTGTTAAACGAGATCTAACACGAAGACAAAGGAAAAGACAAGGGGAAAGAAAACCGTCCCCTTGTCTTTTTATATTCATTGGCACCTCTTATTGAACTGGACTTCCGACATATATTTTCTTGACCAAATTGTCTTCGATTTTGAACAAGATGTATTGATCGGCACCATAATAGGCATCAAAAACTTGAGGTTTGTTCTTGTCATAGGCCTTTGTGTATCCATCTCCGTACAGTTCTACTACTTTATCAAAGGAATCGTTGGCTTTAACGCCCCTTGATGTGGCTATATCACTGACACCAATATCCATTCTAATCAGAACTTCTTCGGCGCGGGAAAAGGTCAGTAAGCAATCTAAATCCTTGGGACGATACACACCACTTCGGCCGAGATCATTACCGTCCGGATAAATCTTCATTGCCTCCTCACGGGTTGATTTACCAACGACTAGCTTACCTGCAGGACTTGCGACTGTCATATCATTATCAGTCAGGATTGCCGCCTGATTGGGAGTTTCTCTAATGATATCTGCGTGATTACGCGAAAACATGGTAAACATGAGCACTGCAGCCACAAAAATAATTACTACCACTACGTACTCTTTCTTATCGACAACTCGCAACTAAAATACACCTCCTCATATATAGCTCTACAAACAATATAATATACATATTGTCTAGACTTTATTATAAGGTTAATCCTTGCGCAGTGATAGCGGCAAAATGTTGGCAGAAGATAAATAGCATTCATAAACAAAGAAAGCTGTGCCACGTAGCAGACTTGACAAGATCGACAAGCATGTAATATAATTTTCCTTGCTGAGAATAAAATCAGCTTTAAATGCGGTAGTGGCGGAATTGGCAGACGCGCTAGATTCAGGTTCTAGTGGGGGCAACTTCGTGGAGGTTCAAGTCCTCTCTACCGCACCATAGTAAATAAACCCCTGAAAATCAGGGGTTTTTGTATTTTTCTACATAGATATATTATCCATAATGTGCTAAAATTGCGAAAAATAACGCTGGATGGTGTCGAAATATGGTTTTTATTGTCCTCGGTTGTTTGGCATTTATTCTATTTTACATTTTTGATATTAACAAAATTAAATTTAGAAGCAAATATATCAATATGTGCTTTGCAGCCGGTTTGGTGATTCTTGGGTTTTGTACAGTTGCTATTTTGCTGGGAGATTATGAATTAATAAATTTTCATTTCAAACTGATTTGGGCCTTTATGGCAATAATTACCTTAATCCTTATGTTAAGTACCTTGTTTTTTTGGCTGCCATTTGGCGAGACGTACATAAGAACCGAACAGAGTAATGTGGTTTCTACAGGTATGTATGCACTTTGCCGTCATCCAGCTGTTATTTGGTTCTGCTTTTTTTACCTGTTTTTATGGCTAACTTCAGGCAACATAATGATTTTATGGGCAGGAATAGTATGGACAGTAATGGATATAATTTATGTTTATATTCAAGACCGTTGGATATTTCCCCGCATTTTAACTGGATATAATATTTATCAGCAAAGAGTACCATTTCTAATCCCAAATATGAAGAGTATTAAAAATTGTATTGCTACAATTCATAGGGTAAATCCTTGATATCCCATTATGGATCATACAAATTGAAACACTCAGTGGAGATGGAGGATTCAATGAGTTACAAAATCAATAAATATAAAGAAAAAAGCAAAAAAAACTTCGATGCGAAAGCTGATAATTACTTCAATACATGGGATGGGAAATACTCTAAATTAATGTATGCAGGAGTTCTGGAAAAAATAAACTTGAAGCCATTTGCTTCAATTCTAGATGTTGGCTGTGGGACGGGTGCAATACTGTCTGTAGTAGTAACCCAAAATATCCATGTAGCGGCTAGTGGAATTGATATATCTGAGAAAATGATAGAGAAAGCGACCGAAATTATGGCAGGAAAAGCGGAATTAATAATTGGAGACGCTGACGATCTGCCTTGGAATGACAGCTCTTTTGATTTAGTCATATGCAACTCTTCATTTCATCACTATCCTGAGCCACTAAAAGTACTTATTGAAATTAGACGCATTCTGAAATCGAATGGAAGAATAATTATTGCCGACCCATGGTGGTCGGATCTTAAACGGTCCCTGATAAATTGGTACTTGAATACTCCTCTTAATCTTGAAGGAGATGTTAGAATTTATTCAGAACAGGAATTTAGAAAAATGCTTTTAGAATCCGGTTTTACGTCAATTGAGTATGAAAAACCTACTAATAAATATTGCGTAGTAGTTGCGGTAGCCAGAAAGTAAGATTTCGACAGAACATGAATGTAATAAAAGACAAGAAAAATGGTAAAAAATAAGATATTTGTTGTGATTTATTGCAAAATATAATATGCTAAATGAAATGTTTTATGCTATTTTGAGGCAGTTACGCCTACTTTTGGTGGTAAATATCTTATATTAGCAACTAGGTCAGTGACTGGGATGACAAACCTAACCGCCCATTTAGTAGACGGTTAGGTATGCTTTTTGTTGCTATTAGGGCTAATATTGATAAGATAATTATTTGATTTGGAGGATCTCTGATGACTTTAGACGAAAAACTCCAAAATAAACAATATGATCAAATCTGGCAGGAATATTGCGGATTTTTAGATCTTTCCCTGCCAGATTATATGGACATTCAAAAACGTCTTTTACTCGAACAAATTGAACTATACTCCAATTGCGAATTAGGACGGCGGATTATGAAAGGGAAAAAGCCAGCTACTGTTGATGAATTTAGGAGAATTGTTCCGCTTACTACCTACGAAGATTATGCTGACCTATTATTGCCCAAGGTTGAAACAGCCTTGCCAGCTAAGCCTTTGCTATGGATCGAAACTACCTGGGAAGGCGGCAGGAATCCAGTAAAAGTAGCTCCTTATACAGAAAGTATGATAAATTGCCACAGAAGTAGCAGTATAACAATAATTGTGCTTGCTACCAGTAACCAAAAAGGTAGCTTTAGCCTAAGAGGCGGTGAAAATTTTCTTTATGGAATGGCACCACTTCCTTATCTTACTGGAATGGTACCACATCTAATCGCTAGTGAAATATCAGTGAACTTCCTTCCTTCTATTCAGGAAGCGGAGTTGATGCGATTTAGCGAAAGAAACAAAACTGGTTTTAAAATGGGGATTCAACAAGGTATTGACTTGTTTTTTGGCCTTAGTAGCATTGTGGTTAAAATGGGTGATAGCTTTGCAACTGGAGGTAATTCCGGGGGAAGTCTTAATATAATAAAGAATTCTCCCAAAATGAACTATCGTCTGCTCAAAGCTTGGATCAAAAGTAAAAAAGAGAATACCCCAATAATGCCTAAGGATATATGGTCACTAAAAGGATTGGTGTGTTCTGGAACTGATACTGCTAGTCTAAAGAGAAAAATTGAGTATTACTGGGGAGTAACCCCTCTGGAAATATTTGGGGGAACTGAATCTGCTTGCATAGCAACTGAAACTTGGAGCAAGAATGGTATGGTATTTTTCCCTGACGTTGATTTTTATGAGTTTATACCCATAATTGAGATGGAGAAGAATCTAGATAGACCATCTTATGTTCCTAATACATATCTATTAGATGAACTGGTAGCGGGAAATCAGTATGAACTTGTTATTTCGAATTTTAAAGGTGGAGCATTTGCTAGATATAGGACTGGTGACATTTTTAAATGCCTGTCTCTAAGTAATGAAGTAGAAGGCATTAAACTTCCGCAGTTTGCTTATATTGACCGTAATCCCACACTTATAGACATAGCAGGATTCACCCGAATATCTGAGGCTACCATCACTAAAGCTTTGGAAATATCCAAACTTGACATTGGGGAATGGTTCGCAGTTAAAGAATTTGATGAACTCAAAAGAGCGTTTGTACACCTTTATGTTGAAGTTGGTTCAGGCGCAATTAAATCTGGGGTTACCCAGGAGATAATCAATGAGCATTTGGCAATTTATTTTCGCTACGTTGATGGTGATTTTAAAGATTTAAAATTATTACTGGGAATGGAGCCTCTATTAGTCTCCATAATTCCGCAGGGTACGATAAATCAATTTGTTAATACGTTCGGAAGAACTTTGAGAAAAATGAATCCATCGCATTATGATGTTATTGAGGTTTTGAAAATATCACGGGGCGAAAATAGAAAAGAGGTGTGTTAATGCCGCTTTTACAATTATTTTTCACTTCATTGCCAACAGTGGCATTAGCTAGCTATTGTTTATTACTGTTGTTTTTTACTATGTCGCAGAAAGACAAATTTATACGTTGTTTTATGATGGTTTTAACTGCTTTGATCATATGGACTGCATCTGCAGTATTTATGCAATTAGAGTTATATCCGGGCGTACTTTTTTGGAATAGAATAATGGTGGCAGGAACGATCGCAGTTCCATTTCTGCTATATTACTTCGTATCGGTTTTCACTTATTCTGTAAATTTAATAAGTATTGCTGTTTGGGGAATAGTTGCTTTGAGTGCCCTTGTAATTGACCTTCTAGGTTATGTAATTATTGATTCACATATTATTTCAAATATAATTACAATAAATGGCTACCAATTTAGTAGTATCGAATTTATTTATACACTGGGTAAAGTGGCTTACCCGATGTACTTCTTGATGTTCGTAATGATACTGGCAATTTTGATCAAAGCGCGAAAAAGTGTAAAAACTGGAAATACTCGATATCCACAAATCGGACTAATTACTACTGGCGTATCTATAATGTTTGTGGGGTCTCTGTTAAATGTAATACCAGTGGTTGGAAAATATCCCGTAGATATATTAGCCTGTTTTATTAATTCGATCCTGGTAATGATTGCTATCTTTAAGTACCGTATGCTTGAACTGCGTTTTATGATGACAAGAGGCATTGTTTACTCAATTTTAGCCTCAATTATTACCGCTATATATGTATATAGCGTCTTTTATATAGAAAGCGCAACCACTACTAATGTATACAAAAATACTATTCCATACTTTACTACCTTTTCAGCCCTAATGGTTGCATTTATATTTCAACCCTTATACAAAGTTACCAGCACGCTTGTCGACAAGATTTTTTATAAAGCGGAATATTCCCAGCGTCAGGCTCTAAGAAATTTCAGCACCGTAATTTCCAACAATCTGGACTTAAATAATATTGCTCGAGAGTTGATTGAAGCAGTACAATTGGCCATTCGTGCCAACCAGGTACTAATATTAACTAAGCATGAAGACGACGAACACTATTTCGTTTTTCAGACATCCTCCCAATTATTTAAGCCAGATTTACAGTTTTCAATGGAAAACCCTGTAGTTGCTTGGTTTGAGTCTAACCATACCAGCCTCTCCAGGGACGAATTATCTTCCCTGCCATTTTTTAAATCAATGTGGGAGAAAGAAAAAAGGGAAATTTACGATTTAGGTATTGAAGTTGTTATACCGATCAAGAGCCGTAACGAATTAATAGGTATGCTGATGCTAACTCGAAAACATAATAATACCGCCTACACTCTGGATGACTTGGACTTGCTTTCCTATCTGGGGGCTTCGACTGCAGTTGCCTTTGATAATGCCAGACTTTTCACCCGTTCCCAGAATGAAGCTTTAACGGATAGCCTTACCAAGCTTCATAACCATAGATATTTTTTCAAAGCGCTGAGCGAGCAGATGGCCAAAGTCGGATCTGCTGAGTTGTCAATCCTTATGATTGATTTAGACTTATTTAAGCTTTTTAATGATCTGTACGGACATGTTGAAGGTGATAAGGCATTGGAGATGGTAGCAGCAATATTGGTAAGGAACGCTGGACAAGTGGGGATTGTCTGCCGCTATGGCGGTGAGGAATTTACAGTATTGTTGCCCTATCATGATACTAAAATGGCCTTCGATATTGCTGAAAAGATTCGTCTCGACATAGAGAAATCCTTCTTTAACATGACTGATGTTACTCAGAGATTCTTAACTGCCAGTATCGGGGTATGCACATATCCGCATGCGGCGCCCAATGGGAAAGAGCTATTGAAACGGGCGGATCTTGCCATGTATACTGCCAAAAACTCAGGTAAGAATCAAACGATTATTTATACACCGCAAGTAACTTCGGTAGAAACTGCGTTTAATGAAAACACTGATAGGGTAGCCTCAGCTAAACCTACTTTCGCCGCTACAATATATGCGTTGACTGCTGCCATTGATGCCAAGGATCATTATACATTCGGCCATTCTCAAAAAGTTGCGCAATATGCTACAATTTTGGCGAGTAAATTAGCATTGGACAAGTCACATATCGAAATAATAAGGGAGGCTGCTCTTCTACATGATATTGGAAAGATAGGCATACCCGAAAGTATTCTTACCAAGACTGGCAGGCTGACTGTTGAAGAGTTTGAAATGGTTAAACAGCATGTTGAGATGTCAATTACCATTATTAAGCATTTGCCCTCATTGAATCATGTGATACCCGCTGTAATCGGACACCACGAAAGATGGGACGGAAAAGGTTACCCACGTGGCTTAATGGGTGAAAATATACCACTGGCGGCTAGGTGCCTTTCGATAACGGATGCTTTTGATGCTATGACATCTAATCGTCCCTATAGATCTTGTTTAAGTGTAAATGATGCTCTCAATGAAATAGAAAGAAATATGGGTACTCAATTTGATCCGCTAATTACCAACATATTCGTTAAATTGGTACGTGACGGAACCATTGAGGTTGACCAAAGAGTACCATCAATAAAAAGTGTAAGTTAATAAGCCTAATATACATACATAATTAAAGGGCAAGGGTTACGGTATTAATCGTCTCCCTTGCCCTTAATTATTTTGTGCTTAAGCCCATATGAAAGTTAGCAGAGCAGCTACCGCGGTAAAGACAATTGCTATAACTACCACCGTTTTTATAACCTGCGATTCTATTCCCATAGCATCAATAGTGGCCGCAGCGTTTTGTAGTTTGGCAGGCGATATCACACTGGCTAAACCGCCAGCTATTGCAGTTCCGGCAGTTACGACCAGAGGATTGATAGTTAGTAATTTCGAAGTCAAAATGTTGTATTTGGTGAATAGGGCAATGGTTGAGGATTCACTGCCGCTCACAAAACCACCCATTAGACCTAAATAAGTTGCCGCAATCGGGTATAGTCCCTTAAAGAAATTTGCCGAACTGGTTGCCAAAATTGATATCATATTGAAGGCAGGATCAGTCAGCTGCCAGTTGACTGGAGCAGGGGCAAAACCGGAATACATCATAACATAGGCAATGGCAAAAAATATAGCTGCCGAAAAGGCCGGACGGGGTGCCCTGCTGATCCACTTGGATACTATATCTTTCCATTGGGCGGAAGTAGGCTTAATAAAGGGAACAGCCAGCAGCGTACTAATAATAACCCAGGTATATGCATTCCAAAGCATTCTGGTCATTATAGGTTTGGCACCAGGTATTATCGAGAGAGGCATCGCTAAATCTTTTGATAAGTAATTGTATAGAGGGATATAAAAATTAATAAAGAGACAGCATACAATCAATATTGTCCAGGGACCAAGTGCGGTAAGCAAAGACATTGAACGTTCAGTTTCCATATCTCCGGCAGCAATACCACTGCGATCAATAATCGTTTTGCCTGATAATTTCATATAAATTAACATTACTGCTATGGTGGCCGCTCCACCCATAACTCCGGTTAGAACAATACCTTTACCGCCATGAGCCACTGCCACGGCGGTAAATCCCATGGTTAAACCTGCCAGCAAGCAGGGAAAGAAACCCTCTTTGATCTTAGCCCAACCGCCAACAAGATACAGCATACCAAAGCCTATCATGGTCGAAATAATAGGCATAAATTGCGAGAAAACCAAAGCTGATTCGTTTAGAGAGGTACCTGTCAGATCAGAGAAAACCACCAGTGGTGCTCCTAACAGAGCATATGTACAAAGCGAATCAAAACCCAGGGCTGGCAGAGCAACCGCCACAAAGGTTGAATATCCCAATGCTACCATAATGGGGGGGAGAATTGAGACCGGGGTAGCCCCCACAGAAACCAGCAGGGTACCTATACCCATATTAATAATCATTATTTGGACAGTATGATCGTTTTTGGCAATGGTTTTTACAAATACCACAATTCTTTTTAGGGCGCCAGTACTTTCAAGAAAGGTAATTTGAAAAATCGAAGTTGCAACCATGAGGGAAACTGGAAATGATGCCACAATCCCTGCCAGACTTGCTGTCAAGCCGACTTGCCAGGAAGTGTGAAAGAAGAAAAAACCAACCACCACGGCTAGAAGCCACCCGAACAAGCCGCTGAGATCTGCTGGCCATTTTAACAAAATGAGAAAAAACAACACAGCAATAATAGGTACTAACGTGAGTAGTACATCCATGTAAACCCATCCTCCTATCCTACAATTATTTTATTAAGAAACCGATTGTTCAACTCTGTTTGACCTGCGCTTCTATCCTACACCGCTACCGGGGAGGGTCTCAGAGTCTTTGAACACATGAAGAAATAATATCATATTTTAATGAATATTTGGGAAAAATCTATGATAAATTTACTTGCGGGTTAGTTTAGATAACCAGGACTTATTTCTGTCATCCTGCTCCTTGCGCCATATTCTAATTAGCTCATCAATTTTCTCTTCTCTTTTCTCATCGCGTTTATTCATTTTATATTCCAGTTCCTCTATTCTCTTATGAAGAGCTTTATTCTGATAAAGCAACTCATCATTCTGCTCCACTATCCTGCGAATATTGGTTGTCAACTCCAAAATGTCGACATTATTATTTGAAGGTGCAGCCACAGCGGTTTCCTGAGATTCTTCCATGTTGCCCAAGGCCATTCTTATGGCGGTAGTATTAAGCCCTTTTTCATTTTTTAACTTCATAATTAAGCGCAGCGTATCTAAATCAGCCTCGCTATAAAGTCGGTCACTGCGTTCATCCCGCTTAATTTTAAGCCTTAGAGCATGTTCCAGATAGCGCAGAGTATGTTGTTCAATATCTAACATCTCAGCAACTTCTCCGATTTTATAAAAAATGTCAGCCATTCTGTAACCTTTCCTCCCTCCACTTCATAACTTGTTATCAGGTGAGCCAATAAGGCCAAAAAGGTTATCAAACGCTCTTAGTAAACCTGACAAATACTTGTTAAGCAGTCGTTCAGGTTGAATGATTTCTTAACCTCATTAATAACCTTATTGTTAGCCTGAAACTTTTCCCTCTTTTTTGCTCATAATATATGACAGCTAAAGACAATGTTATTCTGAAGCAAGTTATTAATTACTCACCCTCATACTTCTATATATGAGCACAGCCGTCCTTAAATGTTGGACGGCTGCTTTTTTTATCAAACTTCTCCCTAATCGGGGAGGAATTTGATAAAAAAGCTCCCGGCGCGATGCACACAAAACGCGAAAGGAATGCGCTAAAGCGCTCGCGTTTTGGCGCGCAATTCGTGCAAGGCACGCATTGATTTATCAAACTTCTCCCTAATCGGGGAGGAATTTGATAAAAAAGCTCGCGGCGCAATGCACACAAAACGCGAAAGGAATGTGCTAAAGAGCTCGCGTTTTGGCGCGCAATTTGCGCCAGCGCTCATTGAATTAAGAATTTTTATCGCGATTTCTGATCATGTGTGGGTGGGGGGCTTTCATGCGGTGACGTTTAACAGTACGGTTTTGGCGCAACATTAAGAGAAATGCCACAATTGAACCATAGAGGGCATACCGGGCCTCTGAGCTCTGCTGATTGACTTGCAGATAAGCAGAAATGAACAAAGTAAAACCAAGAATAATAGCCCAGGACTGACTTTTTATCGCCCGGGTGTTAGCACCGATAGAATCCTCCAGGGTAGAAAGAGGCAATTTAAGGGATAGTTCACCGCGTTCCATGCGACGCAGCACTCTTTCTGCGATGGGTGGTATTTCCACCAATGAGCTTCCTAATTGGGAAGCCTTTTCTTTGACTATATTCCAAATACTGTTTTCACCTTTGGCAAAGCCTTCCAAAAAAGGTTTGGCTTCGTCCAGAAAGTTAATATTTGGATCTAGTCCTATACAAAGTCCATATAAAGTGCCTAAAGCCCTACCCAGAAAGGTGAATTGAGCCGGTATCTGAAAAGGCTGTTCATAAAGCAGTTGTTCCAGGTCACCCAGCAGGCCGCTGAAATCGGCTGAGTAAAGATCGGTTCCTGCCCCCAAAGCTTCTTCCAGCAGCACTCCCACTGCTCTCGCCACTAGTTCATTATCAGCATCATAACGCAGAAACCCGATACGTTTTAAATACCCAACTACCTGGAGATTATCGCGTTTAACCAAAGCAAATACCAGGTCAACCAGAATGTCCCGCAGGCTCGGGGAAATAGTTCCGACCATACCAAAATCTATCATTATGAGCTTGCTATCTTTAGTAACAAAGAGGTTGCCAGGATGTGGATCAGCATGGAAGAATCCATCCACCAGAACTTGTTTAATATAAGTCTGCAGTAATTTACGTGCAATTGCTTCCCGGTTTACCCCGGCCTGGGATAGTTCATGGTAGTTGGATATTTTAATACCTTCCATAAATTCCATGGTTAAAACCCGTTGGGTGGTATAGTCCCAGTAAATAACCGGCATTAGAATATCCGGGTCATCGCTCGAATTGTTAGCTATAATTTCCGCATTGTGGCCTTCCTGAATATAGTTAAGTTCGGCTAATAAAGTATCCGAAAACTCATCGAAAATTGCATCCAAATCAATCTTTTGTTCCCAGTCCGTCATTATTTTTAGAAGGTCAATAATTCTGCGCACTGCCTTTAGATCGATACGTACCAGATCTTCAATTCCGGGTCGCAGTATCTTAATCGCTACGGATTCGCCACTGGTCAATATACCACGATGGACTTGTCCCAGTGAGGCAGATGCGATCGGCATTTCCTCTACTTCAGCATAAATTTCGGAGAGAGGACGCGAAAAGTCAGTTTCAGCAACCAGGCGTATATCTTTAAACGACACAGATTGAACCTCATCTTGTAAACCCGCCAATTCTTGAACGGCAGTCTGAGGAAGAATATCAACCCTGGTACTAAAAAACTGACCTAGCTTAATCAACAACCCGCCCAGCTCGACTGCGGTGTTGCGAAAACGGCGAGCCTCAGTAACGTAGAGTTCCTGACGCTTAGACTCGGGCCATGATCTACTGTGCCACAATTTCTTGTACTTTATGGAGTAGAAGGACCAAAATATATTAATAAATAGATTAATAACGGTTAAGAAGCGTTTTAATCCGCCCCAAGAAGACATATCCATAGCATTATCTCTCCATTCCCTGCGGTTGTTTCCATTATAACAGAGACTAGGTATTACTCAAACTGGCCGATGGGCATCGGAAGTGGGGTATCAAACGTTTGCGGGAGATGGTGGATGAATATAGGGGGAGAATTGTTATCACATAAAATTATCGGTATAAGTCATCTTAATTATCTCGATGAAGCAAAGGAGACCGCTGAGGCTATTAACAACCGCTACCGTCCCGAGGAGGATATAATTGTATCCGAAATAGGTGCTACTATAGGTATCTACGGTGGTGAAGGTGGAAGTCTGATAGGTTTTTAATTAATACGATCGGGAATCTAAATCTACTTCGTATTTGTGTCCGCGAAATAGCGAATCAAGTATGCTCAGTGATATTTGAGGGTCAACCTCCCAGTAACTTGCTCCGGAATATGGGTCTATATAAGCATATCCTGGTAATGTCTGGGTAATTATATCATTATCATCTAATTTGTGAACTAAACTAGCTAAATAAAGCATATCGCTGATAGAAATATTGGTTTGTACATTTTCCTGCAAGGCGGATACCAAATCAGGGATTTTGCTTAAAGTCTCAACTTGTAGAAGTCGATTTATAATTGCCCTCAAAAGCTTCTGCTGCCGCCCAGTTCTTCCAATGTCTCCATCCTGCATCCCTCGATAACGAGCGTACTTAAGAGCTTCTTTACCAGTTAATAGTTTATAACCCTTTTTTAGATAAACATCGGAGGAAGGGCTGGACAAATTGATATCCACGTCCAGATAAACGCCGCCTAAAATATCTATTATATTTTCGAATCCGGTGAAGTTAGTAACGATATAGTGGTTAACGTTGATTCCAAGTAGTTGCCCGACTGTTTTACAGCTGGCTTCCGGCCCCTGGAGCTGAGCTACCATATTAATTTTCTTGCTCTTGTTGGAGGTAGATATCCTCGTATCACGTGGTATCCATAATAGAGCTGCTTTATTAATGTTGTTATTGATACTGGCTAATATTATGGTATCGCTGCGGGCGTTTATTTCACCCGGTCTGGCATCTATACCTAGGACCAGGATATTTATAGGCTCACCATTTCGAACAATATCGCGGATGGAATGAGAAAGAGCATTATTTAGTTCAGCACTCAGGAGAACGACAATTATCGCCAGCAAACCAATCATTTTTGGACTTCTAAAATATTTCATTAAGTACAACCTCTTCAGTTAAAAAACATTACAAGTTATTTCTATACTCGCTAGGTTAGAAATATAACTGCACTGTAGTTGAACCCAAGGGTGAAGAAGGGAAGGTGTTCCTATTATCAATCTATGCTCTTTCTCACAACTGAACCTTGAAGCACGAACGATTTAGGCGATCGTTGAAAAACCGGCGAATATTACTCGCCGGTCGTAAAAACTAGAATACACTTCCATTAGTTTCCTAATATCTTCTATTTGTTGCAACGCGATAGAGGATTTCAAATATTCCAACGGTGTTAATGATAAGTAGGGCAGAATATCGACCGACGAGGGTTCTCTTGTTTGGTAAAAAGAGATCTCGTATGATTAGGAAAAATGCAGAGGGGAAACTAGAAAATGCCCAGATATTTAAAAAGAGGTACAGTATGGTAAAATAATAGCAATGATTCTTTCCTGCATACTGATATATTGTCGCCCCCTACTCTATAGTTTACATCAAATATAAAGGAGCTTTTAGTATGAATCTTAAAGAAGCGCTGGAATTGGCAGTACAGGCAGAAATGGCTGCGATGAATAATTACAATAGTCTGGCTCAGGAGGTTGAAGACCCCGAAACCAGGTTAATGCTGGAACAAATCGCCAAAGAAGAAGCCAGCCATCTAAAAAAGCTCAAAGAACGACTGAAGGCTATATCCCTGGTAGGCTAAGTCTTATTTATACTGCGTTATAGGTGAGTTCTGCTTTCAGGTTGGACTATGATGGAATGCCAGCAACAATAATCCCCTGTTAATTTGCGTGGTTAATGGACGCTCCCTTGCTTTAGCGCGATTACGCTGCCGACCACTATGAAAAGTAGAATCAACCCCAGGCTCAAACTAGCTAAGATCATTTTTTTCCGCACATGAGTCTCGCCTTGCACGTATTCAGCCAGATAGTGCGTCAGAACAACTGTATTGCCGGAGAATAGAAGCACTCCGATAAACTGAATCCAACTGGGGATTATTACAACATCCGTATAGGTGAAGTGGGACCACAGTGTAAGGCTATAATAGGCCAGAACAATAAATTCTACCAAACCGGCCGCATATTGGTAAATCAGACTCTGCTTTTGCATGGCCGAATTTACTTTGAGTAATTCTTTGATCTGCTCTTGGGTATCGATGTTGGTCCGGCTATTCATGACCTGGATCTTGCTTTGCACAACTTCAATAGCTGATTGGTAATTGCCCTCAGCTAAGCTTAAATCATCGTATGTATGGCTTAATGCCGTTAGCCGCTCCTGATAAGTTCCCAGCATATCTTGAAACATATCCGCACCCAGATTGAAAACCGGCTCTCGGTTGATTTGCTTCTCCAGCCTTTCCAGTATTGACCCGAGGCGCCTTATCCCATCACTGATCATTTTTTTATCTCCCACCAGTTTGGCAAAAGCGGTTGCCAGTACCTCGATATCGCTTTCCAATTCTTCGGCAATGGAAAGTGAAGCCTGGTTCATAACTAATTTTGTGTGGAGGAGATGTATCAGGTTTTGTTCTAATTCTTCTTTTTCACTATTAATGGACAAATTTCGGTCACATAAAATCAAATCTAATTCACGTAAAAATATTATTTGCCCATGTAAAATAGGCAAGGTGCTTGTAAGGAAGGAAAATGATATTGCTTCAGGGTTTCCAGGAGTGTAAACATAAATTGCTTCATTATCCTTTTTGGTAAGCGACAAGCGAAATAACGGGCTGTTACCGCTATGACTACACTCTGCATCACTGCAGGATAGAAAGGGACCAGCTTCCTGCAGCATTTGGGACCAATTACCTGCCAGAGTCACCAGTACGGTTAGTTTTCCCATAATATCACCATCACCAAGCTCTGCCTGGGCTTCCCAATCTTGCAATTGCTTCCAGGTACTTACCCAGCTATCGGTTTCTGCAGGGATATTTGCGCCCAGTATATTCATTTTCCCGGAAGAGTCGGGGAGATTATAGAAAAATCCTGTCTTTCCCCCAAAATCCATGGTTGGACTTTTGCTGGCAACACTGACCGAATTTTGTGTTAAAATATCGGTCAGTCTTGCCGATGATGCTGTATCTTCCTTAAGGAAATAGTAGTAACGTAAAATAAAGCTAGACATTCTATAATTTCAACTCCACCATTTTGGCTTTTTTCAATACCCTAAATGGGTATTTACGTCGCAACAAGTTGTATATCATGCCTTTGATATTTGGCTATTTCGCTCAGCCAACCTCCAACTCGGGCAACTACAACGATATTGAGCCAGTATTACCAACGGGTCCATTTTATTAAAAAGCAAGCGTACACGTTCTATTAATATTCAATCATTTCAGGAGGACAATATTTAATACATTCCCTAATATATCCCAAATCCCTGCTAAATATCTGAATAAATACTGCAATAAATTCAAGCCATAATGGTTACCTGCTGGTTATCGCAACTTATTAATTTCGTATTCTCGATCAATCAACGTGGTTCAGTGCATGTTTAGAGGGGCTTAATTTTAGAAGGCGTGAAAAGTATCATAATACCAATTCGGAAGGACTAAGATCCCATTCCGTAGACATTATTTCTCCTGCTGCCGCCATCGCCTGGATGAAGTGCTGGGTATCTATGTGCTGATCAAATGCTGCTTCATTCTCCCATTCTCCTACCATATGGAACAATTCCCGTTTCTTCAGGTCCTGAAACAAATGATAGGAAACACAACTTGCTTCTTTCCTGGTTTCTGTAGCTAATTTGCTAAAAATGGAAATAAATAATGCGTTCATACCTGGTTTGATAGTCATAGTGCCAATTACCGTAATCATAGTATTCCTCCATTTCCTAATTAATTTATTATTTTTAGTATAGCATCCTTTTGCATTTTCAATCAAAACTGTTGTTACGCTGAGAGCCCCATAATCAGGGGTGCTCTGGGAACATCGATCCCGATAAACCAGTATTGTTACCTAGTGTAGGTGTGGCCTGGCTCTCTGACCTGTCAGAATACCCCAAAAAATAGAAATGCAGAAAACAAAACAATCCCGCCGACACTGGCGGGATCTTTGTTTTAGATGGTGGGCCACGAAGGACTTGAACCTTCAACCTTGTTGTGCTTATGGGTAAAGTCTAGACAAAATTTGGTGGAGACGAGGGGACTCGAACCCCTGACCCCCTCGTTGCGAACTAGGTGATCTATGTTTTAACTAATACTAAATGGCTATATATAGACATTGTTAGAAAGATGATTTCTTATCTTATAACCTGTTTTAACGTTATTTATTTCCCCAGTTGCGGTACCAGTTGCAACAATATGTGGATTAAGTGAATATACCTCCTTTACCCCGGCTTAAGTCGGGGTTTTTTATTGGAACAAATTATTTGGAGGGATATTATTGATGGAATATGGTAACCAGATTTTTAAGAAAAAAAAGCCTAACAGGTATTTAGAATTTGACCGTAATATAATAAACAATCAGCAGCTCTCCCTAAAGGCAAAAGGCATGATGGCTATTCTTCTCGATCAGAAAGAAGGTTGGAAATTTTTCGAATCTGAGTTGGTCGGACGATCTAAAGACGGAAGAATATCTGTTGCTTCAGCTTTAACTGAGTTAGAGGCAAACAGATACTTAATCCGGATATGGGTACGGAAAAAGGGAAAGTATTGTGGGAGAATATGGGTAGTATATGATGAAGCTCTGACAGAAGCGGAATATGAAGTGGAGATGTTGGAACTTAAGAACAAGGTTAAAGAATCCCCTAATAAAGATAATACCACCGATATCATGTTTTCTGATATCGGTAAAACTGACATCGTACTAACCGATATAGGAAAACCTGCAACTAACGATAATAACTATAACGAGAATAATAAAAACAAGAATAACAACAACCCAGAACCCCTATTAGGGTGTGGTTGTGATCCCGGCGAAAAAGTAAAAAGAGAGAAAGAGATAGACAAACAAGTAGAAAGTGATGTTGTTGAAATCTTCAAAAAATATAATATGGAAATAACCGCAGCTATAAAAAGGAAACCGGATATGTTTTCAAAATGCAATTTAAGAGATGTTGGGAAAATTGCTAAATATCTTGACGCAGCATATATTAATGGGAAAATTAGGAATCAGGTTGGGTATCTTATGAAAGATCCAGAAAACATAATTGATATGATATTGTCCACGCAGAAACAAAAACCTAAAAGCGAATATGAATTTTATGTTCCTCCCGAAGTTCTCGCAGAATTGCAGGCACAGAACTTATAGTACGCCCGTATTCCCATTCAGTACCTCATAAAAGGTATATTATCTTGTAGAGTTTAACGTGATTATTTAATATAGTCGTAACCTGTCTAATAGAGAGGAAATAGGGAGGTAAATTTAGGATTGTTTGAGAGAAAAATAAAGCCTATGCTTATAAAAGAAGAATAGTGCGGAATCTTGGTCCTTTGTCTTAAAATGTATTGCTATGCTCCGTCAGGATAAGCGCTTAAATCGGGGGAGGGGCGTGTGGCTGATGTCTATTAGGGGAAGGTAGGAGAAAAAAATGAGTCAATATATTATAGCTTTAATAGGAACTATTACTGCTGTTATAACAGTATCATTAACTAATTATTTTAATAAAAGAAATTTATTGAAATTGGAAGAAAGAAAAATGAAACAAGATTACTATGTTCAATTTATTAAAACTTTGAGTGATTCTATAAATAATCCCGAAAATGATGATGTTGTTATTGCACATAATCATGCATATAATAATTTGATGTTAGTTGCGTCTTCAAAGGTTATAAGTGCTGTTAATGAGTATCAAAGTTTAGTTATTAATCATGTAAAGGGTTGTAAAGAATGTGATTATCCAAAGCAACACGATAAATTGTTATCACATTGTTTTAAAGAAATGAGGGTTGATTTGTATGGGCATAGAAATAAGATTAACAAAAACTATCCAGATGAAGTAACTTTTTTATCAGGAGTATTAAGAATTAATAAATAACCCTTACCGCTATTTATAAATTGGAAAAATTGTGTGTGCTTGGGGAATTGGTAGATGAATAAGTAAGAGGATTAAGAAAAATGGACAAAAATGAAACACTATTATATAAAAACATGTTGGTGGATGCGGAGAATGCCTTCAAATTATTGATTGGTTTAAGAATTACCGTAAGTTCTAATGAAGGATTAATAAATTATATTGATACGTTTTCATGGGGCAAACATACCATGCACGCTCAGTCACTTCATCTTTCCAAAGAAGAGGAAATCATCGCATTAGCTGCGTTAGAGCACTGTACAATATATACCCTTGTTACACAGATTGACACTACTCTTCAAAAATTCTTTAATGGCAGAAATATTGACAGGTTTAAACATCAAAATACTAACATTTCTTCAGCAGCATGGATATCTCGATTAATTAGGAATGCGTTCACTCATAATCCATTAAATCCTATATGGATTACCTATAATGAATGTGAAACGAAAAAATATACAGTAGATGACATCATTTTCTTGGATACAACTGAATTGAATGGAAAAAAAGTAAAAAGAGAGGATTATGGAGGACCATTAGCACTTATTCGATTGAGTGAATATGTAAGAAATATGGTTTTAGAAATTAATTCATGACACCCTGCCTTAATTCAGGCTGCTGATGAGGGTATTAGAGCGGCAATGGATTATAATTAGGACAAGGCTGGTAAGTACGCCAATTTTCAAACCCGCTTCTTTATCCTTGCTTCTATATTCTATATCTGCTGGCATATTCTCGAAATGTATCTGCGAACGTAATAGAATTAAACAGGATTAACAGAAAAACTAGTATAAAATAAGGTGATTGGCAAGTCTTGTTTTGCTTATCAGCGGAAATACGAAAGATTAACGAGATCGGGAAAAAGAGAAAATGCCATGGTGGAGAAGGCTTTTTAGGTAGCGGCGGTGGAATCGAAAAAGGTGGTTTTCTTTTTGGTAAAACTAGACAGGTCGAAATAGAAATGATACAATATAAGTGTTATTTACCCTTTTTTTGTGATTTTTGCTGGCTTTGCTGGCAGGTGACGTCTGGGTGCAATATGTTCGCGCTTGGATATTGACATCCGATGGGATGTAGGAGATTTTTATTAAACTTGTAGCCCGCAACTGTGAGCTGCTTGTGTGGATTTGAAAGCCCTTGATGATTCAGGGCCATATAAATATGAAAAATAGCGACACTTACGGTGTGGCTTTTTTGTGTTTTCTGGCTTCTTATTTCAGCCGGAAATAAATATTTTAATTAAGAGAAAGAGGGATAGGAATGGAAGGAATTGTGATAAAAACTAAGAGATTAGTGTGGGAAACGCTGCTTCAAATGTTAATTTTAAAGAAAATGCTGTGTCAATATAAAGGGGCAAAAAAAAGAGCTGTGTATAACTTATATTGGATAGCAGCGAGAGTAAAATGCAACGACGAATCGGAATTGGTAAATATGTATAACGGTTGTGACATGATAATTCACTGGGATATATATTCTGATGATCAACTCCGAAAATTTGCACAACATTTACAGAGAAGGATCTTTAAAAGGCTATGTTCTCGGCATCATGACATTCCGCCAGAAAAAATTTTGGTACCGCCGGGAAGCTTAGAGACTGAATAAAGAAAGAGGGGGATCGGAATGGAAAAAATATTAGTAAAGGTGAAACAGAAGTTTTGGAAAAAAACGTATGAGGTGGCGGTGGCCCGGGATAATAAAACAATTCGTATTCTTGCTGCCAGAAAAATGCTTAATTTAAATCAAAATTAAGGAAGAGGTATTTATGATGGAAAAAATACGTAAAATATTTGATCGCGTACGAAGGAAAATAATGGGCTTAGAATACCCTGAAAATCCAGAGAAATGCCAGAAAAAAATAGAAATTGAATATGAATATATTGCAGAGGACGTACTAATATATACGCGTTGGTGCCGAAATTGCCCGGCAATGTGTACAGGCCGTTATGCCGGACTTATAACAGAAAGCAGAATATAAATGGAAGATATCATGAAAATATGGCTAACCGTGGTAAAGTCAGTATTAAACGGTGGCGGAAACAATAGATCTCAAAAAAAGCATTGGCCAAAACAGAAGTTTATGGCTCGATCCGCAATTAGAACCATAAAAAAATAATTTCTTTTCAAGAAAAAGTGATATGTTAAAAAAGCAGACGGTCAGTTCATCACTAAGGGTGAACGGGCCGTTTGCGGCGTTTTATGAGAAAAATATATATGCAATTGCTGCGTATTTTATATAGATGACCATCAAAAATAATGTGAAGTTGTAGTCGGCAGCTCTTAAATGAGCCAAGCCAATGCCCTGGTCCAAGTTCCATAAGTAATTCATCCAAACAACAGGGGGCGTATAGTTCAGGTACGCTTCCGGGTCCAGTCCTTCTCCAAAAAAAGAAGAAGGGAAAAATCCTCCCCTAAAAAAGGGAAAAAGGATTCGGGCCGCCGTTACCTTCCTTCCGTAGGAAGGAGCTGTCTGCGAAAGCAGCGGTAGGCGATTTCGTGCTGATCGGCACATGTGCTATACGCACGGACAATCGCAGTAGTCATCTGTCTCACTCTTCGTCCGCAGACGAAGAGTGAGACAGATGACTACATACCACATATATCGCTGGTTTAAGCGACTAAAAGAAAACAAAAAGCGATGAAATGGGAGCTGTTGCGAATAGCCAAAATATGCGATTTTATATATTTCATTTTTTCTTGAAAAATTATTAAAAAGGAGGGTAGCCAATGGCTAAGATGCCTTGGAAAGGGCTCTATAATCAGTCCCCAATAATTGTCCCGGAAGGCCCGGAAGGAGTGAAAAACCAGCATCGGTACAAGGAATTAATGGATAGCTTCCACAACATTTGCCAATACAATCGGCAAATGTCCTTTTCGAGTCGGCAGAGGTACTATCAGCAAATGGAAAAATTCATTCGTTTCCTGGCCAACAAAAACCTTGGGAAACTCAAAAATATCAGCAACCAGCACATAGTCGAGTATATAAAAACTCTGCAAGATCAGGGATTGTCGGCCAGCACAATTGAAACCGCCCTTTCAGCTATAAGGGTTTGGCATGACCAGGTGCCGGATGCCAGATATAAGCTGGCAGACAATTCCCAGCTAAAAGGAACGGAATAACATCATTTAAAAAGGAGGGGCGCCAATGGCTAAGATGCCTTGGTTAGGGCTGTATCATCAATCCCAGATAGTAGTTCCGCCAGACGTAAAAAATCAGTACCGGTACAAAGAATTAATGGTTTCATTTCACAAAATATGCCATCACAATCGGCAGCAATCCTACCCTACACGGCAGCGGTACTACCAGCCGATGAAAAATTTTGTGAAATACCTGGCCGACAAAAACCTGGGAAAACTCCGAAATATAAGCAATCGGCACCTAGTCGAGTATATAAAAACCATGCAGGATCGGGGGCTCGCGGCAAGCACGATTAATACCGCCCTGAGCGCGATACGGTTTTGGCATAACCAGATCGCGGATCCGCGCCATCAGCTGGCGTCCAATTCCCAACTAAAAGAAAAATACGCGATAACACTGGAAAAACGAAAATTTGGGGGCGTGGATCGCGCCTGGAAAAAGGTCGAATTTAAAGGTTTCTGTGACATTGCCGAGGCCAGGGGCCGGACAGATATAAGGCTTATGGCAGAGATAGCCCGACATCACGGCCTCCGCATACATGAAGTAGTGCGAATGGACCGGGCCCAGGCTGAGACCGCCCTGCGAAC
The DNA here is from genome assembly GCA_963665865.2 of Syntrophomonadaceae bacterium. Classification (GTDB taxonomy): domain Bacteria; phylum Bacillota; class Syntrophomonadia; order Syntrophomonadales; family Syntrophomonadaceae; genus PHAA01. The sequence continues at coordinate 1,922,396 of CAXXWF010000001.1, read as the reverse complement.
CGGGGAATTGCATGTAAAGGGAAAAAACGGAAAAGAACGGGACGCCAAGATCCGGCCTGAAGTGCGGAAAGCTCTGGAAGAAGCGATAGCCAGGGTGGGCAGGGGGCAAAAGCTTTTTGTCCCCCAGAATAAAAACGCCAAACAAATAATAAAAAGCGTCCAAAATTTCATAGGTAGGCACAGAGATAAAGTACGTGATCCAAATAGTGCGGACGCAAACCTGACCGCCCATGGCTGGAGGCATTCCTATGCAAGGGAGCAGTATTGGGCCAGGATTGATGCCGGTATGCCCATACTACAGGCCCAACTAGAAGTTTCCCAGCTCCTGGGTCATAATCGCGAAGACGTTACGATGATATACATTTTCGGAGAAAGGGAGGAATAACGGATGGATATTAAATTAAAAAATGCCTTGGAAAGGCTAGGACACGGAATTTTGGTAGGGGCCGTGCAACTTAGAAGAGAAGAAAGCATACAAATAGTTCGCTACATCGATGATCTCCAAAAAAGGCTTGAGGCCCTGCGGGTCAGTCTCGAAGGAAATACCAATATTCCAGAAAAAATGGCCTTCTTAAAGGACGAACAAAACAGCCGAACTATACAAGGAACGGAATATATCGAGTTTTCTAGGCACTACGTATTACCTATGGCCAATATACCAGGACTTGCGAGGGAGGCATATGCATCTTTGGTAGATTACGGTCTAGGCGACAATATTAAACGGATATACTACGCGGTCAGCCAAGGCGGCTATATTGCCGTACTAATTGACGAGATGATACGAAAGGATGGAAAGATCGAGGCCGGAGAAATGCAATTGCTAGACGATATCATAAAAAATTTACCCGAAATCTAATAGTGGCAGAAAAAAGTATGCTATTTTTTAAGGGTCTTAGGATTATCGTGTGGTTTAGAAATCCGGATTCCCTTAAATGGGTAAATAATGTACTGCGCAGTCTGTTAAGAAACGCAATAAGAAAGGATGGTATTATTATGGTGTTTAATTATATATTTGACCTAAATTACGAAGATATATCCTTAGACATAACATTGCCTACGCCAATCGAGCATAAAAACGAAGAAGATGCCAACCAAATGGCAAGTGAATTAAAAATAAGCTTAGTATTGTTTCCACAATATATGATATTGACGGATGGTAATAATAATTCTTTAACATACCTTGATCGGGACAAGGACTATTTTAAGATTAGTAAATTGAAGGTTGAATGTATAAAGCGGTTAGGTAAGCCATTGTCCCCAAATGATATTACGCAGCTCCAAGAGAAGGATATGCTTGAAAGTGTGATATTTTCAAATAGGTATATGATAAATCCTATACTTGATTATGAAGTTGTTGAATGGACGATAGGAGAATTATATCAGTATCTAATGAGATATTGGTTGCCGAAAGTTGAATATAACTCCCAAAAAGGATTTTCTTTTGATTGCTTAGCTTGTGGAGTTAGCCCGGTTAAATAAGTGCCTACGAGATTATTCCACTCGATAATCCGAAGAGCCTTTTTTAATGAAGCTAAAAAATGGAAGAGGGCCAAATAATAACCAATATTAATAAATAATAACCACTATTATTTATTAATAAAAAATCATGAAATACAGGCAGATTTCTAATATCTAATATTATTTAGTATTACTGGATATTAACCAATATTAATCATTAATATTATCGAAAAAAGGGGGGATAAAACACAAATGGCAGTAAGTAAAAGACCGTTTATTCTAACATTGGTAATAATGTTTGTTATGGTTAACGTCATTGCCCTGGTAATACCGGTAAAAAAAGCCGAGGCAGCGGCCACACCATATGTAACTGCTACTTGGAATCAACAAACCAAGTCCATTGAGGTTGATTGGGGTTGGGAGGCAGGATCAATTGATACTCCCCAATTAAATTCCCAAGGTGGCTTGTATTATGGATTGTATTGCAATAATACAAAAGTTGAGTTAACCAATGGAGGCAATAGCTACACGCCAGAGGGATCGTTGACGGTAAGCCCTAATAAAGCTAATTCGGGTAAGGCATTCATTTATAATATATCAGCTGGAAAAACCTATTCATTTACCCTTAAAGGGGAATCGAGTGATTTGCCGATCCTTGGACCAACCACAGTGGTTGCCGGGGGGAACCCAGGAGGATTCACTATCACCCCAACCTATGCCAATAATGTTATACAGGTTGCATGGCAGCGGGACGATCCCAGTCAGCCATTGACAATAACATATAAGACCCCAGGTATATTTAATACAGTTACCAAGGAAATCGCAGTTGGAGAGATCAGTGGAACAGATACGTATCAACCAGGTCTTGGAAGTGGAGGATTGGGCCTGGGTGGTTCAAGTTGCGACGTGAAAGGTATTTCAAATGGACAAACACAGAGCTACACCGTATCAGAGACGGGAGTTTCCAACGGAACGACAATGCTTCCAGACAATATAGAACAACAGAGCAAGGATGCAGAGGCGGCAAGTGCTGCTGCAATAAAAGCTAATAATCAGGCGATCGAGCTAGAGTCTGCTATGCCATTAAAAGACAGTAATGGAAGGGTTCTAACCTATACAGGGGGGCCAATAACAAATTTTTTCGCGAAAATGATAGCTCAATTTATAGCGACAATTACCAATACTCTTATGTTTGCGGCCGGGGCAAAAGATATAGAAGAAATTGTGTTCCTAAAGGGGGATAACAACCTTTTGTATGGATGGCTGAATGCGGAGTTGATAGCAATCGCTAAATATCTATATGTGTCGTTCCTAGCATTGGCGTTAGCCCTGGTATCTGTCCCACTTCTTAAAGCTGGGTTTGTAATTATCAGTGATATTCCTAATGTAATTCGTAAAAATGCGGCCAAAGAAGAAGTAAGTAATATAGTTATCGGAATATTTTTTATGATATTATTTCCGTTTATTTTTTACATTTTAAATGAATTAAATTATGCGATAGTTAGCCAAGTTTCAACTTTTGTCCTGGCAGATCACAGGACAGGTCAAACTTCTGCCGAAGTTGCGCTTACTTTTGGAAATTCGATATATGGCTATAATTTTGGTGACATCATATTAACTGCATTTGCATGGTTAACGTATGCGATTATCCGGATATGGATTAACATACTTTTTTTTATCAGGAGCACTTTACTGGTTCTACTATATGGGATTGCTCCACTGATGGCACTTTTTTATATGCTGGGAGGAGCGGCAAAAAGGACAGGCTATATGACATTTCTATCCGAGGTTGTATCGAATATCTTTATGGGATCTGCTTATGCAATAGGAATAGGCGTCTGTATGCAGTTAATGCTAGTCTGGCATCCTGACGGACTAATCGGCACAATATTTGTCAGAGTAGGCTTACTTTTCGTAGCAGTAAAGTTTTCAAGTTTTCTTCGGAGATTAATTTGTGGATGGCTGAATCTGCTTGGTTTCGATGAAGAGGGTACAGCTGGTCAAATGACCGGAATGGCAGCCGGATTAGGGTTGGGTACCGCCAAAATGTTAACCGGTGGTGTCGCGGGTCGTCTAGGTGCCAAGGCTAACAGAATGGAAAAAACCATCGCTGGACAAGAATCCGGGGCTAAAGAAGACAGTGGTGGTGACGGCGGTGGAAGAATTACAACGATATCGAAAAATACAGCATCTGGAGGATGCGGAGCGGCAGTTAGTGCGCCAGGAGGATCAGGTGGAGTTGCTTCTTCAAGTCCTTCGGGTGGTGGTTCAATTGGAGGATCATCCGCACCTAGAACCAGTTCTTACAGTTCAAAGAAAGAAAAGGAAGAGCCCGACCCGTTCTGGGTGGGGACCGTAAAAGCTGGGGCTAAAGCAGTTGGGAGTTATAGCGGCTTTGCTATGGAGCAAATTGGTGGCGGCCGCAGCGCAGTCGCGATCAGGAAACGGCACGAAGAAATCGGGGACGATGTTGGTTCGGCGGTTGTTTCTCGAACAAAGATCAAAACGCTTACTGCTCAGCCAAGTGGCTTTGACGGAGGACGAACCTAGTCCGAGAGCCCAATCCGGATAAGCTCAATGAAGGAATTGGTACGAGTAGATATGAAGTTTTTAGACTGATATTTCTCAATTTCATTCAAAAGGAGGATAGGTACGCGCATTGGGACATTTTTAATTTCAGATCCAGGGTTGAAGGTTTTACGGCTGCTGGCACCAGGGCCAGCAGCCAGGCCAGATCTAATTAATTCAAAGACTGCGGCACTTAAGCTCGTAATGGCGTGTTGAGACTGGTACTTGGTAATTTCCTTTATAAGCGCAGTAGGCAAATTTATTATTATAGGTTTCGTTTCGTTCATCTCACAACACAACCTCCTCGAAAAAAAGTATATCATGGTTGACACGAAAACACAAAAGATATACTATAAATATACAAAACATATACAAAATAATAGTTAAGGAGGTAAAAAGCAGTGGAGATAGTTACAAGTGATCCAGAGAAAAGGCTGGCCCAGCGGGCCAAGTATGGAAATCAATTCATCCCGGCAAAAAATAATAATAAAAAGGAGGCTTTTTCTAATGAAAAAAAGAAAAATGGTAATAACTCTAGCACTGGCAATAATTGCGGTGTTAGGGCTATCACTGGTGGCACAAGCGGCCACCAGTGATTATGCAAGCACGGTCAAGGTCTATGTTGACGGTAATGCGGTCAACTTCAGTAACACTTATGGATATCCCATTATTAAGGACAACCGAACTTTTTTACCGGTTAGGGTAACGGCTGAAGCCATGAACGCAGTAGTAAACTGGCTGCCGCCTTCAAATGTTGAGACAAAGATAACTGGCCGAACCGTACTAATGACCATTGGCTCCGCTAGCTATACCGTAAATGGTGTGACTAACCAGATGGATGTAGCACCTTTCCTGGATGAATCGATCAACCGTACCTATGTACCAGCTCGTTTTATTGCTGACGGATTGGGATATGCGATGGAGTGGAGACAGGTGAACGGAGTAGATTATGTGTTTAACTTTACAAAGGGCCAGACTGCAACTGAGCGAACCGCAATAATGGATAAGATTGCACCGCAGACAACTTCAACGATGCTGAGTAGGACTATCGATCCAACTAATGATACGATGTTTAGCGTAATTTATAGCCTTGATTGTATCGGGTTAAAAACACCTATCATTGATATTTCTAGCAAAGATAATAAAATATATCGGTGGGTGTGTGTAAGTGATGCTGGCATGAATACCTTCCATACAGTTAGTTATCCTTCTGGACAGTCAGTAACCGTAACAAAAGGGAACAAGGCTGGTTATGAATTCACTATTTCAGGGACGGGTTATGACACACCTGTAACCAAAGGCATGAAGCTCACCTATAACGTCTATGATACCAGCGATAACCTGGTTCGTATCGTAGACTTCCAGCTATAGGAGGGTTTTCAGATGAAAAAAAGCATAACTTTAATAATGACGCTTTTAATGGTACTAGGTTTATGTTCCAGTGCCATGGCTGTTCCTAAACCCATGGGACTAAGTAGAGAAGAAATAATAAATTTAATCACACCTCCCAAATATTACACTAATTATCGAGATATCGATGGTCCATTAGGTGATGCTACTTTAAAACCAAAAGCCCAATTTGGAGTACAGGTAGGTTCACAATCGGAGGTATATTCAACTGTCACCAACAATTATGAGGAGGTCAATAGTGTCACCATGACCGCGGGACAAACAGCAATTATAAACCCATATTCATCATCGCCAACCGGACGCAGCATAGTAAACTATGACTTTCAGTACAGGATAGTTCCAGATGGGAAGGATAGATTAAGTCAGCCAATAGTATATAACTACTATTGCAGTTGGCCGGCTGTTCAGGCAGCATTTGCAAAAGCCATTCAGGATATGCAGGCATTAGGAAGCAACGCAGAATTGGAGCTCTACCTGTGCGTATCAGATGGGCAGGATAACTGGTCAGCAAATGGTAATACTGCCGTAAGTAAAAAAGATAACATTTTTAAAAACGGTATCATATGGTATTTCTCCGGGATGGCGCTAGACTACAAGGTAGGCGGTCCCGACTTCTACCCCTTGTCTTGGGGGGCTACCCAGTATCAAGAATCATTTAAGGATTGCGCCATGACCTATACCGCCGATGCGGGAACGGCTATGAATGTTCCGATATCGATCAATAATAGCGGTACTCAGGCTATAACTGATATGGCGGCAACCTGGTACGGTACTGGGTGGAGTAATCCAGTATATACTCAGAAGGACCTCAATATCCCGCAGGGTGGAAAGCAGGATATACAGATACCAGTCACAGTCCCACAGATAGGACAGGAGACAAGGTTAGTGATCCAAGCCAATACGGATGGCAAAACCCCAGCAAGTGAAGGCAACCAGGATAATAATATGATGATCATTAAAGTAGGCCCGATTATCCCGTTTACGGATGTATCAGTATCAGCTTCAGCAAATTCAACGAATCCGTATAATATGGAAAACTCTATAGTTACTTTTGTAATAACAAATAACGGGCCAGCAGTAGCAGACGTAACTTTTAGCGCAGGAAGGATGGCCAATGGTGATTGGACTATAACAAATGGGGGCAAAACACAAAACTATACCTTGCAGCCAGGAGAGAGTCAAAATATGACTTATGACACAGCAAGTTTCTCAGCAGGTACATCCATAGCCTATGGAGGGATAGCTGTAGTAACCAACACAACTGACTCTAACCCAAATAATAATATGGACCGAGTTACCGTAACGTGGAAAGCAAGACCTCAACCTATAAATTTAGGCCCTGGTAGTAGTGATGGATATTTAAGTTACTAATTTAATTATGGATAAATCGAGTAGGAGGCTACCCATTAATTGAGTAGCCGACCTCTCACACCACCGTACGTACCGTTCGGTATGGTCTGAAAAGACTTCTTGCCCAACGAATCAAGCAGGCATATTCTTAATCCGTTAATTTTATCAAGAACATGGTTAAATAAGATGCTGCATATTCTGTTAAGAAGCATCATAAGGAAAGGGAGTTTAAAGATGATATTCAAAGACGATCAACATAGGGATTTTTATGATAGGAACATTGTAAGAACTAATAGTCAGCGGGATTCTGAACGGAAGGCACTATTTTATTTATTGGGCCTTACCGCTCCAACAAGGAATAATATCAGCCAACTATTTGATTTCAAGGAAAAGAGTATTAACTTTGAGGGTTTAAAAGAGCCATGGCAGACAGGCGGGACGATCAGGATTTGCAGACTGGCATTTAACCTATACAACGGAACCTGTGGACAGTATGACGAATCAGAAAAGGCTAGTAATTATACACCGTACAATCTTTTTGATTATGATCTTGTTTTGTATATGCTGGAGTCGGTCAAGATCCGTTACCCATACGATTAAAAAGAGGAGGCAAAATGATGTCTAATGATCATGATGATGCTGATAGCTTACTAAAGAAGTTGAACGAGTTGGATGATATCGTTAGCAGGGAAGCTAATGGGTGTTATACAGTCCCTGAAGGCAAAGATGCACCTCGTTACAAAGTCAGACAATTGTTTGAATATGCCGCTAAAAAAGGTAAAAATACATCCGAATTAACGGATGAAGAGTTAAAAATGTTTGAGATCCCCAAGAAGCAAACTGGTCAAGATCAAGTCACTATGCTAATTGAACGATTGGAAAGCCTCGAGAAAAATCCTGAAACCGGAGTGAAATGGAGAGATATTAGGCGGTCTGGGGGAATTGATATATCCACTTTAGATTTAAAAGTAATTGGTCAACGACTAAAGGACGCAAGAAATAGATCTGGATTTACACTGGCTCAGGTAGAAACGCACACTGGGATTAATGCCACACAGTTATCTGATCTTGAAAATGGCAAAGGACCTCTAGGTCTAGGTGTGCTGCAAACACTTGCAGATTTATATGGTTATGCTCTGGAACAAATTCAGGATGTTTCCAGAGAAAGCTTAGGACCTGGCATAGAGATTCGGATCACCGAGCTTAGAAAAGATATACCTTTATATTTAGAGTTGGCAAAGGAATTATTGGAATCAAATAAGATCAGTTATGGTAAATACGAGGAGTTACTGATAGCTGGGGGATATGGTGATATCTTGTTTCCCGAAGGAGAACGGTTGGCTTTCCGAGAGGAGGATCTAATGTCTCACGACCCTCTGGTTGTATCTCAAGCTAAAGAATTTCTAAACAACCTTGATTTTATGAGAAAAGTTAAAGCCACCAAAATAATTGATGATGTTTGCGATGTTGTAGCCAAAATAAAAGGTCCTTTCAATTATAAAGATACTATGCAAAAGCTGGATAATATTACAAGTGAAACACGTAGGGAATTATCTCGTAAGAGAAATAAAAAAGACTGAAACTGACAGTTTTATCGGCTGGGAATGGCTAATTTTCGGAGTTCCTACCGAAATACAGAAACCGCACCTAGGTGATGATTCTACCGAGAGAGGAAAATCCATCTTGGTGGAAAGTAATGGATGCAACACACTGAAAAAAAATATCAAAATACCGAAACATAGAGTAGAGTTTTATTTTAGGGGGAGTATTTCATGAAATTAATTCGACAAAAACTTGGTTATATGTTAATTTTCGTCATGCTGTTTTCGCTTTTTGGCAGGGGTTATTCTAATGCTGACCAAATTTCTTCTATCGCTATTAATGACAAAGTTACTGAGCAGGGGACAACAAATTGGGTAACAAAGCTAGGCGGAGAAACAGATCATGTATATTTTCAGGGGACCATAATTAAAGCAGATGGTGCTTATCTTATTGCATATTCAACTAATGATTATAGCAATACTTCAGCTTCCGGCACTGTGAAAATTGATCAGTTTCTAGCCGAAATAGATTCTAAAGGTAACATACTTTGGAGCAAGGAGTATATGCACGATAATGGTGTATATGTAAGATCAGTGCAAGAGTCATCTGATGGAAATCTTATAGCATTTGGAACTATTGATGCTGCTCATTCTTATACAGGAAAAACGCTATATATATTATTCAAAATGGATAAAGCGGGAAATATGTTATGGAATAACAATTATTCTGTAGAGAACGCACAATATCTGGCAGCGGTAGAACAGGGATCAGACGGCAATTATGTGCTAGTAGGCAGACTATTTAGTGGTAGCTATACTGATCCTAGATCAAAAATTTGGTTGGGCAAAGCAGATAGCACTGGTAATTTGACATGGCAGCAAACTATCGATAATCCTTCACAGCAAGAACCCTTTTCCTTGGCAACTACTTCAGATGGTGGCTATATAATGTCAGGCAGTACTAATTGTGAAGGAGCTGGATATTTTGATGCTTATTTAGTTCGTTTTGACAAAGACCTAAACATACTTTGGAGTAAGACATATGGTACTGCTTCTGGGTGTGATGAAGCAAACAGCGCATGTCAAACACCAGATGGCGGTTTTGTATTCACTGGGTATAGTGATGTAAGTGTTGATTTTGAATCGAAGAGCAATTTTAGAAGGATTTATATTGTTAGAGTAGACTCTGCAGGTAATGTATTATGGGAAAAAATAATGCCAGGAGAGGACCTGGGTACATTTAATGGCGGAAATGCAGTTATTCAAAATGAGTATAATACTTATTTAGTTGCAGCAACACAGGGATGGTCAACTAAGTTCATTGAACTGGACAACAATGGAAATATACTCTGGCAGAAAAGATACTATTCAAGTAGAAAAGATACTCAAGAGTTATATAGTGGACATTTTCAGAATACTCCAGATGGAGGGCTCATCTTTGGAGCTAAGGACAATAAACAAGAATATCTAGTTAAAGTAGATGAAGATTGTAATATTAAAAGTGAATATTTCTGGTCACTGTTTAAATAAACATGTAATAAAATAAGGGTAATGTAGGATATTTCGTGTGTCCTTCAGCAGCAATCTAAAACATTGAGTATTGTAGAACCATAACAATTAAGTATTTGTATGTTATGGTTCTATTTTTATCATCACTATTGAATGGGAGAGGTATTGGTAAAATAACATTTAGAGTAAATCTAACACAATGAGATACTGTTAGATTTTTGAAACGCCTGTAAAGCCAATTTGCAGAGGTTTTTAATAGTACGGTTGAATTTCAATAATAAATAATCTAACAAAATAGCTAAAAATATAATATTATGTTAAATATTAAAGGAGAGGAAGTTTATGTTAATAATCGGGGGAATGGAATTTAAGTTTATTCGTTTTCGCATAAAAGTTCCGGAAATAAGTCAGTCTGCATTGCTAGAGGCGGAAGAAGATGAGCCGGGCACTTGGTACATACCCCGTCTCATCGTTCCGCCGAAACTTCGCCATCAGGGACTGGCCACATCGCTTTTAAGTGAATTGGCCAGCTGGGCAGACGATAACCGCATAAAATTAGTTTTATATATAAATCCTTATGGTGACCTGGACCGGGAACAGTTGCAAAAACTCTATTATAAATTTGGTTTCAGAGCACCTGCAGTTCCCGATGATTTTTATACTCGCGATCCTGGAGAGGAGGGGAAGTCTTGAACACAGTCGAGGCCATCAAAGAGAAAAGGCAGATTGATTCCATGAAGAAAATATTAAAAGCAAATAATTTACGGGACTATCTGCTTTTTGTACTGGGCATAAATATTGGTATGCGTATATCTGACCTTCTCCAGCTGCGCTGGGGTGATGTACTTGACCAAAAAAATAAGCCAAGGGAATATTTCTGGATAAAAGAGCAAAAAACCAGCAAAAAAAGGAAGATCATGCTTAATGATGCGTCCAGAAAGGCTCTAGGTGAAGTTTATGAAGCGGGGGTAGGGGTAACGGCTCAGGATTTTCTTTTCGTTTCACAGAAGGGGAAAAACAGACCCATAAGCAGAGTCCATGCCTGGTATTTATTAAACGGGGCAGCCAGGGCGGTAGGAATCGAGGCCAGGATCGGTACGCATACTCTCCGGAAAACATTTGGTTATCATGCTTACAAGCAGGGAACCGATATAACTCTACTTCAACAGGTTTTTAATCATGCTGCTCCGTCGATCACCTTGCGGTATATAGGCATTACCCAAGATGACATAGACCAGGTTTATATTCAAATGAATCTCTAAATTTTAGGTAAAATATAAATGCCAGCCGGTTATCGGACAACTATAGATGAGTATATAAAACAGTTTTGAGCACCTTCATGCTCTGGTGCAATTCATCAAGCGAAATATAATCATTGGTGTTGAAAACATAAATGTCCTGCATTTTATTAAATTCTTGTTTAAAGTCTCTATTATCCATTGCCTGTGAAAGATAAATGAATTCTTCAAAGGGCTTATTGGCTAAGTCGCTCCCTGTACGGTTGCGTTCTTCGTTTCTTTTGTAAAATATCATTTGTAACAATAAATCAGGATTGTTTAACATTATCTGAATACGTTCTTGTTTTAAAAGAATAGCAATGTCATAGAGATGTTTGGCCACATCAAAGTATTGCTGTCGCTGGTAATAAAACTCAGCAGCAAAAACTTTATCAATAAATATTCGTTCTAACTTAATAGTTTGGATAGAAAAATTATGCACATCAAATGCTGATTCTAATATGAGCTTTTGCTCTTCTGTTGCTTGTTCGTAAATGATAGGAGCAATTAACATAGGTTCAGAAGGCTCACTAACCGTAAATGAGGTCGCCTCAATTTTAACTCGTTGAAATCTATCTAAAGCATCATTAATATCGGTATCGACAACAGATTGATAGGTGTAGATGCTGGTTATACTTCCCTTATTGTTTTCGCTAGCAGGATCATTTATATTCCTCGGCAGTGATTTGTAGCCGTTTGCTGCCTTGGTTAACCTCTTTTTCGCTTGACTATTTGAACAATCACTTACTTCCACAGTCAAATCAATATCTTCTGAAAATCGCCGTATGCTTCCAAGTGCCTTATATAAAGCCGTGCCGCCTTTAAAATAGGCTGGCAATATATGTTGTTTACCTGCAAGCTCATTCAATATTAATGTAACATAATAATCCTTTTCGATAATATCAGCCCTGATGCCGGTCTTTTGCGCAACATCAATAAGTAGTGTCGCAAAGGCAGGTTCATCTAAATGTAGTTTCATTTGGCCTCCTCTACTGCAACTATATCGATAACCCTAATCAAAACATCATTCTTATAATATTTCCTTGCCAAATAAATTAATCTCATAAGATCAAGGTTGTTCTTTTTAATATAATTTAAAATCACTTTCTCTGGGCAATTAATATCAATTGTAATATTATCTCTATTTTCTATGGCATCCAATAATTGTAAATATTTATAATTATCTGCTGTTACCTTGATTGGAGGTTTTCTTATTACTACATTTAACTTTTTATCCACTCTACATCTATGGGCCTGATAAACATTTGTAGCAAAATATTTATTCCTTGCATTTTGAGTGGTCAAGCCAATTTTGTTCAGAAAAGACGGGCCTGTTTCATAACCAATAATCTCATTATTTCGATTAATGTAAATTTTAAAGGCCATACTATTTGGATTCAATTTAGTCTTTCCAAACGGTGTCTGCTGCGCCTTATAGTATATACCCCGTTGGAATCTTTCCAATTTTTGATTATCGACATTGCGCTTCAGGTTTACATTAACTATTTTTTTAGCTTGTTTCGTATTAATATTAAACTCCCGCACAAGATTATTAGCGATATCATCAGGATATATCGGTGTTCCATAGGTAATATGATTTATACTATCCGCAATATATTTGCTGAATTTCATTTTAAACTGAGTCATGTTAATCACCTCATTTGTTATTATTATATAACATAAATGTGGTATTTTATACACATATAATAACAAATATAAAACCCTTTTAAGACATAAAGTAACAAAGAATAATAAAATGCTTTAAATTTGGATGTAAATCGGATCTTTAAAACGCGGCTGCGGGCTAACGCCCATACGTTAGACTAGGCCGCCTTTTTTCATCAGAAAAGAGAAGATCTCCTGTTGATAGCAACAACAGGAGACCACGAAACTAGTAACTAAAGAATAAACGGGCGATCACGGCAGCCCAACATCTAACCCGTATCGTATATATAATTATAAAAAATACAGAAATTTTTGGCAAGCAATAACTTTCTTATTAAGTTCCTGCAATAATATTATTGACTACCCTAGTGCATCTCCTGCACCCCCATAAGAAGTAAAGAGGAAACCACTTAGTAGTCTCCTTTTTTGGGGGACAATGTTCCCGCACCTCATACCCAAACAGAAAAACAGTCTATAGTGGCATTGACTCTCTGATATTGTGTATTGGGTGGAGACTTTTAACCGTTGTTTTACCTTTCGCAGTTTTAGCCAAACTTACATTACTACAATTGGAAATCTACGGTACGAACAAGATTGTTCTGAGCATCGTAAATGTCGTAAGTTAATTTCATGCCTTTGGTTACAGTTGTATCATAACCAGCACCAGCAATATCAAAAGAAAAAGCAAGGTCTTTACCTAAAACTACAGTAACAGGTTTATTGTCAGGATAAGTAAACGTGTGGAACGTATTCATGCCTTCATCACTTGTGCATACCCATCTATACCCCTTGACAAAATCTTTACTATCTACATTAATTATAGGTGTTTTCAGACCAATAGCATTAAGATTATAATCAATGTTAAACATTGGATCATCAGGCCCGATAGTCCGTGAACTACAAGTCGTGGCTACAGCCGTAGCTTGTGTAATCCCATTTATTAGGGCATTTACCTCAGTTTCTGTTTGCCCTTTAGTGAAGATAAAGATAAGATCCACTCCGTTGACCTGTCTCCATTCCACAGCATATCCCAAACCATCAGCTATGAATCGAATCGGAACGTAGGTACGGTTGTTCTCATTATTTAGAAACGGCTCTATATCCATTTGTTTGGTATTACCGTTTACAGTATAGTCTTTAGATCCTATCGTCATTAGTATGGTACGGCCAGAAATCTTAGTCTCCACGTTATTGGGCGGCAACCAATTCACATCAGCTTTCATACCTTCAGCCGCTTCTCTTAGCGGCAAATAAGTTCGATTGTCTTTAATGATGGGCCAGCCTTCACTAAAATTGATCGCATTTCCATCAACATAAATATGAATATCACTTGCATAGAAATAACCTGCCTGAGCGGGCGTAGAAATAATTATTATTACCCCTATTATTAATATTAAAATAATTGTTTTAAGTTTCTGCAAAAAACCTCGCCTCCTTATTTTTACATATAGGAATATATCGGCTATTTAGCAGTATTTTTTAACTAGTCGCCCTAATACGTGAGACCGGGTGTTCATTAAAAATGAGAATATCTTCCTAAATCATTTTGGATTCTTTATACTAATAAGAGATGCAAAGGAATAGAAGGCCTGCCAGATTAGGTGCATACGATATCTCTAATCCTAAAGGCATAGAGGAGATTGGAGGAAACCAACAATGATAGAATTCGTGAATTATGACCCAGTGAAGAACGATCCCAATAAGCCATTAAAAACAATTAATGAGATTATCGAAGTTATAGAAAGTTATGGGCTTATAAGGTCAGAAATTGGGCCCTCTGACGAAGAATTGTTAAGGCGATCCTATTCGAGCCTACACTCGTTATGTCAAAAAAGTAGCGAAGAGAAAGAAAGATACCTAGCCTCCAAGTGTCTCATTGATACGACAGCAACCGCAGAAGAGAATGATTCAGATGAAAATTACGGGCGTATTCGTAATGCCTTCTTGTTAGTAGATCCCCAAAACGAGTCTGGTACCTTATACGATGTCTTAACACGGGCACCAAATCTATACGATTCTCTTTGTATGTTATCTGATACCGACATCCTTAAAGTTGCCCGGCAGATGGTCTATATTGATATTCATTCTGATAGAATTGATGGAGTAACTCAAATCTTTAATAAAAATCCCAAATTGTACATCAGAAGAGCATTGCACAGTAAATTAGGCATGTATAATAGTCTCCGGCAGATAGACATTAACAGCTTAATCCCGTTTTGGGTAGAAGGCCAGCCTCCGGACATGTACGTGCATTCCAATGAGGCATTGACCAGTGATTATCCATTTTATTTTAATGATATTCCCGATGATGTAGAACAGTCGGCCCCAGAGGAATCGGTAAAACAAAAGCCGGTATCAATTCGAAGTATCGAAGAAATCTTAAAACCACAACTGGAAATAAAAGAAATTATAGAAATGTTTTTAGAAAGTCGTATCCTTGTCACAAACCGTTCGCATGGTAAATTAATAAACAACTTGCGTTATTGTACACCACAGCAGATTAAGGCGCTGATTAGCAACCTATTGCGAGCCCGTAACGAAGGAGAAATCAAAGATTTAACCCGCTATTTAATGGAAAATAAGGACAAAAATATAAATGACTTAAATATTAGAGTAGGTAGTGAATCTGTAAAAATAACTAAAACTACATAAGACCTTCACTGATTGTTAAGTATTGTACGATTGTAGGTTTGGGCAAGAAATTTAATGCCAAATAGTTTAAAATAATAACAAAAAAGTCCCTGACTGGTAATCAGAGACTTCTCTAGCTACTGGAAAGTTTATTTGAACTCGTGGTGCGATGACTATTAAGTATAAGGACCCGGACTAATGTATTATCATTAGTCTATTTTTTTGCTTCAAATTACTATTTTATATTCTTTAAAAAACAATTATTGTCCGATCTCGATTCTTTTGAGCCATCTCGGACACTCCTTATTCCTCGCCTGAATCCAAATTAAGGCATCCCTTATTGGTATACGCCAATTACTTAGTTCATCTCGAATTGCTGAAATATATTTTTCGCGAATTAGCTTCATGGTATAAGGATATGAAATACTTGCTAAAAACGTAAATTCTGATGTTGTTAAAGTTTCAAGATCATATATATATGATTTAGCTAAAATGGGATTTATCTCACTGAGTGACATACCAGAGTTAGTCTTATAAGTAAATATATATTTTTCAACTTTTTTTCTCAGTTTCTGTATTTGATAGGCATTTGCAAATCTTTCGGAAATTTCCCTGTGGAGTACATTTTGGAGTTCAATTTCATCTGAAAAGTTGGGTGGATATATGATTGAGGATAATACTCGTAATAATTGGCAATATGGGATAATTAGATCATCAATCCAGCTTACCCCGACAATATCCCCATGTGCATACTCATATAATTGCTGGACAGCAATCGGTACAGTTGCAAAAAAATCTAATCTATGAGTGTTATGAGAAAGATGAGCTACTTCCTCAGGTACAGCAAAACCTATTACAGCTAAAAAACCTCGTAAAACTTCTAATTCACCTGCCTGATCAATATTCGGAAATAATGCGTCTTGAAAAGGGCTACAAAATCGATAGTATATTTCTCTAATATACTTATCGAAAGCAACAATCATTCTTTGGGCATCTATTTTTGCTGCTTGCTGGGTTAATTGCCTTTCGATATTTATATATTTTTCTATGATTATTCACCCCTTTTAAATCAATGTTACGATGTAAGTTATATAACAAACACTAAATATTAGTATATATAATTATATATACTAAATAACAATATATGCAATTAAATACTTGCAAAGAAGGATATAATAATATAATATGAGTATAGATATCAATATATACCATCCGACAGGCCAACAAGTGATTAAATCAAGTGTGCAAAAAGGGGATAACTGGGAATGCATAACATAACGGATAAAATGATGTGGAAATACATAGATCATAATTCAGGCACAGCACTAATCAGTGATATTGAAATACAGAATGAAATTGATAAAATGCAAAATATAAAAGTTTCGAGAAGTTGGATAACCCGATGGAGGAATAAGCATGGCGTGGCTGCTAGCCATAAAAATCACGGAGGTCCGAGGGTTTGGGGTGATGTCCTAGAAATACAACATATCAGAGATGTTGTAGAACTATCAAGAATGTATCGACCGCATGATTTCGTGCCAGCGAACAGAACGGGCAAAAAAGGAAAGGGTGGAGAAATACAAAATATTGAGAAAACAAAAGCAATAATCGCGTGCCGACGCGGGTATATTTTGATGCCAAGTGCTTCAGCTATAATTATTGGAATCATCGTTTGGAGTATAGCTGGACAGTTTTTTTCAAAATAGAGCAATAAAGGGCAGTATTCTGAACTTTAGTCTTGATGCTATCTAAGCAACTGAAACAGCCTTCGAGACGGTTTATAATTATTTCATTAACTTTAATTTTTACAAAATAATAAGAACAATTGAGTCAGGATAACTTCCTGGCTATTTTTATGACTATAGAAGGAGGGATTTTATATGCAGATAATAAAATGGGATGAATATCCCGAAGCACTAAGAGTACCACAAGCCGCTAAACTTTTTCAGATTGGAACAAATCAAATGTACGAATTATGTCACAGGTCTGATTTTCCAGTTGTTCGAATCGGTCGACAATATAGGATTTCTAAAACTCTCATGAGAGATTGGTTTGAAAAGCAGGCCACGAGCATTTTTTAAGGAGTGGTTTAGTTGATTAAACACTGTAACTATATTGATTGTTTTAATGGAAGCTAAAACAAGTATTATGTAAGTATTAAATGGAAGGAGTGAGGTTTATTGGCTGGTAAGCGAAAACGCGGTAATGGTGAAGGAACCATATACCAACGCAAAGATGGCCGATGGTGTGGGATGGCAACTGTAGGCCATGATTCGAAGACTGGGAAGCCCAAAAGAAGAGCCGTGTACGGCAAAACTAGAAGGGAGGCAGGGGAGAAACTTGCAAAATTGACCACATCAATTTCCGAAGGGCAGTATAATGATTGTGGTAACATAACCGTTCAGCAATATTTAGATGACTGGCTAAAAAATTATGCGATAAATGCTCTGCGACCTAAGACTTATTGGAGTTATGAGATGGTTATTCGTCTGCATATAGTACCTCAAATTGGGAAAATAAGACTTAAAGACCTCGGTACTGATAGAATACAGATATTATATAACCAGAAGGCAAATAATGGCCGAAATGACGGGAAAGGTGGCCTGGCACCACGAAGTGTAGAGAGGATACATACTGTGCTACATAAAGCATTAGAACAGGCAGTTATTACCCGTAAAATCGGCTATAATCCAGCAAAAGGAACAGTTTTAACGCTCAGAACCCAGAAAGAAGTGCGAGCTTTAACTCCGCAGGAGCAGGATGTTTTTGAATCTGCCCTAATGAAAGAACGTCTACAGGCAGGATTTTTGATAGGACTTTATGGTGGGTTACGCCGTGGGGAGGTACTTGGTCTAGAATGGTCCGATATTAATTTTGATGAGTGCTCAGTTACCCTTGAAAGAGAAATATTGCGATATAAAGACAAAGGTACGGGTGAATCTAGATTGGATCTCCAACCGCTTAAAACTAAAAAGAGTTATCGTACTGTTCCGCTTCCAGAAGTATTGTTGAATCACCTAAAAAAGCATAAAGCGCAGCAGGCAAAAGAACAGCTAAAGGCAGGGCCAATGTATCAGAATCAGAATTTGGTATTCTGTACAACGTTGGGAACCTTTATAGAGCCCAGAAATTATAATCGTACATTTTCAAGGATTATTAAGAACGCAGGCATTGAAAACTTTAATCTCCATGGACTTAGACATACCTATACGACCAGGTTAGCGGAGCTTGGTATTGACCCGAAGATCAGGCAGGAACTCTTAGGGCACGAAAAATCATCTACTACCGAGGGGTACACTCATATTCTATGGGAAATGATGAAGATGGCGGTAGATAGAATGAATGACTATATGTTAGCCAAAAAAAATCCTTCTATAAAAGAAGGATAATAATAGAACATAGAACTTATCTTTTTTATCCAGGGCTGCCACCCTGGATAAATTTCTTATTTGACCCAGTTGCAGTACGGTTGCAGTATTTTCCTTTACTGCAAGTGCCTCAAATTATGGTGGAGACGAGGGGACTCGAACCCCTGACCCCCTCGTTGCGAACGAGGTGCTCTCCCAGCTGAGCCACGCCCCCACAGCAAAAAAATTATATCATAAATTGGATTAAATATGGAGTAATGTTTTAATAATTAGGCTTCTATGCAGGTGAATACGACTGCTTATCCCACCAATCTTCAGTTAACGAGTCATATATCGTTTCCATGGCAGCCAGATGTTCCAACTCCCAATCTGCGAGACGTTCATAAAAGGTTTGAGCATTGGGTAGAGCGGTATCTTGGGCAGCTTTGCGGTAATAGTCGACAGAGGCTTTTTCCATCAGAATGGCAATATGAAAGACCGAGATTTCCATGGCATTATCCGTATCCATGTTACGCGCGGCAGCAAATATTTGGGGTGAAGGAGTGCCTTTCATGCTTAAATTATCAACGACAATATCAATATCCTCTTCTGACATCAGTTGAGATAGCATCTGTCGCAACATGGTCTGGTGGCGTTTCTCATCCTCAGCCAGATGGAGAAAAGCTTTGCTGGAATCCTGATCCTTAGTGTCTTGAGCCGCTTTTAAATAAAACTTCTCTCCTTCAATCTCGTTCAATATAGCAGTTTTGACAATTCTAATTTCGTTCTGATCCATTGGCCCCAACTCCCTCCTATTTAACTATTCCTATTGTAACAAATAATGGCTATCGGCATGCATAATGATTATTTTCAGGTGTTTGATTATTGCAGTGAGTGATTCAAAGTTTTGTTGGTAGCATCCAAAACCTGCTGCAGTATAGGGAGACTGTCTTTTCCCAGGTATGGGTCTTTTCCGGCTTGGATAGCATTCATAGTTTCCTCGATGGGAATCACGCGAAACATTTGCCGGCCATTTATATAATAGGGATGAATGTAAGTCGGAGTATAGGTTACCCCCGTTAAATTTGTCTCACCCTGGGGAAGAATTTTGGTAAAACGCAGATTTAGAATTACTCCGCTATTTCTTTCCACGCCAATCTGATTGCCCATGGAATTGCCCATTGAATATATTACAAATTTATCTTTACCATTAATTTTCATAATTTCCATGGGCTGAATAACATGAGGGTGGCTGCCTAGAATTACGTCAGCACCTCTTTGAAAGAATTCCGTGGCGAGTTTTCTTTGTTGCTCAGTTGGATAAGGACTGTACTCAACTCCCCAGTGCAGGATTAGCACCAGCAGGTCTACATTCGGTCGCAGTGTTGTTATGTCGGTAATAACTTTATCTCGATCCAAATAATTATAGAAATAGGGTTTATCTGCGGGGACCGGGATGCCATTAGTGCCATAACTATAGGCCAGATATCCCACCTTTACACCCCGAATATTTTTGATGAGAAAAGTCTGTTTCTCTTGCGGGGTTTTAAAGGTCCCGGTTGTATCCAGACCTGCTTGGCGAAGTACATCCATGGTACGTAACGCTCCCGGGAAGCCACGATCCATAATGTGGTTACTGGCTGTAACGGCCAGATCGAAGCCGGCATTTTTTAATGAATTGGCAATGCTATCGGGGCTGTTGAACACTGGGTAGCCTGTATATCCACTTGTTGGTCCGGCAAGTGCCGATTCCAGATTAACCGATGCGTAGTCACCCGCTTCGATAAGGTGTTTGACCGGTGCAAAAAGCTGGTCGAAATTATAATCATCGCCCTGCTTACCTGCGGCAATAACCGTATTATGCATTAGAATGTCTCCGGTGGCAACGAGACTAATTGTTTCCGAGATACTTTCAGTTGGGGGATAGAAAGGGGTGGGAATTGAAATTATCATATATCTTTGTGAATACATGCGGCTATCCAAAGTTAGTAATTCGCCCCGTTTGACAAATACGATCCCAGCACCCAACTGTTCTTTGAACCGCCAACCCCGGCTCTCCATAAGCAATATAATCGGATCTATACCGTCTGTTGTTCTGACTAGGTATTTTTCGGGGGAGGAACTAATTATTTCTATATCCGAGTTATGCCAGGCAAGCTTAATCGCCGCGGATACTATAGGCAGAGGATTACCATCATGCACGTAAATCATATTGAGTTTAGAGACCAGCAGAACAAGAATAAAAACGGATATCAGCATAACTGATAAAGTCTTTTTCACAAATGATCACTCCCGATAATTACATGTATTCAGGGGACTGCAGATTAATGATAGAAGCAGGTGCAGGCAATGGACTGAAATATCCATTGGTGATTATAAAGATAAACAACTTGCCCCACATAAGCTTTATTGGGTAAAATAAATTATTCAATTGAACCATTATAATAATAACAGACTTAAGGAGGATAATAATGTCAAAAAAATATGAGTTAAATAAAGATGATACGACATTGGTGGTTATCGACTTTCAGGAAAAACTTATGAAGGCCATGTCACAAAGTGAAAAGGTATTTAAAAATACCATACTTTTGTTAACCGCTGCAGAACAAATGGGTCTACCGGTTATTGTCACCGAACAGTATCCTCGTGGTCTGGGTAGTACGGTTAAAGAAATCAAAGAGCATCTGACTGACTGTCAATATATAGAAAAGATAAAATTCTCCGCATTTGAAGGACTGCATAAGTTGCTAGCTGATAAAAAGAGAAAAAACGTGCTGATTACGGGCAGCGAGACTCATGTATGTGTTTTTCAGACCACCCGCGATTTAGTCGATGCAGGCTACAATGTGCAAGTGGTAAAGGATGCTGTCTGCTCACGCTTTAAAGAAAACCATCTTAGTGGGTTGGAATTAATGAAAGACCTGGGAGCTGTTGTTACTAATACGGAAACAGTACTTTTTGATTTAATGAAAGTGGCCGGAAGCCCTGAATTCAAAATTATATCGCCGCTGTTAAAATAAGACTCATATAACAACAAGTGTAAACATCTTGACAAAGACCGCAAAAACTAATATAGTATAAATTCAGGCGCTTATCCAAAGGTTAGTTTATCGAGGATAGTGAAAGTTGCTCTTTACGGCACTACCATTGAGTAATGCCGTTTAATTTTGTTTTCCTATAGGAGGAGTGAAAGGTAGACATGCTAAAAGATTTAAGAAATATAGGCATAATTGCCCACATCGATGCGGGCAAGACCACCACCACGGAACGGATCTTATACTATACCGGCCTAACCCATAAAATTGGGGAAACCCATGACGGCGAAAGCGTTATGGACTATCTTGATGTGGAAAAGGAACGCGGTATTACAGTTACTTCAGCCGCCACTAAATGTGTGTGGAAAGGAACCAGTATTAATATCATTGATACCCCAGGTCATGTGGATTTTACAGCTGAAGTGGAACGCAGCCTGCGAATACTCGACGGGGCAGTTGTCATATTCTGCGCTAAGGGTGGAGTTGAACCCCAGTCGGAAACGGTCTGGAGGCAAGCTGATAAA
Organism: Syntrophomonadaceae bacterium; assembly: GCA_963665865.2. Taxonomy (GTDB): domain Bacteria; phylum Bacillota; class Syntrophomonadia; order Syntrophomonadales; family Syntrophomonadaceae; genus PHAA01. The sequence goes on along the minus strand of CAXXWF010000001.1, from coordinate 1,900,081 downwards.
TACAAAGTACCACGTATGGCTTATATAAATAAGATGGACGCAATTGGGGCAGATTTTTACAGGGTAGTGGAACAGATAAATAAACGTCTGGGAGCCACCCCCCTGGTGCTTACCTTGCCTGTTTTTGAAGATGATATGTTTACAGGAATTATTGACCTTATCAAGATGAATTACCAGACCTTTTCAGGAAACCTAGGCAATGAAGTAATAGAAACTTCTATCCCGGATAGTTACATGGAAGAAGCCCGGAAGTGGCATTTGCAGATGATTGAAAGCCTGGCGGAGACCAATGAAACACTATTGGATCTCTATTACAATAATGAGGATATCTCTGAAGCCCTTATTAGGGAAACGGTGAGGAAAAATGTTATTAATGCGGCTATTGTGCCTGTTATCTGTGGTAGTTCTTATCGCAACATAGGGGTTCAAACCCTGCTGGATGCGGTTATTGACTTTCTTCCTTCTCCCTTGGATGTCCCGGCGACCAGGGCTACTGATATAAATACTGGCGAGTCTATTGAAATCGCAGCCGGGTCGAGTGATATATTTTCGGCCCTGATTTTCAAGATAGTAAGTGATCGGCATGTTGGTAAGTTGGCCTTTGCCCGGGTGTATTCCGGCTCGGTAAAAGCAGGTTCTTATATCTATAATGCCAGTAAAGGCAAGAAAGAACGCGTTGGACGACTAGTTAAAATGCATGCCAACCGGCGCGAGGAGATAGACGAGGTCAACGCCGGCGATATAGCAGCTTTTATTGGACTTAAAGACGTTGGCACGGGTGATACCATTTGTAGTGAAACCCAGCCGCTATTGCTCGAATCCATAGAATTTCCGGAGCCAGTAATTCAAATCGCTGTCGAACCGCGTACGCAGTCCGATCAGAATAGGATATCGGACGCACTGGCAAAAATATCTGCAGAAGATCCAACCTTTAAAATGATATACAACAAAGACACCGGACAAACCCTGTTAGCAGGAATGGGTGAACTTCATCTGGAGATTATTACCGACCGACTAGCTAAAGAATATCATGTAGATATTAATATCGGTCAGCCCGAAGTTGCTTACAAAGAGACTGTTACCCGTTCTGCCGAACATGTCACCAGATATGTGAAACAGACCGGCGGCAAAGGACAATTTGCCCATGTAGTATTAAAGGTTGAACCCATGGAAGGATACGAATTTGTTAATAAAATAGTGGGTGGGGCTATACCGCGGGAATATATTCCAGCAGTTGAAGCCGGTGTCAAACAGGCTTTGGAGGAAGGTGTACTGAAAGGTTATCCGGTCGTCAATGTGCGGGTTACCTTATTGGACGGTTCATTTCATGAAGTTGACTCATCAGAAATGGCCTTCAAAACGGCAGCTATTTTTGCTACCAGAGAATGTTTGAAGAAAGCCAGTCCCAAACTCATGGAACCGATAATGCGCTTAGAAGTTACATCACCAGAGGAATTTACGGGCAATATTATCAACAATATCAGCAATCGCCGAGGCAAGCTGGATTCGATGGAAATGTTGAACAGTACTCAGATAATCAGGGGATTTGTACCTTTAGCAGAAATGTTTGGATACTCCACCGTCTTGAGATCAAGCACTCAGGGCCGAGCTGCATTTTCTATGGAGTTTTCCCATTATGAGGAGAGAAACCTAGCTTCCTAGAAAAGAAAACAAGGTAAGGGGCCGCAACGAACTTTAAACCTAAGTTTCGTTACGGCCCTTTTAATTCTTCTATAACTAATTATTAGTTGTGTCCTGGAACTGTACCGTATTAGCCAGTCTGGTCATCTCTTCCACAGGCAGGTTACCGGAGAAGGTTACAGTCATCTTCTTATCTGCGATCTGAATATCTCTGGAAAGAGTCAATGGATCTTGCGGGACTGAATCACTTGCAGACATAAGTCCGAAGGTTGGCTCACTGTAAGGCGCCAGGGTTATTTGCAGAGATTCTTTGGCATCTATGCTGGCGTAATTGAAAATTGTCTTATTTTCATTATTGTTTACTTGAACAAATTGTAATTGATCAGGAATGTTCAAAGGTCGGAGAGAGATAGTGGTATTGTTTGGGGCTATACTTTCCGGGTTAATTGATCTACTTACATTCGGGGCGGTGTTTAGCTTTGTTTCGGCAGTAAATGCAGGCCCTGCTGCAATCAATGATTGGTTGAGATTAACATCACTATCAGGAACTGATTTAGCAATTTGGGGGGGGGCCCCAGATGTTGTATTAATAGATTCTGTTGGGCTAGGACTATCTGAAAGATTCACCTGCGTGGTGATAGGTGGGTCGTCATATTGGGTTGCGGTATCAGAAGGCAAAGGGGAAGGTTGCTTCTGAATGGAGGAGTTATAGTAAGGGGCAATATTGCTGTAATTAAGGGACAGCTGGGGTAAATACAGAAACAGGGCAACGACAGCGGCCACTGTGGTAAGACCGCTCAACCACCATTTGCGATTAAAGCGAGTGAAACTGCTTTTGATATTAAGGCTATTAGCAGACTGTATAGAACTCATAACCAGGGAAGTAAATGCAGGGGAAAGACTAGGTATATCGTCTTTCTCACGAAGAATATCATTCTCCAGTTGAGTCAATTGGAAAATGCGCCGACAATCGGCACACCCGTTCAAATGCTCCGATATAATTGTATATTCTTCTGAGGACACTTCGCTGTCACAATATTTATAAATTATTTCACTAATATCCTGGCAGTTCATTGACTTTCCCCCCTTTCCTCATATTTCTGAATCAAGATTTTGCGTAAGGACTTGCGAGCTCGATGAATTTTTACTTCTACATTCTCTTTGTTGACTCCCAGAGTATCAGCTATTTCCTGATTATTTAAGTCTAATTGATAACGCAGAACCAGAACTGATTGATAGCTCGTCGGGAGTTCCTTGAGGGCAGCTGTGATTTCAGATCGCAATTCACTTCTTTCTAAGACTATATCAGGGTTGCCGTAATAATTTGGTTCTTCCCATTGGTGCTGATTAAGAAAAGTCTCATCGAAATTTATAAGTGCAATCTTATTTTTCTTGCGTAAGGCTGTGATGCAGGTATTTATGGCAATTCTATGTATCCAAGGGGAAAACTTCTTGGTCTTATCGAACTGATAAAGTTTTTGATAGACGTTAAGAAAAACTTCCTGGCTTATATCCTCTGCTTCCTGGTATTGTCCGGTCATACGGTATATAATAGCAAAAACCGAATTCTTATAACGATTTACCAGTTCTTCAAAGGCCGAAACTTCACCTCGCAGAGTGTGAGCGGTTAGCATTTCGTCGGTTAGCAAAGTTAGGATCCTCCGTTCACTTCCATAAATATATACGGAAAGATTTGCTCTATCTTGCACTGCAGACTACATAATAATGATAGCATGAATCAATAGTTACCTTAAGATTGAAATCAGCAGTCAGTTTACCATATTATATATGGAAATACATTAAATGGGGGCAACACTTGAAAATAGTAATAGATGCGGACGCATGCCCGGTCAAAGATATCACCGAGGAACTTGCCCGTGAATATTCAATTGAATTAATTATGGTATCCAACATTAATCACTTAATTAGAAGTAATTATGCTCAAGTAATCGTCGTAGACGGGGCTGATCAATCTGCAGATATTGCTATCATTAATTTAAGTAAACCGGGAGATATAGTGATTACGCAAGATTATGGACTAGCCTCCATGGCTCTGGCCAAAGGCAGCTATGCGATTGACCCGCTGGGAAAGCAGTATACTCATGAAAATATTGAAGGTCTTCTCATGCAAAGATATATCAATCAGAAAGCCAGACGAGCGGGGCAGCGTATAGGAGGTCCCCGGAAAAGACAATCGTTAGATAACAGTAGATTTGAGCACAATATGCGCCAGCTCATATTGGATATTCAGAATCAGGAATTACCGCAATAAAAATTGCATTATGCATTATAGACCGATACAATATTCAATAATGAATATATTTCGATATGTAATATATGAGAGTATAGCCGATGTACTAGATAGAAAGGAGAAATCACATGTCAGAAAACTGTAAAACCTGTCCATCAAATGGCAGCTGCAGCGTTGATCCTGCGGCATGCGGGGTGGAAATTAAGAATACTTTAGTGGGTTCGCTTAATAATATTCGCAATATTATTGTTGTAATGAGCGGTAAAGGGGGAGTTGGTAAGTCATCGGTTACCGGACTTATTGCTACTAGTCTAGCCAGAAGAGGCAAGAAGGTTGGGGTGATGGATGCTGATATAACGGGACCAAGTCAACCCAAGGCATTTGGCATTAAGGGACCGGTAAACATAAAGGCAACCGATTATGGGATTATTCCACCCGTGGCTGATCTGGGTATAAAATTAATCTCTATCAATTTTTTCTTGCCCAATGAGGATGATCCAGTGGTATGGAGAGGTCCTATGTTGGCAGGTGCAGTCAACCAATTCTGGGGAGAGGTAGATTGGGGTGACCTGGATTACATGATTGTTGACTTACCTCCCGGGACTGGTGATGTACCGCTGACCGTGATGCAATCATTGCCAGTAAATGGTATCGTTATTGTATCATCGCCGCAGGACCTTGCTACTATGGTGGTGAAAAAGACCATTAAAATGGCCCAGAAGATGGATATAGATATTTTAGGTCTAGTTGAGAATATGAGTTATGCAATATGTCCCAATTGCAGCGAAAAACTGGAGATATTTGGCAAGAGTCAGGGAGAGCAAGTAGCCAAGGATACGGGAATTGATTTCCTAGGTGGTTTACCCTGGGACATAACCTTAAATGCACTTATTGACCAGGGTAAAATTACTGATTATGTCTCCGCTGAGATAAATAACATGGTTGAAAAAATAATGTTTAAACTGCCATAAATTACAGCCTTAAATTTGAGTAGTTGATTGAGCAATACCTGGAAAAATGTCATAAATAGTATTAAATTGCATTGACCGTATATAACTATTAATTTTATAATTAATTTAGGTTGAATTAAGTGATTAATAATTACATCGGACGGTCAGATATGATGCCCGGTGTAAAAACCTATTCTTCTTAATGGGAGGTATAAGAATATGGTTACGAAATTATTTATGGAATTAAGACGTATATTTGCGGATTTAGCTTCGACGTTGATATTAGGGAAAAACAAAGATGCGGCAGATATAGCGTTGATTTTATCAGAAAAGAGCCGGGCGCTGGCTGAAGAACTGGCAAAATAGAATAGTCAGAGAATCAGTTCTTGAATGATAGATTTAAAGAGTGCCGGTTTGACCGGCACTTATCATTTTTATCCATGTACATGCTGACCTGTATAGATAAGTACGGAAATTGATGTTAAGATGGGATAAAATGGTTAGAGTAAGGGCGATATTAAAGCTGAAGTTGTCTGGAAGCTGATCTGCCTATTGAGGTGAAGGAAATAAAACATCCGCTGGCAAGAGGCATTATAGCACGACCGGGGATTGAATATTAAGATTTTTCTTTAACCAGAATAATGATAATATTGAGATTGATACAGAATATTAAATGGAGGACACTACATGTATGAAATTTCGGTCACCCAGGAGTTTGCCGCTGCCCATCAATTGCCCGATTATCAGGGGAAGTGCAGCAATATTCATGGGCACACCTGGAAGGTTAGAGTTAGTGTAGGCGCTGAGTGTCTGAATGCCAGCGGTATGGTTTTGGATTTCAGGGACCTTAAATCAGCCCTGATGGTCATCCTTGATCGCTACGACCACAGGTTTATTAATGATATCCCGCCATTTGATAAGCTTAGTCCCACTGCTGAAAACATAGCCCATGAAATCTATAGGGAATTGAAAACAACCTACCCGGATTATAACTTAAAGAAAGTTCGAATCTGGGAATCTTCAAGCAGCTCAGCAACATATTGGGAGGATTGACAATTGAAAGCAATAGCGTTACTTTCCGGGGGACTCGATTCTGTAGTGTCTATGCTCCTGGCCAGAGAGCAAGCTGAGATAATCCTGGCCTTGACGATTGATTATGGTCAGAAAGCACGCCGTAATGAAATAGCAGCATCTGCCGCCTTTTGCTCAATTTACGGTATAGAACATAAAGTAATTCAGCTTCCGTTTATGTCGGACATGAAGTCCGGTATCATTGAAGATAGCGGGATAGATGACAGTTCGCCCTGGGTGCCCAATCGCAATGGGTTACTTATTAATTTAGCCGCGTGTTATGCCGAAAATTTAAACGCCGATTGGGTTATATGTGGATTCAATCGGGAAGAGGGGATTGATTTCCCAGATAATTCTTGGGAATATGTTGAAGCGGTAAACCAAGGATTATCTTACTCCACTTTAAATAAAGTGAAGCTGAAATCTTGGGTGCAGAACATGGATAAAGTTGAGATTATCAAGGCTGCCAGAGACATAGATGTTGATTTTGGATTGCTATGGAGCTGCTATCGTCCCGGGGATAAGCCCTGCGGCCAGTGTCCTTCCTGTCTTAGAAATAATGAAGCATATAAGAAAGCGGGGATTAATTGTGATTAAAACAATGCTGATTAAAGATGAGGTTGAATACAACGGGACTCAACTACAGCCGCATTGGATATACCGTAATTACGGTTTATTGGGTGATGCTATAGTGGCCTTTGTAGGTGAAGTGAATGTGACCCTTGATAAGATGGTAGATTTAACCGATGTTAGAGAAAAAGAATTTATATATTCACCTCGCATGTTGAATTTTATTGTTGAACACTTTGATACCAACTTGGAACTTGCTGTCTATAAGCAGCTCATTTTAATGGTTTCCATCAAAGAGGAGTTGGAAACCTACGAAATTGTGACCCAACGGATAGGAGACGATCTCTATATTGATCGTCATAAACTGTCGGTATCCATTGCTACCAGCTCGGTTGTTTCTACCCTGATGCATGTTGGGCTGAATATCGAAACTGAAGGGACACCTGTTAAGACGACCGGACTAAAACAGCTAGGAGTACCGGACATATCGGCCTTTGCCGAAAATGTTATGCTCCGTTACAAAACGGAACTGGAGAGAATATATGAAGCCCGCTGCAAGGTCAGGGGGATCGTAGTTGAAAGCTAGATTAGCAGAAATTATGGAAAGTGTTCAGGGTGAAGGTCTGCTGGTTGGCAGCAGACAGATATTTCTGCGCTTTTCTGGCTGCAATCTGCGCTGTTCATATTGCGATACGGAAAGCAGTATTGAAGCCCAGCCTTACTGTCGGATTAGCCATACTACGGGCAGGGGAGATTTATGGCAAAATGTGCCCAACCCGTTGTCAGTGGATCAAATTGTAGGGCTGCTAAGTTACTACAGTTCAAAATGGATTAGTCTTACCGGCGGCGAACCGCTCCTCTGGGCAGATTTCATTAGTGAACTAGGGAGCAGACTCAAACCCCAGGGCTACAATTTCATGCTGGAGACCAACGGCCTGCTTTATGAACAACTGGATACTTGTTTGCCTGGTCTCGATATGATCAGCATGGACTTCAAACTGCCCTCAGCCACCGGGGAGGATAACTGGTCAAAGCATAGCCAGTTTCTAGTTAGGGCTGTAAACAAACCTCTCTATACTAAAATTGTAGTAGATACCAAGGTCAGAGAGGTGGAGGTCAAGGAGGCTGTTAAGATCTTAGCGGCTGTAAATCCATATATCCCGCTTATACTGCAACCGGTTACTCCCATCGGCGACATTGCTCCTCCGGATATGGAAATAATATTAAACCTGCAGAAAATATGCCTCGAAGATATCCAGGATGTCCGCATAATACCGCAGTTACATAAGTATATTGGTTTGATTTAGTTAGCTATCCATGGCAGGATGCCTTGTAAATAAAAGATGCTTAATTTAGAATATATAAATGTGGAAAGGGGAATGGCCCTTTTGGAAGAAGACAGCGGAAAACTTGAACTCATTGCCCATAAAAGCTTTTCAGCCAATGACGAGCTAATAAGGGTCGTTGATTTTTTAAATAAGAATCTTAAGGGAAAAAAGATAATGTTTGGTATTACAAAAGATAAGGAAAAAAATCAAATGACTATTAATGTCTACGAATTTTGATTAATAGAAATTAGAGGTGGCTTATGAGTAAAGAGGTAAAAGAGTTTCTTAAGGAAACCATTAGTGTAATCATTATTGCATTTGTCTTAGCTATGATCTTAAGAAATTACGTAATTGAAGGCAGGGAAATTCCTACTGGTTCAATGCTGCAAACGGTGCAGTTGAATGATCGGGTCTGGGTAAATCGGTTTATATATCGCTTTAAGGAACCGCAGCGCGGGGATGTGGTTATGTTTCAACCTCCTGCGACTATAAATTCTCCCACTCCCTATTTGAAAAGGGTAATTGGATTGCCCGGGGAGACCGTAGAGATGAAAAACCAAAAGGTGTATATCAATGGTCGGGCGCTTGTGGAGCCCTATGTTACCGACCCTCTGGATTATACGTTCGGACCAGTAGTAGTACCAGCCAATAGTCTTCTGGTTTTAGGTGACAATCGTAACAACAGCTATGACAGCCATGAATGGAATGCCTGGTTAACCGAGGACCGGCTCATGGGGAAGGCTCTGGCCATATATTGGCCCCTTAACCACTTTAAGCTATTGCCGCGGGAGGTCTCATTTGAATGAGAATTCTGCTTACTAATGACGATGGAATCAATGCTAAAGGCATTCATGCTTTAATTAATGAGTTGAATACCATGGCTGAGATTTACGTCGCTGCTCCAGATAGCGAAAGAAGTGGAACCGGTCATGGCATAACCGTCTTTGATCCTATTAAAGCAGTTGCAACCAAAATACCGGGTATCAAGCAAGGGTGGCTGGTAGGTGGAACCCCGGTAGATTGTGTCAAATTGGCAATAAGCAAATTGATTAATGAAAAAATTGATTTGGTGGTTTCAGGTATAAATCACGGTTCCAATTTAGGCACTGATGTGCTGTATTCAGGCACCGTTTCTGCTGCAGCCGAAGGTGTAATTATGGGTTGCCCCTCTATTTCAGTATCCTTGAATTCTAATCGTGACGATGTCGATTTTGACTTTTCGGCTCAATTTACCCGTCGGGTTATAGAGGCGGTAATGCCACAGGGAATAGAGAAAACAACCTTGTTAAATATTAATATTCCTCTTTTAATACCGGATGAGATTAAGGGAGTACGAATTACCAAACTGGGATTGAGGAATTATGACAATCTCTTTGAAGAACGGCGGGATCCACGGGGAAATACTTACTACTGGCTGGGGGGTGGCGTTCTCGTGGAAGAACAGCATGAGGACAGCGATGTTTATGCTGTCGAGCAGGGTTATATAAGCATCACTCCCATTCATTTGGATTTGACAGATTATAAGTTGATGGAAAGATACCGTAAAATATCGAATACATATCTGGACTCCCTGCTGCGAGGTGATTAATCATTACATTCGTCAGTATGGCAGTCAACATCCTGGCTTTTCTTCTGGTGTTTAATTGGTCTTATATACAGAAAAGGCGGCATGATTCTGATTACCCGCCTAAACCTATACTCCAATCCATAGTTTTCCCGGTGGGATTGGGTATAGCTTATACTATTCTAGTTGATGCCTATAAAGGTATTATCTATTATCAGATGATATTATTTCTAGTGGTAGCAGGAGTTCTATATTGGAAATTGATTGGGTTCAAGAACAAAGGCAGTTGAATGAGATTTGTTTTGCTAGTTCCTTCAAAGTATAGTACCATTTTTACAGTCGCAGAAAAATTTGAGGAGGTTAAAGGATGAAGGTTTACCCTACTAACGGAATTCGCAATATTGCCCTCGTGGGTCATGGAGGCACCGGAAAGACATCACTGGCTGAAGCCATGATATATAATACCGGCGTGATCAAGAGGATGGGAAAGGTGGATGACGGTAATACGGTAGCCGACTTCCTCCCGGAAGAAGTTAAGAAGAAAATAACCATTAGTACGGCTATTGTTCCCTGTGAACATAAAAACTGCAAGATTAACGTGCTTGATACTCCCGGTTATGCGGACTTTTATTTTGAAGTGGTCGGTGCTCTCCAGGTGGTGGATAGTATGTTGTTGATGTTCTCTGCTACCGCTGGAGTTGAAGTTCAGACCCAGATAATATGGGAAGAGAATCCTGATATTCCGAAGCTTGCCTTTATTAATAAAATGGATCGTGAAAATGCTGATTTCTACAAAGTATTGGCCCAAATAAAGGCTACCTTTGCTGATAATGTTGTTCCCTTGCAGCTGCCTATCGGAGCCGAGGACAACTTCAAAGGGGTAGTCGACCTGCTCAAGATGAAGGCTTATCTGTTTGAAACCGGAACGGGCAAAATGACTGAAGCCGAGATACCAGCGGAGATGATGGACGATGTAGAGATGTACAAAATGGAAATAATTGAAGCAGCCGCTGAAGCTAATGACGATCTGCTGTCTCGCTATCTGGATGGTGAAGAATTGAGTGATGCTGAAGTGCAGTTGGGAGTCAAAGAAGCGGCTTCTTCAGGATCCACCGTGTTTGTGTTCTGCGGATCAACCCTGAAAAACATGGCGGTGCAGCCCCTTATGGACTTCATGGTTGAATGTTCACCTACTCCTGATCGCAATCGCCTGGTAAAGGGAAAGGATATAGAAAAACTGCCTTTCAGTGCGCAGGTATTTAAAACTATTGCCGATCCGTATATTGGGCGTTTAACGATGTTCCGCATATTTACTGGCAAAATGAAGGCAGATAGTGTAATTTACAATGCCACCAAAGAAAAAGAAGAAAAAATTACCCAGCTGCTAGTGATGACTGGTAAGGAACAGGCCGCGGTTCCAGAATTGAATGCTGGTGACATCGCGGCAGTGGCTAAACTGGCGGTTACTAATACATCGGATACTCTCACCGTAAAATCCAATCCGGTGCTGATTGAACCCATTGAATTCCCTAAACCCACGCTAAGTATGGCGATTGAGCCCAAGAGTAAGGGTGACGAAGACAAGCTCAGCGGAGCTCTGCAAAGGTTAATGGAAGAAGATCCTACTATAACGGTAGAGAAAAATAGAGAAACCCACCAGACTATAATGAGAACTATGGGCGATACTCATATGGACATCATAACGGAAAAGCTGTCCCGTAAATTTGGAGTGGATGTTATCAGTAAGGACATGCGCATTCCCTATCGGGAAACCATTAAGACAATGGTGCAGGTCGAAGGTAAACACAAGAAGCAAAGCGGCGGACACGGCCAATATGGCCATGTCTGGATCAAGTTCGAGCCCAATGACGAGGAAGAATTTAAATTTGAAGAAAACGTATTTGGCGGATCAGTTCCGCGCAACTACTTTCCCGCGGTTGAAAAAGGACTTTTAGAAGCACTTGATGAAGGAGTTTTAGCTGGTTATCCGGTGACCAGAATTAAGGCCACTCTGTATGATGGTTCTTATCATTCGGTTGACTCCTCGGAAATGGCTTTCAAAATGGCAGCCAAATTGGCTTTCAAGAAGGGGATTGAGACTGCCAAACCAGTGCTTCTGGAGCCCATTGTGAATGTGGAAGTTGAGATTCCCGATGCCTATATGGGAGATATCATTGGTGATTTGAACAGCAAGCGGGGCCGAGTGATGGGGATGGAACCGGCTGGCAAGAGACAAATCGTAAAGGCCCAGGTGCCACTGGCGGAAATGAGTCGGTATACCATAGATCTTAAATCGATTACCCAGGGTCGGGGAAAATTCCGGATGGAAATGGATCATTATGAAGAGGTCCCGGCACAGGATGCCGATAAGATTATTGCCAAAGCCAAGCAGGATAGAGAAGAAAAAGAAAAATAGAGATACAAGAGAGCGAGCAAAAAAGGTTAAGAGCAAGGCAATAGGAAGTCCAGTGATTGAGGCGTACACGAGGTACGTCGATTGAACTGGGATTCCGAATTAACGCAGCTATTAGCCTTTTTTGACGGTCTGAGAGGGTGAAAACCCACTTTTTGATAAAGTAGTAATTTGGCTATTGTTACATCAGGGGGGAAAACTATGATTGGTCGATGGTATCTAGGATTCGATTATATTAATGTCATAAGCAATCCGCTGTTTCAAAGCATAGGCATACCCTTGCTCATATTTCTGGGATTCTGGTTACTGGAAAAAATTTTGGGGCGATATCTGCTGCCCCTCATAGGGCGGTATACATCTCAAACTAATGCCAAAATCGATACTAAACTAGTTATGGCTTTTGTTAAACCAATCCGTGTTTTGATATTGGTTTTAGGAGTATATACAGCTTTGATGTATTTACCTCTTTTTAATGGTCAGGATTTGCTGGTGTCGCGGTTTTTTCGATCCCTGGTGATTATAATCATAGCCTGGGGGGCCAGTGGTATCGCAGGAACCGATTCAGTTCTATCGGATGAATTTAAGCAAAAACTCCATTTGGACAGTATTTTAGTGGTATTTTTCTTAAATGTTGTAAAATTCATAATTGTCGCCTTGGCTATCGTCCTAATTGCTCACGAATGGGATTATGATGTGAATGGATTTATTGCCGGACTGGGTTTGGGTGGGCTAGCCTTTGCTCTCGCTGCTAAAGACGCCTTGGCCAACATATTCGGCGGCATAGTAATCATTATGGAAAAACCTTTCTCCATCGGAGACTGGATACAGACCTCTGATGTAGAAGGAACGGTAGAAGAAATCTCTTTTCGCAGTACCCGCTTCCGGACATTTACTCAAGCGCTGGTCACTGTCCCCAATTCCAACCTTGCTAATAATCCTATTACTAACCTTTCGCGTATGGGCAAACGCCAGATTAGATTTACTTTGAGTATAGATTATGCAGGCCCTAGAGGTAAAATAGAGGAATTTATTGCGGAAATACGGGCTGTTCTGAAAAGCAACCCAGCGATCCATCCGCAAACTATTTTGGTTTACCTGGAGACTATCAATGTAAACAGTCTCGATATTTTATTATACTTTTTTACCAATACTACTAATTGGGAGGAATATCTAGCCGTAAAAGAGCAAATCAATTATCAGATTATGGATATTATGGCCGCGAAGCATTTGGCCTTGGCTGCTCCCGGCAGAATAATATATTCGGAAAATACAGTGGGGGAGAAATTAATCACTGATCAAGCTACCGAATAGAGGATTATTATAAAATTTCATCAGAGTCCATTTTTGACAAGCTGACGCCTGGTGGTCTATTATTAAAATAAGAATAATGTCGAAGAAGACAAAAGGATCGCGGTGAGAACTTATGAATGATATGTGGATAAGTGATCCCAAGGTAGCAGAAGCGATGACTCGAAATTATGGTCAGGTTGATCAATCAATGCCCCTTGCAGAGGTGGTTGACCTGATGTTGATGAACAGTTGGGAAGAAGTCCTGGTAATGGATGAATCTCATAATATGCTGGGCATGGTAACCAAAGAGCACTTGGTTAGCTGTATGGCCAATGGTTTTTCCAAACATCTTCCCGTTAAGGAGATTAGTTGTCTTGATATCATAACAACGTATCCTGATGAGGATTTGGCCAAAGCCCGCGATGTAATGCGTAAACACCACATAGGGCGCTTGCCGGTAGTTGGTCACGAAGGCAAGATGGTGGGCATACTTACTGCTAAAGATGTGTGCAACGGTTTCTCAACCAAGCTGGAAAGACAGGGCGAACAATTGTGCGCCGTTATGGAAAATATAGCTGAAGCTATTCAGGTGATCGATTGTGATGGTCTGGTCAGCTTTTGGAATCATGGTGCGGAAAGACTTTTTGGCATCAAAGGTGCAGATATTGTCGGCAAGAAATTGAATGACTTCTTACCTGGGGATTTACCATTACAAGCTATCAAAACATCCAAGCCTTTTCGCAATGTGATGGGTGAGTTAAGAGATGGGGTTCATGTAGTTCGTCATGCAATTCCCGTGGTTACGCACAGCGGCTTTACTATTGGTGCTGTGTGTACCACTGTAGATGTCAGCCATATGAAAATATTGATTGATAAATTGGAAGAAGCCAACAACCGAGTGAAAAACCTGGAGAAACTGATGACCAGCAAAGAAAAACCTGAGGATTTTCTTTTTTATACAGTTGATCCTAAAACGCAAAGGGTGCTGGATCAGGCCAGCCGGGTTGGTAAAACTGATGCAACCGTCATGATTCAGGGCCAGAGCGGTACCGGCAAGGAATTGCTCGCAAATATCATTTGTCGTAATAGCAAGCGTGCCAACAAACGGCTAATCGAAGTTAACTGCAGTGCAATTCCGGAAACACTATTTGAAAGTGAAATGTTCGGATATGAAGCCGGCTCTTTTACCGGGGGGAACCGTTCCGGCAAACCAGGAAAGTTTGAAATGGCCAATGGCGGGACCATTTTCCTGGATGAGGTGGGCGAACTGCCGATGGATATGCAGGCCAAATTATTGCGGGTTATTCAGGAACGCAGATTTTATCGGGTGGGGGGAACTAATCCCATAGAGGTAGATGTCCGTCTCATAGCTGCTACCAATCGGGATATTTCCAAACTGGTGGCCGAAGGAAAATTCAGAGAAGATTTATATTACCGTTTAAACGTGGTCATTCTGGAGATTCCAGCACTTGAAATGCGCAGGTGTGATTTACCTGGCTTAATAGAGAAGTTTTTGCGGAAATTGAACCGCGTGTATGATTGCGATATCAAAGGTGTCGATAATGAAGTTATGGATTTATTAATGAAATATGATTGGCCCGGCAATGTGCGTCAGCTGCAAAATATGCTGGAAAATATTGTTATATTAATGGAAGGCGATCTTATTACCACTCAATCATTGGCCGAAGTCGGGGTTCTGGATCTGCTAACTGCTCATAAAGAAATATCTTCACAAGCATATCATCAAGGTAGTTCAGAATTAAACAACGATAATCTCGACCATTTAGTCGAACAGCGGGAACGTGAGGTCATTCTCAATGCACTCCGTGACTGCTATCATAATAAGAGTAGTGCCGCCAAGATGCTGGGCATTCCCCGCAGCACCCTGTACTATAAAATAAAAGCTCTTGGTATTGAAGATAATCATGTCAATCTAGACTAAAGCCTAAACCCGCTTACTGTCATAACATTATAAAAAGCGTCAGTTTATTGAACAATATTTTTAATAAACTGACGCTTTTTTATGAAATAGCTTAAATATTATATTGAAAACCACATAAAGTCGGGATACCTGGTATTACTGATAGTTGGCATATGACTTGCATATAAATAGTTCAGATTAGCACATGATCAGCAGTAATCTGTGAACAGGGTATAATAATTAGCAGTTGACCAAAACTCTTTTTGAGGGAGATGTTCATGAAGTGCCTAGAGAGAAATATAAAGATAAAGTAAATGGACTATATAAACAGGTTGATACTTATAATCTGGTGGAGAACCTGGAGACTTGTCTAGCCTGTGGCAAATGTGTGGGAAATTGTCCGGCTGCCAGTTTAAGTCCATCCTATAATCCTCGCCAGATAATCAGTGATGTTTTGAGCGGGGATGCAGAGCGTTGGCTAAATAGCGAGGAAATCTGGCGTTGTTTCTGGTGTGCGGGATGCGCGACTGTTTGTCCTAACGATATTCAATTCCCCCTGTTGATGATGCAGCTCCGCTACCGGGCGGTCGAAAATAATTATGGACTTAAATATATTATGCCATTTAAGCGCTTTGCTCTAAGAGCGCGTGAAGATGGCTTGACTTTTGCCCCTTCCGAGAAGGGGCGTGAAAAGATAAAGAGATATCGCAGCAATCTGGGGGCCACACCGTGGCCGGAAATATCAGAAAAGGCTAAAGCTGAGTATAAAGAGCTTTTTGATCTTACCGGAGCGACTGAATACCTGAATAGTACGAGTGATGAGGCTGAGAAACCGGTTAGCTTGAAATATACCGAGGGGAGGATTATCAGTGACTGAACAACGGGTAGTATCTCCTGAAGAACTTTTCCCTGAGGTACCGGAGTCTATTTTCCTATTCCGCAGCTGTACCGGCAGTATGGAATATCCAGGGACAGAAAATGCCATCAAAGAAGTTATGAACAAATTAGGAGTCAATATAGTCATGGATCCAGATCAGACTTGCTGTTCAGGCTATCTGCTAACCTGTTCGGCTTACAAGCCTGAAGTATCGCTGGCTGTAACCGCCCGCAACCTGGCTATAGTCGAAAAACAAAATCTGAATACCTATGTGTTTTGCAATGGCTGCTATGGGTATAACCGAGAACTAACCCACATTATGAAACATAATCCCGCCTATATGCAGATGGCTAATGACGTAATCGCGAAACAGGGATATAAATACGAGGGTAAAACGGAAATCCATCACGTTCAAGAACTCTGGTACCGGCTGAAGGATGAGATCGCCGCCAAGGTGGTGAATCCACTGCAGGGTCTTAAGGTAGGGGTTCATTATGGATGTCACTATCTAGCCCAGCAATATCATATTTTAGACGATGGCGGTTACCCAACATTTCACGAAGAGATTATTGAAGCAATAGGTGGAACTCCAGTTTTCTATAAAGAGAGACAACTTTGCTGCGGGTATTCGGTAGGACGAGGTATCACTCATAAAGAAGTAATGGTACAACCACACTTGTATAAGAAGTTCAAGAGTGCCAAGGAGGCAGGTGTGGAATTGATGACAACTTGCTGTCCGGGTTGTAACGTGGGATTGGATCGTGAACAACCTAACCTTGCCAAACGCTATGAGGAAGAATTCAATATCCCCGTCATAGATATTTCTCAGTTAATAGGGATAGCCCTCGGAGTACCCTTAAAAAAGTTGGGATTTGAAGCAAATACGGTTCCTCTGGACGGAATAATAAGCAGATTGGGATTGGAGAGGGGAGAGTCAAGTTTATGATGGACAAGGCTGAAACCACGCTGGTAGTTGGAGGAGGCTTAGCCGGGATGGAGGCTGCCTTAAAAATAGGCCAGGCAGGATACAAAGTAATTTTGGTGGAAAAGCAGGCGGTTTTGGGGGGAGTTTTGGGACAACTATATAGCAGCTTTCCCCGCTGGGAAGACCCCCAGGCCTTGTTAAACAACAAACTGCAGCAAATACAGCAGTGCCCGCAGATAATGGTTCTGACCGGCATGTCGATAACAAATGCCAGGAGAGAAGATAAAATCTATATTGTCGATCTACAGGGTATGAATCAGGGAGATATAAGGCAGATCCGCGTTGACGCAGTGGTTCTGGCCACCGGGTTTGAACTTTTTGACGCCTCTGTATATGGAGAATATGGCTATGGAATCTATCCCAATGTAGTGAACTCTCTAGAATTTGAGGCTAAATTGAAAAAATGGGGTTCCGGTCAGAGTGAAGAGATACCGCCTAAGTCGGTTGCCTTTTTCAAATGTGTAGGCTCGCGGGACCGTTCCAAGGGAAAACCTTATTGCTCTAAAATATGCTGCATGTATACTGCTAAACAGGCGGGAATTGTAAAGGATATGTTCCCGGAAGCCAAGGCTTATGTATTCTATATGGATTACCGGGCTGCCGGCAAAGATTATGAGGAATTCACCCGCTCAGTTATTGAGACTAAACATGTTCGTTATGTTAGAGGGCGTCCCTCTAAGGTTTTGCCGGAGAATGGCAAATTGATTGTAAGGGCGGAAGATACCTTAATGGGAGTCCCTATTGAGGTAGAGGTTGATATGATTGTACTGGCGGCTGCTATTATTCCCAGCGCGGGTACCAAGGAATTAGCCTTAATGTTTGGGGCTGTTACTGATGAGTATGGTTTCTTGGAACATGAAATATTTAATCCTGTAAAAGCAGGTGATAGAGTGTTTTTTGCCGGAGCCTGCGGTTTTGCGGTTGAGACTCAAGGGGCCCAATATCAAGGTGCCGCAGCAGCTGCAGAGGTTATCGCCTTATTTAACCGGGACCCGCAGGGAGGAGATTAAATGCCAGTCGACTTCTATAGACCAATGCGCCTAAATAACCTGAACAGCTCCCTTCAGCAGGAAATAAAGGAATCTTGTGATACAGATGTGGAGTTATGCCTGGAATGCGGCAAGTGTACCGGCGGATGTTCTAATGCCCATATTTTTGATTACACTCCCCGGAAAATTGTGCAACTCGTTAAAATGGGGGCCGAGGAAACTTTGATGAATATGGATGCATTATGGACATGCGTTGCCTGTCATTTGTGCGTAGATCGCTGCCCGTCACAAATAAATATACCCCGCATCATGGACTACATGAGGGAAAAAGCTTATCACCAAGGTGTGAAAGCTCCGCGACCCAACGTGCAATTATTCCATGAGCTAATGTTAGAGTCGATTAAGAAGACAGGTAAAGTGGCAGAAACACCTCTTTTAGTTAAATATAATCTGCGCTCTAAACAGTATTTACAAGACGCTGATTTGGGACGCCGGATGTTTTTCAAAGGCAAGTTGAATCCTTTTTCACCCCGAGTAAAAGACATAAATCAGGTACGTCGCTTGTTTACCCGGACTCCAGTCCACAAGGAGGGATAATTTGATGGATATCGCCTATTACCCAGGATGTTCCCTGCATTCAATAGCTCATGAATATGACATCTCGACGCGACTGGTTTGTGAACGCTTAGGTATACAGCTGCATGAGATCGCAGATTGGAATTGTTGTGGAGCGACTGCCGCCCACAGCCTGGACCACCATTTATCAATTGGTTTAAGCGGGCGCAATCTAGCCCAGGTCGATGATATGAAGCTTAATCAGGTAACTACGCCCTGTGCCGGTTGTTTCAGCCGCCTTAAAACTGCATCCGGGGAATTGAAGAAACCGTCCATGCAAAACGAAATGGAAAAAATGACTGGTATTTCTCTTACTGGTGCTAAAGAAGTGCACGTTACCCATCTTCTCCAACTGATGATAGAGCAGATTGGTTTAGAGCAGATTCAAAAACAGGTGGTTAAACCACTTAAGGGTTTGAAACTAGCTGCCTATTACGGCTGCCTGATTACCAGGCCCAAGGCAGTGGTTCAATTTGATGACCCTGAGCAGCCGGTATCCTTAGATAATCTGCTCAAAATACTAGGAGCCGAAACGGTCAATTGGTCTCATAAGGCAGAATGCTGTGGAGGCGGTTTTGCGGCATCAGCCACAGAGATTGTGGTCGATCTGGGGGGGCAGGTATTGGAGGCGGCCCGCCAGGCAGGAGCGCAAGCTATTGTGGTGGCCTGCCCAATGTGCCAGGCCAATTTGGATACCAGGCAGAGAGCCATAGAGGCTGATCGTGGTACTTCTTACAATTTGCCTATAATATATTTTACCCAGTTATTGGGCTTAGGGTTGGGATTTACGGCTAAGGAGATGGGCCTAAACCGACTGCTAACTAGTCCGGCCAATTTATTGACCGGGTCAATGGTCTAAATAAGGTATGAACCGTCCGCTACGATGGAATGGTTGTTATACAGATGGCAAGCTGGTTCTTGCCAAGCATTCTGCAACCCATTTCAACCACGTCAATAACGAGTGAAATGCAATAGAGATGACAACAGGGTTGTAGGAGAAATTACAAGGAGGTGAAAAAAAAGACTGTCTGCTGCCAACAAACAGTCCCAAAGAAAATATACATGTTTGATTTTAACTTCAAGTAAGCAAATAGACAATAACATTTTGTAACAATCCAGTAAAAAATACAAAACAAGGAGGGAACTTAATTGCGTAACAAGCTTATATCAATGCAAGAAGCAGTTGCCAAATACACCTGGGACGGCATGCAATATGCTCATGGTGGAGCTCTTCCGGTTGGAACCGATTCTATTGCTTTTGGTAGGGAAATGATTAAACAGGGCAGAAAAAACCTGGATGTAATTTCAAACTGTAATACACAGCAGACCAATCTTATGGCAGCTGCAGGGGCAATTAAAAAAATGGAAGTAGGATTTGCCGGTTTAGAGGTATATGGTTTTGCCAATGGTCTCAAGAGAGCGGTTGAAACGGGAAAGACCATTTTAGAAGACTATTCCAATGGTTCAATACCCCTGCGATTACTGGGCGGCGCTCTGAACTGGCCGTTTGTTCCAGCAACCATCAATGTTGGCTCTGATGAAGAATGGTGTTGTGCGGAAAGACCGGATGAATACCCATGCACTACTAAAATACCTAAAATTACTGATCCTTTTACGGGTAAACAGGTTGGAGTTTTTACCGTTCTAAAACCGGATCTAGCTGCAATTCATGTCACCATGGCTGATATATATGGTAATGCCATCATGTTAGGAACCGAATGGAGTCGTTATGAACTGTCGCGTGCAGCGAAAAAAGTAGTTCTGCAAGCTGACTTTATTGTAGATACCGATTGTATGCGCCAATATCCCAACCTGGTCAGAATTCCGGATGTAGTCGTTGATGCTGTGGTGTATTGGCCTATGGGGGCATGGCCCGCATGTTCAACCGGTGTTTATGACTCCGACGAAAAAGAAATGTTTGCTATGAACGCCGCCATGAAGACTGACGAAGGTTATGAAGAATACCGCAAAAAATATGTGGATAGTTATACCACAGTTGATGAATATCTGGATGTGATAGGCAGAGACAAAGTTGCAGAGCTCTGTACTAACCCCACAACTCATCTCATGGACCCCTATCGCCAATGGATAAAAACTGATGCCGAAATCAAACAGTTGATGGAAGAGGGGAGGTAATAAAATGGAATATACAAGACAAGAAATGATGGCCATTGCAACCGGCAGAGAATTTAAAGATGGCGAACTAGCCATATTCGGAGTGGGCCTCAGCATGCTGGCAGGCTTCTGGGCTCAGAAAAATCATGCTCCCAATCTAATTGCATTTACTGAAGGTGGTGTCTTTGGATCCACGCCGGTAGGAGGACTTCCCTGGGGCATTGAGGACAACCGTATTTCTGCTAATGCCACCAGTTTCACCAACGCTATAGACGCTCTGGGATGTATGGTTGCCTCCGGGAGAGTTGATAATGCGGTGATCGGTGCTGCTCAGATAGACAAATTCGGTAATGTTAATACTACCGGCATCTGGGCCGAAGAAACCCCCTGGTCAGCAGGAAGATATGTTCTGCCTAAGGTTCGCCTCAATGGGAGTGGCGGAGCCAATGAAATTGCCGTTGGCGCTAAGAGTTATGTTATTATGGCTAACCACGACAAAAAAAGATTTGCCGATAAAGTAGACTATATATCTTCTCCAGGTTATATAAACGGTGGCAACGATCGGGAAAAATACAATTTCGTAGGGGGAGGCCCTTCGGCCATAATTACTACTCTGGGTATATTAAGGCCAGACCCGGTTACCAAGGAGTTTTACCTGGATGCCTATTTTTCATTTTCCAGTATTGACGAAATAAAAGAGAACACCGGCTGGGATTTAAAAATATCTCCGCAGGTGAAACTCGTGCCGGAACCAACTGAATTAGAATTGGCCAACCTTAGAGAAATAGATGTAACCGGATCATTACGTAAAAAATAGACTTCTTTATCTAAAATCGGGCAGGTAAAGGGCATCGCTCCAAGTCGAAATAATAATACAAATGATAAACAAAGCAGGAGATGAAGTCTGGATTGTTGCTAATGCCAGTGAGGGGAGTGAGAGCCCCTCCTGGTTACCTGACCCAATCATGAAAAAATATGATATAGGAGGTATACCTCAATGGCACAAGTCAAAGAAATGACTCAGGCAATGATCCGGAAAACCTTGTCGTATCGTTATGTAATATATGCATTGGTTGCCCTGGCATATTTTCTAGTCTATTTCCATCGTACCTCAACGGCAGTAATGGCTACCGATTTAACAGGGGCATTTGGGATTGCACCCACCGCGATTGGGCTTTTTGGTTCGATGTATTTCTATGCCTATGCTATCGGTCAGTTACCGGCCGGAATTTTAGCTGATAAATGGGGCATTAGAAATACCATGTCTTTGTTCGTAGTAGTTGCTGGCTTAGGCGCAATTATGTTCGGTATGTCCAATACCTTCAATACAGCTCTGGTAGCCAGATTCTTGGTAGGATTGGGGGTCGGCTTTGTATATGTACCGGCTATGCGCTTCCTGGCTGATTGGTTTAAAAAGGATGAGTTTGCTACTTATTCTGGAGTTTTGTTGGCAGTAGGTAATGCCGGTTCCTTAGCTTCCTCTGCTCCACTGGTAGCTTTGATTGCTGCTATTGGTTGGAGAAGTTCTATGACTTCAGTAGGTATTGTCTCACTGGTAGTTGCTGTTTTACTGTTTATGTTTTTGCGTAATAAGCCCGAAGATGTGGGTGGAGCTAATATCAATGATATTCAGGGCATAACTGTAACAAGCTCGACTCCATTAGGCATAGGGGAAAGCCTGGGTATACTAGTTAAAAATTATAACTTCTGGACTATAGCCGTAATGTTCTTCGTATTGTATGGTACTATTATGGGATTTCAGGGCCTGTGGGCTGGACCTTATCTAATGAATGTATATCATTTAAGCAAAGCTCAAGCAGCCAATATTCTTATGTTGATTCCCATTGGCATGATTTTCGGATGCCCTATAGCCGGAGTCGTTGCTGACAAGTTGATTAAATCCAAGAAAAAAGTGGTAATGATTGGGGTCGTTTTGAACATCCTGACCTGGATTCCCTTGGTGTTTATGATTGATTCAATGTCGCTTGGTTTCATTAGAGTTCTTATGTTTATATATGGATTTTTTGGCGGATTCTTTGTAATAATGTACGCTAACCTCAAAGAAAATATTGATTTGAGGATGGCAGGAACTGCAGTAGGTTTCTTAAACGTATTCGTATTTGGCGGTGGGGCTATTTACCAGCAGGTAATGGCGAGCATTATTGCTAAAGCCCCAGTTGTTGACAAGATTATAGCTACTTCGGGTTTTAAGTCAGCTTTTGTACTGTGCCTGGTGACTCTGATTGTAGCTTTGGTATTCTTCGGCAGCCAGAAAGAGAAATGTGATTAGGTCTAATGCAAATGGTTAAAGTAATCCAAAGAGTGATTCAAGTTTTAATAAAGGAAAAGGAGGATAACCATATGAAAAGCAAGTTGATGTCTCTTTCCCAAGCCACCGATTTAATCAAAGACAATATGTTGATAGCTATCGGCGGCAATGCAATGCATCGTACTCCCACCCTATTTTCACTGGCATTATCCAAGAAGCCGGTGAAAAATCTTAAGGTTTGTGGAGCAGCACCAGGTCTGGCGACAGACATTATTTTAGCAAACATGCAGGCAGACACTTCCTACTTCGGCTTTTCCGGCTTGGAAAATGAAGCCGGGCTGTCCCCAGGAATGCGCAAGGGTATGGAAGGAGAAGGCAAGATCAAAGCGATTGAAGGCTCTTGAACCGCTATGATTCATGCTCTCCGTGCGGGAGCTTATGGAATTCCTTTTATGCCGGTTGGTGGAATGTGGGGAAGTGATTTAGTAGGTATTCGCCCCGAGTTCTTCTCGATTATGAAAAGCCCCTTTGATGGATCTGAAACCGTGGTAGTGAATGCCCTGGTACCCGATTATGCCATAATTCATGTTCAGGAAGCCGATATTTATGGAAACTGCCGGATACTGGGTCCTAGTTATCAAGACGGATTAATGGCCAGAGCTGCCAAAAAAACTATTATCACCACCGAACGTATCGTTGGAACCTACAGAATGCAGGAAGAACCAAAACTCACTGCGATTCCTCACTTCCTGGTCGAAGCAGTTGTAGAACTGCCCGGCGGTGCCAAACCGGGCATATGTTATCCTGAATACCAGGTCGTGGAATGGGATAAGCATAAAGCTTACCAGAAGGCCGTTAAAAACGATGAATTGGGAAAATTCGCCGATATGATGCTGGAAGGGAGGCTATAAAAATGGAATATGGTAAAGCAGAAATGATGGCTACGGCTATTATTAGAGAAATTAAAGACGGAATGATAGTATTTCATGGCCTTGCTTCTTCCACCCCTATGGTGGCTATGAAAGCTGCCAAGGCATTAGGCAAAGATTTTACTTATGTTACTTTAAGTGATGGGGTTGACCATGATTGGACCAGGGCTCCACAGGTTGCCTCGACCCTTACGGAAAACACTTATACCGGTTCAGTGGCCACTTTTGGCTTGGATGAGATTTTCGACCTATTCTGCTCCGGCAAAGGAGACATTGCCTTCCTCTCATGTTTACAGATGGACCAAGCAGGCAGAATTGCGATGTCGTATCTGGGTGGGGACTATGAACATCCGAAACTAAGAGGCCCGGGTGGTGCAGGGAGTGCTACCTTAACTCCGGTTACCCCTAAAACCACCATCTGGAAAACCCAGCATGACAAAAAAACATTTGTTGAACATGTGGATTTCGCAACTACCATGCCAGCGTTGGATAAAGAGTTTACCGTAATAACACCGCTCTGTATCTTCAGAAAGCCGGCCGGTGAAAAACTCCTTAAAGTAGATTGTGTATTCCCCTATACAACTCTGGATGAAGTCAAAGCCAACACTGGATGGACCATTGATCAAACCTCAGTGCCGACTATGGATCCCCCCACTGAGGAGGAATTGGCAGCAATTAAGAGAGTTGATCCGAACAACATTCTGGGATTTGAATTCAAGTAAGGCGAACTAGTTAAAGAAAGGTAAGCGGATCTCCCCACCGCATCAGAACTGGCGGCTTACTACAAAATGGATTCCAACTGCATACTTCCAATTTAGTACCAGATTAAATAATCACATATTGCTGAAACGGGGTGTTATATCACCCCGTTTTTCATTTGTTGGCTTTAGCCAGTTGAGTACGCGAAGCGTGCGAAACATAAAACCACCTGCTATGCGGGTGGGTAACAAGATGTTATACAAAAAAAACCACCTTTTCTAATATAATAGTGGTGTTCAAGCTACTATCAAAATTAGAGGAAGGTGATTTAATGGCTAATAAAAGCAATTCATTGGCGCACACAAAATGGATGTGTAAGTACCATATTGTGTTCACCCCAAAGTATAGACGAAAAATAATATTCAATCAATACAGAGAAAGTATAGGACAGATACTGAGACAACTGTGTAATTACAAGGGTGTAGAAATCATAGAAGGGCACCTGATGAAAGATCACGTTCACATGCTTGTCAGTATACCACCCAAGATAAGTGTATCTTCATTTATGGGATATCTGAAAGGTAAGAGTGCACTGATGATTTTTGACAAGCATGCAAATCTTAAATACAAATTTGGGAATAGACATTTTTGGGCGGAAGGATACTATGTCAGCACAGTAGGATTGAATGAAGCAACTATAACGAAGTATATCCAAGAACAAGAGAAACATGACATTATGTTGGATAAGCTTAGTGTAAAGGAACACGAGGACCCTTTTAAGGGTAGCAAGTAATACGAACACCCCTTCAGGGGTAGCAAAAGTGACAAAGGCATAGTGGCTTTGAACGAAGTGAAAGCCAGCGTCTTTAGGCGCTGGCCGGTAACAGAGGCTTATAGCCTCAGAGCAAACCACCCGTTAGACGGGTGGTGCTGATTTTTCTAAATGCCGTTGCTATGTATTTGTAACGATTAATTAAGGTACTGTAGGCATGGATCTTGTAGAGCCAGCTACAGCGATGAGAAAGGAGGAGAGTTTTGAATAATGAGTGCATTAAGGACTCATACGCAATATTGCCTTTCCTGCTGTCATTCTGGATATTGCCAGGTGAAGTGGGGGATAGATTGTAAACGTCAGGGAGGCAGCAAAACACCACGTATGAAATCAATAACGGTTGAAATAGGAAGCCCCAAAAGTCGTCATAAGCCCAAGGAGCTGAAAAAGCAGACTGTGATGGCCCAGCCGATTCGAACCAAGGCGGTAAATTGGGGATAGATAGAGAGGGGAAAGGATTATGAAAATAATCATTGTGGGAGGAGTAGCGGCAGGAGCAAGTGCTGCTGCCCGTTTGCGCAGGCTAGATGAAAACGCAGAAATAATTATATTGGAACGCGGAGAGTATATCTCCTTTGCCAACTGTGGTCTTCCTTATTATGTGAGCGGGGTAATAGAAAAAAGAAATCGACTCCTGGTGCAAACCCCTAAATCAATGCAGAGCCGCTTCAACCTTGATGTACGAGTTAACAACGAGGTTTTGAAAATATTGCCTGCCGAAAAATATGTAGAAGTGCGAGATATTAAACGAGACGAGGCCTATATAGAAAACTACGATTATCTGGTGCTATGCCCGGGAGCATCACCTTATGTACCAGGGTTATCAGGATTATCCAAACCAAATGTCTTTAAGGTTAGAAATGTGCCAGACAGCGATATCATTAAAAGTTATATGGAGGTAGTAGAACCGAGTAAAGCAGTGGTTATTGGAGGTGGCTTTCTTGGGCTGGAAATGGCGGATATGTTGAATGAAGCAGGAATTGAAGTAACCCTGGTGGAAGCGTCACCGCAGGTCATGGGGTCTCTGGATATAGAAATGGCAGGTATAGTACATAATCACCTAGTACACCAGGGTATTAATCTATGTCTTCAAAAAAAGGTTGTATGTTTGGACGGTGAGGAAAGGGTAGAGGCAGTTGTTTTGACGAATGGAATCATGGTGGAGACCGATATGGTAGTATTAAGTATCGGTGTAAAACCGGAAGTAAGTTTAGCTCAGGATGCCGGTTTGGCCATAGGGTCCACCGGGGGCATACTGGTTAATGATTATTTGCAGACTTCAGATCCCTCAATTTATGCGGCAGGTGACGCTATTCAGGTTACAGATTATATTACTGCAGATGAGACCCTATTACCCATGGCTGGACCTGCTAATCGCCAGGGCTGGATAGTTGCCAACAATATCTGCGGACGCTCAATAAAGTATTCAGGTGTACAAGGGACAGCTATAGTAAAAATTATGAATTTAGTTGCAGCAGTCACTGGAAAGAATGAAAAAGCTCTTAAGAAGATGGAGTGGGACTACCAGGTTTGCCATATAGTCTCCAGTTCACATGCCAGTTATTATCCAGGAGCAGCTGAAATGACTATTAAGGTACTGTTCCGTCCTGCATCTGGAAAGATATTAGGAGCTCAGATAGTAGGCTATGAGGGCGTAGATAAACGGATTGATGTATTGGCAACCGCAATCAGAGCGGGCATGACGATTTTTGACTTGCAGGAACTCGAGTTAGCATATGCACCGCCTTTTGCTTCAGCTAAAGATCCAATAAATATGGTTGGTTATGCGGCGGGTAATATTATTAACCAAGACCTGGAGGTTATTCAGTGGGATGAAGTATCGGCAAAAATTGCCAATAATGCGTTTCTACTTGACTTGCGAACATCCACCGAGGTGAAAGCTGGCATGGTGGAAGGAGCGACTAATATTCCACTTGATGAAATTCGTGAACATTTAGCAGAAATACCACAAAATCGAGAAGTTCTGGTATACTGCCGTTCGGGCTTGAGAAGTTATATAGGTAGTCGTATTCTCAGTCAGCTTGGCTACAAGGTTAGTAACATTGATGGTGGATATCTACTATATAAGAATTTTAAACTTTAATTGCACCTACTTGGGCAGGCAAACAACGAAGATTAGGTAATATTTTTTAAGAAGAACCGGTTGAAGGAGAAATGCTCCGTGTCTACTTTAAATGGAGCATTTCAAAGACCGGTTCTTTTATTGTTAGTCAGAATTCATACTTTCTTCATATTTTCTTCACAATAATAACCTAATTCAATGCTATATTAATACCAGAAACAACAGATGATACCCATAATGACATAAAGGAGAGTGTTTATATGAGAAAACAGTTTTTAAAAATTATGGCTGTTGCCTTGCTTAGTTTTCTGGCAGGCGGATGGTATTTTGTCAACTACCAGACTAATCAAAACAGCCTGACCAGTAAAACGACCAATGTAGCTCTGGCCAGTGAAACCGCTAGCGTGTCTACAGGAGGGGTCGCCGATATAGTTGAATCAGTCGGACCAGCTGTGGTCTATATTGAAGCCTCTGGCAGCTCTGCTAACAACAAGACCAATATAATGAGATTTTATGGTTTCAATGTACCGCAACAGGCTGAAAAGGCGACTGGGACGGGTTTCATTATTAATGCCGATGGCTATATACTTACCAACCAGCATGTAATCGATGGTGCCAGCAATATTAAGGTCACAGTGCAGGGTCATGACAGTCCATTTACCGCCTCAGTGGTTGGACAAGATTACGAATTAGATCTGGCGATATTGAAAATAGACGCAGCTAATCTGGCGACAATTCCTATGGGAGATTCAGACGCTATGCGTCCCGGAGATTATGTTATCGCCATAGGCAATCCATTGGGGCTGGATCATACTGTAACTACAGGTGTAGTATCTGCTAAAGGTAGACCCATAACTATACAAGACCGCAACTATAAAAATCTCATTCAGACTGATGCGGCCATCAATCCAGGCAACAGCGGAGGACCGCTGATAAATTTGCAGGGACAGGTAATTGCCATGAATACCGCGGTCAGCACAGATGGACAGGGTATCGGATTTGCCATTCCCATAAACACTGCCAAGAGTATCATGCAGGAACTCATGACGAGCGGCAAAGTGGTTCATCCTTATATGGGAATTAGTATGATGGATGTGAGTGCTGAGATCGCGGCGCAGTTACAGATAGATACGAATACCAAGGGAGCTGTCATTGAGCAAGTAGTTAGCAATAGTCCAGCAAGTAGCGCTGGGCTCAAAAATATGGATGTAGTGGTTAGTATGGATGGCAACCCAGTGCAAAGCAGTACAGAGGTGCAGGACTATATCGCCAAACAGAAGGTTGGCCAAATTGTTAACGTAGGTATAATACGCAGCAATAACCCTCTTGATATTGCAGTTACATTGAAAGAAAAACCGTAAAGGCAGTTTTATGTATGGATTATCATTTTAAATAGATTACAATTAAGTGGATAGTAGATAGTTGACAGCGGAGTACAGGACCTCCAACGGTTTAGAGGGTTATAGGTTAGCATAGAAGGAGGGTTTCTCATGGGTAAGAATATAATAGTAGCTGACGATGAAGAACGCATGAGAAAACTGGTATGTGATTTCCTGAAGAAAGAAGGCTATACTACCTTTGAGGCTGAGAATGGCCGACAGGCTCTGAATATTTTCGCCAGTCAGAATATTGATCTGTTAATTTTAGATGTAATGATGCCGGAGTATGATGGTTGGGCTGTTTGCAGAGAAGTCCGCAAGAGCTCAATCGTGCCGATAATAATGTTAACCGCCCGGGGGGAAGAATCTGATGAATTGTTCGGTTTTGACCTGGGCGCTGACGAATATATTTCCAAACCTTTCAGCCCCCGGATACTAGTGGCCAGAGTCCAAGCCCTGCTAAGACGAGCAGAAAACAAAAACCTTCCTCTACGTTCTTTGGGTGGTTTAGAAATCGATGAAAGCGCTCATTATGTATATATAGACAGTCAATCGATAGATCTTACCCCTAAAGAATTTGAATTGCTGCTCTATCTGGCAGATCATGCCGGCAGGGCACTTAGCCGTGAGCAGATATTGAATGCAGTTTGGAATTATGACTATTTCGGTGATATAAGGACGGTTGATGCCCACATTAAAAATATTCGGCTAAAATTGGGCCCGAAAGGTGAATATATTCAAACCGTTCGGGGAGTCGGCTATAGATTCGAGGTATCATCATGAAGATCTCTATAAGGACACGTCTATTCATCACGGTCAGTATGCTGATCGTGTTTTTTGTCGGTTTTTCTTGGCTGATGAATTCCAGCTATTTGGAAAAATATTATGTGTATCAGAGCAAGCAGCAACTCATTACAACATCTGAAAATATTAATAAAGTATATAATGGCAACGTAGCCGACCTGGCCTTGGAGATAGACAAATTAGAGCGGGACGCAGGATTGGATATTCTTATCCTGGATAAAAATCTGACCTTGAAATATTATTCCCCCGGATTAGAAAAAGCTGACTACCCAGGGATGGGAATGGGTAGGAAGCCAACCCGCATAGGTGACTCGTTAATACCGCTGGTTATGAATTACTTGTCAGAACTGCAAACCGGGGATAAAGTTATAGCCGTAAGCCAGGATCCCAATTTACAAACCGGATTAATAAATGTAGTTTCCAAACTCAATAACGGTGATTATCTATTGTTGAGTACACCGTTGGTGTCAATTCAAGAGAGTGCTGCTATTGCCAACCGCTTTTTCCTATTTACTGGACTTTTGACTATATTAATCGGATGCTTGGTTATCTATCTATTTGCCAGGCGCTTTACCAGGCCCATCTTGGAGTTGAACAATATTGCCCAAAAGATGTCTGGACTCGATTTTACTGCAAAATATGTATCTTCCAGTCAGGACGAACTTGGTGAATTGGGTGAAAGTATCAATTCCCTGTCTGATCAGCTAGATAAATCGATCTCAGAGCTCCAAGCCGCCAACCAAAAGTTACAAGCAGATATAGAGCATGAGCGTCGAGTTGATGAAATGCGCAAACAATTCATTTCCAATGTATCTCACGAATTAAAGACTCCCATAGCTCTAATTCAGGGTTATGCGGAGGGGTTAAAATTAAATATCGCAGAAGATGAAGAGAACAAGAATTTCTATTGCGATGTTATAACGGATGAGGCTGCCAAGATGAACAAAATGGTGAGGCAGCTCTTGGATTTATCCCAGATTGAAGCGGGCTATTTCCCCCTGGAAAAAGATTTGTTCGATATTTCATCTTTGGTACAAGAAGTAATAGCAAAATTTGACCTTATCTTTAGAGAAGAACAAATATTATTAAAGGCGGACCAAGTTGAGCATGTCCTCGTTGATGCGGATCGCTCACGAATTGAACAGATATTAATAAACTTCCTCAATAATGCCATTGATCATGTTAATGAGCGTAAGCAAATTGAGATACGAGTGGAACCTGTAGAAGAGAAAGTACGCATATCAGTTGCCAATACCGGTGCACCCATCCCGGATGAATCACTAAGCAAGATATTTGCCAGCTTTTACAAAGTTGATAAGGCCAGAACCAGAGCCTATGGGGGTACTGGACTGGGGCTCTCCATAGTTCGAGCTATAATGGAGCTTCACCAAAATAGTTATGGTGTCCAAAATACGCTGGATGGTGTAGAATTCTGGGTTGAGCTCGATAAAGCGGAATCTAACTAAAGAAAAAACTGCCCCAAAATTTCATTAATTCTTCATAGACCCTTCATAATTAAGATGCATACTAAAACCTGTTAAGACACGGTTTATAAAATAGAAAGGAAGGGTAAATATGGGTAATAAAGATACGATGAAAAGGTTTATAGGCGGACTAATGATAGGAGGATTGCTGTTAGGCGGCGGCGGTTTTGCCTTGGCATCCACAACTGACACTAGCGCTGGCGCTGCAACGAATACTACACCCCCTATCAGCGCTCCCAGTATACCAGGTATACGAGGTTTGAATTCTGATCTAATACAACCCATACTCGATTCTTTGGTTTCAGCTGGTACTATAACCCAAGACCAAGCTGATAAAATTACAGCCAAAGAGAAAGAGTTGGCGGCAGAACGCGAGAACATGAAGGGACAAATGAAGGATATGAAAGAAAATATGAAGAACATGACCCAAGCTCAAAGGGAAGCCAACGATCAAAATAAGCCGGCAAGGGTTGATGTCTTCACTCAGCTGGTTAATGATGGTACTATAACGCAGGAACAGGCTGATTCTATTAGGACCGCTTTTGAAGCTAAAATGGCTGCTCAGAGGCAGGAACAGCTTAACACCGCGCTGAATGGGTTGGTGGAAAAAAATGTTGTTAATAGTGATCAATCAACAGCAATTCTAAACAAACTGACTGAAATCCAAACAGCCCGTCAGGCACAGATGGAAGCAACCAAAGGTATGACAAAGGAGCAGCGTCAAGCTTATTTCGAGGCCAATAAAACTGAAAAAGTCAGTCCATTGGCCGAATTAGTTACCGCTGGGACAATAACTCAGGCTCAAGCTGACGAGATTGCCAAAATTATACCATTTGGCGGTGGTAAAGGAATGGGCATGCATCAGGGCCGTACCAATGGTGGGGGCGGATTTGGAAAGTGTGCTACAGGAAAAAGCGCTAAATAGTCCGCAAGGCTAACACAATATTTACCACAATTACATGAGGACCCAAAAATTAACCAGAGCGAGCAAAAAAGGTTAAGAGCAAGGCAATCGGAAGTTCCGTGATTGAGGCGGTATAAGGTATGGGGACACACCTCGCAGAGGAATGTCCCCGTAACAAGTACGTCGATTGAACGGAGCTTCCGAATTAACGCAGCTATTAGCCTTTTTTGACGGTCTGAAACCGGAGCTTATAAACTCCGGTTTTACTTTGTTCTAAATGGCAGGGGAGACAGGGCTCGAACCTGCGACCCTCGGTTTTGGAGACCGATGCTCTTCCAATTGAGCTACTCCCCTGTACTGCATTAACTCAGCAAAATCAATTTTATCATAAATGCCAAACCGGTTCAATATAATTATGCAGGTTGAATCGATTGGTATTAAATTGTATGCTGTTAGTATAAAGTAGTATAAAAGCAAGATTTAGCCGATAAATAAAATGTTCAGGCGGTGAAGTTAATGCAAAATGATAGAATATTGGTAATAATGGGAGGCTTTTCAGAGGAGCGTGAGGTTTCATTAAGGAGCGGCGCAGCCGTATTAAATGCTTTATTAGAACTAGGTTATGAAGCCAAAGCACTGGATCTAAAAACAAGCTCAGTGCAGGATATTATTGAGTATAAACCTAATTTAGTATTTATCGGATTGCATGGCCAAGATGGGGAAGATGGAACCATACAGGGACTGTTGGAAATCCTGGGGCTGCATTACACTGGCTCCGATGTTGCTAGCAGTGCTATTGGGATGAATAAAGTATTGACCAAGAAGCTGCTCTGTTTTGAGGGTATCCCAACTGCTCCATTTACTATATTAAAGAAGAATGAATTTAAGTCACCAGATCCTGAGATTATAACCTTGCTAAAAAATATCGGTTTACCGATGGTTATTAAGGCAGTCACCCAGGGGTCAAGCATCGGCACCTATATTGTGCGGGATGAACAGGATATCTTAAAGTCAATTCAAGCTGCTTTCGCCTATGGTCCAGAAGTTCTGATAGAGAAGTTTATTGATGGCATTGAGGTAACCTCAACCGTAATAGGTAATGATACTCTGGAGGTACTACCTTTAATTGAAATCACCTCTGCCAATGAATTTTTTGACTATGAATCAAAATATACTCCGGGAATGTGTAATCATATTATACCGGCCCGTATTCCTGACGATTTACAGAAAAATATTGCCAATATGAGTAAGCAGGTTTACAGAGCCATCGGTTGCCGAGGATATTCACGGGTAGATTTTATTATTGATAAAAAGGGAAATCCTTTTGTGTTGGAAATCAATACCCTTCCGGGTATGACAGAAATGAGTTTAGTGCCGGATGCAGCTCGCGCAGTCGGGATAAGTTTTGAGGAATTGGTAGATAAAATAGTTAAGTTAGGGTTGGAAACACCTACTCGGAAAGTATGATAAGATTTAGTTTCGACAAATAGAAGCCAAATAACCTCCGCAAACATATGTTTGGACAAAAAGCATTTGTTTATGGCATGTTTGGCGTAATAAACAAAAGTTTATGCGACAACTATCAGATTGTAGGATTAATTAAAATAATTAATATTATTTAGGGGATGAAATATGGACAAGCAAATGCAGGCTATAGCAGAGAAGGTTTATAACAATGTCAGGTTATCCCAAGAAGATGGCGTATATTTGTATCAATCGAGTGATTTATTAGCAATTGGAGATTTGGCTCGGTATAAAAAGCGCCAGGTATCCGGGCAAAATATATTCTTTAATGTTAACCAACACATCAACCTTACCAACATTTGTACATCAAAGTGTAAATTCTGCGCTTTTGGGGTAGATGACGATAATCAGAGTGCTTATCTCATGACCCGGCAGGAAGCTTTTGATTATGGTGCCAGTGCAGTTGATTATGGTATTACTGAATTTCACATTGTCAGCGCTATGCATCCGGACATGCCCTTTGAGTATTACGTCGACGTGGTTAGGGATTTGCACCAGGCCTATCCTAATATTCACATCCAAGCTTTTACTGCCGTGGAGATTTTCTATTTTGCTCAGATTTCCGGCCGTTCTATCCGAGAAGTGCTAGAAACATTGAAAGAGGCTGGGTTAGGATCTATGCCTGGCGGAGGGGCAGAAATACTAAATGATGATTTGCGGCGTAAATTATGCCCCCGTAAAGCTATGAGTCAGGATTGGCTGGAAATTCATCGCACTGCTCATGCACTAGGAATCAAAACAAACTGTACTATGTTGTTTGGTCATGTTGAGTCCATTGAGGAGCGTATCAACCATCTCATCACTTTGCGAGAATTACAGGACTCGGATCCTGGATTTCAAGCCTTCATACCGTTGCCATTTTTACCCGAAAATACTCATCTTGACTATTTAAAAAGAACTTCGGCGGTGGATGATATTAAAACCCTGGCGATATCTCGATTGATGTTGGATAATATCGAACATATCAAGGCCTTCTGGGTCATGTTAGGCATTGATATTGCCCAGATTTCCCTGAATTTTGGTGCAGATGACATAGATGGAACGGTAATTGAAGAAAGAATTATGCATGCTGCCGGTGCCCGAACTGGAACTGCCATAATTAAAGAAGATATAATCAAACTTATAAAGGAAGCAGGTTATATCCCAACGGAAAGAGATACTTTGTACAATATACTGCAAGTTTATTAAGTTTTTTAAAAAATAACGTTCGTGTCACTTTGTTCAGGATGACATTACGTTAGATTTTCATGGGTGGTTAATAAGAAATAAAATTATAGGTGGTGGATTGTTTGCGGCCGCGAGTTGGACATATTCAGTTTATTAATTGCTTCCCTCTGTTTTATGGTCTTATTGAAAAAAAGTTCTTACTGGAAGTTGACCTCATTAAAGGCAACCCCAGTGATCTGAACCGTATGCTGGTGGATAATCTGTTGGATTTGGCTCCCATCCCTTCGATTGCTTATGCCCGCAATTATCGCGACTACGTAATAATGCCTGAAATATCGATCAGCTGCGATGGTGATGTCAAGAGCATTTATCTCTTTTCCAAGGTTCCCATCGACCAATTAAATCGCAAAAAGATTGCTCTAACCAATATTTCAGCTACCTCCCAGGCTTTACTGCGGATAATAATGGACAAGAAATACGGTCTTTCTCCCGAGTATTTTGCTTCCGCCCCCGAACTGGGAGCGATGTTAATAGAAGCGGATGCAGCCTTATTAATTGGGGACGATGCACTGCGCGCCAAATATAACCAGGACCCGCGACTGTTTGTTTATGACCTGGGTCAGGAGTGGAAAGATCTAACCGGCTTGCCGATGGTGTTTGCGGTTTGGGCCATTCGCAAGGATTTTGCTGAGAAAAATATGGAACAGCTTAGGATGATAAAAAACACATTTGTTGACTGTATGAATTACAGCCTGGATCATATTGAGGATGTAGCGCGGAAAGCTGCCCAGTGGGAAGAGTTTCCCGCCAGCTATCTGGTTGAGTACTTTAACAGCCTGCGTTTTGATTTTGATGAGCAAAAGCAAGCGGGATTACTTGAATACTATAAAGAGGCTCATAAGATGGGGCTTATCGAGCAGGTTCCGCCCCTGGCTATTATTGACGTTTAGGATGGTAATATGACTATAGGAAAATTATTAAATGACATTGTACATGGACAGCGAATGAGCGAAGATGATTTTCGCACCCTATATCAAGAAGGCGACCTATTAGCAATTGCAAGGACCGCCAACCAGGTTCGTGACCGAAGATTTCCTAATAATACTATAAGTTTTGTGATTGACAGAAACATTAATTATACGAATGTGTGTTCATGTGCCTGCAAATTTTGCGCTTTCTATCGAAAACCGGATGATATAGATGCTTATGTAATAGATCAGGATACCCTTTTTGCGAAAGTGGACGAGGCCTTAGAACTTGGGGCTACCCAGTTAATGATACAAGGGGGGCTGAATGAAGCCCTGAGCATTGAGTACTATGAAAATATGTTTCGGAGTATTAAGACCCGCTATGATATCACTATCCATTCTTTAACCGCACCAGAAATAGCATTTATAGCGGGACTAGCGGGTTTATCTATCCGTGCAACCTTGCTGCGATTACAGGCAGCCGGCCTTGATTCACTGCCGGGCGGGGGAGCGGAAGTACTTCATGATGAGGTGCGGTCGCAGATAAGTCCCAACAAGATAAAGACTGCGCAGTGGCTGGAAGTCATGAAAACCGCGCATGAAATTGGTATGCCCAGCACCGCAACTATGATGATGGGAAGTCTGGACACGTTAGAACACCGAATCCATCATTTACAGAAGATTCGGGAATTACAGGATGAAACGCAAGGTTTTCGGGCATTTATAGCCTGGTCATACCAACCTGGTAATAATGAACTCCTGGGAAGAAGAATGTCCACCCTGCACTATTTAAGATTTCTAGCCCTTTCACGATTGTATCTTGACAATATTGATCATATTCAAGGTTCATGGGTAACCCAGGGAAAAAGAGTGGGGCAGCTAACCCTATTTTTCGGCGCAGATGACCTGGGAAGTATTATGATTGAAGAAAATGTGGTTCGCTCGGCAGGATTAACCTATAGAATGCAGCAGCAAGAAATGATAACCTTAATTCAAGGGGCTGGCAAAACAGCGGCGCAGAGAGATACGCAGTATAATTTGCTGAAAGTTTACCCGCATGAATAGGAGGGTATTATATTGATAAATGTCCCTGAATGCGATTTTGCCCTGATTGGTGGTTCAAGTACTCTCAGCGTGAATTTGCCGGAAGAGATCAACCTTGAGTATGTAGAAGTTAAAGACACCAATCTGGTATATGCAACACCTTTTGGTTTGAGTCCGCAATTTAAATACATGCTTCTCAAAACGGATGACGGGGATAAAAGGATATTAAGCTGCCGGATGCATGGGTGGAGGTCCGGAGTTAGCCGTGCGGATGCGTCGCGTCAAATATTCTGGGTATTTAAGCAAGCCGGCGTTAAAAAAGTTCTGGTTGAGGGTGGAGTGGGGGCCATTAACCATTTGCTAAAACCGCGTGATTTAGTTATACCACATGATTATATGGATTTTTCAGTCCGTAAAGATGTAGGATTGGAAGATAAACACCTGCTGATTATGAGAGATTCTATGTGCCTTGAGATGCGTAGATTAATATTAAATGTTGCCGAAGAAAAATGGCGGGGGAGAGTGTTTGATCGTAGTATCTATGTAAATACAGATGGCCGTCATTTTGAAAGTCCAGCCGAGATTAACCTGTTCAAAATGGCAGGAGCCGATGTGGTGGGCCAGAGTCTCTGCCCGGAAGTTTACCTGGCTCGGGAAATTGGAGCCTGCTATGCCGGTGTTTATCTAGTGGTCAACTATGCCGAAGGAATCGTGAGTCCCTGGCAGCACCAAGAACTGGCTGAGATCTTCTATACTGAAGGTTATGAACTAGGTAAACTGTTATTTGAGACTCTGCGGCGTCTGCCGCTGACCAGAGAATGTGAATGTGCCGAACTCAGGAAAGAGACCTTGTTGAAGGATGTTTATGAGGAGGAAGCAAATGGATAATAAATCAAATGGAGGATTCATTAAAATACTGGCCATTATCATTATTTTCGGAGCTATCTCGAGCCTGATCGGCTATTATGTGGATTGGTTATGGTTCAAATCGGTGAATTTTGCCAGCGTATTTACGATTACTTTATTAAACAAAGTGGTTTTGATGGTGGGTGCCTTTCTGATAGCTTTCCTTTTCTTTTGGCTCAACCTCTATTTAACCAAAGAAAATGAACGGCCCGAAGGGGAAAGACCTGAACAAACCGAAAACGGCAGG
Source organism: Syntrophomonadaceae bacterium (assembly GCA_963665865.2). Taxonomy (GTDB): domain Bacteria; phylum Bacillota; class Syntrophomonadia; order Syntrophomonadales; family Syntrophomonadaceae; genus PHAA01. Next base: position 1,862,262 of record CAXXWF010000001.1, on the reverse strand, counting down.
GACATTATATATCTTAATCAAGACCTCACTAATTGGGCCCGTTTTCTGCAGGGGAAGAATACCAAATGGGCATTTTTAGTCATCAGTCTTTTCGGTGCCTATATTGTTAGCAGCACGTTAGGTAATCAATGGATCGTCGTGCAGCAGTATTTGCATAGGGTTACTTTTGGCATTGCTGATCCGATTTTCGGTCAGGATATTGGCTTCTATTTTTTCAACCTTTCCTTTTATCATTTTGCCTATAGCCTCTTGATGCTGATCCTTATTCTAACGGTTATTATGGTGGGACTTGTCTACTTACTCAACGCAACCGCTGATCTTTTCATGCAGGACTGGAAAGAGCTGACGTTTGCAAAAAGCCATCTGGCCATTTTACTGGCGGGAATATTGGCACTGAAAGCCTGGGGCTACAAGTTAGCCACTTTCGAAATATTGTTTTCAAGTAATGGCGCTGTGTTTGGAGCTACTTACACCGATATACATGCTCGCTTATTAGCCAATCGGGTTCTAATATATGTTGCCCTGGTAGTTGTGGCTATGATTCTTATCAACATCTTTATTAAAAAGCTCAACTGGATTGTGTATAGCATTGGAGTCTGGCTGGTTGTATCTATCGTTTTGGGAGGAATATACCCTACCATAATACAGAAATTAGTAGTCCAGCCTAATGAGTTCACCAAAGAAAAGCCCTATATAGAATCCGGCATCAAATTTACGCAGATGGCTTATGGGCTCGATGAGGTTGAGAATAAGGAATTCAGTATCAATAATAACCTCACTATGAACGATATTAAAAGCAATAACGATACGATCAGCAATATACGTTTATGGGACTGGCAGCCCTTGGGGGACACCTACAAGAGCTTACAGGAATTGCGACCCTATTATGTCTTCAATGATGTAGATATCGATCGCTATATTGTCGATGGCAGGTATCGACAGGTCATGCTTTCGGCACGGGAAATGCAGCAAACTCCAGAACAGGCTAAGACATGGGTAAACCAGCGTCTTATGTTTACGCATGGTTATGGACTGGTCATGAGCCCCGTGACTGAGATTGCACAGGAGGGTTTCCCTCAGTTCTTTATTAAGGACATCCCGCCCCAGTTCGCCACGGATGTTAAAGTTACCCAACCTGCCATTTACTTTGGAGAAAAGACCGACAACTATGTAATGGTAAATACGAAACAAAATGAGTTTGATTATCCTGCGGGGAATATGAATGTGTCCACCCAATACCAGGGTACTAATGGGATTAGCATAAATTCGTGGTCCCGTCGTTTGCTGCTTGCCTGGGAGTTGAAAGACTACAAAATGATACTGTCGTCCGATATTACTAATACCAGCCAGTTGCTGATGAACCGCAATATTTTAGATAGAGCCAAAAAAGTGGCCCCCTATCTGACATATGATGCTGATCCATATATTGTTGTAGGTAAGGATGGTAAACTATTTTGGATGATGGATGCCTATACATTCTCCAGCAAATATCCGTACTCTCAGCCTTATGATCAAGCCGGCAACAACTATATACGCAATTCAGTGAAAATAGTGTGTGATGCCTACACCGGCGAGATGAGTTTCTATGTCTCGGATCCTACCGACCCGTTAATTCAGACTTATCAAAGCATATTCCCCGGGCTTTACAAACCCATTGCGGAAATGCCTTATGATCTGAAATCCCATATCAGGGTTCCGGTAGACATGTTTACCATACAGGCACAAATATACCGAAGTTATCATATCAGTGACCCGGCGGTATTTTATAATAAGGAAGACTTTTGGGTTGTTCCGACCGAACTGGCCGGTGGTAAACAACAAGAGATTGAACCCTATTATATTATTATGCGACTGCCGGGTGAAAAAACAGCTGAATATATCCTTATGCTGCCTTATACCCCTACTGGCAGACCCAACATGATAGCCTGGATGTGTGCCCGCATGGACGGAGATGAATACGGTAAGACATTGGTGTACCATTTCCCCAAACAGGAGACGGTATATGGGCCGATGCAAATTGAGACCCGGATAAATCAGGACACGTCAATATCGAGTCAGCTAACCTTGTGGGATCAAAAGGGTTCCAGCGCTTTAAGGGGTAATCTTCTGGTTATACCGATCAACAATTCAATTTTGTATATTGAACCACTATATCTGCAGGCGCAAAGCAGCCAGATGCCTGAGTTGAAGAGAATTATTGCCGCCTATGGGGACAAAGTAGTCATGGATGAAACCCTTGACAAGGCCCTAATTGACCTGTTTGGCCAGGGACAGCCAACCGCTGTCAACCCAATAACTTCAACCACAAATGTAGGAACTACTGGTACTACGGTACAAGAACTGTCCAAATTGGCCCGTCAATACTACGATCAGGCCAATGAGCGATTGAAAGCAGGGGATTGGTCCGGATATGGTGATAATATTAACAAATTGAATGAAACCATTACAAAACTAGAAGCAATTGCAAAATAGGAGATTAAGAGGAAGCAAGGGGACGGTGAGATGACGGTTGCATGCTGACAAAGTGAAGGTAGTATGCCTGGGAGACAGTATTACTTGGGGATTTCCATTTGGGCCAGAATATTCTTGGGTCCGAATGTTAAATGATGTTGTTGCAGGTGAATTCATCAATCAGGGAATTAATGGCAATACCACCACGGATATGCTTAATCGTTTCGACCGGGCAGTAATGAGAAATAATCCTTCCCATGTAGTAATCATGGGCGGAATAAATGATGTATTCTGCCAGGAGAGTTATGATCGGATAATCTGGAATCTGCGAACAATTGTAGAAAAGGCACAAGAAGCAGGTATAAAAGTAATATTAGGTACCCCAACCGCTGTTGATGATCCTAAAATGGAAATCCTGATAGAACGGTTGCGCACCTGGATGAAAAATTATGGCCGGGAAAATGGCATAGAGGTTATAGATTTTGCGGCTGCTTTTTTTGATACCAGCGGTAATGTAAAAACTGAACTGCTGCTTGCGGATGGGGGGCATCCCACTCGGCAAGGATACGAAGCTATCTTTGCCCAGATTGATTTTAAGGTATTTGAATAAACTAACAAGCTCGTGTCATGGGGACAGGGGGACATGTCCCCCTGTCCCTTTATACCGGGGGGGGGACCTCAGCAGGCAATAGGGGTACCACGATTAAATATATTGTTTGTTCCCTGCCGGGTTGTCTCACTTCCACTTGAGCTTGAGATAAGTCGCGGGCATCACTGTAACGAGCGACTATTCTCGCCGCCAGCTGCAGATCAATGCTGTCGTTAGGTTTCAGGGAGCGGATTAGGCCCAGAGGGCCGGGACGATCAGTAACCCTAAGCAGGTAATCATCAGCAACCGCTATCCTATTAATACGTTCATTTTCATCATGATTACGGCCGACTGCCAGCAGTACCCCATCACCGATATAAAAATGTCTGCCCAGTTTCAAAATATCCATTTCCTCTGCTTCAGCATCGGGTTTTTCTGCTAATAGTTTGCGTAGTCTTTGGGAGTAATTCTCTTGGGTCAATAAGCATCCACCTGCCGGAGATGGGTAATCTTTGATGCCATAATGTTCTGCCAACTGCATCTGAGGAATGCGACTCCGGCCGCTAATATCCAGGAGCTTGCTGCGATCCACCCAGCCTTCAATCTCAGGTATGGTTGGTGTCAGCAGCTTGGCAGATAACGGTCTCAATATCAAACCCTTACATCCAGAATGCTTCTCTACTGCACTTAGAGCAGATTTATTTTGACTCATCGGTCTTTCGCCCAGGACTTCACCAGTAATTAAAAAGCTGGCACCGATCTCCTGCATGTATACAGCCGCATTCTTTAACATAAAGGCATGGCAATCAATGCAGGGATTAAAATTCTTTCCATAGCCATAGACTGGATTCTTTAAAACATCCATATATATTGGGCCAATATTAATTTCATGATATTCTATGCCTAACTGCCTAGCAGATTGGCTAAAACGTTCCTCCGCCCCAAAAAAGGGTGTTACAAAATTAACCGCGATAACTTCAATCCCCTGATCTTTCATTAGACAAACTGCCAATTGTGAATCCAGACCGCCGGAAAAAAGACTAACTGCTTTCAAGGTCGGTGCACACTCCTTTTTCACGTAAATATTCCTGATCGTTCCATACCCGGATGCCATGCTGTTTTAAAAGGGCAGAGGTAACTCCATCCCCATTAATCAACTTTCTAGTGAAGGTTCCATCGTATATAATGCCATTACCGCAGGATGGACTCCGGCTTTGCAGAATGGCTTCTTCAATACTGGCGTTAATTGCAATACTAAGAGTCTCCTGGGCACCTCTTAGCAATCCGCTGGTAACATCTATTCCATCAAGAGTATAAGCCAGGGCATGACCTTCAATAACGTCTAAGCCATTTCCCCCGGCTAATTCACAAGCTGCTCGGGGAGTGGGGAGACCACCGAGTTGTTCAGGGCAGACCGGTATTAATTCACCGTCACACATTAAATCTAGAAAATAGGGGTTTAGATTATTTCCTCCATTATATTTGCAATTTATGCCGCATAGGCAAGCGCTCACTATTTTCAATCGTACCATCCTCCAATTATTCAATTCTATAGTTAATCCGTCTTCAGTTCAAGATGCTATTATATTTGAAGATGAGAGTTTGGATAGCTCTTTTTGTCAATATCCCTGCATATCTATTAATATTGATAATATGCATATTTGCGGGGAGTTTTATGGTGAGGAATAAAAAGATTATTTATGGGACTATCATAATTCTTCTCGCGATGACTTTTATAGGAGTGATATTCTATTTAAACCGTGATGAGGCCCAGGTTGGTAGGGAGATAGATAGTTATAAAGGCGTTGCGGTTTATTATAACGGCAAAAATATAGAAAATAATATTGGCAGGCACTATAGCGAGGACGGATATTATTATGGAGAGAAATGGCAGTGTGTTGAATTCGTCAAGCGATTTTACTATGAGGCCAAGGGCCATCGGATGCCAGATATTTTGGGAAATGCTAAGGACTTCTTTGACCCCGCGGTTCCGCAGGGGAAATTGAATCATCGGCGTGGACTCGTCCAGTATCGAAATGGTGGCAAGGTGGGGCCTGAAGTTGACGATTTGTTGGTGTTTACAGGTACAAAATACGGGCATGTAGCTATTATTACTGCAGTTAGTACGGATACGATCGAAATTATTCAGCAGAATGTAATAGGGCAGTCTCGCCAAATAATCCCGCTAACCATTAAGAAAGATCGTTATTATATTGGAACCACTAACCCACCTGCCGGTTGGCTGAGGAAAGAAGATAAATGATTAAATCTCTAACCAGGCCTTCTTCAATATTAATGCCAGCGGAACACCTGCCAGGAATCCCACCGCAGGATTCAGAGCCACACTGAAAACTATCACCACCGCAAAGACAAATATTTCATCTTTGTCCTTCACTTGAAGAGGCCTAATGAGGTCGATGCCGCTATAGAACAGCATGCCGCCCAGGACTGCCGAAGGTATTATTTGCATGAGCTGTAAGCCGGAGGAACCTAAGAATGTACCGATTATCACCAGCAACAGTCCTATAAATGCGACCGAGTATCCCGTTCTGGCTCCAAAGCGATAATGGGCAGCTAAACCGCCACTTCCATGGCACAACGGTATAACACCCAGGGGTGCCCCAATCAAATTGCCAATACCCAGAGTTAAACAAAGGTTTCGGTCAGTAACGCGCTCCGAGGTGTCTGGGAACAATTGGTGGGCCAGAACGCTAACCACTAATACTGAGTTGGTCAGGGTCAAGGGAAGCTGCGGCAGACATCCTTGAAAGAATCCACGGTAATAGTCGTGCCAGGCGGGGATTACCAGATGGGGAAAACTAACACCCCATTTCAAAGCGGGGAAACTGAGTTCGGGATGGATAGCGAAAGCCAGAGCAGTCCCTCCAAACAAAGCCACAATAGCAGCCGGAAAGCGTCGGCTGTTTAACAAGACCAGCATGGTCAGTAATACGATCAGACCCAATACCCAATCGCCCGTTATCATTTTGACACCTAATAGGGCCAGGCTGATACCCAGACCGGCTTGGATACCCATAGTAACACTCTTCGGGGTTAATTGCGCAATCTTATCAATAAGGCCGGTCAAAGCAATAACTAGTAAAATTATACCCATCAATATACCTGAAGCAGCTATTTCGCCGGCGGTAAGCTTTTGTACGATAATGGCCGCTCCAATGACTTTCATGGGTTGGACCGGAATAGGTAAGCGATAGAACCAGGCAGTGTAAAGATACATCAGACCAAACATGACAAAAACACTCGTAGCATCAAGGCTGGCGAATGTTATTGCCCCAATTATATACGGAAGGAAAGTACCCAAGTCCCCAAAAGAACCGGCTACTTCGCTGCCAAAATTCTGATACTTTGTTAGTTTCAAATGATGATCTCCATTATAATCTTTAAGCTCTTAATTTCTCCAGAGCATATCGGCATTCATTCTGAATGAAGTCAGGGTCAGTAGATTTTAGGGCACTATTTAATAACCCTTCAGCCCATGCTTCGGGTATAGAATCCAGTGTTCTGATGGCCATGATCTTCTTATCTATTGATGGTGGGTACATCCGATGAGCGGTATTATTATGCGGATCAAAATAGTGGATAAAGCCTTTTCGTACGGGAGCACCATAGACGTGAATAGTCACCGATGTCTGGTTATTTAAGGCCTGCATCTGGTGTATGCCATCATTCACGGCACGTACACAAGTTATTTCTCCCGGAGATAGGGTAGCATCAGCAATTTCTTTGAGTTCAGCCTTGTTTATATCTTGACCGTCGTCCACTCGGGCAAACTTTCTTTCGCGGATTTGATTTATGTGGGCGCCAACAATACCCCAAGCTCCATGATCATGGATGGGATACATTACATTTGGTTCCCATATAAAAGCATGTACAGTGAACAACTTATCTGGATTGCGATACAGCTGAAAATCATTAGGATCAATTGACTGCCATTGAGATTTCAGGAAGGCTTCATCCAGAACCAATTTAGATAAAATAGACTGGAACCAATCTTTGTTCAAAACTAATTCACTCAGCATTTCACTTCCAGTTTTCAAGATATCGGGCCATTCAGGTTTTTGCTTTAGGTAGGACGCAAATTGCTCGCCAAACTGATCTAAATTACTAATCGTCATCACTTCATCTCCCCTATCTTTATAACTTACTTATCTATCGCTTTAGCGCGGATACTCCTTGTTCCAACTACCATATTTGCGTACATGAGTCCATGCTTTATATTCAGGATCATTGGGATTAGCAGCCAACGCATCAGCCTCTTTCAAGTACTTCTTAACAATGCCCTTCTGTTTGTATAAAAGACGGTCTTTCCCTATGGGACAAACCTTGGTACATATGCCGCATGGATAGGCTTTATCTCTGCCTAACTCAATATGCCTATCCAGACAGGGCATGAGATCGAAGTCACCTTTATATTGATCTTCGCGCATAGTCAGCGCATTTACCGGGCAGCATTTGGCACAGGCTTCACACTTGATGCACAAGTCTTTCTCGATCATCGGGTCAGGTTCCAAAACCGCAGAGGTAAAAACTGACACCAACCGGACCCGGGAACCAAACTCAGGAGTAAGCAGGCAATTACTTACCCCAACTGTTCCCAGACCCGCATATTTGGCGGCCATTATATGACTAAAGGCAGCCGGTGGTCTATCCTTCAAAAGCCTCAGACTACCGAATCCGTCACGGGTGAAAAAATAAGCTGCGTTACCTAAACGGTTTAAATAACGAACCAGGTTAAAAGCCATTGTATCCAGAACGCGGTTGGCGGTATCGTAGGTCTCCTTGTGTAGGATGGACGGAGTTGTTTCAACGATCGGAAGAGGTATACCCACCCCCAATACAATAATAGTACGGGCTGGTTCCCAGAGTGACTGTGGTCGAAAATCAGGTGGAACCTCATTTGCTTCATTCCAACGATCCACAGATGCGAAGCCAATAATATCAGCACCTGCATCCATGCAAAATTGCTTAATGCGATTCTTTAGTTCAATATTTGCTTCCATTGGAGCGCTCCCTTCGCCAATGTCCAATCATTCTGACATGGTGACTATATTAATTATACTATAAAATGCTTTGGTTTTCTTTGACTCTTAGTAGAACCGTGGACGGAAATATATGATCTATTGCAACTATAGTCACAAACTGCACACGCAACGGGAGGGTTTCATATCTTACTTGTAAGAGATCTGATATGGAGGTAAATAAATGGACAATTTTTATTCAGCAGTGGTCATCAAAAACAGTCGCTTGCCCATTAGTACAGCGCAAATTAGTCAAGAGGTTTACAGAGATTTAAATTTAAATGACAGTGAACCTATTTCAATTATTGCTGGTCGATTGGGTTATCGGCAAAGAATAATCATAACCAATAAAGCGGGGCGAATAATTGAGTTAAACCCAACAATTCAGAGAAAGATGCATTTGATAGTTCCAAGAAAATATGCGATTGCCAACATCAACAACAGTGTACACATTGGGCCTGTCGTAGGTATTATGGCTGAAACCAACAGCGATATGAACCGTCCTTTCGGGGCGCAAACTAATTTTATCAGAGAGGTCATTGCAGCTAGCAGAGATATAGGAGGAATTTGTTTTGGATTCAATCCAGATAACATTTCCTATCATAATGGAACCGTTTTAGGCTATATCTATACAAATGGTGTATGGAAGAGGCGCACATTTCCTATTCCTGATGTTATTTATCCACGTGAGGGAGGGTATTCAGCTAGAAGTTTACAAATAAGAAAAAGGTTAGAAGATATGGGCTGCAAATTCATTAACCCACCTTTGATTGGCAAATGGCAAACGTATAAAACCTTATCACGCAATCTATCAATTGACCAATATATTCCCGATACTCGTCGAGTAGTTAATTATCATGAGATAGAACATCTGTTGACAAAATATGGGGCAGTTTATCTTAAGCCAATTACTGGTTCGCAAGGGAAAAACATTATCAAAGTAAGCCGGGTTAGAAACACCAAAATGTATAAATATCAATATCAAGTAAAATATCAAACCCGTGAGGGTAGTATTCAGGGTCTAAATAATTTGCGCTATGTTCTAAAAAGGTTAATGAACAACCGTAGTTATATTGTGCAGCAGAGGATAAATCTATTGAGGGTAGGTGGCAAGATTGCTGATGTGCGGGTGCTGGTACAGAAAGATAATACAGGTCAATGGTCAATCACTGGCAAAGCGTGTCGGATAGGCAAACGGGGGTCTATTACCAGCAATATCTCAGGCGGTGGAAGCGCTGAGAAACTACCAGTCATATTGAGTCGATATTTCCCAGATCCTCTTACCAGGGATAGAATTGTTGGTGAAATAAACTATCTGGCGATCGCGACCGCTCAAGAATTAGAGGACAATATTGCCGATATAGGTGAATTGGGAATTGATATAGGAATTGATTCTAATGGAAAGATATGGTTTATTGAAGCAAATCTTAAACCCGCCCGGCAGGTATTCGTTATGCTTGGCGAAAAATCAACCCGACGGATGTCTGTGGTCAAACCGTTACTATATGCAAGGTATTTGGCAAACTTTAGCCAGGAGGAGTAAATGCCTATGAAAACTGTTGGACAGATATATTTAACCAGTAATTTGATCGATAAGCTGGAAATACCGATCTCTAGACTAATAAAAGTTAGAGTGGGGGTTAAAACGTTCCTTTGCCAATTAATCGTTCGCAATGGCCAGCGCAGAAGTTATATACTATCTCCACAACTGGCCAGAGCTTTAAATTTGAGGAGGATTAACAAGCTTCATATTCGCTATGACCAAGAGAATGCAATGATTCATATAGGTCCCATAATTGGAATAATGGCCGATCACTTGCCCAATGAACCGGAGTACAATCCAAATAGTGTGCAGGCTGAGTTGATTTATCTGAGTAATATGGGTCTAAAATTACCCGCTCAATACTATATATTTACACCAAGTTCGATTAATTGGACAAAAAAAACGATCAGGGGATACACTTATCGAAAGTTAGACCAGGATCAAGGTAATTGGATATCATCAGAGTATCCGTTTCCAGACATAGTATATGACCGCATAGCTAGTCGCAGAGGGGAGGCACGTGCCAGGGTAAGGTATACCAAAACGAAATTAATGAGCATGCCATACTTGAAATATTTTAATCCTTCCTTTCTCAACAAATGGAAGGTTCATGGATTGCTGCTCAACAATGAAAACCTGACCGAGTATTTGCCGGAAACTAAGATATTAAACCTCTCTAACTTAACGGAAATGATCAGTAAATATAAAACCCTGTATCTAAAGCCCAGTAATGGAAGTTTAGGTCATGGCATAATTAAAGTGGTTTGCGATCAGAACGGAAGATTAAGGTATACCGTTTATAAAAAAGGTAGGCATACCGGACATACAGGAAGTCCTGCCGGGTTAATGAAAGCGACTCGGTATTGTCGGAAAAGGCATTCCTATATAGTTCAGGAGGGGATAAATCTAGATTCTTACCAGCATTCCGCTTTTGACATACGTATAATATATCAGAAAAACTCTGAGGGTGAATGGCTCATCAGCAAAAAGTTCGTCCGGGTGGCCCCGCGCGGAAGCAGTGTTGCGAACATGAGCCGAGGGGGGATCGCTGAAACCAGCAAAAAGGTTTTCAATGACATATTTAAAGGAGATACAGAACTAATTAGCCGTAAGAACGAAGAATTGCAGAATATGTGTAAAATTGTGGCTGAGACTCTTGAAAGTGTCAGTCAAAAAATATATGGCGAACTGGGTCTAGACATAGGCATCGATAAAGAAGGCAAATTCTGGCTAATCGAAGTAAATTCTAAACCGCGTAAAACGACAGAAACAAATTTATCACAGGGAATAGTCCGCAATACTTTTAGAAGACCACTTCAATACGCTATATTCCTGGCCGGATTTAAGAATCACCGATAATAATTACCAGCGTCAAAATAATATTTAGAAAGAAAGGAATAGGCCTATGGGTAAATATTCCCGAAATTCGAAGCACCGCAGAATATCTGTGGCAATTTTGCTGATATTATTTGTGGGTGGTATTTTGATCTACAAATATGACTATTTTGCAACCATAACCAAGCAAAAAGCATCCTCCCCCGCTAATATATTTAATAGTTCCGTCAATATTGGTCCGACCAGCATTGCTGATATGGTAGAGAAGGCAAGTCCCGCAGTTGTAAATATTGAAACCACCATAGTTGTGAATAGCAGCAGTAACGTATTTCTTAATGATCCATTTTATCGAGAATTTTTCGGCAATAATGCAATTAACCCGAGCCCGAACGTCCAGAAAGGGATAGGTTCAGGTTTCATTATTAACGACAATGGGTATATTCTTACCAATCAGCATGTCATTGATAATGCATCCAGTATAACAGTCCATCTAGCCAACATTGAAACCCCTATAAAAGCCCAAGTTGTTGGTCAGGACTATGAATTAGATCTAGCGATATTGAAGATTGACTGCAAACAGAAATTTAGCATCCTGGCTCTCGGCGATTCCAATAGTATAAGAACTGGGGAGTGGGTGGTGGCTATCGGCAATCCTTACGGCCTGGATCATACGGTTACAGTTGGAGTTGTAAGCGCTCAAGGCAGGCCGATCAACATCGAAAATAGGGTCTATAAAAATCTGATTCAGACTGATGCAGCCATCAATCCAGGAAATAGCGGGGGACCGTTATTAAATACTAAAGGAGAAGTAATAGGAATAAATACGGCTGTTAATGCCAAAGCCCAGGGAATCGGTTTCGCCATTTCGGTTAATACTGCCAAGGAAATCATCAATGAACTGATTGCAAAAGGCAAGGTAGTAAGACCATATATCGGTGTTTGGCTGCAACCAATGGATGAAAGTTATGCCACCAGCTATAATATTAAAAATGGCGGTGTAATCGTTACAAACGTCTTAACCGGAGGGCCAGCAGAAAAAGCAGGGCTGAAAAAGAATGACGTTATTACCGGCATAGACGATACATCCATAAGCAATTATGAGCAGTTTCAGGATTTCTTGAAGACTAAGCAAGTCGGTGCCAAGATAATAGTACAGTTAATTCGTGCTGGAAAAACTCACACAGTTGCGATTACCCTGGTAGAAAAACCGTAGAATTGAAGGGAAAAACAAATCATTGCCGAATAGGATACACTAATAAATAGAGGTGGGACAAACTTACCTTAGCTGTTAAAAGGGAAATTATAGTATTTGATTGTTTAGAGAGGGGGGCCAGTACATGGATCAGTTTAATAGAATCGCAGTATTGACTGGTGGGGGAGACTGTCCCGGTCTTAATTCAGTAATAAGGGCTGTGACAAAATCCGCGATTAGTAAATATGGAATGGAAGTTGTTGGTTTTCTGGATGGATTCAAAGGACTGGTTGAGAACAACTACATCCATCTTGATTTGAAAGCCATTTCAGGTATCGGATATCGAGGCGGAACTATTCTAGGTAGCAGTAATCGTGATGATCCTTTTAACTTCATCATTAATAAGGATGGTCAACAGATCTTTTCTGATGAATCAGAGCGTGCCATAACGAATTTAAATGATCTTGGTTTAGATGGTTTGATTGTTATAGGCGGCGATGGAAGTTTAAGTATTTCGGATAGATTCCATCAGAAGGGGATTAAGATAGTTGGGGTTCCCAAGACCATTGATAATGACCTATCTGCCACTGATGTGACCTTTGGCTTTAATACCGCCGTAGATACTGCTTCTGAGGCGCTTGATCGTCTACATACTACGGCTGAGTCTCATCACCGGGTTATGATACTGGAAGTTATGGGACGATATGCGGGTTGGATTGCCTTGCATGCTGGAATATCCGGGGGAGCACATGTAATATTAATTCCGGAAATACCTTATCAGATCGAGAACATAACCAGTAAGATCCGTCAACGGCAGTGGCATGACAAAAAGTATAGCATTATAGTAATAGCCGAAGGTGCTGCATCGCTAGGCGGAGATCTGGTCGTGCAGAAGTTGATTCCCGAAAGCCATGATCCCATAAGATTAGGCGGCGTCGGCAACCAACTTGCAGGCGAAATAGAGAAGATGATTAATACGGAAACCCGAGTAACGGTTTTAGGGCATTTACAAAGAGGCGGTTCTCCTATACCATATGATAGGATACTATCAGTCAGATATGGAGTAGCGGCAGTTGAAGCCATGGTTAGCGGGAAATATGGTTCAATGGTCAGTCTGCAGGGTCAGGATATTGTGACCGTACCTATTAAAGAGGCCATTAAACAACAAAAGAAGGTTGATCCTGCTAGTGATATGGTGGAAGCAGCTCGAGCCATTGGCATCAGTTTTGGAGATAGAAAAGATAAGGGCATATCTGACTAACAGACATAGTACTATCATTAGCTATGAAGGAGGATAAATATCGTGACTTATAGGCCTAATAAGGCACATGGCGGTTGGGTCGGACTTTTGTTAGGAATAGTAATCTTCGGGTTTATTATATGGGGCGTAAACTATGCCCTGGGGGATAGTAACCATGCGCTGAAAATGCTCTTAGTTGTGCCTACCTATCTATTCCTCGTTGCATATGTATATCTATTATTAGGTGCTTTTACATTAGGATATAAGATAGAAAACGATGCGCTGGTGATAATATGGGGTTTACAGAGCAAACGTATTTCATGGGATCAATTTGATGAGATTATAGAAGTAAAAGGGAGAGCTAATCTGTTGCCATTTATAGGCGTATCCTGGTGGGGGTATATGTTTGGTTTGTATTCTGCCAAAGGAATAGGATCTGTACGCATGTATGCTTCCCATGTTGAGGAGGGTTTCCTCTATCTTAAGACAAAAATTGGATTCTTCGGGATTACTCCAGAGGATCATACAATAATTACAGCTTTGATTGAAAAAACAGGCAAGACGTTGAAATCAGTTGATATGGACACAATGTCAGCTGAGGAAAAAGGGGAGTGCCTACACGAAGATAAATATTATAATATGTATTACAAGCTAAATGTGCTTTTTCTTGTGATATTTACAGCTTATCTGGGAATCTTCTTCCCTGGATCAGATGCACCTAGATTCGTTATACTTTTGCTGGTTCTCGACGTAGTATTATTCATTTTTAATACATCCAATGCCAAACGTTTGTATCATTTCAGTTCACAGGGGGCATATATGACCCTGCTGATTGGATTGCTGGTAACTGGAATATTTATAATTTTGTCATTATCTCAGGTTAGTTTTTAGAGGTTCTGTCAGACTGAAAATAAAAATAAAATATATTATGTAAACCTTTGGGGCCGCCAAGTCGTTTGGAAAGTAGAAAGGACAGAATAATATGCAATTAGGAATAATAGGTATGCCCACGGTTGGGAAAACCACACTTTTTGAACTGTTAACCGAAACCTATGATAAAAATGGTAGTCAGGGGAAAACCAACACGGCCATTGCCCGGGTACCAGATGAGAGAATTGACTACTTATCGGGGGTATTTAAACCCAAAAAAACCACTTATGCTCAGCTGGAGTTGATTGACATACCTGGTTTAATGCCTGGTGGTGAGAAGAGCGCCAGCCTTTTTTTGGATACGGTTCGCAGAGCAGATGCCTTATTACATATGGTGAGACTATTTGACGATGAAGCTGTACCCTACATTTATGATAGCATTGATCCCATTAGGGATATTGAAACGATAAGTTATGAATTGCTTTTGTCAGACCTGGACCTTATAGAAAAAAGAATTGATAGGATTAATAAGAACAAGAAACGTAATCTAATGTTTAAGGAATCAAATTTGCTTGAAAGACTAAAAGATGCTATAAGTGATGAAAAGCCCATATCATCCGTAGAGGTTGACGATGAAGAACAAGAAATCATGAACACCTACCAGTTTCTGACCAGTAAACCAATGCTTATATGTTTAAATCTTAATGAAAACGATATTGGCAATAATGTCTATCCTCAAAAAGAAGCAATTGCAAAATATGGCGAACTGCACAACATTCCAGTAGTAGAAGTGGCCGCTAGCATTGAGCGGGAAATTGCTCAGTTGGACCCGGAAGAGAAAGACATATTTATGGAGGAAATTGGCATTAAGGAATCGGGTCTGGTAAAGATAAGCCGGACTATGTATCATAGATTAGGCCTAATATCCTTTTTTACGGTTGGTGAAGACGAGGTCAAAGCGTGGACAATTGAGGCAGGAACAAGCGCCCGTAAAGCGGCCAGCAAGATACACTCGGACATTGAAAGGGGTTTTATTCGAGCTGAGGTAGTTGATTACAATACTTTCAAGGAATTAGGGAGCATGACTGCCGTAAAAGAAAAAGGCTTGTTCAGACTAGAAGGCAAAGAATACGTTGTAAAAGATGGAGAGATCGTTCATTTCCGCTTCAATGTATAAGTGATTCGCAGTTCTTGAATTGAATACTATTAATATTCGCTTTTGTCATCCGCCTGAGGTCGGTTTTGTAATGAAATCGGCCTTTTATATTGCCAATATAATCTTTATTAACTAACAATAGCACTTTTATTTAATCACTTTGTAAACAGATAATTCATATCATAAATCATGAATAAATTATTTAAAAGCTATAAAAAGAATATTACTTCCGAACTTGATCCGGTTGAGGCCACAACTAAAAGGGATGTTGTCATAGTTGGCGTTCTGATCACTTCCAGAAGAAAAGGCAGACATCCCCTGCCACTTGGCAAAGATTCCATTATAAAGAGGGAAATGATAAGTTCGGCGAATGCCATGGGTATATTTATGTACTTTTTCTATCCAAATGGCATTAATTTGGGTAAACACAGCGTTAGCGGTCACACCTATATTGGCACAAAGAAACACCGCGGGCATTGGGTGAGGGGAGTCTTCCCCTTACCTAATATTGTGTATAACCGAATAAGTTACAGAAAAAATGAAGCTCAACCAAACGTACAGAAGCTGCTGGCAGAAATCGAGAATAATCCTAACATCCACCTATTTAATTCGCGTTTCCTAAATAAATGGGAGGTTCATAATGTTCTCAGCCAGAACAGATGCACCGCCAACTTGGTTCCGGAAACCGTCATATTTAATCGACAAAACCTATATATGATGTTGGACAAATATCAAGAGCTATTTATTAAGCCAAGTAGTAACAGTATTGGCAAGGGCATCATTAAAGTGCAGCGAAAAAAACCGAAACAACCAATATTATTTAAGATAGCTGCTTCCAATCGCGGATGGAATAAGTGCAATTCAATTAAGAAGCTATATATGGATTTGAAGGCGCAAGTTATGGGCAGGAAATGTCTCATTCAGCAAGGTATAGACTTGGCAACAACAGAAAGAAGAGTATTTGATCTGCGAACCGAAGTACAAAAAAATGATCAAGGGAAATGGGTATTCACAGGAGTAGGAGTGCGAATTGCGGCCCCTGGGAAATATGTTACGCATGTGCCAAATGGTGGATCAAGAGGTGAATATACAAAAGTAATAAAAAAGGTATTTGGAAATTCTGACTCCATAAACGAAAAACTCGAACAACAGTTGGCAAATATCACCTCGTCTGTACCCTGTGTATTGGAAAAAAACCTGGGAATAAATCTTGGTATACTGTCAATTGATATAGGTATTGATAAAAATGGCCTTATGAAGGTCATCGAGGTAAATTCAAAACCATCCAGTTTTGATGAGGGTGATATACGCAGCAAACATCTAGAGAATCTCAATAAATATTTCATATATTTGAATTCATTAATAAATGATTAAAGAGGGGATTAGTTATGCTGCTAGGTATTACTCACAAATCAAATCCAACGGCTTCCAGTCTCATTTCCTTTTTAGAAACCCGGGTTAATATCCTGGGTAATAGCGAAACCCGTATTAATCAATTCATATACCTGAATATTCTGGTAGAGTTCGGAACTTCTAATTCGAAATATTTTATTAATACTCCTATAGCTTTAGAAAAAAGTTTGAACCCAGACCATATACAACAAATATTGAATATCAATGGCTATCAATATGGAGATATAGGTAATGATATAATTGTTAAAACGTTTAAAATCTTGGTATTTGAAAGGTCAGTCGTATTTATCAAACAAAAAGTGCATGGCAAATCATCCAACCGCTCCAAATATATGGAAGAAGAACGGTGTAAAAAGGTAGCGGATGCGGCTAAGCGGGTTATATATCTGCTGGGGCTTGACTACGGCATGGTCGAAATAGCCTTAACCGGAAACAAAAAAATCAAGATCATTTCCATAGAGGATTCTCCCCTATTAAAAGATTTTGAAATAATGTCCTTGTTTGCTGAGTTAAATAGAGTAATCCAGACTGCATCTGCTATAGGAGAAAAGGAAGTTAAAATGGGAGCAGATCCGGAGTTTATGTTGTCCAATGCTCGCAATGGTGAAATGATTCCCGCTTCTCAGTTTTTTCCCCGCGAAGGAGTAGTAGGGTGTGATTCTATCAGAATGCCCAATCGGCAACAAAGACCTATTGCTGAATTGAGACCTAAACCAGACTATTCACCGTTGCAGCTGTTATCTAATCTCGATCAGGCGATGCGCGAGGCCAACAAATTGGTACCGTACAGAAATGTAAAGTGGTTAGCGGGAAGTCGGCCATTTAATGGTTATTCCATCGGAGGGCACATTCATTTCAGTAATATAGATTTAAATAACCATATCTTAAGGGCACTGGACAGTTATGTTGGACTACCCCTATTTCTTATCGAAAACCAGACAACGGCGGTAAAAAGACGCAATAAATACGGGTTTCTTGCAGACTATAGAGTCAAAGATTACGGCGGATTCGAATACAGAACTCCAGGAAGCTGGCTGGTATCTCCTCAGATTGCTGCTGCCACATTATGCTTAGGGAAAATCGTGGCCAGCAACTATTTAAAACTATCCAGAAATTGTTTTATAAGTACCGGGGCCCAAAAAGCGTTTTATGAAGGGGATCAGGTGTATTTGAGAAACCAGTTTGATGATATATGGGCTGATGTGCAAAGTTTAGAAATGTATAATGAATATAAAGATCAACTGCAAATCATCTTTGATATGATTAAGAACAATATTAAATGGGAAGAGAAAGAGGATATCCGCAAGGCGTGGTCAATGAGTAATCTCCAGCGAAAAAAGAGTTCGACATCCAAGATCGACAATAATGTTGGTCAAACATCTCCAAGCAATTCAAGACCATTATCAGCCAACCGCAATGACGTGAGCAGCTACTCTAACCGAGATATGAGCAACAATCGCTATAATCACATGCGTTCTCACAGTAACGTATTTATAAGTAGTCAAAGCTTTTTTTAACCGAAGGACTCTTACCTAAATGTTAACTATTCGTTTGATATTTTTACAGATTCTTATCCCATACGGTGACTGTTCGTGTTAAACTGCTCAATATAGAGCAAGATGAAAAAAAGGAGATGATTAAATGCAAATGATTCCCAAAACCAGTTCTTCTACCGCTATAACAATGAGCCAAATAGTTCTGCCTTTTCATGCTAATATTGCTGGTAACATGCATGGCGGAGAGGTAATGAAACTGATGGACTCAGCTGCAGGTGCGGTGGCAGCTCGTCATTGTCTTACCAATGTGGTTACAGCCAGCGTAACCCAGATTTCCTTTATAGAGCCTATTTTTGTGGGAGATCTGGTTATCTGCAATGCCCAGCTAATATATACCGGAAGTACATCTATGGAAGTATTTGTGAATGTTAAAGCAGAAGATCTGGAAAAGGGAACCATTAAGAATGTCTCGGAAGGGTATTTCTTCATGGTCTCTTTGGATAGAAATGGCCGTCCCAATGAAGTTCCCCCTCTAGAGATTGAGAATGACGAGCAGCAAATGCTTTTCGATGATGCCAAAGAACGGCTGGCCCAGATGAAACTAAGCAAAACGCAAGGTAATCGCAGGCATAACAGATAATTTGCCAATATTTATGGACAAATCAGTAAGTCACCAGTTCATGCGTAAAATCCGTAATTTCACAGACATCGTCGTAGTAATCCAGGGTGCTTATAATTGATTGCAAAATTAGATCGATATCACGATTAGTATTACATACCGCCGTAAAACCTAAGTCCGAACGCTGCCATACATCATGACAATCGACTTCGCATATAGAAATACTAAAGCGTTTCCTTAAGCGAGTAATAATGCTTTGAATGATTTGCCGTTTATCCTTTAGTGAGGATGAATGGGGCAAGAATAACTTTGCTTGGCCATAGAGAACATACATGGTCACAATTACCTCCAAAAAATAGTTTACATTAGTTTGCTTATCTGATATACTACTTATAATGTTAGATAAGGGAATGAAGATCCTCTGCCTGGCAGAGGAATTTTTGGTTTAACACCATATCATTTCTAACATTATTGTCAATGAACCTTTCAGGGGGGCGTACACAGAGTTGTCTGACTGGTATAAAAAGGTTCTTGAGATTAGTTGTCGGGCGTACAGGAGTTGTCCGGCGACACACCACTAACGACAGGCTCCCTCCACTGGGAACCTGTATTTTAGGCTATATGGTCCCTTTGCTCATAAGGCGAAGGGATTTTTATTTTGCATATCTTAACTCATCAGATTGATTTGTGCAAATAGTTCATTCTTTGTCCCCAGATACACACTATTTTTTACTGTGAAATTTTCAAATGGTATAATAAAAATATTATCGGAATTAATTTGAAAGGAGCAGGTGAAAATGCCCTTTGTAACATCGACTGAAATGTTTAAGAAGGCTTATGAAGGTGGTTACGCAATCGGAGCATTTAATGTCAATAACATGGAAATAATTCAGGGGATCACTGAAGCAGCCAAAGAAGAGAATGCACCGCTTATATTGCAAGTTTCTGCTGGAGCTAGGAAATATGCTAATCATACCTACCTTATGAAACTGATTGAGGCTGCGGTAATAGAAACCGGAGTGCCTATTTGTTTGCACCTCGATCACGGCGATACATTCGAACTGTGTAAATCATGTATTGATGGGGGATTCACTTCTGTAATGATAGATGGCTCTCATTATTCCTTCGAAGAAAATATCAAGCTTACTAAGCAGGTTGTTAATTATGCCCATGACAAGGGCGTAGTTGTTGAGGGAGAACTAGGAAGACTAGCAGGTATAGAAGATGCGGTAAATGTATCTGCAACGGAATCTTCTTACACTGACCCGGATCAGGTTGAGGAATTTGTTGCGAAAACAGGTGTGGATTCTCTGGCTATTGCCATTGGAACAAGTCACGGTGCATTTAAATTTAAGGGTGAACCAAGCCTAAGATTTGACATTTTGGAAGAAGTTCAAAGAAGACTTCCAGGATATCCCATCGTTCTTCACGGTGCGTCCTCTGTTATTCCTGCATTTGTCGATATGATTAACAATAATGGCGGCATTATGTCTGGAGCAAAGGGCGTACCTGAAGATATGCTCAGAAAAGCCGCTTCCATGGCTGTATGTAAGATTAACATTGATTCTGATTTGCGGCTGGCAATGACTGGAACCATCAGAAAATATTTGGCTGAAAATCCTGCTGACTTTGATCCCAGACAGTATTTGGGACCGGCAAGAGAGGCAATAAAGCAACTGGTCATAAACAAAATTGTGAATGTATTGGGTTGCAACGGAAAGGCATGAGGAACGTTGAGTCGATTCTTTCCGTTCTGTAAATCGAATATAATAACTAAAAGGCTCATTGGATATTTGTTCCCAGTGAGCCTTTTTTATCTATTCGGGCTAGCAATACAGCCAGTTGACTATCTTCTCCGGATTTTTTGCCCTTTTCACAACTTCCTATAATGAACATTATGTAAACTAGCAGAAATGTTATAGAGGGAAGTACTTGATTTTCGAGCTTTCCCTTTTCAATGGTCTTTTATGTATTTTTAATCCGAAAGTTTAACAAAATAGATTATCTTTAATGGTTGCTACAGATGGCAATAATATATTCATTCGCGCTAACGATATAATTATAGTATTTATTCATTAATGCGGCTGTATTAATCATAAAACAATTTATTTCGTTTCTTTACCATGAATTTATTCCTAATATGCACTATATTGGCAAGGGGCTGAAATTGGCTTATATTGCTTGGCGAAAATGTGTATTAGAAGGCAACGCTTTGTATCTCCATCTCAGCAACATTTTTATCGTAGTAATCGATCCTTATATCTACTCTTTTAGGATTAATGACCGGCAGCTTATAACATGGCGATTCCTGTCTTACAAGCTCTGGAATTTGCTTCTGCAGGATTCTTTTGTTTAAGCCTTCAAGCCACTGATGACCTTCACGGGTGCTAAAGAAAGACGCTTCTTCCTTTTCACCTGTTCGATACCTCTTGGCAGCCAACACAATTACCTGGCTCTCGCTTACCTTCGGGTACTGTAAAAATTGAATATTATCATAGAAATTGTGCAGGTGCCTTAATACCGCAATCCCTCGGTCTTTGAACAAGGAAAAGGGCCATACGCCTATTAACACACCCCCGATGGCCATATAATTAGTAGCTTTAGCCAGAGCAACCTCCTCGGTTCTCAGTGTCGGGTCTTCTGGTTTTTCTTTTATTTCATAACTGTAGGGAGGATTACATAGTTGCAATGATATGTAGTTATGGGACATCCGGATTTTCCTGAAATCTCCCATTAATACTTTGGTAAATTTCCCTGATTGTACTGCTTCCTTGTACCTCATTAAATCAAGTTCCGAACCATAAGCATCGTAACTCGCCCCCAGTAGATCGGAAATGCCCGTCAGGGCTGCTCCATTGGCACAGCAAATATCTAGCGCCGTGAAATTCCCCTTCGCCTCTAAATAGGAAGTTATATCCTCCCATATTTCAGATTGCGTTGGATCATAGCCCATTTTTTGCATCATTAGCATTGGATGCATTTACTTTCAACTCCTTTCATTTTTAAAATAATACTCATAGAACGCCTACTAATTTAAACGCTCAGTCAACCACCCTTTCGGGTATATCTCTTAATATTTCCCCCTCTCTTTCGGCAAAAGCCAGAAAACGCAAATAAGCGGCCAGCTGCCCCATGGGGAAGATGATCGCTTAAATATCAATATATCTCCTATAAAAAAATAAGTCTCCTGCAGCTCCTAGTAAAGAGATGCAAAAAATCCACGCACGAATACAATCGTACCTGGATCATCACTTGTCGGCAGGGCCAACATCAACTACTTATGGTTTTATTATAGCAGTTGCGGTCTGAGGATTCAATTTCTATTATTAAAAATTTAGGTTTTTATAGTTTGGTAGGGATGTTGCAGTAATTTATTTGCTGCAACATCCCCTTACTCGACTATATCCCGTTTCCTATATCATCAAAATACTCGAAATACCATGTAGTTCCTGTAGCCTTTCTTGTTACATTGCACTTTTGGGCAACTCCAAATCCTACCATTGATTCTATATGAATAGGGCTCCAATTGGTTGGTGCATAACCAGAAAATGACGTTCCACATGATGTCCAAGAAGATTTATATTCCTGATAAGCTCCGCCATAAATCCAACCTATTTGAATGAACCGATAGCTATGATTTGACGATGAATACAAGCTGGGTTCATCTATTTGCCAGTATCCATTCCCGCTGTTTAATGTGGAATACTCCAGCCCATTGCCATCCCATGAATTAGTCCAGTAAAAACAATTGTATGCCTCTACTGACCACGAGCTATCAAATCCGCTATCGCCGTGACTTCCGGCTAATCTATACCCGCTATTTAATTTAGCGTTACTCCTAAAGAGAGCACTATTATCAAATACATCGCAAGTTATTATAGCGGCGGTAGTATTGGATAAATCGCTAGCCTCTAATAAATCGCTAGCCTTTAGCAAAGCAAATGATGTAGTCGCATATTTCTTTTGAATGACACCGTTAGAAGTTTCGGTGATTTCCAATAGTTGTGTAGTAGATATTACCTCAACATCTTTCTTAATATTCGTCTTAGGGTCTGTTACTGTGGCTTTTTGGTTCATTTTACCTTTATAATCTGATACACCATTTATAGCTCTTTGACGTAAGATGTCTCGATTAGTAATTTCATCTGCCTGAAATGTAACTTGGTTTTTTACGGTCGGGGTTGTACTAAAGGCCAAACCGGGGTAAGCAATAATTAACAATGCCGCCATTAAAACAATACTAAGCCACTTTTTACTTTTCATTTTTAACACAAACCTTTCACATCTATTCCCAGTAAATATAGTCCATTTTTACTAGTAATGCCCCCCCCATCTATAATATAATAATTTAGGTAATTTATACCATATCTATTATTGCACATTTATTGTAAAATGTAAAATAAAGGAGATGAAGGAAAAATTTTATGAAAATAAGGCCATATTTTAAGCAAATTGCGTACAGTATCATCCTTTTTGGTTATCTTTTAGGTTTGTTTTATCTTAAATCTATATATTTAACCCTCCAAGTAGATCTGTCTTTTTGGTTGCAATATGTATCTACATTAATTTTAGGATTAATCTTAGGTAGTAATTGGTTAATTCATCTATCTGAATATGACGTTTCTTGGAAAATCAAATGGAATCAATTGCTTTTCTTATCTATTCCGGCGGCTATTCTTTATGTGATACCATATATTTACTTTATAGGTGATCTTCACATTGCAATGATCCCGCTTTTTTGGAAAATATTATTAGCACCAGAGTTTACAAAGTTGTCTGGATTAATTTTAGGTTATAGCCTAACAAGCAGTTTGCAAAAGGTGCCAAAAGAATGTCTACTAAGTTGACTAATGTTGTTAGTCGGCGGCAAACTGCTTCAAGACGCACCATCTTACTAATGGCCAAAAAAAACTCTACACATTTTTTAAGTATAGAGTCTAATATATTCTTTTATTCTTACCCTAGCATTTTTAGTGTTATCTTGAAAAATTGCAACCCCTTTTTGTGGATCAAAGCTGCCCCTCATTACCGTTGGGCTTGATAGAACTAGATTAGGGTGTTTTTCAAAAGGGTACTTACTGCATAGGGTTTTTAATAAATGATTATTTTTAAATATTAATATTTGCGGACCGTCTATAAGTTCAGTTGCTAACGTATCACTTTCTTGGGTTATAGGGGATAGATAAATCGATTGCTCGTTGTTCAATGTCATCGTGGATTTCGTCCATGACTTTATTGAATCTTTAAAAGCTATCAGGATCTCATTCCTTAAAAGATAAAACCAGTAATCGTCGGGTATGTATCGTAGATAGAACGGGTTATGTAAACAATATATAAAGCCGCAGAAGCCTGTGATATTACTAATGACAGGTTTGTGCGGCTTTTCCTATTTGCCTATGTTTATTAAAGTGAACATTATGTAAACTAGCAGAAATCCTTACCGCTCGAACAAATAATTACGAAGCTCGTTTACAAAATGTTCCCCTATTCCGAACAAAAAATAGTCGAAATGGGTAACAAGGGGACGGTTCTGTTGTTACCCTTAATAAGTGGTATTTACACTAGATGTGGTCAAGCTCTGTTTACGGTTTGATAACCTAGACCGGTTAAACGAGCAATTTGTCGGAGGCTTAATCCCTTAGTCTCCTTGAATCTTTGTAGTAATAAATCACGTTCAACTTTAGGCATGTTTGACAATGTGGAAATTACCTGGTTGTTATTCAGTTTAGTCATGATATTAATGGCCTCACTGTCCGGCAAATACTTTGCACTATTATCTTCCAAACAGTTGTCCTCGTTTTTTTCATCATTATAATATCTAAAACCCTCAATTGCTTGGCTTGTAGTCTCTGCAAACATACCTAAGATTAGAGACGTTTGGGTTAAACCAGGTGGATATTCCTTTTCTCCGTAATATACCCGGCAGCTGCTCCAGGTATAGTTTTTCGCCTTCGTCACAATCCCGGCTTTTACAGGGTTTTGGTGGATATACCGGATTACCGTTAGTAGGTAGTCGTCATCTTCTCTACATTCTCACTCTTAAACCTATCCTGGAAGACGTGCCCGCTTCTTTCATATTTCCAGTTATACCTGTAGGCATAACTGGTACCAATTCTTTTCATAATCTTCGATATAGCAGTATTCTTCTCTTGAATTAGCAAGTATACATGATTGCTCATTAAGCAATAGCCCAATACAATAGCATCTCCATCAGCAACAAAACGTCCAATGGTATCAATGTATCTTTGGTAGTCATCATCCTCAAAAAAGATCGTCTGACGGTTTATTCCCCTTACAATTATATGATAGATACCGGTTCTACTTAGTTGCCTTGCGTTCCGCGGCATAATTGCGCCTCACCTTTTTTACGCTCATTATACCATTCCTGTATATTATGTAACAGTAGAACCGTCCCCTTATTACTAATGCTAAGTATTATTGATGCCCTGGATGCTGGAGCAGACGTTAACGGCTGGGAAGATGGCAAAGGCAACACCATACATGTTTAAATTACCAAGTTGCCTCAGTATGCTTTATCATCGATTTAACCCCAAAAATCCGATTGCCACCATCATAACCAGTCCAACAATGATCATACCTACCATAATTGTTTTTCTTGAATGATCACCACATACAATAAATAAATCAGGTTTTTCTTTACTATAGGCAATCTGAAGCTCCGTCCCAACCGGGTATTTTTTATTATTGGAGCTGCTTTGTTCTCTTGCATGAATCAATCTTCCATCTGTATGATAGTATTCAACAGCCATCGTGTACATGGTAATGCTGTTAGGAAAACCAATGTAATCATAGTATGTGACCACTTTGGCAGTTGTAATTAGCGAATCTTCAAATAATCTATTCTCCCTTTTCAACAAGAGTACTCCAGCTATAAAAGTCAGTAACCCTACCATAAACACGATTAAAAAATCATCCATTTAAACCATCACCTAATTTTCTTAAGATAACATTCACAGATTGACGACAACGCAGTCATTCGAAAAATTAACCTGTGGTAGTCGTTAGCCTTATTGTATTAAATCCAGAGTACCTGTAATACTTGTCAGTTCTTTTAAGGCATTATCATAGCTCTTCTCGCCAGACCAAAGAGTTGTTGCGAGCATATAATCACCCGCGACCATAACCTCTATTCTCATCTTTCCGTATCCAGAACTGGTTTGTGCATTAAATATTGCCTCTGCCTTGGCGGAACCGTCGCTATCTGTTGAACTGCTTTCATTAAAGTTGGATATGGCATCAATCTTTTTCAAATTGTCTACCGATATTTTTATAAAACTTTTAGCCGTCCCCTCATTGGAAAGTCCAATTTTTCGGGAATCCAGTACAAATTGCTGCTCGCATCGAATGAAATATGCGTCATTTTTCGTATCACCTTTTGTACTCGTCAAACGAATATTATTATTATCCATTAAGTCAAGTCTCATGCTGGCAGGGTACTTAAAGGATACATGATAGGCAGCGTTAGAAAAGGTCTTAGTCTCTTCAACGGCAGCACTGACATCGTTCGTTTTCGCATTGACAGCACTAGCACGCTTAAAGGTTGTGTCTCCAATTACCATAGTATTTTCATCCTCAAAAACTGCCGTTTCGGAACTACTGTCATTACCGTCATCTATGGTAATCTTTATTGAATCCTTACTTCCGTCGATCACGGCTAACTTATACGGAAATTGCTTTTGTTCTCCATTTTCTATTGAGGTAGCTACACCCTTTTCATTAAAATCGATAGTGCCTTCGGCTGTAGTCCATTTCCCAATAACCAGCTCTTTAGGTGTTTTAGGAGCATTTGTGGTTTTAGAATCAACGGCAGCCTTATTTCCTGCACATCCAGACAATAAAACTGTTATCATTAATAAAACTACCAAACTAATAAAAATTACTGATATCTTCTTCATATTATTCCCTCACCCTCTTAACATTTTACTTTTTGCCAGCTTCAAAACCTTATCCACCGCCATTTTCATCTGGTTGTCCCAGGTTTTTCATCAGTTTTGGATGTTCCAGAACCAAAATATGTTATTATATACTTTCCTGCAGTTACAACACCCATAATTGGACTGACAATCATAAATATTACCGCAAAAATAGCAACTGCAATTACAAGTCCTAATACATCATCCACAGAAGTTGGAATTAAACTTTGTACTAATTTCCATGTTGATTTGGCGCCAATAATTAAAAGAATTACATAAATAATAATTAGCATTAGAAACTCACCTCCTTTTAAAAGTTATTTTATGGCCAAGGTATCCAGAATACTTGTCAATCCTTAAACGGCGTTATCGTATACCTTGCCATGAGACCAAATCCGGGGTATAAGAATATGCGGTTTCATTTTTTTCTCCTGTTTTATATTTTTTGGGTAAATAAACTTTCATTAAGGTTATTCACTAATCTTTATTGTATATTCAGCCGTCTTTACTGATGATTTATCTGTTTCCCAGCTTCGATAATAATTAAAGGTGATTTTTGTAGTGCCTTGTTTTACACCCTTAAAATTCCACGTGTGTTTGCTTCCTGCTCCCGCGATAACGGTTTTGCTGTCATTTGTGCTATTGGTTTCTGAATCCTGGGTATTATCCGAATCAAACTTGATTAAGTCATTATTCTCAATTGAATAATGCCAGCTATACCCTGTCGTAATATTTTCATCCAAGGTTATCGAGACTATCTTTCCTACGCTTACCGTTTGAATCAGGTTGGAATTTTCCGTAGTGCCTGTTTTCGTATCGCTATTATTTACCGTTGGATTTAATTTCGTATTCTTTGTGAGTTCATCGCTCATTTTTGTGACAATGTCTGTATAGCTCTCTTTTTCTTTTTCCGGATAGGATATGATGAAACCGCGCACTTGATCAGCGTCTACACAACCAACTTCATTAAAAATGATGGGGGTATCATTACCACCACTATATTCAAGTCTGTAAATATGATCTTCGGCATAATCGTGGGTGATATTACTCACTCTGTTTTTGGCTATGTTCATCAGATCAACTCCGGAGCTGTTATTCACATTGTAGCCGCCCCAAATCTTCAAGTTATGAAGTTGATCGGCGGATTCCATGGAGACACCATCCCCGTTATCGCTTTCGGTTGTTTTTGTATAGATATCGGGATAAGACAATGAGAACCCGAATCGTTCATTGGAATATGTTTTAAATGTCGAGGACGTATTGCTTATTTTGGTTGCATCTGATGCTGTGGAAACAGGACTTACTGATTTATTGGAATTGGAGCAGCCGATCAGTGAAAAGATCAGTATAAGAGTGATGATATAGGCTGAAATTTTTTTCTGGTTATTCATTTAATCATCTTCTTCCCTCATATTTTAAGAATTGTTTTCACTTTTGCGCCAGTTGAAAAACCTCGCTCATAGATATTTCTATTTTGTTGTCCCATCGGATACAGAGCCCATCGGTGGCTGCCCTTTTAAAGAACTCCTTATCCGAAAGCAATCCAAATCTCAACGTCTGTAGTCTGCTTTCAAGATTCAGCGTTATACTGCTGCCGTTGTCAAGCTGGACCTCCAAGCGGTAATCCTCCTTAGGCGTTACACTTTTTATACGGCTCATTTTATCACCTCCATTGATCGTCGCTCCTCGCCATCCATAGCACCGGTCGCTTCACGCCATCCGTGGTTGCAGCAATACTAGGTCATCCATGACCGTCGCGGCATTAGTCCCTCCATGGACACTAATGATAAAAACCAATGGTTTTTATTTATGACGACTAAATGTTATATCCCCTATTACCATAGTATTTTCATCCATAAAAACTGCAGTTTCGGAACTGCTGCTACCGTCACTATCAGTTATGGTTATCTTTATTGAATTATTACTTCCATTTATTGCTGACAATTTATAAGTCGACTGATCTTGTGACCCATCTGCATATATATCAACTTTTCCATTTTCATTAAATTGCAGAGCATCTCCGCCTGCAGTCCATCTCCCAATAACAAGCGCTTTAGGTGATTTAGCAATAGTAAAGCTTACCTTTTTATTACTGGTTTTCCCTGCTGAGTTGGTCTCCACCGCAGTTAGGGTATGGGCTCCGTTGGCCAGCCCACTAGTATCCAGACTATATTGGAATCCCGAATTGGCGGAGTTGTCGTAGTCCGGATGGACTTTCTGCACATCGGGGCGGGAACCGCCGTATGCGGCAACACCTACCTTGTTGCCGTCTATCAGGATCTCGACCTTGGAAACACCGGCGCTGTCTATGAACCAACCCTTAACTGTATAATTATTGGTGCTAATGGTTTCTCCAGACGCTGGAGCATCAATATAGGCTTTACTTGGTTTAGAGGAATTTGAATCTTCGGAAATGTTTTCATCTTGAGTAACACGTATAAGTGTTTCACCGTCATACTCAATGGTGTTGTTATCTTTAAAAACTACATTATTCATGGTAGAACCTTGTGCAGGTTTTATATTTATGGTATTGGCACCGGTTTCCTCTATTGTATAAGTATCTTCCAAAATCTTTTCACCGTTTTGATAGGAAACCACCGTTCCGTCTTTACCAAATACTGTTACTACCTTAGCTTTTTCATTACTCCACTTGCCAACGATAAGTGCTTTGTGATCATTAGACCCATCTGTAGTCTTACTACCTCCACCTCCACATCCACTCAACATTACAGAAATTAATAATAAAACTGCCATAATTAGACTTACTGATAACTTTTTTTTCACACTTCTTTCCCCCTCTATAAATTCTACTTTCGTGCTAACTGAAAAACCTCATTAACGAATATTTTAATTTTGTTGTCCCACCGAATACAGATTCCATCTGTGGTTGCCGTTTTAAGAACTCCTTGGGTACTACACTTTTTATACGGCTCATTTCATCACCTCCATTAATCGCCGCTCCTTGCCATCCATGGCACCGGTCGCTTCACGCCATCCGTGGCTACAGCGAGACTAGGTCATCCATGACCGTCGCGGTATCCCTCCATGGACGTCAAAAATCCACCCTACAATGATTGTAGAGTGGATTTGTTTTATTTTATATCACCCAGTGGGTACTTTTTATGTTGATTAGTACCTTGTCAACTCTAAAATGCATATAAACCCCGGAGGGAATTTGTGTAGGACAAGGCAGTCATACGGAAAGTCAGCCAGCGGGAACGTGTATATTTAGGGTTGACAGGGTGCTATTTTGCTTTTTCAACCAAAGATTGCTTGATCAGTGCCCTTGAATTTACACCAAGCTTTTCAAAAACACTTTTAAGCTGTTTTTTTACAGTGTTAGGCGATATAAACAATCGTTCGCCTATTTCCTTATTGGAAAGCCCTTCAGCAACAAGCTGTGTTACCTCCATTTCCCTTGCAGTCAGCTTGGGACTACTCGCCGCAAAATGTTCCTTAATAATTCTCCCCACTGCCTTTGCATAGGACGCATACAGCGCCAGTATTTTTGCAATATCCTCACGATAGCTTCCCTGACCGTAAAGCTCTTCTAGCAGTGGTTTAATAAAATCGCAGTTTTCCACAAAAGGCATATAGACTTTGTCCGGCATGGCCATATCAAGCGCCTGCTGCAGAGCTTCAACAGCTTCACTCTTCCGGTATATCCGGTCATTGCCTGCTGCAATATAAATTTTAGTATAAATGATCGCCAATAAATTCGGAAAAACAGAGGCAATCCCGACAAATTGTTCGGCAATCCCTAAAAGCTTCAAGTATTCGCCCTTTAGCAAAAGCACTCTGCCGTAGATGATATTGGAGAACGCCCTGCCCGGAAAGAAGAGACGATTTGAGTTGAAATCACCCTCAGCCAGCCATTCAGGAATTTTGCCGTTTTGCTGCAAGCAGGTATTCACAAAACCTATGCATATGTCTATTGTATGAATCAGCACATAATACTTTTTATGTTCAATTTCTTCCTTCATTTTCTCAAATAAATGAAGAATGTCGGTATAGTCGCCCTTCATCAGGGCCAACCTAATCTGTAAAAACAGCGCACATATCACAATATTTGGTTGGAGCGCGCTGCTGGCCTGATAAAGTGCTTTATGTACTGCAATTTCAGAGTTTTCCAAGTCACCTTTATTAAAATACCATTCTGCTTCCATCACATACTCAGAACCTGCTCCGTGTCCATTTGTCAATTGATAATAATATGGCATAGCCACTTTCATTTCTTGTACTTCTTTTTCCAGCTTTCCAGGCTCTCTGTAGAACATGTATAATACCGAGGGTGAACCGAAAGTCCAGCTGCCCTTTGTATCCATAAAAACGGTTGGTTCTTTGAGAAGCTCGCAAGCCTTTTGGTGGTGTTCCGACATTCCCATGATGTCATTATACTTGGTGAAGCTCAACAATAATTCAAATTCACCCATTAGACGATTAAGGGTATCAGGGTCGAGGCTACTGCTTTGCATTAACATCATGAACTCTCCGCACACCTTTTCAAACAGTTCCATTTCATTAAAGGTCACCAAGCCCATTGCATAGACAAGTAGAGCGATTAGATGGCGCTGCTTATTTTCCTGCGGGCATTCCGCAAAATATTTAATAAACAGCTCTTTTTGCTCATTACCAAAGCTTTTTGTTTTGTCAAGCTCCACGACCTCAAGCAGGTTTTCGAAATCTCCGGCTGAATAAAAATAATGCATTGCGGTAAGGTATTCACCCGTTTTCATGCACCAATGCCCTGCCTTTTCATACAGGTTCTTCATAAAATTTGTGTCTTTATTTTCAAATAATTCTTTCAGAAAATTTGTAAAGATGTTATGTATTTGATAGATCTTGGTGTTGGCATCATAATTTACAAAAGCGTTTTTTCCGGTAATCTCGTTTAAAAGTTCTTCTGCATTTTCATTGCCCCACATGTGTATCGCCTGTTTTATGGTAAAACTGTCGAAAATACACAAGCATAAGAGTAAATCTTTAATCTCTTCTGAAAAGGGGCTGTAGATCGTATTCTCAACCAGCTTGTAAATATTATGAGTGGTCATAAAGCTGCCCGTTTCTATAAAATTGAGCATCAGCAAGTACAGGGCACTTATCCAGCCTTCTGTGGTCAAATACAGCTTATCTGCATCAGTATCCTTAAGGTTGATTCCGCACAGCTTGTAATATTTTGTTATTTCATTTGGCCTAAGCTCAAAAGTTCCCTTTTTTATATGGCATAAATAACCCTTGAGAGAAAACTCATCTATGCTCAAATGATCAATAAATCGTGCAGTTAAGACAATATGTAAATTATCAATTTCATTTACTACAAGAAACTTAATGAAGCTACCCACCTCAGTCTCGTTTAACAGGTGATAATCATCGATAACGAGCACGGTTTTTTCCGGTAGTTCAATATCCTCAATAAGCTTCAAGGCTTCCTGCAAGGACACGCTGTCATTAGGGAATCCA
Organism: Syntrophomonadaceae bacterium; assembly: GCA_963665865.2. GTDB lineage: Bacteria > Bacillota > Syntrophomonadia > Syntrophomonadales > Syntrophomonadaceae > PHAA01. The sequence goes on along the minus strand of CAXXWF010000001.1, from coordinate 1,829,925 downwards.
AGCTGTGCAAGGTTATGGGAGCAATCAGCATCAAGTTCACTAAACCGTCGGCAGAAGGCAGACCAAAAGCCTGTAATTGAGCTGTCATAAATTCTTTGCCACAGCACATGGGCATCTGTATTCTTTAAGTACTCCCGGACTGCCGTTGTTTTGCCGTAACCCATGGGGGCTTCCACTATAGTAAGTGAATATTCCAGTATGTTATGTAAATTTTCCATCATTTCATCAGTGAAATAGAGTGCCTTTTGATTATAACGTTTTATTGCGGACAAAGCTGCACCACCTTGTAATACGCTCAGTATAGAGATTACCAATAAACCAATTTTCATCTCAACTTATTCGACATATTCTCTAAAGAATCCTTTTAAATTTGCTTATTGGTGTGCTTTACTCTCCTGAGCAATTTGTAAAAACTTATCTCTTGTACTCTTAGGAGGTACATGAAGAATAGAACGACGAGACATGGTTAACGAGTCATTGGGACAGGAGGATGCACAAACGCCACAGCCAATGCAAATCTCATTATTCACTACTGGAAATTCGCTTTCATTATCATCGTTATTCATGGTAATAACCCTTAGGTAACAAGAGTAACAAGGGGACGGAGTAACAAGGGGACGGTTCTGTTGTTACCCTTAATAAGTGGTATTTACACTAGATGTGGTCAAGCTCTGTTTACGGTTTGATAACCTAGACCGGTTAAACGAGCAATTTGTCGGAGGCTTAATCCCTTAGTCTCCTTGAATCTTTGTAGTAATAAATCACGTTCAACTTTAGGCATGTTTGACAATGTGGAAATTACCTGGTTGTTATTCAGTTTAGTCATGATATTAATGGCCTCACTGTCCGGCAAATACTTTGCACTATTATCTTCCAAACAGTTGTCCTCGTTTTTTTCATCATTATAATATCTAAAACCCTCAATTGCTTGGCTTGTAGTCTCTGCAAACATATCTAAGATTAGAGACGTTTGGGTTAAACCAGGTGGATATTCCTTTTCTCCGTAATATACCCGGCAGCTGCTCCAGGTATAGTTTTTCGCCTTCGTCACAATCCCGGCTTTTACAGGGTTTTGGTGGATATACCGGATTACCGTTAGTAGGTAGTCGTCATCTTCTACATTCTCACTCTTAAACCTATCCTGGAAGACGTGCCCGCTTCTTTCATATTTCCAGTTATACCTGTAGGCATAACTGGTACCGATTCTTTTCATAATCTTCGATATAGCAGTATTCTTCTCTTGAATTAGCAAGTGTACATGATTGCTCATTAAGCAATAGCCCAATACAATAGCATCTCCATCAGCAACAAAACGTCCAATGGTATCAATGTATCTTTGGTAGTCATCATCCTCAAAAAAGATCGTCTGACGGTTTATTCCCCTTACAATTATATGATAGATACCGGTTCTACTTAGTTGCCTTGCGTTCCGCGGCATAATTGCGCCTCACCTTTTTTACGCTCATTATACCATTCATATATATTATGTAACAGTAGAACCGTCCCCTTATTACTCCCATAAAAAAAACAGCTCCCGCTTGAGGTTACCAAGCAGTAGCTGTTAATAAACTTATAATACAGTATTATTAATTTATTAAGCACTTTCGGCAACCCGGCTACCTTAGTCATGTGACCTTAGGCCCGTGGTTTTGCGTCTCCAGCTTTCGCCAGATTTGCCCTTATCGAATTCTTTATTGTTTAATTATTGCTTTTGATTACAACTTACTTATATTCTTAGTAATGCACAGCACAACAATTTGCTATATTGTACCATATTGCGTGCTTTATATAAAACAAGTCCACGGTTTTTTATTATATTACTCTCTGAAGTATTTTGTTTTCGACCGTGATTATTGTGGCCCGTCATTCTAAATATTTGTTCAGAATCATAATTTAACACCGGTATTTCATACTCGATTTTTCAATTATATTACCAACCTGTATCAACCGTATATCGAAGGATGAAGGCACTTTTAACATCTCCTTTTTTCGACTTAAGAATCACTATAATCAAGTTAACAGCAATTAATATGCCAAAGTATGTTCTTGTCGTTTCTTATACCAAATCTAACATATACTATTAGAGATATACAGAGGTCTTTAATGAATGGCTTCTGAGTTATAGACTGTACTAATAAAGTCGCGTACCTTCACAATGTTTAGCTTGATTTATATAATAGAAACAATTTAATATCTATAAACCTATAGGGGGCATCTGCTAAAAGTAGCATGATGCCCCCTAGTTAATTTTTGTCGCCTTTATTGTATGTTTTTCTATAACAGTATAGCAGAGAACACTTTACCTTTTTCAGTAGACTTCAAGTTCCATCCAATATGCGATCAATTGGGTAGCCGTCTAATCCCCGCCCCGGCCGTCCACCTCCACCTCAAACTGGTGGGTGCAGTTGGGGCACACAATCTGGATCCGTCCTGAACCGTTACCATTTATCTGGTTATAGAGGTTTTGGAGATAAGCCAGATCCGACGAAAAGAGTCCTTCAATTACTTTGGGGTTGATATCACTTAAAGTCCCGAGCCTAGTGACAACTCGTGACATAATAATAATAGTCAGATAGGCTGGATTCTTATGCATTCGGGGGTCTTTCATCGGCAGTATTTCATCTGCGGCGGTGGCCAGACGCATAATTCCCTCTCTATGCAGACTACCATGCTCATCAACATAGCCTTTTGGAAGGGTAAATGTATATTCAGTTTGCAAGGACATGAACCTTACCTCCTCTTTTCCAAGTCCATGTATTTGTTAATCAACCCTATTATTTTATTTGATATTGGTGATTGTGTTTTATTATCTTCATTTAAATAGAGTTCATCAAGTTTATATAAAAATAACCCGAATTTCTTTCAGGCACAAACAATCATAATCAATGAATCAGGACTTAGGAAAATTAATGCTACAGCTGACTTATTTTTTTCATGGCAGGGAATAAAGGATGTGCTTCATGATAAATATAATATTTATATCTTTTTGGAGGGCAATCTTGGTTATGTAATTCCTAAGAGGTCATTCTTTAATGATAATGATGCGGCTAAATTTTTTAGGTTAGCCACTCTTTATTGGGCAGGAGGAGCATCAAGGTTACCAAACCTTTTGGAAGGATAAGCGTACTGTGGCTGGTAATTTGTTAGCCACTATGATGAACCTTTATTCCTTTACCATCTATTAAAATATTTCCGTTCCATTGTCCGACAACAGTCACTCCCTTCTAGTTTATATTCTGTTCGATTATTCTATCCGAAATCTAACATATTTCCCCTACCCTTGCAACAATAAGACGAACTATTGTTCGTGAAATATCCTGCGTTATATGAAAAGGGCGGTGCTGGGGCCCCATCAAGGAGTTCCCCCAGCAGCCGCGTCTGGATAAATAAATTTATTTGGTCTTTCATCTTCTAGCAAACTGCATGTATCAGTATGTGCTGTACAACTGGGGTATGTCCCTGCGTTTGCCTAAACACATGAGCAAAGTGAAGAACCCAGCAGCATTGCGTTCCAAATCCTTGCGTGTGCGTATTCATCTCCAAGGATTGAGGTCAACAAATAACGGACTTCGTCGTTTGGAGCACATCCTGCTAACTCTGCATACCTTCTAATTGCCCCCAATTCACCTGCAATAGCTGCTCTCACATCTGCTTCAAAGTTACCAGTCGCTGGTGGGCAATTTGGAGGAACTGATACTGGAGGTGGACAGATGCCTAACAGAGAAGCCTGCAGTCGTGCATGCCCATATTCGTCTCCTACAATACTCGTGATGAGTTCTCTTAGGATATCTGTCGGAGCCTCATTAGCTATTTGAGCATAAAAACCAGCATCGCAAATCTCATCTTGGATTGATTCTTCTAAACTTGCACGGTAAGGTGAACATCCAGGAGAATTACATACTAATTCTGCGGGCGCTTTACATTGAGACATAAAAACACTACCTTTCATATATTTTGTTTTGTTCCTAGTCATCGTAGATTCCTTTTTATGATTAGGAATCTGGTCGAATTTGAAATTAAAATGATGTGACATCTTATGGGAGATCATAGATTCACCTCCTTAGTTCAATATATGGCGAAAGGTCCTAAGGGGGTACAATATTTTACCTTTTTTGCTATTCTTATATTTATATTTCTAATAACAACTAAGTTTTCCGTACAATTCCACCCCAAAACAAAAGCGCTTCACGGTGCGTTACTAATAGCCCGCGAAGCGCTTTATATCATGGAACGAATCTCCACCGTTATACCCTACAGCTAGTCAACATAATACCCGCTACACGAAGGAACCCCGTGCTATGCATTTGGGTGCCATTCTGTAGCGGAACATTATGCAAACTAGCAGAAAGCTTTACATTCGACCATGTTATCCCCTTGTGGTAGTTCTAAAATGTTCTTTCGACTACCTCATTTATCTATCCTTTAACACAATAAACATTAAAGCATATTATAGTTATTATTGGATAAAGGAGGTTTTTGATATGTCAAGTTGCTGTTCCGATAAAAAATGTGATACTCGGATAGATTACAGTAAGATACACATAGGCGACAATGCCAGAATAATACCTTACAAATTCAGGCTTGATCTGCGTCGTTCCAGATTAGATCCTCGCCCTGGAGAAAATCAGCGTTTCTGTTACTCTGTTACTGGTGTCGGGTTCAATAATTCTTCGTACCAAACCCTGCTTTACTGGATTTTGCAAATAAATCCAAATATTAAGCTGTCGCAAATTAAAAACGTCAGGGTTTTTATAGGAGGCAAGCTTCAACCAGTTAAAATAGGTACTAATGTGAAATTATATGTACCTCCTAAACATGATTCTAAGACAGGATTATCCGGCCTGAAGTTCGAATTTACCCTTAGTAAAGTCTGCAATGACCCCAACAGTAAGGGTCTATTTTATTTTGAGTTGACCACTCCCTATCGGGTTGATGAGGTTCTGGTCGGTGTGGCGAGTACTATGTTGGAATCATCCGCTCTGGCTATCTGTGGACCGCTACAAGAAGGATAGTTTGAATAATATAATATTTTAATTAAGAAAATAAGTGGATAATCGCAAAATTGACAAATAGGGGATTGACGGCATCAAATCCCCTATTTTTTAGTTTGCATACTCAAATATTGAACATATCGTTTACATAACATGTCAATGAGACGTCAGACTGTGTGAAAAGTCGGGTCACAGAAAAGGGAAAAATGATATAAAAGTCGAATATAAAGGGTGATAGCGAGGTGGAAGCATGGCCTATATACACGGCGAAGATCGGCATCAAATCACCCTTTTTCCTGAAGCTGTAGATGACTATATAAGTGAAGAAAATCCGGTGCGGGTTATTGAAGCATATGTTAACACACTGAATTTGGCGGAACTGGGCTTTTTAAAAACTGAACCTAAGGATACTGGCCGCCCGCCATATAATCCGCAAGATCTTCTGAAACTGTACATTTATGGATATATGAATCGGATTCGTTCATCCAGAAGACTCGAGACAGAAGCAGGTAGAAACTTAGAATTAGTATGGCTGCTGCGCAAATTGAAGCCCGACTTTAAGACCATAGCAGATTTTCGCAAAGATAATAAAGAACCAATAAAAAATGTTTTTAAAAACTTCAGCCGGTTGTGCAAAGAATGGGAATTATACGGCAAACAAATGGTAGCTGTGGATGGATCCAAATTCAGAGCCAGCAACTCCAAACGCAATAACTTCAACGAAAAGAAAATACAGCGGCAGCTTAAATATATAGATGAAAAAATAAATACCTATCTGCAGGAACTGGATGCCAATGATAAAGGTGAAGCCCATATCCATGTTCCCAGCCGCGAGGAGATTAAACAGCGAATCGAGGAGCTTAACCAGAGAAAAACCAAATACAACGCCATGCAGGAAAGGATGGCAATCACCGGAGAAACGGAGATTTCTACAACAGACCCTGATGCCCGGCTTATGAAAGCAAATAATAATGGTGTAGATGTCAGTTACAATGTTCAGACAGTTGTAGATCAAAAACACAAACTAGTAGTGGATACCGAAGTGATAAATAACTCGGCCGATCAAGGTCACCTTAATGATATGGCTTGCAAAGCCCAGGAAATATTTGAGATAGAAGAGATCAAAGCCTTGGCCGATAAAGGTTATTACTCTACTAACGATTTGATAAAATGCGAAGAAAACCATATAGAAACCTATGTAGCCAAGCCTAAACCCAGTGTTAACATTCCTGATCCGAAATTTAGCCAGGAGCACTTTAAATATACCAAAGAACAGAATCATTATATATGTCCGGTAGGCCAAATACTCTATGCCAGTCGGAAAAGAAGAGTAAACGATGTAGAATATCAAGATTACAAAAATTTCAGAGCCTGCCGCAACTGTGAAATGAAGGAACGCTGCACCAAAAGCCAGAAAGGGCGGCTAATTTCGAGGAATCTTAACCAGGAATTTTTGGATAAGGTTGATAAACGAACCAGGGACAACAAAGAACTATATGTACAAAGACAAATGCTGGTTGAACATCCCTTCGGGACGGTAAAGAGGATCTGGGGTTACAGTTATTTCTTAACACGAGGAATTAAGTCAGTAGCAACAGAAAATAAGCTTCATTTCCTTGCCTATAATCTGCGAAGGGTAATTAATATCCTGGGAGTGAAAGAAATAATAAGAAGGCTGGCCTTAGTATAAGCCAGGCCAGCCGCATACGTTGCCTTTGTTGCACTGTGTCCATCTCAAGAACGTGTTATTAGGTGTTCAGAGGTATAACGACTGGAAAGTTTTCGCACAGTCTGACGGGGTTGTTGACACCTTTTAGGCTTTTAGAGCAACCATTATTAAACGACAATAAATATTATGGAAATATATATGTAAAAGGGTGGAGTAACAAGGGGACGGTTCTTTTGTTACCCTTAATAAGCGGTATTTACACTAGATGGGGTTAAGCTCTGTTTACGGTTTGATAACCTAGCCCAGTTAAGCGAGCAATTTGTCGGAGGCTTAATCCCTTAGTCTCCTTGAATCTTTGTAGTAATAAATCACGTTCAACTTTAGGTATGTTTGACAATGTGGAAATTACCTGGTTGTTATTCAGTTTAGTCATGATATTAATGGCCTCACTGTCCGGCAAATACTTTGCACTATTATCTTCCAAACAGTTGTCCTCGTTTTTTTCATCATTATAATATCTAAAACCCTCAATTGCTTGGCTTGTAGTCTCTGCAAACATACCTAAGATTAGAGACGTTTGGGTTAAACCAGGTGGATATTCCTTTTCTCCGTAATATACCCGGCAGCTGCTCCAGGTATAGTTTTTCGCCTTCGTCACAATCCCGGCTTTTACAGGGTTTTGGTGGATATACCGGATTACCGTTAGTAGGTAGTCGTCATCTTCTACATTCTCACTCTTAAACCTATCCTGGAAGACGTGCCCGCTTCTTTCATATTTCCAGTTATACCTGTAGGCATAACTGGTACCGATTCTTTTCATAATCTTCGATATAGCAGTATTCTTCTCTTGAATTAGCAAGTGTACATGATTGCTCATTAAGCAATAGCCCAATACAATAGCATCTCCATCAGCAACAAAACGTCCAATGGTATCAATGTATCTTTGGTAGTCATCATCCTCAAAAAAGATCGTCTGACGGTTTATTCCCCTTACAATTATATGATAGATACCGGTTCTACTTAGTTGCCTTGCGTTCCGCGGCATAATTGCGCCTCACCTTTTTTACGCTCATTATACCATTCATATATATTATGTAACAGTAGAACCGTCCCCTTATTACCCCCTTATTACCCAAAATCATCTCCCTCAATAACTTACTTCAATTAATAAATATTATTTGATCTATACACACTTAATGCGTATAATGTAATCAAGAGGTGAGGAAATGAAACGTCGAGATCTGGTTAAAATGTTAGAAGCCAATGGTTGGCATAAAGCCAGAAGCGGAGGTGATCACGACATCTACACGAACGGAATAAGATCCGAACCGATTCCAAGGCATAAAGAAATCAACGAAATCATGCAGACAAGATACTGAAAAGGGCGGGACTAAAATAAAGCGTTGCTCCAACAGGTATGAATATACATAAACCACAAAGGAGGAATATCCCTATGAAATTAGCATATCCGATTATCTTAACAGAAGTATCTGAAAAACATTTCTCTGGTTATGCTGTTAATGTCCCCGATTTAGATATTGATACTCAGGGAGAAAATATTGCTGACGCTATATCAATGGCCCGTGATGCTATTGGTATGTGGGGTTGTTTTGAAATTGACGAAGGCCGAAAGGTGCCACAACCTAGAAACACGGATAATATAGCAGTCCCTTCTGGAAGCACCTTGGCGTTTGTTGATATCGATATTGATGCTTATCGTCGGGCTCATGATAACCGCTCAATTAGAAAAAATCTTACTCTACCCAGTTGGCTAAACGATCTTGCCGAACACGCCGGTTTCAACTTCTCGCAGGTTTTACAGGAAGCATTAAAAGCAAAATTAAACATTCAGGACAGATAACTCCATAAATAGATGATGAGCTGGGCAATTAAACCCAGCTCTTATATTCTTTATCACACCAGCATTGGTTTCATTTTAAGGATCAACAATCAGCAAAAATCGGAAGTTGATACTTTTCGTTGATATGCTATTATTAAATTAGAATAATGGCAATTTAGAATATATTGGCAGTTTGAAGTGGGAAAATGCAACTAAAAAATTATATGGAAGTATTAGTGTTTCCATGGAGTGGTCTTTACAAAAGCTTATCTGTTCGAGAACCAATCAAACGCCGATGTTGTTAGCGCAGTTACTAAAGCCATTATTATAATATCTCCGAATCCTCACCATATTAATGAAATATTTAACAGCCATCTTGATCAGTGCTAGTTTACAAATGTTATTCCTTCCTTGCTATCCCCTGCTAATCACGCGAAAATGATAATAAAATTCAATCTTTTTGAACCTGGTTTTTAACCTTGTTAATCTAATCTATTTCTCGCTATATGATACTTGGTCTAGTATTCTTATCCCTGTTGTTTTATTTTTAAGATACATATCCGATCAGGAAGAAGAAACGCCAGTTAAAAACATCGAGACACTTTTTATAGCCCGCAGTATATGCAAAGCCTAATCCCGGAAGATATCATTAACATTACCTCTCAAGAATACTTGCTCTACTTTCTAATAATTGGTGATGCCGTCGCCAAAACTGTATTTCTATTTTACTGGCAAGGTTAAAACATCATAGCGTTTAAAAAACACTTCTGATACGCTTCTGCGAGGTATTCCGGAAGATTTTTCTAATGTGGCATGAAATTATGTCTCATTATTATTGTGTTACTCTTGACCAGTTAGCATTAATGACTTGGGCGATTAGTTTTTTACCCTCAATATCGATATGCAGACCATCGACAGACCAGTAGGGTGTTAAGTTGCCGTTAGTATCAGTGGAAAAATCAGGTTCAATATCAATACAGTACTGTTGTTTTCGGATAAAGGCATTTACGACTGCAAATTGTTCTTGCCAATTAGAGACTGTATCTTCATTGAAAGCTCGTTTAATGGCCACTGGGTTTATAGGCGGGATTGTTAGGAAAATCGGTCTTATACCATGGAGTAGACATTTATCGTTTATGGCAGCGAGTTCTCTGATAACCTGATCTGCGGGAGCACCACCGCGTAGACTGTTAGTGCCGCCCATGATAATTAGAAATCTAGGTTGGTAAGGAAGTACATCCGAATCAAAACGATTTAGCATGGTTTCTGATGTATCTCCGCTTCTCCCCAAATTCATAGCCGGAAAAGACAGATAGGTTTGAAAGCTAAACTCAACTTCAGCTGGTGAATAGGAAATGGATCCTCCACCATGGGTTATACTGTCACCAAAGGTAGCAGCGTAATTCCCGTAAGAAAGAGAAACCGTAAATTCCTCTGCATCGGAGTAGACACCAATAGGCCCACCAAAATTATCAAGGCCTCTCACCCTCCAGTAATAGGTGCGGGGGTGCTTAATGCTTCCTCATCATAGCAATCGTAAGCTTCCTTGACAATTTGGTCCCTGATTCGATATTGAGACGGCAAGATTCCATTGGGGTTTTCTGGAGGAGCCGCAGTTATTTCTACTTCATATATTAATGCACCATTAATAGGGATCCAGGAATATACCGGATAGAGAGGCATGGGCACATTAGCTTGTTTATATTCTGTATCGGATACGGGTTTTAAGATTTGAGGTAAGGTGTGATCAATATATAGAGGAGTTGCATCGGAAAAGACACCAATAGGATTGTTATCATAATCAATTCCGCGTACTCGCCAGTATACGAGGTTACCAGGATAGGCAGACAAATCGGCGCTATAACCATTGGTAAATACTTGTCGGGAAGAGTAGAACCTATCGACAGAGAGAACGGTATTATTCGGAATTTCTGCCGGTGTCGTTAAAAACTCAATTTCGTAATAAATGGTGTCAGGAGGGATGGTCCACCGTAATAGTGGAATATTAGGAGCTGGAGCATCCGGAGGATACTTTGTAAGTGCCACAGGTTTAAGCTTGATACCGTTAGTGTCGGGGTTCGATGCTGATATAATATGTTTATCGGTGCTAAAACCTATTTCATATTGTGATTTATATTTGCCCAATCCAATATTATGCTTAACTCCAATAAAGCAAATTATAATTGTCAATACAAATAGGAAGATTGTGACTCGTCTCATGGATTAAAACACCTACTTGCTTAATTAAACCCCATGCAGGGACGGATTGGGACGAACCCCGATGCGATTGAAAATATTTAATAAAGCACTGCTGAAGGAATAGAAAGTGTTTGAAAGAAAAGAATATTTGAATGGATTGAAATGTTTGAATGAATTGAATTATTGCCTTAACTAATACAATTGTATACCTATATGTGGTAAATACAAACACTATTTGTATTTGTAACAAGGGGACGGTTCTGTTGTTACCCTTAATAAGCGGTATTTACACTAGATGTGGTTAAGCTCTGTTTACGGTTTGATAACCTAGACTGTAATGAGCGTAAAAAAGGTGAGGCGCAATTATGCCGCGGAACGCAAGGCAACTAAGTAGAACCGGTATCTATACCATTCATTTATATTATGTAACAGTAGAACCGTTCCCTTATTACTCCTTATTACTCTTGGTTTATGAAATCACCTCGGATATAGTTTGCCAGAAAATATCAAGAGGCTATCCCAAATGGATAACCTCTTGTTCATTGCCACTTATGAAATTAGCAACTAACGTCTTGCCTGAAAACAATCACGGCAATAAACAGGTCTAGTGCCATTAGGTTCAAACGGCACGGTGGTTTCTTGACCACATTCAGCACAAACGGTTTGAAACATTCTGCGTTCTCCACCATAACTATTGTTTCCCCTGTTTCCACTGTTCCCATTACGTTCCTGTTTGCGTGCTCTTCTGCAATCAGGGCAACGTCCGGGTTCATTCTCAAAGCCTTTTTCTGCATAAAATTCTTGCTCTGATACTGTAAATGGAAATTCATTGCTGCAATCTCTGCAAACAATATACTTATCTTCTAACATATATTGATCTCCCTTCTGGAATTACTCTTGCACTTCATTTATCCCAAAAAGGAGATAATTTAACGATTAAGGCTTCTGAATTATACAGGTTTGAATTAGGCTTGTCAAATGTGATAAATCCACTTTGAAATTAACTTAAAAGGAAACGGACAATGTTTGAGAAAATTACATCAATCAAAACTATTGACCTTTTGTGCTTATTAGAATACATTGATATTACTAGGAAATAGCGTAAGCTAAAGTACTGGTTGATGCCCTGAAACTAGGGGATGTGAAAAAAGGTTCTTTTCAAAATCTCATTACTATTTCCCGACAGTCATACCGTGAAAGGTGTTGGTGTAGGAATCCCAGAGTTAGAGTATAGGTGCAAGCTTAAACAGTAACTACCGGGCAAGGGTTAGTAATGCAGCATAGAGAGAAGGGAAACTTATTTTAAGGGCTATCCTAATCACAAAGTATCGCAAGGTATGATAGGTTGGGAAGGTAAATCCCCGAAAGGTTTTGAACTAGGCGTATCAGCGCCAGCTGAACCTAATGAGAAACAGGTGTCAGGGTAAATTTCATAAGGAGGTACTGCTTAAGTGATCAGTACCACACAATGGTAAGGGGCCAACTCTATCCCGTATAGATGTTGGTCCCTTGCTAGTTTCTGAGGACTTATTGTTAATTATCGAAACAACATCCATTTGATCCAGTCTCTCCTTAGACTCCTACCTACTTAGCCTACTGCTCGCCGAACTCATCCTTTACCATACGAACAGCTACCTTATTATTCAAAGCAAAGGGACATCCCCAATTGCCGCTCAAGGTGTCCCATAGGAGAATCACTAGCCAGTTTAGCAGGACTCTCATAATTAATATTGGCAGTAATATAAGTTCTTATGTAATTCCATTTTATTTTATCCGCTCCATATGCTCGATATGCCAAAGCTGCAAATGAGTATTAAACAGAAGTAATTCATCGATTAAATCTTATCCTGTCCTTATCAGAAGGAACGCTTCTATATACTGTTTCCCATTTGCCGTCCCGAAATATTTCATACTGCTCAAAAGCACATGGGATGCCCTTTGCTGAAAGCAAATCACTGCTGTCCATGAGCTGAAAATGAAGATGCGGAGCTGTTGAATTGCCTGAATGCCCTACTTTTCCTAATACATCCCCTTTTCTCACAATTTGACCAACAGAAACTGTAACGGACCCCGTTTGCAAATGGGCGAATGCGGCGTAAACATGATCAGAGCATTTCATAATAATATAGTTGCCGGCAACAGTCTGAATATCATGTTTTTTAGGATTGAACGTATTAGCATTCTTTAAAGCGACGGACAAATCGGAAAACAAATTGACTCTCGGCCTTTCCTTATAACCGTCTTCAGCCTTGATGATTTCCCCGTCACATGGCGCATATATTTCTTGTCCCCAGCCATAACATTTGTTCAGAGGAACGCCCAAGAAGAGATACTGAGGCAGGCTTGCCTGATAAAAAGGGTTCCCCGTTCTTGCCCTATCAACCTGTAAAAAATCAAAAGCATAACGCTCTCCCAATTGGTCTGTCCCATGGCTTGGAATCCTTTTTCCCGGTGTGTTGGGCGCCATCCATTCTCCTCTTAATGGAAATCCGATGATTATCGGATCGTCTAATCCTTTCATTTCATCACCCCCTGTTCCGGAATATAAAATATTATCCACCATACCAGACAGTATAATGATCGCAAGTAAAATGAGAATCAATCCTGCGGCTAAATGTTTTCGCATGCTCATCCTCTTTTAATATCCTCCATCTTGATATTGGGGTTGTGATACCTCCTGCGCCCGACTGTTTTTTTGCCATATTCTATTGCTTCACATGGACACCAGTGAATACAGGCAAGGCATCGCTCACAATTATGCTGCAAACCGGACGCTGGTTTTCTATTTTTATATTGCATACCCCGCCAACAGGTTCACCCGGTACCTGTGCAGTCATCGGCTTGATACTGCAATCTCCCAATTCTTTTGCGATCTTACGGGCAATTTCCAATGAATTGCCCGTCGCAGAAAAATAAAAAATTGTAAAGTCCATATAAACCCTTCCCATAATTTCTATTTATAAAAGAGCTTTCTGAGTTCATTAAAATAACCATCTATTCGAGCAATAATCTTGTCATAATCCAATTCATTGTTTTCTGAGTTTCGAATATCCTCCAGTATCTGATTTGTAAACCCAACATTCGCCCATAAAATCAGCTGTTTGCACCTTTCGACGTCAAGACCCTCTCTGAATCTGGATTCATCAATCAAATCAAACATTGTCTCATAGCATAACGATTGTTTCCCTTTCAGTCTTTCCGCCAGTTCCTTATTGATTTCTTCAGACTTTGTAACGACGCTGACCTTATTGAATTCAAAAATCCACGGGTGCTTCTGCAGGAGATCAAGTTGGAGAAGATATGACTGCCGCAGCCTTTCAAAAATATCCCGTTCATTAAAATTCATTAATTCTAAATATTCTTGATTAATCATGTCTGTGCAGTAATCATAAAGGAATAGAAAAAGCTCTTTTTTGCTACTTACATAATGGAACATTAGCCCCTTTGAAATTCCGGATTCTTTTGCAATTACATTTGTCGACGCCTCGTCAAATCCCTTAGTGGCAAATTCCTTTAATGCCGGGTTTAAGATAGCATCCCGTCTTTTTTCTTCAAGATCAACTATTTTTGAATGCATAATATCACCCTATTTACTTAATTAACCTAATAGGTTAATAATATTATATATGACATTTACCTAAAAGGTCAATATGTTGAGGAAGAAATTTCAATTTTAGCAATCTCTTATTTAGTTTGTCTTAGAAACAATTGAGCTGTCAGACAAGTTGGCAGATGCTCAAACAAGCGCCTTTGTGGCAGATAGTTCTTCCTGATCATCTTTAGAGCAGTCATACTGAAGATAGGCGATGATCTTGAGAGGAAAGAAGAAAGCACATGGTTTCATTTGACATTTGATGGTCATAAAGTTGTGCGTCATTATTAGACGTGCCGTATGTTCATATTTTGAATATTGCAATATAAAAACGAACTATTGTTCGCATAATATAGTTCGTTTCTAATAACAACTAAGTTTCCCGTACAATTCCATCCCAAAACAAAAACGCCTCACGGTGCGTTACTAATAGCCCGCGAAGCGCTTTATATCAAGGAACGACTCTCCACCGTTATACCCTACAGCTAGTCAACATAATACCCGCTACACGAAAGAACCCTGTACTATGCATATGGGTGCCATCCTGTAGCGGAACATTATGAAAACTAGCCAATTCTAAAGGGGGGAAGTACCTGATTTTCGTGCTTTCCCTTTTCAGTGGTCTTTTATGTGTTTTAATCCATAATTTTTACAAAAATAAATTATCTATAACAGTTGTTAAATATACCTTTATCATAGAAATGATTTATAGATTAGGTTTTGAGGTCAAATATGCATCGCCCTCCACTTCCTTTCCTTGGCATAAAAAAACACCCCTAACCTAACTTACATTAGATTATTTAGAGGTGTTGTCAAGGGGACGGGGTTACTTTAGACACGGAAAAAATATTGTAGATTTTGCCGAATGGATTTCAACCAATATTATGCACTAAAAACGCATTAGTTCTTCCTAGACGTTAAATTGTTCTACTTAAATGCCAATTTCATTATTGAACCTTAGTATTTTGAGATTATCGCCAGCTACGCCTTTATCAAGAAATACAAGGATGACCACTTGCTGTTCGTCAATCTTCACTTCTATATCTGCCTTCTTACTTTTTCAGTATGAATTCAAAGGCAACATCGCTGTCCACGTCCTTGCCAATGTTGATTCCGCCCGTTTCATGGGGTAGATCTGTAAGCAGTCCAAAATCCTTGCGATTCACTTCTGCTTTTCCCTGGAAAGCAACCCTTATGTTGCCCCACGGATCTTCCACCCCACCGCCGAAAGTTGCATTATAATTTATGGGATGGGTGTTTCCGAGAACAGTCATTTCCCCCTCTACAGTCCATTTACCACCGAGTTCAGGAACGAATCTGGTGCTTTTGTACGTTAATTCCGGGAATTTTTCCACGTTAAAGAATTCTTCACTACGCAGATGAGCGTCCCTAATCTCGTGATTGGTGTTTATTGAGGCGGTCCTAATGGTGAATTCTAAGGTGGACTCGAGCGGGTCTTCCGCAATCATGAGTATGCCATCGATATCAGTAAATATGCCCCTAACCTGCCCAACCATAAGGTGCTGAGCGATGAAATTCGCAAAGCTATGGACTGGATCGAGCACATAAAACCCGGCCTCAGGAAACAGGGTTTCGTTATAAATACGCACACCCTTTTTTAATAAATCCATTTTTATCTCCCCTCTTGTTCAAATAAATATTCTCTGCGTCGGAAAAGATACAAATCGGCCAATTTAGGCCAATCCCAGCTGTTTCATATAGGTCAAATTGTCCCAAAACAGCCATTCTTCGTCCATCACGCCGTTCACCCAGTGCCCTACGGTGCACATAGTTATTTCGTATTTATTTCCGTTAGGCTGTATGAATTTCCCATCCCCGATTGGCATGGGTTCGGTAAACGTACCGGACATGACACCAATAACAGCGGTAAAATCATCCGATCCGAGCTTGACGGGATGTACTTTGATACTTGTATCGGGTGAATAAACGAACATTGCATCGAGATCTTTAATATGCTGCTCGATACCTGTTGTAAAGTGACCATCCGGCCAGTTAACCTTGATGCTACGTGCATGACTTTCATGCAACCGTGTCCATTCACGATGGCTAAAAACTTCAAAGTCGAGAGTGTCGAATGTATCCAGGTTCTTTTTCACAGACTCCTTTTCAGCTTTAAATTTTTCAAGTTCCGCTTGCATTTCAAGAATCTTCGCCTGCATTTCAGGTGAATAGCCCTTTAATTCTTCATTCGTTATCATACTAATTCCTCCTTTAATTTATATGTTTTGTACTCCACCTGCGAAGCGAAGTCTCTAAATTTCGCTGATTAACACCGTTTACTTCTTAATCAGGTTTCAAAGCGGCAGCTTCTTTCTCCCCTTTATGAAATATGAAACGATCCAGTCCCCAGTAATATGCGGCCCATCCTGCCCATAATAATATTGCGGCTTCAATTATAAATATGGGATTAACACTCACCGAGCCACCAAGTAGGTAATTAAAATTCAAAAATAAGCTTGCGAACAAAGCAATCGTGGTAAGAAAACCGAATATTAGGGCTATTCCTACTAATAGTTCTCCCCAAGACACCATATAACTGAATATCTTGGCATTAGGTAAAGCAATATGGTTTACGAACCATGCGTACCAGGGCTGCACATCAGGGTGGGCTCCCCCAGTCTTAGTCAGGGCTCCATTTAGAAAACCGGTAATCGCTGTTCCGGCTTGAGAACCTACCCAAACCGCTGAGCTTGCACCAAAGACTTTTCCATATCCTGAAGTTAACCATCCATAACCAAGGTAAACTCGTAAAACAGTCCAAATAATTCTAGCCCAGTTGGAATTTTTCCAGCTAAACAAATCAGCCACCTCCTTCTAAAACTAATATTTGACTTTTTGTCATATTTTTCTACCCCTGACCAGGCGGCAAGCGCGACTCGTTGTGCACGTAGCCAATTCCTGGTTGGGATGTTTGGTAACTTTATTAAGCGGTTCTATTTACCATAATTCCGGAAAAGCCATAGTAGTATAGAGCTCCTCAAGCTTGGCTTTATGTCCTTCTTCCATAATGGCCAGTTCCGAAAATTCATGTGCTTGATCTGGATCACTGCTAACACGAGCCAATTCGTTGTAAGCTTTCATAGATTCTTCTTCCTTTTTCATCGCCAGGGCAATGGCATCTGCTGGTTTCATATCCATGCTCAATTGGGGAATGGCAACTGACTCCGAGACTTTATAATCAATTTCTTCTTTGAATCTAAGAGGCATAGCGGGATTATTTAGAAATGCCTGGAGTAGTTGACGGTGCTTCTGCTCTTCCCCGGCTAGTTCACTAAATATCTGTTTCAGTGAGAGGTCAGATACCTTTTGGGCCACAGAATCATAGAACTCAAAAGCCTCCACTTCGTCCCGTATTGCCATGCTGAGAATTTCCTTATAGATTCCTTCCATTAAAATACACCCCTTTCATTTCTTCCTTAATTCTTATTATCAGTATACTAGGCACTTCTTCTCACCAGGTCTGGCATCCCAAACACCATCGAAACAAGCAAATTGCGAATATCGCTTAAGCATATCTCCTATACGAATCGTGTCAACTTTGTTTATGCAATATGAATCATTGTATCAACGCCCTTAGCTGTCTCCAGAATCTTTTTCGCCTTTTCCACCTCTTCTTGGGTCCCATGCGCAATCAAAAGGAACTTATCAGCCTTAAGAGAATTTTCGTATTTTAGGATACTGTCCTTCGGAATACCTATACTATATAACGCTGCTCCAAATGCACTCAGTCCACCCATAATAGCAGCACCTTCAAGAGCACCGATAATCCACATCACCAGTGGACCGCCTATTACGAGGGGACCAATTCCTGGAATGAAAAAGAACGCGGACCCGAATAGAAGTCCCCATAATCCACCCCAGAATGCCCCTAACTTTCCCCAGTATTTAACACGGTCACCGGTATTATAATAGCCTACAACATGCTCATCTGTTTGATAGTCCCTGCCCACAACTGATAATTTCTTCATGTCAAATCCTGCTTTCTGGAGTTCCTTGATAGCATCCTCAGCTTCGGAATGGTTATTGAAAATTGATACTGCTATATTTGTCTCTGACATACGAACACAACCTTTCTTTTTAATGGTCTCTGATCTTTGTCTCAACATTCCGAGTTTTATCAGCCTCACCTTTTTCAAAACTGTCTGCAGTCTATTACCGTCACTTTCATTTTATTGATCAATATAATTTCCACAGTTTAGTCCCCACCTCCTAATAAGGAATTGATCTATGAGTCAGTTTAGGTAATTGGAGTTACAAATTGTGACCGTCCCCTTATAAAAATTTGCCCTCTGCATGGAGAGCAGAGGGCTGTGAGGAGGAGGGAGTGAATACCATGCCATCGGACAACCACAGTACGCCCGACAGCTTATGTCAAGAACCTTATATGCCAGTCAGACAACTGAACGTACGTCCCCCTGGCAGGTTCAAGATCAACAACGAAGCTGCCTCTTGCTTTTTCTCTTTAAACATTTTGGTTATATAGAAACCCAGAGCTTAAATACATTAACAAACCCTAAGTTCATTTGGCATTGTCAACCTATAGGGCCTACATTTTCTGAGACCTGAGTGTATCCATGGCAGTCACATTAGATTCAAAGACACTTTCGGCCAGAATCGCATATTGTTGCGCAACATATGGCCACTTAATTTTTTCCCCTAGGTTTGACGCTCGCTTCTCCAATATGCGTTTGAGATTCGGTTCAGATAGAATTCGATTGATCAAATTAGCCAGGGACGTAGGCTCTGCATCAGGTGCAACCAGACCTTTTTTTCCTTGAGCCACCATTTCCTGTGCATAGAGATAGGGAGTCGAGACAATGGCTCTACCGCAGCCCAAGGCATAGGTTAGGGTCCCACTGATGGCCTGATCTGCGTACGGATATGAGCTTAGATAGATGTCGGTCATTTGTAGATAGTTCCCAAGTTCTTCGGGCTCCAGGAACCTATTTATGAAACACACATTTTCCTCCAGGCCCAAA
This sequence comes from Syntrophomonadaceae bacterium, assembly GCA_963665865.2. Taxonomy (GTDB): domain Bacteria; phylum Bacillota; class Syntrophomonadia; order Syntrophomonadales; family Syntrophomonadaceae; genus PHAA01. The sequence continues at coordinate 1,810,634 of CAXXWF010000001.1, read as the reverse complement.
TATATTACTAGATCTGCAAGCATTTCTCTGTATTGTTCTCCCTCTTGCTTGACCACTAATGGATGGGTTCTGCCTACTATCAAGTACATTATGTTTCTGTGCTGTGCAACTATTTCTCTCAATGCCCTAATTCCGATTTCTATTCCTTTTCCAGGTCCTATTAAACCGAAGGTGGTAATTAATTGTTTATCTTCAAAACCATATTCTTCTTTTAGCATGGACCGATTTGTTTTTCGGAATGCGGGTACACCGTGATGAATAACATGTACTTTTTCCGATGCTGCCTGATATATCTGAGATGCTAATATAGCAGAATTTTTGGTCATACAAACAACAGCGGCTGCCTGCCGGCATAGACTGCGCAAAACGGTCTTCTGGTTAGTAGTCGGGGTGGGCAGCACTGTGTGAGTAACAAGCATGAAAGGTTTTTTCAAATGACTTGTAAAATCCAACAAATAATCACCGTCCGTACCTCCATAGATTCCGAATTCATGTTGGATAATCACAAGATCAATTCCATAATCTCTATTTACAGTGTCTGCCGTGTTGGCATAGTCACTTCTTTCAGTCTGACGAATTATATAGGATACTTCATCGGGATATCCATAGGTATAGTAGGGATTAGACACCGCCGCAATGGAAATACGGTGCCCCAATCTCATCAGGTTGTCCCTCAGATTTTTTGAAAAAGATGCAATCCCGCATTGCTGGGGTGAGTAGGTTCCAATATTAAGAATATTCATATGTAAGCCTCCTTCGATTGCCTAGCAAAGAATGTATCCTAACCCTACATAAATGGGGTTTTAGATTAAGCTATATGCGCTAGTTAATTTTTATCAGTTGCTATACAATGCCGGGTTTGAAGCCGGACATATTTGGAGCACCACATACCGAGCACTCATCAGGAGACTCCGTCCCTTCAGGCACATAGCCGCATACACGGCACTTCCAATGGTTAGAATGTTTCATCCCACCACTATCCCGCCACAGATTTTGCATAGTATGGCTGGTATTAACCCGAGGAGCGATGACAATTTCTCCTACCAGTACTCCGTTGTTAAAATAGCTGCGTTTAAAGAAGTTCTCCACTGGATCGTTCACTTCAACAACCCGGCATTGCTCAGGCGGTAGATTTACCTCGCCAATCGAAAATATTTCCATATCAAAGGCCGCAAGCATGGTTGATAAGACCGGCACTTTATATAGGGCCCATTCGCCGGCCGCAGCTGCTCCAGCCACCCGTCCCATCTCAAGTGAAACGGGCCACTGTCCTGCCAGCCTTTCTCCAAACTCAGCACAATCCCCGGCTGCATAGATATTGGATATGCTAGTTCGCATATTGGCGTCCACAACCACACCCTGGGCTATCTCCAGACCGGCTTCACGAGCCAATTCTATATTGGGTTTCACCCCGGTGGATAATAATACCAGGTCAGCTTGCAGCATCTGCCCATCATTAAGTCGTACTCCCTGCACCCGGTGATCGCCTGCGATTTCCTCAGTATCCAGTCCCAGATATAGTTTCACGCCCTTGGCGCTAATCAATTGCTGTACCCGCTGGGAAGCGGGTTTATCCAACTGACGTGGCATGATGCGCTGGTTATTCTCTACAACCGCCACTTCCAGTCCGTTGGATACCATTTCCCATACCGCTTTTAAACCCAGTACACCTCCACCTATCACAACCGCCATTTTTGCTTTTCTGATGGCTTCTTTTAAGGGCAGGGCATCTTTCAGGCTGCGCAAGGCAAACACACCGTTCTTTTCAACCCCTTTAAATGAAGGTATATTGCTGCGCGCACCAGTGGCAATAATCAGTTTATGGTAAGGAATACTATTCCCCTGTTCAGTAATCACCATATTCTGGTTAGTATCGATACGAGCCACTCTTGTCCCGGTCAGTAAATCCACGCAATTTTCGGTATACCATGTCTGGTCAAAGACGTACAGGCGCTGATCGGGGAGATCCTTGCTCAGGAGGTCAGATAAAGCCGCCCGGTAATAGGGACGGTATTCCTCTTCGCTTAGCATTATGACCTCAGCACTGCGGTTGCGTTTGCGAATGGACTTGGCAGAAGAAAGGGCGGCAATACCCCCGCCTATGATTACGAATTTGTCCTGAGTACCGCTGATGTATTCATCTTCCATCGAGTGGGGCCCGAATACCTTGTGCGGGAATCCATTGTTTTTCATTAAGATATCTGCCATGATCTTATTCCTCATTTCATAGGATTCTGCCCGAGTTTTCCTTTTACCTGACCGGATAAATCATATGATGATGGCAAAGGGACTAACCCTTCCATAAACCATGCAGATTGCAATATTCCCTTAGTACAACCAGTTCATCCCCTGGATCAATACAGAAGCTAGCTTGTGGCTCCTGATCAGGTTTCAGGAATTCTCGATAGGCCTTATTCCCAACCAGAACCTCAATCCACTGGATATAGTGCTTCTCCGTCATAGGATGAGGCTCGCTGCCCACCTTAACTGTGAGAATGCTGCCTTTCTGCTCCCCTACCGGGATATGTTTCTCGTAAGATGCATCCATAGTATTCTCCTGCATTTGTTGCATAGGCTGATCACAGCAATGTAATTCTCCTACGCCCTCATAGAGTACCTCAACAATATTGCCGCATACTTCACATTTGTAGACACCTAATAATTTCGCCATTTTTCCCCCTCCTTAGTTTGAAGATGAAATCTAGGCTAAAACAATTTCTGTTGAAGCCCGTCTGAATAATTAATTATTAAATAATGTACATAACAAATTCTTAACAAAAACACAAAAATACCGTATAATCTTTCGCTCCATTTCTTTCAATTTGCACCCTGGATGACATTTCCGTCTGGATCTTTTTCCAGCATGTCATAAACAGCGTCCCCTGAGCCGATGTCGCTATACTCAGCTGTAAGCGGCAGCATCACCATCTGCCTTGATTTTTCGACAACGGCATAGTCGAATGAGATATTGGGAATCTCGGGGAAATTGGCTCGCATCTTCTCCAGGCCTTTATCAACTAGTGCAAATAGATCCCACTGGTTCAATAGCAGTTCTCCGCTCCCGGCGATAATAATTATTTTCATCGTAAACACACCTTCAAGAAATTGTTTTCCATAAGATCATTTGCTCCTCTTCCAAATAGATATATATTGTATCGGGCCAGTGCAGAAACGGTACGTTGATAAAGCGCAATGTATTGTTACCTAATTGCAGCTGGTCTCCATCAATGACTTCCCTTGATTTGAACTTTTTGTTCGTTATTTTACGGAGGAAGGATAGAGTAGATGGGCTGCCTAATACTGTCAGATTCGGTAACAGCTCGATCAACTTGCCCACGGCCTCGAAATGGTCCGGCTCGGTATGATTTATGATGAGATAATCAACTTCAGACAGATCTGCAATGTCTTTAACCTTGTCCACGTACTGGTCTAAAAGGCAGCTCTCGCAAACCTCTATCAAGGCGATTTTTTCGCTGCCTTTAATCAGGTAGGAGTTATAGCTGGTCTCGATGTCTGTGGTCATATCCATGTCTAATATCCTGACCTTAGGATCACTCACCCCTATGCAGTAAACATTATTTTTAATTGAGAAATCTGCCACAGGCATGTCCCCCATTTCATAAAAATTAACCTATTAGCTATTTTGTGTCTTTCTTAAAACCGCCTGCTCCTTGATAGCTAGCCCCAAATATTTTGAATTGGCTAATTCAGGGGCACTATAGAATTGCTTTAAAAATCCGGATATTTTATCAATTTCCAGGATAAGTTTTAAACATTTAATGTCTTCTAATTCGAATGGAAAAGACTTTATCATTGAGTTATTGTCTGCATTTTCCATAAACGGTCACATCCAATCAAAATTATTTTTATTAAGCATATTCTTTGGATCTAAAACCGATGGTATGAGAGCTGCAAATAGTCAGGTAATTAAATGACCATCAAAATTTGCTGTCCGCCTTTAGCGCAAGGATAAAACAATTATTGTTGAAGCCTGTCTGGATAATTAATTATTAAATAATGTACATAACAAATTCTTAACAGAAATAGAAAAATACCGTATTAACCTTCCCTGAAATGGTTAATACGGTATATTGATAATCTTTGGCCGTTACCAATGGAAATAACATCTATATTAAATTATTCAACCTTCGCAGCATAAATCAGACAATAGATATATCTGGGCTGGTAAGCAATTTATTGACTTACATCTGTTTCCTACGTGAGAAGTTTGAACAGATATGTAAATAATAGTCGGAATACTTTTGCTCCGGTTCTAAGTCAAATTCTTCTTTCATTGTTTTTTCATACTCTTTATAAAACTTTTTGTACTGTTCATCATTTCCCTGAGACCTGTAAATATCAAGTATTTTTTTGCAGCCATCTTCCGACAGAGGATTATTCTTTAACAAACGTATCAAAGTATTGATCGCTTTCTTTGCTTTGTTTCGCTCGATATAGTAATTAGCTATAAACAGCGATAATTCCTCATATTTCCTATCTAGAAACTCTCGCGTTTCTATTGCCCAAAAATAATCCTCTTCCTCGAGATAAAGGCCTTTGTATTTTCCAATAATGTTCTCAAAATCTTCGATTTTTTCATCATCATAAGTTTCCGGGTCATTATCTATAAACCTCATAAAATCAATAAAATCACAAATTCCCGGGCTGACATTTAACGTATAATTTTCTTTGATTGAGATCTCCGTTGTACCAAAATTATCCAGGCTCTTTTTGAGATAAAACATCGTGACATATAAATTGTTTTGAGCCTTCTTTTCTTCAAAGCCTTCAAATAGAACATTTATCAACTCGTTTTTGGTAATAGTTTTATCATGTCTACATAATAAATACAAAAAAAGCTCTCTTGTTTTGGCCGTACGCCATTTTAGAATTTCGTTTCCCATTTTATCATTTTTAATAATATCAAACTTTCCAAAACACTTAATAAACACAGATGATTTACTTTTATTGGAGTAATCATTCCTATTATTACATTGCATAATAACCCTTGACATTGTTTTTCTAAATCGCTCATCTGCTATTGGCTTTAAAATGTAGTCAAGGGCATGAACTTCGAAAGCCTGTAAAGAGTATTCATGATGGGCAGTGACAAAAACTATCTCTGTTCTAATATTAATATCTTGTATTTTTAAAGCAAACTCCATTCCATTGATAAAAGGCATATCAATATCAAGGAAGACTAAATCAGGTTTTTTTGCTTGAATCGCTTCAATAGCCACCATCGGATTGCTATACATATCAATTACACTAACATCCGGGTATTTGCTTAAATGATACTGCAATTCCTCGAGGGCCGGAACTTCATCGTCTACAAGTATACATGAAATCATAGTACCCCTCCCTTATAAGGTATCTCCATCTTTATCAAAGTCCCTTTGTATAACTCACTCTTAATACTAAGCTGAGCACCGTATAATTTTCTCAGCCGCTGATTAATATTATTCAAACCAACTCCTCTGGTAACCATATTATCGCTTAGCAAAGATGCCACTTTTTCTTCGCTCATTCCCAGCCCATCATCTTGAATAGTAATAATAATCTTTTCAGTGGTTGATTGTACAGACACTATGATCGTACCACCTTCGGGTTTTGCCCTTAATCCGTGAACAACACAGTTCTCAACAATTGGTTGAATTATTAACGGTGGTATGGCAATATCTTTATTTTCTATATGATATTGAATTTTGATCTTTTCTCCCCATCTAGCCTTTTCAATCGCGATATAGGATTGTATTAAGCTCATTTCCATCTCGATAGAAATTGAATCCTCTAAATTTTCGTGTTCAAAACAGCCTCTTAAATAATTGCTGAATTCCACTAGTAATAATATAGCTCGATCATGGTCTTTCCTAGAGATAGATATTATAGTATTTAGTGCATTATGGATGAAATGCGGTTTGATCTGGGACTGGAGAAATTTAATTTCAGTTCTTAATGTGCGGTGCACACTTTTTCTCAGTTCTATTAATGTCCTGACGCGAGCTTTTAGTTCACCCGGTTCAAATGGTTTAGCTAAAAAATCGTTCACTCCTGCGTCAAATCCCATTAAGATGCTGTCTGTATAGCTTCTGCCGGTCAACATCAGTATGGGCAATACATGGTAGTCTTTGGTACTGCGAATTATTCTGCACACATCGTAACCATTCATGCCTGGCAGCATTAAATCCAGGATCACCAGACAAAGGTTTGGATTGGAATCAATCATTTCTAAAGCTTTTTGGCCATTAGTGGCCACAGCTATGGAATAACCCTCTTTTCTTAAAGTGATTATTGCTGCTTGTAGATTTGCATAATCATCGTCGACAATTAAAATCTGATTTTCATTCTGAGTAAAATTCGCAGGTAGTTCAGTTAATTCTCGTTTATCATTATAACGTTTAGTCATTACTTCCTCTATTTGATAGTCATCTGTGGCCTGTCCATGGAAAACCGGCAGCGTAAAACTGAATTTTGAACCTTTATTTTCTTCGGACTCCAACATCAGCTTACTTCCATGCAGTTGAATAATTTGTTTGATAATCGACAGCCCAAGCCCTATTCCACTATTATTTCTAGTTAATGGATCCTCAATCTGGTAAAAGGCTTTAAAAATATCCTCATGCTTATCCTTGGCAATGCCTATTCCAGTATCCATTATACTGACGGTGAGCATATCTTCTTCTACACTTACGGAGGTTGTTATTTCCCCTTGTTCTGTAAATTTCAAGGCATTATCAAGGAGATTATAAAGCACCTGTTTGATTCTATCTTCGTCTACTACGACCAGCGGCAAATCTTCCGGTATGTTCCATCTCATCGTTACCTCTTTTTTATGGTTCAAATACTCAAAAGCCAATCTCAAATGTCTAATAATATCCGAAATTCTTACTGCCTTTTTATTCAATTTAATATCCCCATTCTTTAACTGGGAAATATCGAGAATATCATTGATTAAGTTGGACAGCCTTCTAGCAGAGAGGCTAATAATTGATAGATGTTCTTGTTGTTCTGAGCTAAGCTTCTCTGATATATCTTCACTAAGGGACTCTGATATTCCAATAATCGCATTTAAAGGGGTTTTTAGTTCATGGGTTGTATTAGCTAAAAATTGATCCTTAAGTTTATCCAGAGCCATTAATTTTTCGGCAATCTCCCTCTGGGCTGCTTCTGCTTTCCGCTGTTTTGTAACATCTACGATTGTCCCAAACAAGCGCACTATTTGGCCATCATGATCTATATCCATCTCCATATCTAAATTAACAATAGCCTCACTTCCTCCCGGCCGGATGATACGGTGCTCAATCTCAGTCGGCAGCTTTTGCATTATTGCTTTTCTAATATTGGCTTTGACATTTGCCAGGTCTTCAGGATGCGTCAGTTTTAGTGCAGACTCATAAGTTAGATCGAAATCGGCATCGCCTACATAAATGCTCCGCGCTTGGGGAGACCATTTCAATTCTTTATTAGCTAAGTTAAGGGTCCAGTATCCTACCCCTCTAATGCGCTGGGCACGTTCAAGCATAGCCATGCTCTCCCGCAATTTTTTGTCGCTCTCCCTCAATGCCTCTTCCGCTTTTAACCGTTTCAAAGCTTCGACATATGGCAGCCAAAGGTAGGCTTCGATAAATGCTTTATAGATATAATAGAAAGATAATAGTTTTAATAAATGTCCTATCATGTTTTCCAAACCATAAACGGAAACGTAAAGAGTAAAAAAAGACTCTGCAAATATGCTGGTGATACATGCCTTGACTAAATTATGATAAACCTCAGAATCTTCGTTTTTTTCTTTTTGTTGTCTATGTAGTATTACAACGGAAGCAATCAACAGAAGAATGATGATATACTCACTAACTTTTTTGAATAAAGTCAGACCAGAGCCAGGTATAAAGCAATCCGGAAATACCCCTACTATAATAGCCGATCCTAAGAAAATTGAAATAGAAGTTACTGAAAGCAAAGATATTCGAGAATCTACCTTCTTACCTATTAAAAGCGCTGCAATAAATAGAGAACCAGCTTGCAAAAATCTCGCACATATCCACAATTGGGTGGCCAGATTGGACGTATCACCAGGAAAAACGCCCATTCCATTATATGCCAAGGTATGTACCAAATCGAAAGCTCCGACAAAACCATAAGCGATTCCGATTAGAAAAAGAAAACTATCCTTTTCGACAGGAGTATACAATGTAACCAGTACAACCCCGAAAGATATGAGCACACAAAATAGTTCGTCAAGGGTGTGAAATAAAACGTAACTCCTAAAACTTAAGGCACTTAGCACAATAAGTACGGCAATTAATACTGCCTTTTCCATGATAGTTATATTGGCAAATTTATGTTTTACATCCATACTCCTTGCTTCACCCCCTGATTTCAAACCTGAAAAATATTCAACTCGTGGTTGTGACTTATCTTTATTATTACTTGACAACATTTGACACAATTCCGATAAATCCTGCTTTTGTATGGATTACCCTCTATGAGCATTATCAAAGCTACCAGCCTCAGAGCAACAAAATCAACAGCTAGGGAAGCAATGGATATCCACCTTATTGGGATAGGTTGCTTAAGCTGTTTAAGAAATACAGATTACAGAATATGAAACAGACGATGGGGTGCAAAGAATTAATAGGATCAACAATCAGCAAAAAAATCCGAAGTTGCTACTTTTCGTTGATATGATATTATTAAATTATAAAAATTGAAATTTAGATTATTTTGGGAGTTTGAGGTGGGAAAGTGGAATTAAAAAATTATATGGAAGTATTAGTATTTGATGCTATTGATGAATTAATGAAAGTAAATCAAAATGTGTGTAATTGCGAAAAATGCAGATTAGATATAGCCGCTAAAGCTTTAAGCCTTCTACCCACAAAATATACGGTTAATTATCATGGAGTAGTTTTTACAAAGGCTAATCTGTTCGAGAACCAATCAAACGCCGATGTTGTAAGCGCAGTTACAAAAGCAATTATGATAATATCTCAGAATCCTCACCATATTGAGGAATAAATTTACAGTCACTTAGATCAATGCTAGTTTACAAAATGTTATTTAGGCCATTCTATCCCCTGCTGCTCACTCGAATATTATTGTTATATTTAATTTGTAAAAGTAGTGTTTAAATATACAAATCCCAGTAAGCATAATGGTATCAGATTAATTAACAAACCTAACCAGCCTACCGCCGGCTTATCATTATTCCAACCTTTGAATCCAAAAAACATACTAATAACAATCCCAACGATAAACAAACAAAAGGAGGTACCTAGGTTTACAAGGGAGCTAGTGTTGTAAAATGTTAAAAAATAAATTAGCAATCCTAAGCATCCGACTATAATTGGGAGATATTTATAATATTTCATGTACAATTAATCCTCCATTAATTCTGACAAGATTCCCACAAACCATTAATATATTTATTATATTATATGCTTATCTTAAACATATCACATCTGTATCCACGTAATCCATTCCTAAAAATATGGGGGTAGTTCACGCGGTAGACGAAGCCGGGCTTAATTTGGCAAAACCGGCACTTGTCAGGTCGATTACTTCGCCTCCTCGCCTCAACATGTCCACCAGGCCTTCGACATTGATAATGTCCTGGTAATTGGTAACATAATAGAGTAGCTTGTATTTGTTCTTACTATCAGAATTTTCTTTAAGAAGGACGCAGGACAATTCTACCCCACATATGCGGCTCAGTGGAATGCGGAGGTTATAAGGCTTCCGCTCAGCGGTTACCGCGATATACATATAGTTGAAGTCATGGATATGGATGAATACCAAATCATCGCCATTATATGCAGCAAAATCCCGTTCAACCGAAACCCGTGGTAGTTTGCGCTGCCAGAGCAGCATTGGCTGGGTTCTTTTATACAAATTTCTGTAGATATTTCTGACAATGCTATCTTTGCGGATAGCATGAACCGATACCGGAACACGGTCGTAGAGTATTTGCAGCAAGCGCTGATAATCCTGTTCTAGTATATTATGAATGGCAAATCCGTATTTATATTTGTTCCCTATATTAGTCACCTGAATAATCTTCGTTGAAAAACTGGCCTCAAATCTATCAGTCTCAATGGCTACGGCATGAATATCATCCGGCTCCAGGAAAATGGGTTGGTCAAACATTATGCTGACGCCTGTTTCAGAAATATCCTGAGTCATTCCTGCAAAGGACCGGCCACCCCGATGGATAACTGCATCGGCAGTTATGTTCATCCGCTCCGTGCTTCGGAATTTCGGCCGCTCGGAAGCAAAAAATATAGCCATGGACAGCAGATACAGATTATAGCCTAGCCAGACGGAGTTTATTGGGTAAACCTGCAGATAGCCATAAGTGGCCCACATATATATTATTTTTACTAATCCGGTGAGAGAAAGAGCTGCCAGAATTATTTGCCCCCAGACCAGATGGAATTTATTGATAAATCTATCCCGGATAACGCTGTCTTTGGGCGTGACCTTAAATTTGGCCATCTTAAAGCCTAGCGTTTCAGCCAAAACTCCTTTGATGAGATGGGGAAAGAGTATGGTGTCATATATATGGCCCCAAGCCATTGTGCGCACATTATTGGTAAACAATTTGAAGGCGAGATATGACAGGATAAACATAGGAGCCCATATTAATAGCATTGTTTCTATTTGGGCGTTAAGTACGGTAACCCCGAATACGGTATAGACTATCGGCGCCATCAGGAATATAAATCTCCATATTCCAAAATACCAGTAACTAAGCCCACTACAATACATCATTTTTTGTATAATGCTCAAACCTTTAAGCCGAAATGGGTTATAAGCTTTAAATGTCTGGACCATGCCTCTCCCCCACCTGATTCGCTGGCTATAAAGGTCTTTCATGCTTTCCGGTGACAAGCCCGAAGCATGAACCTCATTCAAATATACACATTTGTAGCCCTGGTTCTGGATTAACAAACCAGTAGCAAAATCTTCAGTGATAGTGCCTATTACAAAACCTCCGATGTCATTCAGAGAAGCACGGGAAATAACGGTATTGGAACCGGCGTAAATTACGGCGTTATATCGATTTTTTCCGGCCTGAATCACTCGGAAAAACAGTTCCTGTTCATTAGGAATGGTGTTTTCGGAATAAAGATTGTACTGGAATGGATCTGGATTGTAGAAATTCTGAGGTAACTGCACAAAGCCGACTTTTTCACCGGTCAGGAAAAATGGTATGGACTTGAGCAGAAAGTCATGCATAGGAATCATATCCGCATCAAAGGTTACTACATAGGGGGAAGATGTATAGATTAAGGCATTATTCAGATTTCCGGCCTTGGCGTGTGTGTTTTCACTGCGGGTAATGTAACCTACCTGCATGTTATCGCATAGCCGGGCTATTTCTTCGCGATGTCCATCATCACAAACATAGACATGAACCCTTTCCGGCTGGGGATAGTTCATGCCCTTACAGCCGACTATGGTTTTGTATAATAGCTCGGCTGGTTCATTGTAGGTAGCCACAAATACGTCCACATCGGGATAATCATCGGTATCTACCACTGGTGTTGCCGGGCAGTCAGTGTTTGTTATGGTAATGTAAAATATTATGGTTTCAATGAAGCCAACAATTTCAGCGATTAACAGTATTATTCCGAACGTGATGGAAAGCAAGCCGCAATCAAGAGGCAGAGTATAGATGGTTCTCCACCCCAAATAGATTATGCAGTTTAATATGTAAAACCCCAGTAAGATGAATTTGCCCTTTTGCATTCAGCCCGCCCACTCTCATTCTGTCTGCAAAGCAACATTCATTTATCTGGTAATAAAACATCAGTGCAGCCTGCCATCAATTATTAATAATATCCATACTTTAAGTGAACCGCCGTAATAATCGTCAGGCACAGTATTAATTAGCCGCTTCATTAAACTAATGTTAAATTTCAAAGAGGGATGAACGAAACTCACTGCAGCAAAAGAAGACAAATACGGTGTATCCAGATAATTTGCCAGGGGTTGTCCAGATAGAGTATAGCCGGCTCGTAGGTTTTCCGCCCCGATACCAGCAATCGTATTGTATTCTTTTCCTAATATATCGGCAGCTATTTCGTTATTTGCATATAAATTATAATGTAAAAGAAGAATAGGTACTCGCAGTGCATCATAGCCAAAAACAGCTAGTCACAGCGCCGTTCTGATCTGCCCAATCAGACAAAAAAACGGTATCCGGGTTGGCAATTACTGCCATAAATTGCATATTGACTGCTAATACCCGGTCCCATTTGCCTCATATCTGCCAATGGCCGCAATCACTACCGCTCCATCAAATTTTAAAGAGCTTTAATAAATTCCTTAATATTGTCGGCTATATTATGTAAAAAGCCAGAATTATCTGCAGCACCAGTATGAGCGGTATCCCTACTCTGAATTTAATATGGCGGGTCTTATGGCGGAAAGCATACATCCCCAACAATGCTCCCAATGAACCGCCTATGATTGCAGACAAAAGCAAATCATTCTCCCGAATTCTCCAGGCTCTCTGCTGTGATCGTCTTTTATCCCAGGCAAAAAGACCGCAGCTTATAACATTGATTAATAGAAGGTACAGAAGAAAATACAATCCGGCATCGGTAATACTATGTTTGATGATATCTATGTATCCTATCATAAACTACTTATTCTCCATTCTATCAATTGTAAAACTCAATAATAATTGTCGTGCTGGGCTGGAAGCACTGTGCTGTCAGAATTGCCTCTAAAAAGCCAATTTACCGCCACAAAGCAAAAAGCAGAGAAATCATGCTCTGCCGTCATATTACTAAACTAACTTAAGAAACCATGTATACTAGACATCTAAAATGTTTAAAGCCTTTGGTAGAGAGCCCACCATTTTATCATACACCGTCTGTAATGGGCTATGCTTCCAGTCTATAGAGGTTATACCAACATTATTATAGCTTACTGTCACCACAGTTTTTGTGTTTGTTAATTTTCTAACCATTACTGTAACACACTTGTAATAGTCTTCTAATTCTGCATTGCTATATGCTGGGTAGAAGCAATAAACGTCCTTTCCTTGCTTTTCATATTTAGTCCTTCCATATATAGATTTTAATAGTGCCTCAATTTCTTTTTTGATATCATCTATGTTCTTTTCTACTGTATATTTCTTCAATTTTGTTACCTCCTGCTATATATATTCCACATGCTAATCTACAGTCTGCTTTAGCTTATTAATGCCCAATATCCCTCTCAACGAATAGTTCATAACTAACACTCTATACAACAACCCTACTAGCAATAGTTTACTACATTTTATCTTTTTTAGTTAAATGATGAAACTTCGTTGATGTTACTAAGGATAAGAACATTCTTATCCTTAGTAATTGGAATCAGGGTACCCTTTTATTGTGACTCCCCCATCAGCGTCCCAAGGTACGGTACCTTCGCCCCTCTGATAAGTAGGTAATCGTGTTCCGAACAAATAATCTTGGAGGTCTTTTTTATGCTGGAATTGTTAAAAAGACGTTGGGACAATGGACCTGTCCCCGTGTCCCTTTGCCTGTCCCCTAGTCTTGGTTTTGCGTTATAATGTAGAATAAGTAATATCTTCAAGAAGGAGCAGGAATAGCCATGAAAAAGTTTGAACATGGGCAGGAGCTGGTTACCCTCATAACAGTAATGTGTTCTGCTTTTCTGGTACCTTTCGTAGCCAGTGCACTTAACCTCGCCCTACCAACCATGGGCCACGAATTTAACAGCAGCGCGGTGCTCTTAAGCTGGATAGTTACCAGTTATATAGTTGCTTCGGCTGCTTTTTTACTGCCCTTTGGACGCTTGGCCGACATTAAGGGGCGCCATGCTATTTTCCAGGGTGGTTTGGGCCTTTTTGCATTGTTTACTCTGCTTAGCGCCCTTAGCCCTAACATCCAAGTATTATTGATTTTCCGAGTTTTACAGGGTGTGGCTGCGGCCATGATTTTCAGCACTTCGACCGCCATATTGACCGAAGTTTTTCCGCTTCACCGCCGCGGCAGAGTGATAGGACTATCCGTCAGCAGCACTTATGTGGGTTTGTCTTTGGGACCAGTACTAGGTGGGTGGATGAACTATTACTTGGGATGGAGAAGCATTTTATATTTCATTGCGGCTGTAAGTTTGGCAGTAATGATTTTGGCCGTTCTGTATATGAAGGGTGAATGGAAAGAGGCAGCCGGGGAAAGTTTCGATTGGCAGGGCACCTTGCTTTATTTAACCAGTTTGGGTGCATTCATGTATGGCATTTCTGCTCTGGCCGACACCAGTCTAGCCAAATATTTTGCCTTGGCTGGCGCAGTTCTGCTGCTGGGCTTTATTCGTTATGAGCTTGCCCAGCATCAACCTCTGATTGATTTGAACCTTTTCGTTAAGAATATAAGTTTTGCCTTCTCTAATCTGGCGGCGATGGTCAATTATAGCGCGACCTTCGCGTTGAGTTTTCTCATGTCGATCTATCTTCAGACGGTAATAGGTTATAGTTCACAGAGGGCTGGAATGATTATGCTGGCCCAGCCCCTCATGATGGCGGTGTTTTCACCACTGGCAGGCAACTTGTCTGATCGAGTTGAACCTCGTATAGTGGCTTCTGCTGGAATGGGCCTGACTACCCTAGGGCTCTTTGGCTTTATCTTCCTGGGTTTGAATACACCAGTGATTTGGATAATAGCCGACTTGGTTTTGGTCGGCCTCGGTTTTGCTCTTTTCTCGTCGCCAAATACGAATGCGGTTATGGCAGCCGTTCAACCGCGCTTATACGGAGTTGCCTCCTCCACCTTAGGAACCATGCGAATGATTGGCCAAGCCTTTAGCATGGCCATAGTGACCCTTATACTAGCCGCTTATATAGGTAACGGGCTGCTGGCACAGGTTGATCATCAAGTGCTGATAAACAGCATGCGGACCTCTTTTATTATATTTACTTTACTTTGTTTCCTGGGTATTTTTGCATCAATAGCTCGTGGCAATACTTATTCCGGGAGCAAAGAGGGCTAGGAGCTCTGAATTGACATACTGCAGCGATTCTTTGAGTCAGTGATAGCTGTCTTTATCTTGCTAAAACTATATTCCACCGGGAAGAAATGCTCACCCGGTGGAAGTAGTTAGGGATTTAGCCTATTTAACGTCATAGCAACTCTTATGGTACTTGCTTTTAATTGTGTCTAGAAGAGGATTAATTCTTTGTGCAAAACTGTATTTCCTACCAGATTTTCATTGCCAGAACGTCCGCCTACCCAGATATAGACAAATCTGCAATCTGTTATAACCTGTACTTCAAATGCATTAAACGATGGAATAAACTCGGTCTTTGTTGCTGAGTGAGGACAAATCGTAAAAAGCTCGCTAAATACTCTCATTTTTGGTGTTTCATCCAAATTGAAGATTTTAACTTTGGCAAAGTGTTCCTTTAACCCATTGTTTAGTAAAAGTACCCGAATATTATCAATATTTTCGCTAACACTAATTGGACCCGTAGTATATTTGTATTTAAAAATTGATGACATATTAACATCCCCCTTATAATAATTGTTATATTGCTATAATATTCATAAATAGTTAGTTCCGTGTATAATTTCCTATACTTCTACAACTGAAGCTTCTATTTGACTCGTCAGGAATTTTTAGACAATTTTTGATAGTTTACTATTCACTTGCCGTTTTTAGGGGCTTAAAATCTGCATATATTACAAGGCAAATATTTGTTTCCGATATTTGGAGGGAACCGTCAGGTTACGTCATCTTTATTATATTATCTTCGTTAACGAATCTTAACTTTTTGGAAGTAGTGTCCGGTATTTTGGCAAAAAAAACTGCCTGCCCTGGTTTAGGGAGACAGGTATTAAGAATTCAGAATCATTTATATGTCTATTTGATTGGTAGATATTGAGCACCCGTAGGATCTATTAGGTCAGATCTGCGTTC
The DNA here is from genome assembly GCA_963665865.2 of Syntrophomonadaceae bacterium. Lineage (GTDB taxonomy): Bacteria > Bacillota > Syntrophomonadia > Syntrophomonadales > Syntrophomonadaceae > PHAA01. The sequence goes on along the minus strand of CAXXWF010000001.1, from coordinate 1,794,698 downwards.
ATAATTGCGAACAGTTACATATGCGTAATTATTAACATTACTGCTTTGAGAGAGTGAGCCAGATGCGGTCCCCTTATACATTTCCAAATGCAACATTGAAGTACCACCGTTGTTGGTAATAATCTTTCCTATCACATCACCCCTATGAACAATTGTATTAACCGATACTGCAGGAGCAATTTCACAATATCGCGCAATAGTTCCATCCGTATTTTGCACTTCTACTGCACTCGTATTTTCAAAAAATAAACTGGTACGTATTACTTTTCCATCGGTCATGGCATATACCAACCTACCATTAGGTGCAATAAAATCGATAGCAGCATGTGCCCGGCCATTGGCTCTGGATGCTCCAAAATACCTGCCTCCCCCGTTTGGGTCTGCTGTTTGCAGTCCTTTAAGTGGTTGCAGCCATGTAGTTCTATTCTGCCAGAAATTCGCAATATCATTGCCACCAGGAATTGAAACCGCATATGAAGTCTTGGTTCCTCTCGATACACCGCCGTCAACTTTAATATCCTCTACATTATTCTCAGACGGTAGTGTAATGGGAGTTATTATGGTAATATCTTCCACTACCTGCTGACTTGCAACTGGGACGATCCTTCCATCACTTCCTGCCACGGCACCAATAGTGGAAATACCGATTCCTTTTAAGGAGGACAGTCTATTCCAGCTTTCTGTTCCGACTATTCCATCTACGGTAAGCGACTTTGCACTTTGTGCAGATCCAAATATCCCATCAACTGCCAGATTATAATTTTGATCCACACTTAAAGATTGTTGCATTAGCTCAACATCAGGCATACTGCTGCTCTCTCCTTGTTTCAAAGAATGCTGCAGTGCCATTGCAAGCGAAATCAATATATATATGAATAGCATTGCTAAAACTATTATTAATAATGGGTTCTTAGCGAAATGTTCTCTTCTCATAGTAATTCATTGTCTCCTCTCGTAATTAGAAATTCCTCTTTAAGATGCAATTAGCATATCAACCTGTTTATAGTAAAAATTCGACAATATGTATCAGTTTCCTTTATATATAACAGGTAAATAATAACAAATAGTCTAATGAATAGATCAAAAATAGTTGCCATAATATGGCATAAAAAACCTGCCTACCCTAATTTAGGGAGACAGGCATGCATAATTTAAATATTTTATTCATTATTTCAGTGCAAAGTACTATAGTGATTATAAAGAAGTACTTAAAAAGACTTCGGAATTATTTTGAAATTTAATAACGAAATGAGGGATTAATAATGCCGTTGTTATATTTTGAAGTATACTGTGCTAGTTGCGGTAAGGGATTGTGTAAACTTACTACTGTTGATGAAAGAAATGGAATTAAGGTAGAAATTAAGCCTTGCCCGGAATGCTTAAAAGATGCTGAATGTGAAGGATTTGATAAAGGATTTATTAAAGGTTGTGAAGTTACCAGGGAACAGGCGGAAGCCTAAAGTATTGGTATGGCCCTCTATCCCCTACTCCATTTGATAGCAGGCTGCGACCAAGGCAACAAAAAGGGAGCCTGCCGACTGACTTTGCGACAGGCTGAAACGATGGTAATTCATCCTCGTTTTCACAAACTTATTTTTCTTTCTCCCATTTTTTATAAATCTCATCAGGGAGGGGCATATACTGGTCAATAGCACCGCTTGGATTCTCGATTGGAGCAATTCCATCATTGGTCTTATTCAAACTAGGCTCTGTTTTTTTGGATTTTTTCATTAAAATATCACCTCCTAATAAGTTCTGCTATTATTTTGCCCGCATGTTGTTATTTATCTCGCCCACTTTCTGTAAAGAATCCGAGATAGGTCTTTCAGAACAAATCAGGTGCAATTAACATGTAAATTAAAATTGTGGCGTTAATGCCAATTAATTAGTTGCCGATTATTGACCTTTTTAACATCGATTAATTAGATTATAATAAATTATGTAAAAATTAATATTATGGGAGCCATCGTGGATTCAAATAAGAAATGTTGGAGGTCTTTTATGCTGGAATTATTAAAAAAACGCCGGAGCATTCGCAAATATCAGAAAAAGCAGATTGCCCGGCAAGAAATTGAACAACTAATTAAAGCCGCTTTGATGTCGCCTTCTTCTCGCAATCTTAAGCCTTGGGAGTTTATCATAGTCAGTAGCCCGGATAGGTTACAGAAACTTTCTCTTAGCAAGACCAATGGCAGCAAATTCTTGAAGAATGCGGCCTTAGGTATTGTTGTTTTGGCTGACCCGACTAAGTCTGATGTATGGATTGAGGATACTGCGATTGCTGCTTTGATCTTACACTTAACTTCCGAATCAATGCAGCTAGGATCGTGCTGGATACAGATCCGTAATCGCTCCCACGATGATGAACAGACTTCGGAACAATATATTAGAAAACTGTTGGATATCCCGGACCTTTACCAGGTGGAGGCGATTATTGCTATAGGCTATCCTGCCGAAAACAAGCCACCGGTCAACGATACAGATCTGTTCTATTCCAAGGTTCATGATGAAACATTCGGTACAAACTATTTTAGATAGGCATCTTACGATTGCCTAATGGCCGGTTTCACCATGTCTCGCTATTCTTCACTAAACTCAATGCCTGCCATTCGCATAAGAAAAGCGGCATTACGGGTATTAGAAACACCTGGCCGCAGCTTGTAGTCAAAACGTATTTCATTATTATGGTAATACTCCTGAAAATGATAGTTCTTTATCTGATTGCTTTCCTTTTCCAAATCCCCCAGTTCAAGGTCATGCGTGGACACAAGCCCTAAAAGCTTGGCCTTGCTTAACTTCTTAATCAGTACTTTTGCTCCAGTATGCCGATCTATTGAATTGGTTCCTTTGAAAATCTCATCCAGTAAAAAGAAAACGGTCTGCCCCTCTTCTACTGCTTTTACTATCATTTTAATTCGCAATAACTCCGCATAGAAAGAAGAGATACTCTTTTCAAGATTATCGTTAATCCTCATGCAGGTATAGATATCCATAATCGAGCATTTAAACATTTTTGCACAAACATTCCCCCCTGCATAGGCCAGAACCAGGTTGATACCGACGGTTCTCAGCAGAGTACTCTTACCGGACATATTCGAGCCGGTAATCAGCAGTATATTCTCAGGAGGTGCAAACTTTAAATTATTGGCTACCCCGGAATTCATCAGCAGTGGGTGGCCCATTTCCTCGGCAGCAAAGACGGGCCCTTCCACTAATATTTGTGGTGTTCTCCATTCGGGATAGTCATGCGATAAGACTGCCAGGCTGGATAAGGCCTCGAATTCTCCGATGATATCAAGCCAAACCTGCAAATTATTACCGGACTTTTCTTTCCATTTTTCAAGCGCAAATACGAACTGATAGTCCAATAATAAAACAATATTAAAAAATATATATAACTGATTTTGCCGGTTGGCGATGGCCTCCTCTATTTTCTCAAGTTTGCGGATTTGCTCACCCGCAGTCAGCCCCTGACTCTTGAGCCTGTTTTTTAAGTGTAGTAAATGCCGGGAGCTATATTCCTCTTGTTCTATTAAAATTAACATCTTGTGATAGGCTTTTATATTTTCTGTAAATTTATAGGCTACCCCTAATATATCTCCTCTTTGGTTAGCGTTGATCTTCAGCATTGCAAATTGGATGACTAAAGCCGCAATTAAACTATAGTATCGGGGGTCAGGGTTAATGAAAGTCAATACACCAATAATTATAGTGATTACAGGCATAAGGCGAAAAACAAAAATAACCCGTGGGTTCCGGTAAAAATCCTCTATACTATTGGCCCATAAAAACAGAGCTTGAGGGTCGTGCATCGTGGATTCCAGCATACCTTCCGCCAGATATTGCTGCCGCCAGTCCAGTTTTTGCGCAAGCTCTTGGACGGCTTCCTGCCGGTTGATTATTTCTTCATTGCTCCTCGTCGGCGCAATAAGAAAGTTTCTTAATTTAAATCTTCCCAGATAGGTTATGGTGGTGTTTATAAACTGAAAAAGTGATCCTGGGCCGAATATATCCAAATCTTGTGAGTAATTATGATTATCGTCGAAGAATTCTGCTCCATTATCGGTGAAAGTATTCCACTCTCCATGAATCCGTTTTAAAGATGCTTCATTGATTTTAAGAAGCACGATTGCATACTCTCTTTTATTGAAATAGTGATCATGAAGGATGATTAAGGGAATAAACAAAACCAGAAATACCCCAAGATCCCAACCTAACAACCCATAATTCTTCTTAGTGATAAAATAAATCCCCAAAGCTGCAGCGATAAGAAAAACTACGAGTCTGCCATTGCTGATAAGGTTTATGGTACGGGTTTGTCTTTCTATCATTGCCTGGTATTTTTGTTTAAGTTCGTTGTACTTGCTTTCTGCCATCTTCAATTAAATTCGCTTCTTTCGTTAACAGTCATCCGCATAGATATCCACCTCATTTAACACCGGTTGTACACTTTCTAAAATAGTCGTCAAAAACTTCGAGAGCAAACTTAAATCCATGAACGAGAACCATTTGTTCAGAAGAAGGAATGCCAACAAAATAATATGGTTCACCATCTGTAGGTAACATAAAAGCCGTGTCAGAATCAAATACGTTCCTAAGAAAATAATATGTTAATGCATATGGATATTTATTCATCTTGGAATCAGTGACAATTTGTTCTAGTGTGTTATACGCCTCTATCTCCTTTTCTTCCAAGCCCAACTCGTCAAAAATGATGCTTTTAAATTGCTGATAAGGGATAATCTGTTCTATTGCCGCCAAGCTATGCGGATCCACTTTTTGCATCAAAATAATATGAATTGCTACCAATTTAATCATCTTTACGGCTTTATTAGAGTCGATTTTGTCTAAATGGGTAATCAATAAACTTTTTTCAACATCAGTATAATATTGGCCAAACATCATGGCTCCAGCGCCCAAACTCTTTATAAAATCATATAAGAATTTGTTTTTCTTGACTCTTTCTGCAGCTGCAAAAAAAGCTTCTGTTGTTGAATCAGGCAACAGTAATTCCTTGATGTATTCTTTCTGTTCAATATTATTAGTATTTTCCTTTTTCCTTCTAAATAACTTGGAGATATCCATCGATTTAACTCCACTTCAAATTTTTAACGACAAATAATCTGGTTGTTCTTATAGTTAATTCCGCAGCCAGATTACTAGCCTTTTCGTCTGCTTTCATTGCTATGGTGTTTCTTGATTGGAGTGGCTATTTCCTGCATGAAACCCATATAAAAATGCTAACTAACTCGAAACATTGGCGAAAAGATCGAATAACACGAACAGAATTTAATATCATGAACCTCTTAGGGGCACCTTCTAAAAGTAAAGAAGACGCCCCTAAATATTTTTCTGTCTATATCGTGAGAATGTCATAAATAATTATACGAAATTGACTACTAATTTGGCGGCCATTGATCCATTTGAACTAATATATTTTTCGACAAATCCAGCTGATCAGCTATATAGGCACTTACCTCTATGATTTGCCGGCTGGGAGCAGCGGCCGGGTCAAATTCTGTTGGAGAATATAGTGAATATATCAACCGCAGACTGGCATCTTTTAACAAAGCATCTTTTTGCCTGTTACTGTAGCTGCGTTTGAAGTATCGCTCGCATATAGTGTTGTGCTTGATCATATCGGCGGCAACTAACGCCAATGTAACCGCAGGCATACGATCTTTAACCATTTGATCCAAATCTGCCATACTATCTGCTGGCTCGCCCCCCGCGTAATAGTCCCAATATTGATTGACCGCTTCAATATAGGCTGCCTCTGTCAATTCCGCAGTCTCTTTTACTAGCTCTTTCATTATTAAGGGGATTACTTCCTTAATTGCCAGGGCAAAAGCCTGATCATTCATATTATAGCGATTTAATAATTTCTCACCGAGCTCATTAAAATCAATATTGTCCAGGTTTAGGTCCAAAATCATACTGATTACTTTTTCAAGTTCAAGCTGTAAACCTTCCATGTCAGCAGCACTGAATACATATTCATAACTATCAACCAGCTTTTTATTATCTTCAAATAGGTTAACCCTAATGACCCCCTTGCTTAGGAGTGCACCATAGCGCAGTCGCTCTTCATTGCAGCACCAGACGGTCCGATAAGTAAGATTTTGGTCATTGGTCAGAGATATCATAATATCAACTATATGGAAAGGAACACCATTTTCTACTTCAAGTTTAAGAAGGAAAACCACATCTTTGATTTTCTGCCCCGGCTGAAAATTATAGCCTGAGATAACATCCAAATAGAGCCGCGCATCAGCCTGAACAGTGAATTCAAAGGCATCTTGTCCAGTCTTGTTATATTTTGATTTTAGCGATTTAGATACTTTAGGTATTATCTTTTCAATACCAGCTTCTTGATCAATTTGATCTTGCAATTGCTTGGCAAAGGCTGGGTCTGTGGCAACTTTGTGGGCTATATCTGCTACACAAGCTCTGATTTGATCGCCTATTTTAGAGGGGCTGGTTTCGATAATAGTCCGAAACGCCTTGGGGCTAATCGAATAGTTCTTCTCGCCATCAGGCAGGAGTTTGTAATCGGAAGCATCGACATATTTAGAGAGACAATGGTTTTCTAAATCTTTTAGCCAAGCTAAGTAGGAATATCCGAATTCAACCAGTTCCAACCTGTCATACAGATCTCTGGTTGTTTCAATTGGTTCAGGAAAATGCTCTTTTATCAAATGTTCCGGCGTGACTATCATTGTTAAACCTCCATCTAAGTAATTGTTCGTTATTCAATGTTTTAAAGATACCAGATTACGATAGTTTGTCCAAGTCGGTTATCGGACTAAATAGACTGGAATCGCAGTGTCGAGGATATATCGGTTTTGAATCAAGTCATGTCATCCCGAAGCGCGTCAATAATATTTTCTCTTTTAATCTTGCTAATGGCATACAGCATTGTAATGAACACCACAAAGAACACGCTGAACACGCTGATTCCGATACTGCCCCACGGGAACGTAAAACCGATGTCCGCCCCGCCCATGATTAACCCTTTGTAAATCAGCCAAGAGACGATTCCCGCTATTGGAAGCCCGAACAACAACGTCCTCATGCCATAAAAGGCACACTCGAAATTCATCATCTTTTTGAAATCGCGGTCAGACATCCCCACAGAGCGGAGCATGGCAAGCTCCCGCCTGCGCAACTTGATATTCGTGGAAATCGTGTTGAACACATTGGCAGTCGCAATCAGCGAAATCATTATGACAAAAACATATGTGAACACATCAACAACAAATATGATATTGCGATTCTGTTCAAGCATTTTATGCACATTGTACAGGGTATACTCGGATGTAATTCCCGCACCCTGAATCATCGCTTCCATTTCAGCCACCGATTGCGAGGGATTCTTTGACCGAAAGGTCAATCCCATATCCGCGTGGGTACCGGGGGTTTCAAACTTCTCTTTTAGCTGATAGGGTGCAACCACCATAAAAACGTTTGACTTCACTTCGGAAGAGTTACTTGGGAGCGTATCAATCGGTATCGTATCAACAAACGTAATGTTTATATTTTGCCACTGTTCCATCTTCGGCTTGTTATTTATTTCGGAAACGATTGTAAAATTCATAGAACGACTTGCGAACATATCAATCAGCTCGCTCTTCCCGTCTTTCGTGTCATCCACCTTTTTGGCTTTAGCAACGGCGATCATTTTCGCGTTTTGCCCAGTATATTCATCTGCGGGCAAGCCCAAGCTTTCGATAAAACGCAGATATTCGCTGTCCTCAATAAACTGGATGTCCATTGGCAGATTAACCGTTTCGTCCGGCAAATCATAACCTGCAGATTCCCGGTAGCGGTCTGAAAAATCACTTGCCTTAACCGTAGATGAATACGTCATAATCGCTTGGTACGAGCTTTCGTAAACCCCGTCTGCGGTTTTCAATTCGTCGTAAAGGCGGAACATTTCGCTTTCGTCCATGTCCTGCGTGGAAAAACAGATGTCATAGTCACTGTCCACTACTGACCGCTGCGCAGCCTGTTTCAGATACGTTCCGAAAGTACTTGCCGAGACAAACAGCACTACGCTTAAAACAAGCGATAACACGATGCTGCGATAGCGTTTCTTGTTTCTCTTAAAGTTCTTTAGCGCAAGCGTTCCCTCCAAGCCGTAAATACGCTCCGCGAGTTTTGACGTTTTCACAGCTTTGGATTTGATTTTAACCTCGTTCGTCTGGCGAATACTCTCCATCACGGGAGTGCTTGCGGTCTTTCGAGCTGGGATATAGGCAGAAATCAGAATTGTAACCATGCTAACCGCTGCCGCGACGACAATCGCGGGGACGGACACCGTCAAGGTCAAAGGTACGGCGCTATAGAGAATGTTCCCGAAATTCCCGGCGACAACGGAAATCACAAGCCTGATACTGCCTATGCCGACAATAACTCCAATAGGTATGCCGACTGCACCAATGCAAAGCCCCTCAAACAGCACCGAATTTCGCAGTTGCTTTGCTGTGGCTCCCACAGATGAAAGAATCCCGAACTGCCGTGTGCGTTCGTTCAGCGATATGTTGAACGAGTTATAAATCAGAAAAATCGAGCCTATCATTATCAAGGCAACCAAAATGCCGCCAACCGAGTACAGAAGCGTGTTGAACATGGTATCGCTCGAAAGGCCCATGAAGCGCAACACATTATCATTAAAGATATAGCTATGGGTTCCGGCTGTGTTGCTTGCGTAAGCATGAACCCCACGCGGGTTTGTAAGCGTGACAAATATGCTGAAGCTGTCCGCTTTGTCTGCTGTATCTGTTGTTGTTATCAAGGTGTATCCTGGCGCGGAATATTCCTCAAAACCGGGCCTTTCGTAGATACCGACAATCGTGTAGGTTCTCTCGCCTTTTGGCACAAGAGTTTCTTTGACCTTCCCCGGCTCGCCCCCGGAAATGTAAGGGTCGTGTTGACCGAGAATTTTGTTTCCGTCCATGCGGCTTCCGACAGCAAGTGAAAGCGTGTCGCCCACCGCGAATTTAACGCCGCCGTTTGCCGCGACGTGCGTTGGGACAAGAATCTCCCCACTGTTTTTCGGCAATCTGCCTGAAACCAGGGTTATGGGCAAGGTATCAAAGGCTTCCTTGCTAAATCCGGCTATAAAAAGATACGGCTTGTTGGGGTTTTTCCCGCCGTCAAGTGTTGCGTAGCCGATATTTTCAAATTTTGCGGTGTTTGCAACTCTATTGTCGAGAATTCGTTCCTGTACGAAAGAGGAATCAACGTCCAAAAACTCGACGTGCCAACCGCCGTATTTCACAATCGCGCCGTTTATCATATAGTTTTGCAGGGAAACGGCAAAGGTAGCGACTGCCGTAATCATGGCAGCGGATAGGACAACTCCGATAACCGTTACAATCGTTCGTGTGCGACTCCTTTTCATGCCTTGCAGGGTAACTTTGTTGAAAATGTTCATGGCCGCACCCTCTCGTCTCGCACTAATTTGCCGTCTGATATGCCGATAATGCGGTCTGCTTGCAGGGCGATATTTTCGTCATGCGTGACGACGAGAAGGGTCTGCCGATATTTTTGATTGCTTAATTTCAGCAGATTGATGATTTCATGTCCATTTCGGCTGTCCAAACTGCCCGTGGGTTCGTCGGCAAGCATGACCGCCGGGGCGTTCATCAAAGCGCGTCCTACGGAAACGCGCTGTTGCTGACCGCCCGAAAGCTGATTAGGTAAATGCGTTTTACGGTCTTTTAGCCCAAGCAGTTCCAACAAGTCATTCAGCCGTTCCTCGTTGACCTTGCGCTTGTCCATCAGTATAGGCAAGGTGATGTTTTCCACCACATTCAGAGTGGGAATGAGGTTGTGAAACTGGTAAATCAGCCCAACCTGCCGCCTGCGGAAAATGGCAAGTTTTTCATTGCTTTGGGCATATACATCCTGTCCGTCCAAATACACCTTTCCGCTTGTCGGCACGTCCACGCCGCCGATAATGTGAAGCAATGTGGATTTGCCGGAGCCGGAGGAGCCGATGATTGCGGTAAACTCCCCTTTTTCAATTGTAAGCGATACATGGTCAAGCGCGGTAACTTTGTTTTCGCCCTTGCCGTAGACCTTGCATAAATTTTCAATTTTTAAAAACTCCATTATGTGAGTCTCCATTCTTATGTTTTACCCATATAATAGAACCTTCAACTTACATCTCTGTGACTTTCAGGTGAGAGATTAGTCACTTTGGGAAACGAATGGCAAATATCGCGCCGCCCTGCGGGTGATTTTTTGCGTTAATCGTCCCTCCCTGCCGTGTTATAATCATCTTGCAGAGAGCCAATCCAATCCCGTATCCTGTAGCGTTTGGGTTTTTCCCACGATAAAACCTGTCAAACAGGCAGGGTAAATCTTCTTTTTCAAAGCCCGCGCCGCTGTCGTGGATGGCAATCTCGGTAAACAGCGGGTTGTCCCCGCAAACAATCTCAATCTTCCCGTTCTCGCCTGCGCTTTCTATGCAATTTTTGAGGATGTTTTGAATTGCTTCCGAAAGCCAACCTGAATCGCCCTGAATAATCATCCCTTTCGGTGCATCTATTTGCAAATCAATATCGTGCAGTTCCATTGGAATTAGGAACGGGCGAAGCGCGGCGCATATCAAGTTGTTTACATCTATCTGCTCGCTTTGGAACACCACAATGCCCGCGTCCAAGCGGGATAATTTCAATAGGGAAGTAATCAGCCAATCCATCCGCACAAGCAATTCCTCTGTTTCCCGCACCAATGCTTTCCGCTCGTTTTCATCAGGGTTATTCGCTAACAATGACAGAATGAGGTTCGCGGATGTGAGCGGGGTTCGGAGTTGGTGGGCTATGTCGGCCAGCGAATCAGCAAGATGTTCTTTTTCTTTTTTCAGCGCGTCATTTTGCTCCCGAATACGCAGCATCATTTTTGCTATCTCGCTGTGCAGAATGGAAAGTTCGCCCTCGTCCGATTCACCAATATACAGATGGTCAGTATTATGAAGCACAAGATCGATTTGATTTGAAATCCGCGCAATGCTTTTGTATCGGGCTTTGGTAAACGCGAAAAACGCTGTGCCAAAGGCGGCGGCAGAAGCAATGGCAAGGATACCCGCCGCCGTATTTATTGCAAATCCCAGCATTACAGCGGCGGCGGCCATTAAAGAGAACAAAATGGCAAACTGCCGAAACTCTCTATTCCGAAGCATACTCGCCCCCCAATCTATACCCCGTCCCGCGAACGGTCAGAATTATTTGCGGGCTTGCTGGGTCGTTCTCTATCTTCTCTCGCAAGCGTTTGATGTACACGGTCAATGTATTGTCATTGACAAACTCGCCCGCCGCGTCCCACAATTCGTCAAGCAGCCTGCTCCTTGTGATAATACTTTTAGGGTTGCTAATAAACACCAGCAACAAGCGGTATTCTAATGCTGAAAGAAAAACCTCGCTGCCGTTTTTTTTCACAACGCCGCTTGCCGTATCGACATGAAGCCCGCGAATTTCAAAATCCGACCCGGAACGCCCGCTTTTTCGCAGGGCGGTTCCAATTCGCGCAATCAATTCACGCGGACGAAAAGGCTTGGTGATATAATCGTCCGCGCCCATGTTCAGCCCGGTAACAACACTCGCCTCATCGCCGGAAGCCGTCAGAAAGATAACGGGAACATCTCGCGTTTCTTTGATTTTCGTGCAGACCGTAAAGCCATTTCCGTCAGGCAAAGAAATATCAATCAACGCCAAGTCAAATTTATTCCCGGCAAGCGCGGCAAGGGCGTCACCCCGCGTAGGGGCGTGGGTGACTGTAAATCCCTCCGAGCGGAGCAAAAGTATAAGGTTTTTAGCGATTGCCTTATCGTCCTCAACCAAAAATATCCGTGGCATTAGTCAGACCTCCGTTTCCTTATCCATTCTTGCAAGTCGTCTAAATCTTCGTCAGTAAATTCCTTGTCTTGATGAAGCGTCGATAGCAGACTGATAAATGAATTTTCATGTATTGCTTAATAAAATTCCCGGTTTCAAATTGGAGATAATCTTCCTTTGAAACGAGGGGATAATAAAGTCTTTCCTTGCCTTTTTCTGAGCGTAAGGATTCTTGAATTACCCGCTAGTATTCAACTTGGGTGGAAATCAGAAAAAGGGAAAAGAGGGAGACAAAAGTAGAGATGACTTAATTTCTATTTAGTATTTTTTTGTTATTACTCAGCCACCGACAAAATAATATGTTGGTGTCAGGCATCGAAGGTATTTTCAGATATCGCATTGATCGCATAGGAGGGTAACTTAGTATCAGCCTTTGGCCGCCACTTTGCGCAATTCCGCCAGAAGGTTCTCTTCCACCTCGATGATGCCCGAGGCCAGGCGCTCCCTAGTGAGGCGGCTTTCGCGCTCGCCGGGCATGAAGATTTCTTCCACGCCGGGCAGCTTCTTGGTGGACTTCACCTTGGCGATAATTTCACCCACATGATTTTTGAGCTGTTCGCGGCCGGCCAAAAGGTCGGGGTCGATGGCGAAGATTAGATGCCCCCAGTTGCCGCGGCTGTCGCCCAGGCCGCAGAAGGCTGCACCTGCCAGCGGGCCGGCCAGGATTTCCGCCACCAGCGCCAGGCCGGAACCCTTGTAGCTGCGGTCAAAGGAGCGGATCGCCCCGGCGATGGCCTTCTGCGGGTCCGTGGTGGGTTTGCCCTCGGCGTTATAGGCCATGTCGTCCGGTATGGACCGGCCGGCGGTTACGGCCTCCACCAGCCCGAAATAGGATGTCGCGGCGGTGGACATATCGAGGATGATCGGGTCCGGGTCGGCCGGAATGGCCACGGCAAGCGGGTTGGTGCCGAAAACCGGCTCGTAGGAGCCGTACACGGCCACGCGCTGCGGCGAGCGCCCGAAGGCAAAGCCGATCAGGCCCGCCTGCGCCAGGCGCGAGGCATAATAGCCGATGGCACCCGAAGAGGTGTTGGTGTTGAACGTTCCGGCCAAGGCAAACCCGGTTTTGGCAGCCTTTTCCTTCACGATCGCCACGGCCTTGCCCACCACCAGCATGGCGTGGTTCTTGTTGCCGTTGATCTGCACGGAGATGGGGGTTTCCTTCACGATCTCGATCTGGCCCGCATTCGGGTCCTTGGGGATACCCTTGTCGATCAGCTTGACCACGCCCTGGTTGTTGTCCCTGAGCTGTGCAAACAGCATGCAATCGCTGATGATCTCTATTTCCTCATTCCGGTAATCGTAGCTGGCCACCGCTTTCCTGGTAAGTTCCTCGAGTTCCCGAATCGATATCTGCATAGTTCCGTCTCCCCTCACGTAAAAGTTATATGCTTCCTTAGATCCTGATTGCGCCCCTTTTCCAAGGGCGCGTGTCACTTCCACTCCCAGTTAACCCATACATTGCGGTAAATGTATTCGAATCCATCGAGAATCTTCCGTTGCATCATAATATTGTTTGATGACATCCTCCTGTTGCATTTGAGCTAATTTAATTTCCAGTTCATCGTTATAATCGATATAGTTGCCAATCCAATTATCCCATCTCTACATCATTAATTAAATCTGCGAAATTCCATACAAATCTGTCACATATTTCCTGCACCTGATCCAGTTCCGCCTCTGCAGAAGCATCATGCACGCCCCAACCAATAAATTCCGTATTTAAGAGGGTAAGCAGCGCATGTAACGAATCCTCAAAAACCACACATTCATGCGGCAGACAATCCAAACGGCGAGCCGCTTCCATAAATATATCCGGAAATTCTTTGCCCTTGCCAACTTCATCAACCGTAATCACAAATTCAAAATAATCCAAAATCCCCAAACGGGACAAAGCCGCATCTGCCAATCGTTTATCAGTTGCAGTAGCCACACACATTCGCGTTCCCAGTGCCCGCAGTTGTGTCAGGTAATCAATGACGAAAGGCTTAAGTTCTATCGTTGTATAATAATGATGGGCAACTGCATTCATCCAGTATTCCATGAGATATTCAACCGTCGTATTCAAGGCGAATTCGTTCACGAAATACTCTGCCGAAATACGAAAGCTCATGGTTTTCAGTTTTTCCCGCAAACCATCGGGCGGGGTTATGCCCTGGGCGAGCAAATAGTCAGAACCCACGTTTTCCCATACCGGCATCGAATCCAGGAGGGTCCCATCCAAATCAAAAATAGCTGCTTTCATAATTTTCCTACCTCTAGTCATAAAATGGATTTTTATCAAACACCCCTAAGACCCCTCCTCTATAGGTGGGGGATAAACCGATTTTTCCCTCAGTGGTTGGTTCAATCCCCGACTGAGGGGCGTTTGATAAAACGCTCGCGGCGCGATGCACACAAAATGCGCAATGTAGGCGCTAAAGCGCCCGCATTTTGGCGCACAATTCGCGCAAGCGCTCATTGAATACCCCTTCAGTTTATAGCGTTCTACGTGCCTTTTCTACACTTTATAAAAACAAAACTTATAGGAGGTTTATCTTTCCTATCCTTATTGGGCTCATCAATTAGGTTCAAAGCCCCACATCGTTTGCTTTTCTAAAAAACATGCTTTCAAAATTCTTTCATGATACCCTATCAATACATACTTGGGGTTATTGTCCAAACAAAAAAGCCAGACCCAAACTGACAAAAAGAAAGCACCTTCCAGATGCTAAAATGAATACATGGATACATTCCGTAAGTTTCATGAAACGCAGTATGTATCAGCTTATATTTAATCGGAAAAAATCAATGCTTCCCTGTTTGTTGTACACTATCTGTTGCGTTAAATTCGATCCAACTCTGTGAGTACTGCCTGAATCTGAGGCAGCACTTTTGGTAGGTCGACCTTTGCAGTTTCCCAAACTATTCCGATATCAACGCGGAAGTATTCGTGAGCCATGATATTCCGCATGGCCTTCATTTTATACCAGGGAACCTGAGGGTATTGATCCTGAATTGCTCCAGGTACGGGGGCTGTTGCTTCACCAATGATCTCGAAGTTTCTAGCAACTGCGTCCCTCACCATTGATGTCTCCTTGAACTGTTCCAAAGTAAGGTTGGTTGTATACTGCTGAATCTTAATTATAGATTCCAGAATATCGCTTAAATACAAGCGCGGAGTTCGCGTCATATGTATAGAACCTCCCTTAAAACCTGATCTTTAATAATCGGGTGCAGTGCATCAGGGGTAGCCAAGTCAATTTTTCGGCCTAAAATTTGGGCTAAGCGATCCTGAAGATCAATAAAGTGAAACAAGCCTACATTCTGACTAAACTCCACGAGAATATCAACATCACTTGATTCAGTAGCTTTCTCCCGAGCAAATGAACCAAATACACCTATTCTCGAAACCTTGTAGGTATCACGTAACTCAGGCATATGTTCTCGGATAAGCTCTATCGGGCTCATTTGTTCACCTCCAAAGACAATAGCATTTCTGTAATTATAACACATTTAACCGTATGGGAAATATTGCCTTTCGGCCTTCCCAGAATTCCTTCTCAAAAAAACCTAAGGACTTCCCAAAACAAAGTAAGTGGTACAATCCTGCAGCACGGGGTTTTCAAGAAAATCGGCGGCGCTTTTATGATCAAACAGGGTGGCCGCGCACGCTCCGCGCTCCTGCATATAGTACAGAATGGCGCACAGCGTCTCAGGTGAATCGAGGTTTTCATTAGGCATCCTTTTTATTCTTTCCAGGTCGTTAGCAAGAATTGCTTGGCGGGTGTTCTCATCACGTAACTTTGCTTCTTCAGCGGACAGGCCGTGAGAGAAATCGACGGAACCGACAACCAGGCATTTTTTGTTTTTGGCAATACTGTCAAGCAGCAAGGCAATATCCTGGGACTGTTCCAGGGTTACCCGCCGGGTTAAAAGCACCGCTGCCACCTTTGCTTTAGGCAGGTAATACTTAATATATGGAACCAGACTGGATACCGCATGGTCGTTTTGCAGCATGTCATCATTGATTCTGGCATCCAGCGATTTGCAGGCCATAAATTCAGAGACCGCATCCTCATCACATTCAACCGTTCCTAATTCAGTCTTCCAGCTGCAGGCCGTGGTGCTGACATCTGCCCCTTCCCCATTGTGATTAGGTCCCAATAGTATGACTGTATCGTATCTTTCCCCGGTTTCACCCGCTGTTTTAAAGAATGATGCGATCAGCTCTCCGGCCAGGAGATGATGCGGGACCACCCCTGCGGAAAGGGTTTGGGCCCCATAGGTTGTGGCTTTTGCGGTATGGTTTGAAAAATCGACAGCCGCAAAATAAAGGCAATCAAGCTGCTTTACATATCCCCTGCCGGAGGCAGTTGGAGCCGTATTTGCCGGTATATTTACGGGTTGGAGTGAGCAGCCGGATGCGGCGATAATAATCAGTACTGCCAATATAGCGGCTGTTTTTTTACTCACCGACCCTGACATCCTTCTTCTCACTCATCCCCCAAGCCGCGGTTTCGGCATGCTTGATATACGCGCTGTCCACAATGAAGGTTCCGGTAAGAGCTGCCCTTGCATAGTAGACAATAGGTTCCTGCTTTTTGGAATTGTAATATTTGCTGTTTTCATCAATATTGATAACTGAAAAGCTGATGTTTTGTCCCTCTATATCTTCCATCCACCAATTGTAATTCCAACTCTCTTTACTGGAAACATAGCGCAGGCCCGTCGGTATATAGTCCGACAGCTCATACCATCCTTTGGGGGCGTCCTGACTGAAGGTAGGTATTAGGGTAATCTTAACCAGAGAAGACTGGGTGATAGCTGTTCCGTCGACAGGCGCAATGATTTTCTGGAGCGAAACAAAGTTGGAATTTCCGTCAACCACATCCGCGGCACTGCCGATGAATGCAGCGCAGACTCCGACATCACCGCTGACCGTTTCAAAATTGGCGGCTTTCAATTCTTCGGCGGTCATGTCCATTATGCAGGCTTTGTTTTTCTCGATAGTAACGTTTTTGAGCAATCCGTTTTCCATATAGCTAAAGACGGCTTCGGCTGCGTCGGTCTGTGGGTTCTCACGTATATAGGCAAGCCGTTCAAGGCAGGTGGTCACCTCATTGGAAGAGTTTCTAATGATATAGCGCAGCATGCCCTCTAGGTCGTCACCGCCTGTTTTCATCGCTGTAAGCGCTGCGAGAGCTGTGCATTCAATATCGGCATCTTTGGCTTCTCCGCTGTTTAAATAGACCCACGGATCATTTTTAGTGATAAGCGGCAGGGCAATCTTATCATAATATTTCGCTGCGTTATCCAGGTCTCCTATAAACGCCAGCGCTGTGGTCAGATAAAGCTTTTCCTTCAGGCTTAGCGATTTCTCGTTTTCCAGCAGGTAGCGAACATCAATCAGAACCGGCTCCTGCAAGGCCGCCAGTCCCATATAGGCAGCCGCAATATCGGAAGGCTGTGAATTTTTGTTATTAATGACCTGGTTTAAATAAGCAGCGGCCGCAACGGTGTTTAGATATTCGGGAGCCGCCAGGCACAGTTTGGCAGTAAGTTCGGGCTGCGTTTCACCGTAGTCAAACAATTTCACCCCTCCGGTATAGTCCTGAAGTGAGCCCGGTTGGAGCTCCTCGTTCTGGGTTCCGTAAAAATAGTTAGGCAGATCTTTTCCGTACAGCTCCTTTAATAGCTTCTGCGCCGCGGCTCGGCTGGCACGAATGTCGGCCCGGATGCCATAACCCGAGGCCAGGCTTTGCAGGCACTCGTTATATAGCGAGCGGGACTGGTCAAAAAAGATCAATGTAATCGGTGACCGCAAGGCGTTAATATCAATCCCGCCTGCGAGAGAATAGGTTTTTATGACCGGTATTTCCAAAGCACTGCCCACAACCCTGAAGCTCTTTTCGATGCTGTCAGTGCCTGCGGCGGATTTGGCCGTAACTGTTAGGGTATAGTCTCCCTCCGGCCCCATTCCGAAGTTGAGGTTTACATATCCTTGGGCTTTTCCGGTTCCGGCAAAGTCTTTTTCGGTACCGTCCGGATAGCGGAGCACCGCATTGAATTCAACCCCGTCGCTGCTCTTCAGGGCTGTACCAAACCCGCGAACGGCCGCGGCCAGGTTGTCTCCCTTTATAAACACCTTATTTATCAGCAGGTCCGCAAAAAAGGGCTGCGTGGTTTTGATATCCACACGGCTGTTCCCGGCATAAACGCCATTGACCGCCGCCAGCGTAGTCACCCGCCATGCAGTCAGGTTATCGGGAAGCTTGAAGGTTAGAGAAGCCTGGCCTTTTTTTCCTGTAGTTGCGGTAAGAAATGCAGCGGTATCAAGAAAATTCTTGCGGATATATTCCGAACCGCCCTCTCCTCCACCTTCAGGCACAGACGACCCGCTGAAATCATGCTGGACGTAGGAAGCATAAGTGGTGACCTGCGGATAAAAATACCGGGAATAAATATCACCCAGTGGGTCTGCATTCTGATCAGCCACCGCAAAGGCGGCTTCATCAACAACACTTACGCATACCGCTGCTCCTGCGGCCGGTTTTTGGTTTCTATCGGTGACAGAGATGTCCAAATGGACTTCACTGCCGGGGGTAAAGCTATCCTGATTCGGGACTGCGGCAACAGTCAGTTGCATTTCACCGGGATCATAAGCCAGAAAGTCCCTGGCAACCGGAAAGACATTTTTTCCGTCAAAGTAAGCTCCCAAAATAGCAATGTTGGGAATGTCAGCCTGGTTGAAATTATAGTTAAAACTGGTCCCCTCGCTTGTTTTATAATCCCCCAGGCTGTTCTGAACGACCGCATGAAGGAGCCGGCCCTGATTTAATGCGGGCTGGGTGTTTTCAAGCAGTTTGATATTGACCGTATCACCGATCGAAAAACCCTTGGTTTCCTCCTGGTGGGAAAATTGGTAATACTTTATACCGGACTGGCTGGGATACATATTGCTGTAAAAATCGACCCTCTCGCTGATATTGCTCCCGCGAGCATCCGTACACTCAACCAGGGCATAGTAATAGTGCTCGCTGGTGTTGCTGTAGCTAAGCCGGTCAAAAAGCAGGCTGCCGTTTTGGGTAATACCCTGGCGGTTATCCACCTGCTTTTCTGATTTTTCATATCGATATCTGGGTATAGTAACCTTGTTGATATAGTCGTAATAGGTACCTTCCTGAATCTTGTTCCAGGTTACTTCAAGAATCTTGACGGTGACTGGTATATCGACACCTGCCCCCTTGATATGCTCATAATTGTCCGTGTATATGTTGTCCCCGCTTCTAACTGAACTTATGTCGATGCGGTTGGTATTCACTTTTATGGAGAAACCTTCGGGATTATCTTGCAAAGTGGTTTGCAGCATAGTATCCCTGGGAAACACTAGGACCGAACCTGTTGTGCTGGATTTGGCATCCTCTGCGCCCGCAGTATTGATTGAGTAGTAAAGAGACTCTGGATGCCACGAGCTTTTGGTATCCTTAAACGCAAGACTGGTCAGAAACTTCCCGTTTTCATTGCTGTTTACTCTCAGGTTTTTATCCACCCCACCGCCGTTGTATACGTCAAACGGCATATTTCCGGCAGGAGTTCCATCGAAAAATGACGCCCTTCCGGTCAGGTTTATAGGCTCCCAGGTAAAATAGGCCGGTTTATCGGTACTGGCCTCAATTATATAGGAAGGTTTAACATATTGTCCCACCACAACATTAGTGGAACAATATGTTATAGTATCTGCAACCAGCTTCAGGTCGTAATAACCGGATGCCAGACCTGAAATTGCGATTTTCCCAGAAAAAGCACCCGAATCATCCAGGCTCACCTTGGTTCTTTGGGGAGTTTTATCGTATGCTCCTACATTCAGCTGCAGCTCAGCCTCCCTGGGTGGATTTGATTTCCCGTCCTTGCGAAGAACGATTCCCCATATCGATACAGTATCGGTCG
Organism: Syntrophomonadaceae bacterium; assembly: GCA_963665865.2. Taxonomy (GTDB): domain Bacteria; phylum Bacillota; class Syntrophomonadia; order Syntrophomonadales; family Syntrophomonadaceae; genus PHAA01. Next base: position 1,774,866 of record CAXXWF010000001.1, on the reverse strand, counting down.
GCTGATATTTTTGCCGGTCGGTGTAAATATAGGTGTAATACTGCTCATCAACCCTTCTGGAATCATCGGGCTTGGCCAGAATTAACTCTGCTGCGAAGGGAAGCCCTGCACCTGTAACCGTCAGCGAATTAAAGCTGTCTGCAGCAAGTTCGGGCGTGTCGATGCGTGCGGTGCCGTCGGCGGCAGTCGTTGAACTTATTCCATTAATATCTGCCTGCACCCCCGCAACCGGAGAAGAATTGCCCGTGTCATTAACCCAGACCAGCTCAGATCCGTCGACAGACATGACATATACGGCATAAGGGTGAATCTGAACAAACTTCTGCAGATGTCCCTTACTGTCACCGGCAGTATTGTCGGCTGCAACATCTATAAGGTAGTGGCCTTCGGGGAGCTTATCCGGCAAAACGATATACGCAGGCGACCAGGTTTGCTGGGGGTTTTCTCTTTTAATCCTGGTTGTAAAATCCCCTATTCTCTCCACACCTTCAAGTGAAGCAAAATAATTGTTTTGATAACCGAGCTGATCGTTTATATAATCATGCCTTGCCTTAAGAGCATTTAGATAAGAGCCGGCATCGGAAAACTTAAACACCCGCACCCTTAAATCGGCTGCATTATAATGCTCGCTGGCCCTGACCTCTATGACCGGTGTGACATCGGGGGCAAAGGTCTCTGCAGCTTCCCCGTTTATGTACAGGTAGTTGTCTTGGGGTAAAGTATCGTTGGTTCGAAAAGAAAAGGTATAATCCTCGCCTAAAATCTCATCACCTGCTGACTTCAGGCCCTTATCGACGGTAACTTTATAAAGAGTGTCGGGCTGAAGCCCATCCGGGACAAAAACCCAGGTCTTTCCGTGTTTCTCATATTTCCCGGTAACAGCCGGTTCTATCGTAAAGCTGCTCTGGATATCTGCAACATCCAGGTAAGACAGGCTGATTTCTATTCCAGTATTGACAGGAACCATTTTGGACTTGTCGGCGGGAAGTGTCTGCGTTACCCGAAAGACATTCTCAGTCTGGAAAGCCCATGAATAAGGTTTGACAGTATCAATCTGCTTAAAGCTTACAATCGAATCTGGTTTCAGCTTCTCATCAAACTTCAGAATATATTGATTTCCGGACTGATGTTTCAGTGTATAGTTGACTGACGGTGTTACCGCAATGCTATTTCTGACCGCTTGCTCGTTTATATGGTCCGAACATTTAAGCAGAAACCCCGTATCGATCTTGACTCCATGCCCGGTAGTATTCAAAGCGCTTACTTCTACAACCGTTCCGGAAACCGAATTTGCTCTGAAAACTGTAATGTAATAGACCGCCAGCCCCGTTACTGCCACTACTATTAATGCAACGATTATACTGAGCTTTTTGTTCATAATAATTTTATTAAGCATGGGCTTAATTTCTCCCCCCATCACTTTCTTAGATGCACGATTAGCTGACCAACCCTGCATAAACGGTGTTTTCTGTTATTAAAAATTAATTATATAAAGTAGATGGTAATAAGGCTGTTTCAAGTGCTATCAGGGCAGCATTTGCTTCATCATACTTAAGTTTGGCGGTCAGATATTCCTCCTGCTCTTTGCGTTTTGCCTCTTCCTTATTTCCTCTGAGGCTATGCCAAAGATTAAGGAGTGTAATGCCGTCTAACCTTTCCACATCTCTGCTTTCCAAAGCCAATTGTCTTTGCAGTTGATTCCTAAGATATTTCTGGCTTTGAATTAGATTACCGGTTATTTCTCTGCGATGAAGCCACTTTTCTCTTTCCTTTAATAAGCGTACCGCCTCCGTTAAGCGTTCATGCACATTCATTGGCAAAACAACTCCTTGCCCGTTAACTCATGTGTTTATTTATGGTAATTTATGTATTGAAAAATGGAGTATGTGTCCCTGTGTCCCCAAAGCTAAGCAGTGTGAAAAATTGAATTTTATCCGTCTTTTTACCTTTTCCCATAATACACAACCAATGTATATGCGTTAAGCATAATTGTAACTACAAGAAGTATAGTAGCGATCAATGCCACTGCAGAGGAAGTATCCATAAGTGCTGCCCAATCCTCTAGCTTTACCAAATGATTTGTATAGAAAATCTGCATGCACAGTGAGATGGCACAGGCACTGACGCTTACTATGGAAAAGACAACCCAGTTCCTGTGGTCGGCCTTATTCCGCTGTACGAGATTAACAACAGGCAGTATCCATGCAATCAGCCCAAGTACAAGACTTCCTAAATTCAGCCAACCAGCTCCAAACATAACTTTCTCCTTCAAATTAGAATTTATTTTTTGTTTATCTGATCTTCACAAATGCTCCAATGTTCCCACTAATTGATGTTGTTTCGCTTACTCCTGTTTTCCCAAAGGGAATCCTACATAAAAAGTAGTTCTTTCCGGTCCAGTTTTAAAATCTATCCTGGCATTATGGCGAGCTGCAATATTATGGTTGAAAAGGAGACATAAACCCAATGGGTACAGAGATGATATAAATAAATCTTAGACTCGGCCTTGGCATCTGCCCTTTGAAAAAATGCCACAATCCAGATGGTTAGCGGGCATAAAAAAGGGAATTCTCGCTAAATGTCAATTAATTGATTTTATATTGTTGTCTCTCTGCACTATTTGGTGAATCGAATTCTATAGTATTGTCATCCACCCACTTAGGTTTAAACTCTTTTGCAATTGATGAAGATATTTGTTTTTGACTTTGATTGTTCAAATCATAAACATAAAGATTTACGTGCTTCTTACTGTTTGCAAATAATTCAACGGAAGTGATATCAAGCATTATTGGATAATCGCTATAAAGCAATAAACCTTTATTGGCGTTAAGCTCAGATTCCCAGCCCATGGACAATTTGCTAATGTCATATTTCTTTACGACCCATGTACTGATATTGATATTAAATATAGTTTCCTCCGAACCTCCTGAAGCTAATGCACCCCAGAAACTTTCACTATTATCTGACCATTTAAGCAAACCAATACGTGGAGAATAATCGTTGCTCTCTTTGCCGGTAGTAAAATCTACGGTATTATATCTTATTAATTCGGTGCCCCGGTCATTGAAAAAAATAAGTTGATTATTTCCTTCTCCAGTTATAGCAATTGTTTTCTCATTGGGGGCTACCCGAAAATCCAAACCTCGTACGGAAAATATCTTGGTTTCCTTTTTTTGAGGCGTATATTTCCAGAGCTCATCAGACCAATTGCTATCAGCATTATCGACAGATCCTATTCTTCTGATTATGTAAAGGTCCCCATTAATACTATTAAAACTATTATAATGTAGCAGATAGGCGTCGTGGATTGTCTTATATAATTCTTCCTTTCCACTTATCCCATCCTTTATAAATAAATCTATAGTATCTTGACTGTTTGGTTGAGGTTTAGCAACAATTTGTAAGTCCTTATTTGCATGACTACTGCAACCTACGATAAAAATTAGTAAAATTGATCCCATCATCAAAAAGAATTTTCTTAAGTTTTTCATTAATATTAACCTCCATTACCCAAAATAATTTAAAATCATTACGATGAGTAAAAAATTCCATTCTTATTGGGAAATTGGCGGCATTTTTTGCTAATTATTATCAAAGACCACAAGTTCAAAGATGCGTTTCATCTTCGTTCCCTAAATATGCAAGCGCCTAAAAAAATAATTGATTATCGGATTGACGATTTTAGTGCGGTAATATAATTAGAATCACAATATGTTTATTTTTCCCACTGAAATCGCCTTTCATATTGTTTGGAATTTACAATATTTCTATGGATGTTCATAGAAGCTTAATAATTTTTATTTTCTACAGGTTTGGCATATTTATAATTGACTTCTCCTCCATATTTGGGTATTGACAGACTTTCGCTTTTCTCTACAGTTATTCCTAGACCTAAAGACCTTAATTCATTTAATATACCATTTTTTGTCTCTAAATTATTAACCATATCTTCTCTATTACCTATAGCTTTAATAACAAAAGGACTGGCATAATAATTACCGTTTATTAACACCCGATCTCCGGCGGCGATTATCGCACTGCTGGAGATCAAACGCTCACCATTGACCGATATTGATTCTGCTTGTGCAAATATTAGTCGATTTATAACATTCCTTATATCCACATCATGGACTATTAAATTTGGATCTTTTAATAAGTCGCCATTTGAAAGGGTCACTACTATTCCCGGGCCTTCTACATCAACAGTTCCTGCCATTATTTGGTTGTTTGTTTCGTCAAGAGATAGCTGATTATATGGACTCTTATCGGCATTATTGCCTGACTGCAGAATATTAGCATTAGGCGCATTAGTACATCCAACTATCCCAATGGCAATAAACACAAAAATAGTAATGATACTGATTGAAAGAGATTCTTTTTTAAATTTTGAAATCATGCGAATTCTCCTTTTAATATTAGATTTTCGGGTTAGCATTCTGGTTGTTCCGGGAACCCATTGTGGGGTAAGCGTCGTTTCTAATACGCGAATAATAGCATGTCCATACTCTTTATGTTTTTCCGGTTCCAATGATGATAGAACCAGGGCATCACAGGCCAGTTCACAATCCTGATGCATTCGATAAAAGCCATACCAAATTATTGGATTAAACCAATGCAAAATCTGCATTACCACCGTTATCCAATTAATTATGATATCTTTCCGTTTCCAATGAGCTAATTCATGAAACACGATATATTTCAATTCGATATCAGAAAGGCTTTTAATGAAAGTGTCTGGAAGTAACAGCCATGGTTTTATAGGACCAAACAGTGCAGGTGTACTGGCTTTATTCGTGCTTACTATGGGAATATCCTTAGTAATCTTCATTTCTAATTTGCAGGTTTCTACTATTTGCATAGTTGATGTTCTATTTGCTTTAGGCTCAGTTCTAATTTGATACCAAAGCTTGAAGTTAATAAATATCGTATATCCAGCCAGGAGAATAACACCTAGAAGCCACAATATAATTAAAATAGCCTTCCAGTTGACTGCTTCAAAATCTGTCGGTATAGGTTTAGTCGCAAAATCTCTTTTAACTTCTACTGAGTTTGCGGTTAAAGAAATAGTGTTGCCAGTTAATTTACTTGGTTCTCCCATTTCTGTCGATGGCTTATTTATTGAAAAGCTATTAATCCTATTGCTGAAAACGCTTTTTAGAGAATCAAGTTTGGTAAAGTTATAAATGCTCATAGGACTTTCAGGGGTAAAAGGAATGATTAGTCTCAGCAGCAGTAGAAACCATATATAATAATGCCAATTGGCACCTAAGGTGTTTTTAAACGCAAATTTTACTACAAGAATGAGAAAGACCAATATGCTTCCCATTAGCGATGAAAGTAATATCCAATCAAAGATGGATGAAACCCCTTGCATTATGGTCATCTCATTTACTCCCTGCCGTCGATAATACGTTTAAGCTCTCTTATGTCCTCTTCCGACAACCTTTGTTCATCAATAAAATTAGCCAGCATTAAATTTAGAGAGCCATTAAATACTTTTTTCAAGAAAGTATCGCTTTCAGTTCTGATACCTTCATTTTCTGAAACTATAGGATAATATAAATAAGCCTTTCCATCCTTATGAAATCCCAGAACTTTTTTATCGACTAATCGTCTAATCAGAGTCTTAATGGTCTTAGGTTTCCAATCTGAATTGTTTTCCAATTGGTCTATTACTTCATTTGCTGTTATCGGCGAATTTCCCCAGATTACATGCATTACCCGCCATTCTGCATCAGATATTTGCGAAAATTCTTTCATTTCAATCACCCCTTCTCCGCTTACATGTGTAATATATAGATATAGATTACACATGTAAGCCATTTTTGTCAATGATGTTATTTGATTCATTAGATTTCAAATTTGTAAAAGAAAAAGAACCTACAAAAAAGCAGGTTCTAGAAATAACCATGAATATATTGGACGCTATAACTTTGGGATATTTTTACTATTAGCCTAATGTTTTTAGGTATTCCCCTACCCTAATTGATAGCTTAATTGCACATATTATGGATAATGCGAAGTTGAATACTGTCTTGATTACTTATGGCATTAAATAACATTTGCAGGAGCAAAAATAATTGTTTCCACTATAGACAGTTAAGCTCTATAAGTAGTATTTCTCTTGTAATATTCTTTAAATCAAATAGATACTCATCAACCATATTATCTATTGATTGTGCTTTAGTTCTCATCTCATCAAATGCTGCAAAGCATTTGATTTTCTTAGAATTTATCTGACCACAAATGTTTATGTCATTATGAAGACATCCACCTCGATGTGCGATACAATTTCTTCGTTGGTACCAAATGGCTATCCTATCCTCTATGTTGGATTGTAACAAGTTAGTTGGTTTATCTAAAGATAATTTCCCCACCTTTTCATATGAATGGCGTATAAGTTCGAATACAATTTCATAAGCATTATCTTGAATCATAATTGGGAGTGACTTCCTATTCAGAATTAAACTACCATTCATATCTCTTTTGGTTTTTCCAATATAATTCTTATTACGACCAATTGTCTCAAGAAGGTTCCAAAAACGGAAATATGCATATTTACTGCGTTTTTCACGACTACAATCAATAAATAGTTCTAAGTAAAATTTTTTAAGCGTATCTAATTCTGAGCATTCAGCCAAATGAAAAAGTTTTTTTGGATTTTCCATTCCAACAAACAAATTACCCATATATGAAGAAGCCATACATCGATGATACATTTTATTATTTTTTTTATCAATTAGTAGATCACCAATAATAGTTCCATAACTATCATTAGTAACTGAAAATGCGTTTACTGTAAGCTTTGCTTTTTCATGAGCAATATTCCCTGCTTCTTGCGGATGATGGGCAATAACAACAGGAAAATGAATAACTGCACAAGGTCGTGTATAAGGGTTGTAGTCTTCAATAATTTGAGGTCTATCAGGTAACGATCCTAATCCAATACTTTGCACAAAATCCTTAATATAATCATATATGTTTCTATTGTCTAAACATTTATATGGAAAAACAGCACATTTTCCTAACAGCATTTCCTTACCTATGTAGATATCGCTGCAGAATAAATAGCATTCATATTCAATAGTTTCGCCTGATCTCTCTACACCAATTCCATTATTATACATTGTATTATAACTAACTATTAGTTGGTCTCTTTCCTCTATCAGTTGATAATGATTTTTTTCATAGCTTGCCTTATTCTCCATTATTTCAAAAAGTAAATCTGGATATTCAATTCTATATCCTTCTATTTCATTGCCATTAATATCTAATTTGTGAACTGATAAATTATAAAAACAATACACCCCTGGAGCTAAACCAGACACAACAATATCTATATGGATAGCTTTTGACCTTTGATCAACAATTTGAGAATAATAAAGAACAGGATTAATATAAATATCCTTATCGAATTGAATTATATCTACTCCGCAAACTGCTTCTGATAGCTCTTCTTTTTCATCTATTGTTTCTGGAAGAAATTCAATTATTACATTCAGTTTTTCTTCTTTCGTTATAGACTGTTTAGTAATGTTAGCTGATATAAACATGTCTCATCTCCCTTTTAACACCTATTGTAATAATCAAAAAAAGGGTTCAAACGAATTACTGTTATATCCAAATAATCAACTTCGCATTATTGCTAAATAGCGAGTCTTCTCAACTGCCGATTATTAGCCTAATGCGAAGTCTCCAGTTAACTTTTGGAGTATGCTGGGCACATTTTAACCCCATCTTGAAATAACTTTTATTGTTCTTATGTCTTGATTTTTGTCTTCATTCTTTTTTTCTGGATTTGGATAACATTCGACATTATCATAACTGATAGCAAAACGATCTAAATCATTAGCTAACGAAGTGAATTTGTATCTATCTTCGCCATTTCCGTCAATTACACTTTGATATACCAACCCGTTATTAATAAGAGCTTGGATCACGGTATTATATTCGTATTCAGCATCTTCCAATATGTGTTCAGCTAAATAGAGCAGGTCTTCTTCTAAGCTATTGGTTATTGTGTGGCATATTCGAAAATATAGTGGAAGTTCAATAAAGCCATTAGATAAGCAACGACTTGCATTAATCAAGTATTGGATTTTGTTTTTTGTATCAGTACGGTCTATTGCTTGTATTAGGCGGTATGGATTTTCTCTTTTGGTTCCGTCCTCTGTAAGCCTTTTACAAAAATTTGCTCGTTCTTTATCTGACACGTCGATACCGTTGAGAAACATCTCGAATTTTAACCAAAAAAATTGATCACGTATGGTCATCGGGCTTCGGAGAACTGAATATAACAACTTGCCGGCAGCAACAGGGTCACCCAATAACGCTGAAGTTGAATCACCCAGGAAATTAACAGTTCCGTCATTGACGGTTTTATCTGTTACCAATGCTTTTGCTTGTTCAAGAAATTTCATATAATTCACTCCTATTACAGAAACCCCAATGTAAGCGTCAAAGACACTGTGACGTGAGCTACATTAAGTCAGGCTCATCCACTCCAACAAGATCGCAAAGAGCATTGTTAACCATTATCCTAAAATCCTCATCAGATATGTTGTTGGCTTGAGCATATTCGACGACATCATCGACAGTGCTAACAAATTTTTGCGCTAAACGAGCATTCTCCCTTTTCATCTTTGGAAAATACTGAATAACATAGCCTGAATAATCCATTTCAAAGAAATATCTTGATATCTTTCCATCAGCAAAATCGGAGACAAAATCTATCATAAACGCCGTATGTTTTCCAACCTTCATCAGTCTTCCTCCCACGCTAATTTTTTCAGATTCGTGTTACCAAGCTGCGGGGTGAATACTTTCTCCGGCAAGGCTGCACTACCGGGTAAAAAGTCTTTAATCTCAGATGCGTAACCCGTTTTTCCCAAGTTAGGGGCATTGGTAAAAATCCACGTTAAATATTCAAATGGATTCAAACCATTTTCTCTTGCACTTACAATCAGGCTGTAATAAATTGCACTGGCCCTAGCGCCGTTTGGCGTATTAGTAAAGATCCAGTTCTTTCTACCAATTACAAAAGGTTTAATACTGCGTTCTGCACGGTTATTTGAAATTTCAAGACGCCCTTCCAACAGGTATCTTTCGAGATACTTTCGCTGGGACTTTGCATAATGCACCGCTTTGCCGAGAAGAGTATTGGGCAAAACAGCAAGACCTTCTGTCCAATTGTAAAATTCATCAAATACAGGCCTTGAAAGGCATTTACGCTCCTTAAGGCGGTTATCCGGGCTAAGCGTGGCAAACTGTTTTTCAAGATTGAAGAGTCTATCGCAATAGGCTACTCCTTTTGCCGCATTGGATTCCGGTTGTTTGTCCTTAGGCAGAGTTTTAAAGGCATCAAAAAACTTCCGCCTAAGATGTGCCAGGCAGCCTACCACAATTATGGTTTCAGGAAGCTTATGATAACCGTCATATCCATCTGCATGAAGGTATCCTTTAAAAGATTTTAAAAATTTTTCAGGATGTATATGTCTTCTGTCAGGTTGATAATCATAAATTACAATCTGGTGTTTTGCCTCTCCGCTGGTACGGTACAGCCACATGTAACTCTTTGACTGTGCTGCCTTACCCGGTTCTTTCAACACCTGCACGGTCGTTTCGTCTGCGTGAAGCACTTCATGCTCACATAATCGGTGCTTCATCTCTTCATATATCGGTTCCAACCATTTCTCACTGGCTTTGATCAGCCAGTTTGACATAGTCTGTCGGGAAAGCAGGATGCCATTTTGTTTCCACTCTTGCTCCTGCCGGTATAGGGGGGAGGCCATCATGAATTTCTGCACGGCTATGTGGGCTATTGTATCAGGGGAAGCAAATCCGCCTTTTATGACAGGTTCTGGCATATCTGCCTTTACGATAGGAACATGGTCGGAAGTGCCTTCACAATTACGGCAGGCGTAAACATGCCGTACGTGCCGTATAATTACTGCTTTTGCAGGAATGACTTTAAGTTCTTCCCGGATTTCTCTTCCCATAGTATGTAATCCATTGCCACAATCCGGGCAAATACATTCTTCAACCGGCAGCTCGTGTTCAATTACCTCAACAGGCAAATCCTTAGGCAATTTGTCAGTTGTAAGGCGTGTTCGTTTGCGATAATGCGCCTGTACTTCGGTAAGTTTCGGTTCCGGTATGGTTATATCAGCACTGGATTCGGCCTCGTTGAATATGGACAACTGAAGATCGCCGGTCTTTTCACTGGATACGCCAAATTGTTTATGTTTCGCAAGGCGGATCTGTGATATAAACCACTGTACCTGCTGTTCTAACTCAGCAATTTTGCGGTCCTTTTCTTCAATTATTTCAAGCAGTTTTTCTGCTGAATCAACTTGCATTTTCATAAGAAAATTATACCACAATAACCCCATTGAAGCTAGTATTTATGCGGTTTTAAGCACTTTGCGAGATGAATATTTCAAGAGATCTGCCGCTCAAAAACTTCTTCTCGTTTAAGCTTTTTTTCCAATTTTGCACCTTCAATGAGATAGGATAATTCTTTGGTTTCAAGAACCATGGTATCCGTGTCTCCCTTTGCCGGCCAGCGAAAATGTCCGCGCTCCAGACGCTTGAAATACAACCAGAATCCATCGCCGTCCCATTCTAATATTTTCATTCTATTTCGATGCCGATTGCAGAATACAAACAATGCTTCCGAAAACGGATCAAGCAAAAAGCTATCTTTAACCAGCGTCATTAGTCCATTAATAGATTTCCTCATATCTGTATGCCCGCAGCATATGTACACGGGTTTGTCACTCCACCTCATTACAGTACCTTTAATATGCGGCAGACTTTTTTCAGAAGTTCAGGATCTGTCTCCGCATCCACAGTGACTCGGCAACCGCCGACTTCAATATCCAGCGTGGATTTTATTTCTTGACCTTGGGCAAGTTGTATCCATCCTTCTGGAACACAGTTCACGGGCTCCTCCAGCTTTGAAATCCCTGCACATGCAGCCTTTCGTAATTTCCGCTGCCAGTAAAAGTATGCATTACTGCTTATTCCTGTATCCCTGCAGAATTCCTTAACGCTTTGCCCGCTGCACTGCTTTTCCTGTATAACTTGCATCCACTTTGATAGACGGTATTCTGCTGTTACTTTTTGTATATCCATACAACCACTCCGTTTTTGCTTGAAAAACTTTGCTAACTTTTTCAAGTTTTTAAATTTTTTCAAGTTCTATATTTGTGATTGTACTAGCTTCAAGGCTACTATTCTAGGTGCCGGTATCTTTGACGCTTACACCCCAATTTAGACAAACTACTCAACTCTAGTAACTTGGCATTATTAGCCTAATTTGTATATCATGTGCAATTCATTTTCTCTGGATAATAAACATAATGGGAAGCTCATCAAACTAGGTTAATTCGTATTTCTCAAAGCTTGTTGTGGTATCCACTTTTTTAAGCTTTTGACAATCCAAACAGTAATCTGACATATCTTTGAAAAATTCCACATCAATAAGTATATTCATTCTTTTAGCAATACAAGTTCTATGCTGACCATCAGTACATTCATAATGACCACACTTACACCGTAAAATCCAGGGGAAATTCGATAAACGGATCTTTTTAAGTAAGCAAAAATACAAGCTTACACAATGCGGATATTTTTTAAAATCTTTCTTACCAAAACTTAATTCCGATAATCTGTCTTTCCATTCATCTAAAACGCAAGTACCAGTTAATATTTTATGACATGTATCCTTTGTAAAATTATATACAAACTCGCAGTCACTGAGATTGTAATCAATATATCTAATTGTCTGTTCATCTTCATTTGTAAAGTCGATATACAAAATACTATGCTCCCATGATTTTATTGGCTGATTTGTGTATTAATAACTATTCCATGTGGCAAGCAAGTCATATCTGTCTCCTGCTTAAAAAGATAACGAAGTCTATTCATATTTATAGTCCCATTTTTAACAAAATGTATTTTAGAATCTCTATTTATTTCCTTATTCAACTCGCCCACAGTGTTATCCCAGGGACAGTTTTATTAAAACTATCTTCCACAACAATGCCTACGCTAAAAAATGCCCGAGTAATTGCAACATATAACTTTGCTCGAGTACTTTCCTCTAGCTGACAATTCCCAGAACATAACCATTTAAGCATATCTTTGGTCGGATAGATTATTACATGATTAAAGTCAAGTCCTTTCGCTTCTCCAAAGTTCATGACAGTGGCATTTGCCTTTGGAACAGTGGAACTGTTGTAACGCAACTGGATTGGACTAAACCTGCAAAAATAATTATCAAATTCAATGTTTTTCACAAAAAAGATACCCATGTGTTCATTAGTTTCCTCAAGTTTCGATTTACATTCGCGCAAATCGGAAAACAGGCGTGAAGAAAGCACACATATTTCGACTGAGTTACGGTGAGATACGTTTAATGTTGTTTCATCAATGTCGCAAGGTAGTTTTTTGCATTCAGTTTGAATGAACTCTTTAATCTTGCCATTTGTGTACTTCTTATATTTTTTATCATGGTGAGTAAGATAAACTGTTTGGCGTGGATCTCCTACCATTGTAATACCCAATGAACTTTTCATAAACAGCTTAATCAACTCTAAATCCCAGCCAGCCATATCCTGTACTTCGTCTATGTAGATATGGCTATATATTTTCTCGAGCCGCTTGATAACATAGCCGTCTGACTTTTCATTACAATTAAAAACAAGCTTTGACAGTTTATCAGAGTAAATATTCATTCCCGAATTAAAATAGTATTTGTAGAAATCGGTTTCGCCCCAATAAATGGGTGTTCCATTTTTCATTTTATATCTAAGACCTGATGCGGTGCTGGCTAATTCCATACCCATTACCCGTTCATCCCAATATTGATATGGCTTTACTCCATGCTCAATTAAGAATGAAAACCAAGTCTGAACAGTCACATTTGGAGGAATACATCCTTTGTTCGATTCGGCAAGTTTCTTTCGAATTGACTGTTCATTTGCCTGAGTAAAGGTTGTAATAAGAACTTTTTGGGATAGATCATTCATTACTTCATTTATGATATGTGTTGTCTTCCCCGAACCAGCGGCGGCAATAAGCAGTTTATTGGCACACATGATCAATTGCCTCCGTTATGTACTGTGGAAAAGTGATATCATTATTCCAGTTAAAAATGTCTAAAGCGCAATCGGTTTTGTTATTTTTCATGTATTTTCTCAGGTCGTCATCATAAGTATACAGGGTTCCATATATTGAATTTAGCTTTTGGAGATCGTTTGAAAGAAGCATTAAATTCTCTAAAGTATTGTAATTATAGTCTGCTAATCCTGTTTCTGTCCGGTCTGATTTATCGTATGAAATCATAATGTTGTCTTTTTTGTTTGTACCGAGGAAATCGCTGTATTTTTGTTCAAGTGCATTGATATTTCCATCATTGTCTGTAACCACAGCGACAACTTTGTGTAATATATTCGCAACCTCTAAAAATCTCAAAAATGCCGTTCCTACGCTAATTACATCGATACCATCCTCAATCGGAAGCCTTCCGTCGTGCGCTTTCATGTATGCTTTTTGAATAACAAGCTCGTCAGAAGCACCTTCTACAAGGATTGCTTTTCGGCTCAATACCAATCTTAATGTGTCATATCCAGGCAATTTTTCGAAAAATAATCGAGTCTTTTCATTAATCTGTGTTAATTTTAGTTTGTTGCCACTGGACAAACATATGAGGTTTGAAAGATCAAGTTTGTTCGCCACAAAGCTACTGTGCGTTGAAATAACGACTTGTCTGTCCTGACATTCTGTCTTTATAATATTTAGTAATTTATTTAGCCGCGAGTGCGTTAAATGATTTTCAGGTTCCTCCATCATGATTATTGAGGCATTTTTGGCCTTCTTGTCTGAAAGAGCCAATCTTGTTTTAATAATGCACTGTTCACCTTTGCCGATATAGTGGAACGGAATTTCGTCAAGATATGTTATTAGGCTGCTTTCCCATGCATTTTTGGAAAGTAATTCTACGGACAATCCTATTTTTTTATCTGTTATAGTGGCAGCAGCTTGTATCTTTTGATTAATATCTTGGACTGATTGATCCTGCATGAAGCTCTCGCGCATGCGTCGATGAGCTTGAGCGATCTTCACGACATCAACAGTTTCTAAACCTTGACGTACAATTCTCGAAATATAAACGTCAGAACCATTCTGGTAGCGTGTTGATGAGGAATCAATCAATGCCGATTTAATTGGTAAACTCTTGACCGTGATATCTTTTCTGCCAAATGTAGACCATCTGACTTCGTAATATTCGATTGGCAGTGTCTTTACATCACCGACATTAAGGAGTGCGTTGTATTCATCGTTGTACTTATCATCAAAAATTATTGTAAATGAAATCCCGCAGGCATCCTTATCCTTATCGCTGTTATCGTTTCCCATAAATAAGGCATTGTATCCAGTGATGGGATCGAAGTACAGCTCTATTTTTATTTGCGGCGGATTCTGAGGATTAGGTGTTGATAAACTATCTATGTATGATTTAACGATGGCATTATTAAACAGATACTGTGTAAGCTCTGTGTTTAAGTATTTACCGTTAATAATGCCGGTCAAGGCTAAATGGATAGCTTCAAGAATAGTCGATTTACCAACTTCATTGTCGCCAACGAGAATATTCAAGCTTGGATTTAATTCTAGTTCGAAAACACCATTGTATATCTTGAAGTTCTCTATTTTAATCTTCTTTAGCGCCATGAGCCCCTCCTAATGTCAACTACCTTTATAACAAATTGCGTATTATTGCTAAAACATTCAATTACATGTACTGCCGATTATAAGCCTAATATACTGTTTACTTGAACTGGCAGCATTATGAATAAAATGGTTTGTATCCTCTTTAATAACATTGTTGTCAATAATTCACTCTACTACAAACGATCATAAACCCTGCAATTAGAAATCCAATTGAAACGCCAGCAAATGAGAACATGGCAGCATGCATATCCATATCATAATAGAATATCCAACCTAAAATAATAAACATTATAAATAAAGATAAGCAGACAATCATCGTGATATTAAAATTTCTATCTTCATTTCTATCCAAATACATATCAATCCTTATTAATCACATTTCCTGTTAGCTAATATGTTTTGTGGGATAGCCGTACTAATTAAGAGTTTTCCTTACGCGATTTGTATAATTATACTCTTGGATGATGGATTTGCTTCCCAGGAAACCATGTAACCGAGTGCATTGGTAAACCGTGAATAATAGCTATATCAATTGGTCCTCCACATACTGGATTGCCTGGTACAAAGCGTTCCATTTGAATTTGAACTTCTACTAAAAACGTCGCAAATTCAATTGCGTCCTGTAATGGCATAGGACCAAAATTAATCATATTTATAGGTTTAATAGGAATTTTGTTAGATGCTTGGAATATTATATCTGTCTCACAATCTAGTGATGCGGATAGCTCGTTGATAATGTCTGTGCTGTATCCATAAAGAAGAGAAAATGCATGTTTGTAACTACCTTCCAAATAAACACTAGGATTACAAAGTATTTCAGTTGATGCAAAACGGTCTTCTACGAATTCCACTCGCCAACCCCTTACGCTACGACCTTCAGGATCTGAGCTAAAAATAAACAAAGTTGTAGGAGACCATAAGTTTGGCGATATTGTTAAGGTTTCGTAATAATATGAATGGCGAATATTAGCTATGAAATTAACCAAATCACTTAGTTTCTCATCTTGCTGTGTTCGGCTATCAAATACCAGGACATCAGGAGGTAGCATATTTTGTATTATATCAGAGATCCCAATAGCACCAATAGAAGCTTGTCCCGCTAAGCCAACAGTCCAAACATTTCGAGGGCTAAAGCTAATTTTAGTAGCATAGTCATAAGCTTGGTTGAGGTATATGGGATTTCCATGTTCATCAATTCCGCCAATGCCTAACGTAGATACCTTACTATCAGATGCCAATACTAAATCTGTACTTGTTTTTACAGCAGCTAAAATAGTTATAATAACCACCTCCTATTAGTCTTAATAAATTTCCCTATCTTTGGGTTCCGTGTAGTACAATTCGTTCGCATTATTAGCCTAATCAGAACGGTGTCACAGTAGCCACTTTCCCTTGACACTCATGTGATGGCTGGTACCCCAGAAGCCAGAGCCGATTCAATGGATGTCGGCACTCAAAACATATTTACGTATTGTATGTATCCAAAATGGTGTTTAACTCCTCAACTAAATCTATAATTTTAGAATTCACAACAGGATTCTCAATTTCATCATAGAATCTTCTTTTTGTGCCTTCGTAAGATTGTTCTAATTCGTTAATTTGTTGTAAAATATCATCATATTTAGTTTGCAGCAGTTTATATTCTTCTGGAATATCTACTTTTTTCTCTAAATATTTGTTTATCTCGAATGTTGCTTTGAAATATTCAATACCGCTCTTTTCAGTTTGATATTTTTTAATCATTTTGTCTTGCAATTCATTAAGTTCTATTTGCAATAGCCTTCTTTTTTTGAAGTATTTTTCCCAACTAATTATTTCAATATCTTCATCGAAAAACAAGAACAGTTTATTAGTGTCAATAAGATATTTTAAAATTTCTTTATATTTGTCAGACGAGGAATTCGTTCTAACATCTGAAGATATATTTATTGTTGCACCGAAGTTATTGCTTGCTATTTGCATAATATCGTAATTCATCCTATTATAATTCTCAATGTATTGATTTGTTTTTTCTGAAAAATAGTAAAATTTGTAAAAAATATCTCTCGAAGTATTTGAAATTTTATGATCTATTGACAAATAGCAATCATAAACCATATTGTTATCCACACAATATGGTTCAAATGGTAGATCAACACCATTTATGTTATTCAAAGAAATATTAAACGTTGCCCAGACCCACATTCCCCACAACATTGTTATTTCTCTTCTTACCCAATTTGCTATTAATTTAGCTGCCTGTCTTTGTTTAAATATTTCAACTTGCTTATCCTCTTTCTCCTTTTCTCTTGCACTATTTCTTTGCAACAATACAGCACTACTTACAGCTAAGCCAGTTCCCAATATTGCTCCAATAATTTGCAAATATGTTTGCTTATAGCTATAAAGATCTGCTAAAAACTTTCTTACAAAGTCTTTAGCACAAGGTTCTTTTATAATTACTGGGCTTAGAATAAATACGAGAGTAAAAAAGGAAAATAGCATAAACATCCAAAAATAATTATCTTGTGACTTAATTAACTTATATATCTTACGAAACAAATAATTCACCTCTTATGCTGAATACTAACAATAATATATTGCCGCGCGACATGGACGGTGCTGCGTGCGACATCTTTCACAAAACGATTGATTACCGACATGTGTCGCCTTATTAGCCTAATTGGGATCTGGTATGTAGTGTGCAGTTTATAGGACAATGAAAGCTAATTTTCCCCTTCGTGAAACTTATTTAGGTTTTCAAAATACTCCGCCATTGATTGGGTTTGATGGTCATGGCGAATCATCGCATTACATAAGCGCTTAATATCAATAACATGTCCAAGCCCCAGAAAGTAGTCTAAGTCAATGTCAGGCCTGACCCCCGAGTTCCCTTGGAATCGAATTAGAAGTTCCCGCAAAATCTAATAATGTTGAGATAAGTTTTGTGTAGATAAATTGGAACTGTATTGCGTTGTTCATTACCGGGCTGGAAGCCTTTATGTAAATTATAGAGGATAATATCTGTACAGGGGTAAGGCTTGATAACCGCCAGATTTTATAATTTTTCATCATTTAAGACCTCTGTATTAGACACTTGAAAATCTCTTATACCATAATTCACTTTTTAAAATTTAATTTTGCTATTATTAAGAGCTGTTAAGTTTTTCTTTAACCATTCTATCCTGCCAAAAACAGGATGAAAGTAATCATATTTATTTTGTAATAATTCATCTCTTTTCACAAAAGGTACATTAGTGTTCATTAATAAATAATAGGACATAAAACTTATAAAGAGAGCTTCAGCTGCTCGTATTACTATTGCCAATTCTTCAAAAGAACAAGTTATTTTTTCAATGTCAGCATGCACAAATTTGCTGCGTACTCCATTAATAGGATTATATATTTTTGTTTTACTGAAACCTAGTTCTTCAAGAAATCTCATTGTTCCATCTTTACTTACTATTGTTGCTCTATTTATTTCCCTTTGACAGTGAGGACATTTTTCAACTTGGTATTTTTCTAAGTCCATTAAACTTGACACACCTTCAATTGAAGTAACATAATTTAAAATTTTCTCATCTAATGCTCTTGTTATCATGGCTTTTCTAAAGCCTTTCAGTGGGTAAATAATGTTTTCTGGCAATGGCCATAATATCCAATCTTTTAGTTGAAGGTTTTTCGGTTGAGAGATACCGGTTACTGATATGGTACTTTCTGTATTTTCCCTATTATAATTTCTATCTGGGAATATAAATAAGGCTTTTCCAACAGTCAGAGTATTCCCGTCAAATGTTGAATCTTCTAGCCACTCTAGTATTTCAACCGGAGATAAAGTTAAAAAGGATACCCAGGAACAAAAGGTATCTAATATGTCTTGAGCCTCCAACCAATTAATTCTATAATCGTCTTCTTTATTAAGTAATATTTTTACTTTTACTTGTTTCTCTGCATCTATCCTTCTATAGATCTCTTGATCCTCATAGGGATTCATTAATCCGTTTGGCACTACCGTTGGATTTTCTAATGGTTTAATACCAAATTGTTTATTTTCCTTTGAACAATCAATCATTAATTCTTCAATTGGAATTCCAAAAAAATTATCACTAATTTTAATAATAGCTTTAACTTCTCTAATCATGATTTTACTTCTCCTTTAAAGAATAGATACTTACAAGAGAATTCGCTAGATAAAGAGAACAGCTTCCCATTATAGACATAATCCGAAACCGCAGGGGCAAATCCTTGTCCCTTATACTAGACTTGATACCCGGTTGTTCTGGGTGTAAAAGCCAATCATGCCAATATTTCATGCTCTTAATTTCTACGCATCATAGCCCTTTACTTAACATCATTGGCCTTCCTGTCAACCCATATCATATATCTAAACAGTCTAAAAACATTGACTTTGACCGGATAGCATATAACGATGCCCACCAGCAATTTTCACTTTAACCTGATATCTTAATCCTCCTGTTAGTTCAACTCGCCTGCCGGGGCTATAAAATCTTGTCCGATTTTACGCCAGTACAGATACATTCTTCTAATATAAACCCGATATTTCCGCACAATTCTCTATTTACTAGCATAGTTATTATGGAATAAACAGGCAATATTGTTTTATCCCCATATTTCACGGTAATTAGACAGGATATATTTATTTTCGCTATTGCTGGTTGAGCACAATGCGTTTGCAAATCTGCAATTAGAAGTGATTTCCGCTTTATTTTTTTGGTGCAAAGCAGGCAACGCATATCTTGACAAAAACTATGGATAGTACAATGCTATATATAAATTTGCATCCCAGAAATACATTATCAGCGGAGGAATAAAAGATGAGCGATTGGAGAGCTACCCTCAAAGCGGACCCAACCGAGTGGCTGCTGGAAGAAGATAACCCTTCTGTGCGCTATTTTACGTTAATGGATATTTTGGACAGGCCAGAAGATGATGCGGCAGTACAAACTGCCAGACAGGAAATTATGCAATCGGGGATCGTGCCTGATATACTTCAAAAACAACGGGAGGTTGAGTACCTCAAAGCCTATCCCCGATTTTATACTTACAAATATAAAGGTCTGGTGTGGTCGTTGATCGTACTTGCAGAGTTGGGTGCCGAACTAAATCTTCAAATCAAAGAGCAATGCGAGTATATGCTGAGCAATTCGCAGGAGCGGCAGTACGGCGGTTTTTCGCAGAATACAGCCGGGAGGACAGGCGGCGGCAGGATTACCGAAGTAATCCCCTGCCTGACCGGAAATATGGTATGGAGTCTGATACGCTTCGGCTATCTCGATGACCTCAGGCTGCAAAAAGGGATTGACTGGATTACGCAATTTATGCGCTTCAACGACGGCGTAGAAGATGGTCCATCTGTCCCGCCGTATGATCGATATGAAATGTGCTGGGGCGCCCACACCTGCCACATGGGTGCAGTCAAGGCGCTGAAAGCATTAAGCGCCGTACCGAGGAGAAGCAGAACTACAGAAATAGACGATACAATACAAAAAGCAGTCGAGTTTTTATTGATTCACCACATTTATAAACGCAGCCACAATTTGAAGCGGAAATCCAAACCCGGCTGGCTTAAATTCGGCTTTCCTTTGATGTACCAGACTGATGTGCTGGAAATCTTGGATATCCTGACCGAGCTTGGCGTCAAAGACAGCCGCATGGACGAAGCCATCAGCACCGTCATTGCCAAGCAGGACGATACCGGCCGATGGAAACTGGAGAACACCTATGGCAGCGACCGGCTGCTTATTCCTATCGGGCAAAAAGACGAGCCGAGCAAATGGATTACCCTTCGGGCTATGAGAGTATTGAAAAGATATAAGCAAAGTTGAGTATATTTATACCATTTTAATCTTTATCGTTCTTTTCGTTGCCCTGCTCAATCATCAAGCCTTCAACGTGGTGTTTGCTCATGATTTTTCGCTTTTTGCGGTTCTCTTTTGTTTCAAAAAGAATATCCATATCATAGTTTTCTGGATACAGTTCCTCCCGATCAAGATATAGGGTAAGGCGTTTGTGATTGATTACATATTTCTTGCCCATTACCAAAACTACCAGCTCTCCCCGCCCGTTCTCTTCCTCACAGACTATGCCGGTGCGGTTCATGGTGCTGATGTAGACTCGGTCCCCTAGCTTGAAGTTCTTTTTAACATATAAATTGGTGCGCTCCCGTTTTTCCTTTTCTTTGTGGTACTCTTCCTGCCGGCGTTGATCTGCCTTCTTAATTTGAATATCCTTTTGATCTACAATGCTGTCCCCAAACTGATCAAAATCAACATCGTAGGAGAGGCTCTCTCCATAGGTAACCTCGTGGGCCCGTTCAATAATATGTTGGTCTATTCCAAGCCGCAGGGCAATCAGGAAGGCGTTGCTGTCTCCCCAGTTGCCTATTCTCAGTTTATACAAAGGCCGCAGGGTTTTGATATCAAAAGCCATGCAGCCATTTTCAAAACCGGGCGTATTAAGGGCATATTCCTTGATCTCACCGAAGTGGGTGGTGGCCACAATCGTTGCTCCCCGGCCAAACACCTCCTCCAATACCGCAATGGCAAAACCGCGCCCCTCAGCCGGATCGGTACCGGCCCCCAGCTCATCCATAATCACCAGCGTGGAAGGGCTGCAGGTCTCGATAATCATTTTAATGTTCTTCACGTGTGCTGAAAATGTACTCAAGGACTGCTCAATACTCTGGCCGTCGCCGATATCGGCCAGTATGTCTGAGAAAATTGCAAATTCGCTACCTTCAGCAACCGGTATATGAAGACCACTCTGCACCATCAGGGTCAACAATCCCACGGTTTTTAATGCCACGGTTTTTCCACCGGTATTGGGACCGGTTATAACCAGGGCCCTATAATCCTGGCCAATACTGAAATCTAGCGGAACGGCATCCTGCCCCAGCAACGGGTGACGCCCCTGGCGAATTAAGATTTGATTTGAACGATTCAGATCTACTGGTCTCATATCCATGGTGCGGCTGTATTTCGCCTTGGCGAATATAAAATCATAATTAACCATTGCTTCCATATTAATAGATAATTGTTGGCGATACGCTCCTACCTGCTTGGATAACTCGGCCAATATCCGGTATACTTCGTTGCTTTCCTCCATCTCTAACAAACTTAATTCTGACTGCATCCTGGTAATTGCCGCTGGTTCCATGAAAACCGTCGAGCCAGTGGATGACATATCAATGACCTGCCCAGGAAAATGCTTTACATTCTTGCGTCGCACCGGTATTACATACCGGCCGCCGCGGCTGCTGACTATAGCCTCCTGCAGCATGTCCTTGTAGGTCGGAGATCGCAGAATTTCATTTATTTTTTGTTTGATCCGGTCATTAACAATCAATACCCTTTTGCGAATCCTGGCAAGCTCACTGCTGGCCCGATCATCAACCCGGTTGTTAACGATACAGCGGTAAATTTCCTCGGTCAGTTCCTTGAGTTCGTACATTGATGCAGCATAAGCTGCAATCCTGGGACCGATCGTCTGCATACCGGCCATATATTTCCTGATCCGCTTCACCCCTTCCAGCAGGTTCAGGCAGGAGCTCAGTTCCTCGGGGGTAAGAACCATTTCCTTTTCAGCTTTAATAATACCGGCTTCGATACCTTCCATAGCAATCAAAGGGATACTGGCATTTACAGCCAGCATAGCCGCTGCCTCAGTAGTTTCAGTCAACCAGACATTTATAATGTCAATATCGTGGCCTGGCTGCAGCACGTCTATTCTCAGCCGGGCCTTATCAGTCATTGCATACTGCTTTATATACTCTATCACTTTGTTAAATTCCAGTATATCCATGGTATATTGATTCAATGTCTTTTCCTCCTGTTACATAAAAATTAGGGCCGGAAATGAACACAGCGGTCCTGTCCGGCCCTAAGGGCTATAATCTGCTATATAGCAAAAAAGTGTATAAAAATACCGCGCACAGAGCACGGCAATCATTCCATCTATCTTGTTATTGGCCGCCAGTGTTCATACTTCTTCATCCGCACACGAATCTAGCACCATGAATTATGGTACGCTGCCGTACGGATCAAGATCCATATCAAGTTATGGTTAGTTATGAACTACCTCGGACATAAATGCATTCCTATCTTTGAGAATTTTTAATGACATTTAAAAGATAACCCAACCAGGTATGATTGTCAATTGCGGGAAGCGTATCGTTATACTGAGCAAACTGGTAAAGAAGCTACCCTACTGGCTATCGGCGAAGGTATCTATGCGAAAGAAATGCCCAATATCGTAGCGTTTGGGCCGATATTCCCTGGTGAGGCTGACCTTGATCATCAGGTTTATGAGTACATGACCCGATTTAAAACAATGATTTGACCCATATTACATCATCATGGGTTATGCATGAGAACACTCGCAGGAGAAATAGATATATAGCAGCGGTTAATAGGAGATGTAAATAAATTAAAGCGGGATTTACAAGATTTATATCTTCCAGTAAAATAACAATGCCTATGGCACCGATTACGCAGAATACCGACTTAACTATGCCATACCAGTCTATTTTCAGTTTTGTAACCTTTATAAGCCTGTTTATACTCAAGGCAAAATTCAGGATCCTTATAAAATAAGTTGTAATAAGATACCCAATTATAGCGAACCGGGGGAGCAGCAGATAGGTCATAATAACATTAATTAATGAGGTGAACATATTATAGCGCATTGAACTCACCTGTTCATCTATGCCTTTCAGCATATTATCCACGATATTGTCAAGGTACATAACTGGAATTAGCGGTGCCAGCACCATTATAAAATATGCCGCTTCCGAATTATGGTAAATTGTCATGCCCAGTTCTTTGGAATAACGCCAGAACATCCATGCAACCCCTATGGATAAGATAATGCCCAAATTGAAAACGCGGGCGATAATATAATTAAGCCGCCTATAACTGTTACTTGCCATGCATTCGGCCAACTCCGGTACGATTAGTTCGGAAATCGATTCAAGCAATACCGAAGGGAACATTATTACCGGCATGGTCATTCCCTGAATTACACCAAATGTGGAAATGGCTTCTTTACTTGACTCACCGCTCTTTTTCAGTCCGTAGGGTATCAGCAATTGTTGAATGGTTCTTGTGATAGACATAATGTAGGCGCTGAAAGCGACAGGCAGAATTATATGGAACATGCGCAGTACCAGATCTGGTCCAGCTTGGCGGTCATTACTCACTCCCGGCTGCTCATTCCTATAAAGGATAAATAGAAATAGGAATGAGCAAAACTCCCCTGTACAAGCGCCTGAAACGACAGCTGCACAGGCATATTCAAGCCCTCTGGGTAAGAATATACCTAGGAACAGTATTGTCGCAGCTATTTTTATGAATTGCTCTAAATACTGCACCCCTACTGACTTAACCACTTTACGCACTGCAATGAAGTATCCGGTTAAAACCGAAGACAAGGAGATAAAAGGCAGGCTAAAGGCAAAGATACGCAGCGATAATATAGTTCGCGGGTCATTAAGCCAGAATGTGCCGATATATTCCGCTTTTAGATTTACTGTTATCATTGATAAAACACTAAGTATTACCCCGAAAGCTAAGCAATTACGTACAGCCTTAATTGCTCCCACCGGGTTCCCTGTTCCCATTTCCTCAGCTACTAAGCGGGTTGTGGCAAATTTAATACCCGATGTTGAAAAGACGATGGCCAAAAAATATATGGCAGTTATCAATTGGAAAAGCCCCATGCCTTCCTGGCCAAGCTTATTAGAAAGGTATACCTGAAAGGATATGTTGACGGTACGTAAAACCAATGAGGTTATGGTCAAAATCAATAAATTTATAAATATTACTTTTACTCTTCTCAAAGTTTCACCGCTTAAGCATTTCTTTTATTAAATCTATTGCCTGGATCCTACATTTATTCGAAGGTTAAATTTAATAAAAAAAGCTGTTGCGAGCTGAATGACTTGAAAGGCCTACTAATATAAAAGCTATTAAGAGACTACTTGCTTATTTAAGCCATTGGGCAAGATGCCGGTTAAAAGATTTAAATGCACTGGGCACGGCATATTCTTCGAGTACCGCCGACTCATCCACCCAAAGGCCGTCAGGGACGGTAAGAGCATCTGCAGCATATACCAGGTATCCTTGCATATGCCATTCCATATGCGTGAAAATATGCCGTGACTCCTCTAGCCTGCGCACAGATAAGGGGCAGATTCCCCAATCGTTCAACAAAGCAGCCACATCCTCTTCACTCAGCCAGCCATCCAACGTTGGAAATTCCCATAAACCCGCCAACAATCCTGTCGTAGGGCGCTGCCGGAGAAATGTCTTGCCTTGGGAAATCAGCACCAGTACTGTTTTTTGTTGCACGGCGCGAGGTTTGGGAGAGGATTTGACAGGGAGCCTGTCTACGATGCCCTCCCGATAGCCAATACACATCGCTCTAAGAGGACAAAGCTGGCAGCCAGGCGATGTATGCGGCAGGCATACCATCGCTCCCAGATCCATCATGGCCTGATTGAAGTCTCCGGGTCGTTTGTCAGGCAGCATGGCTTCTACTGCCGCACGCAAGGCTTTCCTGACCCGCGGCTGGGCTATATCGGCCTGGCAGCCTAATAAGCGCGTCATTACTCTAAGCACATTGCCATCCACTGCCGGTACGGGAATCTGATAAGCGATGGAAGCAATGGCACCGGCAGTATATTCACCGATCCCGGGCAACGCCAACAGCTGCTGATAAGAAGCCGGAAGTCTACCGCTATGGTGTTCCATCATGATGCGGGCAGCCTTCTGCATGTTTCTCACCCTGTTATAGTAGCCCAGCCCCTCCCACACTTTTAACAGCTGATTCTCCTCTACCTTGGCTAAAGCCGGGATATCCGGCAAGCACTTCACAAATCTATGAAAATAAGGAAGTACCACATTCAGACGCGTTTGCTGCAACATGATTTCCGAAGTCCATACCCAATAGGGATTAGGCTGCTCACGCCACGGCAAGACACGGGAATTTTGTCCATACCAAGCCAAAAGCGGATCCGCCAATAAAGGCAACCCTTGGGTTTGCCCTGCGTCTGCCATATCAAAGCTGGTTATTGCTATATTGTTCATATTTAAATCCTTTGTACTATCCAAACTTTCTTCATTTTTATATCATAGGTGATCCGCTCGGAAGTGTCTATTTGGATTGGGTGGTCCGAAAAATGAATGATATAGCGCGGTTAAGGAAAAAAACGACGGTGCAATAGTCCGGACCGGCCAATACCCAGTGTCAATGTCTATGAGGGATGCCCCCATTTCTTCATGTTCCCAGAAAGATCCTTCGCGATGCTCAGGATGACAGGACTACTTCGTTCAGGATGCCAAGCTCCTCGGCGCTTGAATGTTTACAGTCTAACCTGCACAAAATTTCTTGCCGCTATAAAATCAGCGTCAACCTCACAATCAAGGGCGAATATTTTTACCCCATGCTTCGCTGCTTTTATTAAGGCCTCCCCAAAAGCCTGATGAGTTGCATTATTCGGTGTAAAATACCGGACATCTTTCATTTGGATTATAAAGACCAAGTAAGCCTCGTAACCTTCATTAATGCATTGACAAAGGTCGTTTATGTGCTTTATACCTCGTTCCGTTGGGGCATCAGGGAATAGCACCACACCGTTTTCTTCTAAAGTAACGCCCTTAACCTCTACAAATATTTTTCTTGTATCGGTTTCGACATAAAAATCGAAACGGGAGCTTTGGAATTTGCATTCTGGTCTTATTAGTTTTAGGTTATTGAACTGCCTACTGGACATCACCCATTCATTGAAAACCTTATTTGGTACCTGACTGTCTATATTGATAAGCCTTTCACCTTTATAAACCCCAATTAAGTCGTATTTCGTTTTGCGGTTAGCAGCGATAACTTCCTGAACAAAAACTCTAGCATCACGAATCAGCAGTTCTCTGCACCGGCCGGTGTTTTTCACATGGCAAATTTCGGGCTCCCCATCAATTTCTATATGGGCAATAAATCTATTGGGTCGGGATAGGAATCTTGCTTCTTTAATGTTGTTATATTTCATAGTGTTAAGTTTATAGCTTCCGGAGGATTAGGTAAAATATATTATTCCCTTACTCTACATGATTGAACTATTCATCTATAAGGATTATGTTTATAATGAACCTGTGCTGATTTTAGAGTCTAAACAGATTTCTTAAGAGGAGATTTTATGCCGCAAATTCCCGTATTAGAACTCACCAATTTAAAGAAAACCATTAAAGGCAAGGAGATCATCAAAGGGGTGAACCTAACCCTTTTTCCGTCTCAAATTTTTGGTTTTCTGGGTCCTAATGGTGCGGGAAAAACGACAACCATCCGGATGATTGTGGGCTTAATTAAACCGACGGAAGGATCTGTAAGCATCTGCGGCTATTCGGTCGCCCATAACTTTGTCCAAGCCATGTCGAATGTCGGTTGTATTATTGAAAGTCCGGATATGTATGGATACCTGACCGGAATGGAGAACTTGCTGCAATTTGCTGCCATGAATAAAATCATAAGCAGACAGCGAATCCAAGATGTGGTGGAAATGGTCGGTCTCCAGCATCGCATCCATGATAAAGTAAGTGCTTATTCTTTAGGAATGCGCCAGCGCTTAGGCATTGCCCAGGCTATCATGTCCAGACCCAAGTTATTAATTCTGGATGAGCCTACCAATGGACTTGATCCCGCCGGCATTACTGAGTTTCGGACTCTGATCAGAAATCTTGCTTATGAAGAAGGTATGACGGTCTTTATATCCAGCCATTTATTGTTGGAAATTCAGCAGATTTGTGATCTGGTCTCTATCATCAAGCAAGGAAATGTCATTAAAACTGCCAACGTCCAAGAATTCTTACATGAGGATACGATAGAATGGCAGTTGGATGATCCAAGCAAAGCAATAGCGCTCTTACGTGAACATCGGCATCTGGAAGCGGTTCAGATAAAAAGGAATACGATCAGTACCCATCTTGACGGGCAGACTCTGGCTGATATTAACGAATTCTTGATCAGGGAAGGTCTGGCCCTAACCTACTGCACATCCAAGCAGAACTCATTAGAGGATTTATTTTTAGATCTGACAGAAGGTGATGAAATTGTTTAGCCTAATTGAGAATGAACTAATTAAAATGATTGCCAAAAAACGACTGCTGTTTGTTTTAACTATTCTTGTTATTCTGATTTCCGTCTTTGCATATGGTCAAAATCGGACGCTGGAAAGAACCAAGACTCAACTGGCCCAGCGAATGGGCATTATAGCAACGGAAGACTGGCGCCAATTAGCTAATCAGCAGCTGATCGATTTGAAGAGTAGGCTGGACAGTCCCTATATGGATGAAAAAGGCCAATCATCACTCCGGGTAAGAATAGAACAATTGCAGTACAACCTTGATAATAATATTAACCCATTGGAACAATCAGCCGGAAAATTCACGACCACCTTCATGCAGCAGTCCATATTTTTATTCTTACCCCTTTTAATTGTGATGCTGGCTGCCGATATGGTATCCGGAGAGTCCTCCGCCGGAACCATCAAACTGCTGCTGGTTAGAAATGTTCCCCGCTGGAAAATCCTCCTCAGTAAATATCTGACCTTATTGATCCTAGAGGTTATCGTCGTCCTTTCAGCCTTCATCCTCTCCGCCCTTATTTCCGGGTTCTTCTTTGGCTTTGGAGGATGGCAGGCACCGGTAGCTACCGGTTTCCAGGTCCTGGCTGGGAAATTAGATTCTACCAATGTTTTTAACGTTCCTCAGTGGCAGTATTCTTTGATGGTTTATGCCTTAGCCTTTTTTGTGGCTGCCGTTGTAGGCAGCATTTCCTTTATGATTTCTATACTTGTCAAGAGCACTGCTGCTTCCATCGGTATTATCATGTCTACGCTGATAGCCGGTAATTTCCTCAGCTACTTCCTTTCCGACTGGAAGATTACGCACTACTTGTTCATGGTGAATCTCCGGCTGACTGATTATTTAGCCGGTTCCTTTCAGCCAGTCGAAGGAATGAATATGGCTTTTTCTGTCCTGGTTTTATTAGGATGGGCCATGGCCTCCATTATCATTAGCTTTGCGTATTTTACCAAGCAGGATATATTGGTTTAAGGTAAGGAGAATACAATGTTTAAAAAGAGGCTGAGTTACGCCATAATTGCCCTTTCCCTCGTGGGGGTTATCCTGTTATCGATTGGTTTCTATCAAGCCATGAAAGTAACAATGGTACCACAGCGTCAGCAATCAGCGCTGGCAACATTGGCTCAACCTGAAGAAAACTCCTCCCAGCCGGTTGCCAAGAATGCCAACTCGTTGCAAGTGCTCATCCTGGGAGATTCTATCGCCAAAGGGACCGGCGATGAAAAAGGTCTGGGATTTTCCGGCTATCTATCCCAGTCTTTCAGGAACAACACCTCCAAAGATATCGTTGTCAATAACGTTGGGACGGACGGATTGGAAAGCCTAGGCCTGTTAACTCAACTCCAAAACAGCAACCTTGACCAGGTCATAGCCCAGTCTAATATTATCTTAATCTCAATCGGCGGGAATGATCTCAGGAGGATTATTTCAGCAAATGATATTGGCAAAGAAGAAGCATTTAAAACAAAACTCGATAATTATGCAAGTAACTTAAAGGAAACCCTCACCATCCTCAGGAATAACAATTCCCATGCCTTAATTGTAGTGCTCGGTATCTATAATCCCTATGAAGGAACAACCAATACTGAAGATAACAACCTTTTAAATGAGTGGAACTATGGTACTGAGCAGCTTATTACCAACCGGGGAAAAGTTGTTTTCATTCCAACCTATGACCTGATGAAATATAATCTGAGCAAATATCTTGCTCCAGACGGTTTGCATCCTAATTCGGCAGGCTATCAAGCGCTTTCCAACCGAATCAGTAAATCAATTGAAAGTATCATCGCAGGGTCCTGAAAAATCATGGAATGCAGGGAACACATTACCGGAGGGCTGTAATGAACGGACTAGTAGAAATCTATAACACCCTTTTAAATGCTTATGGTCAGAGGAACTGGTGGCCTGCTCAAACACCATTTGAAATGATGGTTGGTGCTATATTGACCCAAAATACCACCTGGCTGAATGTGGAAAAGGCCATAAGAAATTTTGGTGATCGGTTATCCCCGGAGTATATAGCTGCAGTAAGCAATGATGAATTGGCTCAAATAATTTGCCCCAGTGGTTATTACAATCAAAAAGCAATCAAGCTCAAAGCATTTACCCTGTGGTACGAAACATACTCTTATGATGTGAATAATGCCATGCAGATGGATGGGCAAATTCTGCGCACAGAACTACTGGAGGTTAAAGGCGTGGGACGTGAAACGGCTGATTCTATTTTATTATATGCCTTAAACAAGCCATTTTTTGTAGTGGATACTTATACAAAACGCGTACTATATCGGCTAGGTCATGATATCCCCAATACTTATGACGAATTACAATTGAAGATTGAGGAAAGCTTTCCTCAGGACATATACCTGTATGGAGAATTTCATGCCTTAATTGTTGAACACGCCAAACGGCATTGCAAAAAGTCACCGACATGTGAAGCCTGTCCGGTTGAAAATGTGTGTAAAAAGCGTATTGGATGATAGAGGTCTTTCTATCAGAAGCTAGGAAAAGATCCTTCGCAAATGCTGAGGCTCACACAAATATAAGATATTTCGACTATAAAAAAGCATCTGCCATAATTAGCAGATGCTTCTTGCGATTTATTTTTGGTTAATTTCACAAATGTCTTTTTATCAGACCCTGAATAGAATGTCAGAATATACGGGAACCGGCCATACGTTCGCAGGAATGATCGTTTCAGTCTCGTCGATAACTGTACGGGCAGCTTCCATTGCGATAAGAACTTTTTCTCGATAATTCATAGCCGTCTCCAACGGACAGTCAACGGTTGCCGTGTTTACAGCGACTTTCAGTGCTGCCAGCTTACTATCCATATTATCCGCCAGAGCCGTAATTTGTTCCATACGCACTTTAGCAGTCTTACTCCCTGTTTTTTCTGATATTTCAGCAAGTTTAAGGGCATAACCGAGCGTTGCGGGCAGCAGTTGACGATCAATCATATCTATCAGGGTCAATGCCTCCACATTAATAGTTTTTGAGTAGTGATCAAGCAGGATTTCATAACGTGAATCTATTTCGGTTTCGGTGAGAACGCCCATTTGTTCAAATACGGCTATACTCTTTTCTGACTTTAGCTGCTTTATAGCGAGCACCGTATTTTCTATGTTAGGAAGGCCACGCCGCGCTGCTTCCTCAACCCATTCTGCCGCATAGTTGTTGCCATTAAAGATAACCTTTTTATGGGCAGTAGCAATGTCCTTCACAAGTTGTTTAGCGGCTGATTCAACATCGTCAGCCTTTTCGAGCAAGTCTGCTATATCAGAAAGTGCTTGCGCAACTACCGTATTTAAAGTGAAGCAAGGTTCGGCGATATTGTTAGACGAACCGCACATACGGAACTCAAATTTGTTGCCAGTAAATGCAAATGGAGAAGTTCGGTTTCTATCTGACGCGTCCCCGGTTACTATAGGAAGAGAGGAAATGCCAAGATTTGTTTTGGCACGTCCTACATCTTCATAAGATTCTCCGCTGATTATTGCCTCAATAACGGCATTGAGTTCTGCTCCCAAGAATATGGAAACGATTGCGGGCGGAGCTTCGTTGGCACCGAGCCTGTGATCATTTCCGGGGCTTGCGATCGATAGTCTGAGCAACTCCGCATATTCATCAACTGCTTTGATAACAGCAGCGAGGAATATTAAAAATTGAATATTCTCAGCAGGCTTCATGCTTGGTTCCAGCAGATTAAAACCATCATCGGTTGCTATTGACCAGTTGATATGTTTACCGCTTCCATTGATACCGGCAAACGGCTTTTCATGAATCAGAGCGGCTAGGCCGTGCTTTTTCGCAACTTTTCTCATCATCTCCATAACGAGAAGGTTATGATCTGCGGCTACACTCGCCGGGTCAAAAATGATGGCAAGTTCATGCTGAGCCGGTGCTACTTCATTATGTTTGGTTTTGGCAGTGATACCCAGCTTCCAAAGTTCTTCGTCAAGTTCGTGCATGAACTCTATAATCTTGATGCGAAGCCTTCCAAAGTACTGGTCTTCAAGCTCCTGTCCTTTGGGTGGTTTTGCTCCGAACAGAGTACGTCCGGTGAGAAGCAAGTCCAGGCGTTGATCGTAGAGTTCACGGTTTACCAAAAAATATTCCTGTTCAGGGCCAACTGTAGATATGACCTTCTTTGAAGTAGTGTTTCCTAAGGCACCCAGGACACGGAGAGCCTGCTTGCTCAATGCTTCAACACTTCTGAGCAGCGGAGCCTTCTTGTCCAGTATTTCTCCGGTAAAGGAAAAGAATGCGGTAGGTATGTAAAGCGTACCTTCTTTTACAAAAGCGGGTGAAGTGCAATCCCATGCAGTATAACCTCTGGCGCTGGCAGTCTCACGCAATCCACCGGAAGGAAAAGAGGATGCGTCCGGTTCGCCTTTTATCAGTTCTTTGCCCGAGAACTCCATTAATACCCTGCCGTCACCTGTTGGTGAAATGAAGGAGTCATGTTTCTCAGCGGTAATGCCGGTCATTGGCTGAAACCAATGAGTGAAATGCGTGGCTCCTTTTTCAACGGCCCACTCTTTCATAGCCGAGGCGACCTCATCAGCAACAGAAGAGTCCAACGGAGCGCCTGAATCAATTGTCTTTTTAAGTACCTTGTGTGCAGCTTTCGATAGTCTGACTTGCATTACTGTTTCACTGAAAACATATTCTCCGAATATTTTTTCCGGTGAAAGCGATTTTACATTTTCCATCATAATACCTCCTAAAATAAGCAAACAAGGGCATATTTCCGCAAAAATTCGGAAAAACGCCCTTGTTTTATCCTAATAACACTCAATATATTGTATGACAATGCGACATAATCTTCAATAAACAAAATAATTTTTTAAATAAATATTAATCGTGAGTCTCGGTGGAAATCAGATGGTTAAAAAAATGGAAATGGAAAACATGGAATGAACATCTTCTAAGGTGCATTACTAAAATTAACTGCATAGATGTAATATTTGACCAATCATAGAATTTTATAACTATCTGCATGTTTCTTGTTTTTATGGGGGAAATATTATTAAAGATATAAATTGGCTCAAACTATAAGGTATTCCATGGGCGTGAATCGAATTCCATTAACAGTTTTCTCTTCATCAGTGTCAACAAATCCAAGCCGATGATAAACTTCAGTTGCATATGGTGATGAGTTTACTGTGCATCTTTTTATGTTATCGTCATTATTGCAGGTATCTATCATTGTTTGAAACAACTGCCTCCCGATCCCCTGTCTATGATATTCCTTCAGCACGAAAAACAGAGATATGTGGGTTTTCCCAATGACGGCAATTACTCCGACCAGAGCCGCATTGTTATAACAGCCCCAAAAGGCTATTTCATTTCTATCCATCATTTTAGTTATTGAATAGATACTTAAAAATCCTTCGAATTCACTGATACCTTGTACAGAATAATCAGGAGCTTCAAATTCTTGAAAAACTAACCACACTAAATCTAGTGCGTTTTTAATGTCGCCTTTACCCAAGCTTCTAATTTCCATTAACAACTACGATCATCTCCACGTTTTAAACTGTTAATATTATACATATATATTCTGCTGTAAATCATTATCAATATTAAGGCTGATATTAAATTAGGCAGGAGCGATATATAGGTAAATCGAAGGTATATTATCTATTTTCGTTAGTTGCAGACTAGAATAGGCTGATTTGTTTACGAGGATAAGGTACTATGTTAAGGTATTCTACAACAGGCTTTTCTAATGAATTACCGGCTGGAAGGGAGAGCATTGCTTAATGAAAGAGCTAGTTTTACACTACATGGTTGCCCATGGTTATATCATTCTATTTCTTGCCTTTCTTGCAGAACTGCTTGCCCTGCCGCTTCCGGGTGAGACGATTATGGGCTATATAGGGTATCTTAGCTACCAGGGTAAAATGAATTATGCTGCTGCTTTCGCCTCGGTATACTTGGGAGTATGTACGGGAATTACCCTATCCTACCTGATAGGCAAAAAATTGGGTAACCCGTTTTTTCATAAGTACGGACACTATATTCATTTGGGACCGGAAAGGTTTGATAGAGCTGCTGATTGGTTTGACAGATATGGATATACCCTCATACTCGTAGCTTATTTTATCCCCGGGATTCGGCATGTCACAGGTTACTTCTCAGGCACAATGAAGACACCGTTTCGATTATTTGCAGTGTACGCCTATCTAGGAGCCTTCTTATATGCAGGTATATTTATAACTTTGGGAAGAATTCTGGGGCCAGAATGGGATAAGTATCAAATTATAATTCATGAATATATCATTGCTGCTGGGACTATAGCCCTATTGTCGCTGTTAGCTTATTATATTTATAGAAGTCACAAGGTTTTTCGGAACAAATAGAACGGAGCTTAACTCCTATGTCAGATGCAACAGTAATCCTAGAATACCTACCAGTTCTCCTGTTTTACTGGTAATCCATTAAGCTCATCTTTTAGAATTCGCCAACTGGGCAGATATTCATTCATATAGGCAGTAAATCGGTCATTATGTTTTCTCTCCAAAAGATGAACCATTTCATGTACCACAATATATTCTAAGCACTCAGGAGATTTTTGGGCCAGTTCTAGATTCAGCCATATGCGTTTGGCTGTGCGATTACAAGTTCCCCATCTGGTTTTCATCTTCTTAATTCCAAACTCGTTTACTTTCACATTTAGTTTGGTTTCCCATTTTTCTATAAGTATTGGCAATACTGATTTTAATTGAGCCCGATACCATTTATCCATAATGCTTTGGCGTTTTTCGGTTGGAGTGTCAGGGCGCACATAAAGTACAAGCGTGGTCTGGTTAAAAACAATCTTGGGTGGTGCTTCAACCTCTACCACCTCTAGTGGGTAGCACTTCCCATTGTAGTAATGATCCTCATAATTTCGAAATGCTTTCGGGGTCTTTCTAGCCTGCGATCTGAATCTAGCCTGTTGCTTATTAATCCAGTTAAGCTTGGAAAAAGCATAGACCCGGATTGCATCCAAACTCATTTTATATGGTGCAGAAATGTGCACAGTGCCCGGTGGGCTGACCTTCAGGTAAATATGTTTTATTCTCTTCCGTTCCACATCTATGATAATATCTCCCAGGTGCAGCTGCTCCATATCAATATTCACCCTTTTCACTAATTATTGCGATCAGTCATTATAGTTATCTGAATTCACTGTTGATCCACTAAATACCTGCTAATTATTCGCAGCCATTTTTCATAAAGTTACCCCCACCCTTAGTGGCCCGCATATTTAAGGACTCTTTTTATAAGCTGCCTAACAAAGATATTGACCATTATTATGACTAAGGTTATTCTGAATTGTGATGTAGTTTAGAGATTATTTGGTTATGAAAAGCTCTTGAAGGAGTAATTATGAATACGCAAACAAATAGAACGACCATTTTCTACTTTACCGGTACTGGCAATTCTTTGTGGACCGCCCGGGCTTTGGCACGTGAAATGGGCAATACAGAGTTAGTCTCCATGGTGAATTGGGATAGTAACCGGCATAATATTGATTCACAAATAATAGGTTTGGTATTTCCAGTACATATATGGGGTGTACCGAAACGGGTTTTGGAATTCTTGGACCAGTTGCAAGTAATGTCACCGGACTATATCTTTGCGATTGCTAACAATGCCGGTCAAGTATCCAATACTCTGGTACAATTGCGTAGGGTTATGGAATCCAAGGGTTTAGTTCTATCCAGCGGATGGTCAGTGATTATGCCTTCCAATTATATCCCCTGGGGAGGTCCGGGTTCTTCGGAGAAACAAATTGAACTTTTTGCGGCAGCTCATATAAAGATAGCTAACATTGCACAGGAAATTGTCCAAAGAGTTAAAATGCCAGTGGAGAAAGGTCCCCTCTGGCAAAGAATCATTTTTACCTGGTTGTATAAATTTAGTTTCCCCCACATCCCAAAAATGGATGAAAAGTTCTGGGTTGATGAACGGTGCAATCAATGCGGTCTGTGTATGCAGGTCTGTCCAACCAAAAATATTACGATGCAGGACGAGAAACTGGTATGGCATAATCACTGCGAGCAATGTCTAGCCTGTATTCAATGGTGCCCCCAAGAGGCCTTGCAGTACGGCCAGAAAACATCCGCTTATGCGCGATATCAGCATCCCGAGGTTAAGGTCAAGGATTTATTGAAATAGTCCCTATGTCCTGTAATTCTATAATGTTTTATAGAAAGATTTCAAGTCTTGTTTGGTTTCGATTGGAAGATCGGTGTCCCTAATTCCTTGGACAGCTCCCTCTAGGCCGTATAACATATGCAGACAGGCGGTAGGGTCTAACAGTCTTATCCTAAGAAAGGCCTCCTTGCTTCCCAAGCATACTAACTTTTCAGGAGTATTGATTTCCGCGTCGAGGAGCAAGGTTGCTGTTACTTTTCCGATATTAGGAAGTTTATGTAATTCACTCATTCCTGGGTTACCCCCTTTGATTAACTGTTGTATATCGGTCATGTCCTACAAACAGCTTGATGCGGTCCAAAATAAAGCTGCCCCTTAATAAGAGCAATTTATCGTGTTTAATGCCGAGCCGATTTTGTGCTTGTACTCATCTCAAGTTTTAATACTAATAGATCTCGAACATTATTCATAATGGCCTCGCTTTCTACCCGAATCATCAACCATTTGGTGCCGTTAAAAGGTCGAGCAGTCCTAACAATTTCCATCACGGATGGATCATAGGAACTAACCATGCTTTCAATAAAGTCCACCAGTGCCAACTTGATTACAATGAGTATTATAAAGGACTCTTTTTCTGGATAAAGCGTGCACAGGGACTTGCCTGATTTCTGGTATTTTACATTCCAACCCTGTTGAGCGGTGCATTTACTATAGCTAATCTTGGGGGACACCTGGTATTTCTGCTGAATGAAAGTATTTAACGCCTTCCACCAGGTCAGGGCCGGCTCATTGATATAGCTAAAGATATCTTCATATACCAATGCATTATTCGCATCCAGAATCAAGTCCTTGACCATTAATTCAAACTCCTTTCAATCACTTGAGCATGAAGACTATTTGGGTCATCAGTTCATTTTCGGGGGTATTGGCCGGGTCATTTAGATAAAACTCATAGCATACCCCGGTTGAAGTTTGTCCGTTGGCAGCAATCCACTCCATTATCGCAATATAGGCATTCTCGATTTGATTATATGGTCCGATATGCATGCAGGCTACCCGCGGTCCAGCGGGTATTTCGCTGGGTTTAAGTTCACCTTTTCCGGCTATAGGCTTGGATACCGGAAAACCTGCCTCTAAATCCAAGTCTTGCATATCCATATTAAAATAGCCTACAAAAGGTGCACCTGCCGGTTCTGCGCCTATTTCATTCAGATAATTCATTATTGAACCATAAGCTCCTCCTAGTACCTGCGGCAAATTTTCTACTGAACTCCGGGTACGAATCGAAATTATCTGCTGAGCAGGCTTTTCTAGCAATTCAAATTGATAATTCATATATTGACCCCCTCAATTATTTTCCTCAATTATATCACCGCTAACATGACAACCCTATGTCATGTTAGCGGTTGAATATTTCTTTAATATTTCTTTAGCTGTTCTGGCCATAAATTCTCGAACATGTGGAGGGTTTATCACCTCCACACTGCTTCCAAAGCTTAACAGCCAGCCATACAACCAATTATTTTCGGGCAAATGAATTTTAATCATTATCTTTCCATCATCTTGCCTGATTATATCAGAATCAAAATATTCCTCCACCGTACTCTCTAGCTCTTGTTCAAAAAGCAGGTCTAGTTCAAGCATTCTGGCGTTGTTTTTCCATTCATCGTCCCATGAATACTGTTCGCTTGTTAGTTCTCTGGCATTATAGGATATGTCGGTAAGCAATAATTCCTTTAGCCTGCTGATTTTGAAGAGACGAAAATCTTGCCACAGAAGGCACCATGCATAGAGATACCAGTTTTGCCCCTTAAGAATCAGGGAGTAAGGTTCCACCCTGCGCTTGGTTCTTGTGCCTTCTGCGTCCTTATATAAAAATTCAATTTCATGATGACTCTCGATCGCCTGACGTATAGGAATTATTTTATCTTTTTGCGGTTCACATCCTCCCCATGGAGAAAGATCGATCATCATTTGCCTGGTTTTCAGGTCAATCATATCCAACTGAGCTGAGGATAGAGGGTTCTTCAGTTTCTCCATTAATACATCATAGCGGCTATCCGGCATCATACCTGAAACACCTTTTAAGCTTATAATAATAGCGGCCATATCATGAGCACTAAGAAAACTTTTGTCCAGACGATAGCCTTCTGCAATGCCGATTCCACCATGGGCTCCCTGATAGGTTACGACAGGAATACCGGCCTGATTGATAGCATCTACATCCCGTAATATAGTCCGAACCGAAACTTCAAACATTTCGGCCAGTTCTTTGGCCTGAACCCGTTCTTTTCTAAGCAGAACTACCAGAATTGAAATCAATCTATCGATTTTCACTCCGTCACCACCTGTTTTAAGATGAAATCAATATATTAATATAATAATATACCATCATATAAAAAAGCAGATAAGGTTATTAAATATGTATATAGAGACCATTTCAACTAAGGAGATATGAATGGATAACTAAATAATAAAAGCTCCGAATGTAACCATTTTGCTCATCCAGGCATAGGATATTTGTGTCTGGACTAACTTTTTTATACGCGTCTAAACCATTAAGGCAAACTGAGTATTCCAAAAAATATCTAAGGAATAACCAGTTTCCTATTGTTGAGTAACTGGGGGAATTTTGATTGATTAGGAAGCTATTGAATTTGGATTGGCGTCTGTTTTTTTCGGCATTGGGAGTAGTATTTCTTTCCGAAATGGGCGACAAAACTCAAATTACAACCCTGCTTTTAGCGGGTGAGAAACCGCTTTATGTTCTCTGGGTAGCGCTAGGTTCTGCGTGTGCTTTGATCAGTTGTTCATTTATAGAAATCTTAGTAGGTTCCGAACTCATCGCACGTTTTCTAAAACCGCGCATTATCGCCTTTGTCTCCGCCGGAGCCTTTATTACCGTGGGTTTGCTGCTTCTTAGCGGGATCATGGGAAATGTCCATATATGAAAGGTAGGAATTTAGGATGAGTATCCAACTGCTGACAGTTCTAAGTACGTATGTTTTGATCATTTTAGCCGAACTGGGAGATAAGACACAGGTAGCCGTGCTGTTAATCACAAGTAATAATCCCCACAAACGCTGGACCGTCTTTATAGCTAGTGCCATCGCACTTACCCTATGTGTCTGTGTGGAAGTAACTGTAGGCGTTACGTTAGGTAGATATATTGCTCCGCAACTGATAAATAAGCTGGCAGGTTTTGTGTTTTTAGGAATTGGTCTGCTGACCCTAATCCAAAACCTAGGTGCTTCTGCCCAAAAACCTCCGGTCAAAGATAGCATTAAGACTGAGCAAATGCTAGAGTAGTAAATAGGAAGCGAATAGCTAGTGCTATCGTTTGCGATTATTAGATTGTTAATAAATGGTTCTCTCGTGCTTACAGTTTACCTCTGCCAGTTTTGAATCTCTATTATATTACCTTCCGGGTCCCGCGCATATATCATTTTTACTTTCCTCCATTCATCTATCGTTTTGCAACGAATCCCGCTTCACATACTTCGCAACAGGCATACTTCAAGGTCAGGGCGAAAATTATCCTATAAAAAAGTTTAAGGGTGAGCTTTTAAGCTTACCACGGCCTTGAGAGATATAAGTCTACCTTTAAGAAACGAGCCCAATCAGCCATTTTGTTCCTCAAGAAACAGACAATTGGCGAGTCCCCTAGTCCTTTGTATAGTACAAACCATCAGCAAATGATACAATAAAATACGTATCAATAATGAAAGAAGATAATAATGTTGAGTAGTTTTAATGACTTGGGTATTACGCCTCCGATTTTAAAGGCTCTAAAGGATATGGGCTTTGAAGTTCCCACTGAGGTTCAGAGCAGAGCAATACCCCATATTCTGAATCACGAAGATCTGATTGTCAGATCTAAGACTGGCAGTGGCAAGACTGCCGTTTTTGGTGTTTCCATGCTGCAAATGACTGATGCCGGAAAGGTAGGACCCCAAGGTCTGATACTCACACCGACACGGGAACTGGCAGTCCAAGTAGACAGCGATCTCAAACAGATGGCTAAGCATCTTCAGCACAAGACAACTGCCATATACGGACAGCACAATATGAATGTTGAAATACAGGCTCTTAATAAAGGTGTTTCCATCGTTACTGGAACACCTGGCCGGGTATTCGATCATATTACGCATGGTAATCTTATAACCAAACACATACGTTTTTTGGTTCTTGATGAAGCGGATAGAATGCTGGACATGGGTTTTCTCGATCAGGTGAAGAGAATTATCAGAACTCTCCCCAAAGATAGAATGACTCTCCTTTTTTCTGCTACCATACCTCCGGAAGTCAGCATAATTTGCAAGGAGTATATGAGACATCCCGTAACTATTGAGATTGAATCGCACACCAAGACTGTGGATACGACCGAGCAGATATACTACCGGGTTGAAAATAACCAAAAGAGCATACAGTTAAACCGCCTGCTTATGATTGAGCAGCCGGAAAGCTGTGTTATTTTCTGCAATACGCGGATCGCTGTCGATAGGGTGCAAGGTATTTTATCCCGCCAAGGATATAATTCCCAGGCTTTGCACGGAGATATCCCCCAAGTTAAACGCTTAAAAACCCTACAACAGTTTAAACAGGGAGAGTTTCATCTGCTGGTAGCCACCGATGTTGCCGCCCGTGGTATTCACATCGATGATTTGTCTCTGGTGATCAACTATGATGTCCCTATTGAGAAAGACGGCTATGTGCATAGAATCGGGCGTACCGGCCGTGCCGGGAACGGCGGCCGCGCCATAACTTTGGTTACTGGCGAAGATATCATGAGCCTCTATGAGATAGAAGAGCATATTGGGGCAAGAATTGAGGAAGCTGAATTGCCGTCGGAGGCTGTTTTCAACGAGCGCAGAGCTTCGATCGATAAATGGATCCAGGCGAATTCTCGGAAGATAAACGCGCCTCGCCCTGCTTCGGACCTGAACTTAAAAGAAAGTCAAAAAAAGCGGCCTTCAACCCAACCTGCTCAGCATCATGATAAGCGCCAAGAGCCGTCAATATCCATAAAAACCGATAATAGGACATCCTCAAGGGTCAGTCCAGTGCATCCTTCTGAGCAGGCCAGACCAGTTCCCGCAATCGCCAAACCCATTCCTCACCCTTCTCCGGAAGCTGATGTGGTCAATGACACACTTAGTCCAGAGGTTGTGACGAATCAAGATTCTGCAACTAAGAAACCATTTTTTAAGCGTGTACTGGAGCGCATATTGGGCTAGGATACAGGTGGACGGTTTGGTTGTCCCTCTATTCGTATCTCAGGGCATCAATGGGAGCCAGCTTGGCAGCACGATTAGCCGGATATAGGCCAAAAATAATGCCTATGGCAGATGAAAAGCTAAAAGCGACCAGCATAGTACCAAATGATACAATTATAGGTGTTTTTAATACCAGGGAAATGATAGCCCCTATACCGACACCCAGCAGCATGCCTATACTGCCGCCCAGTGCTGAAATAGTGGCCGATTCCACCAAGAATTGCATCAGGATGTCGCGGCGCCGGGCGCCCAAGGCCACCCGCACCCCAATTTCCCTGGTGCGCTCCGTAACCGAAACCAGCATAATATTCATGATGCCGATCCCCCCGACCAGCAAGGCAATCCCCGCCAAGGCACCGAAAACTGATGTCATCACGGTGAGCATAGTACTGAATTTCTCCATCATCTGTTCGTTGGTCTGGGCTTGATAACCCTTCTTCACGGCGTGGCGCAGTTCTAGAATGCCGACACTTTGTTTGGTTGCAGCCTTTAACTGCTCACTGCTTTTTACCCTTACCAGAGCTTGCTGAACCTCCTGGTTGTCATCCATTTCCATAAGTGTCTGGATCGGAATACAGGTAAAAGTCTGCTGCATACCCATTACTGCAGCCTCAGGCTTGGTCACCCCGCAGACCTGGAAAGGGATGCGATTAATTCGCAGGGTTTTACCTACCGCCGTATTTCCAGTGCCGAATAATTCATCCGCCAAGTTTTGGTCTATAACTACTACCCGGCGGCCCATCTGATTTTCCGCTTCATTGAAGAATCGCCCCTGGGCAAAACCCAGTTGACTTACCTTCATATAGTCCGGGCTGGTTCCGATAAGCATGTTGCTTTTCTTCTTGCGCGTTGTTTCAAATGCTGCTGTATTCGATAAGACCTTGAGTGGTACCACAAATTCAATGCTGTCCATGGAATCTTTGAGCAGCTTACAATCATCCAGGGTTAACTTGCCTTTTTGTCCGTTGTCGTTGTCAACAGGCACCAGGGTAAAGGAATTGGCTCCCAGGCCCTCGACTTCCTGGGAGACTAGCTTGTTCACACTCTGTCCCATGGTGACGATGATGATAACAAACATCACGCCAATGATCATACCCAGCATTGTCAAGGCGGAACGCAGTTTGTTGACCCATATCCCTTCCAAAGCAATCGTAATCATTTCTTTGAATTTCATTCCAGCTCCCCCTTTTCCTCCAGCCATTCTTTTAAAAGCTGCCGTGCATCCAAGGGTGAATCCATATTTTCACTGTTCACAAGGCGACCATCGCGGAAATGCACAATTCTTTGGGCATGGCGGCCTATTTCCGGTTCGTGGGTAACTAGGATGATGGTGCTGCCCTGGCGGTGCAGGTCTTGAAACAGGGCCATTATTTCATAGCTGGAACGGCTGTCCAGATTGCCGGTCGGCTCATCAGCCAGCAGCAGGCTGGGCCGATTAACCATGGCGCGAGCTATAGCCACCCGCTGTTTCTGGCCTCCAGACAACTCATTGGGACGATGGGCGCTATGGCTGGCCAAGCCTACCTGTTCCAGGGCTGCTAATGCCCGCGCCTGCCGTTCTCCACTTCCAACTCCGGCATAAAGCATGGGAAGTTCCACATTACGCTGAGTATTGATACGGGGCAAAAGATTGAAATTTTGAAAAATAAATCCTATCTTTTGATTTCGCAGGTCAGCCAGTTGGTCTTCATCCAGGCTCCGGGTATTAACCCCATCCAGGAGATAAGTCCCCTCTGTCGGGCGATCCAGCAGGCCGAGGATATTCATCAGGGTCGATTTACCCGAGCCGGACGGGCCCATAACCGCAATAAATTCCCCTTCTCCCACTATCAGGTTGACTTCTTTGAGTGCATCAACTTTAACAATACCAGTATCA
Organism: Syntrophomonadaceae bacterium; assembly: GCA_963665865.2. GTDB lineage: Bacteria > Bacillota > Syntrophomonadia > Syntrophomonadales > Syntrophomonadaceae > PHAA01. Next base: position 1,731,694 of record CAXXWF010000001.1, on the reverse strand, counting down.
TAGGTTTTAAATAAGTTATCTATTGTAATCATTGTATGCGAACCTTGCTTCCGTCTTGGAGTTGGGCAGGCGGGTTGAGAACCACCTGGTCGTCTTGGGACACTCCTGATTTAATCTCCATGGTTATACCATCACTGATGCCAGTCTTCACGGGGGTCAGCTTGGCCAATCCATCCTTTATTACCCAGACACTGTTGCCCTCATCCTTCTCCACCAAGGCTTCAATAGGCACGACCAGGGACTGGCTGTCAGCGACAGTAATTTCCAAGTCGACGTTGTAACCGGGCAATAAACGGGGGGCATTCTCTACCCCCACAATCACCGGCAAGAAAGTATCCTCGTCCTCGTTTTTCTTGGTCTTATTCAATACCTCCAGCCCTACCTGGGTGATCTGTCCCGGATATATTTCATCCAAAAAAGCGTTGCCGCTTATACTGACAACCTGCCCCACTTTGATCTTCCCGGCTTCACTTTCCGGAACATCAGCTTGAATCGTCAGTTTTTGAAGACTGCCAATGGTTAGGAGCGGAACATTCTCAGTGATTTGATCACCGGTTTTCACGCTGATGGAAAGAACCTGTCCATCCCGTTGACAAATCAGGCCCTGCTGAGCAGTTTGCCTTTCTACCATTTGCAATTGGACTTTGGCTGACTCTACTGAGGCTTCCAGAGACCGCAGGTAAAACGGGGCCGCCTCTTGACTGCGCAGTAAATCGGCCTGGGCTTTATCATAAGCTGATTTGCTGGTATCGAAGTCGGCTTGGGCCTGGTCAAGGTCAGACTGAGATATTGCCCCGGCTTCAAACAAGGTTTGCTTGCGCTGCAAAGCAACTTTATCCACATTATAGGTGCTTTCGGCCTGACTGAGAGTGGACTCAGCTGCAACCAGATCGGAGGTCTTGCCACCGGAACGCACCTGGTATAAAGCCGATTCCGCAGAAGCCAGAGCCGCGCGAGCCTCCGCCAGCTTCTGTTCGGCATTGGGAATATGGAGATCCATCAAGACCTGGCCGGCCGTGACCTTGTCGCCCATTTGCACATGGATCCCCTGTACCGTTCCGCTCACTTCACTAAAAATAATATCTTTATCGTTCGCTGCAACGTTACCTGAGGCCGGAACCTTTTCTACCAAATGTTGGTCAGTCACCCGGGCGGCTGACACCTCGACTACATCCTTATTCTTGATACGATAAATATTCAAACCTACCATGATCAAAACCAGCAGGATGCCACCGCCGATCAGCAGCTTCTTCTTCAGTGAAAAAGGCGGCTTGGCGGTTTGAACTGTTTCTGAATTCGCCTTAGATGATAGTTGCTCTGACAAATTTTTCACTCCTCTTGATCTCATCCTTATCCTAACATGAAATAAGACTGCTTAAACCGCTGGGGTTTTAACCACCAAGGTCATAACTACAACATAAATCAACCAGATGGTTGCTAAATAGATGGCCAGCCCCTTGACTTTCTTTTTCATAGCGAGGGAGCTGCCCAGGATGAGAAGGACCAACCCCCAAATACTGAACAACTCGATCTGCCCCAGAAGCCGGTAAAGAAAGCTGGTTTGACTGGCAGTGCCAAGGAACAGGGCTAGGCTGGTGCTGACCTGCAAGGCAGCTTTATATCCCATGGTTTTAATTAGCCCGGTTGAGATTACAGATTTTATAATTGATGGTACCCCTGAAAAAATGGCTACGGCCAATAACTGTTTAAAACGTGCCTCTCCAACGCTAAACTGGTTGTAGAGTGCGAGTATTCCTGCCTGAGCCAGCCAGACCATTGGCATAGCTAAAATTGTCCCGACCAGAGCGCCTGGAACTACAATTTTCATGGCCAGGGCAACCTGATCCAGACTCTTTCCGCTGGCAACCAGAGTCTCTGCCGTATACTGTTTAAATTCTGGGATGGCCAGGATTGCTAATAGGAGTGAGATAGAGATAATGACTAGCCCCGGCCATAAAATTCGAGGATCGGCCACAATAACTCGAAAAGCCTCCCCCGGAGCAGTCAGGACCTTCAAGAACCGTTCCGGCATAGACATCTTGTTTTCTTCCATAAAAAAGGACCTCCTTTATCCATACATAATTTCTTATTTCTACATAGGAGGCGTATTTACCTTCAGTAAAATGACGAATCACTGCTTAAAGTCGCTCTTTCTGGAAAATTTCGACAGCTTTGTATAGCCAGACCTCTCGACAATATAAATATACTTCACCTTAGATATGCGGTAAGCAAAGGCGGCAAGAAATTCAAGTCCTTATGAAAGTTTGCTTATTTTGCTGATATTTGAAAGAATAATGTTAAGATCATTCTGATATTTCTCCGGCAATGCCAAAGATAGCCGGCAACCACTTAGGTCTTACCATAGGCAGCGACGACAGGGATGAATTGTGTCTTTTGTAAAGAAGGTATGAAAAACATGCACGATTATTTAATTAAATTAGGCCGCAATGACGATGAAAGACGCTTGATTGCCAGGCTCAATGAATTGGTGCAAAAGGCCGTCCACGGGGCGTGCGGACAAAGTGATTTCATGGATCTTAGACAGCAAGAACTGGCGCGAGCTGTGGCAGTCAACGAACCTTCCATTAAATGGCATTTAAATGGGGGGTATAAAGAAGCTGAACGCCAGCGATTATTGGTTTTTCCCCAATGGGAAGAAAATACTGATGCCAGGATTGCTTATCTTAGGATTATCCACAAAGAATTCCAAGAACAATCCCTAGGCCACCGCGATTATCTAGGGGCGGTGTTAAACTTGGGGTTGAAAAGAGAAAAGTTGGGGGACATTGTGGTACAAAACACCATGGCATGTTTAATAGTGGATATTGGCGTCGCGGAATTTATCTGTCAGCAGCTTAACCGGGTTAAACATAGTACTGTAGCGGTAGAGATAATAACTAGTGAAGAATTCATATTTCAATCGCCTGAACTGCGGGTCGCACAATTAAACCTGGCCTCTCTGCGGCTGGATGCTGCGATTGCGGCTGCCTTTAATTTATCGCGGTCTGATGTGGATGCCTATATCGAGGGGGGAAATGCGAAAATCAACCATATGGCGGTTTATAAAAGTTCTGCCGCAGTAAAGGCTGGAGATCTTATCTCGATACGCGGATTAGGCCGTTTCCGATTAGAGGAAATCGGCGGAATATCGCGCAAAGGCCGCCATCACGTACAGATTTCCCGCTGGTAATGTATCAATCGTTGTCTGTTGTTAAAAATATCGGTAAATATTTTTGGATTATAGGAATTATTGCATGTTTATATACAATTAGCCGATATACATCATAAGAGTGGATCGAAATAACATCTCTTGTTGGAGTGTTCAAACGGAGGATGTATTATGAATGAATTGTTAAATGATCCTAATGACTGTGAAAAGACGGGGGAATTTTCTCTTTCTGAAAGAGAACCGTCTCCTGTTGATGCGGTTGTACATATATCATTTTCAGACAATAGAATGGAAGCATATTTGCGGGTTGAACCGCCGTTGAATGGCGGTGCTGCGCCAACCTTACGCAGTTTCGAGGATGCCCTGGCGATGCGCAAGATCGTCTATGGAGTGAAAACTGCAAAACTCAAAGAGCTGGCTGAACATCCAGTCTATGATGTGGACCATTTAATCGCAACTGGCGTTATGCCCGTAAATGGGGTAGATGGGACCTATGTATTTCAGTTTAGTTTAGAGAAAGATTTTCGCCCCAAAGAAAGACCAGATGGTAGTGTCGATTACCGTGACCTGGGTATTGTTGAAAATGTGAAAAAAGGGCAAGCTTTATGTACGATAACCCATCCCACGGAAGGCTCCGAAGGTACTGCGCTGACCGGTCTGCGTCTTAGGCAGGTTAAAGGGAAAGCCGTTCCTCCGCTATCGGGCCGGAATACAGAACTTAGTGAGGATGGTACGACTATATATGCTATAAATGATGGTCAGGTAGAATTTGATGGCAGGAAAATAAATGTCAGTGAAACACTAAATTTTAATGGAGATATTGACAAATCAACCGGCAATATCAAGTTTATTGGTAACGTTGTAATTAATGGCACAGTTCTGGATAATTTTGTTGTCGAAGCCGGCGGCAATATTGAAATAGGTGGGACGGTTGGCTCAGCAACACTAAAAGCAGATGGCAATATCCTTTTGCGAAGTGGAATTATCGGCGGCGAAATAAGCTGCCAAGGAGACTTAACCAGCAATTTCATTGAACACGGCAGTGTTTTTGCTGGGGGCAATATAATTGCAGATTATATTATGACCAGCAATATAAAATGCGGTAAAAGCCTTCAACTGGTAGGCTCAAAAGGTAAATTTGTAGGCGGAAGCTGCATCGCCGGCCAGAATATAACTGCTCGTATGATTGGTTCCCCCACTTGCTTGGAAACCGACTTAAAAATTGGCATGGATCCCTCTGTCTTTGCCAGACAGCAAGAGCTTATTAAAGAGATTCCGGGATTAGAAAAGCAAATAATTAGTCTGAAAAATCTTATTGCGTTGCTGAAAGAGCATGAGGCTGCAAATCGACTGGTACCTGACAAAAAATTGATGCTTGATAACGCACAATCGACTTTCGGCAAATGCCTAGTTTTATTAACAAGAAGCAAGCAGGAACTGTCTGAAATTCAAGAAAAAATGGATGCTTCCAGCAGTGGTAAAATTATATGCACCGAAACCATATTCCCGGGAACCACGGTAACGATAGGTGCCGCAAGACTGAAGGTTACCGATGCTATGCAAAGCACCTCACTTTATTATAGTGATAATCGCATTTGCCAAGGCCTCGTCTTCCAAGAGTATCGATAACCTATAGTCCTGAAACGCTATGTTCTTAGCTGATTACCTTACACACCAGATTAGGGTCAAATTGACTTCCTGCACATCGATGTATTTCGGCCAATGCTTCTTCCTTACTCATTGCCTTTTTATAGGGACGTCCGTTTAGCATTACATCATAAGCATCGGTAATTGCTATAATGCGTGATATAAGCGGAATCTTTTCGCCCTTCAACCCCAGCGGGTATCCACTCCCATCCCACCACTCATGATGGTGTAATATAGCTTCCGCTATAGGAGCCAGTTCAGGAGAACTAAGAGCAATTCGATAGCCTATTTCCGGATGATCTTTTATAGTTTCCCATTCTTCCGAAGATAATTCTTCAGGCTTATTGAGAATACTGTCAGGTATCGCTATTTTACCTATATCATGCAGAGCAGCCAGAAGCCTTAAATTATCAAGTTCGCTATCAGTTAGCTCAAGGTTCCTGCCCATATTTTGGGCCATTTCTTGCATGCGCTGGCAGTGTTCTTTGGTTTCATAACTTCCCTCCCAGAGCGTTTTTTCCAGTGATTTTATAAATGAGCTGCGGGTACTTCGACTTTCCAATAGTTTATTCCTATACATCTTCTCCTCGGCTTCTCTAATTATATTTCTAATATTTTGGCCGAGTGAATTTTGGATTGCCATGCCCAGTGCCATGTTTATTGGGATTGGCAATCCATTAATATCTATAAAAGAATCATTTATTCGTTTAATTACTCTCAGAGCTGTTGCGCTGTCACAGCGAGGCAAAAGAATAATAAATTCATCGCCGCCCCACCGAGAAACAATATCTTCCTTGCGACATGATTTTCTTAACCTTTCGGCTACCTTTATTAATACCTTGTCCCCTTCCTGGTGGCCCAGAGCATCATTTACAAGTTTAAGCCCGTTTACATCTCCAATTATCAATCCTATAGGCAGCTGCCGCTTGCTATTAATATGTTTAAGTTCTTCTTCAAAAAAGGCGCGATTATATAGACCGGTTAGTTTATCATGATAGCTCAAATATCTTATTTCTGCTTCATCCTGTTTGCGTTTGGTAATATCTGTATGCATACAAATTAGGTGCGGTTTATCGTCCATGGCTATTACCTCAGCTGAAACGCTATAAATGCGGGTTTCACCGGACTTTATTCGGTATCTAGTTTCGAAATCGCTAAGCCTTCCATGTTTCTCGATTTGTTTGGACATTAGATCGCGTTCTTCTGGAAGACACCAAATCCCCAATTCAAGCCCAGTACGCCCAATAGCCTCATGTCGTTCATATCCAGTATGTTTTACCCAGGCATCATTCATTTCAACATAAAAACCTTCTTGAAAAGTAGTAATGGTAATTGGATCAGGATTGCAGTGGAAAGCTTTGGAAAACTTATCTTCTGACAAACGTAATAGAGCTTCCGATTTTTTACGGTCGGTAATGTCAGTACACGTTCCTGCTAACCGAAGCGGCTCCCCTTTGTCATTTCTCTTTATTACACTACCTCGTTCGAATATCCATTTTATCTCACCGGATTTGGTTTGCAGCCAGTATTCGGTTTCATATTTTGGTATCTGTCCATCCAGATAATCATTAAGAACCTTCATGGTAGCATCAATGTCACCGGGGTGGACAAGTTTTGCCCATGTCTGTAAGTTTGGTTCAATATTCTCCAGTGAGTATCCAAGGATCTCGAGCCAACGTCCGCTCCTAAAGATCTCGCCAGTTTCTAAATTCCAATCCCAAAAACCTTCGGTACTTCCCTCTAAAACCAGTCTTAAACGCTCCTCGCGCTCATTTATTATTTGATTTGCTGTCTCAATTTCGCCGGTTCTTTCATTTAGTTCACTAGTTACTGTGTTGGTTAAATGGGTCAACGCTTTTAAAACCTCTATGCTTCTGTCGGCAACATTATCCTTGATGGCCATAACATTGTTATGAGCCTCTCCAGACTCTAAAGACACCTCTGATTCAGGCATTAATATGGATCTTGCAGCGACTGATTCTGATAAAGTCAGGGTGGTCATCGTAGCGTTTAGAAATTGATTGCTGTCATTGGCATGGAAGAACTCACCACTGGTAAAAAAACCTGACGTAGGAGCAATATCTTGCAGCGGCAGCGTTTCTATTTGAGCTGATTCCTGCAGAAACCCTCTCCGGCAAGCACAAGAATAGACAAATATGCTCTCGACCGGCTGTTGCTTAATTGTTTCCAGCAAGCTATCTATTTGTTCAATAATCATCCCTACATGACCAAAACTGAAGCGTACCTTTTCCCCCTCAGCCATATCGCCCAAGAAACTGAGTGAATCGTCTTCATGCCTAATAAATGGAGATCTGCAGACCAGCAGTCCATCCCGGCAAATGGCTAGCGGAAATTCAACAACACTATAAATCGGGACATTCTCTTCGATTCCCAAGAATCGGCGGTAAACCTGATAGGCAGGCATATGATCAATTGTATATACTCGATGACCTTCGGCCTTGGTAATTGCCATTTCTTTGCCAATAGGCTGCCACCCCAGGTGGCTTTGGCGGGTAACGATTAAATCATCGCCTTCGATAGTTACGCCCACAGTTCCACAGTCGGTAATTTCCTCATTACAGAATACAAAACATTGCTCATTGCTTAAATTGTCTCCCGCACTGCCTCCTGCCACGGGCAAACCAGAATTAACTGACTGAACTCCTTTCAACACTTGGACAGCATTCAAAGTTGACCCGGTCGCAAACAGGATTAATATCTTAGCTCTGCTACTGTTTAGATGGCTACCAATTGTTCGTCCTAACTCGTAAGCATTACCATCTTCCATTTGGGCGAAGGCTGCCTTGATTTCACTATTGCGAAAAACAGAGAAAGAAAGAACGGTTTTTAGTCCGCTGACCAATCCGTTCATAATCTCGCCGTTGGTCGTTGTCCCAATCACTTGAGCGCCGGGGATTAACTCGCGAATCTGTTTTGATATGGTACGTAAATAATTATCCTCACAAATACCGCTAAAAACCTGCACTAAGACAGCAACGTTACTCGTGTTTAACAGCAAATCCTGGTTGTCAATTATATAGTTCTTCAAACCAGTAAGGTTTTTATAATAGGTATTGATTGTCTCCAAACCCGAACCTCCACTCGCTATCTGATAGAGAAAACATTTATGAACATATGTTGGACTTTCAGCAATATAGCCAACCTTTGAAACTAGAATTGTGTCTAATTGGAGTATCGACTAATAGTAATAAAATTACATAGTGAAACATGTCTGAATATGACTATTTGTGTCATATTACTATTTTAAGTGAATATTTGTTGCTGCACCTTTATTCTTCTTAACCTTTTCAATCGTTCGGGTGATGTAGCTATTTAATTTCGTTTCAAAAATATCTTCAGTGATTTCTTTGTTTTGTATCATGAACAAGCCCTTTTCCCAACTGGCTGTCAGGGTGGGATTTAACAACTCCTTGGCAGATAGGCGAACCAGTTCCACAATTGCCTCTCCTTTGGCCTCGGGCGCAACAATCTGGGTTTTGGGATTAATTCTGATATAGCCAATATCCTTAAGTTTCTTGATAATCCCGGAACGTGTGGCTGACGTCCCTATCCCACAGGTCTTTATCTGTTCTCGAAGTTCTTCGTTTTCGATATACTTACCTGCTTTTTCCATCGTCAGTACCAATGAAGCGTCAGAAAATCGTGAGGGCGGCTTGGTTTCTTTCTGGTCTAAATCCAGGGCTGTGGTGTCGCATTTCTCCTTTTTAATAAGCTGCTCAATAGGTGAGGCGGAGATCTCCTCTTCGTTTTTGGCTGGGGTGACTTCATACACCACTTTCCAACCTGGCTCTTTTAATGTTTTGGAATTGGTGACAAAGATCTCAGCTTTGATTTCGGTTTCTACCTTAACCGTGTTATACTCCGCACTAGGATAGAAAATGGCCAGAAACCTTTTTACAATTAAGCTGTAGACGTTCCTGCTATCATCATTCAACCTTGACAGATCAGTGGTCACATAGGTGGGGATGATGGCATAATGATCAGTAACCTTGCTATCATCCACAAACCTTTTTGCTGATTTATCAATAGCGAGCTTGCCAAAATCCTTAATTCTAATAACAGAGTCCTTGAATGCAGCATTTTTATACAAACCATTTAGGACTTTAGGTATTTCTTGAATAACATCCGTTGACAATACCCGGCTGTCTGTTCTCGGGTAAGATATCAGTTTCTTCTCATAGAGGCTCTGAGCAATTTCTAGGGTTTTATCCACACCAAGTTTGTATTTTTTGTTGGCTTCCGATTGCAGCTCTGCCAGATTAAAAAGCAAGGGGGGGTGTTCCTTCTTCACTTTGATGTCGACTTTCTTTACAATGGCTTCATGTCCTTTTAATTTCTCGATAATCTCCAGAGCATCCTCCTGACTGAGATATTTTTCTTCGCTCTCAAGTCCATCGGCGAGATCTGATCCTTTTATCTTCTTGGGCTGCCATTTACTCTTATAAGCTACACTACTTTCTTGGGAAAGAAAGCTGCCTATAATCCCATAGTGAATCTGGGGTACAAAGCTCCTGATTTCCAATTCTCTATTCACTACTAATCCTAGGACACAGGTCATCACTCGCCCAATGGCAATTACCGATCGCTTGTTCTCTTTCAAACGGGCCGATAAAACATTGCCATACTGGCAGGTGTAGATTCTGCTGAAATTCATGCCAAAGAGCCAATCTTCTTTCGCTCGGCAATAGGCTGCCTGGGACAAGGAATCATACTCACCAATATCCTTAGCTTCATCAATACCTCTTTTGACCGCTTCTTCAGTCTGGGAAGATATCCATACCCGCTTGGCAGGTTTACTCGTTTCACTGAGTTGATAGACCAAACGGAATATGTACTCACCTTCCCGCCCGCTATCCGTACAAGAGTAAATCATATCAACATCAGGCCGATGCATTAGTTTGCTTATGACATCAAACTGTTTTTTGGTTCCTGCATTATCAATAATCTTATATTTGTATTCTTCGGGAATGATAGGCAGATGCTCTACCCGCCATGACTTATAGGCAGGATCGTAGACCTCCGGGTATGCCATGGTCACCAGATGGCCATAGCACCAACTTATGATTGCTCTATCATTTTCGGCATAGCCCCTGCCCCTATCGGATTTCAATATTTCTAAACCTAACACACTGGCAAAGCTGTCAGCCACAGATGGTTTTTCGGTAATGTATAATTTTTTAGTCAATATATCTCTACCTCACGCCCAAAACTGGGCTTTGTTTTATTGGGGCCTAAACAACTTTTAACTATTCAAATGATAAACCTATGGCATCTCATCACAAGCACCAATAATTCAAGGTTGGTGAACTATACCAGGGTTATTGAGATCCCAAGTTACTGCTGGCAAAAACTACTGTAAAGGTAGTCCCCGCCTCTGCGGTGCTTTGCACAGATATTTTGGCATTATGCATCCGTACAATACTCTCCGCAATCGCCAACCCTAATCCGTACCCCCCCTGCTCTCTGACTCTTGATTTATCTACCCGGAAAAAACGCTCAAAAATTTGATCCACCTGATCCTGAGGGATGTACGTTCCTGTATTGCTAATAGAAAGTTTTACTGTGTGATCTGCTTTCTCAGCTAGATTTACCAATATCGTACCCTTCTCATCAGCATATTTGCAGGCGTTGTCCAGCAGGATACCCATCAGTTCCTTCAGCCTATTTTCATCTCCATTGATATATACATCAGGCGCGATGTTGCTCTCAAGGGTTTTATTCTGCTCAAAAATAACCGACTCAAAGGGCAAAACGGAACCCCATACAATATCGCTTAAGTTGAGGCGTGATAGAATCACTTTTGCTTTTATATCATCAGTCTTGGCTAAAAAAAGCAGATTATCAATCAGGGTACTCATACGCTTGGCCTCGATCTGGATATATTCAATCCATTTGGCCTGATTTTGAACTGTCTGCTCCGGGTGTGACAGCACAATCCCGGCGTTGGCTAGGATTACAGTCAAGGGCGTCTTCAATTCGTGCGAAGCATCGGCCACAAATTGTTTCTGTTGCTCCCAGGCTTTTCCTACAGGTCGCAAGGCCCACCTCGCTAAGAATAGGCTGATTAGAAAGAAGGCCAGCAGACTGCCGATACCTACCAGTATAGATGTCATGACCAACGAAGAAAGCGTGTTGGTCTCCATCTCGCGATCCACAAAGGCGATTTCCATACCCCTGCCGCTGTTTCTTTTTAGATATCTAAGGTTGGCATCCGATACGATGCCTGTATCTTCTTTACCCTCCAAACAAACATCTACAACTTTTCGTAAAGCTGCCTTATCAGACAGGTCAAATAGAGGGCCCTTGGCGTCAATAATTTCGTTCTCTGCATTCAAACTGACGGTAAAGGTAGCTATTGGCATTATTCCTGGGTTCTTATCGGGACCAAAGTCTTTGATAAGCGGTTCGTTGTGGTTGGTCTCTGCTATCGTGCGCTGTAATACATTCATACTATCTCTGACCAGCCGCTGCTGCGTGGATACATAAACAGCCATAAATGTAATAGCCAGTACGATGGTAATAAGAAGCATATTTATTAGAATGAACTTAAATCTCAGCTTATTAATCATTTTTTCACTTCCAAATAGTAGCCAACCTTACGTACGACTGCAATATTAACTGTGGAACCAAGATAAAGAAGTTTCTTCCTCAGAAATGATATGTATACTTCCACATTATTGTCCTCAGCATCCGTTTCCGAGCCCCAGACTTTGAGCAACATACTCTCCTTGGGGACAATGTTCGCAGGATTCGTCAGCAACATTCGCATGACTTCAAACTCTTTCAGACCGAGGTGGACTGATTTAAATCCGCATTCCAGCATATAAGTGGAAAGATTCAGTTTGACATCGGCAAAGGGCATTTCATCCATAACCATTTCCACCTGCCGCCGGGAAAGGGCACGAATGCGCGCCAGCAGCTCATCGGACGAAAATGGCTTGGTCAGATAATCATCCGCACCACAGTCAAGACCAGTCACTTTATCGATGATTTCATCCTTGGCGGTTAAGAGAATAACCGGGGTTTGCTCTTTATTTTTGCGCATCTGCCGAACTACCTCAAAACCATTCATCTTGGGCAGCATTACGTCCAATACAATCACATCGTATATGCCGCTCATGGCATAATCATAGGCTGCTTCTCCGTCATGCACCACATCGACCGCATATTTGCCTTCTCGCATAATCTGCCCCAGAGCTTCTGCCAAACGGACTTCATCTTCTACTACGAGTATCCTCATGATTCACCCCTCCTCCAGGGTACTTCACCAGCTAAATTCTACTATATAATGATCTTCTTTTCCATTAATGCCATCCTAGCTTACCAAACTGAAAATAGTCTGAAGGTTTTCCTTCAGAGCAATTTAAGGTACGCCCTGTAAGATGCAGTTAAGCTAATAAGTGGCAAACATTAAGGAGGGTCTCAGATGACAATCGCAACATTCAATAGATATGAGAAAAAGTTTGTGCTAAGCGAAGCTCAGTATCAGGCAATTATGCCCGACCTCATGAAGTTTATGCTTCCAGATGCGCATTGTAAGGATGGGCAGGTATACACCATCTATAACATCTATTATGATACGGACGATTCAAGTATTATACGTCACTCTCTTTCCAAACCGTACTATAAGGAAAAGCTGCGGATGCGGAGTTATTGTGTACCTACTTCGCCAGATAGCGAGGTTTTTCTGGAACTGAAGAAGAAAATCGGCGGGATCGTAAATAAACGGCGAGCGGTTCTAACCCTCAGCGAAGCATACCTGTTTTTTGACTATGGAATCCGTCCCCAAAACATGGATTACATAAACGCGCAGGTTTTGAGCGAGATCGCTTTTTTTTTAATGACCCATGCTGTCAAGCCGGCAGCATATATAAGCTACAAGCGCACGGCATTATTCGGCAAGGTCGATAGCGATTTACGTATCACCTTGGATCGCAACATAATTACCCGACGCGAAGAATTAAGCATTGAAAAAGGCAGGTTTGGATCAGATCTGCTTCCCGGCCAATATCTAATGGAGGTGAAGGTAGCGAGTTCTTTTCCGATGTGGCTAGCGAACCTCTTGTCGGTAAACCAGATCTATATGACCAGCTTTTCAAAGTATGGTAAGGAATACGCGCAAAATCTACTTAGACAAGAAACAACCTTAAATCTGCAAAAAGCAGTTTAATATATTTTAATCCAGGAAAGGAAGAGGATTTATGTTAGAAACTCTATTATCATCCGGGGTTAGCGATACATTGAGCATAGGAAGTACTCTGCTCATCATAGCGGCCGCTCTGGGACTTGGTCTTGTCATCAGCCGTGTATATATTGCAACTCACCAAGAAGAAGGATATTCGCCGTCATTCACTATCACCTTAATCATGCTGCCGGCTATTATCTCAATAATCATTCTCTTGATCGGAGACAATGTAGCTAGGGCATTCAGCCTGGCGGGCGCGTTTTCTCTGATTCGTTTCCGCAGTGCCCCCGGCGACCCGAAGGATATTGCCTATGTGTTCTTTACCCTGGCAGTTGGTCTTGCCTGCGGCATGGATTATATTGAGTATGCCGCCTTGTTTGCAGTGATTATGGGTTCTGTAATGCTCGCTTTAAATAAAATCAATTATGCCAGGCCATCCAGTACTTGGATGTCATTAAAAGTTACCGTACCAGAAAACCTTAACTACCAATCATTATTCGATGATATTTTCAGGAAATATACAAATGCCTGGCATATGAAACGGGTGAAAACGACCGACTTTGGAACCTTATTTAATATAGTTTATCGCATCGAGCTCAAGCAAGATTGCTCGCAGAAGGATTTCCTGGATGAACTCCGCTGCCGCAATGGTAATCTCGATATTGCACTTACCGCAGCCGAATTTGAAGATCAAGTTTATTAATAATTTAAAATAAAGATTGCGCCAAAAGCACCCTCGGGAGTACAAATTTATTATAGTTAGGAGCATAAATAAAATGATTATGAAATATCTAAAAAGCCTGGCCTTAGGAACTGTCATGCTAATCACCCTATCCAGCCTAAGCGGCTGCGGAAATAGCAATACAGCATCAACGGCTGCTGCTACGGTATCCATGACTACGCCTCTAGCGGTATACAGCAGTGAGGATATGGATGATAGCTGGACCGCTGCTGGCGCTACCGCGGTGACTTTGAACGGGAGTTTAATTGCGGTGAATGGCTCTGGTACGACCGTCGCGGGCAGCACTCTTACCATCACTGCCCCAGGAACCTATGTGTTCTACGGTACCTTGGCTGATGGGCAGATCATTGTGGATGCGGGTAAGAATGACACAGTACGATTGGTGCTGAACGGGGCAACCCTCGCCTGCTCGGACAGCGCGGCGATTTATACCAAACAGGCGGGCAAGACCATAATTACATTGGCCCAAGGAACTAACAACAGTGTGACAGATGGAACAACCTATAGTAATGCCGCAGGGGCAGATGAACCAGATGCAGCTATTTTCAGTAAGAATGATCTTACTATCAATGGTTCAGGCTCCCTGACCGTTATCGGCAATTTCAACAATGGCATCGGTACCAAAGATGATCTGGTCATCACCGGAGGAAACATCAACATTACCGCTGCTAATGATGGACTACGGGGCCGGGACTCAGTTGCAGCAAACGACGGGATTATTACGATTAATGCTAAGAGTGACGGCATCCAAGCCAACAATGACGAGGATACCACCAAAGGCTGGATTTCGTTGGACGGTGGTACCTTCAACATCACTGCGGACCAAGATGGCATTCAGGCCGAAACCATATTGCAAATTACGAGAGGCGAATTCAGTCTGACCACTGGCGGCGGAAGTGCCAACGCACTCGCCAAAAACTTGCAAGATCCAGGTCCGGGCAGGGGGGTCAACAACACCGCCGCAACGGAGGAATCCACCGCAAGCACCAAGGGAATAAAAGCGGGGTCTGGGATCTTGATAAGCAATGGTGTTATTAAGATTGACTCTGCCGATGATGCTATTCATTCCCAAGGTGATGTAACTATAGCTGGCGGAACGTTTAACATTGCCACTGGAGACGATGCAGTACATGGTGATGCCAATGTAACTATTGGCGCTGGTTCTATAGCGATTGCCAAGAGTTATGAAGGGCTGGAGGGAATGACCGTAACCATTAACGGTGGAGAAATTCATCTGGTTGCCAGCGATGACGGTATTAACGCAGCTGGCGGCAGCAATGGAGATAAAACAGGTCAAGATAACTTTAGTTCTTCAGGAGATAATGTAATTCGGATCACTGACGGCTGTGTTTACGTTGACGCAGGCGGTGATGGCATCGACTCTAACGGAGACGTGTACTTCGATGGAGGTACCGTTATTGTCAATGGCCCGACCAATAATGGCAACGGCCCCTTGGATTACAATGGTAAATCTGAGATTACCGGGGGCATCCTGGTGGCGGCAGGCAGCTCTGGCATGGCCCAAGCTCCGAATAGTTCGTCCCCTCAGAATTCTCTGCTGGTCTACTATTCTTCCACCCAAAAGGCGGGAACCCTAGTGAACCTTACGGATGATGAGTCCGGTAAGTCGCTTTTGACCTTCGCACCAGCCAAGGATTATCAGTCGATTGTTATCAGCATGCCAGAACTGGCACAGGGTAAGACCTATACCCTTTCATCAGGGGGAAGCTCTACCGGCGATAATGTTAACGGCCTTTATTCTGGTGGAACCTATTCCTCCGGCACCAAGCTGACCAATATAACTATTTCTGGAACACTGACCAGCATTTCTGACGATGGCTCCCAGGTGAGTGGTCGCGGCAGCATGGGAGGTGTCCCCGGTGGTCAAGGTGGTCCCAGTACAATGCCCCCAAGTAGATGACCGAGCGGTTTCGGATCTTAATCGCAACAACCAACCTGCAAAGCATATTATATAACATAAAGCGCCGATTACCGGCGCTTTATGTTATGTTTCTCTCCAGTCTAGTGTCTGACTATTAAAAACACACCAACAACCAGGCATATCAGTCCACCCAGTCTGGTAAGTGTAAAGCTTTCATGTAAGTAGAATACAGATAAAGCCACGCCGATAATTGCAGCCAAGCTTAATTGAAGAGGATAAACAATATTAAAGGCTTCTTTGGAAAGTATATAGAACCATACAAAAGTAGCAATTATGTAAATAAATATGCCTGCTAAAATATACGGTGAGAGAAGTATTTTCATGATGTTCTCAGTTGAAATGTTACCGAATTTCGAAAGCTCAACTTTCCACAATATTTGCCCTGTAACAAGCAAGATCACTTGCAACCCAATCAGTAAATAGATTATATCTAACACCTCTCTATCTAAATTTTCTTAAGTTTTGCCCTTTAACACTGTCAGTCACCCTGCTGCGGGAGGCCAGGA
The DNA here is from genome assembly GCA_963665865.2 of Syntrophomonadaceae bacterium. GTDB lineage: Bacteria > Bacillota > Syntrophomonadia > Syntrophomonadales > Syntrophomonadaceae > PHAA01. The sequence goes on along the minus strand of CAXXWF010000001.1, from coordinate 1,715,482 downwards.
GTTTGGCAGTTTCCACGCTTTCTATTTCAGTCTGTGTTTTTTCAAGGTCTCTAACTCTTTTTTCCAGCAGTGCTACGGCTTGAATTAGCTTGACATTCATTTTGTTTAAACCAGAAATAATTGAAGTAAGAGATATTAATATTAAGAGAATTACAAACAATAAAACCGCGAACAGAGCGTTTGATGGCGTTTCAAAGCCAACCAGTATAGATAGCTTTTTTAATAGCACGGGAAATACCGCTATGATGGCCATAATTATGCCTGCAAATATCCACATCAACGTATATTTCAAAGCCAAAGTTTTCTTTTTCAAAAGATAGAATATTACAGCAAAATAAAACATAATTCCAATAATAACGATCATTTGCAACGAAACTGGCACCATTATTAACACCTCCTTCTTAAGGTAGGTCGGTATATAATGATCGCCAGGGATACCTTTATCATATAGTGAATGGACTTCCAAATTGTAATTGAGCTGGCGCCCATAGTTCTCTCCTGCATCACAACAGGCACTTCCATGATTCTTGCCCCATACATCGCACCAGCTATAATTGCCTCCGGTTCGGGGTAATCTTGTGCATATTCGGCAGCATATATCTCGATAAACTTTCGGTTTACCCCGCGAAATCCGCTGGTGACGTCCTTTATCCTTATCCCGCAACAGAGAATAATTAAGCCGCTTAAAATGTTTATTCCCAAGCGTCTAATACCGGAGGACTGAAAACCCACATTGTTAACAAAACGTGAACCTATTACTATATCTGCCTTGTCTTCTATAATCGGGGAAACCACGTCTTTTATATAGGCAGGATCATGCTGACCATCGCCGTCGTGCTGAATGGCAATATCATAGCCGTGTTCAAGGGCATACTGATAACCAGCCTGAACCCCCCCCCCAATACCCAGATTAGCCGGCAAATCTATATAATTAAAGCGGTTATTATTGCAAACCTCTAGGGTCTTGTCCTTTGAATAATCGTTAACAATAACATAATCTACTTCTGGAGCTTGGGTTTGCAGATTCTTAATTACCTTCTCAATATTCAATTCTTCATTGCACGCTGGTATGATAACTAATATTTTTAATTGGGTGCACATTGCCTTCATCCTGATAAACCATCCTTTTTTAAAATAAAGTTAAATGAGATGTTTTCAAAATATGTCATACAAATCATAATCATAATCGGTATTGCTGGATAGTTATATCTTTCGATCGAAGTCACTAACAAATGAACTGCCATAATTCCACATACCGGTAAAATCATGATAAACAATCGGTTAACACTACCCCACTCCTGCTTGGTTGCAATAAAATACAGACACTTAAAGCAGATATAAATGAAGCTTAATGCTAGCATTTTATAAAGCCAGAAGGATAATTCACCCCATGCCAGAATGGCCGCAGCAGTACTTTTAGATGTCACTATTGCCGACGGTAAAGTTATAGAATCTCTAAGATCTCTGTAGAAAGTATCACTATTGCCAAAAATGTTACTTGCCTTATTGGCAATAAGAACTGCAATCGTAGTAGAATCATAGGATTTAATTCGCTCAATCCCCTTTTCAAGGAGCACCTTTTGCACTTGTTCCAGGGGATACTGAGCTATTACAAGATCTTGAACATCAGTAGACCTTGGATCCCATTGACCATAGGTATTAATATTGGCTCCTTCAAAGACTGACCATCCATAGCTTGGTTTTGAAACTATTGGTAAAATTCTGCCCGTATAAAGCCCCAATCCCCCCAGGGTTATCACATAGGCTGCAATCAATGTGCTAAGAATAACTAACCGCTGCTTACATAAATGGCTGCTGATTGCTGCAGGTTTTTGCTTGCAGTAAAACAGCAAAACAAGTCCGATGGAAAATATAAATATGACTGTTACCGGTCGGATTGCCTGGGAGAGACCTAGTATGATGCCTGACAAAATCGTACTAACCCAATGCATAATACCCCTAATTGGTAATCCATATATGAATAATGCCAAGCCACCGAATAAGAAGAAGATATACATGGGTTCTGATGACATTGAGACAGAATAACAAATATTATTAGGCCACAGGGCATAAATCGCCGCCGTCAGAAATGCAGTGTTCTGCGCCGAAAACCGCAGAGCAATTAAATAAAGCGCAACTACCGCCCCAGTATAGAAAAACACATTCATATAAAGGCCAACCGAGAGCGAGGCACTAAACAGTTTGAAACCAAATGCGAAAATTCCGCAAATAATCGGAACATTAGCCGCAACTGCCCCAAAATACAGTTGCCATTCCGGCGAAACACTAAAATTATTCAAGATTGATATACTATTAACCAGATAAGTTGCATAATCGCTGGCTTGTTCTATAGAAACATTAAGCAATAAATAAACCCTGGGTACCACGGCAAATATAATTAGGGCTATAATTGCCGCTTTTATAGATATATTGTTTTTGGCATCCATTATTATTTTCAAAATTACACAGATTATAATAATGCTAATAATATGCACTGGAAACATAATTTCATTTTTATAGATAAGAAGATATTTAGGCTTAAAGAGTACAAACAACTGGGAACAGAGCATATATAGTCCGGCCCACAAAAACGTAATTGCCACAAAAATTGTACAAGCTTTATTGTATGCTTTATTCATAAAAATCACTTCAACCTTTTAAACTGCAAAAATCCAAATTAGAGTCCTCAAATACAAATATTCCCCGCAATGCTCTTCATATCTACGGTAATACCTATCATAATTTCTACAACAGATTTGTATTATCCTGCTTTTAACAGTTCTGCATATCGTATCAGCCTAGCATTTATGAGCAGTTTAGGCATTTTACTCCTCGGCCCAAGGCCAGATTCTTCGGGTAGATAACTAATAAAAGCGATTTAAGAGAAATTTAAGCTTTACCTCGTATACTGGGTTCAACCGGAGACATAAAGACCAGTTGAGGAGGCTAAAGCAATGATAATGCCAGATTCAGTTCATAAAATTGAAGGAAGAAAACGGAGGCTTTTCGTAGGCCTTACGACAATAATTCTCGCGGTTGGACTCAGTTTGTATCTATTGGCGGATCGATATCTTATCGAACACGTAGAGATTGCCAACGTACAAAGTGTTGCAGCTGCCCAAACATCTTCTCCAACGATCAGCATGCTGGGTACAGCAAGCAATTTACCGGAGACGGGAAATGCCGGTACAGAGAAAAATGAAACATATACGGCCGACCAATGGAACTACGATAGCGAAAGTAAAACCATTTCCATTCAAAAAGTTGTCTCTGGTACTGGCAATGATACGATTACTTATTTTGTCGCAGACGTTGTATTAAAAGATGCCAGCAGCCTGCAGTCTGCTTTTGCCAAGGACCAATTTGGCACAAATATTATCGAATACACTTCACAGATTGCCGAGGATAATGATGCTATTTTTGCTATTAACGGCGACTACTATGGCTTTCGTGATAACGGCATTCTCATTCGCAACGGGGTAATTTACCGAAACTCCCCCGCCCGGACCGGACTGGCGATTTATGCCAATGGCGATATGGAGGTCTACGACGAAACCCAAACTGATGCTCAGACATTGCTCGCAGATGGCGTGGTCCAAACGCTCTCTTTTGGACCGGCGCTGGTAACTAACGGTGAAGCAATCACCGATCTTGGTAAGGTCGAAATTGATGCTAATTTTGGCAATCATTCCATCCAAGGCTCCAATCCGCGTACCGGGATAGGAATCATTGCACCCAATCATTTCGTTTTCATTGTGGTGGACGGTCGCTCGAATGGATATAGCAAGGGTATGACACTTGACCAGTTCGCCACCGTATTTGCCGATCTGGGGTGCACCGAAGCCTACAATCTTGACGGCGGCGGCTCCTCGATAATGTATTTCATGGGAAGGGTCGTAAACGATCCGCTAGGCAAAAATCAAGAAAGGGGTACCAGCGACATCCTTTATATTAAATAGGATGTCTGGATGTGAAAATTATGAAAATATTAATACCGGCTTATGAACCTGGTGAAAAAATGCTTGATTTAGTTTCAAGGCTACAAAAAAGAACGCAAGATGAGATCGTGATAGTCGATGATGGCAGCGGCAAGGCTTTTCAAGGTAGATTCGCCTCTGCAGAACAAATGGGCTGTATCGTTTTGCATCACAGTTCTAACCTGGGGAAAGGTGCTGCGCTGAAAACCGGACTTCGATACATTGAGGCACATGGAGAGAAAGAAGGAGTAGTCTGTGCAGACTGTGACGGTCAGCACACAGTTGACGACATTATGAAGGTTGTTGAAGTGACCAAAACTGAAGGTACCCACATTGTATTGGGGACTAGGGAATTTGTAGGTAAGGTCCCCTGGCGCAGCCAGTTGGGCAATACCATTACCAGAGTTATTTTTTCTTTTGCCACCGGTTGTAAAATCAATGATACGCAAACCGGTCTGAGGGGATATCCGGCCAAGATGTTTGGCTGGCTCTCCCAGGTAGCGGGAAACCGCTTTGAATATGAGTTAAAAGTACTGCTCGATGCGCAGCGGGCCGGCTATCCAATTTGTGAAATACCTATCACCACAATTTATGAGAATAATAACAAATCATCTCACTTCCGACCAGTGATCGATTCTATGCGCGTATATTTGCCCATTATAAAATTCAGCGGCTCATCTATCTTAGCGGCTGCCTTAGATTTTATACTGCTGCTGGTTTTACAAGGAATGACTGGTAATCTGTTGGTATCGGTAGTTGGAGCCCGCGCAGCCAGTTCCATGTTCAACTTTATATGCAACAAGTATTTGGTGTTTAAAGGCTCCAATAAAAGCGCACATTCATTATTCCGGTATTATACCTTGGTGGTCGCACTTCTGGGGTGCAATTATTTGATTTTGTCTAACTTGGTTAACCTAATTGGGGTTCCGCTAGTGGCTGCTAAGCTGATAACAGAAACAATTTTGTTTTCGACAAGCTACTGGATTCAAAGAAAGTTTGTTTTCAACCATCTTAAGGCTAAAACCACTCTTACTATAAAAAAGGAAACGGGTGCTTCTAGAAATATTGGGACTACGTTACGAGCAATAATGCAGTTAGTGTTATCGAGATCTTTGTAAATAATGGGAGTGTAACTGTAACTTACTGAAAGGTCCTGCAAATCAGGATCATATATTAGTAGAGCTGTACAGGGAAATTCGGTCAATGCTTAAATCAAGATCTCAAAGAGATAGGTTATTTAGAATTATCACTGATGAACAGGAGCATGCCACTCGATTTGTATATGTATACTCAATACTAACCCAATAACTCAGAACGAGCGGCCTTGGGTGCTGCTCGTTTATATTAATATGCTAGAATTAATTTCCATCAGATTCCAGTAGCTGATAGCCTCCCTCCGTTTTTATTCTTAGTCTTACGGTATTTCCCCATAAACGCGCAATATATTTTAGGGTTTGATGAGCATAATTAATTAATAATTCCCGTCCATCCCATTCCTGTTCCAAAATCAAAATATTTCCCGAGCCAATTTCCTTAATTCTTATTATTGGCACACTATTCATACCCACACTCATGGCCAGCGTATCCCGTACTCTTTTCCATCCCATCTTATCAGAGACCTCGCTCACAATATAATCACGATCTTCTTTCTGAAATTCAAATAGATTTAGCTCTCGGCACAGTTCTTCATCCAAGCAGCGGCGAAGGAACGAAACGTCCCTTTCCTGTTCTCTGATTTGAAATATTCTTCGTTTATCTTCTGATTCGTTATCTAGTTTGGTAAATATCTTGAAGCCCAGGTGGTATGGATTTAATGAACCTGGATGCCAAGCAATAACCTGATTATGTCGCTTAATAAACTCGATATGCAGCGATTGGGGCAAATTTAAATGATTTAAAATTTTATAATGCCAAAAACTAGCCCAGCCCTCATTCATTATTTTGGTTTCCATTTGCGGGACAAAATATTGGACCTCTGATCTAACGATGTTAATAATATCCTTCTCCCATTCGGCCAATCGGGCATAGCGTATTAAAAAAAGGAGAATATCCTCTTCCGGTTCCAGTGGTACCTTGTCCCAATCTGGTGCTTCTTCTCTTTTAGGGTTAGATAATGGATTTTCAGTTTGCTCTGATTGATAGTACTTATCCATAAGAAATTTCTTCGATTCATCCGGGGATAGATGTTTTTCATTGGTTATGCGATAGACTTGAAAACGCAGAGCGTGAGCAGCATCAAGGATTCGTTCAACTCTTGCATAGCCAATACTGGGATCGGCTATGTAATCACTGATGCGGTTAGCGTGAGATTTAAACATTTCGGGAGCATATTCAGCCCGGGTTCCATCTTTAAACAAGCGGTTATTTTTAAAAAAATCGTTATGTCCATAGACATGCGCAATAGTAAGAACCTGCAGTGCCAGTGTGTTTTCTTTCATTAAGTAGGCTAGACAAGGATTAGAGTTAATTACCATTTCATAGGGCAAACCAGTCAAATTGTAACGATAAAAAGTCCTTTTCCTCTCCCAGGCCTTGCCAAAACTCCAATGCGGATAACGTGAAGGCATCCCTGAATAAGCTTCGTAACTAAGCATGTCCTCGTAATTGCATATTTCAAATTCCTGGGGATAACAATCCAGCCCGAATTCGTAGATTGCTTCCTCGATAATGCGGTTATAATACTCCAAATCTGCCATTGTGTAATCTACCAGCTTTATCACTCCTTATCCGTAACGGTCAAGAGTTGCTTAAAGGCGGGCCAGATATCTTCTTTATCATCAATAGATACAGCCATAAAATTATCGGCTTTGATACTGTTTTTAAATTTTTCAATCATACTAACTGAGGTATAATATGAACCAACTATTAAACTGATCTCCCCATAACCAAACAAATTACATTGGGAACACAATTCATTAGCCTTGGCGATAGCTTTGGGGGTATCGCTTTCCCAATTATCGCCATCGCTGCAGTGGAATGCATATATATTCCATATTTCCGGGCTATAGCGTTCCCGGATAATTGCCAGAGCCTTCTCATAGGCACTGCTAATATATGTTCCACCCGATTCACCGCGATGAAAGAAATCATCTTCATTAACTTCTTGCGCCGTCGTGGTATGATTAATGAATACCAGCTCCACATTTACATATCGGTATTTGACAAATTGGTACAGAAGAAAGAAAAAACTGCGTGCTAGAAATTTTTTATTTTGATACATGGAGCCGGAATTATCCATCATACAAATTACTACCGCATTGGACTGGGGACGAGGCTCGTCTTTCATCCTGTGATAGCGCAAGTCCTCCTCACGAAAGGGAAAACGTTCCTCCTCCAGTTCCATATCCAATTCCCGATATGATCTTTCCATGGTTTTCTGTCGTTTAATTCTTTCCTGCATAGAGCGTTTCTTGGATAATCGGGGAGGAATCCCTTTCCGTTGAATTCCCCATCGTTTATTGGTCTTGTCGGTTTCAATATAGGAGAATTTCTTTCTCTCCATATAAGGAAGTTCCAAATCTTCAAACAGGTACTCTATCAGGTCTTCAAGAGTTATATCGGTTTCATAGTAATCATCCCCTTCAGCATTGCCGGCCCCCTCACCGATACCTTGCCCTTTTGAACCCGCTGCCTCCTTAAACCGATCACCGCGTTTTTCATCACCAGTACCCGGCACAACTCCCGGACGGTTCGAACCATAAATGAACTGGTATTCCTTAAGCCCCCTTATAGGTACCTTGATAATCTTATCCTTGCTTTTCCCTATGATGCTCTCCTCGGCAATTATTTTGCCGATATTTTTCTTAATGGAATCCTCCACCAGCTGGCGGTGACGTCTTCGGTCTTCTGCACTTCTATCTCTGCCGCCGCTATCGTAATCACGGAAAATAGCCATATATATCACTCCTAGTTTGGGCATTTATTTGATGTCATCCTGAGCAACAGCGAAGGATCTTTCCCCCTTCGTGAACTAAGGTTGCTTCTTCGTTCCAAATGACGGTTATCCACTATCCGCTAAGTCAGTCTTTCCATAAATTGTTAGCTGCATATTTTAGAATCACGTTGCAGCAATGCTCACAATATCCATTACTTTTCATTTCTTCAAGCATTAGATTGTACTTCTCCCCTTGTTCATCATCTCTGACCCGAGCTTTGGTAATAATACGAGATAATTCTCGGACTGAAGAAGTAAGTTTTTTCTCAATCGCTTCCTTAAGAGGTTCATAACTGCCATATTCAATCTTTTTATTGCTTCTTAACAGCGAAAACATATATGCGGTTACATCATGCCTAAAACCTCGAGCTGCACTCCCGGTTAAACCGAGTTGAGCTTCTATTGATTCCAAAAATATTTCGTCTGGATCCAGCTCTTCACCGGTATTAATATCCTTAATTTTCACCTTGTTCACAAATGCTTCGGCATGATCTAAATAATTATTAAAGAGAGATTCGGCTTGTTCCCGATAACCGTGAATAAAGGCCTTAGTAACCTCTTTCTCAAGAATCCGGTTATATTCTTTTTTTACAACGTCCTGTAAATATCCGAGCAGCCTCTTCTTTTCCTCTTCACCAAAATCGCTGGCCTTGACCGACTTAGTAATTGAATCCAAGAGAATGATCGGATTTATACAATCGTGTTCGGATTCCGAAAACGCATTATCAATAGCCTTCATTATAAATCGGGTACTAATCCCGAGGAAGCCCTCTCGGCCTGCTTCTTCTCTTAATTCCTTAATATCAATCCTCTGAGTAGCATCCTTCTGTAAAACCTCTTCCCCATTATAAATATGCATTTTACTTACAATATCCACTTTGGCTGAACGGGTTAGGCGGCTTATTATGGCGAATATAGAAGCCATTTCAATAGTATGAGGTGCAATATGAGCTTTGAAGTTGCTTCTTTTCAATATCTTCTGGTAGATTTTGACCTCTTCATCTAACTCCAGACAGTAAGGGACTTCGATCTTAACTATTCGATCCAGGATGGCTTCATTGGTATGATCTGATTTGAATTTATTCCATTCCGATTCATTGGAGTGCGCCAGAATTATACCATCGAAGTAAATCATTGAATTTTTACCGGGTGAGGGAATGGATTTCTCCTGCGTAGCGGTTAGTATGGTATGCAAGTATTCAACATCATTTTTAAAGATCTCAATGAATTCTACCAGTCCTCGGTTACCCGCATTGAAAGCCCCGTTTAACGATAAAACCCGAGGATCATCTTCTGGATATAAATCCATTTTAGATATATCTACCGAACCGACCAAAACGGATGTGTCCTGATTATTGGGATCAACCGGGGGTACTACAGCTATACCTTTACGGGAGCGGATAGAATAACCGCTGTTTACTACTCTGAATTTTTCATATTCCCCTTTATAATCATGAATCAATCTATAGCGACAGGCCGGGCATAAGTCTCCTTCGATGTTGACTCCTAAAAGTTCCGAAAACTCCGTTCTAAGGTGTTTGGGAACCAGGTGCAGCGGTTCTTCGCGCATAGGGCAGTCTTTAAGGGCAAATATAGGAGGATGCTGTTCCAAGGCTCTTTTCAGGCTTTCCATTAATGAGGATTTACCTGACCCAACCGGGCCAACCATATAGAGTACCTGTCGGGATTCTTCCCCCCGCATGGCAGCAGAATGAAAGTAGCGGACTATCTCCATGATGGTTTTGTCGATACCATAGAATTCATTTTCGAAGAATTTATATTTCTTGATAGTTTCTTTCCCGTATATTCTTTTCAAACGTTGATTATCTTCAGTTTTAATTGCTTCAAAGCCTAAACTGACGATAAGTTTGTACATGCGCTCGTGTGCCAAGATGGCTAATTCCGGATTGTTTTTAATTAAACTTAGATATTCTAAGAAACTGCCCTCAAATGGTTCATATTGCTTGGAATCGCGATCTTTTCTGATCAGATCCTGAAAATCAAAAGACATATTACAACGTCCCCTTTCAAACTCAGTTGAACTCAGGCGAACCAAATTACTTGTTGTTGTTATATGTATATATATGCTTTGGAAGAAATATATTGTGTTTATCGATATGGCAATATATGGCGAATGTTTTTCTATTATTTTATCCGATAAAACGCCAAGGATATGCCCAACAAAAAGCAGGCCGTGAGTTACTGAATAAGATTTTCACTGCATGCTTTCACAATCTATGAAGTTTGCTCTATAGATATAGCTGGACTATTGGGGTGGCTTACAGACGGGGCATGGAGTGTATCCCTCTTCTTTAGCTTCATCTATACTCAATGCAATTTTGCCTTTTGATAAATATTTGCAGCCGACTCGGTGATAATTGAGCCCGACATCGGTAGTAACATAAACCATCTGATTACTCTGTTGCTGTTGGTTAGGATCATATATTTCCTGTACTGGCGGCCCTATCGAAACCAAAGAGGTCTCATCACTGTCGGCCGAAGTACTTATCTGAGGTTCCGAGGCAGTGTCTTCAGGGGCAGCAGCTTGAGGTGTATTTCTGCTACAGCCGAAAGATAGAAGTAATAATCCAAGTAAAATCATAAGGAGTAATAGTCGCTTGATCATAATTTCCCTCCTGAAATGGTATGGATGGGCTAAAACTTTTACTAAGATATCCACATATCGACTAACTTAAAAAGATTCACATCCACCAGTCCCTGATCGGTAAGACGGAGTTCAGGAATGACCGGTAACGACAAGAAGGAAAGGGTCATAAACGGTGCAGGCAGATGGCATCCTAGTTTATAGGCAGCTAATTCGAGGTTTTCATGCCCGGTGGCTACTTCCGCCGCCGGGCAAGGAGACATAAGTCCTGCCACCGGAAGTGCCAGGGCAGCAATCACCTGGTCTCCGTCAACCACAGCCATACCTCCACCCATTTCTGCTACTTTAAGGGCCGCGATCTGCATACTGGTCTCATCCTGCCCAACAATAATGAGGTTATGGCTGTCATGGGCTACCGAAGAGGCTAAAGCTCCACGTTGCAGACCAAAACCTTTTACAAGTCCGAGGGCTATATTGCCATTGCGGCCATGGCGCTCGACTACTGCCAACTTACTGACAGTTGGGTCATTTAGAGCAGCTTGTACCGACATGGTCTCGCTCCTGGTCAAAATCTGCCCAGGTATAATCTCAATTACTCTTACTCGCTGAGCTCCATGCGGAGCAATCAGTCGCAGTTGTCCCTCAACATTGGGAATGATAACGCTGCTGGAAATCCCAGCATTTCCAAACGTAGTTGGGGCTACCAGACACTTCCCATCACAAGCCGCCAAACGGCCTTGTTTGTATACCTGCTGTACCGTGATATCCTTAAGGTTGTCCACAATTACCAGGTCAGCCAGGTATCCCGGGGCGATAGCGCCACGGGCCTTTAGCTGATAATGGAGCGCTGGATTTATAGTAGCCATCTGAATAGCCTGGATAGCGGAGAAACCACTGCATACAGCTTTGCGCAGGATGTGATCCATGTGGCCCTCTGTTAATAGGTGGGCGGGATGGCGGTCATCACTGCAGAAACTGCAACGGTGATAGTTGTTTAAATTTATTAAGGGAAGTATCTCGAGAAGGTTACGGGCTGCCGAACCTTCCCTAATCAAGATTCGAAAGCCCAATCTTAATTTTTCCAGAGTCTCTTCCCGAGTAGTACATTCATGGTCGCTGCTGCATCCAGCGGCGGCGTAGGCATTAAGAGCATAGCCTTGTAAACCGGGTGCATGTCCCTCTATTAGGAGATTCATCTGGTGAGCCAGTTTGATTAAATTAAGGACGGACTCCTGTCCATTGATAACCCCGGGATAATTCATCATCTCAGCTAGAGCTGGGCTCTGAGGGAATATGTCCAGAGCTTGCTTTACTTCTGTGGGTCCGATATTACCGCCGCTGGTCTCCATATTGGTGGCAGGAACGCACGAAGGTACCTGCCAGAAGAAGTCTACCGGCAGGCCTTGGGAGGAATCCACCATATAGCGCCAACCATCCAGACCCAAAACGTTCACTATCTCATGAGGGTCGGCTAACACCGCTGTTGTTCCATGGGGCACTGCCGTTCGAGCAAAGGCTTCTGGGGTGAGCATTGAACTTTCAATGTGAATGTGGCTATCGATTAAACCAGGCAGGAGGAATGAGCCATGCAGGTCTATTATTTCCTGCCCGAGGCTATAGTCCCCTACCCCGGCAATATAACCACCCTTTACCGCTACAGCTGCCTTGACGATTTCGCCAGTAAAGACATTGATCACCTGGCTATTGACTAATAATAAATCCGCTTTACTCTCACCGCATGCTACCGGTCGCAGCTCTTCAAAATTTAGTTGAGTATGCAAACGAATTACCCCCCTTTATCTTTCCTCACGGTCATAGGGCGTTCCAAGAGCCGTCGGTGGTCCGGCTTCTCGGCCATTTCTTTGTACAGCCAAAACCAGTACTAAAATGGTTAAAATATAAGGAAGCATTTGCAGGAAAAACGGAGACACAATTACTCCCATGGTTTGCAGACGAAAAGTTAGAGCCTCCACCCCGCCAAAAAGATAGGCACCAGCCATGACCTTAAAAGGACTCCACATACCAAATATTACCAGAGCTACCGCTATCCACCCGCGCCCCGCCGTCATACCGTCCGTCCATGAAGGAGCAAAGACCAAGGAAAGATAGGCTCCCCCTAACCCGGCCAGGGCTCCACCTAGAATTGTATTCAGGTAGCGAATGAGGACCACATTGATTCCACTAGCATCGGCGGCAGTGGGGGTCTCACCGGTAGCTCGCAGGGCTAGTCCCCATGAAGTCCGAAAGAGTAATAGATAGAGAATCGGCACCAGGATAAAACTCAGGTAGACTAGGGCATCCTGGCGAAATAGCACCGGTCCTAAGCCTGGTATATCAGCTAGTCCAGGTAGGGGTATCGCATTAAACCGCTGCGGCAGCGGAGTCCCTATAAAGTTTTTACCAAAAAAAGAGCTAAGACCCGTACCGAAAATAGTTAGAGCCAAGCCGCTTACCACCTGATTTCCCCGCAAGGTAATTGAAATAAACGCATGAATCAGAGCCATGATTGCTCCAGCGCCAAGGGCAGCTAAAACTCCCAGCCAGTGGTTCCCGCTAACAACTGTAACCAGAAAGCCACTTACCGCCCCTACCAACATCATACCTTCGAGGCCAAGGTTCATAATTCCACATCGCTCAGCCATCATTTCACCAGAAGAAGCAAACAACAAAGGAGTTCCGGCCTGCACTGTTGCAGCTAAAAATCCAATTATCATCAGGCTGGTCATTTATCTCAGCTCCTTTTTGTTTTTCATAACAAGACGGTTGCTAACAAAGATATCCCCTCCCAGTAGGAAAAAGAGAATTAAACCCTGAATAATCAGAGCAATCGAAAAAGGAACCCCTGCCGTCTGTACACTATAGCCTCCCACCAATAGAGCCCCAAAAAGAATGGCCATGGGAATTATGGCCAAGGGGTTCAGGCGGGCTAACCAGGCAACAATAATAGCACTATAACCATAGCCGGGAGACAGTCCCTGTTGCAGGCGATGAGTGATGCCGGCTACTTCGAACACGCCCGCTAATGCTGCCAAAGCACCGCTAAGCATCATAACCATAACAATATTGCGGCGAATGTTCATTCCGGCATAATTGGCGGCGTTCCAGCTTTCCCCAATCACCCGTATCTGAAAACCCCAACGGGTTGTCTTTATTAGAAACCATAAAACCAAGGCAATTATGAAGGCCACCAACAGCCCCAAATGGACTCGTGTATCACCCCATGTGGGCAAAGCCGCATTAGCTGAAAAACGCGGAGTCAATGGAAAATTAAAGCCCTTCGGATCTTTCCAGGGTCCGAAACATATATAATCCACCCATAGAATTGCAACATAGTTCAACAATAGAGAGGTTAAGGTTTCATTTACTTGCATGTAAGCCCTAAGGAAACCAGGAATAAAAGCCCAGACAGCCCCTGCCAGCATTCCTGCACCTATCATCATCGGTATCAGCAGCCAAGGAGGCCACTGTCCGTGGAAAAGGGCTACCCCGCTTGCCGCCAAGGCACCTAGATAAATCTGCCCTTCCGCTCCAATATTCCATAATTTCATACGAAAAGCCAAAGATATACCCAGGGCAGCCAGCATTAAAGGAGTAGCTTTAACCAGGGTCTCAGATATCCCATAAACGCTGCCAAAAGCACTGGTTAACATACTACCGAAAACCACCCCGGGAGATTTGCCATATAAAAACAATAAAATGGAACTAGCTAGCAAGGCTAGTAACACTGAAATAATCGGTACTATAACCGTGGCAGTCTTGGAAAATTCGCTTCTTCTGCTAAAATATACAGTCATTAATAGATAGTCCCCTTTTTATCATAAGTAGCCGTACATACTAACCTATCAGGCTATTCTATCCAGTCCAATTCCCGCCATCCATTGGCCCAGTTGCTGCATGGAAACTTCTGCTGCCGATACTATCGGCGACAATCTTCCGTTATACATTACGGTTACCTGGTCCGCGATCTGCAATATTTCTTCCAGATCCTCCATGACTGCCAGTATAGCGGTTCCTTCATGCCGGGCACGGTCTAGCAGAACATGCACATTTTCGGCTGCACCAACATCCAATCCACGGGTGGGATAGGCTGCCAGTAACAAATTAGGACGGTACCGCAATTCACGCGCTAACATTAAACGCTGTAAGTTGCCGCCGGATAAAAGGCGGGCCGGGCTGTCCAAGTCTGGACATATGATATTAAAGCTGTCTACCAATTCCTGGCTTCGTAAATGGGCTAAGCCCCAGTTTATCCATGGGCCGTTGGTATATTCATGGCGGAAATAATCGCGTAACAGCACATTCTCAGCTACCCCCAGGTTGCCTGCCAATCCTGTGTTTATACGATCCTCAGGCACCATCCTTACGCCTGCGCGAATCAGATCTTGAACTCCCCTACCATTTACTTCCTGGCCGGATAGAAATATCTTCCCTCCCCGGACGGGACGCATGCCAGCCAAAGCTTGCAGCAGTTCATTTTGACCATTGCCAGCCACACCGGCAATCGCTAACATTTCACCGCTGTGCACCGTCAGATTAATCCGGTTGACTGCTGTTTCTCCCCGATCACCCAATACAGTAAAATCGCTGGTCTGTAAAACAACAGGCCCTATATCGGTACTGTTACGTTCAAACGACTCCCAGGTCTCCCGTCCAATCATCATACGGGTAAGTATTTTGCTGTCGAGGCCTTTCATCGGCAGACTATCTACTACTTCACCTCGTCGCAACACAGTGATCCGATCAGCCGTATCCAATACTTCATTAAGTTTATGGGTAATTAGAATTACGGCCCGACCTTCGTCAGCCATAAGCCGCAGAATAACAAAAAGATCACGGGCCTCCTCCGGAGTAAGAACAGCGGTTGGCTCATCCAGAATAAGAACATCACTGTGCTTGTACAAAGCGCGTAAAATCTCGACTCGCTGCTGTTCTCCCAAAGATAGCAGGGCTACTTTTTGACTGGGATCCAAGGAGAACCCATACCGCTCAATTAACTCTTGTACCTCAGCATTAAGCCGAGAACGGCGCAGCCACCAGGAACCCTGAAAATTACCGAGAACTACATTCTCGGCTACAGTGAGCCCTGGTACCAGCATAAAATGTTGGTAAATCATACCTATCCCCTGGTTAATCGCATCCTGAGGAGATGAAAATACTACCCTTTGGCCTCGCAACAGGATTTCGCCATTATCCGGACGGTACATCCCTGCTAGTATATTCATCAATGTGGTTTTGCCCGCTCCGTTTTCACCCAGCAGGGCATGGATTTCACCAGGCAGCACTTGCAAATCGACATCGCGGTTAGCCTGCACCCCCGGGAAGTTTTTGCTGATTGAACGCATTTCCACTAGTGCTTGCATATTTAATGAAAGCAGGGGCAGCCTGCAACTGCCCCTGCTCGTACCACCTTTCATGCGATCTTACTGTTTAGGAATGGTACCTATTACCCCTTTTACAAACCAATCGAAACTAAGCAACTGCTCGTCAGTCATTGTTTGGCCTTCTGCTATCTTAACCTGTCCAGTTTGATCATAGATTGGCCCTTTGAATACATCATATTTCTTATCCTTGAGTGCTTGGTTTTTATCTGCGACTAATTGTTTCACGTCGGCAGGAACTTTATCGGCAATAGGCGCTAAAGCAACTACGCCATCTTCCAGACCTCCCCAATAATCTGAGCTCTTCCAGGTTCCATTCTGAACCTGCGAGGCCACTTTAACATAGTAGGGACCCCAGTCGAAAATAGGCGAGGTAAGATTGGCGTTGGGGGCGAAACTGTGCATATCACTGTCGCAGCCTATGGCCAATACCCCTTTCTCCTCGGCGGCTTGTTGGGCAGCATAGCTGTCCTGATTCTGAGTTATAAGATCGCAGCCATCTTCAATTAGACTTAAAGCCGCTTGTTTTTCTTTAGCCGGATCATACCATGTATTGGTCCAGACAACTTTGACGGTTGCTTTAGGATTAACCTCTTGCACTCCAACCGTGAAAGCATTTATGCAACGCACCACTTCAGGGATCGGATAGGCAGCTACATAGCCAATTTTATTTGACTTGGTCATCTTGCCTCCTATTAAACCAGATAGATAGCGAGCCTGGTAGTCCCTGCCAAAATAGGTGCCTACGTTAGCAGCCCGTTTGTAACCGGAGCAATGCATAAAAACCACATCGGGATATTTCTTGGCAACTTCAATGACGCTGTCCATGTACCCGTAACTGGTTGCAAAAATAAGCTTGCATCCTTTTTGAGCCAATTCATTCAGAGCTCTTTCGGCGTCCGCTCCTTCAGGTACATTTTCCTGATAGATAGTCTTGACACCTGGTAAATTTGCTTCCAGGTACTTACGGCCTTGGTCATGAGCATAAGTATACCCCGCATCACCCGGGGGGCCCACATAAATAAATCCGACCAGCAACTCCTTGGCTGGGGTGGGAGTGGGCGCTGTTTCCTGCTTCTTGCTGCAGCCACCGAGCATCGATAATCCGAACACCAACAGCAGTCCCCATACTAATAATCTTGTCCTACTTTTCACCATTTACCCTCCTTTAATTTTCCTATTTGCTTAATTCTAGCTCTTATAATATCTATTTGGCTATACTTCTTTTCATATATTGCAGTAAATACAATTAAAATGGCGAAATATGGGACGAATAAACTTGGGCAGATATAGTTAAAAAATGTACCTGGATTTTTTAATAATTTTTTCACCCTGCTTCGTTTCTGTTAGTATTAAATCGCTGCACATTACCAACCTGTTATTTTAAGATGGAGGCTATTATGAAATGGATAAAATAGAATTTAAGCAGTATGGTCTTTCGCAAGAAATATTGCATTCCCTCAAAAAAATGGGCTACAAAGAACCCACTGAGGTCCAAGAACAGGTTCTCCCTCTTGTTTTGGCAGGAAGGGATATCATTGTCCAAGCTCAAACAGGCAGTGGTAAGACGGCTGCTTTTGCTATTCCGATCTGTAACAAAATCGTTTTGGAACAAAAGAACCCACAGGTATTAGTGCTTACTCCAACGCGAGAATTAGCAGTACAAGTCCAAGAGGACATAGCCAATATTGGTCGGTTTTGTCGTATCCGAGTTGCCGCCATATATGGGCAGCAGCCCATATATGTGCAAAAAAGTCAGCTCCGCCAACGGGTCCACGTTATTGTCGCAACACCGGGCAGGATATTAGACCACCTGCAGCGAGGCAATGTTACTTTAGCGGAGATCAAATACCTGGTTCTGGATGAGGCTGATGAAATGCTAAATATGGGCTTTATTGATCAGGTTCAGACTATTCTGCAGCTTATTCCGAACAATCGGGTTACGATGTTATTCTCCGCTACCATGCCATACGCAATTGAAGAAATATGCTTTCAATACATGCAGAGTCCCGAGAGGATTGAAGTAGCATCCAAGAATCCAACCACCGCCAGAATTGAGCAATATTATTATAGTATGGAAGAGAATGACAAATTTGATTGCTTGAATCAAATCATCGATAACCAGGGGCCGGAGGCTTGTATTGTCTTCTGTCATACTCGAGAAAAGGTAGAGCAACTATGCCAGCGGATGAAGGCGCAAGGATATAATTGCTGGGACTTGCATGGCGGCATGGAGCAGAGAGATCGTCTCGCTACTATGCAGAGCTTTAAGAACGGGGAATTTCCATTTCTCATTGCTACCGACGTGGCTGGCAGAGGAATTGACATTGAAGAACTTAGCCTGGTTATAAATTATGATGTTCCTGTGGAAAAAGAGAAATATGTTCATCGTATCGGTAGGACGGGACGAATAGATAATCCCGGGGTCGCAATTACCCTCGTTTCCCCAAATGAAATGAAAATGCTGCATGAGATTGAGGACTATGTGGGTTATCAAATCCCAGAGAAGACAATTTCCTCGCTTGGAGAAGTTGTGCACGTAAAGGCAATTGTACAAGCCGGATATGAGGCCAGGCAAATGTCAACTCGATTCCGCCGGGCTGAATTGAAGAATGAAATCACGAGAATCAGGATTAATGCCGGCAAGAAAAAGAAAATGCGCCCCGGTGATATCCTCGGGGCAATCAGCAATATTGATTCCATAAGTGCCAGCGATATTGGGATTATCGATGTACAGGATAACTTTACCTATGTAGATATTCTAGCAAACAAAGGAAGCCTAGTCCTAGAAGCACTGCAGACAGTGCCTATAAAAGGAAAAAAGGTCAACGTAAAAAAGGTGTAATTATTTTCGCACCGAAAATAATTACACCATATCTTGAAACTTTATACCCATACTGCCTACTGCTCGGCAATAGTTATCTCCTGAATTAACACAGCATTGACCGGTTTGCTTAGTTCGCCTCTAGCGTCGGCCCCAACCGGAACTGCGGCTATTTTTTGGACTACATCCATGCCCTCCACCACTTGGCCGAAAATAGTGTAATTTGGAGCGCTATTCAGATTTATCGCTTGTTCTCCGGTGCAGATAAAGAATTGGCTTCCATTGGTGTTGGCACCACTGTTGGCCATAGCAATAATACCCGGACCATAAGATAATTTATTGGGTAATTCATCGGCAAACTTATACCCTGGACCACCGGTACCAGTACCAAGTGGATCTCCGGTCTGAATCATAAACTCTTTCATTATACGATGAAAAGTGATTCCTTTATAAAAGCCTTGTTTGGCCAAGAATACAAAATTGTTTACGGTTATCGGTGCGTCATTGCTTAGCAACTTGATTTTAAATGTTCCCAGACTGGTTGTGACGACCGCGTTGTATTGTTTACTTTTATCAATACTCATGGGCGGCGGGCTTGGATACATATTATTGCGCTGCGCAACCGAAGTTTTATCTACACTAGTATTAGTATTGGTTTGACTATTGATATTTGTATCTTTGCTTGCAGGAGCCTTATTGCACCCAGCCGCCCCGGCGCACACTGCCGCTAAAACTACGAATACAGCTAAAATAGTATAAACATTCTTCTTCATTATTTAGAACCTCACAATATATTTATAAATTTTATATTATTATAACCAAATGCCTTAATTGCAGTAAAGGCGCTAAATAAAAAGCAGCAATATTAAAGAGCAGACAAATGCCTTTTTAAAAACTCCAAGGTTTTCTCAATTATTTCATGTGTTCTGGGATTGTCATTATACAAATCGAAGGCATGCACTCCGGTAGGATGATTATAAACGTCAAGATGTATATTATTAGTCGTTGCTGCTCCGATAAAGTTTGCAAGCGAGCTGAGAATTGTCGGAATCTGGTCCATACCGGCGCGGGCAGCGAGTATCGGAGCCACTTTATCTTGGTATTGACTTAATAGCTGAACCGGTGAATATTCTTCAGCATCCTCATCGGTTCTGCGTAACAAATTACATAACGACGTAAAATCATAAAAACCGTAGTATGCAACCAGGCATTTGATATAGGCGGGATTGTTATGCATTCCCGTATATAGGCCAAAGGGTACGCCCATAGAAAATGACCAGATGGCTATTTGGTTTTCATCTATCCCCAGCTCATCAGCATTATCAATCAGATAATTTATAAGATTCTCGATGTCTTCAGTTACGTCTTTTATCCCAGCGCCTTGCATCAATGTACGATGATTAAAGGTAACCGCCGCAAGTCCTGAAGCCGCTATTATCTGGCCCAGGGAGGTGTATTGCCCTGCGTCTTTTATATTCGGAACCGGCGCTTCACCGTGTACAAGTACCACAATCGGTAGTTTTTTGTCAGGTAATGGATCCTGAGGCAGATATAAATCTAGAAGCAACTCGTTTCCTTGTTCAACAGTATAGACAATGTCTTTTATTGGCTCAATCCGTTCCATTCCCCCAAGCTTAAAAACTACCTCTTGTTTAAAGAGTTTATCCGGGTCAGGCGGTGTCATCATTTGGAAAACACTCTTGTCGAAAGTATTTTTATAGGGCTTGCTCTCACCCAGCACCTTCCCGCAGTTAGAACAGTTGGTGGCATACCATGTATAATCGGTTTGGCAATCGGGACATTTCCATTGTGCCTCCTGCTGCTTAAGCCAATTATTTACTCCCTCACATAAAATGGTTTGTAAATTAGTCGCAATCATGCTCATATGGGGTAGTTTATCGATTAAGTATTTTGCCATATCTGTATCTGGATTAAAATTTTGGCAAGGAAAGTCAGGGCAACTTAGGCAGCGTTCAACACCCTTTTCCCTGGCACAAGCTCTGATCGCACACTTGGCACAACCGCCAAACTCGGCAGCGCCTTGAAAAACCTGATCAGTTTTACAACCGTGACATTTCAGTTCGGCACCCGCTTCGTCACTCCAGAAACAGGCGAACGGGTCTTTAATACCGGACTGGTAAGCTTTTATGATGGAGCATGCCCCACAATATAATCCGCAGTATGAATCATAATTAAAATCACTCATCAATAAGTCTCCTTTCAGATAACATAATAAGATTATTCCGTACTAAACTAACCTCATAAGAAATCCAATACGATCTTGTTCAATTCGAAACAACAGAACCCTCTTTCACTTCTTTACTCGCATTTATCAAAGCGGCTTTCTTCTTAAGGGTCTGGATTTCCGGCAACAATACCAATATTGTAATAATGGCCGCCAGACCATCAGCAATAGGTCCGGCTATCCAGATACCATTTAATTGTAAGAACCGGGGAAGAATTATTAAGGCCGGTATCAATACGATCACCTGGCGCAGTAAAGCCAACATTAAAGCGGTGCCAGCCTTTCCGATTGCCTGGAAGAAGTGGCTGCCCACTATCTGAAAACCAATTACTGGCAGCATTATAATAATAAGTCGCATACCGTGAGTTCCGATGTCTAGCAGACCGGTATCATTAGTAAAAACACCTAACAACTGTCGTGGAAAGAGTTCCAAGATAATGAAGCCTAGGCTAGTTATCACAGTTGCAGCTAAAATGACGTCCTTTAAAGCTTCGATTACCCTATCGTATAGCCTGGCCCCGTAGTTGAACCCTATGATAGGCTGAGCCCCCAAAATAATGCCTATAACGGGCAAAATCAAAAACATGGTAATGGAATTAATGATCCCGAAAGCTCCGATGCCAACATCGCCGCTATAGCGAGCCAGGTTTTGGTTGTACAAGGTTATCACCACGCTAGCCGCCAATTGCATGCTAAATGGAGCCATGCCGATGGCTGCTACTCTTTTAACAATCTCCGGCCTAAGCCGCAAATTAATCAATCGGAGGTGCAGCAGGCTGTATGGGCCGCAAAAATGTCGGAATACCAAGGTGGAAGAAACAACCTGTGATATAACGGTTGCAATGGCAGCCCCTCTGACCGCCCAACCGAAAAGATATATAAAAACATAGTCAAGGACAATGTTCACTCCTACGTTAATTAACGTAATATTCATGGATTTACGGGGATTGCCCTCTGCGCGCATCATAGTTGGAAGGATAAATACGATATACTGGAAAACTGATCCCAATAGAATGATTTGAATGAACTCCCTCGCATATGGCAGTATAGCAGGACTAGCACCGAAAACAATTAGTATTCTATTTAGAGAAACCAAAAACAAGCAGGTGGTAACTATGGAAATTATAAATACGAGAGTCACTGCATTGCCCAAAACAACTTCCGCTTCATCACGCTTGTTTTCTCCCAAGCGGATTGAAACCAATGCACCTGAACCCATTGCCACCAACATACCAAATGCCAGTATAATACAGGAGATCGGCATCGTGACTGACATGCCAGCAATTGCGTCAGCACCCACCACCTGTCCTATGAAAATTCTATCTATGATGACATAGATGGAACTGGCCACGGTGCTTATTATAGCAGGCAGAGAAAAATGCCAGAGTAATTTGGATATCTTTGCTTGGCCCAGACGGTTCGCGTTATCTTCCATAGAATCCCCCCTGATTTATCGCTTCTAGATTCCAAGAATCCTATTGGAATCCCCATATTGATTTTCCATATTAATATAAGGCATCAAAACTTAGAGAGTGGCATGCTGGCGTCATTGTGTCTCATTCCAGTTATTCATTAATCGTTTAGCTCCCATTGAAGATCGATCTCTTGGCCTATTCAACCACCGCACAGGCAAAATGGGCATGTTCCTGGGCATGGTAGTTGCCTGGGTGTCCCTGGAAGTAGAGTGCTTCAATGTCTGAAGGGCTTAGATTCTCCTTAAAACGCAGCCCTAAAGTGGCAAGGTCGTGAGACAACGTCGACGGGTCAAACCCGGATTTCGCTTTCGCACCTATTAGAGACATCTTTAACCACTGTCCCCGTGGAGCTACTTTGGCTGGATCATATGCATCGGTATCCAGGTAATCAAAAATAATCGTACTGCCTTTGGGGGCCATACTTGCAACTGTGCGCAGGGTATTAAATACAGTTTCACGGGGCAGGTAGTAGGTGACACCCAGCCAGTTAAAGAGACCCAAGGCTTTCGGGTCATACGATGAATTCATAAGCGCTTCATCAAGTCTCTGGCGCGTGAAATCTACCGGAACAAAATATAATTGCTTGGGAATCTCCCAACCCAATTCGACAAGGCGTTGTCGTTTAAAAGCTTGGGTAATCGGATGGTCCACCTCAAACACCTGAAGCTTCTCCATCAGTTCCGGGCACCGGAAGGCAAAGGTGTCCATCCCCGCTCCCAAGATCACGTACTGCTTGACTCCCGTCTTGACAGCCTCCCCTAGACAGTCTTCGGTATACCGTGCCCTGCTAACTGCCAATGCAGGAGCTCCGGTAGCATGCATATACCAATCCAAGGCCGACGATAGGCTGGAGATTACGTTCAAGTCCTTGGGACCAATAGCCTCTATAGTACGTTTAATATGTTGGGGAAGTAAAAACTTTATAATGGAGGGAACAATCTTTCGGGAGCCTAAATAATAGGTTACCTTTATAGACCTAAATGTTATCTTGTCGAAGTATTTGCGTTGCTCTTCTGTAAGCAAGTGATCAGCCAAAAAGTCATCAAATATCTTGGGGTCATCGTGCACCGCATGATAGGCTCGACACCAGGCTATTATCGATGCGGGAAAACTGACTTTATTCTCTTTCATTCATACCCTCCTAACTTTCTCAGTGATTTCAGAATCCAGTCTGTTTGTTCGTTATCGACTCTAGACCCAGGTTAGTCACAAGAGGTGCCGACAAAAGGGTTAACTGGGTTTTCCTCGGCTATAATTGCATCAAACCGGAGTTGCATAGCCTTTCGGGTAAAGAGATCCTCGGACAGGGAGGGAGCAAAGATATAAAACTTCTGGCTGTCAATCCCTGCCCAGATAGCTTCAGCAATTGACTCCGGCTCTGGTCCGTTATTTACCTGCCGGTTAAAGAAACCCAATATCGCTTCTTCCCCCGGATTGTTTACTGGAGTTCCGGCAATATTCTGCAGCCGGGATGGCCGGTTCTTCTCCGCTCCCATTATACCGGTTTTGATAAAGGCTGGAGAAACCACGGATACCTTTATATCGGATCCGATAATTGCGAGTTCATGATACAAAGATTCCGACAAAGCCACCACAGCATGTTTAGTCATACGGTATATGCCCAGACCGGGGGCGGATAAAAATCCTGCTCCCCCGGCGATATTAATAACGCGGCCCTCCTTTCCGCCAGCCAGCATTCGGGGAACAAATGCCCTGACCCCGTGTATAATTCCCCACATATTTACCCCAATGATCCATTCCCAATCCTTTAACATTGCATCAAGCATGGAGGTTTTACCAAGAACACCCGCATTATTAAACAGATAGTGTACATCGCCAAAACGTTGATAAACCCGGTGGGCCAGCCATTCCATATTATCAACCTCAGCTACGTCAGTGGTCAGAGCCAATACGTCCAAACCTTTTTTATGCATCTCCCCTGCAATTCTTTCAAGTTCGGAATCTTGAATATCAGCTAATGCCAGCTTCATCCCCCGAGAGGCACAGGATCGAGCTATCCCCAACCCCAGTCCGCTAGCCGCTCCGGTAATGACAGCAACTTTTCCCCTGTGATCTATCAAAATCTCTCATCACCTCTCCTCAATATTGACCGAACGGTCGGTCGGCATAATTGTCAGGTGTACCCCTTTTATATATAAAAACCCCTGTTCTCATTTAACACTAAATGTGATAAGTAGGATTTCCCCATTGCGTATCCCTAAAGAGCGTTTAGTTCCATAATCATGAAGTCCAACAACGAATTAACATCTTCGGTCCTATGTGATGGCTCACAATAGCTGACTAACAGGGTCAGGATTCTATTGTAGGTACTAACCCCCAGGCCAAAACCGGGTGCATAAATAGTTGGCGGAACCAGATAAGCATCATTGGCAGTGATTTGTCCAAACTGCAATGGACTGATAATCCCCATATTAGTTAAGGTTGGAGGAAGCTTGCCAGTTTCTAAAACCTTGGGTCTGGCTGCTTGAAAAAAAGCACGTAGTTGTGAATATTCTATGGCCTCTTGTGCTTCAATCATCACGGCTTGGGACAATTCTGGTTGAGCATGCTTTAATTCATCAATAGACTTGGATACCCTTTTTAACGTCCCTAGGAAAGCCTCTTCCTCCACTCGGTAGATTCTTGAAGTTGTTGTTACCGACAGGTTGCAAATATCCTGAGACGGATCGGTTTTAAAAGACCTCCGCAGATCCATGGTTATACAGATCTCCCGGTCATCCCCGGCCGGTGGGTTCAACAGTTGAAACATACTTCTAAAAAATGAGGTTAGAATTATAGTATTGATGGTTACTGCATGAGTTTTGCCAAATGCTCTAATTCTATCAAAGGATTCACCAGCAAAACGACGCATGGAAA
Source organism: Syntrophomonadaceae bacterium (assembly GCA_963665865.2). Taxonomy (GTDB): domain Bacteria; phylum Bacillota; class Syntrophomonadia; order Syntrophomonadales; family Syntrophomonadaceae; genus PHAA01. The sequence continues at coordinate 1,690,167 of CAXXWF010000001.1, read as the reverse complement.
TATGCATTTCCCCTGATTCAACACCATAATAGAGAAAGGCCCAGGTAGCGGGCAGAGGCTGGGTATGGAGATCCAGTAATGCCAGTGGCTCCTTAATACCCAGCGCCTCAAAATAACTATTCTGGTCCAGTCGGCGCTTTGTGTTCGGCTCAGGTTTATAACGGGAGTCCTTTAGTAAGCCTGAATATATTTCGGCCAGCAACTGCAAATATTGCTTAAGCCCTCCTGCGTCAGAACAGGCGTGAGAGATTTTCACACAAAGGGTATCATTATCATTGACCCGAATTAATTGGACACTCAGCATTTGCTCTTCACAATAAAACGGGCTTTTCAAGAACTGTTCAATTGCCACTTGTTTACTATCATTTTGTACAAACTCAAACCACTGGATTTCGTCTGGATTTTCAAAGGGTTGCCAATAAGGTTGTTTATCACTTTCAATAAACTGGCATCGCAATACCGGTTCAGCATCCAAAGATAATCTAACCGCTTTTTTTAGAACATCTGTATCTAGGTGTTGATCGAATGTAATGACCGCCTGGATTTGCATATTGTAGTATCCATACCCTAGTAAATAACAGATTCGATCAAATCCAGTTACCGGCAATGAAGTGGGAATCCCATTTTCCAATATGCTCGCTTCCATTTTAAAAACCCTTTCTCTTTTAAGACAAAAAATAATGCCTATATAAAGTCGAGATTGTTACCAAACCGATGGTATTAAACGGTATGGGGTCTTTGTGCAATAATCCCGGTATCCGGGAAGATTTCTTAGCAACAAATCCTCTTCATTTTTGATCCTGATGACCGTCCATGGTATGAAAAGAAGACTCGGTATTACAGCCCAATAGGAACCCAAAGCCAGGGGAGCAAATAACACCATTAGCAACATTCCCGCGTACATGGGATGACGTATTTTGGCGTAGGGGCCGGTTGATATAACCTTTTGCTCATTCTCAACTGTTATATTGCTTGAAGTGTAGCTGTTTTCCTTAAAAACCAGGATGATCAAAACGTAGCCCAGGAAAACTATAAGATCAGCCATAACCACCGCCCAAACCGGCACCGTTGACCAATGAAAGCGAAAATCAAATCCAGGGATTATATAAGAGAGTAAAAACAAGTTTAAGAAAGCAGGTATTTTCTTTACCGTTTCCTGGTCTTTACTCTGCCATCGCCTCGCCAGTAATTCGGGGCTTCTTTTGAAGAAATAGATGGTAATGAAAAGGGTGGGAATTAAAAATGTAGTCCAATAGACCCAGGCTTGCCAGTACCTCAAGGTGCCGGCGGGAAGAAACAAAACCAGTCCCAGCCCGGCCATCATGATAAGCGGCATTATATACGCTTTAGACTTTGAGATTGCAGCATTCCCCATAATTTTTACCTCCTAATTCCGGGCTATAGCACAGCCAGCCAGGTTAATGCCAGTGTTGATCAAATACAGAGACCGCTAGTATTAGTACAATTTAGGACTATTTGACAACCGCACAGGCTAAATGAGTGTTTTCACAGGCATAAAAGTTATCCGGGCGGTTGCTGAAGTATAGCTCTTTAATTTCCGATGGGTTCGGTAATATTATAATTTGTTGTATTTGGAAAGAATCGCATCCCAAATATCGATCATCTCTGGAGTCAGCCCCGTGATTTTCTGGCATTCCTCCTGAACCATTTTGCCGCATTTATCGCAGCAATGATGTTTATCCCGTTTATATTTGATATCCTTATACCGAAAATCAGAAAACGGTATCGTAAATTCTTTTTTACAGATCAAGCATATGGTAGTGTACATATTTATCACCTCTTTACTAACCCCTAAGCAAATGATAAGAGAAACAGGACTTTAAAATTCATACCGGGTGTACTGATACTCGCATGGATTACCGCAGGCAATATAAATGGCCCCTTCGGCGGGTACCATGATAAATGATGCAAGTGTTATGGATGAAATTGGGACGGTGTGATCAACGTGCCGGCATATAGAATTGGGATGATGGTCGTGGTCAGCCAGGATTTCTTTGACTATTTCAGTATTTATGTGACCATAATGCTGGTTCATGAAGCTGTGCATTTTATCTAAACGAGGGTAGCTGTCAGGTTGAAATACAGAGGCTGTATCACCGGCTTTGAAACGTTCGGTAATATAATGATTGGAGTGCAGCAGCATATCTTTTTCCGGATTAATTATTTCGAAATCATTATGAATGCTTTCAATACCACACATTTGCCCGTTAGCGTCAGCCATATGATAGTAACCCAGACCGCGGGCCGCCTGTTTTAGAAGGTCCAATGCATCGTCGATACCCTTCTGCCTCATCACTCTGGGAAGGTAACAGGCTAAAGGAATATTAAAAGAGTAATCTTGCGCTAAGGTAGCATTGACACACATACCAAACCCAGCTGAGGAAAAAGTCCATTCACTGGAATTTGCAAAACTTAAAATGAACTGTACGAGGCCATTGGAGTGATTAATTTTAAGTAAATCTATCGGGGCTCCAACCAGCCAATCTATGTTCTGGCCCAGGATTGTTTTCCCGTCTTCAGTTGCCTTGCCGGTTGCCGCAAAAGAGGTGCATAAACCTATAATTTTGCCGTTGTAGTAAAAAGTCAATTCATTCATGCACTTGTGAGTAAATATTTCTTCAAAGCTGAGCCCAGTAGCATCAGCCTGCCCCCTCATAATATCAATCAGATATGGATCAAACTCTTGAACTAAAGGAAGAAACTTCGTAGCCTTGGCAATGACTTGTTCCCTGTTGGCTTGATACATAAAGCTCATTCCGTTAAAAGCGTTCTCTGAAGCCTTCAAAATGCTTTCTCTGCACCCTTCACCCCACTGCCGGCCTATCTCATAGGGAGTACCACCGCACTCAATGAGCTTAAACTCCTTAGCACTCTTCATGTATGTCTACTCCTTTCATCCCCACTTAAAATCGTCGAGTGTTAAACTATTTCATAGAACGCATGAGATTTTCCCAAATATCCAGCATTTCCGGTGAAAGTCCGGTCATTATCTGGCATTCTTTCTGCACCAGCTTGCCGCAATCATCGCAGACATGATGGGCATCGCGTTTGTATTTAATGTCTTTGTAGCGATAGTCAGAAAACGGAATCCCGAATTCTTTTTTACAGATCAAGCATATGGAGGTGTACATCCTTTCCGCTGAAGGTTGCGGATTTAAACCATTTTCGAGATTCACGCCATCTCGAACCAATTCGCGATCGTTACTACCGTCATTTCTTTCTTGTATACCCAGCCAGAAGTCTTTCCAAAATACCTCAATCCATTCCCCCGATAATTCAGGGACTATCCTCATCCTGAGCAGCAGACCATCCCGCATGGCTTGATAAGAGACGAGCATCTTGGAAGGAATATCCCGGCGAATTATTCCTCGCTGCATTCCTTCCCCAAGTATCTCTAACATCTTCTTTTCAAAAGGTTCTTCACGTTTCAAGATGTCTATATACAATTTGTTGCGTATCTCCGGTGGAGTTAGAATCAAAGATTGGGTCCAAAATAACGAAATATGCAAATCTTTATAATAGAAAAGGATATATTCTTTAAACATATACAGCAGTTTATCCTGGATCTCCATATTCTCTGATTCTTTTATTAAGCGATTTAGCAATCTTTCATATTTACTGGCTACATCTTGATAAACAGCTAAATATACATCCTCCTTTCCTTTATAGTGGTTGTAAATTGAAGCTTTGTTGATCCCTACTCCATCGGCTATATCGCTCATACTGGTGCCTTCATAGCCTTTTTGGGCAAAAAGAGAAAGAGCTATCTGTTTAATCTTTTCTTTCGTTTTAATAATCATTTCAATATTTACTCCTTCTACAATATATGCTAACTACCGTTCGTTAGTATATATTGTAACAAGATACCATTTATGGGTCAATAAGTTTTTCGTGAGTTTCATAAAATTAAAAGAGGGATAGTTAACACGATTGGGTGGAAATAGAGAAAGGATTATCCAGGGTAGATAATTTACAACATGAGTACATTAGTCCATTTTTACCCGGCCAATCATGATTAGTTACTCACCCGCTTTTGCTTGGCGATAGCAAGTGCAACCGTCAGTAATGCTACCACAAACCCCAGCTGTATCAGCATACTATTAATAATTGGGGTAACATTGGTGGCATTAATGGCTACCAGTTTTTCAATGTCATTAACGGCTTTTACGTACCAATAGGTTGGGGTAAAGCTGGCAATATAGCTGACGGTCTTGCCTAACAACTGTTGCGGCACAAACACCCCACTTATAAAGCAAAGCCCCAGAGCTAATACATTAGCAATTGCTTGCCGCGCATATCTGCTGTCGATAAGATTACCGATTAGGAAGCTAAGGCTAAGACAGACAAATGAAAAGCAAAGTAAATTAACATACATCAATACACTATTCAAATCAAAGGCAGCCTGACCTGAGATTAAAAAACCTATAGTAACTATAATAATCCAAACAATCATAGCAAAACTCAGATTCCCCAGGAATAATTGCATATTTATACTGAACGATTTTAGTGGTGATCCCAGATTTCTCATTTTAATATCTTTATCGTTAAAAGCCATCATAATCGAAGTGACGCCCAGGAAGATAATTATTATCATCGCGTAAACCAGGTAAGTATAATAAGTTGTAACCTTACTATCTGTTGTTCTGCCATAGTTCATAACCTGTACGCTGGTTTGGTAATCAAGATCGCTTTGCACATAACCGAGTAATTCCGAATCGCTTATACCCGGCATATTTTGCAAGTAAAGGCTGGCTGTGCCCAAATATCTATTTATCAAGGAATCCAGATAGACGCTGCTTTGAGAATTCTGAATGGATGTCTTTTCAATCTTCACTTCGTTTTTACCGTTGAAGATGCTCTGCGAAAAACCTGCGGGAACTTTTACGATGTACTCAATCTTCTTGAAAAACAGAGCGTCCTGCAGGCTCTCTTCATTGTTAGCAATGTTGATGATATTTGCATTTTGATTCAGGTAATCTCTGAGACCAGCTGCAAGCGCAGCTCCTTGATCATCGTTGATAAAAGCAATATTGGTCTTCGTCTCGTTAAAACCATGGCTGGTTCTATCACCACCGAAATACGTAAGCATGACTGTGATTAGCAGAAAGATGCAGATATATATCGATATTTCCGGCAAATTCTGTTTAATAATCCTAAAATATGCTTTATAAACTTGCATAACGCTGCCTCCTTAATACCAAGTAAACAATAAGATAAAAGATAACGGTAAACCCGCAGAGTAGTCCGATATTCATAAAATATCTGCTATAGGTATCGAAATAGTATAATGAATAAAAAGCATCAGTTATCAAGTTAGCGGGATTGATGTAAGCCATGACTGGGATGGCATGGGTCACTATATACTTCATATCCACCATCATAAGACCCGCTAAGAACGAAAATATCATCGATACAGAAACCAGCACTGCAGATTTAATGCCTTCACTCTTTTTAATCAAGGCACCAATTAAGGCACCCATCGAGACACCCATCAAACTTCCTGCAACACAGGCAAGCAGAACATATAAAAGATCGCTCCCGAAATCTACTTTCAAAACAAGACTTAAATAGGCTATAAGGATAAAAATTGATACCAAATGTACGATTGCGGCGGCACACAAGGAATATCCAAATATCTTGAGTTTATGCGTGGGTGCCAGGCTGACCCTTGCACCCTGGGGGGAAAGATTAGCCTGGACGGCGGATACCTCTTTTATACCCCAGAAGCTTCCGTACAGGCAGGCCATGGCGACCAGCGCATAGTAATAGTTCAACGTGGTATTGGGCTCCGCCTGGGTGGGCGACACTTCTTTAAGATAGTTCTGGTTTTCCATCGCGTATGCCATAAGCGTTGGTAGGGCATGTGGATTCTGTTTGACGATGGTTGATATTGTGGTGTATCTATGTGTATAGTCATCCAAAAACTCTTTGATGATGGTCTGACTTATACCTGATTCTCTAACTACCAGTTGGGCCTCGCCATCAAATACGATATATCCAGCAATTTTGTTGTTTTTCAGCAGCTCAGCAGCCTGTTCAGGGGTGGAGAGAGTGACATTGAATAAGCTGCTATCACCTGAATGAATTGCATCTGACACAGCTGACAACGCGGATTGAAATGCAGTATTACGTTGGTATTCAGCGTTGTCCACAACTGCTATATTGATTTTGTTAAACATATCTTCACTTGATGTGTTTTTCAAGGTCAGCCCAAAAAGGCTGGCCAGCACAATCGGAAACATCAAGGTCCAAAACATCAACTCTTTATCCCGGATCATACATTTGCAGCGGTTGACGAAGATGTGAAAAAACATGCTGTACCCGCCTCCTTAATCTCTGAGCTGTTTGCCGGTTATTTCAAGAAATACATCGTTGAGGGTGGGCAGTTCGCAATAGATCCTGCCATAAGGTATGTCGTTCGATTTTAAGGATTCAAGGACCACAGCCAGGTTGTTTTTGTCTCGCTCTGACTTTACAACGAGCATATTATCGTTATATTCGACCGAACTGACATGGGGTAGTTTTTTGATATTTTCAATTTGCCGATTGTCCAAGCCAAAAATTTCGGCAGTTATTTTTTCACCAGCTTTGATCATACCTTTGAGCTCGTCATTAGTACCCGTTGCGACGATTTTGCCTTTGTCCATGATGGCAATTCGGGTACAGATCTGCTCGACCTCCTCCATATAATGGCTGGTATAAATTACGGTAGCTCCCTGCCTATTTAGCTTCTGGATGCCTTCTAAAATATTGTTGCGACTCTGCGGATCAACGGCTACGGTTGGTTCATCCATGATGATCAGTTTGGGCTGATGAGCGATTCCACAGGCGATGTTGAGTCTGCGCAGCAGTCCGCCGCTGAGTTTGCGAGGATAGAATTTCCTAAAATCATTCAGACCTACGAACTCAATGGCTTCATCGACCAGGCCCGCGCGCTTTTTCTTATCCGATATATAAAGGCCGCAGAAGTAATTAATGTTTTCCTGTACGGTTAACTCATTAAAAACCGCTACATTTTGCATGATGATGCCGATCTCTTGTTTAATATTATAAGCATCAGGCGACATAGCCTGGCCGAACACCTCAATTGTGCCCTTATCATATTTCAGAAGAGCTAGAATGCAGTTTATCGCCGTTGTCTTGCCAGATCCGTTTGGACCTAAAAGACCGAATATCTCTCCTTCCCTAACCTCTAGATTAAAGTGGTCAAGGGCAATCAGATCACCGTATCTTTTCACCAGATTATTGACTTTGACTACCATGCAGTCGCCTCCTGTTGTTTGGTTAACATTATCATACCGCCTATCTGCTTTGATCATAAGTGATTTCATTCCGAATATGATGTGACAAATGTAATATTTCTCTTCATGTATGGACGTTTTCGACCATCATCGGACTTGGCTTGAGAAGGCTTGTTATGTATGCTAGCATTTAATGGTAATTCAACTTCGCTTTTAAGATGGTCTTTGCCTTATGTCAAACATGAAAGGAGCCAATACAGTAATAATATGAGTAAACTGATAGACAAGCTGGTAATCTTTCTTTTTTGTCTTGTCTTTTACATTCAAAATACGGCAGATGTCTATGTCATCGTGGCGGTGATAACAGCTATAATTTGCAGCTCTGTAAATAGCTTCTTCGACAGTGATTATTTTAGACTGATAAGCTTTGTTATGTACATTGTCGCTTGTGTTTATTTCCCTGATCTCCTCTTTTTTATGCCATTAATCTGCTATGACATACTTTTGCTAAAATGGCAGGGGCTGGTGTTCCTAGCAGCTATACCACTGGCCGTCAACTTTTCAAGGTTTTCCTCCATCACGCAATTTTTGCTCGTTCTATTCATTGTATTGGCCGGGTTAATGAAATATCGGACGACCAGCTCTGAAAAGACTCAGCTTGAATATATTCAGCTCAGGGATAGTGCGAAAGAATTCTCCCTGCAACTGGAAGGCAAGAACCAAGAGCTGCTGGAAAGACAGGATTATGAGATAAATCTGGCTACCCTGCAGGAACGCAATCGAATTGCGCGGGAGATCCATGACAGTGTTGGGCATCTGCTTTCCAGTTCTATTCTGCAAATCGGAGCTTTAATGGCTAGGTGTCAGGATGAAGCGTTTAAAGTGAGTTTAAGCATACTCAAGAGTACACTGTCAGGGGGCATGAACAATATTAGAGATAGCGTCCATGACTTGCATGATGAGTCATTGGATTTATATACCGAAACCAATGCACTTATAAATGAATTTGGTTTTTGCCCTATCTCACTTGACTATGATATTGAGGGTGGTACGGATAAAAAGATTAAGTACGCTTTTATCGCAATTATCAAAGAAGCTTTATCAAATATAATGAAGCACTCTGATGCCAGCCAGGTACGCATCACCTTGCGGGAACACCCTGCCCTATACCAGCTGATCGTGAAAGATAACGGCACAAAAAATGGCCTGAATCCAGAGAATGGAATCGGGCTCAAAAATATTATGGACCGGGTAAATAGTCTTAGCGGCAATGTTAATATCAGCAACGAAAACGGGTTTGTCGTATTTATTTCGGTTCCCAAGGAGGGTTCTTATGCAAATCGTAATCGTGGATGATGATAAACTGGTATGTACCTCACTAAAAACTATTATCGAAGCCGATCCAGATATGCAGGTGCTGGGTATGGGGCATAGCGGTAATGAGGCGGTTGCGCTTTTTAAAGACTTACAACCTGATATTTTGCTGATGGATATCAGAATGGACATCATGAGCGGATTAGAGGCAGGTGAAATCATCTTAGGTCAATATCCAGATGCCCGGGTTCTTTTCCTTACCACCTTTGCCGATGATGAATACATCATCACCGCCCTCAAAATTGGTGCTCGAGGCTACCTCTTAAAGCAGAATTATGAAAGCATCGTTCCATCTCTGAAAGCTGTCAATGCTGGTCAGAGTGTGTTCGGAGAGGATATCATTGCGAAAATTCCATCGTTAATCAGGAGCAATAAACCTAATATGGTAAAACACGAAATTACCGAGAAGGAATCGGAAATCATTACCCTCATTGCAGACGGGTTAAACAACAAAGAAATCGCCGGTCGCTTGTTCCTAAGCGAGGGAACCGTGCGCAATAGTATCAGCGTGATTTTGGAAAAACTTAAACTGCGGAGTAGAACGGAACTGGCCATATTTTATTATAAATACAGATGATTAAATGAGAAGCCGTTTTAGATTACTTTACTTTAGCTTATTTTTCTGGCGATAATTGAACCAGTTGTTCTTGGGTAATACCCTTTTCCTTTCGAAATAATGCATTAGCCTGTGCTGTCGGCCATAGCGCAATTTTTAGCAAGGACCATTTGCGTTATTAACTACCTTGGCTTTATGATGGAAGTGAGGAAAAATCTTGGAGTGTAAGTAGAAAGCTTAAGGGAGCAAAAAATTTTGATACATAAAGTTCAATTACGCACAACCAAACATGATCAGATGATTGATATCACCGATCAAGTTCAACGGATTATCACGCAAAATAAAGTTGAGGAAGGAATGGTTTTGGTTTATTGTCCCCATACAACTGCAGGCGTTACCATTAACGAAAATGCCGACCCCGATGTGGTGCATGACATATTAATAACCCTGGATAAGGTATATCCCCTAACCTGTTCGGATTACAGACATTGTGAGGGAAATTCAGCGGCCCATTTAAAAGCCAGCACTATTGGATGCAGTCAACTTATCCCTATAACCGATGGCAAGCTGCTATTAGGGACTTGGCAGGGTATATATTTCTGTGAATTTGACGGACCGCGCCAACGGTCTTACTACCTTAAACTGCAAAAAGACTAGGATGGCAATTATGGTAACATCTGTGCATTAGGTTAGCCTTACGACTATTCTATGTAATACATCAACTGCATGGTCTAAATTGGACGAGGCATCTTTGATATGATGGTAAATCTCCCTTTTCCTAAGTGCATCGATGGGGTCACTGCTCTTAAAAACAACGGCCATTCCATCTCTATATAGTTTTTCTATGGCAAGATAAATGCCTCGCATTTTAACGATATTCTGCTCAACTTTGCGTAGATCTTCTGGCAAGATTGACACAGATTCAGAGAGAATATCGGTACCCTCTTTTAATTTTTCGCCCATTCTAAGGATGGTATCGTTGGGCTCCACTTCGAATGCCTGCATTGAAATCAGAGTAGATTTTGCATATTCCATTATTCTATCCATCTCAACAGAAATAGAATAAATATCTTGTCTATCAAAAGGTGTTGTAAAAGCTTCGACTAATTTCTTTTCCATATCCATTCTTACTTCATCTGCCTGTTTGGCTAGTTCAATCAAGGCTTTGCTGTCAGACTCAGCCCCACTGTTCATCCACATTAATAATGACTTAACACCGGCGGCATTTAATTTCGTTTGCTCATCCAGCATTTTATAGAAATCATATTTAACTGGAAACATTCTATCAATAAATTTCATTTTGCCCATACTTTCCTCCCTCAAACTGTTCGAAAAAACGTGTTTATCGAAAGATATATTATGGCAGAGACCAAAGCCGAAAACGGAATGGTAACGAACCAGGCGATTACTATTTCCCTGGCTATCCCCCAATTAACCATCTTATATTCATCAGCTGCACCAACCCCCATGACACTGCCGACAACCACATGGGTTGTAGAAACAGGTGCTCCCACCAATGTTGCGATCGACACGGCGACTACTGAGGCAAATTGAGAATTAGCACTATGAATCGGTCGTAAAGTGAATATCCCCCGGCCAATGGTTTTCATAATTGTCCAGCCTCCAATCATTGTTCCCATAAACATTACAAGTCCGCCGCAAACTCGCACCCAAAGCGGTGCGTTTTCCAAGATGGCACCGCCTCCAGCCGCTAAAGCTAAGGCTATAATCCCAATAATTTTCTGGGTATCATTGGACCCGTGACTGAATGCCAGTAATGAAGCCAGCACCCACTGCACTCTTTTTAACCATATATTTAAGGAGTAAGGGGCATTTCTGAATGAAAGTTTCGTAACTTTACCAAGCACAAATGCTGCACAGAAGCCAAGCAATGGGGAAAATATTAATGCGGCTACTACCTTTACAATCCCCATTATCTCGTGGTTTTTACCAACTAATTCACTCCATCCCCACAAGATATGACCATATCCTGCTGAAACCCAAACAGATCCAATAATACCGCCTATTAGGGCATGGGTGGAACTCGATGGTAGTCCAAGTCTCCATGTAACCAAGTTCCATACTACAGCTCCAAGTATCGCAGCCAATAGTATGACCAGGAGAGAGGTTTGAACAGGTAAATCAATAACTTTAGATATGGTATCGGCCACTGCATTTCCGCCCAGAATTGCACCCAGAAGCCCGAAAAACGACGCTAATACAATTGCTTGCTGGGGGGTTGCCGCTCCGCAGGCAATAAATGTGGCTACAACCGAACTTGCGTCATGAAGACCGTTTGATAAGGCAAAAACAAGCCCAGTTATAATTGCCAATATTAATAAGATCGCTATGCTGGTCGGTGTCATTAATTCATCATTCTTTCATAGGCCAATATCAAGCAAATATGTCATTACTATATGTATAAAGATGTGCTCATTTATATTATGGAACATGGTCGAGGTTAATTACAATAACTCGAATCCACACAAACGGTATTAACATTTGAATAGAACCCATTACTTCAAAGCGTACAAATGGGTTATCTAGTGAATTCTTTATTTATTTATGATAGTATTTTCTTGGATACATTTAGGTTATGGAGCTAATTAATTATGGAAGTGCTGGATTAGTAGTGAAGCATTAGGCCAGGGCAAAAGAGGCTGCAGCTTATTTTATATTTGCTAGAGCTGAATCTATCTCTGGAAGATATAGTTTTCTAATTTTTTCACCGTAAGTGGCTGAACTCGCATAATGACAAGCCGTTAGATCGTTAAGAAGGGTTTGGATAGGAGCGCCAGCCCTTGCATCAGCCAGAAGCTGGTTATAATTAGAATGTTGGGTATACAAATTGCTTACATCTAGAGCAAATTCTTCGGGTGATCCATATTTCTTAAACCCTCCACTATTAGAATCCTTAAGTCCAGCAAAGTTATTATAATATTGGGCTAAGGCTGACGTTCCAAACCCCGACTCTTCCGCCCACTGCGCCAGCAGGAAATTTATCGGCAGGGCGGTTTCTTTACTGGTCGTTTCAGCATAGGGCTTCATCTGCAGGACAAAGTCTTGATGCGTAGATGGTACAGGAAGAAGCGTAGCCTCTTCCAAGCTGAGAGAGGACGTAGTCGTAGTAGGACCGGTAACCAGCCAGCCCGCCACCCATGCTGACTGCCCATGATACATTACCTGATACCAGCCGTCTTTTTCCCCTACATAGGCTAACATGGTACCGTTAGGTACCAATCCGACAACAACCGATGATATAGAAGGCCCGCTGCGTATATTCACATCGGAAGCGGATATAGTAACGACGGTTATCTTTTCAACAGGGTCTACACTACATAAGATATATATAACACGTTTTTCTCCGTCCCAAGTGGTTTTACAGCCCAAAGCATCTACTATAAAGCGTAAAGGGACCAAAGTTCTTCCGTTCACAATTTGAGCAGGAACATCCATGTTGGTAATCTGACCATTGATGGTAGGAGTAAGCGATCCTATGGTTAAAGTTATGGTTGTAGCAGATTTGCGAACGGTTATTGTTTGGCTGCTGTCATCCCAAGTTATGGTGGCACCGATATTCTCAAGAATTGCTCTTAATGGCACCAAGGAACATCCATTTACTGAGATGGGGATTACGTCAAAAGATATCAAATTGCCGTTCATATATACCTTTATCGGCGGCAATTGAAGTGCTGCCTGGCCATGCCTGGTTAATGATTCAGGTATAAAGCCGGTCAAACTCCCTGAGGACATCTTTATCCAGCCGTTGCTGCGCTCCAGAATATTAACACTCGTATTATTATTTAAGCTGCCTATGATATCATATGAATTACTTGGTCCTGATCGAACATTAATGACATCAAAATTGATTAATGCTGTTTCGGCGCAAGCCGTTAGGTTAATTCCTCCCAGCCAAAACAGCATTAATGCTATAGGTAGTACGACATTTTTCCAACATTTAAACATATGTAAAGGTTTCAAGATATTTGTCCTCTCCAGCATCGAGAAAGCTCATTTTATGTTAATTTTAAAATTTCGACACTATTTTATATAATCCTTCTACGTCACAGAAATAGACTATTGCTTGACCGACTTCCCAATAATACTAAAAGGATATTTAATATATTAGGTGATAAACCTGAGACAGTTGCCCGTTTTCTGGTCGACGAAATGTTGAAAAACAAAAAGAACGGTTCCCATATTGTATGGCTTAACCGATCAAAACTGTTATATCGGTTGGCCCGGTCTCGTTTTGTGAAAAGAGATCTGTTCATCAACTAATCAGGTCCTCTTTAACCCGACGGAGCAGCAGTTCAACGCAGGTAGTGATATTTTCCGGTGTATATATCCTTAAATTACCTATATAGTAATATAAAAATAAATTGCGTTTAATTTCTTCTTCAGCCATTCCTTTGTCCAACATTTTCTCAATATTGGCGTGAGCATCCTGGGCTGTATTTATGGCCCGGTCATAAAAGGCCTGTACTTCCCCCTGAAACCAAATCCTTTCGTGGGGTATTGCTAATACCCGGGTAGGAAATCCCCTTAATCTTTTGAGGGTTTCCAGATATAATTCATATCCCTGAAAAAATATCGGGAAAAGGCTGTCGTCGGATATTTGAAACCCGCCTGCATCAGATACAAACATGACCTTATCCTGCGGCAAATAGAAGGCCAAACTACAAGGACTATGACCAGGAGCCTCGATAACCCGAATTTTTATCCCTCCCTGCAAATGAATATCCTCTCCTTCTCCGATAATCTGATCAATCTTAATTGCCTCGGGTTGAGCAGATATAGGGATTGCCTCAAGAATGCCTTCAGCCACCAGGACCGCAGACATTTTTTCATCCTGCGCAAAGAAGTTTTGGACTATTTTAGTTTTACCAAGCACCTTTTGAGCTTCTGCACTGGCCAAGACACTGGCTCCAGGGTATAAGGCACGCAGGTCCGGAATACCACAAACGTGATCAAAATGGGCATGGGAGGCGATTAGATAACGAACCAAGATTTTTTTTTGCAATTGCGCCAACTGCCGGCTCAGACTAATGACGCCGCCGGTCACTCCACATTCAATGATAGCGCTTTCTTCCTGCCCTACAATAAAATAGTTGAAGTGACGGTTTCCCAGTTGCATAACATTTTCAGATATTCTTATGATAATCCCCCCCTTTTATGACTGGATATTGCTCTTAATGATTATCAATTATTGATTACCATAATTATATCCTAATTTTTAACTGTCGCGGTTCCCTTATTATTATTAAAAATTCATAGTATAAGATGATCTTGAGCTGTTTCTTTGAGAATTGAACCGGCGATTACCAATCTGGTTCCCTGGACTCACTGCTGCTCTATTCCTGCTGTTACGATATTCAGATAACCGGGCAACAACTGTATTATGCGATGGTCGCGAAGCAACAGCACTACTTCTCGACTGAACGTTTCTTGAGCGGACGTTTCGCGAGTGGACGCTTCGCCTACGGGTATTTCTAGAGGTTGACATATGAGTCCGCTTTATTTTAATGGTTCTTTTTTTAAATATACTCTTTTTTCTCTTCAAAATGCCGATCATTTGCCAAGCCTTGCGTATATCATCTTTCTCATTCCAATGCAAATCATCATTTATCATGTCACACAAGACTTGCAGTTCATTGGCATATTGCGGATACATATCTGTTTCGGAAATTCTCGACCATAAATCATCAAAAATAGGTTTGAAATATTCCCGATTACCTTTATAAAACGCTCTTTGAGCTTCCACACTAGCCAAGTAATTTTGATCTAAATCCAGGTAACAACTTATGGCAATTTTGGCTAGGCATAATACGGCTTTAGTAATTTCTGGACTAACCAGCCAACTAGCTAAAGTTCGGTATTCGAATCCCCCATATTTCTTTAAGCGATAATCGGCTAGAGCTCCGTATCGTTGTCTGCGCAGACGCGCGGAACGGTTATTTTCTATCATGCATAGAGGAATCGCCACAAAATTGTCAAGTGATCTGAGAACCGCAAAACTAAGTTTAGTATTGCTGAAGTGAATGTGTCCTCCTATTGGATATCCGTTGAAAGGCTGACTCCCTGCCACCCATTTAATGTTACGATGAGGGGCCATTTTCGCAGCGCTAAAGAGCGCTGTTTTTACATTTTCGGTTAGCTCAAGAGGTGATATGCTTGGTTGAGGTCTTAACTCGGCAATAGGACGCTGCTGCTTGTTACTGGTTCTAATGTTGTCGCATCCTACTCTCCCGTGGTGGGGAAAATATCTTGACGCTGCAACCATTTTACTGCTCTTGGATAACATGAATTCTGGATCGGCCCCTAATTTCACTTCCCTTTCAGTCATTAAAACTGCTTCAATTTGATAAATTCTTTTTAACTTAATAATAACCTTTTCCAGATCCTTAGATCTAACAGGGGGTGAGGTGTCGACATTAACAACTTTATATTCTTTGTTGGCAGTAAGTGCGATTTTGACCATGGCAAAATTAAGCCCCAAATGATAAACGGCCTTTTTACTCATTTCGGCCGCCTCCAGGCATTGAACTTGTTTTATATAATGAATCGGGTTTCTCACTCTGCCCAATATTCTTTGTTTAATAGAGATTATGGATATATCAAATACCAAAACCTCATAATACCTTCTAATAAATCTCTTGGAAGTCCTTAGATAGGATATACCATTCTGTCCGAGAATCCGAAACATAATATTTCTATCGATGCAATTTAGCTGAGACTGAGGAGGGTTTATTACCCTTTCATATTTTGATTGTTCATTTTTAATATTTACCTTAATGAAGGCGTTGTCCTCAATATTGATTTCTTCATAATCAACCAGATCAAAGTTTTCTTGAAGGAGTTTGGTTAGATTATCACCAGCTGGATTAGCTTTGTGAAAGATACTTATATCAATCATATTCTGTCCTTACCTTCCAATAGATTACGATTAGCAAGAATTTCTATTCAAAGTTAATCTTTTTATCATCATATGAAACAATCTAATTAGGGGTGATAGAGTAAATAAAGTAATACTACTTGCTTAAGCAGGGACAGTTTACTAAAGGTCCTGGGAATACGACCTTTTTCTAGTTGCTAATATCGACAGAATAGGGTTTGCGCTAAAGGTGCAAAATATAGCATGAAAGGTGGTATGCGTTATTAAACGAATTGTATATTTTGACTATGGTGGGAGTCATACATCTGTTACGGCGGCCTGTATCCATGCCGGGAAACTTAATGCTAACAAACTTCCCAGTGGTGATGATTTGATGGCCATGCCCTATCTTGACAAAACGACCCCAGAAGATTTCGGGAAAATCAAACTTATCGGTAAAGATAAGCAGGGAAATAGTGTTTATTCGTTGGGAACAAAATCTTCCCATTTAGGAAATATATTGGATGACATAGCGGACTTACATGGTGTTTCCGATCAATATCTGTTTTTGTGCACCTCCCCATACGTAAATAATGTTTTAAGGGTAGGAGGCTGGTTGTCCCGCTCCGTCTCGTTGCCCTTCCTCGGACGACCTCTTGTAGTGAGTGGTTTAAGAAAAGCTTATCCTGCCCTATGTTCTTTTGTGGAAACAGCCAGTCTAAAGGAGGGAGTATCGCAGCAATGAAGATATTGCTTGTTGGCAAAACGGGTGTTTTTGATACACTTGCAGTTGCGTACGGTTTTTTAAATCAAACTGACATTTATAATTGTCCTTATTTTGGAGATCTTACCCTGGAAAATAGTAAAAAGCTGGTGGGGATCGGTGCGGATACGGCAGGCAATGAATTATTTGTTGTAGGATTTAAAATTCCGGAGATTATTTCTCAAATTAATCAGGAGTTGGAGTCCCTATCCAATATTAATCAGCAAGAGTGCTGGCAGGTAATTTCTATATCAATAAAAGGAGAAAACACTACCTGGCTCCTCGCTTGGCTTGCCAACGCTCCCCTACTTGGTCCCATGTTCCTGAAATGGGCAAGAAATAGAACGCTGAAGCGCTCTTCTTATTTTTTGGAATTTGGCAAAATTCTTCATACAGAAGAAAAGATAGTTGCCAAGAACAAATCTGACTTCGTATTCGCCGCCAAACCACACAGAAAACATTAATTGCCTTTATCTGTAACCTGTCTTAAGCAAACGCAAAAAATAATTCCATAGCGCGTATCTTTGAATGAACATATTAATGTCCCCTTCCAGTGGGATATAATAGATATGGGTTCACGATTGTCATTTAGAAAGGAAAATACCATATGAAATCGTTCTTTCGGATATACAGCAAGCAAATGATTGGCTTTGCACTAATAATATTAACTGTTCTAAGCCTCACTTTTTTGGGTGTTAATTATTATGTTGAACGGGTTGGAGCAAAGTATATTTACCCGGCCAATGATGTTCCTAAGGCTGATGCTGTTCTAGTTTTGGGGGCCTATGTTTTACCCGATGGAACACTATCGGACATGCTTAGGGATCGGATATCAGTAGGCTATGATTTATACGAACAAGGTAAGGTTCCCAAAATTATTGTGAGTGGAGATCATGGACACAAGGATTATGATGAAGTAAATTCGATGAAGAACTTCCTTAAAAATGACGGCGTGGTTGGACAAGATATATTTATGGATCATGCTGGTTTCAGTACTTATGAAAGTCTGTACCGAGCCAGGGATATCTTTCAAGTTAAGCAGGTTATTATCGTAACGCAGCGCTACCATCTCTTACGGGCAATTTTCATAGCTAGGGCACTCGGTCTGGAAGCCTATGGAGTTCCCTCCGATCTCCATGATTACGGGACTGCCATGACTGGGTATGAATTGAGAGAAACGGTGGCCAGGAATAAGGATTTTTGGCTGACAATAGTCAAGCCTCAACCGACTTTTTTAGGAGAGGCTATACCGGTGTTGGGTGATGGCGGAGCAACGGACGATAAATAACTTTGCTGCCTTAAAATAGAAACCGAAAACGCATTAATAGATCGGCTCCTCTTCTATGCAAAACCATTTACTTCCAGATCAAACCCACATTACTTGATTGCGTCCAGTGTTTTTAGCTCTATATAACATTTTATCAGCTTCATTAATAAATTCTTGCAGGTTACTTTCTTGATCTGGTGAACAGCAGGTTACGCCTATACTGATTGTCAACACCGAAGACACGGTAGAATAATGATGGGGTATTTGCATAGCTTCAACTGAAGCACGGATTAACTCAGCTCGGTCTAGGGCTCCTTCTTTCTCCGTATTAGGCAACAAAACTGCAAATTCTTCTCCTCCGGTACGAGCAGCAAAGTCCGCGGGTCTTCTAATGTTTCTGTAAATATTATTTGCGACCGCTTTTAATGCCTCATCTCCTTTGGAATGCCCGTAATTATCATTAAAATATTTGAAATAGTCTATATCCAGAAACAAAAGTGAAAACGCGGTTCTTTCTCTTACCGCCCGTAACCATTCCATATCTATACGACTTTCATAATTGCGTCGGTTAGGGATTCCTGTCACACTATCCAATAGTGCAATACTTTCAATCAGTTTTATCTGTCTAACTATTTTTATATGGTTATTTACCCTAGCTAGAACAATGGGATGGCTGAAAGGTTTGCTTATGTAATCAACAGCCCCCAGCACTAATCCTTTTTCTTCATCCGCATCATCACGCAGGGCTGAGATGAAGATAACAGGAATATCTCTAAGCACATCATTGTTTTTTAACGCATACAGAACTTGATATCCATCCATTTCCGGCATAACGATGTCCAGAAGGATAAGATCCGGTGGTTGCTTAATTGCCCTCTCGATAGCCTGATGTCCACTTTTGGCTAAAACCACTTTGTACTTAACCTTCAAAATCTCCGCTAAAATAGTAAGGTTGCTTTTCTCATCATCCACAATAAGTACAGTGGCCCTTTCCTCTTCCATCATCTCTGCACCCCTTAATAAATAGTATACTTAGCCTAATTTCTATGCAGCCTCAAAAACAATGCTTATCCGCAGGGTAAATCTAATGCTGTGCATATTTGATTCAGAGTTTCGGCCGCTTCATCAAAGTCCATATTTTCTATTTGGTTAATTAATATTCGCACTAACCCGGCACTTTGAGAAGATTCTAAAAATTCACTAATCTCAATGGTCAGGCCTATAGCCTCAGCGTTTGCCTCGGCTAACAAAGGACGCACTTTATTTATTATTTCCTGGGATTTCTCCCGGTTATTACAGGTGCTTGAGGGCTTAGGGAGACTGCTCTGGTTCGCCGCCCATTTCTCCAGTTCATCTAAGACTTCATTAATAGCCTTGTTGAAAGGCAAATTCAATAATTCAACTTTATCATATGATTCGTTTCGTAATGCCGTTTCCAGTTGTGCGGCTGCTTCATACAGGGTGAAAGCACCGATATTCCCGGCTACACCTTTAACGGTATGAACCTCAATAAACGCCTTGTTATAATCGCTGATCATAATATTATTGTATATTTCATTGGGAACATTCTTATAGTCGGCTGCGAAATCTTGTAGAATCTTTTTATAAAGCTTACTATTGCCTCCTAGACTCTTCACTCCCCGGTCAGTATTAATTGTATTAAACGAGATGCGTTCATCACGAAGCAGGCCATCAGGACTGTAGCCATGTTCTTCGATGGCGTTTCTGGGGTTAATCCACTTAAGCAGGGTATTTCTTAATATACTTGGATCGATGGGCTTGGTTATATGGCCGTTCATTCCCGCTGCCAAGCTGGCTTCTTTGTCTCCCACCATAGCATCGGCAGTCATTGCTACTATGGGCATATCAGCATATCGTACCTGACTTCTTATTTTCTTGGTCGCTTCTATTCCATCCAATTCTGGCATGTGTATATCCATTAACACTAGATCGAACTCCCGCTTAGCCACCGCCGCAATAGCCTCATAGCCATTATTGGCAATGCTTACCTTTACCCCTAATAGCATTAGTAACTCGGTGGCCACCTGTTGGTTGATTTTATTGTCCTCTACCAGCAGCACTTCTGCCCCAGCTATGGAATGCAGCGCTGGTAATTCCATCTCAGTGTTTTCTAATCCTTGTCTGAGTTTCCCCTCGGGCCTTTCCTTGGTAAATATTTTTATAATTGTATCAAAAAGCACCGATGGTTTTATTGGTTTGGTCAAGAATCTGTCAATATCATTGATTTGTTCACTTGTTTGCGAATATTCAATATCATAGGCACTAATCATAAGAATGGCTGGTACCTTGGCCATTCCCTCCCGGCTTTTTATGGCATGGGCGGTTTCAATTCCATTTAATCCAGGCATTTTCCAGTCCATAAGCACTAGATCGTACGGCTTTTTCTCATTATCGGTAGCCTCGATGCAACGCAGCGCTTCTTCTCCGGAAGAAGCTGTTTCCACCTCTATACTTAGAGCTTTAACCATATTGGACAGGACTTCTCTGGCAGTGTCATTGTCATCGACTACCAAAACTCTGATTTTGCGCAAATCGAGCCAACTTACATCTCGGTCAGCCAGATCTTCGGCAGCTATTTCGAAACTACTCGTAAAGACAAAGCTGCTCCCTTTACCGGGAATACTGTCTACCCATATTTCGCCTCCCATAAGCTCCACCAATTGTTTGCATATGGCTAGACCCAGACCCGTACCCCCAAACTTGCGAGTAGTGCTCTCATCCGCCTGGGTGAAAACATTGAATAATTTTTCTATCTGGTCCAGCGATAAACCTATCCCCGTATCTTTTACGGTAAAACGAAGGGCAACCTGGTTTGCTTTTCTTTCTGCCAGCTCTACACTGATAAAAATCTCTCCAGTATCAGTAAATTTCAATGCATTGCTAGCCAGGTTATTTAAAATTTGACTCAGTCTTAAGGGATCTCCTCGCAGAGCTCCGGGTATTTCCGGATCAATAGCAATAATAAGTTCCAACCCTTTTTCTTCTGCCTTTAATACAATTAGGTTGGAAAATGAATCAAATACTTCTTCCAGATTAAAACATAACTTCTCTAGATGAATCTTGTTAGCCTCAATTTTGGAAAAATCAAGAATATCATTAATGATCTTTAATAAATTATCCGCGGCATCCTTAATTTTTTGCAAATAATTTGCAGTCTGAGGAGAAGGATTACCGTTTAAACCCAGGTAGGCCAATCCAATAATCGCATTCATCGGAGTACGGATTTCATGGCTCATGCGCGCGAGGAAATTACTCTTGGCCTGATTCGCTTCTTCGGCTTGTTTTTGTGCTATTTGCAATTCTTTATTCGATTCTTGCAGTGAATTGGTATCTATGCGCAGTTCCTTCTCCTGGTAGAGATGACAGTTTTGAACTTTATTCAGACCGTTAAATACCGCTACAGCCATTTGATAGCAGGAATTGTATCCGCAGGCCGCACAGTTCCTAAAGTCCTTTTCTTCAACCTTAAGCATATCCTGAAATATACGCTGCAATTCGGCTCTATCAGGTATTTTAAGCCGGTTAAGAGAGGACCTGTCATTATAATCATGACATGAAAAATCATGGTTTTTAATGACATCAGCCAAGAATTGATCCAGTTGTTCATTAGCAGCTCTATCACTTATCCCCTGTTCTGATCGGGTCGCCACTGCATATTCTATTTCCCCGATCGATTTATTGAGGCACCCGACTCCCATATTACAGCCCTTTTCACAGCTCAAGATATCGACTATCAAGGGAAGCGGTCCGTTGCTATTTTTAATAGATTTTTCCAGATCACGCAGATAATTATCAAAGACTATAGATCCCTCAACTCTGGCAATAGAGCTGGCCGGTGTATCAGGATAGTGGTAAAGATATGACTCTTTCAGCCCGCCCGGAGTAGAAAAATTAGCCGCAATCCCGGCCCGGATAATATTGTCAAATTCTCCGTCAGTCTGTAAATCCGGGTTAATATCATTGTCCTGCAAAATTCTCACTAAAGAAGGGTAGATAACATTGTATTTAATAATCTTTTGGTTCTGAAACTCTCGGCTCTTTCCCAGACAGGGAGAAAAGAAAGCTAGCTCAGCTTCGGGATGCAATGACTTTACATAAACCGCCATATTATGAGCGGGACTCCCCACCGGAGCTAGATGATCAATCAGTCCGGGATGATTCAGTTGAATATACTTGACGATGGCCGGGCAGGGGGAAGCAATCAGCGGAGTTTTAGCATTGCCATTTATAACCGCCTCATGATAAGACGCTACCGTTATTTCTGCACCCAGCGATACATCATACACATACTTTATACCCAGCTTTCTCAAAGCAGTGATTAACTTTTTCAAGTTAAAATTGCTCTGGGCGGAAGGTGCAATCAAGGCTGCTATTTCCTTATGGTGAAGATCATCTGCCAATTGGGGGGCATCGTCGATGATAAAGCGGGCGCTTTTTTCAATCACTCCCCTGTGGCTTTTCAGACAGGCTTCAACACAGCGGCCGCAGCCGATACATAAATTATTATTAAACTTGACCACATCACCGCTGCCATCACTGCATATTTTTATTGGACACACCGCAATACATTGATGACAATTAGTGCAATTCTGCTCATTAATACCTATTATTTGGATTAAGTCTTCCATAATCTTAACCGTCCTCTCCCAGTTTGCTGTTATTCTCCATACCAATATCGCCTATTTTCATACATTTTCAGTGCGCTTGTCTGACTATTATCATTTATTACTTTAAAGCAATACCAGCGCCATTAAGACCGATTTGGCTGTACATATAAGCAGTAATATTATGGTATAAACATTTCTTAACTTAATAAGAAAATAAACTCCAACTGATCTTTGAAAACCTAATAAACCTGCAAGGCCTAAAACAGAAAAAGAGCACAATAAATTAAGGCCTTATAAATACTGCATCAGCCACAAGCTATAAATATTAGAGATTGTGGAGAGTTAGGCGGTTTTTGGTAGTTCAACCACCTCCAACCCTAACTTTTTGGCTTCAGCAATAATTTTTTTAATCTTGAATTTTTCTTGTTTAGTTCTCGCTACTTCAAAGGATGCTTCATCATAATCAGTTCCGGTTTTTAGCATAGTATAGATAATAACAAGTAACTTTCTTGCTAAGGCGACAATAGCTCTTTTTCCACCCCGGCGTTGTTTTACCTTCCAATACCAGTTAGATAGGTAGGTATTACGCATGCGGGTGATTGACCAGGCCACCTCACATAGTATTCTTTTTAGATAGGTATTCCCATGGAGTATGCGGGTGGACTTTTTTTTCCTGCGCTTTCATTGTTGCCAGGACTTAGTCCGGCCCAGGAACATATATGTTCGGCTGTTTTGAACTGAGCCATATCGATACCAATTTCAGCCAAAACAGCTGCAGCTGCCGTTTTACTTATTCCTGGAATTCCATCCAGTTGCTCAAGTTGACGGTGGTATTTTAAGAGTTCTTCATCAATTTTTTGCTCTATCAAATGGAGATGCTCCAGACTTTCATCCAATCGTTTAAGCAACATTTTAAGGAAATCTCTTTGCAGTCTATCCATGTTGCCATTGACTGCTTGCTTGATTTCATTCAACTTGGTTCTGGCTCTTTTTTTAACATATTGGTCAACTTCTTCAGGAGATATTTTACCAAACTCAGCAAGGTGGTCTATAATCCCTCTTCCCGATACTCCGAAAATATCGGTTAAGAAGGTAGATAGTTTGAAACCAGAGCTTTGCAGGTGTTTCTCAATACGGTTCTTTTGTGATGTTATTTCTTCTACGATACCCTTGCGGTATCTGGTCAAATCACGTAATCTCCGTATTGGTTGGGAAGGAATAAAACTTCCCTGTAGTAAACCGGCTCGAAGCAGGGTAGCAATCCATTCGGCATCTTTTACATCGGTTTTTCTGCCGGGGGCATTTTTCATATGCCGGGCATTGCATACCATCAATACTATGGTGCCGTCGAAAGCACTTTCAAGTGTATTGTAAACTGTTTGCCAGTATACTCCCGTGCTTTCCATTGCCACATGGCGGCAGTTTTCTTCTTCTAACCAGTTCTTGAGTTCCTCAAGACCGGAGAGAAGTGTTGAATATGTTCTAATGTTCTTCTCGGGGTTGTTACTGGTAGTGCCTTTCAGAAGGCAAGCCACTACAGTTTCCTTGTGGACATCAAGTCCACAACAGATTTCTAAAATGTCTTGCATGGGGATTACCCTCCTTAAATTAGATTTCAGGGTTGATCGCCCGAGAACTAAGGAGTTTAATACGCGTGCTGTTCCCATATCTTTGGATATGGGGCAACAATTGGCTGTACTCAAAGGCAATCAGGTTAGGTTAGTAAACGAGGTTCTACCATCAAAGTAAATTCAACCTTTGACCCTGATAATATAAATTTAGCAGAAAGTAATTCTTATGCAATCACCTCACTCATTTTCATAGTTGGTTGTGGCCTACGGCCATGGGTGGTTAGTATGAAAATAACGTTAGTGTCATCCTGAGTGTAACGAAGGATCTCATTCGGAGAATACCATATTCGATGATAAGATCCTTCACTTCGTTCAGGATGACATTACTGTTAGATTTTCATCGGTGGTTGTGTCCTTTGGGCATGAGAGTTAATGTTCTCTCCTATACCTTAAATAAATATAATATTGGTACACTTACATATCGACATTTTTGGTGATTTTTCTACATATTATTATCGCGTTTTACTTAATTTATTTTATGAACATTAACGGAGGTATAAATGAACGGTTTAAGAGATTGGCTGCATATCCCGGAGAGGTCGCCAGCAGGTGAGGATTTCCAAAAAATAATTTGCTGCCTTTAATATTTCTGATTTTATAAGCGCAAAATTTTCAGGAAAAACAAAGCTGGTTTCCTTATTTAAACCCAGAGTAAATGTTATTTGTCCTATATCGTTCATGTGGCTATACTATAATTAGATTAAAATCCACTCTATAGATAGGAAGTACCTGAGATGACCGATAACATTCTTGATTACACTGTAGATCCGGGCGATAAGTATATTTATCTCCGGGAAGTTTTAATATCTCAGATGCAATTATCTCATTCGCTGCTTACAAAATTGAAACTGCAGCAGAAGATCAAGGTGAATGGTCAAGTTACCTTTACCAATTATAAGCTGCATACAGGTGACATGGTTACGGTCAGTCTAGACCTGGAAGAAAATAATTGCATTGAACCTCAGTTTATTCCTCTGGATATAGTGTTCGAAGACGAAGATTTTCTCCTTATTAATAAACCTCCCGGAATGACAGTTCACCCAGTTAAAGGTATAACGGGCGGAACCCTGGCTAATGCAGTCACTCATTACTGGACTCAACAAGGCAAATCCAATCTATTTCGACCTATTAATCGCCTGGACAAGGATACCTCTGGACTTATTCTTATTGGTCAGAGCCAGTATGCCCACCAGGCAATCTTCCGTCAATTGAAGACCGGGACAATTAAGCGTCATTATCAGGCACTGGTTGAAGGTGTTCTTCAGGAGGAAACTGGTTGTATTAAACTACCCATTGCTCAACTTGATTACCGTTCCTGTGATAGAACTGTTGATATCTCCGGCAAGCATGCCCTGACCCACTACACTGTGCTAAAAAGATATAAGGGTTATACCTTACTCTCCCTTACCCTGGGCACAGGCCGCACCCATCAGATTAGGGTGCATCTGAGCCAATCAGGTTATCCCATTTGCGGTGATACCCGTTATGGCAATTCATCTCCTCTAATCAATCGGCAAGCTCTACATGCCGGGCAGCTAGTCTTTAAACTTCCCCGATCCGGAACTGGGGTGGAATTTGAAGCCAAACTGCCATTAGATTTTGTCAGGCTATTGGAGAGCCTCAAACCGCTCAGCTAATTTGAAATTAGTTGATTGTCCAAGTTGGAATCAAATAGAAGGAGGCCAAACTGTGAAGGAATCAAGATCTGTTCTACTGCGTCGGTTAATTCAAGAAAATGAAATACTAATTGTTCCTGGAGCCTATGATGCTCTGAGCGCCAAATTGATTGAACTAGCAGGCTTCAAAGTTATGCTGATGGGTGGCTATAGTATTGCTGCTTCCCGCCTGGCAGAGCCCGATGTTGGTTATCTCTCTATGACAGAGATGGTTAATGCCCTAAAAATTATTATAGATGCGGTTGAACTCCCGGTAATAGCTGACGGAGATACCGGATTCGGAAACTCGCTAAGTGTGATACGCACTGTTCAGGAGTATGAGAAGGCAGGTGCAGCCGCAGTTATCTTCGAGGATCAAGTCTTCCCCAAGCGCTGCGGTCACATGCATGGCAAAGAAGTCATACCTGCTGCCGAGCATGTTCAGAAAATCAAGGCAGCCAGTGAGGCAAAACAATCTGATTCCCTGCTAATTGTAGCTCGGACGGATGCTAGAGGAGTATTGGGACTTTCCGCTGCTATAGAGAGGGGCAAACTCTATTTGGAAGCAGGGGCAGATGCTTTGTTCATTGAAGCCCCCCAGAGCATAGAAGAATTAGCAAGCATTGGCAAGGCATTTCCTGACACTATTTTGATTGCCAACATGGTAGAGGGGGGAAGGACTCCTTGCCTTACAGCCGGAGAGCTGCAGCAATTGGGATTTAAGATAGTATTTTGGCCTTGTACCGCATTATATGCGGTTGCCCATACCTTGGAGAATGTGTTCAAAGTTTTGCAAGAAACAGGCTCCACCACTCAATATAATGAACAAATGCTGAGTTTCAATCAGTTTAATGAGCTAGTTGGCTTGGATAAATACCTGGAATTAGATAAGAGATTTAAAACTGATTACTAGTTAGACCGTTTATATTTTTGTCAATTCATAGAGCTTCAATATAGTCGCCCAGTTACGGGTGGTAATGGCTTCTCCTAGTATACGGCCTACAGCCTTGGCTAAACGGCTGACTAGTACTCCTTCAGGACACCAGAGGTAAGCAGCCTTCTCCCCGATCGAAAGAACCTCTGGAGTCCAAACCTGCTCTTCCAAAGGCTTTAGGCGGATGCGGTCTTCAGGGTTTTCGAGGACCGCAACCAGCAGGCGGGAATAATTATTAGCAATTGCAACCAGAGGGTTATCGTTAACAATGCCCAGCAATTCAGCAGCGGTGAGTACTATCACTCTGGCAGATATGCTTAGCTGCCTGGAAAGTTCTTCCTCAATGCGGAGAGCAGCAGCCTGTCCAGTTATATCCGGGGCAACGAAAACAACGTTGCCGCTATTAAGTACGGTCCGTACGTCGTGACAGCCAATATCCTCAATGACTATGCGCAAATCTGCCATAGAAAGCCGCTTGGCGCGCCCCACATTGCTATTAGCAGATCGCTAAAACTCACAAGATTTGACTGTTCTTGGAAACGGCACAACATCGCGTATGTTACTTATCCCGGTAACATACATTACAAGCCTTTCAAAACCCAGTCCAAAACCGGCATGCGCTACCCCACCGTATTTTCTTAGGTCCAAATACCACCCCAACTCTTTTTTATCCATTTTAAGCTCATCCATTCTAAGCTCTAAAACTTCTATTCTCTCTTCTCTTTGACTTCCACCAATGAGTTCACCAACTCCTGGCACCAGCAAATCCATGGCGGCAACCGTTTTCCCATCATCGTTCCGCCGCATGTAAAACGCTTTGATCTCCTGGGGATAATCGGTTACAAACACAGGTTTGGCAAATACTTTTTCGGTTAGATATCTCTCATGTTCAGTTTGCAGGTCACTACCCCAGACTACGGGGTAGTCAAACTGCTGTCCTGATGCGATTAGTATTTCTACGGCTTTTGTATAAGTTAAACGGACAAATTCAGATTCAATTACACTTTTCAGTCTTTCCTCCAGACCTTTATCCACGAATCCGTTGAAGAATCCCATTTCTTCCGGAGCGTTCTTCAAGATATAGGAAATCACATATTTTACCATGTCCTCCGCCAGCTGCATATCATCCTGCAGATCTGCAAAGGCTATTTCTGGCTCAATCATCCAAAACTCAGCCGCATGGCGGGCGGTATTTGAATTCTCCGCTCTAAATGTTGGCCCAAAAGTATAGATGTCTTTAAATGCCAGGGCAAAGGCTTCTCCTTCTAACTGACCACTCACCGTAAGACTAGTCCTGCGACCAAAAAAGTCTTCCGAGAAATTCACGTGGCCTGTCTCGGTCAGGGATGGTTTTTGGGGATCTAAGGTGGTTACCCTGAACATCTCCCCTGCCCCTTCGGCATCACTGGCGGTAATAATGGGTGCATGCACATAGATAAAACCCTTCTCCTGAAAAAATTGATGAATTGCATAGGCCAGCAGCGATCGCACCCTAAATACTGCGGCAAACAGATTGGTTCGAGGGCGCAAATGGGCTACCTCTCTTAGAAATTCTCTGGTATGCCGTTTGGGTTGGATGGGATAATCTTCGGGGCAATCCCCTTCCAGCATGATCTCTTGTGCTTTTATTTCAAAAGGTTGTTTACCCTGTGGTGTCTCAATCAAGATACCTTTAACCCTTATGGCAGAACCCACCCTGTACTTTGCAGTTTCCTCAAAGTTAAGCAGTGACTCCTTTTCATACACGATTTGTATCGTATTAAAGTGAGTACCGTCATTTAATGCAATAAAACCGAATGACTTCTGATCTCGATTGGTTCGAATCCACCCGCTGACCTCCACTTTCTGGTTGGCATACCTCTCAGTATTTCTTACCAATTGTCGTACCACCACTTTTTCCACCGTATGTCCTCCTTATGTTATATCATCGGAATGTAAGTCAAAAAGGTTGTTGTAAGTATTCTTATCATTATAGACATGTTTTAGAACAGTATTTGTTCATAATGAGTAATGTTAGTAAAGTCGGCTTCTGCTTTTTCTGAGTCCTCTGCCTTGCTTTGGGCAAACCCCATTTTAAAAGTAGTACCCTGGGGACTCGACCCAAACTCAAGTCTTGCATTATGAGCCAAAATTGTTACCTCCTCAAGCACAACTAAAACTGACCTATATTAAACTCTGTAAGAACGGTCTTTTTGTTGTGTTTCGCCATCATTCTCCAAATTCCTGTTTATTGCAATTTTCCTATATGTTTATAAATACGAAGTAATATATTTAATTCTGGGAAAGATATGTAATAATAAACAGTTTTTGATTACAAAACAGTATGTTAAAGTTAATTCAATAATTTTGGTAAAATAACCAGAAAGAAGAGATAATGTGAAAATAAGAATTGTAGGTCTGTTCTTACTATTGGTAATCTTTATTTCGGGTTGTGCTAAACAACCAGCATCACTGGGGACCAACGAAATATTAGACTACCAAGGGCAGAAGCTGACTGCTGCTGCAACTCTCCCTGAAAACTCTATCAGTGGGCCTCCCAGTGTCAATATGGAATCATATCGCCTACAGGTTGATGGTCTGGTAGGTTCACCCCAGAGTTATAGTTATGAAGATGTCCTAAAGAAAACTCCTTATACAAAACTGATTGTTCTGCACTGTGTCGAGGGTTGGGATGCTACCATATTGTGGGAAGGTGTAAAAATATCCGACCTTATCGACCCAGCTCAAGTTGACCCCGGGTGCAATACCGTCATTTTCCATGCTGCCGATGGCTATACCACATCACTCCCCTTGGCTTACATTAGAGAAAACAACATTTTACTCGCCTTTAAAGAAAATGGAGAGGTCCTGCCCAATACTCTAGGTCATCCATTTATAGTAGTGGCGGAAAATAAACTTGGCTATAAATGGGCCAGATGGGTCACGGAAATTGAGCTGTCTGACAATCCTGGGTATAAAGGATATTGGGAACAAAGAGGATACACCAACCAGGCCGATATTAAAACAAAATGACCTTAACTACAGATAGGACTCCCCCTACTAATCTTCCGTCCGAATAGGCGCCCATCTTAAAATGCCCTTATTATCACCAAACCGATGGCAATTCTACTGACATATTATGTTTTTTTATTTACACTTGGTCTGACATACCATAAATTACCACCCCTTATTTACCTATCACTGCAAACAAAGGATACTCCGCCCATTAACCCCTTTTTTCGCCCATACCTGATGGTTAATGCCCAAATTTACCAAAAGGTAGGAGTAGAAAGGAGTCGAATTGTTACTGTCAAGGAGGTTTAATAGTATTTTATGGAGGCAAATACAAATAGGCTCAAGGATGGTTAGTATTCCAGAGTTATTGCTTTTTATCCAGATTTGTTTATTACTTGACAATACAATCAGATGTTGGAAGGGAGAATTTAATTTTGAATAAAAAGATAAAAGCAGTTTTCATGACATTTCTTATAACTCTGATGAGTCTCGCCACTTTGGTGGGTCCAGCATCAGCAGATACCTATGCAAATTACAATGCATTAAAATCTCATAAAACCATTAATGTAGATTATAAGATTGAAAGTAACGACACTGCTTCATCTACCGCCGTTATCGCCATTCATGGCGGAACCATTGAGAGTGAAACCACCCAGATAGCCTCTGCGGTCGCAAGTAAAGGCGGATATGATTTCTACAGCTTTGAAGGAATTAAATCCGGCTCATCATTGCACATTACATCTACTGCTTTCAATGAACCCATTGCCCGCGCTCTAGTAGCAAAATCTAACAAAACATTGTCCATCCATGGCTGCACTGGAACGAGTCTGGTAACCAACTTGGGTGGTCTCGACAAAACCCTGGGTCAAAAGGTTAAAGTCGCCCTGCAAGCAGCTGGCTTCAAGGTAGTCAATGCCCCATCAAGTTTGGCGGGCACTGCTAGTGCTAATATATGTAACAGTAACGCTATTCATAAAGGTGTCCAGTTGGAATTAACTAAGTCCATGCGAAATCAATTGGCCAGTAATAGCAAGGCCTTTAATCTCTACACAACAGCTCTAGCGACGGCTTTGAAATAACTAGCGGCAAAGATATTTAATAACGAATAGGCCTCCTAGTCTCTGGAATACTAGAAATTAATTAAATATAATTAATCTACGTATGTTTACATACGAATATGACCCATGTTGGGTGGCGGCGGAGCAACCCATAACAAATAAGATGCAGTATAAAAAATCGCGAATACTTTACTTCCCTGTTCCATATAGTTTAAAGGTGCACATTGATTCTTTTCGATCATGGCATAAAACCAAAGAAGGTCAGGTAAGTAATGAAGAAATATTTAAATAATGTACATAGTGATATTGCACCTTTAGAAGGCCGTAAGGAGATGGCCCAGTGGCAGATTGATTCCGAACGTCGAGGTTTAACCTGGGAGGGTACTTACTGTTCTGTTGCGGGAAAACTTGTCGACAACGCAAGTGACGGCGAAAGAGTAATCCGGCTTCAGGGCAGCATTTACCCTCAAAACAGGTCAACTCCTACTGACGGATGGATAGAGCTTGAAACCAGTCCAGGCCAACAGATGCCTGCCCCAACTGATCTATATCTGGTAGGGACCCGTCCACTACCTCAGTTCAATATTACCTGTCTCTCCCGTCACCCTATCAATCAAGACTATTTAGTGGCCGCAACTTCAGATTCCTATTTACTATTACTGGATGCTCACCTACAGACCAACCTGAAGGTATTGGCAGAGATCAAACTGCCCTCTCCCATCACATCACTGATCTGCTGCGGGAAGCAGTTGTTAGGCCTTGGCAAACCTCCCGGCGATACCGTGCATATAATTGATATTACTACAAGTCAGGCACCGCACCCAGGCTTTAGGCTGTTAGGGCGGCTCTCTCTGCAAGTGCCCTTGATCGCTCTGGCTGAAAACGATTCCTGTTCAGCTTGGGGTCTAACTAGTGAAGGACAAATCTACTGTTTGCAACTGCCTCATTCGCAGCTTATTTCCCAGCCCCAACCCATAGCCGCTAGAACATCACCTAGACCAATAGGTCGTTTGCACAGACCATTAATGACTATGGCCGTATTAAGATATTGCCTCAAAGGTACCTATCGAGCTATCAAAAACAAACAACCCTTTTGGCGGCACCTTTGCCCGAGGAAAAGGTGCTTCTTAGGTTTTGCTTACGACGGCCAGCACTATTGGGCATTTCACTCGAACGGTCAGAAGCAAGCCCCGGGGACACTGCTGTTATATAATCAGGCCGGGACTCTAGTCCGCTCATTTAGTCTGCATCCCGAGGTATCACTCAGTTCACTGAACTACCTCCATAATAATCTGCTGGTTTTAGATTTGGAACACCAGCAATTGCACCAATACCATTTGGCAGACACCATGCAACCGGTTGCAAATCTGCCTCTGGCAAACCACCACCCTGGCTATCTTCCAGCTGGCACTGAGCTCACGGCAGGTATCCATGACCTATGTCTGTTATACGTGGGGGGTGAAGGCACCACTGCGGTGCACCGCTACGATAACGCTAAGCTGATGCCCCTGGTTGGATATTCTACCCCTGCTGGAGTAGTGGAGGACCTATTTATGGATGGTTTTCTGCTGCTTGCCCAGTATTCTCCACTATTGAACGGCCGATCATTTGGAGTGGACCTTGCAGGAAGTCCTTCCCGTCAGGAAGATTGGATCGCTTTGTTTGATGAGTATTTCTGTCCCCAGGCCAATCTCCAGGCCTTGGAAAACTGTACCAAAGAAATCATCCAGCAGTTGCATGTTGGCAGAAGCATGCGGGTAAGAGTGGTACTGGGCATTCCCACCCCTGACCAGCGCTGCACTGACTGGGATGATGAGGGATTTTCCCTGGCCACCGATGTTCATCGAGTGAAGGTTACCCATTGGGCTATTGAGGAATTACTGAATCGTTGGCAGAAAGCAAATTTTCGACGCCTGGTGCTGGCTGGCTTCTACTACATGACCGAACAGGGCAGCTGGAACGATCAAGTCTTGCACATGTTTCCTAAACTATGTCATAAATACGGAACTCGCTCCTTTGCTATACCAGGTATCTCTTCCTCTTGGGTTACTGAATTTAACCGGGCTGGTTTCGACTGTGTAGCCCTCCAATCCTCCCATGCCTTCTGGCAGCCGCCTGATCGTCCGCGTTATTACCTGCTGAAATGCGCGGGCCGTATCGCCCGTGAATTCGGAATGGGGATGGAGGTAGAACTGCCCTATGACGTCTTAGAAGCGGAAGGACAGCAAAAGCTTCGCGACTATCTGGAAATGGCCTATATTCAAGGCTGGGCAGGTGCATTCAAAGCCTACTTCCAAAGTTACAATCTTATAAAAGCACTTGCCGAAAATAAGCAGCCCGAATGTCGGCAGCTCTATGATGATCTATATCATTTGAGTCGCTTATCTAGGCAGTCGAACCCCAGAATCGCACATATATCTGGCAGTACATTAGCAATTGACTGCAAATCCAACTGGCTGGAGAAAAAAGGCCGGATATGCTTGCGTCTAAACATTGAGGGCCACCAGGGTATTTTTAAGTTGTCTAGTTTGTCAGAGGACTAATCTGTATGGTCTCGATTAGACAGATTTAAGTAATAGATGAGATTGCAGTAGAGATGTTAAACAATAAATAGGCCGGGATTTGATCCCGGCTTATTGAGCAAACTCAATTACCCTTGGGTCGTTACTATTGTGTTAGCACTATTCAGATAGTCCAAACGGCTGCTTAAGTATGACACATGGCTGTCAATATTCATGGCCATCTCTTCATATTTCGCTTTGGCAGTGGCATCCTCGGTTGATTGGGCGGCCATTAGATAGGTCCCTTTAGCACTCTCAGCAGATGCTACCGCCTTTTGCAGATCAGCTTTTACAGTCATTGCTACACCTCATTTCAATATTTTCTTTCTATATTGTGCTAATTCTTGCTAAATATTATGCGGTAAATATCATATTCCCAAACCTCTCCCCTGCTTTATGGATGAACTGCATATTTTAGTTTTGAGAGCGGATAATATAAATGTTAAACTTCATTTTCCAAGTATGTGAGAACGGGGGTTATTGGCAAATGGTTAAAAAGGCAATATACCTGTTCTTACTGATTGTGTTGCTAATGATTATCTTTAACCTTTCATCTCTTAACATTCCCTCAGACAAAACCCTCTACTATCAATCTCAAATCTATTTTTCAGAAACCGCACAACAATTTGGCCTTCCTGCCTATCAACAAAATGATATTGGGATAGGAATGACTAGCAATAACAACGAAATAGCCTTATTAACCAACGTTCAGCCTGCCTTTGATATGCTTATTGCTGAAATGGAGAAAGCCGAAAAGAATATCAACATGGAAGTCTACATTATACATAATGACGAAACCGGTAATCTTTTTAAGAATGTACTGATTGCCAAAGCCCAACAAGGTGTGGAAGTTCACTTGCTTTATGATGACTTAGGGTCAATCCTAACCCCAAATTCCTTCTTCAATGATCTGCGGAATAGCGGCGTCCAAGTAGCCGCGTATAATCCTCTTTGGTCGGGTTTTTGGCAAGGTCGTTTAGATAATCGTCTTCATCGTAAAATGATTATTATCGACGGCAAAAAGGCTTTTATCGGGGGAGAAAATATTGGTGATGAGTATCTGGGCAAAAATAAGAAGATAGGATTTTGGAAAGATACGGGAATTTCTTTCAGTGGAGATGCGGTTCTCTCAATTCAACAAGTTTTCCTAAATGACTGGCGGCAATCCAGTCCCGAAAAAATAGCGGATATTAACTTCTATCCAAGTAATTCGGCTAGTGCCAACAAAATTGTAAAGATAATTCCTGGGGGTCCGGATTCACCAATGACTGACATGAGTCTACCCTATATCAGGCTGATCAGTAATGCCAAAGAAAAAGTGTTTATGGTAAGCCCTTATCTATTACCTAATGCTGCTATACTGGAAGCCCTATATCAAGCGGCTCAGCAAAATATTGATGTCCAATTGATACTTCCCAGTAGAAGCGATAATACCATAATGCGAATGATCCAACCCTTCTATATCAGAAAGTTGTTAGCGCATGGAATAAAGGTTTCAACATATAATCGGGGCTTTATCCACAGTAAAATCATGATCATAGATAACGACATTGCATCTGTCGGTTCAGCTAATTTGGACCGATTTAGCTTTTATAAGAATTATGAAGTAACCAGTATTTTTTATGATAAAGAAGTAATAGAGCAATTACAAAGTGATTTATTAAATGATATTAAAGACAGCACAACCCATTACCCGACAACCCAATAAAATAGTTTACCGACCGTTATTGCTTAATTACTATTCTTCATCCTTTTAACAAGCT
The DNA here is from genome assembly GCA_963665865.2 of Syntrophomonadaceae bacterium. Taxonomy (GTDB): domain Bacteria; phylum Bacillota; class Syntrophomonadia; order Syntrophomonadales; family Syntrophomonadaceae; genus PHAA01. The sequence continues at coordinate 1,654,847 of CAXXWF010000001.1, read as the reverse complement.
TTACAATTTCATACCAAAGAACTGAGACTGCAGCAATAATAACCGCCCCGGACAACTGACCTGCCGTCAATGGAGCAAGCTTTAGTATCCCACTAATTGGTGTATATAATATCAACAAAAGTCCGGCAATTGTACCAATAGAAACGCCCCACATCACCTTGTCTTTGGCCAGGCTAATCATCGACTGAATGACAGAATCACAGTTTGAGCTATTCACCTGCACCAAAAATAGATTAGCAATTATAATAATCGAAAGCCCCATGGTTCTTGCCAAGGCTGCATTTTCTGGATTTTGCTGAAGGAATAAATAGTATGTGCCGAAAGAAGCGGCGAAAATAACTAACCCCTGAGTGACGCTTTTCGTCAGTGTTCCTGCTGTAAGGATATTTTCCTGTGGATTTCTAGGTTGGCGCTCCATAATATTATGCTCGGCGGGCTGACGTTCCAGCACAATTGAACAGGTGGGATCAATAATCAATTCTAGAAGCACAACATGCAACGGCAGCAATAGCAGATTTGCGGGAATGATATGTAATAACGGTGCCAGCAGTGCGGCCAAGGCAATAGGAATGTGGATGGTAAACACATAACCTACGGCTTTTCTGATGTTATCGTAAATTCTCCTGCCATCCCTAATGGTATCTACAATGGTTGAGAAGTTGTCGTCCATCAAAATCAAATCTGCTGCTTCTCTTGATACCTCAGAGCCGCGCTTACCCATCGCAATTCCAATATCAGCATGTTTAAGTGCCGGAGCATCGTTGACCCCGTCACCTGTCATGGCGACAACCTCACCATTTTCTTTGAAAGCTTTTACAATACGCATTTTATGTTCCGGCACAACTCTTGAAAATACGCTGACATCGCGTACATGTTCGCGAAGCTCCGCATCACTCATGCTGTTCAACTCGTCACCCGTAATAATTTTATCGCTGCCCAGCATACCAACCTGTTTCGCAATCGAACTGGCAGTTATCCCATTATCCCCAGTAATCATGACCACTCGAACGCCTGCTCTGGTGCAATTCTCTATATCCCTTTTCACTGACTCACGCGGAGGGTCAGCCAGACCAATCAAGCCACATAGGGTTAATCTGCAATCAGTGATAGCGGCGGGTATTTCCGCCTCATTGTTCGGCTTCATGATACCTACGGCAATGACACGCAAGCCTTGTTTAGACATTTCATTTATTTTGTCTTCTGTCTGCCGGCGTTCCATGTCATTCAAATTACAGATGGTTAGGATACGCTCCGGTGAGCCTTTGGCGGCTATAATTATTTCGCCCTCATGCTTCCAAACATGCCCCATCATTTTCAAATCATTGGTGAAGGCATATTCTGTAATCAGTTCGCCTCCAAAAAGGTGGTCTTTGTTTATGCCAAATGTCTCGCAATAAGCAAGCATAGCCTTTTCCATTGGGTCGTACGCATCAGTTTCACAGGCAAGTCCCATTATTTCTATCAACTCTCTGATGTCTGTACCCATTGACCAAGTGTCTCTTACCGTCATTTGATTCATGGTTATTGTACCAGTCTTATCCACACACAATATCGACACAGCCCCCAGGGTTTCAACCGCAGGCAGCTTGCGAACCAGCGACTGTTTTTTGGCCAACCGCCACGCTCCCATGGAAAGAAACACCGTCAGGATCACTGGAAACTCCTCGGGTATCATCGCCATCGCCAGGGTTATTCCAGAGAGAATACTTTCAATAATTCTGTCACCAAAAACATGATCAGGAATATTAAAATAAGTAAACACGCTGACCAATGCGAATAGGACGCCGGCAATTCCCGCACATAGCTTTACAAGCTGGCCGGTCTGTTTTTGTAAAGGTGTTGGCGTTTCGGTTGCAGATGCAACATTGGCACCGATTTTGCCATACTCGGTCGCCCCGCCAATCTTGTCCACTCTTACCGTAGCACTGCCCTGAATAACCAGCGTTCCGGCATAACAGTAGTCCTTACGCCAGTAGTCGGTACTGTTTTTGTCAGCTGTGTCAATAGTTAGTTTCCAAACACCCTCAGCTTCACCTGTAAGTGATGACTCATCTACGCAAAGATCACTGGCTTTAAGAACCTCACCATCAGCAGGTATTTTTACACCCTCAGCAATTATCATTAAATCATTGGGAACCAAATCTACACTGGCAATTAGTTGCTCTTTCCCGTCTCGAATCACGGTGACATGGGGAGCAGACAGGTCTTTGAGGGCATTTAAGGTTTTGTCCGTCTTCCATTCCTGGATAATATCAATACTAATGATGCCAATAACAAAAATCAGCATGATGGCACCATCACGAGGTTCACCTAAAATAAAATAGATTACCGCCGCAACAATTAATAGGAGGAACATGGGCTCGCAGATAATGTGGATGGCCTTACTTAAGAAACTTTGCTTTTTCTCTGCCATGAGTTCGTTTTTTCCAAACTGCTCCTGCACCTTTTGTGCTTGTTCACTGGTCAACCCTTCGATTGGGCTTAAGGATTTTGGTTCTGTCATAATGAGTTACCTTCACTTTCTAAGGTATTTTTAAGATAGCTCTATGGCAATGCAATTTTCTAAAAGTATGTTCTAAAAGGTATAAAAAAACACCTATGGAACATACTACTGTCCCACAGATGTGAGTTACTCAATCTGCTGCTGTTGCCAGCCCGGCTTAATGAAACTATATATTTTCATCGCCTGCTCAGTTTGTACTGTAGATTTATATGCAGTGCAAATAGCATATTCATTATAATATAAATAGCAGCTTTTGTTAAGGGTATAACTAGATATTCCCGCCTAAGTTCATCGAAGAAGGCTATAATAAACATAATAATATTGGCAAAGGAACATGATGCATGAATCTGCTGGCAATGGATAAGATCAGTAAAACTTATGGTGAAAAGGTGCTCCTACAGGAGGTCAGCTTTGGAATAGATGAAGGTGAGAAAATTGGCTTACTGGGCATTAATGGTTCTGGCAAGTCCACCTTTTTAAAACTCGTTGCCGGTCGGGAAGAGCCGGATAAAGGGTATATTATAAGGAATAGAAACTTAAGAATGGAATATCTTCCCCAGAATCCATTATTTGATCCGCAGGCTACAGTCATGGATACGGTATTAAGCGGCGATTCGCCATCTATACTTACTTTGCAGCAGTATCGGGCGAAAGTGAAAGATATTGATGGTAAGCCTAAAGCCGTGCACGATGAACTGATCCAATTAGGTGAGCAAATGGAAGCTCGGGATGCATGGAAATTGGAAAGTGAGGCTCAAGGTATACTAACACGTCTGGGGATCATGCAGTTTGATGATCTGATGGAAAAGCTATCCGGCGGACAACGTAAAAGAGTAGCTCTGGCAGCTGCCCTAATGAACCCTGGTAATCTACTTATTCTGGATGAACCTACTAATCATTTGGATGACCAGGCTATTGATTGGCTGGAGAAATATCTGCTCAGATATACTGGGGCACTAATTATGGTAACCCATGATCGTTATTTTCTGGAGCGGGTAAGCAGCCGCATCATTGAATTGGAGAGCGGACATCTATATAGCTATCCTGGTAATTATAGCGACTATTTGGAGAGAAAGCTGGAACGGGAAGAAAAAGAAGCGGTTATGGCCGCCAAGAAACAGGCCTTACTACGCAAAGAACTAGCTTGGATACGCAAAGGTGCGCGGGCTCGCAGCACCAAACAACAAGCTCGCATACAGCGTTTCGAGAAATTACAGGAGGACCAGCCACGTACCAAGGCAGAAAATCTGCAGATATCATCAGCAGCGAGTCGCCTGGGCAAAAAGACCATTATTCTGGGCAACATATGTCAGAACTATAGAGCAGAACGAATAATTGATGACTATTCCTGTATTTTGGATAGGAATGAACGGATGGGTATCGTGGGACCCAACGGAATTGGGAAATCAACTTTGCTGCGAATAATGAGCGGTGAAATCATTCCCGTTGGTGGTACAGCGGAAATAGGCAGCACCGTCAAGATTGGCTACTTTCCTCAAGAAAGCATGGGGTTGCCTGATGAGATGAGGGTTATTGACTATATTCGAGAGGCTGGTGAATATCTGCAATCAGGCACAAAACTACTGAGTGCTGCCCAGATGCTTGAAACCTTTTTGTTTCCACCAGCTGCCCAATGGAATACGTTACAGAAGCTGTCGGGGGGAGAAAAAAGAAGACTGCATCTACTGCGGATATTAATGGCGGCCCCGAACGTTCTCCTTCTTGATGAACCCGGTAATGATTTGGATATTGAGACCCTGACCATCCTGGAAGATTTCTTGGATGACTTTTATGGTGCAGTGATTGTCGTATCTCATGATCGCTATTTTTTAGATCGTGTATCAGAGAAGATACTGGCTTTCGAAGGACAGGGCAAGCTTTCGGAGTACCCCGGCAACTATTCCGATTATTTGCTCCATTACTCGACAAAGAGAGAGAATGATTCTGATCGGAACCTTAAGCCTGCGGCAGAAAAGGTTAGAAATGATCGTGAAGGAACAAAATACCGGCCATTAAAGTTTTCCTTCAAAGAGCAAAAGGAATTTGCAGAAATTGACGATAATATTTCGGCTGTGGAAAATGAATTAAAGGATCTCGATACAGAAATCAACCAGGCAGGTACCGACTATCAGCAATTGGAATCATTAACAGCTATCCGCCGCGAAGTAGAACAGCGACTCGATTATCTGCTGGAGCGCTGGACATATTTAAATGAATTGGCCGAAGAAATAGACAATAATACTACATAATTAAACGATTAGCCATGCAACCTATGCCTTTCTATATACATTCAGACCAATTTTAATATCCTCTTTATCGGGGATAGACACATTGCCTTCAGTTGAGCCAATAATAATACTCTTTCCCGAAGATGAGGTACCAAACTCCTTCGATATATCAACCTTTATAGTCAATATATTGCCGTCCAATTTCATTTCACAGTTCTTCATAATAAATCCCTCCCTTTTAATATCACATTGCGCATCCATTTTACTTCAAATATTCGTTCAAAGTAGTATATTCCCCTACTACTTTCTAAACAATATTATGCCCTATATTTTCTATCATTGGTTGATTTAATTGAGAAATTCAACTATTGTCTGGCCTTATTTGCAGACGTACCTTAGGCTGGCAGCACAAAAACGCCGCAATTACCCATTTAATTGCGGCGTTTCTTGGATTACCGATACTTATAGGATTGTGACTTTTACGGTTTTCATGCCATAATCCAATGCTTGTTGGTGAGTATCAAAGAAAAGATCTATCCTATTCCCTTTGATAGCGTTACCCTGATCAGCAGCTATGGCGTTGCCATAACCTTCAACATAAAGTCTGGTTCCCATCGGAATTACATTGGGGTCTACAGCCGCGATTCCTTTTGCCAAGGGAAGCCCTATATATGATGGTTGTCCATAGTATGGGTAATTGCATTTGTAACACCCGTCATATGCAGTTGCTACCAAGGTTAGAACCTTGCCGATTCCAGTTGTCGCCGAACCACCTCGGGATACGGTTGAAGTCGAAGCAGTATTCATTGTTAACCCGAGAGCCTGTCTGGTTGCCGGTCCAACAATTCCATCCACGACCAGAGAGGCACCCTTCTGAAAACTAATTACACCTTGATATGTATTAGGGCCAAAAATTCCATCGGTTGCCCCACACCAGTAGCCTTTAGTATTAAGGGTTTCCTGTAATTGTACTACTTCGTCTCCGCGTGAGCCCCAGGAAAGGCTGGATGCCGCCGAAGCGGAATTACTTGCGGCCAGGAACATGCCTGTAAACAATAATGAGAAAATGAACATTTGAACCATAATCCTCTTACTAAGCATTCAAGACTCCTTTCTAAACGGTTATTTACTTTTCTAAGAACGTAAGCCGCTTCATCTATTGGGATAAAGCAGTTTAGTAAATAGTAGTTAAATGCAGTCTAAAGGATTGACCATTTTTGTTCAAACAGGCTATAAGCTCTCTGAATTGGACAAGTTCATCTACGGTTGGAAGTTCTCTGGAATTTTATCCAATTCAAAGATCTCTTAAGATATGCTATGTGATGGGATATCATGTCATTAAAGGAAACAAGGCACATGGCATTAGCCCTTCCCCCTGTTCTGGGGGTTATCAGAGCCTTGTCTTCATCCGGATAGAGAAAGTTATTGATATTAATATTATCTATACAATTTGGGGCGATATAACAACCTTCATCAAAATGCACAAAAACGCCATATAGGCGCTTTTGCTTAATAGTATTTTATGGTTATCCTATTTGATTTCCAAACGTTCCACTATTTCTCCATTTTCCAGATGCATTTCAGCAATTTCTGCTACATCTTCAACTGAGACATCGCCGTACCATGTACCTTCGGGATACACCACTACTATCGGCCCTGAGGTGCATATTCCCAAACAACCGCAGTTGGTTATCATCACATCATCAGTTAGCTCTCGTTCTTCAATTTCCTCAATAAAACTCTGTACCATATCAACTGACTTTTTAGTATGGCAGGCCCCCATCTGTTGCCCATTAATCCTTGAGCTTGAACATATGAATATATGATATTTAGGCTTACGCATGGTCATCACTCCTATTATGATTACTGTATTAACTCCCATGAAAATCTAACAGTAATGTCATCCTGAACGAAGTGAAGGATCTTCTCGCCGAATATGGTATTCTCCGAAGGAGATCCTTCGTTGCACTCAGGATGACACGAACGTTATTTTCTTACTAAGTCTCGTATATTCGACTTAGGCAGTGCCCCGATAAGTCCTCTTGACTAGTTTTAAGGGTTTGCGATGAAAGAAAGTTATTTTTTTTTGTTTGATTGAGGCCTTTGTAACCTGATCAACATAAGCGTTCAACTGAGTTAATATTTCTCGTTGCAGAAATAGGTCAACCCCGCAATTTACTTTCAAAGCGTTTGCTAATTCTGAAAGAGATGCATTTCCGGCGCGCATCCCTGGCGCCCCCACTGCAGTATCAACGTACTTAATTCCCGCTGCAATGGCGCTCATTGTATTGGCAGTAGCCATGCCAGCGTTATTATGACCATGATATTCTAACTCAATAGTGAGTGAATTTTTGAGACTATTAAGCCTATTAACCGTACATATCGAATCCAATACGCCTAACGTATCACAGTAACGAAAACGCTCTGCACCCATTTCTTGTGCCAATAAAGCTATTTCCAATAAGAAGGAAGGATCCGCTCGCGAAGCATCCTCAGCTCCTACTGAAACCCGGCAGCCGTGATCATTAGCATAGCGCAAAGCTCTTTTAAGGCAATCAATCACCCATAGTCTATTGTGATCAAATCTATCTTGTATAGATAGATCAGATACTGGAACAGCAATATGAAGATCGGTTATTCCGCACTGAAACGAGGCCCGCAGATCACCCAACAACAGGCGATTCCAAGTACTAACACGACATTTCAGACCTAAGTTGGCAATGGCAGAAATTGCTACCTGCTCTGATTCTCCTAACGCTGGAATACCGGCTTCGATCTGGTATACCCCGAGACTATCCAGCAATCGAGCTATATTGATTTTCTCCATAATTGAAAATGCAGCCCCCTGGGCCTGTTCCCCATCTCTTAAAGTTGTGTCAATAATATTCACCATAATAAATCACCTCTTTTATTTAATGAGCGCTTGCGCAAATTGTGTGCCAAAACGCGAACGCTAATGCTCCTTCCCTGCGCGTTTTGTGTGCATCGCGCCGCGAGCATTTTTATTAAACTCTTCCTCAGTCGGGGATTGAATTAACCACTGAGGAAAAAATCTGTTTATTCCCACCTATAGAGGAGGTGTCTTAAGAAGAGTTTAATAAAAATACCCCGATTTTAGGAACCACTTTATTCCTATAACCAGGGTGCAGGTTTCATTATATTCATTTACAAATCTAGTAGATCCAAAATAAAATCCCCGCTTATTTGCGAGGACTTCGTTATCCTTGATTAATATAGCAACCTTTGAATTACTTATCATTCTATACTTTCAGCTCAGGAATGCAATACACTTTGATTAAGCATTCTGTATACTTGATCTAACATATAAAATTGTTTACCTCAACTACTTTTTACCTATTGCCGAAAGAGTTAATCATAATATATAATATTAACGACAATAAATGATATCTAAAGGCCAATGATGACCTGAAACACTGATAGTGGTTTCGGGTTTTTTGCGGTCTTTTATGCCTCCGATATTTTAACGGAGAACTGAACAACGGCGTTCTGAGCATAGACGCTCTTTGATTACGAGTATTAATCACGTAATTAGGAGCGTTTTTTATTGTGAAAAAATATGGGGGAGGATTCGAATTGGAACAATTTAATGTAACAGATTTGGCCACTGCTATTGATACAGTCTGGGTTCTGCTATGTGCAGCTATGGTGTTTTTCATGGAAGGCGGATTTGCGTTTTTGGAAGCTGGTTTCATCAGCGCTAAAAACTCAATTAATATTGTCATGAAAGTTTTTACGGATTGTACAGTTGGGATGCTCAGCTACTGGGCAGTTGGTTTCGCAGTAATGTATGGCCTCGATAAGGCAGGATTGTTTGGCACTACCGGCTTCTTTATCGGGGGAGACTTAGGGCACATTAAGCTGCGCATTCCCATTTATGCTTATTGGCTTTTTCAAGCAGCATTTGCAGTGGCTATGGCTTCCATTGTTTCAGGCGCGGTAGCTGAGCGCATGAAATTCGGTCCCTACATTATCTATACCGCCTTGGCTGCGGGTCTTATTTATCCGGTGGCTGGACACTGGGTATGGGGCGTAGGTGGATGGCTCGCTCAAATGGGTATGCTGGATTTTGCCGGATCAGCTGTCGTTCATGCTGTCGGAGGATGGAGTTCACTTGCTGCGGTTATGGTCTTGGGAGCCCGCAGTTCCAAATATAATGAAGATGGCAGCATTAATTTTCTGCCGCCTCATAATTTGCATCTGGCCTTCTTAGGAGCATTTATCCTCTGGTTTGGGTGGAATGGTTTTAATGCCGGAAGTTCGCTTTCCGGGATGGACAGCAATATTGCCAGGATTGCCCTTAATACCAATTTGGCGGCTGCCAGCGGCGGTATGATGGCCACCTTCTATACCATGTTCAGGTGGGGCAAGGCTGACCCCAGTATGGTAATTAACGGATCGCTAGCCGGTTTGGCGGCCATTACCGCTGGATGTGCGTTCGTTAGTCCACCTTTTGCTGTATTGATTGGTGCTGTTGCAGGCATACTGGTAGTTCTGGCGGTGGGTTTCTTTGATCGGCGCCTTATGGATGATCCGGTTGGAGCTATTGCGGTACACGGCGTGAATGGAACATGGGGCGTAATTGCAGTTGGTTTGTTTGCCGAACACGGTGGTCTCTTTCTGGGCGGCGGGTTAAAACTTTTAATCGTTCAGGTTCTGGGCGTTACGGTGGTTTCTTTATGGGCTTTTGGTGCAACCTATCTTATTTTTAGTCTGTTGAAAAAGACGGTTGGAATTCGAGTTACCCTGGAAGAGGAAATCAATGGCTTGGACGTTGTCGAGCATGATATCTCTGCCTACGCTTCTCTTGACAGCATCAATGCTGAAAGTTAATATTGCCTGCCTGGCCTCCTAAAGGTATACTAGGACATAGTTCCTAATATAATGCCCATTAAGAGTCTGCAAACTTAAATGGACGAGGAGAGGGTTTTTTGAAGAAGATTGAAGCCATCATCAGGCCAGGCAAATTGGATGAGTTAAAAGTTGAACTTGATAAAATCGGTATCCGTGGTTTGACTGTCTATGATGTCAAAGGCAGAGGACTGCAGCGGGATCAGAAGCAATACTACCGTGGCCAGGAACACACTATAGACCTTTTTCCCAAAACAAAAGTGGAAATAGTATGCGAAGACGGATTTACGGAAAATATTATCTCAGCGATTCTCAGTGTTTGCAAAACAGGACAAGTCGGGGATGGAAAAATATTTGTCTATCCGGTAGAGAGGGTTATACGTATTAGTACTCGCGAAGAAGGAAGTTCAGCCATTTAGACTTACTGAATCGGCAGAGCTTGTACGGGAATGGCCAGGCAGCGGGGTTCTGCTTGGCCATTAGCATTTTCTGTGGTGCTGGCAAATACTATACCTACCACCTGAGCCTGATCATTTATTACCGGGCTGCCACTGCTGCCCGGGTTAACCTGAAGCTTAATATCAAAAACCTGGGATTGGCTCTCTGCAATTTTAATGAACCCGCCAACTTCCCCTCGCTGTGCGATTTTTTCGAAACCTAGAGGATTGCCAATGATGGTCACAATATCACCGCTTTTTACCTGATTTTGCATATCAAGTGCAATGGCTGGAAGATCCTTACCCTTGATCTTAATGATAGCTATATCAATGCCGGGAATGGTCTCATATTGGTTGACGTAATACTTTGTACCATCGCCAAAGGTAATGGTGATTGTTCTTGCATTGGCTACAACATGCAGATTAGTAACAATCGTACCGGTTGGGGTTATATTAAAACCAGTGCCGCTGTGGACTACTTCATTAAGAGGAGCATCCGTAGTAAGAGCTTCTATACTTACTACCGCTGGTTTGCATTTCTGAACGATTTGATCTTGCTGCAGAACCTTGTTTTGATCTAAAAAGTTAAGTTTATCAGTAAAGAGGTATGATAATCTAGGCATAGAGAACGCAGTAAATACCACTAAAAGCAAAACAGCCATTACTTTTATAAGGCAGCCCGGTCTTCTTTTATCCTCATATTCATCTTCTAATAATTCTTCATCAAATATCTCACCTGTTGTTACGTCTTCATTATTATTGTTATTAACCATTTGTACTCCCCTGATTTGATATATGATTCCATCTATCCTTGAGCTCTTTTAATATATGATCATAGTTTTTCCTTTTTAGGTTGGGAAAGGCATTGAACAATCTATGATTGCGAGCTGCCATGCGGTTTGCCAGCAGTTCGTATTTAGCCCTAATTTCTGCGCTGGTTTCTTCAATCCCCTCAACCGAGCTTTCTCTAATCTGTTCCAGTCTCGCTTGCCCTTCCATGGCCAAGTGCTGCATTTCTGTTAAAATTGCTTTCAGTTCAGATACCGATAGCACTGTGTGCAGGAAATCTACCAGGAAATAGATGCTTATTCCATACAATCCTAGAAGTTTATATTGAAAAGGAATTTTATCCACCAGTTTAATGACTTCTGGGTGCAGCACCTTTAACATGACTAAGGCTGCAATGCCCCAATAGATAGAATAGCGCAGGCATATTCTGCCCTGCAGGTTAAACCTCCGATTACTGTAATCCCACCATTTATGGTCAAAGACTTTTTCCAGTATCCAGCCGGTCAGGTATTCCAATAACGACGTAAGAATAATCGCTCCGCTAAGCAAGAGGTAGAGATTATTCATTACAGGATGTAAAACCACAAGCAGAAGCAGTGCCCCAAAACCATAGATTGGGCAAAATGGTCCGTTTAGAAATCCCCTGTTTATGAAGCGGCGTTCTTCCCAGCTAGCCGAGACCGTCTCTAGAATCCACCCGATAAAGGCATAAATAACAAAAAAGTAGGCCATATTTAAAAACGGAAAAGTATCGAAAAGATAATTAAACATGCTGATTCTCCTATTGGCTTATAAGAAGCTTCCTAACCTGGTTCCTACAGCCATATTTGTTTGCACCTGCCCATTCCCTGGAGTCTGGCAGTGAAAATTCATATAACTTATTTCACCAGATTTCATTTGTACCTGAGGACTTGCCTCGTCCTCATTAAAGTTATCTGCCCAGATGTGGCATATAGGTTTATTGAGTTCTGCAGCCCGAGCTACAATTTGGGTTGTAAGCGATCCTATCTGCTCCTCATTACCGTCCCAGAGTACTATTAAGATGTCACTGTTTTCAGCTACGAAATATCCAGCTTTAAGATGGGCTGCCTTTTTCGTCGGAGAGGGCGGCATCTCAATTATTTCTATGGCTTTTTGGGACAACCAGTATTTCAATTCTTGTCGCAGTTCAGCCCCCTGGTTGTCTATCCTATAATCATCGGTGGGGCCGAATTCATTTATATATTCATCCTGGGCAACTGGCAATACCGCAATCAACCGAACCGCATCTCGATTCAAAAGCCGGCGGGTTACCAAACGATCCGCTCCTGCGGCCAGGGGGGAGAAGACAGTCAGATAATGCTGAGAGAACTTTTGCTCTATAAAATTAATCGCTTCATCTACTGCCTGCTCTAATATATTTATCTGATTGGGATCGAGACTAGTATGGCCGGCGATGCCTATTCTGAGTATTTCACGCTGTCCCATGGTGGTCAAAGCATTAAATTCCTTAACATTAGCGTGCATCTCAATAACATTGTCCGGTGGCAGGCTTGATAATTCAAATTTGAGTTTATCAGCTAAACTACTCATTTTTATTAAATTTTCCAGTGAACGAGCACCATGATTATATTTTGTCACCCTCAGGATGGCATCCAGAACACCCGCTTCAATGGCAAATTGATCATTTGTCCCTATTTGTGGTGCATTAGTCTCCAGATACTGTCTTAATATAAATGCCCGGCGGATGATGTAAAGCCGGTCTTCAACCGTATTAGGGTCGCCATTAATTCCGCGGATATTTATATAAGCGCGCAAACGACTGATAAAATCAGGCTTTTTGGCAGCACGTTCCTCAGCATTATCGCCCGTTTGAAACTCTTCAAAGGAATATCTGGTTGCACCAGCAAAGACATGAATTCCACCTCCTAAAGGACGTGGAATTCCACGATCGGTATATTCCCCATCCTGCATTGGTGCCAGGAAATAACGCAGCCATCCTAGAGTGTGACCTTCACACAGAGTATCAAATTCATCCCAAAAAATAAGCGGCATTATACCTTTTAGTTTTAGGTCTCGAATTTCACTAAATGCGGTTTGCAGTTCATCCGGCGATTCAAATTGAGTGAGGTTAAAGGTTAATTGGGCATCTTCGCTTATTCCAAGGCCCTTGGCAATCTCCTTAACCACAAAAGATTTTCCCGCTCCAGGGGGGCCAAATACAGCAACACACAGAGGTTTCTCGAGGTTTTTTTGCGTAAGATAATCTTTCATGGCATTGTTTACGCTGCGAACTCCTTCTATTTCATGTCGATCTGCACTGGACCAGGCGCCAATCGCTTCCACCGGAACATCCGGCAATGCCCCCAATGGTCCATTAATTACAATATTACGCGCACATTCGTTCACCCCACTCAGGGGATCCTGCAAAGAGTATCTGTACTTCTTATTTCTCAATAAATTTTCTTCCAGGATGGTCCATGGGGACCGGTCGTTGGCACTGACAATAATGTCATTTTTGGTGCTGAATTGTCCCAGGTCACCGATTAGATTGTGAGGATATATGAGTGTCGCATTATCTGCGCAGGTCATTTTCTGGTAGGTATGGACAATAGTTTTATGAGGAAATTGCAGCTGTCTATAATTGTCATTTTCCACTACTTCATAACCCTGGACGTGGAGTGCGCGGGCTAATTTAATACCTATACAGCTTGCTTCGACCCAGTCTACCTGTTCCGGCTCTTTAGCCCAAGCAGCCGCCAGCGCCCCTAATAGGCAGGTATGATAGCCCATCATCTGCCCCGGGAATTGGCTGGCAAAATCACCTTCCTGGCCACTGCGATCGAAAATCAGAGTACTAGTATCCTTATCAACAATTATCGCTCCGCTAGCCCCCAGGGTTACAATTACCTGTTTGTATTTTACCCTTTTGGCTACCGGGTAAAGAAAAGGACAATTCTTACTTAGAACCGCTGCAACTACTTCCTCCAGCATTCTTTCCCAAGATAAGGATATACCTATCTTTACCGCACAGGATCGGAGGTCGCTTATAGTAGTCACGATAGTTGTCCTATCTGCTAAGCCTAATTCGGTTATCTTATCAAGCAGAGGATTCTCCTTACTTTCATTGTATTGACCTAATTTAAGTATAATATCTCGCGGAAGCTTGCCCCCCGGTTCACCTGTCAAAACTTCCGGCCAACCTTCACTACAGTTGCGAAAGCCGAGGCCGCTGTCCTGAATGACCAGCAAATCCGGCTGCCCTTCCAGCCTAGCTGCAGGATAATTCCAGAAGTCGGGCTCAAATTCTTGCCATTTTTCTAAGCGGTATGAATTATAGTTTAAACCAGGATTTGAGAATTCCCGCCATATGGTCCACGAGGCCGTTATCCGACTATCTTTGGGCCGACTCAGCAATTCCTCATCGAGATTTGCTCCTTCCAGCGTGGCTATTTCTGGTGCAATCATTGCCTTTAAGAACTGCAGAACCATGGCTGAACCACCAGGTTTGGAACTGATTCTCACCTTGAAATCTTCTTTTTGTTTTTTCCAGTAATATACTCCTCCCCTGACTATGATATCTTCGTTATGTATTCTGAACCAATCTACCGTTGGATCACCACAGATCTGTATGAGGGTTTTCATATTTTAAGCCTCCTATTAAAAGTCCATCCAAAAACGAAACCCCTGTTGATTGAGAACTACTTCTGTTCCTCAACAAGGGTCAAATATCTTGCAGATCCCATATTATATATTTTAAACCAGATTAGCCTGTATGGGTACTACTTTAGTATGATGCTGCCGTTTATAACCAAATCCCCGGTTAACCTCCTGCCGTTAGCCGGGGTTCATTTCTTGTTCATTATTATTGGCCATAAATATAATTCTTGACGGAATACTGTTGGTATAGGTTATCTATCCAAGTGGAATACTCCGTCTCCAACTTACTTTGCAGCAGTGCTTCCCTGACGTCGGCCTTGCTCGCTTCAAAATTGGCGGTCTGGCCTTGAGTGGTAAACATGGTTTTATTCTCTTCAAAATAACTCTTCATTTCCTCGTCGGTAATCGTAATCTGTGGTTCTAATATTTTTCTTATGCTCAGTTCGTTGACTATCTCTTTTTTGAATTCTTCCAATGTATATCCATTCTTTGCCACTTCTTGGTTAAAGGCATCCGCGCTCCCATAGTTATCGTAGTATTTTTGCAGTTCAGTCTGAACTTCTTCATCAGATACAACCACATTTTGTTTGTTTGCCTCCAGTGCAACTAGTTTTTGCGATATCAAAGAATCAAGCGCATTCTTACCACCTGATTTTAACATTACATCATATAACTGGTCCTTAGTAATCTTTTCTCCATTTACACTCGCTACCGCAACTTCTTTGGGTCTAAATAATCCATAGCCGATTAAAATCCCTATAACTGCAGCTAGAATAATTAGGCAGGCTATGGTTCGTGAGCTGTTCCATTTCATTGCTTAAGTCAACCTCCTTGTTATACATCGTTAGAACGGATATAAAGGGCTCCATATTTAATCAAAATCCAATTCATTTATATATTTCCCTAATATAGCCCAAGGTAACAGACTCACATTCATTTTATTCCAGCTTAGCGTGAACCGCCAGCCAGATGCAGGGAGGCTGTGATGAAGTATAGTCCACCCGGTGACGTTCATGGGCAGGGATTAAAACCCAATCCCCCGCTTCCATAGATAGTTCTTTGCCACTTTCCCAGGCTAACCTGGCATTGCCCTGGAGCAGCATCACCCATTCATCGCGCTCCTGATCATACCAAACCCCGGGAGGTGTTGTCTGCCCGGTTGAAACTATTCTCTCAATTAAAACCCCGGTGTCGGGAATTATTGCTTCAAATATTTCCTCTTGCGGAATCCGGGTGGGTAGTTTAAAAATGTTTATGACGGTTGCCTCCAATAAGATAAGTTAAACGACATCGCACATTTGATTCCTCCAATTAGAAGAACTGCTCAGGCTTCCCTCAGCCGCAGTAATTACCAAACTAATCAGGAAGGCCTTCCAATATGAAACTTTCAAGACCGTTTTCGCACGGGTCTTAATCATTGCTCTAGTCCACATAAATTGAATCCCTCCTTATAATTAGCTTGATTAATCTAAGGTTTAATTTCGATTCCCCCAGGATATAGGTGCAATTCAGATGTGATATTTTCGCAGCGTTCTGTGGATCGCAGTCACTCCAAAGTTGTTAAGAAGGCCGATGACACCAAAAGCAACAATTATTAACCCAACCATATAACACATGTTCGTTGTGCCCGTGTGAGTCATACCCCTTTCCCTTTCGACATCTAGTTTAAAGATTTTTCTGCTGGTTTCGAAGATACCCTTCCCAAATAAATAGTGCCGCGGTCAACATTAAAACGCTCAAAACTATCAAGCCAGGGGTGGCATTGTCTGGCCTGGCAATCATGATATAAAATCTAAAGCCAAAAATAAAAAATAGCACTCCCCCCATCATGGGCAGCTTCCAGGCAGCTATGCTAATTCCTAAAGCTACCAAGAATAATAAGATGTGAGTGGTTGTAAATAGGCCCTCAAATCCGGGCGGCGGGGTTAAGTTAATAAAAAACATAATGTAAATTAATACTACTATCGTGAGAGCTCGTGATAAAAAGAATAATACTTTTTGCATGTCTTTACTCCCCTTCCATCAATCAACTAGCGACTAAACATTTCCAAGGATGCATTAAAGGTATGATAATTCCACTAATATGACTATAACAGGTGCAGCAGCAAATACTGTAATACCCCTACCAGAGCACCTATTACTGTACCGTTGATCCTGATCCATTGAAGATCATCCCCGACCTTATCCTCTAAAGACTGTACTAAACCTGCATCGTTAAGACTCTGCAACTTTTCCCGTACGATCAAGCCTATCACCACATGATAACGTTCCAACAGTCCCATAATTTCTGCTTTTATCCATGATTCCATGGCAGCTTTGCGTACCTCATCGTGACGAACGTTATTGATCTGTTCAAGAACCATTGTAGTTAAGTATCGAATCAATGGTATTTCCTTATTACTATCATCCAATACCTGAGTTTTCAAAGTTGCGAACAACTCTGCGGTTGCGGACAGCCCTGCTTCGGTGCCTACTATTTTCTTGAGCATATCGCTTAATGTGGCTGATGCTGAATCTGGGTCAGCAATTTTAAGATTCTCCATTTCCGTCTTTACTCGCATATGATACTGGTTGTTGGGATCCCTCATTTCAATTAAAAAGTGGTTGATACGATTTGTTAAAGCTTTAGCGGCTTCATCGTAATTAAATATATCCAGACTCTCGCCCAGACCTTTCCCCAGCCGGCGCATAAAGTTACCCTGGTTGGAGTAATCGGCGGCTGCACGTTTCAAGGTCCGGTTAATGACCCGCTCAAAATCTTCACCTTTGGCAGAAGCAATTGCCCAATTCAATATGAGCCTGATTACATCCTCCCCATACAGACTCTTAACAGATGATTCCAGTCGCTCCACGAGGTGGGGAGATATCTTGATCTGACCTAAATTATCAGCCAGCATGAGATGGATGAAATGGGCAACATCATCTGGCTTAAGGTCTTGAATCACATTAGTTATCAGCGATTGGGCCAATCTTTCCAGACCCTGGCGACCCTCCTCCGTTTCCAGAGCGGAGGCTATGCCATCAATAAGTGGATAATCTTGTACTTTGGAACGAATAAAATCAAGACTTAACCAATCTTTTTCAACAATAGAGACTATTCCTTCAACTATTCGGACTCGATTATTGGGAATAATAGCGGTATGGGGAATAAATCTCAACCCCAGTGGATGGCGAAAAAGGGCGACGACCGCGAACCAGTCGGCCAGTGCACCCACCAGCGCAGCTTCACAGGCAGCAAATAACAGGCCGCCCACAAAACTGCCCCTAAATGACCAGGTGATTATAGAGCCGACCAGAGCAAGGCCAAACATAAAGGTTGCTATCATTTTCATCTGTTTCATTACAACATTTCCCTTCATCGATCGGAAATACTTTATAGGCAAGCAATAGGCAAGCAAAATGAAATATTAGCCATTTATTTATAGTATATCAATAATTGCCTTGATTGCATTATTATAAGGAGTGAAAATAATTATGAGAGGGTAAAACAATAAGAGCATCGGCAAAAGCAGATGCTCTCAGCAAGTTATGCTGAAGATAGTGAATTCAAATTGTGATTTGCTCCTCCATTACTTATTTTCATATAATATTTACGATGCCTGGTAAAATTATGATTAGGATATATATTCCGAGTATTTCATTATGTAAAAAGAGAGGTATGCTATGAACACATTACTCGATAGATTTCTAGGCTATGTCCGCATTGATTCTCGTTCAGATGAAACTTCCACCACTCATCCAAGTACCATCGGGCAGATGGAGTTAGCCAGAATCCTAAAAAAAGAACTTCAGGAATTAGGCTTAAATAATATAACTCTCAGTGAAAATGGATATCTTATGGCTGAACTGCCTGCCAATACCCAGAAAGAACTCCCCACCGTCGGCTTTATAGCCCACCTCGATACAAGTCCGGATGTCTCAGGCAAAAACGTAAATCCGCAAATTTTTTCTGATTATGACGGCGGCGATTTAGTTCTGAACCGGTCTAGAAACTTTTCCTTAAAGGTTCAAGAATATCCTGAACTGCGTAATTACCTTGGCAAAACCATTATTGCCAGTGATGGCACCACTTTGCTGGGCGCAGATAATAAGGCGGGCCTTGCCATAATCGTAACGGCCCTGGCTAATATATTAAATAATCCGGGTTTTGAACATGGGAAGATAGTTGTCGGTTTTACCCCCGATGAGGAAATCGGCCAGGGTGCAGATTATTTTGATGTGACCCGTTTTGCAGCAGACTTTGCTTACACAATTGATGGGGGGCCGATCGGCGAACTTGAATATGAAACCTTTAATGCGGCTATGGCCCAAGTTGAGATTCAGGGTGTAAATGTCCATCCCGGAACGGCTTACCTGCGTATGAAGAACGCTATGTTTGTAGCTATGGAACTAAATGCCATGCTGCCGGTTAATGAACGCCCTGAGTATACTCGCAATCTGGAAGGCTTTTATCATCTTACCAGACTCGATGGAACCGTTGAATGCGCTCAGATGACCTTTATTATAAGAGATCATGATAGGACTAAATTCGCCTCCAAGAAAGATTTTTTGCAAGCCTGTGTAGATTTTCTAAATAATAAATATGGCGAATCAACCCTTAAGTTAACTATGAAAGACCAATATTATAACATGCGGGAGAAAATCGAAATGGTTTTTCATATAGTTACCTTAGCCGAACAGGCTATGATTGATACGGGAATTAATCCGGTTATTAAACCCATACGCGGCGGGACTGATGGGGCACGTCTTTCTTTTATGGGACTCCCCTGCCCTAATATTTTTACCGGTGGCCATAACTTTCACAGCCGCTATGAGTTTATTTGTCTGGAATCTATGGATGCAGCAGTAAAGGTTATCATGAGAATGATTGAACTTGTCGCAGCGAAGGAAAGTTAATATGTGGTCTATTCTTAGACCACTGATGATCGCAGTTGCCAGAGCGAGCAAAAAGAGTGAAGAGCAAGGCATTCAATAAGCCCGTGATTGAGACGTACATACGGTACGTTGATTAAACGTGTTATTGAATAACGCAGCTGTTCGCTTTTTTTGACGGTCTGATGCCGCCAGGCTATGCTGGAGGCATTCTTTTGCATTAAATTATCCTCAGCGTTTCGAGTGGGACCCATCACAGAACGGTGCATTAGAGGTCAAACCACAAGTGCACAAGACAATATGGTCAGATTCCTTTATTAGATTGCCTTCTGGATCATATATCTGGGCTGAACCTTTAACGATCAGCGGACCGCTTTTGACCATTTTTATCTTTATAAAATCAGTCGGTTCAACTTTATAATCTATCGATCCCGGACCTTTGGCCAGGGCCGGATCAACTTTTGAACCTTCCGACAGCTTATATTTCAGAGCATCGGTTGGACATAAATCAATAGCCTTGATAATTTCTTCCGGGGTTGCCCCCGACATAGTAATCCAAGGCCTTTCATCAGGTTTGAAAACTTGCGGCAGAGTTTGCCAGCACTTACTGGCATGGGAACATTGTTTAGGATACCAGTACACAATCAAGTCAGCGGTTCGATATTCTTTAACAATCTGGTCTTTACCAGCATTCGCGGTTAGTTTTTCATCATTCATGATTTTCAGCCCTCCATTTTTAAGTATTCCGCCAGGGTTGTCTCATTTATTGCTTGTTAGGTTGACAATTTTCCCTCTGAATAATCTGATTGCAATTTGTCCAATTGACCAAATCGGTAATCTTAAGAGATATAATCCCCTCGTTATTCAGTAATATAATTTTTATACTAAATAATTTCTTTTGGCAAGGTATATAATTAACATATGAATTGTTTTTATCACTCAGAAATTGGCAGTATAAATTGCCCTTATGTATTTCTTTGTAATTTTGATCAGGTAAAAGATGTGAGATTATCAATAATAATAAGGGGGATAGCTTGTGTTTAATTCAAAAAGGATATGGTTTAATCTATTATCAACTCTGCTCCTCATCTTATTTATGGCCTCATCAGCTATGGCGGTGGAAATCAATACCGGGGATACGGTTAATGTGCCCAGTGGGAAAATAAAAGGTCCGTTGTTTGTTTCAGGCAATAACATTGCAATTAATGCCGACGTTGATGGAGACATTTTTGCCGCCGGTCAATCAGTGGTGATCAACGGGACTATCAATGGGGACGTAATAACAGCAGGCAACTCAGTCCGGATAAACGGAAACGTTTTAGGCGATGTTAGAGCAGCTGCCAACACTATTGATATAAATGGACAGATCGGGGGAAATTTGACCGGAGTCGCCAATAGCATTAGCCTCAGGGAGCCATCCAATATTAAACGCGATGCCCTTTTGTTTGGTAATACAGTAGAATTTTTGGGTAATGTTGATGGTCAAGCACTGGGCAGCGCCAATCAAATGAATCTCAATGGTCATATCAATGGAGATATTCGGGTATGGAATGTTGAGAAGCTGGTGGTCGGGCCTGCAGCTGTTATTAACGGTATGGTGACCTATAATTCCGCTAATCCAGCTCAAATCGACGTTCAGGCCAAAGTTGGCAAAATGACCCAGCTAAGTCCTCCGATTCAGCCCGAAAGAAACGTACCTCAACGTGGGATGTCTTGGCTGGGGATATTATGGGTATGGTTGGCCGGCATTTTAATCTGGGGTGCTTTTTATCTAATTTTCCCTCGTTTGTTTCCTCGCATTGCCAAAACCGCACTAAATGCACCTTGGCCCACATTGGGGTGGGGCTTCTTGGCTATGTTGCTGATACCCCTGGCTGCTCTGGTCTTTATGCTGACTATAATCGGCATTCCCTTGATGTTCATACTTATCTTTGCTTTCATTATCACTCTCTGCTTGTCCAAGATTTTGGTTGCGGATTTGGTCAGCCGCTATCTGGTCAGCCGCTTCAAATGGGAAAAACAAGGTTCTTTTCTGGCGACCTTTATTATCACCTTCCTAGCCTTGATTGTAATAACCAAGCTCCCCATATTATCATTCTTCCTAAATGTAATCATTGCCAGCATGGCTCTGGGTATGTTGATATTAACTATCTATCACCTGCGGGGAGAATCAGACGAGATTAAATCTGAACCTGTAATCGAATAAGGAAATCTTATTCTTATAGAGAGGTTAATAATAAATGAGCGCAAGAAATAAATGGATAATTTTAATCATATTTATAATGGTAATTTTTATACCTCAATTGTTATTTGCATATCAAAACTACAGCAAACAGCATGCTGATACAGAGAAACTAATGCAATCCAACGCTTGTCCTATTACCAGCCCTGAGTTAGTTGTGACGAAAAGGCCAGAACTTAGCAAGATACCGGCTCCCCTAGGAAAGCCGGTATCTATCTCCATCCTTATGTACCATGAGATAGGCGAAGGCCCAGATTGCCTGTGGGTATCCGCAAAAGATTTCTATAACCAGATGAAATATCTGTATGATAATGGCTATCAGACCATAACTTTATCCCAGGCAGTTGAACTATTAAACGGTCATTATGATACTAGCCATAAAGTTGTCTTAACTTTTGATGATGGTTATGACACTTTTTACTCTAATGCTTGGCCAGTGCTGCAGGAATTCAACCAACAGGCTTCTGTTTTCATAATAAGCGGTTTAGTCGGCAAGCCTGGATATATGAGTTGGGAACAAATTGATGCCCTGGCTGCCAACAACATTGAAGTCGGAGGACATACACGGACTCATCCACTCTTACCTACCTTAACCCCTTCTAAATCTTCTGAGGAAATAGTTGGAGCAAAACAGGATATAGAAGCCAGGCTGGGTGAAAAAACATTTACTTTTTGTTATCCTACGGGAGAATACAATTCGCAGGTGGTAGAGCAGGTAAAAACGGCTGGATATTCAGCAGCAGTTACCATGGTTCAACGCCGGGCTTCCACCACCGATGATTTACTTTTGTTACCTCGGCTGGGTGTTTATAAAGACGACCCTCTGGATCGATTTATAGGCATTATTAAATAGTGGTCGGCTCTATCGAACCAAGCTTTGGAATTCCGGCATATTGCGCATTCTATCGAAGTGAGACTGTTTACTTGCTACCGCTTTTACACCTGGATCAAGTTCAATAGCTTTTTGCAAATACAATAAGGAATCCTTGGTATCAGACTGATCAGCATATATGGTAGCAATGCCATAATAACTCCAGGTATTCTGAGGATCACCCTCGATAGTTTTTTGGAACCATACCAGTGATTTCTCGTAATTGTGCTGCAGTTTATAGGCCATAGCCAAATCGTAAAAAGCCGGGACATAGTTAGGCTGCATGGCAAGGGTCTTCTCGATCAAAGCCATCCCCGCCTGATAATTACCTTGGAAACAAATTGCAATTCCTTGGGCAGTGTATACTTTGTAATTGTCCGGATTAGCCGCAATCGCCTTATCAAAAACGCTTACCGCTTCCTGGTACTTGTATTGCTCATAGAGTTTTACGCCCTGTTGAAAGTATTGTTCTGATTCGGCTGCCTTTACTGGGTCTGCCTCTTTTATAGATTCAACCGCCGGAGGATTATCCAACGGCGCATTTGGTATTGTTTTCGCCATGCATCCCGGCAAACCAATCAGAAGTACTATTCCAAGCCATAACCACCACATTCCTTGCGCTCTTCTCATTTACTTCTCGTCTCCCTTAATTCACCTATCTTCGATTATACTTTATTTCTATTGCTCTTTTATATTACAATAAACTGTAGTTATCTGTCGAATGGACAACCCATTTTACGGTTTTAGATAGGAGGATCACTTTTTTTGAAAAAGAAACTGGCTGTAGGCCTGCGTTTCATATTAATCAGCACCCTGC
Organism: Syntrophomonadaceae bacterium; assembly: GCA_963665865.2. GTDB lineage: Bacteria > Bacillota > Syntrophomonadia > Syntrophomonadales > Syntrophomonadaceae > PHAA01. The sequence goes on along the minus strand of CAXXWF010000001.1, from coordinate 1,631,580 downwards.
TTTTTGTGATAACTTCCCCATTTATCGTGCTCTATGGCCCTTTTACCAATATACGCAACACCGTGGTGGGCGCAGTGGGAACATCTATGCATTCATATTGGCTGCGCTATATAATGAGTGATGAGCAGGTGAATAAACTGTTAGCTGACGCACAGGGGAGTAACAACAACCTAAGTAATCAAATATCATCGGCGTTTGCCAACACCCATAGCAGTGATATAAAACTAACCGACATAAGCAGTACTCGTTTCCAGGGATACCTGCTGGAGATCAGCGATCCTACCCGGATTAAAATCGGGGTAACTAAATACCTGGGTGAAACGGGACAAACCACCAGTGAGATTGCCAAAGAGAATGGTGCCATAGCTGCCATAAACGGAGGAGGTTTCGATGACCCCAACGGTACTGGCACCGGTAGTACTCCATTCGGTATACTGATTAGTAATGGCGTTATGATAAATAAAGTTGATTTTACTGCTCCGGTGCCATTGATTGGTATAAACAAGCAAGGAGGCTTAATCAGCGGTAAATATACCAGCAAACAAATCAGTGCTATGGGAATCACCGAAGGAGTCTCGTTCTATCCGACCCTGATTCTAAACGGCAAGAAGCAGATTACCAGCGGTGACGGTGGTTGGGGTATCGCTCCGCGTACTGCTATAGGGCAAAAAGCGGATGGCCATATATTGCTGCTGGTTATTGATGGGCGTCAACCTCCTCTTCTGGGAGCCACGCTGGTCGATGTGCAGAATATCCTCTATGATAACGGAGCGATAACGGCTGCCAATCTAGACGGAGGCTCCAGCACTACCATGTATTTCCAGGGTAAGGTCGTAAATAGTCCTTGTGATCTGTTGGGGGAACGTTGTGTTCCCACCGCCATCTTAGTCATATAAAGGAGACAGCTTAATGAGAAAGTATACAAGATTATTGCTTATAGCTATTATTTTACAAGCAGGGATATATTTTTATTTGGATCAAGTACTGCTGGTGCCTGCCGCTGACTTCTCGCAACACATAATTACTGAGGGAAATAAAGTAGCAGTTGACCCTCGAAAAGTATCTACAGATCATAAATACTACGCAGAAGTAGAGAACAACGGAGTCGCTTTTCTAACAGCTGACAACCAGATTTTTGAAGATGTTCCCTTGCAGACTAATGACATTGTCACTTATTTTACCTGGGTACCCAATTCTCATATAGCCTTAGTTGGCATTAGTAATGAAGCATCAAGCAAGACCACCGTTACCTTAAAATCTGTTAATCTGGATACCAACAGTTTACCGGTGGAACCTAAAGTAAGCGGCCTGGTCAAAGGTTCCCAAATTGTTGATGTGGTTTTTTCACATCAGGTCAATGTTACCTACATAATGATAAGCAATAAAACTTCCTGCTTAATCTACCGCACTGATGCCAATAATCTTCTTACAAAGGTTTTAACTGCTGCTCCCGCGATGAGAATTGCCTGTCTGCAGAGTGTGGACATGCTGCTCTACGACAATAGGAAGTCTGGGCTTGTCTATTCACGAAGCAGTAACGGCAACCTAAAAGTAATATCACCCAAAGTCGGTAAGTACTGTCTAATTGGTGCTGATAAATCTGACAATATCTATATTGGAAAACTGGATAAATCAGGATACATCGCAACGGTATTGAAAGGCACAATTAAAGGCGACTTCAAGGAATATGAGACCCTGATTAATCCCTGCCTGCCAGATGCTGTGACGGTTAGCTATGAAGGCAGTCTGCAGGTTAAGTAGGGCATACCTTAACGATCTTGAGGGCGGCGCGGCAAGGTAGCTGCTCCATGGCCCAGCGGATTGTGGTCGTCGTCAAATCGCAATCACGGTCGGAGCACCAGATACGATACCTATCTATCGCAGAGAATATAAGCGTTTGCCAATAACGCTCCCGGTATAATTTGCCGGCGTTAAATACTCCGCTCAGACACATATGCTCGAGTTCCTCTTCGATCATTCGGAACAAAAGGCTGTAACGGGGCTGAATGTTGACCATTACAACAAAATTTTTGTGCTCAGCGATCCCAGAGCCTTCATAATCTGCCAGCTCCCAGCGCACCTTGCCCTGACTAACCAGATCATCCCAAGCCCTTAGGGTTTCATCCAGCGGGGTATATATGGTCATGGTAGTTTCCAGAAGGCTTACCATAACACCATTAATAAATTATTCTAAGTATCTTATACACTAGCAAGTTTTGCACATTAGGAATTGTATTATAATATATAAAGTAATAATTTGAAGATACTTTATATAGCGGTTTACCTTGTAATGGTTTATACGTCCCTTTATACCGTATTAGAAGCAGCTGAAGTTACTTGGGTATTAAGAGAAAGGAGCTAACTTGAAGAGGCCGGGCAGATTATATCATCGATTTACCTGATGATATGATTAAATTAGTTTATAATAATTGATATACTCGGCTCAGAATTAATTAAATTAAGCGGAGGTATTTATTATGAAAAGGCTGAGAACTTTCAGCACAATCGTTCTTCTTGTGGCTTTGGTATTATTATCTTCGGGCTGTGGGACCAAAACGGGTCAAACTAGTACTCCCCCCCCCACTCCCGAGGTTCCCCAAATGACCAATGTTGCAGTTTATTATCTAAAGACCACCGATAATGATTCTTATCTGGTACGGGAAGTTCACCAGGTAGAGAAAACTCCTGAAATTACCCAAGCTGCCCTTAACGAGTTAATTAAGGGTAATCCGGTTACACCAGGTGCTGCGCGGGTATTGCCTGCCGATACGAAGATTCTGGGCATCAAAATAGACCAGGGACTGGCTACCGTTGATTTTTCCCCAGAAGTACTTAGGGCTAATGTCGGTTCCAGTGGTGAAGTGCTGGGAATAGCCAGTATTGTAAATACGCTGACGGAATTTCCGAGTATTCAAAAGGTTTCCTTCACGGTGGATGGGCAAGTCGCCAAAGCCATAGATTGGTGGGGACATGTCGGTCTATCTGAGCAGCCGTTTAAACGTGATTTATCAAATGTAAATGAACCGGCTATTTGGGTAACCTCTCCGATAACTGGTCAGAGCATTACCAGTCCCATTGAGATCAGTGGCAGTGCTCGGGTATTTGAAGCCACGGTAAGTTTCCGCCTAAAAGATGAACTAGGCAATATATTGGCACAAGGACATACAAATGCCAGCATTGGTGCTCCCGGACGGGGAGATTTCAAGGCCCCACTGGACTTTAAACCAGCTGGAGCCGGAAAAGGCCAAATTGAGGTATTCGAGGTAAGCATGAAGGACGGCAGTGATCAGAACAAAGTAATTATACCAGTAGTGTGGCAATAAACTATATAAAAAAGCGGTATTTCCCTTGTTTATATAACCGGAAATACCGCTTCAGACCGTCAAAAAAGCTTACCCAAGGGCACTACTGATGTTCGCTTTGCGAACCAATAATGTTGCAATAGCTGCGTTAATAGGAAAATAGATGTCATCCTGAGCGTCAGCGAAGGATCTTCTTCGGAGAAGCCATAGATCCTTCACTTCGTTCAGGATGACATTACTGTTAGATGATCAGCGGTGGTTGTGTCCTTACTTTATCGACACCTGTAACCGACTTTTTTATATTCCTACTCCAGTTTTATCAATAACTCTCCGTTCTTAACTTGCTGTTCTTCTTTGACATTTATTATAACAATTGTGCCAGCCTCCGGCGCTAGGATTTGGGCTTCCATTTTCATGGCTTCAATAATAATCAAGCTTTGCCCGGCTTTTACTTTATCACCCTCTTTAACCAGTATTTTGGTGACAGTTCCCGGAATGCTAGCCCCAATTTCTTTTTTGTCACTGGGATTAGCCAGAATGGTTGACGAGGTTACTTCACCTTTACGATACTGCTTATCAAAGATGGTTATTTCTCTTTGATTTCCATTGACCTCAAAATCCACTTTCCTATTGCCCTCTTTGTCAATTTTGCCGATACTAACTAATTTGATGATAAAAGTTATACCCTCGCCAACTTCAACTTCACATACTTCCCCTTCGCTTATTCCGTCGAAGAATACGGGACTGTTCATCCTGCTCAAATCACCATATGCTTTCCTAAAAGCTAAATAATCTTCAAATACTTTAGGATACAAAGTATAACTTAAAATATCCTTGGTTGTGGGTTTGAAATTATATTTACCCTCAATAAGTTCCCCTAGCGATGCAAAATTAACCGGTTCGAGAAGTTCCCCAGGACGTACGGTGATTGGTTTCTTATCCTTCAAAACTACATTTTGAATGTCCTTAGGAAATCCGCCCACGGGCTGACCCATCATACCTTCAAAGTAGGCTATCGATGAATCCGGAAATGCCAGACTTTGGCCTTTCTCCACTATATTATCCGGAGTCAAATCATTCTTGACCATAAATATGGCCAGATCCCCCACCAATTTTGATGAAGGAGTAACTTTAACTATATCTCCCAACATTTCATTTACGGTTCTATACATCTCTTTAACTTCTTTAAACTTGTGTCCCAGACCAAAACTCTCCACCTGGGGTTTAAGATTGGAATATTGACCGCCGGGAATTTCATATTTATAAACCTCGGCCGTGCCTGATTTGAGATCTGATTCAAACTGGCTGTATATCGGCCTTATATCATCCCAGTAATCCGCAATTTCTTGAATCTCATCCAGTATTATACCGGTAGCGCGGCTCGTATTTTCCAGAGCTGCCACTACCGAATTCAGAGCTGGTTGACTAGTCAGACCAGACATGCTATTGAAAGCTGTATCCACAATATCCACTCCGGCATCAGCTGCCATTAGCAGAGTAGCCACTCCATTACCGCTGGTATCATGAGTATGCAGATGAATTGGCAGTGATATTTCCTCTTTCAAAGCTCTGATCAGTTTTTCCGCTGCATATGGTTTCAAAAGCCCTGCCATGTCCTTAATTCCAAGGATATGAGCTCCCATTTTTTCAATTTCTTTAGCTGTTTGCACATAGTATTTTAGAGAATATTTGTCTTTGCGCTCATCTAATATATCTCCGGTGTAGCAGATGCAGGCTTCAGCGATTTTATTGCTTTTCAATGTTTCATCGATAGCTATTTCCATACCCTTTAGCCAGTTTAAGGAGTCGAATATTCGAAAGATATCAATTCCAGAAGCTGCAGATTCTTTTATAAATTCTCTTACCACGTTATCGGGATAATTCGTATATCCTACGGCATTAGCTCCCCGAATCAACATTTGAAACATAATATTAGGTACTTTTTGACGCAGCCCGGTCAATCTTTCCCAGGGAGATTCGTATAAATAGCGGTAAGCAACATCAAAGGTAGCCCCACCCCACATCTCTAAAGAAAACAGATCTTTGCCAAAATGGGCAGTTGCTTCTGCAATTCTTAACATATCCACGGTCCTAAGCCTGGTAGCAGTTAACGATTGATGGGCGTCGCGCATGGTTGTATCCGTCAGCAGTAATTTATTCTGAGATTTGATCCACTCCACAACGCCTTGGGGACCTTTCTTATCCAAAATCTGTTTGGTGCCAATAAGCTTATGGTTGTCATTAATCTTTGGCACTCTGGGAACATCATAATCTTTCTTAATACCTTTGCTTTCATTTACTACTTTTTCACCAATAAATTGAAGAATATTAGCCTCGTGGTCTTCGTGAGGAGTAATATCGAAAAGCTCCGGGGTCGAATCCAGAAAGCCTGTATCACATTGACCATTTATAAATTTGGGATGAGAAAGCACATTTAATAAAAACATTTCATTGGTCTTAACTCCGCCAATAACTGTTTCCCGAATGGCCCGCTTGGATTTATTGATGGCATCTTCAAAGGTTCTTGATGATGATGTAATTTTTACCAGCAAACTATCATAATAGGGACTTATTATAGAACCGGTATATCCATTACCGCCGTCCAAGCGGATACCATACCCGGCCCCGGTCCGGTACACATCAATCTTGCCAGTATCAGGCGCAAAGCTGTTGGTCGGGTCTTCAGTGGTAACCCGGCACTGAATGGCATATCCCCTTACTTTAATAGCACTCTGCCGAGGGATTCCTATCTGCTCAGAATTCAATTTATAACCTTGAGCGATAAGGATCTGACTCTGTACTATATCGATGCCGGTTACGATTTCCGTGACCGTGTGTTCAACTTGAATTCTGGGGTTCATTTCTATGAAGTAGTGATTACCGTTATTATCAAGCAGAAATTCGACAGTGCCAGCACTTCTATAATTTACGGAGCGGGCAATTTTGATAGCATCCGCACATATAGCTTTTCTCTGTTCCTCTGATATTGCCAAGGCTGGGGTAAATTCTATTACCTTCTGATGTCGTCTTTGAATTGAACAGTCTCGTTCATACAAATGGACGATATTGCCGTAATTGTCACCTAAAACCTGAACTTCAATGTGCTTGGGGCTTTCCAGATATCTTTCAATAAAAATGTCATCAATCCCAAATGCCTTTTTGGCTTCATTTTTAGCGCTGTGGAATTCTCGCAACAGATCCGTTTCATTTCTTACTATGCGCATGCCTCGACCACCGCCGCCTGCCGAAGCTTTAAGCATAATCGGATAGCCGCATTGCCGTGCAAACTTAAAAGCCTCCTGGTCTGATTTAATAGCTTCTTCAACCCCGGGAATAATAGGTACCCCTATACTCTGGGCGATTAGTTTAGACTTAATCTTATCCCCCAATTTATCCATCATTTCTGGAGTGGGTCCGATGAATTCAATTTCCGATTCAATGCATTTTTGCGCAAACTCCGGATTTTCCGCGAGAAAACCATAGCCAGGATGGATGGCATCCACGCCCTTTTTGGTGGCCAAGCTGATTATTTCTTCAATACTCAGGTACGCTTCTACCGGTCCCTTATTATTGCCGATTAAATAGGATTCATCAGATTTGGTTCTAAACAAGGCCAATTTGTCTTCTTTAGAATAGACCGAAACCGTCCTAATGTTCAATTCATGACATGCTCTGATTATCCGTATTGCAATTTCTCCTCTGTTTGCAATTAATACCTTTTTAAAAGTCTTCATAAACGGTCCTCTTTTCTGCTTTCATATTCTTACTAATTATACTCCATCAACCTTTCTAAAAGCTCCCCCAAATCTTGTATTCATTACGAATGGATGGAACTACGTGGTTGTTATATTTCATAACCACATATTTTTCAGGGTGCTTGTGGCATACTAAGAAAGTTAATAAGAAAATAACGTTCGTGTCATCCTGAGTGCAACGAAGGATCTCCTTAGGAGAATACCATATGCAACGATAAGATCCCCCCTGCGGGGACTACATATGCGCCGCAGGCGGCACTATTAAGGCTGCTTCACTTCGTTCAGGATGACATTACTGCTAGATTTTCATGGGTGGTTGTGGCCTGCGGCCATGGGTGGTTAATATGATTATAAGGTGGGAAATAGAATGGATAAACATGGACTATCAGCATTTCAATTAACAATGCTGGCATTGGGAACGGTGGTGGGAGGATCTTTTTTTCTCGGCACAGCTATAGCCATGAAAGCCGCTGGGCCCTCAATAATTATAGGTTTTATCTTAGGCGGGATATTGGTTTATCTAATTCTCAATGCACTCTCAGAAATGACCGTAGCCAATCCTTGTCCTGGTTCTTTTAGAACCCACGCGGCTGAAGCCTACGGACCCTTTTGGGGTTTTTTAGTCGGCTGGGTATATTGGACCGGTCTGGTTTTGGCTATGTCCAGTGAAGCTACTGCTGCTTCCTTGTTTATTAAGTCCTGGTTCCCCTATCTATCACTACCTCTTTTAGCAATTGGTATCGTTGTATCCATAACTCTGTTAAATTTGCTGGGAGCCACCCTGGTTTCCAGGTTAGAAAGCACCTTGGCAGCCGTTAAATTATTGGCCTTGCTGATGTTTATCGTAATTGCATTGGTACTAATATTCGGTGTATTACCAGGCCGAGCACCTATAGGCTTGGGTTCACTGCAAAATGCAGTGTTATTCCCCAACGGCATCGGAGGGTTAGCTGGCAGTATGTTAATCGTATTGTTTGGCTATGCCGGTTTTGAAATTATTGGTTTGGCCGCTTCTGAAGCCAGGGATCCCCATAAAACAATTCCTCGTGCTATTAATGCCACCGTAATATCTTTGCTGAGTTTGTATATTATAGTTATTGCCTTATTACTGCCTCTTATAGGGACCAGCGATTTAACTGCTAAAATAAGTCCAATGGTAGCTGCTCTCGATTTTCGCGGTCTGGGGGTAGCGGCAGGAGCAGTTAACTTCGTACTGGTAACTGCTATATTATCGACCATGCTGGCCTCCACTTTTGGTCTGGGCAGAATGCTACGCTCTCTAGCTGACAGCGGAGATGCACCCGGTTTCTTGATAGATAAGAGAGATGTTCCTCTTAAAGGAATTTTGGTTTCGGGCATAGGAATGCTGTTGGGTGTAAGCATGGCTTACCTGCTGCCCGATAAGATTTATCTTTTCCTGCTAAGTTCGGGAGGGTTCTCCCTCCTTTTTGCCTATTTAGTGATAATGTTGACTCATCTAAGGTTTCGCCGCACTCACGGTTGTCCTCCCGCCGGCAATTGTCAATTGGCTTGGTTTCCTTATACAACCTGGATTGGTATCATCAGCCTGATAATAGCAATGGGTGCTATGCCTTTAATCCCCGATCAGGGTGCCGGTCTTTTCGCCGGCCTTACTTTGGTGGCTATCTATTCTTTGGCCTATTATATATTTCGCTATGCTCCCCTGCGCACTGCACCAGCAGCCAAACCAATTCCTGAGCAAGATCCAGACAAGGAGTAAAGATGGAGGCATGGGACAAAGGGGACAGGTTCATTGTCCCCTTCTAGAGATACTTACTGCCTTCTCTTACACTGAGGGGGTGAAGAGGGTTATTGGCAATAAATATTTTGACCCATTGCCTATCAGTTTTAGAAAACTCTCTTAATATCCAGCCAATAGCCTTGTTTATAAAGAACTCCCGGGAATTACTGTTTTGAATGATAATCCTGGCCAACAGTATAGTATCGGTATTTTGTTTATATTTTAGCTGAAATAGGATGGCAGTGCGGGCGAGCCAGATGTTATCACTCGCTGCCCAATTCAAAATGTAATCGTCTATAAGCCCGGGATATTTATTGCACAGCTCACCAACCAGCTTAACTGCTATGCTATCTATCGTATCCCACCACGGCTTTTGGGTAATCAATAATTCCAATTTAGCCATATCCTCTTTTTGTAATAGCTGCACGCGCGTGGTTAAGTAATCAACTGCCAGATATTGATATTCTCTCTCTGGTAAATCCCAACACTTGAAAATAAACTCCCAGTTAATCCTCTTTTCCTGCCTAACTTCCTTCAAAAATCCAGCTTGTATTTTATTCCTGGCGGGTCTGGTTATCCCCAGGAAAGAAAACTTATTTTTCATGTATTTAGCCATCGGTGCAGCCTGGGAAGGGGTCTCATTATCTCTTAATTCCCGCAATATTTGCTCAAACATTATTACCCTCCTTATCTATTTGAGGCTATAATCCGGCTAAGAAACTAGTTACGACAGAGAGATAGAGCCCCGGATCAGTCTCATAATTTTTAACATGCTTAGCTCCTGGTATTCTCAGCAGCTGTGCCTCTGGATAGGCCTTTTGCAGCATCTCACTGTTTGCAATCGGGATGTCTTCATCCCCCTCACCGTGTATCAACAAAAGCGGCCGATTGCCCATTTTTTCGATTTCATTTACCGGACTGACAGTCTCTGTTCTTAAGCCAGTCAGGTATGGAACAACTATAAAAAAGGCTTGATTGAAAGGAATCGATGGCAATTCTGTCCATACACTCAAGTTTTTATTTAAATAGGTTTGCAGGTCAGCAAAAGGTGAGTCGGCAATAACTGCTGTAACCGCCGATTCTCTGGCCCCGGCCAGTATTGCTGTCGATGCTCCCATCGAAAAACCCAATAGAACAATCTTGTTGCTAATTTCTGGTTTGGACTTAATGAAATCCACAGCGCCCAGCAAATCTTGGACCTCATATTGACCTACCGAGGTTAATTCACCTTCAGATTCACCGGAGTTTCTAAAGTCAAACATCAACACATTAAAGCCTTTAGCTACTAAGGCCTGTGTAATTGACAATCCGGGAACGGTGTCCTGTAAGCGGTTATTGCGATAACCATGCGCTAAAATAACTGTCTTTATACTGCCCGGCGCAGGGATAAGCCAGCCCTTTAGATTTAACCCATCTCCCCGGCTGTTAAAAACCACGTCTTTAAATGGTAATCCCACTGATTGGGGGGTACTGTCAAGTGGCTTACGTACCGGATGGGTTAATTGCCAGCCTACATTGGCTGAAACTCCGAAAACCCCAGCCACAGCCAGGGCTATTAACACCAATATCGTTGTTATATAAATCGACACTCTTTTGCGTTGTGGTTTTATTTCCGGCTGAACAAATGCCTTGGCCTCCACCTGGATTGCTCCCTTCTGCTTTAAAAATTTGAATTCTCAATTATTATATCAAAATGAAAAGCTTCCCGAGTTATTATGTTGAAAAACACCCCTGGTTCCAGAGTATAATAAAATATAGGTTCGTTTTTATGGGACAGGGGGACAGATTTGTTGTCCACCTCCAGAGGTTTAAGTAGTTGGGACAAAGAACCTGTCCCCCTGTCCCAAAACATTCCTTTGTTACATCATTGAAGATGGGGTTTTGATATGTGTGGACGCTATACATTAGCTGTGGAGATGGATGAATTGGCCGAGCGCTTCGGCTGTCCTGCGGTAGAATTGGTGATGAAGCCTCGCTATAATGTGGCTCCATCTCAGGTCATGCCGGTGGTGGTCAGTTCAGCAGGGCAAAGACAGCTGCAGCTTATGCAGTGGGGTCTGGTGCCTTTCTGGGCCAAAGATAGGAGCATTGGCAATAAACTGATTAATGCCCGCCTAGAAACGATTGAAGAAAAACCGGCTTTCAAAGCAGCTTACCGCCGCAGAAGGTGTTTGGTACCAGCCACTGGTTATTACGAATGGCAGCAGCAAGAAAAATGGAAACAGCCCTTCTATATCCATAGGCCTGATCAAAAGCTGTTTGCCTTTGCCGGTTTATGGGATGAATGGGCCCAGCCCGGTGAAGAAATACTTTATTCTTTTACAATCCTAACCACCGAGCCAGTACCGGCAATTGCCCACCTGCATAATCGTATGCCTTATATACTGCCATTTAACCAGGAGTCTTTGTGGCTGCAGGGTCAGAGCCCGCCGTATCCAGTTGCCATTCAACTGGATGCCTATGAAATTTCAACTCTGGTCAATCGACCGATAAATGACCTGCTTGACTGTATTAAGCCACTCCGTAAGTAATTATCGCTCCTGCCCTAACAGAATATTGAGTATTATCACAAGAAAAGCACTATAGTCCTGCAAACTTAATGCAAGGCAGCAACTATTACCATTGTTTACCGAATTTGAGTGTATGATCTACCTTTGAAAATCAATATAATAAGTGATAAGTGAAAAGCATAACAATCTATAAAAATCCTTACTGTTACCGATATATTAAATATGTAAAATTTTTGATTTTTCTAAACTTATTGATATGGTGGTGAAAAAATGCTGCGTTTAGCTACAGTACGATTAACCCCTGGAATGATTGTAGGACGGTCAATTATTGATGCCAACGGGCGCGCGCTTCTTACAGCAGGACAAGTATTAAACGCAAGATATATTAGACGAATTAAAGAACTGAAACTAACTTCGGTTTATATAGAAGATAAGCTGGGCATAGAAGATTCGTTTATCCCGGTTAATCCTGTAACTATTTCCAGAGCAACCAAAACATTAAAAAATACCTATAATGCATGTGCTAGAACAGGCAAAGCCAATTTGGCACCTATGCAATCACAGATTGATAACATAATTGATGATCTCTTATTTAATGATAATCTTTTAATTGGAATGACTGATATAAAGAGTCACGACGACTATACATATCAACATAGTGTCAATGTATGTATCTTAGCTATTATATTGGGTATAAGCAACGGCTATAATCGTTCTCAATTACGGACTTTAGGTACCGGAGCTCTGCTGCATGATATTGGCAAAATAAATATCCCCCTGGAGATACTTAATAAACCAGGCTCTTTAACCGATGAAGAATATATGATAGTCAAAAAGCATTCCTTGGATGGTTTTAAAATAATTAGGAATTCTTCTGAAATTCCATTACTTGCCGCCCATATTGCCCTTGAGCATCATGAACGAGTAGATGGAAAAGGTTATCCCCGGGGTCTTGTTCAGGAAACTATTCATGAATATGGATTAATTGTGGCCGTGGCAGATATATTTGATGCCCTGGTATCTGATCGACCCTATCGGCGTGGTTTTAATAATCAGGAAGCATTGCAAATAGTTGAACAAAGCAAGAATACTCAGCTTTCACCAATATTTGTAGATATGCTTTATAAACACGTTAACCTCTATCCGCCCGGTACGGTTGTTACACTTACTACCGGAGATATCGCGGTTGTGACCCAGGAGAACCATAACGACTATAATACACCTCAGGTAAAGTTGTTGTTTAACGCTGATCTGGAGGTTTATTATAAGAACATTGTGATTGATCTAGCTGCTGATAGCACTATTTCCATTAGCAACATATACAGCCCCGCTGATTCTGATAAAACTATCTGTCTATATTTATCGTTACAAAATAATCAATTGCAAAATTGCGCAGAGCAATAATTATTTATAGTCGCGCTTGGTCAAAAAATTGAACAAAGCTTAACCCTCTGAAGCCGTTGCAATAAGTACCGGCTTTTTTTTTGACCATTTTTACCAATCACCTATGCTATACCAGAACATATGTTCTGGTATAGCATAGGTGTACCATTAAGGGTGGGTGATTGATTGTGCGTAAGATCGTTTATATTTTTCTCGCTGCCGACATAATAGATACCGCCTTCTTAGACGCCTGCAGCCCTCACAGTTCGCTGGTAGAGCCTATGGGAGAAAGAGAACTGCTGTTGGATCTGAGCCCTTTTAACCGTATTGGAGATGTCTTAAACCTTCTGGCCAGCACCTTGTCCGGGTTGATAAAAGGCAAGGCCGGTATCGGCGTAGCTGCCTCTCCCCTGCTCGCTATGCTGGCGGCTCGACGCAGAAGCCTGGCAGCGGAGGCAAAGTCCAGCTGTCGCTCGTTTAAAAAGAAGGGTATTCATATTATTCAGGTTATTCCCGGTCAGGAGCCTCTTTTTATGCGCACCCTGCCGCTGGAAGAATTCACCCCATTATCTGCCCGGGAAAGCAAACTGCTTAAGCGCCTTGGCTACAGCCGGGTCGGCGATCTGGCCGAATTGGGTTCAGCTCGATTGAAACAGATACTGAAAAGGGATGCATCAACCCTGTGGCAAAACAGCTGCGGCCGGGATTACAGACCGGTAAGGGGTCTATATCCACCTGGACGCTTAGGTTATTCCTTAGTTGTCGAAGAAGGCTGCCGGAATCGTAGCCAACTGCTCTTAATCCTTAAAGAAGCTGCTCGAGAATTAAGTGGATTGCTTATAGAGCGCCATGTGAGCTGTCATCATGTGGAACTGCAGCTTGAACTGTCCAGTGGTCAATCTCTCCGCATGAAACGGCAGCTCTCCTCGGCTTGCCACGAAGGTTCCAGCCTCAGGATGATCCTGGCAGGACTATTGCCGGATATAATTGAGCAGCCGGTTATTGAATTAAGATTTTTTTTGAGGGATTTAAAGCCGCTGGAAATGCGGGCCCAAGATCTTTTCACCCTGCGTTATACTTGCCAGGAGGAAGCTAAAACAAGAAAACGGGCTGCCAGCATGGAGCGGCTTTTGCAGCGGTTCCCCGGCAGCATAAACTTAGGCATGGATATTGAACGACGCGAAAAAATCCTGTTATTTTGGGATCCCTGGCGTTTTTCTCCAGAAGGGTGATGGCAATGAAATGTTATCCGCTTTTAGTTTTCCGGAATCAGAGTTGGATCCCCTGTGTAAGCGTATGCCTTTTTATGCCCGGGCCGATCAAATTCGTTCTTTAATCTGCAAATTGCCGGAATTGAAGGACAGCCCCTTACATGAAGCACGTTTTGAACTTCTCTTGGAATGTTGTGATCGACTGGCAGGTTTTCCCCGCTTCCTGGGAATGCACCTGGGAGGGCTAGTCATTAGTGATATCCCCATAACCCAGCTTACTCCCTTGCAGCAGTCAGGGCTGGGACCGGTAATCAGCCAGTTCGATAAAGACGACATTGAGGGTCTGGGTCTGGTAAAGCTGGATCTCTTATCTCTGCGTACCCTGTCGGTTATACAGGATGCTGCGGCTCAAATAAAGCAATCTGGCCAGGATCTGATTTATGAGGAAATACCCCTGGATGACCGGCCGACCTTTGAGATGATTAACCGAGGCGAGACTATTGGCATCTTTCAATTGGAAAGTCCTGCGGGTAAAGGCGAATAGAAAACGACCTTAACATTTCACTTGATGGATAAAATTTATAAGTACAGAAGTATGCTCTGCTTAAATAAGCTGGAGACCGGCCGCCAGCGGGCTTGAATCTGAATCTTCCACCTCCGAACGATAAAGAATTGAGACAAAACGGAACCGTCCCCTGTCGCACCAATGTATAATATTTTGTCTTTTTCAAAGAATATTAAATAATTAGTAAATTACTTAAAAAGGAGATTGGAACTATGAAAAACCATCCTGATGACCGTAGTGATAATGTGGAAAAAATACAAAACAACATTGATAATACCGTGCAAAATATGGAGGCTGCCAAGGAAATGATTGCCGTAACCGATAATGACAAAACAAAGAATAATCTCAAAGAAAAAAATAAAAGAAGAGGCGAAGCGTTGGGTTCGATGAGGGCCGAAATTCAAGACGAAGCCAAGGATAGCAAACGCCGTAAAAACTAAATGCCCTCGTTTACCAGAATGACTAATCGGCGCTGGGGACAAGGAGACAAGTCCGGTGTCCCACTTTTTATTTTTAAAGTGGGACACCGGACTTGTCTCCTATGAATATTTTTACCTGCATTTGGATACAATTTATGGAAGTAAATAATATTAGGAGGTTGCTGATGACTATTTCTTTATCTGATTTTAATGACCTGGCTGAAAAGGATAAGAAAAAGACCCTCGAGAATTTAAAAAAGGAAATCGGGGTCGGTGGTATGGTTAAAGAATGGAATATATCAAGATCCAAAGTATACAGCATGCTGCATCAATTAGATATTGCGGTAAGTGCTAAAAATCACAAATTGAAACCTCAAAAGCCCAATAAAACGCCTTCTTCAACCAAATCTGCGGATAGCCGCGATGTTAATATTTCATCCCCAGCAGATGATCCGCAGGCAACTGGATCTACTGTAAGGAGAAAAACACATTCAGCCCAATCGGCATTGGACTTTGACGTGAAGGATAATGCGGCCAAATTCTCTCTATATCTTGAGACTCAGGGTAATGCTTCGTTTATCAACGAAACTGTGCAGCTTCTGCTCGCATCTCAAAAATTTGAGGGTTCCAATCTACAGGTAAATATCAGCTTGCAGGAGATTTAAGGGACGGTGTGTCTTTCTGGGTGCAAGGGGACAAGGTCCGGTGTCCCAGACTGTTTAATATGTGGGACACCGGACCTGTCCCCTTGTCCCCAGTTTCATATCACATTGGTTTATGACGTGCCTTTGTCCGACTCCATCACGGGCTTTTCCTTATGTATCGGGAATCGAACATAAATAATTGTGCCCTTGGAACTGGTCTCTGCATCAATCCTGGCATTATGTCTTTTAGCGATACCATAGCAAACTGCCAGCCCCAAACCAATTCGCTGTTGCTTGGTAGTAAAGAAGGGCATACCCAATTTGTCCAAGTCTGCGGGCTTGATGCCACAACCTTGATCATGTATTGCTAAAACTACTTTGTCCTCTTCCTTATAGATCTTGATGGTTATAATACCAGACAATGGCATTGATTCGAGCCCATTATAAACCAGATTGAGTATTAACTGACCTATCTCTTTCTCATCCAGCAGTAAATATGGTGTATGCTCCATTTCCAGTTTAATTGTCTTATCTTGAGTCCTGGCACTGGCTTCAATCAACGGTAAAATATTGTTAATAACAGTATTAAGTTTCCTTGGCTTCAATTCCACCAGCTTGTTTTTAGCCAATGAAAGAAATTCAGTGATTATAGAGTTAGCTCGATCCAGCTCTTCTATCATTAGATCCAGGAATTCCTTATCTTCGTTATATTTATCCTCAAACATTTGCAAAAATCCACGCACTGATGTCATTGGATTACGTATCTCATGGCCAATGCTGACCGCCATCTCCCCCACCAGATTAAGCCGATCCAGCTTGATCAGCTCATTTTGCAATGCTTTTTGTTCAGTGATATCCTTGACGAGACAAAGCAGATGAGGTTCTCCCTCTACCTCGATTTTATCTGCGGAAATAAGAGTATTAATAATGGTTCCTTCCCTGGTACTTAGACGTGCTTCAAAGTTATTGATCCTTCCCTTTTCCCTGATTTCGTACATCATCAGTTTTCTTTCGGAGGGAATATTCCATATTCCCAATTCGGCAGCCAGATGACCAATTACTTCATGTCGTTCGAATCCGAACATATTTATAAAAGCTTGGTTAATTTCTATTAAACGCCCCTCTTTTAAGGTAGAAATGGTAATTATATCAGGACTCCAAAGAAAAGCTTGATAATATTTATCTTCTGACAAGCTGATAGTATCGCGTCTATCGAGATCTAAATTGTCGGTTTGGTATTGGCCCAGTTGGGCCAGCTCCAATTCAGTTATCTTCCTTCTCAATTCCGTTAACTCGTTAATTATTTCTTCTCTGCTTAGGCTGTCATAACCCACAAGTCAACCACCACCTTTACGTTATTAAGGCCATCCATCATTGTTCGTCATTTCAGGGTCAATTTCTACATTATTAAGAATAACCTATACCTATGACAATTAGTGTCGAATAAGTGTGCTAACAAATTACTTTTTTAACAAATAAAACCTCCTAAGATCACACTAACCTTAGGAGGTTTTATTTGTTCTGGATCTCGTGGATTTAGCCCTTTAGTTTCTCGAAAATAACGTAAGAATATACAATGGGAATTATGGTCATACACATCAATGATATAAAAAAGATAATCGCTCCCCAGCTAGAATTAACTACTGACATAGCCAGACAGACTAACCCGCCAATTACCCAAATCTTACTCCCCAAGCGATGAGTTCGCTGCCAAACTTCTTCATTCGCCAGGGTCCAGGGGGTTCGTATTCCCACAAAATAGTTGTGTCGAAATTGACCCATAAAGTTGCCAATAATTATGAACAAAATTGATACAATTGCTTTTACTATAAAACCGACATTAAGCGGATAACCTAGTGCCACCAGTGTTGTGGTTACATATAATACTGAAAATAATATAACCAGACTCCAGCGTAAAAAGGTATAGGCCGAGTTAAACCTCTGGTAATTATCCCGTTTGGGGTCTATTAAGGGCATCAAAAGCATTAGAAAGTAAAGACCAATCACTATTAGGGGCTCAAAGAATGCTCCAAAGGTACGCGAGGAGTAGGCATCAACCTGACCATGAATGTTCCAGTGGCTAGGAACCTTATCGGGCAGATGCGGATAGACCCAAACTGCTGTAATCAAAATTCCCGCCATTAGAATCCATATCGGCCAATCACGTCGCAGCGTTTTCCATTCCAGTCGATATGAATTTATATTCTTCTCTTCCACCATTATTGCTCCCCTCTCTTATTAATCTCACCTGTAATTTTGAGTGCTTTTACTATGGCTTCTGCTTATTCGGGTTCTTTTGGCTTTGAGGACGCCACAAAATCATAAAACCAGCTTATAATCTCCTGAAATACGGTTGTATTCAATGAATAGTATATATTCTGACCCTTTCTTACATTCTGAACAAGGTTAGCCTGCTTCAAAATATTGAGATGATGCGAAATACTGGGCTTGGTCATGTCAAAATTATCGGCAATCTCGCCTGCTGTCAGATCGCCGTTTTGCAGCATGTTTAATATCTGCCGACGATTAGCATCCGCCAAGGCTTTGAAAGCAAAGTTGAGCGGCACTAACAGACCACTCCCTTCTTTTATATTTAGATATTTCTCTAAATGTCTAATTTTATTATATGCCAATCAACTTATTTAGCAACATTATTTATTGCATGGAATTATCCATCTTTTAATAGACTTAGCTTAAATGTATTTACAGGTGATTTCCCTTTCAGCTATCATATTTATTAGTCTAAACTTACAAGGAGCCGAGAATTATGAATATAGGCTTTCGTATTAATGTGGGGCTGATTTTGATCCTGATGGCGATACTGATCTCGGGTTGCCAAGCCGCAACCAGTTCTGTACAGACGCAGCCGATTGGAGCCCTTAATCAGGAACCTCGCATTGGCGAGCAGGTTCAAACTACCCTGAATGAACAGTTGATTGCTAAATATAGCCATGCGGAGCCGCAGCAGTGGGGAGAAAAAGTAAGCGGAGTGGCTTACCGGCTAGATACCAATGAAAAAGTTCTGGCTTTGACTTTCGATGCCTGTGGCGGTTCGGTGCGTTCTAATGGATATGATACCAGTCTGATAGACTACCTTAAGAAAATGCAGATCCCGGCCACTCTCTTCATTTCCGGCAGATGGATTGATGCTAACCCTCAATTATTCCTTCAGCTGGCCGCTAATGACCTTTTCGAGATTGGCAATCACAGCTTAGATCATGTACCGTGTTCGATAAATGGCAAGTCAGCTTATAATATCAAAGGAACGGCCAGTGTAGCCGAGGTTATTGCGGAGATTGATGGCAATGACCAGAAGATAAGGTCGTTAACCGGACATGTACCTCACTATTATCGCTCCGGCACTAATTATTATGATGAGGTCGCCGTAAACATAGTAAAGGATTTAGGCTATCAGGCGGTTGGCTACAGCGTTTTGGGTGATGCCGGAGCTACCTTCAATCGAGAACAGGTAAAAAAAGCCCTGCTCGGTGCCCGAGCAGGGTCAATTGTCATTTTTCACTTCAATCACCCCGAAGGTGATACTGCTGAAGGTATAAAGGATGCTATTCCTATATTAATAAATAGAGGCTTCAAGTTTGTAAAACTGTCTGATTATCCAATAATAACCTATCCTTAGAAGGCCGTGGTTAACTAATTTACCAACTGCCACTGCTGCCGCCACCCCCGCCAGAACCGCCCCCACCGGAATCTCCTCCCCCAAAACCGCCTCCGCCTCCGAAACCACCGCCGCCTCTACCACCGCCCCGGAACAACATACCGATTATCATGCCCAGGAAGAAGCCATTGAGGAATCTATTATCCAGATAGAGCAATAATATTAAACCTAATATCCCCAGAATACTAACCCAGGTAGGCACTTTTTTAGCAACCGGTGCTGGGGAAGGCTGTGGCTGGTTGGCTGGGACAGTGCTGATGGTTACGCCATATTCCTTGGCAACCTCAGCCACCACCGCTTTATAACCATCACTAAGACCCTGATCATAATTACCCTGCTTGAAGGCAGGCAGCATATTTTCATCCCGAATGCGTCCGGTCTTGCCGTCAGGAAGAGCTCCTTCTAATCCATACCCTACTTCAATACGCTCCTGATGTTCATCCGGGACAACTAGTATTAGTACCCCGTTGTTTAACTGCTTATCACCCAACTGCCATTTGCGAAGAATCTGTAAGCTCACATCTGTAATTGGCTGTCCATCCAAGGTCTTTAGAGTAACAACCGCAACTTGGGCCTTGGTCTGACGAGCCAGTTCTCGGCTGGTACTTATTATCATGGACTTGGTTGCGCTGCTCATCACACCGGCCTGGTCGAGTACATATAATTCGGGCGCAGGATCTGGTATCGCAGCGGCTGCCACCTGCCTAGCCCAAGGACTAATCAAGGATGTAATTAGTACCAGACAAGCAATCCACAGCATTATTCCGCTTGGACGATATGCCCCTGTACTTTTTCCCCGGTAAGATGTAATCCTATTCATGCTTGGTAAGCTCCTCTACTGCTGGAAATTAACCTGCGGTACGGTTTGAGCTGTTGGTGCCGCCTGGAAATACTCACGTGCTTTAAACCCTAACATCCCTGCCCATACGGAATTAGGAAAAGTTTTAATTTGGGCGTTGTATATCTGCACCGAATCATTGTAATCTTTACGGGCAACCGCTATTCTATTTTCGGTTCCTGCTAACTCATCCTGCAATTGACGAAAGTTAGCGTCTGCCTTAAGGTTAGGATAATTCTCGACTATTACCAATAAGCGCGACAGGGTTGAATTGAGTTGGTCTTCCGCAGCGGCTTTATCAGCCACTCCCTGAGCACCTACCAGACGACTGCGAGCATCGGCAAGATTGTTTAATATCTCCTGTTCATGTGTCGCATAGCCTTTTACGGTCGCAACCAGATTGGGGATCAAATCAGCCCGTCGCTGTAACTGCACATCTATCTGACTCCACTTGCCATTGGTCGTCTCATTGAGTTGCACCAAATTGTTGTAACTGCCTACAGCCGATATGCCTAATAGGACTAACACCGCCAAGACGATAATCCATGTTTTTTTCACTGCACTGCCTCCTTCTATAGTTCGTTTTTTCCGACATTGTAATTATAACATTGATCCTAATAGTTTTCAGTAATATAGATGATGGCCAGGGTGCCGGGACCAACGTGCAGTCCAATTACCGGTCCAATAGGAATTACTGCTGCTTCCAAGCCATAACGAGTTTCTATTCTTTGGGCCAATTCTTCCGCTTTGGCTGGGGAGCCTATATGATGAACCAAAACATTTCTAAGCCCATAAGTTCGATTATCATTATCCAGGAGAGTTAACATGCGCTCAAGAGCCGCGCGGCTTCCCCGGGCACGCTCCAATACGGCTGTTTTACCATCCTGCACATAGAGAATGGGCTTGATTTGTAGAAGAGCACCCAGCAGTGCTGCTGCCCCGCCAATGCGACCTCCCTTTTTCAAATATTCCAGACCGGCCGGCACAAAATAGAACTTTACCCTTTTCTGAGTTTCATGGGCTGCTGCGACAGCTTCTGCCAAGGACTTACCCTCCTGCGCTGCCCGAGCTGCTGCCAGCACTATCATCCCCATCGCCATACAGTTCGTACGAGAATCTAATATTTCTATGCCAGCCTCCGGATAGGCCTGCATTATTCTATCTCTGGCACTCAAGGCGGATTGATATGTGCCACTCATTGCAGAGGATATGAATATCGCTATTATTTCATGACCTTGGGAAACAATATCAGTAAACACTTGCTCAATTTCTCCATGGGCTGGTTGTGATGAAGTCGGGATTATACCTCCTTTATCAATTTTATTATAGAAGTAATCATATTCAACTTCGGTTTCCTTGAATGTTTCGTCGGGAAAGCTAACACTGAGTGGAATAATCGTAATATTGAATTGCCCCTGGACTGCAGCTTCAATATAGGCAGTACTGTCAGTAACTATTCTTATGGTCATAGGCAGCCTCCTGATTTTTGTTCTTACGTCATTTCGTGGTAAACAGCTTCTTTTCCTGCAATTAAGATTTTTCAAGTATTTTTGATATAGATGATGACAAAATAGTCTTCAACCAAATCTACTTATGATAAAATTAGTGTATTAATTGGATCTTTAAGATAGAATTGTTCTTAACATTATATGCGTAATTGAAAGGATTAATATGGATAAACAACCTACCTCGCGCAGCTGTTTTCTTTGCGGCCGCGAAAATGACATCGGTTTAAAAATGAGTTGGTACAATGATTATGAGGCACAGCAGGTGTGGTCAGAGCTGATCGTTCCGCATGGATTTAATGGGTATCCAGGTGTTGTCCATGGCGGGATTGTAGCTGCTTTGTTAGACGAAACTTCAGGAAGGGCTCTTATGTTGAATGGAGAGCATGATGGATTATTTATTACGACCAGATTGGAAGTAAAATATCATCTTCCGACCCCCACAGGCCAAATCTTGCGGGTGATTGGCTGGGTAGTTAAACGCAATAGCCGTTTCGCTCGGGTAGGTGCCGAGATTCGTCTGCCTGACGGCAAGGTCACGGCCAAGTGCGAAGCATCGGTAGCGCGTCCGCCCCGTAAATTCTTTGAAATTACTAATTGGGCGGCCGAAGAGCAGCACTGGAGAGTTGATTAGCGAACTGCTTTGTTATTCAATGAGCGCTTGCGCGAATTGTGCGCCAAAATGCGGGCGCTTTAGCGCTTACATTGCGCATTTTGTGTGCATCGCGCCGCGAGCGTTTTATCTTTCCGCCCCTCAGTAGGGGATTGAACCAACCACTGAGGGGAAAATCGGTTTATCCCCCACCGATAGAGGAGGGGGTTTTTAGGGCGTTTGATATTTGGGTTTATTTTCCTCATGTTATATTTTAAGCAGACATTGCTTTTTTGCTCTTCGGCCTTTATAATAAAAATAGGTGGCGGAGAGCTTAGGATTTCCTAGTATCTTGGGTCAAAAGTGACACTTGGTTGCCTTCCCACTAATTAAAAGGTTCTTTTTAAATAAATGGGTTCACTTCAGGTGGTTCGTGTCGAGTCATATCGAGTTTGAAAGAAGTTATTGGTTCTTGGAAACAGAGGGATCATTGTCTTTCTCCGCCACCTTAATAAAATGCAACTAAAATATCCTCATTGAGCATAGCTCAATGAGGATATTTTTTTACCAAATTATAATTAGCTGGCTTTTGGGCCTTGGCGTTTATCCATGAATTGTTATAATGTTCTTGAGGTGATATGGTTGGAGAAAAATATTGACAAGCTGGTAAACCTACTGAAGCACTCAAGCAATACGGTAGTGGTAACCGGTGCGGGAATAAGCACTGAAGCAGGCATTCCTGATTTTCGTGGGGAAAATGGAATTTATCGTAAATTGGGCGAGAACCAGGTAATGAAGATTATCAATAATGATTTTTTCAGAAGATGTCCCGAACAATTTTATGAGTTTTATAGAAAATATTTTATGTTTCCACCGGCCCACCCGAGTAAAGCCCATTATGCACTGGCTGATCTGGAGAAAAAGGGATTTATTAAGGCAATCGTTACTCAGAATATTGATAACCTGCATCAACAGGCCGGCAGCAAGAGAGTAATCACTATTCATGGCAACGCTGATCGCTTTAAATGTACCGCTGCCACATGTCGTGCGGTTTATGATGGCCTATATGCTAGTAATTGCCCGAATATTGTACCTACCTGCGCTAAATGTGGAAGTATATTAAAACCAGACGTGGTTTTATTCGGAGAACAAATCCATAACTATCTTGATGCCCACGAGAGTGTTTTAAATGCGCGCCTGTTGATAGTTATCGGCTCTTCCCTAACAGTTTACCCTCTGGCTGGCTTTGTTAAAGAGTTCAGCACTTTTACCCAGGAATTGATCATTGTCAACCAGGGATATACAGCGATGGATCATGCGGCCTCCCTAAAATTTGACCCCAAAAACACTGGAGATTTGCTCCAAACTATTAATGGATGTCTTTAACTCAAAAACCGATCGTTACAATGAAACTGTTTTCAATATTTTTAAGAAATGATCTAGGATGCGGGCAGTCATTCCCCATATCACATATTCCTGCCAGATGTAAAAATGCTGCGGATAGGTAGCTTGACGAAAGGGATAATCTTTCCCTTGAGGAATTAGTTCATAGGGATAGTCTTCCGGAGCATCCATGATTAATGACATCTTTTTATATATTGGTTTGTTCGCTAGAAGAAAACTCAAGGGAACATAGAAAACTTCTTCAACCTCATCGGGGTTGGGACGGATTTTATTATAATTCTTAATATAACCAACATATGAATATATGATGGCATTAAAGGGTGTAACCATAATGTCCAGAGAGGCTATTAGGTCAATGTCATCGGGTATAATTCCTAGTTCTTCGCAGGTTTCTCGAATCGCAGCCACAGCTTTGCCTTGATCAATCGCTTCTATACCGCCACCAGGAAAACATATTTCACCCGGTTGTTGTTTCAGGGATGAAGACCTTTTTTCGAAAAGTATACAAGTTTCTCCGTTGTAATCTACCAGCGGCAATAATACAGCCGATTTAGCCGCCTTTTCGTGTCCCAGAATGTGGGGTACTCTTCCCCGTAAAGCTTCGATGCATCTATCCAACCAGAATGTGCCACCCTTCTCAAACGTGCTTCAATCTTTTGTTCTAGCATTTCCGCACTTTAATATTACTAATCATCATAAAAGAAAGGAAGATAACTGTTATGAACACCAGATATTCTGGAATAAAGGGAATTAACAGGGAGACAAACGCCAAGGTTGTTCCAGCCAGAGTGATTGGTATTCCCACAAAATATTCCTTAATATTTAGTACATTAAAACGGGCTAGTCTAAAAGCACCGCACATAATGTATAACAAAGCAGCGATTAGTCCTAATAAAAAAGGGAAAACATTCAACACCTGGGCATAAAGCAGAAGTGCCGGTGCCACCCCGAATGATACCAGATCACACAAAGAATCCAGTTCCTTGCCCATATCAGAGCTTACCCCAAACTTCCTGGCTATTCTGCCATCCATGCCGTCCATCACTACTGCCAACAAGATGAATAATGCTGCCGCTCTATAGTCGGAATTCATAGTACTTACAAGTGACAAGGAGCCACAGAGAATGTTTATCAAAGTAACTGTGTTAGCACTGCTCTTACTCATAAAATCTAGCAATTACTGTCTCGCCCCCTTTCACCTTCTGACCTGGTTTAACATTTATGATGGCTTGGTCGGGCAAATAGACTTCGGTACAAGAGCCAAAGCGAATAAGTCCAAACCTATCTCCAGTCTGCATGGTATCACCGGAGTGGACCCAACATACCAGACGGCGGGCTACAAGTCCGGTAATTTGCACTACCAATATCCTGCCCCATGCGGTAGAAATGCCTAGATAGTTACGGACATTTTTGTAACTAGCCTCATCTCGATAAGCAGGCAAGTATTCTCCAGCTACCTTTTCTACCCACTCAACCTTTCCCGCTATGGGATTTCGGTTAATATGTACGTTAAATATATTCAGAAATATTCTTACTCGCTGCGTATTGGCGTTTATAAATTTATCCTCGACCATGGTAGTTATGTCCATAATTTGTCCATCAGCAGGGGCGACCACTATTCCCCTTCCATTTGGTATTTCACGCTTTGGATTGCGAAAGAAAAATACACAGAATACAACCAGCACCAGACCAATTAAAGCCCCAATATAACCGGCAAGAAAATATAATAGAATCGCTATAATTATGCAAAATAAGACAAAGGGCCATCCCTCACGGGCCACCGGTTCCTTATGATTCATATTATTACTCCTATCACATTCATATTTCGAAAAATAAACTGCATACCAATTATTTTCAGCGCTATTTCATCTAAGTTATTTTAGCTTAAATATGCCATTATTGTAACTGAACATATGTTCTTGGCACAATTTTCTAGGACGCAACCAGAAAAAACAATAGACGCGGATAGCGCGGCCCCTCCGGACGCGGATTATCGCGGACTTCTAACGTTTTTAGGATACTGATGGTATAAGACTATTAGTTGAAATTTATCTTAATTCGATCTAACTCTTTCGGCTTAACCATTACAATAAACCGTGTTCGCGGTATTTTGTTTTCTAAAATCCTATTTATATTTCTTGAAAATCAGCGTAAATCCCCCTTCGGGGACTTCTGATGCTCCCGATGGTCGCTATTAAGGTTGCCGCGCCCGGAGGGTCTGCGCTGTCCGCGTCTATCATTCCCTTTTGTTTCGCATCTTATATCAATTGTGACAAATCTATTATTTTGTCCGCTTTTCTGCTGATGGGGCTATAGACGAACATAAATACCCTTTCACAATTGATCTCAAACGTGATGGGATCTACATTTAGGTATTCTATATGGACGAGTTTCTTAATCTCTCGCGCGGTCTTAGTTAGGAAGGCAGGCAAGTGTCCAGCGATGAAGTTCTTGTTTTTGGTGTACGAATATATAAGATCATTAATATTTTGAGGATTCCGGCTGCACAAACCTTCAGGCAAGCCATATTTGTGGTTGTGGCAGAGGTAATCATATTTTAACAGTTCGTTTACTACTTCCACATGATTAGGATGCTCCTGCGCAGTAAACGCTAGTAGAATATTATACAAAGCCTCCTTTTTGTGGCCCAATCCAAACAGAAGGCGGGACTGCCAATATGTAGAAAACTCATCATAAAATCGAAAAATGTTATCGCTATATATTTCCTTTCCAATATAAACGATGGTTCTTACCATATAACCCGAGTTATAATATTTGTCCAGGATCTCTTCAATATGGGTTAGGGCTATTATTTGTTGATATTGTAAATCACGGTTAGAGAGAACCTGATAAGGTGAACCAGATTGGTAAATGTATTCATAGACCTCAACTTGCTGTAATAAATCAGTTCCCTTAAGTATTTTCAAAAATCCTAATTGAAGCAGATCCGGTTGCAGATTATAAACCATGTTAAAAGATTGGGTGAAATTCTCCCAGTCCTCTCCAGGCAGCCCCGCAATCAGGTCCAGGTGCAGATGTATATTATCCTCGGCTTTGATTCTCTTGATATTATTACTTAATCTATCCCAGTTTTGTTTTCTTCTTACTGCAATCAGGGCAGGCTCAAAGGTAGACTGAATGCCGATCTCAAAATTAAATAAATCCTTGGGAACTGTAGTTAGAAAATCCAGCATTTCATCCGAAAAAAGACCAGCATCAATTTCAAAATGGATTTTGGTTGTCCCGCGATGCAGAATAATAAAATTAATCATTTCAATGGCGCGCTTTTCATTGCAGTTGAAAGTGCGATCCACAAATTTTATCTCTCTGACATTGTATCCCAGCATAACTGCCAGGTCTTTTTTCACCCTTGGCAGGGATAAATATCTTACCCCTCCGCTGCTGGCAGATAGACAATAACTGCAGTGGAAAGGGCAGCCTCGCGAGCTCTCATAATATACGATACGGTCCCCTAACCTGTCCAGCTCATCATTCTGATAAGGAAAAGGAATATCATCCAGATTAGTTATCCATTCTCTGTCAGCGTTGCGATGAATTTGTTTACCCTCTCTATAAGATATCCCCGTTACAGTGCTCCGAGGTAAGTCTCCATTAATAGCTAATAATAGTTCCTTGAGAGTCTGTTCTCCCTCACCCCGTACGACATAGTCTATGGAAGGATTGTCAGATAATATCTGTTCAGTATCATAAGATACCTCCGGACCACCTAATACAATAACTGTCTCAGGGGCTACCTTTTTATAATCGGTACATAGCTCTAATATCTGCTTGATATTCCATATGTAACAAGAAAAACCCAGTACATCAGGCTGGTTTAGATATATCTCGGCCATGATATCACTGGTGTTTTGATTTATGGTATACTCTTTTACGCTAATATTAAACTCGGCTCTGGACTGACAATAGGTCTGCAAATAACGTAACGCTAGAGAAGTATGAATATACTTGGCGTTAAGTGTACATAGGAGTACTTTCTCCATTTCGTTTACAATTAACATTTTTACTGCTCTCCTACTACCCTGATTTCTGGTTGTAATTCTACTCCAAATTGTTCCCAGGCAGCTTTTTTAATAATCGCAATTAGTTCCAATACATCACTGGCGCTGGCATTTCCCGTATTCACAATGAATCCTGCGTGTTTATGGGATACCTGTGCTCCACCAATGCAATATCCTTTTAGCCCCATATTCTCAATCATTGGTCCTACATAATAACCGGGAGGTCGTCTAAAAACACTTCCGGCACTGGGATATTCGAGCGGTTGTTTTTCTCGCCGGCTGTGAGCGTATTCGCGCATCTTACTCTTGATTTCTGACTGTACACCAGGTTTCAATTTCATCTTTACCGCTACTACAATATAATCGTTATATTGAAATACACTTTTACGATAATCGAAACCTAAATCTGCTGCAGAGAAAATCTGTTTTTCTCCAGATGGGCTGATTGCCTCAGCTTCTAAAACCAGATCTTTCATTTCTCCGCCATAAGCTCCGGCGTTCATAACTACTGCACCTCCCAGGCTTCCAGGGATTCCCTCCGCAAATTCCAATCCGCTTAGAGAATTATTCGCGGCTGTCCGTGCCAGTTCCGAAAGCCTTACCCCAGCTTGGGCGTAGATTTCCTGCCCCGATATCTGAATTTCTTTTAGATTATTGCCAATCTTAAGAGCTACACCTCGAATGCCCTTATCTCTAACTACAATATTGCTGCCTAGGCCGAATATAAATAACGGCTGTTTATTTTTTTGACAATATTCCCTGGTAATCTTTATATCTTCAATCGTTCGCGGTAATACCAAAACATCGACCGGTCCGCCTATTTTAAAGGTAGTATGGTTTTTCATGAGCTCATTTTCTTTTATGCTATCCTCAGAAAGCAAATCAGATAGTCCACTATACATAAGCAGTCTCCTTCGGGAATTTCATAGCTAATTTTTATGGCTGATCATATGGAATTATGCTTGCTCTGCAACTTTTACTGCGATTTTAGATGCTTCCGGCATAATAATTAAACTCGCCTGCTCTCCATATTGATCCCGCACTTTTTCCAGGGCATCCTCAAGGCTTGCCACCGGAGTCATGAACATACTCCTCACGTCGCTATCAGGAAGTACACTAAGCAATAGTATCTGCGCATGTTCAAGGATTCGGCATATTGCATAAGCCTTATGGCCACCCAGTTCAAAATGAGAATTGAATCTGTCAAATATATCCTGAGGACAACTGGAATCTTCGATCCACTTTTGAAAAGTCTCCTCCCCCAACCCTTCCCTGCACTCTGCGGTCAGAATGATTGTTCCGCCCGGTCTAACTGCAAGAACGGCCGCATCAAGTGCTTTCTGAGCCTGGTACATATTGATGTCTTTGGGGTAACCGCCGCAGCTGGCAATAACAATATCAGCCCGCTGTTTGATCCTAACTGTATTAAGACCTTCGCAAAATTTAACAGCCTTGAGCCATGCTTGCTTAATATCCCCCGCCGCGGCAAATGCTATCTCTTTCTTGCCGTGGGTTACCACATTCAGGGTAAAATCAACCTGGGCCATTTGAGCTGCCTCAACCATCAGATCGCTAACTGGGTTATCTTCATAATTACCCAGCCTGGCGCGTGAGTCACTCATCATTTTATGATTGGCTTCAATTACTTGCCGGGCAGCAATACCGGGCAAAATCGATTTTCTCCCTCCTGAGTAACCGGCGAAATAGTGTAGTCCCACCACACCCGTGGTTATTAACAGATCCGTCTCAGCAGCTATCCGGTTTATGATTAACTCCAGGCCATTTGATAAAGTCCCGATAGAGAGTAGATCAACGTCACAATTATGGTTTACAATTCTGTATCTTTGACAAAGGTCTTCGCCAAAAACCTCTCGGTTATCAACCAAGGTATGGTGACGATGAATACCGGTAGCTATCAGAAGAGTTATATCTTCCGGGCGTATTCCTGCCCTCTCAATCCGATCCAGTAGAGGTGGAAGCATTAATGTGTAAGGAGTGGGGCGGGTAATATCATTTACCACTACAACTGCATTGCGGGCCGACTTTGTTATTATGATTTCTTCTAACTTTAAAGTTGCTATTGGATTCTGCAAAGCCTCTGCAATTAAGTTCGGCCCTGATACCTTTAAGGCTGCGTTAGGAGCCTCTATTACTTCCATTATCCGATCATCAGCCAATTCCAGGGGGAGATACTTGTTTCCATAAGCCAGTTGTATTTTCATTGCTCATACCACCTGATAATTAAATTTTGCTTCTTCTGCTACAAATATTAGTTTATTTCTCATTAATAAGAAAAGCAACCCATCATACTACCTTCTTCATTGCTTCATTTTGTGCTAACATTATTAGTGAAGCTTGGTTTAAAATTAATGTTAACAAATATATTTGAGAGTGAGGCTTACGAACATCAGCGCATTGATTACCATTAATCCGATATTAATCAGATCCAACCAAACAGCTGTTGAAGTTGCCCGTCTGTTTATCGAACAAAATTTGGATGGTGCTCAGGTGATTGATGACGAAGGGAAACCTCAGGGTTTTATTACCCGCACTCACCTGCTGTATCTTATTGCGCAAGAACTCCCCTTAACTACTGTAGTCAAAGACTTAATAATCAATGATGTGAACCGAATACATTTAGTTTATAATGTTCATGAGTTGTTGCAGGAAACTAGCCAACCTTCTAATTCTGGGGAAAAATCTACCCTATTAAAGCCCTTAGCGCCCAAACAATTCATCGTACATTCCAATTGCATGAAAGAACTTACTAAAATGGCTATACGAGTTGCCAAGGTTGACTCCACCGTTTTAATTCAAGGCGAATCCGGGGTTGGCAAAGAACTGATTGCCGATGTAATACATTCTCACGGTGTTCGCAATAAGGGTCCGTTAATTAAAATCAACTGTGGAGCTATCCCGGAGAATCTGCTGGAGTCAGAATTTTTCGGTTACGAACCAGGGGCTTTTTCCGGAGCGAGCCGCAAAGGCAAAATCGGCCTCTTTGAACTTGCCAACGGTGGTATCCTCTTCCTGGATGAAATAGGTGACATGCCCTTGAATCTGCAGGTAAAACTTCTACGGGTACTTCAGGATAAAGAGATCACCAGAGTGGGCGGAATAAGACCTATAAAAGTTAATATCAGAATATTAACGGGTACTAATCGTAATCTCAGTGAAATGATAAACAATCGACAATTCCGGCAGGATCTGTATTATCGTTTGAATGTAGTTCCCATTCATGTTCCTGCTTTGCGGGAACGCCGCGAAGATATTCCGGTATTGACCAACTATTTCCTGGAGTATTTCAATAACAAATATCTTACTAGCAATACCAGTAAACAGCTCTCTCCAGAGGTCATCGATTGCTTTTTGAAACATGACTGGCCCGGAAACGTTAGAGAGCTGGAAAACTTAATTGAACGTCTGATTGTAACCACGGCTCAAACCAATATTTCTGTTAAGGATTTGCCTCTCTGGTTAGATAAATCTAATACTTACAGTTGCGGGGATTCAGAAAGCATTTCCCTCCGTTGCGCGGTGGAAGATACAGAGCGGAAGCTTCTGCAATACGCGTTTTCTCGTTATAAATCCACTTATGAAGTAGCCCGGGTGCTGAAAATTAACCAGTCTACAGTTGTAAGAAAAGCAGCCAAATATGGTATTACTCGCAGTATTTCTGAACAAAAGGATCGAGTCATAGGTACGCAAAACTTCCCGTTCAAGCATTAAGATAATAGGCCAAATGAGCAAAGGGACGGTTACCCGTGCCTTCTTAAAGGGCGGAGTTCCAATGAGCTCCGCCCTGCATGCCGACAAATGACTTTGTCGTGTGAAATTAACCATATGGCATTTTTTTGTATAAATATAAGTGGTTGACGCGTAGGAAATGTGATTATTCAAAAAAGAAATAACTTATGTGGTTTAATATTAACCTCCACCTATTGGATCAGAATCTCCAAAACCTCCCGGCACTTTGCAATTATCGCCCTCTTTGACTGGACATTCATTATCTTTTCTTTCTCTTTCTACAGCCCAAGCTCTTTTATTGTTTACTTTAACCGGGCTAATTTTGTTCTCTTTTTCGTTGTTTGCCATACTGTTGCCTCCTTTCAATATAATTCGTTAATAGTATTATTAGAATTTAAGGTTTCTATACTAGTCTGTTCTTCCAAATAAGAAACGGTTTTCTTTTCATACTTAAAAGAAAAAAGCTATATTAATAGTTCAGCCTGTCGACAAAACTCCTTTTTAAGCTAATAAGACTGGAAGCGATTTTCTTTATATCTTAAAGAAAACCCCGACATAGCCGGGGGTCTTTAAGATATAAAGCCTGCCGACAAATGACTTTGTCGACAGGCTAAGCGGGGCTCTTAAGAGCCCCGCTTTTCATTGCTTTACTTTAAACATGGCTTCCTGCCCTGGGGACAGGGTCCATCCGGATTAGATGAAGGATGCTTCAGCAATATCAATAGCGCTCTTGTCGCCGCCCTTCATGGATTTCTCAAATCCAAAGACATCGGTAACATGGTTCATAATATAGAACTTGGCGCTGGCAATTTTGCCTTTGTAGAAATTCGCATCGAAGTGGTCGTCGCCCAGTTCGACCAGTTTCTTAGCAGCTAAGATGGCTTGGGAGAGCAACAGCTTGCCGCAGTAAACTCTCGCGCCTGAATGCATGGTCCGGGTGGCAAATAGCTGTTTCATCTGCTTATCGCCAGCCGTCCAGGCAGCATTCATCGCTACTATATTTTTGAAAGTAGTCATGGCTTCAGTCATCATTTCGAATTCAGCCGCAAATTCGGCAGTCTTCTCAGCAAGTACGAATTCGTCGATTTCTGCTACCCACTTCTTAAACGGTTCGCCGCCATCCATGGTGAACTTACGGCCGGTATAGTCCTGTGCCTGTATAAAGTTTGTGCCTTCCCAAATACCATGAATGACACAGTCTCTATATAGCTGAGCTCCGGCATATTCTTCCATAAAGCCGTAGCCGCCGTGGCATTGGATACATTCGCCGGTGAGAATTCTGGCCATATCGGATGAATAGGCCTTACACAGAGGATTGGCGATCGCGAACATGTTACCATAATATTCTCTCTCTTCCGGTGTGGCAGCATCTACTTCCAGGTCGCGGTAGAGATAGGCTGTGTAAATCAGAGCCCGGATGGCTTCCATGCCAGATTTCTGATACAACAGCATGCGGCGTACGTCTTCATGTTCAATGATCCTGACGCTTGGGCCTTTGGGATCAGTTGACTTTTTGCTCTGTACGCGGACTTTGGTATAATCGAGAGCTGCATAGTATCCGGAAGTGATGCAGCCCAAGGTGAACAAACCAGTGTTCAGACGTTCTTCATTCATATACGCAAACATCTGCTTCATACCAACAGCTTTGCCATCTACAACTTCTTTCTCGCCTACCATCCAGCCGAAACAGTTGTCGTTTTCACCCATGGCCAGGGTAAGAGTGGAAGAACCGTGGATACCCATTTTGTGCTCTATACCAACGGAGGTTACGTCATTCCATGCGCCCATGGAGCCATCTTCGTTGACCCAGAATTTTGGTACGATGAACAGGGAGATGCCAGCGGTACCTTCTTTGGCGCCTGGAGTCTTAGCCAACATAAGGTGAATAATGTTTTCTGCTAAGTCATGGTCACCGGAGGTAATAAAGCATTTTACGCCTTTCATCTTATACAGGTGGGGAGTATCAGTGGGGGTTGCCTTGCTGGCAACCGCGCCGACTTCGGATCCTGCACCTGGCTCAGTTAGGCCCATGGTGCCGCCCCATTCACCGGTGTACATCTTGGGCAGGAACATGTCCTGTTGTCTTTGGGTTCCATAGTCCTGGAGCACAGTGGTAGCACCCTGGGTCAGACACCAGAACATCACTATCGCTGCAGATGCAGCGGACTGCATTTCCAGAATTGGAGCGTACCAGGACAGAGGTATTTTGCCATCGCCGCGGAATCCGAACTGGGGTCCTAACTCGGCATCACATATCGTTTTGTAGACACTTTTGTAAATGTCAGGGGTTACGACGGCATGCTCATTGCCGCCCACAAAAGTAGTACCGATTTCATCGGCATCTTTGTTAGCCGGGCACATAACGTCGCGGCAGATCTTGAAGTTAACATCGAGGAAATTATCGATGTCATCGATTCCATAATATTCTTTGTAAGCATCCAGGGACAAAAGTTTGTCCATGGGAAGCCATTCTTTAATCACGAACTTAATGTCACGGGTATTAAGCAGATAATTATTATGTGGCAAATAAATTCCCCCTTATTTATATTTATTGATTCCTGAGATTAACTAGGCCGCGTTGGCCGAAATTGGCCAACGCTGCCGAAATCAAAAGTTTTGATACGCTATTATGGTAATTTAGGACTATGCAAGAAGATTTACAGTATTTGTTCTATAATAAGGGTTGTGCCCATGCCGCCGCCGATACACAGGGTGGCCAGACCCAATTTGGATTTTCTCTTCATCATTTCATAACAAAGAGTTACCAATATTCTAGCGCCGGATGCACCCACGGGATGACCGATAGCAATCGCGCCACCATTAACATTGACCTTCTCCATGTCTCCCCAACCCATGTCGCGGCCGACAGCGATGGATTGAGCGGCAAAAGCTTCATTGGCCTCAATGAGGTCCAAGTCGGCTACAGTCAGGCCAGCTTTGGCAAGGGCTTTCTTAGAGGCCGGTACCGGGCCAACACCCATAATCTTTGGATCTACGCCGCCGGAAGCATAGCTAACAATTTTGAATAAGGGCTTTACTCCCAGTTCCTTGGCCTTATCAGCAGACATGACGATAAAAGCAGCAGCGCCATCATTGATACCGGAAGCGTTGCCAGCGGTTACGGTGCCGTCAGGGCGTTTGAAGGCTGGTCCCAGTTTGGCCAGGGATGCTTGGGTGCTTGCGCGTGGGTCTTCGTCGGTGTCGAAAACGATTTCGGATTTTTTAGTTTTAATGACTACGGGTACGATTTCATCTTTGAACTTGCCAGCAGCGATAGCGGCCGCAGCTCTTTCCTGACTTCTCAGTGCAAATGCATCCTGTTCTTCTCTGGTGATTCCATACTGGTCGTTGACATTCTCAGCAGTCATGCCCATATGGTAGTTGTTGAAGGACTCCCATAGACCGTCCTTAATCATGAGGTCAACCAGAGTGCCGTTATTCATGCGATAGCCATAGCGAGCACTGGGTAGAGCAAAGGGAGCCATACACATATTTTCCACACCACCGGCTAATACTACATCCACATCGCCAGCTTTAATCATCTGGGCAGCCAGGCTGACAGCTCTCAAACCTGAACCGCAGACTTTATTGATGGTGAAAGCGTTGGCTTCAATAGGTAACCCGGCTTTAATCGCGCACTGCCGTGCAACGTTCTGGCCTAATCCGGCCTGCAAAACACAACCAAATACCACTTCTTCAACATCTGTGGGAGCAATGCCGGCACGTTTAACGGCTTCCGCCATAACTAGGGCGCCTAATGTCTGGGACGGGGTATCTTTTAAAGTACCATTAAATGATCCTACCGGGGTACGGCATGCGCTTACGATTACTACTTCTTTACTCACTTAAATATCCACCTCTTCTTTTTTATTTCATACTCTATAATCTAGAGTAATCTTCATAGATTTACTATTTTCCAATAAACCCTGGTTTTCTCTTCTCTACAAATGCTGACATTCCTTCCTTTTGATCAGCAGTTGCAAAACAAAGACCAAACGCATCAGCTTCAATAGTCATACTGCGGTCAATGTCCGTTTGCATTCCCTCGGTGGCAGCCACTTTACTAAGACGGACTGCAACTTGAGCTTTACTTACAATACGTTTGGCTATCTTTTTAACAAAATCCATTAATTCTTCCGGCTCTACTACACTGTTAACCAGTCCAATACGCAGAGCTTCGGCAGCATCAATTATATCTGCAGTATAAAGCATTTGTTTAGCCATACCAGAACCTACCAGACGGGGCAAACGCTGTGTTCCGCCGAATCCTGGAGTAATTCCCAGTCCCACTTCTGGCTGTCCGAATTTGGCTTTGGTTGATGCTATACGGAAATCACAGCACATGGCCAGCTCACAGCCTCCGCCCAGTGCAAAACCATTAACAGCAGCAATGACCGGTTTTTCCATAGCTTCAATGGCACGAAAAGCTGCTTGTCCGAGTGCTCCAAATGCACGTCCCTCAATAGCAGATAGAGGTTGCATGAAGCTTATATCGGCACCAGCAACAAATGCCTTATCAGCACCAGTAATGATTAATACGTCTATACTAGAATCTTCGTTTACTTCTGCTACTGCGCTCTTTATATCCAATAATGTGTCATTATTAAGAGCATTAAGGGCTTTGGGCCTATTAATAGTTAGTATGGCGACCCTGTCTTCCTTTTCCAGCAGTACGTTTTCGTACGCCATTAACCTTCCTCCTCCAATCACGTGTAATACTCTTGATTACACCCCACCTCGGGAATATAAGTATACCTTTAGCAGTACTACCTCAAAGACTCCCCCTTTCACTAATACAATGAGGACTGTATTAGTATTAAATATCAGAAAACTTTATATCGAAATCAAGTAAATAGGCAATATTAAACATTCTGGAACAATAAGTTATGTTTTCAACAGAAACCAAATTCAAGCACATGAAAGGGCGCCTGCTCCGCAAAGTACAAAGCTTTTTATCTATGCTTATTATGTTAATTAATTAGATAATCGAATTTATTTAAAAGCACGTAGCAGTAGCATATGTAAAAATCGGGGAGAATATAAGTGATCCCATAACTCTAGTATCATATTTTTATCAAGCAATATACATGCCATCAATTCAAAATCAAGACTTCCCCCCTGACATTGCCTATATATTCGGCTTTAATGTTTTTGGGTTATATTTACATTTATAAAATATTGTGCGCAAATAATGCGTTCGCGCATTATGCGATGCATAACGGCATTACTTAAAGGCAGATTTGTCTAATTGTTTCTGTGAACATGCGATGTGCTTGTCAGCTTTCACTTCAGTATATAATACCTGGCTATATTTTATCACTTATTATCCAAAAGCTACATTTTAAATTTATGTTATAATGGGCAGATAGTTAATTTATTAGTCAACGTTAGCATTAACAGGAGAGTGATATTTTGGAAAAGACAATTATTCAACAAAAGCTGGTTGAAATGTTGGGCAGTGACAAACTGCTCTGCGAAGAACTTGATTTGATGTATTATTCTTACGATAGTTCTTTTCTAACTAAATTAGAAACAACTTCACCGAACGCGGTGGTCTTCCCTTCATCTACTGACGATGTTCAGAAGATTATGAAGTTTGCCTTTGAAAATAACATTAATGTAATTCCCAGAGGTGCCGGCACCGGTGAGACTGGTGGCTGCGTTGCGGTCGAAGGTGGCATCGTACTGGACTTGTCAACCTGGGATGAAATCGTTGAAATAGATGCCAGAAATATGCAGGTCATAGTACGCCCGGGCGTGATTCATGCCAAGTTAAATGAAGAACTGGCTAAATTCAATCTCTTTTTTCCACCTGATCCGGGCAGCAGCCTGATGTGCACTGTAGGTGGAATGGTGGCCAACAATGCTTCCGGTCTTAGAGCTGTCAAATATGGCTGCACTGAGCAGTATATTTTGGGGTTAGAGGTTGTAATGCCTAATGGTGAGGTTATTATTACCGGTGGTGTGAAGTCCCGGGCTATCAAAAATGTATCCGGGTTAAACCTTACCAAGTTAATGGTAGGATCTGAAGGTATCTTGGGAGTAATAACCAGAATTCGTCTGAGATGCTTTCCTAAGCCACGAGCCCGCGGGATAACTATGGCAGTTTTCGATAAATTAGACGACGCACCAGCCACCGTTTTGGATGTTTACCAAGCCGGTATTCTGCCATCCGGAATAGAAATATTGGATAGCTCCGCTATTAAGGCGGTTAATGACTTCAAACCGAAAATCAACCTTCCCAACGCTGAAGCCATTCTGCTCTTTGAGGTGGACGGCAATCCTCCCAGCGTTGAATTTGAGGGCGACGTTATCCGCGAAATGGCCGGGAAAAGAGCCCGTTCAGTGGAGTGGGCGACCGATCCGAAACGTATGGCAGAATTATGGGAAGGCCGCAGTGTTACCGCTGCTGCTGCTGCCCGGGTTCGCCCTGATGGCAGTCGGATTTTTGCGGGTGAAGATATCAGTGTACCCCTCTCCAAAGTGGCAGATACTCTACGCGCTATTAGAGCGCTGGGTGATAAATATGGTATTCAAGTTGTTAATTATGGGCACATCGGTGACGGTAATGTTCATACCGCACCAGTTATTGACCCCGAAAATCCCGAAGAGGTTGAGCGGGTTCTGAAATTAGTAGATGAGATTCATCTGCTGGCTATTGAGATGGAAGGAACAACTACCGGTGAACACGGAGTGGGTGCTGTGCGCAGGCGCTATGCCCGCTTGGAACACGGCACTGCCCTGGATTATATGCTCAAGACTAAACAAGCTTTTGACCCTAAAGGAATTATGAACCCCGGCAAGCTGATTTAATATTGAAGGAGTTCAGTTCTTTAGGAAGGAGATATATTTATGGAATTTAAAGAATTACCCCCTATAAAGGAACAGTTAATGAAATGCGTACGCTGTGGTAAATGCAGAAGCGTATGCCCGGTTTTTGCTGAAATTAGAAATGAAACCGTGGCCCCGCGTGGTCATGTATTTATGGTCCAGATGTTAAAAGATGGCAAGGTAAACCCTGATCAGAATGTATATGACCATCTCAGCAACTGTCTTATGTGTGAAACCTGCAGTGTAAACTGCCCTTC
The DNA here is from genome assembly GCA_963665865.2 of Syntrophomonadaceae bacterium. Classification (GTDB taxonomy): domain Bacteria; phylum Bacillota; class Syntrophomonadia; order Syntrophomonadales; family Syntrophomonadaceae; genus PHAA01. Next base: position 1,593,160 of record CAXXWF010000001.1, on the reverse strand, counting down.
AGGCATCGATATCCATGAATTAAATGCGGCCGCGCGTTCGTATGTATATGCTAAGAATCCCAGTGTAGTGAAAAATCTGATATTTGACACTATGTGGACCAAGCCTGGTCTTCTGAAGAGTGCTATCCGAATGATGTGGGGCGCTCAGAAGTCCGGTGCCCAACAATTGGCCCGCCAGCTTGGTCTAATTAAAATGCTCCCTGGAGATATGCCCAAAGCCGAGCGAATTCTGAGCGATATACCCTACCGCTCGGCTCGCTCCCAACTGTCCGCCGTAAATAGAGCCCGTGGTGAGAAAAAGTATACGGTTGGCTATTTTCTAGGCTGTGGTACCGATCTGTTAAACCCGGGAGTGGCTGTCGCCACGGTTGATGTACTAACCCGCAATGGATGCGATGTAATTATTCCGAACAATATGAAATGCTGCGGTCTGCCCCATATTGCCAATGGTAAGATGGATACCGCCCGGCAGCTGGCAAAAGAAAATATTAAAGTATTTAATTCATACAATTTTGATTACATTGTAACTGATTGTGCTTCTTGTTCGGCGGCCTTATCGGCTAAAAATATGGAATTTTTGCTAAGTTCCTCCGGACTCGATGCAGAAATTAAGAAGTTTTCTGACAAAGTTATAGATCTTACCAGTTTTTTAATAAACGTTTTGGATATCAAGGTAACTCCCAACGCCAATGCTGAAAATTTGAAGGTTACTTATCATGACCCCTGTCACTTGGCTAATGCTCAAGGAATTAAGTCTGAACCTCGTGAGTTGCTGAAATTAGTACCGGGAGTAGAGCTCGTAGAAATGAAAGATGCTAACCGATGCTGCGGGGGGTCTGGCACTTACAGCCTTACCCACTATGATTTGTCCATGAAGATACTGGATAATAAAATGGATAATGCAGCCGCGACCGGTGCAGATATGATTGCCACCTGCTGCCCTAGTTGTATGATGCAATTAAATTACGGCGTTAAAAGACGCGGCTTGTCAACCCCGGTGGTTCATCCAATAGAACTATTGAGCAAAAGTTATAAAAATTAAATCTACCCAGCATGCCCGCAGCAACATTAATAGTGCCGCTTGCGGCACATCAGTAGTGCCCGTAGGGTGCAACATTAGTAGTGCCGTTTATGGCACATCAGCAACATTAATCGTGAGCGAATGCGAACACCAGTAGTCCCCGAAGGGGGTAGTACCCATAGGGTGAACACAAAACGGATTTATGTCATCCTGAGCGTTAGCGAAGGATGACAATTAGGTTGTTTTCTTTCTAACCAATGAATCAAAATACTTGGTTGTGAAATAATATTTTGGCGAACGTATGTTTTCGTCACGTTTTCTATGTTATAATTTAACAAAAATCTGGAGGTTTCTTTATGACTAGCGCTAATAGTCTTAATCAACGTCAAAAACTAATTCTGGAATTTATTCAAGACAGAATAAAGACCAAAGGATATCCCCCCTCGGTAAGGGAGATTGGCGAGGCAGTTGGCCTGAAATCCAGTTCTACCGTTCATGCTCATCTGGTGCAATTAGAAGATAAAGGTTATATTAGAAAAGATCCATCTAAACCAAGAGCCCTAATACCGATTAACAGATCAGATGCGGCCATAACTGATCTATCCACCATCAGTCTCCCTGTTGTTGGCAATGTGGCGGCTGGGGTCCCGATTCTAGCCACTGAAAATATCGAAACGTATTTCCCCATTCCTGTGGATTTTGTAGGTCGTGGCAGCCATTACATCCTCCGGGTCAAAGGTGAGAGTATGATTGAAGCAGGCATACTGGATGGAGACTATTTGATCGTTAGGGAGCAAGCAGAGGCCGCCAATGGGGAGATAGTCGTAGCTATGCTGGAAGATGAGGCAACTGTAAAAAGATACTACAAACGAGATGAATACATCGAATTGAAACCTGAAAACAGCTCCATGCAGTCTATTATTTCACCAGAAGTTGCTGTTCTCGGGAAAGTGACCGGACTCTTACGGCACATGTAAATCACAGATTAATAAAGGCCACCTGGACAACATTACGTTGTTTCCAGGTGGCCTTTTTGCTTTTATTACTAGTATTAGAACTTTTCTAAATATTCGTCTAATTCCCAATCGTAAACCCGGGAGCTGTAGTTTTCCCATTCTTTGGTCTTGGCCATGACAAAGCGCGAATAAATATGGGGTCCCAAAGCTTCCTGGATTAATTTATCCTGTTTCAATTCTTTAATCGCCTCGTACAGATTCTCCGGTAAAGAAGCAATCCCCTGTTCATTCCTAGTGGCTAGATCCATGTCATAAATATTCTGTTCAACTGATGGAGGAGGTACTAATTTTTGCCGGACACCCTCCAACCCAGCTTTAAGAATTACCGCCAGACCCAAGTAAGGATTACAGCTAGGGTCAGGGCTGCGGACTTCAATGCGGGTGCTTAACCCACGTTTGGCCGGTATTCTAATCAGCGGACTGCGATTACGGTACGACCAGGCAATATAAACCGGTGCTTCATAGCCAGGTACTAATCGCTTGTAGGAATTAACAGTAGGACTGGTAATTGCGGATATGGCTGGAGCATGCTTCAAAACCCCAGCAATAAAACTGCGGCATGTTTCACTGAGCCCGTCTTCCTTGGCAGCATCATAGAAAATATTTTGGCCATCTTTAAATAAAGAAACATGCAGGTGCATTCCCGAACCATTGATACCAAATACTGGTTTGGGCATGAAAGTGGCGTGGAGTCCGTGGCGCTGGGCCACGGTTCTGACTACAATTCGAAAAGTCATAATATTATCGGCAGTTCTAAGCGCATCCATGTATTTAAAATCAATCTCATGTTGACCAGGAGCTACTTCATGATGGGCAGCTTCAATTTCAAAACCCATGCTTTGCAGGGTTTCAACCATATCCCGACGGGCATCTTCCCCTTTGTCAACCGGGGGCAGATCAAAATAGCTGGCTTTATCGTGAGTTTGCAGGCTGGGGGTGCCATTCTCGTCAAGCTGGAACATAAAAAATTCCGGTTCTGGACCAACTTGCATAGTATAGCCCAATTCTTTGGCTTCCTGCAGAACTTTAGAAAGAGCAAAGCGCGGACACCCATGGAAAGGATTACCTTCAGGGTCAAATATGTCGCAAATAAGTCGGGCCGTTTTACTGGATGAGACAGGGCTTACCCAGGGAAGCACCAGGAACGAATTGATGTCAGGCTTCAGGTACATGTCTGATTCTTCGATGCGAACAAATCCTTCGATTGATGATCCATCAAACATTAACTCTCCATTAAGAGCCTTGCCTAGCTGTTCAACCGTAATAGATATGTTCTTTAGTACTCCCAAGATATCAGTGAATTCTAACCGGATAAACTTTACATTTTCCTCTTGGACTATTCTGATAACATCGTCGCTATTCAAAATATCCCCTCCTGTAAATTATTCATTTGTCAACCAAATTAGGTTACCACAAATAGGCCCTACTATCAATCAGAAGATTACGCGGGACACGGGGACAAGTTCATTGTCCCTGCCCCTATCTTTTTAGAATACTACAATGAGAAATGACAATAACATCCCTATTCCCAGGATTATCTTGAAGGCAATCCCCGAAAACAGTCCGATAACGGCTCCCATTCCTGAACGCAAAGCTTGGTTCCAATCATTCCCCGAGATTAACTCACCGGCAATTGCTCCCAGCCATGGGCAGATGAGGAGCCCCAGCGGCGGGATTATAAATAACCCGACCAAACTTCCCAGTACAGCTCCATACATCCCCATTTTGCTGGACTTGAAGTATTTGGCACCCCAATAAACTGTCAGATAATCAATAAATAATGACAGTACCGCTAGCCCACCCATAATTACCAGGTATTTAGGGGTAACCACTTGGAAACCTTCATACCATCCATAAGCCGCAATAGCTGCAAAAATCATCGGGATACCGGGTATAACCGGCAGAAACGTTCCTGCAATCCCCAGTACGATAATGACCAAGGTTATAATTAATACCGCAGCATGCATACCCTATTCCCCTTTCAATTTCGTAGTAACCCCTCATTCCCAAAGGACACAACCACCGATGAAAATGTTCTGGAGAAGTTAGGAGAACGGTTTTATGTCATCCTGAGCGTCAGCGAAGGATCTTACTCCTCACCATGGGGAAGATTCTTCACTTCGTTCAGAATGACAATTAAGCCATTTTCGTACTAACACTCCAACAATTTCTCAATCAGTTGTTTGACCACAAAACGAATATGCTCATAGGTCAAACCTCCCTGAAAATAGACTACGTAAGGTTCTCTGAGGGGCGCATCACATGACAATTCAATAGATGAACCCTGGATAAAAGTACCAGCGGCCATAACTATCCGGTCACTGTAACCAGGAACCTCTCCGTATTCCAATCTAACATCACTATCGACCGGCGAACTGTTCTGAACTATCTGACAGAAGTTAATCACTTGCTCGGCACTGTTCATTTTAATGGCTTGTACAATGTCACCGCGTTTTTCTCCCCAAGGCGGGTATACCTCAAAACCATATTGCTCAAATACATAGGCCAGCAAAGCTGCGCCTTTCATGGCTTGCATTACTGTGTGCGGAGCCATAAAAAGCCCCTGATATAAGTGTCGTTTGTTCACCAGGCTGGCTCCCAGCGCTTTTCCCAGACCTGGGGCAGTCAACTGATAGGACACCTCTTCTACCAGGTCTTTTCGACCGGCCACGTATCCTCCGGATGGAGCTAAACCGCCGCCAGGATTCTTTATCAATGAACCAGCCATAAGATCTATCCCCACCGTAGATGGCTCACGGATATCGGTAAATTCTCCATAACAATTATCAACAAAAATGATTGTGGCAGGGTTGGCGGAGCGGATTGTCTCCACTAGAATTTCTATATCATTGACCTGCAAGGACGCTCTCAAGCTATAGCCGCGCGATCTCTGGATAAGTGCCAGGCGGGTATTGGAATTGACAGCTGCGGCTACGGCCGGTACATCCGGCTGGCCTGAGTTATTTAAAGGTACTTCGGTATACATTATGCCTCTATCTATCAGGGTTCCCTTTTCGGAAGTTTTCTTGCCGATAACTTTGCAGAGGGTATCATATGGACTTGCAAGTACGGATATCATCTCATCCCCAGGCCTTAATAGAGCCATGAGACACGCAGCTATGGCATGCGTCCCTGATACTATTTGGGAGCGGACCATGGCGTCCTCAGTTTCCATTATTTCCGCATAAATGCTTTCTAATTCATCTCTGCCCATATCACCATAACCATAACCGGTGGAGGTATCAAAAAAATTCTCTCTTACCCGGTGTTTCTGAAAGGCATTTAATACTTTAGTTTGGTTTGCATAAGCAGTTTCTTCGTATTGCTCAAAAACATTGCGCAGGCAGCTCTCTCCCTGACGAATTAAATTAAGGGCATCCAAATCTTTCTCCACACTTTCTCAATAGTCTATATATTTGTCTTTTCCGCAGGGCAGGTCGGCATCGATAATCGTCATTAAATCCTTACGAGTAAGATAATCCTTATCCACAATTCGAAGAGCTTGCAGTCTAATCGATCTCTCAGCTAGATTGCGGATATACCTGGCATTGCCACTATGGGGGTGATAATTTTTCACAAATTCATCCAGCATATATTTCAACTTCCAGCGGCACTTGTTGCTTAGCTCATAATCTCTATCTGCATACATTTGCAAGGCGATCCTAAAAAGCTCCTCGCTGCTGTAATCGGAAAAATCAATCTGTAAGGGAAATCGCGATCTCAGTCCCGGATTTGAATTGATAAAGTATTCCATCTCATGGCAGTAACCTGCTAAAATAACAATGAGATTATCACGGTGGTCTTCCATGGCTTTGACCAGAGTAGCGATGGCCTCTTTGCCGAAATCTTTCTCTCCTCCCTGAGCCAATGTGTAGGCTTCATCTACGAATAAAACTCCTCCGAGAGATTTCTTTAATATTTCCTTGGTTTTCAGCGCAGTATGCCCTATATATTCACCCACCAGGTCAGCTCTTTCCGCTTCCACCAGATGTCCTCGGGACAGAACTCCAATATCATGAAAGACTTTGCCTATGATGCGGGCCACGGTCGTTTTACCTGTACCAGGATTTCCTTTAAAAATTGCGTGCAGCACAGTCGGATTGGTTTTCAAGCCCTTCTCAGCTCTCTGTTTTTGAATCAATGAAAATGCTGTCACTTCTGCAATCGTCCGTTTTACTTGTTTTAAACCAATTAACTGTTCCAATTCCTGAAACGCATCTGTACGGGCAAATGAAAGCGGGGCGGTCTGAATGTTTTCAATTCCCTCTGATTCCTGGGCGGCACTTTTAAACTTCATGGATATTTCCATTAATATCACCACTCTTATTGAAATCTACCCTATATATATGAGAAACAGACCGAAGTGGTGACACTATTTGAATGGTGCCCGGCTTTGCTTACAAGGACAATCAAGTTTTCTATAATAGCTTAATCTTTATTGCCTAAAAGTCAATGTAACCGTGCCTAAATTCAATTTGCGCTTGCGCGAATTGTGCGCCAAAACGCGGGCGCTATGGCGCCTTCCCTTCGCGTTTTGTGTGCATCGCGCCGCGAGCGTTTTTATCAAACGCCTCCTCAGTCTGGGACCCTACCCACCATTGAGGAAAAAATCGGTTTATCCCCCACTTATAGAGGAGAGGGTCTTAAGAAGAGTTTAACAAATCAATGAGCGCTTGCGCGAATTGCGCGCCAAAACGTGAGCGCTTCAGCGCATTCCTTTCGCGTTTTGTGTGCATCGCGCTGCAAGCGTTTTTATCAAACTCCTCCTCAGTAAGAGGAGGAGTTTGATAAAAAAAAACTCCCCGGTTGTTAATTGGCCCAGGGAGTTAGGTTTTACTATTCATATTAAGTCGTATCCTAGTTAAATGCCCTCATTTTCGATTCTGATATCCATATTTATTATAGCAATTGGCTTAATCGGTGCTACCGTTGATATAGCATGCTTGTAAACCAACTGCTGTCTGCCGTCTAATTCAACAATTACGGTAAAATTATCAAAGCCCCTTACCAGACCCTTAATTTGAAACCCATTAACCAGAAATATAGTTACCAATATTTTGTCTTTTCTAACTTGGTTTAGAAAAGCATCCTGCAGATTAAACTGGTTTTTCGTCATCAAGGTTCGACCCTCCACTCAATTATTTCTTTTCTGCAACCCTTTATTACTATTCTACACTCTAAGTAATTGTCCTTCCATAAGTTCACAAATTTTTTCCAGCAATATATCAAAATTTGCATAATCGGTTATATTAAACCATTTTATCCGTTTGTCTTTATTAAACCAGGTATATTGCCTTTTGGCAAAATTACGGGTTTCCTTCTTAATTTCATTTACCATAACCTCATAGGTAAGCAAGCCTTCCAAATAGTTATATACCTGCTTGTAACCCAAGGCTTGCATGGAGTTCATGTATAAATCATAACCCCGCTCTCGCAACCCAGCAACTTCCTCAATCAACCCCTCTTTAATCATACCTTCCACCCTCTGTTCAATACGGATATAAAGTTCAGCTCTTTCCAGATATAATCCCACTGCACTTAGAAGGTATGTATTAGGGTTTTTGTTTTGAATACTGGAGAAGGGCTGACCGGTGAGGTCATATACTTCCAGGGCCCGAATTATTCTTTTTTTATCATTACCACCTATTTTTAGGGCATATTCCCTATCAACCTTCACTAATTGTTCAAATATGTATTCTAATCCCTTCTCCTGGCAGGCTTGTTCCCATTTAGACCGAACCGCTTGCAGTGACTCCATGGGAAAGAAATCGTAATTATCTACTACCGACTGATAATACAGGCCGGTTCCTCCAACCAGAATAGGTATATGACCACGGTCGGTTATGCTTAGAATCTTTTGTTTAGCAAGTTTCTGATAATCAGCTACGGTGAAATTGATATTAGGTTCTACTATGTCAATAAGATGGTGGGCAATAATTTTACGCTGAGCAAGACTAGCTTTGGCCGTACCAATATCCATACCTTGGTAGACCTGCATGGAATCGCACGAGATGATTTCACCGCCGAGCCTTTGCGCCAGGTTTATTGACAGTTCGGTTTTTCCGACAGCGGTAGGTCCAACTATAGCTGCTAATTTCAGCATAATACTCTCCTAATCGTTTGTTTACAACACTAACTTTTGTTTATCGCGTTTCTATGACACCATATACAATAGGATTGTGTTTGCTGCCCTTCACCTTGGTAAACCCCAGGCGTTCAATTTCTATATCTGCGGCTTGGGTTTTCAGAACCACGCGTTTTTTGGCTACACGGCAGGCTGCTTCTATAACGGTCTTATCAAGTGAATCATGATTGGCTAATCTTCTTAAGGGGGAAATGGGTTGACTGTGAAATATCGGTTGACTGAACATAGGATCAAAGTAAACAATATCACACGACCTATCCGCCTGTTGATCAAGATATATTTTATGATCACAATCAATTATTTCTATATGTTTAATCGCTTTATTCAGCCATGGCATTTGCCCCTCGTACATTTTCATCCCCCAGCTCATAACCTGAGCAATTACCGTTTGAGACTCCAGCCCTGTAATTTTACCAGTCTCAGAAAAATAAGCGGCCACAATGGAATCAGCGCCCATTCCCAGGGTGCAATCCAAAAAACTATCTCCCCGCTCCATCTGACAGGCTTTAATCAGTATATCTTCCTGGGATTTTTTACGATAAGCAGCTATTCTGCATTTAGCCATACTGGGATGAAAAAATAGTTTTTCGTTTTCAATATATAGTATGGGACCAGTTGTTTCCCATACTATAACCCCGTCAGCATCATGTTCTCCAGCAATTTTAATAAGACTGCTCTTAAGCCGGGGCACATATTCGAGCTGACACGCATTAATGAACTGAGCCATGGTTTCGCTTACCCAGTCTATAGACTGGGGAGTGGTAATGACAAACTTCATATTATTTCCTCTTAAAACGTTTATCTAATTCCAGATGGTTAATCTCTACCATGGTAGGCCGGCCATGCGGACAGTTCTTATAATCTTCTGTCTGCAGAAGATCATTGATGAGCATAGCCATTTCCGTTCGGGATAGGTTCTGCCCTGCCTTTATAGCCTGTTTGCAGGCAACCATCGCCAGGATCTCCTTTTTTAAATCAATGGACCGTTCATCCTCCAGGAGTTCCAGACACTCGTTAATAGTCTCTACTTCCCGCCCCTGCAACATGGGCGGAGCCCATCTAATAATTACAGAATTGGGACCTAAAGCCTCAATATCAAATCCTATTTCGCGAAATATGGGCTGTTTTTCCTCCAAAAGATCCATATGGGCACTGGACATATCAAAAGCCAAAGGGAACATCAGCAATTGAGAATTAGATGCAGTGTCAGAAGTTTTTGCAGCCAGCCGATTATACATTATTCTTTCGTGGGCAGCATGTTGGTCTACCAACCAGAGTTCATTGCCACTTTCGACCAGAACATAGGAAGCAAAACATTGGCCGATAATGGCAAACCCATTGTCTTCCATAGTTAAATCAACACTATCCAGGCCCCTATATTGCGGTATAGCGTTGGTCAAACGGCTGCGGTCAAATGATAGCGCAGAGTCGCTTATGTAATCAGCGGATGTTTGGGCAAAGCCCTGATATAAGTCGGGCTTGTTGACCGGGAGGGGCCAGTGCTGAGATTCAACTCTGGTTGCCATGGTTGCAGAATAATTGGCTTCCGAATTATCCATTCTGTCTTTAATCCCATGACTGATCAATCGAAAGATAACTTTCTCATCGCGAAAGCGGACTTCTGCTTTCTGGGGATGTACATTTACATCCACCTCGGCTTTGGGAATAGAAAGGAATAAGAAGACTGCTGGATATTCCCGGGAGAGCAGCCTCCCCCGATAGGCTTCATCAACGGCCCTGGCCAGCATTGGACTTTTAACCCATCTATGATTCACAAAAAATGTTTGATTTTTTCTATTTGCTCTGGGAAATTCAGGTTTGGAAATCAAGCCACTCAGGGAGTATTCTTCACCGCTCCATGCCAAGTCCAAAAAGTTGCTGGCATAATCCGAGCCATATATTGAAATAACCGTATCACGCAGATTACCCGTACCAGGCGTTTTAAAGTACAGTTTCTTTTCATTGGCGTAGGTAAAGGATATGTCTGGCCGAGAGAGAGCCAGCCGGCTTACCACTTCATGAATATGAATACCCTCGCTTACGGCGGATTTTAAGAATTTCTTACGGGCAGGAGTGTTAAAGAATATATTTCTAACGATAATCTTGGTTCCGGGTGCCGTGGGATAAGACCCTATCTCCGGTTCCTGACCGCCCTCCAGGTAAGCTCGTACCCCGCTCTGGGTCCCATATTGGGTATATAATTCTAATTTGCTTACTGAGGCAATGCTGGGCAATGCCTCACCTCTAAACCCCATAGTATAGATATTAAAAAGATCTGCTTCCTGGGTTATTTTACTGGTGGCATGCCTTTTAAAGGCTAACGCAACATCTTGACCAGGTATGCCTGACCCATTGTCAGATATTTCAATACTATCGATACCCCCGCCGGAAATATAAACATTTATTTTAGTGCTGCCCGCATCAATTGAATTTTCCACCAGTTCCTTAACAATGGAAGCTGGTCTTTCAATCACTTCTCCAGCAGCTATCTTATTAATTAACCTATCATCCAGAAGTTTGATGGTCATCTATAACACCGTTTCCGAACTGAAAGCCGTATCCGTACACCTGTATACGTCGCTCACTCTATCCTGCAAATAAATATAATCAAAATTACGGGCTTCCTTACACTTCTCAGCATAGATACGCTGAGCTTGGGCCTGACATTCAGGACAACCATAGGTAGGGACGCTTATGCATAATACCCTTTTTAATCCCCAGCGCGGATGCTGGGCAGTTGATTTAATAATTCGATAGCCCGCACAATGTTCACACATATGCAGCTGGGTTGATTGTTCCTCGTGAATGCCATCCGTATCATAGAATATTTTTTTATAGTAGGTATAATCCCCTGGATATTTCAAGCGATTGGCTTTAATTATCTCTGCTCTACCCCTGAAATTTGCCAGCTGGGTTTCCACAATTTCTTTGATATATTCCATATTCCGCGGAGATTCCTTGAACTGAGCGGGTGAATAGTCTGGCTCTCTAAGATTGGAATAGTCTATTCCCGCCATAGCCATAATTATCCCCAGATTAACATAGGGCAAAGCTGTTTCTACGGAATATCCCCCCTCCAAAACGGCTATATCCGGAGCCAATTTACTATTCAAAACTGCGTAACCCTGCGCTGAAAAGCACATATTGGCCAGTGGGTCACTATAATGATTGTCCTGTCCGGCAGAATTAACCACCAGTTCCGGCTTAAATTCAGCCAAAATCGGCAGCACTAAATTGTCCAACACATAATGAATCCCAACATCAGTCGTACGCGGGGGCAGCGGTACATTTATGGTAGTCCCATGGGCCAGCGGTCCGCCTAATTCTTCAATAAACCCTGTTCCCGGATACAGGGTTCTGCCATCCTGGTGAAAAGATATAAATAGGATATCCGGATCATGCCAGAAAATCTCTTGCGTGCCATCGCCATGATGTACGTCCGTATCAATAATCGCAATCTTACGCAATCCATATTTCTTGCGCAGATATTCAACCATTATCGCTTCATTGTTAATATTGCAAAATCCTCGATTACCATGGGCAACGGTCATGGCATGATGTCCGGGCGGTCTTACCAGTGCAAAGCCATTGGCTACTTCCCCTTGCATAACCGCATCAGCTATGACCAGGGCTGAACCAGCTGATACCAGGTGAGCCTCAGTAATCTGAGCATCAATATCTGGTACACAGAAATGCACCCGGGCGATATCTTTGTAAGCAGCCATACGCGGTTTATACTCCCTGATCTGCGGCAAATCCATGATTCCTTCTTCGAATATTTGATCGCGAGTGTACAGCAGTCGTTCTTCTCTTTCGGGATGGGTCGGAGATATAGCCCAATCGAAAGCTGGAAAAAAAATCAGTGCGGTCGGTTTCATCTGATCACCCCCTGATATTCTTTAATAAAACCAGGTGCTATTTGAATTCCTATATCAAATATTTTCCCCACCGTATCCCAACCTCTGATTACATTAAATTGCTCTTCCAGGTAGAATTCCGCATCTCCGGAATATTCATCCATGCCCCGGACTTTAGCTAGCTCTGTCAAGTTTTGCACAGCCAACTCACGAGCATCCTGCATTTGCAGGGTTCTCCCTGCTGGGAGGCTGCCCTTCCTACCGTCCTGATCCAGGACATAGTAACCGTTCTGGGTATCTATATGAAGTTTTAGAGACAAGGTAGGTCGTGCCACGCAGGCTCCCAGAGCATTAGCCACGGCTGCATAGGCAGGAATTGTTGATTCCACTTGCATTCTTATGGCCAGGTGCGGAACTATGGCAGGAGAGGCCGCCCCTATTCCTATTATTTCCTGAACATCAAATTTGCGTCCATGAACTACTTCCCAAACTCGATAAGCGGGTTCATTCTCCCATTCCTGCAACATCTGTTCAATAGCTGCTTGCAGGCGTCCTAATACAATTGTTTCCACCCTGGTACATAAGCTTTCAATATCCAGGGCGGCTCCTTGAATGAGACCGGTTAAGCTTGCCGCTGATTGAGATTGCTGGCCGATCCCTAACAGATATTTATGGTTAAAAACATCGGTAACCGTAGGCTGATCACCACCGAAACAGGCTGCGCTGCCCAGACGTTTAGTCTCAACGCATATCTCGCCATGGTTGATAAATATAGGGCTATCCCCCCCCAGTGGAAGAGAACAAACAGAAAATGCATTGATATGCGTATAATGGCCTCCGATTCTGGCCCCTTTGGAAGCATATAGCGGATGACCATCGATCAGCAGCGAAATATCCGAGGTTGTTCCCCCAATATCGAGCACCACGGTATTCCGGGGTTTCATAACTAAGGCCACCGCTCCCATGGTACTAGCGGCTGGACCTGAAAATACTGTTTCACAAGGCTTATACCGGGATAAATCCAGGGGCATGGTTCCCCCATCGGCCTTTAAAACAGCCACTTCAGCCACTATCTTTCTGGCCTGCAGCGCTTTCTCTATCTCAATTATGAAATTCTCCCAGGCAGATTGAGTCATAACTGAATAATAGGTAGTCACTATGCGCCGCAGGAAATTAAGCTGACCAGCGGTTTCACTGCCTATAGAGACTTCCATATCAGGAAACCAGTCTAATACAATTTTCTTTACCTCTTTTTCATGTTCACTATTGCGGTTGGAGAATTTACCGACCACTGCAATTTTCTTTATACCCTGGGCCTGGATTTGGGCAACTGCTTTTTCTATCTCTTTGTGGTCAAGGGCTTCGGTTTTTCTGCCTCTAAAATCAATACTCCCTTTTAAGAAATAAGTATCATCAAATAATTTATAGGTATCAAGCGGTAATCCCGGACCTGGCATTAGCAGCAAGGCAGTTCTTTCAACATTACCGGTGGCCAGCATGTTAGTAACCAGCGTAGTGCTGAGCACAATTCTATGAATATCCTGGTGGTTGACTTCGGCCAGCAGTTCATCCAGCACTTGCAGCAGGGTATTCTTTAAGTCCAGGTTATTGGTGGGACGTTTTACTGCCGCGGTTACAGTCTTACCATCGAACAAAACGCCATCCGTAAAGGTCCCCCCCACATCAATGCCGATCAACATATAGCTATGCCCCCTTAATAATTTCTATCTATTTTGACTTTCTTTCCAGCGATATAATATTTGCAGAGCGTCCCGCGGACTAAGATTGTCTACATTAAGCCCTTCCAGCTCTTCCAGGACAGGACTTCTTTCTTCCCCAAATAGGCTCATCTGCTCCGGCCTGGATATGGCCTGAGAACCTTCATCGGTTTCTAAACCATCCAGGATATCATAGGCACGGGCCACAACTTTACCAGGTATTCCGGCCAGTTTGGCCACATGGATTCCATAACTTTTATCAGCTTTGCCAGGCAGCACCTTCTTAAGGAAGGTTACATTGTCTCCAGATTCCAATACCGATACGGACAGATTGTAAATGCCCGGATGGTTATCCGCCAAATGGGTCAATTCATGATAGTGGGTAGCAAAAAGAGTTTTAGCGCCAATTTTGTCATGAATAAATTCACTGGCCGCCTGGGCAATGCTCAGACCATCGTAGGTACTGGTCCCCCGCCCGATTTCATCTAAGATAACCAAACTATTCGGGCTGGCGTTATTAATTATTTTGGCTAGCTCCAGCATCTCAACCATAAATGTGCTGTGCCCGGCAGTCAGATCATCTGATGCTCCAACCCGAGTAAAAATACGATCTACGATTCCGATCCGGGCATCATCGGCCGGAATATAGCTGCCCATTTGGGCCATCAGGACCAGGATAGCGGTCTGCCTAAGATAGGTACTCTTCCCACCCATATTGGGCCCGGTAATTATTGCAAAGCGCGCTTTTTCATTATCCATATTGATATCATTGGGAACAAAGCGGGCATCTTGCAAGGCCTTTTCTACCACTGGATGACGTCCTGATTTAATCTCTATTTTACCATCCTGGCTCAAGATCGGCCGCACATAATCGTTTAGAAAAGCAACCTGGGCCAGCGAAGCCAAGACATCCACATTGGCAACTGCTTCGCCCGTCTCCTGAATAGGAACTATGAATTGCTGCAAGGTATCTCGAATCTCCTGGAAACAAAGATATTCCAGCTCATATAATTTTTCTCGGGCACCGAGTATCTTTTCCTCATATATCTTTAATTCTTCAGTAATAAAACGCTCAGCATTGACCAGAGTTTGTTTGCGTATGTAATCAGGAGGAATCAAGTTGCGGCTGGCATTGCTTACCTCAATATAATAGCCAAAAACTCGATTGTATCCTACTTTTAATGCTCGTATGCCCGTTCGTTCTCTTTCCCGATTCTCGAGAGCAACCAGCCAGGCCTTGCCCTCTGAAGCCAGCAATTTCAGCTCATCTATTTCCTCACTGTAACCCTCTTTGATAATGCCGCCTTCTTTAATTGCCAAAGGTGCATCTTCAGTAATCGCTTTATCAATAATCTCATAAACTTGTATCAATGGGTCTAATCGAGATAATTCCTGGAGGTATATACTGCTGCAGCTGCTCAAAACATTGCTTAGTAATGGCAGCACATTTAGTGAATGTTTAAGGGTTAACAGATCACGGGGTGTTATTATACCACTGCCGAGTTTACCAGCCAGGCGCTCCAGATCATAGATTCTGTTCAGTATTTCCCGGCTCTCGTTGCGTAGTTTGATATCGTTGACTAGTTCTTCTACTGCATCCAGTCGTTTATTTATCTGTTTAATATCTCTTAGAGGTTGTTCCAGCCATTTTCTCAAGGTTCTCTTCCCCATAGGAGTACGGCATAAATCCACTACCGCCAGCAAAGATCCCTCTTTCCTTCCCTCGCGCAGGGAGGCTGTCAGTTCGAGATTGCGGCGGGTAAATGCATCCAACTCCATAAAATTATGGTTCTGATAGGCAGCAATGCTGCGAATATGATTTAAACTTGTCTTTTGGGTGGTGTTAAGGAAGGATATTATAATTCCCGCGGCCATAATCCCGGCACTGTACTCCTCCAAGCCATAGCCATCCAGGGAGACAACCCCTAGATGCCTCAGTAAGATTTGCCGGGCTTCTTCCCGACTGGCAGCCATTTCATCTATTTTAGTAATGACCATATCTTGGTAGGAAAAATTGTCCTGCCATAGTGAATCCAAACTGCTTCCAGCGGGCAGCAGACATTCAGCCGGTTCCAACCTTTGTAGTTCAGCGTCCAACCAGCTCTTGCTTTCCGGCCCACCCCTTTCGGTAACTAAGAAGGAACCTGTAGAAACATCAATATACGCCAAACCGATCAGTCCATCTTCATCGACAACCGCTGCCAAATAGTTGTTTTTCCCCTCATCCAACATGGTATCGTCCAATATTGTTCCCGGGGTAATAATTTTGGTCACTTCCCGTTTAACAATACCCGCAGCCTGTTTAGGATTTTCCACCTGGTCACAGATGGCTACTTTATGGCCCTTGCCGATCAACCTGGCAATGTAGTTGTTGACAGCATGATGGGGTACACCACACATTGGTATTTTGACATCTCCGCCATCTCTCGCAGTCAGGACAATATCCAATTCACGTGAAGCTATTTGAGCGTCCTCGAAAAACATTTCATAAAAATCTCCCAAGCGAAAGAGTAGGATGGCTTCCCTATGCTCCTTTTTAATGCTTAAATATTGCTCTATCATGGGCGTATAGCCTGCCAAGAATATTATGCCTCCTCGACGATTAATAACCAGCTATTATGAAGTAAGTACGGGGACGTGACCTTACTGCAAAGCAGACGGCCCGTCCCCATACCTTATTTGCCTCTGGGACAATGGACCTGTCCCCGCGTCCCAGACCTGTCCAATTTCAATGTCAGGTCCGACCCCTTACTAACTCATTAGCTACATCCGCAGCTTCCGCCGCAGCTGCTGCAGTCTGAAGAACAACTCTCCCCCGACATGGCCTGGTTCATGGCAAAATACACACTCTGCATTAGATTGTTAAACTTCTCCTGCACTTGAATTAGTTCTTTTACGGTTGGATTACTATGCAGTTGCTGCTCTAATACTTCCAGATCTTTCTCTTCCGCAGGCATAAGCTGAAGGCCGTCGCGCATTTTATTTTCAATTTTGGTCCGGGCTTCCTGATAGTAATTTATCAATGCTGATGCTTCCGGGTCCTCACTCAATTTGACCTGCATTTTCTGCAGCGACTCCATTTCCTCTGATTGGGCGATGGAATTTCCTAATTCAAATGCCATTTGAATAATGTTTTCAGTAGTCACTTTCTATTCCTCCGTTTCATTCGACTCTTAAAGTGTATCCTGGACTATCTCCCCGAACAGGGAAAATGTCTTGCCTTTGGTTATTTTAACGTTTATTAATTTCCCAATTAAATCTCCCGGTCCGGAAAATATTACAATGCGATTGCTGCGGGTGCGGGCTGTTAACTTGCCTTCATCGGTTTTACTGGGCCCCTCCACTAAAACTTCCTGGATACTGCCCTCCAGGTTATGATTCAATTGAGCAGCAATGCCGTACTGGAACTCATTCAAACGTACCAATCGGCTTTTTTTGACGACCAAATCAATTTGATCATCCAAACCAGCAGCTTTAGTACCACTGCGAATGGAATACAAAAATGTAAATGCCGCATCAAATCTGACCTTTTCTAACATATCCAGGGTTTCTTCAAAGTCATCCTCAGTTTCCCCTGGAAAACCAACAATCAGATCGCTGGTTATAGCTACTCCTGGAATCCTGTCTCTCATTTTTCCAATCAGTTCCAGATAATGCTCCCTGGTATAACCGCGGTTCATTCTCTGTAATACCCGGTTGCTGCCAGCCTGCAAAGGAACATGAATGTGTTCGCAAAGTTTTTCCCCGCCAGCAATGGTATCTAGCAGCTTATCAGACATATCTTTGGGATGCGATGTCATGAACCGTACTCTATCCAGTCCTGCTACTTTATCAGTCATCATCAGGAGATCAGCAAAATCATACTCATCACCTAAACCTTTGCCAAAAGAATTGACGTTCTGCCCCAGAAAGGTGACCTCTTTGAAACCAGACCGGGACAGTTGCCCTACTTCGGCCATAATATCACGCGGATGACGGCTCCTTTCTCTCCCTCGCGTATAGGGTACTATACAGTAACTGCAGAAATTATTGCAGCCATACATTATGTTCACATAGGCACTAAGGCCTGCCTTACGCTGCGAAGGCAGATCTTCAATGACTTCTCCATGCTGGGCCCAGACCTTTACCACTTTCTTATTGGTCTCGCGCAACTCTTCAATTAGGTAGGGTAGTTCATGCAGATTGTGCGTGCCAAAAACAATGTCCACACCCAGTTTCTTAACCTTTTTGACCACCTCTGGAAGCTGAGCCATGCATCCGCCGAAAGCAACGATCATATCAGGGTGCGTCTTTTTGAGTTTAGTATATTCGCCTAGTTTACTGTACACTTTGTTCTCAGCCGAATGCCTCACACTGCAGGTATTAAAAACTACTAATTCAGCATTCTGTGCGTCGGGCTCTTCAACATAGCCTTTTTGCACCAGTAAACCAGATATAATTTCAGAATCACGAACATTCATCTGACAGCCGTATGTCAAAATATGATATCGGTATTTGGAGTTGGGATAATTCATGTATGATATTCCTTTACGTTTCGTTTCCAGGGAACTAGCGTGGTACGATATCGCGCAGATTTTGAACGGCCTGAGCTACATTGGGAGCATTAAAAATATAGGAGCCAGCTACCAGAACGTTCGCACCTGCCTTAATCACCTCTTCGCCAGTTTGTGCGTTTATACCGCCATCAACCTGCAAATATTTCAATGATCCGGCATTTTGCAGCAGGTTACTTAACTTAGTCAACTTGCCTGTTACCGATCTAATAAATTTCTGTCCGCCAAAACCTGGATTCACACTCATGGCTAAAATTAAATCTATATCAGGCACTATGTTTTCTAATAATGACATCGGAGTTGCAGGGTTAAGAGCTACACCGGCCATGATGCCGGCCTCTTTTATCATACCAATAACCCTATTTAAATGAGGACAGGTCTCAACATGAACGGTTATAAGTCCAGCTCCGGCTTGAATAAATGCCGGAATTATGAGCTCCGGTTTTTCAATCATCAAATGCACATCCAGAAGCAGGTTGGTCTCCTGACGAATATCGGCTACCACCTGTGGTCCAATCGTTAGGTTGGGGACAAAGTGGCCATCCATAACGTCAATGTGCAGCCAATCAACCCCGGCATCCTCAACTTTTTTAATATCTTCAGCCAGATGTGCAAAATTGGCTGATAATATTGAAGGCGCGAGTAGAACCACTAATAGCACTTCTCCTTCTCAATAGTTTCTTCCAACATGGTTATATAATTTTGATAACGCGATAAAAGTATTTTCTGTTCCTCCACGGCAGTTTTAACCCCACATTCCTTTTCCCGGTAATGCAAACAATTACCAAACTTACAGTCATCAGCATATTCGGTGAAATCGGGAAAATACTGAACCAGTTCTTCGCGTCTTAAAGCCGGCAAATCAAGAACACTAAAGCCCGGGGTATCAACTACCCAGCCCCCCTGAGGCAGGGGGTAGAGCTCAACATGTCGGGTAGTGTGCTTCCCGCGGCCAATTTTAGCACTTACCTCCCCGGTACGTACTTCTGACCCGGTAAGGAGTTTCAGCATACTGGATTTTCCGGTTCCCGAAGGTCCGGCCAGAACGGCTATTTCACCGGAAATAGCAGCCTTTAACTTATCCATTCCTATATTTTGCCGGGCTGATGTCCTAATCACTTCAAAACTGGCTGGATAATAGCTCAAAATACGGTTAGCGGTCTCATCAACGCTTAGATCACATTTATTCAGGATAATACAAGGAGTTATTTTATTAAACAAAGCTAAGAAAATCAACCTGTCCAACAATCCCAGATCAGGTTTGGGCTGATCATAGGCCATAACTATCAGTACCCGGGTTACATTGGCAACTCGGGGGCGATAAAGCTGATTCTCGCGCCTGAGTACCTTTTCAAGTATACCTTTGCCGTTTTCCAGAGGTGTAAATAATACCCGGTCCCCGCTTAGCAGTTTCTCTTTAACTTTACCTCTGACTTTGCATTCATAGATATCATCCGTCTTATCCTGTACGTAATAGAACCCACTGTAGTTTTTTATTACCAGACCTTCTGCTTGAGTCAGGGTCATATTTCACCTCTAATTTACTGCTAATTTCATTGCAGGGGAAAGGTTTTAAACTGTTTGCCATTTATCTGCACTGCGGCTGTTCCGGTGCCAAAATAATTAATTCCAACAGTAACAGTATCACCGGCCTTATGCATAACGTTGTATACAACTCTTTGACCCTGCGCATCGTTGACAGTTATCACTACATTATAGAATTGCTGATCCGAGGGCAAGTTAAACTGCAGCTGTTTTGTTTTGGATGATGGCCCCGGCCCGGTGCTTAGGGTAATATTGACCTTGGTTCCTTCATCCACCAAAACACTCGGGTCTGTATCCTGAGCTGATACTTGATCATTATAAAAGTCGGTACTTGGTTGACGCAAAACATCACCCAAGACAAGTTTATTATCCTGTAGTTTTTTGGTGGCATTACTTAAGGATAATCCTTTTAAATCGGGCATGGCTATTTTATTCGGTTCCTTGCCTTTACTTACGTTAACAACCACATTGGTACCAGCTGCTGCCATGGCATCCGCCAATGGTTTTTGCGAAATAATTATCCCCGCCTCATATTTTTCATCAAAGACTTCCTGGGGAGTGCCTAGGTTTAAGGCGTTATTGGCCAGCCTGGTGGTTGCGTCCTTTATGGTATATCCAACGAGATTAGGAACCTTAACCTGTTCATTACCTGTACTGACAACGACATTTATCTCGCGGCCAGCTTTTACTTTGC
Organism: Syntrophomonadaceae bacterium; assembly: GCA_963665865.2. Taxonomy (GTDB): domain Bacteria; phylum Bacillota; class Syntrophomonadia; order Syntrophomonadales; family Syntrophomonadaceae; genus PHAA01. The sequence goes on along the minus strand of CAXXWF010000001.1, from coordinate 1,572,611 downwards.
GGCCTTTACCAGGATCCTGGGATATTATTAAATCCTTTGCTACAGTGGGATCGTTCTGTCGGCCAATAACAGTCATTATTAAACCAAGGTCATCAAGTTCTCCCTTGGCTTGGGCCATGTTCATACCCACAATATCTGGCACTGCTACCTCTTTACCGAAGAGATTGCCACCGGTCATGAACAAGACTCCCGCCAGTAACCCAACTATGGCAATTGCAATAAAAGCCCAACCCATCGGTTTTATCTTCCGCTTTTTCAACTTATCAACATCCTTTTCTGACCCGGGGGATATGGCAGCTGCTTTGGAGTTATGTACGTTAAGCAGAGCATTACGCATATCCAGGGCGGTTTGAAATCTGCGTCCCGGCAATTTCTCCATGGCTCTAAATATTATTGCCTCTAGAGCCAGAGGCACTTCAGGATTTATCAAGCGTGGTGAGGGCGGTTCGTCATGAATGTGCCTTAGAGCAACCGTTATCGGACTCTCCGCGTCAAATGGGACCTTGCCTGTTACCATTTCAAAAAGAATACAGCCAATCGAATATATATCAGTAGTTCGGTTAATAACTTCACCCTTGGCTTGTTCGGGTGAGAAATAGTGAACCGAACCAACTATATTATTTCCATAAGTTATGGTGCCGGCGCTGACTGCTCTGGCTATCCCAAAATCAGCTACTTTTACCATTCCCTGCTCCGTAATTAATATATTATGAGGCTTGATATCGCGATGGACAATCCCTTTCTCATGGGCATGATGTACTCCATCGCAGACCATAATAGCAATATCGATCGCTTGATTAATAGGCAGCGGTGCGTGCTTGCGAATTATGTCTTTTAACGTCTTCCCATCCACATATTCCATCACAATATAGTGCACATCGTTTTCCTGTCCAACATCATATATATTAACAATGTTGGGATGCGAAATGCTGGCTGCCGATAAGGCTTCAGTTTTAAACTTTTCTACAAACCCTTTATCCTTGGAGAACTCGTCTTTTAATATCTTTACCGCAACAATCCTATCCAGAATCCTGTCTCGGGCTTTATATACGGTTGACATTCCGCCTTCCCCGATAATCTCAATTAACTCATAGCGACTACCTAATGTCGTGCCGTTCAAATTTTGTACCTCCTAATTAAACGGATAAGAGCACAATGGTAATATTATCATATCCACCTTTGCCCAGGGCTAAGTCGACCAGCGCTCGGGCTGTTGCTTGAGGATCAGAGGCTGATCCCAAATATTCGCTAATTTCTCTATCGGTTACCAGATCGGTTAATCCATCAGTGGTAAGCAAGATCCAATCGCCCTTGGCTACCTCTTGCTGATAAATATCAACCTCAACCTGGTTTTCCACCCCGACCGCCCGTGTTAGTACATGATTATATACATTAGCTTGAATATCTTCCTGCATAAGTAATCCATCGTATAACATCTGTTCCGCCAGGGTATGATCACGGGTAATTTTTCTTAATTCACCTTCTTGATAGAGGAATAGACTGCTGTCACCAACATGCGCAATTACCAAACTCCCATTAATAATTACGGCCGCGGTAAGGGTGGTTCCCATTTCATATAGTGCTTCATCAGACTGACCTTTATCATAGATTGCCTTATTAGCCAGTTTAACAGCATTTAGAAGACGTGGCACGATATCATCGGTGCCATCCCAATACAAGTTTTGACGCATGGTTTCTACAGCCATTTGTGAAGCTACATTTCCGCCCTTATGGCCGCCCATTCCATCACATACCAGGAAAATGCCCCTGTCTGCATCAATATAATATTGGTCTTCGTTTCTTTTTCTATGCAGTCCAATGTCTGTCACACCAGCAACCTTCATAATACACCTCGATAACTTCCAAACAATCGTTGTTATTCTATGACAATTTCTTGGTTTTCTCCTAACGTTCCCTTTTCGCACTGAGCTGGCCGCAGGCTGCTTCAATATCAGATCCTCTTTCCTCTCTAAGGGTGACACTTAAACCTTTGTCAAGCAGCCAATTATAAAATTGTTCTATTTTTGCAGGTGAAGGCTTCTTGAAGTCCAGCCCGCTTACTTCATTATAAGGAATAAGGTTTACGTTCGCCAGTAAAGGTTTAATTAATTTAACCATGGCGGTTGCATCTTCTCTATTTATATTTACCTCATCCAGCATAATATACTCGAAAGTGACCCTCCGATTGGTTCGCCTTATGTAGTTGGCCACTGACTCAATTAATATTTCTAACGGATATTTACGGTTCAGCGGTATTAACCGGTCCCTTAATTCATTATTACAAGCGTGCAGCGATATAGCCAGAGTTACCTGCAGATCTTCCTGAGCCAGTCTGTCTATACCGGCTACCTCACCGGCGGTAGAAATAGTGATGTGTCGCTGACCTATATTGATGCCTTTATGATCGTTGAGAATATAGATTGATTTTAAGACCTCGTCATAATTTAGCATGGGTTCTCCCATGCCCATATATACAACATTGGTAATTGGCTGTTCCCCGTTAGCTTTCAATTTTTTAGCCAACTCCCGTCTCGAACCCAGGACTTGCCCAACCATTTCAAAAGCCTGCAGATTTCTTTGAAAACCAGATAATCCGGTGGCACAAAAGCTGCATCCAATCGGGCAGCCTACCTGCGTGGAAATGCATAATGAATATTGGGTGTTTTTGTCCCGGCTCTGGGGGATTATAACCGTTTCTACCTTCTTCTTGTCTTTCATTTCCAGCGAGAATTTGCGGGTGCCGTCTTTGGAAAGACGCTGTTTAAGCACTCTCGGTATGGAGACTTCGGCCAGATCATCCAACCTAAATCGTAATTCTTTGGGGATATCACTCATTTCATAGAATGAGCTCACTTCTTTGCGATATATCCAGGTGAAAATCTGATTAGCGCGGAAACGAGGTTCTCCGAGAGAAATGAAATATTGTTCCAAAGCCGCCAGGTCCATGCCTAGAAGTTCCGTTTTAATTTTTGTATCCATATTAATCGCTGTTTAGCGCCTCCTCATTCTTGCGTAAAACATCCCATCGGTTCCATATTTCCCTGGAATTATAGTCAACATTCCAGCTGCTGCTTCATTTTTATCAACTTCATCTAAAGGGAAAAATCCCAGCTCATTTGCAAATCCTTCCAGTACAAAAACGGGGTTGTTTTGCAAATACTGTAACACAATATCTTCGTTTTCACACCGATTAATAGTACAGGTTGAATAAACCAAACTGCCGCCGGACGCTACTAGTTGCCCGGCCTTCTCCAGGAGGCTGGATTGCAGTTCAGTTAAGCCAATAATATCAGCTTCGTTTTTCCTCCAACGAGAATCAGCCCGCCGATTTAGAACCCCCAGCCCTGAACAGGGAACATCTAATAAAACACCCTGCGCCATTGCCTGTCCGGTTGGCATAGTAAGAATATCCTGATGGTGTCCGGCAATGATGGAGATATGTAAACGGTCACTATTGGCTTTTAATAAACCAAGTTTATGTTCATAAATTTCATAGGCATCTATTTGCCCAGTATCATTCATGAGCTCTGCCATGAAGGTTGTTTTCCCACCTACTCCACAACCCAGATCAATCAAATGCTCACCCATCCCGGGGTTCAATATAGCGACTGCAACCATGGAGGCTTCATTCTGCACATAAAAGCGCCCTTCTTGATAGGCCCTCAATTCCTCCAGGCTTTTATCCAAACCCTCGATCAGCACTCCCCACGGGGTTCGAGGGCTGGCCAGGCAGTTAACGCCATCCATCTTCAATGCCTCCAGCAGCTCAGCCCGGCTTCCCAATAACTCATTATTGCGCAGAACCAGCCCGGGTCTCTGATTAAAGTAACTCAACATCTTCTGGACTACCGGGAATTCATATTCAGTCAGCCATTTTTGTACCAACCATTCCGGCTGCGAATAATAAACTGACAGATACGGGGTTCTATCAGCCGGATCAGGATATTGCAGAGAAGTTTGGTTTCTGGCTATATTGCGCAGGACCCCATTGGCAACTCCTGACAGTTTGGACCCTAGCTTATCGCTGATAAGTTTGACGGCACTGTTGACACAGGCGTAATCAGGTATTTTCTCCATAAAAAGCATTTGGTAGAGAGATATCCGCAGAACATTTCTCAGCCAGGGGTTCTGGGTTCCTATAGGCTTACGCAAAAAAAGATTAAGCACCCAGTCCAGGTGCTTTAACATTCGTACCGTTCCATTTACAATCTCTGTAACCAGGTGCCTGTCATCTGGCAGTAAATTAGCTGTTCTTAAATATTTATCAAGTGTAATGTTAGTATAAGCACCCTTTTCCAATACTTGATATACTATTAAGAGCGAAATTTTGCGAGGATCTTTTACACTTTTATCAGTCTGACTCTGCATAAATAATATTCCTATCTATCTATTTTTAACCAAATTAATCATCTCTATTACCCATAAATATCATAACATAATAAAGCAAATTGGCTATGGCCATGAAGGTTGCCGCTAGGTAAGTGAATGCCGCCGCCCCAAGAACTCGCTTAACCATAGGCACCTCATCACTGCTTATCAGGCCCGCATCAGTCAATTGCAGCACTGCCCGATGTGAGGCATTTAATTCGACTGGTAAAGTTACTATGTGAAATATTACTACCGCCGAAAAAAGGATAATCCCAGCTAGGATTAGATTTAAGCTGTTCATCCACATCCCCACCAACAAAATCGGGAAAGAGGCTGAGGAAGCGAAATTAGTGATCGGTACAATCGCAGCACGTAATTGAAGTGGTCCATACTGCTCATTATGTTGAATAGCATGCCCTACTTCATGAGCCGCCACCCCGATCGCAGCAATAGAATTGCTCCCGTATACTGTCTCCGACAGATTCAGAGTATGGCTACGGGGATCATAATTGTCAGAAAGATTTCCTGCTATGGGTTTAATCGGCACTAAGCCTCCCAGTCCGTTTCTTTGCAGCAGCACAGAGGCGGCTTCTACCCCAGTGGTTCCCCGTGTTGACCTCACCTCTGAATATTTTTTAAATGTCGTTTTCACCTTAAATTGGGCATATAACGAGATTAAAAGCGCAGGAATTATAAAAATAAAATAACCCATCTAATTATCTCCTCTCACAAATAATCTTTAAAGCTTCTTCAACTTTATCAAGTTCTACAGTTGTATTAATACACGGTCCATTAGGTCTGCAATTCAAAACGCCTATTACCGGAATAAAACTTGCATCCTGGATTCCCATGGAAAGGTCTCTTTCACAGGCAACTGCCACTACTCCACGAGGTTTGCATTCCTCAATAAATTTTCGAGCCAGAGTCCCACCAGTAGCTACTTTAATAACTGCATGATATTTTTCTCCCAGGTCAATGAGATCAGCAATGCAGCATTTCTGACAGTGTTTGCAGTTATTAATATCCATGGTAATTTTGTGGGGGCATTCGGAATCCTGCAAACAGTGAGGCAGTAAGATCATAACCTGTTGTCCATTAAGCAATAACTTCTTTGATTTTACCAGATTATTGTTTACGGCAATATATGAACGAAGAATCTCTTCTTTATTTATTCCCGTCAAGCGGCCGGTTAATAGTGTTATTGGGAAGAGAATGTCATTGGCAATACGGGTAAAATTATCCAACGAAGGAATAGCTTTCGACTTAATAATCATAAACACTATTGCCAATACTCCGGTACCAACAAAAATAAATATGGCTCCCAGAATAGATATAATGATGGTAAGCAGTACCCTGCCAAATATAAAATCCCTATTTTGGATCAGATACCAGACAGCTGCCGTCAGAAGCGCCAGTAGGAACATACTCCCGACCAGGAGTCCAACATATACACGCTTTTTTGTTTCCAATTCCGGTCCCCCTAGATAAGAGTATCTCCCGGCACCAGCTCAAATCCTTTTAGAAATTCATGGCAAGCGATTCGTTTTTTCCCTTCCCGCTGAACTTCCAATATCTCCAGAATCCCGTGACCGGTTTGCACCTCAAACCCATCTTTGGTCACTTGGGTTATCTGACCGGCCAGCCCCGTTGCTTCACGGTTGACCAGGCGGCTTTTATATATTTTAAATCTGCTGCCATTAAAGGAAGTATAAGCGCCCGGTCTAGGACTCAATGCCCTGATTCGATTTCTGATGGCTGCTGCTTCCTCATTCCAATCAATTTTTTCTTCTTCCCGCTTTAGCATTGGAGCATAGCTCTTGCGATTATCATCTTGCTTTTTTCGAGGATTGGAGCCGCTGGCCAGAACTGCCATAGTATCTATTAATAAATCGGCTCCCTCCAGAGCGAGGACCCTTTCCAGTTCTCCATGATCCATGTCCTCATAAATCGTTACTGGCCTTTGCATAATAATATCGCCGGTGTCAAGACCTGCATTCATGAACATGGTGGTAACTCCACTGACCTTATCCCCAGCCATGATCGCCCTTTGAATGGGGGCGGCGCCGCGATAATGGGGCAACAGCGAGGCATGGACATTGATGCATCCTAACCTGGGCAAATCTAGAATTTCTACAGGTAGTATCTGCCCGTAAGAAGCCACGACAATCAGGTCGGCTTCCCAGTTACGCAGCATGTCCACAGCCAACTCATCTCTGATTCGTAATGGTTGATAAATTTCCAGACTATGCTGTGCAGCCAATTCTTTGATGGGCGAAAACAGAACTTTATTTCCCCTGCCCTGCGGACGGTCCGGCTGAGTTACCACCCCTAGAATCTCATGCTGGGAATCAATTAGTTTTGCCAATGAAGGTATCGCAAAATCGGAAGTCCCCATAAAGACAACTTTCAAAACCATTCTCCTCCCTAAGCTATTATTCGTCTATTCTTATTCTGGTAGCCTTATCTGGAAATAGTATACCATCAAGATGATCTATTTCGTGTTGCAGAATGCGGGCTAGAAAGTCTATCGCTTCTACCTCAACGCTCTCACCGCAGCGGTTTAAACCTTTTACAATTATCTTCTGGGCCCGTTTAATCCAGCCTATTTTGCCTGGCACACTTAAACATCCTTCACTTCCATTCATTTCACCCTCAGAGAAGGAAATCTCCGGATTAATTAACTCAATGAGTTTATCACCTGGATCAACCACAATAATTCTTTTGGAAATACCTATCTGGGGTGCGGCTAGGCCTACACCGTCAGCAGAATAAAGCGTATCGCACATATTATCCAACACTCGCAGGACCCCGGCATTAACATTTTTGACCGCCACTGCTTTTTGCCTCAAAACCGGATCAGGGTCGGTTATTATTTTATATACGGCCATAGCTGACCTCCTTAAATAGTAGTAATAGGGTTCATATCTATATCCATTTTAACATTTTTCGAGGTTGAACCGGCGAGAATATGACTGGCAATGCTCCTCAATAAATCTAAGCTGCTGCATTTAATTATAAGTTGATATCGGAAGCGATTACTAATTTTATTTATGGGACAGGGAGCGGGTCCCAGTAACATAATATCTTCTTCACTAGCATCAATTATATCCTCTACATATTGAGCTTTGGTAAAAGCAAATTCTTTTACTATATTTTCGCCCTCAGCACTAAAAACAATTCTTAATAATCGGGTGAAAGGCGGATAATGGAGCAGTTTTCGCAATTTGATCTCATGTTCATAAAAATTGCGGTAGTCCTGCTTGACAGCCATCTTTATAACTGGGCTATCTGGGTTATAGGTTTGTATCACTACCTCACCATCCCCACCACTGCGGCCAGCTCTTCCAGCCGCCTGCACCAGCAATTGAAAGCATCTTTCTCCCGCTCTAAAATCCGGCAAATATAAAATGCTGTCGGCATCGATGATACCCACCAGGGAAACAAAAGGAAAATCAAGGCCCTTGGCTACCATCTGGGTTCCGATAAGAATATCTATATCTCTGCTCTTCATACACTCCAGAATTGACTTCTGGGCACCTTGGCGGCGGCTGCTGTCCATGTCCAACCTGGCAATTGCCGCCTCAGGATATAGCTGCCTTATTTCTTCTTCCACCCTCTGGGTGCCGGCACCAATCAACTGCATCTGCTTACTGCCGCAACGGCTGCAGCGCGTCTCTTGTTTAGCATGGTGATTGCAATAATGACAGACATTCTGCTCAATATCGCGATGATAATTCATGCTCACTGAACAGGATGGGCACGAAGAAATATTACCACATTCCCCGCATATAGTCACCGGTGAATATCCCCGGCGGTTTATAAATAGAATGATTTGTTCTCCGCGGTTCAAATTCTGCGCTATTTTTTCTTTAAGTATAGGAGAAATTAGCCCACGATGTTCATTTTTAAATGACTTTCTTAAATCTTCAATAATTACTTTAGGTATTTGTCCACCCCCGACTCTTTCTTTTAGGATAAGCAGTTTTACAGAACCTTCACGGGCTGCATAAAACGTTTCAATAGACGGCGTAGCACTGCCAGCCAGCATAACTGCGGATTCCATTTGTGATCTCATCCGTGCTACTTCCCGGGCATGATAACGAGGCAGTTCTTCTTGTTTATAACTGCTCTCCTGCTCCTCGTCCATAATAATCAATCCTAAATCAGGTACTGGTGCAAACACTGCCGAGCGAGCTCCTAAAACCAGCCTTACATCTCCCGTTTTTATTCTTCGCCATTCATCATAGCGTTCACCTGCCGACATGCCGCTATGCAACACTGCAATCCCGTCTATACGGGAGGCAAAAACTTCCACAAACTGACGGGTTAAAGCAATCTCGGGAACCAGCACGATTACTCCCCGGCCCTTGGCTATGGCAGTCGCAGCGGCTTGCAGATATACTTCGGTTTTTCCGCTGCCAGTTACCCCAAAAAGTAGAAGTTCAGAACTTCTGCCATCTTGGAGGGCTTTTTCCACTTGGCGAACTGCCAATTTTTGCTCTTCATTCAAATTCAAGGTACTCTTCGCCTGACGTTTTGACCTCCGCTTGATGACAACCAAACCCTTCTTAAGCAAGGCTTTTATGCTTGTCGATGCTACCAAAGTATCAAAAAGATCTCTGTCAATCTCAGGTCGTTCCCTTAACAATTCCATTACCTCGGCCTGACGAGGGGCTTTGCGTTGCAGGGTAGGTAAATCTTTTTCATAATCAAAATCGCCCGCTGAATAGTAATAGCCCTTTTTGAACTCACGTCCCATTCGATAAACACCTGATCTGGTAACGTAACGTCTCGTTTCCAGGTCGGCCAATTCGTCTTTATCAACATACTTTAGAGCTTTACTTATGCTCAATTCGCCGTGTTGCCAGAGCTGGGCGAACAATTCCTGGTTCAGGTTAATGCCCTGTTCAGATAAAATGTTAAATTCATCTTTATTAATTGCTGGCAGAATGATCTGGCCTTTTTTATGTTGCAGGATGCGGGGTACCATTAGACTGAGGGCCATCGAAAGAGGGCACAAATAATAATCAGCCATCCAAAGGGCTAAGTTTAATAATGATCGGTTGAAAACAGGCTGGGCATCCAAAACTTTAAGTAAAGTTTTCACTGGGACAGAATCATTAACATCTTGTTCTGCCACAATATATGCATCTACTTTCTGACCTGCAAAATCAATCAAAACTCGTTTGCCAAAAACAGCCTCATTAATTAGATTGTCCGGAACAGCATATGTAAAAGTATTATTCAATTTGTTGGTGGGCAGATTTACAACTACCTCAACCCATTTCATTCCCCTCACCCCCTGTCCCATAAGAAAAACGATAGACGCGGATAACGCAAACTTTTATGAATTACGCGGCTCTTTCTATTGTTTTTAGGCATTAACCGGTCTCGATAATTATCATTTTGAATAGTTTTCATGGTGACACAAGGGGACGGTTCTCCTGTGTCACTTGTCATCCTGAGCGTCAGCGAAGGATCTTTTCTCGTGAGTATAGATTCTTCACTTCGTTCAGAATGACAACTCTTCTTCCATCGCATAATCTGTCAACTGCGAGTTAATATAATAAAGGGCGGGATACCCGCCCTTTTAGTTACGTATTTAATTTTCAGCAACTATGATTATAGACCAGCGGACTTCCGAATTGCCGCAACTTTGTCGGTTATTTCCCAGCTGAAATCCGGGTCATTTCTGCCGAAGTGACCATAGGCTGCGGTCTTCCTATAAATAGGTCTTCTCAAATCCAGGTCTTTGATTATGGCAGCCGGCCGTAAATCAAAAAGCTCCTTTATCAGTTCCACAATTTTCTCATTCGGGATCTTATTTGTATTAAAAGTCTCTACTGATATAGAAACCGGATGAGCGACCCCGATTGCATATGCAAGCTGAATTTCCAAGCGATCAGCCACCCCTGCGGCAACCAGATTTTTGGCAACATAACGTGCTGCATAGGCTGCGGAGCGATCCACTTTGGTTGGATCCTTACCGGAGAAAGCTCCTCCGCCATGACGCGCCATCCCGCCATAGGTGTCAACAATAATTTTCCGTCCGGTTAAGCCGCAGTCACCCTGTGGTCCGCCGATAACAAACCTTCCGGTCGGATTAATATAGTATTTTGTATGGCTGTCCAGCATATCTGCTGGGATAACGACTTTAATAACATGCTCTATCATATCCCTTTCGATGGTGGCATGATCGACATCAGGGTGATGCTGAGTAGAAAGCACTACCGTATCTACTCGCACTGGTTTATTGCCGTCATACTCTACGGTAACCTGAGTCTTGCCGTCAGGACGAAGGTAATTAACAATACCTTCTTTCCTTACTTGGGCCAGACGATAAGCCATTTTATTGGCCAAATAAGCTGGCATGGGCATATAGGCATCAGTCTCGTTGGTAGCATACCCAAACATCATCCCCTGATCACCGGCACCGATAGCATCGAGTTCTGAATTGGACATCTCACCTGTTTTGGCCTCGTAGGCCTGATTAACCCCCATGGCAATATCTGGGGATTGTTCATCAATAGACGTTATTACTGAACAAGTATCGCAATCAAAGCCATATTTAGCACGTGTATATCCAATCTCGCTGATAGTCCTGCGAACCAGCCGAGGTATATCTACGTAACAATCAGTAGTTATTTCACCGGCTACTAAAACGAGCCCGGTTGTAACTATGGTTTCAGCAGCTACCCTGGCAAAAGGATCCTGAGACAGCATGGCATCAAGAATAGCATCAGATATCTGATCGGCCATTTTATCCGGATGGCCTTCTGTAACCGACTCAGAAGTAAATAACTTTTTTATCACCTTAATCATTCCTTTCCCAGAAAACTATAATAATTTAATGATACTGTCGATAATAGCGACGGCCACATCTTCTTTGCTCATCTTGGGAAGTGTCTGGGCCTCACCTGCTCTATTTATGATAGTAACAATATTAGTGTCCGCGGCAAAACCCGCACCTTCCATAGTAACATCATTAGCTACAATTAAATCTAAATTCTTAGCTTTCAGCTTTTTCTTGGCATTGGGCAATACATTTTCAGTCTCAGCAGCAAAACCTACCATGATAAGATTATCTTGCTTTCTTTTACCCAACTCCTTAAGAATGTCTGGGTTCTCTATCAATTCCAGAGTTATTTTCCGGGAGTTTTCTTCGGTCTTTTTTATTTTCTGTTCAGCAATATTAGCCATTCTAAAATCACCTACTGCGGCAGCACCAATAATAATATCACAGACAGGCTGGTGCTTTAACATTACATCGCACATCTCCTGGGCAGTCCTTACCGCTATATGCTCAACCTTTGCAGGTATCTGCAGCTGTGATGGTCCGCTAACCAGAATAACCTCTGCACCTCGGGCCGCCGCTTCACGAGCCAGCGCAAATCCCATCTTGCCAGTACCTCGATTGGTTATAAATCGTACCGGATCAATGTCTTCACACGTTGAACCTGCATTTACCATAATCTTTTTGTTGCAGAGATCATTCTTAGGTGACAGCATCTTAACTATCTGTTGGTATATATCTTCTAATTCTGGTAATCTGCCTTTGCCTGTAACTCCACATGCCAAGAGACCACTCTCTGGCTCCATAATATGGCAGCCATAATCTTTTAGTGTGTTAATATTTTTTTGGACGATTTTATTTTCAAACATATTCGTATTCATGGAGGGCACTACCAGAACGGGAGCCGTATTGGCTAATACCACGGTTGACAATAAGTCATCCGCCAGACCATGGGCCATTTGGGCAATAAAATTGGCAGTTGCCGGGACTATTACCATAAGGTCTAACTCCTCAACTACTCCAATATGCTGGACCTTCCACTCCTGGGATTCGGACCAAAGATCAGTTAATACCTCATGGCCTGACAGGGTTTTAAGGGTCAAGGGAGTAATAAATTTGGTAGCCCCTTCGGTCATCATAACGATTACATCAAAGTCATTTTTCTTGAGTCTGCTTACCAGATCAGCTACTTTGTACGCAGCAATACCTCCGGTAATACCGATACCTACCGTCTTGGTCATACTAATCCTCCTTGTGAGGTACATCTCCTTGGTTATTGTTTATTATTACTTTAGAGTGAATGATATCGTCCAGGGCTTCGGTTACCATGCCGGACAGGCGGTAATTTTCGTCATTCCTCTTCTTTTCGGATAGAAACCGCGCCCTTTGAGCCGCAGCGACTACCACAGCATATTTGCTTTGTCCTATATTGATAAGGTCTCTGGTTGAAGGTGGAATCAAACCAATCACTCCTTAACACAATTTTTAACACGACAACGTTCGGCAGTAATAATGGCTTGGACCTTATTAACCGCCTCATCCAATCTATCATTAACAACTTCATAGTCGTAATGTTTAACCATAGATATCTCTTCGTAGCAAGCAGCCAGTCTATCCTGAATGCTTTGTAATGAGTCCTTGCCCCTTCCCTGAATCCTCTGCGCAAGGGTTTCAACGCTCGGTGGTTGGATAAAAATAAATACCCCTTCGGGCATCATTTTTTCTTTCACCTTTAAAGCTCCTTGAACATCTATCTCCAGTAATATGTCACAGCCCTTTTCCAGGCTTTCCAAGACATATTTTTTCGGAGTACCGTACATATGGTTGTAAACCTGAGCATATTCAAGAAATTCGCCATTCTTGACTTGCAGGTCAAATTCCTCGGGGGTTATGAAAAAGTAATCCCGGCCATCGACTTCCCCATCCCGCATAGCCCGTGTGGTAGCCGAAACCGATAGTTTAATGTCATTTACTAGTGATAACACCTTATGATTTATAGTTCCTTTGCCAACTCCCGATGCACCTGAAACAACAAACAAGATTCCCCTTCTGGTCATTTTCAAATCACGCTTCCTAAATCACACATCTTCGTTGACCGTGTCTTTGGAACTGAGTCGATTGGCAACTGTCTCGGGCTGCACCGCTGACAAAATAACGTGACCGCTGTCAACCACTATTACGGCTCTGGTTCTGCGTCCGTAGGTGGCATCAATCAGCACTCCTTTTTCTCTGGCTTCCTGAATAATGCGCTTAATGGGAGCTGATTCGGGACTTACAATGGCGATAATTCTATTCGCCGCTACTATGTTGCCAAAGCCTATGTTCACCAGTTTTATATCCATATTTTCCGGATTAAACCGGATTCACCCCCTGTCTACTCAATATTTTGCAATTGTTCGCGTATTTTCTCTAATTCCGCTTTTACATCCACAACTATTTGGCTCATTTCAATATCATTAGCTTTCGATGCAATGGTGTTAATTTCCCTGAACATCTCCTGAACCAGGAAATCACATTTGCGTCCGACCGAATCCTCAGCAAATATCAGTTCATCCAGATGTTTAATATGACTCTTCAGCCTGACAATCTCCTCAGTAATGCTGGCTTTGTCAGCAAATATCGCTGCCTCTTGAATTATCCTGGCTTCGTCTACAATGCCGGCATTAATCATATCCTTAATCCGGCTGCGCAGTTTGTCCTGATATTCCTGGGCTACCTGAGGAGCTCTCTTTTCCAGTATTTCCACTGCCGTTAAAATATAAGCATTTCGGGCCAGTATATCTTTACCCAGGTTGGCTCCCTCTTTGGCGCGCATCTCTACCAAACTGTCTACAGCTTCATCCAAGGCCTTACTAAGCACTGCCCAAACCAACTCGGGATCTTCCTGCTCATCAGCCAGATTAAAAACATCGGGCAGCCTGAATATATCGAGAACCTTGATATCCGATGAAATATTTAGGTTTTCTGCTAAATCCTTCAGAGATTCATAATAAGCCAAAGCCAGACCTTTGTCAACCTTGATATTCCTCGCTGTATCGTTGGTTTTCTCAATATTAATGCTGATTTCAAGTCGACCCCGATTTAACTTTTTCTTAAGTTCCTCTTTGATTTTCTCCTCCAGAAAATTATAACGTCGCGAAATACGCGTGTGCAAATCAAAATAGCGGTGATTCACACCCTTCAATTCAATCCCTATCTCAAACCCAAATTCATTTAAGCTACTCCGACCAAAGCCGGTCATACTTTTCATCATCTAAAACTCAACCTTTCCTATAGCTGCATACATCCGGTCAAATGCCTCCTGCATTCTTTCTTTGCTGACAGTCAAAGCTATTCTGAAATACCCTTCGCCATATTCACCGTATCCGTTGCCAGGGGTGATAATTACTCCGGTTTTTTCCATTACCATCTCAGCAAAAGAAGCCGAACTATATCCCTTCGGCACGGGGGCCCAGAAATAGAAACTGGCCTGCGGCGGGTTGACCTTCCAACCCATTCTCTCCAATCCCGCTAAAGCTATGCTTCTGCGTTCACCATAAATTCGATTGGACTCGTCAATACAATCCTGCGGGCCACGCAGCGCAGTAATACCCGCATACTGAATAGCTTGGAAAACCCCGGAATCTACATTGGATTTAAATCTGCCTAAGACTTCTATAGCCGCAGGGTTTCCGGCTGCCCATCCTATTCTCCAACCTGTCATATTGTAGGTTTTGGAAAGTGAATGGAATTCTATGCCCACGTCTTTAGCACCTTTAGCCTGCAGAAAACTGGGTGGTTTTAGGCCATCGAAAGCCATTTCTGTATAGGGGGCATCATGGCATACCAATATATCGTAGTTGCGAGCAAATTCAACCACTTTCTCATAGAAAGGAATATCTGCAATAACCCCTATAGGATTATTGGGATAATTTAAAAACATCAGCTTAGCCTGACGGGCAATCTCGGCAGGAATATCTTCTAAAACCGGCAGATATTTATTCTCCTCTTTTAGAGGCATAAAATAAGATTTTCCGCCAGCTAATAACGTCCCAATATTATATACAGGATATCCGGGGTCTGGCACAAGATTAATATCATCTTTATCCAGATAGGCAAATGAGATATGGGCAATGCCTTCTTTAGAACCGAGCAGCGAAATGATTTCCGTTTTAGGATTCAATTCTACATCAAAACGACTTTTATACCATTCGGCAATAGCCTGCCGGAATTCCAGCAAACCCACGGAACTAGGGTACTGGTGGTTGGCGGCATCATTAATACTTATTGCCATTCTATCAATAATATGCTGGGGAGTCGGTATATCCGGATCGCCAATCCCTAGATTTATAATATCAATACCTTGTTCTTTAGCTTCACTAATTTTCTTCTCAATTCTGGCGAATAAGTAGGGTGGCAAATTCTGCATAGCGCGATTCTCTTTCACTTTATGTACCTCCTAATAATACAATATATTAAATTTTATTCTTTTCAATATTTATCTGTCCACTAAAAACCTCAGTAGCTGGTCCGGTCATATACACGTGGTTGTCTTCTTCTTTCCATTCAATAAACAAATCCCCACCGAGCAGATGAATTGTCGCTGCCCGATTTGTATAACCATTTAGAACAGCAGCCACCAGGGTGGCACAAGCTCCAGTTCCACAGGCCAGAGTTATCCCGGCGCCTCTCTCCCAAACCCGCATTTCCATTTCGTTCCGCCTTATCACCTGAACAAACTCTACATTGGTTTTAGCAGGAAATAGACCATTGGTCTCCAGTTCAGGCCCCCACAGTGAAACTGGAATCTCGGCAATATCAGGTACAAATACTATACAGTGTGGATTTCCCATGGATACCGCGGTAAATTCAATTTCCCCGTGCGATGTGGTGGTTTTAACCTTTACATTATCTCCAACCCCGATCATAGGAATCAGAGCTCGGTCCAAAACAGGTTCTCCCATATCCACGGTTACCGATACTAATTGGTCTTCCAGGACTTTAACCACCGGATACATAGGCCCAGCCAAAGTTCTTACTGACATACTGGTTTTTTCAACTAACTTGTGCTCATATACATAACGCGCCACACATCGAATTCCATTGCCGCACATTTCTGGCTCCGAGCCGTCCGAGTTAAAGATGCGCATAAACACATCCATTTCTGGATCTTGCCCAATAGCTATCAGACCATCAGCGCCAATACCAAAATTACGATCACATACCGCTTGAGCATATGGCTGTAAGGCATCAGCTTCATTCCACGAATTCACTTCAACGATTATGAAATCATTACCCAACCCATGCATTTTAACAAAATTCATCCTGTTCCCCCCTGACGAAACTTAGTTCACACCTCTAAAACTCCTACTTATTTCATATTTTAACATAATTGCATCAGGAAAGAAAAAGCTCCTGGTTAGGTATACAATATATACTGACGTCAATATAGAATGTTCTAAATTAGACCTCAGCTTCAAATATTCATCAAAACACAGAGCCGTTTTTTACCTGGACATATTGTTAAAAAGCCAAAAACAGTAAACGAATCCCTACTAACCCTAATGCCAATGCCAGGCTTCTTTCAATCCAATGACCTTTAACCAGTCTTGATAACTTAGCTCCTAAGGGTGCTCCAATGATCACTCCGATGCCAATAGCCACAATTTGACCAATGCCATCTATCAGCAGACCGTTTTTTAAATGAACTAAGGTTCCGGAAAAAGACATAATCGCCATCATAAAGTGAGAAGTTGCGGTGGCTAAATGTACAGGAAAGTCCAGAAGATGAATTAGTACCGGGACATGTATGATCCCTCCGCCAATTCCTAAAAGGCTTGATATATACCCTATGAAACCACCCGTTATTAATCCTAATACTGGATTATATGAATAAGTATAGACAACCCCTTCTGCGTCTACAATCTTCCTAGTAAAAGAATGTAATTCATTGTTCTTACCCTGCCCCGCATTTCGATTAGAACTAATAATTAGATATGCAGCCATCATAATGAGTAAAAACGCGAAAATTTCATCAAACAATCGACGAGGAATGTAGGCAGTTGTGAAAGCGCCAAGTATTGAAGCGGGAACGGTTGTACTCGCTAGCATCAGACCTGATTTATAATCTATTACCTTCATTCTGGCATAAGACAAAGAACCTGACAAAGAATTAAGAAAAACCACCGCCAGTGAAATACTGGTAATGGTTTCCGGGCTTTTTTCTGGATATAGCAACAATAGAACCGGCACCAGAATAAATCCGCCGCCGGCTCCGATAAGAGTTCCGAATACTCCTACAATCAACCCTAAAGGTATAAGCCATATATACTGTTCCAGACTCCTACCCGCCTTTCACTTAAAATCATCAGCCCTTGCTTACTGATGATGATGTTCTCCTGTATGGTTACACATAACGTTTTTGTCATCAAGCTGGCCTGCCAGGTATTTTTCCAGAACATCTTCACATAGGCCGGATGCTCCCTTAATAACTTCCAATCCATTGTCCGTAAGGGCATCCAATGCGGGTTTCCCTATCCCACCGGTAATAACCAGGGATACCCCTTCTGCCAAAAATAATCCAGAAAGGCCAGCGTGATTGTGCTGCATAGATTCACTGCTTATTTCCTGTGTTTTGACAACTTGCTGATTTTCTATAGCGGCAATCAAAAAACTCTTACTCTGACCAAAGTGTTGGTTAATCATTTCTCCATTTTTAGGCATTGCTATTTTCATTATACACACTCCAGCTCATTTTTATTTTCTTCATATATTATTGGCTGTTTCTATAGGCTGTAATTCTCCAGCCTTATAGTGCTTAAGAGCAGTTTCCGTGTCTAAACCTTCTCCTGCGTTATATACCTTAACCCCAGCCCTATGAAAAACGGTGAAGGCTTTAGGGCCGATACGATTGCAGATTAATGTCCCCACTCCCCGGCGGAGCAGTTCCTGAGCTGCTCCGGTTCCAGCTCCCTGGTTTAACTCCGGTCCGCTATTACTGATCGCCTCAAAGGTCCCTTGCTCTGCATCCCAGATCAGAAAATAAGCACAGCGCCCAAAACGTCCATCTACCGAAGCCGACGGTGAGTTGCCGCCTGCGCAAACCGCAATTTTTGTTCCTACTTGCAGTACAGCATTTTCTGTAGCATAATCCTCACGATAAAGGCAATCATCACGTCTTTTTTGGGAATTCTCAGCTTTCCTGCACTGCTCCTGTCCCAGACAATAGTTTCCTCCCTCAATACGAATGGCTTGCCCTGCTGTCAAAGCCGCAGCAATTTTTCCTCGGCCCTCAATCAGTATACGCTGAAAAGTGGGACGGGAAACCCCCATGTGTTCTGCGCAATCTTCCTGTTCAAGACCCACGAGGTCTTTAAGGCGAATGGCTTCCAGTTCTTCAAGCTTTACCACAACTTCCTCCAAGCCGGAACACGGTATTCCGACAGGTTTAAACAGGGTAACCTTAGGGATGAATTCCACTCTTCGGCATTTTGGTTCTCTGGCCATACTCTCCTCCCAATCTAGTTATTGTAGTAAGTGAGGACGGTTTGCATTGTCCCTTCGAGGCTATCCTCAATCCAGCGATATTTCCCTACTGTTCCGTCTTAGCCGTAATTTTCTCCACGATGGCAGCCATTGCAGCAGAATAGTATTCTTCCACTTGACCTTGATCCACCAGCTGGTTTAAGCGGGTATCCCAGGGTAAACTGCCCAAGAAATCTATCCCCATCTTTTCGGATACCGATTTGCCTTGACCCTCTCCAAATAATTTGTGAGAGCCGCCGCATTGGGGGCAGATAAATTCACTCATGTTTTCTATCAAGCCTAAAATTGGTTTTTGCATTTTGGTAGCCATTTTCACTGCCTTCTTTACTACCATATAGGCCAAGTCCTGTGGGGAAGAAACGATGATCAGTCCGTCAACCGGCAAGCTCTGCAGCACTGTCAAAGGCACATCACCCGTGCCGGGGGGAAGGTCAACCACCAGGTAATCCAAGTCCTGCCAATCAGTCTCTTCCCAAAACTGTTTAACTGCACCTGCCAGCAATGGGCCTCTCCAAATTATGGGATCATCTTCTTCCTTCACCATGAAATTCGCAGATATCATTTTTATTCCACTTTTAGTTTCAATAGGTATGATTCCAAACATACTGCCAGTTAAACCCTCGCTCTTAATCCCAAAAGCCCGAGGTTGACTGGGACCTGTGATATCAGCATCCAGTATTCCAACCCGAAAACCAGATTTGACAAGAGTACTGGCAATCAAGGCGGTTACCGTGGATTTACCTACTCCACCTTTGCCGCTCATTACCGCTAATACATGTTTGATGTTATTGAGGGAACCCACCAGGGTTTTTTCTTCCATAGTTTCAGGCAATTTTATTTCCATTCCATTATTAGCCATTATAACTCTCCTCTTTATCTTCTACATTATATTAGATAGCTATTTGCTTATTTTCTTCCATAATCGTCTGTATATTCTGCCAGATGGGTTCCACCAATTCCCTAATCTCCGGCACCAATATCGGACAAATTCCCTGGCTTATAGCATTAAACACTTCCTGCTTAAATGGTATCTTGCCTAGGAGCTCAATACCTTCACCGGCAGCCCATTCCTCCAGTTTCCGGGTACCCTCAGGATTTAAATCAAATTTATTAATTAGAAGCAGCGTATGGGCAGAACTATTTTTCAATAATTCGTGCAGCCGCATTATGTCACTTATACCCGATACACTAGGCTCAGCTACCATAACTACAACTTCCACCCCGGTGAGGGCTGATATTACCGCGCACCCAATTCCCGGCGGGCCATCGGAAATAATCAAGGGATATTGATCCTGTAGGGCTTCTTGTCGAGCCTGATCCTTCAGGCGGCTGACCAGTTTACCGGAGTTCTCTTCTCCTGGTCGCAACTCAGCATAGAAGAGTGGCCATCCTTCCATACGCCGGGCTTTAAACCAGTGTCCCGACTTCTGAGGTCGCATATAGGCTGCATCAACCATGCATATATTAACACAAAGGCCACACCCTTCACATGCCAGGGGAGACACTATCTTATCCTGTATAGCTGCAAACTGGCACAATTCTTCGCAAATTCCACATCCTATACATAATTCCAAATTAATCTCTGCTGTCTGGCCCCCGCTATATTCCTGATTATCCTCTATTTCCGCAGAAAACAACAGGGGTAGATTAGACGCATCCACATCATAGTCGCAGGCTACGCAGGGACCAGCCAAATGAATAATTGAGGAAGCAATGAAGGTCTTGCCGGTACCGCCCTTACCGCTTAAAACTAGGATTTCTTTCACATTATTATTAACTAACATTTAGACTCCCCCTTTACTCCGGCTACAATCTGAGCCATTAACTGATTTAGCCAGGGTAGTTCCCGATAGGGATTTTGGCCTTCAGAATAGACCTGGGCAAGCTTAATATCGTAAGGTATTCGGGCCAAAATCGGAATGCCATTTTCATTGGCCAACAAGTCAATTCCCCCATCTTCCCCTTGCCATCTATTAACGACAATTCCAGCGGAAACCTGCATCAAGCGCGTAACTTCTATGGCTAAAGCCAAATCATGGCGCCCAAAAGGGGTTGGCTCAGTGACCAGCAGACAGTAGTCCGTGCCTTTTATAGCTTCAATAATTGAGCAACTAGTACCGGGTGGACAATCAATGATTTCCCAGTCAGCCACTCGCTTTTTAGCTTTGACTGCATGAATTACCGGGACTGCGCGGGCCTCACCCACCTTTAACCGTCCGGTTACTAAAGTAGATACATTGGATAATGGAGCTTCACCTATATTTCCTACCGTATAATTTTGACGAAAAATGGCTACCTGAGAACAAAGCCAATAACATGACATACAAGAGTGACAGAGTTCGGGAAATAGAAGTACTTTTCCCGGCATAATTACCAGACCATTAAATTGACATCCTTTAGCACAGTCATCGCAAAGGTTGCATTTATCCAGATTGATTTTCGAAACCAGGCAGTGTACTTCATTACATTGCTCAGGACCCGAGTAGAAAAAAAGGCCAGCGTCTGGTTCCTCCACATCGGCATCCAGCAAAAAAGTATTATATCCCGCCAGATATTCAGTCAGACAAACTGCTACCAGAGTTTTGCCAGTTCCCCCTTTGCCACCTGCTACAGATATGCGCATTAGTATCACCTCCATTAAATTATCATAATGTTTCGCCTCGCATTTATGGTCATATGCCCACTATCTAAATCGAGTCTAAATCAATTATGAGCATATGTCAATAATGTTCTGCGGATCCATGAAAATATTTTAGTTGAGAGGAAGTAAATGCTAAGCCGCATGGAGATGGAACAGGCCTAGGGGCAAACAAGCCGCTAATGGACCAGGTCAGAGAAAATGTAGGGCTGGTAATTGTAAAGGTTAGACATGTACAAAATAATACAATAAGATAATATTGAGCATATGTCGGAATATACCACACTTATTCTGTTTATATTGATCAATTTTTTCACCCAGTTGGCACTTTATATTTTCATAAGAAGCTTCAGAGGAAAGCGAGGGAGCATCATGCGAATGGTGGGATTTGTTTCATGGGAATCCGGTACTGGTCAAAATACTGCAGCAGTTAATCTGGCAATGGGCTTAACCCAGCGCAATTGGCGGGTTATGCTTGTGAATCTCAACCGTAGTATGAGGCTATTTCACTGGCTTAAATCAGACGGGAGCGGAGAAGAATTATATTTCGATCATATTTATTCTTCCGCCGGCGGAATAGATTTTGTCTATCCTGCCGCTGACATTAAGGTAACACTGGAAACTTCATTCTATGACTTTGCTATTCTCAATATCGGGAATGAAGTGGTTTATTGTGAGGAGGGGATACGCTCCTCGGATCTGATAATCGCCTGTACCCGTTTGCATAGCCCCAGCGAATGTCTTCATTTACTTGACCTGCAATCTAAGATACAGAAATATCGACCAAATAATCAAGGTTTGGATTTACTGCTCCCCATGCAAATACATAGTGGAGAGTGGGCTGTTAATAGCCAGCGCCTTTTTGAATTGGCCGAGGCATTTGGGGATGATAAAATCGGTGATTACCTGCCTCATTGCGAACGTATTCATGATCTTTATTTACAAAAGAAGTTTGTTTGGAACATTCCCCAGCCTGCTATAATTGACGCCTTTGATCGTATGGTAGCTCGAGTAGAGCAGTTAATCTGACAAATATTTATTCATCTATATCATCTTGAATAAGGGCATAAGCGGTTCATATTGTTGAGATGTGCCAGAGCTGCACAGGTTGTACCGAAAAAATAGTAGGGTTTCTCGCCTACTTCCCCTAGAACATCCAAGTACGTTCCATTGGCTAAAATAGTACCTGTAACGAGCAATACATCTGCAAAATCAACCAATGTCCTGGTATCGCTTAACCCATCCATAACCTTTACTCCGTAGCGAACTGTTCCTACAACATCAGCATTTAAATCTGTGATGCTCACTCTGGTCGGGCCAAACGCCTGGGCACAATGTTCCAATATAGCTGGCTGATACCCGATTATGCCGACATTGCAAATGCCATGTTTTTCCAGAATATACTTGCTAATATGCTCAGCACAGGCTTCCGGCTCGTGGTTAATACAATGAACCGTGTGTCCTACCTGACCCAATTTATTTAGCAGGGCATTCAAACTTGAGACCAGCAGAGCCTGAGTGCCAGGACGATCATCGGATAATGTCAGTAAATTCTGTATTGAACCATGATAGGCGATGGGATTGGCCGTAAAAGCCTGGCCCAGAGCACCCTCCAATTCTGCCTGAAGCAAGACTTCCTTGCCCCTTAAAAGGGGAAAATCTTCTCTCTCCGGGTGTCCAATCGCTTCTTCACTTTTCAGCGCTCGGCTATTAATAGTAATTTCTAAAGCGTTTAATTCTACGTTTTGATTGAGAAGCGAGACCAAAGCCTCACGGGCATTTGTAATTTGCATTCTATATCCTCCTTCAAAATTGCCATCAGAATATAATTCCACTTTTCATAACGAGATTATCTAAAATTACTTATTAATCTTGTCATGTATTGTACGTCAAACATTTATCACATTTCCTAGAACACATGTATAGCTGTTGTTTTAAAGATAGCCCAAACATCCTGGCCTGGCTCCAGTTTCATCTCATCCAGTGCCTGCCCGGTAACCAGTGCCACCAGAGAAATGCCTGCCTCCAGTACCACCTTAAAATACGGACCCCGGGGAATGATTGCGGCAATACGGGCTGATATTATATTCTGAGAACTGCTGGCCAGCTTGTTCCTGGCAATAATGATATCTTCTGAACGAATTGCCACCCTGACCTTCCCCTTCAGATTTGACATAACGCGGAACTTAAGAGGGCCAATGTTTACATACTTAACCCCGCCTTCATCAATAAGGCAACCTTCATAAATATTTTCCATCCCCACGAACTCAGCCACAAACTGGGATCGGGGCTTTTGAAAAACCTCCTCCGGCCTTCCTACCTGGATGATTTCTCCGTCACACATGATCCCCATTCGATCTGCCAGAATCAAGGCTTCATTAAAATCATGGGTGATGTGAATGGTGGTGGTTTTAATTTGTTGATGGATGTTTTTAAATTCCTGTTGAAATATTTCCTGGGTGCGTGGATCTAGAGCACTTAAGGGTTCATCCAGCAAAAGGACTTCAGGTTCCCCAATCAATGCCCGGGCAATTGCCACTCTTTGTTGTTCACCGCCACTCAAGGTTGCTGGACAACGTTTCAATAGATGACCAATTTTCAGCAGAGTTATAATCCTTTCAAGCTTTAACTTTGTGGTACTGGCTGAAGGCTTCTTCAGCTTTAGCGCAAAAAGAATATTCTCCTGTACATTAAGGTGAGGGAACAACATATAATCCTGATAGACAAAACCGATGTTTCTTGACTCCGGGTATTCGTTAGTTACATTACGATCATTCAGCCAAACCTCGCCCTGATCAGGTTTGTACATCCCGGCAATGACCTCCAGGATAACCGTTTTGCCCGTCCCCGTCGGACCCAGGATAACAAAGTATTCGTTGTCCTCTATGCTTAAATTAATATTCTTGAGACTGAAATCGCCCAGGCGCTTAGAGACATTACACAGCTTAATCATTTGGTGTCCCTACCCCTTAACTGACTCGGGAGGCAACACTCTGCTTCCCGCCGGCCAATTCAAAAACAAAAAGTGAGATTAGGGAAATGATTATTAAACAAGTAGCAGCAGCCATGGCTGTTTGCAGGTCTCCAATTGACATATTCAAATAGAGCGCAACCGGCAAGGTCTCGGTTATCATTCTGGTTGCACCGGCTACCATTAAGGCACACCCAAATTCCCCAATGGCGCGAGCCCAACTAATTACCAAACCGGCAATAATTCCATTTTTGGCCAGAGGCAAAGTAATCTTATAAAAAGCCTGCCATTGTGAGCAACCCAGAGTCCGAGCTACAAACTCCAAACGAGGGTTAATATCAGCAATTGTTGCTTTCAGGACCCTGACCATATAAGGAGTTATAATAAAAAACTGCGCGAGAATGATGCCATTCACCGAAAAAATAAACCTTAAGCCATGCTCAGTCAGGAACCGACCGAAGGTGGTCGTTCCGAAAAGCAGCAGCAACGCTACTCCGCTAACCAGCGGCGGAAGTGATAAAGGTACATTTAAAATCACATTGACTAACCTGCGTCCAGGAAAATTAAAACGCTCCAATCCATAGGCAACCGGGATCGCTATAATGACACAGATCAACGTTGCTGTAAACGAAGTAAACAGGCTAAGCCGAATGGCAAATTGGATTTCCGGGCTGGCGATGCTGTTCACAAGCCCAGCCATCCCCTTCCACACTATATTGGCCAGCGCTGAGAAAATAAATACAAACAATACAAAAATCAAAAATACCAGCAACACTTGGAATAACCTATTCTTAACTGCTGCATATTTTCTTGTCGCTGGCAGCTTATTGCCAGTTGCAAACTGAGTATTATGTTTCATCAACGTTATCCTCGTTTACCTCTCCTGCAACTTCATAATTAGTTAATTGTCTTAAAGCCATGTTTCACAAATATCGCTTTCCCTTCATCGGACTTAACGAAATCAACAAATGCCTGGGCAAGTTCTGCATTTTTAGTAAAACTCAAAATACATACAGGCACCTTATCAATAGCGTTTTGTTCCTGGGGAATAGAGATTAATTCAATATCCTTGGCATCAACCCCATTATCTTCGAAGACCAAACCGGCATCGCCCTGTTTCATCCCGATTTGGGTTACGATTTCATTGACAGTCGCTGCTCTGGCCACTACATTCTTCTCTATACCCGTTTGCAGATTATTTTTTTGAAAAATTATAGCACCTTTTTTACCTATGGCATTGGCTTTTTCGTCCCCTAATATTAGCTTAACACCAGGTTTGGCCATATCGGCCAGGCTGGTAATGCCGGCCGGGTTTCCTTTAGGTACAGCAATCGCCGGAATATGATAGGCAACTTCAACATATTTATCAGCAAAGCCTTTTTGCTTGGCAATGTCCATGTCGCCCAGTGATCCACCTACAAAGACATCTCCTTGCTTGTTGATTTCCATCTGACTCAGAAGTTGGGCACAAGCAGCGTAGTTGAAATTCACTTTGGCTCCGTACTTCTGTTCAAAAGCTTGTCCTATTTCATCCATAGCTTTGTTTAAACCCGCTCCACTATGTACCTGTAGGCTCTGGCCTTGGTATTTCAGGGCAACATTGCTTGTCTCAACCTTACTCACTTGCTTGCTGCAACCAGACATACCTAAAGCAGTTATCATCATAATCGCAATCAATAATGCAGACCATTTTTTCATACTGTTCATATGTAACTTCCTTTCCAAAAGCAGTTAAATTTTTGTTTCAAATGGCTGTCATTCAAAATAAAGCATATTTCTGCAGAATCACAAGAAGAATAACAGCAACATGCCCGTATTAGTTCTGTCCTCCTTTCCTAAACAGGAAGCCGCACGATTCCTCCTGCAACCCTGTGTATACTGACCCAGGCTTAGCCCTATTTTTTACCATAAAATAAACGACGGTGATATTGAGTTGTCCGTCGCCAATAAATATCATAATTATTTTAACACATAAATTGACACGGAGTGACATTTCGTTAAGTTTTCAAGCATTCCATTTCCCTTCCTTACACTTTGGTTTATTTTCGTTGCTTTTTATAAATATTCATAAGTCATCTATCCATAAGATAGCATTACAATACTCAATATAGCAGCATCCTGAAAGGCACTTCTAAAATTCCTCAAAAAAAATCAGGAGAGCTTTCACTCTCCTGATACCGTTTATGGTTGATAAGGCATCTATTTGTTCCGACCTTGGCCTAGTCCTGCTCCAGAACCATCACAGTTGCCTGCGCCAGCACCTGTATCCTGACCATTACCCATTCCATTTCCTTGTCCCAAACCTAAACCAGCATTTTTTCCCATTCCAGCATTTCCGGTACCATCACAGTCAGCCTGATTACTCTTCATGTTATTATAGATTGCATCGGCCCGTTCTTGAGTAAGTTTACCATCGGCTACTCGTTGGTCGAGGATTATTTTTTTCTGTTCTAACATTTGGGTCTTGAATTCCTCGAGTTTTCCTGCGTCAGTGGCAATGGCACCGTAGGTCTGTCCTGCTGCTCTTTCCTGAACTAATGTTTCCTCACTTTTACCAGTCAATCCGGCTGCGATTTCTGCAGGCGTTTTGGTGGTAGCTGCATAAGCCGCACTGGCTGCTCCCAATACAGCAATTACCGTGAACACCAGCACTAATTTCTTGAACATTTTCATACTATCCACTCCTTATAAATATTTTCGTTTTGGTTTAGGTTATGATTTGATTATAAGGAGCAATTGTGATGGAAGTATGATAGAAACCGAAAAGATTGGTGAAAATCATTGGTTGCCCTTCTTGAGTTCAAACCAGAAGGTAGTCCCCTTGTCCTCTTGACTCTCCACCCCAAAAACAGCCCCATGTGCTTCCAGAACGGCTTTAACAATAGCCAGTCCCAGACCGGTTCCAACCTTAGTAGCAGCTTTTGTTTCAGCTTGATAATATCTATCCCATATGTGGGCTATCTCCTCTTCCGCTATACCACTTCCAGTATCTGATACCTCAATCCTTACCTTCTCATTAAGCGCAATATCTCTGATTGTGATTTTTCCTCCCATAGGGGTATGATTAAAAGCATTGTTAATCAAGTTATATAAAACCTGCTCTATTCTGGCTTCATCTGCTCCTAATCTATCGTCGCCTGAATGCTGCACTATTATTGATACACCTGTCTGCTGGCTCAACAAATCATATTTTGCAGCCACTTTGCTCACTAAATCATATAGACTGAAATGGGTCCTGTTTAAGTTGAAATGTCCTGACTGCAATTGGGACAGGTTTAATATATCATCAACTACTCTGCTTAGACGCTCAGTTTCGTCAATTATAATTCCCAGCTGTTTTTCCCGTTTATCGGGCGCATTACCGGTTACATCCCGCAAGGTTTCGGCGTATCCTCTGATTAAGCTCAAAGGTGTCCTCAACTCATGGGATACATTGGCAATCAATTCCTTGCGCAGCTGATCTATCTTGGAAAGTTGCTGACCCAAATAATTGATGGTTTGGGCTAACTGACCGATTTCATTCTCCTCATTAACCTTAATCCGGGCGGAGAAGTCTCCGGCAGCCATCTTCTCGGCCGCTTTTTCTATTTCTACTATTGGCTGGGTAAAGCTGCGGGCCAGGAGAAAAGAGATGAGCAGTGCAGCAACCAAAAGAATAAACGAAATATAGAAAAGCTGCCGCTGCAGTATGGAAGCAGTATCCTCCACAGGTGCCAGGGGGAGATTTAAAATTAATACTCCGGATATTTCCCCGCCAGTATATATTGGCAATCCAATCAACATGAATTTGTTACCAAAGCGGGGATGGGTTAGAGACACTGACGTCTCTTGCCCGGCTAAGGCATCATTATATACCTGGACTCGCGAATTATTCCTCATCATCGGCATTTGCCCGTTCGCGCCGGAAGTATCGGACAAATAGGTGGAATTGCCACTCGTATTCAGCATTTCAATGCTCATGTTATTTTCATAAGCCAATGCATCCATTTTGTCCTGAAAATCTGCGAGTTTATTCTCATCCAGCAATTTTGTGGTGGAAATAGCTTGGCCCTTTATATCTGCTATTTTCATCTGGGTATAGAAACTTTTCAGAAATATTATCTGAAAAAGCCATAGAAGAACTAAGACCACCAAAACCAGAGTCATCATTCCCGCCCATAACTTAAAACGTATACTTTTCATTGCTTGCCCCCAGTTTCAAATTTATAGCCTGTTCCCCACACGGTTACAATAAATTTTCTATATGTTTTCAAGCTTTCTCGGAGCATCTTAATGTGAGTATCCACAGTTCTGCTGTCACCCATGAACTCATATCCCCATACTGAATTAAGCAATTGCTCTCGGGAAAACACTTTATTTATATTGTTGGCCAAGAAACTTAGCAGCTCATACTCTTTGGGCGTAAGAGTTACCAGGGCTTGATCGACATATACATTTCTAGATTCGAATTCAATTGTCAAACCTTCAAAAGTTACGCGCTCAGTTGGTTTTTCCAGAGTAGAACTTCGGCGTATAATCGCTTTCATTCGAGCCAAAAGCTCTTTGGGGCTAAATGGTTTGACGATATAATCATCGACCCCCAATTCAAAGGCCAAGAGTTTGTCGTATTCTTCTCCTCGGGCTGTTAACATTATAATCGGGACCTGAGAAGTCTTCCGTATTTCCCTGCAAACGCTCCACCCATCCATTTTAGGCATCATAACATCCAAAATGATCAGATCATATTTATTAATTTGAATAAGCTCCAGAGCTTCACTGCCGTCACCCACCTCAGCGGCGCTAAACTTCTCCGGGCCTATATATTCCTTAATTAAATCCCTAATTAATTCTTCATCATCAACGATGAGTATTCTAGTATTGCTCAAACAAACCACCCCCTATTTATTGGTTGGGACTATTAAGCCAGAACCATTCACACACATGTTGGCACTTCTACGCATTACCATCCCGCCCTTATATTGTAACCGCATCTCTAAGTTACAGATGTTTTTCTGCGCATCTATACTAATAATAGTCGGTAATTGTGATAGAAGTATGACAAAAGAGTCCTTGAACTTCAAAGGACTCTTTTACTTAATATATTCTGTCTTCTAGCCCCTCACAATAATCAGTTAGCTATACTTAATGGTAATGTTCGCCATTACCATGTAAGTCTGCTGACTATTTTTGAGCATCCGTTAAATAGCCCTGCAGTTCTTCTTTCCGAGGCAGTCGTCCTGCGATTTTGACCTGACCATCAATTACCAGAGCCGGTGTCGACATGATCCTATAGCTCATAATTTTCTGGATATCCTGTACCTTAGTCACATCCGCCGCAATATTCATTTCTTTTAGTGCGTTGTGCACATCCTTTTCTAACTGCTTGCATTTGCTGCATCCTGACCCCAGCACTTCAATCTTCACGAAAATACCCCCTTTATATTTTTACTTTGAACAGACCTTCCATAATGAATCTTATTTCATATAAGTGATCTTACAAGGTTTTTTCAAACAGCTCTTTTATGCAGAATTCTCCTGCAACTTCAGGCATACGGGAATACTCCTCTGATAGTTCTGGAATATCCTCTATCGGTTTAATAATGTATTCCCTAAATTCATTCATCGTATTATTTAACAAGTCCGTATTTATACTGCAGATACGGCGCTGTCCTTCTTTACGTTCGTTAACCAGGCCCGCATGTTTTAGGACCTTCAGGTGTTGAGATATCCGGGGCTGGCTGATCTGCATGATTTCTTCGAGATCACAGACACACAACTCCCTGTTTGCCAATAGCTTGATAATTTTCAACCGGGTTGGTTCTCCTAAGGCTTTAAATATAGTTTCAAACATTTTTTCAACTCCAATCTGAACTGTTTCCTCTTACACTGGGAGTAAGGCATTAAATAGATAACCAACGACAATAATGGCAGTAGCCATGATACCAATAAATACTCCGATCAACTGAGGCTTCAATACATTACGCAGAATAATCATTTCGGGCAGAGACAAGGCAGTTACAGACATCATAAAGGCCAGTACGGTTCCCATGGCCATACCTTTTTCCTGCAGGGCTGCGACCAGCGGTATGACTCCGGCTGCATTAGAATACAGGGGAACTCCTATCAACACAGCAATTGGAACCGCAAAGAAATTATCTTTCCCGGCGTAGGCAGCCAGGAAATCGGTAGGGACATAGCCATGTATTCCTGCTCCCAAGCCTATTCCAATCAGTACAAAGGGCCATACTCGTTTAAGGATGTCAAAAACGTAGTCACGAGCATACATAAGTCTATCATTCCACGTCTGTTCCGCAACCACCATTTCAATTCCAGCCCCGACCTTGGTAATTTCATAAACATATCCTTCCACATATCTTTCCAGCTTGAGTTTGCCTATTACCAATCCCGCAATTATGGCCACGGTCAAACCGGTAGCAATATAGGTCAGCGCGATGCCCGGACCGAACATCCCCCAAAGCAGAATCAGAGCAACTTCATTCACCATAGGCGATGAAATCAAAAAGGAAAAGGTAACCCCCAGAGGAACACCCGCTTCTACAAAACCGATAAAAACTGGAACCGCCGAACACGAGCAAAACGGGGTTACGATTCCCAGGAGAGCCGCTACAATATTTCCGGCGTACTGCCGTTTGTAGCTTAATATTTTGCGGGTCTTCTCAGGCGGAAAGAAGCTTCTAATAATCGCGACCCCAAATATAATCACCGACAACATGATGAAAATCTTTAAGGTGTCATAGATAAAGAAGTTGACCGCATCGGCTAAGTGACTTCCTTTTATTAAATTGAACCATTGATAAGTAACCATATCTGCGAACCATTGCAGCATTACCATCATCTTCTTTCCTAAAGTCTCTTCACAATTGTCTTTGCATAAGTATATGCTTATATTATTATTAATGCAATTACTAAATTGTTAACTTGGTATATTATTGGCCTCGCATGGACTGTGTTGCCAAGTGGAATAATATCATGAAAAAAATAGAGGGGATTATTATTGAGGTAGGTTAATTGAAAATCCAAACGTACATAACGTTTGATAAGACATTTTGAAAAAGGTGGAATAAGCTTGTTTACAATCATATTGTATGTTCTCGTCTTGGGACTCTTACTCTTTTCGTTTTCTAAAGACAAATTAAAGACGAAAATAGCCCTAATAAAGGCTTGGAAATCCTTTGAAAATATTCTGCCTCAATTTCTGTCTATTTTAATCATCATCGGAATAATGCTGGCAATAGCAAATCCTGAGACGATATCAGGGCTTATAGGCCGGCAGTCAGGTTGGCTGGGTATAGTACTTGCTTCATTAATCGGCTCTATCACCTTAATACCAGGTTTTGTTGCTTTTCCGCTGGCCGCTGCCCTGCTTAAAAGCGGAGCAGGTCTAATGCAATTAGCGATATTCATATCAACATTAATGATGGTTGGAATTGTTACAATGCCCGTTGAGATCAAATACTTTGGTAAGAAGGCAACCATGTTAAGAAATGCCCTGGCATTCGTATTTTCATACATTGTAGCCATAGTCATGGGGGTAGTATTAAAATGAAAGAATTAATTAAACGATATAAATTTGCAATACTACTGCTGATTATTGATCTGGTCATAATAGCTATATACCCATCGGTTGGTAAGAGGTCCTTGGCAATCACCTGGAGCAGTACATTGGAAATGCTCGCGGTGCTTCCCCCTATATTTATACTGCTGGGACTTCTCGATGTATGGATGGAGCGCGAAACCATGATAAAGCTAATGGGTGAAAAGTCGGGTATTTTAGGGATTGGGTTGGCTTTCTTTTTGGGGTCTGCGGCAGCTGGGCCTTTGTATGCAGCTTTTCCGTTGGCTGGGGTTCTGTTAAAAAAGGGATGCAAATTTTCCAATGTGCTAATATTCATTGGTGCTTGGTCAACCACCAAGCTGCCCATGCTGCTCTTCGAGGCAACCGCCATGGGATGGAAATTTATGGCCTTGCGATTTCTAATAGATATTCCCGGTATTGCTATAATAGCATATTTAACGGAAAAGCTTTTAAACGAGGGAGAAAAACAGTATATCTATGACAATGCTCTTACTTTAAAATGATAAGGCTTGGTTATATCAGCCAAAATCAGGGCTTAACCTTAACGAAATTAAAACGGGTACTGCCGCTCTCCTGCCAGGCATACATCATAAACCTCCAGATCAGTTTGGCTCCTGAAAGCAGAATAATAACCAGCCATTCCCACCCGGATAGGGCTACGGTTTTAAACACCCCTTGCAGAAAAGGAATATATAGTGCTGACACCTGCATTATTACAGAGCACATCACTGCCCCAATCAAAAATTTGTTATTAAAGAAACCCAGTTCAAAGGGTGAATATTTTTCGGAACGGCACTCAAAAACATAAAACAACTGGGCGAAAACTAAGGTAGTAAAGGCCATGCTCCGGGCCAGGGGCAATCCGTCAACGCCATTTATCCTAGACCATATAAAGCCGGTCAAAAAGGACGCGATGGTAATCGCTGCAATATAGGTGCCTCGACTGAAAATAATCCAGCCTAATCCATGGGCAAAGATACTTTCATTCTTAGGGCGGGGTTTTCGGTTCATTATTCCTGGTTCTGGGGGTTCCACGCCCAGAGCCATAGCCGGCAGTCCATCAGTTACCAGATTTACCCAGAGCAGTTGAATCGGCAGCATAGGCAGTGGCAGCCCCATCAAAGACGATAGAAACATAACTAATACCTCGCCAATGTTGCAGCCGAGCAAATATCGGATGAATTTTCTTATATTGTCATAGATGGCTCTTCCTTCATAAACCGCCTGCACAATAGTGGAAAAGTCATCATCGGTCAGTATCATGGAGGAGGCTTCTTTACTAACCTGAGTACCACTAATACCCATGGCTATGCCAATATCGGCGGCCTTAATGGCCGGCGCATCGTTAACCCCATCCCCGGTCATGGCAACCACTTGACCTTTGCTTTTAAGAACGGTAACTATTCGATGTTTGTGCTGGGGTGATACTCGAGCAAACACCCGGGCTTGCATTGCTCTTTTATATAGAAGATCATCGGCCAGATTGTCAATCTCTTTACCGGTAACTACCGCAGAGCCGTCGCTGAGCCCTATTTCCCGTGCTATGGCCGCCGCCGTCAGAGGATGATCCCCGGTAATCATGATAGGCACAATTCCCGCCCCAATACATCTCCTAACTGATCTTGCCGCGCCCGGACGGGGCGGGTCGATCATGCCGCACATACCTACCAGAATCAGATCTGATTCCAATTTATTTTCTTCCTGTTGTTCCCAATCCTGATTTTGCAAACTTTTGTAGGCAAAACCTAGAATGCGCAAAGCACCAGCCGCCCATTTTTCTTGCATTTGCAAAAAATATTGGAGGTCTTCATTCGTT
Source organism: Syntrophomonadaceae bacterium (assembly GCA_963665865.2). GTDB lineage: Bacteria > Bacillota > Syntrophomonadia > Syntrophomonadales > Syntrophomonadaceae > PHAA01. Next base: position 1,538,925 of record CAXXWF010000001.1, on the reverse strand, counting down.
ATGCGGCTGATTTTCTGATCCTTCATAATATACGAACATGATTTGACAATGACATCCAGGGCACCTTTTACGAGCAATACCGGCTCATTCGGTTCTACTACCACGCTCATCCGCTTCCGATCCGAATCAAATGGTATCTCTCGCAGCGTTGCCTTTTTCTCCTGAACTCCTGCCTTACCAGCCATTACTAGTAAGGCAGCTTCAGTTGGATCTCCTTGAATTTCATATCTGCCGTTGACCTCGCTCAGAGCTGAATTATTGCAATTAAAAGCAATCTCCATTAATAGACTAAGAGTTTTGTCGCACACTGTATTAAGTGAGTGCTGTCCAGTAGCTCTAGTGATCGGTTTGTGTGTCTCACCATCACCTTCTATGTCAATAACCTTATCTTTGGTTGCTATCTTCTTTACCGTCATTTGATTGTGGGTTAATGTGCCAGTTTTGTCCGAGCAAATTACGGTGGTACAGCCCAGGGTCTCAACCGCAGGCAGCTTCCTTACGATAGCGTTACGTTTGGCCATTCTCTGTACGCCCAATCCCAGGACTACGGTTACAATGGCCGGAAGGCCTTCTGGTATAGCTGCTACCGCCAGACTTATTCCCGCCATAAACATGGTTAGAGCGTTTTCACCCCGTATAATACCCAAGCCGGCTACAATTGCACATACCAGAATACAGATAACAATCAGCACTTTCCCTAATTGATCGAGCTTAATCTGCAATGGGGTCATAATTGGTTTGGCTTCCCTCATCATGCCCGCAATTTCACCCATTATGGTATTCATACCAATCCCTACAACCACTCCCCGGCCCCGACCTCTGGTAACTGCAGTGCCCATAAAAGCCATATTACTTCTCTCCGCTAGAAGGCAATCGTCGGCGCAGATCATGGCCGCTTTTTTCTCTACCGGTACTGATTCTCCAGTTAGAGCCGACTCATCCACTTCGAAGCCAAATGACTGTACTAATCTAAGGTCCGCCGGCACTTTGTCTCCCGCCTCAATTAGCACCAAATCACCTGTTACTAATTCTGCAGCAGCAATCTTCATGCGCGAGCCGCCTCTAATTACTGTAGCAAAAGGTGAAGCCATTTTTTTGATTTCCTCCAGGGACCGTTCGGCCTTATATTCCTGTATAAAACCCAGAATGGCATTTATTACTACGATAGTCATAATTGTAATGGCATCCACCATATCCCCTACAATTCCAGACACAACCGTAGCTCCCAGTAAAACTATAACCATGGTATCGGTAAATTGATTTAACAGAATCGTATATGGCTTTATGGATACTCCCTCATCCATTACGTTTTGCGATTGATTCTGACGGATGGCAACTTCTTGCAGATTAAGACCATCATTTATGTTGCTTTCAAGGTTTTGCAGTACATCATTTACATCAGTATTCCACCATAATATTCCCGACATCGTTACGCCTCCATGATATCTTTCTAAAGAAAATATTATTCAGACGAAGCTTACAAAAGAACAGAAGACAGGCTAAAAGCCTGTCTTCTGGGTGTCGAATGATTCGACACCCTGCCAGAGCGAGCAAAAAAGGATAAGAGCAAGGCAATCGGAAGTTCCGTGATTGAGGCGTACATGAGGTACGTCGATTGAACGGGACTCCCGAATTAACGCAGCTATTAGCCTTTTTTGACGGTCTGAAGACAGGCTAAAAGCCTGTCTTCTGTTAATATTTCATATTTTAATTAGTTATTTCAACTTTATCAGACACTATTTACCAGCGCAGCTAGTTTTCGGATATCTTCCGTTTTATATTCTCTATTATCAACTGTAGTTAATAAGGTAGTCGTTTCATATCGAAAAACTTGTTGGTTGCTAGGGGTATCAAATATGCCGTATGATTTTAAAACAAATTCTTCAACCCGGCTCCCAAACAAAATTACATATTGGGGTCTCAGAATCGCTATTTCCTCCAATAAAAAGTAGATACAATTAATTATTTCCTGATCTGATGGTTTGACTGGAATTCCATCACAAACCTGGTTGTTCAATAAACAAATACTGTTATTATTTAATAGTTTACTGGTTAAACAGTAGTTAGTTCCTTGGTTGGATACACATGATTTAGGATGACATCTCACCATAAACGTATGGTAGACTCGTTCAAGATGAAAATACTGTCGGATCGTATTACGAAGTTCGATAATCCATTTAATATCCGCGGTTTGATCACTCTCGCATTCGAATACTAACATAACCTCAGGTTCCAACTCACCTTTGCCCAGTGAGGGCTTGCTGGTACACCTAATCAGTGCTGGGCATCTTTGGCACCGACCTATCCTTTCTTCCATCTTAATTATTGATTTAATCTGCTCCCTGCGCTTTTTATCCATGTAGTCCCTCCAAGACCATACTACCAAGCCATACTTTTACAATTCAAGTGCAAAATAATACCGCCTGATGGCGGTATTATACGTAATATTAAGAACCATTTCACAATTATACTCATATCCAATTATTAACAAACCCAATATCAATTAATTTTGTATAAATACTCGCGCGTTCTATCGCTTATACCCCAAGTAGCATCCGTCAAGCGGGTACAAATATAGCTTCGTATGTTATCATCCAACTCGGGGTTTTGGTGATCAAATATTAAATAAAAAGCTCTCAAAATATCATTCATGTTAGTCATCAATCGTTCCGGCGGGGCTAGCTTAAGTAAGCTATCCTTTTTTCCATAGAAAAAGACCATTCTCCTTAATACCCACATAATTTCCACATTGGAAAATAGCTTTTTCCCGATAATCTCGTCCAAAAGTCTATCCGGACCAATAACATTTTCGCGGGCTTCGAGGTCTTTCCATTCGCTGGTATCAGTTATCGAACAAGGAATACCCTGTATATCATTTTGCACTTATTATCCTCCTGCTCTGTTCTATCTAACTATCCTTCGGGCCCCAACATAGGCATTGGCATAATAGCCACTGTTCAAATTAGAATAAATAACTCCTCCGCTGGATGGTGTGCTTGAGTGAATGATTTGGCCATTGCCCGTATAAATCCCGACATGATTAATACTACTGCTGTAACAGGCGAAAAACACCAAGTCGCCAGGTATAAGATTTGCTTTGCTTACGGCAATCCCATTGCCATACTGCCCGGCAGCTGTTCTATTCAAGGAAATATTAAATTGGCTGTATATATAGCTGGTAAATCCTGAACAATCAAATCCCCCAGGACTAGAACCTCCATACCTATAGGGTGTACCCAAGTACTGCGCTGCTTTCGCCACAATTCCGTCACCGGTCACACTTGATCCTGACCTGGAAACCTCCGGAGCAGGAACCGTACCACTGACTATTAAGGTGTTACCTGCAAAGAGTGCATCACTTGTCAATCCGTTAAGTGCTTTGATGTTTTCTACGGTAGTGCCAAATTTCTGGGCGATGCTCCACAGGTTGTCCCCTAGACATATAACATATGTTGAAGATGAATCCACTACTGGTGCTGCCGGTGCTTGTACTACTGGACTCGAATCATTACCTAATTCAAGTACCTGTCCTATATGCAGCAATTCAGAACTCAAGCCATTTAACTGTTTAATACTATCAACACTGACTCCTGTATAATTAGATATAGTCCACAAACAATCCCCAGATTTAACAATATAAGTAGCAGGACTGGCCATCACAGCCGCACTTCCCATAATCATGCTTATAAATAAGGCTAACGCACATATTAGTATGCTTTTTCTCATTCTACCCCTGCCCTTCATAAAACTTAACATTTTGACAATTTTTTAGTAAGTTCTACGGGCAAGGGGTAATCTCCTGCAATAAAGCGATTATTTTTTATTGTTTTAGTTTTTTCTCCCTATAGTATCCTTCGATTCGATCTATTATATTCTTATCAACGCCGGCGGCTCCGATTTTATTACGGCTTCCACTGCTACCCAGACCATGGTAATCCGAACCACCTGTAATTAATAAATTATACTCTTTAGCAATTGTCATAAACTCTTGCTGCTGCTCCTCAGTATGTTCTGGATAATATACTTCTAGGCCCTCAATACCCAGTTTAACGGTTTCAATTATATTACTTTTATCATTGATCAAGCCGGGATGCGCCAGTACGGCTATTCCTCCAGCCTGTTTGATCAAGGCAATCGCTTCAGTCGGCGAAAATTTATAGCGAGGAACATAGGCAGGCTGGCCACGCAGAATATAGCGCCGGAATGCCTCTTCCGGAGAGGCAGCATATCCATTGCTCCATAAAACTCTGGCAATATGAGGTCGTCCTATCAGATTTCCTCGCGCTATTTCTTTAACCTGTTCAAAGTCTATTTTTATACCCATACCCTGAAGTTTGGTTATCATCTTCTCAGCTCGTGCATACCTTTGACCGCGTATTTCAGACAATCTATCTTTGAGACATCCGTTATTGAAGTCAATAAAATAGCCCAAGATATGAAGATCGTCCTCGCCATAATCTGTATTCAGCTCTATTCCTGGTATCAACTCAATCTTAAGCCGATTTTTCTCTATAAATTGTCTGGCCGGTTCCAGACCATCTAAGGTATCGTGATCAGTAATCGCTAATCCTCCCAGTCCCGCTTCGACAGCCCGTAAAATAACAGTTTCTGGAGTGTCCTCCCCATCTGAAGCGGAGGTGTGAACATGTAAATCATAAAACACTATTAACTACCCCCAGCGCGTTGCCACTGCATATTAGTTGGGCCTCATGCTCATTGAATCCTTTTTTGAGAAGCATTTCAGGCAGGGCTGCGTATCCCTCCACATTGGCGATAACCATGTTATCGGCCCCATCAAAATCAGAGCCTAATGCTACATGTTCTACCCCTATTAAATCAGCAATATACACAATATGATTTATCATATCGTCAAGATTGGCATGACCTTCCTTTACAAAATCAGCAACCTGAGTAATTCCTACTATGCCGCCATGCTCTGCTACCGCTCGTAATTGGTTGTCATCCAGATTTCTCCAATGGGGACAAAGAGCCCGGGCATTGGCATGAGTAACCAGTACCGGCTGCGTGTATAATTCCAAGGCATCATAATAGGACTTCTTGGATATATGAGATAAGTCCAGCATCATCCCTAATTTTCCCATTGCGGTCACGACTTCTTTGCCCTTCCGACTCAGACCCCCGGCATAGTCACCTTCTCCTGCTCCATCGGCCAGAAGATTGCGGTTATTCCATGTTAATCCCACACTTCGAAGCCCCCAGCGGTGCAGCAAATGTAGTATTTCAATATCATTCCCCATACATTCTGCTCCCTCCAAATGCAAAATACAGGCAAGTCGGTTGCAGTTGCTGGGTTCTAGCAGGTCTTGGCTGCTGGTTAAAAGATAACAGACGCTTGAATGGCTTTCCATCTCGTATAAGAACTTTTCCATCTGCTTCAAAATGTTTCTTAACGAAATATTGCTATCAGCCGGCGTGGTGAAAAGAGCAAAGAACTGCATACAAACTTGGGCTGCCCGAGCCCTTTGCAAATCATACTGGGTTTGATTATGCAAAAGCGATCCACCGTTGCCGGCAAGGCAGGAAATAGTGTCACAATGTAAATCAACGATTTTCATAATTCCCTCCTCATAATTTGAAACTATTAACCTTTTAAAAAAAACCTGCAAAGTGTCGATAAAGGCAGACCGGGCAAAAAAGTTCAAGAGCAAGGCATTAATGAGAGCCAGTGATTGAGGCGTACATAGGTACGTTGATTGAGCTGGCTTTCGTTAATAACGCAGCTATTGTGCTTTTTTGCCGGTCTGAAGGTTTTTTAAACAAAAAACCTGCTCAATTAGCAGGTTATAAGGCCGTTTGGCTGATATTAATTTATAGGGCGATTATCTTGGTTCAATAATTAATTTTATAGCAGTTCTCTCTTCATTATCAATCATGATGTCAGTAAATGCCGGTATACAAATCAGGTCCATACCACTTGGCGCAACGAACCCTCTTGCAATCGCAATCGCTTTAATGGATTGGTTAATAGCCCCAGCTCCAATGGCTTGTATTTCTGCAGCGCCTTTTTCCCTAAGCACTCCAGCAAGGGCACCCGCAACCGAGTTCGGACTTGACTTAGCTGAAACCTTTAATACTTCCATCAAATAGCCTCCTTCAATAATATAAATAATAATTATTAAATATTGAATAAATGGTTGCTCTTTAGAAGTATATTCTAAATGATTTCAGTAATTCCTTCTTTTGCAAGTAAAGGATTGGTTATTTTTTCATATTAATATTTATTTTTACAATTAATTGTCTAAAATAAAGGAATATCTTTTTATTTCCAATACCTTAGAGCTATTGTCGTCCAGCTTCATTATCACTCCCTGTATTTGGGCAGGACCTGTCGCAACCTCAAACCGGGCGGGACGTCCATTGAGGAATTTCTCAATTATCGGTTCGGTCTCCATACCCAGTATGGAATAAACCGGTCCGGTCATGCCCAAGTCGGTGATGTACGCAGTACCGTTCGGCATTATTCTCTCATCGGCAGTTTGCACATGGGTATGCGTACCCAGAACTGCAGTTACCCTACCATCAAAATAATATCCAAAAGCCAATTTTTCAGAGGTCGCTTCCGCATGAAAATCAATAATCGTATAATCAACCTTGTTATGCAAATCTTTGAGAATATCACTCACAGCTTGAAATGGGCAATCCAGGGGAGGCAGGTAAATACGGCCGGATGCATTGATGACCGCAATTTTCTTATTAAAACCAGCATTATATACGTGGTAGCCCTGTCCAGGGCAGTCGCCGGGATAATTGGTCGGCCGAATCAATCTGGGCTCGTCATCGATGAAACTAAAGATGTTCTTATTGTCCCAAACATGGTTACCCATGGTCAACACATCGACGCCGCTCCCTAAGATTTCATCTTTCACGTCTTTGGTAAGCCCCCGTCCACCGGCTGCATTTTCTGCATTAGCAATTGTAAAGCTGATATCATTTTCTCTTTGCAGCCTGGGCAGCAGGGTTTTAATAATAGCTCTGCCAGGTTTACCGACAATATCACCTATTACCAGTATATTCAATTACTCTTCCTCCAGACTATTTGTTAAACAAGAATACCCTGCCCTCATCACGGTAAGCAAAGATATTATGGTACGAATCATGTGATTGTTTCAGCTTCTGCAGCAGGGTTCTTTTTACATCCCCTGCAAGGTTAGCGACTGCCGCAATGTCATTATCATCCCTTATCAGCAGAGATGCAAACTCTTGCCGAAGCAACCGTACAAAAAGCTCCATTTCTTGTTCCCGCAATGTAATGCTGTCTCTATACAATCGCAGGATTGTAATCCCTGAATTCTCAATAAATTTCAGGGCAAATTGTACAGGTTCCACCTTCGTCATTGTATAAAAAAGTGCCATGGATTTCTGGCAACAAGTAATAAACTTGCTGCGTTGTTTCTCACCAATACTATCATTAAAAGCCGTCTCAATTTTAATAGTATCGCTCTTTACATCGTATTTTACTGCACTTAGTTCAGAATAACGTATAAATACTGATATTAGTGCGTCTAAACCTGACTCATTCACCATTAGTATATCTTCTCCTTTTACTAAGTTAATAATCTTTTCCTTATTCAAAGAGAAAATTCCTGCAATAAACACTATGTAAAATAAACCAATTATTAATATACAATGAGCACTTGTGGGAATTGTGCACCAAAACGCGGGCGCTATTGCACCTTCCTTTCGCGTTTTGTGTGCATCGCGCCGCGAGCTTTTTTATCAAACACCTAATCCGTCAGGGGGCGAACGATCGCTTGAAAATAATTGGTTCATCACCCACTATATAGGAATGCAGTCTTAATGAAGTTTGATAAAACAGCAGACACCAAGCCATTCTAGGCCCGGTGTCTGCCGACTTAATCCTATTTTGCTAGCTCTACCGATCTAGTCTCACGAATTACGATTACCTTGATTTGACCAGGATAGTCCAGTTCCTGTTCTATCTTACGAGCTATTTCTTTTACCAGAGTTATAGTCGCTAAATCGTCTATTTCTTCGGGCTTAACTATAATCCTGATCTCTCGTCCGGCCTGAATCGCAAACGACTTGTCTACACCTGCAAATGTATTAGCCAGATTTTCAAGTTTCTCCAACCTTTTTATGTAGGTTTCCAGCGTTTCTCTTCTAGCTCCGGGACGTGAGGCAGAAATAGCATCTGCCGCCTGCACTAGTATAGCTTCAATCGTCTGCGGCTCAACATCACCATGATGCGCCTCAATGCCGTGAATGACTTCCTTGCTCTCGCGGTATTTCTTGGCCAGATCAACGCCAATTTCCACATGTGGTCCTACCACCTCGTGATCCACGGCCTTGCCTATATCATGCAATAGACCGGCTCGCTTGGCCAGCATAATATCAACATCTAATTCTGCTGCCATTACCCCGGCCAAGTGTGATACCTCGATGGAGTGTTTTAAAACATTTTGTCCATAGCTGGTTCTATATTTGAGGCGTCCCAGAAGTTTAATGATCTCTGGATGTAATCCATGAACCCCCACTTCAAAGGCGGCTTGTTCCCCAATTTCTTTGAGTTGTTGATCAATCTGAACTTTAGCCTTCTCTATCATTTCCTCAATCCGGGCGGGATGAATCCTGCCATCGGACACTAGACTTTCCAGTGCAACTCTTGCTATTTCCCTGCGGACTGGATCAAATGAAGACAATATAACTGCCTCGGGAGTGTCGTCTATTATCAAATCCACACCCGACAGAGTCTCAAAGGTCCTGATGTTGCGACCCTCGCGACCAATAATACGTCCCTTCATTTCATCATTGGGCAGAGATACTACTGAAACGGTGGTTTCTGATACTACATCAGCGGCGCATCTCTGTATTGCCAGCGAAACAATATTTTTCGCCCTTTTGTCAGACTCCTCTTTGGCTTCACTTTCCAGATTTCTGATCATAACGGCAGTTTCCTGCCGAATCTGTTGCTCTACATTATATAGAAGCAACTCTTTGGCTCCTTCTGTCGTCAAACCGGAAAGACGTTCCAATTCCTTCAATTGTTGAGTTAGTATCATCTGCAAGTCCTGTTGGGTCTTGTCTATGTCTTTCTCTTTTTCCTGAAGGTTTTGTTCTTTTCTTTCTATGTTATCAGTCTTCTTGTCAATTAACTCTTCTTTTTGCAGCACCCTTCTCTCAAGGCGATCAAGGTCTCTGCGCCTATCTCTTAAGTCTTTTTCTACTTCCTGACGATTCTGATGAATCTCATCTTTGGCTTCCAGTAAAAGTTCCTTTTTCTTCGCCTCAGCTTCCTTAGTCGCTTCCTCTATGGTTCTAGCGGCTTCTTCCTCGGCCAGCCCCAGCTTGCTTTCTGCAATATTTCTGCGACCGTAATAGCCGCCTGCCAGCCCTGCCAACAAAGCCAGTACAATTAGAATAATAACTTGTGTGCCTATCTCATTCACCTCCTTCTTATTTAAAATAAAAAGCCGAGTATTAAACTCGGCTTAAAACTACTATCTCACTATCTCCAGTTATCTTCTCACGGCTCAACATTCCCCCGCCTTGACGGAGAATAGTCAACTAATTCCCCAGTGAGAACTACGATAACCCACCTTAACCAAAAGAAACCCCCAAAGACAATCTATATTTATTCAAAAACCAGCATATAATCCTAACTGCCTCTCGGGCAGCTGATATTTTAATAATACAAGTTATGGAACAATATATATGTTAAAAGTATCTATCTGGCCAAGTATTCAAGCGAAGACATCTTTTTAGAGCCTTATTAAGATTTTAGACAGTTTCCCTAACAGTGTCAAGCTTCATCTCGCCGGGGATAGCATTTTTGGCATTTATCTTTTCTCTTATTCTCTCCGAGCATATTTTATATATCTCCGGATTATTTTTCAAAAACTCCTTGGAATTCTCACGTCCTTGTCCCATTCGCTCTCCTTCGAATGAATACCAGGAACCACTTTTTTGAATAATCTCCAGGTCAGTTGACATATCCAATACATCACCTTCTTTGGATATACCAGTGCCGTACATAATATCGAATTCAACTGTTTTGAAAGGAGGAGCGACCTTATTTTTGACCACTTTTACCTTGGTACGGATACCTACCAGTTCTGTCCCCTGTTTTATAATTTCACCCTTTCTAACCTCCAGCCGCAAGGATGAATAGAATTTTAAAGCTCTTCCACCAGTGGTTGTTTCAGGGTTACCATAAACTATTCCTATTTTCTCCCGTATCTGATTAATGAATATTACAATAGCATTTGATTTGCTGATATGGGCAGTAAGCTTTCTCAAGGCCTGCGACATCAAACGAGCCTGCACCCCCATATGACTGTCACCCATTTCCCCTTCAATTTCGGCTTTGGGAACTAAAGCTGCCACTGAATCGATTACCACCACATCGATGGCTCCGCTTCTCACCAGGGCTTCACATATCTCCAGGGCTTGTTCACCATTATCGGGCTGTGAAACCAAAAGATTGGCGATATCTACTCCCAGTCTTTTCGCATAAAGCGGGTCTAGTGCATGTTCAGCATCGATGAAAGCTGCCATTCCACCTTCCTTTTGCGCCTGAGCAATTGCATGCAGAGCAACCGTGGTTTTACCGGAAGATTCGGGACCGAAAATCTCAATAATTCTTCCTCTCGGTATTCCCCCCACTCCTAAAGCCATATCCAAGGATATACAGCCGGTTGAAATGACAGCCACATTCATAGCCACATTGTCGCCCAGTTTCATAATCGAGCCCTTTCCAAACTGTTTCTCTATAGTCTTAATCGTATTATTAAGAGCTTCAACTTTCTCTTGTTTTATATCTTTTGCTTCCAAGCCATTACCTCCCTCAAACATATGTTCGTTTTTCAATTATAAGCAGTCCCATCTTTTATGTCAATACACTTTTATCCTTTTAATTCATATGTTTCTAGAACCGAATATTTCGGCCCGCTCGGGCCAAGACTACTTTGCATTAATTGAACCCGGTCTACCTTAAATGGATTTACTTTTTTGTGTCCAGCCATATGCTCAGCAATTTTTAGCAGTTCATTTAATTGGGCATCGGTGCGAATCCTTCCCAGAGTCAGATGAAAACGGTGCTCTTTTGCCTCCTCAAACCCTAAAGAAGCCAGGTAGGCATCTACCCTTTCGCCCAGAAACTCCGCCTTTTCGATCTCTCCCCTTAATCCCAGCCATATAACCCGCGGCCTAATCCGGCTTGGGAAAAACCCCAGACCATCGATTGAAAGATTAAAGTCCGGGCACGAATCTGCTGCCCGCATCAGATTTTTGTTGATCACGGGCAAGCTTGCTTCATCAACCTCTCCCAGGAATTTAACCGTTAAGTGGTAGTTTTCATACTCAACCCATTTAATATCGGCTCGACTGGCGCCTAATTCATTCCTGAACATTCTGGCATGCTGTTTAACACTGTCTGGAACCGGTATAGCCACAAACATTCTCATAGGATAATCCTCCCGTTAATATTTTCAATGGTACTCCATTTGTCTCCTTAGCAAGTCCAGAGCAGATTTGGCCGATAATATTCTGATAAGATCTCTGCCATGGCCAAATCTTAATTCTTTAACATCACAACCGTTGTCATAGGCAAGTGCTATATATACCAGTCCCACCGGTTTATCCGCACTCCCGCCCTCTGGCCCGGCTATCCCGGTAATTGCCAGTGTCACATCAGCTCCCGAGATTTTACGCATCCCCTGGGCCATCTCCCGGGCCGTCTCCTGGCTAACTGCTCCATATTTTAACAGCGTATCCTCCCGGACTCCTAGTATATGCTGCTTGGATTCATTACTATAGGAAATAACTCCTCCCCAGAAGTATTCTGAACTCCCTGGCCTATCAGTAATCATTTTGCCCAGCAGTCCACCGGTGCAAGATTCCGCCACCGCCAGTTTTTTCCCCTTGGACATCAGCAATCCGGCTGTCTTGGCGACCAGGGTTTCATCACCCAGCCCAAACACATTTCTTCCCATTTTTCCAATTATTTTAGTGGTGTGTTCTTTTAATAAGCGGCTGTTGTCATTGACGGCTTCCCCGGCCAGCCGAATGTGGACTTCACCCGCAGCCGCCAGCAGAGCCATGGATATACCCTCCGGGCAATTCATCAAATCGCCCAGCCTTTCCTCCACCTGTGATTCGCCCAACCCCATAATCTTAATAGTCCTTCTTATTATCTTAGGCAAATCAGCTGCGAAATCCTTTTTTAACAGCGGCTCTGCTTCATTTAAATACATATTCTGCATTTCCCGGGGTGGACCTGGCAGCAAAATTATGGTCTTGGCGTTTTTCCGCAAATACATACCGGGAGCAGTACCCTTGCTGTTAGCAAGTACAGTTGCATCCGCTGGGAACATAGCCTGTCTGAGATTTATATCTGGCATAGACCGCTCACGCCTCGCGAAATAATTGCGGAGTCGCTTCTCCTCTTCATCTCTCAGTATCAGACTGCAATCCATAATTTCACTGGCCACTATTTTAGTGAGATCATCAAAGGTCGGCCCTAACCCTCCAGTGCTAATAACAATATCGGCAGATTCCACACCAAGTCTAAATGCGCGGCTTAACTGTTCGTGATTGTCTCCTGCCGTTATTTTGCCTATTACTTTTATCCCTATCTCCTTCAACTGTGAAGCTAGAAATACAGAATTAGTGTCCTGGGTAGTCCCGAGTAATAGTTCCGATCCGGTTGAGATAATAAAAGCATTTGTCACTTTGTATTCACTCCTACATATTTGGGATAAGCCCCTGTCCCCTTGTCCCATGTTCACTCCTACTTTGAACCTGATACCATTATAAGCAATTTTCTATCCGCTGTGAAAAGAACTGAGGCATTTAATGGAAAAGACCGCAAATTTGAAAGCATCCGGGAATTCTATTTGATTGAAAAGCAATATAAAACCGACCAATAGTATGGCCGGTTCAGGATGTCGATAAAGTCCGACCGAGCAATAGTATGGCCGGTCTTTTTCCGTTGGTTGTACTTCAACTTGGAAGCAGGAAGCGTTGCATTAAAGGGACAGAGGACCTGTCCCTATGTCCCTTTATTCCTTGCCTATAGCCAGGGCATTAATCCCAACATTGGATACCAAGGCAAAATCAATATTTTCTGTGTCTACATCGACAATCTCTACAAAATAGGTGCAGCAGCCAGGGCAATCATGACAGTCACACCATGTGAAAGCAATTGGGTCTTTAAATTCGACGTTTAATAGACCAAGGGTTTGAAGAATATCATCAGTACCCGTTAAATCTAAGTTTACCTCTTTTTCATAAGTCCAAGTGGTGAGGGGAACTCTATGTCCATTATCACAGGATCTGCTTAACTGGAATCTGATCGCTATTTCAAAAAGTACGCTGGTTGTTTTAAAATTCACAATGCTGGAAAAATCTATTTTTACGCTTGGGCTCTTAAGTCCTCTGGTATTAAGGGTTACAGTTCCCACTACCAAACCAGGCTGTCGATAGGCTGAACCTAATGCTGCACCTAGTGCTACTGTGCTGCTAATCGGTATATTTGCCCCCCCACCGGATCCGCAGCTAAAAACCACTTTACTCTCACTACGCTTGCGCTCATGTTCAGGATAACAGTCCGAGCAACCACAAGACGATTGATGTTTAGTCATTCAAATCCCTCCTCATATTAGTTAATTTTGGGTATTGTATTCGAAATTGCCATTTGCAACAAAACCTACAATACTTTATTCATTTTTCCTGTAGTATGTTACTCTGATATTCCATGCGCTTAATTTTCATTAGACATAGCAATACTATGGCAGCTTTAATACAAGCGGCCATAGTATTTATCGGTACTGAGCCAAATTATAAGGGAGGAATGGAAATGAAAGGCTTGAAACTGGCTGCACGGCAATCCACGGATTATCCTCTGTGAGTGAGGTATTAGCACCTTCGAAAATTATACCCATAATACAGTTATTATTGGAGCGGCAGCGAATATAAAAGTCTTTGGCATTTTTTGACGGTCTGAGGGCAAGTGCTATCCGAGGACTAATGATTATGTGTAGATATTTATCTTATTCTTCTGAAAATACTCTATGCCGGAAACGAGAGTTATTATCAACGCTATATACATGGCCCAATGCCCGATTGGCCAATTCGCTAGAGGATAGAAAAAGTTCTGTAACATAACAATAAGCACGGCAACAACCTGGCTTATCGTTTTCAATTTACCCATTTTGCTGGCGGGGATGATAATCCCCTCCTCGGCTTTAACTACTCGCAAACCTGTAACTGCAAATTCGCGGCCGATAATAACAATGGCCATCCAGCCCGGTAGTCGGCCTAGCTCCACAAGACTGATCAAGGCAGCGGTAATCAAGAGTTTATCCGCCAGAGGATCCAGAATAGCGCCTAACTTGGTAGTTTGCTTCCATTTACGCGCCAAATAACCGTCCAGACTGTCAGTTAAAGCGGCAAATAAAAAGATAGCTGCTCCCATGGTCCCTCCATAAGGGATTCTGGTCAGCATCAAGACCACAAATATAGGAATCAGGAGTATTCTAAAAATAGTTATACTATTCGGAATATTCATCAACCGGTTCCCCAATCATATCATAGTCTCTAATCCCTTTAAGGTGAACGTTTATAAAAGTGCCTTTGGTCAGCTTGGCACCTGTCTTAACCATTGTTATACCGTCAACCGCAGGTGCCTGGAAATAAGCTCTGCCGATGTAAAGGTTTTTGGATGCCTGAGAAGATATCAATATCTTCTCGTTTCTATTTAGCCTGGTCATGTTCTTTTGACGGGTTATACCCTGCTGCAGGCTCATTATGGCATCCAGACGCTCTTGTTTAACTTCCTCGGATACTTGTTCAGGCATGGAATAGGCGGGGGCACCTTCCTCGGGAGTAAAAGCAAAGGCTCCTAACCAATCGAATTCGGTTGCCCGTACAAAATCATGCAAGAATTCGAAATCGGCTTCATTCTCACCCGGGAAGCCTAACATTACTGTTGTTCTTAATACTAAATCACTTATCTGCTCTCTTAGACGTCGTATTAATGAATGCAGTTGCTGGTAGTCATGTTTTCGGTTCATGTTCTTTAGGACCTGGTCAGCAGCGTGTTGAATTGGTATATCGAGATAGGGCAAAACCTTATCTTCACCTGCTATGATCTCTATAATCTTCTCATCTAGGTGAGCGGGGTGGAGATACATCAAACGAATCCATTCCAGACCATCAATAGCGGTCATTTCCTTTAATAGGCCAGGTAAATTGGATTTTTCCCCTAAATCTGTTCCATACATAGCCGTATCTTGACCCACCACCACCAGTTCACGCACACCGCTATTTATTAGATCTCGGGCTTCCTGAATGATTTCCGCTTGCGGTCTCGAGCGCAGGCTGCCTCTGATCATGGGTATCGCACAATAACTGCATCGATTATTGCAGCCTTCGGTAATTTTCAAATAGGCCGAACCGGCTGGAGTTGTAAGTACTCGAGGACCTTTTTCCATAAAAACCGTTGGAGGCGCACCCAGTAAGGCCACTCTTTCTCCCTGCAGAATACGGCTGACCACTTTGTGAATATCCGTAAAAAATGAGATACCTACAATCCCGTCCAACTCAGGCATCTCATCCAGTATTTCTTGTCCGTATCTCTGGGCCAGACAGCCCGTTGCCACCAGATACTGTAAATGGCCAGTTTTCTTCAATTTTCCTGTTTCTATAATTGTATTGATTGCTTCTTCTTTCGCTTCGTTAATAAATCCGCAGGTATTAATAATTATGATCTCAGCTCTGTTGAGCTTATTAACAATTTTATAACCCGAATCTTTCATGGTCGCAATCATAATTTCAGTATCAACCTGGTTTTTCGAACAACCTAAACTGATAAAACCAACATTCACTTATGGGCGCTCCTATTCCTTGGCAATACTGCCTTTATCAAATTGTTTCTCCACTACCTGTCCCACATTGCCCAGCGGTGCAAGGGGCTTGCCGTTTAGAGATAAATCAATTCCTCCTGCATTACCGGCTTTGACGATAATCGATCCACTAGCTTGAAAAGATTTACTATCACCGGCCTCTACAATACCGGAAAATTGTACTGTCCCATCAACACTAACCTGCAGCCAGCATTTTTGCCGCGCGGCAATAGCAAGAACTAATTTGTCCGGGACGGCTGGTTCCACTGGAGAGTTATTAACTATTGGCTGCTGAACTGTCGGGGGCTCAGCCACACCCCGCTGGGCTATATAAGCACTCACCAAGTTGCCCGCCCATAAGGCTATGAGCAGGAACATCGCCGCCGCAATTATGTTTTTGATGGGTATTTTTAATTCGCGCTTAGTCCGTTTCAGGGCCACTACGGGAGCTGGTTCGGTTATACCGGAGTATGCCAAGCTCTTAAACTGCTCGACTACGGCTTCCGGATCCAATTTCAAATACCGGGCATAAGTCCCCGCAAAACCTGTTGCATAAACGCGGGGAGGAAGAGCCTCAAAGTTTTCCTGCTCCAGAGCGTTGAGATAGTGCTTACGGATTTTGGTCGCTTCAGCCACCGTTTCCAGGCTGATACCCTGTCTTTCGCGTTCTCTTCTTAATGTTTCTCCAAAGGTACCTATGTCAATCACCCCAATACTAATATCCGGGTTATCCGTTATCCCTGTTCAAGTGAGCAGCACCACTAGCAATTCGCAATGCTTGTCTTATTGGATATCCTGCCGATAAACCATGCACTAGCCCCGCTAGAAAAATATGCAGATCTTTGGTGCTGTCAAAAGTCTGGTTGGGAGGCAGTGGAAAATCCCGTGCTCCTTCATCATTTATTAATATCATACCATTGCTGCCATCAGTTATTATACAATTTTGAGTACCCGCTTCAATCAACTCTGAACCTCTATTTACATAATGATCATATTCCCCAAAATCCTTGGTTCCCAGCACTAACAAATTGTAAGCCGATAAGAAATCAGGAATATCTGCATCAGTATGCCGGCATCCGCATAAAACGGGAGTTCTATCGGTCCGACTCAACAACTTATTACCTAACATATCTGTAAATCCTGATTCTACAATCAGCCAATCACAATTGGATGCCACCCATTCACGGGCGGCAATGGCCTGCCCGAAGTCTTTCTTAGTAAAACCTTCTTCCAAATGCAGCCCGCGGTTAGATACAACTTGCTTGCAGGTTCTTTTCTCTGGATGTCTGTAAATGTGGGCTATGTCAACCTCATCAGCCTGCAAGTCTTTCAGAATACTGTTGCCTAAATCATCGTTGCCCACCAGTGTAATCAGCTTGGTGCTAACCCCATAACCAGACAAAGTCCTGCAAACTTCCTGACCAAAACCCGCATACTTCATGTCTATTAAAGTGCGGTCGGTCTCCTCAACACTAATCTCCAGAAAGACCTGCCCCACCACCACAATCGAAACCTTTTTATTAAAAACATAACCCTTGCCCAGGATTACTCCCTTTTTCATAAGATTAGATATATGCACGGCCACAGACGAGCGGCTTATGCCAAAATGAATTGCTAATTCATCCTGAGATATAAGCGGTTCCTTCTGCAGTGCCTCGACAATTTCTCTCTCCCGCGAGGTAAGCTTCATGCCGATCCTCCAACATTAACTGAAATATTATTCAATGAGCACTTGTGCGAATTGCGCGCCAAAACGCGGGCGCTATAGCGCATTCCTTTCGCGTTTTGTGTGCATCGCGCCGCGAGCGTTTTTATCAAACACTCCTCATTTGGGAACCTTAAGAGTGTTTGATAATACAATGAGCGCTTGCGCAAATTGTGCGCCAAAACGCGGGCGCGTAGCGCATTCCCTTCGCGTTTTGTGTGCATCGTGCCGCGAGCGATTTTATCAAACACTTCCTCAGTAGAGGAAGTGTTTGATAAAATCATACTAGCATAGTTTATTATTGGCGTATAGTTTTTCTAACTGTTCTTCATCGATCAATATTTCGCGTTTTTTGCTGGCGTCGGATTCAGAAACAATTCCCCGTTCTTCCATCAGATCCATCAGTCGTGCCGCACGTGCGTATCCAACCCGCAGTTTGCGCTGCAAAAAAGAAACCGAGGCTTTTTGATTCTCTACTAAAACCCTTACTGCATCCCAGAATAAGTCATCCCCATTATCGAAGTCGGTGCTTTCAAGGGATATTTCTATTTCCTTAAACTGGTCGGTATGGTCCCCTGATAAGATCTGTTCCTTAATAAAGGTTACGGTTGTTTCAATGTCACCATCTGATACGAAGGCGCCCTGTACCCGATAGGGCTTGACCGCTCCCACCGGTGAAAATAGCATGTCACCTTTGCCGAGCAGTTTCTCCGCTCCCCCAATATCAAGAATAGTGCGGGAGTCAGTCTGAGATGAGACCGCAAAGGCGATCCGGGAAGGAATATTCGCCTTAATTATACCCGTTACCACATCGACTGAAGGCCGCTGCGTGGCAACTATCAAGTGAATACCGGCAGCCCGAGCCATCTGCGCCAATCTGCATATGGAATCTTCCACTTCCACGGGAGCAACCATCATCAAGTCCGCCAATTCATCGATAATAATAACGATAAAAGGCAATGGCGAGGCCGCTTGATTATAGCGATATATATCACGAACTCCCTTGTCGGCAAACATCTTATACCGTTTTTCCATTTCCGTAGTCATCCACCGCAATACTACCGATGCCTTTTTAGGGTCTGTCACCACCGGTGTCAAAAGGTGCGGTATACCATTGTATATGGTTAATTCCACCATTTTGGGATCTATGAAAACAAGTTTCAGCTCATCAGGTGTAGCATTGTATAGTAAACCCATAATTATACTGTTCAGGCAAACGCTCTTCCCTGAACCGGTCGAACCGGCAATCAGAAGATGGGGCATATCACTAAGCTTGGCTACTACTGGATTTCCCCCTATGTCTTCCCCCAACGCAAAAGCCAGCGGACTATTTAGTTTCTTGAAGGAACTGGCACCGAGCAGACTGCGCAGCCCAACGGCGCCAACTTTGGAACTGGGTACTTCAATACCTATAGCTGATTTACCAGGAATAGGTGCCTCAATACGAATCCCGGGGGCAGCCAGATTCAATTGCAGGTCATCAGTGAGACTGATAATTTTACTTACCTTAACACCCGGTGCCGGAGTTAATTCATAACGAGTAACGGCCGGCCCACAACTCACTTGGTTAACCTTTACGCTAACCCCAAAACTGGCGAAGGTATCTTCCAGAACGGTAATACTGTCCTTAATGTGCTTTTTGTCAATAGTTCTATCACTTTCTACAATACTCAGCATCTCCAAAGATGGCTTAATATAGTTGCTCATATCTTCTCGTGCCCGATACACTATCTCTAGAGGTTTAGGCGTTTTGGCTTTTTCAGATTTAAGTTCTTTGATGGGCGGATCAGCTATCGGATTTCTACCGTCAAAGGATTCATAGCCACTTCTGTCATTATCCGGATTAATAATCACAGGTTCCTCCTCAGCGCCGGGAGTTGTAATTTCTTCCTCATAAAACATGATTGATTTTAGCTTTTCCCTAAATATTTTGCTGTTATTCCACGCCAGAACAGCAATCTCCGATGGCGATTTTTCCAGAATCATTACCACCGCCAATAATACACACATGATAATAAGAATGGAAGTTCCTAGTCTACCCAGTAGGCGAATCAGGCCATAAGCCAGGCCGCCACCGACATAACCTCCGCCCATCCCGCCCAGCGCAGCCTCCCAGGAATTTAGACCCAGAGGAATATCATAAGTGCTCAAATATACAAGCCCTGTCAGACTCAATAGGGTGAGTCCTAACATTCTAACTGACCACATTTTTTTGTAGAGGCCGATGTGAATAGACCAGAAAAGCAAATAAAGCGGAGCGATCATCGCACCAGACCCGAACAAACTCTGCATAACACCACTGAGGTATGTGCCCAGGATGCCAATAAATTGAGTATCATTCGCTAAACCCGGTGAGTTTCTGAGGCTTACCGTTATGAACACTGCCACCATGAATAAGATTACCGATACCACTTCGGCTCTTATTACGGTGCGCAGAGCGGCTGCAGATTGGGACTCGCCGGAGTCATTTAGTTTTCGCTGCGGACGGACAGCTTTCTTTTTGGTCATATAATTAAATCACCTTTTAATCTCACCATATATTTAATATCAAACTATTATCTTCGCTTCGATAATCCCGATTTCCTTCAAGTTACCGCCAAACCATGAATATATATGCTCGTCATTAATTCCCTTAACCATATTGATATTTAGAAATAGAAATAAGCGGCAATGGAAAGTACTCCAACTATCCAGCAATAGTAAGAAAAGACTGCTATGCGGCCATTACGCACCATATTCATCACTATTTTAATGGCCAAATAACCAAAAATGGCAGCGGTTAAAGGTCCTATTACGTATGGAGCAACACTACCCGTTATAGCCATGGATGAAAAATCTTTCATTTGCACCAGACCAGCTCCTAGAATGACTGGAATGGCAAGCAGGAAGGAATACCGTGCGGCAAAGGTCCGGTCCAGACCAGCCATCAGTCCGCCAGCAATCGTAGCACCGGAGCGGGATATCCCCGGAACAATAGCAATTCCCTGCAGCAAACCAATAAACAACGCATCCCCATAAGTGGTATCTTGAACTTTCTTCATATTCAATGAATTATGGGTGACCATATCCGAAAATTTTAGAATCATCCCGGTGATAAGCAAACCAATTCCAACCACCAGCAGATTTTCAAATTTTTCAAATAGGGGCTGTACAAAATACCCCATCAAAAAGGCAGGAATACAGCCTACGATGATCAGATAAGTTATCTTGGCAAACGGCTTCTTAAGAATAGCAAAAATGTCATGCCAGAAGGCAACCAAGACCGCCAACAGGGTCCCCATATGAACTAAAACATCAAAAGTCAGCGAACTTCCCTGTATCCCCAATATGTGTTGGAAAATAACCAGGTGTCCTGAGCTGCTGACCGGTATAAATTCAGTAAGGCCTTGCACCATCCCTAAGAACATAGCTTGTAAAATCGTCAATTTACTTGCCCTCCACAATAAATGCTTTAGTAATTATAGCACAGCTTTATATTAAAAATTAGTAAGAAAATGGCACGTTCTGCTGAACGTGCCATTTTTTAGATTGAGATAAGGGAATGGGTTGTTGCTGGGACAAGAGCCCGGGTCCTCTGTCCCACTCCGCAGATTTTACGATCTTTGTGACTTCCCCCGTCCCTAGTTTCCTTATAAGGTTATTATATTGCCTGGCTGATACTGCTCATACATATAATCCATGGGATCGGTACTTACTATCTCAATTATCCTTACCTTATTGTAAGCCAGAGATTCTGCATTTGCATATCCGCCCGAAGGAAGTTTGATCTGCACCACTTCCCGGAACTCCATACCATTAATCAACTCCTGGGGATCAGCTACGTACATTATCATTGCAGAACACCTCCGGGCGCGTCTTTTAGTTCATGCAGCTTTTTAACTGCATCATGCAGTCCGCCTATTTGGTCTATCAACCCGCAGTCTACAGCATCTTTGCCTACCAAAACCGTTCCAATGTCACGGGCCAAATCTCCCGTTCTGAACATAAGTTCCCGGAACTTCTTATCACTTACCTTGGAATGCCGGACTACAAAGTCTACCACCCGATCCTGCATCTTATCGAGATATTCATAAGTTTGCGGTACTCCAATAACCAAGCCAGTCAGCCGAATGGGGTGAATAGTCATGGTTGCTGACGGAGCAATAAAAGAATAATTAGTACTCACCGCAATACTGGAACCAATGGAATGCCCTCCGCCTAGAACAATTGAGACAGTCGGTTTGGAAAGACCGGAAATCATCTCTGCCAGAGCCAGACCCGCCTCTACATCCCCCCCGACCGTGTTTAAAACGACCAGCAAACCCTTTATCTGAGGATTTTCCTCGACCGCGACCAGTTGCGGTATAACATGCTCATAGCGGGTCGTTTTGTTCTGGGGAGGCAAGACCAGATGTCCCTCGACCTGTCCGGCAATCGTTAAACAATGTATATCACTTTTAAAATTCGGTATTTCTATCTGTCCAAGTTCTTTAATGTTTTCCAGTTTGGAATCTTGGGTCTCTTGCTCATTGGTGTTTTCTGTCAACTGGACATACCCCTTTCATCTGCAGAATTGTTTTTCTTAGAGTTGCCTTCACTCCGAAAAATAATACACAGTCAAATTTTTCACTGTGTGGGGACAAGGGGACAGGTCCCTTGTCCCACCCTCCAAAGGCAAAAAACACCCTGCCAGAAAAACTAGCAGGGTGTTCATATTAAAGTTTTCTACGGATATTTATATCTCCATAATTATTGGCATAATCATAGGTCTGCGTCCGGTTTTCTCATAGAGATGTTTGCCCAGTTTATCACGAATCTGGGACTTAATTACTGCCCATTCTGTAATATTCTTGCGCTGACAATGTTCCATTGCTTCTCGCACCTTGGCTTTAGCGTTTTCAATTAATTGTTCAGATTCCCTTACATACACAAAGCCTCGAGTGACAATATCAGGTCCAGAAACTACTTCGCCATTTTCCTTGGTAATGGACACCACTACAATCATGATACCATCCTGGGAGAGCTGCCGGCGATCTCTCAGTACAATATTGCCGACATCTCCGACACCCAGTCCATCTACCAGTACTTTGCCAGCAGTTACCTTGCCCGCGACATGGGCCTTTTTCTTGCTAATCTCTATAATTTGGCCATTTTCAGCTACGAAAATCCGTGAACGCGGTATCCCAAGACTTTCAGCTATTTTGGCATGTTTCATAAGGTGATGATATTCGCCGTGAACGGGTATGAAATACCGGGGTTTAATGATGTTCAGGATCAGCTTCAACTCTTCCTGCGAAGCATGGCCCGAAACATGTACACCCGCTTCTTTCTCATAAATTACCTCGGCCCCCTGTTTGAAAAGCAAATCTATGGTTTTGGTGACCAGCTTCTCGTTGCCAGGTATGGGGGTTGCCGAGATGATAACCGTATCTCCCGGTTTAATCCCCACCCAACGATGGTCAGCCGTGGCCATACGGGTTAATGCCGACATGGGTTCACCCTGGGAGCCGGTTGTCGCAATAACTACCTTCTCGGGCGGATATTTATTGATTTCTTCCATTTCTATTAAGGTATCCTCGGCTATATCAATATAGCCCAATTGGCTGGATATCTTGACATTATTAACCATACTTCGGCCTACAATCGCAACCTTGCGTCCATATTTCTCAGCTGTTGTAATTACCTGCTGAATCCGGTGTACGTTGGAGGCAAAAGTGGTAACAATTATGCGCCCTTCGCACCTGCCGAAAAGATCATCAAAGGTATTTCCCACTACCTTTTCGGACATTGTAAAGCCCTTTCGGTCAGCATTGGTACTGTCACTTAGCATGACCAGCACACCTTTTTCACCCAGCTCAGCCATTTTCCGAAAATCTATAACCTGACCATCGACAGGAGTCTGATCGATCTTAAAATCTCCGGTATGGAAAATTATTCCCAAAGGTGTATGAATAGCAATACCCATAGCGTCGGGTATGCTATGACTTACCCTAAAGAATTCAATTTCAAATGGCCCAATATTTATTGAATCCCGGGGACGCACTATATTCAATTGTACATTATCCAGATTATGTTCTTTCAGTTTTCCTTCCACTATCCCTAGGGTTAACTTACTGCCATAGATTGGTGGATTAATCTCTTTCAAAACATAGGGCAAAGCACCTACATGGTCTTCATGCCCATGAGTCAGCAGAATTGCTTTGACTTTGTCTCGATTTTCCACCAAAAACGAGATATCGGGAATGACCACATCAATCCCCAGCAATTCGTCTTCGGGAAACATAAGCCCGGCATCAATCACCACGATTGTATCCTGGTATCTGATTGCCATCATGTTTTTGCCGATTTCCCCCAATCCGCCCAGGGGAATCATCTGCAATCGTGCATCGTCTGACACTCAAACACCTCCTTCTTATTCAATTTTTAAACTTAGCAGGAATCCGAACAATACCGCTGTGCTTATTATAGCCCAAACATAGGCTATGTTCAACTTATATTACTGCTAAAATATGTAAATTTATGGATCCCAAAATATACAAAATGAACCTTTACAGGTTCATTTCAGAGTGTCGATCAGGTCAGGCCGAGCAAAAAAGTTCAAGAGCAAGGCATTAATAAAAGCCCGTGATTGAGACATACATAAGTACGTTGATTGAACGGGCTTTAGTTAATAACGCAGCTATTGGGCTTTTTTGACGGCCTGAAATGAACCTTTGCAGGTCCATTTTTCTTAAGTAATTGATATAATCCAACTGTAAATTATTATGTTAAATGATAACTAACCAGCAACTGTCGCAGCTGAATTATTTCCGCTTCATTAGCTTGACACAAAGGCAATCTCAGTCCCCCGACATCCATTCCTAAAATATTTAACGCTTCTTTCACCGGTACCGGATTGGTTGTAATGAACAACCCTTTAAACATGTTGAAGAGCTGATTATGGAGTTCCTGCGCCCGTTTTACCTCGCCGGCGGCAAAATAATTCAGCATCTCTTTTATCTCTTTACCTACCACATGGGATGCAATACTAACTACTCCCGCCGCGCCAAGGGCCAGCATGGGCAGTGTAAGGGAATCATCACCCGAATATATAGCCATAGTCTCCGGCAGCATATTTCTTAACAGTGACATCTGATCCATCATGCCGCTGGATTCCTTAATAGCTGTAATGTTTTCTATTGCTGACAGGCGCGCCACCGTTTCCGGCAGCATATTAGTTCCGGTACGTCCGGGAATGTTGTAGAGCATAATCGGGATAGATACACTCTCCGCAATGGCTTTAAAATGTTGATAAAGCCCCTCCTGGGAAGGCTTACTATAATATGGAGTTACCAGCAGAAGCCCGTCTACGCCAGTCTTCTCGGCAGCCATGCTCAGACGTATAGAACCCTGCGTATCATAGGAACCGGTGCCAGCCCAAACCTCAATGCTATCCCCGACTTTAGCTTTCACTTCGGCAAACAAGCGTAGTTTTTCATCTTGCTTCAATACCGGTGATTCGCCGGTTGTTCCACTGACAACAATTCCGTCGCTGTCATTGGCGACTAAATACTCGGCGATTTCACCTGCCCGTTCATAATTCACCTGCAAATCAGGATGATAGGGCGTTATCATGGCCGTATACATTTTAAGAGTCATTATTTTTTCGCCACCTTCTCATGCTAATCATTTCCCAGTTCAAATTTATCGTGTAAAGCCTGCACCGCCTTATTCATATCTTCTTTGTTCACCAAACACCAAATGTTAGTATATGAATCACCGGACTGTAATATCGCAATATCATTTTCGGCCATGGCTTCCACAACCTTATACATTACACCCGGTATACCGGTCATCGCCGCTCCCACAATAGCTACCTTGGCACAATTAAACTCTATTTCCGGAATCAGATCAAGGCCGCGCAAAATTTCATTGGTCTTCATAGCCTTGTCATAATTAACCGTAAACATGATGGCTTGGGGCTGAACTGTAATGAAATCGACACTTACCCCTGCCTTGGCCATGGCTTTAAATACCTTTAACTCGGTGCGGTTCTTTTTTTCCACACCAGCGGTAGTAATTTTTATCTGGGCAATGTTGGATGTATAGGTAATTCCCGTAATTAACCGGTCACTTATGATTTTTACCGGTTCATCAATCTTATCAACCCTATTCGCGACCATGGTCCCCAATGAATCTGAAAAAGTAGACCTTATCCGGAGCGGAATCCCTTTTTGCATGGCTATTTCAATAGCCCGCGGATGGACTACTTTGGCCCCATCCCGCGCCAATTGACAGATCTCATTATAATTGACGGAATCCAGTAACCGGGCATTTTCTACGATGCGCGGGTCAGCTGTCATGACACCTTCCACATCAGTATAAATATCTATGAACTCAGCATTCAATGCCACCCCCAGGGCGCTGGCCGTAGTATCGCTGCCCCCCCGACCCAGAGTGTTCAAATCGCCGTTCTCACCTATGCCTTGGAAACCCGCTACTACGGCAACCAGACCATTCTCTATGCACTCCAAAATCTTTTGCGGATTCACATAGCGGATATGAGCATTTCCATAATTACCGTCAGTCACAATTCCGGCTTGTTCACCGGTAAGAAACCGCGCTTTTATTCCCTGGGCACTAAGCTGATTGGCCAGCAGAACTCCGCAAATAGTCTCACCACAGGACAATAATATGTCTAATTCACGAGGTAATGGGTCAGGATTTACTTCCTTAATCAGATTGAGCAGCGTATCTGTAGCATAGGCAGCGCTTTCCCTGCCCATTGCCGAAACCACTACCACCGGGGCAAAGTCTGCCTGCCTAGCGGCGGCAATGATATCGCACACCCTTGATCTCAATTCGGTAGTGGCCAGTGATGTTCCGCCAAACTTCTGAACCAAAATCCTCAATTTATACACTTCCTAATATAGGTTTTTATCAGCAACTATCTCCGCTATTTGGATAGCATTGGTGGCCGCGCCCTTTCTAATCTGATCGGCTGCCACCCAAAGCGCTAAACCATTTTCAACCGACAAATCCTCTCTAATCCTACCCACAAACACCTCATCCTTATTGGAAGTATAAAGGGGCATCGGGTATATATTAGCTTGAGGATTATCCTGCACTATCACCCCAGGTGCCTCAGCTAGTATTCGTCTAACTTCTTCGATACTCAGATGCTTCTCAGTTTCCAAATTAATAGATTCGGAATGACTTCTGAATACCGGTACTCTTACTGCAGTCGGCGCAATCTTTAAATCAGGGGCATGCATGATTTTTCTGGTTTCCCAGACCATTTTCATTTCTTCCCGGGTATAATTATCATCCACAAAGACATCTATATGAGGTATCAAATTAAAGGCAATCTGATATTGAAAGACTTCTGGAGTTATTTCGCGATGTTCCAAATAATTGCGGGTGCTGATCTCCAGTTCATTAAGGCCTGCTATACCTGCACCTGAAACTGCCTGGTAGGTGGATACTACCACTCTTTTAATGCCAGCGGCCAGGTGTATAGGATTGATTGCCACCACCATTATGATCGTCGAGCAATTTGGATTAGCAATAATCCCCTGATGGAGACCTATATCCAGGGGGTTAACCTCTGGTACCACCAGAGGTACACTCTCATCCAAACGAAAAGCATAGCTGTTATCAATGACTACACAGTTGTTTTCTACAGCCATAGGCGCCAATTGGAGGCTAATATCGCTTCCTACTGCGAACAAAGCCAGGTCCGATTGTTTAAATGCATCAGCATCGACTTGCCTAACAATAATGGTTTCACCTTTGTATTTTAGCTTAGTCCCCGCTTCACGCGGGTCAGCCAAACATAGAATCTCTTCGACTTTAAAGTCTCTTTCCTCTAAAACTTTAAGCATTTCCTGCCCTACTGCACCTGTAGCTCCTACTACTGCCAATTTTAAGCCATGTGCCAAAACTAAACCCCCCGCCTGCCTGTTGTCAATAATTTTATCCTAATATTTTAACACAACTTATCAGGCAACTACAACGCTCCTAATAAAAGTGGTTGAATTTGTTTCCCTTGCAAGGCGCATATTGTAGTATCAACCACCAGCTCCAGATTGGCGAGCAAGGAATTCGATTTTTGATAGGGATCATCCTGGCGAAAAGGCACAAAATAAATATTTTTCATATTTAGAAGTAATCCGAGATTGCGGGCATTTATACCCAGAGCGTCATTGGTCGAAATGGCAATGACTACCGGCCGCTGATTCCTTAGATGGGCTTTGATGGCCATCAGAGCCGGGGTATCTACAATACCATTGGCTAATTTGGCTATAGTATTGCCGGTAGCCGGTATAACTACGACGGCATCAAGTTTCTTTTGCGGACCTATGGGTTCAGCAGCAACGATCGTATTAATAATTGGTTGGTCGGTTATCTGTTCTAGATAGTTTTTCAGATCAGCGACTTTATAGAATCTGTTATCGGTTTGATCAACCGTATAGGAGATGATAGGGTAAATTTCCGCGCCCTCGGCTTTAAGTTTGTCGATTTGGGGCAGAGCTTCACCCATGGTACAATGTGAACCAGTCAATACTACACCGATTCTTACACCAGTTAATCTTTCCACATGCACTATTTACACCTCCTTGTTAACCATAAAGCAGGTCTTTTTGGTATTTACCATGTTGGGTCATGATCAACCGAGGTATAACCTCGGCCAGAATTTTGCCGGCATAAACCGGAGCGACTTTGCCGGGAAGTCCGGGGGCTAAGATGGCTTTCAAGCCAAAGGTATTGGCGGCTTCAAAATCGGTCCCGCCAGGTTGAGTAGCAAGATCAATAATTAGTACGTCGGGATTAGCATATTTTAATATGCTGCTGTTCAGTATCATAGTTGGAACCGTATTAAAAACAATGTCGGTGTGATTCATAATTTCGTGGAGGTCATCATATCCAGCCCGATTACATCCCATTTCGTATGCCCGAGCCAACTGTCCTGGATTTCTGGCAACTATTGTAACATCTGAACCTAAAGCTTTTAAGGTTCGAGCCATGGTTATGCCCACTCGCCCAAAGCCAATTACACAGGTCTTACTACCGTGAATAGTGATGTCAGTCTCTTCCATCGCAATCTGGATCGCACCTTCTGCGGTTGGAATTGAGTTTAGAATGGCAACGTCATCCATCTCCACAATTTCCAGCAGGTTCAATTTGTATTTGGACGTCCATTCTTTAAGGAATTTTCTAGCCGACCCTATGATGATAAGTCCATTACTCGCAATACTAGCAACCGCCTTTTCGGTTAATTGAAGTTCCTGTTCAGCAAATACTGCCCTTATCACCCCTTTTTCATTGGTACCAGGCAATGGCAATATAAGCACTTCTATATCCTTACAGGCTTCTTCCACACTATTGACGACAAAAGCTCCGTGACACACCTTATCACGAGGAAATCCAGCCACCACCACCGTAGCCCCTGTCTTAACCAATTCTGCCACCAGAATCAGTTCCCTCTCATCCCCCCCTAGTACCGCAATTTTTATTCCAGAAAGAATTGAACACACACTTAGCCCTCCTCCGGCTTATTTCTTTGTGACTATAGTTAATAGCATTATATGTACTTTGAGCAGAGCTGTGTCTGTCCCATTAATCAGGTACCACGTTGTAATATGGGGCCAAAAAAAAATGAGAGCCGTGCTCTCATGATAATGTAATGCAAGTTTGGTTAAGTTTCTGCCACAATTACACCGATTTCCCGCAGATCATAACCGCCGATTCCCTCTAATTCAATTCGGAATTCTTGGGAACGGAGAATTTCAATAACAGCCTCAAAGGGGGCTTTCTTCTGATCTTCCTTTTTTATAACCAATTCATATCTCTCCGCCTGAAGCGGTATAAAATCAATTTCTTTTACCTGTTGACTCGTTTTTTCGTTCCCAATGCCGAAATCGGCAACACCGCGTGAAACCATACTAGCAACGGCAAGGTGCGACGTACTCTCTTGTTTGTATCCATTTAATTTTTCGGATGATATCCCCAATTTTCTCAAATGTTCATCCAGCAAGACCCTAGTCCCGCTGCCTTTTTCCCGATTAATCATGGTTATATCATTTCTTCTTAAATCTTCCCAGCCTTCTATACCCTTGGGATTATTCTTAGCTACATAAAATCCCTGTGTCCGGCAAGCCAGGTGAATAATAACCGCGGGAATACCTGGCAGCATCCTTCTGACGAAAGGAATGTTATATTGTCCGCTGTCTCCATCCCAGAGGTGGGCGGTGGCTACTTGGACATGTCCATGATATAAGGAGTACAGACCGTTGTAACTACCTACATAGGAACGCAAAGCTGGCACTCCCTTGGGATGCATTTGCAGATATCTTGATAAGATATCCAGCATGACATCCTGTCCGCAAATAACAAATTCATTATTTCTCGGAACTTCCTCATTGAACAATGATATTGCGCGTACCTGTGTGGAATCACTCCCCTTAGCTGCATTGCCCTGTTTAATTGTTTTGGTTCTATTTTTATACTCTTCAACATCCTCAACATCAACTCTTACTTTGTTGCCAACCCTATACCCATTCAACTCTCCTCTTTTAATTAGCTCATAAACAGTATTTTTGGCAATTTTCAAAATATCAGCTACTTCTTGAGGTGTTAAGACTGTGTTGTCCGCCACATTTACTCTCCTTTCAAGTTCCAGCCATTTTACCAATTATATAAAACATAATATCAACCAACACCAATACACTGCAAGTTATAAAACATTATAAACGTTGTTATCTAAGAAATATTATAACAGTATTGTCTGGCTGTATGCACAAATCCGCTAAAAAGCTATTAACCACAATAAAATAATATGTTCCCTACTCTTAACTTATTGAGTAGGGTGACATATCTACAATTCTAAAAGCAGCAATATATATGTCAATTTAGCTGATTTTTAGCAAGTCTATTCTGCCATAAATATCCTCCCGTTACTTTGAACTGCTTTTGGATAGTGTTATACTAAAAATGTACCCTTATTAAATCCAAAAGGAGGAAACAACATGAGAATTAGCGCGCGGAACCAGTTGCAGGGAAAGGTTAAGAGCATTACTCCCGGAGCAGTTAATACTGAGGTTGTGATTGAACTCCCCGGAGGCACAGAGGTGGTAAGTATCATTACCAAGAACTCAGCTGACACATTGGGCCTAGCGATCGGTAAGCAAGTCTATGCGGTTGTCAAAGCCTCTAGTGTCATGATAGCAGTCGAGCACTAATTATGTCGGTAATGTTTGTGATAATAGGCTCCTTCCTGAATGCGGAGGGAGCCTGTTTCATCTCGGGGTCATTAATATCAGATAAAAGCCATAGCTATTTATAAGAGTCAGGCAATAAGGGAAATTTATCGGTCAACGAGAATAAGTTTTTCGGGATTTAAATAGACACTCCAGGGGAGAGGTTGGTCTTTGAGTTTTAGCCATTGCTCTTTGGGCATCTCCCACTGCACGTGATAATCCTCTGAATCTATCGGTATTCTTTCCAGTGACAGATATACTGTCATTCCGAAGGGAGTCTCGCTGGTGACACTGGGCCAGCAATGGAAAACGTTTTCAGGGTCAGATCCGACCGCTTGGCTGATGGTAAGAGCCCTAAATCCTACATATTGAACGGTAGCACTTATAGATTCAGGAGCTTTGAGTTTAATGCCCCAATCCAATGCTTGAACTTCACCCGTTGGCAGCAATCTGGCGGCAGAAAAGTTCTTGCAGCCGGTTATCCGTGCCGTCGCCAGAGAGGGAGGCTGCAAAAAGATAGACTCTTTCTCCCCATCTGCCTCAACTTGTCCATCGGCTAACACTACTAGCTGACCGCATATCCTATAGACCTCTTCTACATTATGGGAAATGAACAAAGTAACTCCTTTATAATGGGAGGTTGTCTCTATCAATTGTTTAACCATCTGACTTCGCAAATAATCATCCAGGGCCGAAAAAGGCTCATCCAAAAGTAATGCCTGCGGTTCAATAGCCATGGCCCGGGCCAGGGCTACGCGCTGTTGTTGCCCTCCGGACAATTGGAAGGGATATCTACTTTTCAGGTCTTCCAGTTTTATCATTTGGATCTGCCGGTGGACAATATCATTTCTTTGGCTCTTGCTAAGTTCGCCCAGCCCAAATCCTATGTTTTCTTCCACTGTCATGTGCGGAAATAGTGCGTAATTTTGAAATAAGAAACCTATTTTTCTTTTCCGGCTGGGAAGGTTGATACCTTTCTTGGAGTCATACAACACATGCCCATTCAAAACAATCTTGCCGCTATCAGGTTTCTCGATCCCGGCAATACAGCGAAGAGTCATAGTTTTACCCGCTCCTGAAGCTCCCAATAAACCAAGGGTCTCTGCGCCGACCGTAAAATTCACATTGAGTAGGAATCCAGGAAGTTTCTTCTTTATATCAACAATTAATTCCATATTATCTCATTCCTACTCGTCTTTGTTTTCTTTGATATTCCATCCAGTAATTCATCAAGGTCATCGCGACTAGTGAAATGGTAAAAATTAAAAGCACCCAGGTATAAGCTGTTTTCATATCGCCACCTTCAACCGCGAAAAAGATGGCAACCGGAATCGTCTGGGTCTTGCCCGGCATATTGCCGGCCACCATCAATGTAGCTCCGAATTCACCCAGCGCCCGAGCGAAAGCTAGAATCGTTCCTGCTATGATTCCAGGCCCAGCCAGGGGTACGGTTACCTTCCAAAACACCTTCCATTCGGATACCCCGAGGGTACGAGCGGCATGGACAATATTCTCATCGATCTGTTCAAAGGCTCCACGGGTGGTCTTGTACATTAAAGGAAATGCCACAACCGACGCAGCCATTACTGCTGCCCACCAGGTAAATATCACCGAGGTACCCAATTCGTTCAGGATCTTTCCTACCGGACCGTTTCTTCCTAAAAGCAAGAGGAGAAAAAAGCCTACTACGGTAGGTGGTAATACTAGGGGCAAAGTAAGGACTGCGTCAATTAACCCCTTCAGCCTGCCTCGATATCCTGCGACAAACCATGCCGCGGCAAGACCTAAACAGAATGTCGCTGACGTTGCGGTTACTGCAATTTTCAGAGATATCCATAAAGGGGACAAATCCATTACTACAACAATCTCCTCGCCATTTATTTTGCGATAACCGTAAATCCATACTTTTCAAATACGGCTTTGGCTTTGTCACTGCTTAAGTAGGTCAAAAACTCCTTAGCTGTGTCTTCGTGTGCACTGGCTTTGATTACTGTTGCCGGATATACGATAGGTGAGTGGGTATCTTCCCCGGCGGTGGCTATAACTTTAACCTTGTCCGTGGTTTTGGCATCGGTGGCATAGACAACGCCAGCATCCGCATTACCAGTCTGCACCCAAGTTAAAACTTCGGTAACATCCTTGCCGTAAACTACTTTAGGGGTAATACTATCAAGTATATTGAGTTTAGTAAATACTTCGGTGGCATATTGGCCGGCAGGAACGGTCTTAGGTTCGCCCAGAGCCAGTCTTTTAATACTTGCATTGGTGGCAACTCCTTGAAAATCTTTTAAGTCAGCCGTAGAATTATTGGGAACGACAAGAACCAATTGATTCCCTAGTAAGTTTTTGGTCGTATCCTCTAAGATAAGTCCTTTGGCTTTCAACATGTCTACCTGCTTGGTCGCTGCCGATATAAACAGATCTACAGGAGCACCATTTTCGATCTGGGTCTCCAAGGCACCGGAACCAGCATAAGTAATGGAAAGGGTTACGTTGGATTTTTCGGTCGCATAATTCACTTTAATTTCATCCAGGGCGGTTTTCAAGCTGGCGGCTGCTGAGACCGTCAAAGTAACCGGAGCTGCGGCAGGGGGCGCAGCGGCCTGCTTGGCACAGCCCGCCACACTTATAAGCATAATCAGGGAAAGGAGTATCACCACAAAGCGATTCGTTCTAAACATTACACATTCCTCCATTTAATTAGGCACTAAGCCCCATTATTGATGGTTCATACCCAAACCGGATATTATGTATGCCTCCTCTCGTTCAATTTTTACCTGGATGCCAATATTTACCACAATGATCTAAAAATAGACATAACTCAACAAAACTAAACAACAATTTACTGTCTGTATGATAAGATAATGGTTGTAATTTGTCAAACGGAGGAGGACTTGATGAAAGGTGAATGCTCCTAGAAACCGGAGGAGGTTGCAGAGATACAAATTAAAAAGAATACTGTTTATGAACTGATCAAAAGAGGCGATCTGGCGGCCTAACGAATAGGTCGTTAGTGCCGCCTTGAATGGGAAGGCGTAGAAGCCTGCCGAGAACGCAGCCAAGAATCTGCCCTAGCATCAGGGCGTATTGGGCCTGGGCAACCAAAAAGCATCTATGCAGGTAGAAGGGATTGAATTCATACCCGTACAGGGGGAGCGATACGGGCTGGAAATCAAAGAGGAATATTTAGACAAATCGATTATGAAACTTCTGCTTAGCACACTTAATTCAAACTCATTTCGAGAGGACTATTTTCCATCTAGAGTAAGTTTTCCAAGCCGTAAATCAGCCCTTTCACCCCCATCATTTTCTTAACCGTCATCACTACCCCGGGCATAAAACCAACCCGATCATAGGAATCGTGGCGTATGCGGAGGCTCTGACCCACTCCTCCGAAAATGACCTCTTGGTGGGCAACAAATCCGGGCAGTCGGACACTGTGAATTCGTATCCCGTTTAGTTCGCCTCCGCGGGCTCCCGCGATTTTTTCATACTCGCGGCTGTTCCGAGCTGGATGGCGCAGACTGTGAGCGGTTATCATTTCAGCCGTTTTTATGGCTGTTCCCGAGGGAGCATCAATTTTTTGATCATGATGCATTTCAATAATCTCAACATCGGGGAAATATTGGGCTGCTTCCTGAGCCAGTTTCATCATCAGAACGGCTCCTATCGCAAAGTTGGGAATTACTGCTACCCCTACCGCGTTATCCAGAGCCAGTTTTTCCAACTGTTTTAGTTCCACCTCATTTAAACCGGTCGTACCTACAACACAGCATATCCCATGTTTAAGCGCAGTTTTAGTATTGTTATAGACAGCCTGTGGATTGGTAAAATCAATCATTACATCTGGTCTGGCTGTCTCAAGCAATCGATCCAGATCATTGTCCACTTTCCAAAGGCTTGGCCCACCTGTTTCACTGGTTAGGTTTCCTCGGGCTTTGATATCTACCAAGCCTACCAGTTCTAATTCCTCATCATCCTTAATTGCCTGAGCTGTCGTTACCCCCATCTTACCTAGTGCTCCTGAAACTATTACCTTGATTTTTGCTGCCATGACTTACCTCCCTTTGTTCCTTAAGCAATATTCTTATATATTTTGGAAACTTAGTCAAGGAAGGGTGCCAGGCACCTAACTTTCTAGCTTATTACATATTCCTCCATGTAACATCGGAGACGATTCTTGCGGGACAGTCTGACGGGTCCCTTGTCCCACTTTTGATATCCCGGGTGGGACGAGGGACCCGTCCCCCTGTCCCCGCCTTCGGTTGTAAACAAACAAAAGGCGTTAGTTTTTAAGTTAGTTAGTTAGGTGCCTGGCACCGCTAATTACTTTTTGCCCCAGTTATTTACAAGTATGTCCCAGAACTTTTGATCTTCATATCCCAAACGCCAGATACTTATGCCCGATAATTTATACTTATCAACTAAGCCTATTTTGGTTTGCAGGGTTCTTTCGTTTTCAAACCAGACTTCCCTCTTTATTCCGTTGCTATCAGTATACATATAGTATGGCTCTTGGTGTTTTTCATCCCATTTTACATCGTAACCCTTCATGGCAACTTGTTTCATAATCTCACTGGTCGGTTTAGAAAAACCCCCAGTTTGCCCCACCGGCCAATCATAGCCATAGGTCGCGACTCCCAGCGAGATTTGATCCGGCTTGAAGCCCTGTGAAATTGCCAGGATAATGTTCTTTTCCACCCAGTCAAATGGAGCTACTGGACCAGATTCGCTGTGGGCTTCTTTGAAGTCGTAGGTCATAATGGTTACCTTATCAAGATAAGGATCTAGATTCGCATAATTAAAAATTCCACCCGACTCGGTCGAGGCTCCGACATGTGGCAAAACCGCCATATAGGTTACTTTACCCATTTTACTCATTTCAGCATGGACTGCCTTCATAAATGCAGTTAGTTTATCGCGGTCAACCGTAAAATCCTTAACTTTTGATACTGGGAAAAATTCAAAGTCAATGTCAATGCCATCATAATTATTGGTCTTAACCTCATTAACCAAATTGGCAATCAGCTTGTCCTGGGCTGGCTGATTAAGCAGGATAGCATCCTGACTGGGTACCAGATTAACCAGCGGGATGACTTTAATTCCATTTTGGTGAGCTACCGTAATAGCCTCTGGGGTGACCTCCTTTTTGAGGGAGCCATCAGTAGCTACATGGTACCATAAGGGATGAATCTCGTTTAAAAGATCAGCATGAGCTTTTAGAGAGGGAAGAGAATCAAAGTGGCCCACATCATTAACATAATAACCGACTATTATAGGTCTAGTACTTCCTGTCTTGGAGTTAGTATCAGTAAGCGGCTTTTTAGCAGCACCGGAACAACCCGGCACTGTTATAAATAATATCATGCAGATAAAGAGTGATAATATTCTTTTCATTGCTACACTGTCCTCCTTGATCTTTTTTACTTAGTATGGTTTTAATGCAGTTATACTATGAGTAAAAATAAAATTTTGACGGTGCCAGGCACCATGTATTTGGCTTATAGTATAATGATGTAGCGATTATATTTAAGGGAGAAATAATATGCCGTTTGATGGACTGGTTATCAGAGCTCTTGCTAAAGAATTAAATTTAAATTTAATAGATGCCCGTATCGATAAGATTCACCAACCGGAAAAAGATGAACTGGTCTTTTCTATAAGGCAGGCCAAAGCCGGTACCGTGAAGCTTGTTATATCAGCCAATCCCCGCTGGGCACGTCTTCATATCAGCACCGAGAAAAAGATCAATCCCTCCCAGCCTTCGGCATTCTGTATGCTTTTACGAAAATACCTGGAAGGTGGCAAGATAAAAGAAGTAAAGCAGATTGGGATGGAGCGTATTGTCCATATTCGGATTGAGGCGTTAAACGATTTCCGGGAATGGCAGGATAAACTGCTGATATGCGAGTTTATGGGTCGACATTCGAACATCATTCTACTTAATCCCGAGACTGGATTAATAATTGATTCTATCAAAAAAGTGACCAGCGAGGTAAGTTCCTATCGTGAGGTTCTGCACGGAAAGAAATATATCAGCCCTCCTTCCCAGGGGAAGCTGGACCCTGTGCATACCGATTACGAATCATTTGCCGCCGCTATTTGGAAGCAGGAGGAGACCACCAGCGCCGCCTCCGCCCTTTTCAATATCTATACCGGGCTTAGTCTGTACAGTGCTCGGGAGATCTGCGCAGCTGCCTCCCTGGATGCCAGCCTCACCGTTGAGGAATGTGGTGAATTTGAACTAAGCCGAATATATCAATCCACCCGTACCCGTATCCAGAATATTGACCAAGGCCATATTATGCCAACGGTTCAATACTTTAAAAACAATCCTCTGGAATTTGCCCCTTTTGCACCCGTTGATGCCAACTCGGGGGTGAAGATATTCCCTTCCATGAATGAAGCCTGTGATGCATATTACCGCCAAAAACTGAGCCAACTCCGTCTGGAATCAATGCAGACCAATTTAACCCGGCAGATTAATGAACACTTGCATAAAGCTTACCGGAAACAGTTTCTGCAGGAAGGGGATCTCAGCCAGGCCCAAGAAAATGGCAAGTATAAAATCTGGGGTGAACTCTTGACATCTTATGCCAATCAATTCAAGAAAGGCGATACTATCGCAGTTTTACCTGATTTCTATAGTGGCGAAGAGGTAAGTCTGCCTTTAGACGTTCGTTATACGCCGATTCAGAATGCCCAACGTTATTTCAGAATTTATAACAAGAGCCGTGGAACTCAGAAACATCTGCAGCGCCTTATGGCTGAAAACCAGGTGGGCATAGATTATCTGGAGTCAGTGCTGGTAGCTATCAATCAGGCGGAAAGCCCAGCCATGATAGAAGAGATTATTGAAGAACTAGAAAAAGAAAAGTATTCTAAAGTGCGAGCAAGCCGCAGTAAAAATAAGCCCGAACGCAGTCACCCCCGTAAATTTTTATCATCGGATGGTTTGGAAATTAGGGTAGGCAGGAACAATCTGCAGAATGACCGCTTAACCCTAAAGGAATCAGACCGTCATGATTTATGGCTGCATGCCCGCCAGATACCAGGCACCCATGTAATAGTAAGTCTGCCCGCAGCGATTAGCACGATTGATGCTGTACCTGACCGGACCCTGGAGGAAGCCGCCTCTTTAGCCGCCTATTTTAGTAAAGCCAGCGATTCCCAGAAGGTTGGGGTTGATTATACCTTCCGCTATAACGTAAAAAAGCCGGGCGGAGCTAGGCCAGGTATGGTTATCTATGATAATTATTGGACCATAATGGTTAATCCCGACTCGGAGATGGTCCAGAAACTTCTGGCATCTCAGATGGATTTGGATTAGAAGATCCATCTTCCTTGGGCCGATTGAGTAACAGAGTCGCGAAGAATTCCCGAAATCTCTCACGGTTTTTCGGCTTTTCCTGGTACATGTGGTTATCAGCTTCCTTAAATACATCCAGCATGGTTTGAGCTAATTCTTTTTTCACCGCCCACCCTACGGACAAACTGATCGGCATCGGCGGCTGGGCATTCCGATAGCTGGTAACTGTCTCCCTGATCCGAACACAGGCAGTTTCTACGATGTCAGGGGGACAATTGGGCAGCAATACGGCAAATTCATCTCCTCCAATCCGCGCCACTACATCACTGTCGCGGAAGCACGTTTCGAGAATTCGCGCCACTGTTGCCAGAAGCGCATCTCCGGCATTATGTCCTAAATTATCGTTAACCAGTTTAAGCCCATCCACATCACAGACCACGACTCCTACTGGGTCGTAGCGCCCGCTTTGCATACGCTGCATTTCTTCCTCGAAATAGTTGCGGTTATAGAGACCGGTGGGTTTGTCATGCATGTTCAGGTAACGCAGCCATTCCTCCATCTGTTTGCGATCCGTTATATCCCGCACGACTGCCTGAACCATTTTTCGGTTCTGCAGCTTTATAAAATTCAAGCTCATTTCTACATCGATTACGGTACCATCACAGCGGCATAGTTCCAATTCAAACAATTGAGGCTCGCCTCGCAAAACTCTCCTGCCCATTTCAGTCAGTATATCATTGGTAACCCGGCCATCCTTTTGCAGGGGGGGTATGAAACGTTCTACGGAAGAACCCAAGAGCTCCTTGTTGGGGCAGGCAAAGATTTCCGATGCACGTCGGTTGCAATCCACAACCATCTGTTCATCAATCAGGAGAATCCCATCATAAGCAGATTCAAATAAGAGACGGTACTTTTCTTCACTTTCGCGCAGTTTTTCTTCCATTTCCATGCGCTCAGCATAAGATGTTAATCTTCTGTCTGTCATTAAATTCACCGCCTGTCATGTCAAACAGCCAGGGCTATTTGATTATGTCAACAGAGCCATCCGGATTGGACCTAGCTTCATTACCTTCTTCAAGAATATATATTTTGTTATTCATAGTATCGATAGCTATATCGCGGTTTACAATGGTAGTTACTTCAGTTTTAGTCAGTAATGTCCTTATCTGCACCCCATTATCGTAGAATTCAATATGCATTTTGTGGCCATTGTCTTGGTCAATAGTTTTCTCCTGAAAATGGCCGAAGGGTTTCATAAAAACATATTTATACCCTCCCTCGACAAACTTAATCTCATTCCCGTTAATAAACGTTTTCATAATTATATTCCTCCTGGTTTTAGCTGCGGCTGCCTGGTTTAGTGGCCTCTCCCTGACCTGCCTGGCATAGTGGGCATTCCGATGCGTCCCATGATTCTATATCCATACTAAGTACCGCTTCAGTTCTTACTCCAAAGTCAACCTTACCGGCACTCCTGTCAACCAGCACTGCCACTCCCACTACTTCAGCTCCGGACTGGCGGACAATGTCCATGACCTCCACTACTGAACCACCTGTAGTTACCACATCTTCGACTACCAGCACCTTCTGTCCAGGTTCCAGTTTAAAACCACGTCTTAAAGCCATTTTGCCGTTTTCCCGCTCGCAAAAAATGCTGGGAACTCCCAATTGACGAGCCACTTCATAAGATACGATAATGCCCCCCATGGCTGGACCAATTACGAAATCAATTTTTTCTCCAGTAAACTTTTCCGCAATATGGGCAGCTAATTTTTCGGTGAAATGAGGATACTGTAGAACCTGAGCGCACTGCATGTAGCGATTGCTGTGGCGCCCGCTGGTAAGTTTAAAGTGTCCCTCCATTAATGCGCCTGATTCGGTAAAGATATCGGTTGCTTCTGCCTTATTTAACATTTCTAGGCCTCCAATTCATCAATAATTTTTTGAGCCGCAGTGCAAGGGTCGGCCGCTTGGACAATCGGGCGCCCGATCACCATATAATCAGCTCCCTGATCCAAAGCTTGCCGCGGGGTAGTGATACGTTTCTGGTCGTTAGATGCCGACCACAACGGTCTGATTCCCGGGGTTACGATTTTGAAGTCCGGCCCACAGGCTGCGCGGATGGGAACAATTTCCTGCGGTGAACATACAACGCCGCCTAATCCTGATTCTTGGGCCATCAGTGCCCAATTTACCACGAGGTCTTCCACCTTCATACCAACCACAAACATTTCTTCGGCCAGTTCCTTTTGCGAAATACTGGTCAAAACTGTCACGGCCAGTATAATTGGCGCATCAAATCCCATTTTCTGTGCTTCGTTCTTCGAATCAATGGCCACCTGGCGCATCATCTCCCGTCCTCCCGCAGCATGGACATTAAACATATAGCTGTTCAGCCGGGTAAGAACCTTGCCAGCCGCTCCTACCGTATTGGGAATATCATGCAGTTTTAAATCCACAAATACCTTGCCGCCCAAATCATGCACCTGGTGTACTATATTGGGACCGGCGCTATTGAAGAGCTGCATACCAATTTTGAAAACGCCCACATAGCCAGCCAGTTTATTAACCAAAACCAGGGCCTCTTTGGCGGTATCAACATCCAGGGCCAGTACTATTCTATCTTTTGCTTCCATCAGTAGTTCCTCCTTTAATCCCTGCTCGGGTATCTATTTCTGTACGGCTATGCCCACTATTTCATTCAGGTTATGCACTTGGTTTTCCTGCATATAAGTTCTTATTCCCGCTACGATCTCGTCGGCTAATTGCGGGTAAACGAAATTACCGGTGCCGATAGATATCGCAGCCGCCCCGGCCATAATAAATTCCAGGGCATCAGTTGCGTTCATAATTCCCCCGCCGCCCAGGATCGGTATTTTCACCGCCCGGTAGACCTGATAAATCATCCGCAGGGCCACCGGTTTGATGGCCGGTCCCGATAAACCACCGAAGATGTTAGCCAGGACCGGCTTTCTGGTGCGGACATCAATGGCCATACCCATCAAAGTGTTGATCATGGACAAGGCATTCGCGCCCCCTTCCTGTGCTGCCAGGGCTATCTCCACAATGTCTGTTACATTGGGACTTAATTTAGGCATAACCGGCAGGGTAGTCTCAGCTTTCACTGCCTGCACTACATTCTTAACCATTTGAGGATCTGTTCCGAATTGCAGGCCACCCTGTTTGACGTTAGGACAGGATATATTTAATTCTATGCCCGCGATACCAGGACAGCCTTCCAGACGTGCCGCCAAGGCTGCATATTCCTCCAGGGTATTGCCGGCAATATTGGCTATGACCGTCACCTTTTTCGCATAAAGATAAGGGAGATACTCATTTACGAAAACTTCCACTCCGGGGTTCTCAAGACCGATGGCATTAAGCATCCCGGCTGAGGTTTCAATAATACGGGGAGGGGGATTGCCATGACGCGGCTCCAGAGTGGTACCCTTGACGATCACCGCTCCTATCCCTGCTATATCAATATAACCCTCATATTCCCGGCCATAGCCAAAGGTGCCTGATGCCACAGCTACAGGGTTGTTCAGCTCTATACCCCCCAGATTAACGGTCAAATCCAGTCCTAATTCCTGATTTAGCATTTTCATTGGTCTGTCCTCCATCAACCCTGATTTTTATAAAGTTCAACTTGGTTAATATTAAAAACCGGGCCATCTTTACACACTTTCACATAGCCATCATTATCGTTGTTGAGTTTGCGGGCGCAGCCTAGGCAGGCGCCCACTCCACAGGCCATATGCTCCTCCAGGGAGACTTCCCCCCAAATATTTTGGGCTCCAGCCCACCCAGCCACCGCTGCCATCATCGGTTCCGGGCCACAGGTATATACTCGATCAATTCCAGCCGGTGCCTCATAACTATTAAGCAAATCGGTTACCAATCCCTTAAGCCCCGCACTGCCATCCATAGTGGCGGACTTAAAGGACA
The DNA here is from genome assembly GCA_963665865.2 of Syntrophomonadaceae bacterium. Taxonomy (GTDB): domain Bacteria; phylum Bacillota; class Syntrophomonadia; order Syntrophomonadales; family Syntrophomonadaceae; genus PHAA01. The sequence goes on along the minus strand of CAXXWF010000001.1, from coordinate 1,496,862 downwards.
TCCCCAAATCTTGAAACCGCTCCCCGGCCACGATTTGTCCAGCAGTTGCAGCACCACACAAAACCGTGACCTGACATTGTTTTTCTTTCAAAATCCGGCCCAAATACAGTAAAGGCGCAATCCCGACCCCTCCGCCGACCAGCAGTACACTCTCCGCCTGATCAGGGAGAGTAAAACCTCGGCCTAGTGGTCCCATAATATCAACCTGATCGTTGACCTTAACTCTCGTCAAAAGTCCGGTGCCTTTGCCAACTACCCGGTATAAGAGTGAAATCCTGCCGCTCCCGGCGACCACGTCATAAATGCTTATAGGGCGGCGCAGCAGCGGATCATCAGTACGACCGGGCTTTATATGCAAGAATTGACCGGGCTGACATTTTCCTGCCATGGCCGGGGCACTGAGCTCCATGACGAAAAGCTCCGAGCCAACCTGCCGATTATTGAGTACCATAGCTTTTTCTAAAGAAGACATATCTAATTTCCTCCGAAGTTAATCTTTATTTAAAAGAACCATTAACGTATTCCTGTAAGGTATTGCACTGCATATCCTTAATATTCTTGCCTTCCCCGATTACTTCCTGCATGACCTTCAAGGTATCGAGAGAAGTTAGACAGGGCACATTCAATTCCACCGCTACCCGGCGGATTTGGAAACCGTCACTGAACTGCTGCCTGCCATGGGTTGAGGTGTTTACAATAAAATCGACCTTCCCGGAGCGCAGTAGATCAATAATGTTGGGTGAGCCATCTTTTATCTTCAACACTGTTTCCACCTCCTCGATGCCCAGATCTCTTAAAGCATCGGCGGTACCTTCGGTGGCAATCAACTTAAACCCCAGGTCAGCAAAACCTTTGAGGATCGGCAGGGCTTCTTCTTTGTCCTTGTCAGCGATGGTGGCTACAATTGTACCTTTTTGCGGAATCTCCATCCCGGCAGCAATCAAACCCTTATATAGTGCAGTTTTCAAAGATCTATCAATACCCATTACTTCACCGGTTGATTTCATCTCCGGACCCAGGGTTATATCTACCTGTTCCAGCTTGTTGAAGGAGAACACCGGTACTTTTACGGCAAAGAAATCAGGCCGCGGACACAAACCACCCTGGTAGCCCAATCCTTCCAGGTTCTTGCCCAGGGTTACCTCAGTTGCCAGTTTTACCATAGGAATGCCAGTGATTTTGCTGATAAAAGGCACTGTGCGGCTGGACCTTGGATTTACTTCGATTACATACAATTCATTTTGGAACTCCACAAACTGAATGTTGATCAGCCCTTTCACTTTTAAGGCCAAAGCCAGGCGGGTGGTATAGTCCACCACCTTGTCCTGAATCTGCGGACTGATATCATGAGCCGGGAAGACCGCCATACTGTCCCCGGAATGAACTCCGGCTCTTTCAATGTGCTGCATAATTCCAGGAATTAAGACATCTTTGCCATCGGCCACCGCATCCACTTCGATTTCCTTGCCCAGCAAATATTTGTCTACTAATACCGGGTGTTCACGGTTGATTTTAGCTGCAGTGGTCATATATTGTTCTAACTCGGTCTGATTATATACGATTTCCATTGCCCGACCGCCCAGCACATAAGAAGGACGTACCAGGACCGGATATCCTATTTTATCAGCAGCTTTGACCGCATCCACCACGGAAAATATACTCTTGCCGGGTGGACGGGGAATTCCCAGCTCCTCCAGCAGGGTATCGAAACGGTCACGATCTTCGGCCCGGTCAATGCTGTCATTTGATGTTCCTAAAATTCTTACTCCCACCTTGTTGAGAGGTCCGGCTAGATTGATGGCCGTCTGCCCGCCGAACTGAACGATAACCCCATCCGGCTTCTCTTCCTCAATAATATTCATAACATCCTCAAATACCAGCGGTTCAAAATAGAGCCGGTCAGATGTATCGAAGTCAGTGCTTACCGTTTCCGGATTGTTGTTGACGATAATCGCCTTAATACCAGCCTCCTGCAGAGCCCAAACACAATGCACCGAGCAGTAATCAAACTCTACCCCTTGCCCAATGCGGATCGGTCCTGAACCGATCACCAGTACCTTCTTGGCATTGGGATCATGGGTAGCTTCGTTTTCTTCCTCATAACAGGAATAAAAATAAGGGGTTACGGCGTCAAATTCGGCTGCGCAGGTATCTACCAGTTTATAAGTTGGAATGACCCCTTTGTCCTGCCGCAGGCGATGAATGTGCACTTCCTCCCAGCCCTGCTGCTGCAGGTTGGCAATTTCGATATCGGCAAACCCCATCTTCTTAGCTTCCAGGAGCAGTTCTTTATCTAATTTCTCATCGCGGAGACGCTGCGAGAAATCAATGATATTCTTAACCTTCTTAAGGAAGAATTTATCTATTTGCGTTATTTCCCACATATCGTTAATACTCATGCCCCGGCTGAAAGCTTCCGCAATGATAAATATTCTCTCATCATCAGCATGGATCAGACGATCCCGCAGTTCTTCATCTTTTAAAGTTTGTAATTCCGGCAGCCGGAGTCCATTGATCCCGAGTTCCAGGCAACGGATTGATTTCAAAAAAGCCGCTTCAAAACTGCGATCAATTGCCATTACTTCGCCGGTAGCCTTCATCTGGGTGCCCAGCTTGCGGTCGCCAAAAACGAACTTATCAAACGGCCAGCGCGGCATCTTCAATACCACATAATCAATAGCCGGTTCAAAACAGGCGGTCGTCTTGCCGGTAACCGCATTGGGGATTTCATCCAGGGTGAAGCCAATCGCAATCTTAGTTGTGACCTTGGCAATGGGGTATCCGGTAGCCTTGGAGGCCAGCGCGCTGGAACGGCTGACGCGGGGATTCACTTCAATTACATAGTATTTTTTACTGAAAGGATCGAGGGCAAACTGAATGTTGCAGCCGCCGGCAATCTTCAAGGCACGGATGATTTTTATCGATGCCGCGCGGAGCATTTGGAACTCTTCATCAGTCAGGGTTTGGGCAGGGGCTACCACAATGCTGTCACCGGTGTGGATTCCCACCGGGTCAAAGTTTTCCATGGAACAGATGATAATGCAGTTGTCGTTGGCATCACGCATAACCTCAAATTCAATTTCCTTGAAGCCTGCCACACTTCTCTCAATCAGAGCCTGGCTGATGGGACTGACCTTCAGGCCTTTGTTAACTATAAGACGCAGTTCCTCTTCATTAACGGTGTTACCACCGCCGCTCCCTCCCAGGGTATAAGCAGGGCGGACGATAAGCGGATAACCTATGGTATTGGCAAAATCGACAGCGGCTTCCACCGTGGTTACAATCACACTTTCGGGAATTGGCTCACCAATTTCCTGCATGGTTTGTTTAAAAAGCTCCCGATCTTCCGCCCGGGCAATCGCCTCCAGAGGTGTACCCAGCAGGGGCACCCCATATTTCTCCAAAACCCCTTCCCTATCCAGAGCCAGAGCCATATTTAAACCTACCTGACCGCCCAAGGTGGCGATAATACCATCCGGTTTCTCCTTCTCCATGATCTTACAAACGGTATCAATAGTAATGGGCTCAATATAGACATGATCAGCAATATGGGTATCGGTCATAATGGTAGCCGGGTTGCTGTTGAGCAGCACCACCTCGATACCCTCATCTTTAATAGCCCGGCAGGCCTGGGTTCCGGCATAGTCAAATTCGGCTGCTTGCCCGATAATAATCGGTCCCGAACCGATAACCAGAATCTTTTTCAATCCTTGCTTGATTGGCATTTAATCTCCTCCATTTATGTGATTAAACTAAAAACTGTTAATAAACTGTTCAAAGAAAACGCTGGTATCGCTGTAACCGGGATAGCCTTCCGGATCAAACTGCAGAGAGAAAATGGGCAGATGCCGGTGTTTAATTCCCTCAATACTGTTGTCGTTCAGACTGCGCATGGTAACGATGATTTCGGTGCTGGCTAAAGATAAATCATCTACGGCAAAACCATGGTTTTGCGTAGTTATATATACCCGATTTTTCGCGAAGTTCTTTACTGGGTGATTACTGCCCCGGTGACCGTGATCCAGTTTACGCACCTCGGCTCCCATAGCCAAAGCCAAAATCTGATGTCCCAGTCCAACCCCAAATAGAGGCACTTGACCTAAAAGTTCCCTGGCAGTTTCTATAACATAAGGTACAGCCTGAGGATCGCCTGGACCGTCAGATATGAATATCCCGCCCGGTTTAAGGGCTAACATGTCGGCCGCCGTCGTTACTGCCGGAGCCGCAATCACTTCGCAGTCCCGGCTTAGAAAGGAATCAAATACGCCTCGCTTCATACCTAAATCCAGTATCACAACCCGCTTGGAGCCATTGCCAAATTTCACCAGGTTCTTGCGGGTGACATATCTAACCAGATCACCCTGCAGACCCTGAGAAGCTTGCTTGGCTCTTTGCAGCAGCCCGGCCCGGTCCTCCAGGTTGTCGGTAATAACTCCTCCCATGTTGCCATTTTTGCGTATGACCCTGGTCACGGCCCTGGTATCAATCTCAGTCAAGACCGCCACCTCATATTTATTCAGGAAACTTATGATGTCGGTTTCCATTTCATAATGGCTGGGAAAATCAGTTAGTTCGCGGAGAATCAGTCCCTGCACCATAGCCCCCTGGGAAGCAAAACTTTTCTCATTAAAACCAACATTGCCAACCAGAGGGTAAGTCATAACTACAATCTGTCCATAATAAGATGGATCCGTAATTATATCCTGATAACTAATCGAAGCAGTAGTAAAAACTACTTCCCCATCGGCCATAGAGCAGTTATTTAATAGTTTACCGGTAAATATCCTGCCATTTTCCAGTACCAGGTATCCTTTCAATTAGAATCACTCCTCAACAATTTTCCCATCCCGGGCGACCACGTTGCCGCCCACTATGGTCATACAGGGCCATCCTTTCAAGGTTTGCCCTTTAAATGGAGTATTCTTGCCTTTGGAATAAAATTCTGCAGGCTTAACAACTTTGCTCAGATCAGGATCAAGGATGGTAATGTCCGCATCAGCCCCTACATCCAGAGTACCCTTGTCAATACCCAGCACCTCAGCCGGACCCAGGGTGAAAAGCTCAACCATCCGCTCGATTTCCAGCAAGCCCCTATTTACCAATCCGTTCATAATCGCGGCCACAGCCGTCTCCAGTCCGGATATCCCAAATGAGGCTAGATTGTATTCACAGTCCTTGCTTTCATAGTTATGGGGGGCATGATCGGTGGCTATACAGTCCACGGTCCCATCCACCAAACCCTCGCGGAGAGCAGTCAGGTGTTCTGCGGAGCGCAACGGTGGATTAACTTTGGTATCAGCATCGTAGCTGCCCACAATTTCATCAGTTAAGAGCAGGTGATGGGGAGTAACTTCACAAGTAATCCAAATTCCCCGGGCTTTGGCATCACGTATTAATTCCATCGAACCCCGGGTAGAAGCGTGACATATATGGACATGAGCTTCGGTTAAACCGGCTAGTATGATTTCCCGGCTGACCATAAGCTCTTCCGCAGCCGTCGGAATTCCTTTTAACCCATACAGGGTTGAATAATAGCCTTCATGCATCTGTCCTTCCCGGGAAAGACTGCGCTCCTCACAGTGAGACAGGATAGGCAGGTCAAACATCTTGGCATAATCCAGGGCATAACGCATAATACCGGCATCGCTTACCGGCTTGCCATCGTCTGATATCGCCACACAACCAGCCGCCACCAGATCAGCCATTTCACTAAGCTCCTTACCACCCTGCCCTTTGGTTATACAGCCAATCGGCAGTACATTGACTATACCTGATTTGGCCGCCCTTTCTTTAATAAAACTGGCTATGGCCGCATTATCGATTACCGGCTCAGTATTGGGCATACAGGCAACCGTAGTAAAACCACCGACCGCAGCTGCTCTGGTTCCGGAAGCAATATCCTCTTTGTATTCGAACCCGGGTTCCCGCAGGTGCACATGCATATCTATAAAGCCGGGGCAGACAACCTTCCCGACTGCATCAATTACCGTATCGGCCTCATCTTTGATATTCGCTTGAACTGCCGTAATTAACGAGTTTTCAATCAGAATATCCATTATCGCATCAATGTCATTAGCTGGATCGACGACCCTTCCACCTTTAATTAGTAATTTCATCACGCGAACCTCCCATCATCAGGAAAAGTAGTGCCATTCTCACTGCCACACCATTGGTAACCTGTTCATTAATGAGTGACTGTACGCCATCAGCCAATCCTGATGATATCTCTACACCCCGGTTCATTGGGCCCGGGTGGAGCACCAAGACATCCTCCTTGGCCCGTTTCAACTTGTCGGGACTGAGCATATAGAGATTGGCATATTCATTCAAAGAAGGGAATAAGCCGCTTTGCTGACGTTCCTTTTGAATGCGTAGGACATTAACAACGTCCACCCCATCCAGGGCCTGATCCAGGCTGTAATAGCTCTTGACCCCCAGTTTCTCCACTTCTGGCGGCATAAGGGTCGAGGGCCCTACCACTCTAATTTCACAGCCAAATTTACTCAAGCCGTAGATATTGGAGCGTGCCACCCGGCTATGCAGAATATCTCCAACTATAGCCACTTTCAAGCCTTCCAAAGTGCCTTTCTTCTCGCGGATGCTGTACATATCGAGCAAAGCCTGGGTGGGATGTTCATTGGTCCCATCACCGGCATTTATCACCCGCATACTGGTGTTACGTGCTACATAATGAGGTGTGCCGCTCATGGAATGGCGGATGACCATGAGATCAAAGCCCATAACTTCAATGGTCTTGATCGTATCCCGCAAGGTCTCACCCTTCTGGACGCTGCTGGTTGAAACTGCAAGATTTACGGTATCTGCGCTGAGATACTTGCCGGCAATTTCAAATGATGTCCGGGTGCGGGTACTGTTCTCATAAAAGACGGTGACCATGGCTTTGCCGCGCAAGGCTGGCACCTTTTTAACATCTCTCCTTATTATGTCTTTCATGGGTACGGCTGTATCCAGAATCAGTTCCAATTCCTCGCGGCTTAAATCTCTAATCCCTAGTAAATCCTTATGCTCCAGCTTCACCACCATGCCTCCTTCATATGCAAATTTCAATGAGTGCTTGCGCGAATTGTGCGTCAAAACACGGGGCGCTATAGCGCCTTCCTTGCGCGTTTTGGGTGCATCGCGCCGCGAGCTTTTTTATCAAACTCCTCCTAAGAGGAGTTTGATAAAAAACGCCTTTCTTGTACTAGCTGACAAGAAAGGCGTTAACCTCTTAAAGGACTTTCCCTTGCCAGCCTCTCGGGACCAGTTTAAAGGGTCTTATGTCATTGATCTACAATTTCCTGTATTATTACCTCTTCCCGGTCATCGATTTCCTGGACCAGGACCGAAATGACTTCGGTATGAGAAGTTGGTACATTTTTGCCAATAAAATCAGCTCGCACCGGTAGTTCACGATGACCTCTATCCACCAGTACTGCTAATTGAATGCTCCGCGGACGTCCCAGGTCGATTAAGGCATCCATTGCCGCTCGAACGGTCCTCCCCGTATACATAACATCATCTACTAAAATAATATTCATATCATTAATATTAAAAAAGACTTCGGTACGGTGAACCTGGGGCTGTGCGGCCAGGGTGGTTAGGTCATCCCGGTAAAGGGTAATATCTAAAATTCCCACCGGAACCTTAACCCCTTCAATCTCCTCAATGCGTTCCGCCAGCCTGTGTGCCAGCGGTCCTCCCCTACGCCTGATACCAATCAAAGCCACATGCTCTACGCCCTTGTTCTTCTCAATAATCTCATGGGCAATGCGGGTAATGGCCCTTTTAATGGCTATCTCATCCATTAGGATTTTCTTCTCTTGCAGTTCCATCACGTAGACCTCCTAAACTGGGAAGGTTAACATCGGCAGCAGGACTCAGATTCAATGAGCATTTGCGAATTGTGCGCCAAAACGCGGGTGCTATAGCGCCTTCCTTTCGCGTTTTGTGTGCATCGCGCCGCGAGCGTTTTATCAAACGCCTCCTCAGTCGGGGACCCTACCCGCCACAGAGGAAAAAGCGGTTTATCTTCCACCTTTAGAAGCATGGGGCTTAAGAAGGCGTTTAATAAACAAAAATACCCACCATCGTAAAGCCGAAGGTAGGCATGCCTATCCACAAATCCTTGCTAGCCTCACGGTGCCAACTTAAAGGTTCTTGTTAAAGTTTAATAAACCGGAGCCGCAATGTCAATCGATTTTGGCTAACTCAGCCAGAACATTCTGAAAATAGGGCGGCAATGGACTGGTAAACTCCATATACTCTCCGCTGCGAGGGTGGTTAAATCCCAGTCGGTGAGCATGCAAAGCCTGCGCATCAAGATCGAAATGCTTCTTCGCAGAACTATAGAGGGGATCCCCTACCACCGCATGTTTAATATAGGAAAAATGGACCCTGATCTGATGGGTTCGCCCCGTCTCCAAGCTAACCTTAATCAAGGTATAATTCTTAAATCGCTGCATTATCTCATAATTACTGATGGCAGGCCTTCCATCCTTGACCACCGCCATCTTTTTCCGGTCCAGTTTGCTGCGGCCGATGGGAGCATCAATTGTGCCCAAATTCTCCTTGATCACTCCATGAACCAGGGCGATATATTCCCGTTTAATGCTATGCACCCTAATTTGCTCAGCCAGGCTGCGATGAGCACTGTCATTCTTGGCTACTACCATCACCCCGGAGGTATCCTTGTCCAGACGATGGACAATGCCAGGCCTTAGCTCGCCATTAATGCCTGATAAGTCCTTAATATGATACAAAAGCGCATTCACCATGGTATGATCCCAATTGCCATGGGCAGGGTGCACCACCATCCCTTGGGGTTTGTCCACTACCACCAAGTCTTCATCCTGATAGATAATATCCAACGGAATATCTTGTGGTTCAATAGCCACAGCCTGAGGTTCCGGCAGTTCAACGTCTACCTCTTCGCCGGTGCGGAGATGATAGCTGGCTTTCAGGGACTGCCCATTCACCAGTATTTTCCCTGATTTGATAAGTATCTGCACGGTCGCACGAGAGAGCTCTGCAATATTCTCAGTCACGAACACATCCAGCCGCTCGCCTTCCATTTCCTCCAGAACCAATAACTTTTCATGTAAAATCATCAGGTCAACGCCTTTCCGTCCTTGTAGAAACATCCCAAAATAACTTTCGCTTTTATATTATCTCATATATCAAACCAAATAACCCGGGTTCAGTTCACTGACCCCGGGTTATTGGCCTAATCTATCTTCTGCTTATCCTGCAAGGAATATTTTTGAGGTTTGGTGTTCCAAACTCTTTACCCAATTTGCCAACTGAGGTAAGCATATTGAAATTCGACTTGCGCCACTCATATTGTTCGGTCGGGTCTCCTTCCGGGAACCACCATCCCAGGGCAGCACTGATCACGCGCGGGTGAACGATATCGGTAACCTTAGCCACTTGGCTAATTTCGCCGTATTTCGTTGCGATGACGACCTGGTCTCCATCGCTTATCCCATATATTTCAGCCGTTTCAGGGTGGATTTCAACTACCGGATCCGGACGTTTTTGCCGAAGTTTATCAACCCACCGGTAGGAAGAGAGTAAGTAATAACGACTTTTGGCACTAATCAAAATCAATGGATAATCCGGATCATCCGCTTCGGGCAGAGCAGTGAATTCGGGCAGAGGTTTCAGTTTGAGCTTTTCAGCAGTGCTTAATTTCAATTCCACCTTGCCGGTGGGGGTACGAAATCCCTTCTCCTGGCCCAGCTTAAAACGATCAGGTCCTTTCAAATATCCTTGGGCAGCAAACTCACTATAGCTTAAACCTGAAGGCTTAAGCAAATCTTGGAGAAAATCTTCAAAATCATCATGCCAATACTCCGGTGGCGACACCCTCCGGCCCAGTTCATTCATAATCTTAATGTCGGGCCAGCACTCTTCCGGTGGGTCGACCACTTTGGGCCGAGCAACGATTAAGCCATGGCCGATCCCATAGTGACCTATATCATTTATCTCAAACTGGTGCGCCACTGGCAAGACTATATCCGCCATAGATGCGGTAGGCGTCATAAAGATTTCTGCCATCGCAATGAAATCGAGTTTCATAAAAGCATCGTAAGTAAGTTTACTATCAGCCCAAGCTACCAGAGGATTAGTACACATCCCATAATATCCGTGAACCGGGTAAGGTATCTCCTCCAAGACTGCTTGTCGGAAATAGGCCGGCGGCACCGTCATCATTTTGGGAATAGTCCTATGGTGTGCACCAATCATCTCCTTATACTTATTAGGCATGAGATCCGCTCTTACAAATTCGCCCAAGCCCATAATTTTGGGGTCATGCGCATTTATGTTACCCCCTGGTACTTCTAGATTACCAGTGATGGCCATAAGGCAAACCAGTGAACGGGTGGCATCAAAGGCATTTATGTCATGTTCGATAGCATTACCCCATTGCAAGGCAGCCGGTTTCGCAGCAGCATACATTCGAGCTGCCTTACGGATCAAATCGGCTGGAACCCAGGTGATTTCAGAAACCATTTCCGGGGAATACGGCAGCGTATGCTGGGCCAACTCTTCGAATCCAAATGTATGCTTTTCAACAAAATCACGATCAAAAAGCGAATCCTGAATGATAACATGTAAGAAGCCCAAGGCAAGTGCCTGAGCCGTTCCAGGTTTAAGCTGCAGCCATAAATCAGCTTGCTTCGCCAGATCTGTCCGGCGGGGGTCAACCACTATAAGCTCGCTGCCATTCTTAAGTTGCTGCAAGGCGCGACCGCCAATTTGCCCCTCCTCGTTGGTGGAAAGAACATTGCTGGCCCAGGAAAGAATAAGCTTGGTTGGATTATGGAGGTCAGCAATCGGGTAAAATCCACAGGTGTGCAGGCCAGTAACCTCCCGGGGGGCATGGCAAACATCCTGCGAGGCGATTACATTAGGAGAACCAAAAACATTAGCCAATCTAATTAATATGAAATGTTCAAGGCCCTTGGGCATTCCGACCCCGAACCCTACTGCTCTTGCTCCGTACTTTTCTTTGATTGCGAGTAGATTCTCCGCCGTTTCATCAAGCGCTTCACTCCAGGAAACGCGCTGCCATCTCCCCTCGCCCCTTTTCCCCGCCCGTTTGAGAGGATATTTAAGACGATCAGGGTGGTAAAGACGTTCGGCCGATACTCGCCCTTTGTAGCAAGTATATCCACTATTTAAATAACCTTCCGGATCACCCTTAACTTGAATAATCCTATTGTCCTTAACCCCTACCAGCAGTCCACATCCACCATGATCCATGCGGGCACAGTGAGTTTTAACCCATTTAATTTCATTATCCATAGAGAAAAGTCCTCCTATCTCATACATTGTCTACTGCTCTGAATTTGTTTGGAGTTTAAAAACACACCTTTTTGTAGCCTCGTTAGGTTCTCTATGTTTTAAGTTTATAGTTCCTTTCCAGTAGATGACCAATTCTTTGGATACATATATTATAGAACCAGAACAGCAATCATCACAATAATGAAAATGCCTGTTCAGTTGAGCTTACAATTGCATGTTTGATAGAACGCTTGTAACTATCATCTGAAGAACAAAGAATACATAGGCGAGAATGCTCTTAACTTTCAGCACTTGGCATGATAATTGCAAATTAATAATATCAAGTAAACCTAAAGCCATTTTCAACGGCCTAGGGCAGGCTTGGCCAGCATTATGATATCAGAGGGGAGCGGTTAATATGACCAAGTTAGCAGTTTGCACCGAAACATGTCTTTCCTGCCATGATTCAAGATTTTGCCTCGTACGTTGGGGTACTGAATGCAAACGGCAGGGAGGGAAAAAGATTCCGCGTATGAAGTCGGTGCCGCTTCATCCAGCACGCAAGGTAGAAAAACCGATTCAGAAAAAGACGGAAAAGCCAAGGCCAATAATCTTTAACCTGTTTGAACCGATAAGTACCAAAGCAACTAATTGGATATAATATAACAGCTCTAACTGTTTCAGTTATACCTATCCCTCCAAAATATAATGCATTAACTTTTTTATTCAAAATAGGACCTCCAATGCTATATTTGATAATTTTCATCCTCGTGGCAGAATAAGTTTTAATGATTTCTACGACGATTGTCCTCAATGTTTTCTTAAAGTAATAAATCACCTTTTTTATGAGTAAAAATACTGACTATAATCAGAGTGGCAAAGCCAAACAGAAGCCCCGGATAAAGTGGATCAATACCATTCGGGTACCGCATGGCCCAATAGAAATCAGTTAATGGCCCTAAGATAGCAGACGCCATACCAGCAGCTGGAGTAACGAATTTTTTGAAGAAAATTGCTCCCATTAAGGGGAAAAGAACGGTACAACCCCGCAATCCCATTGACAGGAAGCTAAAGCTAAGAATTAAGGCACCTGCGCTGCCGGAAATAAAATAACAAGCAGCTATAGCAAGAAAAACAATTAGTGCTCGTTGTACTAAGAGAGCCTTCTTCTCGTCAACTCCTTTCTTAATAAACCGTCTGTAAATATCACGTGTAAGCATGGTTGAAACCCCAAGTGACAATCCAGCCCAGGTCCCGATAACAGCAATAAGTAATGTTGCTATAATCATTCCACCAAGCCAGGGCGGTAAATAGTGCAGAACGAATGTCGGTAAAACTTGGGCTGATTCCAATCCAGGAAAGCTCGCGACATTCGCCCTCATAAATAACCCGACTAAAATCCCGCCAACCCCAATTGGCGGAATCAGAACTGCAGACATTAGAGCCCCATTGCGAGCTGCTTCGTAAGTCTTGGCAGATAAAACAGCTTGAATGTAAGTCTGAGTAGAAAGCACCCCTACCAAAAGTGAGAACCCAGCCGCAGCATCTTTAGAAAACCCACGTCCAAACAGTGAAAACCATGGAAACTGGGCTGGAAAAGCCTGATATATGCCACTGCTTCCATTAAACATATGATAGGCAAGCAGACCAGTAACAATGGTCGCCATATATAAGAGCGACAACTTAACCACTCCTGCCATGCCCGTTCCCTGTACACCACCAAATACATAAGCTAGTACCAGAACTACACTAATAACCAATGCTGAAGTCAAACTCATGTGGAATATTGCGGTCAGCAGGGCTACCGCTGCAAGACCCTGGGCAACAATATTAATAAACATACCAATAGATGAAAAAATACTTGTTACTGGTCCAATTGATTGACCATAAGTCCCAACCAGATACTGAGGAACCGTCTCATTATTATTTGTATAGAGGGGCCCCAGCATTGCTAATCCTAAAGCTAAACAACCAATTCCAGCGCCAATCGTAAACCACCAGGCACAGAGTCCGAATTGAAATGCTAACTGCGCCGTGCCAATAGTTGATGCCCCGCCTACCAGGGTTCCCATAATTGTACCAGCAACTAACGGCGACCCAGCTTTACGAGAACTGCCCGAGAAATCTGCCGCACATCTAACTTGACTGCTCGCATAGATTCCAACTCCAATAATTAAGAGAAGTGTGACCACCATGCCAATAATATGACCTGAGTTTATGATCTGCACTCCTAAGGTAAGTATCATTTACCGGTTCCTCCTTAAACCTCAGATTTCCATCATCCTAACAAACCTGTAGCTGTTAAAATATAACTTACTAGGCCAGATCATTGGACTTGAGGCGGAAAAGGTCTTTTTAATAATTAAGATCGCGGTATCCAAGAGGAAAGCAAATAATACCAGTTACAATCATATAGTCCGCCGTCCCATACTCCTTATAATTGGTTCATAACCGCCATATAGGCCTGGTGTATGGCATCTGTTATCTGCCCGGGAATAAGGCTATCTCCAATAACAGAGAATGGGATTCCAGTCTCCTTCAGCTCATCGGCTAATTTCCGCACGGGCTTGGAACCGGCTGCATTGATTATATTATCAAAAATCGCGCTCTGGTGTTCACCGTCTACTTCAAAGGCTAGTATGCCATCCTTGATAGAGTAGACTTTTGCCCCAGTGATTATGGTTACTCCATGTTTCTTCAAGCTGGCCATGAGCACCCACTTGGTGCTTTTGCCTACTCCTTTTCCGGCCTGCGGCATCATTTCAAAGACAGTCACTTCTTTATTGCCCTTAAATACCAGTTGGCGTAGTCTTTCGGGGGGTTCTGCATCATTGCTGAAGAGAAAGTGGAGAGCTTCGGGAGAAATGGTTCCTTTGACAGCCAAAAAGTACGCCGTCTCCAATCCGACAGCTCCTCCACCAATTACAGCGATTTTCCTGCCCAATGGTACATTGTCCTTTAAAACATCCCAGGCGGATATTACTTCCGCACCATCAATACCTTCAATAGCTGGAAGTAATATTTCAGCCCCTTCTGCAGCAATAACATATTCGGGACTTTTCTGTCTGATAATTTCCATATCTACCGTTGTGTTCAGAAATACCTGCACTTTGTAGAGATTCAGCATTTCCTGGTAATATTGAATAAGCTGCCATAATTCTTGCTTGTGAGGTGGAGTACCTGCAATCCATAGTTGACCGCCAATCCGATCAGCTTTTTCGAATAATTCAACTTTGTGACCGGCTTCGGCTGCTCGCCAGGCTGCTTCCAGTCCTCCCGGTCCTGAGCCGATAATCATAACCCGCTTGGGGTTTGAAGTAACGGTTATTTTTCGAGTCCCTTCAAAGCCGGTTCGGGGATTGACCATGCACATTACTGGCCTAGAGCTCAAGATCTCATCCATACACCCTTGCGAACACGCCACACAGGGACGTATTTGTTCGCTTTTGCCATTCTCTGCTTTAAGTGGCCAGTAAGGATCGGCAAGTAAAACTCTGCCCAGACTTACCATATCCGCATATCCGTCGCATAGGATTTTCTCAGCCGTTTGGGGATCGGAAATTCGGTTCGAAGCCATAACTGGAATATTTACTACTTCTTTGATGGATTGGGCCAGATAAGTGAACCCTCCACGGGGTAGATCCATAGTTATTTGCGGTACCCTGGATTCATGCCAGCCACCGGTTACATTTATGGCATCAATCCCTGCTATTTCGTACACCTGTGCAACTGCTGGTGTTTCCATATCAGTATTGCTGCCGGGCACAAAATCATTCCCTGCCATACGAATAGTTATTGGATAATCTGGTCCCAGCCTCTGTCGCATTTGCTCAATTATCTCTTTGACAAACCGCACTCTATTATCAAAACTCCCTCCATACTCGTCCATTCGCTTGTTTCTTAGAGGTGACAGAAACTGAGAAACAAGATAGCCGGCCGAACCAATAATTTCAACCCCATCAAATCCCGCTTCTTGAGCCCTTTCAGAACATCTCAGAAAGGATTCCTGAACATTTCTAATATCCTCAATCGTCATTTCTCGAGGAGTTACCCTGGAATAAGTGTTAAATATAGGAGAAGGAGCTATGGGTCTTTGACCTCCAATTTGTTGTGGGTGTACATAGGCTCCCCCATGATAAAGCTGAATCCAAGCTCTGGCTCCTCTACTTTGAATTGATTTTACTAACTCAGCAAATGAAGGGATAGCTTCATCTGAAGTAATTGCCAGTACTGCTCTCCCAGATCCTAATTCACCAATTCCTACCGGTCCAACCGTAACTATTCCTGCTCCTCCATTTGCTCGTTCAATGAAAAATGCTTTATACCTATCGGTTAACTTACGATTCGTGGTATATAACAGGTTGATCGCCGGATAAATAATCCGATTTTTAATTTCAGTTTTATTAATTTTTATGGGACTAAAAAGAGTATCAAACATTTAAAGAACTCCTCTTCCGGATCGATATTGATTATCATTATATAATTTGCCACCATTTAATATGATATTGCATTATCAAAGTTCGGATGATTCATACAGGTTCGTTATAAATGTCCTGCCTTTTTGTCCGTTTTTACATACAGGTGTATGCAATGGCAAACACCTCCTCAGTTTAAAATCGTTTTTCTCTAAACTGCAGCCACTGAAACCATTCATATAAGATAGAGGGTTGGAAAGAAAAGTCACTGCATCTGAGTAAGACACAGTGACTTAAGCTAGCGGGTTAATCCATGTTCTATGGAATCATGCCCAGCATTTTCCACACCGGTACGGAGACCAATAAAGCAAAGATATTGATGGCCGCATAAACTACTGACATCTTAATTGTTTGTGAATGTTTCCCCCGAGAAAGAGGCAAAGGCAGTAGTAAAAGATACTGCCTTCAGCATTACCCATGAAGTACACATCAGAAGACATATTGCATAGTCAGGCATCAGTTCTACAACCCACCAGGATACGGCACAAGTAAACGTCCCCAGAAAAATCATTGAATTAGGATTTAAGGGCGCGGTCGGCTGTAACCTGCTTATTATAACTGCAAAAACAACACCTAATATTCCACCAATCAATTTTTTATAACTTACCGAATTGGTATCTAGCACTAATATTCCTCATTATTACACCATTGCAAATGCAAAATTTGCAGCCATGGCGGTAAAAATAATTTTGCAGATCAATCCTAGTCACTGCCATAACTATAATGTACAGTGACTAGGATTGTTAATATATACTGAAGTTTAGTTATAGCTGGTTTAGGGCATCAAGCCCATAAGCTTCCACAGGGGAACAGAAGCCAGCAGCGCAACTACATTGATGGCCGCATAGGCCACCGACATCTTAACTGTATCCTTGTGCTTCACCATCCCGTTACCTGCATAGTAAGCCGCCAGGAAGGTGGTGTTTTGATAGATAACATTCCATAGGTTCACCGACACCAGAATTACGAAAGCTGGTATCCAGGGATTAACCCCTGCTGCCACTGCCAAAGGTACGAATATTACCACGAAAATGGCGAGGGAGGCAGTCTGGGATACGAGTACGAACCGCAGGAGGAAAAGGAATATACACATAACCACGATGAATAAATACATATTGCTAAATAGGGGTACCAGGTACGGTCCGAGGGCTTTACCAAGCCATGTGCTGATATTCAAGGGACCGAATTGAGCCGCCAGGCAGAGGATACCGCCGATAAAGTAGATTGAATCCCAGGCGATTTTAGCTCTGAAAGCTGTCCGGTCGAAAATGTTGAAAGCCAGCATTAACATCAATGCAAATATGGCTACCTGAGCCGCGATAATATGGTGCACTTGTTCAGTCATCCACATGAGTAGGGCGGCGCTCAATATTACGGAAACGATTTTTTCGTTGCGGGACAAGGGCCCTAATTTGGCCAACTGGTCTTTTACATAATCGGGATCCATATCACTTTTGCCTTTGGGTTTGTACATGTATTGGATAGCAAAATAAGCAAGAATCAAAACGACCAAACCCCACACCCAGCTGGCTGAAAGCCAGGTCATCCAGGTAAATTTGGCGGCGACATCTTTGGGCAATAACCCAATCAGGGTATAATTGAAAAATGATGCACTGAGGAATAAGGGATAAAGAACCCCGGTGGACATCCACGTAGCCGCGAAAAGCCCAGTCATACCTTCGCTTTCATTTTCAAATTCCAGTTTTTCCCCGATGGCTTTGGCAAAAGGGGTCATAATGGACACCTTGGCAGTGGCGCTGGGGATCAATGGATTGATGATATTGCCGGCCACATAAAGGGCGGTTGTCATACCTTTGAAGCTGGGCGGGAATTTGCTCATGACCAACAGAGCTACTCGGTTTAGCAAACCACTTTGAGCGACCCCTACTCCCATACCGAGAGCACCGATCAACAGCCATATGGTGTCGGCAGAGAACTGAGAAAAGACCGATGTGAAAGGCATAACCTTCAATGTCACCCATGACATACACGCAATAAGAATAATTACATAGTCCGGCATAAGTTCAACAACCATCCAAGTCACCGCACAGATAAAGGTTCCCAGGAATATCATCGAGTTAAGATTCATCGGTGCAGGTGGAGTCATGGTCGAAATCCAAATCGCGAGTATAAGACCTAATACTCCTCCAATCAGTTTCTTATAGTTCATTGTCATCCTCCTATCAAATCTTTCTCTACTGGCATCTCTATTTTTCTGACTTTTGTTACTGGTGTTAGAGTCACTTTTGGGTTGAAACATTAATGAAGTAAAAACTAAAGATACTATATGGCTTTACTTGCCAGTCGTTTTGATCCTTGGTTAATAATAAAGGTATATTGGAAGCAAAGGTGTAATAGAGGGCCCAAGTGTACTGGCCGTCCATTTATCAATTGGTAAGGCTGGAAGAACAGTTGGGATTGTTAATTATAATGCAATTAAAATAACCGGGTCCCAGCCTATTCCCCGCCCAAAGTCGGCATGATCAAAGACCTCAAAAGCATGTACCGTGTTCCATTTCCTGCAAAAAGCAAAACGAAGTCTGTCCCTTTGATGTTGGGGGAAACTTGCTCATTAGAAATAAAGATTTCCTATTTAATAGTCCACTCCTCCACCAATAATCAGCATGCTTCGCCCGAAAATGCAAGGTTTGCCATGAGTTTCGCGCATTAGTCATAATACATTACCTTTGTTGGTTTCATCCGTTCTAAAGAGTGATATCCATTTACCTACCATGAAAACTATTAACCGCTTTCCCAGTGAATGTCTTTTTTTGGTGAAATCCCCTATTTTTTCACTAACTTCAACTTTTAAGATCCTCGAAAAAAATCACCTCCTGCCAATTTCCATAATATACTGGTTCACGCGTCTATTATTAATGCAATTATCATGCCACTAACATGTCAAATGTAACAGTACAGAAGGGGACAAATTATGGATTTGGTGTATGGTAGGTGAAAAAAATGTGACCTGCCAAAGACACATTTTCAGTCCTGAACAAAATTTATTAGAAGCGGATGAATCTCGGGTTCGGTTCCAATTAATTTGATGGATGATGAGGCATTGAGCCATTAAGAACAAAATGAGTTACATAAACCTTCATAAGACACAGGGGTTTATGTTATTTACCGCTAAAGCTTGGCTTGCGCTTTTCCAGGAAAGCATTCATTCCTTCTTTTTGATCTTCGGTTCCGTACAACAGGCTCCAACCATCCGCTTCCATCTTTATACCTGTCTCTAAATCACAACTCCAGGCTGTATTTATAGCCGCTTTGGCCACCCGCAATGCAACCGGAGGTTTGGCGGCAAGCTTCTTGGCCCATTTTCTGGCGGTATCCATGAGTTCCGGGAGCGGCACAACCTTGTTGATTATGCCCAGCTCTAGAGCAGTTGGGGCATCCATCATTTCTCCAAAAAAGATTATTTCTTTGGTTTTACAGATGGATGTATTCTGTACCAACCGCTGGGTGGCACCAGCTCCAGGAAAAATCCCTACATTTATTTCGGGCTGCCCAAACTTGGCATTTTCCGCTGCTATCCTTAGATCACACTGCAGGACAGCTTCCATGCCCCCACCCAACGCAAAACCAGCTACGGCAGCAATGGTCGGCTTGGCTAACTCTGCTAGCAGACGTTGTCCAGCCAAAATTCTTTGGGAATGTTCTCTAGCTTCAACGACACCGAATTTAGAAAAAGAAACCAGATCGCCTCCTGCGCAAAAAACTTTTTCACCACCTGTTATTATCACAGCTTTTATTTCTGGATCACTGGCAATTCCAGCTAGTATTTCATTTCTTTCATCACTCATTTGCCGGTTTAGAGCATTCATGGCCTCGGGTCGGTTAAATTGGATAATGGCTATATTGTCTTCAATGGTTAATAGAACAGTGTCGTATTTCTTCTCTCTGTAATTCATTTCTTTCCCTCCTTCTAACTTTTGAACACCTATTCTCTAATATGCCCTCTGTCTTTTTAAACAGGAGGGTTCTCGCTATAATATTGCAATAATTATGCCTAGAACGCCGCTTAATTAAACTTTAAGAATATGATTGATTAGTTTGCAGTTTCTGCCGACACCAGTTTATATCAATGGCACAAAACTTGCATAATTATAGTTTGAAAATAATGAACCTAGGTAGCTCAGCCTATAGAATATATAGCTAGATAGCCCTAAGTATCAACCAATTTGTCAGTTCAATTTGATGGGAGGAATCACGCAATGCCCTTACCTTTGGAAGGTATTAAAATATTGGATTTATCCAGAACGCTCCCGGGGCTATTTTGTACCCAATTGTTAGCTGATTTCGGCGCCGAAATCATTAAAATTGAGAATAAAGGCGGTGATCAGGGACGATGGACAACTCCTCTTATCGGCGAACGGAGTGCGAGGTTCTATGCGGTTAATAGAAATAAGAAAAGCATTACTTTGGACCTGAAACGCGAGGAAGGTAAATCTGCTTTTAAAAGATTAGTAGCCAGTAGTGACGTGGTGGTAGATGGTTTCCGTCCTGGAGTTATGGAAAAATTGGGATTGGATTATAATGCACTCAAGAATATCAACCAGGGAATTATATATTGTGCTCTTAATGGCTTTGGCTCTACAGGCCCATGGCGCGGCTTTGCAGCACATGACATAAATATTCTAAGTATGGCAGGAGTGACTGGCTTAACCGGGACAAGTGATGGTGCCCCTGGAATGTCCCCAGTCCAACTTGCTGGTACAGCTGGCGGTTCCCTATATGCTGTTATAGCCATTCTTATAGCTCTTATTCATCGACAACAAACAGGACAGGGTCAGTTTTGCGATGTTTCCATGCTGGATGGTACAATTAGTCTTCTCGCTTTTACGCTAGCGGAATGGTCGGGCTGGGGGAGGCTGCCCCGGAGAGGGAAAGAGTTAATAACCGGGGGCTATGCATTTTTCCAAATCTACGAGACAAGTGATAGCAGATATGTTAGCGTTGGGGCTTCAGAACCCAAGTTCTGGGAAGAGTTTTGCTTGCGTATAGGTCTTCCCGAGTATATAACCACGCAAAGAAGACCTGAAATGCAGGAGCAAATGATTGAGAACATCAATACCCGCATAAAGCAGAAGAGTCAAGCGGAGTGGATGGATATTTTCAATGATGCGAATATTTGTTTTACTCCGGTGCTGGAAGTGGATGAGATGTGTGAACACCCTCAAGTGGTGGCCCGGGATATGATCATTAAACTGAGCAATTTTAAAGGTTCAGGAAAAGACATGGTTTGGGCTGGCTTACCTGTTAAATTATCTGCAAGTCCGGGACAGGTCAAATTGACTTTCCCTGAACCAGGAGAACATACTGCAGAAGTACTGACATCTGCGGGTTATACAGCAAAGGAAATTGAGTTACTCAAGATAACCGGTGTGATATAGGAGAATCGGCATGTAAAGAACTGGCTAAGGATGTTATCTCCTTAGTCATCTTTACAAGGAGGATTAAAAGCAAGGGTAAGATTAACTAGATTATAGAGTAATCGGCTACGGACAGAAGATTGGCTCATAGGCTCTCTAGTTTGCATGCAACGTCTTTCATTACAATCATTTCTTATGAAATCTATATTAATTAATTCCATATTTAGCTAGTTTTTCGTAAAACGCTGACCGACTTATCTTAAGTATTCTTGCGGCTGCACTTTTATTTCCTTTGGCCTTTCTCAGGGCTTCCTGTATTATTTCCTTATTGACATCATTCAAGGCCATTTTGTAAGAAGAAGGTTCATCGATGTCTTTTTCAGAGTTTAAGATGTGAATTGGAAGATGTTCTAGATCTATTTCTCCCTCCCAAACGTAATTTGCAGCTCTTTCAACGGCGTTTTCCAGTTCGCGAATATTTCCCGGCCATGCATACTGTTGGAGAGCCTCTCTTACCCGCTTGCTCATACCTGATACCTTTGTACCCAGTATGGCGTTGTATTTCTCAATAAATGTTTCGGCCAATGGGAGTATATCTTCAGACCGTACTCTAAGTGGAGGCAGATACAACTCGATTACGTTTAGGCGGTAGTAAAGATCGTCCCTGAAGGTTCCTTTGGCTATGGCCTCCCGCAGATTGCGATTGGTAGCAGCAATTATCCTCACATCAACCTTCTGAGGACTTACTCCGCCGACCCGCGTAAACTGTTTTTCTTGCAATACTTGTAGTATTTTCACTTGTATGGAAAGTGGCATATCACCAATCTCGTCAAGAAATATTGTGCCTTGATGAGCCTGCTCAAAATAACCCGTTTTCCCTTTCTTGGCAGCTCCTGTAAACGACCCGGGAGCGTATCCGAACAGCTCAGATTCGAAAAGCGTCTCAGGTATAGCCACACAATTTACTTTAACAAACGGCCTCCGCGCTCGGGGACTGGCAGCATGAATGGCCCGCGCAAACATATCTTTGCCGACTCCGCTTTCCCCCGTCATAAGGACGGTGGAAGTACTCTTGGCTATTTTTTGGGCTTCTTTCTTAATTTGCATAAACTCATCATTTTCACTTACTATATGCGTAAAATTGTTCATTTCATTGATACCTTGTTTTTCCAGTTCGCCCCGATAATATTGAACTTGTTGCCGCAACGAAAACCATTTCCTGGTTATTTCCTCGGTAAGCTTATTGTCGTCAAGATAAACCGTGCTAACAACGCCAATTGGTTGGTTATCGCTACTATTTTCAGGTTTAATAGGAACATTCGAAACAATACAATTCTTACCATTGATGTGGCATACGTCGACTTCAGCTATGCCAGTCTTTGCTACTTGAGCCACACTGCTAGTACGCAAGAATTCTTCTATCGACTTGCCCGCAATTACATCCAAATCATCTCCCAGTAACTTACTGGCCATTTCATTAATATATTGTACTGAACCGAATCTATCCGTAACGAAAACGCCGTCAGAAGAAGAACTGAGAACTCCGCTTAGGGTTGTCTGTAAATTCCTAACTATTTGCAGTTCATGAGCAATTTCTTCCAGTTCAGATATGTCAGAAATAACAATATTCATACCAATGAGCTCTTGGTTCTCCATTATCGGTACCTGATTAACTATCACAGACACCGATTTTATAGATACTCTTACTCCTACCCTGCGTATTATTCCATTATATAATATTTCTGGGAAAACATCATTTAGGTGCTTTCCTTGGATATCTTTAATATTGATCCCAAACATTTTGTGTATTGATTGATTAGCCCGCAGAATGTAACCGCTTTTGTCAATTGTTATTATGCCCTCTTGCATGGCTTGGAAAATTGACTCCAGCAGGGCATAGGATTTAGCAATGACGCTCATACCAGTTTTCGAATACTCTTTGTTGCCCGCAATACCAACCACTTTTCCTTGATCATCTACAACTGGTACATTTCCTACCTTGCTTTTGTTCACCCTCATTACAAGTGAAAGTTCATCATAAGTTAATGATGAGCTAATATAAGTCGGATTTTTCACGATGTAAGAATCACAAAGGTCATCCAGACCATGCCCCTCTAACAATGCTCTGAACAGTCTGCGGCTGGGCAAAACGCCAAGCAGTACTCCATTATCACCAACCACTGGCACTACATCAAGCTTATATTTACTTAATATGCCAACCGCTGTTCTTATTGATTGGCCGAAATTAATCATTTCTAATTCTTTATTCATTATGTCTTTAACTAATATTAATGAACCGCTGGGGGGGTGAATATCTTTAACTGATTCCATTAATAGTCCTCCTCATAAATAACTCGGGTGAAACGGCAATTAATGACGATTTCTTTATAGTTATACCATATTTACTTCACTTTCATATAAAAACTGCTTCTTTATATCTTACCCTCTTTCATAAAAGCTTACAATATTCGCATCTTAATCATGTTAAATAGTAAAAAACCTGGCGCAAGAATTAGAGCGACTTTATAAATGCAGCCAAATACTGCAAAACCAAGCTCGCACTAAATCCTAATACCAGGGGGGTTGTTTCAGAGGAGTATTATATTTATTTATTCAAGTACGTTATGATTGAATGTGATATAAGCTTATCGGTAGTATTAATAATATTTACTTCTCCTCTTTCGCTGTCTATGACCCTTCCTTCCGCATATAGCTCACTTTCCCGACTAGGGCTCAGAAAGCTGGTTGTTATATCTTTTATCAAAACACTAGTTGAAATGTCCAGGCCATTTATTGTTGCCATAGCCATAAAAAAAGTTACATCAGCTAGAGTCATCAAAACTCCGCTGTGAGCAGAATTACATAGAGTTGTAAAAACAGGATTGTATGGCATCCTAATTTTAGCGTAACCTTCTCCAGTCTCCAGGATCTGAAGATGCAGGTATTGATTGATAGGAATTCGGTCAGCTAGATTCTGAATATCCTTTAATGAAGTTAACATACTTCTATTACTCCCTTCGTACCCGTAGCCATATTGCTTGCCGCAATCCAAATCTGTTCCAAATACGGGTCGTATGTTAAGCAATAATCATCTTAAATATATTTAATTAGGTGCTTCCTGCACGCCCAATCCAACCTATTTAATAATCAGGATTATCAACTTGCCTGAGATGAAACATTTCTTTTATAAAAGGTGACTTTTTTATCGGTTCGGTATTCTGCCAAAATGCAGTTTTGGATTTCTATAATTAGTTGCTCAATTCCATTTTCGAGAATAAATGCTTTCATCTCCTGTTTAGGTCCAGAATATTGCTCTGCTTCTTTTCTGGCTCTTTCCTGAGCATTATTTTTTATACTAACAAGTCTTTCAAGTATTTGAATTGTATCCACACAGTCACCTCCCACTCCAAAATATCTAACCCGTGCGGGTTTGGTTTTAAATAAATTGATAGGAGGGTGACGGCGATCACCCTCACCCTGCCCATTATTATGATTGGAATATTTACTTCTTAATTATTATCGACAGTGATTGTCCTCCAAGGGCTCCCACATTAACCAAACCAATCTTGGCTCCGGTACGTTGCAGACGATAAACCATATTGACTACCATGGCGCCGCCAGTTGCTGCCCCGGCATTACCAAAGGCCAGACTGCCGCCATCGACATTTATCTTGCTGGCTGCGTCCGCACCCAGCAGGTTGCTGACCGCCAGGGCATAAGCGGCTGAAGGTTCATTAAGGTCAATGTAATCAACATCGCCCAAGCTGATCCCGGCAAACTTCAGGGCTTTTTCTATGGATTTAACCGTAGTTCTTTCAATCAGGGTAGGATTACCGGCGGCAATGCCGAAACCGGCAACCTTAGCCAGAGCAGTGGCCCCCAGTTCTTTAGCTTTGTCCGCCGACAGCATTATGATGCTGGCCGCTCCGTCTGCCATAGCAGCAGTATTGCCCTCGGTGGCATTGCCGCAGCAATTGACTGCTGGCAGCGCCAGCAGTTCTTCCAGGCTGGGAGTTTTCGCAATTGCCTCATCGGCATCAACGGTTACCTCGGCCTTCTTAACCTTTTTAACGATAGGTACAATAGCATCTTTGAAAGCCCCATTCTTGAAGGCAGCGGCTGCTTTAGCCTTGCTGGCTATCGTGTATTCATCCAATTGCAGACGGCTCAAGCCATTATTGCTGGCAATTATATCAGCCAGATCTACAAAGGTAAGTTCACCATATTGATCGACTGGCTGGGCGTTAGTCTGTATCTCTACCTTCTGGTCATGGAAACACATGCTCTGCGGTCCAAAATTATAGCGGGGATGGAATAGATAATAAGGGGATTGACTGTTGGTTCCTACCCCACCGGTCAGGAAACCCTGGTACTCACCGGCTAAAATCTTATTGTAAGCGCTGAACATGGTCTGAATCGCCCCTGCGCACAGGGTGTTCATGGTAAATCCGGCTGGATTCTCATCTAGGCCGGCCAACAACCAGGCATGTCTGCCGACATTGGCGGGCAGACTGGTTTGGATAGCTTCACTGTATATGCTGGCATCCAGCTTGGCTGAATCGATTCCCGCCCGGGCTACAGCTTCCTTCATAGAATTGGCTGCCAGATCTTGTGATCTCTGGTCAGCTAATTGGCCACGATACAACCCAAACGGTGTTCGAGCCGCACCGACAATTACTACTTCTTGCATCGCAAATTACCTCACTTTCTTCTCTTAATCCAGTACTTCGATAATACCGGCTGCTCCGATACCACCGCCGCAGCACATGGTAGATAAGCCATATTTACCACCAGTGCGTTCCAGACCATATAAAAGCTTAGTGGTAATGATAGCTCCGCTACCGCCTAAGGGATGACCGATGGCGATGGCTCCTCCCCAGGGATTTATATGTTTATCTTCCCATTCACTGTCGATGCCCCAGTCTTTTTCCCATTCTCTGTACACGGCCAGGGACTGACCTGCAAATGCTTCATTAAGTTCAACCGCATCCATGTCTTTTAGAGTCAAACCAGCTTTAGTCAGAGCTATTTTGGTAGCTGGTACTGGACCTCTGCCCATGATGGTGGGGTCAACCCCGGCCACACCGGCAGCAACAAATCTGGCCCGAGGTTTGATTCCTAATTCGTCGGCCTTCTCCCGGGACATGATCAGAGCTACCCCGGCTCCGTCATTTCTGGTGGAAGAATTGGCAGCGGTAACCGACCCGCCGTCTTTCTTGAAGACCGGTTTAAGTTTGGTCATGGATTCCATATCAGGCTTACGGGGTCCCTCATCAGTATCAAATATACCTATGCTGCCGTCAGCTTTTTTGTATTTTATCGGAATTATCTCAGCTTTGAAGTCGCCCGCGGCGATGGCTTTAAGAGCCAGGGTCTGGCTCCTGAAACCAAATTTATCCTGTTCCTCACGGGTTATATTATGAATTGCCACCAAATTTTCAGCCGTATTCCCCATGGGGATATTGCCGTAACGTTCTACTGGCGCAGCTCCCGGTCCGCCCGCTATAATGGCGTCAAATAATGTAACCGGATTGTTACCGAAGGCTTGATTTGACTTGTAACTCAAGAAATATTCGCCGCCGCTCATGGCTTCTACTCCTCCGGCCAGTATCACGTCGGCAAAGCCGTTCTTGATCATTTCGGCACCTTCTTCTATAGAAAGAAGCCCTGAACCGCAGGCAATGGTAACACAGGTTGCGGGAGTCTCTTCCGGCAGACCAATTCTCAGCACCAAATTCCGAGCGATATTGGCACATTCACTGTTCTGTTTAACCTGACCCATAATAACATAATCATACATGTCTTTTTTAACCTTGGCTTTATTACGTTCCACTACTGCCGTGGCAACTTGGGAAAGCAATTCAATGGGACGTACATCCTTAATGGTTCCGCCCATCTTTCCCACAGCGCTCCTGGCCATGTCAACTATGACAACTTCTCTCATGTTGTTCCCTCCTATTTTCCTGGGCTTAAGGTAATGCTTGTCACCTATCTGCCGTTGTATTCAGGTTTTCTCTTCTCAACGAAGGCTCGCATGCCTTCCTTGGCATCTGCACTGCCGAAGATAGCCGTCCAGGCATCGTGCTCCACTCTCATGGCGGTTTCGGTATCCAGGCCCCAATTGGCATGCACGACTGCTTTGAGCATCTTCAGCGTGAAGGGAGGCTTCTTGGCTAATTTTTGAGCCCATTCTTTAGCGGTACTCAATAATTCGGATACTGGGACCACTTTGTTGATCAACCCCATCTCCAGAGCCGTCTGGGCATCTATCATACCACCAAAGAAGAGCATTTCCTTGGCTTGGCACATTGATACACTTTGCAGTAACCGATGGGTCGCACCCCCACCCGGGAAGATGCCGACATTAATCTCCGAAAGAGCAATTTTTGCATTATCCGCGGCTATACGCAGGTCACACAACAATATATTCTCTGCACCACCACCCATGGCATATCCTGCTATGGCTGCAATAGTCGGTTTCGGCATCTCCGCCAGTGCCTTCTGACCAGCATAGTTATTGTCGGCATGTTCCCGGGCTTCTACTATTCCATACTGAGAAAGAGCCGCTAAATCACCGCCAGCACTAAATACCTTCTCGCCGCCAGTAAGTATTACCACTCGGACATCAGGGTCCTTCCCCAGTGCGGTAAATATCTCCGCACGTTCCCGGTTCACTTCATTATTTATAGCATTTAATACTTCCGGTCGATTAAACTGAACGATGGCAATATGATCTTCGACCGTAACCAGCATGGTATTATATTTCTTATCCCTATATGACACTAAATACTACCTCCTTTCCGGGGTCTATCAACCGTAGTGGTTACGGTCTATCCTGTGGCTTCAGCCGGATAAACCGTAACCATCAGCTTTTTACATGTTGCAATCTGTGCGAGTCTCATTTTCAACCAGGCTCGTACTAAAAACCATAATTGATCCCGCTCTCTATTGGCTAGAATTTAACGTCGTTTCTGGGTTTTCTCTCTCCGGAGGAATAATCATACCAGCCTTTGCCGCTCTTTCTGCCCAGATCGCCGCAAATTACCAGTTTCTCCAAAGTGGCATTGGGAGCAAACCGTACATCTTTGTATCCGGCATAGAGAGTTTTTATAACGTTGAATCCAACATCCAATCCCACGAAATCAGCCAGTTCGAAAGGTCCCATAGGATGATTGGCACCATTTTTCATAGCTTTATCGATATCTTCAACGCTTGCTACACCTTCTTCCAAGCATCTGTATGCCTCGTTCCGCATGGCGGAATTGATCCGGTTTACTATGAATCCAGGAACATCCTTGGCAATAACGGTGACTTTGCCCATCTTATCGGCAACTTCTTTGGTGACGGCCACGGTTTCATCGGACGTCTTCATACCGCGAATGATTTCGCACAGTTTCATAACCGGCACTGGGCTGAAGAAATGCATACCGATGAATTTGTCGGCTCTATTGACAGCAGCGGCTAACTGGGTAATGGGGATGGAGGAAGTATTAGTGGCCAGAATGCATTCCGGTTTGCAAATGCCATCTAACTTTTGGAATATGTCTTTCTTTAGCGCCTCATTTTCCAATACTGCTTCAATTACTAAATCGGAATCTTTGGCGTCGGCCAGATCCAGGCTAGGAATAATCAAAGCCATGGTAGCCTTTTTTGCTTCTTCAGTTATTTTACCCTTTTCAACATTCTTGGAAAGAATCTTCGCTACAGAAGCAATTCCTTTGTCAACCGCTGCCTGAGAAATATCGTACACCCGCATAGTATAACCAGCTTGGGCACCTACCTGAGCAATACCTGCTCCCATAAAACCTGCTCCTACTACCATAATTTCCTTCACTGCCATTATCTTTCACTCCTTTTCCTATTTTGATAATACTATTTTTCACATACCCTTGGAACTACTAGCACTAATGCTGGTAGTTCCAAGCAATTCTTTGTCCTGTATTATTTATCGCCAACCCATTCCCAAATAGCGGCAACACCCTGACCATGTCCGACACACATTGACTCAACTGCATACTTGGCGCCATAGGCAGGCATCTCATGCATTAAGGTGGTTGCGATACGAGCTCCTGTACAGCCCAGTGGATGTCCTAAAGCGATTCCGCTGCCCCTGGGATTAAGAAGCGGATGGTTACGGATGCCCAGTTCCTTGGTGCAATAAACTGCCTGGGCAGCAAAAGCTTCATTGATTTCCCAAATATCGATCTGGTCAATGGTCATTCCGGCCTGTTTCAGAACCATCGGGATGGCCACAGCCGGTCCAATGCCCATATAGACGGGGTCAACGCCTATCGCCTTGAATCCTATCAGCTTCATCTTGGGCTTTAATCCCAATTCCTTGCATTTTTCCCCGCTGGCTACCAGCACTACTGCGGCAGCATCGTTGGTCTGGCTGGCGTTGCCGGCCGTAACCGTGGCAGCTTCGTCTTTTAAGAACACCGGCTGCATTTTGGCTAGGGATTCCATGGTAGTATCAGGTCTGATTCCCTGATCCCGGTCAACTATCATTTTCTTGGTGGTCTCATCCTTTTGGGGTGCATCTACTTCTATGGGCAATATCTCATCTTTGAATAAGCCCGCTTCAGTTGCTTTATGAGCCTTAGCATGGCTTTCCATCGCCATCAGATCCTGTTCTTCGCGAGTGATGCCATACTTGCGGGCTACCATTTCTGCGGTCCATCCCATGCTCTTGGCATTATCATCGGTGAATTCACCTAAGCGCGGATTGTGCAGATTTCCAAAGCCCATGGGAACATGGGTCATGTGTTGAACGCCGCCGGCCAGCATAAGCTCGGATCCCCAACCCATATTGATTTCAGCTATAGCATTGAAAATAGACTGAACACCGGAGGAGCAGAAGCGGTCCACTGTACAGCCAGGAATACTATACGGGAAACCTGCCATGATAACTGAATAGCGCCCAATATTGCTGGCCATATCGTTGACCAAGGCAGTTCCACCCAAGATAACACCATCGAGTTCTTCTTTTTTGTCTTCCAGACCTGCCCGACGCATTACTTCGTTCATAACCAAAGCCGCCATATCATCCGCTCTCAGGTTAGCAAACCAGGAGTTTTTGCCTGCTTTGGCAATACCGGTGCGAACACTTTCAACCAAATAAATATCTCTCATTCTAATTACCCCTCCAATTCATTTAAATAATTTAGCTTACGATTAATACTTCTTCTGGGACCTCTAGTACAGAGGTATCTGCATTCTTAATAACCAGGGCCAGAGTGAACACGTTGGGTAACGAGTTGTTAACATAATAGCGAGCGCTAGCCACTTTGCCTTTGTAGAAGTTAAGGTCAAAATGATCATCAGGTAATCCAGCAATGGTCTTGCTAGCAACAATAGCCTGCTCCATCAAACACATGGCCACATATAGTTGGGCAAAAACGAACAAAGTCCTAATTGCATATAGGTTGACGTATTCACCTTTTTTATCGGCCTGCCATGATGCAATGGTTTGCCAAACCTCTACTGCAGATTGGTAGGCTTTTTCTAGCATAGCCATGTCCTTCTCCAAACCAGCTTCGTTTTTATTGGTATCAATAAAACTCTTGATGCTACCCATCCACTTCTTGAAAGGTTCACCGTTATCCATGGTCATCTTACGTCCCACCAGATCGTTACCATGAATAAATGAGGTTCCTTCCCAAATGGTTAATACTTTGGAATCGCGCATATACTGCTCTACCGGATATTCTTTCGTATATCCTACCCCGCCCAGACATTGAATGGCCTCAGCAGTCATCAATACTGCGGTTTCACTTCCATAGCACTTTACCAATGGTGTTAATATGGCGGCAATATCTGCACATTCTTTGGCTTTGGCCTTATCACTGGAATTCCCCGCTATATCCAAGTTATAGAATCCTTTGAATATCATGGCTCTAATTCCTTCGGTATGTGCTTTCATGTCCAGAAGCATTCTTCTAACATCAGCATGCTTAATAATGGGTACCCGCTCACCTTTAATGTAGCCTTGAACGCGGTCAATAGTGTATTGGGATGCCAGAGCATAAGCTTCGGAAGCCTGATTATTAGCATTATGTCCAGTTCCAATGCGGGATTCGTTCATCATATTAAACATCATGGCTAAGCCTTTGGAGCGTCCCTTCTCATCAGCTGCTTTACCAACCATAACCCCATAGCACTCATCATTTTCTCCGAAATTCAACATACAGGTGGCCGACCCGTTAAGTCCCATCTTATGTTCTATGGCAATAGTGGTAACATCGTTGGATTTACCCATGCTACCATCTTCGTTGACCCAAAACTTGGGAACGATATAAAGACCCAAACCTGATGAACCCTTGGCTCCCTGGGGTGGACGTGCCAGAACCATATGAATAGTGTTCTCACAGATGGAACCGTCTCCAGCGGTAATGAACATTTTGGTGCCTTTTATCTTCCATACTCTGGGGTCTTCAGTCGGATATGATCTGGTCAAAGCATCACCTACGTCAGAACCGGCAGAAGGTTCTGTCAGGTTCATGGTTCCCTGCCAATCACCACTGAGCATTTTGGGTATGAACCTTTCCTTATCCGCTTCAGTTCCGAATTCAATGATCAGGTTGGCTGCCCCTGAGGTTAGCTTGATGTTGGAGCCCATGGCCGGGCAGGCTGCAGAAATTAACTCAGCGGCAGCTTTATATAATAGTAAAGGCATCCCGCCATCTAGTTCAATACATTCACTGCTGGAACCCCATCCGTTTTTCTGCAGAAATTGGAAAACTTCTTTATAACCAGGGGGGTTGGTAACTATGCCATTTTCAAATGTAACCGGATTCTTGTCACCTTCGGCGTTAATGGGACTAACTACCTCACGAGCAACTTTATATGCTTCGGTCATAATCGGATCAACATCGTCAATGCCAAAGTATTCCTTGAATCGATCACAAGCTAATACTTCCTCGGTCGGCAACCATTCTTTCAAGATGAACTTCAAATCTCGAACATTATACCTGTATTCCATAACGATTCCTCCTAATATTACTATTCACCGGTGTAGACTGGTTTGCGTTTTTCTAAAAACGCCTTCATACCCTCTTTTTGATCCTTGGTTCCATAGGTCATGGCCCATCCATCAGTCTCAATTTGCATTCCCTTTTCCAAGCTAGTACTCCAGGCGGCATTAAGAGCTTCCTTGGCCATTCTTAAAGAAAAGGCTGGTTTTTTACACAATTTGCGGGCCAGCTCCATGGTAGCTTCCTTTAATTGATCCAATGGTACCACCTTATTTACTAATCCCAGATCAAGAGCCGTCTGCGCATCAAAGACTTCTCCCAAAAATACTATTTCTTTGGCTTTACACAGTGATACATGCTGCGGTAGTCTCTGGGTAGCACCCGCGCCAGGGAATATCCCCACATTAATTTCCGGTTGCGAAAATTTGGCATTATCGGCAGCAATTCTTAGATCGCAGGCCATTGCGTTTTCCATACCACCCCCGAAGCAGAAGCCAGCAATCATAGCAATAGTGGGTTTGGGCATATTAGTCAGGGCTAGGCTCGATGCAACTACCTTGTCAGCAAACTCCCGGGCTTCTTTTACCCCATAATTAGCCATAGCAGCCAAATCACCGCCAGCGCTGTAAGCCTTTTCATTACCGGTCATAATTACTACCCTGATTTCCGGATCTTGACCGGCTTCATAGCAAGCCTCGTTGCGCTCCATCACTAGGGGAGCATTGGCAGCATTCAGTGCCTCAGGACGGTTATACTGTATAATGGCGATTTCACCCTCAATAGTCACTTTGATAAACTTATAGTCTTTGTCTCGGTAAGACACTCCATTAGCCTCCTTTCGACCATCTGCAGAGAAAGTAGCATCGTCTGAAATAATTTCACCTGATAATCATTTTCTCTAGTATTAACGACAATCCTTAATTTGTATTTTTTATTTAAATACGCTTTTTTTATTCTAGCCTTATATGATAGCCAGTCGAGTATAAACCCGACTGGCCTATAAGAAATTTGCACTAATTAATTTTGCTTGTCCTGGTCCAGAGACCCTGTTCTTGAGCGGCTTTTACCAGACCATCACGGAAATCTGGATGGGCTAACCCTATCAACATTTCAGCCCGCTTCCATGTGGACTTACCAACTACATTTGCTTTTCCATATTCAGTGACGATCGTCGGAGCGAATGATCGAGGGCAAGTAACGGCAGAGAAAGTCTTTATGTTAGGAACAATTCTAGAGAGTAGCTGGCCACCATGTGTGGTGGTTGAACTCAAGCAGATGAACGGTTTACCTCCTCTGGACTGGGAGGCTCCCAAAGTGAAATCCATTTGTCCTCCGGTGCCGGATATTTGCTTAGTCCCAGATGATTCCGAGCTTATCTGGCCCAGCAGATCGATTTCAACCGTATTATTTATACAAATTTGTTTATCGTTTATGGCAATCCGGGCCGGATCATTGGTTATATCCACCGGGTAGGTAGCAAAAGCAGGATTTCTGTTGAGGAAAGCATAAAGCTCCTTCGTACCCATGGCAAACGTAAAGGTAGTTTTATATCTGTCTATATTCTTCTTGGCTCCATTGACTTTGCCTTTTAAAATCAGATCTATATATGAAGTAGCAGCCATTTCTGAATGAATGCCTAAATTTTTCAGATCGCTTTCACCTATCATTTTGGCTATAGTATTGGGCATGCCCCCTATGCCAAATTGCAAACAACTTCCATCCTCAATTTCTTCAATTAATATTTTGGCGATTGCCAATTCAGCCTCGGTTACTTTCGTACTTGATGGTAACTCAGGCAACGCATAGCTTGCTTCGACTATATAGTCCACTGCAGAAATGTGGATAGATTCCTGCTCTCCACCATATACCCAAGGAGCTTGATCATTAGCCTCCAGGATAACGACATCAGCCGTTTCGCAGATAGCCCGCGCATAGGAAGCTGAGGTGCCGAAGTTGAAGTATCCGTTGTTATCCGGCGAGGTAGTTTGTATCATAGCTACATTTGGCGGATTCGCATTTCCATTGCGTACATTTACAGGACTGGCGCTATAATTGCCCGGAAGATAATAGCAAAGGCCTTTCTCTCCCAGTTTCCTTTCATGCCCACTGAAATAGCCGCTATGATATGTGAAACTCTTTTTCTCTGGATCTGCAGCACATATTTTAGGGGATACGGTAGCGCACACGGCTCTAACCATAACGTCCTTTACCTCACCAACCCGCTTGGATAAGGCTTCATCTAAAGCCTGCGGGAACATGGCAAAATGACTCATAAAAACCCAATCACCTGATTTAACGACTTTTACCGCTTCTTCCGGGGTGCGTAGCTTATTTCTATATTCATTAGCGAACAAAAAACCATCCTCCTATTCTTTGTGTTTTCCTGTAACCGGTCAATTCGATTTAAATTGGCTGCATTTACATAACACATTGTTAGTATTTGATACTCACATACCACCTCCTATGTATTTTGTGTTAGTCACATCTGACCATGTCTGTCTTAATTTCTACTATTTCTTCACGCAAATTACATGCCAAAAATTAGAGACTGGTTTTTTTTCCTATAACCGCGTATACACGACTTATATTAAGACTGATTTCGGCCAAGGAATAAAGTTGTTGTTCTTAACTCCATACAGGTGTATGGCATTCAGTACACCTGTAATTAATACATGAATAGATAAGCGTATTAACCCATCTCAATATATTGATTCTGCTACTATCCTAAATTCCCGATAAAAATTATAACTATGTAGAAAGGTCGATATTCAAGCTCTCGAAGATCTGACACTGTGGTTTGGTAATTAAAATTGTGTAGAAACCAGCCTACTGATTTTGATATGGATCTGGCATTGGCTGACATAGGATTTGGGGAGATAATAATTGGCGTTCCAGGTATAGGAGTAGTGACAGTGGCTAGTTTTTAGGTGAAATGGCATACCCGATGAGATTCGATAATCCACGTCAGATAAACAAAATGGCAGGCTACAACCTTGTCGAGGATAGTTCAGGTAAAAGCAAAAGTGGAACAGTTATATCAAAGCGTGGAAGGAAGAATTTGAGGAATGAATGGGCATGACCCAGTGAGTTATGATAGGGTGAGTTTTTGGAGAGTAACGGCGAAAAGATTAGGTACCAAACCGTATAACTCTACTGCTAATTATCGTGGACTTGACATCCACCCCACATGTGGACAATATAATCTACTGATGGAGTGAGCTAGGAACAAGTGCAAGAGGGATGCTCCGTCGGGATGCCAAGTGTACCACGTGCAGGCCCCCGTCTGTAAAGTCACGCTGGCTTTACCGTGATTCAATAGGCTTTGGAGTTTTCCCTCAGAGATCACTTAACCTTGCCCGGCAGGCTTACTTGCTGACGGTCAACCGGACCAACCTTTACCGGCACCGCCGACTGTAGCATGACCTCAGGCAGATCTTAACGACATGCGACTAATCGACGAAATACATACCGCCTCCCTTTTTGCGGTTACCGTAGAATCACGGCGGAAATGCAAATGAGGGGGCGGCAAGTCAATCGCAAACCGGTGTCCGCTTTTTTACGCTTACCTTTTAGATGACAATCGGAAGTTTTGCGTTAAAAAGGCTCATGCTAATTTCTCATTCAAAAATTCCTGAATAGCCAGCTTGGTTTCCTGAGGCTTTTCTAGCATCAGGTTGTGGCCTGAACCAGGTATTACTTTGAGAACTGAATCTGCAATGTTTGTGTTCAAGAACTCGGAATTCCTCAACGGAGTCATCTTATCCTTATCTCCAATTAAAATGAGGACAGGTATAGCCAGTGATCCTAGCTGTTCAGAAACATCAAAACTATCGCATGCATTGAAGTCTATATAAAGGTACCGCTGGGGAACTTTAGCTATTTGTTCCAGCTCGGATTGAAGCAACTCGGCAGGCGTATCCGGGCCGTACGAGATTTTAAGGAATCCGGTATCAAAAGTACCTTGGGCTAGTTGCTCAAGCATTTGTTTGTTGACCGACATCCGGGCGCCGGCTCCTATTAGCACTAGTCCATCTACGATATCGGGGTATTTCAAGGCTGTTAGCAATGATATGCTTGCTCCCATAGAGTGTCCAGCTATAACCAAAGGCCGCGGTAGGGCGCTAACTTCCAGAAATTCCTTGATTGTGCCGGCATAAGCGGAGATCTGTTCCAGGGGATTGCCTGATGATTCCCCGTGTCCGGGCAGGTCAAGGGCCACCATGTTCCAGCCATTCATGCCCGCATCCAGTAGTCTGGTCCATTTCTTGCTGCTGCCTCCGGCTCCGTGGAGAAAAAGCAGGCTGCCTCTTGCTCCGGACTGGGAACTCATCATTTGATAAAATACCCGGCCACTTTGTAGTTCAGTATATGCCATATTTTTACCCCCCAATTCGTTTCAAAATATCTGTCAGCTTCCTTAAATATATTGATGACTCATTTCCTTAATTAGTATTTTACTATAGTCAATATTATTTTTCTGGCAATCCTATCTCCGCATCAGCATACTCAAACATAATCCGGCAACAACCGATCATCCCCTCTTCGCATTTTCGCGAGCATTTCACCTCCTGATTTCTCTCGTTAACGATAGCGTGTTTCGATCTGTCGGATCATTCTTGCCGTGATAGGAGTAGGGATACTCAACTCCCTTCCCATACGAATAATCGTAGTTCCAAATATATCTCCTTCAGCCTTGCCCCGCTCCTGTTCTAAATCTCTTTGGAAAGAACTGCGGGCATCATAGGGAGCACGACTGGTAAAGGAAATAGTCTGGTCGACAAGATCCGCTTTTAAATCAATGCCTTTTTTTTGCCCCAACTGGATGATTTCATTCATTACACCTTTAAGATTTTCTCTTTCCTCCGCATCACTTAAAACCTCGCCAAAACTCATGCCACTGGCGGCCGTTACTAGCGCAAAAGACCCCACTAGGAGATACTTTTTCCAGATAGCTACATAAGGATCATCCTGCCATTTGAAATCCAGCCCCATCTCCTGGCAAAAGGCCAGCAAATTAGCGGGGTCAAAGCCCGGAAACTGTGGATCAAGGCCTAACACTACCCGTTCGTCCGGTCCTTTTTGCACTACCTTGCCCGGTTTCTCCATATAACTTGTTATATACACACACGCCGGTAGAACTATACCTTTATCAAGAAGCTTACGAGTACGTTGGTATATATCCAATCCATTCAACAGGGGTATAATGACAGTATCCTCGCGAATATACGGACTTAAGCTGTGTATAGCCCCTTCCAAATCATAGCTTTTCACACACAATAGACAGAGGTCTGGTGTTGGAAAAGATGCCGGATTATCTGATATTCCAGTTGGACGGCAGATCATAATATCATCATTGTGCTGTAATATCAGCCCGTTTTCTCGTATCTCCTTAAGATGTTGCCCGCGGGCCATGAAATAGACCTGCCGTTTGTCATTAGTTTCATTTAGAGCATGAGCTATCCGCCCTCCAAAATATCCGCCCACGCC
The DNA here is from genome assembly GCA_963665865.2 of Syntrophomonadaceae bacterium. GTDB lineage: Bacteria > Bacillota > Syntrophomonadia > Syntrophomonadales > Syntrophomonadaceae > PHAA01. The sequence goes on along the minus strand of CAXXWF010000001.1, from coordinate 1,459,263 downwards.
TCCTATTCCTATTACCCATATTGTTTTTATATCCTGCATACAACTTACAACCTCCCTATGAAAGTCTAATCAAATTTCCTTATGCGAGTCTCCCCAACGAGTATATTTCAATTATATCGTAATCTCCATCGCCTCTTACACTGGAATCTGCATATATAAACGACTATTCCTTATTGGCTTTGTTATTTAAATGCACTTTTCTTTCAACAATAATAGGATATGATAATATAATTAGGGGGAGTAAAATTGTACGAAACAATTTTAGTCAATAAATCAGAGGGCGTTATGGTCATTACATTAAATCGACCAGACGTTTTTAATGCATTAAGTTTGCTCATGCGGGAAGAGCTTTGCCTAGCTTTTGAAGAAATTACAAAAGATGCAGCAACAAAGGTTGTAGTCCTTACAGGTGCCGGCAAAGCTTTCTGTGCCGGTGGTGATGTTAAAGAACAGGGCGCTGGATTTGATGCAATCTCTGGCAGGGAACGCCTTCGTCACCTTCATCGTCTTTTGATGCTTATGGTCAACCTTGATAAGCCTATTATATCTGCCATTAATGGAATAGCTGTCGGAGCAGGATTTAATTTGGCTCTGGCTGGGGATATGATTATTGCGGCTACAGAAGCCAAGTTTTCACAAATATTTATCGATCTTGGCTTTGTACCTGACTTCGGAGGCATGTATTTCCTGCCCCGATTAATTGGTCTGGCACGAGCAAAAGATCTTGTATTTACAGGCCGTATGGTTGGTGCCCAGGAGGCCAAAGAAATAGGTTTGGTCAACCAGGTTGTTCCATTAGTAGAATTAGAATCGACTTTTATGAATCTGGCCAAAACTATGGCCAATAGATCTGCAAAGGCTCTTGCCTTTGATAAATCGATGCTAAATCGAAGCCTGAACAGTGATTTGACTACTATGTTGGAAATTGAGGCTTTTGCTCAGGGTATCTGCTTTCAAACTGACGAACACAAACAGGCGCTTCAGGCATTTCTCAACAGAAAAAAATAGGGAAAAATGTTCAATATATAGTAGGATATGCCCTTCCAATGCCCTTATGCTAGTTAGGAGCCCAAAATGGAAAGAAATCAAGAGTCCCAATCTCAATAATTTAATAGATATAAGTATATAAAGAGTCTCATTCGAACATGGGGATAGTCATATGGGTGATTTAATTGCCTATAGCCATAAATAACTGTCAATTACAGTAACGAAGCTATAATATTTCGCTGAATGTGGTTAGTTCCTTCGATCGTCTTCTGTATTCTGGCATCCCTTAATAAACGCTCCATCTCTGATCCTTCAATTAGAGCCCTGGCACCCAGGATTTCTGCAGCTGCTGTAACTACCTGTAAAGCAATTGTTGTGGCCGTAAGCTTTGCCATTGCAGACGCCATAGTAAAGTCATCTCCCTTATCCACTAACCAACAGGCTTTCCAGGTAATTAACCTTGCCACTTCAATTTTAGTTGCCATATCCGCCAGTGAATGAGCAATAACCTGATGATCCCTTATAGGTTTGTTACACTGCATCCTGCGATTGGCAAAATCATAGGCCAGGTCGTAAGCGGCGCGTGCAATTCCAACCGCAGTAGCCCCGGTAAGTACGCGGCCGATATCTAAGGTCTGGGATAACAAGAGATAACCGCTGAAAAGCTGATCTGATTTTAGAACCATTTGAGGATTTATTTTCACATTATCGAACACAACTTCTGCTACCCTGGCGTAACCTAAGGTTGCCATGTGTTTAACGTCTCCTGTGCTTATGCCCGGAGTTGTTGTAGGAATAATAAAACAGCGCATGGACGACTTTTTATGGAGGGTATCACAAAAAGCAAATACCGTAATATATTGAGCTTCTTTAGCGTTTAAAATATAATCTTTGCTGCCATTTATTATGTAGCCCTCAGGGGTTATCCCTGCAAAAGTGGACATTGAGTTGATGTCTGAGCCGCTTGATTGCTCTGTTAATGCAAAGGAATTTAAGCAGGCGTCCTTGCCAGTCAGCCTTGGCAAAAAATATGCCTTTTGTTCCTTGCTTCCTGCCAGTAAAATGGGCTGGACAGAATGAATATTGGCCTGCACAATTGCGGTTAAACCTGGGCAAGCCGCAGCCAGTTCTTCCATAATAAGAGCAATCGTCATCATATCGAGCCCAAGGCCACCGTATTCTTTAGGTATGGTGGGGCAGATAAGATTCAATTCTCCTAATAATCTTATGAGATACCAGTCAAAATCTTTGTCTGCCGAAAAATCATTTTCTAAGTAATAAGGCTTAATTTTTTGTTGAGCAAGTTCCCGTATGGTTTCGACCAATTTAATTTGCTCAGCATTTAGACTTAGATCCATTGCTATCCCCTCCGCTCTTTACGCCTCCACATCAAATATTTTATGTAATCATAAACCTCGCTCAGATTCTCTTGATCTAAACGATATAGACTATTCATGATAATTAGTATCAGATTGTTCTGCATATTTGATGACGGTAGTTCGAGGTTGTCACTTTCTAAAACTTCCATAAAATAATCAATCGGCTTATCTAAAACTTCGGAAAGCTTTTCTAATTGGGACAAATATATGCGGCGTTTGCCCTTTTCATAGTTAGAGAGAGCGGATTGGGAGCAACCAATTGCATGTGCAAGCTGCTCCTGGCTCATTTTTTTTTCTTCTCTGGCAGTTTGAATCCTATTGCCAAGTTTATTAAGACTCATATCTTCTTTCCTTTTTTATTTTGCTCTAATAAGTATAGCATATATACAGCTTTTCCTTAATACGTTGTAATAGCAATATTACATTTATTACGCACCGTAATATAGGTAATGGAAACGCATTGCGTCAGCGTTGTAAATAATGAAAGTTATCACTGTCCGCATAATATTTGTTAAAAAGGCTAAAGTTTTTTATATACTTTCGAAAATCAATTAGATATAATAATGGCAGAATCTATTACGCGTAATAAATATCGTAATATGAAAGGGGACAGGAGAATGGATTCGTTATTAACAGTAGAACAGCTCCAGTTGCAGAAAGACCTAAGAGAGGTGGTAAAATCTATTCCACGGGAATACGTGCTGGACGTGCATGCAGACAAAATCAAATACCCCCGGGAGTTTTTAAAGGCGGTTGGTGCGAAAAATCTTTATGGAATCAGGGTTCCCAAAAAGTATGGGGGTAGAGCCATGGGCTGGAAAGAACAACTGATCGTGTCTGAAGAATTGGGAGCTTTAGGTTTAATGTTCGGTTGTGCCGCCGGTGTATCAGGAGATGTCGTTCCAGAAGCATTGTTTAACTTTGCTACTGAGAAACAGAAAATGAAATATTTGGTCCCACTCTGTAAGGGCGAAATATTTGCTGCTGAATGTCTTACTGAGCCGCGTGGTGGTTCGGACTTTTTCGGTTCTACCACATATGCAACCCGTGATGGCGATGACTTTATTTTAAACGGTCAAAAAAGATTTATCGTTGGCGGGGAAGGTGCGGATATTTTCCTTGTTTATGCCAAAACAAATCCTGAGGGTGGTGCCCAAAACTCTATGACCGTTTTCCTAGTTGAAAGGGCATTTGGGGTTGAGACAAAGTATATATATGGACTTATGGGCAGCCATGGTGGCGGTACAGCTAGGGTTGTTTTTGACAACGTTCGTGTTCCCAAAGAAAATGTTATTGGTGAAGTTAATGGTGCATTTCCTATATTCTATCAAATGATGGTGCCTGAAAGATTTGGAACAGCTGCATTGACCCTTGGAGCTGCCAGACCTGCTCTTGAAATTGCGACTGATTATACAACTAAGCGCAAAGCATTTGGAAAAACCATTAATAAATTCCAGGGTGTCAGCTTTAAAATCGCTGATGCTATAATGAAAATGGATGCAACCAGAGGTTTTCAGCATGTCGTCGCCCAGATTCTGGACAAAGAAATTGCTGAGACGGGCTTAAACTCCGACCATACCCGGCGGTTGGTGTCTGAGGTTAAGAAATACACCAGTGATGAGATGTGGGATGTTGTGAATATTAGCATGCAGGTTATGGGCGGTATTGGTTATACTGATGTTTATCCTATTGAGAGAATTTTACGTGATTTAAGGCTGGGGACAATTTGGGTCGGCAGCAACGAAATTATGCAATTAATCATTCAGCATGAATGGTATAAGGAACGCAAAGAAGAACTCGCTAAAGGAACTGACAAGCGCGAAGTCATTTTAGACACTCCGGGTGCTTTCGATGAAGGTGAAAAGATTTATGAATAAGCACTTTTGTATTTTGATTATAGTGGATTGGAGGTAATTCTTTTGCAGGATAAACGTATGAGTTTAAAAGATGCGATTAGCACTTATGTTGCAGACGGGTGTACTTTGGCATTTGGCAGTATCCTGGTCCGGGAGTCCTGTGCAGCTAGTCATGAAATTATCCGCCAGAAGAAAAAGGACCTTTATTTTGTCTGCCAATCATCTTCCGATTCAGCAGAAATGCTAATCGGGGCAGGATGTATTAAGAAGCTTGAGGCCCCTTATCTTTGGATGGCCCTCGCCGGATCTTCTCCGAATTATAGACGCGCGGTGGAAGAAGGGATACCTCACCATATTGAAACTAAGGAATATTCCAATCTGACGATGGCGATGCGTTTTCAGGCTGGAGCTATGGGTATCCCCTTCATGCCTACGAAGTCACTGATTGGCACAGATGTTTTGAAAGCAAACCAAGACATTAAAGTAATGGACGATCCTTTTGGCAGCGGACAAATCGCGCTGATCCCAGCCGTTCAGCCAGATGTGGCAATTATTCACGTTCAGAGAGCCGATATGTATGGCAACTCCCAACTTTGGGGGGTCACTATGAGCGATAGCAGTATAGCTCGCGCTGCTAAAAAAGTCATTATTACCTGCGAGGAGATCATTCCTACAAGTGAAATCAGAAAAATACCGAATATGACGGCAATTCCAAGTTATTGCGTTGATGCCGTAGTTGAAGTCCCGTTCGGAAGTTACCCGAACGGTCTAGCCGGCTATTATTGGATGGATATGCCGTTCCGTAAGGTTATGGCTGAAAGTGCAAAAACCAGAGAGGGATTTCTGAAGTGGCTTGAAGAATGGATTTACAACTTAGATGATTTTAGCCAGTTTGTTGAAAAGGTAGGCAAAGACCGTTTAAATAAGCTCCGGATAATGGAACAGGAAAACTGCGTTATCCCGGATATCGTTGTGAACAAGGGGGTAATATAATGGCTTACGCTAAAGATTACACCAATTCCGAACTTATGGTAGCAACAGTCGCCCGATTAATAAAAAATGATGATGTAGTAGTAATTGGTATGGGCATACCTATTATTGCTGGAGCTGTGGCACAGAAAACCACCGCACCTGACGCAACCCTAATCTTCGAATGTGGAGGCGTTGGAGCCAAAAGTCGTCGTATACCCTGGACTGTAGCCGACAATCCTACTACGGATAACGCTACGGGTGTCTTCTCCATGGTTGAGACCTTAGGTGATTTACAACGGGGCCGATTTGGATTGGCGATTCTAGGTGGAGCAGAAATTGACAAGTACGGCAATATGAATAGTTCAATGTTCCCAGGGGATGGCAACGATTATCAGCATCCTAAACTCAGATTGCCAGGTCCGGGTGGTGCCACTGATTTATCGATTTTTGCGAAGCGTACCATTATAATGATGAAGCTCGGCAAAAGGAAATTCGTGGAAAAGCTAAAGTTCATTACGAGCCCGGGTTATTTAAACGGCTATGATGATCGTGAAAAATACGGTTATCCTGGTCAGGGACCCCAGATTGTACTTACCGATAAAGCAATTTTCAAATTTGACAAAGAGACAAAGGAAATGTATTTATCGGCTCTGTTTCCCAATGTACAGGTTGAGGACGTTAAAGCACTAGTCGGGTGGGATTTGAAAGTTGCCGAAAAGCTTGAGGAAATTGAACCGCCCACGGTGGAACAGATCGAGGCAATGCATACTTTGGATCCGCAAAACCTTATTGTCGGTAGAAAAGGATCAATTTTTAACGACTTTGAGGATTTTTATACATTTATGAGAGATGCCTATCAGCAGATGACTTTGGAGATATCAAATTAACATGTGTCTTAGGATTCATAATCGCAGTCATGAAAACAAACTTGGAAGGATAAATCATAATGAGTGGCAAGGCAGAGTATGTAATAAATAAAGAAAGATGTACTGCATGCGGATTATGTGCAGATATATGTCCAGTCGAAGCAATAAGCCAAATAGGGCAGTATACAATTAATAATATTTTATGTACAGGTTGCGGAATTTGCAAAGACGATTGTCCCTCCAAAGCGATTGATCGGGTAACAAATGTAAATCCTGATTTGAAACAAGATAATAAGTAATTATATTGAGAGTATAACACCTCTGCAGCTTGATGGCAGAGGTGTTATACGGTCAAAGAGCCCCTGTTAAACCATGTTTTAGCAGGGGTTTTGTGTTAAATATTAATAGAATCTAAAAGCCATATCAATGTTTTTAAAGTCAAACTTACTGTTGCAATAAGGGGTCATAAATTACTTATATCTATTTTTCAGCTTCTCACAGGGTGCGGAAAATAAGTTGGATGGTGTAGGTGAAAAAATAAAGACTTCGCAATATTCAGTCCCAGCAAAGTAGTAGGACTATTATTATGAAGCCTTGGTAAACTTAAAATATTTCTGTTGTAGGACGATGCCCAGGGTCAGTACGGGCTTCATTATTAATATTCTGATACTTCTAGTCTCTTAACAATATACCCGCTATAATCATTTTTTGCATATCACTTACCCCTTCTACAATTGGGCCAGCAATGGCATCCCGATAATTTCTGGCCACTTTATAGTCCTCCATCAAACCATACGAGCCGTGTATTTCGAGGGCAATTCTAGACGCTTGTACGCCAACTTCGGTAACAAAGGTTTTAGTCAAAGCTGCGGTTTTAATAAATTCAACTTGATCCTTAATATTGTTGGCCATGCAGCCTAGTCGGTAAGTTAGCCAGCGGGCAGCTTCATAGCTTATCGCCAATTCAGCAATTTTGGCCTGAATAGTTGGAAACTTAGCTATAACTCCGTCTCGGTGAGTTTTCTGCTTAGCGTATTTAATGCTTTCCTCCAGAGCAGATGCCAGCCCACCTAGACAGGTAGCCGACATACCAATTTTACCAAAACCTATACCATACTGCAATATAGGATAGCCTTGCCCTAACTCACCTAAGAGATTATCCGCGGACACTCTAACATCTTTAAGATAAATATCTAGTAATATCTGGCCATGGTTTCCGATTTTGTTCCATGGGGCTGATACCGAATAACCTTCACAGAACTTATCAATGATAAATGCGGTTGGTTTACCGCTAATGGCGTCTTTGGCAAAGGTTACCATGGGACCTTTGAAGTTTCCATTGGAAATAAAGCGCTTCGTCCCGTTAATTATAAAATGATCCCCATCTTTAACCGCAGTGGTTGTTATCTGCTTCGGATCCGAACCGGTTCCTGGTTCAGTGAAAGCAAATGATGCCAATAATTCACCTTTGCAGCAGGGATATATATATTTTGCTTTCTGCTTTTCACTCCCAAAGTTAACAATCGCACCCAAACCCAGAGTGTTCACTGAAATGAGTGATCCTACCGCTTTACATGATTTGCTCAACTCTTCTAAAACCAGAACATATCCATCGTAGCCAGCATTAGCACCACCGTATTTTTCATCATAAGGCAGCCCAAAGAAGTCTAATTCAGCCAGTCCCTTTATAATCTCTTCCGGCACCCGATTCTCACTCTCTATTAATTCGACAACCGGCTCAATGTGTTTCTGGGCAAATTCACGCGCAATGTTTTTAATAAGTTGCTGCTCTTTGCTGAGTATAAAATCCATAATATAAACTCCTTTGCAATTCAATATTTAACCCCTGGCTACATCCTTATCCTCATCAACAAAGATGAATAATTATTCCATGCTTTAGCTAAATACACGAAAGGGCAGCATGTCTAATATTAAACCGCTACCCTTCCGTTCTCTGCTATATGATTGCCCTTTATAATGGCATATTTCCGTGCTTCTTTTGAGGTAATTCGGCAGTTTTAGTAGCCAACAATTCCAGTGCATTAATAATTACCTTTCGGGTATCCTGGGGTTCTATGACCTGATCAACAAAACCACGTCGTGCTGCCTGGTAAGGCGTAGCAAAATTCTCGATATATTCCTCAGTTTTGGCCTGGCGTTCTTCATCATTTTCGGCTCTGAAAATAATTTTGGCGGCACCGGGAGTACCCATTACAGCAATTTCCGCGGTTGGCCAGGCAATTACCATATCCGAGCCTGCTTCCTTTGCACACATTCCGAGGAAAGAACCTCCGTAAGCTTTCTGCAGCACCACCGTTATTTTTGGTACTGTGGCTTGTGGATATACATACAGCAGCTTGGCCCCATGACGAATAATTCCGCCAAATTCCTGACCAACCCCAGGGAGATACCCGGGAACGTCAACCAGTGTAATGAGCGGTATGTTAAAGCAGTCACAGAAATTAATAAACCGCGCTGCTTTATCAGATGCATTAATGTCCAAACAACCAGCCATTACCATGGGCTGATTGGCAATTATCCCAACTGGGGAACCGTTCATACGGGCAAAACAAGTAAGTATGTTCTTTGCAAAGTATTTTTGACTTTCATAAAACTCACCATTATCAACAATCATCTTTATTACTTTTTTCATGTCATAAGGACGGTTGCTATTATCAGGTATAATGGTATTAAGTTTTACCTCCTTACGGTCAATCGGGTCAGCACACGGTATTACAGGAGGTTTCTCCCTAAAATTGGCTGGGAGATAACTTAAGAGTTCTTTGATTTGATTGATGCAATCTGCATCGTCTTCAGCCACAAAGTGAGCATTGCCACTCTTGGTATTGTGGGTCATTGCTCCTCCCAGTTCTATGGCTCCTATATCTTCCCCAGTAGTAGCTTTAACGACTTGTGGGCCAGTAATAAACATTTGGGCATAATCCTGCTTAACCATATAAATAAAATCCATCAGGGCAGGAGAATATACTGCTCCTCCTGCAGACGGCCCCATAATGGCAGCAATTTGGGGCACAACCCCCGACGCCATGGTGTTTTTATAAAATACCCTGCCATAACCGGACAATGAGTCAACTGCTTCCTGAATTCTGGCTCCCCCAGAATCGCTCAGACCGACGATAGGACATCCGACCTTCATGGCGTTATCCATACATTTAACAATTTTACCGGCATGCATCTCACCCAGAGATCCTCCGTATACGCTAAAATCCTGAGCAAATGCAAATATAGTTCTTCCATTTACCTTGCCATATCCAGTAACTACTCCCTCGCCAGGTATCTCTACTTTCTCCATCCCAAAATTGGTACAGCGATGCTCGACAAATTTATCTAATTCAATAAAACTGCCTTCATCAAATAAAAGATGGATCCTCTCGCGAGCCGTCATTTGCCCTTTGGCATGCAGCTTGGCAATAGCTTTCTCACCGCCGCCCTCTTCAACTTTCAGGGATTTCTGCTTGAGTAATTCAATTTTTTCCAGATTATTCATTACCATTGCGATATTTCTCCTCCCCCGTCGAATTACTCTCCCATAGAAGATAATCCTGGCGGTTCATTAATCCCGTTGGCATAACTCTACAAGCACCCCATTGGTTGCTTTGGGATGAATAAAAGCTATTTGAGCCCCACCAGCACCGAGGCGTGGTTTTTCATCAATTAACCTAACCCCTTGCTTTTTTAGTTCCTCCAAGGCAACTTCAATGTTGTCAACCCGCAGAGCAATATGTTGAATGCCTTCCCCGTTCTTGTCTATAAACTTGGCAACTGCGCCATCGGGAGCAGTTGATTCCAACAGTTCAATTTCCGCTTCACCAGTTGGAATAAAAGCAGTCTTAACCTTCTGAGCTTCAACAATCTCCACTCCTGCCATCTTTAACCCCAGCAGTTCAGTATAAAACTTAGCACTTTCATCTATGCTTTTAACTGCAATCCCTATATGATCAACACAGAGCACTTTCATAACAGCTACCCCCCTACCTAATTAAGTCCCTACGGTTCTCTCTTAATATTATTCTTAACAAACTCCACAAAACTGGTGGTTACGGTGCCAGGCCGAAAGACTTCAGCTATTCCTTCTTGTTTTAGCAGAGGGATGTCTTCGCTGGGTATTACCCCACCCCCGATGACCAAAATATCATCCATCTTTTTCTCTCTTAACAGACGGGTAACTTTAGGCATCAAGGTCATATGCGATCCCGATAACATGCTCATGGCAATGCAATCGATGTCTTCCTGTTCTGCTGTAGCTACTATCATTTCCGGGGTTTGCCTGAGCCCGGTATAGATCACTTCAAAACCTGCATCCCTAAAGGCCTGGGCTATTACTTTTGCTCCTCGATCATGCCCATCTAAACCAGGTTTAGCAACGAGAATCCTGATTTTCCTTTCTGCCATGTCTACCCAACCTCCTAATTTTCCATATTTACAATCATATAGTGACTGGGGCTATGTACTCGCCCCATTCTTCACGTAAAACCCCACATATCTCCCCTTCAGTTGCATAAGCCTTAACTGCATTAAGAATATAGGGCAACATATTGTCTACCCCTTGAGCAGCTTTACGTAGTTCATCCAGCCGGTTATTTACCGATATACTATCCCGTTTGCTTCTTAAGTCTTTTAATTTGGAGATTTGTGCATCCTGGACAGAAGGATCAACTTTCAATAATCCGGTTGGTTCTGGCTCTTCCACCTGGTATTTATTAACCCCTACTATTATTCTCTCCCCAGATTCAACATCTTTTTGCCACTGGTAGGCTGCCTTCTGAATCTCACTCTGAATGTAACCTTCTTCAATAGCCTTCTCGGCTCCGCCCATGGCATCAATCTTCTGAATCTTGGCCCAGGCTTCGTTATAGATTTTATCAGTTAAAGCCTCAACATAATATGATCCGGCGAGGGGGTCAATGGTATCAGCGATGCCTGATTCATAAGCAATTACCTGCTGGGTACGCAGAGCTGTCATTACCGATTCTTCCGAAGGTAAGGCTAAGGCTTCATCGCGGGAATTAGTGTGCAATGACTGGGTCCCACCCAGAACTGCTGCCATAGCTTGAATACAAACTCGCACAATATTATTGTTAACCTGCTGTGCGGTTAGCATTGAACCGGCTGTCTGGGAATGGGTTCTAAACGCCCACGAAGTAGGCTTCTTAGCCCCAAAATATTCCTTCATGATGTAACCCCATAATCTGCGCGCTGCTCTAAACTTAGCCACTTCCTCCAGTAAATTGCTATGGGCATTCAGAAAGAAGGATAGACGTCCGGCAAAGGCATCGATATCCATACCCGCTTTAATAGCAGCCTTAACATAGGCAATCCCATTCGCAAAGGTAAAAGCAATCTCGTCGACCACAGTCGACCCAGCTTCCCTAATGTGGTAACCGGAAATGCTGATGGTATTCCACTGGGGTACATTCTGAGCGCAATACTCAAAACTGTTGGTTATTAACCGCATGGAGGGTTGTACTGGGAAAATATATGTTCCCCGTGCGGCATATTCCTTAAGAATGTCATTTTGAATGGTGCCTCTTAGTTTATCTGGAGACACCCCTTGCTTCTCGGCTACAGCAATATACATCGCTAGTAGAACCGTTGCCGGTGAGTTTATGGTCATTGACGTAGACACTTTATCCAGTGGGATGCCGTCAAACAGAATTTCCATATCAGCCAAAGAGTCTATTGCCACGCCCACTTTTCCTACCTCTCCCTCACTCATGGCATGATCTGAGTCATAGCCAATCTGGGTGGGTAGGTCAAAAGCTACCGATAAACCGGAGCCACCGTTTTCTAACAAATACTTATATCTCTTATTTGATTCTTCGGCAGTAGAAAAACCTGCATACATACGCATGGTCCATAGGCGGCCCCGGTACATGGTCGGCTGCGGACCTCGAGTAAATGGATACTCTCCTGGAAATCCCAGCTTTTCATTATAACTACCCTGAATGTCCAACGGGCTGTAAAGCCGATTGACTTCATTAAATCCGCTGGATATAAACTGTTTTTTTCGTTCACCCTGCTTGGCGAGTGTTTTATCCAGTTTACCAGTTTCCCAGTTGTCCATGGCTTCCTGGATAGCATTCAGCTCATCATTGCTGTATGACAACGGCAGTTCCTCCTTACTAACCTTTAATCGAATTATCTGTACCGTTCGTACTTTCCTTTTCCTTTAATCATTATTATGCTCTATTTTTTGCAAATCCTAGAGTTGCATTGGCTACGATCATGGTATGCATGTTGGATGTTCCTTCCAGAGTCTCAAACTGCTTGCAGTCTCTGAGGAATCTGCCGCAGGGATATTCGGTGGAATAACCGAAGGAGCCGTGCAACTTCAAACATTCATTGGCACCATGAACTGCAGCTTTAGCACCGAATAGCTTGGCCATGGAGGTTTCCATCTGGTTGGGCAGGCCTTTATCCTTGAGCCAGGCGGCTTTGTAAACCATTGCTTCCAGGGCGGTGTGTTCCATCTGCATTTCCGCAATCTGCAGCTGGATTAACTGATATTTGCCAATTTGCTGACCAAACTGAGTGCGTTCATTGGCATATTTAACCGAAGCATCCAAGCAGGCTCCGGACAGGCCTAATGCGCCAGCTGCGCAGCCCAGACGTGTTCCATTGAGCTGATCCATACAGATCGTGAAGCCCTGGCCAACTTTACCCAGCATCAGTTCCTTGGGAACTTTAACGTTTTCGAAAACTATTTCTGCAGTATCGGAGCACCATAAACCAACCTTGGTGTTTATTTTAATGCGCTCAATACCGGGCAGGTTGTAGTCCATAATAAAAGCAGTGATTCCCTTGGCTCCAGCATCTTTGTCAGTCTTCACATACAGCAGGCCATGGTCACATACGGTCCCATTGGTAATCCACATTTTGTGGCCGTTGAGGAGATAATAGTCACCCTTGTCTTCTGCGCGGCACTTCATAGCGGCAACGTCAGATCCTACGTCCGCTTCAGTCATCGCGAAGCTGCCTACATATTCACCACTTACGAACTTGGGGATATAATGCTCTTTTTGTTCTTTGGTTCCCCATTTTTGGATAACCAGTCCGGGACCCCAGTCCTGCATGTTAAAAGCCATACGCCAAGAAGTATGAACTTTGGCTACCTGTTCGATAGCAAGAGCTCCCTCAAGGAACCCCATGCCATTTCCCCCATATTCTTCATCAATACAAAATCCATACAGCCCCAGGTCGGCCATCTTCTGGTATATTTCTCTTCTCCAAAAGTGATTTTCTTCATCCTGATCAACATAAGGGGCTATCTCATTTTCAGCAAAATCCTTGGCCATCTTTTGCACCATTTTTTGTTCATCGGTCAATGCAAAATCCATTATACAACCTCCCACTCTTATCACTTAGCGTCAGCAATTTAATTCAGATAAAGAGCCGCTCCTATTGGTGGAGAGACTATTCTATCATTGGGTTATTGTGCCTATTCAATTATTGCCAGAACATCTCCCTCTTGAACCTTATCACCAATCTTAACCTTAATTTCTTTCACCGTGCCGTCAGAACCGAATATTGGGTTTTCCATCTTCATAGCCTCTAATATTATTAATTCATCATCTTCGGTAACTACTTGGCCAACCTGCATGTTAATTTCGAGTATTTTTCCAGCTAAGGGACTCTCAAGATTTGCCATTAATTTCACCTCCCTCTAAATTTAATTAAAATGATATTTCGGCATTAAGTAATTTAGGGCAACTCATCTATTTCAACCGTTGTTATTGTTCATTTGATAAAGACGCAAAAAATATGCCAGCTTCCATATTAACTTAGCTATCGTCTCTAGGTTGCTGCCTAGTGTTATAAAATCCACCAAGTTATTTCTAAGGCGCTTACATAAAACTGTCCTGTTTTCCAAACATTTGTATGTTTAAACGCACACCAGTCTCCATCATTTCACATATCTTCTTGCTACTTTTTCGGCTAGCGTATGAGGGTCACTCTCTCTTGCAATAAGCTTTTCTATCATTTGCTCAAAAGCCCCGTCATTAATCAACTCTGTGTAGATGGGCCCAATAATACAGGCCTCCAGGGCACCTCTTAGCTCACATACTGCTTTGCGTCGCTTACGTTCCTCCAGTAAGCCACTCTCAGCCAAAAAGTTTCGGTGCTCAATTATTTTTGCTACTAGCTCCTTAATCGCCAGGACAAAGTTTTTTTCGTCCTGTATGCTTCCAACTTTATTTATAGGCGGTCTCCATCCTACTGTTGGTGCCAGTGCCATATCCAGCATGATGTTTATTTCCTGAAAGAGTCTATCTGTACCAATGCGGTCGGCCTTATTAATAACAAAAATATCGGCTATCTCCATTATCCCAGCCTTGATTGTTTGAACTGCATCGCCCATGCCCGGCACCAATACCACAATGATTGTATGAGCATGGTTCATAATGTCGACTTCCTGTTGCCCAGCTCCTACAGTTTCAACGATAATAATATCCTTACCCATGCTGTCCAGTACGTGTATACTGTCACCAACTGCTTTTGATAGTCCTCCCAAGACGCCTCTGGTAGCCAGGCTTCTTATAAACACCCCTGGATCTAATGCATGGCGCTGCATACGTACCCGGTCACCAAGTATAGCCCCTCCAGTATATGGACTGGTAGGGTCAACAGCCAGTACTCCCACCGTTTTCCCTATTTTCCTAAACGCAGCTATGAGGCCGTCAGTAAGGGTGCTTTTTCCTGCGCCCGGCGAACCAGTAATACCTATCACATGAGCATTGCCCGTATGAGGATAAAGATCCTTTATCGTGCTGACAGCTCCCTGAATATCATCTTCAATATCCCTAATTAGGCGGGAAGCTGTCCGGACATCCCCACTCAATATTTTTTCGACCCTGTTCATATTATAGAATCACATCCTCAAAGCTGATTAATGTTAGCACAGGACTCATCTTTTTCTTAAGATTGGGCTATCAACAACAATATTTAAATAAGCATTTTTTCACGCCATTGAAGCGGTTTGTTTATCAGAATTCAAACCCTTCTCTAGCTGGAACACCTTTTGAAAATGGGTGCTTTATCTCTTTCATTTCCGTGACCAAGTCTGCTAGTTCTATTATTTCAGGAGGAGCATACCGACCGGTTAATCCTAAATCAACCATCTCAGGTTTGTTCTTCATTAAGTCAAGTACGTCGTGCAAAGCAACCAAATCAAAGTTTATGGCTACAATAATCTCATCTAGTATTACAAGATCGTACCTTTCGGAATATACTGCCTCTCTGGCAATTTCTAGACCCTTTTGTGCCAGTTCAATGTCAAGCGGTGAAAGATTGTTTTTAATTACGAAGCTATCTTGGCCACATTTGCATAAGGTTAAATCCGGCAAATATTTTTCCGCAGCCAGGGTCTCCCCGTAATCTCTTCCCTTCATAAATTGAATTATCAACACCTTGCGCCCATGCCCTATGGCCCTAAGAGCTAATCCCAGAGCAGCAGTAGTCTTGCCTTTTCCATTACCCGTATACACGAAAACCAAGCCGTTTTTATGTTTCGTTTTAATTTCTTCAATGCTGTCCCCTTTTCTTTTATAAAGTGTCACTGCATTTCCTCCTTTGTGAAGGTCCTCATTCAAGCTATGGCTTGCAAGAGTGGGTTCTTATTATTCTCATTTAACGTGCCATTATTAGATAGGTAATTTACGTAAGGTGAAAGCTGCACCCAAACCAATAAAAGGAGGGGGAGATTTTCCCCCCGTCCCCCCTTACAGGTACAACCATGCCGATTTAAACCACCGTTTTCTTAGGTTGGAAAGTTGTAATTCACAAATTTAACCACTATTCTAGTGCAAGCTCTTCTTTCCAGTGTCTGGTGTTTCCGGCCATTTATTACTGATATAACCGAGGCCTCTAATAAAGAAGCTAATGCCCCAAAGTACAAAGAAACAAGCCACAAAATCAAATACACTTAATACAATCGCACCTTGAAGAGTATCTGGAATAATTGGCGTCATTTAAATCACCCCCAATAAAGTAAGCATGATTCCACCTGCTACCGCAGTCCCTAAAACCCCTGCCAGGTTTGGTCCCATGGCATGCATTATCAGATTATTGCGTTTGTTGAACTGTATCCCCACATTATGTGATACCCGGGCTGCCATAGGCACAGCTGCAATACCAGCCGAACCGATCAAAGGATTGATCTTGCCTCCACTCATCTTGCACATCAGTCTTGCCCATAAGACGCCGCTGGCTGAACCGGTACAAAAGGCAATCAATCCCAGGCAAACAATTTTCAGGGTTTGAATATTAGCGAAGTTTCCAGCACTCATGGTTGATCCAATCGCTACGGCTATAAATACGGTAACAATATCTAAGAATGGTCCTCCTATGGTGGATGCCATTCTATCGTTAACACCTGATTCTCTAAGTAAGTTGCCTAACATCAAGCAGGAAATCAACGGCGCGATGGGTGGTAATAATACCAGGACTATTATTATCATCATGACCGGGAAAATAACTTTCTCGCGCTTGGAAACAGGCCGCATTCTCTCCATGGCTATTTTTCTTTCCTCTAAAGGAACCAGCGCTTTCATAATCGGTGGCTGAATTAAGGGAAGCAGCGCCATGTAAGAATAGGCGGCAACCGCTACCGGGCCCAGCAAATGCGGTGCTAGTTTAGTGGCCACATATATAGCCATCGGACCATCTGCTCCTCCGATTATGCCAATAGCACCAGCCTCAGCCATAGAAAATCCCAAAAGTTTAGCTCCTATCAGTGCAATAAAAATGCCTAGATGGGCGGCTGCCCCCAGGATAATAGTACTTGGATTGGCAATCAGCGGCCCAAAGTCAGTTATGGCGCCAACCCCTAAGAAGATCAATGGCGGGAAAATCACTTTAGCTATACCCTGGTAATTGAAATACAAAAGGCCACCGGCCTCCATTAAACCTGTCCCCGGAATGTTTACCAGGATACATCCAATCCCCATAGGTACTAAGAGTAATGGTTCATAGTGCTTTACAACTCCGAAATATATAAACAATATCCCGAAACTTAACATTATAATGTGGGCCGGAGTAAAATTAGCCAGTCCTGTTCCTTGCCCCATTGCTGTTATCATTCTTAACAATTCCATAAATAATCTCCTCTCAATGCTGGTGTTTGTTCCCGAAGTGATTGCTAACACACAAATAAATAGTAAAACCATTATAATTATTTTTTAAAGTCCGGTTCCTCACTAATCCCCCTTCCACAACCCCCACTGACACTAAAATATATCGTCCAAACATTTTCATTATTTTGCAGGATGTATTATGTATTTGTCGCAGCCTTCATGTTATCCACAAAGGAAAAAGGACTCCCCCCTTTAATAGCACTACCAGCTTTAACTAAAACCATTTTTGCTATTAATATTTGCATATTTTTGACCGCTATATTTTACTAATTTCCAAGCGGTTTGTATAGGTCATCAGATAGAGTAATATGCAATATTCATGCCACACACGGCTTATTAGTATTGTTTCCCTCAAGAAACGACATGGTGGTTGCTTAAATAGGCGCACGTTTAAATTTCGAGCCTTTATATAATCTCAGGGTTAGGGATTGTTGACAGAACTTCTAGTCTATTTTACCCCAAACAATAATAATGCTCTGTTGGGTGATCCATACACCTGTATGGATCACCGTACAGTTTTGTAAGCGGCAACTCCAGTCTGCTTAAAAATGATATGATTCGAAACAATCCACCGGACTCTACTATCAAGCTTATTCCCTTGTTAATCTAATAAGTGGCACAGATTTTGCAATAGTTTAGAATAGTTTTTGGATTTTATACTTTATCCAGAATTAGTCCGAGAGCTTGAAGGGTCTTATTAAGTCTAACTAATAGTGTTTTTCACCCTTTTAACAAAGGAATACTCTATTCTAAAAATGAAAAACTACCTATAATGAGTGAACATAACATTAGTCCTATAAGAATAGGTAGGCTTCATAGAAAACATAAAAGTTTTCAAAAGAACGTTCATCTGTGAAGGGAGGTAAGTAATAAGTTTTTTATTAGACCCTTTCATTCTCTTGGTACTCGTACAAACAAGCAAGCATCATTTAAATAGTAAACTTTATTATGAGGAGGAATATATAATGGCAAATCTTGAAAGTCCATTAGCAGGAAAAATACTTGAAATCAACATGGAGGTTGGCCAAGTAGTTACCGAAGATGATGAATTAATAATATTAGAGGCTATGAAGATGGAAAACCCAATATTCGGTTCTGACGGCACGGTGAAAGAAATTAAGGTTAAGATTGGTGATAAGGTTCAAGAGGGCGATGTTTTAGCAGTAATTGAGTAGTAGTCAAGAGAATTTCGAGCTATAGATACCTTCTTTAAAGACTGGTGAAAAATCTATATATTGTATAGGAGGATACTTACAATGGATTTTGGATTAACCGAAGAACAAAAAATGGTACAAGATATGGCCCGCAATTTCGCTGAGAAGGAAATTGCTCCTTATGTTGACCAGGATGAAGAAAACCACTACTATCGCCGCGAGATACTGACTAAAATGGGTGATTTGGGCCTATTAGGGTGGAGCATACCCGAAGAGTACGGCGGAAATGGCATGGGTTGGATAGAAGCTGTATTAGCTTTATATGAAATTTCTAAAGTCCATACATCCTGGAGATTAAGTATAAGCGGTAACTGCTGGGGTCCAGCCATGACCGTTAATCAGTTTGGTACTGAGGAACAAAAGCAGAAATATATACCCGGCTGGGTAGCTGGGACATCAGTAGGAAGCTTTGCTTTAACTGAAGCCAACTCTGGTTCTGATGTGGGCAGTATGAAGACCTTTGCTGAAGACAAGGGCGACCACTGGTTGATGAATGGTTCCAAAATGTGGATATCAGGTGGACATACTTGCGATGTTGGTCTTGTCTATGCGGTCACTACAAAAGGAGGCGGCGCAAAAGGACTATCCTGCTTCATAATCGACTACAATAATACCCCCGGTATTACTAGAATTCCAATTACTTCGAAAGTTGGTATGTGGACTGCCCCGACTTCGGAACTGGTATTTGAAAACGCCGTGATTCCGAAAGAGAATCTATTGGGCCCTGTTAATGACGGTTTTAAGATCTGTATGTGGATGTTGAATAACACCCGTATGGGTTGTGCCACTGGTTCGGCAGCACTTTCAGCAGCATGCACCGAGGGTTCTGCTAAATATGCCATGGAGCGTACCCAGTTTGGTAAACCAATTGGAGAGTATCAGATGATTCAGCAGCAAATTGCCGATATGAAATTAGAAGATGAAGCGGCCAAATATATGGTTTATCACGCTGCTTGGTTAAAGGAAAATAAATTGCCCAACCAACAGGCTACTTCCATGGCTAAGCTGTTCGGCTGTCATGCAGCAGTTAACGGTGCCAATGCGGCTATGAAAATCTATGGTTCCTACGGTTACTCAAACGAATATCCGTGTGGTAGATGGCTGCGCGATGCCAAACAGTTTGAAACTCTGGAAGGAACCTCCAACATCCATTCACAGATTGTCGCTAAGATAGAAATGGGCATCCAGCCCAACCGATAGTCAGCTGCTAGCATTAGTAATACGACTATTAATGGTAATAGAATGGAGGAATTAATATGGGATATGCAATGCATCCTTATTGGAAGGAAATGCCCCCCATCGGTAAGCAATTAGCCCGCGAGCTTAAAAAGAATATCGAGGAAATCAAAGAAGCTGAAGCAGTTGTGGCTAAAGAGGTAGACAGGGTTAAAAATGCAGGCAAGGCAACCGAAGCTATGAATAGCAAAGGTGAAATGTCAGCCTGGCAGCGCCTGGAGTACTTAGTCGATCCAGGTACCTGGTGCCCTCTGCATACTATTTATGACCCTGGTAAAAATGAAGAAGGCACCACTGGAGTAATTGACGGATTAGGCAAAATTGATGGTAAATGGGCCGTCATTATAGCTTCCAACAATAAAGTAATGGCTGGTGCGTGGCTTAACGGACAAGCTGACAATGTTCTGCGGGTAACCGATATTGCGAAAAGATTGCACATACCCCTAGTATGGGTACTTAACTGCAGTGGCGCCAAGTTAATGGAACAGGATACGCTTTACGCCAACCGCAGAGGCAGCGGCACGCCCTTCTTCCGTCATGCCGAACTGCAAAAACTAGGTATCCCGATTATCGTCGGTATATATGGAACTAACCCTGCTGGTGGTGGTTATCACTCGATAAGTCCTACCGTATTAATCGCCCACAAAAAAGCCAATATGGCCGTTGGGGGAGCAGGCATCGTAGGTGGTATGAACCCCAAGGGCTATATTGATGACGAAGCTGCTGAAGCCCTGATTAACTCTACTCGTGGATTAAAAACGACTCCTCCCGGTAGAGTTGAAATCCATCACGATGTAACCGGCTTTATGCGAGAGGTTTGTGATACCGAAGAAGCAGTTCTGGACGAAATTAAAAAATATATGAAAGCTATGCCGGCGTATGCCCCGGACTTTTTCAGAGTAGCGGATCCTGCTGAACCCAAATTCCCTGCCTCTGATTTCTATAGTTTGGTCCCCTTCAATCAGAAAAGAGTTTATGCGATGGATGAAGTTCTGGCTCGGCTCTTTGACAACAGTGAGCACATGGAGTTCAAACCTGACTATGGCATCGAAGTATACTGTGGACTGGCCAAAATTGATGGCTACGTTTGTGGTT
Organism: Syntrophomonadaceae bacterium; assembly: GCA_963665865.2. Classification (GTDB taxonomy): domain Bacteria; phylum Bacillota; class Syntrophomonadia; order Syntrophomonadales; family Syntrophomonadaceae; genus PHAA01. Next base: position 1,438,505 of record CAXXWF010000001.1, on the reverse strand, counting down.
TTATTGCCAATAACCAAGGAGCGTTAGGGGCTGGCTATCCTAAATATGCAGATTATCAAGGAATTGGTGGCAAGCTATACCGCGAAGGACTTATCAAGATGAGCGAGTTTGTAACCTTCTGTGGCCGTGATCGTATTCCTCTAATCTGGGTACAGGATACCACCGGTATCGACGTTGGTGACACCGCTGAAAAGCAGGAAATGCTGGGATTGGGAATGTCATTGATATATTCCATAGAACAATCTGACAATCCTATGATGACGATTTTATTGAGAAAAGGTACCGCGGCTGCTCACTATGTGCTGGGAGGCCCACAAGCCAATAACAATAATGCTTTCACCATAGGCACTGCCACCACTGAAGTTTATGTAATGCATGGCGAGACGGCAGCTGCTGCTTCTTACGCCCGAAGGCTTGTGAAGGACCAAGATGATGGTAAGTCCTTAGAACCTACCATCGCCAAAATGAACGCTATGATTCAAGACTACTATGATAAATCCAGACCGGCATTTTGTGCCAAAACAGGAATGGTTGATGAAATAGTTAACTACACTGATTTGCGCAAATACTGCCAAGCATTTGTAGGTTCGGTATATCAGAACCCGGTATCCATTTGTGCTGTCCATCAGCAGATAACTCCCAGAGTGATCAGAGGTTAACTGCGAATTATATATCCACTTCCTCACATTTTGTCACCTTTCTTATGCGCACCGTTTGCACCTCACATTTGGCGGTGGGCATAAGGAGGTGGCACTTTTTACCAAATAGTTTATTTAGCAAATATTCACTTATATTGATACCTTGACCCGGAAGAAGAAGGAGGATTTAGACAATATGGTAAATTTGATGAATAACATAAATGAAGAAGGTTTCTTGCCATATAAGCATATTAACCTGCTGGGAAAGGATATATACTACTATCGGGAAGTTACTTCAACTAACAGCATCGCCAAATTTATGGCTCAATTTGGGGCCGCAGAGAGTACCATAGTCATGAGCAGCTTTCAGAAAACAGGCAAAGGAAGAATGAAACGCCAGTGGTCTTGTCCTGCTGGTCAGGGCATTTTGATGTCGATGATATTGAGGCCAAACATTAGTATGCAATTTGTTCCCCAGCTTACACTTCTGAGCGCAGTGGCAGTTGCTGAAACAATAAGAAAAGTTACCGGCTGTGAGGCACGAATAAAATGGCCCAATGACATTGTTATAAACGGCAAAAAGGTCTGCGGTATACTTGCGGAAAGCAGTTTTTATGGCAGTAATCCAGAGTATGTAATTATCGGTATAGGAATAAACGCAAATTTGGAAGCAGATCAACTTCCCCCTGATTGTCAGAAAACCAGCACTTCACTAAAACTTGAACTCGGTCACCGCGTTTCACGGTTGAGCCTAATTAAGGAGTTTATCAGTATATGGGAGGAACATTACCAGGGCTTTTTGCAAGTTGGACATCCATATCTCCGAACTAAATGGATTGAAAATAACGTAACCTTGGGCCGAAATGTTACCCTCAACAGGGAAAATGGTCCACTTAATGGACTAGCTGTAGATATTAGCACAAGAGGTGGGCTGATAGTAAAAATGTCTGATGGATCATCGGAGGAGTTTTTAGCAGAAGATTTGAGTTTGGGCAGAACTCACTATGATAATTATTAAAAAGCTGCACCAAACTTACAGCGGAGTTCCATTCAGACTGCAAAGCTCAAACAAGTTTATCAATTAGATCGTCAATAGCTCCGTCCACTTTTCTAATAACTGCTGTTTTTGTCACCTCGGGCATATCTACCCGTTGAACAAGCATTTTCTCAAATTTGTTTATTCCTAAGAATTTAAAAAGATCATGACCGTAATCTAGTTCAGGATTAGCTGCCCTGGCAAATATTCTCCGTGTCTATCAAACCTAGGTAAGGTCAATTCGTATTTATGTGTAATTTTTAGTGAAGACTCTTTTTGGCATCGCTTGGTTTCTCCGGAAACTTATTGCTAATATAACCAAGCAATCTAATTAAGTAACTGATGCCCCAAAGAACAAAGAAACAAGCAATAAAATCAAATACACTTAATACAATCGCACCTTGAAGAGTATCTGGAATAATTGGCGTCATTTAAATCACCCCCAATAAAGTAAGCATGATTCCGCCCGCTACCGCAGTCCCTAAAACCCCTGCCAGGTTTGGTCCCATGGCATGCATTATCAGATTATTGCGTTTGTTGAACTGTATCCCCACATTATGTGATACCCGGGCTGCCATAGGCACAGCTGCAATACCAGCCGAGCCAATCAAAGGATTGATCCTGCCTCCACTCATCTTGCACATCAGTCTTGCCCATAAGACGCCGCTGGCTGAACCGGTACAAAAGGCAATCAATCCCAGGCAAACAATTTTCAGGGTTTGAATATTAGCGAAGTTTCCAGCACTCATGGTTGATCCAATCGCTACGGCTATAAATACGGTAACAATATCTAAGAATGGTCCTCCTATGGTGGATGCCATTCTATCGTTAACACCTGATTCTCTAAGTAAGTTGCCTAACATCAAGCAGGAAATCAACGGCGCGATGGGTGGTAATAACACCAGGACTATTATTATCATCATGACCGGGAAAATAACTTTCTCGCGCTTGGAAACAGGCCGCATTCTCTCCATGGCTATTTTTCTTTCCTCTAAAGGAACCAGCACTTTCATAATCGGTGGCTGAATTAAGGGAAGCAGCGCCATGTAAGAATAGGCGGCAACCGCTACCGGGCCCAGCAAATGCGGTGCTAGTTTAGTGGCCACATATATAGCCATCGGACCATCTGCTCCTCCGATTATGCCAATAGCACCAGCCTCAGCCATAGAAAATCCCAAAAGTTTAGCTCCTATCAGTGCAATAAAAATGCCTAGATGGGCGGCTGCCCCCAGGATAATAGTACTTGGATTGGCAATCAGCGGCCCAAAGTCAGTTATGGCGCCAACCCCTAAGAAGATCAATGGCGGGAAAATCACTTTAGCTATACCCTGGTAATTGAAATACAAAAGGCCACCGGCCTCCATTAAACCTGTCCCCGGAATGTTTACCAGGATACATCCAATCCCCATAGGTACTAAGAGTAATGGTTCATAGTGCTTTACAACTCCGAAATATATAAATAGTATCCCGAAACTTAACATTATAATGTGGGCCGGAGTAAAATTAGCCAGTCCTGTTCCTTGCCCCATTGCTGTTATCATTCTTAACAATTCCATAAATAATCTCCTCTCAACTAGCCGGTCCTACTATATTAGTCGTAACAGACACCCATCATTTTTTCTACCAATTAGCCAGTTTTGTCCTAATCGGCTCAAACATCTCAATGATTTGCTTCCTTGGCTTCTGCGGCTTTTTCGCTTCCTGCTTATTCACCTTTTGTATTTCTTCAATCGGCTTTGTCTTCATGCGCGGTATCTCCTTCCCTCCCTGACGTTTGCATTTAGTGCCCCAGTACACCGAGCAAAAATCAAAGTGAGTGCACGAACGACAAAATTCCATACAATGTTCTATCTGAGATTTTATTTTAGTCATGCTTAATCATCTCCTCTTATTCAGCAAGCCTCTCCTCCAAAGGCAATTATTGCGGAACTTACAAATATTTTAGCAGGGTAATACTTGGAGTCCTAGATATTTAATTTCTTTACCCGTCGGTTCTCTCTCGAACCGACGGGTAAAAGTGAAGATATATATATTGAGAGGGGGAATCAATAGAAGTTTGTAAGCAAGTCTTGCTTAAGCTATTTAATACCCTTTTGGATTACTTCCATTATTCTGGTTTTTGGAGCTTCGCTTCTGTTTTTATGAACTATTTTGCAGCGCATATTATTGGCTTCTTCGCGACTGGGAAAGTTGAGTTATCAATTAAACCCCTCCTAGATTTGGAGGGGCAGGGCAGTATATTACTCTATTACAGCTAGAATATCGCCTTCCTGTACCCGATCACCGACTTTGATCTTAATTTCTTTAACGGTGCCAGCTGTTTCATTGAAAACAGGATTTTCCATCTTCATAGATTCAATGATAACTAATTCATCGTCCTCAGTAATTGTTTGACCTACCTGCATGTTGATTTCCAGAATCTTCCCTGCTAAAGGACTTTCAAGATTTGCCATTATTTTTTCCTCCTCATCAAAATCATTTGGAACGTTGTCCTATGTAATAGAACAACGTTCCGATCTTATAAATTTATCTGTATTGTTAACATGAGTAACAGCAAAACATTTATTTATTGCTCTAGATTTGCTTCTCAACGGCACTGGGGTCGTACATTCTTTCTTTAACACCGAACCCGCCGAGAAAAGCACAAATCAGACTTGATATGGCTAGAAGTGCAAGTCCTGCTCCAATTGACCACGAATCGGCAACTGCACCAATCATAATAGGTGCGAACGTGGAACCAGCTCGCCCCATATTATGGGCCGCACCTGTAGCAGTGCCGCGGAACTCGGTGGGGAAACTTTCATTCATAAAGGTAGCATTTACGGCATAATCCATTCCGTAGAAAAATCCGAATATTAACAGCAAAACAGGCAAAGTTGCCGGTGTCGCATAATAGACTACTAGTGGCAGGGCTATTGCCGTAGAGACTCCGCCAAAGAGCCAGGTTTTCCTCCGGCCTAATTTATCGGCCAGCCAGCCAGCCAGTAGTTTCCCGATAACCGTAGCAAAATAGGATGCGGCTAAATACCATGACACATTTTTAAGACTAATACCCAATTCATTGGTAAGATAGGTTGGCATCCAGCTTTGCGCTCCCGTATACGCGAACTGCAAAGTGATTGCTATAAAAATCCAAGTTATAAAAGTCTTGCGCGTTTTGGGATTGGATAACAGCATAACATATTCATTTTGGGGTTTCGCAGCTTTTACTTCTTTTCCCGCCTTGCCTTGCGCCAAGCGTTCAGCTCGTGCAGCCAGATAGCTCGGGGAATCCTTAACGAAGCACAGTATAACAAAACATAATGCTCCCGGGATTATGCTTAGAACAAACATTGTCCGCCAACCCCATAAAGGTATCATCCATCCTGATATCAGCGCAGCACATATGAGTCCGATAGAATAAGCCGCTGACATCGCGGAAATGAACACCCCGCGGGTTTTGGCTGGAACATATTCTGCCGCCAACAACATTCCTACCATATAAATTGAACCAAGACCCAGACCGCTTAAAAAACGGATAGTAGCAAATTGAGTAAAACTGTGAGTAAAACCAAGAGCACAAGTAAATAATGAGAAAACCGCTATTGATACCCTCATCGTCCAAGATCGGCCTATACGGTCCGCTAACCAACCACCAAAAATGCCCCCGATTCCCAATCCGATCAATGAATAGGATCCAAGCGCTCCCGAGGCAGTCTTAGTTAAACCCCATTCTTTCATAAGACTGGGTATAGTGAAATTAAGTAATTGATAGTCCATTCCGTCTACAACAATACCCAGAAAAACAGCAATGATACATATCCATCCCACTCGATCCATTCCCCAAAGACCTTTACTTTCAATCGTGGGCGTATCAGTTGTATTCATTAAATAACCCCCTATTTATTGATAATTGTTGAATTAATATTTCTTTTCAAACTGCACCATGCCATCGTACTGCTCGTATGGCAATGCCGATATATACCGGCCATCCGGTTTATTGCAATCAGAAAAATCCAAAAACCTCGAATTTAACTAACTACACCACATTTCGACGAAATTTGTGTTGTGATTTTCGTAGAATTACTTAAGTATTTTATAAGAAAACAACACTATTCATAAGTGCATTGGCGTTAAACTTTAACATTACATATTAAATGAGTTTGATTAATTACCGAGCATAGGTGGCAAGAGATCGTGTCACAACCTAATTATAATACTATGTGTATTATACCATAGAGAACAGCAGCCTTAATTTGCGTTTTACATACCTCCACTCTCCAAGTTTTTCCAAACGTTCCTTGTAATGTTATACTCTTTCAGGCTCTAGAAGTTTTAATCGATAAAATACCCCCTCCGTGCAAGCATTTGATATTTAACAATCCAATCGTATTGTGTAAAGCTTTTGGGGTCTCCCGAAAATTCTCGCCACCAACTTTGTAAAAAATTTCTTCATAGAACCGCCAGACAAAACATTTCTCTGCTCAGTTATTTACTAACTATTGGTTTGACGTCTTGGAATGGGAACTCAGCTCTTTCCCGATATTACGTTAGATCCGTCTGAATTTACCCTCATTTGTTAATAATTCTTACTGACTCATCTGATCAGCTATTTTCTTTTGGGCACTGTAGGCTTCGGCAACAATGCGTTCCATTAATTCTGATACCGAGGGGATATCGTTGATAAGACCCACTACCTGTCCTAGCGGGAGGGTTCCCCTGTCGTGGTTACCTTCTTCTATTGCCAGGCGAACATCTTCAACGCCTTCAGCCATACGTGCTTGGTAAATAGTCTTTTTCAACCCGGAAGACAGTGTTTCCATCATAAGTTTTGCATAAGGAATATTCAGTTCTTTCGCTCTTGCCCGAGAGCTTCTAAAAGCCGCGTAGAAATTAATACCCTGCTTTAATTTTCTCCTGGCAGCTTCGGTATCCATAGTCCGAGAATTCATACCGTCAAATAGATCCGAATAAAGGGTCTCGTAAATGCTTTTTTTGAGGGATAATTCCTTATAATATGAATGTAATGGGCTTTCTTGCGTAGTCATGAACCGAGTTCCCATGGCTATCCCCTCTGCCCCCAGGGCTAAAGCTGCAGCAAGACCCCTTCCGTCCGCAAAACCTCCAGCAGCAATAACAGGTATCTTGACAGCCCCCACAATATTGGGAATAAGAACCAGGCTCGTTACACTTCCTCCGTGAGCCCCAGCTTCGTGACCCGTAACAATAAGTCCATCCACACCAAATTCTTCCGCTTTCTTAGCATGTTTGTGATTTACTACAGTCGCAATAACCTTTCCACCGTATTCACGAGCACCTTTGACAAGCCAATCCCCTTTGCCTAAAGCGTAATTTATGACAGGGACTTTTTCCTCAAGAAGAAGTGAAGCCTTTTCTGCAGCACCCGGTAACCGAAGTGACACATTCAATGCGAAAGGTTTATCGGTTAGGGATCTGATCTCTTTGATGGCATTCCTGGTATCATCAATACTTAGAGGCCCGGTAGCAATAATGCCAAGGCCGCCTGCATTCGATACCGCAGCTGCCAACTTGGGTGTACTGATATAACTCATTCCCGAAAGTAGGATCGGATAACGGATTCCAAACATTTCTGTCACTCGGGTCTTCACTTGAAACACTCCAATCTATTAATTTCCCATTAATTAACATCTTCAGGTTTTAGCTCTGCTTCGGGTATCCTAAAATCAAAATGTAAACCAACTGACGCCCCTAAATGACCGACCTGAAAATGGGTGATATATCTATATATCCTGCGTCAGGTTTTCGCCGCAGGGACAACCATGAATTTCACTCATCATTTTTTTAATAGGAATAAAAGCCTTTTTGGACTTTCTTGCCATATTCACCTCTGGCATACTTTTCAACTATAGTTGGGGATGGTTTTTTCTTAAGATCGCCGGTGTCCTGATAGCGTTCCATGCTAGCGAAATAGGCCAAATCAATTCCGGTTAAATCCATCAAGCGAAATGGCCCCATGGGGTGTCCCAAGGCGTTAACCACAGCAATATCAATTTGTTCCGGGGTTGCTATTCCAGTATCGACCAGGAACAAGGATTCCTGGTTTATAGCATCCAGGATCCGGTTGACGAGGAACCCATAGATTTCTTTATTTAACAACACCCCCACTTTACCCATTGATTCACACAGTCCCATGGCTATCTCAACAGTCTCCTGGGAAGTATGAGGTCCTTGTACAACTTCGACCAGCTTCATTACCAGAGCCGGATTGAAAAAGTGCATGTTGCATACCTTGTCCGGTCGATTGGTTGCATCAGCAACTTTTGAACTTACAATAAAGGAACTATTGGTAGCTAGAATAGCATGAGACGGTGTAATGCGGTCCAGATCAGCAAAAAGCTTCCGCTTAATATCAATTTTTTCAACTGCCGCCTCGATTACAAAATCGGCTCTCGTAGCAGCTTCTTCCAGGCTTGGAGTAAAACTCAGATTGCTCAAGGCCATGTCGGCTTTTTCCTGACTTATTTTGCCCTTGGCAATCCTCTCCGACAGATAAGTACGTGCAAATTTTTCTGCCTTGTCTAAGATTTCTAAGCTTACATCCGTACAGGCAACTTGATAACCTGCCAAGGCGGCCGAAAGCGATATTTGATGTCCCATGTTCCCGGCCCCGATAATACATATTTTTTTGATATCCGTTACATTCATCATTGTGCACCTCCATAACTATTTGCAGAACTAAAGTTCGCAAGTTTGCTTGCCAATGCTATCCATGGGATTAGTCGTCACGATGTTGATGAAATTTGCATTAAACGTCCTAACGTTCCAGATTGATTTATTAGGAGCTGTTTTCACAGCATTGCACGAAACGACCATTTTTTTACTGGAGCACGTTATATACACCTGCAACATTCCTAGCGGTTACTAAATTTGGCCGGCCGTTTTTCCAGGAATGCTTCTACGCCCTCCCTAATATCTTCAGTCTGGAATACTTTGGTAAAAAGCTCTGCCTCCAGCTTTATTCCCTCTTCAAGCGAGAGTTGCATTCCTTTGTTAACAGCCTCTTTAATAAATCGCAGCGCAGGCAGCGACCTCTGAGCAATTGTTCGAGCCATTTTTGTTGCCGCCTGCAAAGACTCCCCTTGGGGAACTATCTGATTTACGAGCCCAATTTCTTTGGCAGTTTGAGCAGTAATAGGTTCACCGAGATACATCAGTTCCTTGGCCCTGGATTCTCCTACCAAGCGCGGCAGCCGCTGTGTGCCTCCAATACCCGGGAATAGTCCCAGTTTAATTTCCGGCTGACCTAATAAAACTTGTTCTTCAGCAATTCTTATATCACAAAGCATGGCCACTTCGCATCCAGCGCCTAGGGCTAAACCGTTTAATGCTGCAATGGTAGGCTTGTCAAGCACAGCCAGTCTGTTTAATGAAGCCAGCTTTTTTATTTGACTGGCTAACATCTCCTCCTCCGTGCGATCCATAAACAAGGAAAACTCTTTAATATCCGCCCCGGCTATAAAAGCCCTGTCACCCGCTCCAGTCACTATAGCAACCAAAATTTCCGGATCTTGGGCTATGGTGTCACATGTTTCACCCAACTGAAAGATAAGTTTCTCAGTCAAAACATTCATCGGCCCGTTGTCGATGGTGATAATGGCTATACCGTCATCCTTAATCAACCTTACTAATCTTTGTTCATCCATGCAGCAGCCCTCTCCATTGACGCCATAGTATTTGACGTATTAACCTTAATTCGCAGACGCGCTCTACCTGATTGGCGCTTTCATAAATTCGGATATTCTTTCATCTTGCCTCATACGGTCTACAGGATACTCCCGAATAATTTCTGAACTGTCCGACCGGTTTATTTGGTTGCCACGTTCGCTCTAAACTGACAATTTTTAAAACTACAAATCTTTTTTAAAGCGGCATATTATCATGTTTTTTCGAAGGTCTCTTTTCACTTTTCTTTTCAAGCCAGGTTAAGGCTCTGAAAATAGTTGCTCTGGTTTCCCGGGGATCAATTATATCGTTAAACAGATTACGGGAACCCGCATGGTATATATCGTTGTATTTTTCAATGACGGCTTCTTGCTTCTCCTGACCCAGTTCTTGTACATAGAACTGGTTTAAAGCATTCTTAGCATCAACTCTGCCAATTTGCGCATTAGGCCACGCCACAACCATGTCCACTCCCATCTGTTCAGTACCCATAGCCAATTCTCCCCAATTGGAACAATTTCTAATATAAATCGTTATTTTAGGTACGGTAGCTTCACATATCGCATACATCGGTTTTGCGGCATGTCTCTCCAGCCCCAGTGCTTGCTTTTTGGTATCCGGTAAAAATCCTATGGTATCGACTAAAAATACCAGGGGGATATTGAATGCATCGCAAAACCTGATAAATCTTGCTTCTTTATCAGAGGTATCCATATCCAAAGTTCCGAGGTTAACTGCTGGATTATTAGCTATAATACCGACGCTTTGACCCCCTATTCTAGCAAAACCGGTAATTATACTTGTTGCATAAAGCTCTTTTGTTTCCACAAATTCTCCCCGGTCCACCAGCATAGCAATCAAGTTACGCATCTCATAGCCCTGGGTTAGATCAAAGGGTACTATATCCAATAGTCTTTCATCTCTGCGATACGGAGAATCATTCAAATCTATTACCGGAGGTTTCTCACGCCAATTGGACGGCCAATAGCTTAATAGTTTTTTGCAAAATGACATACTTTCTTCATCACTCTGAACTACTTTGTCACACATCCCGGTAATTTTGGCGTGCACCATGGCTCCACCTAATTCTTCACTAGTAACATCAACGCCGCTAACGGTTTTAATTACGGGCGGAGAAGCTAGACATGCAAAGGCAGTCCCTTCTCTCATAATCAGAAAATCCTTTAAAACGGGGGAATATGAGGATCCAGCAAATTGTGGTCCTAACATCACGGCAATCTGGGGTACAACACCAGACGCCTGCGGCGGGGAGTACATATATGAACCAGTTCCGTGCATGCCAATTCCATCAGATGGCGGACGCACTCCTGGTTCTCCCATCCCGTCCTGCAGTCTCACCCCCGCGCTGTCAGCAATACCAACATAGGGAACTCCAGCTTTAACGGCAGCTTCCATAATTCTGTTTATTTTGGCATGCTGCCCAGTTGATTGGGTTCCGGCCAAAACGGTAAAATCATGAGCATAAGCCATCACCGTACGTCCATCTACTTTTCCAAATCCAGTAACTACAGCATCACCAGGGCTGAATTTTTCATCGATTTCATAACCGGTCCGGAAGGGCAATGCCCATAAGTTCAATTCCTGAAAAGTACCTTCGTCAAACAATATATTGAGTCTTTCACGAGCCGTTAATTTGCCTCTTTTATGCTGTCTTTCAACTTCTCCTGAACCGCCTCCCAGCTGGTACATATTTCTTTTCTCTTCAATTTCTTTAAGCAATTGGTGTACCTTTTCTATTTGCATTACTATACTCCTCACCCTATTGATAGTGCGTCAAATCTTTAAGCGCCGTTAATTTGATACCTTTTATACTGTCTTGCCAACCGTCTCTCATCTAGTACTTATGTCTTTTCTCTTCAATTAATCAGTTGCACGGAATTTTCCATTTTATGCCTTATTTTCCGTGTGCTATTAAAGATTACAGGTTGATATTTCCATGTTTTCTCTCCGGCCATATTACATTTTTATTGCGCTGCGCTTTCAATGCTTGAATAATTAAGGCCCTGGTCTGCCGGGGATCAATCATTTCTTCATTACCTATTAGGGCGCTTTTTGCAACTGCGTTGGCCATTCGTGGTGTTGCTTCTTCCTTGATCTTGGCTTTCTCTTCCGGAGTATTGGCACGATCCAATCTTCCTTTATATATAATGGAAACCAAAGCCTCTGTTCCCATAATTCCTCTTTCTGCCAAAGGCCAAGCCCATAGGCTGTCCGGTTTGCAAAAGTTGCCTGGCATGGCTAACTGGGCTCCTCCATATATCTTCCTAAGAATAATACTAATTTTGGGGACAGTTGCTTCACAGGTAGAATGAATAACCATGCATCCGTGACGGAGAATACCTGCGTGTTCTTGTTCCACACTGGGTCTAAAACCTGGACAATCGGCGAGGTAAACAATCGGTATATTCATAGCATCACAAAATCTGGTAAACCTGCTATGCTTATCCGAACTCCTGTAATCTTCACATCCGCCCAGGTAGCGAGGATTATTGGCAATAATGCCTACCGACCGCCCACCGAAGCGGGCAAAACCTACACTAAGATTGGGCGCATAGTCTGCCTGTATCTCAAAATATTTATTATCATCCGCTATTAGCTTGATTATACGACGCATATCATAGCCTTTGCTGCCTTGATCAGGAATGATATCCATGAGCTCTTCGTCTGCCCGTAAGGGATTATCCTGAGTTTCACACAGAGGAGTAGTCTCTAGATTGCTTTGAGGTAGAAAGGAAAGCAGTTCTTTGCATTTATTCAGACAATCCTCATCGCTTTCAGCTAAAACTGCACATGTTCCGCTTTTCGCTGCATGCATTTTAGCTCCCCCATAATCTTCCCGGGTTGCATCTGCCCCTATTGGAGTCAGGTGTAAAAAGCTTTTCCCTTTGACCATTATTACAAAATCAGCAAGTGGTGCTGAAACTGCAGCCCCTCCTATACATGGGCCCATGATCAAAGCAATTTGAGGAATTACTCCCGAAGAAATGGTTTGGAACCTCAGCATCGTACCATAACTGCAATAGCTCTGCGCCATAACTGCACTCTGGAGCCTATATCCTTCAGAGTCATACATTCCAATAACAGGTACCCTTTGATTTAGAGCTTTTTCCATTACCCTGACGATTTTGGCTATATGGATTTCAGCCATACTTCCATCTAATAACATGGAATCTTGAGCCCATACACACGCTGGTCTGCCATTTATCTCTCCCCAACCGGCAATTAAAGCATCTCCTGGAATTTTAACTTCATTTTCAAACACACCATATTGGTATGAATCAGCCCATGAATCTATTTCCTGAAAAGTACCAGGATCGATAAGAAGATCAATTCTTTCGCGGGCAGTCAGCTTACCCTGTTCATGCTGACTGTCAATTGCAGCCATGCCGCACCCTAACCTTCGTTCCATTCTTTCATTTTCTATAGCTTGGTATTTCACACGCATTAAAGACATATTCCTATCCCCCTTTATATTCGAGATTTGCTTTGCCTCAAAAAGATTTGCGATATTTAGGTCAAGATATGAGCCGTTACTTAGTCCCATACCCCCATGAATTTGAATCACTCGGTCGGCCCCGCGTTTGCACCTTTCAGTACAAAATGCCTTTATTATTGAGATTTTCTTACATTACCTTACTATAAATTCCTCTGATAATTTTATTTGTTCGCCGGAATTATCAGGGCATCTACCACTTTCACCCCGTTATCTTCCGAGAATACTTTTACCGGATTGAGATCAATATCAGAAATTGATGTTTGATATTTTAGAGCGAAGTTGCCAATATCGACGAGCAACTGAGCTAAGGCCTTGGTATCTGCCTTGGTCGCTCCCCGAACCCCAGCTAAAATTGGATAAGTCTTCAATTCAGTGATCATTTTTTCTGCCTCATCCAATTCGATAGGAGCTAGCCTGATGGCAGTATCTTTTAGAACCTCAGTATATATCCCCCCCAGACCGACCATCACCGTGGGTCCAAACAACTGGTCACAGGTTGTTCCTACGATAACCTCGATTCCCTCGGTTATCATTTCTTGAATTAATACTCCGCCATACTTAGCATTTTTATTTTTAATTTTTTCAACAATTTCTCTAAAACTTTTTCTGACTCCTACCTCATTGTTAACATTGAGGTAGACAATGCCAGCCTCGGTTTTGTGCAAAATATCCGGTGACATCCCTTTAACAACTACTGGGAATCCTATTTCCTTGGCGAAGGCTGCCGCTTCTTCTTCGGTTTGCGCAATCTTTTCATTAGTAACTGGTATTCCATGTTTAGATAACAAAGCCTTGGCTACATCCTCGGTTAATGCAGCACTTAAATTCATGTCGGCCTCTTTGGCCACTGACTGCTTGTAGCATATTTTTTGGTCTCTGCTTTCTGCGAAATACCCTAAGGCCTTAAGCGCACTGACAGCTCCTTCAGCATCTTCATAAACTGGTATTTTGGCCTCTACGAAGGCTTTGTGGCTGTCCTCGTTAGTAGATGAGACAACCAGAATGGGGATATCCGGGTGTTCGTCTTTAAATTTCTTTGCCGAAGCCAGCCGGGTGGCTGCTAAATTCGGCAGTAATGCCTCGTAATGGAGGAAAAGCAGCATCATATCATACTTCCCGCCATCCTGGGCACAAATTTCTAAGTACTCGTCAAACAGATGAGGCTTGGCAACAACTTCAGATGTTACATCAATGGGATTCACCACACCGGCCAAAGGCATCAATTCCAACATCTTCCGTTTAGCCTCCGGGCTTGGATCCGGCAGCGGCATGTTATCTTTAGAAAGCGCATCTGCGATAAGTATTCCCGCGCCTCCAGATACGGAGAATACGCCAACACCCTTACCTTTGGGTACGTTTACTTGAGACAATGCATATACTACATCTAAGAACTCCTTCATTCCACTGGCCCGATAGGCTCCTGCCTGCTTAAACATTGCATCATATACGGCATCAGATCCTACCAGGTTTCCAGTATGAGAACCAGCCGCCTTGGCTCCGTATTCAGAACTACCGCCTTTTAGAACCACCACTGGTTTTCCCTTTTCATGCGCGAGTTCAAGAGCTGCCCGGAAGTTTTCTCCATTATTTGTTCCCTCGAATTGAACTGCAATAATATCGGTTTCCTCATCCTCGGCTAGAAATGCGATGCAGTCAGAAACAGTTACATCGACTTCATTGCCGGTAGCAATCCAATAACTAAGTCCGATTCCTCTCGCGGCACCGTTTACCCAAAAAAAGGTCCCGACCGATCCACTTTGGCTGACCAATCCGACTCTTCCTTTAAGAGGAAACATCTTGCGCTGAATATTAGTAAAAGACCCCACCACCGAGTCTCTAACATTGATGAAACCCACAGTATTCGGTCCCAAAATTCTCATTGAACTTTGCTGCGCAATTGATTTGATTTCTTCTTCCATTTGTCGTCCGGCCTCACCGGTTTCTTTAAATCCCGAGCTAAATATAACCAGAGACTTTACTCCCTTGGCGGCGCAATCCTTCACTGTTTGGACGACCCTTGCGGCCGGTACGGCCATCAATGCCAAATCCACATCATCCGGTACATCTTTAACTGATGGATAAGCTTTATAACCTTGTATTTCTGATTCTTTGGGATTAATCGGAATTATTTTACCGGCGTAACCAATATTTTTGTTAAACATAATCGTTTTGCCGCCAACTTTTTGAGTATCAGCCGACGCACCAATCATGGCAATAGTTTTAGGCCTTAGTAAAGATTCTATTGACGCTTTCTCCATATTACACGCATCTCCTATAATTTTTTAATTATTCAAAGTTTTTCCGTCTAAGCATTGCCGTATTTTGTTATACTTTCCCTTTTGTATCAACTATTTTTACCGGGTCACCGTTTTTCCGTTGTATTTTTCCGCGAAATAACCTAGCGCTGCGATGGAATTTACAGCACCCTCCGGATCCTCAAAAATGGGTATTTGGGCGTCTATGAAGGCTTTGTGACTGTCCTGATCAAAGCGTGATACAACCAGGATTGGGATATGCGGGTATTTCTCTTTAAATGTCTTTATTGTATTCAGGCGAGGGACTGCTAGTTGCGGCACTACACACTCATAAGTGAGAAAAACGACTATCATGTCTAATTTCACGTCATCCTCAATACAAATTTCCAGGAATTGGTCTAGCAGTTCCGGCCTACCCACAATTTCGGTTGTTACATCGATGGGATTCACCACACCGGAAAAAGGCAGCAATTCCAACATCCGCCGTTTGGCTTCAGGACTTGGCTCCCGCAATATCAGGTTTTTCTTGGCCAGCGAGTCTGCGATGAGTATGCCCCCTCCTCCTGATACAGAGAATACGGCAACATTTTTATCTTTGGGTATGCTTACTTGAGACATGGTATAAATTACATCAAATAAATCCTGCAATCCATGTACCCGATAGGCCCCGGTTTGTTTAAACATTTCGTCATACACGGAATCCGGTACTACTGGATTCCCATTATGCCTGCCAGCCGCCTTAACTCCATATTCAGAACTGGCGCCTCTTAAGACCACAACTGGTTTGCCCTTTTCGAAAGCAAGCCCTAGAGCTGCCCGGAGATCTTCTTGACTACTATTGGTTCCTTCGAATTGTAATGCAATGATATCGGTTTCCTCATCTTCTGCCAGAAATGCAACACACTCAGCAACATTTACATCGGCTTCATTGCCGGTACTCACCCAATAACTAAATCCGAGTCCCTTGTCAACACCCATATCCCACAAACCGGCCCCGACCGCTCCACTTTGAGTTATCAAACCAACCCGTCCTTCGAGAGGGAAATGCATTCGCATTATACCGCTAAAAGACCCTACTACTTTGTCTCGCACATTGATGAAACCTATGCAATTGGGTCCCAAAATTCTCATAGAATTTTGCTGCCCTACTAATTTGATCTTTTCTTGTACTTCCCGTCCGGCGGCTTCCCCTGTTTCTCTGAATCCCGAACTGAATATGATTAGAGATTTAACCCCCTTGGCTGCACATTCCTCCACAGTCTCGAGGACCTTGGCGCCCGGTATGGCTAATAGTGCCAAATCCACTTCATCCGGTACATCTGAAATCGACGGGTAAGCTTTAAAGCCCTGTATTTCTGATCTGGTGGGATTAATGGGAATAATTTTACCAGCGTAACCAAATTGTTTGTTAAACAAAATCGTTCTTCCACCAACTTTTTTTTCATCGGCAGACGCACCGATTACGGCAATACTTTTAGGCCTTAATAAAGACTTTATTGACGCTTTTTCCATGTTACATACATCTCCTAAATATTGTTATTAGACTACCTAACCAGTAATATAAATAGACAATCGCATAACTCTACCTTAAAACTCTCACTAGCAACCCATATTTCTCCAGGCGCTCCTTAAATTCTTCCACTTTGTTACCCAGGGACAAGGGATTTAGTGCAGGATAAATATCTTCTTTTTTTCCTAGCATGACATATTTTGATGAGCCATAGCCATGGACAGGAATTAAATGGACTTCTTTTATTCGGGGGATACTAAAGAGGAATTTACCTAGCTCCTCAATAAATTGTCCCGAATCATTAAATCCAGGAATAAGCGGCACCCTTATTATGATCTCAACTTGCGAAGCCAGATCACGTGCATTGTTAAGTATTAATTCATTTGATACTCCTGTAAATATCTCATGAATAACCGGGTCCATGTGTTTAATATCTAATAGGATTAAATCAAGGTAAGGAAGCATCCTTTTCCAAACTTCGCTTTTGGCATAGCCATTGGTCTCAATGCAAGTATTAATCCCCTGCATTTTTGCCCGCTTAAGCAGTTCAGTTGTAAAAGCACTCTGAAGCGCGGGCTCTCCACCGGAGACAGTGAGACCACCTCCACTAGTGTTATAAAATGGTACATCCCTTATTACTTCATCCATTACTTCTGATACCGTCATTATTCTTCCGACGGCTTCCAGGGCTCTGGAAGGGCAAACTTCCGTACATTTCATACACCTAATACACAGTTGACGGTTAATGCGTTGATCAGAGGTTAGACTTATTGCCGACTCAACCGGGCATATTTCTACACACTTCCCGCAGCCTATGCAATTTGCAGCCCGGAAATAGATCTCCGTAAATTGATTCTTAGTTTCAGGGTTTTGACACCATGGGCATCTCAGTTGACAACCCTTGAGAAAAACTGTTGTCCTTATTCCCGGGCCATCATCAATTGAGTACCTCTGAATTGTGCTTACAACCCCATTAAACTCAGCAGACACGCTTTTTTCCGCCTTTTATAATATTTTTTGTTCAAAGTTATTTTGATTTGCCGCTGATCCTCTCCAGGAGGGGATCAGCGGCAAATCTATTGAACTATTACCTATATACTGCCGTGCTCGGTTCTACTGATAATCTCATCTTGAACCATTTTTTCCAAATCTATGAAATATGCGGCCAAGCCGGCCTGTCTGACAACTAATGTCGAATAGTCATCAGGGTTTTTTTGTGCCTCAATAAACGTTTCTTTATCGAGGATATTAAACTGAATATGATGAATTCCTAGGTTCACCCAAGTCTTGAGGTAGGAAATAAATGTATCCTTGTGATCTCGGAGGAATTCAGCCATGAATTTTTGATTGAGCAGCTGGGTAAAAGTACCCTTGTGATCTATCGCTGCAACGGACATCAAAACAGCCGTAGGCCCTTTAAGATCAGTTCCCGATGCAGGCGATATTGTGCCATCATTGAATAAGTTACCGGCTTTTCTGCCATCCGGAGTAGCTCCAGTAAGACCGCTTGTTGCAAAATAACTAGCGGCTCCCGTTCCATCTTCCATAAACGAATCGCCCCAAATGTTCTTTAGGCTCCGAACTGTCTTCGTGGTCCTCGAGTATACATCCCTGGCCAGTGAATCGACATCTTTATCGTCATTCCCAAATTTGGGAGCGTTGATAAACGTCCGACGCAGATCTTCTTTACCCTCCCAATCATTCCTCAACGCTTCTAATGTCTCGGCCATGGTTACTTTCTTGTCTTTAAACACGAGTTTATCCAGGGCAGCCAATGAATTTACCACGGTTACCTGCCCGACAGGCTGTATAAGACTATTCGTGAAATAGTGATACTTGCGGCAATCTTTTCCTTGTTCAATACAGTCATCCAAAAGCGATGATAAAAATGGTTGGGGGAAATATTCTTCTTCAAATACATCGACAATATTATTGATGGTTACCAATTTGCCAGCAAAAAATCTTACCTGCTCCAAATAGGCTTTAATAAGATCTTCTAAGGATTCAAAAGTCAATGGATCCTCCGTCCTGGCTCCTTTTTGTTCACCAGTTACTCGGTCCACCCCCTGATATAAAGCGTACTCCAGGCACTTGGGGAGTACAAATTGCCCGCCTAATGCTCGTTGAGCTACAGCTTTACCGGGCATCTGCCATCTCATGCAGCCATCAGTACTGTAATTCCAAATATCTTCTGAAGGCAAACCTATATTTTTCAAGTAGGGATACATCATTTCATCATTGAAAAACGAATATACACCAGGCTCTTTCAAGAGGCTTTCTACAATTTTATCGTACAATTTTATGGGTGTGTTTTTATGCAGCCTTACCGCAATTGCCGGCTGAATAAGTCCGACTTTGTTTTTTGCATCCATAATAACGTAAGTCATGTCATTCGTGGCATCAGTTCCATCGGCCTTCTGTCCCCCAACTGTAGTAACCCTGGTAACTAATGTAGCTCCGCCTGCACCTTGGGCTGGTGGTTTTAATTCCGGTTCCTCATTCATTTTTAGAAAGAGATTACCCACTAACTCTACAGCTGTTTCCCGGTCAAACACGCCTGCTTCCAAATCCTCTTTATAAAACGGATAAAACAATTGGTCAATTCTCTCACCTAAGCCCGAGGACTGCAGATCAAGAACACGTGCCCCAAGGTTAACAAACCAATAACATTGCAGGGCTTCATGCAGGTTCCGCGGAGCATTGCCAGGAACCCATTCGCATATGTCTGCAATCTGCAAAAGTTGAGATTTTCTCAGGTCATCTGTCTGCGCTTCAGCCTCTTCCCTGGCCTTTTCGGAGAATCTCTTAGCAAATCCGACCATGGCCCGCAAGGTTATTAATGCTGCGTCATAAAAGCGCTTCTTTTCTACAAAATCCCGGGTATGTTCATATGCATATTTTTCTGTCATTATTTCCTGCAACTTGGCTTCGATTTCTTCAATAATGCCGTTTAGACCCACTTTAAATATTTTCTCGTAGTTCGGCACTCCTACATGTCCACCGTGCATCCACAAGAATGCGCCGTGTTTGTCATATCTCCAGTAAGGCATGACATCCGGGGGGAGATAGGTTTTTTCCATACCGTGCACGGCCATTTTTTTAAAATACTTATGGATCTTGTGCAATTGTATTCTATCTTCATCAGTAATAATGCCTTTGTATTGCTTTTCAACCGCTTTGTCAAGCCAACTGCCCCATTGTTCGGGCCAGGTCTGCAAGTGACCCGGTTGACTGCAGATATTTCCGATAATTTGCTCATCAGGCAGGATGTATAATTTCTTTTTTTCAAATAGGTGCGCAAACGCTTTTGCCCTTCGCAGAATAAAAGGTTCCCCCTCTGTTTCCTTGTAGGACTCACAGACCAATTGTGCCCTCTCAATTTCCAGCTTAATATCCTCGCGATATGGCAACCTGGAATTATCTGGGCATTCCATCCTGCCTGCTCCACGCATTACCTTACTCTGGTAATATGTTCTTTTTTTCATTTCTTCTACTTTTACAGCTAGCTTCACGATTCTTCACTCCTCTCAGACAAATTAGCAAACATTCAAAACGCAAATGAGATTATCCCTAAATTGCTTAACTAGTATGGACCCGTTTAGCAATTTAGAGAGTTGCCGTTATTTATTTTTGTTTTTTCTAGCCGTGAAGTCCTTTACCGCCTGTTTATGCTCTTCTGATTGGAAGCACATGCCCATAGCAAATTCCTCGAGTTCCAAATTTGTAGCGAGGTCAAGATCCAGGCTGCGGTTTAGCAAGTCTTTATCCAAAGCTAATGCCAGTGCTGACCTCTTAGCCATAGTCCGGGCAATTTCGAAAGCAGTCGACATTAATTCTGCGCGTGGTACGACCTGACTTATCAATCCAATTTCTTTGGCTTCCTGGGCCTCAACCATCCGCCCGGTTAAGACCAGTTCTTTGGCCCGAGCCAGCCCGACCAGCCGGGGCAGGAGATGCACACCGCCGAAGTCAGGAATAAAACCGATATTAATATATATTTCCGAAAACTTAGCACCTTCTGCAGCAATAGCAATATCTGACGCCAGGGCCAGATTGGCTCCAACCCCTATAGCAAAACCATTAACGGCACAAATAATCGGTTTGTCCATCTTTAACATCTTCATCAGGGTGCGATTTCCGTTGCGAACGCGCTGCCTGCCCGAATAGACATCAAATCCCGCAGCCTGTTCTTTGATATCACCGCCGGCACAAAAGGACTTGTCTCCTGCTGCAGTAAGGATAATGACCTTTATTTCTTCGTCTTTCTCCATCTCTTCAAGAGCCTGAAGCAGTTCTACCCGCATTGCCAGATTAAAAGCATTGTAGGCCTCGGGGCGATTAAACGTGATAATTCCAACGCCTTCCTTTTTTTCGGTTAAAATCGTGCTATACATGTTACTACCTCCTAGATTATTTACTCATCCTCTATGATGGTACTAAAAATAAAATCAGACAAACAATTTATAAAACAACTATTCTGAAACCTGCATGTAATCTCAGTACTAATCGGTCTTACTGTTGGGCAGTTTTGATATTAACCGCTAAGCAATACAGATCACTCCTTACCAAGACCACAGTCTCCAGATTTTACTGCTTTTGCCGCTTTATCAGGGGGCACTAGTTTTCTCTGTACTCATCATTAATAATTAGCGAAATTACTTTAAAAATTATTGGACATAACCACTTAGTCTACAAAAAACTTGTCTTCCATCATTAAGAGTGCATCATCATTTCTACAAATTGCGTCGATTTTCCCTTTTACCTGCGGCAGTACTGAACCTATAAAGAATTTGGCGGTGTTAATCTTGCTGGTGTAAAATATTGCATCAGGATCGCCGCTGGCTATACTGTCTTGCATAACTCTATCCACAGCACCTTGGGACAAAAAAATAGCACTCAGTTTTTCAACTGCTATTTTGGCCTGGGCCAAGAACATCCACCCCAAGACTATATCTCCAAATACATTTAGATATTGAGAAGCCCAGGAATAGGCCAAATAACTGTTGCCGCTGACCATCTGCTTTCGCAGCTGATCGCTTACCGCTGTAAGCATATTGACATACCCGTCCATATCTTCCGCATAAGTTGATAAACCATCCATTCCCTGAACTGATTTAATCACCGACCGGATTTCGAAGATCAGAGTCTGGAAAGCAGCGCCATCCCTCATCACTATTTTGCGCCCCAGCAGGTCGTTGGCCTGAATACCATTGGTTCCTTCATAAATGGTGGTAATTTTACAATCGCGCATCAGCTGCTCTACATAGTAATCCTGGCAGTATCCGTAACCGCCATGAACCTGTACAGCCGTAACGCAAACTTCAAAACTCTTCTCAGTGCCATGAGCTTTGCAAATAGGAGTTAAAACTTCAACCAGATCACTATATTTTTGCTTCTCGGCTTTATCCTGGATTATCTCCATCAAGTCCATGCAATGGGTTGTGTAAAGCAGGAGTGCTCTAATCCCTTCGGTGTAACTCTTCATCATCAAAAGGTTCTTCCTTACATCGGGGTGTTCAATGATCCGCACCTGATCGCCCGTTCTCTGGCCAAAAGCGTCTCCCTGTTTCCTCTCCCGGGCAAAATCCAGGGCATGCAAATAGGCCGAACTGCCCATGGAATAGCCCTCAAGGCCTACCACGACGCGCTGTTCATTCATCATCTTGAACATGGTAACGATACCTTTTCCCCGTCCACCTAAAAGTTCGCCGATACACTGATTGTTATCTCCATAGGCCAGTGAACAGGTGGCTGAGCCCTTCATACCTGTCTTATGCTCAACACCCGTACAGGTAACGTCATTGCTTTCTCCCAATGTACCGTCATCATTAACTCTTGTTTTCGGCACTATAAAACAAGATAGCCCTTTGGTGCCTTCAGGATCTCCTTCCACCCTGGCTAAAAGTATATGCACTGTATTCTCGGTAAGGTCAGATTCCCCCCCGCTGATAAATATTTTGTTGCCGATTATGGAATAAGTTCCGTCATCATTTGGTATTGCTTTGGTGCGGACCGCTCCCACATCGCTCCCCGCCTGCGGTTCGGTGAGGTCCATACAACCTTGGTATCTCCCGGAATAAACGGCTTCCAAATACCTGTTTTTCTGCTCCTCAGAACCGAAGAGCTCAATAACTTTGCCAGCGCTATGGGTGAGGCAGGTATAAACCATAAGTGATTGGTTAGCAGCAAAGAAAAGCATTTGGCCGATAAAGTTCACTACGAGAGGAAGTTGCTGGCCTCCCACCTCATAAGATTCATTAGGAGCTGTCCAACCTGCCTCACAAAACTTTTTATAGGCAGGATGGTACACTTCCGGAACTCTGACTTTCCCGTTTTCATAAGCAACACCGATCTGATCACCTATACTGTTAATTGGGTAATACTCATTAACAGCCAGCTTTTCAGCCGCTTTTATGGCCATCTCAATGGTTTCTTCGGAATGGTCAGCAAAACGTTCGTAACCAAACAGATCGGCTATTTTTAATTGATCATAAATTACAAATCTGGCATCTCTTAGGTCGACTAATTTGTTGCCCATTGGTATTTACCTCCGAATAATTGATCTATCCAGGTTAATTACATAATGTTCTCAATGATAAAAGCTGCTCCCGGTCCGCCACTGGCACACATAGTAGCGCAAGCATACCGCCCACCCCGACGTTTCAGTTCGTAGATGGATTCAAGGATAATTCTGACACCGGTAGCTCCTACCGGATGCCCCAAAGGAATGCCGGAACCTACTGCGTTAAGCCTGTCCAAAGATATTCCCAATTCTCTCTGGCATGCCAGTAACTGGGAAGCAAAGGCTTCGTTGATTTCCCAGTAATCAATATCATTGAGCTCTAACCCTGCAAATTTCAGAGCCTTTTTTACTGCTGGCACAGGGCCCATTCCCATGATTCTGGGTTCCACTGCACCGGATGCGGAGGATACAACGCGAGCCAATGGTTTAATCCCCAATTCTTTGGCCTTATCAGCCGACATCATGATCATGGCGGCGGCCCCGTCATTCAGTCCTGAAGCATTAAAAGCCGTTACGGTTCCATCCTTTTTAAATACCGGTTTCATTTTCGCTGCCATTTCCATAGTGGCATTAGGGTTGGGATGCTCATCAGTATCGAAGATCTTGATCCCTTTGCGGGTTTTAACCTCCACCGGCACGATTTCTTCTTTAAATATACCGTCCTCAATAGCTTTACAGGCTCTCTTATGGCTGAGCAGTGAATATTCATCCTGTTCTTCCCGGCTAATTTTGTACATTTCAGCAATATTTTCAGCCGTGATACCCATATGATATCCTTCAAAAGCACAGACCAAACCGCCTAACATCAAACTATCCTGGATTTTTTCCGCATCGTTAAGGCGATAGCCTTTTCTGGCTCCCATCAACAGATAAGGCGCATTGCTCATACTTTCCTGGCCGACCGCGGCCGCCACATCCACTCTTCCCACCATAATTTCCTGGGATAATATATCAGCCGCACGCATGGAAGAGGGGCACTGCTGATGAATCGTTGTGGATATAGTCTCTACCGGGCAACCCGCTTTTAGAGTTACCCAACGAGCTGAGTTTCCTGGAGAGCCCGCCTGATTTACGTGCCCTACCATTACCTCCTCGATTATTTTGGGGTCGATTTGTGCCTTCTCTATGGCTGCTTTTAGAGCAATTACCCCTAGTTCATGTGCTTTTAATGGTTCCAGGGAACCCTGGAAATCTCCGACTGGAGTTCTCGCTCCACTTACAATAACTACTTCTTTCATTGGTCTATCTCCCTTCCCTTAATTACCTATAAACTTCGGCTTTCGCTTCTCTACGAAAGCTTTCATGCCTTCCTTTTGGTCCTCTGTCGCGAACATAGTGGCCCAGGATACAGCTTCAAATTCAAAACCTGTTTTCGCATCTACGTCAAAGGCCATATTAATGCACTGCTTAGCCATTTTTATAGCCACCGGCGGCTTAGCGGCGAGTTTGCCCGCGATTTTAAGTGCTTCTTCCAATGGATTTACAGCCACCATGTTTACTAAGCCGTATTCCGCCGCCTTAGCAACATCTATAATGGCCCCGGTGTAGATCATCTCTTTAGCCCGGGCTGAACCAATCAGGCGCGGCAGACGCTGAGTTCCGCCCGCACCGGGAAATATACCAAGGTTTATTTCTGGAAATCCCACTTTGGCATTCGGCGAGGCTATCCTCATATCACATGTCAGTGCCAGTTCTAAACCTCCACCTAGTGCAAAACCAGACATTGCAGCTATTACTGGTTTAGGAAAATCCTCAATTTTATTAAACGTATGCCGGAAAGAAAATCCTTTAGCCATTTCCGGGCTCAGATCAAGCATGTTGGTGATGTCTGCTCCGGCTGCGAAATTCTTCTCACCGGTAATAACCACAGCTTTAACTTGATGATCACCAGCCATTTCATCAAAAGCCCTATCCAAGTCCAGAACCATGTTTTTGTTTAATGCATTCAGCTCTTTAGGCCTATTTAGGAAAACTACAGCCACTCCGTCTTCAATATGTACCACAATGAATTCATAAGTCATAAACTGACCTCCATTAACTCCAGTCCCGCAACCTACTTGGATTTATATTCGTAGAATCCGCTGCCGTTTTTGCGCCCGTATTTCCCGACCGCGTATCTTTCTACAATGGCTGGACTGGGCTTGTCATTAGTATCGCCCGTATCTTTGAACCTTTCCATCAAAACGTTGTATTCAAGATCAATTCCCGTAAGATCAAGCAATTCCAGCGGCCCCATAGGATGCCCTAACCCGTTGCGCACTGCATTGTCAATGTCTTCTATAGAAGCAACACCTTGATCCAACAAGTAGCAACCTTCCTTGGTAATAGCACTAAAAATGCGATTACACACGAAACCGTAAATCTCTTTATTTACCCGTGTGGGCGACTTACCCAGAGCACGGCTAACTTCCAGTACTGTTTGTACAGTTTCTTCAGAGACATGCGGTCCCTGTACAACCTCTACGAGTTTCATCATTAAGGCCGGGTTAAAGAAATGCATATTTAATACTTTATCTGGACGGTCGGTAGCATCAGCAATCCTGGAACTCACTATATAGGAACTGTTAGTCGTCAGTATGGCATGCGGAGGACAGATTTTGTCAAGCGCGGCAAAAAGCTCCCGTTTAATACTGAGTATCTCCACCGCTGCTTCAATTACAAAGTCAGCATTCTTAGCAGCGGCTTCCAGGCTGTCGGTGAAGTTTAGGCGGCTTTTTATTCCGTCAACTTCCTCATTTGAGATTTTCCCTTTTTCCAGTCGACTACCCAACCATTTTGTTGCGAAATCCTCGGCCTTTTTCAAAGTAACTTCGTTAATATCCGTACAATAAACCTTAAACCCAGAAATAGCAGCCTGCAGAGCTATTTGATGCCCCATATTTCCAGCACCTACAACACAGATGGTCTTAATATCCAATTTCATTCTCCTCCAATCTACCTTTCCACATATAAGATTAAACCCAGTCTACGTCTGTCTCTCCCTGAACTCCCGCCAGCTTCTCCGCCTGTTTTTTTCGCTGCTGTAGGTTTACCAAGCGGCTAATCATGATCCTTTGGGCTTGAGGAGAGCCGGCACCATGCATTGATTCCGTAAGATAGCCAACTGCAGCACTTCCCATGGTAATGTTTTCGATTAACCTGAGCATGCGCTGACGATGTTCAACTGGCACATCGCTTCCGGTGGCAGAATATTTCTTTACCAGAGGGCCTATCTCCGGATGATCAAAATCTTTTTCGGATGGCAGGGTTACGATGGCACCACCGGCAATATCCTGAGCTAACCTGGCCATTTCATATGGAAAGCGAGTCACATTCTGCTTGCAAATGTTAGCCAGCAGCAGGTCAATTAGATAGTTGCCGGCCGCTGTTTTACTCCCCTGGGAAGAACAAGCTATCCCACAGGAATAAAGCGTTTCATTGAGATGACACATTTCTACAATTTTGTCTTTAACATGCGATGCTTTAGCCGCGCCATTGTATTCAGCTATTGCTTGGGTTGCTCCGATCAGAGCATCACCCACCCCAACCTTACATCCTCCGTAACTCTGACGATGATATCCAGCGAAACGCTCTACCAACATAGTGGTGAACTCAGTTTCCCCATCCATAAATACCCTGTCCCAGGGTACAAAAACGTCGTTAAATATGGTCATTATCTCTTGGCCGCCAAAATACTTGTTACCCATATCTATGCTTCCACCTTCAAGTTTTCTGGTGTCGCAAGATTGCCGGCCGTAAACATATACCATTCCCGGTGTATCAAGGGGAATAGCAAAGGAGATCGCCCAGTCCTTTTCACTTTCTTTGAGAGAATTATTGGGCATAACCAATATTTCGTGAGAGTTGATCATACCGGTCTGATGCAGTTTACATCCTCTCACTACGATTCCGTCCTCCCGCCTTTCAACCACACGAAGATATGCGTCAGGGTCAGGCTGCTGTCCGGGAGTTTTAGATCTATCCCCGCGGGCATCAGTCATACAACCATCCACGGTTAGATCATTTTCTTGAATGTATTTCAAATAACGAATAAACCGCTCATGATATTGTGTACCGTTACTGGCATCGATTTCGTAGGTGGTGTTAAATACGGCATTGAAGGCATCCATTCCCACACAGCGCTGAAAACAACAGCCCGTCTTTTGTCCTAGCAGCCTCAGCATTTTTACTTTTTTAATTAGATCATCAGTACTCTGGTGGATGTGGGTAAAACGATTGATTTTCTCCCCCGTCAAATTGGATGTAGCCGTCATTAGATCTTCATATTCAGGCTCCAGAGCCAACTTGTAGGTCATTGCCAGGGCATTAATTGATGGTCTTATGATAGGATGATCCACGTAGTTCTCAATTTTCTCTCCAAACATATACAGATTAATATCCATTTTTCTAAGATCATCAAGATATTGCTGGGGACTCTTATGAGTCATTTTCTTCACTTCTTTCCCGATATTTTCTAGCTTTTTTCTTCTGTTAAAATATAAATTTCCTGTGGCCACAGAGTTTTTAGTATGCAATACCTATTAGTACCAATAAGCTTGACGGTTACCACTGATTATCTTCTTTTGGCCGCAATCGTTATTAAGCGGCCTTGTGAATAAATGCATACTTCGGGCATACCCGTTGGATCCATAAGTAGTGTTTAAGGATCGGATATGTTTTTGGTTATCCATTTCACCAACAGTTGAATTATATAACTGAGATCAAATTTATTTTCGATTCTGTATACCGACCGCCCGGTCTTTCGCAACCGGAATAGTCTGTTTATTTAATATGTAACTCACTTTAAATTTTTGTTGCTTGATTGTTTTATTACTTATCCATCTGAACGTTTATACTATTGTATTGCTCCTTACCCAGATGTGCATCTTATCCGCTTCGCGGATAAGCTCATCGCGCAGATCGGGATGGGCAATATTAATCAAGGCCTCCGCGCTTTGCCATGTTGTCATCCAGATATTGCTATGGAGTCTTAAGAGGCATTTTCTTCACCTCTTTCCCGATATTTTCTAACTTTTTTATCCCAGTATACCGACCGCCCGGTCTTTTGCGATCAGAATGGTCTTGTTTCTTTAATATATAACTCACTCATCTTAAACTGGATTATAATCTTGGGCGAAAATTTATACCGACCGACCGGTACAATTCAATAATATTATATCCATACCAAAAAGTCCAGCATAAATTTAATGCTTTTTTAATATTGTTGGGTCTTAAAATTTCAATTAGGTCGCCAACAATCGAATAAAGACTAACCTATTGGGGCCCCAAAGCATTTACAACAGCAATATCAATTTGTTCCGGGGTTGCTATTCCAGTATCCACCAAAGCGATGATTCCTGAGGTAAAAGACGATAAAATTAAAGCTACCTACCGTTTTATGTGGGAGATAGGTATATGCTTTAGCTTGGTTTACGCAAAATATGTTCACATATCATATTAGTATATGTATCTGCAATTTCTTCAGCTGTTAAAGGCCCTTCCGGATTATACCAACGTTGGGGGCCGTTTAAAATGGAAAGAATTGCATATGTTGTTAGCTTAATATTCATCGGATAAAAGATCCCTGCCTCGATACCGCTTCGAATAATTTCTTCATAAATATGCTGCAGTCTATCCCTCCTGCATACATAACGACTTCTATATGGTTCTTCTAATCTATTTGATTCACGCAAACCAACAGCAACAAAATTAAGATTTTCCAGTAAATGCATTATATGGTTATTGCTAATCTTCCTAATCTTATCAAGGGGACTCAAATCAGATTTAAAGATTTTTTCATAAAACGGATTGCCAACCTTTATTGACTTAACAGCAATTTCATATAACATAACTTGTTTAGAAGGAAAATAATAATACAAACTCCCCTTTGAAACGGCTGCGTCTCGAATAATTTCGCTGATGGGCGTTCCATCGTAGCCATTTATCCGGAAGAGTTTGGCTGCGCTTTTTAATATTTTTTCTTTTGTATCAACTGTTTCGTTTAAAGACTGGTTCACTTTACACATAATTCCTTTCCAATGACATTATGGCTTTTATCCTCCTAAAGACTCTCACTAGCAGTACCTCCAAGTACTCCTTAAATTCTTCGACTTTATTACCCAGAGACAAGGGTTTAAATGCCATATAATGTCTCGTTTTCTTCCTAGCATAACATATTTTGGTATGTGTTAGCATTCCCTCTACCCCCAAATTATACGTTTTTATTAAATCAACAAATCTCTAGGCGCTATTGAAAAGCAATTCGGCTTTATACCTCAGCAGATAGAGCCCTTTTTAAAAAATGTCTTTCAATCGATTAAAAATAATTGCCTAAGATTCGATCCTATAAATATAAAATATAAACTTCCCCAATTCTGAACAATCAATTGCAACGCTCAAGAAAGTCGGTCGATCATATCCTCAATATCTCGGTCCACTTTTCGTATCGCCTCATCTCTTGTTACCGAGGGCATATCTACCCCTTGAACAAGCATTTTTTCAAATTTGTTTATGCCTAAGAATTGGAATAAATCATGGCAGTAATCTAGTTCAGGATTAGCTATCCGGGCAAAAATCTTTTGCCCAAATCCTGTTGATGATTGAATATATGCCATTCCTCTGACCTTGTCATTTAAAAGTCCTGTTGTTTTTTCAGGTGTTACCTTAATTACCCTGTCTTTTAGTATAATACAATCCAAATAGCTTTTAAGCATCGAAGGATAACTAATACTCCACCTATTGGTCATTGGCGTCGCTATTATATAAATGTCAGCGCTCATAAATTGATTGCATAAAGAATTAATTCTATCAACTGCTTTTTTATCTGGTTCTGCTAACCTATCATATTCAACCCCAGAAACCAGCTCGGCTCTACCTGCCAGTAATTTGTTATTTATTTCCGGAATCTCTGCATTATAAAGGTCAAGTTCTTCCAGTTGATAATCAGGATTCTTAGATAGGAATCGATTAACAAATTCTCTGCCTATTGTTTTGCAGGTTGATAGTTCTTCTGGTTTTAAATCAATAGAAATATATAATAATTTTATCATAATAATTTCCTTCTATACCTATTACTATTTTATACGGGCAATACCACTACCCACTCCAACAGATTATTTATCTTGGCATTTTTAATATTCTTCTCCTGCAGAGACCCAAGTAAACAATTTGTTTATTAAAAATGCTACAACGGTCCACAACATTATTCCGGCTATGAAACCCATAAAGCCAAAATTATACCAAATAAATGCATGCACTAAAACTACCGTTGTTCCAAAAATAGTTAGAGCAATTTTGTTGGAAGAATCTATTTTTTGGAAATATATAAGATAAGCCGGTAACATAACGGCACATAAACCAATACCGATAAGTCTCCACCATAAATAAGATGCCAAAAATGAAAGTTCCATTATTCTGATCACCCTTTCTTCTTCGCTTTCCAGTCCCGACGTTCATTTACACCAGGACGACAATTACCACTATTATTAAGGTACCTATTAGGCAGTAATCGGCGTGGGTTAAGACTAACTCCCGCAGGTAGGTTCGATGCCCCGGCTGGTATCCCCGGGCTTCCATAGCATCCACCAATTCATCACAGCGGCGGAATATATTTATCGACAGCGGTGCTGCCAGATAGCTGATCGCCCGAATTTTGCCACTCATACGGCGCGGGTTGAAATTGGCACCTCGAGCCAATTGCGCTTCACTGATGCCGTTCATTTCATCCACCAGCGCAGGTATAAACCTCAGGGCCAAAGATACCATCATAGCTATATCATGAGAAGATAGCCCCACATATTTAAGGGGCCTAAGGAGCCTTTCGAGGCCGATGGTAATCTCTGCTGCCGGGGTAGTCATGGTCAAAATGGATGCCGCCAGAACCAAAAGCAGAAACTTCCCAACCTGAAAAAGACCCAAATACAAGCCCTGACAACTGATCTGTACCGGCCCAATTGGGAAGCCCGGCAACGGACTTCCGGGGGTGAAAAATATATACAGCAAAAACAGGCCCAAAAAGAAAGGCAGAACTGGGCGCAAAGTTCTGAGCAACGCACTTAGAGGTATACGTGCCAGTTGCGCCACAGCTAGGACCAAACCGGTGGCCACCAACAGACCGATAGCATTTACCTGCAAGATTATTATGCTAAGCGCTATCACCGCGATGATTTTTACCCGGGGATCCCGGGTATGAACCAGTGATTCCCGCGGAACGTACTGGCCCAGGTTATACATTGCCGCCCACCTTCCGAGGCTTATAGTCATCAGTTGAAGTTCGCAGTTGCGCCAGCAGTGCGGTTATTTCATTGACAGCATCTTCAACATTGAAAATACTACTGTCTACATCCTCCCCCACTTGCTGCAGCTCCCACATCAACTCGGTGATTCGGGGTGGGGCCAGGCCCAGCGATTTGAGCCACTCCACCCTGCTTAATATGTCATCCGGGCTTCCGTCAGCTATTATTTCGCCCCGATCCATCACCACAACGCGATCGGCTAGCGCTGCTTCGTCCATGTTGTGGGTAACATGGATTATACCAATCCCCTGGCCTTGCAGCTTCTGCAATAAATCCAGAATATTCTTTTTCCCAGATGGATCCAGCGAGGAGGTAGGTTCATCCAGTACAATAATTTTGGGGTCCATAGCTAACAGACCCGCTATGGCCAAAAGCTGTTTCTGGCCTCCAGAAAGCGTGTGGGGAGTATGCTTTTCAAGCCCCGTCAGGCCCACTGCAGCCAGAGCCTGATCTACTCGCTTGCGCACCTCGATCGCTGGTAACCCAAAGTTGCCAGGGCCGAAGGCTACGTCCTCTTCAACGCTCATACCTACAATCTGATTATCCGGATTCTGAAAGACCATCCCGACCCGGCTGCGGATTTCCCGAAGACTCTTGGCATCACAAGTATTGAAGTCATCGACCAGTACTTCCCCTGCGGTGGGAAGCAGCAGGGCATTTAGGTGCCGGATGAGAGTAGTCTTGCCGCAGCCGTTAGGGCCAATAATAGCCATGTACTCGCCCTCGTTGATTAACAAATTAAGAGCTCGCAAGGCCAGTGGTTGGTCAGCTTCATAGGCAAAAGTCAGGTTTCGAATCCGGATCATTTTTAAGAGACCCCCTATAGTGAAATATTCTTGCGTAACTTAAAGGCGAGCCAAGCTGCCGTCGCGAGCTTGAGTAGGTCGCCTATTAAAAAAGGAACTACCCCGACCATAAGAGATTTAAGCAAGGAAAAGTGAGTTACTACGGACAGTTGTAAAGTACCCAGAGTATAAATTACCAAATTGCCCGCCACCAGGGCCAATGCTATCCATGCCAGGCCTGGTTCCTTCCTAGCTTCCACAATTTTACCAATAACATAGGCACCTACAATAAATCCTATAAGATAGCCGCCAGTGGGGCCAAATAGTGTCCCTATACCGGCTTTACCGCCCGCAAAAACTGGTAGGCCGATTACTCCCAAAAGCACATAAATGATCTGGCTTAATGCACCCGTATAGCCACCCAGGAGGGCACCTGCCAAGCCGGTAAATAGAGTTTGCAGAGTAATAGGGAGAGGTTGTAGAGGTATGACCATGAAGGAACCAATGGCGGTCAAGGCTCCGAACATGGCAGCGTAAACCATGCGCCGCAAGGGACTGTGACTCGTTCTGATCATATGTTTATACCTCCATGTCTTCAGAATAAATAAAATAAGGATACTATTCATAAAATATCGCTAACCATCTGTACAACCCGGTTATGGTATAGTTCATTCATATTATGATAGTATCCAAATCTATTGTCAACCTATATTAGCTGTTTTGGTTGACATATTACTATTTACCTGAATTAGAAGG
The DNA here is from genome assembly GCA_963665865.2 of Syntrophomonadaceae bacterium. GTDB lineage: Bacteria > Bacillota > Syntrophomonadia > Syntrophomonadales > Syntrophomonadaceae > PHAA01. The sequence continues at coordinate 1,405,529 of CAXXWF010000001.1, read as the reverse complement.
TAAAATGCTTATCTCACCTGACATGATGGTATGATTAGTGCCTTGCTGGTCGCGTACCAGCAGAAACCCACTGTCGTCAATATCAACCGCTTGCCCTACAGTAAACCCATTAACGGTATCTAATCGAACTTCCTGGCCGATTACCATCGATAAACTTCTGGCCTTGTCCAGGGTCAGGGTAAAATTTCCTTGCAGCAGCTGTTGATAATAGTTCTCCAAGTGCAATAATAGACCTTGCAGAACCTTGATCCTGGAATCGGGGTGGTCGTGTTCCGCTCGGGCTGATGTGGCAGGGGTACGAAAGTCGGTGGGAAAGTCCTGTATTTTATTGTTGATATTCAGTCCGATACCGACCACGATATATTCAACGCCATCCATATCAGTAACCGCTTCCGAGAGTATTCCGGCTATTTTCTTATTGTCTACCAATACATCGTTAGGCCACTTGATGCGAGGCTGTAGGCTAAGTTCTGATTCCAGAGTCGCAGCCACGGCTACCGCAGTTACCAGAGAAACCCTTGAAATTTCTTTAAGCGGCAGCACTGGCCGTAGAATTACTGATACATATATCCCCTGAATAGCAGGTGAATACCAGCTGCGACCCCGACGTCCCCGGCCGGTAGTCTGCATTTCCGCCACAACCACCGTTCCCTCCGGGTATCCCTCGGAAGCCAGGAGTCGAGCGCGGTTATTGCTGGAGTCAATCTCCCGATAATAGAAGTAGTCCTTCTGTCCAAACACCTTGGTTGCCAGACCGGGACGTACTTCCTCAGGTGAAAGGAGATCAGCGGGAGCACTAATACGGTAGCCCTTTTTAGGAGCAGACTCAATCTCATATCCCTCAGCTAACAGTGTCTTGACCTGCTTCCAAACTGAGGTCCGAGATACTTTGAGAATTTCACTCAACGCCTCTCCCGAAACCCATTCACCTTTTCTCTCTTTTAAGGCCGACAGAACTGCTTCGCGAAGAGTCATCCCCGTCCCCCCCTTAATATGTTATTAACCACCTAACGAGCAAGTTGATAGACCATAAAGGTCGCAGTCCCAAAAGCTATCATGTTACCTGCATCATCCTTAATTTCACCCTGTCCCACAATAATCTTTCTGCCCTTTTGGATAACCTTGCCTTCAGCCCGAAGAGTTCCTTGATTTACGGAACGCAAATAATTTATCTTAAGCTCCACCGTCGACGCACCTTCCCCCGGATCTAATTGTTGGTTAAGAGCTACTGCCATACATGAATCCATTAAACCAGCCAGAACACCGCCATGAACATTGCCATAAAACTGTTTGGCATCCTCGGTAATCTTCATTACAACTTGAATCTTACCATCTGTACCAGGTTCAGTTGTCATATTCATGTGTTTCCAAAAGTTACCTTTTTCCAAATCAGCGATGCGAACCACTATGTATCAACTCCATAATAATTTTTTCCAGATTATAACATAATATACCTTTGCTATACTTCTCCGGCCGCCTCTTTATAGGCCCGGTAGGTATCGGCATCAAAGGTCACCATGAAAATCTTTTCAATAGACCTGTCTTTTTGTAAAAAGGTTTCTATTTCCTTCACGGCAATCCGGGCCGCCCGGTCTACTGGGAAACCAAAGGCTCCGGTACTTATGGAAGGAAAAGCAATGGTCTTAACCCCCAGATCTACTGCCAAGGTCAGTACGTTCTGGTAAGAGCTGGCCAACAACTCATCCTCCTGGTTGGTACCGCCGCTCCACACCGGTCCCACCGTATGGATGATCCATTTGACCGGCAGATTATATCCTTGGCTATGTTTGGCCTGCCCAGTATAGCAGCCTCCAATCAGTTTACACTCTGCCAGCAATTGCGGCCCAGCAGCCGCGTGGATAGCACCGTCCACGCCGCCTCCCCCGGAGAGTGAATTATTAGCCGCATTAACTATTGCGTCGACCTTTTGTTGAGTTATATCACCCAGCATAATAACAAACCTATCCATTAAAATATCCCTCCAATACCCGTTTAATTACCCATAACGGGAACTTAATACCTTGGCCAGCGCTGTCTGTGTTGGCTTAATCATACTCTCTATATCTCTTCGCAGCTATTGGGCCTGTTTCCTTCTCCCGGCAAGTAGCTCAGACAGATATGTCGTTCCGCAGCTCTGCCGGTAGGATAAGAGTCTTAAAGTTGCGCGGACATCATCACTGGCCCGGTGGGCTCTCCCGGGGTATATCCCATGCAGCATTAATAAATCCTGCAATCGACGATTAGGATAACCCTTACCCCGCCAGTCAATCCCTGCCATAGAACAATACCAAGTTTTTGCTTGGGCGATCGGAAAGAGACGGGTCATAAAGTTACGGTCAAATGAGGCGTTATGAGCGATCAAAAAGTCCGCTCTATATATGATGTCGGTCACCCGGGTATAGTCCAAGTCCTTGCCATAGACATCGGCTTGAGTAATACCGTTGATCCGGGAAGCTGCGGGACGAATCCCGCAAGAAGGCTCACGCAAGCCTACATACTCCTCTTCAATCCCCAGTTGTCCGCTGCCAGGGTCAAAGCTAAAAAGTATAATGCATAGTTCAATTATCTCATCCTGGGCAGGACTCAAGCCAGTTGTCTCAACATCGACGACCCCACCCAGCATCAGCTTTCTTTCTCTTGATATCATATGTCACCGCTCTCCCTGGTAATTGAATTCCTCTTTTATCATCCTAGACCATCTCGTCCAACTTGTGAACCAGTCTTGTAAATTTTTCAATATTTTAACTTCTTCTCGGCCTCAGTAGTGCCCTAAATTATCATATTGCCCGGCTATTTTCCAAAAAAGACGAATTTTATTGGCTCTAGCATATTGCTGGGCAATCAATTAATATGGACTTATATTGGTATTAGGAGGATATATTTATGAACGTTACAGACTGCCTCAAATCCCGTTTTACCAGTCGGGCCTTCAAGCCTGATAGGGTGACCAAAGAAACCATTTTTAATATTATGGAGGCTGCCATTCATGCCCCCTCATGGGGCAATACCCAACCCTGGGAGATATTCATCGCCAGCGGCCCCGCCCTGGAGAGGCTGCGCTCGGCCTATACGGAACAATTCACTCAGGATGTTCCCCTTAATCCAGAAATTAAACGCCCGGAGGACTGGCCGCCCGCCTTGAAGCAACGCTATATGGAACGGACCAAAGCGCGATTAGACAGCATGGGCATAGAGCGCAGCGATGAAGCCGGCCGCCGTTTTAATATGGAGCAAAACTTCCGCTTCTTCGACGCACCTGCCGTAGTTTTTCTATGTATGGACCGCACCTTGACCCCCTGGTCCCTGTTTGACTTGGGCCTTCTATCGCAAAGTATAACCCTGGCGGCAGAGCAGTATGGTCTGGGCAGCGCCATAGCCGTACAATTTGCCTCCTATCCGGATCTGGTACGTGCAGAATTAGACATCCCGGCGGATTTAAGTGTAGTCATAGGAATTGCCCTGGGTTATAGTGACCCCGAGCATCTGCAGAATAAACTCCGAAGTACCCGCCGGTCGCTTAGCGAGGTAGTAAGGTATAAAGAATAACCTTTATAGAAATGCTATGAAATAAAAGGAGGCGAATATCCAAATGAAAAGACTTTTTATTCTTATGGTGATTATATCAACCTTTTGTTGCAGTATTCTAGGATGTTCAGGCGGCGGCGGTGGCGGATATTAGTTTCAAGCGCGATCTCCATGATCGGGCTTGGGTAAAAGACTAGCCCTGGTTATGATTCTATCGCCGAAACGATCCCGAATCTGATCCAGGGCCTGGTCCAGCGTTTCACTTTTGTTATCTTGTACCGATGCAAAAAGATCGCCCTGGGTAACATTGGATGCAGCTTCCAGGCTGCTGGCATACAGACCGAGCAGCCTGATACTGTCCCCAGCATAAAACAATCTCTTAAACAAGTCATTGGCAGCCAGATAAATAGTATCTGCGTTGCTGCTGGCCATCGGCAGAGTTACCCGCCGGGTCAAAGTCTTGAAATTGCTGTATCTCAGCTTCAAGGTAAAAGTCCGAGCTACAGTATGCTGGCGGCGCAAACGTCGGCTAACCTGCTCAGCCAGGTCCAAAAGTACGTTCTCCAGTTCGGTAATATCATCAATATCCTGTTGAAAAGTAATCTCTCTGCCCACCGATTTACGTTTATGCCCTACTTCTATGATGCGATTATCAATCCCCTGCGCCAATTCCCAGTAAACCCGGGCATGTAAACCCATCTTCCGTTCTAATAACGCGGGATTCATCGCGGCTAATTCCCCGATCGTGTTAATACCTATTCTCTGCAATTGCTGCCGGCTTTTTTCCCCTACTCCCCATAAATAGGAAACCGGCAAAGGATTCAGCACCGCCTTTGTATCTGTACGGGTGATTATTCTCAAACCATCCGGTTTACCCAGTTCAGTGGCTAGTTTGGCCAGAAACTTATTATAGGAGATGCCCACTGAAATATTCAGCCCCACTTCTGCTCTGATGCGGCTTTTAATCTCCTTGGCAATGGTTTGCATGGACCCGAAAACACCGGTACACCCGGTGAGGTCCAGAAAGGCTTCATCTATGGAAAGGGGTTCGATAAGCGGAGTAAAGGTACTAAAGACTTGAAAAACCTGACGCGAGGCTTCCTGGTAGCGAGACATGGCCACCGGCAAGAAAACCGCCCCCGGGCACAAACGGCGCGCCTGGGACAGCGGCATAGCCGATCTGATCCCGAATTTGCGAGCTTCATAAGAACAAGTGGAGACCACCCCGCGAGAATTGGGCTGCCCACCTACAATAACCGGTTTCCCAGCCAATGCAGGATTATCCCGCTGCTCCACCGCCGCGAAAAACGCATCCAAATCACAATGCATAATTGAGAGGGCATCATCCAAACTCACTGCTCACCGACTCCATTTCATAACCGACCATAGGATGTTACATAATTATACTATATTTATACGGACATAGCAGACAAGAGCATTAACTCACGGTCTTGTCCTCGTTATGCAAATCATTATCTCAACGTAATTAATCGCGGAAATACGTGATGTAGTTCTTTTTTCGGAATACGGCTGCGAAAAAATGGTTACCCTACGAAAGAGATCACAAATGGGAGGAATACGGTTTGAATGACAATTTATCATCAACTTTTCCCCACGGCAACCCTCAAGAAACGGCCAATTATTTAAATATTGAGCATACTCCTCGTCTGACCTCCAGCGAAATAGCCCAGCTTTGGATCAGTTATGTGGAGCACACCATGCTAAGGTGCCAATGGAAATATTTTCAGGCAACAACCAAATCCTCTGCTATCAAGGAAATAGAAATCGAAACGCTTGATCGAATTGAGCATCGCATTAGAATTATTACTGAGTTATTAGAAATGGACAATGTTTCACTTCCGGTTGGGTTTTCAGATAGCGATATTAATATCGATGCCCCACCTTTATTCTCGGAAAGTTTCCTTCTTCATTTTTTACGCGTTGAGCTAAAGACGAGTCTGACTTTTAACAGCCTTAATATAGGTATGTCCACTCGCCCAGACGTTAGAGACTTTTTCTCAGCCTGTGTAGAGTCATCGATCCGCCTAAATACCAAAGTTACCAATTTTATGCTATCTGAGGGAATAATTGCCAAACCCCCGACCATCTCCATTTCCGACGGAAATGAGTTTGTCAGCGAACCTGGTTTTATGTCTGGTTTTATTGGTGAAAAACGACCCTTACTGGCTATTGAACTTGCTCACTTATACAATAACGCTTTGGCAAACGATATTGGCCGGATTCTATTGGTGGGGTTCAAGCAGGTTGCTCCCAGTAAAGAAGTGCAGAAATTCATGGAAAAAGGGATCCAACTATGCAATGATTTTATCGAAACCCTGTCCGCCAAAGCCATGGAGGATCAGATCTATTTAACTTTTACCCACGATACCGAAGTAACAACCTCAACCATTACACCTTTTTCCGAGAAGCTAATGATGTTTCATATCATGGTTTTGAATGCCAAAGCAATGGGTGAATACGGCGTTTCAATTGCCGCCAGCCTGAGACACGATTTAGTCAAAACCTATTCCCAAATGATGATAGAAGCCGGACAGTATAGTGAACAATGTGCAAAATTTATGATAAAGAAAGGTTGGCTGGAGGAGCCCCCTCAGGTACCAAACCGAGAGGTATTGGCGAAGAAGAAACATTGAGGCACTATTGGGTTATTCACATAGCTCGGACAGCCGTTTCCAGGCTCTGCAAACCCTGCTCCAAGAGTGAGCGGGGACAGGCGATATTCATTCGCTGAAAACCAGTGCCCACCCTACCGAATATATGCCCGGGCGACAGAAGCAGCCGCGCCTTTTGCTTGATAAATTCATCCAATTGTACGTCGTTTAAGCCCAGACCGCGGCAATCTAACCAGACCAGATAGGTTCCTTCTGCTTCGAATACCTTTATCTCGGGAATTCTTTGCTCAATAAAAGCTTTGGTAAATCTATAATTATCCTCTATGTACACCAGTAGTTCCTCCAACCAGGTCTCCCCAAACGTGTAGGCTGCTTCCAGGGCAGTAACCGCGAACACATTCGGCAAACCCAGTTCACTGGTATGGAGAACCTGGTAGTAGGCGGCGCGAATCTTTTGGTTCGGAATTATTATAGTGGAAGCTTGAATTCCGGCAATGTTAAAGGTCTTGCTGGGAGCATTGCAGATCACACAGTTCTGCTCAAATTCATGAGAAATAGCAGCAAAGATTGTATGGTGGCTGCCTGCGAAAACCAGATCAGAATGAATCTCATCCGCAATAACTACTATCTTATGCTTAAGGCAAAGCTCACCTAAGGCTACTAATTCGTCCCGACTCCACACCCTCCCCACCGGGTTGTGAGGACTGCAGAGGATCATCAATTTCGTCCGCGAGTCTATTTGCTGCTCTAATTTTTTCAGATCCATACGGTATTTCAAGCCATCAAAATATAGCGGGTTCTCCACCAGGTGACGGCCATTGCGGCCCACCACCCTAAAAAACGGATGATAAACCGGTGTTTGGATAATCACCCCATCTCCCGGATCGGTCAAGGCTCGAACCAGCATGTCCAGAGCCGGAACTACCCCCGGGCTGGTGGATATCCATTCCTGGTTCAGCTCCCAGCCATAACGCTTTCTCATCCAATTAATCAGGGACTCATACCAACCATTATCGCCCCCGCTATAACCAAAGACTCCGTGCCGGGCTCTTGCTTCCAGAGCGGTAATGATTTCCGGAGGTGACTTAAAATCCATATCCGCAACCCACATGGGCAGGATGTCTTCCCCGGCTTCATCCCATTTGGCACTGTTAGTATGCCGACGGTCAATTATTTCATCAAAATCATACATGTTGTATCCCCTACATTTATCTGCCCAAGGCTATAAGGAGAAGCCATCCCATTCCGTTCATTGAGGCTGGAATGGCTTCTTAGTGATTTTTTCTATGTTTACTTGTCTTGCGTAAAATCGAACAACCCTTGGCATCGCTAATTCACACTATGGCAGTATCTATTGCTTTACCCATGTCTTTTCGATCTGGTATTTGAAAAAGTCATACAAGTCAGACAATTCCTCATCCTCGTCGTATTTTTGCAAAGACTCATAATAGAGACTTTTATCCTCGTCATAAACGATGAGCGGCGGATGGTTATTGATCATTAAATAGTAGTTGAGCAATGCTCTTCCGACCCTGCCATTTTCATCGGCAAACGGATGTATAAAATTAAACTTGGCGTGAAGGTAGCTGGCTGCTTTCAAAACATCCTGGCCGCCGTACTCGTTAACCTCGCTAATCAGCTCAGTCAAATCGCTTTCAACATCCTCGGCAGACGAACCGCCATGGTGGAAGCCATTATCATAATCGTGCTTTTTAAATTCGCCCGGACGCTCCTGGTTTCTGATATATCGGTACTCATCGTAGGTTCCGCTGGTAAGGACTATGTGTATTTCGCGAATTAATTCCACGCTGATAGATTCTTTTTTAATAATCTTATTTTTCAATACCTCGTAGCACAGTTTTTGGTTTTGCTGTTCAAACAGGGTGCGTGGAGTCCCGGTATAATTCAAGACCAATCCATTCTCAAAGATTTCCCTGGTATCAGGGTAAGTGATATCCTCATTTTCAATTTTACCCGAGTTAAACGCAAAGAGAATCCGGAAGCTGCCCAGGTATTTGTCCAAAGCGGTGGTGGACGCGATATGGTAAGAGTGCCATAGCTCTAATGCCCCTGCGTAATTATCCAAGTACTGCCTCCAATCAAAGTCTCCGTTAGCTATTAATGTCACGGCGCAAGCCGAGTTTCCATGTTCATACTACCATAACGGAAATGAAAGCAGGAGAAACTTTGACAGTTAAATATAGGCACTTCCGTCTCCAGGCGTATTTATGGCTGTTGATCCTTGTTAGCCAGATCATAAGCCACCTGCAATTCAAAAATAGTCTGCGGTCCCACAATGCCGTCTGCCGGTAGCCCTTTATCAGTCTGAAAGCGCTTCACTGCTTGTTCGGTATAGGTTCCATATTTACCATCTACCCTGGAACGGTAATATCCCAATTTCTTCAACATTTTTTGCACCTCAGCGACATCCGAGCCGCTGTCCCCATTTTTCATATTTCGATTTGCATAGGCTTTGCCTACAATGGTAACCGGAGTACCAATCGGAGTAAGGTCATAAACCTCAACGACCTGCTCATTGTACATTCTTATACAGCCATGACTGACGGCCTTACCTATTGAACTAGGATTATTGGTGCCATGAATTCCATAACCACCCCAGGGCACACTAAGCCTCATCCAACGAACTCCAAAAGGACCGCCTGGATCAAGCGCTTTTTGAACAATCGTCCAATTTCCCAGCGGGCTGGGGGTACTTGGTTTCCCCACAGCCACCTTGTAGGTTTTATTTAGACTATCAGAACTAAACGTCACTTTCCTTAGAACTGTATCAATATATATACTGGGTAAACTATAAGCAGTAGGCTGTGCAGCCATTAATTTAGGGGTATTTCTCAAAGTTAGCTGATTCCAGGTATATGGTCCTACTACCCCATCGACGGCTATGAAAATGCTTTGTTGGAATTTGATCACCGCTGATGCAGTGACTGTACCGAAACTACCATCGATTGTGCCCATGAAGAAGCCTAATCTTGAAAGTATCTCCTGTACTTCCCTTACATCCGGTCCCTGCATAGCGGGTTCTTCTAAACGCAAAAAGCGACTGGCATAAATCATTAACAAAACTCCCATTCTTAGAATTTTATTAACAATATATGCAAATCTAATAGTATGTGCGAAGATCCCAGCCCTAAAACGGACTGGTAGGGAACGTAGATAGCTGAGCCCACATTCTTACCCATATATTCAAGGTTTCTTCACAGAACTTTCATATTGGCTGGTTAGACTAATAACAGGCTAGAGAAGCCAAGATTGAGACTGCAGCTATGTAAGGAGTTTTAATTATGCACAGTAAAAACATTACCAGGCTAATGCTCGATATTGTCCTGACAATATTATTCATTTCATTAATCTACCCACGCGAAACCGGATTTCAATTCCATGAAATCGCCGGTTTGGGTATTGCCGTATTGTTCCTTGTACATATAGCTCTCAACTGGTCCTGGTGCAAAAGCATCACCAAAAACATTTTCAATCCCAGGTTGAAGTCCAAACCCAAACTTTTTTATCTATTAGATTGCATTTCTTTCATAACCGTGGCAGGTATAATAACCACCGGGATTATGATCTCCCAGTTGCTTTTCCCTTCCCAGGATACGATAAGCCACACGGTGGTGCTGCTCCATAAATGGATATCCTACTCAGGCCTGGTCCTGTTCGGCCTGCACATAGCCCTGCACTGGAGATTCATTGTCGAGACTATGCCGCGTCTGTTCAGGGATCCAGCCCGACCAGTATGGGCTAAGACGGCCATGAGCGCGGGAGCAATCGTCCTAATCCTGGGCCTGCTATTTTCCCAAATTGCGGCCAGCAATACGGAAGATAGCACCAGTACTAACGGGCCACTCGCCGCCGATAACATACCCGTGGCGAGTACTGCTGCTGCCGGGCGGACCGACCCCTATAATGCTTCAACCAGTACAACAACGGGCGCGCTCCCAAGCAGTACCAGTCTGTCGAGTCAGAATACCAATATATCCCCAAGCAGCACCAATACCAGCCAGGCCGCTCAGAACAGCAGTATTACCTCCGGTGCATCCTCTGGAAACACCGGCGATCAAATTACTTTAAATAATTATTTGGGGAAAATGTTTTGCAGTGGCTGCGAAAAGCACTGCTCTTTACTAGCTTTAAGATGTGACCGCGGGTTGAGCTATTTGGAAGCTGCCAAACAAAAATATCAGACTACTTATGCATCAGCCGCCTTGAACTAATTGTCAATATCTGAGTTATTAGTTTATAGAGGTTGTATTGAATATCAGAAAAGAACCGCAGCGAAATGCCATCATTCCGCTGCGGTTTTAAAGTTGTATTTAGTTGTTACGCCTTGGCCAGATTTTTGGCTTTCCTATGGTTTTGCCACATAACCCATAGCGGTCCGGCAATGCAGATGGTAGAGTAACAGCCCGAAACTGTCCCAAACATCATCGGCAGAGCAAATGACCTTATGGATTCAATATTATAGATCGAGGCAAAGATATATACCACGGCGATGCTGACCAAGACTGCGAGATTGGTATTAACTGAGCGCATCATCGATTGATTGATACTCTTATCAACGAGTTCTTCGGTAGAAATTTTCCCTCCGTATAGATGTTTGTTCTCCCTGATACGGTCATATATGACAATAGTATCATTGATAGAAAAGCCGATTATAGTTAGTATGGCCGCAATAAACGAGTCGTTTATAGGTATCTTGAACACAATAAAAGCTGTGGTTACAATGAGTGCATCATGAATCAGCGCTATAATAGCCATGGCGCCCGCTGAAAATCCTCCCATATTCTTAAACCGGAAGCCTACATATACCAGCACCAACAAGAAAGCGAGACCGATGGCCATCATTCCGTTTGTAAAGAAGCGTGCTCCCAGGAATGGTTCAACGGTCAGCGATTCTGACAAAACCAGGTGGGAGTCAGGAAATGCTTGGCCCAGTGCAGTCGAGACAGCTTCTTGTTCCTGGGAGGTAAGTGCCTCATTGTCGGCCAGACTCAAAATAAGCATCTGTTCCTGCGTGCCCAGATTGGATTGCAATTGTCCGTTAGTAGTTCTTCCCAATGCCAGTTCCACAACCTTTTCAGCTTTCTGTTCATTAATTGTTCCCGAATAAGTGTACTTGAAAATCGTGCCGCCTTTAAACTGAATATCCAGCTGAATACCATTTGCGAAAGCGGCGGCAACACCTGCTAAAATCAGAAATGCTGAAATTATAAAATAAGTGTATCTATGCTTGTAAAAGCTGATCATGATTTTACCATCCTCCTTGCTCCAAATAATTGCGGCGAGCGCAGTGAATTAAAAGCACTGAGTGATCTGATCATGAGCCGCGACGCTGTAACTCCGGCAACAAAATTCATAATGACACCGGTTACCAAAGTGTAGCCAAAGGACAGTAAGGAACCTGAACCGAATTTAATCAAAATGAAGGCCACAATAAGAACCGTGATATTCCCATCGAAAACCGAGGAGAGCGCTTTGGTGAACCCCGCATCGATGGCTGCCCCCAAAGATTTGCCCGCATTGATCTCTTCCTTGATTCTCTCCGATATAATCACGTTAGCATCAACACCCATGCCAATGGATAGAATTAAGCCCGCAATGCCAGCCAGAGTAAGGGTGAACTGCGGTATGGATAAGGCCAGCAACTGGCCGCTCACTTGCAAAAGCAGGGCTATACATGCGACCAGGCCCGGCAGGCGATAATAGGCCAGCATATACAAGCACACCAGCGCCAATGCCGCCTTGCCAGCCAGTACCATAACCCCCAGTGCGTTACTGCCGAGCGTGGGACTTATTATGTTGCAGTTTTTAGCGACCAGAGAAAACGGCAGCGAGCCAGAATTGATTCTATTCGCCAGAAGGGAGGCTGCCTCCATGCTGCTAATTTTGGTAATACTCGCTTCACCGCCGATAATCTGCGACTCTACGATTGGCCAGGAAATCATGGTATCATCCATATAGATATAGATCGTCTGTCCGATCAACCGGCCGGTAGCATCGGCAAATTTTTTAGCTCCATCAGGTGATAGCTCCAGTATGACCACTGGTTTTTGATCTGCCTGGCTTATCAGGGCATAGCTCTTTTTTACATCGTTACCCTCCAAGATAACTCTGCCATCCGGATCTCGAAAGGTAAGATGGGCGGTTTCGCCCAGTTCGGACACTGCCTTTTGCGGATCAAAATTAGCCTCGTTAGATTTCCAGGGGAACCTAACCAGTATTTTGCCGTTGGTTTTGTCGATGGTAACATCGCGATCAGTGATATTAATAGCATCCATACGGGTTTCAATAATGGCTCGAGCCGCCTCCAGTTCATCCCCAGTAGGAGCTCGCCCCAAATCCTTGGGTTCAAAGGTGGCATCAACTCCGCCCCGAATGTCTATGCCAAAGCGCATCTGATCAGCGCCCTTGATATCCGCTCCCCCGATGTGCAGGCCGAACATAGAAATAAAAAGCAGCCCAACTGTCAATATGGAAATAATAAAAAATGTATATTTAGAATTCAAAGAAACTCCTCCAATTATAACCCGCCCTATACGCTCACCTTGGGAAGGATTACGCATACAGACGGATGAAATGTCGCAAAAATGCCTGTTTTAGGACGCACTGAACCGATATAGGCTATTTTGCAGACCTATATTTCTTCAATGAACCCTGATTATTTCATTTCATGCCGTCTTTTCTGTGGAGGAAGGTGGTTATTTGGATGGAATCGAATTGGTTGTATATTAAACTGGCTAGCCTAAAATAAATATTTAAGCCAGCAACCAGAGCGCCAGATAATACCGCCCCAGCAGTAAAATTGTTTCTATAGCCCGGCCCCCGCGATTTTCCAGCCGAAGCCATCGTAAATCTCGTAAAATTCTTAAAAGCTGCTAGCAAATCCAACCCGGTGTAGACATTATCGCTCATTGACGAATGCTGGCTTGGTCCGATGGGGGATGCCATATCAAACCTGCCCATCCTCGAAGCGCTCACCTGGGTTGAGGAGAAAATACCGAAGTTAAGGTACTCCAAAAGCAATAAGGAGCATAAAAGCACACATAGCCGCTGGCGTTTGCCATTTATTGATATCCGCATGCGTTATACTCCTCTCTGTATATCCTTGGTTGGGTCTGGTTAGATGGATTTTATCTATATCATGATTATATCAACTATTATAAATTATAACCAATTCTAAAAGACGCGCCTGGCCATTGGCTGCCTATTTGGATAGCTTTGAACAGGGCGTTAAGTTAAAAAAACAGGCTATATACCCTGGAACAGGTCCCACTAGTACTCACTAATAGATGCTTAAGAAGCAAGGGAGAAAGACTTCCTTGCTTCTTAAGCTAATGTATAAAGATTGGGTAAATTCCAGTTACTATTGCGCATTCCTTGAAAGCAATTCTTTCCCTCGCTGACAAAAAGCCTGCATCAAAACTTCCGGCACAAACAATCCTCCGGTAGCCCAGGCAATATGAGTTGCGTTTTTCATATCCCTCTCTAAATTCTGCTCACGAATATAGTTCTGGCCCGCAGCGCTTGAAGCAAGCATTACAGGTCCCAGAAGACCAGGTGTGGCCGAAGGTTCTATGGCAATTTGTTCACTGCTTTTCAGCATCGCTAGTAATCTAAACAAATCGTCATCTTTTACAGTATATATCCCACTAATCCATTCTTCGATAACGTTAGCTATAAAATCGGACGATTTACCGACCGCCAAGCCATCCGCTTCGGTCAGGTTATCCAGGTCAAAATCAAAAACACTAAGCTTTTCGTTTACCCCGGTCATGAGCCCAATCAGCATGCAGGGAGAATGGGTTGGCTCTGCAAAGAAACAATGCACATAATCCCCAAAAATAGTTTTCAACCCATAACAAATTCCTCCCGGAGCTCCCCCTACCCCGCTGGGAAGATATACAAAAAGCGGATGTTCTCGATCTACCGTTACATTCATTGCAGCTAGTTGTGTTTCTAATCTTAAGGCAGCCACACTGTAACCCAAAAACAAATCCAGGGACTTCTCATCATCGATAAAATAACCCTTAGGGTCTTGATGCGATTGCATTCTGCCTGCCTCCACCGCTTGACCATAATCCGCATCATACTCCAGGACCTGTACGCCCTTGCTTCTAAGTAAATCCTTCTTCCATGCCTTGGCCTCCTGTGACATATGTACAACGATTTTAAACCCCAGGGCGGCACCGATGATTCCAATGCTCAGGCCCAGATTTCCAGTAGATCCAACCGCCAAAGAGTATTGGTTAAAGAAAGCTTGGAAATAGGGTTCAGCCAGAATTGCATAGTCATCTTCGATTTTAAGCATTCCATTTTGCAAAGCCAAATCTTCGGCATGTTTTAATACTGCATATATACCCCCTCTGGCTTTAACTGAACCTGCCACGGGAAGATGACTGTCACATTTGAGCAACAGCTTGCCTGCAAACGCTTGAGAATACTGATTCTCCAGCAGGCCCTTCATTACGGATATTTCTCTTATTTTAGATTCGATTATACCGTGGCTTTCCTTAGTTTCCGGAAATAATCGAGCGATTAGAGGCGCAAATCGCTGCAGTCGCACTTCAGCATCCCTTACAGCAAGCTCGTTTAACTGAGGATACCGAACGGATAGGTGGGAAAAAGCCTCGTCAGTTCCGGTCATACGGTCATTTATCCAGAACACCGGCTGATAACTGCATATCTGCTTTAAGGCTGGAAATTCATTTATCAGATTTATGATTTTTGCATCGGTATTTTTATAACAACCCATAATTTTCTCCTTGGATCTGTCTACTGTGAAGGGAGCATATCACTGACCACTGTTATTTATCCAATCGATCTCATCGAAGTAACAACTGCCTCAATAAGATGCTAGACAAACATTGTTTCGTTTTGCTTTAGCTCGATACATCGCATTATCTGCTCTCGAAATAAAATTATCCATATTTTCATTCTGGGTAGGTTCCAAAGCGGCTACGCCCAAACTTACAGTAATACTAATTGTATTTGAGTCACAAATTATTTCGGTATCTTCAACAATTGAGCGAAAACGTTCAGCTGCCTCTGATGCAACCCTAAGATCGGTATTGGGCAAACATATAATAAACTCTTCTCCGCCAAATCGTCCTATAAAATCATAATTTCGGCATGAATTGTTAAAGCAGTTAATAACCTGTTTCAAAACAACATCCCCAGCTAAGTGACCAAATCTATCATTGATCTGCTTAAATAAATCAATATCAACGAATAGAATTGAGACAGTTGTTTGCTCACGCTTGGCTCTTTCAATTTCCTGTTCAAGCCGATTCATAAATGCTCGTTTATTATAACATCCTGTTAAATAATCAAAATTAGCATAAAGTTCTAACCTCTTCTTATTTAAAAAGTCACTTACTCTCGTATTAAATAAAGTTACCGAAAATATCCATCCTATCGTCACTAAAAATGAACTGTTGATATAATGACCGCTTAATATTTGAGGACTTGATTGCATTTGCGATACCCCGGCAAGAAATATGCAAAAAGACAATAAGAAGGTTAATAAGCTTGTTAATGGTTTAAGATAGACAATAGCTGAGATCCCTAGGATGCCCATAATATAAGCTGTAATTTCTCCATGTATTTTTTGATCTGCCATCGAAATAGTCGCGGTAGTTATGAGAATTAAAATAAAGAAAGAAAAAACACAAGTCCTTTGCCAAATAAATGCTATATGTTCAGAATGGGGTCTAATAACTGGGATAACAATTAATGGTATTAACATGACCGAAACCAGTAAAACATGACTATCGAATAACAAACGGTAGCCAGGTATGCTAATCCACAAACCAGCTTGATAATTAAGATAATCAATATATAAGAGCGGAATTGCAGCAAGTAATAAAACAATTGCCACTATCTTGCTGCGGAATATATTTACTTTTAATAAGTCTTTATCAAATTCATCTTGAAATTCCGGAGGAATTTTGTGCCAATTATCTTTCAGCATACTGATTATTTGATCGATATATCTCCTAATATCCGAAATCAACTGTCACTCCCCCCATAAAGAATCCTGTTACGCAAATAGTTTTAGGCTGTTAGATTTAACAACATATTCATTGCCATATTGTATCAATATTATATGGCAATTTATGTATATGCAAGAATACATTTCCGACAAACTTAGCAAAGGTCCTGCTTATTGGGTTTGGGTGGGAATAGTGCCTCTTTGCCTCACTGATAAAAAACCTGCCGCAAATCTTCCGGCACCAATAGTCCTCCGGTAGCCTAGGCTATATGAGTTGCGTTTCTCATATGCTTTTCTAAATTATGCTTACTTCACATAAAAGGAAGTCAAAGTACATTTCTTACTGAAAGGAATTCCAAATCTCTGCTGCGACATATGGAGGTGCCACTCCGCTTCCGCATCGGTTTGCCAGCATATCCGAGCATTTGACCCATCATACGGATATCAAAATTAGCTTCGTCCTGTACTAACTTGGCCCAATTATTTATAGGCAAAAAAGACTTTACCAGCATAGCAATTAGCAACATTAATAAAGCTATTCCCAGCATCAATGCCAAATACAACCCGCTGCCAGTATGTATAAATGGCATTAATACCCGGTTCCAGGCGACAATGAAGCCCATAAAGAACAGCAGTCTAAATGCTAACCTGCTCCATCTTCCCCGAATAAAAAATAGGATTAACAAAAAAGCTACTCTTAGGATGATTAGCCCTAAGCCTATCCCCAGCCAGAGATGTATCGATACTGCTTCCAGGTGTAAATAAAATGGAAACAGCCCCACAATCAGCAGTAATAACCATAGGTTGTTTATAGCCAAACTGCTTAGTATCCCGACCTGGAACAAGCGATGAAAATCCGTTTAGGATAGAGAAATGTCAGATCTGTCTCGTTCAGATAGCTTCGGGGGCTTCCGCTGACCATAAAATAGGGTTTTTCCTGCTCCAGCCAATCCAATACCTCTTTTATCGCCAGAGCATCCAAACCATTAAAGTGTCATCTATCAAATAAAGATTCGGTGAATCCAGCATCGCTCACATCACCATTACTTTTTGCCGTGTACCCTTCGAAAACCCACCGGGGAAATAATCTTTTATCTTTTCCATATTAAATTGCTTTAATAAGAGCTCCGCCTTACGGGCAAATTCCTGCTGATCTAATCCGCGCGCCATAGCTACGATCTCCAAGTGCTCCCATAGCGTAAGTTCCTCATATAATGCAGGCATTTCCGGTATATAAGCATAGTCACTGCCCGGTAATTCTATCTGGCCTTGCGTTATATGAAGCAAACCATGGATTGATTTTATCAGGGTAGACTTGCCGGTTCCATTCCTGCTCAGCAATCCCACCATCTCGCCTTCGCTTACCGTAAAGCTGATATCCTCAATTACAGTCTCATTAGTCTTATAGCCCGCAGACAGATTATGCACCTCCAACACGATATCGCTATTTGAAGAATCCATTTTCACGCTGCTATTACTCCTTTAGCTGCTGCCATTATAACCTAAACCGCTTTTCGATCTGCCGGACCATTCGTTCCATGATGAGGGTCGGCAGGTTCACCATATCTCCTATTATTCAACAACGGCAGTATCGGCAAGCGCTCAAACAGCTGCATGAGATATCATTTTTTTACCATGCAAGAAATAGTATAAGAAGCTGGTGGCCAATACAAAGATAGCCATACTTAAATACAAACCGCGATAACCCAGGCTTGGGATTATAAACCCTAAAAAGAATGGTGCAAAACCTGACCCCACATCTGCGAAGATAAAATAGGTCGATGTCGCTAACGCCTTACGATGCAGCGGTGATACCTTAACAGCGAGAGCTTGGCCACTTGCAAAGAAATTTCCATAGCCAAAACCCAAAATAACTCCTGCTAACAAGATAGAATAACCATGATGAGCCTGACTAAGCAAAATCAGTGCAATCAAAAACAAAAATAATGTAGGATAAATTACAAAGTTTTCGCCTTTTAGATCAAACCAGCGGCCTGTAAACGGCCGAGAAATTAAAATGGCTGCAGCATAGGCAATAAAGAAAAAGCTTCCCACATCAATTAAATTAATACTCTTTGTATAAGCAGCCAGGAAGGATAGAATACTCGAATATGCAAAACAGATAAAAGCCGTTACAATTGAAATCGGGATTGCTTTTCCTTCAAAGAAATTGTTCCATTCAAATTTTCTTATATAATTGAGTTCCTTGTTTGTAATATTAACTTGGGGAACCGCTAAAGGGAACGCCGAAAGAAAACTCATGCTTAAGGTAATGGCACAGACAATGAGAATGGCGTTAAAGTCCGCATGCTGGGTGAGGAACATCCCTAAAAAGGGGCCGATCGCTGCAGCCATAGTCGTACTGAGCGCATAATAGCCCGTTCCTTCCCCGCGCCGCTCGTTCGGAATAATTTCCGCTGCAATTGTTCCGGTTGCAGTCGAAGTCAAGCCAAACGCTGCCCCATGAAACATGCGTATGACTATTAAAAACCCTATACTGTTAACTGCGAAATACAAAAGCGTGGTCAGCAAATAAAACCCAAAGCTCAAATAGAGCATCTTTTTGTGTCCAACTCGTTCTATTGAACTGCCCGCGTATAAACGTCCCGCAATTGCCCCTATAATAAAAATACCGACCGAAAGGCCTGCCACACTCGGTGAAGCATGAAATTTATCCGTCGCATATACCGCTATGATTGTAATCAGTAAGTAGTATGTAAAGTAAACGAAAAAGTTCTCAAGTGAAATAATTAAAAAATCCTTAGTCCATAATTTAGGTGTATTCATTTTTTCTTAACCTCTATAATTATCATGATTTTCCCCGTTTTAGGGAGGAGTTTGCAAATGGCGAAATAGATTAACCTTATACGGTATTATAGCGTTTTTCGATCATGCCGGACCATTCTTTCCGTAATCGGAGTGGCATCATCCAAATTCACTGCTCACCGACTCCATTTCGATTACTTCCCGTCAACCGTGGAAGCGAGTAATTTATGGTGTACTAGCCTTAACGATTGTCATCTTCATGACTATGCCAGCCCCATCCACTTGCAAATCGACCTTGTCGCCTATTTGAATAACAGAAAAATTAGTATTCGTACCATCCAGCAAATACGTAATAGCTGTCGGGTCAATTGAGTAGACTTTGTCCTTCTTCAAGATAATCTGGTCCAGGCCTCCTGAACTGCCGGTACCCTGAACCTCCCCGCTTACTTTTTTCATTACTGATCTGGAGCTAATCATTATTTCCAACGGAATTTCATCATAGATTTCTCCAGGGATAGGATCAAGGTATGTTATTTTTACATTATCACCACGTACTACATCGCCGGTTTTCACTCCATTTTTATCCACTACCCGGGCCCTATCCCAGTAATTAAACCATGCCGGAGTTCCACTCTTGGACGTTTTACCGCCCAGATATAAGCGGCTAGCGGCTAATTTCCCCACTATCCCAGATATATTTTTGGTTTCTAACAGGCTAACCCGGGTCACCTGACCATCCGTCAGGAAAACCTTGACGAAGGTTAGCGGTTTTAAGGATGCAAAACCCTTAGTACTTCCTCCTTTTACTGAACTATCTATTTCCGCACCCCATGATAACGGCAGGCATCTTTCCTGGCAATCAAGATCGCTTATGACCAGTAAGCTGTCTTTGCCTAGCGCGACCGATTTTACCGTACCAGTTATTTGTTCATCGGAAGCCACATTGTTACGTTTTTCTAATAAGTTAATAAAGGCGGCCTGTTTTTTACTATTCAACAGTACTTCCACCCGATAATCTACAGCTTCTCGAGGCTGACATTCCTGATCACCTTTAAAACATTGTACGTCCGGAGCCAGCTTCACCTTTTGCGTCCCCTGCAGGGAGACTACTTCTATTTCCAGGTCACTTTTCTGCTGACTCAGTTGCTTGACCCAGCCCGGTAAAGACCTATCACCGGGAACCTTTGCCCATCCCTGATCCATCAGATTCGAAAGCACCGCGGCAGCTTCGCACCTTTTAATGCCTAGATTAGGGCCGAAGGTTCCGTCCTGAAAACCCGTCATGATTTTCGCGTCGGCAATCGACATTATATATGGAAGATAAGCCGGCGAGCATAAGTCGAGATCGGAAAAGACGCCCTTCTCGGCAGAAGCAGAGGTCTGATCTGATACGGGCAGCAGCAACATGCGGCCAAGGAGCGCTGCTACCTGGGCTCGTGTTGCCAATGCATCAGGATTAAATGAGGCTGCCTCTTCGGTTGACAGAAACTGATTCTCAGCCGCCTTATCCAGGTAGCTTTGGCCCCAAGGTATAACCGGGGTCTTAACCTGTAAGTTGATATTTTTATCAGTTATTTTCTGGGTGCTTACTTTATCAAAATTGAACCCTTCCGCCCGCATAAATAAAACCAGAATCTCAATCTGGGTTATCTCCTGCTCCGGTCTGAATTGGCCATCTGGATAACCACTTATAAAGTCTAAGGCTGCTGCACGCGCAACCACTTTTTCAGCCCAATGCCCCTGAAGATCGCTAAACGGTGTAGCCGATCCTAATGACACCTCCACGCAACCCAAGCCAATTATGGCAAATATTATTGCTGTTGCGACAAGTAGTCGGCCATGGTTAAACAGAACGGGTCCCCCCTCTCATTATATTTTATCGCGGACTTTATAAAGACTGCCCTTTTCGGTAAATACATAAAGGAAACCATCCGGTCCTATCAGGGGAGCTCGGCTAATAGAACCATCCAAAGTTAAGTTCCAGACCATACGTCCAGATTGATCTACTGCAAAGAGAAGTCCATCGCTGCTCCCAGCATAAATGTGTTCCGTTTGCGGGTCTATGGCTGGCGGAGACACTAAATTGAGAAGCGGTTCCTCCCATAT
Organism: Syntrophomonadaceae bacterium; assembly: GCA_963665865.2. Taxonomy (GTDB): domain Bacteria; phylum Bacillota; class Syntrophomonadia; order Syntrophomonadales; family Syntrophomonadaceae; genus PHAA01. The sequence goes on along the minus strand of CAXXWF010000001.1, from coordinate 1,384,490 downwards.
TATAGAGCCGTCATCCGCATTGAGGGCATAAACCTTACTGCCTCCAGTTAAGTAAAGGGTCTTTCCCTTGTATTGAATGGGCCTGCTGAATTCAATGGTCGTCGCCAATGTTTGTTGCCATACTGCCGAACTACCGTTTTCGGTTCGAAAGCTATATATTTTCCCGGTCTTTAATGAGCCTCCAGTTCCAGTACTCCCGGAAGAACTTTTATCCAAGCTCACCACCGCAAATATCTCCCCATTCTCACCAAGCAATAGATCGGCCTTAGTTATAGCTCCCAACCAATAAGTCCATAAAAATTCCCCCTGGGTGCTGATGGCCGCCAGCCGGTAGCCGGCTTTCTTTTCCCCCAATACTACATAAAAAGCCTGTTTATCTGCAGTACAAGCCAAAAATTCCCTGGTAGTGATTGGCTTGGTCATACCTTCTTCTGAGGAATTCCAAGTCGATAGCATCCATATATAGTGACCCGTGAGATTTATAGAATAGATGGCATTGGGTAAAGGCAGATATAGGCGATTATCAAAACCACCCGCCAGCCAAGGTACCTTGGCACTCTTGGCTCCGGAATAAACAGAAAAGGTCCAGGCACTCGTCCCGTTCAGCTTGATTTCCTGGACAGATGAGGCATTGGCGCTAAAAATAGAATTATTGCCACCAATAATCGGTTGTCCCATTGTACCACTGGAAGAACCTGAGGATTCCCAAAGTATTTTCCCATTTAAATCAACACAAACTATTTCATTACCAAGCAGCAATAATATGTTGCCATTAGGGGCAAGGATCATGTCTCCGCTAAGTTTACCCAACCCTGATAGCCTCCAGCTAATCTGGGCTGATTGCCCAGCTTCGGCTGCCTGGTTATAATTCTCAAGCTTGTTCGCAGCCGCAACTGTTGGGATAAACATAACCAACATGATAATTGCCACCCAAATGCGCCTCAAATTTATCCACCTCTATCTCTGCCATTGTTTATTATGGAAAGACATTTGCTGTTATGATAACAATATCGTCACTTGAGGTCATAACTTTACTTGAAACCTAGCGAAATTGCTTTTATTGGTGCCAGCTAGGTTACATGATGTCCTCGGCGAGGTGATACATTCGGTTCGAGGTGTTCTTTTTCCATTTTGTCAAGCATTTGATATACCCTAATCAAATCGGCATAAGTCGTCTTATCCGCTGCTAGCTTTCTAATGATAACAGCGGAATGCCGTCATTCCGCTGCTAAGATAGTTCGTTGAAGTATTCCTGGGTCACCTGCAATAGCTTTTTCCTAATCTCTTGCCAAAGATTATTTCTAATCTCGCCGCTACCCATTGACACTTTGGTACGTTTCAAGGTTCCATCCGGCATTAATTTCTGGTAGTACCAATGATCTGTTTGTTTATACAGTTCCCATCCGTCCCTTTCACAAAAACGCTTCAAGTCGCTCCAGTTAGGCATCGATGAACCCTGCTACTTCCTGAACCCCTTCCGCCAAGGCCACTTTCATAACATACGGGAAATGTTTTTTGCGGTTGGTAGTTTTAAAGTATAGTACAAATTGATCAAAATAGTCCTGCGAATAGTCAATTAACTCTTCTGCCATTGTTAATCGGGCCTGATTATGATCTGGAGCATTAACGACCAAATCAAAATCTTCCAGAGTCATCGTTATTGATCCGTCTTCTTCAGGAATAAGAATGGCTTTAAACCTGTATGCTTCAAGCAAACTATCGGCCTGCTCTGTTGAAATAGATAAGACATGATCCCTATTGCGTTTAAAAACCATCGGCCTTTCGCGAACTACTTTATCTACAAAAGAACTGAAATCACTTCTTACTTCACTAGCGTTTAACAACTTCATAAACATCACCTTCCACCTCTATTGTACATTTTGTACATAATGTACGCAATGGTGGCAAAAATTATTCTTAATTTTTTTTGAGCATTAGCCTGGAGGTAAAAAGCCCCCAGACTAACAAAATGATAATCGCGCTGATTACCTGCATAAGATTCATTGACCCGGCTAAACCAGAAAATACCGGGAAAACACCTAACGGCACCAACATTATGATATATAGATTTCTTAATCCCTTTTTACTATCCTTTCTATCAAGGGTCTGGGTAAATAGACCTAGTTTTTCTTGGTTCGCGGCCACTACACCTCTGACTAATAATCCCAACATAAGATCGCCAGCTGCTAAAAATCCTAATATGACCCAATAAGGAACCGAAGATAAACTTACCAGCAGGCACACTCCGCATATTTCCATAAATATCTGCCAGATGAGTTTCAGCCGCAAGAAATACTTCACATAGAAGTAGGTCAAAGTGCATCCCTTACTGAAAGCTATTCCAAATCGCTGCTGCGACCATAGGGAGGAGCCATTTCTCTTCCGCACCGGTTTGGCTGCAAATCCCAGCAAGTGACCCATCAAACGGATATCATGATTAGCTTCGTCCTGTACTAGCTTCGCCCAATTATCTATAGGTAAATAAGACTTGGCCAGCCTAGCAATTATCACCATAAATGAAGCTATTCCCAGCAGCAATGCCAAATACAACGCGCTGCCTGTATGTATAAATGGTATTACTATCCGGTTGAAGGCAGCAATGAACCCAATAAAGAACAGCAGTCTAAATGCTGCCTTATTCACTCTGCCCCGGAGTAAAAATAGGATTAGCAAAAATGTCGTCCTTAAGATGATTAGCCCTAAGCCTATCCCCACCCATAACTGTATCGACACAGCTTCCAGGTGTAAATAAAGGGGAAACAGTCCCACAATCAGAAGCAATATCACTATGTTATTTATGGCCAAACTGCTTAGAATTCCAATCTGGAACAAGCGATGGAAATCCATAGAATTAGGATAGAGAAACGTCAGATCTGTCTCGTTCAGATAGCTCCTGGGATTTCCGCTGACCATAAAATAGGCCAGGCCCGGAACCAGCAATATCTCCCAGGCAGGAGTAAACCACGCTGGTAGACCGACCAGCAATTGCAGGTAAGTATAAACAAGCAATATAAAGGCAGGAACCACAATATATAAGGCTGTCCAGAAGTCTACAACTAGTTTCAGAACCTCAAAAATCGTTTTCATGCGGCTGGATATTCGCCTGCGCCAGAGAAATACAGCCAAATCATCCTTCATATGAATCATTAACCTCTCGCAGCCTAAGAAATATTGCAAACAGGTCTCGATCCGGGCAGCCGGCCTTTTCCTGTAATTGCTCCAAGGTACCTGCCGCTGTGATCCTCCCGTTATCGAGAATGATAAACCTATCACAGATACGCTGGGCAGTTTCTAATACATGGGTACTGAGAAGAATCCCTGCCCCCCGCTGTTTTTCCTGGTCCAGCCATTCCAATACCTTTTGTATCGCCAGAGCATCCAGACCATTAAAGGGTTCATCAATCAAATAAAGACTCGGTGCGGTCAGCATCGCACACATCACCATTACTTTTTGCCGGGTGCCCTTCGAAAACCCACCGGGGAAATAGTCCTTTACTTTTTCCATATTAAATTGCTGCAATAAACGCTCAGCCTTACGGGCAAATTCCGCCTGTTCTAATCCACGCGACATGGCTGCTATCTCCAAATGCTCCCATAGCGTAAGTTCCTCATATAATGCCGGCATTTCCGGTATATACGCATAGTCACTGCCAGGCAGTTCTATCTGGCCATGGGTTTTATGAAGCAAACCATGGATGGTTTTTATCAGGGTAGACTTACCGGTTCCGTTCCTGCCCAGCAGTCCCACCATTTCGCCCTTGCCTACTGTAAAGCTGATATCCTCAATTACAGTCTCATTTTTCTTATAGCCCGCAGACAGATTACTTACCTGCAACACGCAATCGAGGTTTCCAAAATCCATATTCACCTTTTACTCCTTTAGCTGCTGCTATTATACACAAACCGCTTTTCAATCTGCCGGACCATTCGTTCCGTGATAGGGGTGGGGAGATTCAATTCCCTTCCCATACGAATAATCGTAGCTAGTCCTCCGAAATACCGCCCACACCACCTAAGCCTATTACCCATATTGTTCTGATATCTTGCATATTGCTGCTCCCTTTACAAGTTCAGGTTTTTGACCCTTTAACTTGGTTTTAACGGATAGGTTGTTTGGCAACTCCGTTCTTAAGCGCTTTTTACATATATTTCTGGTAATCTGCCCAATTGTCTTTCAGCAGTTGGGGAGTATCCAAGCCATAAGGGCAATTATCTTTACAATTATTGCACTCCGTACAGTCTTCAATCTTTCTCATTTTCCCCTGCCATTCCTCATTCAAATATATTGAAATCGGAGCACGCTTAATCATTAGAGACATCCTGGCTGACATAGGAATATCAATTTCTGCCGGACACGGAAGACAATATCCGCAGCCCCGGCAAAATCCCCCGCTCAATACCTTCCGGTCATGTTCAATAATGATCGAAACTGCTTCATTAAGCACAGGTGGACTTTCTGCATAAGCAATAAATTCATCCAGCTCTTTTTCCTTTTGAATACCCCATATGGGCAGCACATGATGGTACTGGGCCAGAAATGCATAAGCTGCAGCGGAATCGGTTATAAGTCCGCCCGATAACGCCTTCATGGCAATGAAGCCAATATTTCGCTCATGGCATAGCGCTGCCAGTTCCATTTCCTTGTCCGTAGCCAGGTAACTGAACGGAAATTGAATCGTCTCGTATAATCCTGATTCCGCTGCCTCTATGGCTACCGGTAGTCTGTGATTCGAAATCCCAATATGGCGAATCATGTTTTTGTCCTTGGCCTCCAACATAGCTTCATACAGGCCTGTCCCATCCCCTGGTTTGGGACAAAAGCTGGGATTATGAAATTGATAAATATCAAGATAATCTGTTTTTAACGCTTGCAGCGAGGCACTTAACTGTTCCCAGAATTCCTCCACTTTAGATGACATCGTTTTAGATGCTATGTAAATTTTATCTCTCACCCCGCTTAGAGCCTGCCCGATTTTTTCTTCACTATCGGTATAAAATCGGGCAGTATCGAAAAAGTTAATGCCGCTTTCATAAGCTTTTATTAATAAAACAGATGCCTCATTGGGCTCAATTCGCTGAATCGGCAGTGCTCCAAATCCATTTTTGCAGGTGGTAATTCCTGTACGTCCTAACGTTACCGTTTCCAACGGTATCCCTCCTTCGTATATTACAAGTTCGATTCCCAGTCTTTCAATACTTTGGGCTGCAAGCTCTCCTATTTCATTTATTTTTTGATTCCCCATTCTTGTGTTTGCATCACTAGGCTTCTAACCACCTATTACGACTTCCTGTCAAACTAGTTTATAGGATTATTATACTCTAAATATCTTAATATCCCAGATGGTCGGCATAGACGATGGATCTAAAGATGTCTGGAAATATATAACAGCCAATAATTAAGTAATTTCCTCTATTTTATAACTTTTATTTATATCTTTTATTATATTTTTTTACTTATAACTATGCTATTATTTAAAAATACAGGATTACGGCGTCGGAAATACTCAATATTTTGGAGGTGATACTTGAAAGGAACCAAGTAAGTTTTTACTCTATTTATTATTAGAATATGAGCAGGAGGTGGAAAATTGCAATTTGATAATTTACCATCCATTTCTATCAAAGATCGGGAAGCGATTTTGAATATAGGTTATGAAGACTTAATTAAGTATCACGGTTATAACATGATTGGTGGTGTAGCCCTGGCTTATAGAATTATGCTGTGGGGTATTCCGAAATTGACAGATCAAGTGCCGGAGCGTGGCAAGTTTTACTTTTACAGTGGAATTGGTTCTGGAGGACAGGGTGTAATTGATTCGGTCGAAATGGTCTTAAGGGTTAAAACCTACAATAGTCTGGGACTCGATAAATCATACTCAATGGATAAGCCCGGTGCTTATTGTCCAGGTGGCGGGCACTACTATTTTGAAATTGGTTACGATGCCAAGAAATTATGCCTTGGCGTTAAAGATGGTGTTGTACCAAGTGAATTTATTAGAATGTCAGAATTAGCCGGCAAGAAAAACCAAACAGGAGAACCATTGACTGACGAAGAAACGACTTATTTGCATCGCTTGCGCCATGAGCTCAGTGAGGCAATTATAGCCGCCGATCCAGAAGATTTGTTTTTTGTGATTTCCTGTGAATAGTTAAATAATTACATATTCATTTAAGCTAGCCTATACAACATAGGTTACAAATAATATTGTTGGAGGGGAAGAATGAAATACCTTAATAGTAAAGTTTTAATTATGTTTTTATCAATAGTATTAATATTCAGTCTTAGTGGTTGCAGTGGCAAAACAGGTACAGTAAGTAATAATGCGGCCTCCACTGGTAAATATCCTTACACAATTACTGACCAGGCAGGACGGCAGATTGTTATTGACAAACAATATAAACGTGTAGCGATGACAAGTGTTCGGCCAATTCCAGCAGCATATCTGGCTGCAACTGGTAGTATTGACGAATTAGTTGGCATTAATCCGTCTTCCATGGTTGCAGCCAAAAGTTCTATGTTGGCAGTGCTTGCGCCTGGCATCGTTAATCTTCCCACTGGCTTTGTAGATGGAAACGAAACTAATGTCGAAGAACTTATAAAACTTAAACCGGATGTAGCTTTTTGCTTAAATACCAATACTAAGGAAATAGCAGCTCTTGAAGCCGTTGGCATTAGAGCGGTTGGTATGGAAACGAATGGTACAGATGCCATTGAATTGTTCAGCCAATGGGCCAAACTGATTGGCGATGTAATGGGTAAAGAGAACAAAGCTCAGGCAATTATTGATCGCAGCAGAGCAGTTGCTCAAAAAGTTAAGGATGTTGCAGCAACTATTCCTGCAAACGAGAAAAAGACGATTATGTTCCTTTATACAGATGATGGTACCAAAATTCAGGTTGCAGGCTCAAAGCTATATAGCCAGTACTGGTGTGAAACTATTGGAGCTGTAAATGCTGCTGCAGAAGTATCCAATGTTGCAGTTGTAAATATGGAGCAAATTTACAAATGGAATCCAGATTACATTTTTATCACCAATTTCGGCGAAACTCAACCGGCGGATCTTTATAATAATAAATATCCCGGTCAAGATTGGAGTAGTCTAACAGCCGTTAAAGAAGGTCGTGTGTACAAAATTCCTTTAGGGGTGTACAGATGGTTTACTCCTACCTCCGATGGTGCTTTAATGCTAGAGTGGATTGCCCAAAAAATATATCCTAAGTATTATAACTACTATAATATTCAAGATGAAATACGCAATCATTACTCAACATTCTATGGCTACAACCTAAACGATGACGAGCTTAAACTTATTCTTAATCCAACAAGTGATGCTGGTGCCTACAAAGCTCGCACAAAATAGTATATGAAATTGTTTTCTCAAATAACAAACCGGGAGTCGGTCCAAAATAAATATCGAATTCCTTTAATAATTAAAATAATACTGATTGTATTGCCCGTTATTGTGTTTATGATTTCCTTTTGTTTTGGAAGATATGGCGTCTCACCTCAAACTGTACTTGAGATACTATGGTCCAAAGCGCTCGGCATACAAGGTGATTATAATTCAATTGATGCTTCGGTAGTAATGGTGCTGAGATTTCCTCGAATTTTGATGTGTATATTGGTTGGTGCCGGGCTTTCCATGGCAGGTGCTGCCTTGCAAGGCATGTTTGGCAATCCCTTGGTAAGTCCGCAAATACTTGGTGTTTCAGCTGGGGCAGGATTTGGGGCAGCACTTGCGATACTGCTTTCAGGATCGGTTTTCGCGATTGAAGCAATGGCAATTTTATTCGGTGTTTGTGCTGTCGCTATAACCTACGCAATAAGTCACGTTAAGGGTGGTAATTCTTCCGTCTATACGCTGGTTTTAGCCGGGGTTATTACTTCAGCTTTCTTTGAAGCATTGATTTCTACCATTAAATTTGTGGCAGACCCTTTAAGCAAGTTGCCTACCATTACATATTGGTTGATGGGCAGCATGGCTAGTGTTGCATGGCGAGACCTTATGATGGCAGCACCAATCATTGGTTTTGGCATAGCGGGTTTATTGATTATGCGTTGGCGGCTAAACATCCTTTCATTGGACGATGATGAAGCGCGTTCCATGGGTATTAATATTAATGCGTCCAGGATCATGGTTATAATTTTTTGTACACTCATTACCGCGGCATCTGTCTCGGTCTGTGGCATTGTCGGCTGGGTGGGACTTGTAATTCCTCACATTGGCCGAATTATTGTAGGGCCAAATCATAAAAATCTCTTACCGGCATGTTTATCTATTGGTGCAGTTTATTTATTACTGATAGATAATCTGGCCCGAAGTCTGGTCAGTACGGAAATACCGCTTTCAATTTTAACTGCCTTGGTAGGGGCCCCTTTCTTTGCCTACCTATTAAAACGTTCGGGTGGTCAGTGGTCATGAAATTAATTGTAGAACACGGAAAATACGGTTACTCTTTCGATAATCTTCTGTATGATGACATTAACTTTGCCATAAATGAAGGCGAGATACTGACAATTTTAGGACCTAACGGTGTTGGTAAAACTACTCTGCTGCGCTGCATTACATCTCTTTTGAAGTGGCATAGTGGTCAGACAATTATTGATGGTGTTCCTATGGTAGGAAAAAACAAAAACACAATATGGGGGAAAGTTAGTTATGTTCCGCAAAGTAGTAGTGTAAAATTTCCATATAACATTATTGACATGGTTTTGTTAGGTCGTTCATCTCACTTAAAGGTGTATGCTACCCCATCGAAGAAAGACTACGATATTTCTATGCATGCTTTGGAACAGGTTGGAATTGCTCATCTTTGTGGAAAGAAATGCAATGAAATAAGTGGAGGAGAATATCAATTAGTGCTTATTGCCCGAGCCCTGGCAGCCCAGCCTCAACTGCTCATTCTTGACGAGCCTGAATCCCACTTGGATTTTCGGAATCAAATTTTGGTGTTAAGTATGTTAGAAAAAGTTGTCCGTGAAGGTAAACTTAGTTGTATTATCAACACTCATTATCCTGAGCATGCTATGCGTTTAGCTGATAATGCTCTACTGCTGGGATGTGGCAGAAAATATCTCTTTGGCCCAGCCAAGGATATTATCACCACTGAAAATCTCAGCGATTTTTTTGGGGTTAAAGTTAAAATGTTACCATTTGAATACAGGGGAAGAACTCTCAGTTCAATTATTCCATTGGAAGTAACTAATAATTAGTTAATAATAATGACCAACGATTCCAATAGTGGAGGTTAGAACTTAATCTCTCTTCAATAACTCGGAGCCTGCCCCGGGTAAAACTAATCGCCTTTGGTTCTGTCTTAAAATTATTGTATTAAGATCCTGGATACTCTTGACCATCCGCTCGATCAAAGACTTTCGCCAAAAGCAGACAGGCAACTGGAAATACTCCCGCAAAGCCTACAACCCCAATCATTCTGATTTGCATATCACCAACCATCGGACCAATCAGCCCCGCCAAGCTTAATATACCGCTTGCCTGCAGACAGATACGCACTGCCGTTTGCAGCCTGTCACCCCTGAAGACAGGTGCAGCAAAGAGCATAGAAAGGCCAAAAAACAAGTCCCACGCCAGTATATCCAAGGCATAGATGACTGACGGCCATTTAAAAGAAAATATATATGGAAGCCACGCTAATGCTGTTATGGACTCAATCTGGCGGCTAACAGACAAAACCAGGAAATGTACACTAGATGTTATGCAAGCAGCAAAACACATAAAGACAAGCGCCGTTAAACTGAGAGTTTTTACATCATTACAGGCGTAAGCATGAACTTCAACCATAAGCACAACCATTACTGGAGCCATTACTATAATAAGTATTTCCATGATAGAAAAAAATGGATCTTGAATAGGTTCCAGTTTTGAATTAAGTGACAATAGTCCCATAATAAGAACCACAATATATGTGATTCCCAGGAAAAATAAACTCAAGGCTGCTATTTTGCCTCTTATACGGTCTTTCTTGGTGAAGCTTCCGCTATACATTCCTTCACCCCCTCAGATTTTCAGGCTTATTGGAGCAAAATTCACCGCTAAACTTAAGGTTAGTATCATTACTTACTATTTTTACAGTATTTGGTTTTGACTTCTATGTCATCGCCTATTATTCCTTTACCCTAATTACATATTCTATAATTTTATGTCACCATCTGAACAGGAGTACTGGTATCTTCTAAATAGAACTGCCAATAATATCGGCCCAATCGTCATAACCATGCCCGCAATCCCCAGATCTATTAATATTAGAATCAGAGGTAGTTCAACCAGCGGATTTGTAAAAATAAGCAATCCTGATATTCCTGCCGCAATAAAAAGCCAATGTATCCAGCGTTCAAGTTTCCCTTGCCTGAAAACTTGGGAAACACAGAGAAATGATAAACACATAAAAAGATACCCGACCCCCTCTAACGCCCCCGGAATTGTATAGGGATAATAATTTGCGAAAAGCCATAATGATATCCCGTCAGTCATTTTATAAATAAGGTTATGCCTCACTAACATCATTTGAATATAGTAGTTGGTGCTTAATATAGTCGTGTAAATTGCCGCAAAAACTAAGGCAAAGAGACTCCATATTTTATTTTCCTCTTCTGCCAATGTGTAAATTGTAATTATCATCGTTAAAAATGCCAGGGTTAGCAAAAAGCAAGGGATTACCCAAGCTAAGAACGGTAATTGCTTAAAAGATTCAGCATAGGCATCAATCCCACTCCAAGGAGCATGAAGAGTTGGCTGATAAATAATAAAAGCAATTAGATACCAAAGGTTTAGAATTGCCGTCAGTAAAGAAGACCAGAATCCAATTTTGTATAAGATATGGTTTTTTTCATTAAGCCTTGAAAATGTACTCATTAGGTTCTCCTCTCTATTACCCAACTTTTATTAATTCCAATGCGCCTATTTTATTGACCAGCCCAATAATAAGTGCCAGGATTGAAACCAGTAATCCGGAAATTACAAACAGAAAACCGATGCCCCTTCCTTGCCCTGTGCCGATGATTTGCCCGACTGTTTGGCTCAGCACCCCATAGACACCCAATGCGAAAGCAGTAAGTCCACTTCCGATAGCCGACATCAGCTGCCCCAACCAGATAATAAGAAATCCCTTGAAAGTTTTATCCTGAGCATTCATATCTTTTGCGCCTCTCTCATCCTTAGGCAGGAATGTCCAATTCTAAACTGGAAGGATTACTCAATCCACAATCCTGTTTTGCCCGAAAAAATATCTTTTTGTCCAACACCACAATCACAGCGGCAACAACAGCCAGAACCACAGTTTCAATATACTTGGTCGCAGTATATATTAGAGGATAGAGTAAGAGAACCATTAGCGAAATATGTTACAATTCCCATCTAAAATAGGGATAACCTAACAAATGCGATCGTAAAAAAAGCCGAAGTGAAAGGCGGATATTTCGTTGGAAGGTTTTTTCCCGGGTTTGGCCAGCGGTACGGTTTGTCTGGCTTACTGTGCTCCGGTCCTGGTTCCTTTTATTTTTAATCCCGGGATTATGGTAACTCCCTGGTGACAGCCGCAGCGGTCTCTCTTAAGGTTATTCCAGCTCCTCGGGTATATAGTAGGGTCTAATCATTTCCAGGAAGTCCAGGGGCATAGCTGTCGGTCTGCCATTTTTAATACAGGCACAGGTAACCTCCGCCGTCGCGATCAACTCTCCGCAACCCGCCAGCCTTATTTCCTGTTGAAATTTCACCTGCGCCCTTTTCATGACCGGGATCCAGATAAATACCTCCAGGCGATCCCCCGTCACGGCTGGTTTCCGGTACTTGATATGAATTTCAGTCACCGTAATGTACAGCCCTTGCTCAAGGTAGTTTTCCAGCGGACAACCAATGTCGTCCATAAACTGGGTGCGGGCTTCCTCCAGCAGGATTAAATACTGGGCATTATTCACGTGACCATAAGAGTCACAATTATAATTGCGGACTTTCAGCGGGACCATGTATTTTTCAGTCATTGTTATTGAACCCTCTCTCTTAAGTTTTAACTCCCTGCCTGTTCAATTAAATCCTTCATAACTTGCTGCTGGTTCTTGTTCAATCATGTCGAGGGGACATGTCAACATGTCAAGGGGACGGTCCTTTTGTCAGATACTAGTCCCCCAGATCTTTATCGATTTTCGCTTGCACTTCCTGAACCATACCACGATTTATTCCCATTAACTCAGCTATTTTTCTTACTGATAACCGAGTATTGGATTTTAATTCTCTAATTACTTGGGTTCGAATCTCAACGTTTTTTATTAGTTCCTTCCCGGTAACCCATGGCCAATTTTTCTTTAAGTACTCTTCCAAAAATACCCGACCTTGTTCCAAAGTCCGAACTGTTTCGTCGTCATCCATATATTCAGTTTTGTCTCTCTCTGTTGAAAAGCGCTCAAATTCTTGAAGCGCCTGATTTGAATCCTCTGAAATCATTCCAAGGATGTATAGGGAATCTACTAGCTTTGGTTCAATTTTGATTGGATCGAGATAATACTGGTAGCTACTCCATTGATATGGTTCAAGCTTTTCTATGATTCCTGCTTTTACCGGATTATTATGTATATATCTGATAACCGCCATAAGATACCGTTCATCTTCAATAGGTTCACTTCTATACCTATCCTGAAAGACATGACCTACTCTTTCGTATTTATTATTAAAAAACATGGCATAGCTTGTCGCTATGCCCTTCATGATATTTGACATATTATTTTTATGATCCTGAAATACCATGTGAACATGATTATCCATCAAACAAAATGAGTAGACCGAGAGATCTGTCTCAGCCTTTTTGTTCATCAATATTAATAGAAACCTTCGACGGTCTTCGTCATCTAGAAAAATACGCTTTCGTTCATTACCCCTCAGCATGATGTGGTAACAACCTGTTGTACTATACACCCGCTGTAAACGTCCCACTATGATGACCTCCCATCCTTTTTGCCAGTATAAGGTATTTGCTTATTTCTGTCAAAAGGACCGTCCCCATGTCACACTGATATGCTCCCTTCAAAGGAGACAGTGAAAAAAACAAACTGTCTTTTTGAAGGGAGCATATCCTCTTTAACAGCACCCTTCAATTTTTATTCTAGGGAAAATTGCTGTAATCCCGTATACGATACATAAAACGTCCCCCCCCTGATAGCCAGGGAGGCCTCCGCCTCATTTTCAGCCTCAGAATTGAAGAGCCCTACTGATGCAAATAAGCACAATTCACCGGCTGTTTCGGCATCCATTGCTGTTTGTTTTACAGATTCAGTATTTTCTAACTGACCACGTTCAGGAAACATGGCCGTCCTAACCATTACATTGATTTTCTGCCCATCTATTAAAGCTGTAATCTGGGGACCAGTCTGCTGATTCGTACAGATCTTGACATCTTCATAACCCTCTTCACGCAAACTTTTCGCTACTGCCTCGATGCCGAAACTATGTATCTCTTGTGAACTCATAATATCCCTACCAATATTGACGTCGTTAGAAGAATTCATAAAAACACCCCTATAATTTTCATTCTAAACCAAAATACTTTATCCAATAAATAGAATATGGATTAAAGCTTAGGATTCTTAACTTATTATAACCCAATAACCGGAGAGTGGAGCGGCTTGAACTTGTCATCGTACCATTATCCTCAAACGTAAAAATAGAACTGCCAATACTATCGGCCCAATCGTCATAACCATGCCCGCAATACCCAGATCGATTAATATTAGAACAAGAGGTAGAAGACCGATACCATTATTAGAAATGAAGGAATGAAGGTTTTGCTTGAGCACTTAGGTAAGGTTGAGGCTGAAAGATTTATATCCCTTATTATAAGAGAGCCATTTGATTATACAAAGTGGCAGAAGGATCTCTGGAAAGATAAAACGGTAAAAGAGATAAGCGAAGCGGCAACGGAATATAGAATGAAAATGCAAGCATGAAAATGCTTGCATTTTCATTTCAGGCAAACTTACTTCTCCTACCTCCAGGAGGTAATCATTGAAGCACGAATAATTCACAATATTTGTCAAAAGGACCGGCCCCATGTTACATCAGAATGATAAAAGGATTTAAAACCGGCTCTTATAAAGCTATCGATCCTGGCAGTCGTAGAGTGTTAAAATGAATAATGCCAGGCCCTAGCAAGCTGTCTTTTATATTAGGAAATTCGAATTCTATTTAGCAAATTCCTTATTAAATTAACCTGACATAGGAGTATAAGAAAATGAAAAAATATAGCTTATTATATCTATCTTTGCTTTTGTGTGTCCTACTGTATGTGTGCACGACTCAGCATCCATTCCCTTCACCTCAATTGATTAATAATAGTCATTCAGTTACTGAAACGCCTGTTTCAGTCCATATAGCAAACCCCTCCACGGCTATTCCTGAGATCATTGGAAGCACATTGACGCCTGGAAACGAATCCCCCACCATCCAGCAGCGGGAAAAAATGGCGCAGCAAATGGGGGACTTGGGATTCTCCGTATTGAGATATGATGAGAATATGTTAAACTACGAGGCTGTAGCGGAATTTTTACAAAATGCCGTGACGGGCAAGGATGGAGAAATTACGGTCTACACTTATCCGTGGACCTATGTCGTCTCCCAGACCTTTTCATTTGAAAACGGTAAAATGACCTGCACATTTAATAATTATACAGCCGAGGGGGCACAACCGGAAGAATCGCAAAATGTCAACGAGTTTACCTATACCGAAAAAGGAAATTATATTTACCAATTGGAAGGTTCGTCCGAAAAAAGCGGTTTCCGGGTTTTGCCGTTGAGCAAGGAAAGCCGGGAATACTTTCGCAAATATGTTGTTCCTGGAAATATCTTTACAAAAGGACCTCTAGATGTTACCTGGAACAGCGAAGATTTCAGCGGTTTAAACTGGGAGTGGATCTTTGAAGGGCTCTGGGAGAATGAAAACGGCAAGGATCTGCTCGACTCTGAATACTATCGAAAGGCTTCCGGCAATACGCATTTTGATTATGCTTTAATCCCGAGTGCTGTTGTAGAAGGATTGCTGCAAAAATACTTTAACGTGCCCACTCAGACATTACGTACGATAGACAAATACGATAAAAAATCCGACACCTATACCTTTCAGGGCTTTAATGGCGGTGGATATTCCCCCACTCTTGAAGTATCGAAGTGGCAGAACAATGCCGACGGCACTTTGACGCTTTGGATTAATTTTGTTGCCTTGGAATTCGGCAAAGAATTGTCAGCCCAAAGTGTATTGACCATCAAACCTGAAAAAGATGGTTCGTTCAAATACTTTTCCAATGATTATTCAGCGTATTAACCCCACATGCCCGCAGCAACATTACTAGTGCCGTTTATGGCACATCAGTCATCAAATCCCATTATATGATCATAGGTAATGACCGACATCACATCGGGATTCCATTTAAGGTCAGCGATCTTCTGTGGCATTTCAGATAAAAAGGTTTCCTTTGTTTTTCCTAATGCCCCAATATTAACAGTTAAAAACTGCCCTGCCGTTTCTCTGGTGATAGGAACGCCCCCGTAAACGTAATCTGCTTGAACAAGGTTTATTTCCACTGAATTCAAATCATCCATCAATGCAAAGAGTATCACAGCATCTGCCATCATTTTCTGATGATTTACCTGATATTTTTGTCCCTTTGTAAGATTCATGCGGTAATCAATACGCAGACCCGTTGCTTCGTTATATTCAATCACGCTAATTGGCAATTCTTTGGCGTATTGCAATTGATTTATTAACTCTTTAAGCTCATCTGCATCACTAGCAGAAATATTCTTATATGAATAAATATGCTCGTAATTATATAGGTGGTTCTGTTCAGTTCTGGAAGAAGCGTCATCATTGAACTGTGCAGAATTATTTTCACCGACAGAAGTTAGATTGGATTTATCTTCACAGGCAGAAACAGTTATTATCAAAAGACATATGATTAAATAATACATACCTTTCTTAATCATGAATTCTCCTTAAAATCTATTATTCTAATCGCTTTGTTCTTTAACAAATATAAATCATTACAAACTAATTTTCTATTTTAATTTTCAGTTCCTTAATCAAGAGGTAAATCTTCATGATAATATCATAAAATTTAATCCGTAATTGCCATTTCGGTAATACTTTCGTACTCTTGCACCGCCGGCGTTGTCAAGTGATTAGCCGAATTAATTGAAATACATAGAATCACGTAGTTCTCCTTCCGCTTCAGTTCATCCAAATCCACCTCAGTTTCCACCCTGATGGAGATTGACAATCCAGGTAGATCCGCAGGCTACTGTTTAGCCGTTCAATCGCAAGATACACAAATATTAAAACGTAAAAAAGCATTAAAATAATTCCCTTGACGAAGCCAAAGCAGGATAATAATAGATAGTAATTTGCTTTTTCCGGCTCAATATACCAAGGCCCATACGCAGCGGTATTTATTGCTAAAGATGAAGTGAGTTGTGGTTTACCCATATGAATATGGGTAAACCACAACTTCCAGTGTTAAAATGAAGAAGTCACTGCTATGGGTGGTTTCCATAAAATGCAATAAGGCCGATATTTTAATGTGGTTAACACAAAATATCAGCCTTGCCTGTATGGTTTTATTGTGTCAGTTATTCTGAGTAATGAATCGTATAAATACTTCTTGAATATTTGCATAATCAACAGGGTGAAGTGATCCGATCATAAAGTCAAGCTGTGAGGGGTTCAATATTATAGCTTTTGAAACTCTGGCGGTAGATTGAAATCTTAAGTTAGCATATTGCCAGTAATTTATAGAAATATCATATTTGTCATTTTCGCGAGGTTGAGTTTTTGTTACTTTTATTACTAAAACTTCAAGATGTTCAACGTTAAGAATTATTACTGGTCTAGGGAGGAATTGAGAAGCATCTTCTTCAAGAGGAAACTTTGCAAACCAGACATCACCATTATTAATAATCATTTCTTTTTTAGGTCTTTGTACATATCATCCCATTCTGTCTCGTCAAGCCAAGTATCATCTTTTGGGATTACAGTAAGACCGGATTTATTAATTTTGGTATTGGATTTAGCAATTTTATCAATAACATCTTGATTATCGCTTATAAAGTCAGTGAAGGTTGTATCCTCCTTTTTTTGAGGTATTGGCATATTATCCATCTCCTCGCGCTTATACTTCTTATCCATATCATACCATCCCTAACAAGTTAGTATCAATAAATATTATGTCCATTTTTTAGAATATAGAAGGTTTCTGTCGGATGTGTATGGAATTAATTGTAATTCTTTGGGGGCACGGACACAACACATAACCCAGAATTCCCGCAAAGGTGCCAGATGTGAAAAGTTTTGGGAAGGTTCAGGCACCACATCCCCCCGCCTAACATAAGAGCATTTCCGTGCGATTGGTTCTACAACAGCTTTGATTTATTCTATCGTATACTTTTTGTATCACAAACATTTTTATAATGCTCTGAAACGGTTATAAAGCTGGAGATCATTCAATTACATATTATGCTACATTCCTAATATTTGCCAGAAGATGCTCACAGAAAGATGGTGAAGCATCTGTTCCTTAACATCCTGAATACTTTAAAGCGAAACAAGTCTTCCAGGCTCGAAGCGTCTGGTATAGTCCCAATCATAAATACGATATCAAAACGGCCATTCGTTACAATCATGTGCCGGTGCGGGTTGAAATTCAGAAAATCTCCAAATGTCTGCACGGCTATTACGGCCCCCGGTTTAGTGTCATCTAAAGGAATTCCCTGCTGCAAGCATAATAGTAAGCGTCAGCGAACATTGTCTGCCGATTCCCATTTATTCACTATCAATTTTACGTCAAGGGAATTTCTATTTGGGACTTATAGAGCAAATCAAACTTCGGTTGAGTAAAGTACTTGATCTTGTACTTTTCATTCCTATTCAATTTAGGCAGAACATCAACATAAAGACCTTTTTCACGGTCTGCTATGCTTCTGGCCTGAGCAGATATATTTTGTCCATTTTCGTCTACCAACTGGAAGTATCCTATAATCGGAGTTACTACACCTTTTTTGGTATAGTAGACCCTGGTATCCATATCTGAGAAATCTACTTTTTCAATTACTAAGGAACCTTTGTTGGACAGTTTAAGTTCTAGAGGTAGTTTTTCTAGTGCCACTCCTGCTGGGTTATATGGAATTTCCGGAGCATTATCTGTATAACAGATAGGGACGAGCGTTAAAAACTTGCTGTTTTTGTTGCATTTAATGAATTCAAAGCTATTTTCTACACTTAAGCTTTTTTCACCTCCACCTATGATTGATGCTGGCAGGACATCCACTGTATTTCCTTGATCATCGAACAAAGCAAAATCACCAAATGTTATTCGGTCTGCCCCTATAGGAACTGGTACGTATTTTTCACTTATGAGTATTTGATTACCAAAAGGGGTAAAGGAAACCTTTTCTATTTTAATGTTGTGTTCGCGGGTAGGATATTTTATATAAGCTTCTTTATTTATAATTACCACTTTAGTATCTTTAGTTGCTGCTTCTTTGGAAATACTAAGTTTAAAATTCCATTGGCCTTTTTTTCCGCATACTTCATTTATCAGAAAGTCTATATTAAGATCAGACGGCAGGCTATCATTGCTGATATCTGCCCTTATAATTCCTTTAAGCTGTCCATCGGGCGTTAAATATGAATCATAATTGTACCTGTCGTTGTTAGATGGTGACTTTTCTTTCCCGTTAATTATAATTTGCCCGAATAAGCTGTTTGGAAAGATATCCTCACCTCTGCCTTTAAAAGTCTTTTCTACATCGCCTTCAACCGTATAAAACAGTACCAGGAAGTTATCGTCACAAGCAATATTGTCTATGCTTACACTGACTCCGTTATCGCTTATGGTCTTGCTAACACCGATGGAATATTTTTCGTATACCCCCGCATCGTCACTGTAACGCTGTCCCGAATTCCCTTGAAAGTACTTCAAAATACTATTTACCATGGGAATATCTTTTCCATACACAGTCATTATCGGCAGTATTAATAAGGCGGCCACAATCGCCACGGCAACAGTCGGCCGAGGACGTTTTTTCCTATTCTGAGGAAGATTATTTAAGGTTTTCATTATAATAGATTCTAAGGAATCTGGAATACTCAGTGGCTCCTTTCGGGCCTTTTCCTTAAGCAGGATATCAAAATCATCCATATAATTCCCTCCTTATCTTAAATCGAATTACCCAGCATAATCCGCAGTTTTTCTTTAGCTCGGTAAAGCCTTGATTTTACAGTCCCTTCAGGAATCTCCAGGGTTTTAGCAATCTCATGCAAACTCATGTCCTCATAATAGAAAAGGATAATAACAATTCTCTGCTCTGTTTTTAGAGAATTGATGGTGTTGATGAGTTCATAATCATTATAATTGTCCTCATAAATATCCTGAGCAGCAGTAATTGAGGCGCTGTAAACTTCCCTGCTTCTTTTGCGCAATATGGCGTAACATTCATTAATGAGAATCTTCACCAGCCAGAAATGAAATCTCCCGTTTTTTCTTAATGAACAGATCTTGGCATAAGCTTGTAAAATGGTTTGGCTTATAGTGTCCTCCACATCATGCTCATTGCCCAGGATGCTTTTGGCAATCCTGTACAAGGAATGCTTACTCTTATGTATTAATCTTCCAAAAGCTTCCCCATCGCCATTTTGGGCCAGAGAAACGTCTATATCCACGACTTGCTTATACTCGGTCTCCATTTTTACCTCCAATTAACGCTCACCCCCTTTACCTAAAGATAGGCGAGGACAATGAAAAGTTCCCTAACATAAAAATAATTTTTTAACTGGTTGCCGCATTATCTAATTCAGGATTTCCGGCTCTATCGTTTGTAATCCGGATATCCGGGCAACAGGGGGGCAACAGGGGGACGTTCTTTTTGTTGGCTAAGACTAGGCATTAAAAACAATATCTACACTCAACCCGGTCACTCTAAAAATCTGTCTTAGCGATACGCCGTCGATCTTTTTGATTTTGCTCAAAATCTCGTTTCTTCTAGCTCTTCCATGCCTTGAAGTCTTCCAATTGGTTCACCGCTCATCAATTTCTCAATCTCTGTTTTGATTTCAGTATCGGTCTTATGAAGTTTGACCTCATCTTCCAAGCATTTATCTTCATTTTCTCTCTTCATAAATTCTCGAAACGATTGTAGTGCTCTTTCTCGGTCTTGATTAGTTATGCCCAAAGCGAAACTTGGATCACTTAATCCGTACGGATATGCCCTGGTTCCATAATAGGCATGGATACTGCTCCATCTATATTCTTCCGGCTTTTGGACTCATAGCCCTGTTGTATATTAGTTGATCAATGATTTGTTTTAGTTTTATCATTGACATATATAGACTATCTATATATGATTATATATAGATAGTCTATATATGGAGGTGTACATATGACAATTGATAAAAGCCTGTTAACAGGAAGCACAACCATGCTTTTATTAAAACTGCTTGAAGAAGCGGATATGTATGGTTATCAAATGATTGCAGAACTGAACAGAAAATCAAAAAATGTTTTTGCGTTAAAAGCGGGAACATTATATCCGCTGCTCCACACTTTGGAACAAAAAGAACTGGTCGCTTCTTACGAGAAGACTGCGGACAATGCAAGGGTACGAAAATACTACAGCCTTACGAAACAGGGCCGTAATTATTTGCATGAGAAAAAAGAGGAATGGACGTCTTATTCCTCTGCCGTAAATGCTGTTTTGGGGGGTGCCACTTTTGCAACCTCCCGATAAGATCGCCGGGTATTTAGAAACTGTACGCCAACAGATACGCTGGAAAAGGGTGCAGCCTATTGTTTTAGAGGAAATTGAAAACCACATAACCGATCAAAAGAACGCCCTGCTCATAGAAGGGGTTGATGAGGAAATGGCAATCGACCAGGCCCTCACGGAGATGGGAGACCCGGTTATTGTAGGAGAGCAGCTTGACCACGCTCACCGGCCGAAACCGGATTGGATCTTGCTCACCTTGACAGGTGCTATGCTTCTTTTAGGATTTGCGATTCAGTTTTTTATAGATTCCACGCTGGACGGGGCATGGAGGTTGGAACAACAGATGTTATGGGTGGGTATTGCCCTCATTGTGATGTTGGCCGCCTATTTCGCCGATTTCACCATCGTTGGGAAATACCCTAAGCTTGCATTTTTCACGCTCGGTGCGATAACACTTGTTTTTTGTTTCTTTACCGGGGAAGTAAAGGGCGCAGCAAGATATGCGATTTATCCGCTGCTGGTGTTTCCAACCGCCTTTGCCGGCTTGGTTTACAACATGAGAAACAAAGGCTATGGCGGCCTTATTCTTTGCGGGGCGGCTTTTGTTATTCCCGCCTTTCTGTCCATGATTGTGCCCAATTTAACCGTTCTTTTTTTGCTTGGTGTTTCCTGTCTCACTATTTTGACAGCCACTGTTTTAAAAGGCTGGTTCAACGTGAGAAAACTATCGGCCCTACTAATCCTATTTATCCCAACTGCCATCGTTTTGCCGGCGTCTTTTTTCATGTTTATTATGAGTGTAGGGTATAGAGCAGAGAGACTACGATACGTATTCAATCCCTCCCTTGATCCAACCGGGATGGGATATATGGGAACTGCCATCCAACGGATTTTGTCCCATGCGCAGTTTATCGGCGTCGGTAAGCCCATGAATTATTATGATTATGGGGTTTCCGTAGATGCCTCCAACATTTTAGCCGCTCACATGTTGCCTGCAATCAATACCGACTATTTGTTAACCTATTTGACTTACAGATTCGGATGGATAGTACTTTTAGGCATCATTGCCTTATTCGCGGTCTTCATTATTCGCGCAATTATTCTCTGTAAGAAGCAGAAAAGCGTACTCGGTTATTTAACTTCCACCGCAATTGTTTCGACATTCGCCGTGCAGTTGATCGTATATATTGCTTCGAATCTAGGTTTTATGCTGCTTTCTCCGCTGTCGCTGCCCCTTATCTCATATGGGAAAATGGCTCTGGTTACCAATATGTTCCTTATCGGACTTCTGCTTTCGGTATTTCGCACAGGCACTTTGGTAAGAGATGAAAACGAATCGGTTGCGGTAAAACTTAAGAACTTTATTCAATATGAAAATGGCCGGATTATCATTGATCTAAGCCGGCCAAAAAACAATTAAATTCTTGCAGCTTAACGCGATTAGGGGCTGTGACAAATACTCAAATTGAATTTTTGTCCATAGAAGAAGCGGCCTAGGAACTTATCGCCCTTGCCTACATTTTCATGGTTGGCGATCTGATAAATAGACCATCGCACCTTCTTTGCGAATGTTAAAAACCCTGTCCAAATCGTCAATAGCCACCAGGGAATAACCCCCTGTATTATAACTTCGCATTGGCACATCATTGATGTAAATCTGCACATCACTGGCATAGATATTTCCGGGAGCGGACTTTATGGATGATCCATGTGATTCACCAGTGGTTTTCTTGCCAGCTCTATTTAAGAAGGTACTGCGTTTGACGGGGTCCCAGACCATGTCAAAACCGTAATATTGCAGGTCTTCCACACAGATAGCATTCTTTCCCTGGCCCTGGATCAAGAAGGAGGTAATGGGGATGTTATTAACCAAAACCGTTTGTCTTCCCGGGTAAAAACCCTCCACCCAATCTGCCGGTTGGGCAAAGGTATCCACCAAATCTCCGGGCCGGGGAATGTCCACCAGCACATTGCGGGCAGCGGTGGAGAACCCCAGGCGGTTAGAATCCAAACAGTAGTGCGACCAGCTGATCTTATTCAAACAGGGGTTGCAGACTTCCATGGCCCGCTGGCCTTCCATACGCCAGAACCCGTCGGCCAAGTTAACATAAAACACTCCGTCCCGGGCAAAAAAGTCCATACCTTTTTTGGTCAAAGAATAATCTGAATAATCCAATTGCCCGCTGCTGCTTATGCTGAACAGACGAAGAGTGACGGATTGATCTCCATTGCTTTTTTGATAGGCAAAGTAGGCTTTGTTTTGATACTCAATATAGTTTTGCTCCAACGGGGTGAATCCATCGCTTTGAGGATCAGAGGCTGTAGCCGGGATGGGGCTTTGCAAGGGGAGACTCTGGATCTGCGGTCCGAAGTACCATATACAGTCTTGAGTATCGACAAACATGCGACGTTTCTCGGCCCCGGGATAGGAGTCCGGAAGGACGGAGTTCATATTCTTCACTTCGCTTGATCCATTGGCCATAAAGCCTACACCGGCCACTGACAAAAACCATTTGCCGTCCTGCCCGTCAATGAAAATATTTTCCATCCCATTAAGCAAGACATCCTGACCCCCGTGAAAGACTTCCTCGACGCCGCTGCGGGAATGGATGGCCTGACCGTTCCTTATCAACCATTGACTGCCGTCCTTATCGAATCGCACCCGGGTGGGCAGTGATGAGAGGTCTTCTTGTTCCTTGGCGGAATTGATCATCTTTTGGATTTCTTCATAATCGTCCTGGTCCCTCATCGGATAAGTCTGGTTTCTGGTAAGGTTTATCAGACTTTTGCCATCGGAACTGACTCCATATATCTCATCGCCGGGGGCGTAATACATGCCGCAGATATCGCTGATCTTCTCAGGCCGGGCCTGCACCGCGCCCGAACTGTCGATGCAATAGACAACGTTTTTGCCCTTATCATACCTGGTAGGGTCAGGATCGAAATAAAAGGTATGGGTACCGGCCCAGACAATTACATGATTGCTAGTGGCCTGCAGCAGGCGAATATCATTGCAGCGCAAGGACTGGTTTAACGACTGCAGACTGCCCTTGGTGTCGATTCTGAATAGGCTCCGTTCATTAAGAAATTTTGTAACATTCTGGGTTCCTGAAAACCACAGGGTTCCGTCCTGGCTTTCCGCCACCTGTTGAGGAGCAAATTTTTCCAATGCAGTCAGGTGAATAGCCTGCCCCCGGTCCAGTGCGATCAGATCAAAATAATAATTTGTGTAGGGAGGCGGCACATCGGGCTCAGGATAACTGGTAACCAGCAGCAATTCCAGTCCGCTGGCGGACCGGTGGACTGAAGCTTTATAGGAAACCGGCTGGGGTTGAAGATCCGGGCGGTTTAGATAGAAGTCCCGGTTCTCCTCCTGATAAGTGGCAACATCCAGGATAGGTTTCTTCTCATAAGTCAGGGTATTTCCCTCCACCATCAGCAGAGATGGATCTATGTCTGTCAGGCCGGTGTCAGCCTGGCTCTTTTGTTTGATGCTCTCCTCTTCCTGATGCGTGAGGCTCTCCAGCCCATAGCCAAAATTCCGGTTCACTTTTTTCATTTCTCCATCCACCATCAGGTACAGAAACGAATCGTCTGCATAGAGAATCTCCTGGGCTTCGTTCTTCACCCCTACCGTCCAATGGATATAGTTGCTGTCCACGAAAGAACTGGCCCTCCCCTGACCGGGAAACGCGAATAATATAGCTATGGTGATAGCAAGCAATCTGCTTGTAAACGATAGTCCCATCCTGCCCTTCACTATCCCTGCTCCCTCCTTCCGTATCCCATCTGCGACCATATCTGCCAATATATAGAGCATAACACATTCACCTGTGCCTGTACCTAACTGAATCAGCAAACCGGCTATTGTTTACAAAAAGGCCCGGACAAATGCGACAGGTTGGAAGTATATGATATACCCTGACGCAGCGGTAGGTGCCGCCCCACACATCGGCGTTTCGGTTAGCCGCCATATAAAAAGATTTTATCTATGTTACCATGTTGTCCACTCGGGATTTTAAGTCCGGTTCGTTTTCCTATACAGTCGATAGTGTCTATTTCATTGTGCAAATTCATAAGGCTGAATTCTTAACAGTTTGCGCCCCAATGGTGAGAAATGTCCTCTCCCAATTATCCACATAGAACCCTGTTGCCCACTCCGCCATCACAACCGCGGCACCTTCCTGCAACTCAATTTCCCCCAGGGGTACGCTGTCTAATTGTTCGCCGCTGATTCCGAAGATATATAATTTGTTTTTCGTTTCAATGATGGCTATATCTTGATTGGGCGAAGTAAATGCATCCAAAGCATTCGGAACCCGATCTTTGATATTCTGCCAACTGAGATAGACCGTATCGTAGACAA
The DNA here is from genome assembly GCA_963665865.2 of Syntrophomonadaceae bacterium. Taxonomy (GTDB): domain Bacteria; phylum Bacillota; class Syntrophomonadia; order Syntrophomonadales; family Syntrophomonadaceae; genus PHAA01. The sequence continues at coordinate 1,359,365 of CAXXWF010000001.1, read as the reverse complement.
TTAAGCTGGCCGGCGGAGTGAAATTGATATTGAAATCCCTGGTTCCAGGCCTGCCATTGCTTGGATAGTTTATTCTCCCCTGCAGATGCCAGTGGCCATTTTTTCGTGTCAGTCCCAAATTATCTTCGCTCATATCCTCATCCACCGCTGCAATCCCTTCATCATGCAGGGTTCGCAGTGCTAGTTCCCTGGCGCTGCGATAAGCGGTTAAGCCCTTGTCTCCCAGCAAATCTGCAACCTTGATCCCAATTGGCGATGATAAATTATCAACCGGCAATATCTGCAGTTTATTGTTACCGGCCATACTGTTTTCTATAGCAACATAATCATTGCCAATATAATCAATGATTTTGGAGTTAGTCGTTGGCTGAGCTTGTTTTAAAAGGACTTTACCTTTTACTATGGCTGAATCCTTCGCCGCAACATTGCGTGCTGATAATTCATCGGTGATTTCCTTCTTATTCTGCACCCTGCGTACCTGAAGTTCCCAAAAACCACTTTTACGCGGAAAAACAATATTATTCCTGCTTAGTACTGGACGAAGCTTTTTATCGTCCGCAGCAACCCAAATGGTCTTATAGCTATAGTCATTTTTATCCGGTATTTTCAAGCCAATAAAAATACCGGAGGTGCCTGAATTGCTATATTGGTTGGTATCCATAATATTGGCATTCGCAACTGACCGGGGATCGTCCGCATGATCAGCCACCTTTTTAAGCAGCAGCATTTTGTTTTGTACAAAAGAAATAATGGTGGAATCATCAATGATCATGAATTCCCCCAAATAATTCGAATCTGCAAATATGGTAACGACCTCAACTTCCTTATTAATTGACGCCAGATAGCTGTCGAGGGCAGTATATCTGGTCATTAAATAATCCGTTGAATTTACCTTCTTGATTTTATAGGAGGTTTTCTTCCAAACATTACTTCCTAATATCGCAAATTCCCTGCTAAACTGAGCATAGCTGCCCTCTGTCTCAAGAATCGTCTTCCCGGAATATCCCTCGGAACCTAAAGCCTGAATCACTGTCCATTTCCCTTCCAAGGGGCAAACATTATATACGGGCGGAACAATTCTTCCGGTTGTGGTCCATGCAGGATTGACGCAGCCGCCCACGAAAAGAAGAGAAAACAATACCAGCCAAAGCTTACCCATATTAAGCATCTGCCTTCTCCCCTTTGGGCAAAATTATCACAACATCCGTTCCTTTGGTCAGCTCGCTCATGATCTCGAGCCTTCCACCCATCAGGGTAACAATTTCCTCGCAAATGGAAAGCCCTATCCCATTTTTAGAAAGCGAGCTTTTCCCTTTGAAAAATTTTTCTTTGACCATAGGCAGCTCATCGACATCTATTCCACAGCCGCTGTCAGATATGGTAAATTTAAAATCTGCTTGAAGTTCCGCTTTGAAATGAACATAACCTCCCGGATGATTGAAATTAAAAGCATTATCCAAAAGATTAATAAACAACTGTTTGAGACGGTTGAGATCGGCATAAATATTGGGCATGTCCTCAGGATAATCAACGGTAAAATCAATATTTTCCCGCACTGCCCGCGGTGTCAATTGTTTATGCAGATGTTCAATTAGATTAATTAGGTTCACATCTTCAGGGTTGAGTTTTATGCGGCCGGATACAAACTTGGAAAAATCCAAAAGTTCTTCAACCATCTGGGTAAGCCGGTCACTCTCTTTGGCAATAATGTTAAGTCCGTCGCTCAGCATTTCCTTTTGTTGAAAGTTTTCACTCTGCAGCGTAATCGCCCACCCCTTGATTGATGTCAGGGGGGTACGCAATTCATGCGACACAGATGAGATAAAAGTGTTTTTGAGCTCTTCCCTTTTAACAATTTCATCAGCCAGGTAATTCAATGTATCCGAAAGTTTACCGACTTCATCATCTCGCATCTTCTGGCTTTTGATTTGGAAATTGCCGGCGGCCATGCTTTGGGCTACAGCCGTAACTTCCTGCAAAGGCACAACGATGGTATTGGCCAAAAAAATACTCACCGAACCCACGATGAGAATTACCAACAACCCGATTAATATAAAGACTTCCTCGGTTTTTACAATATCCTGGTCAACGGCGCTCAAAGAAGTGATAAATCGCAGCACACCTACGATTTGATTGTTCGATTTCAGCGGATTGGCAACCGCCATGACTTTTTGCCCGTTTACGTAGCCGATCCACGTACCCGTCTTGCCATCTAAAGCTTCTTTAATGTCTTTACCTATCATATCCGGTGAAATTGTACCCTGGGAGTCCATAACAATATTGCCGTCTGTATCAGCAATCTGCACTTCGGCGTTACTCTGGTTCCAGAAAGCATCAACATTATACAGCACATTGTCTTGCAGCGATGCATCCGAAAAATACTGCGTATACATATCTGCACAGATTTTTATCTGATTGCCCAGACTGCCTTCCAAACTGTTATAGTAATTCTGCTTAACGATATAGATAAGAAACAGTTCCAGAATCGCAACCGTGCAAATAATAACGATCAAGAAATTGGCAGTTAATCTGCCTCTGATTCCTTTCATGATGTGCTCCTATTGGGCCCCGCCTGCCATCGATAACCTGAACCCCAGACCGTTTTTATGTATTCAGGTTCAGATGGATTGTTTTCCAACTTTTCTCTCAAGCGGCGGATATGGACGTCCAAAGTCTTGGTATCACCAAAATAATTTTCTCCCCAGACAGCATTTAATATCTCATCGCGTTTAAGCGCCTTTCCCTGATTTTCCATAAACATCTTGAGCAGGGCAAATTCGATCGGCGTTAATTCGATTTCAATATTATTTTTAATAAATTTATTGGCACCAATGTCCAAACATAAATCATCGCAGCGAAGAACATTGCTATCCGCCATTAGGTGGGTTCTGCGCCTTAACATGGCCTTGATTCGGGCTATCAATTCGAAAGGATTGAACGGTTTAACCAAATAATCATCCGCACCCAATTCAAGACCCAGAATTTTATCGGTATCTTGACTCTTTGCGGTTAGCATAATCACAAACGTTTGGGGCATCATTTCCCGGATTCGCTGGCAGACTTCTAACCCGCTGATTCCCGGCAGCATCAAATCAAGTACGATAACATCAGGCGTAAAGAAACTTAACATAGCCAGGGCTTTCTCGCCGGTGTCGGCTTCACCCACTTCATATCCAACCGCACTTAGATTAAGGCTGATAAAACGCCTGATTGACTCTTCATCTTCAACCACCAGAATTTTTGTTTTGGTATCGTTCATCAGAATCTCCATTTCAAGATTATAGTCGATTTAGGGACTATCAAGCAGGTCAGGGAGCGATAGCACTCGCCACAAGTGCCAAATAAGCCTGAACCCCTGCCTCTTTTAGGTGAACCCCGTCCGGATAAAAATACTCATTGTGGCCGCTGCTGGCGGAATACCAATTCACCAGCCGTATTTTGGAATCAGCGGCGGCAGCTTGAGCCAAGATCTGATTGACCACACTTTCCCATGGTTTGGGAACCCGGGTATTTACTAATATGATCTGCCTGTCATCTCCGAGCGAATTCAGTATATCTACTAATTGATTTTCTGTAAATGATCCATTTGCTCCCAACTCGATAATAACTGTCTTTCCCAGTATACCCTGTTCTTTCAGATTTTCAATTACCTTGGGTGCCTGATACATTTGCCGGCCAATGACCGCATCCACTATAATATTCGGGAAAAGCTTTTTCAATTCTGGTTCCATTTCTACCATCACCGAATCTCCGATAACCGTGACCCCTTGATCTGTAAATACACCGTTATTATCTGTTCCCTGGTTTACCGCCCCAGTAACGGATTCCTGCGCAGCTCCATTCCCCTTAGTTGCGGGTGTTTCTGTCTCCGCCTTCATGGTTGATTCCATGCCGCTGACAACCTCAGCTTGCGTATTCGTTGGCTCGGCCTGACTTATCACTGAACAACCACTCATCACCATTATCAAAACATAAGATAGCGCTATTATACTCGCGGTTTTGGCAGCCTTACTCCGAAATCCCAATAATTTGGGCCGCCACGTTTGGCCGTATGCCAACCGCCGTAAAGATTGTTTCCATTGGCCGCGGCGAATCGGGTCCTCGATAAAATACCAGGAAATCGCGGCCAGGGCAATGCTCAAGGCTGTTTGTCCCAGCGCCAGTTCAATATTCACTCCCCCGGTATTGACGGCCGGGCTGGTCAGCACTATCACCGGGTAGTGCCACAGATAGATCCCATATGACCATACCCCCAGCCACCGTAATGGCGGCATTCCAAAAAGTCTGCCCAGACGGCTGGCCGGATGAGCAAGTACCGCCACCACGGCAGCGGCGGCTATTGAGAACAGCACCAGTCCACCGTGATATAGGATGGTTTGATACTGATTGCTTTTCCATATCATCAATAATACGACCAGCAGTCCTGCTCCTCCAACGGCATCAAGAATAAGACGGCGCTGACGAGGCAGATCGAAGGGCAGCTCACGACTGGGCCATACCAAGGCAAGTACCGCACCGATAAGCAAAGCAAAAGCACGGGTATCGGTTCCATAGTAAACCCGACTGGGATCCATACCGGGTGTATAAATAATTGCCATAGCGGCAGCTGAAGCAACAGCCAAAGCCATTATTAATCCGATTAATCGACGGCGCTCAGGAATATAGCGTAATCCCAGCCCCAATAACAAAGGCCAAACCAGGTAAAACTGTTCTTCCACAGCTAACGACCATAGGTGTCCAAAAGGTGAAGCAGGTCCAAAGCTGGCAAAGTAAGAAACCTTATGTAAGATTAACCACCAGTTGCTGGAATAGAATACTGCCGCCAGCACATCATTCCATAAGGATGATAGCCGGGCTTTATCGTATAAAGCAATCCAGACAATAACACCCGTCAACATCAAAAACAGGGCGGGCAGCAATCGCCGCGCACGGCCTAACCAGAATTCCTTCAGGTTCATGCCCCCGGAAGACTTCCAGGGGACAACCAAAATGTCGGTGATTAGATAACCGGACAATACAAAAAATATACATACCCCCAGCAGCCCTCCCGGAGCCCAACTCAGGTTTAAATGGTAAGCAATCACAGCCAGCACAGCCAGCGCTCGCAGCCCATCCAAGCCTGGCATGTACCTTCTAACGTCAAGCGGATCCTGCCCTTTATTCTCCTCAAACCTAATCTTCCCATCCCGTTCCATTTGCTGCTTTCACTCTCCATCCACTTAATTCAGAATCCCCCGACGTACATTGAAATGTCCAGGCATGTCCCTTTTTATCAGAATACCAACTTTTTAGGGGAATTGCTTTACAAAATGCTTAAGAATTGTTACGAAAAAGTTAATTTGCTGAATAATAGCAAATAATTGTATATTGGTTCAACAATTTGTGCGGCTAATATCGAAGGGTTTAGGAAAAGGTGCTTGGAAATAAAAAAGCTCATATCGCGATATGAGCTTCAGAGTGACGATAGATACGTCGATTGAACAGGTTTTCTTAATAACTCCTCATGCCTAAAGGACACAACCGCAGATGAAAATCTGACCGTAATGTCATCCTGAACGAAGTGAAGGATCTTATCAGCGAATATGGTGTTCTCTGAAGAAGATCCTTCGTTACACTCAGGATGACAACAATTGCGATATGAGCTCTTACCCAACCTTATTTCCTTTTCTTATGTTTTGCTTTCTTGGCCGGTTTAACTTTAGGTGCTTCAGCAATTGTTGCCGGTTTGGGTTTAGGAGGCACTACCGCTTCTTTCAAAGCCTTGCCTGGTTTAAAAGCGGGTACTTTCGTGGCCGGCAGAAGCATTTCTTCTCCAGTTGCCGGGTTTTTTATTTTTCTCTCGGAGCGATCCCTTACTTCAAATGTACCAAACCCTACGAATTGCTGCTTTTCACCCTTCGCTAGAGTCTCCTGAACTGTTGCAAGTACAGCATCCAGTGCTTTCCCTGCATCTTTCATAGTTAGATCGGCTTTTGTGGCAACTTCCCTGATAAAATCATTTTTGTTCAAACCCAAATCCCTCTCCTTCTTTTTCATCTCCAAAAAATAACTGCGTACCGAAGCACACAGTTTAATTCTCTGTCCCTCTTCGGTAACCCGGCTGTCCTGGCAGATGCTTTAGACCCGTGGTTTTGCGTCCTTGGTTTTCACCAAGTTTGCTATTATCGGAGATGTATATTATTTCATTCATTTTACTTGAACTGCATACCTTTCCGCAATGCTTTCCGAGTAATTTTTATATTTATCGACATACATTGCCCGAGCCGTCTCTCCTTTTCCCACGGACCGGGTGTCGAGTAGGAAGGCACATTGTACCTCCCTATTGGTCCCAAGCCAAGTTTATCGCGATGCCCAATCAAATTTATTTTTACACTTCGGGCAAGTAACTTTGATTGCACCTCTATTTATCGGCACGCGCAGCTTGGTGTGGCACTGTTCACATTCGATGACCCGATGATCAACAAGTTCCAGGATTTTGTTTTTATCTAATCCGACAACAACGTCTTCTCCTATCAGAAATGCAGGTACTCCTCTGAGATTTCTTCGCGTAAATTCTTGGCGTGCCTCCTCATCAACGTTGACATCCTTTTCGATGAAACTAATCTTATTTTGCGCAAGAAACTCTTTCGCCGTGCTGCAGTGGGGTCAGGTTTTGGTTGTAAACATGATTACTTTCTTCATTTACATTCTCCTTTTTATTAATCATGGATTTTGCATAATTCAAAAATGCACCAAAGTTTCCCTGAGCGGTCATTCTGAACGGAGTGAAGAATCTCCAGATCCTTCGGCTTTGCCTCAGGATGACATCTATAAAATTACCGGGCTGATTTATTAGAAAAACTAAATATGCAAAATGCTCACTCATCAAATATTCATAATTTTGCCCTTATCCTAATTAGGATGACCGTATTAGCAGCAAAGCCGCATATTATTCCCAGTCTTTCCATACTTCAGGCCTATAGCCAACTGTCGCTAGCCTTCCATTTCTTATGATTGGGGTATTATAAAGGGCAGGATGGTTGAACAGAATCTCTTCGCGCATGCTGCTCCCCCCAATTCGATCCAGATTGAGCTGTTTATACTCCTTTGCATTTCGATTAATCAAGTCACTGATCCCGACCGCTTTTATTACACTTTCAAATTCACCCTTGCTCAAACTTTTTTGCTTCAGGTCAATAAACTGCACCTTAACATTTCGTTCTTTAAAATATCGCTGTGCTTTCTGCGTATCAAAACACTTCTTAACGCCAAATATCTGAATATTCACCTCAGGTTCTCCTTAGTCGTCGTTTGATTTTTGCTGTTTTATTAATCATAGCCAAATTGGGCCATAAGTTCAATTACCATTATTGGCAGGTTGAACTCTGAACTACCCGGCGCTGCAATAACCTGGAGGAAACTTTCTCGCCTGGGCAGCGTTAAACTAATCCTTGGGTTCTAGCTTCTTTATTCTTGTCGACTAAGAGTGAATCCACCCAGCAATATCCGCAATCACCTGTTCTTCCACATTCGCTTTGGTATTATATTCAGACAAATCAGCTTTTCCGTTGGACTTCATAAACAGGTGATTGAGCCCCGGATAAAGCTTGAACTGCGCATTCTTATGACCTTGCAGCAGTGACTGCCACAGCGCAAAGTTACTTGCGGGGGACACTTGAAAATCCGCACTGCCCTGTAGAAACAGCATCGGAATTGCTAGAGTCTTAACAATATTGTACGGACTGGATTGGTTCAGGCTGAGCCAGTACTCGCTATTTATGGAAAGGATGCTGCTATGCGGACTTTGCAGTGTCAGTGCCTTAACTTGACTGACCACTGCGAGAACGCTGTCCATAATCGCCTGTTTTTCGGCGTCCGTGTTATTCATTTTGGCAATTGCGCCTTTGTTTTGATCGAGAATAATGTCCTCAAGCTTGCGAGGACTTCCCGCCATCGAGACCAAACCTGCTATATCCGGATTTTCCTTGGCAATTTCCGGGGCAAGTATTCCACCCAGACTGTGACCAATAATAAATATTTTGTTTTTATCAATGCCTTCGGTTACTCGGGCAAGTGCTATAGCAGCGTTGGCATCATCTATAACCTCATCCCATACGGTAAGGGTTGGGGTTGCTGTCTGCGGATACTGATAATAACGCTTATTATAACGGATTGAAGCAATACCTCGTTCAGCCAGACCATACGCCAGATCTGCAAAAACCGCGTTGCCTGCACTTCCAATGGTTTCATTCATATCCGAGGAGCCGCTGCCTTGAATAAGAATAACCGCCGGCACATTGGCAACACCTTTTGGCAAGGTCAGTCTTCCGTCCAGCGGATATTGCGGATCACCTACTGTTATAGGCGTTTCATTGAATTGGTCTGATTGCTTGGGTTGGATCTCATTCGAGAGCAGTGGTACATAACCTGCATTCAATCGGGATATTTTTCCATCATTATCATAACCGAATGATACAGCAAGTCTGCTTGAACCATAATCCAGCATTACAATTACGGCATCTATTTCTTGTATTTCCATATAATCGGCGGAGATAATGCCTTGAAAGGTAGGTAGTTCCTTTATGGCTGAATCCCACGACTGCCTCAGCGTAGAGGCACTCATGAGAGGTGCCATCACATCATTAAGATTCGCAGTGATGGTATTGAAATCTCCATTCAGCATAGCCTGCACATATTGTCTGCTTTTTTCAATTAGGATGCTTTTATCTGTATTCATAACCTTCACTCCCTTAATTACGCTGTTGCTCTGCAAACGATGCGAGTTGATGGATTATGCTTTTGTATCCCGGCTCGTCACTCAGAATGTCAAAGACGAGATTTTCCGCAACGCTCTGTAAAATGCTGTTTTTGACGGTTTTTTCGTCTCGCGGAGCCTGCAGGTCAATATCTGAATCACGAAACCACTCCTCAATACGATCAAAAAATTGGTCGCCTTTCAGCTTGAACGGCAAAAGAGAGGTTGTGCAGATGTGTGCATATCTACTTAACATTTCCAGGGCCTTCTCTTTGTTCTTAAGCTGCGCATACCCGTGCGCGGCAACATAATAGAGCTGACATAGGGAGTTGGGGTTTAAGCGTTCCATATCAAAGCTTTCCGCCAGCTGAATAAAACGATGCAAAGCCTGCTCAAACTTATCAGGCTCATCTATAATATAGAATAAATATGAATGCGCTGTTTCCAGCAAACCAAGCAAATGCTGATATAAGCAGGCCTGCAAAACCAACTTCGCTTTTTCATTTTTCCCGGTCATCTGATAGGCGGAGGCAAGCAACATATCGTCGCTGAAAATGGGCTTGCTGTTTTCGCCGAGTAGTTCCAGCACTTGATCCGCCTGTCCAAGTGTAAGCCGGCATATGGCTTCGATAGAATTTGCCTGCTGGGACAGGTTAGCATCACCGCTTTCAATTTTGACACGCACGCATAGCTCCGCAATTTCCTGTAATAGAGCTTGCTGCCTTTCCTTTTCTTGCAGAAGCGAATGATAATTAAACAATAGAATCGCCATTTTTGAAAGCAGCGGAAAACAGGAATAGTATTTTTTGATAATGGCTCGACATTCTGCAAGCACTTGATCAAACGGCTTTTCGCCGAAGTCATCAGCAAGCCGATGGTAGGTTTTGCGTATGTCCTGCGTGGTCATCTGCGGTAAATATCCCACCAGCTCATCAATACTGATATTGAAATACGCCGCCAGCTGCGGAAGCAGGGTTATATCGGGATAGCTTTGGGCCGTTTCCCACTTGGATACTGATGCTTTTGACACGCCGATGTACTGGGCAAGATCCTCTTGCGTAACACCTTTTTCTTTCCGTTTGGCCGTAATAACCGTTGCAATGTTAATTTCTCTCATAGCTTCTCACCTCAACATTCATGTTAGTCGCATAAACGATCAAAATCAATGGATCTATACGATATTTAGGTTGATTAAATCAACCAACGAGAAACTTATGGTTTATTATCATGCTCATACACAAAGTTTAGTTGTGGTTTTTTTGCATCATTTTCCTATCGTTTGCTCCGTTGTTGATAACTACTCAATATTTTGATATTATATGGTAGCATATATTGATAATGGAGGTTTTGATATGCCAAATATAAGACCCATTTCGGATTTAAGGAACAATGCCAACGATATTTCGGAAATTTGCCATCAGACCCGTGAGCCTGTTTTCATTACCAAAAACGGTGTGGGAGACATGGTTGTGATGAGCATAGAGGCTTATGAGCGCCAGCAGGCGCTGATCAACCTATACGCGAAACTTGCCGAGGCGGAGGAGGAAATCATCAGCGGAGCGCAGGGCGAGGATTTCTTGGAAGTATCAAAGCAGTTGAGGGATACGGTTCATGGACATCTATAAGGTGAAGATATACCCCGCTGCCAAGCGGGATTTGAAGGACCTCATCAACTATCTGAACACCCTTTCTGCTGATGCCGCACTAAGGTACTATGATCTGTTTGTCGAAAAGATCATCAGTCTTGCGCAGATGCCGGAGCGTTGTCCTTATGTGCGTAACAATCCTCTGAAAGTGAAGGGCTACCGTTGTCTGGTTGTGGAGAGCTACCTCGTGTTTTACGTTGTGAAGGGCGACACCGTGCAGATTCGCCGTATTCTCTATGGCAAACGCAATTATGAATGGCTCCTGTGAAAGTGGGCCATCTTTTCCATCACCTTCAGTTCGTCGGTATTTCCGACATACTGAATTTTCTGCTAACTCACCATCAGAGAAAATCTTTATTAGATATTCAGCAAATAAAATTATCTTATCAGAATTGACTTTTGGAATATCGAACCGTTACAATGACAACCTGTTTGTTGGTCTCGTCCACACGGTAGATTAGCGTAAGTGTCGCCTTCTTAATGTGGATAGGGCTTTTCTTGCATCTAATAGTTGGCTGTCATGCGCATACTCGGCCTCGGCTTCCGCGATGGCAGCGTCAATCTCCCGTTCTTCCAACATGGCTTCATAAGTTTCAATGCTCATAATTACCAGATCTCCATACCCGTTTTTGGTTATAAAAATCGGTTCTTTATTGGAATGGCAGATGTCGGAGATTTCGGTTGTATTTCTCAAATCCGTAATCGGTCTGATCTTAGGCATAAGCGAGCCCCCTTTAATGTACATTATTATAGCATTGTTATGCTCAATATACAATTCGATGCTTGGCTTATCCCAATAGCAAATCGTATAATTGCGGAATGCCCGACCAGAATTTAATCATCTGTTATTTCAAACGGGCTTTGCCTGGATAAAATATTTTTCAATTCATCTAGTGATGGAACCCGACTATGTGCTGCCATCTCATCATTTACTACCAGAGCCGGCATATATTTTGCCGATGGATCACCATACGTCCCGTACATGTCAAAATTATTGCACCCCCTGCAGTACGCAATGGTGCACCGATTAAATAAATGATCTTCTCTCATTTCAGGTTTGTAAGGAACTTTTTCGAGCGTATAATTTAAGCCCAGTTCTTTGGCCGCCTTTTCGATCAATCCATAATAATAGTCGTTTCTGGTACAATCAGAGCAAATTAACTTAATATCAACCATTGCATTATCTCCTGTTACCGGGCTAGGTGCAATTACCCTATTCACAATCAAGTGTTATATAAAATAAATTACGTGGAACAATTCATCCGCTGCTTGGGATATCAAGCTGGCTGCCATCTCCTCTTTGACCTCTTGCAGCCTTTTGGCCCCCTCCCGGTCAAGCGATCGCGCTATAGCCTTTTTGGATAGAATCATAAACTCATCCGGTACCAGCCCTTCCTTCAGTGCCAGTCCCAGTTTGACTCCGTCATAGGTAAGTTCGAAATAGAACTTGCCTCCGCCGGGAGTTGCAGGAGCGGCAATATCCTGACCCAAAGCAGTATCTACGACCAATTCGCCTCTGGTCCTGGCCCGGGTAGCCATTTCCACCGCATCCAAAACCCCGGTGGCAGCTTCACCCAGACCGGAAGCAAAACTCACCTTGTTCCGGGAGGGTATCTCACCTGGAAGTAATTTTGAAAAGCCTAGTTCCAAGGCTTTGTATGCCATAGCCACTCCCCCAATGTGGAAACGTCCATGGTACTTAATCATGTCCTCATAAGATATGTGCAGTATCGTATCCCGATCCTTGATGAAAAGAGTATTTCCCATAACTCATCCTCCTTTTTTGGGATTATTCCCAAGTCAAATCAGCGTTCTATACACCAGTCAAGACCCCGAATTATTTGAATTCATTTAAAATCCCTAAAATATTATCCCCGTATTTCTCCACTTTCACCTTTCCGAATCCAGAAACCTGCAGTAAGGATGCTTGTGAGTCGGGCATCTTTTCAATAAGATCCCTCATCTCCTTGTCGTTGAATACATAATAGGGTTTGATATTTTCTTCTCGGCACTGTTTTAATCTATATGCTTTCAGTTTCTGTACCAGCAGTTCTTCGTCGAAGCTTGTTTTATGCTCGATGGATTGCCCTGATACTGTATCAGTGATATCTTGCTTTTTATTAGAAGGCTCATCTTGATTTGCACCCATAGTTTGAATGATTTCTTCATATTTCCTTGCATAATCTGACCCACTCGGTGTATGTAATTTCAAGAAACCTTCTGCCAAAAGTTTCATGTCCTTATCATTATCTTCTGCATTTTTGGATTTGCTGCAGGCATCTTTGATATATTTATTCAACTGGTCCGCACGAATGACTTTCTCTTTGATATCCTTTTTTGCATCTTTTGCATTCAGTAATGTTTTCGGATTGGCCAATACCACAACCGACTTATAAAAATCGTCAAAAATCTTATCAAATATTAATTTTAGCAACGCATTAGAATTTTTTTCTTTCTTGATCTGTTTTATAACTGTTAAGTGTCTTTGATTTTGCGTTATAGGCGAATAGATCCCCTCTCGGATGCGTTTCCTATTGAATTCGTAGTCTCGGATAAAATTGCCTTCATTGTCGATTTCAATGTTCCCGATTAGGTTCTTACACTCAATCACAAAGATTATTTTTCTGGTTACCACGATATAATCTATTTGTGCAGTCAAATCCCCAGTCTCAAGATGAATATCACGCAGGATATACATGGGCATACCGCTATGTTTCAGCTCAAATGCAATATTATTCTCACCAAATTCCCCAATGGATGCAATTTTTATTTCCCGATCTATTCGTTCTCTAACCTTTCCCGTTGCCTTGTTTTGTAGTGATTTCAGTGTCAAAATGTAGTCTGTAACATCACTCTCTTCCTTTAAAAACACTGGCTTGTCAAACTTATCAAATAACGCCATGTTTACCTCCCTGATTCATCAAAGTAGTAATTATGTAATAAAAAGGGCACGCGTGTAACTGCTATGGTGGTTTTTCCAGAGCTAGCTACGCCTTTTAATAGCCTATGTCCGTTAGGTTTGGCATTAATAATCCGCTTCTGCTCATGGTTTAACTGCATATATTTCCCTCCTGTGAAAATATATCGGTATCAAATAACCATATTTCACATTATATGGTATGGTAATTTTTGTATAGAAAGGAATAGATTTCGACAGGGTAATCATTTAGTCCTTTTATTTTATTTATAGATGAGGAAATATGATCCAAGTCGCTTAGTTATATGTTATATTTTAAAGAAGTGTGTCCAAAATTAACGCTTTTCGGGAGTAGATGTATGGCAAAAATCCTTTTATTAGAACCAAATTACATAGCAAAATATCCTCCACTTGGATTGATGAAGATTTCCTATTACCATAAGTTCATCCGAAAGGATGAGTTCGTATTTTTTGCTAAAGGAAAAATACCTCACGATAGTCAATACATCAATACTTGCTGGGACAAAATATATATCACTACCTTATTCACTTTTGAATGGGCGGAAACCAAGAAGACCATTGAATATGCCAAACAACTAGTAGGCAGTGATTGTAGCAAGATATTCATTGGTGGTATAGCAGCTACCTTGATGCCTGATGAGTTTGAAAAGGAAACAGGGATACATCCGATAACAGGATTACTAAATGAGCATGGCAAAGCTGGCTTTAACGATTATGGCGAACTTGATGATGCCCAAATAGACTCACTTCCTCCGGATTATTCTATTTTAAATGATATAGAATACAAGTATGCTTATGCCAATTCCTATTTTGCATACACTACTCGCGGCTGCGGTATGAATTGCAGTTTTTGTGCAGTCAGAACCCTTGAGCCTCAGTATATTGAAAGAGTCTGTATCCGCAAACAAATTAAATCTATTCGTTCCAATGACAAGGTCAACGGAAAAAAAGGTGAGCTTAAACGAGATCTGTTACTCTTGGATAACAATGTCTTGAGGTCTAGTAAATTTAAACAGATTGTTGATGAGATTATTAAATTAGGGTTTGGCAAGGGTGCCACATGTATCAACCAACGTTCGGGCAAAATTGTTAACCGACATATTGATTTCAATCAGGGTTTGGATGCAAATTTATTAACCCAACAAAAGGCTGATCTTCTTGGAAAGTTAGCTATAAAACCAGCCCGAATTGCTTTTGACCATATTAATGATAAAGACAAATACGTTACAGCTATAAATAGATGTGTTAACGCTGGTATAAGAGAGTTTTCAAACTATATCCTATATAATGCTGAAGAAAGCACTGGCAAAGGGCACAAATACCCGGCCGATACTCCTGAGGACCTTTATAACAGGCTGAGAATTTCTCTTGACCTGAAGGAAATACTAAACTCTACCGCAGGTCCAGGTGAACGAGTTAGCATCTATTCATTTCCTATGCGATATATCCCCCTTCATCATAAAAAACGTGGTTTTGTTAACAGTCCTCAATGGAACAAAAAATATCTCCGAGCTATTCAAGTGATGTTGACTCCAACTCGAGGGAAAGGCGTATCTGGTCTATCTTTCTTTGAGGCAGCCTTTGGTGAGAATGTTGAGGAATTTATGAAGTTTCTCTTGATGCCCGAACCAATATTGGCCGGTAGGGGAGTTTTAAAATATTCATCTAAAGATAGCCCTGAGCAGCGAGAAAAAAAGATCCGGCATAAAGCTTCTCAGAAGGCAATGTGGGACGAATGGGAAAGACTTTTTAGAAAACTAGATAACAGACAATATTTTAGCCAGATCATTGCATCCAATGAATTCTCAATAAAACAATATCAGGAACTACCTGACGACGATTATAAAAAAATAATTTTACACTATTTTTCGCCCACTCAATTTTTAACTCTACTTTCACAATTAAAAAACGACGAAGACCAACGACTAGTCCTTAACTACTGCACAACGGAGTTCTCAAATTTTATACAACACATTGCTAATCATATTTTGATTAACCATACTTCATATAAACTGTTGGGAGGATATGCCAAGGTTTTTAAACAATATGGAGTGGCGTTACTTATCTGCAACTGGATAGATACAAAGTGTACAGATACAAAAGGCAGGAATGACTTTTTCCTGGATAATCTACACAAACTCAAGCTGTTTATGGGTTTTTATTATGTAGATATTGAAGTGCTTAAAGTTCTGAAAGCATATTGTGATCTGGATCTTCTGTCATTAGAGCAGCTAGAAGAGATAAAACAGCTGATCTTAACTTCTAATTATAATGCCCTCCGGGAAAATCTAAGAAACGAATTCCATAGTTTTTGTGATAAGACAAATAGTGTGATTAATGCGGAGCTGTGTTTAGATATACTAGAGGCAGATAAAATAATTGGAGATATATCTGGAATACTGTTCGGTTAGGGGTAGGAAAGGCATGAATATTGTTGTCGGTAAACATACGTTGGAATCATTAACTGCAGGCATGTATTTAAGTTCGATGGTTCTTTATAGAGAATATATTCAAAATGCAATCGATTCTATAGATGATGCTGTGGAAAAGGGTCTATTGTCCCATAATGAGGGCCAGGTTATAGTAGAAATAGATCAGCCTGGAAGATGTATTCAAATCGAGGATAATGGTATGGGGGTTTCGCAGGCAACCGCGTTGGAAACACTATTGGATATAGGTAATTCTAACAAATCTCTTTCTGCACGGCGGGGATTTCGTGGAATTGGCAGACTTTCTGGAATTGCATGTTCTGGAAAGATAACATTTCAAATGACATATCCAGGAGAAGCTATCGGAACAAATATTTCACTTGATTGTACACACTTGCGCGAAATAATGATACCGGGTCATTATGAAGATTATGATTTGGTTAAAGCCATTGAAAGCACGACCTCTTCAACATCCTTTAATGTAGCAGTTGATGCCCATTATTTTAGAGTTATTCTCGAAGACGTAACTGATTCGGATAATATACTAAACCGTGATCATGTGGCTAACTATTTAAGCCAGATTGCCCCTCTGCCCTATAATCGAGCATGTTTTTCTTGGGGTAAAACTATCGAAGAACACCTTATACAAGCTGGCTATCCTTTGCAAAGCTACCAGATTTTAATGCATAGCCAATCCAGGCAGAGTGAACAGTTATTTAAATTATATAGTGATGAATTCATGGTAAATGTTTCTCGCAATCAGATAGATTCTATGAAAAATATCATTTTTAATAATATCTATCACGAAGATGGCACGCTACTAGCGGTTTTATGGTATGGACAATCCAAATATTTGGGAACCATTATTGATGACAAAATTAAAGGACTACGCTTTAGAAAAGATAATATGTTGGTTGGAACTCGTAGTACCTTAAATTCAATATTTAAAGAAGAACGTTTTAATGGATGGCTTCAAGGTGAAGTATTTGTCTTTGACAAACAACTAATTCCTAATGCTAGGCGTGATGATTTTGAAGCTACCTCTATTTACAAACAACTGTCAAAACAACTATCAATTCTTGGAACTAGTTTATCTAAAGAAATTAGGGCCATATCCAATAATAGAAACCTGGAACCAAATTCTTTTAAAAAGCTTAGCTTAATTACTAACAAATCAGGCCGTAACCTACCTACAAAATATACTATACTTAACCTAGCTACGAGTCTCTCCATCAAAGAAAAGCTCCTATTAGAAAAGGTATTTGACGTGATTACTAAAACATGTGAAAAGAATCAGAGTGAAATAATTATTAAAAACATTCTGCTGGAATGTAAACCAAAACCCTTTTAATGATTGTTGCATTTATACTAAACACTATTCACTTAAAAATGCTATTGCGTCACCTACTAAATTTGTTATTTCCACTATATCATCTTCATTATTTGCTTCGTATTTTAATATTTGATAAAACAAATGAAAAAGTGAATCTGGATAAGTACTTGTTATTTCCTCTCTTACTACTCTTTGATTCAAGAATTCAGTTATTTTATCTTTTAGCTCATTTCCCCAAGCATCCATTTTATTACTAAATGTTTCAAGCTCTTCTTTGCGCTTAATCAAACTTTTTAAGCGTTCAATTTCCATTCCATCAATTTCTTTGTCAAAAATTTGTTCAAGTTCTGTAGTATCAAGTAATACAGAAGATTTACCTGATTTAAAAAGTTTGTTAAATTCAAATATCTTATCCTTTTTGTCATACCAATCTTGAATGAATTCCCCTAATTTTTTTTGCTTGTCATTAAGCTCAATTATTCGAAGGTCTTCCTCAAATTCTCCTTGACAATCGATGATAATTTCTATTTGTCGTTCTTCACTTAGTTCCTCCCAGCCGTCGTTTAAGGTTCCCGTGCCAATTAATGCAAGTGCTTCTTTGGCTTTTTCTTCATTACTATCGCAGTAATATTTGATAAAATCGTCCATAAATTGTTTGTTTCCTAGAAATCTTAAATTCTCATACATATCAGAATCAGGCCCCGAAATACCATTTAATCCACATATTCTCATAAATTTTTTTAATAAATAAGTATCAAGGCTATAAACTTCTAAGAATTCTTCTATATAATCCATCCTATTACTTTGGCAAATTACATTCAATATATTTAACGGATTTTCAATATAATGTGACAAAGCAAATAATATCCCGATATATTCGTATTCAGCTGAATTAAAAAATGGATCTTTACAATCCCAAACAAGCTCGGAAAAATCCTTAAGCAACTCGTGTTCATTTAACATATTGCCATTTAATTCAAAACTATCAATGATCTTTTCTAAATTGTAGTTTTTGAGATATTTAAGGCCATCTTTTACTTTTAAGATTTGAATTAATTCTTGTTTGTTAGCTAAACCACTGTAAATACCTTTTCCGTAATAATAGATGCTCCTTTGCCCACTTTTATCATCTTTAATATCAGAATAATCTAATTCACTCCAATCAATAAGTTTTTCACTTGCATAACAAAGAGCTTGTTTGGAGTCCAAACATATTAACAAGCCAATATCTCCAGGTATACAGCGTAAATCAGGGCGAATTGTCCGGCATGTAGTTTCAATTTCATCACTTAATTTTCCTCTAAGGTTTACAAGCTCCTCGCCAAATTCAGAAATTATGCATAACTCAGGTTTATACTTTTCTATTGCACTAATTACCCCTAAAATACCTAAATGTGATTCGTAAAAATATTCTTGAATATTACTACAATCACCTTTAATGTCAAATTCCTTTTTTTGTATAGATCCAATATGTACTACAAGAACATCAATATTTGTGGACCCACTTTCGTTATCTAAATCTATATTATTTTTTTCCAAAAATTCCTGATTTCTAATTGCAGTCTCAAAACACCATCCAGTATCACTTGTCAACAGTAAATTAGTATCATATATTTTAAAACATATTCCCAATGAGTAATCTCTAGTTACGATTTCATTGTGCCTTGTATATAACGTTAATATTTCACATTTTAAATCCTCTCTACCCGGTATTTTATAAACCTGCCCAGGGCTCATTACAATAACATTTCCTAAATAGTTTTCTTTGCTTTTATTAGCCAGATCAAGATAATTTGAGAATTTTTTAAAAGAACCAACATTTAAGAATAAATCTACTTTTTTGGATTTTCTTTTACCTTTGAATTTTTTGTTTCTTTGATAGAGAAGACTTAAAATTGATTCAAAATCATTAGTGTGATCATTGTGTGCATGGGTAATTAATATACCATCTATATCATCAATACAAAATCCAGATAAACCAAAATTGTGTATAAAGTTGTATCCAGGATCAATTACTAATCCATATCCTGCATCAATTTCATTCTCCTTACCTTCTATATATAAAAAATATCCACCGCCAATACTATGTTGATATAGATCCATTTTACCAAGATTATTTAATGGCAGACTTGGCGTATACGAGTTCCATCGTCGTAATACCATAAAAAAACTTTCGCAACCCAGCGGAATTCTTCTATAGCTTTTGATTAGTATACTTTGTTGTTCTTCCTTCGTTTCAATTTCCCCTAAAAAATTTTGAAAATCGTGTTCAATAGAAGTTTGTATCCTATTTATTTCACGTGGCAGAAAATCTTTCAAGCGGTCTTTTTGAGATTTTACCATATCATTTTTCACCTTCTAGCGCTTTAAGAAAAATTTGAGAGAGTGCATTAACGCCAGATAGTCCACCAAACGATCTAATTTTCTCGATAGTGATACCGCAACTTGCTATTGCATAAGTATATCGATTAAAGTCTAATTTGGTGGCGTCGTTGGCAGCATTCTGTAATATTTGATTTAATACCTTGGATAACGAGTAGAAAATTACACTACTGGAAAAGATAAAATAGTCTTTATCATAAACCTTTTTAAAACTATCTCTAGCCGAATCAAAATATGAATCAATAATATATGCTTTATCTTCAATATTTTTTGTATAAGGATTTAATAATTCAACTATCTTGTATTTTGTAGATAGTGATTCAACAAAGGCTGCCTGACTAAGCATACCTTCACCTACACCTAACATTTTAATCCTTCCATAAAACGGTGATCCGATTTGATAATTAAGAATTGATGCTATTTCATGTGCTTCTTTATATACCTTAAAACTGGGATCAGTATTAAATTCGAGAAGATCATATACCAAAGACTTATTTACTTGTTTTTGAAAATAATTAATTCGAGTGAAAATCTCTGCAATTGTAGGAAGTTCCAAGCCAAAATAGGCTGAAACCACCATGTCAAGTTCAACTTGTTTGCTGTATTCAGAAGCAAAGGCTTTAAGCCTATGTTGACCATCAATAACATAGGCCTTTTTTTCGGGTATATTAACCTTTAATACTTTCTTTATTTCATCATAATAAATGTCTTTAAATTCCAAAGGAATGTTGATTATTATAGTATTCGGGAAAAATGGATGCTCTGACGCAATAAACCCACCTATTTCTTTATCTCTTTCCTTTTTATGATCTCTTTGTACCCCCACAGGAGATTCCCTGCGTCCTTGGAATTCAGCTATTTTAAGTAATTCCGTTGAAGATAACGAAAACACAAAAAAATCGCACTCTTTTATAAATCCAATTTCATCTTTAAGCCATAAAGGCCGTTGCGAAACCTTAATTGCACTGGTCTCAATTCTTGCATCATTTCCCATAGTGCTCTCCTTAATAAATAGTCTCATTTGCTTGAACTATCTAAACAACTCTCCATAGTTCTCGAGTAATTCCTTTTCAAAATTCTTCTCAAATGACCCTGGATGATTGATTTTCGCAATCAACAACGGAATACCCCCATGCGCGTATTCTTCAGCTATCTGAATAACTTTCAATGGGTCAGCAAGTACATCAACTGATTCTGCAGAGATAGCTACCGCACAAATAAGAGCCTCGTCTTCAGGTTTAAGATACTCCATTCGCACAAACTCTTGTCTTTTGCCAATCGGAATGCGCGCTTCATTCTTCCAACCTATCGCCATTGCAGTTAAGAATAATTCCTTTTTTTGTCTCTTTCCAAACATCCGCACACTCTTTTCAAGATCGTCAAATCGCAGCACATCACTCTGATCAATATATAATCTATCTGGTTTTTCAGGCATTATATATACCCCCTATCTTAGTAATTCTTTCACCCGGTAAAACCTCAAGACCAAGGCGACTAGCGCTTATGGTCTCAAGATGACTTTGCACTTCATCAGAGTATTCGTCAAATGTAAATAGCAAAATAATCTGCTTCTGACGACTCACCTCTTTTAAAACCCGAGCAAAATTAGCTCTATTGTCATCCGATACTCTGGAAAGCGGGGTATCAACAACCAAAGGAGAGTCAAATCCAGACACCAGGTGTAACGCCAACGTAAATGAGAGTGCCATTAATTCCCTCTCGGCTGCACTAATAGATCCCAGACATTCAAACTCAAAGCGGTCAACCAAATGTAATTTGAACTGTTTATCTATCGTTACATTCTTGAAAGTTTCTTTCTTCCACACTAAATCAAAAAAGAATTCCTTTGTTCGTTCTTCAATCTTAGAACGAATTTGTTCCATGATAGATGCATTGGTGCTTACCACAATATCATGAGCACGCTTACAAAAAGATATCGCTTGTACACGTTTCTTCTCTTTTTCTTGCTTGTCCAATTCCAATTTATGTTTCTTTTCAAGATCTTCTTTCCCTAATATGGCTGATTGGAGGTCTCTCTTTTGACCACCCAATTTCTCCCGTTGTTGGTTTCGAATGGTCTCAAAATCTTTTCTTTGCTTTTGAAGGCTTCTAACTTCCTCTAATGAAAAACTGGCAAGTTCCTGATCTATTGCATTTATACGTTTTTCATGTGCAGTAATCTCTTGTTCATATTCCGCAATGACTATAGTTATTTCACTATTCTTCTTGTCAAATTCACCGGACTTATCCCGTAATCTATGCAAGGGATTCTCTATGACCATAAGCTGTTGACCAATAAAAGACGTCTGTTTAATATTTTCTCCTAAGTTGCAAACATAATTTTTACACGCTTCATCAAGCGGACGGCCACATATATAGCAAATTTGCTCATTAATAATATCTTGCAATAATTTCGTATCAATAGGAGGGGGGAGCTCCTTTGTCTCTCTTTTACCTTTAATCAGATCGAGACTCGAATCTATAGCCTTTCGCAAGAATAGAAGTCGAGCATATTCAATTAGAATGCTGTCTTTTTCAACAATTTTATTATCTCTAAGAGCTTCTTTATTTTTCTTCTGCTGGACTCGTTTTTCCCGTTCATTTTCCAATACAGCAACATCGGGCATGTCCCTAAGTTTTTTTTCAAGCACTTCTAGTTGCTCCTCGGCATTTTCGATCTGACTATTTGATTTTCTAATACCCGCCTGTAGAGCCTCAATGATCTGCTCTCTCATAATGAGTTTATCGTTTAGTTCTTTTATTTTAGGATTGTGATCAGATGAAGCTCGCCTCATCTCCCGATGAATTTCATCTAATCGTCTCTCCAGTGTCTCTAGTAAATCCAATTGAGAAATATCTTTAACCGCTTGTCTTATTTTTGTACCGGTTGCATTCATAAAATAAGTGTCTAATCGTTCCCCATCAAAAAAGAAGAATTCCCGTATGCGCTCGGGAACAAAGTTCCTTACTTTTTGTGTTGCGCGTTCCCCTTTCAAAACTTGATCATTGTGACCCCTAATAAAAGCAGTAACTGTGAACTCTTGATCACCGGGTATCGGTTTCGCGGCTTTATGTTCTGCAAAGAATTTCTGAGATCTTTTAAACTCAATCTTTTCCCCATCCTCGTTAGAAACAATAATAATGACTGCCACATCCAGCCTGGTTTTGTCATTGGCCTCTTTTAAGCTTATCACATTGACTAAAGGAAGCTTTTCCGATTCTTCTGAAACGCTAGTCTCCTTACCATAAAAGCACCAATTAATTGCACTTAACAGATTTGTCTTTCCTGAGCCATTGCGGCCTACCATAATATGAATATCAAATTCTTGAGCCTTAGGAAATTCAATGAAAGTATCCTGGTGCTGTCTAAAGTTGCATAATCGGATACTATCTATCCTCATATTCGCCACCTGCCTGTTCATTTGCAGCATAAATTTTTCTTTGGAAAAGATCTTTCCACTGCCGACCCTCCTGGTTGGCTACCTCATAGACTAATTCACGCAGAAGATTCCACATTACTTCATCTCCATTACAGCTCTCTTTTAATCCCTTTAAAATAGCTTCATTTACAACGTATTCCTCTGCCAACAGGTTAGCCTCCTATCATCCTTCTGCTTATTTCACAAATCAAAGTCATGGATTCAGAAGGATTGCTTGAATAACTTGCAATTTCCTCATATCTATTTAATTCCTTTTCAAAGATACGTAATTCCGTAGCTTTGAATTCTTCGGGGATATTGCCATCTGAAGGAATTGCAACTATGTCAATCACATTTGCCTCGAGCTTTCCTGGATATCTCCGAATAACCCTACCAATACGCTGAATATATTCCCGCCTATTGCCACTACTAGCCATTAGTATCATTGTCCGAGCAGGCGGAACATCTACTCCCTCATCCAAGCACTTCATCGCAACTAATACCTGATAATTGCCTAAGCCAAAATGTTGAAGAACATAATCACGCTCTGACATTCCACCGTAGGTTGTGCTCGGCTTAGTCCCCTCATCCATCGTAAATCTGTGCACTTTAATATTCCTTCGCCCTACAATAGACATAACACGCTCTATTTGTTGTGGACTGCAATAGATAATTGTCCATTTTAAATCCCTACTGAGTTGATCAAGGACTTGCTCAAGCTGTTCATATTTGTCTTCTGCATTCTTTACAATATCAGCTCGTTTAAATAATAGGTTTTCCAAACGCATCAAACTAGCTTCATCATTAGTCCTCTGATTGGACAACCGTACAATGGAAGCAGTTATTTCCCAGTAATCCTGCAATTCATATTCACTCAGGGAAACAAAAGAAGGTATATAGGTAAACGGTGTCAAATAAGAGAATCCGGTATCAGGATTAATAGTATTAATTGCATGGTTCAACCCAAACTCAAAAACTACGTCCCCGAAGTAATCTCTAATAGCTTGAGTTCCCACCTCATCAAATTGTCGTTCCACCGTTGCACTTAAACCCAGTCGGTAGGTATAGTTATCAAGTAACCCCTCCCTGTTTTTCGCAGCACCCATACCATGAACTTCATCCCCCACTAGCATAAATGGAATGTCAGTGCCACAATTTATGGTAATATTGCGAAAATCTTTAGATGCCAATGTCCTATGAGTTGTCATAATAAGTATCTTGTTTTTATATTTCATATTGACATCCATAATAAGATCCGCAAGTTTATCACGCCACTTAGGAGTATTACTATCAACTACTATTGTCCCATCAAACTGAAGCCCAAATATTTCAATTTCTCGTCCCCACTGATGTAAGAGATGGGATTGGGGACAGGCTAAAATGATGATTATCTTTTCATGTTTTCTCTGTACTTCTTCTATACACCCCATGGCCGCAACAGTTTTTCCACTCCCGGTTGCCATTTCGAGAATGCCTTTCATGTCATTATTAATCCATTGGGAGAGAGCTTCCTTTTGATGTGTAAATAAATTCTTTTTCTTAAGAGTTGGCTTTTTTTGCCATCTTTCCAGGTTTAATTCATCAAGACTATTAGGCGCTATTTGGATTAAATGCTCTCTCACTGCAGATGGTATTTCTATAACCTTAACCTTATAGGATTTATTACCCCAAAGTCTTTCAAAGGTATTAATATCAGATCTCACGTATTGGTTTTCGATCTCATTCCAACTACAAAAGACTTTGAATTCTTCAATATTGCCTAACCAACCGGTAGCTGTTTCGTTCACAGAACCGCTAAACGAAGCAATATTACCATCGTTATCCCTCAGAATGCCTACCTTTTGATGAAACATTGACCCTTCCATAACAATTTCAGGAGGAACGACCAGACCTGATTCCAGCAAAGGAACAGCCACTTTTATTTCTAGCCGATTATTGGCTAACATCCATCCTAATGCCCGAACATGATTTCTTATAAATTCGTTTTCAAACGTATTTATTTCAAGCATCATAGTAGTAATGATTGCTTCTTCTGTTCCAGACAGAACCTTTTGAATCATATCTAAATCCGCTTTAGCTAAGCGCACAGAAGTAATCAACCGCATCATTCCATCGTTTTTTATAAAACTCAAAATACCTTGTGCGGCAACTGCCAAGCTAGATGAAGAAAAAAAGCCAGCCAACCTATCGTAACGAAAAGCACAACTAAGCGCAGGTATAAAAAATTCGTTAAGTACATCATCACAATCCGATGAATATGCTTTTTTAAAACAAATACTATTCAATCCCATAAATCGGCACCCAATATCCTAAATACTTTTTCAAGGCGTTTATAACTACCCTAGCAATATTTAATAAATTTTTCTATCCGCACAATTTTTTTACCTTTTAACGATTAAATTCTCTATTAACCAACATTTTCCTGCAAAAAATCCAATTGAGTTAATTCGTTGCGAAGGTATTAATTTTTTAACATTAAATGTGTTAGTCGTTCGAGAAGTTGATCACCCGAATAAAATCATGATCTTTCCTGAGATATTAGACTTATGAGGCAGTGAGCATAAGCTGTTTTTTTCCAACAGATCATCCCGGTATTTGTCTACAGATATTAAGGTTCAATTATGGATTTGTATCCCGCCAATCTCTATTGCATATGATTTTCAATTATTACTTTAAGACTTATACCGTCACTGCTTCTTTCAATACAAACCCCGGCATGGGCTCACGCATTTTCCACACTATACTTAGAGGGGCTGACCCGTAATGGCTTACATAATCGGCTAAACCGATACATGTGTAAGGTATGGCTGCCTGTCCTTCTTTCTTATAATCCCGAACGAAAATAAGCACCCGATTGCCATTGTGTGGTTGATTAATGTATCTTTGGCAGGTGGCCGACTCCACACTGGTTATACTTTGTGTTTGCCAGTGAAACTGCTCTTCCTTAATGGAATAATCCCGGTAATTGGTAGACAGCAAATTATCCTTATCAGATTTGTTCAGGGTTACCAAGAATACATCAAACCCTTATCCGAGAGATATAGTATTCCTTCCTGAAAATGTTTCAGTTTCCTTTCATTCGCCTTCAAATGCTTTATGACATAATGCGACCTATCCTCTGCAAAAGGCTACTACTTCTCGTTTCTAATAACCTTAAAGGGAACACCCACACATTACGCGGGTGTTTTTCGTCGTCTGTTTGTCTTTCTTGATAGGGGGCCCCAGCCAATTCCACCTGACCATTGAAGACATATTTTTTGGCCTCGAAAACCTCAAAAAGATAAAGCTCCACCCCGTTAGTCGCAGACTGAGCCAAGGTTTTATTTTGCATATAATCAAGGCTTTGATCACCGATTAGACCCATCCCTGTGTAATGAAAAACGTTTCTTTCCCACCGGTCTTTATAAATCTCGCGCGTATGATTGGCAACAATTACTAAGCTGTCAGTCCGTTTGGATCTTCTCATACCTCCCTGGGGACTAACCTTAAACAAATCTACTAAGGTATTATTATCAATAATATCTCCCGGCTTTAATCCATGTTCAAAACTCAACAAATTCCCTCCTCAACTTCTCAACCAGCGGTCTATCCGCGGGTGCAAATACATATTGATCTAGTTCATTTATCTCTACCCATCTATAATCATGGTGGACTGTAGAACGCATCTCCCCTCCAGTCCACCTACACATATAAGCCAACAACCTAATAGTCGCTTTGTCATACGTAAAGAGACTACTCCCAAAGAATTCTCCAACTTCAATATCTATGCAGAACTCTTCTTGCATCTCCCGATTAAGACTATCTGATGTACTCTCCCCTTCTTCGGTTTTGCCGCTGGGAAATTCCCAATACCCGGCGAGGGGATCATCAGTTGCGCGTTGAGCAATCAGAACCTTGTTATTATCAAAAAGTATAGCTGCTACGACATCTTTTACATTTTCCACTGAAGCTTTCCTCCAGAATCTGACCGTATATTATGATAAGTTCTTCGAGGCGTGCTTGAGCCTCTGCTATTTCAAAATCGACATAATCCATTTGGGCATCTTAATTTGTGATTATTCGCTATTATGGATAAAGTTTCCTCTAAATTATCCGAATTTGCCTTATGAATTGTCAACAATAGACAAAAATCGCTTTTAAGTTTTTCACCTAAAAGCGGTTTTGTCTATGTAGTGACGAGGCGGAGGAGTCAATTCATTATAAAATCGCGGGCAATTTATGCAATACCGAATCTAGCCAGGAAGGTAGCAATAATTTCATTTAACATTGGTTTAACTGCTGATTTAGATTCCATCAGTAAAAAGAGCAGGGTATGTTACGGCTTCTTCAACCAAATCGTAAAATACCAGGGCTGCCAGGAACAGGCTGTCGGCTTTTATCTTGCCATCCTTTTCGGCTTCCTTAAGCCAATCAAGCAGCATATCATAAACCGGTGGAAATTTTGCCACGGTCTCTCTGGCATAATTAGTGTCCTTTAGAAAAACGGTCGTCAAAAAACTATAGATAATAGCATAATCGCTAAGTAACATTATTGAAAAGCAACCGCCCCACCAATTGTTGAGACGGTTGCTTGATTTTGTTACTCTATTGAGCCGCTAAGCTGTTTCGTCGAAGTCTGCTTCCGAATCCACCATCAAACCTGGATTATCGACCTTTGTAGACAGGTTTCCGTTTTTCTAAGAATGCGTTCATTCCCTCCTTCTGGTCTTCAGTGACAAATAGACTGCATAACTTTTCAAGTTCCATATTTAGTCCCATATTTAAATCCATATTATATACGTTATGCATAGACTCTTTAAGGTTCTTAATGGCCAGCGGAGGTTTGGCAGCAAGTTTTCGAGCCAATTTCAGTGCCTGTTCCATAACTTCTTCCTTAATAACGACCTGATTTACCAGCCCGATAGATAAGGCTGCCGCCGCATCTATGGTGTCACCGGTGAACATCAACTCCTTGGCTTTGGCCATGCCGATCAGACGTGGCAGTCTCTGACTTCCTCCGGCTCCCGGAAAAATACCCAAATTGATTTCTGGGAATCCAAACTTAGCATTTTCAGCCGCTATTCGGAAATCACAGGTCAGAGCCAGCTCTACCCCTCCCCCCAGCGCAAAGCCGGTTATAGCAGCAATCGTCGGTTTAGGCAGATCCGCAATCTGGTTGAATGCCTTATGAATTGGACTCACATAGTTCTTGGCCTCCCAGGGGCCACATTGCAGCATAGCCTTGATATCGCCGCCGGCCGCAAATACCTTGTCACCGCCGGTTATTATTACTGCTTGCACTTGGTTGTCTGTCCTTATTTCATCCATTACTACGGATAACTCGTTTATCAGTTCTTCATTTAAGGCATTCATGGTCTTCGGCTGGTTGAGAGTCACTATACCTATCCCCGCATTTCTTTTGTACAATAGGGTTATTAATTTCATTAGCCCCCACTCCTTTGATTGATAACTCATATTCTATTTCTTAGAATAATCGTAAAAACCCTTGCCGCTCTTCACTCCAAAATGGCCGGCGCGAACTTTTTGCTTCAATGCTAATGATGGCCTGAATTTGGGATCACCGAATTCCTTGTAGAAGTTATCTATGACCATCAGCAGCACATCGATGCCGATCAGGTCACACAAAGCCAGTGGCCCGATGGGCATGTTGGCACCCAATTTCATGGCTTCGTCGATTTCCGCGGCCGTTGCAACACCCTCCTGAAAAGCCGTGGCGGCATCGTTTAGATATGGCACCAGGATGCGGTTGACGATGAAACCCGGTGCTTCTTTGCAGCGTATGGCTGTCTTGCCAATAATTTTACTGACCTCCATCGCCAATTCCACTGTCTCTTCAGTGGTCTCTGCTCCGGGAATAACCTCCACCAGTTTCATCACCGGCACCGGATTGAAGAAATGCATTCCTACCATTTTATCCGGTCGGCCGCTGGCAGCTGCAATTTCGGTGATACTCAATCCGGATGTGTTAGATGCCAGAACGGTATGAGGATCACATATATCATTCAGATCCTTAAATACCTTCTTCTTAACATCGATATTTTCCACAATTACTTCGATGACCAGATCACAATCTTTAAAATCTATATTGTGGATGCTGGTGGTTAGATTACTCAGGAACTTGGCTTTATCCTGTTCAGTGATCTTACCTTTGCTTACATCCTTGTCCCAGTTCTTTATGATGCCTTTAAGCCCCTTATCCACAAAGGCTTGCTCGATATCTATCAATATGACCTGCAGACCGCCCTGAGCACCGATCTGAGCGATCCCTGCTCCCATGGTTCCAGCTCCCAGTACTCCCATTTTTTTAACTGTCATTCAAATTCCCTCCCTTTATGAAATTATAAGATCTCAATGATAGTGGCCATAGCCGGCCCACCGCCTGCACAGAGTGAAGCACAGCCGAACTTCTGATTCCGGCGCTTAAGCTCATTGATCGTTGCTATTACCAGTCTGAGTCCGGTATTTCCTACCGGATGTCCCAAAGAACAACCCGAGCCATTTACATTGATTATCGCTGGATCAATATTCAACTCACGGTTACAGGCGATAACCTGAGCCGCGAAAGCTTCGTTGAGTTCCCAAAGATCAATATCGTCGGATTTCATATTGGCCAATTTTAAAGCCCGGTTAACGGCGGGCACCACCCCAAATCCCATAATTTCAGGGGCGACAGATGCCGAAGCCGTAACCACAATGCGTGCCAAGGGTTTAAGTCCTAGCTCCTCAGCCTTATCGGCTCCCATTACGATGGCCGCACAGGCTGCATCATTAATGGAGGAAGCGTTGCCGGCTGTTACCGTACCGTCCCTTTTGAAAGCTGGTTTAAGGCCGGCTAAAATTTTCGTAGTCAAATTGGGATTGGGATGTTCGTCGGTGTCAAATATTCTGGTTCCCTTCTTGCTCTTGATTTCAATGGGAACGACTTCATCTTTGAATTTACCGTCCTTAATGGCAGCACAGGCGCGTTGATGACTTCTTAAAGCCCATTCATCCTGTTCTTCGCGGGTAACATTATACTTCTCAGCCAGGTTCTCAGCCGTGATTCCCTGATGGTAGTTATGGAAAGCATCGATCAGGGCATCATATAGCATCCCATCTTCTACCACGGCAGGTCCCAAACGGAAGCCCGTACGAGCTTTCAGCTGTAGATAGGGAACATTGGTCATGCTCTCTATACCAACTGCAGCGCCGATGTCAATTTTACCCAGCATGATTTCCTGGCTGATCATTTCCAGGGCTCGCATACCGGATGGACACTGCTGATTGACGGTAACGCAAACAGTTTCCGCCGGGCACCCGGCGTAAATAGCCACCTGCCGGCTGGGATTGCCTTTGCATCCAGCTTGATAAACATGTCCGGTGGCTACCTCTTCAATTAAAGCAGGATCAATGCCAGCTTTTTCAATGGCTGCCTTTAAAGCGATGGTTCCCAGCTGAACGGCGCTAAAATCATTGAGGGATCCCAGAAAATCACCTATTGCAGTTCTCATTCCGCCTACTATAACCACATCACGCATATCGGTTCCGCCTTTCATTAATAATGTGTTCAAGCACTGTCAGGGTGCTCTTGAAACACTACTCTATCGCATTTTGTACATGTTCATGGGGTCAATCTCTTCCCGCAGCAAGCGGATTTCATCCACTAAAATGCCATCGGCTTCACTAGCCCGGGATACATCAATATCAAAGCCGGTGTTGGCTTTTACATCGGCAGCGCTAATTCCGGGGAAGTATTTATCCAGGTACATAATCTTGTCATCATCGTTGAACTTACATATTCCCATAGATGATATAAAGCAGCTGGGGCCTCCCTGCAGTCCCAACTCTTCGCGCCGGACCAGATTGCCTTCGGGCCATTTTTTGACCATCCAGCCGGGAGTGGTAAGGTAATCCACAAATTCACATACCCGGCGCTTTTGGTGGGCCATCAGTATTACTGTGGTTTTGGCAAAGACTCCTATATCTACGGCTCCGGCGGTTCCTGCCAGTCTTTTCGCTGGTTTGTTGTAATCCCCACCAATAAAGGTGGAATTTACATTGCCATACTTGTCAATTTGCGCCCCGCCGATAAAACCAAAATCAATTTCATTGCGGCTTAACGGATAAAGTCCTTCCGGGTCTCCCATCTGCCATGATGATCCGTAAGTTAGACGGCTGTCCATAATGGATATAGCTAATTCTTGCGGGTTGGCATCGGCTTGCCCGGTCTCCACAAAAATAATCATGTTAGGGCTATAGAGCTTCTTGGCTAATTGTGAAGCAACCAGGGGTAAACCGGTACCAATCAAGCCCTTTTTGCCATCAAAATTGGCTAAGAATCTGGCAGAATGGCATACCATGGCTTCGACTGCCGTATATTCACCGATTTTCGCATATTCTTTCGTCATTATTTCATCCCTCCTTTTTTCCGGGGAACATAACCATAGGGTGGTATCGCCCGCAGTTTTTCTAAGCGGCTCGCCCCTAGCTTATCAAGATAATCCATGTGTCCATTTTCATTAAATATCCAAGTGGCGGCCCATTGGTCAAAACCTTCCTGGGTTGCACAACTCTTGGCGTAGTCCGTGAGAAATGGAATATCCATATCGTAGCAATTGTAGACCTGACCGGGATGGGCTCCCCAGGGCACTTCAACTACCATATCCACTGATGTACAGGGGATGCAGTTGCGATTAGGGTCTTGCCTTATGAAGGATTCCGGGACGACCTTTTCGGCGGTAACAATTACTTTTTTGGCGCAAAATGCGGCGAAATGGTCAAAAGTTAAGCTGCCATCAATCCTTACAGTTCCTTCCTCACCCACCATCTGTACATGACAGATGCAAACATCAAGCTTTATGGCCGGAACTAATTGAACTGTTCCCATTCCGAAGAAGGGATCTTCCATTAATACATATTTTTTATGGGGCAGCATTTCCTTATTTCTAGCTACTCCAGCCGCCTTGACTAAGTTGTCATAGGCAGGATTTAATACGTCGGTTCCGATGTCAGTCTTGGAAGCAATAAACGGAACCCCAGCCTGACCGGCCATTACTCCTAAACAATAGTCAATATGCCCGATTTCATCAGTGATGATTGTACCTGCTTCAGTTCTTCTCTTCAAATTGGGAGAGATGCCGAAGGCACCGTTGGAGGTGTAGCAGCCCCGGTATGCTTCTACACACCCGCCTCCTACCAAAATATCGTCTGAAAGCGAACAGGTTCCTATCAAGACTAGATTCTTTTTCTTCTGACGCACAATCTCCATGGCCGCGGCTACTGGTCTTCTATCTTCCACTATGCCGCCCGTGAGTATCACGTCGCCATCCTTGATTTCCTGGATGGCTTCCTTCAGGCTAATCACTTTACTCATATCCATCCTCCTCTTTTTTGGAATTACCTCATGGTTCGATATACCGGGAACGGTATCCAACGGGACTGGAAACTCTCAATTTTTCTAACCTGGAAGCGCTCAGTTTGTCGAGGTATTGGTCGCGGGAGGTCACGCCATAAATCCATTCCCCTGCCCATTTTTCAAAGCCCTCCTCGGTTTTGGCAGCTGCTACATAATCCCTAATAAATGAGATGTCAGTGTCATAACAACCCGGGACTTGACTGGGATGGCCTCCCCAGGGGATCTCCACCACCATATCGACTGCGGTGGAGGGAATCTGGTTACGATTGGGTTCACGGCGCATATATTCTTCGGGCACTATCTGCTCGGTGGTAATAATCACGGTTCGAGCGGCATGAATAAAGTAATGATCGAAGGCCAGGCTGCCGCTAATCCGGGCGGTGCCCTGCTCTCCTGCGATAGGAGTATGAATAATAGCTACGTCGGCAGGCATAGCCGGCAGAAGTTTTACCGTTCCCTGATCATAAAAAGGATCTTCCATCAACTCGAACTTCTTTTGGGGGATCATGGCCTTATTGCCTGCCTTCTCCATTAAGACCCGGTTTCTGTCCATCTGGTCATTTAGCACATCACTCCCCAGGGTAGCCCGGGTAGCGACGAAAGGGCAACCGGCCATAGCTGCCATAGCTCCATAGATAATATCCAGGTGACCGATCTCATCCGGGAAGAATTCACCCGCCTCGGTCTTACGCTGTGTTGCCGGAGATAGTCCGAAAGTAGCGATTCCGGTGTAGCAACCCCGCCAGGCCACCGCGCATCCGGCGCCCACCAGCATATCTTCGGCCAGTGAACATTGGGCTAGCACGATTAGTCCGCGTTTCTGCTGGCGCACTATTTCATAGGCCGCTGCCATAGGCCGGCGGGTGTCGATGAAGGCCCCTAACATGAGCACATCACCGTCTCTAACTTCGCTGATAGCTTCGGACAAAGAGACTACTTTGCTGTTTCTGATTGGCCTAGGGCTTTTATCGAATAAATTATTCATTTGCAACCCGCCCCTATAATTAATTGAGGATTTCTTCGGCTTTACCTCAGGATGACATCTAAGCCAGCACGCTCCTGCCTATAATCATGCGCTGCACTTGGGCTGTTCCCTCGAATATCTGCAGGATCTTGGCATCGCGCATCATTTTTTCCACCGGGTAGTCTCTGCAGAACCCATATCCACCCAGGATCTGTACGGCATTAGTGACGACCCTATTAGCCGCATCAGCCGCAAAACACTTGCTCATGGCAGATAGATCAGCAGCCATCAATTTTTCGTCCAGGAGCCAGGCCGCCTTCTGCCATAAGAGCCTTGAAGCCTCAATATCCATAGCCATGTCTGCCAGCATAAACTCTATAGCCTGGAATTTGGAAATACTCTTTCCAAATGCTTTTCTTTCCTTGGAGTAATCCCGTGCAAACTCAAATGCAGCCGAAGCGACACCACTTGACGCTGAAGCAATAAACGGGCGGGAAGAATTAAAGGATTTCATAGCCAACTTAAATCCGTCCCCTTCTTCGCCAACCCTATATTTCTTGTGAACCTTAACGTGGTCCAGGATAACCTCGGAGGTCTCAGAACAGCGCATGCCCATTTTATGCTCGCTTTTGCCAAAGGATACCCCTTCCGTCTTGGTGTCCACCATAAAGAACGTCTGCGCTCTACTGCCTTGACTCTTGTCATGAGTAGCCAGAACAACGAGCTTATCGGCGTGTTTACCATTGGTAATGAAGATTTTAGTGCCATTTAAGATATAATAGTCGCCATCTTTCTTACAGGTGGTGGACAACCCGGCTACGTCCGACCCAGCACCCGGCTCCGTTACCGCATAAGCCGCTAGTTTGCCTTCCTCACATAAGCCAGGATACCAATAATCCCATTGCTCCTCCGTCCCCCCGTATAAAACCGGCTCGGAGGCTAGCATATTGGCAATCGGAGAAATGGCTATACCAAGGCAGCCGCGGCATAATTCTTCAACCACCATACACAAGCCAAGATTTCCAAAAACCATGCCGTTGTATTTTTCAGGAGCATTCATGCAGTTGAGTCCCAGGTCAAACATCTTTTTTACTTCCGGCCAAGGGAATTCTTCCGATTCATCATAACCAGCCCGCACCGGAACGATCTCTTTCTCCACAAACTTTCTTACGGTTCTCTGCAGGGCCAATTGGTCATCGTTGTAGGTAAATCCAAATGCCATTTGTTAATACCTCCTCCATCAGATTACATAAATTACTACTGGTCTATATGAGCATGCACCCCCCTTTTTCTGACTTACCATGTATATGAGCAAGATACGTGCCATAGTGCAAAAAGTGAGACAATCACCTAAAAAACGGTCTTGATGATTTCGCGCAAATTAAATTATCGGTAATAATCTCCAATAATTTGTATATTGATTACGTCAAGAGCCAATTCTAAGCTCCAATAGAATGAACATCATAAGGGTTAGGTAAAAAAAACAACCGGCTTGGCTAAAACGTCTAAACGATAAAAGGCAAAAAAAAGAAACCTGCCAAAACAGGTTTCCAAGTATTAATAATATTTATCGTTCCTTTACCCGACTCCGTAGAAGTTTCCTTTCTTTGCTTGTAATCTAGGAATTATCAGGCGTAAGCCCGTACTGTTTGGCTTTCTTATGAAGCCAGGATTGATCAATACCTAGAATATTAGCAGCTTTGGTTTTATTATAATTAGTACCGGCCAGCGTTTTGGCAAGAATTTGCTTTTCATAATCTCGCATTAGCGATCTGAGGTTGTTAGAAGATTCCGCATCTACCTTCTCATTATTGATTTTCATAAAAAACAGATGTTGGGTAGTGATCGTTTGACAGTTGTCCATATCCGCCATAAGCATGGCCCTTTGCAGAACATTCACGAGCTCTCTTATATTGCCCGGCCATTGGTATTTACTGATCAGATCCAGCGCCTCATCTGATATACTGGTGACATCGCCTTTCAACTCCATATTTAGCTTCGACATGAGGTAATTCGCTAACAGCGGAATATCCTCCAGGCGCTCTCTTAAGGGCGGAATCTCGATAATTAGAACATTCAGTCTGTAATACAAGTCTTCCCTAAATTTTTGCTGGGCAACCATTTCATCTAAATCCCGATTTGTAGCCGCTATGACCCTTACATTCACTCGGATTGGATGATGGCTCCCCACCCTTTCAAATTCCCTTTCCTGGAGAAATACCAGCAGCTTACTTTGCATTGAAAGTGACATCTCCCCGATTTCATCCAGGAAAATGGTTCCTCCATTAGCTATTTCAAACTTTCCGGGAGTTCCTCCTTTGCGGGCTCCGGTGAATGCGCCTTCTGCATATCCAAAAAGCTCAGCTTCTAAAAGATTCTCAGGGATGGCTGCACAGTTGACCCTGACAAAAGGCATTCTAGATCGGCTGCTGGCTTTATGAATAGCCTGGGCGAATAACTCTTTCCCGGTTCCGCTTTCTCCGGTGATTAATACCGTTATAGATGGATGCAGGGAAGCTTTTTGGGCAAGAAACTTTACGCTTTGAATATTTTTGGCTTCGCCAATTATTTCTGCAAAGGAGTACCGTGCCGAGTACAAGCTATGCACTTCATCCCGGTACATATTAAGCTCGGACATAAGGTTGTCAACGAGGTCTTTAGCATCCCATATGTCCATAAAGAGGCTGTAGGCAAAACAAGCAACTACTTCACCGTTTTGGATTAAAGGTATAGCACTGGCGATCATATTATAGCCATTTACTGACCAGTTGTAGCCTATACTGGCTTTGCCAGTCTTAAGTACGATCAGCGTATGAGTTCCCGGAGTAATATCGCCAACGTATTTTCCTACGACCTCTTCTTCTTTTTTACCCAGGATGTCCAGATAAGTTTTATTTATATACCTGACACTACCGTCCTTGCACACAATTAGTGCGGTCATAGTTTTAGTTTCTAACACATCACTTAGTAATAACCCTGGTTCCAACCCCATTCCCCCCTCTGCCCGATATAAACTTATCTGCCCAACTCCACCTTTTAACGATATGAAGAACCGTAATCCGGCTGAAAGCGAACGGTATTAATCGCCCAAGTCACCAATGCCTGAAAATAGGTAACCAAAGAATATCAATAAATTTGCAGTAAGTTGTCCTCTTCTATGGTTATGCTCCACAGTGATGATTACATTCCCCTCTTACTGGATATTCTTGAATAACTACTACAAATTATACCACTAATTTCCATTATAGCCTCCATTCCAAAATTTCTCCTGCTCATTATGTTATGTAAGGCTATATGATAGGTTTGAAGGGAGGCAGTAATTTTCTGCATTTAGGCTATTGTTTCAGCCTTTGGTTTGATGTAAAGAGTAATTATCAAGAGATTTTATCCTTATATTCAGTCAAATCAAAATCGCATGCAAGTTATGCATTACCATATCTAACCAGGAAGGTGGCAATAATTTCATTTAACATTGGTTTAACTGCTGATTTATTAATTCCATCGGTAAAAAGCAGTCAGGAACAGGTTGTCTGCTTTTATTGTGCGCCCGGCATGGGCGTTGACTATAGGGTGATAGTCCCGAGCGGTGAAGGTAGCAGTAACAGTTAGCTTAAGACGAGGGTGTCTGCGGTGACGCAGAATCTGAAGGAAGTCGGCGGCAAACCTCTGGCCCGACGAACAGGAATCGCATTAGGCTAGGTAAGGTTGAGATTTGTTTTTCGATGAAATGCATGGTAGACTATTGATATATAATTGATAGGAGGTTCCCATAATGCTCAATAAATTTCGGAAACCAGGTGTGATGATCGTAAAACCATCATCCATTATCCGTTCAGATTATAAGAATTTCTCCAAGCTCTGTCATGAGACAGACGACCCCATCATCATAACCAATAACGGTGAAAACGATCTCGTTGTTATGAGTCATGAAGCTTTCTGCCGTCGCGATGCCTGGATTCGCCTGCAGGTAAAGCTAGCCTCAGCGGACAAACAGATTACCGCCGGCAACCTTGTTGACCATGATGAGGTTTTCGCCCGGTTAAGGGAGCGGGTTCATGACCAAGCTTAGAATACGTTATACCCAAGATGCGGTAAATGACTTGGATAGCATTTTTGATTATATTTCGGAAGATAAGCTAGCGGCGGCAGCCGCCATGCTGGAGCAAATTGAAAATTCAATTCTAAAGTTGGCGGACAATCCGCGTATGGGTACCGTACTTCCTACGAATGAGCTATCTTTAGTCGAGCCAGGATATCGCCGTATCGTGGTTAAGCCTTACCTCATTTTTTATCGAATCGGTAAAGACGAACTTTTCATTTCGCGTGTCCTTCATAGCAGACAGGATTGGATGAATCTGTTGTTTGAAAACAGTTTTTCAGATGAGTAGACTCCAGTTCTTAGCCGGCTGCTATGCCCAGAGCTGCAGCCTGTTTTAGCGGCACCTGTAGCTGCTATAACCAAATTTCTTTAGGAACTCCTCACGGTGGGAAGATTCTTCACTTCGCTCAGAATGACAATTGCGTTTGCCCAAATAGCCAGCGAGGCTTAGACAGTTACCTATTGGCCGTTAAACTATCTCTTAATGCCTGCCACATGTCATTATTTATTACCCCTAATCTCCATAATGCTACCCCGTTAAGATCATAACGTTTAGCAATCCCGACTTTGGCAGCAATACTTTCGGCAGTTTCACTGGGAGCGGAAATACCCAGTATCAGTTTGTTGGCAGGGACTGATTGGCATGCCATTTCCACAGCCTGTTCTACCTGGCTCTCGGGCTCGGGCGTTGCACCGTAGCCATAGGCCATGATAATGATACGGTCAGCGATTTGCCCCAGAGCCTGGTAGTCGTAACCGGGATAAACGCTATTGGGAGCATGCAGGGTGAGGGTAAGGCTGGAACTGTTTTTATTCAGCTCTTGGTCGAGCAGTTTAACAAAGCTGGTAAATCTCTGCTGTACCTGTAGCAGCTCTTCGCCCCTGTCCTTATAGCCCAGACCC
Organism: Syntrophomonadaceae bacterium; assembly: GCA_963665865.2. Lineage (GTDB taxonomy): Bacteria > Bacillota > Syntrophomonadia > Syntrophomonadales > Syntrophomonadaceae > PHAA01. Next base: position 1,321,124 of record CAXXWF010000001.1, on the reverse strand, counting down.
TCAAAGTCCAGGTTGACACCACTGTACAGACCGGACTCTTGGCTTATAGCTTGTACCGCCCGGGCCATGGCGGCTGGGTCATTTAGCAGGGATGAAATCGTTCCATCGCCATCAGTCACCATGATTACCATTTCGCTCTGCAGTTTATACTGTTTAGCAGTATTTAATACCGTCTCCCAACCGTCAGGACGCTGCCACCCAGTACGGCTTTTTTCCAGCAGGTTACCCTGTTTATCAACACTGTACCAGCCCACGGCCAGTTCAGATAGTATATCCGTGTTACCTTTCGCAGCGGTGGGATAAGTCTGGCCAAAGAGGTTGGTCCAACTGCTGGTGGCGCTGTCACCCAGAGCATAAAAGCCTATGACTGTCATGGCTTTGGGGGGGAGATGATGCTTACCTGATTTAGAGCGCTATTCCAATTTACCTGACATTTGTAGGCTTCACTAAAGAAGCGCAGTGGAATCAGGGTACGCCCGTCTACTATTTGCGGGGCAACATCCAGGGTCATAGGGGTATTATTAAGGTAGGCCGTGCGATTATCAATCTGCAGCCGAACCGTGGTTTTACCGTCTGTTGCATTTACGGTACTAGTTTGATCATCCCAGCTTACATCTATATTCATGGCCTCCGCTATGGCTCTGAAGGGCACTAGGGTACGATCGTTCTGAATAACCGGTAATACCTCGAGGTTTAGGCTTAAACCGTCGATTAACACCGAAATAGGTGCCTGCACCTGAGCCGAAGCAATTAAGGATTGGCTGGCAATTAGAATTAGGGCTAGCAATAACACCGATAAAATTCGTTTCATTATGTAAATACCTCCACAAAGTAATACATTTCAAATTAGGCTATCTTGCAGCAGTGATTACGGATTGTTCTTTTAAAACTAATTTCTCTTTATTATAACCTAGCGGGCGCCGCATGTGGTTGATACCCAAAGATACAAACAAGCCGGAAGGTGCAAGACGAAAAGAAAACAAAAAAACTTGAAACGCTTTCACGCAAGCTTAGTCTTATGAATAGGAGGTGAGAAAGTGACCGACTTCGAGGAAATATATACAGAATACTTCTCTGATGTATATAAATACGTGCTATCCCTTAGTCGTGACGAGGCCATTGCCGAAGAAGTCACACAAGAAACTTTTTTCAAAGCAATGCGGCATATAGATCAGTTCAATGGAACCTGCAAACTGTATGTATGGCTTTGTCAGATTGCTAAAAATACATATTTTTCGCTTTCACAAAAACAAAAGCGACTTGTTCCGGGGATAGATACGGATTTTCCCGACATAACATCAGATTTAGAAACCAACTATCTTGATAAAGAAGCAGCAAAGCGATTACACGTTTTGCTTCACAATCTTCACGAGCCGAATAAGGAAGTATTTACTTTGCGGGTATTTGGCGAACTGCCATTTTCGCAAATTGGTGCGTTGTTCGGGAAAACCGATAGTTGGGCAAGACTGATTTATTATCGGGCCAAAAAACAATTACAGGAGGCAATGAAATGAAAATATCTTGTGAGATTATAAAAGATTTACTGCCGTTGTATCACGACGGGGTTTGTAGTAATGATAGCAGAGCAATGATTGAAGAACACCTTGCTGATTGTGATAGCTGCAAGGCTGAACTGCAAACAATGGATGATGCATTACCCATAAACAATATAGGACAGAATTGTAAAGAAGCAGAGGCGGTAAAAAAACTATCCATGAGGTGGAAAAAAGGTATGCTGAAATCGCTTCTGAGAGGTGTTTTAATCACTATTTTGACTATCGCGATTATTGCTCTTGTTGTCTATTGCTTTGTGGATTTCAAGATTGTACCTTAACCGTATTAATTTGGAGGAATATAATTTGAGTCACTACATTTTAACAGCAGAACATATCCAAAAAAAGTACGGAGGAAATACGGTTTTGCGGGATGTTTGTATTCGTGTAAAGCAAGGGGAAATCTACGGATTAGTTGGAAAAAACGGTTCGGGGAAAACAACCCTGCTTCGTATTCTGACAGGACTTATTCAAGGATATAGCGGAACGGTTTCCGTCGGAGAAGTTGACAATCGTACAAGCAAAGTCTCAGCGGTAATTAACGATCCGTCATTATTCCTTAATTTGAGTGCCTATGAAAACATGAAAGAACAAGCCTACCTGTTGGGTGTGCGCGAATATACCCGAATTAAGCAGATCTTAAAAACCGTTGGATTAGAGGATTGTAATAACAAATTGGTGAAGCACTTTTCACTTGGTATGACCCAAAGGTTAAAGTTGGGAATGGCATTGCTGCAAAACCCGGATATCCTTGTTTTGGATGAGCCGGCGAATGGACTTGACCCAAATGGTATTGCTGACCTGCGAGAATTGCTGCTTCACTTAAGCCACACCAGGGGTATGACAATTCTAATTTCCAGCCACATCCTAAGCGAGTTGGAGCAAATAACTACCTGCTTTGGTATTCTGCACAATGGGGAAATCGTCAAAGAGCTATCTACCCAAGATGTTCTTCAAAACAGGAATACCTTAGAAGAACTATATTTACAGCACACCAGAGGAGGAAAATAACAATGGCGAATGTATGGAAAAGTGATCTTTACAGGTTTGGGAAAAGCAAACTATTTTATGGAATCGCAGCATTTACGGGCATTATACCGTTCTTGCTGATAATGCTTATTCATCAGGATATTCGCTTGGGCGTTTCTGTTTTGGGAGATTTAACTGCATTTAGGAAGATCGACGATATTATTCGGATAGGCGTTGAATATCATAAAGGATTAGGAATTTTAGTGGCTGTTCTTATTTCCGTTTTTATCGGTCAGGAATATCAATGGAAAACATGGCAGCATAAATGGATTATTAGCAAAAGCCGCAAGTGTATCTATTTATCAAAGGCCATACTTTCATCGGTGGTTGCCGTTGCGATCTTCTTCTTCTTTGAAATTATTGCCTTGCTTGGCTCTGGGCAAATATGGGATTTGTTAACCAGTGAATATGTAGCCATGATGATTTGTGGCAGTTTTCTCTATGCAGCATTGGGATCGGTAATCTGTCTGCTCTCCATGCTGATAAAGAACAGTACAGCATCTGTGATTGCTTGCCTTTGTTATGTGCTATTCAGTGAAACATTGGTTTCCGTTATCACTAACGTGAGTAATTTTTCTGATACTGCTGCAAGGCTTGTTGAATGGGGTATTCAGCATTCGATTTACGGCATGTCGTCGCTTGTTTGCTCAGCATCGATTTCAACAGACCTTGGAGTAACAATTGTGGTAAGTTCAATTGCAATCATGTTTCTATCTACTGTGATTGGGTTGTTCTTTTTTCGGAAATACGAATTATGAGATTATGACAGGAGTAACGCTATGACAGAAGTCAGATGGATATAATGCCCTGTTTGTAACAATGAAACGCGATATGTCGATAACCTCGTCCCCTTGAAACTCATTTTTTTAAGAACTCGTACATTTCTTCAACAGAATTGAACAACAACTGTTGTTTGGCAATATTAGCAGTTAAACCTGGACCGATGTTTCCTTTGTGCTTAGAATGGATAGTGCAAGTTCTACGTTTGCCATCAGGACCAATTCCTGTCCAAACGGATGTTTTACCTTGTCTAACCATATTTAGTTTTTTACATATTTTTTCTAAGTCATCCCAGGTAAAAGTAAATCCCATTAGTCTTTTAAACCTTCCAATGCTAACGCTTTGTACAAGATTTTTCGGTTTCCATTACATCTCATGACCCGACGCAAATACCAATAATGGGATCGATTCTTCCCCGAAGTACTTAAGTAATAGGGGAGATCCTCAAAATAAACGTTCGCATAATCAACAATGTTGTCGATTAAATCTTCAATCGCTTCCGCCTTAGTGATACCTACCCCGTAAACACCAGTCTCGTTATTCCACAAGGAATAAGTCTCTTGATTCTCTCCAGGAACATCCGTCCATTTATAAGTAAAGGTTTTAGTCTCTTCACACAACTCATCCAATAAGGATGTTGCTACCAATGACACATACTCATTGTCTTTGCGCCTGGTATCATCCATTAAAATTTCTTTTCCGGTAAGAGCTTCGCGCCTTAAAAATGTCAGCTTGTTTTTCGCCTCATTAATCGCAAAAGTTGGCATGCTCCGGTCTCCTTTTCTCAAACTTCTATCCCCATTCTAACAAATTATAGCCATTATAGCTATATGCATTAAAGGGATAAATTATGAGTTATTTACCTTCAAATCCTGCCAGCCAGGGAAATAATTCCGCAAGCATGTCAAGGGGACGGCAGACTGTGTGAAAAGTCGGGTCACAGAAAAGGGAAAAATGATATAAAAGTCGAATATAAAGGGTGATAGCGAGGTGGAAGCATGGCCTATATACACGGCGAAGATCGGCATCAAATCACCCTTTTTCCTGAAGCTGTAGATGACTATATAAGTGAAGAAAATCCGGTGCGGGTTATTGAAGCATATGTTAACACACTGAATTTGGCGGAACTGGGCTTTTTAAAAACTGAACCTAAGGATACTGGCCGCCCGCCATATAATCCGCAAGATCTTCTGAAACTGTACATTTATGGATATATGAATCGGATTCGTTCATCCAGAAGACTCGAGACAGAAGCAGGTAGAAACTTAGAATTAGTATGGCTGCTGCGCAAATTGAAGCCCGACTTTAAGACCATAGCAGATTTTCGCAAAGATAATAAAGAACCAATAAAAAATGTTTTTAAAAACTTCAGCCGGTTGTGCAAAGAATGGGAATTATACGGCAAACAAATGGTAGCTGTGGATGGATCCAAATTCAGAGCCAGCAACTCCAAACGCAATAACTTCAACGAAAAGAAAATACAGCGGCAGCTTAAATATATAGATGAAAAAATAAATACCTATCTGCAGGAACTGGATGCCAATGATAAAGGTGAAGCCCATATCCATGTTCCAGCCGCGAGGAGATTAAACAGCGAATCGAGGAGCTTAACCAGAGAAAAACCAAATACAACGCCATGCAGGAAAGGATGGCAATCACCGGAGAAACGGAGATTTCTACAACAGACCCTGATGCCCGGCTTATGAAAGCAAATAATAATGGTGTAGATGTCAGTTACAATGTTCAGACAGTTGTAGATCAAAAACACAAACTAGTAGTGGATACCGAAGTGATAAATAACTCGGCCGATCAAGGTCACCTTAATGATATGGCTTGCAAAGCCCAGGAAATATTTGAGATAGAAGAGATCAAAGCCCTGGCCGATAAAGGTTATTACTCTACTAACGATTTGATAAAATGCGAAGAAAACCATATAGAAACCTATGTAGCCAAGCCTAAACCCAGTGTTAACATTCCTGATCCGAAATTTAGCCAGGAGCACTTTAAATATACCAAAGAACAGAATCATTATATATGTCCGGTAGGCCAAATACTCTATGCCAGTCGGAAAAGAAGAGTAAACGATGTAGAATATCAAGATTACAAAAATTTCAGAGCCTGCCGCAACTGTGAAATGAAGGAACGCTGCACCAAAAGCCAGAAAGGGCGGCTAATTTCGAGGAATCTTAACCAGGAATTTTTGGATAAGGTTGATAAACGAACCAGGGACAACAAAGAACTATATGTACAAAGACAAATGCTGGTTGAACATCCCTTCGGGACGGTAAAGAGGATCTGGGGTTACAGTTATTTCTTAACACGAGGAATTAAGTCAGTAGCAACAGAAAATAAGCTTCATTTCCTTGCCTATAATCTGCGAAGGGTAATTAATATCCTGGGAGTGAAAGAAATAATAAGAAGGCTGGCCTTAGTATAAGCCAGGCCAGCCGCATACGTTGCCTTTGTTGCACTGTGTCCATCTCAAGAACGTGTTATTAGGTGTTCAGAGGTATAACGACTGGAAAGTTTTCGCACAGTCTGACGGGGTTATTGACATATCGCGATTCAAGGTTGTCGATAACCCCGTCCCCTTGAAACTCCATTTGGGACATGATTTGGTTACACTAAGTACAGGTCTTCTTGTTGTAGTAGCGCTACACTTTATGAACTTACTGAAAAATGAATCAGCAGCCTGGTATGGTTTTATTGGTGGAATTATTGGTAATTTTTGGTGCACTTATCTTGGCAGCGGATAAAGGTGCATTATGTCTCACAATGAGTGCATTTGATTCGGCCACATACACGTCTCTTTCCTTGATCTGATAAACCAGCAAGTATCGTTTTTACAGCAGGAGCTTTCGATATTTTCCTGTTGGAATCAGCGGATCAGTCAGCCATGGATTCCTTCCGGGAAACTGTTCCAGTGGCTTCGCCTTCTCCTGAAATACTTCAATTAGTAGCAATACTGCAGGCTCACTGACCTGTGCCAAAAATCGCGCATGGGATACCAACATTTGTGTGGCTTCATCGGAAATGACTACGTCATACCGTTTATTTTCGCTGTCCACTCATTACCTCCCGGACAGCATCTTTCATCATGGTGGATACCTCGTCAATGGAATGAGCGGGCTTTCCGTTCAGCCTGCCTTCCTCCGCATTAATCAGATTTTCCCGCAGCCGAAGCATGCTTTCCCTTCTTGCAAAGGCTTCTATATCCATGACCACGAGATCACCCTCGCCGTTTTTGGTAAGATAAACGGGCTCTCCGGACCGTTTGCAAAGCTCGGAAATTTCATTATAATTTTTGCGAATCGCCGCCGACGGCTTAATCTTCATCAGCTAATCACCTCACTTGATAGTATTGATTGAAAATTTACTGACAAGTTTCCATGTTATTTGGAAATTCCCTTTAATCCAGAATGTTATGATATTAAGCCTTACCCTTCTTATAACGGCGTTATCCGTAATAAGCCCGCTAAAGCGGATTAAAGCTAAGGGAATTTCCGAAGTAATAGGGGCGCTGTAATTAACTCCTTTTTTTATGCCGATATTAGCAAAGTTTACAATAATGGCGGTCTTAACCCATCTGGTATATAATATAATTAATGTATTAATTTACATATATGATGTGAGGAGCATGAGGTTGGACAATAATGTTAGTAAAGAAACCTTGGTCACTAGGAAAAAACATTTTTTATGGGGGCAACTCTCGCTTGTTATTGGCGGTATAGGTACATTATTTGTCCTTAATTTTTATCTAGGAATCACACCAAATGTTCCGTTTTACCACCTTCTTATACCTTTTCCAATCGGTATTATAGGCTTTATCATTGGGGCAATTGGTTTAGCAAGATATGAAGATCGAATTTCATTATATGCTGTTGTTTATAATTTTATATTAGCGGTATCACCGCTTCTTTATTGGCCCATTGGTCTTTTATTATTTGGGCCTTAATTGTTAAGTCAATCCATAATGTCTACAAATAGACGGTGTTTGTTGTGCAGAAGTTGACGGGATAGCTGGCCAAGGAGCCTCTCTGCGTTGCCTATAGCCAGGGCAATTCTCCAACAGCACCGGAGGCGGTCTGCAGGTTTACCAGATGGAGATTACTCTTTCTATGCAAAAGAATTAGATCTGTCATCAAATCGCAGGTTTGCTGAGGACTCAGTTGGTCTCGAGCAATGAAGGCAATATAAGCAAGATCCTTAATACCCCTGCTTTTTGCGATTCTTATCTTTGGCAAATTTGCGGGCATTCTTGATTCCGCCCATATCTGCAAACATTTCAGTTATCTTGGCGTTTTCAATCTGCCTGGAGTTGAGGCCCTCATATTTAGCTTCTTTTTTTAGTTTCAAGTAGCTTTCCAACCTCTCATCCGATAGGCTGCCATCAGCAATGGCTTGCTGAACCGCACATTGCGGCTCACTGGTATGGGTGCAATCTTGAAATTTACATTTTCGTGCCAACCCATCAATCTCAGCAAAAGTTCTAGCCAGATCGGCGCTCTCAAGGCCTATTTCACGCATGCCAGGAGTGTCGATGACCATGCCGCTATCGGGTAATAGGATAAGTTCGCGCCTGGTCGTAGCATGACGGCCTTTATCGTCGTTTCTTATTTCTCGGGTGGCTAGGGCTTCTTTGCCTATTAGGCGATTAATTAAAGTGGATTTCCCCACCCCGGAAGAGCCGATAAATGCTACGGTTTGTCCGGCTTTAATATAATTGGCGATGGCCGAGTAACCGTCCTCAATCATACTAGACGTAACAACGACATCAACACCTATGGAAACGGCTCTGACCTCACCCAGCCTGGCGTCTGTCTCATCACATATATCGGACTTGGTTAAAACGATCACCGGAATTGCACCGCTATCCCAGGCAATTGACAGATAACGTTCCACCCGGCGAATGTTGAAGTCGTTGTTTAAGGACATACAAATAAAGACTGTATCAATATTACTGGCGACAACTTGTTCATCATTGGCTGTTCCGGCGGCTTTTCTTATGAAGACACTTTTCCTGGTAAGCAGGTGGTGAATCATGGCGTGTCCGTGGATATCGGTATTTCTGTCTATCATCACGAAGTCTCCCACCGCCGGGTAATCGGACATTTTTTCCGCTTCATAACGAAATTTACCCGATATTTCTGCCATTAGCTCACCATTTTCACAGATTACAGCGTAAAGGTCTTTTGATTGTGACAGAACTCTGGCCACGTAAAAGCCTTCGTATAATTTGGCCTCTGCGGCAATTCTGTCGGTTAACCCGAGCTTTTTCATGTCAAGTGTATTCATTCTTTTTCTCCTAAATATAATGTTAAAAGTTTCTCATGCAGCGGTCCGTACTCCGGTGCAAAGGTATATTGACTCATATCACCTGCTGCCACGTCTTTTACTGTGCTCACAGTGTTGTTCCTCCCAAATTGGTTGTTGCCATATAATGTCATTATTCTTTGAATTATATCACTAATTCCCATAATAGCCATACGCCTTCAAAAGCAAAAACCTACCGAATCATCGGTGGGTCTAAATCAATCTTGTCCTTGATAACAATAAAACAGAACTTATGTTTGGTGCCATCCAATTTATGTGATATTATACCTATAGAATATATGTTCGAGGTGGGCATGGATGGAAATAATAGATAAGCTGAAAATTCTGGCGGATTCGGCCAAATATGATGTATCCTGTTCTTCCAGCGGAAGCCAAAGAGCAAATCAGCCAGGCAGGCTGGGCAACGCAGCATCCTGCGGAATTTGCCACAGCTGGTCCGCCGATGGCAGGTGTATTTCACTTTTGAAAATCCTGCAAACCAATTACTGTGTTTATAATTGCTCCTATTGTGTGAACCGCATTTCCAATGATTTGCCCCGGGCCATGCTCACTCCTGATGAGTTATGCGATTTAACCATGAACTTTTATCGCCGCAATTATATCGAGGGACTTTTTCTGAGCACAGCTATACCTTCCACACCAGATAACACCATGGAAATGCTTTTGCAAACCGTGAGGAAATTACGCCAGGTGCATGGTTTCAATGGCTATATCCACTTAAAAGCTATACCTGGTGCCGATAACATCTTAATAGAAGAAGCAGGAAAATACGTCGATCGAATGAGCGTAAACATTGAGCTTCCCTCTTCGCGCGGGCTTCAGCTATTAGCACCCCAGAAAAAGAAGGAAGCTATCATAAAACCCATGTCATTTCTGGCCACTAATATAACGGCTCGAAGAGAAGAAAGAAAAAAATCGCGCAAGGCACCATCATTTGTGCCGGCCGGACAGACTACTCAGATGATTGTAGGAGCCACCCTGGATCACGATATAACTATTCTTAAGTTATCTGAATACATGTATAACAAATTCCGATTGAAAAGAGTGTACTATTCTGCGTATGTGCCGGTCACCAGCAATCCCAATCTCCCGGATCTTAAAAGTCCGCCTTTGCTGCGAGAACACCGGCTTTATCAGGCGGACTGGCTGCTGAGGTTTTACGGCTTCAGTGCTAAGGAACTATTGGATGATAATAATCAGGATTTTTCTGAAGATTACGATCCTAAAACCGACTGGGCTTTGCGGAATCTGGATTATTTCCCAGTGGAAATTAATCGGGCCAGTTATGAACAACTGTTGCGAGTGCCGGGAATTGGCGTCAAGTCTGCCCGCAAGATTCTGGCCGCCCGGCGGATGCATGCCCTAAGATTCGAGGACCTGAAAACAATAGGGGTGACACTTAAGAGAGCCCAGTACTTTATAACCTGCCGAGGCAAGTATAATGGAGAAGCGGCCATGGAGGAACATATCCTCCGGCCCCGTTTAGCGTTGTCCCAATCTGGTACAAACAATTATGAACAATTAAGTCTCTTTGCTTTCCTGCCGGAACTCGTTCCCCGCGATGAAGCTGTATCGACGCTAACGGGTGAACTATAAATGCTGCAATTTGTGTATGACGGTAGTTTCAATGGGCTGTTGACTGCCATTTATGAAATTTATTACGGGAAAATGGTTCCCGACCAGCTTTTTGTTAGCGGCAATGAGACTCAGCAGCTTTTTGCCAGACAGGAAGTCATTGCAACTGATGAAGTTAAAGCAGGGAAAGTATATGATGCCATAGACAATAAAATATGCGCCCGTTCGTTACGCCATACCTACTATGCTTATCTTTCCGAGCATCCAGAAGCCGCAATGTGGATATTTCAATACCTGCACCTCGGTTGGAAAATTGGAAATAAACTGGACTTTCTGCTAAGCGATGATAGAGTACAGCGGATTCACCGCCTCAGTCTCAAGGTAGCAAGAGAAAGGCATAGGCTGATGGGATTGCTGCGCTTTCAACTATTAAAAAAGAACATATATTATGCCGCCATTGAACCTGATCATAACGTTGTAGAACTGCTGGCTCCGCATTTTGCCGCCCGTATGTCCGACCAGAACTGGGTAATTCACGATGTGCGCCGGGATTTGGCGGCAATTTACAACCAGGAAGAGTGGATAGCTACACGGTTTACTTTACAGCAGCGGCTGGAGCTGGCGCAGGAAGAAGATTACTACAGAGAGCTTTGGAAACAATATCATCAAGCCATTTCCATAAAGAGCCGCACAAATCCGCGATTACAGAGACAATGCATGCCGCAGCGCTATTGGAAGCATCTGGTGGAGATGAATTAAGGATAATGAAAATTAGCTTTAGGCATATTGGCTTTGCTCGGCATAGTCGCAATATGTATAGCTATATGGCAGTTTGCCAAAAAAGGCAGCGAGGCCTAGATTATGTCTGGCGGCTATTGCCATTAACCCCCCCTCCGCCAAGGCCTCTTCATAGTAGGTGTGATCCTGACACCATCTAACTCGAAAAATTTTTTTCCCACCTATTTACATTTTCAAATAATAGCTATATAATCACACCATACCATCTGTACTATTTCTACTAGTACACGACATACAGGAAGGAGCGTTTTATGTTTGAACTGGACTTACGTAGTCGTGCACCTATTTATGAGCAACTGGTCGATAAGATTAAGGAGCTTATCATAGCCAATGTACTGAAACCTGATGAACAATTACCAACCGTTCGGGTTTTAGCGAGTGAATTAACCATCAATCCCAACACCATACAAAAGGCTTACCGAGAACTGGAATACCGCGGGTTCATTTATTCATTGCCAGGCAAGGGTAATTTTGTCAGAGCTACCGTGCCCGATAATAATACTGCCCGTTTGCAAGTGCTGGAAAGAGAAGTCTTGAAAAATATAGCAGAAATGCACTATCTAGGCATGACTCCCCAGGAAATCGTTTCTCTCATTCAAAGATCGTTGTCCAAAGACGAAGGAGGTAGCTCACATGATTGAAATAGAAAGGGTCAGTAAGCAATTCCGAGAAATAGAAGCTTTGCATGATGTTAGCTTGTCTGTGCCCCAAGGCTCAATTTACGGACTGGTGGGTTCAAATGGAGCAGGAAAAACCACCCTGCTTAAGTTATTGGCCGGCATTTACCGACCAGATTCCGGACAGCTAAGGATTGATTCAGAACCTGTTTACGAAAATAACGTAATAAAAGCGCGCACCGCCTTTATTCCTGATAACCTGTATTTCTTCCCCAATTACACCATTCAGGACATGGCTAATTTCTATGCTCTCATTTATCCTAATTGGAATAAGGAACGCTTCCTTAAGCTGCAGGAAGTTTTTAATCTCGATTTAAAGCGTCGCATTAAAACACTTTCCAAGGGTATGCAGCGCCAGTATGCTTTGTGGATGGGTTTAGCCATGATGCCTGATATTATGATATTAGATGAACCTATAGACGGATTGGACCCGGTCATGCGTCATAAAGTAAAAAATCTCATTATTCAGGATGTAGCGGCAAGGTCCATGACGGTCATAATATCCTCTCACAATTTACGTGATTTAGAAGATATATGCGATTATATCGGTATTTTGCATCAGGGGAAAGTGCTTATTCAGAAGGACCTGGACGATCTGAAAGCCGATGTACATAAGATTCAAATCGCCTTTGCCGGCGAAGTCCCTCCCACTCTGCTGCAAGACATGCAGGTGCCTTTTCAGGAACAGAGGGGCAGCGTACTGATTCTAATTGTACGTGGAGCCCATGACGAAATAATTCAGCGCATGCAGAGCTATAACCCGGCTATTCTGGATGTGCTGCCTCTGACCCTGGAGGAAATATTTATTTATGAAATGGGGGACAACGGTTATGAAATCAAAAACATCCTTTATTAATCTGGGCATACTGCGCAATGATTTTAAAAGCTTCGGTTGGATCGGAGTTGCTTATCTCTTGGCTCTGCTCTTATGCATCCCGTTTAAAATACTTATGCTATATAGCCAGCAGCCAGTTTCCAGTATAGATGGTCTATCTGCGTATTTGCTTCTATTTCTGTTTGGTTCGAATACATCCACTGTCCAATTAATGCTGTTATTATCAGTTCCGGTCCTGACCGGCTTGCTGCTGTTTCGATATATACAAACCAACCCATCCGTTGATATGGCACACTCTCTGCCCATCAAACGAGAAACCCATTATAATACGCATATAATGGCAGGCATCATCTTTTTGTTTGTGCCCCTAATTATTACTGCATTGGTATCCTGGGCAGCAGTTGCCGGATTGGGTATAGAAACCGTCAGTGGTCTGAATATACTTACCTGGCTGGGAATTAGCCTGCTTTTTAATCTGCTCTTTTTTATGACCAGTGCAGCTACCGGCATGATTACCGGCATGTCCACCGTACAGGGAGTGTTGAGCTATATCCTGCTCTTATTGCCCAGTGGACTATTAGAGCTGCTGCTGCATAATATGAAAATGTACACTTACGGCTTTGCTTATGACTACTATTCGTATAATATAAATTTTTCGCCTCTGATGAGAATTACCGATATTTCTAGTTATCCCCTTCAGACCGCCGAGATAACTACTTATCTCTTAGTCAGCATCGCGTTATATTTAGCAGGCAGATATTTCTACCAGCGCCGTCAAATGGAAGCAGCCGGCAATGCTATAGCCTTTGACCCACTGAGTCCGATTTTTAAGTATGGAATAACCTTTTGCGGCATGCTGCTGCTCGGCAGCTATTTTTATAGTACCCAAAACGAAAGCATGGGCTGGACGTATATCGGCTATTTTTTGGGATCGCTCTTGGCATATTTGCTAAGCGAAATATTGCTTAATAAATCACTGCATGTTTTTAAACTCAAAATCTTAAAGGGCTACGGAGCATATTTACTTATCATTATCATATTAATAGCCGGCCTGAATGTTGATTTCACCGGGTTTGGAAAAAGAATACCGGCATTGGCTGATGTAGAAACCGTCTACATGAATAATACTTATTATCCTTTATACGAAGAAAATAGACCCCGGGTTATATATCCCCGGAATACCGATCCTAACGTCGTTACTGTTACTGCGCTGGATATACCCATGCCAGTAGTTTATACAGAAGCAAATAACATAGCCAACATCTATTCCCTGCACCAGAAGATAATTTCTAGTAAAGCGCAGGAAAAAGGAACCCTATTCTCTGATAACAGGAAACTGCAGTATGAGAAAATTTGTCTGGCCTATAATCTGAAAAATGGCCAGCATGTATACCGCGAGTATTCTATTACTACCCCTATGTATGCAGATAGCTTAAAACCTATCTATGAAGCACGTGAATCCAAGGCTCTGCACTATAAAATTCTCGAAATAGACCCCGCTATGGTTAACCAGATATTTATTAATGTGCCCAATACCAGTAAGAACGTGAAGCTGTTTAATCCGGAACAGATTAAACAAGCCATAGACGCCTTGCAGAAGGATACGCTTAATCAGACCTATGAAGAGATGACCAGTCACCGGCCTGGCTGGGCTGACCTCGGTATTTTTATAAGTACTGATCATAGTAATAGCATTTTTAACACGAGCTGGGATAAATCATTCGTTAATTTCGAACAGTGGCTTAAAAATAACGGTCTATATAATCAGGCCCGTATCATTCCCGATGAAGATATTGCCTATGCCATTGTGGACAAAATCCCTGCTGATAGTAATACAGCCATAGAAATAAATCGGGGTATGCCAACCCCGCAATCTATTATTCTAGATTTGGAAAAAAGGCCTGGCATTCTTAAAATCACTGATCTAGATAAACTGGAAATATGTTTGCGCACTTATACTGATTCTGGTCAGCAAACATATCATCTGTATTTTGTGCTCAAGGACGGCAATCTTTTATCAGGAGGCTTTGCAGAAGCTGATGCCCCCGATTTTATAAAGGAGCATTTTGCCGGGCAAAAAGCTGAGTAAAAGATACGAGGATAAGCTTAAGATACTTAGGTGACCCACAGCTATCACAGCTATAAAAACGAGGGGACACTCCTTCTATAAAAGGTGTGTCCCTTCTGATTATTATATGATAAATGCCGATTCTGCTTGGCAATCAGGCGTTCTTGGATAGCCTAATTCATTTCTAAAATAATAGTATGCCTATTTCAGTTCGATCAAGAGAAGAACGAAATCGCTAACGCGATGGCTTTAGGAATGTAACTAAATAAGACTCTATCACTGCGTCCTCCTGCCTGACCCCCATCTTGCTTATTTGGTTGCAGTCCAGTAAATACTAACCCGGTCTGGGTAATAGTTGCCGTAATAGCCGGCATTGGCCTGCACATAATCCATGAGCTTGACCATTTGGCCGTCTTTCAGGTTCATCAGGCAGACGGCCCCCAGGTCGGCATAGTCCAGTCTCTGCATAGCCAGGTATTGGCCGTCCGGGGATAAGGACAGCGGGTAATCAGCCTGCTCGTCTCCCGGCTTGCTCAGGCTCTGCACCCGTTCATCCCGGCGGCAGAATATCCGCTGCCCGGGGACTTGTATTTCTTGATGCCGGCCCTCTTCCAGCCAGGCTTGACTCTCCTGACCGCGGGTGAAATAGAATACATTGCCATTCGTGTCCCAGATAGGCCGGCTGTCTGCCTGGCCCGTTTCACTCAGGTCCTGGACATTGAATCCGTTTTTATCTATCTGCACCAATTCCAGATGTTTGCCGATACTAGCCATACGGCCGCATCCGAGTATGGCCGCCAGTTTCTGGCTGTCCGGGGACCAGGCCACCCATTCCGGATACCCCAGAGCACTGCCCACTTGAAATGAAGTCTTTTGCTGGAGATCAATGATCTGCAAGCCCATGCCGTCAGCATTCATGGAACCGGAGTTCATTCCCAGGAAACAGGCTAAATAGCGTCCATCCGGTGACAGCCGGAGACCGTTGATATCCCGGATGAACATTCCGTCCTGATAATCTCCGGCTAAAACCGCCGGTAGGATGAACAGGCAGTTGGCTCTCCCCTGTAAATCGACCCGGTCAAGTTCGGGCAAGTCTTTTTCATCGTGCACCCAGCTCACCGCCAGGCTCTGACCGTCCGGGAACCAGGCCAGGCCCGAACCCAAGGTCCGGTCCGCCGATTTCAAGAGCTCGTGATATTGCCATTGGCTGTTTTCTTGACCGGCGATCCTCAAACTCCGGTTATCAAAATTCGCTTGCTCTCCCAGTTGGGCCTGGTAAGCGATGATATTTTCCGTCGGCGACCATACCGGGGTATTGTAGGCAATCGGCACTGCATCCAGGCATTGGGACAGCTGCCCATCAGAGGATACCACCCACAGATTTTCAATCCCCGCATATTTGTCATCGCCCGCTCTCTGCAGATAGGCCAGCCATTTTCCGTCATAGGACCAGCCTATGATTTGCTCTATATTACGGCTGGGTACCAAGAAAGGCTGGGCGCCCGGATCGCTCGCATCCAACAGCCACAACTGCTCGTCCTGGATGAAAGCCAGGCGCAGCGGCAGACTTGTTTCGCTAAGACTATTAGGAACGGCCGGTGCTGGCGCCGGAGCGGTGATATAAATGGCTCTCTCGTTTCCGTCCCAGCGGACGCTGGCCCCCAGAGCTTCAAAGAGGTCGCGTCCGGGCACGGCGAATCCATACTGCCAGCGCTGCACGCCACACCGCCAGGGTTTGCTCTGCCCGTCCATCGTGTAAGTATTGCTCCCTACCGTGCTGCGTAACTGCCGGCCATTGAGCGCAAACCAAGCCTGGTTATCACGGACATCCAGGCGCATCCCCGGGAAGGATAAGAGGGCCAGGGGCACCATGCCCACCCCGCTGACGGGATCAATATAGGCGCTGCTGCCTTGGAAATCGCCGTTGTAATATACTTTTATTCCGGAGCTTGCATTGTCGGCACAGAAAGCCGGCGTGACTAGGGCGAAGATTAGTATTGACACGATGAAAGCAACCATTCGTATGGTTTTCTTCATATATGCCCGGGAATAAAAGCAGGTTAAATTCTCTTTTCTCTCATATCTCCGCCTATTCGGGACTTTGTTTGCATCCTGCCCACTGATCAGACTCATTTGCATCATGATCCCTTCCATTTTATGCATGTTCTTTCCATATATACGTTGACCAAGACTACAACTTGCATGATTTTCCAGTTGAAATTTTCTCTGGGGGAAACAAGGGGACGGTTCTCCCGTTTCCTTTCCTTATGCTTTATAAACCATTTTTAGATTAAGTCCGATAATTCGGGCAATTTGCCTTAAGCTGATTCCTTCTATTTCTTTCATTATCCTTATCGTTTTATCGCGCTCTGCTTTTTCCATATGTTGAAGACTGTTAAACGGTCTATTTTGCATTATACTTTTGATCTGATTGCGCACATCCTCATCGCTTACTCGACTCGGTTTCTTATCCTCAAGACATTGATCATCATTTCCCTCTTTCATATATTCCACAAGTATTTTCCGGGCTCTATCCTGGTCCTCTGATAGTTGTTCAAAAATTATTTTCGTTTGGGTCAATCCTTGGGGGGTTTCTTCGTTGCCATAATAGGCACTGCAACTACTCCAGCGGTATTCTTCTGGTTTGACTACGATTCCTGCTTTGACAGGGTTTTGATGAATATATCTAATAACTAATAATAGGTAGCTTTCTTCTTCAACTTTTTCGCTTCTAAACCGATCTTGAAATACATGGCCTGATCTTTCATATTTCCAGTTATACCACCATGCATAACTAGTACCTAATCTTTTTATAATGTGCGATATCTCTTTTACATTTTCTTTTATTAATAAATGGGTATGATTGTCCATCAAACAATAACCTAGCAAATCAGCTTCACTTTCCAGAATTATTCGTTGCAGAGTCTCTATATATCGCTGGTAGTCCTCTTCCTCGTGAAATATCTCCTGGCGATTGATTCCCCTCATCATTATGTGGTAAATTCCTGTATTACTCTTCTCCCTCGCTCGTCGTGGCATAATATTTCCGCTCCTCTTTTTTATGCTATATTACCATAAAGCAACAAAAGGAAACAAGAGAACCGTCCCCCTGTTTCCCCAATTTATCGATAAACAACAAATTTCTATTGTATATCATAAAATTTTTCTGCTATACTGCAATTACCTATAAGGGTTCTTCTCACCCAATTATGGAGAGGATGAGTTCTATGTGGAATGGGAAGAAATCCAATACTTTGAGCAAATTGTGCATTCTATTGTTTATGTGCTTGCTGATCTCTGGGGCATTAGCCTGAACGGTTAGAATTAGGAGAGTTATATATGTATGACATTGTTATTGTAGGCTTAGGGCCTGCTGGATCAACATTAGCGCGGCTCTTGGATAGTACGTTTACTATCGCCGTAATTGACAAAAAAAGAACGGATGGTACCGGATTTCACAAGCCCTGTGGGGGCCTTTTAGCCATTGATGCGCAAAAAGCGATTTCACGGTTTGATCTTACCCTTCCCAAGGATGTGCTGGTGGACCCACAGATTTTTGCAGTTCGTACCATAGATCTAAAAACCAAGCTGATCCGACACTATCAACGATTTTATATCAATCTGGACCGACACAAACTCGATCTGTGGTTAAGGTCCTTAATACCCAAGCAGTTTGATGTATTTGATGATAGTAAATGTACCCGCATTGAACGCAAGGGCGATTTTTATGAGCTTCAGTTTTTAAGTAATGGAGTAACGCAAAGCATCACGGCCAAGTATATCGTTGGTGCGGACGGTGCGAACTCCATTGTTCGCAAATTATTATATCCACATAAAAACATTCGGACTTATATTGCTGTCCAGCAGTGGTTCTTAGAGGAAAACCTCAATCCATTTTATTCCTGTGTGTTTGATCCTGAAAACACAGATTGCTATTCCTGGACAATTTCTAAGGATGGATATTTTATTTTCGGAGGGGCTTACCCGAAGCAGAGTTGTCGTGAACGATTTGAGAAACAAAAGAAAAGCCTGCAAGAGTTGGGCTTTTGCTTTGGAGAGGTGCAGAAGACCGAAAGTTGCATGGTACTTCGTCCGTCCAGGTTCAATGATTTTTGTACCGGCAAGAATAACGCATTCTTAATCGGTGAAGCAGCGGGCTTTATTAGCCCCAGCTCCTTGGAGGGTATCAGCAGTGCTATTAATACTGCCTATTATTTAAGTCAGGTGCTCAATGCCAGGGTAAAGAACCCGTGTGCTGTATACCATAAGAAAACTTTGGGGTTACGGTTTAAACTGTTTCTTAAAGTTTTAAAATCCCCATTTATGTATTTTCCGCCCCTGCGCAAGCTGGTAATGACATCAGGACTTAACAGTATTAACGTAATTAAATATAATTGAGATTGCAGCGGGTAACCTCCCACAAACAAGGAAACAAGAGAACCGTCCCCTTGTTTCCGCTGAACAAAAGTATGTACTCTATAGTTTCCCATTTGCTATTAAACTCTCGCGCAATGCCTGCCACATTCCATTATTTATTAGCCCTAATCTCCACAGTGCTACCCCGCCCAGATTATACCGTTTAGCAATTCCGACTTTGGCAGCGATGCTTTCGGCAGTTTCACTGGGAGCGGAAATACCCAGGAGCAGTTTATGGGCAGGGACTGATTGGCAGGCCATTTCTACCGCCTGTTCCACCTGGCTCTCGGGCTCGGGGGTTGAACCGTAGCCATAGGCCATGATAATGATTCGGTCAGCGATTTTCCCCAGAGCCTGGTAGTCGTAACCGGGATAAACACTATTGGGGGCATGCAGGGTGAGGGTAAGATGAGAACTGTTATTACTCAGCTCTTGGTCGAGCAGTTTAACAAACTTCGTAAATCTCGGCTGTACTTGTTGAAGCTCTTCGGCACTATCCTTATAGCCCAGACCTTCGAAGTCCAGGTTGACACCGCTGTACAGACGGGCTTCTTCACTTATAGCCTTTGCCGCGCGGGCCATGGCGGCTGGATCATTTATTAAGGATGAAATCGTTCCATCACTATCTGTCACCATGATTACCATTTCGCTCTGCAGTTTATACTGTTTAGCAGTATTTAATACCTTCTCCCAATTATCCGGACGCTGCCACCCGGTACGGCTTTTCTGCAGCAGGTTACCCTGTTTGTCAACACTGTACCAGCCCAGGGCCAGTTCAGATATTATATCAGTGTTACCTTTCGCAGCGGTGGGATAGGCTTGACCAAAGAGGTTGGTCCAACTGCTGGTTGCGTTGTCGCCCAAGGCATAAAAACCTATGACGGTCATGGCTTGGGAGGCAGAGATGTTGCCATTGATTGGCACCGAAACGGGTTCCTGCACGTGTTCCGGAGCAAATAAGGATCTGCCGGCAATTAGAATTAGTGCCAGCAATATGACCGTTAAAATTCGTTTCATTATGTAAATGCCTCCACAAAGTAATACCTTTTAAATTAAGGTATCTTGCAGCAGTACCTATTCCTTCAGCCAATATTGACTGCCGTTTTCGTTTCATTTTCGAGTTTTTGCGTATTGAATCCTCTGCGCATAATCGCAAAACTAATTTTATCTTAAATTGTAAATATTAACTATGACAAAATATAGTTCGAAATCGACATTGACCATATTAGTCAGTCATGCCATAATGATGTTGACCAAATAAGTCAGTCGCAAAGGAGAGAGCACTATGGCCAAAGAGAACAGCCCAAACGTAACCAGTTCAGATGATTCCAAACGTAAGAGTATCCTGAACGCAGCGATGGCCGAATTTTGTAATGGTTACGCCAAGGCTTCGACCGATGCCATCGTCAAATCGGCGGGTGTATCAAAGGGGCTGTTGTTTCATCACTTCGGCTCGAAGAAAGATTTGTTTTTGTATGCGTATGACTATGCAATCCAAACTGTAATGGCGGAATTTTTTGATTTAATTAACTTGGATGAGAAAGATATTTTGGAGCGATTGAGACAAATCGCCTTGCTGAAGATAGACTTGATGGAAAAACACCCGATGATTTTCAATTTCATAGCCCATGCCTCGTTTCCCGATAGCGAAGAAGTCAAAAACAACATCATGGAGCAGCGCAACAAGCTTACTAACGACTTATATCCTAAGCTGTTTTACGACATAGACCGCACCCTATTCCGTGCGGATATTGATGTTGATATGGCCATCAGCAGCATCGTCTTCACCATCGAGGGTTATGCCCAAAAAGAAGCTGATCCGGACAAATCGACCGCGGATTACTATGGTGAATACGATCGTTATTTAAGCGATTTGGAGCGATATATCCACCTTTTCCGAACGAGCTTTTATAGATAGGGGGGAATCACCATGGCAGTTATTGATATAAAAGGTTTGACCAAATCTTACGGAAAAACCCGGGCGCTGGGCGGCATCGATCTATCCGTTGAGCAGGGCGAAGTCTATGGATTTATCGGCATGAACGGCGCGGGCAAGTCCACGACCATCCGCATTCTGCTCGGTATGCTGAAAAAGGATCGCGGTGAGATAAAACTCTTGGGCGGCGATCCCTTTAAGGACTGTGTGGAACTACACCAACACCTGGCTTATGTACCCAGTGAAATCAATCCCTGGCCGAATCTAAGCGGCGGCGAGGTTATCGATCTGCTTTCCCGTATGCGGGGCAAGACTGATGCTAAACGGCGGGCGGAACTAATTGAACGGTTCCAGTTTGATCCGAGTAAAAAGTGCCGCACCTATTCCAAAGGTAATCGGCAAAAAGTCGCCCTGATTGCGGCCTTGGTATCGGATGTCGAGTTGTATATTTTTGATGAACCAACCTCGGGGCTTGACCCGCTCATGGAAAAGGTGTTTCAGGATTGGGTGCGGGAAATGGCGGCGCAGGGCAAAACCGTGTTCCTTTCCAGCCATATTTTGGCTGAGGTTGAAAAGCTCTGTGACCGGGTAACCATTATTAAAGAGGGAGTGATTGTGGAATCAGGCAGTCTGCGCGAATTGCAGCATTTTTCCCGCCTGATCGTACAGGCTGAATGTGCACGCCCCGTCACGGGGATGGATGTTCCGGGCGTTTACGGTCTGCGCTGCGAAGGCAACCAGGTGAGCTTTAGTGTTGATGCTGCCGCCCTCAATGCTGCGTTAAAAAAATTAACCGAGTATGAAACCGTTTCACTGCATTGCGCCCCTCCCGAACTGGAGGATCTCTTTTTACACTATTATGCGTTGGATGGTGAAGCAAAATGAAACAAAGCGCATATACGGCAACCGGCAAACTGCTGAAAATCTATCTTCAGAATAACAAGGTAATCTCATTATTACTCGTCTTTCTGCCGTTTCTGTTTGCCTATGCGGCGGCGGTATCCAATCTGGCCATATTGCAGACGCCGGAGCAGCTGAGCACCTACATTGCGCAAAATCAAGGCAATGCCTTGCTGGGTTTCATAGCAGCCAACACGATTGCTGGGGCCACCATTTGGCGTATCCGGATCTCCACGGTTATCATTATGTCGATTCTCAGTGTTGTGCTGGTTATTAACAATACACGCAAGGATGAAGATCAAGGCCGGCTGGAGCTTCTGCGTGCCGGTGCCGTAGGTTCAAAAGCGCCCCTGACCGCAGTTTTGATAAAAGTATTTGGCGCAAATCTGCTGGGCGGTGGAGGGATGGCCTTGGGATTTATGGCAGCTGGTTTTCCAGCGGCGGGTTCCTTGGTGGCCGGGTTGGCTACAGCCTTGAGCAATTGCTGTATTGCGGCACTTGCGGCAATGGCCGCCCAGATTGCACCGAATGCGCGCTTGGCTCGTGGTTTTTCCTTTGGAGCTATCGCATTTTTCTTTGTATGGCAGATCATCGCCAATATTGCGGGAAATGAACGACTGCTGCTGGGGACGCCCTTCGGCTGGTGCGCCTACGCGCGTCCGTATGCCGGCGAGAATTTCTGGCTGTTCGCGTTTGCCCTTCCGGTAATCGCACTACTGACAGTCATCGCATATATCTTATTGGGTAAGCGTGATATGGGCGGCAGCTATATTAGGGAACACAGCGGCAGAGCTTGTGCCCGCCTGAGCTTGGATAGTCCGTTGGCACTGGCTTGGCGGCTGCAAAGAGGTGTGCTTTTTGTGTGGGTGGCAGCCTACACTATAATGGGATTGATTATTGCTTCGCTGGTGCCCAGTATTAACAAAATGCTGGATGGTACGGCTTTCCTGCCCCAGCTATCGGCAGTTTTAGGTGGAGCCGGATACGCATTTCTCGCGATCCTGGCTTATATCTTGACCCAAGTTTTGACCGCCTATGCGATCATGGCGATATTGCGTATTCGGGAGGAAGAATCCCTGACTCGCACTGAATTGGTATTATCCACTGCAGTATCGCGTTGGCGCTATGCGGCTGGCCATCTTTTTATCGCCTTTGTCGGCAGTGCCGCAGCCATCGGGATTTTCGGCTATTGCATCGGCGATTTTGCGGCTTGCATTGCCAGACTGCCGGCGGTGTGGTTGATTGCTTCAGTTACGGTGTTTCTGTATGGCCTGGCACCCCGCGCGGCGGTACCGGTCGGTTGGGGGTTATTCGGCACTTTGCTCGTGATGGAGTTTTTATGGGAAATCAGGGCAATTGGCAATAGTGTTTTCGCCCTCTCCCCTTTTTTCTGGGTTTATCCCGGTATGGCCGTGTCATTCCCCTCCATTTTAACTATGTTGTTACTTGCTGCCCTATTCGTCGGTTTGGGTTTGGTCGGTTTTTTGCGCCGAGATATTATCGCGGAGTAACCATACATTGTAAATCCCTGCTTTAGCCTCTACCATTGTCATCAATCGTCAACCAGGAATAATTCTTCTACCCTTACTTTTAGAAACTTGGCGAGCTTCATGGCCAATTCCAAGGTTGGGTTGTATTTATTGTTTTCAATGGCGTTAATGGTTTGCCTGGTAACTCCCAACTTAGCAGCTAAATCTTCTTGCCTGAATCCTAGCTCTTTTCGCAGCTCTCTGATTTTATTCTTCATTGCTGCCTGTAATTTTATGCCTAAAAAACAATTGACAGAAGTAGAAGATTATATTTTGAGAGATAAGCAAGATTAGGGGCAAGCCTATTTGGGAAGTCTTATAGGTGTCATATCCAGACCAAACTAATAAGAAAATGCCAGTGAATAACCATGCAAATTTAATGCTCTTAAGAGTAATATACATCTCCATTTCATCAGCCTTTTTCATGATAATGATCCCCCTTAATGTAAAATAGTCTTTACATTTACATTATATGTCCGAGTCTTATAAATGTCAAACTATTTTTACATTTTGCCATAGAGGGATATAGAGGCACATTATTCTTTTTCTGCCAGGAAAGACCCGATTCTGCCAGAAAGGTTGATTAAAACATGGCCTGCTCCCGGCAGCAATTCGGAGGTAAATCTCCTATCAATCTGATACCATTGACCCTCTCTTACCAGTCTGCCATATGACAACTGTAGTTAGGCATTCCATTTTTCATTGAGCTCCATCCTGAGTTTACGGATCCAATACAATTCAATCTGATAATGGTTGGCCAAATTTTCTGAAATTTTAGTCCACAAGTAGACTTCCCGCTCAGTTCTTTGCGGACTTATGGTGCCTCGTCGTTCTTTTTCCTGCTGCATAAGGACCTGCATCTTTATTTCTTCTTCATATTTATCCAGCAAAGTGTTCAGCTCTGAGCCATTCAACTGATCAGCCCAGGCCAGCTGAATTAAAAATGTATTGCGATGCTCCAATGGTTCGGGTACAGAAATAACCCAGGCTTTCAGTTCGGCCAGCCCCTTTTCAGTAACAGTATACAGCTTCTTGGTTGGGGAATGGTCCTGATGCTGCACCTCATCGCTCACCAGCCCTTCACTGCGCAGTTGCAGCAGGGCTTTGTATATCTGGTTGTTGTTCCCGGACCAGTATAGGGCGGTTGAGTTGGCAAATACCTTCTTTAGATCATAACCAGTAAAAGGCTTCCAGCTTAAGAGCCCCAATATTGCGTACTTAATAGTCAATTGCACCGTCTCCTTTGTTTTTGTATCATATGTTCAAATACCACTATGTTATTTATAACATAGTGGTATTTGGGAGTCAATATAATTTTTTGATTAGCCCCAGAAAAATCAGCATGATTTACTCTACATTTCGGATGGCGGAGAACTGTTTTGCTTTAGCGCTCATACCTAACCCCTTTCATTCTCACTCACATTTGGTGACTTCGGCTGTTATTCCATTCTAATGTATTCAACATCATTTACTTGGGATTCAGCAAGTTTCTGTTCAATATTACCTTGGTCCAAGATAATAAGCTTATAATATAACTATTATAGGTAAAAAAACCCGAGAGGTAAGGCAACATGGAAACTGTTTTAATCATTGAAGATGATGAAAATTTAAGCCGTGGCATAGCATTTACATTTGAAAAAGACGGCTATCATTCTGTTTCATCCAGTAGTATCCAAGAAGGAAAGCGGCTGCTTAAACAGCACCAGATTAACCTTATCATACTGGATTTAGGGCTGCCGGATGGCAATGGAATGGACTTATGCAAAGAAATCAGAACCTATTCAAAAATCCCCATTATCATGCTTACCGCCTACGATTTGGAAACTGACGAGGTATCCGGCCTGCTGGCGGGTGCGGACGACTATATTACAAAACCCTTTTCCTTATCTGTCCTTCGGGCAAGAGTAGTAGCACTGCTGCGCCGCACGCAAGCCGAAAGCAGACACGTGATTTGTTCCGGCAAATACAGACTGGACACAGATATATGCAAGTTTTTCCGCCAGGATGAAGATATCCCCCTCAGTGTTACAGAATTTAAGCTGTTGGCTTATCTGATGACTAATGCCGGGCAGGTCCTTGCAAAGGAGCAAATATTATCCTCTTTGTGGGACAATGAGGGGAACTTTGTAGATGAAAACACGTTGCCCGTCAACATCAGCCGTCTGCGCGCAAAAATAGAGGATGACCCGAAAAATCCAAAAACCATCAAGACCATTCACGGAATCGGATACATATGGAGCGGGGGGGTATAAAGATGGCCCTTGCACTTACAATCACGGCAGTCATTGTATTATGCTCTCTGACCGCTTTGTTTAGCTATCGTTATGTTGCCAATGCTTTCAATTCCATTGACAAGGTATTGGACAGCATATTATCCAAAAGTGCCAGCCTGCCTTTTGAGGTGACAAAAGATAACAGACTATCCAAGCTAACGCATAAAGCAATTAAAATCATTCGGATGACCGCTTCCGATGTTTCGCAAACCACGCAGGAAAAAGAGACGATACAAAGCTTAATATCTAATATATCCCATCAAATGAAAACGCCTTTATCGGGAGTTTCCATGTATACCGACCTATTGCTGGAGGGAAATATCACCAACGCGGAACAGCAGGAATTTTTATCCCGTATAAAAGCCGGAACTGAAAAGCTGCAATGGATGATGGACAGCCTTGTTAAAATGTCGAGGCTGGAAATAGGGGCCATTGAACTAGCGCCTATCCCTGCCAATATCAAGCAAACCATTGCCAACAGCATCAGCAGCGTATACGGGGCGGCGACAAAAAATAATGTTTCCATTAAATCCGCTAATTTTGAGGATGTACCCCTGCTGCATGACCGAAAATGGACAAGCGAAGCACTTACAAACATTCTGGAAAATGCTATTAAATACTCCCCTCCGGATAGTCAAATCAATATTTCTGTTGATGCCCTGCCTATCTATACCAAAATTACTGTTACCGATTATGGCATCGGAATTGCCCCCAGCGAATGGAACTCCATTTTTAAGCGGTTTTACAGAGGACAAAATGCCAAAGGCGTTGACGGAGCCGGATTAGGGCTTTATCTGGTGTCGCTGATCTTAGAAAAACAAGGCGGCTATATTCTTGTGGATTCCAAACCGGGACAGTATACAACTTTCTCAATGTTCTTACAAAACTGTAATAAATAACTCCACCTTTGTTAGAAGCATGTAAGAAACAGCCTTTATAATGAAAGCATTGAGAAAAGGAGGTTTCAGCGTGGCAGTCTTAAAAACACGAGGCTTAAAGAAATATTACGGAAAAGAACCCAATACTGTCAAAGCGTTAGACGGTGTTGATTTGGAAATTCAAGAAGGCGAATTTGTTGCCGTTGTAGGTACGTCCGGGTCGGGGAAAAGTACCCTTTTGCATATGCTGGGCGGTTTGGATACACCTACAGATGGTAAGGTCATGGTCGGCGGTAAAGATATTTCAAAAATGACGGATGAACAGCTTACTATCTTCCGGCGAAGAAATGTCGGCTTTGTGTTTCAGAACTATAACCTTGTTCCCATTCTAAATGTATATGAAAATATCGTTTTACCTATTGAGTTAGACGGAAACACAGTGGATGAAAGCTTTGTGAGAAACATCATCGAAACCTTGGGACTTTCGGAAAGACAAAATAATCTCCCCAACAATCTTTCCGGCGGGCAGCAGCAGCGCGTAGCCATTGCCCGTGCTCTTGCGACCAAGCCGTCTATCCTGCTGGCGGACGAGCCGACAGGAAACTTGGATAGTAAAACTAGTCAAGATGTTTTGGGCATCCTGAAAATGACGTCCGCCAGGTTTCATCAGACCATGATGATGATTACGCACAACGAGCAAATCGCCCAGCTTGCCGACCGCGTGATCCGCATTGAGGACGGAAGGATTGTTGCCGCAGAAGGGCAGAAAGCGGTATGAGGAATAATAACCAGACAATCGTAAGAAAGCTATCCAAACGGAGCTTCGTGGCGAATAAGAGCCGTAATTTGTTTGCGCTGACCGCCATTTTGCTGACGACCGTATTGATTACGGCGGTGTTCACCATCGGCATCAACTTGATGGATGGTATGAAGCAAATGATGATACAGGCTTCCGGACGGAGCACAGAGGTTACTTTTCAATACCTGACGAAAGATGAAACCCAGCGCGTGACGGCGCATCCGCTTATTAAAGAATATGGTCTGTCAAAAATTATAGCTACGACCAGTGAGGGCATCTTTCGCCAGACTCCTTGCGAAATCCGCACAGCTGACGAAAACTATGCCAGCTTTACATTTAGCGCCCCTACAACAGGCAGATTACCGAAAACAGAAAATGAGATTGCTTTAAAAAGCTGGATGCTTGACGCGATGGGATTGCCGATAGAATTAGGGCAAACCGTCCATCTGGATTTTACCGTTGATGGAACACCTTACAGGATAGATTTTACAGTATGCGGTTTTTGGGACAGCGATATCAATCTACAGCCATACGGAACAGCGTTTATCTCCGAACCATTGGCGAATAAGCTATTGGCCGGTATTGATGTGGAGCGCGGACGCACAAGTGGCGACTATAGCGGCGTAACGCAGGTATCAGCCAACATAAACGGAAACCTTGCTGATCTTAAGAAAAATATGGATGCCATCACGCGAGAAACCGGCATCAATGAGGATACGTCAGGTGTCCTTATCAATCAGGCATACATATCCGCAACCATGAACGGTGAAGTTGTAGCCGCTATGCTTTTGGTAATGATCATCATTCTGGTGAGCGGTTATCTATTGATCTATAATATCTTCTACATCTCCGTTATCAAGGATATTAAGTTTTACGGCCTGCTTAAAACGGTTGGCACCACCCAGAGGCAGCTGCGCCGAATCGTCAATTTTCAGGCCTTATGGCTCTGCGGTATCGGCATCCCCATCGGTCTGCTTTTGGGGTATCTGCTGGGTATCGTGCTGATCCCGGTGCTGCTCAGCTTGCTTAGTATTGAATACATGTCCACACCTCCAAATCCGTGGATTTTTTGGCTAGCAGCGGCGCTGGCCCTCGTTACAGTGCTTATTAGCTGTCACGGCCCGGCGAAAACGGCAGGTAAAATCGCCCCCGTGGAGGCAGTGCACTATACGGGTGTTACGGCCATTTCCAAGAAAAGGATAAAGCGAGGAATAAACGGAGCAAAAATATCGAATATGGCCTACTCCAATCTCTTTCGCAACAAGAAGAAGGCCACTCTCGTCATTGCGTCCATATCCATGGGGCTGATCTTGTTTAATATTGTCTATACATATGTGGGTAGTTTTGATGTTAACAAATTTTTGCAGATCTATATCAATGGAGACTTCCTAATTGCCAGCACAGATTATTTCAATTACTCTAAAGGGTATTCGCCGAGCTACACTCTGACGAAGGAGATGCTGTCCAACGTCCAAAACCTAGACGGCGTGGAGCAGATCGCTAAAGTTTATTATGAACTAGGCTTTGATCAACTGGAAGGCGACATCAAATCCTCTATGGATGAGTATTACCGCAATGACCCGCTCATGAAAAAGCAATATTCTACGGATGCCGAAATGGATGCCCATCTTGCGGAAATGAATACGGGATCCTATATCCCCGCACAAATCTACGGCTTTGACGATTACTGGCTGGATAAGCTGGGGGAAAATATAGTTGAAGGCACATTCGACCGTGAGAAATTTCTGTCCGGCGACTATGTCGTCATCGGCTTTGACAGGCAAAACCTCTTTGATGTTGGGGATACCGTTTCCTTCAACATGCACAGCAGCAATGGTGAGGAGCGTAGCTATGAGGTCATGGCCAAGGTGAATTATAGCGCACTGAGTTCATTAGGCGCGCACTTCATATTCATGCCCGGATACTCTGTCTACCTGCCGTCCTCCGAGTTTATGAGCCTAGACCAACCCAACATCATGTCCGCAACGGTCATGACCGACAAAGCCTCTCTTGATAGCCTTCAGACGAAGATAGGCGCACTGCTGGGAGACAATCCCGAGGTGGATTTCCGTTCCCGTGCCGACTATATTGCTGAAATGAAAAGCGATAATCAACAATCTGCACTGATCGGCTTTACACTATGCGCCGTGATTCTGCTTATTGGTATTCTGAATTTCGTCAATACCATCATGACCAACATCTTCTCACGAAAGCAGGAGCTCGCCATGCTCCAAAGCATCGGCATGACCAACAAACAAAGCAAAAGAATGCTTGTGCTGGAGTGCATGTATTATGTTGCATTGACCTTGCTGATTTTTGTTACACTTGGCTACGCCCTGAGCTACTTTGCCGTTATATCCGTTGTGCAGGGCAGTGCCGCATACACCTATCAGTTCAGCTTTGTGCCTTTACTCATCTACTTCCCTGTGCTGCTACTTTTGGCATATGCGTTACCAACAGCGGTATACAAGAACATCTCCCGGGACAGTGTTGTGCAGCGACTGAGGGAGATGGAGTAAAGAGAAACAAGAGAACCGTCCCCTTGTTTCCCGGTCTTTCAGCTAACTGCAGCGGTAACTAAAGGCATTGGAAATATAACGTAAAAAGTGGTCCCGGTTGGACTGGTCTCTATTTCTATTTTGGCATTATGCCGAGCAGCTATTCGGTAGCAAACTGCCAGTCCTAAGCCTGTACCTTGATCTTTGGTAGTAAAAAAGGGGGTTCCCAGCTTATCCAGCAAGTCCCGGTCTATCCCGTGCCCTTGATCCTGAACTGCCAGTATCACTTTTTCCTTTTCTATGAAACTTTTTATAGTAACTCTTCCACTCGAATACATAGATTCCAGCCCGTTATTGACCATGTTGAGTATTAGCTGACGAATTTCCTTCTCATCAAAAAGCATATCTGGCAATTCATCGAGTTCCAGCTTAATATAATGATCTTTACTTATAGCCTTGACCTGTATCAGCGGCAAGGATTTATTAATTATTGAGTTTAGATTGCGGGGGGTCATTTCCACCATTTTGTTTTTGGCAAGAGAGAGGAATTCAGTAATGATGGAATTAGCTCTATCTATTTCTTCAATCATCAGATCAAAGTGGTCTATCTCTTGAACATACTCTTGATTCTCCCGCAAAAGCTGGAGGTAGCCACGCACGATGGTCATCGGGTTGCGGATCTCGTGGCCAATACTAGCGGCCATTTCCCCTACCAGATTAAGCCGATCCAGGCGGGTCATTTCAACTTCCATTTGCCTTAGGTCTGTAATATCCGTAAGCACACTGAGTAAACATGGTTCACCGTTAATTTCAAGTCCTTCAGCAGAATATAATCCCAGTCTTTGTTCTCCACCCTTTTTTACCCAAACGATTTCCAGGTCCTGAATAGATTGATGCGCCATGATCTTCTCTACTACCAGATCACGGTCAGCAATATTTAGCCAAAATCCTAACTCTATTGATGAATGATCTACTACTTCTTCATGACTGTAACCCCAAATACGGCAAAATGCCTTGTTGGCCTTAATAAATCTCCCGTCCTCCAGGGTGGTAATGGTCATTATAAAAGGACTGGTGTCGAAAGCTTTAGATAAGCATTCCTCTGACAAACGCAGTGCCTCTTCCATCTGTTTGTTTTCGGTAATGTCTCTCGTTGTAACAAGAAGATGTGCTTCACCATCTATATCTATTTTCTCAACAGATAGATTGAAATTCCTAATCTCTCCCGATTTCAATCTGTACTTGGTCTCAAAGTTGTGGATACTTCCATACTTCTGGACTTGTTCTATCAACGTTTCACGCTGCTCGGGAACTACCCAGATACCGACTTCTAAATTAGTAAACCCAATAACCTCATGCCGCTCATAACCAGAAATTTCTATAAAAGCATCATTGACCTCAACATAACGCCCTTCGTTTAAGGTACTGATTGACATTAGGTCGGGATTACAATGAAAAGCTTTATGGAACTTTGCCTCGGATTGCAGCAAAGCTAATTCAGCCTGTTTCAGTTGGATATTCTCCTGCCGCAGTTTCGCCAGCTCGTCCCTTAATTGCTCTTTGGTCATGTTTTCATCCATCACCCGAACGACCTCCTACACTCTCTCATCTATGCCTTATTATACAGTAGGCAATAAATTTAGATATGATTTACCATCTAAATATGATTTAGGTAAATTGTCATTTTTTCCCTTCATTATATCTAACTAAACGAGAGGACACTTTTAGACACCAATAGTTATTTAAGGCTTATTTCCCTTGCAACTGTCGGGCTCATTAAGAAGAAGATTTTGACTTGTTCGGGGAGGTAGGTGTTTTTTCTAAAACTACATTCTGGCGACCGGATGCCTGAGAACTCTCACTCAGATTATGGTGACTTCCTCCATGGACGCTTTATATACTCATCTTATGCATGAACTGTTTTCCCATAAGTTTGAGATAGATCTGATACATTATCAAGGGAATATCATCATTTATAGCTTCAGGGGAAGAGATGATGGGTTGTGCCATTAAATCCATAGGTACATCCCATATCGTGTAATTAATCCCGGGAATCAAATAGAAACCGGCTGTTTTATAGAATTTAATTCGCTCGCGACGCTGCTTCAGCTCTTTGGAATTGGAGGCTAGTTCCAGACGTTCCACCTCCCCGATTATGGCATGCTTGTTGGCATACTTGCGATGCAAGGCCTGCAGGAATCCGGATCCCACACCCTGTCCTCTAAACTCTGGAAATACCGCCATCAGGCTTAACAGAACATAATCCGTACTCGCTGCACAAATAGCATAGGCCAGGTCCTGTTCGCCTAAACGCAAAATCAGCCCTTGCTGAAGACCTTCCCGCAATTGCCGGGACAAAATTTCATAAGGGGCGTACTCCCCAACCGGAAAGTCCTGCTTAATGTGTTTATAGATTTTCCAAAGTTCACTTACGTCCATGGTACGAATAGTGTAATCGTTCATACTGCGCTTCCTTCTGCTGTTATTTAATCTGATGTATTGATTATCTTTCAACTAATGGCAGCACTTAAATACATATTTACATATTTCTCATAACTTGGTAAATACTCATTAAGTCCACCTCCTATAATAGTATTTTCTTTGAATAACAACAAAAATCCTGTTTATTAAAGAATATTTTTGGGATATTATAGAAGCGTTGCATAATGTCTCTGATATTAAATACCCCTTACCAGATATCACTAGGCGTCGCTGCGCGGTAACGTACACCTAGCAAATAGTATTTCACACTATTATAGAGGAGGGAGACTCTCAATGCGTAAATATTGGATAATCATTGTGGCTGGTGTACTGCTTATTGTTGCTCTGGCGGGGGTACTATATAGCAAGAAAAGCACAACCACAGTGGCTCCGGCCAAGGATCCGACGGTAAACGCCACTACTAAAGCAGCCCAGATCGGTCCTTTAGAAGAGGTATTGACCGTGGATGGCAAATTGGAAGCCCTGAATGCAGCCAACGTCGTGCCCAAAACGGCAGGCAAGATAGCCGGCGTATCGGTTGACGTAGGAAGTCTGGTATCAACAGGTCAGACCATGGTTGCTTTGGAATCGGATGATCTCGCCGCTGCTGTAAACGTTGCCGAGGCAACTGTGCAAGCAGCCCAAATTACTTGTGATTTAGCCCTTAAACAATTTAACCGTGGTCAAGAACTGCTTACAGCTGGAGCGTTAAGCCAAGCAGATTATGACAATAACTACAAGGGAGCCCTAGATAAGGCTCAGGTAGCCTTAATATCTGCCCAAGCAAGTCTAGCTCAAAGCCAGGTGAAATACAATGATTCTTTCGTCAAGTCTCCATTGAGCGGTGTTGTGACCGCCAGAAATGCTAATGTAGGCGAATTAGCTGGGACTTCTTCTCCTGTGGTTGTCGTTATGAATCTAAGTAAAGTGACAGTAACGGTAAATGTAAACGAAGCCCAGATCAACCGGCTTAAGGTAGGCCAGGAGGTCAAGGTGACGGTCAATGCCGTTTCCGACCTTCCTTTCCCAGGAACTATTATGAACATCGCTCTGGCAGCAAATTCCAGCAGCAAGGTTTTTCCCATAAAAATCCTTATAGATAATCCTGACCAGATATTGAAGCCAGGTATGTTTGCGGAAGCTTCTTTCACCTGGGTGGGTGAGCCGGGTTTGCTGGTTCCAACTACGGCCGTTACCACTGTTAACGGCAGCCAGCGGGTCTTTTTGGCCAAGGATGGCGTGGCCAAGGAATGCCCGGTGATTGCGGGCGAGTCTGACGCACAGAATACCCTGATCAAATCGGGCTTGAATAACGGCGATATAGTTATTGTTAATGGCAATGATGCGATGTTGAAAGACGGAATAAAGATAGTGGTCGCCAAATAGACCGGCAGTCTGTTTGAAGTATCAATAAAGGGGTGAAGGACTTGCATTTAACTAAACTGGCGATTGAACGCCCCAAGATGATGACTACGATTATTCTTGTATTCGTGGTTCTGGGGCTATTTACATATAGTCGAATCGGGGTAGAATTGTACCCCGCCATTAATATACCGGTTGTATCAGTCCGGGTAAGCTATCCGGGCGCAGGCGCGGAGGAAATAGAAGGGCAGGTTATTAAACCTATTGAAGATGCGCTGTCATCCCTGAGCGGCTTAAAACAGGAAACTTCCACCGCCTCTACTGGCTCGGGAAGTGTATCCCTGGAATTTGACCTTTCGGCTGATGCCAATCAGGCAACTATGGATGTACAGAAAAAAATTGATTCTATTCGCGGGAAACTGCCCTCTGGGGCTGCTGATCCGGTAGTAATGAAAATGGACATGAATAATATGCCCATCCTGACCATGGCTTTAAGTGGTGATCGGCCTTTGAATGAACTATACGACATTGCTAATGATACTGTGGCAGACCGCCTGCAGAGGGTAGCCGGAGTTGCCGAGGTTTCTGTTACTGGCGGTGTACAACGGGAAATTCAGATTAACGTGGATAAAAGTAAAATGGAGGGCTTTGGCCTAACCCTTAATCAGGTAATTAACCGTTTAAAATCGGAAAACTTAAATGATCCCAGCGGCCGCCTGGATAGGCCGGAAGCTGAGTACAATCTGCGGGTCCTGGGTCAATATAAAAGTATAAATGAAATTAGCCAAATCCAAATCCCAACCTCTTCTGGCTACCCGGTACCGTTAAAGGAAATTGCCGCGGTGGTAGACGGTTTTGCCGAAGTTCGTCAGCATACCCGTCTCAACGGTAAAGATGCGGTTGGTATCCAGATCAGCAAACAGAGTGATGCCAGCGTGGTGGCAGTCGCGCAAGGAGCCAAGGCGGAACTGGCTGCCCTGCAAAAGGACTTGCCGCCTGATTGCAAAATAGTAATTAACAACGATTCCGCCGACTTTGTACAGAAATCTCTAAATGGTACAACGAGTACTATTCTTGAAGGTATTTTCTGTACGGGAATAATCCTGTTCCTGTTCCTGCGTAAATGGCGTCCAACCCTGATCGTATTACTGTCTATTCCCACTTCATTACTAGCAACTATAATGATGATTAATTTTGCCGGTTTCACCTTCAACATGATGTCCTTAATGGGGCTGGCTTTATGTATTGGTATTCTGGTGGATGACTCCATTGTTGTATTGGAGAACATCGACCGACATTGGGCTATGGGTAAATTGCCGGCCCAGGCTGCTCTGGATGGCCGCAGTGAGATTGGTATGGCCGCCATCGCTATTACCCTGTCGGACATAGTGGTTTTTGTACCCATCGCATTTATGAGCGGGATGGTTGGCCAGATGTTCAGGCAATTTGGTCTTACGGTGGTCTTCGCCACCCTGTTTTCTTTGTTCGTGTCCTTTACTCTTACCCCCATGTTGGTCTCATTGCTATACAAACCCAAAATTGATATGCCTGAGGAGAATGCTAAACCATCGAGATTCGATTTTATCTGGCGGCGTACCGTTCCGCTGGGTTCCAAGCTCAAAGCTAATTATGTTAGATTGCTGAGGTGGTCTATGCACAACCGCCGCAAGGTACTGGCAGGTTCAGCGCTGGCCTTTTTCCTAAGCTTGACCGTAGTTCCCCTGGGACTGGTAGGCACCGAATTTACTCCCAAGACAGATCAAGGGGCTATTTCGGTCTCGCTCGAAATGGCTCAGGGTATCCCTATTGCGCAGACCGATGCGGCTTTGAGACAATTAGAAGAGTATGTGAAGCAGATTCCGGAGGTTGAAAATTACCAGACTTCCATTGGCTCCGGGGGAAGGGGCTCTTCCTCGGGCGCCAACTCCGGACGGATTAGTATAAAGCTCGTCTCGAAAACTGAACGAAAAAGGACTGTCTGGGAGGTGGGAGACAGCCTTCGCAGAACGACTAAAGGCTTTACTGGAGGCAAAGTTCTGGTTTCAGTAGCAGACTCTATGGGTGGCGGTGGCGGCGGCGGCGCCTCATCAATCCAAATTATGGTGAAAGGCAATGACCCGGTTCAATTAAACACACTTACCGAACAGGTTAAGACTATTGTAAGCGAGACCTCGGGTGCTGCCGATGTGGATACGAACTGGCGACTGGGACAACCCGAGCTGGAAATAAATCCGGACCGGGCACGCACTGCGTTTTATGGTCTATCCCTGAATGATATAACAAGTACTCTAAAAGCCGCTGTAAATGGTCAAACTGCCGGGGTATTTCGGGAGGGCGATAAAGAAACAGATATTACAGTTCGACTGGCTGGGGCTAACAAATTGGACGTAAATAATTTAAAGAACCTTCTGGTAACAGGCTCGCTGGGCACCGCTCCCCTGGGTCAAGTGGCTTCTATTGATTATGGCAATGGCCCCAAGGATATTCGCCGGGTGGATAGGCAGAGGGCTATTACCGTTTCGGGCAGTGTCAACAATCGGCCGATGGGTGAATTTATGACCGAAGTAAAAGGGAAACTAGCCGGGCTCTCCTTACCACCCGGTTTTTCCATTACTTACGGCGGGCAGGACCAGAGCATGGCGGATACCACCGGTCCTCTACTGCAAGCTCTCGCTTTGTCAGTATTGTTAGTCTATATGATTCTGATCATGCTCTATGAATCATTCTCGACTCCATTAATCCGTATGTTATCTCTACCCTTTGGACTGGTAGGAGCTCTGATAACCATGGCTATATTCAGGGCAAATTTGAACATTTTTAGTATGATTGGAATTATCATGCTGGATGGACTGGTGGCTAAGAACGGTACTTTGTTGATTGACTACACCCATACTTTAATGGATCGGGGCAGAACCTTGCGTGAAGCTCTGGTTGAGGCCGGCACTACCCGTTTGAAACCTATTCTGATGACTACCATCACCATGGTGGTAGGCATGCTACCAACAGCTTTGGCCTTGACTGAGGGTGCAGAAATGCGCAGTGGTATGGCCTGGGTCTTAATCGGGGGATTATTAAGCTCGACGCTTTTTACCCTCTTTGTGATTCCAATTGTGTATACCATATTTGATGATTGGAAAATTAGACGGCAGCTGCGTCATCATGACAAATCGGCAGCCATTTAATAGCTGCCTAATCTTGGAAGAGGAAACAAGGGATCACCTTAAACCCCTTGTTTTCTCTTATTTTCTGCAGCCAAGGCATTTATTTTTTAGTAATATCTACTCCTTGCTCGTTTTTTCATTCTTCAAGCAGATGCTCTCCTACAATCTCATTTTTTCCTTATTAACCCCTCATCCCCAAAGGACACAACCACCCATGGAAATCTAACAATAATGTCATCCTGAACGAAGTGAAGGATCTTATCGCCGATATACTATTCTCCGAAGGAGATCCTTCGCTGCACTCAGGATGACACGAACGTTATTTTCTTACCAATAACAATAGTTCAGGTGGTTGGGATAACAAATTATGAATCTGTCACTTAACCTTTCTGAGACGCGTAAGATGGACTATAGAAAAATTAGGAAGGAGTGACATAAATGGGAACGGCTTATGTAATCAACAACCAGTCAAATTCCATTTCGGTAATTGATACCCAAACCCATAAACTTGAAGGAACTATCAAGCTCCCATATGGTCCATTCGCGTTAGCTCCACCCACCAGGTTTAATCAGCTTTGGGTTCTAATGGGTAAGAATATAGTAGGTGTTATCAATCTGATTAACCACAAATTGATAGCCACTATTCAGCTCCCGCACGATGCCAGCTCCATTACCCTTACGCCCAATGCCTGGCGTGCTTATGCACCCAGCAGTCTCAATGATTCTGCTTTCTTATCCATCATAAGGACCTTGGATAAAACAGCTAAAACCATATCATTGGACCTGGCATATCCGCTGGATGTAAAAGTATCTCCAGATGGTAAATGGGTCTATGTGCTTAGCAATAATCCCGCTTTCATTATTGTAATTAATCAGAAAACGCTGAAGGTTGTGGACTATATTGACACCGGCGGCTACTCCAACCAGATGGCGATAACCGCAAATGGCAAAAGAGCCTATGTTACCAACTCCGAAGAAGCTACTTACGTATCGGAAATCGATCTCAAAAGCAGGAAACCGCTAGGTAATATCCAACTAGAGGCCGAATACCCGTATTACATTGCTATCACACCCGATCAAAAAGACGCCTATATAACCCATGAACCAACCAACGCAGTTTCGGTCATCAATCTTGCCCAAAAGACCTTGTTTAAGACCATCGAGTGCCTCGGTAATCCTATGGGTCTAGCTATGACGCCTGACAACAAATATGTTTATATAGCTCAGTCTTCTTTAAACCGGGTGGTAGTACTGAAGAGATCCACCGGTAAAATTTTCAGAACTATTAACGTAGGTTTAAACCCTGTGGGGGTTGCCATTACTTCAAAAATCCTGCCCTAATGAACACTAAAGGGGACCCATGAGGCCCTTCTTCATGGGTCCCCTTTAGTGTAATCGTGCCTTCTGCGCAGCCTCGTGCTAAGGTGTATAGGCCTGTGATATCTGGGCAATAACCCCATCTTTTATTGTTAATTGAAATGGGAACTGATATTCCATCATACGTTTCTTAAGCCCATTCAGATC
This sequence comes from Syntrophomonadaceae bacterium, assembly GCA_963665865.2. Lineage (GTDB taxonomy): Bacteria > Bacillota > Syntrophomonadia > Syntrophomonadales > Syntrophomonadaceae > PHAA01. The sequence continues at coordinate 1,282,718 of CAXXWF010000001.1, read as the reverse complement.
GGTTAAAGATGGTTTTGCCAAATCGCTCCAATTGAGAATAAATATATTAACATCATCTGCCACCTTTAAACTATTTTTCTCCTCAGATTCATTATAAATATAATAACCATCGGGGAAATCTAATTCAGCATCCAACCCTAACTCTTTTACCCTTTTGGTATCGGTTTGCAGGATCCATTCAATTTCGTCAAAGGTTAACATCCTGGTTTTCTCGTTATAATTTTTAATATAGCATAGTAGTTTGGAGGTATTATCAAGGATTTTTGTTCCGTCGGGAGAAATATGGATAGTGTGCACAAGCTCATTATTATTGGTATCTATCAAACCAAAATCTAAAATGCAATCGTCCAAGTTTTCCGAATTCAATGCATATGTATAGGTTTTCCCCATTTCCCAACTGAAGTTTTCACTTTCTTCATCAAAAGCATGAAAACTCATCCCGTCGGACTTATTTCCCATGAACATTCTTCCGCTAACGTGGAGATAAAACCGATAGCTTTCGGGTATTGTTATAGGTATGGTGAAACCTAATAGACCTTGGCTGGGATCATAATTAACCGATTTATAAAAATTGTTGGTTATATATTCCTTCTGGCTGGCAATATCAAATCCGGATATATCAATTATTTTAAAAGTCTTTAGCATTTCATTGAATTCTTCTTCCATACCCCTAAATTGCCGGCTTAGCTGCCCTGAAGCCTCATCTGGAACTTGAACGTCAGTGGCATGAGCCCAGCCAAAATAATATTTTTCGTTTTCCCCCAGATACCTTAGCCCATATATATCTGCGCCCTCATATATCCTTTCTTTGGTATATGCTTCTTTATCATAGATTTCAATTCTGCCCACCGTACCAAAAATATAATCGGGCTCTGCAGCTTGTATTTCTTTGTTTACAAAGTAAATAAAGTTGCCGTCTTCCTTTATATCAACTGTATCCCTAAAATCGTCCGGTATTTGCAAAGAAAACCCAAATTCATCATTCTCATAAAGAAAATCCGGCTGGGGATGCATCCAAGCAATCCATACTATTATGTTGCCAAGAATAATTAAGATGGCTATGCCATTGATCCATAAGAAACCGGCAGAGAGCTTCCTTCTTTTAGCTAACAGAAATATTATAATTCCAACGGCAGCACCTAACCACATGAGGTTGGGCACATTAACACCAACCATTCTCATGGGCACCTCCATAGCATTACTTTGGAGAGTGCTATTATTATAGATTGTAAATATAAAGGGACTCCAGGCGCAGTATATCGACAGAATGGCTGCTAGGCCAAGAATAGTTGAAATCAAATAATTGAAGAATTTCCAGTTGCGATTCATAACATTTATCCTTGCTATCATAGAGTTAAGCACACCATTATTTAACAAGCCTTGCTAGGGCCTGATATTATTCATATTAACATTCACGTTCATGTAACGCATTATCCCGTCGGCTATCGCTTGGGCGGCAAGATTCCTGAACTGCTCTTGTTTTAATAGTTCACCTTCCACGGGATTGCTAATGAATGCCAATTCTACTAGGGCCGAAGGCATCTCTGTGAGCCGCAGGACGGCAAGGTTGTCCTGTTTCACGCCCCGATCGTTGCGCCCCAGTTTTGCAACCAATGATTGTTGCAAGCATGCTGCCAGCCTAGATCTTTCATCCTTCTGCATATAAAGCTGGGGAATTTCCAGAGGTGCATAATAATAAGTCTCAGTACCGGAAGGATCGGGGCTTGAACAAGCATTGCAGTGCACGGATACAAACAGTGCTGCGTTGTACATATTGGCCATGGTAGATCTTAAATTTAGGTCTACAGTGGTATCAGCGTCTAAAGCAGAATCATCCTTGCGCGTATATACTACCTTGATACCCTTCTGGGTAAGTATTTCCCCTACCTTCAAAACTACGGCTAGACTTGCGTCCTTTTCATAAAGATTGTATCCGTTAGTTCCCGGATCCCTGCCACCATGCCCGGCATCCAGTACTACCATGGAAATACGCGGCTGAATTTCGCTCTGGTCTATTAGAAGGATATTCAGGGAAGATCCATCATTGCCAAGCCCTATAGAGAACTTAGCCGTTTTGTTGGTTGTCAGAGTAAAAACCGTTTGAACTTGTGAGCCAACTGTCTTGGGTTGGAAATCCATGCGGCTAATCATACTGCTGTCATATTTGTAACCGGCCTGAGCTTGGCCGATTAGAACATTCTTTAATACTATTTCTAAGCGGGTTCCGGTTTGAGTGGATGTGTAATTCAGTGGTTTACTCGAACTGATCGTAATGTTTTCCCCGCTGCTGCCAAAGGCTTTTCTTTCCACCCCAGTGATGGAGTTAGGTATGACAATTGGTGTCGCCGGTACTGTAGTAACCTGTGTCGGTTCTTTGATAACCGGTGTTGGCGCTGTGGCAACCGGTACGGCTTCCTGCCAGTTAACATCCACGACCCAACCCGCGACCCAGCCAGTTTTGGCACCCCGGCTGACCTGATACCATCCGTCTTGCTGGCCCTGTACTGCCAGCCTTTCCCCAGGGAGTGCGGTATCTATGTTAGCAAAGGTACGATTCGGCCCATTACGTATATTAACCGTATCATTGCCTACGGTAGCCGCTACTACTACGGATCCATCTTTGGCGGGTGCTTGTATGTAAATTGTAGAGTTGTTTTCATCCCAGCCCACATTTCCGCCAAATGCCTCTCCTACAAAACGCAGGGGAGCTAACGTTCTATTATCAATAATCTTGGCTGGTACATCCAGTTTATATACTTCACCATTAACCGTCGGGGCAGTAGAACCTATAGGCAGAATAACTGTGGTACTGCCTTTTGTAGCTGTAATCGTATTCGTGGTATCGTTCCAAGTTACGGTTGCTCCCATGGCTTCAAAAATAGCACGCAGGGGTACAAGAGTACGACCGTTTTCAATTATTGGAGGTACTTCAAAGCCAAGCTTCTGATTATTAAGTATGACGCTAGGGGCCGGCGGTATGAGAGCCGATTTAATCGGTATAGTCGTGGCAGACAGAGAATTTTCACCCAACCCTCCAAGCAACAACAATATAAACATTAGCAGTGTTACCATTTTATATGTCGGTTTAAAATAATTTCCCATTTATTTTACCCTCGCAATTATTCTTACTATTTATGTCTTTTATTCCTTTTCTCCTGCTTTCCAGCACAGGCAAATGCAGGCAACCTGTCTAATGACAGCCAGAGCCATATTACTGTCATGAACACTAGCTGGAGTTACTTCCAGGGCTATGGGCAACTCCGATTTTAGTGCGCGGATCGGGTCTAACTGGCCGTTATTTTTATACATCTACCTCTGCCGACACCATCTCATTTAGCGATGCTATAATCCCATCATATAGGGCCTGCACGGCTTTGCCCCGAAATGCTTCATCCATAAGGTTTTTCCTGTCCAGATCATTTGATAAATAGGCAACATCAACCATTGCTGAAGGCGCGTTAATTTCCTTTAGCACTCTTGAATTATTGACCTTCTGAATTCCCAGATCCCTGGTTTGAAGCTGCTTAACCAGTTCAGTCTGAAGCAGCTCAGCCAGTCTTCCATCCGTTAATGCGTAATTTTGCCAGTCTTGGGCGGGATAGAAAGAGGTGGAGGTTCCATGAGTGGCCTCGTTATTGGCCATCATATTATTATGAATACTAAGAACCAGCGCTGCTTGGTCGCTGTTGGCCATGTTAATCCGATCGTCCAGGGTTAGGGTGCGGTCGTCCATGCGCGTCATCTCAACTCTTACCCCTGATTGCTTTAACATTTCATACAATTTAAGCGAGATATCCAGATTCAAATCTTTTTCTTTCACTTGAATAAGGCTAGCATCATTTTCATTGAAGGGAGGATAGGTTCCACCGAAATCATCTCCGCCATGCCCCGGATCAATGACTACTAGTTTGTCTTTTATCCGCTCATTACTCATTAGATTGGCCAACGTATTTAGGGAAGGCTTCTTGCTAACCGTATCGGTAAGAATCACCGCGCCTACTGCCAAGCATAATATTACCGCCATGACCGATAATTTGTAAGAACCTGTTTTAAATCTTTTTATCATTTTGATTCTTCGTTCCACTTGTCCGCTGGTTTCGTTGAAACTTATTAGATTCGCCTGTCCATGCATATGGGAAAACGACCGGGACAAATCCAAAATGGTAATTCCGTAGGGGATCGCATTGGGTTCCCCCAGAACCTCCATCACAAATGTGTCGCAGGCTACCTCTCGATCATGCCGCATCTCTTTTACCGCCAGCCATACCAGGGGATTAAACCAGTGAATTGTAGCGGCCAGGAGCGAAAACAAATTGAAGATTAGATCTCCTCTCTTGTAATGGGCAAGTTCATGTAAGAGGATGTGCTGCAACTGGTCAGGATTAACCTGCGTTCTTATGTCCTCCGGCAGATAAATAGCTGGACGAATAACACCCAATATACCAGGGCTCTTAAAGAATGAATTCATGTATAGAGGGATTCTCCTCTTGATATGGATTTTTTCGCAGCATTGCTCTGCCAGTTCCAGGATTGCGGAATCCAAAACTTTTTTAGATACTTTGAGCCTGCGTCTAAACCTCATAGTGAGAACGAGAGATAATAATATGAATCCCGCGCATCCTATTAACCAGATAAAAGGAATCACCCGTAAAAAGAACTGTAGATTGAAAAGGGTTGTAGATGCAGGAGCATCTGACATTTTGCTAGCTGAGGAATCTTGGTCCGTTTTGAGCAGATCCTGGTATGCAGAGGAAAGCTCCATCAAAGATTGGTTGTCCTGATAACTGGTTAGCATTTGCATTCTTTCTGGAATCAGATTGGATATGTTAAATGGACTCTGAAGCTGAATTGGCATTAACAGCCGCAAAAAGATCAACAACCACATAATGTGTAAAACGCGGGCTGAGATGCGGCCGGGTATAAGCTTTTTAACTATCATTAATAAAGTTATAAGGATGCTGGCTATTATTGAAGCATAAAGAATGTGCAAGAAAACGGGAATCACGGCATTCATGAGTTATATCCTCCTCTTAATATGAGAATTAACCGGCTTTAGCAGTCACTACTTTTTCGTATGCGGTGGCAGGACATTTTTCTTCTTATTTTCCAGGAGCTTTTGAAGCCTTTCAATATCCTTTTCCGACAAGTCTTCATCTTCGATGAAGTTGGAAACAAGCAAGCCAATAGCTCCATCATATACTTTTTCCAAAAAGGAACTGCTTTCCGCTCTTATACAATCCTTCTCAGAAAGCAGTGGATAATAAGAGTAACTTCGTCCCGACTTTTCGTAGCCTAACGCACCTTTTTTTAACAGTCGGTTTATATATGTCTTAATAGTTGCAGCGGAACAGTTCATCTTGGCAGATAGAAAAGATATTATCTCTTCTGAGTTTATTGGGCTTTTCTTCCATACCATTTTCATAACTTCCCATTCCGCGTCAGATATTTTGGGTATATTCATTTTTACCCCCTTAAATCGATATAGTGTTTACAGATGTAAACCCTTATACATAAGTTTACATCTGTAAACACCAAAGTCAACCATAAAATGTAATTAAAGGTATGGAATTGGTTTGATCGCAGTTTTAGTAGTCAAATGTATTAGTTAAGCCAATCCAAATGCTATAAAACGTTGAATTACCTGCTTTCATAGGCCTTATATGCATTGATGAATGCTAGGAAACTAAATATAAAGCCTGCAAAATATGCAATTACTGGCGCATTTGTAAAAGAAGTTTTTGCTATTTGGCCTAACATCAGTGATAAAGCACATAAAAAGGAAAAGCCAGCGGCTCGTCTTTGGTTCTTACCCATTATCAAACCCTCCATTTATTCCTACTAGTTACTTTATTTTACACCATTTTGGGTGGGCGAATGGACTAATTGTTGCTTTATTATCAATAAAGGGTGAAGCAGGGAGCCTCCTTTCTACCTAAAAGTAACCCGGGAGATGATGTGGGGCAATTACAAAAAACATTTGAAAACCTCCTCTGACAGGTGGGACAGGGGGACGTCAGACTGTGTGAAAACTTTCCAGTCGTTATACCTCTGAACACCTAATAACACGTTCTTGAGATGGACACAGTGCAACAAAGGCAACGTATGCGGCTGGCCTGGCTTATACTAAGGCCAGCCTTCTTATTATTTCTTTCACTCCCAGGATATTAATTACCCTTCGCAGATTATAGGCAAGGAAATGAAGCTTATTTTCTGTTGCTACTGACTTAATTCCTCGTGTTAAGAAATAACTGTAACCCCCAGATCCTCTTTACCGTCCCGAAGGGATGTTCACCAGCATTTGTCTTTGTACATATAGTTCTTTGTTGTCCCTGGTTCGTTTATCAACCTTATCCAAAAATTCCTGGTTAAGATTCCTCGAAATTAGCCGCCCTTTCTGGCTTTTGGTGCAGCGTTCCTTCATTTCACAGTTGCGGCAGGCTCTGAAATTTTTGTAATCTTGATATTCTACATCGTTTACTCTTCTTTTCCGACTGGCATAGAGTATTTGGCCTACCGGACATATATAATGATTCTGTTCTTTGGTATATTTAAAGTGCTCCTGGCTAAATTTCGGATCAGGAATGTTAACACTGGGTTTAGGCTTGGCTACATAGGTTTCTATATGGTTTTCTTCGCATTTTATCAAATCGTTAGTAGAGTAATAACCTTTATCGGCCAGGGCTTTGATCTCTTCTATCTCAAATATTTCCTGGGCTTTGCAAGCCATATCATTAAGGTGACCTTGATCGGCCGAGTTATTTATCACTTCGGTATCCACTACTAGTTTGTGTTTTTGATCTACAACTGTCTGAACATTGTAACTGACATCTACACCATTATTATTTGCTTTCATAAGCCGGGCATCAGGGTCTGTTGTAGAAATCTCCGTTTCTCCGGTGATTGCCATCCTTTCCTGCATGGCGTTGTATTTGGTTTTTCTCTGGTTAAGCTCCTCGATTCGCTGTTTAATCTCCTCGCGGCTGGGAACATGGATATGGGCTTCACCTTTATCATTGGCATCCAGTTCCTGCAGATAGGTATTTATTTTTTCATCTATATATTTAAGCTGCCGCTGTATTTTCTTTTCGTTGAAGTTATTGCGTTTGGAGTTGCTGGCTCTGAATTTGGATCCATCCACAGCTACCATTTGTTTGCCGTATAATTCCCATTCTTTGCACAACCGGCTGAAGTTTTTAAAAACATTTTTTATTGGTTCTTTATTATCTTTGCGAAAATCTGCTATGGTCTTAAAGTCGGGCTTCAATTTGCGCAGCAGCCATACTAATTCTAAGTTTCTACCTGCTTCTGTCTCGAGTCTTCTGGATGAACGAATCCGATTCATATATCCATAAATGTACAGTTTCAGAAGATCTTGCGGATTATATGGCGGGCGGCCAGTATCCTTAGGTTCAGTTTTTAAAAAGCCCAGTTCCGCCAAATTCAGTGTGTTAACATATGCTTCAATAACCCGCACCGGATTTTCTTCACTTATATAGTCATCTACAGCTTCAGGAAAAAGGGTGATTTGATGCCGATCTTCGCCGTGTATATAGGCCATGCTTCCACCTCGCTATCACCCTTTATATTCGACTTTTATATCATTTTTCCCTTTTCTGTGACCCGACTTTTCACACAGTCTGCCGTCCCCCTGTCCCACCTGTCCCAGTTATTTCAAACTAGCAAATGGATAGAAGTTCTTTTTCATACTGGCGCGTAGTTCCCCGCGCAGGTCGGGATGTGCTACCGCAATTAATTCCTTGGCCCTCTCAGTCCTGGATTTATACCGCAGGTTAGCAACACCATATTCGGTAACTACATACTGGGCATAAGTGCGGGGAACGGTAACCGGGGAACCTACAGGAAGCTCAGGTACTATCGATGATGACAGCGAACCATCTTTCAATACTCGCGAAGAACTCACCAGGGTAATCCCCTTCCCTCCCTGTGACCAGAAGGAGCCAATCATAAAGTCAAACTGTCCGCCCGAACCGCTTATCTGGGTGTGACCAAACCCCTCGGAATTGATTTGCCCACTAAGGTCGACCAGTAAGGCCATATTCATGGCCACCATATTGGGGTGCTGAGCAATGAAAGCTGGGTTATTGGTATATGAAGAAGGATAAAATTCGCAGGCGGGATTTTCCCGCGCGTATTTGTACATCTCTTCGTCACCCATGCAAAAGGTAGCCACGGTGACTCCTTTGTGAAATGGCTTGCGGTTATTCGTAATGATGCCTTTAGCCACCAGCTGCGGCAATCCGATGGGAAACATTTCGGTAACTACTCCCAGGTCTTGCTTACCCTCCAACCCGCTCACCACTGCTTCCGGGATACCGCCTATACCCATTTGAATGGTATCACCGTCATTAATCAAATCCAGTACATAAGCAGCTATGCTCTTATCCGTTTCGTTAGGTTGGCCTCTGCCAAAGGTAGGAATCGGGGTTGAGTTTTCGACGAAATAATCGAATTCCGAGATATGCATCCAATTGTTTCCGTAGATTACCGGCATCTGATCATTAACTTCGCCGATGGTAACCCGTTGTTTTCCAGATGCTTTGCCTTCCCGAATGGCCTCCATGGTATAGAAATTGGTAAGCCCGAGGTTTACAAAGCCATTGGCATTGGGCGGGGCGACCATCGCCATGAATACGTCTGATTTATGCCAAAACTTATCAGCCAGATCCGAGCTCATCACCGGATAAAAATCTGCCTGCTTGGCATTATTCATCTTCCGTCCGGTGGCAATGCTGAAAGCCGGCATATAATTGATATGCCCATCAATTGTAAACATGAATTCCGGATCATATAATTTGCAGGGACGCAGCCCAATCGTATCCACTATCCTGACATCCTGTAGTTCTTCAGCTCGATCCAGAATAGCATTTATAATGTCGGCTGAGGCAGATCCGATCGCCAGACCCAAACCCACCACATCGCCTGATTGCACCGTGCGAGCCGCTTCCTCTATGGATATCAGTTTATCTTGATATTCCTTCTCTAACATATGAGTCCCCCCTTACCTCAATATTTCACAGTCGAGCCAAGTCAGCCAATGCGGTTTGATTTACGCCAGATGCCCTGGGCCTCGGCCGCCTTTATCAAATCATCTCTTACGTCAGGATGAGCAATGTTGATCAGCCCTTCGGCGCGCTGCCAGACAGTCATACCTTTCATCGCAAATTTACCGAATTCGGTTACAACATAATCAGCGACTGACCGAGGATCGGTGACAATGCCACCCGGTGCTAAAGTAGGAACGATTCTGGTTTTTATCTCTCCGGCTTTGCCAATGTTGGCAGATGGCATGCATATAAAGGATTTACCGCCCCTTGATTCCCAACCAGCCAGGACGTAGTCCAATTGGCCGCCTGTGCCGCTTATATGTCTAGTCCCGGAAGTTTCAGAATTCACCTGGCCGTACAAATCAATTTCTATAGCATTGTTGATGGTAATTAATTTATCGTTTAACGCTGCGATGGAGGGTTTATTGGTGTAATTAACCGGGTAGGCGGCACACTTGGGATTTGCATCGATAAAATCATAAAGCATCTGGGTCCCCAGAGCAAAGGTATAGACCATTTTACCGGGATCCACCCCCTTGTATTTCCCGGTTAATTTGCCAGCCTCATGCATGTAGACGTAAGCATCTACCAGCATTTCGGTATGACAGCCCAGGTTTTTCAAGTCAGATGCGGCTATGGCCATACCGACCGCATTGGGCATCCCCCCAATACCCAATTGAATGCAGCAGCCATCGCTGATTTCTTCCAGAATGAATGCGGCTACCCTATTATCAACCTCGGTAGGCGGCGGAGAGGGGATTTGGGGCATCGCTTGGTTGCTGCCTTCCACAATATAGTCAACTTCCGAAATATGAATAGCTTCTTCATAACCGCCTAAAGAAAGCGGCTGTTTGTCGTTGACTTCTACGATAATGACTTTGGACCGGTCGCAGACCGCCCGGGCAAAACTGCATTGCGGCCCATAATTGAAATATCCATGTTTATCCATGGGACATACCTGCAGCATAGCCACATCAAGCGGCACTATCCTTTCCCTTATATAGCGGGGTACTTCCGAATATTTGATTGGTGCATAATAGACAGGTTTTCCGGCCTTGGCAATTTTGCGGTCAGCACCGGAAGCATGCCAGGTGTGCCATATGAATGTTTCTCCTCGAGGATCCGCTATATTTACCTGCGTTGGATAGGGATTAACCGTCGACCATATTTTTACGTCTTTTAACTCGTCTTTTCTTTTGGCCAGGGCTTCATCCAGATCCCTGACCTGACCAGCAAATGATCCATAATCGACCCAATCGCCAGATTTGATTACTTTTACTGCTTCGTCTGCATTGACCAGTTTACGCTTATACTCCTCTGCCAAACTCACGAGAACTCCTCCCTTCTGATCAACCCATGGCGGAATATCATCCGCCCTTATTCAGTTAAACCGGAATATTCCGCGTTATATTATTTTCTGGTCGCGAAATCTCTTAATCTCTTTAGCCGTATATCCTGCACGTTTGAGGATCTCTTGATTGTGTTCTCCCAGTTTAGGAAAGGTTAATTTTGCTTCACCAGGAGTTCCTGATAATTTTATTGGCACCCCGGTCAACGCCACATCTTTTCCCGAGCCCCTGACATTGGTAAGTTTCAGAATCATTTCCCGGGCAGTGACCTGAGGATGGCCGCACATCTCTTCCATCGTCAAGATCGGGGTGAAGCAGATGTCACAGTCTGCAAAATACTCCACCCACTGGTCTCTCGTCTTAGTGAGCATAATGGCCCGGATATCTGCCTGTATATCCGGCTGCAGGGTGGTATTCCACTGCAGTTTGATATACTCCCGGCGATCAACTTTCTCACAGAATTCAGCCCAGAATTTATCTTCCACCGCTCCCAAGCCGACATACTTGCCATCCTTGGTCTTATAAATGTTGTAAAAGGCATATCCGCCTGTAAGGATCTCATTCCCCATTTCCGGAAGTCTGCCCCAGCCGGCCCATTCTCCCAGGGTATAGGCCAAAAGACTTATGGAACAATCCATCATAGCGATGTCACAGAGCTGGCCCTGACCATCCTTGGCGCGGCTGACCAGGGCCATGAGAATGGCGATAACTGCATAAAGAGTTCCTCCGGAAATATCCGCTATCTGCGCCCCGGACATGACGGGCATACCCTGGTAAGCGCCAGTTAGTCCGGTTACTCCGGCTATATTTAGATAATTCAGATCATGACCAGCCCTATCATTCATGGGTCCAGTCAGCCCATAGCCGGTAATGGCGCAATAGATTATTCCTGGATTTATCGTCTGCAAATTTTCATAGCCCAGCCCCATTTTTTTCATTACCCCCGGTCGGAACTGGTCAACGATAATATCAGCTGAAGCGGCCAGCTTTCTAAAGATATCCCGGCCGGCATCCTGCTTAAGATCTAACGTAATGCTCTTTTTGTTGCGATTTACCGTGTAGAATCGGGCACTCTCCCCCTCGATGAGCGGAGGTACAGAACGACCTAGATCCCCGCCCCTCGGATCTTCTACCTTGATCACTTCCGCTCCAAAATCAGCCAGAATCTGGGTGCAGAAAGGACCAGGAAGATATCTGGATAGATCCAGTACTTTGATACCCTCCAAAGGTAAACTCATAATATGCCCTCCTTCTGCTTACTCCAGCAAGCTAAAGGCCACTCTGGCCATATCCCCATTAGAATACTTATCGCCCGGGTACACTCTACTGCCCAATTGCACCGCTTTACCGATAACGTCCATCGTAACTTTTTTCGTATCCATGGATACCAAGTTACCCATTATCCAGGGACCTTCATCCAGCTCCACCATTACAATGGTGTAAGGGACTTCGTTTTCGCGGCCCTCAGCAGCGATAAAAGAGGTGGTAAAGGTAGCTATCTTGCCTTTTCCGCTCAACTGAACAATTTCGTGGTTGGTGCTGGCGCATTCTGCACAGACCATCATCGGCGGACAGGTGATAGTTCCGCAATCATTACACTTCAGTCCCAGTAATTTATCCTGCTTAAGGGCTTTGTTATAGTCCTTAAAAGTCAGTTTATATTCCATGTTAAAACCCCCTTTACTGATTTGTTAGAATCATGCTGATCAATACTCCATCTCCGCCCAGGGTATCGATAATACCGTTTTTAGCTCCTTCAACCTGTCTGCCCTGGGCGGCCATATCTCCTCTTAATTGACGGGTTATTTCATACACTTGGGATACTCCAGTAGCCCCGATAGGATGTCCCTTGGCCTTCAACCCGCCGGATAGGTTAATGGGAATTTTGCCCCCTATCCTGGTTTCGCCATTTTCCCACGCCTCGCCTGATTTGCCATACTCGAAGAAGCCCAGTCCTTCGGCCGCAATCATGGCAGCAATGCTGAAGCAATCGTGGAGTTCGCAAAGATCCATGTCAGAGGGTGTCAAACCGGCCATCCGGTATGATTGCTCAGATGCCAATTCTCGGGCGCGAATGCGCGGCAGATATTTATGCTGCGAGCTCAGTTTTCCAGAAGATGATTGCCCTATGCCGGCAAAATAGATCGGCTTCTTAACCAGCCTTTTTGCAGCCTCTTCCGAAGCTATAACCACTGCCGCGGCTCCATCGGAGAACGGGCAAGCATCTTGCAGCTGGATGGGGCTGGACACCGTGAAACTTTTTAGCACATCTTCTTTGCTAATGGCCTTCTGGATCTGAGCATTGGGGTTTAACATGGCATATTCATGAGACTGCACGGATACGGCAGCCATTTGCTCTTTCAGGGTGGCCAGGGGAATACCGTATTTACTGGAATACAGGTGGGACAAAAGTGCAAATACGGCTGGAAAGGTGAAACCGGCCGGATATTCATAGCGAGAATCTCCGAACATGGCAAAGGTGCGCGTAGCCAGACCGGTTGACATGGCGGTGCATTTCTCCACGCCTCCCACCAACATGATGTCATAGTAGCCTGAGGCGACCCACATGACGGCATCTCTTACGGCCATACTGCCGGATGCACAGGCTCCCTCAAAACGACTGGCAGCTACATTAAAGCAGCCTATATCGTTGGCAAAGAAGGACTGGACCATACCCTGACCCTCTTCAAAATCTCCCAAAACGTTGCCTACATTGACCGCCTGAATATCTTTCGGGGTAAGGTTGGCTTCATTAATGGCATCCATAGCCACCTCGGCCAGCATTTCCACAGATGTTTTCGGTGAGTTAAAACAGAACTTGGAGTGCCCTGTACCTATTACCGCAACTCTTCTCATTATTCATTACCTCCCTTTGTAACCATTATCAAAACCAGTTATTTCTGCATTGAGGATTAACTGGAGATCTATTCTTCCCGCTGTTTATCGCGGACTCATGCGAATGGCACCATCCAAGCGGATCGTCTCCCCGTTTAACATGGGATTTTCAACGATCTGCTGAACCAACATGGCAAACTCGTCAGGAGCGCCTAATTTGGACGGGAAAGGCACTGTTTTGGCGAGATCTATGCGAACCTGTTCAGGCAGTTTGGCCATCATCGGAGTGTCAAAGAGGCCAGGGCATATAGTTACAACCCGGACGCCATCCCCGGACAAATCACGAGCCAGAGGCAGGGTCATGCCTACCAGAGCCGCTTTACTGGCAGCATAGGCGGCCTGACCGATCTGACCATCAAAGGCAGCCACCGACGCAGTATTGATAATTACCCCTCTTCCCTTTTCTTCGTTGAGCTCATTTTGCAGCATCTGAAATGCCGCTGACCGTATCACGTCAAATACCCCAATTAGGTTAATATCAATGACCTTTTTAAAATAGGCCAAATCGTGCGGTCCTTTTTTGCTGGCAACCTTGGCTCCTGATGAGATCCCCGCACAATTTACGACGATGTCGATTTTCCCGAATTTATCCTTGGCAAAAGCAACGGATTGCTGGACATCTTCCGGTGCAGATATATCAGTCTTAACGAAGGCGGTCTGGCCTCCCAATTCATTTACCAGGGCCGTACCTCTTCCTTCATCGAGATCAAGTATGACTACCTTAGCCCCTAATCCTGCCAGTCTCCGTGCGACCGCTTCTCCCAAACCGGATGCGCCGCCCGAGATAATAGCTGTTTTCCCCTCTATCTTCATGGTTCATTGCTCCTTTCTGCTAAACTAGAGTCCCAGACCGCGGCTGATAACCAGCTTCATTACTTCGGACGTACCGGCGTATATGGTCTGAATTCTGGCATCCGTCCACATCCTGGATATTTCATACTCCTTGCAGTAGCCGTAACCGCCGAATAACTGCAGACATCTCGAGGCTACCCGATTTTCCATCTCACAGATCCAATATTTGGCCATACTTACTTCCTGTACTACATCTTTGCCGGCCATGTGCTGCAAGACCAGCTGGTCAATAAAACTCCTGCCGACCTGAATTTCGCTGGCTATTTCCGCCAGGGTAAACTGGGTGTTCTGGAATTTACTTAACGGCTGGCCAAATATATTTCTGGTCTTTACGTAATCAAGAGTTAATTCCAAACACCGTTCCGCTGACGCCTGCGCCACCAGAGAAACCATGATTCTCTCCTGCTGCAGTTTTTGCATCAGGCATTTGAAGCCGTTGCCCTCCCCGCCCAAAATATTAGCTGCCGGTACCCGGCAATCCTCAAAAAACATTTCCGCAGTATCCTGAGCATGCAATCCTACTTTGGGTATCTGTTTGCCTTTGGCAAAACCGGGAGTGCCATATTCGACAACAAAAAGTGTGATGCCTTTGGCTCCGGCACTGGTATCAGTCTTGGCGGCGACAATCGCCAGATCTGCCAATACCCCATTGGATATAAAGGTTTTGGAGCCGTTGATAATATAATCGTCACCATCTTTTACCGCCCGGGTACGCATGGCAGCCAGGTCAGATCCCGCTCCCGGCTCAGTCATAGCCACCGCCAGGATTTGCTCTCCGCTGGCAATCCCAGGCAGCCATCGGGCTTTTTGTTCCGCAGTCCCGTAGGTCCCTATATAGGGAGCAACAATATCGCTATGCAGCCAGGCGAAAACGCTTCTGCACCCCTGCCGGGCGATTTCTTCAGCAACTATAACTGAATAGAGAAAATCTGCTCCAGCGCCGCCATATTCCTCTGCTACCCATGGACACAGGAATCCCAAGGCTCCCATTTTTGCAAAGACTTCTCGGGAGACAATCGCATTGTCTTCCCACTCGGTGTAATATGGCACCATTTCCGAAACAACGAACTTCGCAAAAGCGGTTTGAAACATTTTGTGGTCGTCATTAAAAGGTAAAATTCTTTCCATAAACTCTCCTCCTTCGTGGCCGAGAATAGATTTCGAGCCAACAACTGGTTAAGCACCTTAAGTCCAACTATTTTTCGGTAAACTGAGGCTTTCTCTTTTCAAGAAAGGCAGTCATACCTTCCTGCTGATCTTGGGTGCTAAAACATAGTCCGAAAATGTCTGCTTCTATGGTCATTGCCCTGTCAATATCGGTCTGCATCCCGTTGTTTACGGCATCCTTGCTGAATCGTACTGCCATCTGACCCTTGGCTATAATTCGCCTAGCAATATTAGTGACGTAATTCATAAGGTCATCATCGGGCACCACGGCATTAACCAATCCTATCCGTACAGCTTCTTCCGCATCGATAGTGTCACCCGTATACAGAAGCTGTCTGGCCCGGCCTAGACCTATCAAACGGGGCAAACGCTGGGTCCCTCCGAATCCCGGGGTTACCCCCAGACCCACCTCTGGCTGTCCAAATTTGGCCTTGGTGGAAGCGATACTGAAATCACAGGCCATAGCCAGTTCACAGCCGCCACCCAGACAAAAGCCATTAATAGCAGCAATAACCGGTTTGGGTAAAGACTCAAGTTTTCTTAGAACCATCTGCCCAAATGTTGCAAATCTTCGTGCATCTACTGGAGTCAACTCTTTCATGAAACCAATGTCGCCCCCGGCGACAAAAGCCTTATCGCCTGCTCCAGTAAGAATTATTACTTTTATCTCATCATCAACGGTTACCAGATCAATAACCTCGGAAAGCTCTTCAACCGTAGGTCGATCCAAAGCATTAAGATATTTAGGTCGGTTTATGGTAATAAAGCCGATTTCCTCATCCTTGTTCAGGAGAATATTACGATTCATGAAGATTCGTCTCCTTTCCCGTACTCGTTACTCATCACTGTCTCAGTTAAGTCTTTCTCATCAATGATTGCGCTCCACCTCCCCTTGGCATGATCGGAATGGTATGATGCCAGAGGTAAAAACCTCTGCGCCAATCATTAATCGCAAACTCCGTGCCATGGTCGCAATTGCCTATTTCTAGGCATCTAGACATTTATTATTGGATATTGCGAGGCGCTTGGGCGGCTTCTGCTCCCGGGTAACCGCCGCAATTTTGAGGCAGTCTCCTGCAGTTATGCAGGGCAAGGCCCATGTCCTTTTTACGGATTCCCATATGGCGGCATTGTGAAGTGCTGTACAAGGTTTTGGGCGTTTATTCGCAGGCAGTTTTGCAGTCCTTATTTTACGGACTGGCGGCATTTGGGCAGACAGCTCATGCATATAGCAGGACATAAAAAAAGGACCCTATTTATGGGTCCATCACGGTTTATTAATATTTAATGCGTCAGGAGTAAGATCCTTCGCTGACGCTCAGGATGACACGCGACAGGGGGACGGTTCTCTCCGTCCCACCATGGATACTATTTTCTTAATTTTAATTCAATATTTGCCTTTTTTGCTTTAGCTTTAAACAAAGAAATTATTTGGTCAATTTTATTCTTCGTATCGATATCCAGTTTACTTATTTTACTGTTAATCTCTGCCACAACATCCTTCACATCTGTCAATTCCAAAAGATTAACCGCGATACAGTAGAAGTTTTTTCTTCTTCCATCATTATAGTTATTGATCAGGAATTCAAGAATATCGACCTTTTCATCCAGTTCTGTTTTGTAGTTATCTATGCCTCCTCTATTAGCCTTTTCAAAATCAGAGATAACTTTTTGATAGGAAATAAAGGAATCCACTTTACTGGGATTCCTATATTTTTCGCACGGATAATAAGAGCACTGAAAACAATATTCAACATTGTCATGTTTTCTATTACAAGTAATAACCGGGCACGCAGGATGTTTCAAATGAAAATCCTGCCCCCCGCATCCAGGACACTTGGATAGGCCATTGGTATGATAATGTGGACAAAGGCCACAATTAAGTCCACATAATGAAAATAAAGGATATTCTCTCGTATATTCTTTCAAAATCATTACTCCTTAATTGAATTTGCATACATTCCAACGCAAAAGATTTTTACCGAATATATGGGGACGAAGTAATAAAGGCACAGCCGACCTGCTGCAAAAGCAATAAGCTATTTTATGGTATGTTACCATAAAATAACCCAAAGGAAACCAAAGAACCGTCAAGACTGTTCCCCCTACCCCATTTGACATTATTTGCTATAACGGACAATATATAGTTTGTATTATTGTCGGTCTTAATGGGTGTAACTTTTTTCCTTGCTTAAACGTTGTTCTTAGGAAAGGGGTATGAGATGAAAGCAGGTTCATTAGAAGAGGTATACATCTACCATATGAATGACCTGTATAAATATTTGGTACAGCTTTCTGGGCATCCTCAGACAGCTGAGGACCTGTTGCATGATACATTCCTAAAGGCATATGAAAACTTGGAATCTTACGGGGGAGAAAAGGTTCGTCCTTGGCTCTTTCGGGTCGCCTACAACACTTATATAGATTGGTATCGAAAAGATAAAAAATCCATAAAAACTGACCCTCAAATTCTTAATAATATCAACCCCAACATAGTAGCTAGTCCTGAACAAGACTATTTAGCTAAGGAAAATTTGTTGCAGTGGTCAAGGGTTTTGCATTCGCTGCCAGATAACAGCCGCCAAATAATAATTCTAAGAGATTATTATGATTTTACTTATCAAGAGATTGCAGATATTTTAAATATTAGTCTTTCGGCAGTAAAAGTGCGTTTGCTGCGGGCACGTCAAAAAGTTAGAGAGGTGATGACCGATGAATTGTGATGAGTATAATCAGATAAAAGCAAGGTATCTTAAGGGAAATGTGACTATTGAAGAGGAACAGGCTATAGAATCGCATTTAGAAACCTGTACTACCTGTCACCAAATATTGGACGAAGATATCCTTAATACCGAGCCCTTGAAAAAGGGCAAATTGTCCCAGCAAACGGACTATTCAATAGATGAACGTAAGCAAGCCCGAATATTAAGACGGGCAAAATACAAAAACAGATTTAGCCTCACCCTATTTTTGCTAAGCCTATTTTTTGTTTTAGCCATAGCCGGCCTGCTTTCATCTAGCTACTATTTTAATCGGGGAGAGGAGAATTCCAGGCTTTACAGGGTTCAAAAGGCTGCAGCCACATTGATTGAGTTTACATTTCCTAATGTTTCAATACAACCGAGTATTTTATTTTCCCCACCCTTACCCCCTTGGTATTTTTCAAGTGCTAGCTGGGGTCAAAGTAGTGTAGAGATAAAGCCCTACTTTACGGCCCATGGCACTTATGTTCTCCAAAAAAGAGTGGGTAAAGAAAGCATATTAGTTGGCAATCTAAATATTAATCAATTTTTTAATTTCATTTCTAGGGATTGGAACTGGAAAGATGGCGCCTATAGGAATAATCTTTACTTTGTATATCCTGCCCAAAATTCTGCGGGTATAGATCAACCGGTTCAAGTGTCTGCTCCTTCTGAAGACGTTTGGAAAGCATTAACCATACTGCCCGAAGGTACTGTTGCGGAGATGGCTGTTTCGTTTGACACCACCTACAGTATTGACGAGATAAAAGAATTATTTAAAGATTATGACTTGGATATATGCTGGTATGCAGTCTATACAGGTTTGGAGGACAGCGGTGATTTCCCCTATAAGACTGGGTATCCCCTGTCAGCTTTTGGCGGCGTTTGGGGTTTTTCTTCTTTTGGCCAAGATGATGACTCGAACGGGCAAAAATACTTCTTGGATAACATGCAATTCCTGGTTGAAAACAAAACAACTGCTGAGAAATTGTACCGCGGCAATCGTGCCGATCTGCAGCTTGATAATAGAAACGATTATGTTCAGAAGAATGGCATAAAGGTATATGGAGTAGTAGTGACAGGGCCGACCAAGGAACTTTTAAAATTAAGAGAACTCCCTACTATACACCACCCTGCCTTGGGAGAGGTTGCTTTATGGAATTGGTTTAATCGCAGTTTTAGTGGTCAGATGTATTAGTCAGTAGAAACGATGGGAAAACAAGAGAACCTTCACCTTGTTGCCACCACTAGTCAAATAGAAGCCATGGGGACATTTTGTTCTGTCATTCTGAACGTAGTGAAGCAACCTTAACCGTGCCGTAATACGGCACATCAGTGGTGCCCGTAGGGGTGAATCTTCCCCTCGGAGAGGAATAAGATCCTTCGCTGGCGCTCAGGATGACATAACCCCGTTCTCTACTGGGCAGGCATGGGGGCGGTTCTTTTGCCTGCCTCTACGTATTAAGATCACCTGGTGATATTCCATATTTGGCTGCTTTTCTTAGAATGGTAGAAGGATCGACTTCCAGTTGTTTGGCAACCTCGCGCGTACATTTATAACGACTATAAGCCTGTTCTATTATTTGCTTTTCCAGACATTCCACAGCTTCCCGCAGCGGAATTATCCCTGTAATCGAAATTTGAGGGTGTTTTTCTTTATTAGAATTGTTTTTAAGATGTAAGGGCAGGTCTTTACAGGACAAAACATTTCCACGAGTAGTTACTATCAGTCTTTCCACAATATTTTCCAGCTCTCTGACATTGCCGGGCCAGTCATATTCCATAAGGACATCAATCACATTGGTGGACAGTTTTTTCACCATTTTATATTTTTTATTAAAAAGCTGGACAAAATGGGCTGCCAGAACGGGAATCTCTTCTTTTCTTTCCCTTAGTGGCGGAACCTCAACCGGAACCACATTTAAACGGTAGTAGAGGTCTTTACGAAATTCGTTCTTTTCGACCATCCCCAGAATATCCCGGTTAGTGGCAGCAATAATGCGAACATCGATGGGTATGGTTTTTTCTCCCCCTACCCGGATGAGTTCTTTGCTCTGAAGCACCCGCAGTAAGTTTACCTGCAAGTGAAAAGGCAGCTCACTTATCTCATCCAGGAGCAGGGTTCCCCCATGGGCCAGTTCGAAATAACCTGCCTTGCCGCCTTTTTTGGCTCCGGTGAAGGCGCCGGAATCATAGCCGAACAATTCCGTTTCCAGTAGATTGTGGGATATAGCACCACAGTTTATTTTAATAAACGGTCCGTTTTTCCTCAAGCTGTTATTGTGTATGGTCTCGGCAATTAGTTCTTTGCCCGTTCCCGATTCACCGGTTATTAATACGGTCGAATCAACCTGGGCTAAGCGGATCACTGTATCCAACAGATCTTTCATTTTCCGGGAACTAACTATGAGTTTTTCTGAACCGGAGTACTGTATCTGCAGGGCCCGCAGCTCGGATTCATAATGCCTGCTCAATCCCTGGGCTTGCTCCAGTTGTTGTTTTAACAAAATCAGCTCCGTTATATCCCTGACATTGGAAACCACCCGAAATATTTTACCTTTCCTATCAAAAACGGGGGTTCCGGTAGTTAAAGCCAGCCTTCCAGTTATGGTTTTCTGCATAATGGTTATCGGCTTCTTTTCCTTTAATACTAAGGCACTTACCGATTCGGAAACAATTCCTCTTTCGTTAACCAAATCTTCCACATTACGACCTATCAGTTCACTGCTGTTCACCCCGGTCAGTTTTTCAAAAGCTTCATTGAGCCGCAGGGTAACCCCCGCTCCATTGGTTAGGTAAAGCCCATCATAGGAGGATTCTATTAAAGCATCCATCTCTCTATTTAATTCCTTTACGTTTTCCAATTCCCGGGATATACTCTCCAGTTCAGAAATGTCTTGAAGAACGGCTACCGCGCCAATAATTTTCTTCCCCTCTTTGATGGGGGAACGATTGGAAATAAACATACGGTTATTTAGCTTTATCTTCTGCACAGGTTTGGTGGAACCCGTCTCCAGGATTTCAAGCAGCCCGCTATTGGGGAAAATTTTCATGATATCGCGGCCTTGAACCGCCGTACTCTTTAAACCGAGAAATTTCTCAGCAGCCCGGTTTAATAGATTAATTCTGCCGTTTCTATCAATGGAAATAATTAAATTATGAGTAGAATTTAATATGGTTGAGAATTCATTGGATATGGAGTTGAACGAGTCAAAATAGGCTTTAGCCAGATCAGTGCGGGTAATCATTCCGATAACCGTGTTTTTATCCATGACGGGCATCCGTCCTACGTTGGTCTTAATAAGCTCTCTTACTTGCTCATCAGGATGACCTACAATAAGGCCCTGTTTCATAACCTCTCCCACCAGGGTCGACGGCTTTTCGCCCCGAGCCATCACCCGATAAATATGGCTTTTGGTCAGCAAGCCCAATATTTCTCTTTTTTCGTTCACCACCGGTGCCCCATCGATTTGGTGATCCAGGAAGATCTGGCTAGCCTCTCTTATGGTATGCTCCAGAGTTAAAACTATTAGATTATGACTCATTATTTCACTTAATTTCATAATAATAACCTCTTGAAAACAATATCCTTCAATAACACCTTACGCCTTTGCAGGTATAGAAATGCTAATATTTTCCGAAAAATAAATTAAACCATCCTATCATCGATGGTTGGTTGTTCAGATGTGGTCAGGTCCATAGGTTTTAATAGAGCGCTTAAACCCTTACGAAATAAAATTGCTTTTGGAACTATTGTAAACGAGTCATATAAATAGAAAACCAATTTGCCCATTGGCAGATAAGTGAATAGAATTATAGAAACAGTTTGGAAAAATGATAACAAAGGGGGCACCCGAATGAAAATCGCAAATGGAGTGGAAATGTTGGAGCTATCAGCAAATATAATGGGCCAGGTTAAACATGTTTATCCTGTACTACTGAACGGCAATGGTGAAGTAGTATTGATTGATACCGGACATCCGGGCCAATTGGCTTTACTGCAAGAAGTAGCGGGTGCAGCCGGTGCTAATTGGGACAGCATTACTAAGATAATCATGACTCACCACGATATTGATCACATAGGCAACCTGGGGGCTATGGTCAAGGCGTCTGATCATAAAATCGAAGTGCTGGCCCATGAGCAGGAGAAAGCCTATATCCAAGGTGATTTGCCACCCACCAAAGCTCCCAGTGCGGAAAGGCTGAATACTGATGAACATTTCAAATTAATGTCGCCGGAACAGCGTGAGGCAGTGTTCAAAGTATTCGCAAACTTTAAAATGTTCACCGTTCCTGTAGATCGAACTCTAGCTGACGGACAAGTTTTACCGCTCTGCGGTGGAATGACGATCATACATACCCCGGGCCATACGCCCGGGCATTTGTGTCTTTATCTGCACCAGAGCAAAGTCTTAATAGCTGGTGATGCTTTGTTTATTGAGGATGGAGCCTTGGTTCCAGCTCCCGCCTTATTAAACTTGGATACGGATCTTGCCCACAATTCCTTACGGAAGCTAGCTAATTATGATATTGCAGCAGTCGTCTGCTATCATGGCGGACTCTATCCCGATAATCCGGGACAACGCATTGCTAAACTGGCCGGGGTATGACCCAACTAAAACCACCTGAGGGCGCGGGGGTTACACCCTGCGCCCTTCTGCATTGAGGCGAGCGACTGCCTTATTTATTTGATGAGCCAGCAGTAGGCTTCCCTAATGTACTTATGCTAAAGAAGAACAATACCGCCATAATAATACCCAGGGTTACGGAAAAAATTCCAGCTATCTTATGCAATTGAAAAGCCCATATGCCTAATGATCTCATTCCCAGACCGGTACCTATCGTTATCAGCAAAGCAATTGTAGTCAGAACCGAAATAAAATATGAAGTTACTTTCATAATTAAAAAATGAACCTTCCTTGCGTTTATTTTTTAATCTTCCCCAATCCCTATCAAGTCTTGCACTGATAAAAGCCATATTAATCGATAGTATTATTTTATTGATTGAACCGTATTTTCACCTCAAATTTAGTTATTTGTATATAAATTCATTTATAAAACAAAATACTAATAAAAGATTGAAGGGAGGTGTAAATATGAATGATAGAACCAATCCCGACGAAAAGGCTCTTGCCAAAGAATTGCAAATGGTAAACCGCGAGTATGATGAGAAAATGGACAAACCCAATGATAAAATCAGTAAAAATAAAAAACGCAGTAAAAATCCTGCGAAAGGATAAGCTGATAAAAACCAGAGGATGTTCACAATAACAGCCTCTGGTTTTCGAAACGAAACGAAGAATGATCTGGTTATACCAGGCAGTAATAAATCAACGGTGGGAATCCTGCAAAAACACCCCGTGAGATCTATAAATCGCTATAAGGGTAAATTTTTCCTAAACTTTTCCAGAATAGCGATCGAATATTCTTTCTAATTCCTGCTCAACATGTATAAAAGCTGAAAGTATAGCAGGATCAAATTGCCGCCCACTGCTTGCTAACATGATGTCCAGTGATTTCTGATGACTAAATCCTCCTTTATAGGGACGATTGCTGCGCAACGCGTCATAGACATCGACCACACTCATGATGCGAGCGGAAAGGGGAATGGCTTTCCCGGCCAAACCATCCGGATAACCTGAACCGTCCCATCGTTCATGATGCCAGCGAGCTATAGCTTGGGCCATTTTGATCAACTGATTGTTGGGGTATTTTTCGTAGACGGTTTGCAGTGTTTCTGCTCCCAGGAGGGTATGGGTTTTCATGAGCTCGAATTCCTCGATGGTCAACCTGCTCGGCTTGAGCAGAACCCGGTCGGGAATTCCTACTTTACCAATATCATGAAGTGAACAGGCAAAGTATAGGTTTTGGGCATAACAGCTTTCGGTCAACTCAGCATATAATCCATCTGTCTTCATCCTATCAGTCAATGTCTTGGACATGGCCTGCACCCTTTCCAGATGCTTCCCTGTGGTATCGTCACGCGATTCTGCCAGTCTGGCCAGAGCAATGATGGTAGCAAGCTGCGATTCGGCGATCTCTTTTACCTGCTCAGCCACCTGTTCTTCCAAATGATGATTATACTTCTCCATTTCCATATGCATTTGACGCATTTTCAAATGGGTTTCTACGCGGGCTAGAACCTCTTCGATCTGAAAGGGTTTGTTGATATAATCGACAGCCCCGGCTTGAAAAGCGCGTACTTTATCCATGGCATCATTCAGTGCGCTAATAAACATAACTGGTATGTCACAGAGCTCAGGATCCTTTTTTAAAATTTCACAGGCTTCATAACCATTCATCTGCGGCATATTAATATCCAGCAAAATCAAATCAGGCGGGTTTTGACCAGCGGCTCGCAGCGCCATTTCAGCCCGGGGAAAGGCAAATACTCGGTAATCCGCATCTCGCAGTATTTGATCAAGAAGTTTAAGATTGGCTGGAGTATCGTCCACTATCATTATCCTAGCTTTTTCAACTCTATTTCGATCCAAGCCCATAACCTCCGCTCTTTGAGAGTATGGCAATATTGCCATCCGCAAATTTTTTCAGTATTACCTTTTTTAATTGTCGCTTTCGCTCAACATTAGATTTAGCCAATTACTTAGATTAATATAGTCATAATTCTCCGCCAGTGCTTTTAGTTTTTGCACTGTTAAAGGATCCTCCGGCATTTTCCTGTTTAGAATATCCTGCAGTAAGTGCATATCCCCGCTTTCAACCGCCGCTTTTATGCTATTCAGGCTGTCTACATTCCATGGGTTTTGGGCTCGGTTGATGACTACTATAGCGGTTTCTTCTTCCTCCTCGGGTTCCTTGGCGTAAAGGTACTCTATGCCAGTTAAGAGGCGGATATATTCCAGCAACTCCTCTTCACGAAAAGGTTTGCGCAAAAATAGATCAGCGCCGCATTTAATGGCCTTGGTATCATTTTCCTCCATAACACTGGCAGAAACCGCAATAATCGGAGTTATGTCGCCTCTTGGCATGGATTTGATTTTGTTGGTGGCCTGGTATCCATCCATTACTGGCATCATTAAATCCATGAGGATTACATCCGGCTGCCAGGCTTCAAAATGCTTGATTGCTTCCACACCATCCTCAGCCTGGCGGACTTTAAAGCCTATTCCTTCCAACATTTGCAGAAGAAGTTCGCGGTTGGTCTCCCGGTCATCGACTACCAGCACTCGCCACTCCCGTTTGTCCCCTGCTATCCCCTTTACAGTCCTGGCTGCTAGCTGCCGGCTATCAATCATCTGTTCATCGCCTATTTCAGCCATAAAAGTAAATTGAAACAAGCTTCCCTTGTTCAACTCGCTCCGCGCCAGCCGTAGATCTCCTTCCAAAATCTGAGCATATTTCCGGCTGATAGCCAGGCCCAGACCGGTTCCCCCCTCGTGATTGTTTTTGCTTCCCACCTGTTCAAAGGATTCGAAAACCCGGCTGAATCCTTCCGGTGATATACCGCAGCCGCTATCCTCCACTTCGATGGTAATACGCACCCGCTCACCGGAGACAGTTTGGTCTGAACCCCCTTCGATGGGCAGCGATTCTGAGTTCTGACTAATTCGCAGCGCAATGCCGCCCTCCCCGGTAAACTTGATGGCATTCCCCAGTAGATTGACCAGCACCTGACGTACTTTCCCCTGATCCATATTCAGAATCTGGGAGAGCGGTGTGCATCCTTCAAACAAAAGGACAAGTCCCTTTTCTTCACAACGCAGGCGGAACATACTTTCGATATCACTGAGCATCTCAGCAAAATTAACGGTTTCTTTATTTAGAGTGATATGACCAGCTTCGATCTTGGACATTTCCAGAATATCATTGATAATGTCCAGAAGATGATTGCCGCTCCTGCCAATAATGTCTAGATTCCTTCTTTGTTCGGGAAGCAGAGATGCATCTCTCTTCATCAACTGAGCATATCCCAGAATAGCGTTCATTGGAGTACGTATTTCATGGCTCATATTGGCCAGGAACATACTCTTAGCCTGGTTGGCAGCTTCAGACGCTTCTTTTGCCTGACGCAGATCCTCCTCCATTACTTTACGCTCGCTGATATCCACAAAACTCTCCAGCAAGTACTCCTGCCCTGCGATGCAAACCCTGGTAACGGTTTTTAAAATAGGCCTCCTGCTTCCGTCTTTACATATCATAACGCTCTCCGCGTTATCAATATCTTGCTGCAGATCCAATACCGGGCAATTATTCCACTCTGCCGGACAAAGCAGCTTGTGACAAGGTTTTCCTATAAGGTCCTCCATGCTCCCCCCGAACATATTCAGGGTGGTCTGGTTGGCTTCAATTATGTTCGTGGTGCGTGGATCGATGAGCACGATACCGGTCTGCATAGCCTCAAATATGATACCCATTCTGGTCTGGCTTTCCTCCAGGTCCTTTTCTGTTTGCCGGTGCTTTAGCGTAGCCCTTACGTTTTTGCTAAAATAAATGGCAACTTCAGCATCCAAATTGGTATAATTGGTGCTTTTACCAGCTAGAATCACCAGATTCTCAACTTCTCCCGAGGCCTCAATAACCGGCACGATCATCATCTTCTCAATCAATTCATTTCCTTCAGGCAGCTTGGTCTGATATGCTTCACTATAATTATTGATAATGACTGCCCGGCTTTCCTCTATACAAGGCTTCCAGCAATCTTCATTGCTCATTACAGAATTGAGATCGAACATATCCTGGAGGGATTTCATCTCCTGAGTTGTGCTGGCCCAGGCGATAACACTAGTTTTCGAATCCCTTAAACTGATATTAATTCCAATGTTGCCCCCTAATAGCTGTATAATTTCCGCTATGCAGGCATGCAAGAGACTTTTTTGCGTGTCCGGACTAACGGCTATCGTTCTTACAAACTCATTCACCTGTTCCATGAGTTTTTCTCTAGTTATCTCCTCTTTAACGGCGACAAAGTTAATAATCTTTTCATATTCATCAAGCACTGGGGCAATGGCAGCGCGCTCCCAGAACAATTCTCCGTTCTTTCTGCGGTTATGCAACTCACCTTTCCATATCCTGCGATCCAGAATGGTAGCCCAGAGTTCCTGGTAGTGTTCCCGGCGTAAGGTGCCAGCATTTAATATGCGGGGATTTTGACCTATGGCTTCTACCAGGCTATAACCAGTTACTTGTTCGAATTCCTGATTGGTATATTGAATTATACCTTGCCGGTCGGTTATGACAACCGTGAACGGGCTTTGCTCAAAAGCTGTGTAGAGTTGCCGCAGTTCCCGCTCACGGCGTTTAATCTCAGTAATATCCTCTACCATGCAAATGACATCACAAGCTCCTACGTCCTTTTTCACCGGGCTAAACAGAATTTTCAGTGACATAAGATCACCACCCGGCACTGGATAAAAGTCTCCCTCAAATATGGCCTCCTCACCAGCCACTGCCTTATAGAATAATTCCTTGAGGGTAATCTCATTACCATGATTTAAAGGCATTATTTGCCCTATAAGCATTTCTAAATGCGCCCCCAACTGCTTTGCCAAGCGATGGTTAGCGCTGATTACCTTGGCTTGCTGATTCAAATAGATTATGCCTAAAGGCGAGTTTTCAAAAATAATGCGGTATAATAACTCACTGGATTTCAACGCTTCTTCCGTCCGCTTGCGGGCTGATATGTCCCGATTAGAAACCATAATAGCAGGTTGATTATTATATTCGACTAACTGCGAGAGTACTTCAACCTCCATCAAACTGCCATCTTTGTTTACATTGAGACTCTCATATTTAACACTGCCGGTTTCCTGTAAGCGCTTAATCTGCTCCTGGCTATTAAGAATCCATTCTGAGTGGACGATTTTTTCCAGAGCGTTAATCCCAATCAACTCCTGATAGGTATATCCCCCTTGTTCACAAGCTGCTTTATTGGCCTCCAGAATGGTATAGTTGAGGTCGGTAATGTACATCGCATCCAATGCATTATCAATCAAAGTTCGGTAATGCTCTTCCGAGCCTTTTAATTTTTGTGCCCGATTTTCCTGACCTTCTGCCACATTAATATCTAAATCCTGAATTGGGGTCATTGGACGATTTTTTGAATTGATATCCAAACTGGCTGCATCCTCCTCTTCCGGTAAACATGCGTTTCTATTAGGGCCCAAATTTCGCAGGCAAAGTAGAATTATCCTCCATGTCAATAAATGCTTGCAAAAACTTAACGGGCTTATATGTGGAATTATTAATATATATCGTCATTTACTCCATTGAGTTATAGTCGCTTTTAGTCTAGCCATCTTACTTAACAATATAAAAAGCTCTGGTTGCCCAGAGCCCTCACCATCAATTATTCCGTAATGAAATTATGTCTGACCAGTCGCACTTTGTTAGTCCCGTATTCCTCGGGCAAACGGAAGAACCACGCCTCTTTTTCCGAAATAAGGGGCGGTGTCTTCGCACATAGCCTCTGGTTTTCGGAACAGGATTATACATGATAAGATCATACCAGGTGTTAAAAATCAACGTTGGGAAGACGCAAAAACAGACTGAGTGATCTATATATGGCCACAATCTCCGCCATACTCATACGTACTAATCCGCTGCTGGAGGGAGCAACAAAGTCCACTACCCCAGGCACTGACTCCCTGGTCTGGAATCCCCAGTCGGCTTGCCTTTGGTGAGCGTATAGCTGATATACCCCCTTTCCCACAAAACAAACCACCTTAGGAAGATTAAGTTCTATTTTTTGTATCAGTAACTTCGTACCCGCCGCATATTCCGCGGTGTCTACATCTGCAGCCGCACGAGTGGGGCGCGCCACTATGTTGGTTAGTCCGTAACCCAGCTCCAGCAGCGTTGCATCTTCAATCGCCCTATATTTTCGCGGGGTTAACCCGGCTTCGTGGAGGATCTTCCAGAAACGGTTGTTGGGGCTGGCAAAGTGGTGGCCCACCTCCCCCGACCGGATACTGGGATTAAACCCCACAAATAGAGTTTTTAAGCCTGGTTGAAGATAGTCCGGTAAAGGCTGACCAGGTTGGCTTGTCATCGTAGTCTCCTTCTGGGACAGGGGGACAGGTTCCTTGTCCCACCCCATCGTTCAGTTAAGTGGGACAAGGAACCTGTCCCCCTGTCCCATAGACATCATAAGGAAACCGCAGAAAGCTGCATTGTCATGCTGCAATGAAGCATCCACTTCAGCTTTCATCTGGTTAATCTGTTCGCGATAAGCACGATAAAATTCAAAGGTTGGATTGGGGCTATATTTGAGTCCTTCCAATTCAAAGTACTCAATTACCCCTTTGGTGGTAGTAGGTTTTATGAAAACCTCTACACTCGGCCGATAATAGACGGGACAGATGGTCAACAATGTCCATTTGGCCAGCTTATATTCATGGAGCAGATCGGACATCAGTTCAAAGCCAAACCCTTGATTACCATGCAAGAATTCCTTTAATCCCAAAGATAAACGCTCCTTTTCAGTCCCGCTCATGGCTTTAACTACATCTCTAAACTTGGGCTTTTCAAAAAGCGAAACCATAGAAGATTGGCTGACGATTTTGCACATAGCATCAACAATTTTAATGGGGTTTTCAAATTGTTCAATTGCCAAGCTCTCCTGCGCCAATTTATTCATTTTTTCTACTTTGTGCTTCTTTGCAATTTCCAGCATCAAAGGATTAGAAAATCCACCGGGATAATTCCTAAAGAATCTTGCTTCGGCTTCTTTGAGCTTTGTTCTGTTCACTTCTTCATCTCCTCCATTTCGATTTAGTATTGCACTACCCCAACGATCCAAACATTTTTCACCATTATATCAGTTCATTGGAGCAAACCAATAGAACATCCACAACCTCAAATATTAATTACTAGCAATGTTTTGTTTCTTGCGCATGGAACTTACGAAAAATTTTAAGAATGTTTATAAAACTTTTAAACCCTGTTTATGGCGAGTTTATTGTGTATCAGTATACTAACCTTGTAATTGAAAAAAGGAGGTTATGGTATTGAATAAAATTAAACTTATGTATGATGTGGCCAAAGCCATGAAAGACAAGGAGGTTTTCATCGGTACTCTCGAGGTCGCAGCTAAAAAGGATCAGACCGATTGTTTTGCACTGAGAAATGAATTCGAAAAGAACTTAATAACCGGCCAGGTTAAAGTAAAACTTAATACCTCTCTCGATTGTGACGGCCAACAATTAAAACACGAAAGCACCAGTGAATTTAATCTGCAGAATTTCTGTGGAGCAGCGCATCACCGTCATCATAAACATCTAAGAGGGCATTTCCATTCCCATGGCTGCTGTGAAACGTCAGATTGTTGCGGCGAAGAGTCAGATACCAGCTGTTGCGGTGTAAAGGGAAAATTCGCTGCCTTAGGCTATGTATTAAAGTTGATTGATAAGCTCGAGATTAATGAGCTGGACAATAATGCGGTAGCCTTATCCCTGAATATCGATGAGATACCGGTAGAATTGATGCAGCATATACATGGCAGATTCCAACATCACGGATCCCCTGAAGGTTCCCCTGGGCCGCAATGCTGCTCTGGCATGAAGGACATAGTGTCAATAGAGAAACCGGTAATAGATCTGAACGTGCTGCTTAACGCAGACAAAGCCATTGAAAAATTGGTTATTACTGCATCAGGAACAGCCAGGGATAAAGATGATCAGATTCATGAAATGAGCTTCAAGGCCGAATTAAACCTGAAGTGGTAAAAAGAAGGATAGTTAGCCTTTTCATCTAAAATATAGGGCGTAGAATAGTATTAAGCATTTTACGCCCTTTTACATAAATTATTATCACTAGATTTTTTCTCCTGCGGTGCGTTCTGGTATATATTAAATGACAGGTTAAAATAGGTTATATTAGTATAAGAAAAAATGATAGCAGGTGCAGTTAATGAGGAACAGACATATAGATGTGGACGAAAGTCAATGTTGTGGGTCCGAAATGGAGTATAGGCATCATTTCAAAGAATTCCACCGCCTACACAGATCCTTTAGATTTTTGCGTCCCCTGTTTCTGGTAATCAACGTTCTAATTGTATACCTGTTGTTTCGCTGGGCTGGCCTTAAAGCTATCGGCATTACCATCGCTGGTTTAATCGTATTTAAAGAGGTTGTACAGCTCTTCTTTTTAGGACGTGTTGAGAAAAGGGTATTAACCCCCATAGATAAACTGCAAAATGGGTTCATAGAGATTGCCAGAGGCAATTACGATGTGAGCATTGATCCCTGTTGTCAGAATGAATTTGGTCAACTGATAAGATCCTTTAATGAAATGGCCGCTAAACTGCGTGAGAGCGAGAAAAGCAACCTGGAGTATGAAGAGAATAGGAAGAATCTAATCGCCAACATTTCGCATGACTTGAAAACCCCGATAACCTCGATCCAGGGCTATATTGAGATGATAATGGATAATGACCTGGTTCAACCCGAAAAAATAAATCCCTATCTTAAGACCATATACAATAACACTAACTACATGAATAAGTTGATTGATGATTTATTCCTTTTCTCGAAACTTGATATTGATAAGGTAGAGTTCAATTACGAGATTATTAATGTTCGAGCCTTTATGGGTGATTTAATGGATGAACTAAGGTTTGAACTTGAGGAAATTGATGCAGAGTTTATCTATCAGGATAAAATGGAGCAGGACTCGGCAGTCAGAATTGATGGTAAAAGGGTGCACCAGGCCATTAAGAATATCCTGGGTAATGCCGTAAAATACGGTCCTGCAACCGATTTGAAAATACATGTAGAATTATACCGGCAGGATGACACCGCCTACCTGGCAATCACCGACAATGGCCCCGGTATAGCACCGGAAAAACTCCCCTACATTTTTGACCGGTTTTATCGTATCGATAATGAACGCTCTAAGGACTTGATGAGTACCGGTCTGGGGTTAGCCATAGCCAGGGAACTGATTGAAGCCCAGGGGGGTAAGATATTAGTGACCAGCTCAGTCGAGACCGGTTCGTGTTTTACGATATGTTTTCCTATTTATAATGCAGCGGAGAATGGAGCTTAATATGAAAAGCGTTCTGATTATCGAGGATGATGTTAATATTGCTGAACTGGAGCGTGATTACCTGCAACTCAACGGGTATACCGTTGATATTGCCGGCGACGGCGCTTCCGGATTGAAAAAGGCAGTTTCCGGGGTCTATGATATTTTAATAGTTGACTTAATGCTGCCGCAGAAGAACGGATTTGAGATTATACAGGAAGTCAGGAAGAGATTAGAAATACCGATTATGGTAGTATCGGCTAGGAATGAGGATATCGATAAGATTAGGGGCTTGGAATTCGGTGCCGATGATTACCTAACCAAACCGTTCAGTCCGGCTGAACTTATGGCCCGCATAAAATCACATATCACCAGATATGAGCGCCTGCGGGGCAAGAACACCACGCCCGAGATAATTACTCACCGCGGCTTAGAGATAAACACAGCATCTCATAAGGTGTTTGTAAATGGCAAACAGGTTCAGTTTACCACCAAGGAGTATGAACTGTTACTCTTTTTTGCCACTAATCCCAACACCGTTTTCACCAAAGAGCATATCTTCACCACCATTTGGGAAGATGATTATGCCGGAGAAACGGCCACCGTGGCGGTCCACATCCAAAAACTGCGCAAGAAGATTGAAAAAGACCCCTCAAATCCCGAGTATATTGAGACCATCTGGGGAACCGGCTACAGGTTTAACCCGTAGC
Source organism: Syntrophomonadaceae bacterium (assembly GCA_963665865.2). Taxonomy (GTDB): domain Bacteria; phylum Bacillota; class Syntrophomonadia; order Syntrophomonadales; family Syntrophomonadaceae; genus PHAA01. Next base: position 1,249,956 of record CAXXWF010000001.1, on the reverse strand, counting down.
CCTCACACCTATTCAAACTCCCATAAATCGAGGCTAAGATTCCCCATTTGATAAATACTCTCCAGCCGTCTGGCTTTTTGTTTTTGGCTGCCTGTTCCCATTGCAATCAATAGGTTAATAAAATGTTCATTCCTCGGCACTGCCAACCTTACCTTGGGAGCAATATTTTCGTATTCGAAAATGGCCGCTGTATCCCAATTCATTAATTTATCAGCAATCCAGGTGTTGAACTCGGCGGCCCAGCTATCAACAGTGTGGGCTTCATATTTTAGGGCCCGTAAATTGTGTACGATTCCCCCGCTGCCGATTATCAGATAATCATTTTCTTTGAATTGGGCCAGGCTTTCACCAATCCTATATTGCTCACTGGCGGTTAGCTGCGTATTGACTGACATATTTACCACTGGTATATCAGCCTCTGGGTATAATAATTTTAACATGGTCCAGGACCCATGATCGATACCGCGGTTAGCTTCAAGCCGGCTAGGTATATTGTTATCTAGGAACACCTGATGTATTTTCTTGGCCAGGCCGGGGTCTCCTGCGACAGGGTATTTGACTTTATAAAGCTCATCGGGAAAGCCGTAGAAGTCATAGATCATCTCATAGTTTGTATTGCTGGATATTAGTTGCACTGGTGATTCCCAGTGAGCGGTAAAAATTATAATTGCCTTCGGTTTAGGAATGGTTTGAGAGTACTTCTTAAGCAAATCGGTAAATTCATTTTTATCCCAGATAATAGTAGGAGCGCCATGTCCTACAAATATAGATTTCATTTTACTGTTTCCTCCTCTGTGCGGGAAAGGGGACCTTCTTTGGCCTGCTTTGTTCCCTATCTTTAACTCTTACTTCTGGTTCCTTACTCCAATTTCTTCGTCGGTTAGATAGCAGGCTGGATCAGATTCCCAGAAATCTCCTGCTACCGCCTCAGCCCTCGTCCGGAAGTTACCGTTGCATATATCCAGATACTGACAAGCAGCACACCTGCCCTTCAGCAAATGTTGTCTATCTTTTAACCCGGCAAGGATTGGATTACTCATATCTGTCCAGATTTCCCCGAATTTACGTTCACGTACATTACCAAAGGTATGGTGTTGGGTAAATTGATCGGGATGAACAAATCCAAGGGGATCAACCTCCGCAAACGCAATTCCGGAGCGGTTACCTCTGTTCATAGAAATAAGCTCTTTAATCCTTTCAGCATGTTCTGGATCTTGAGCAAGGGTTTTCAGGTACAGATACACTCCGTCACAATGGTTATCAACGGTTAGAATTTCCTTGACTAAACCACGTTCTTCAAAATCACGGGTCCGGCGAATAATTACATCCATGGCCTGCCGCGACTGGGAGGTCGTTACATCTTCATCAATCATTTGACTGCCGCGGCCCGAGTAGACTAAATGGTAAAAACAAACTCGATCAACCTTTTCATCCTCAATAAAATCAAAAATATTGTCCAGCTCTTGCAGGTTATGCCGGTTAATTGTAAACCTTAGTCCTACTCGTTGACCGACCGCCACACAGTTTTGGATTCCCTGCATAGCCGCTTGGAAAGCGCCTTCCCTACCCCGAAATTTATCATTTACCTCTCGCAGGCCATCCAGTGAGATACCTACATAACCTACTCCTATATCCTTGATCTGCTGAGCAACCTCGGGTGTAATCAGCGTACCATTCGTAGATAGGGTCGGACGAATATTCTTAGCAGCAGCATAAGCTGCCAATTCAAAGAAATCCGGCCGCATAAGCGGCTCCCCGCCGGAGAACAACAGGACGGGAACCTTAAATTCTGCTAAGTCGTCAATAAATTTCTTGGCCTCATCCGTAGTCAATTCGCCCTTATATTTTTTCGAATCCGAATCCATATAACAGTGACGACACTTAAGATTACATGTCCTGGTGGAATTCCACACCACAACCGGTCCGGCGTTGGTGGTGACGCCATGCATTGCTCCCCTGGAATCCTGACTATAACGCAGCGAATCACCGAAATACTCGGTGGAAAATAAAAGCTTAGTAACACTTATCATAATTATTACCTCCATAAAGAACAAATTATCACCAAATTGATTAAGAACGCGAAACAAGGGACGGTTCTCTGGATTGTTCTTAGCATAGCATTCTATCAATAATACCACGCTATTTCAGTTCCATCAACAGAACCGTCCCCTCAGTTTACCGCTGTTTACACATATTCAGAAGCTGCGCAAAAGATTATTTTTGTTGTATTAATAACAGGCCGATTAAGCAAAATACAACCCCGGTTATGTTTTGGGGGGTTAAATGTTCCCGGTAAAAAGACAAGCCAACTACAACTAAAATAGCAGACACTATCACATTGGAGATCCCTGCTGCCAGGCTGATTTGCCAGCCTGCCCGGTAGGCTAACAGAAATCCTGCTTCCAGACCTATAATCGCAAATCCTAGAGCAATACTTGCCCAATTAATTTCTTTGAATGCAGTCATTATCCCGGTTTGTCCGGGTATGAAAGGGAAGAGTATTATGCAGGCAACAGTCGCTGTTAGATATGTCACAATTAAAGATCCGATGGGATTAACATTTCCCGGTATAGATTTTTGAAAAACGTGGTATAGAATGTTCGATAAAATGGTGAGACCGATTCCGAAATAGTAATTCATAAATCATCCTCCAATCCAATGCAGGCAAAAGAACCGACACTTTGTTTTCGCCCCCCGCTCCCCCCCTTGCCCCCTCAATTGGTGACTTGGTTGCCGAATATATGGTACCGAATCTTGCGTTTTGCGCAAGGCAAGAACCGTAACTAGGAAAGTTATTATAGTCTATTGGCGTTATCATAAATTATCTTTTTATCTTTTTCGGTTAGAATTTTTTCAATAGTATAACTAATGATAATAACAACAAATATATTTAAGATAAAACTAGCTAGGGTATATTTCCATCCCAGGGAGGATGCCAAAAAAAGCAACAAAGGTATTCTGATACTGGTACATGAACATAAGAAAATCAAAACGTTGGACAGTTTGCTGCCTTTTTTTAGCAACATCCCTGCCACCGGTAAAAGCGCATACAACGGAACGGCAGTAACTGCCCCCAGCAAAAAAGCAACCAGAGTACCTTCTATACCTGATTTTTCGCCCATGATTTTTATCAGCATGTCTTTCTCTATCCAGACATCCATTAATCCAATACATATGAAGATAGGTGTGAGTATAAATAAAAAATTGATAAAATTCGTACCAGTAAAAATTAACGATTTCCTTCCAATCTGGGGAAATATAATCTGTACGAAAAGAAGTAAAATGATTACAATTATCAGAAACCGGTACTTTACTAATATATTTTTCACGTCAGTAATACTCCAATTGAAAAAGCAACTAAAAAGGAGAATAGATAAGCCAAGATATTACGCAACAAAGTGACTTTGCGTCCAAAATACTTGATTTCTAATGGCATGGTCGCAAAGCCAACCGTAGTTAGTGTAGAGATAAAAACTGCAATTTGCATCAAGCCGGCACCATTCTTGACTAATTCAGAAGCAATAGGAAGAACGGTAAAAACAGGAATTATAGTGATTGAACCGACGATGGATGCCAAGATCATTCCTTTCACACCGGATTTACTTCCCATGATACTTTGTAGTGTTTTTGCATCCAAGCATGCAAGTAATACTCCGACAATTATTAAAATAGCAAGAAATTGGGGGAGTACGTTTAAAAAACTATTCCATGCTTTTCTTAGCGCTAAGGCTGTTTTCTGCTTATTTTTAATGAATGATAACAATAAAAGAATTATTGTAACGATGTAAAGAATATATGTAAACATTTTCTTCACCAACCTGGAAATAATTTACATCGGAGATTGATTTGGCCAAATGACGGTTCTTGCTCATATTCTTAATCTGTAGTTCTTCAAAGACTATTATATTGTAGTTGTTGACTAGTTTATATGATGCCTTGTGTAAGATGCTATTGCCCTATACTGCCTGATTCGCTTCAAGCTGAATCAAGTAAGAATCGCCAATGGGCTTTTCATAAACTACCCAAGTATCACTCAAAAAGTCATGTGCGCACCGCTTTTCAGCATTGAACCAACATACCAGGTAACCCAAGTTAAGGCCCATGATTTGAGATAGGCTTCGAGCCACCAGTTCACGAAAAATTACGGTTATCCAACTTAAAGGCTCTCCACTGTACTGGACTACCTTAATCCCGAATATCATTTTGCCCAGCGTCTGCTGGAAATAGTGGGTCATAAGTATGAAATAGAGTGCGCCGGTAATGCCCAAAAACAATGCATTAGTATGTAAAACCTGATAAATGAAAGATGGCTGTGCGGCCACGGGCAGCCACGAATCCCATATTATTGCATTTAGCCCCATTATCACTAGCAGGTCTATTAAAAACGCGAAAAGACGTATCCAGAAACCAGCCGCCCGATACTTGTTTAGCTTGGTTTCGCCTGATGGGGCGATAGTAGGTTCCGGCTCAGGGGCCCAGATATTTTCACCATATTCGGTCATATATTTTCCTCCTCAGTTAGCAATGTACATAAGTTGGGGCGCTAGCGTTTGGTCTACTTGCTGCTTCAATCCCAGCAAATCAAAAGACGATGCACGCATGGATGTGATCCAGCTGAAGAGATCAGGACCTGGATTTTCAAATAACAAGACCTGGGGATCAGTTATATTAGCCAGTTCGGCTGTCCCATTAATAGCCTGATCGAGGTTGCCCAGTTCATCTACCAAACCCAGGTTTTTGGCCTGGGGTCCTGAATAAATTCGCCCATCTGCCAACTGTAAGACCTGGTTCCGGTCCATATTCCTCCCTTTCGCTACTACATCCACAAAATAGCCGTAGCTTTCGTTCACGATACCTTGGGCAATCGCAGCTTCCTCTGCATTTAAAGGGCGCATAGGATTTAAAAGGTCCTTTTGCGGACCGCTTTTGAAGGTTACATCCTTAACCCCTATTTTATCGGCCAACTCTTGGTAATTATAAGTCCTAAGGATCACTCCAATCGAACCAGTAATGGTATTACGGTTGGCATATATCTTGTCGGCCGCCATGGACACATAAAATCCACCGGAAGCGGCTTCCTGGCCCATATATACTACCAATGGTTTTTTGTATTTAGCCTTTAACTCTAATAGACGATTATAAATTTCATCACTTTCATACACACCGCCGCCAGGTGAATTAACCTGCATGATTACCCCTTTTACATCTTCACGGGAAAAAGCAGAATCGAGCTGCTCTAGAAATACCTGATGATTATAGGTGCTGCTCACGCTAGGACTACTAGCAGGTGTTTCCGTTATCTCCCCTTCAAGCTTAACCAAGGCTAATATTTTGCCTTTTCCCGGTCGGTAGATTTGGGTAGTTAAAGCCTGTTTGTTCTCTATTCGGTTTAAATAGGTCAGATAATTAGAGGTGCTTGTTGATTCAATCTGTTTTACTTTGGTGGCGCTGACTGCCCACACTACTAACAAAACGGCAAATATGGCCAGTGCCCACCATCTTTTCTTATTCATAGCAACTACTCCTTATTATAAGATAATCAAACTTTAATTCCGGGCATTTTCATGATTTTGAAATTTTTGTGTAGTTCCCGACTGGAACAATCTTACAATACAGGGTTTTGTCCGTCAAGAAGTCATCTACCAGTGCCGCTATTTCTTGCCAGGCTAAACTGGGTATAGTAAAACTAAACCAGGGAGGTGAGGTCTGCCAATAATATATTTCGCCAACAGAAAAAACGATCGAAATGCCTCAAATAACCTCTGGATAAAAGAGATAGGGGACGAGTTGTATGCCATCTTGAGTCTTGATTTGATGGCTAACAAAACGTCCCCTGTCTCTTTTTGTGTTTCTTAATGTACAAGTGACACCTGATTGCTTAATAAGGTGAAAATAAGTACTTGAGCTGCGAATCCTCTTAATGGAAACATATATACCCCATTATTAATGATTTATTCGGGCAGTTTCGGCTGATACCAAAACAACAAACAAGCAGGTTGTACAGTGACAGTGGCTACGAACAATAGAAACATGGACAAAGTGCGGATAATAAATAGCTTTGATTTCATCATAGATTCTCCTCCCTTCCATTTATTAGGTATTATCTATTAATATAATTCACCCAATAGTAATTTCAAGTCTTCTGCGCCCAATGGGTTAAATTTGCTTCCCAATGGGTTAGGTTATGTCGAAACAATGCGGTTTTTGACAAAAAAACAGCCGACATAAATTCAGCTGCTTGAATCGTCTTTTATTATCTTCTCCTATTATTTCTCTGTATATTAAACCCGGTACTGGAGTATGTCTCTTAAGGTCTTCTCCTGTCTTCTGCTTAATAAAATCCTTTCGCCTGAAATCAAAGCTATTTGAAAAGTCCGGCCAGAACGGATAATCTCTTTTATTGATTTAGGGTTGATCAGATAGCTGCGATGACAACGGCAGAAATTATATGGCTGCAGTATTTTTTCAAAAATATCCATGCCGCCTTTGGTTATATAAGTCTTGGTCAAGGTTTTTATAATAGTGCTGGGTTTGCGGCTTTCAATATATTGTATTTCACCTGGATTCAGCCATATCTTTCCGGTCTGTGTCTCCACAGCAATACAATTGTCAAATACTGATCGCTGGGATGATTGATGTTGTATTTTTTCAATCAGTTTGCTCAGGGTTTTTTTTATTCGTTTTTCATTGAAGGGTTTTAGAATATAGTCAAAAGAGTACAGTTCAAATGCCTGCAGCGCATAATCAGGGTATGCGGTTGCGAAGACCAGGAAAATGTCTTCCTGGCTTTCCAGCAGGGTCCGAGCTAGTTCTAACCCATTCATATCCGGCATGTCAATATCCAAAAATACTATCTGCGGTAAATAAACTGCTGCTTTTTGCAGAGCTTCCTGCCCGCTGGCGGCAATGGCAGCCACGTCCACACCAGGCACTTCCTCGATAATTGTTCTTAAATATAAACCTACTGCCGGTTCGTCATCAACTATTAGTACTCGTAGAATCATACTTCTTTTTACTCCATTTTTTATAATTTAGGCCCCCATCTACAAAGTGCATAAATCGGTACCCCCAGGGGCTTACCGTAAATGCTTGCTCCACCATCCCAACCAGGATAGGCAGGACCAGGGGGCGCAAAAGATAATTATGCATCAGCATCAGCATCAGCATCACCAAACCATAAATAGAGACAATTAAAATAGAAAGTCGTCTGAATTTAACTCTTTCTTCTTCACTATTTATTGGTTTGTTCTCAGTTTCGCCGGGAGCGTATTTAAAGAGTATTGACCAGGAGAGCAGAATGCTTGCGACTATAGTTATATAAGCACCTGAACCGTTGAAAAAGATGTTTAAGTTATGAACTCCCACTCCTAATAATATGAAGCATATGGTGCCTCCAATCAGACACCGATAGTACTCGCTGCAATGCTCTCCGCCGGATGCCAACCGTAAAAGTCCTGCGGTAATACTAATGAATATGACCTCCGGTAATATACCCAGCATCCAGGCCAACCATAATAATAAGACCATTTTTACTATCTCACCCAGCAGCACTTCCAGCCCGTAAGCCATGCGAAGTTCCTGTTTGGTATTACTCCCCAGTTCCCACGCCAGATAAGCCGCGCATTTAACTGCCAACTCGTGAATACTCAAGCACTCTTCCTCCCTCTTTCCTTGGGGTAACATACCGTAAAACGAACTCCTTTTTGCGGATGGCTGCTGACTACGATCATTCCATGGTATTTTTCCACCTGGTATTTTACTGAGGCCAGTCCTATTCCACGTTCGGCAGCATTACTTTTAGTTGAAAAGCCGGGTTCAAATATCTTGCTTTTCAATTCTCGGGGAATCCACCCATGATTTCGAGTCTGAATTACATAATATTTAGATTTTTCAAATATCTTAAGCTTCACTTTTCTTTGATCCGGTTCTAAATTCGTGACGGCTTCCATGGCATTCTTGAGCAGATTACCTACCACCACAATTAATTCTGAGGCCGGGACATGAAGACCACCCAGATCAGTCTCTTGCTCTATTTCCAAAGATATGTTGTTTGTAGCCGCCAGACCGGACTGCACCAGCAGAAAGGCACTTAACTCCGGAATAGCCAGACGCAGGATATCCCCCGTTATTTGTATCTCTTTATATAGTGAACTGATATAATCTTCAATTTGCTCATTTTCCCCCAACTTAAGCAACCCGTAAATTACTTGCAGATGATTAATAAAATCATGCCGTTGGGCTTTGATAATTTGCATCATGTCCTGCAGATTACTGATATTAAGCGTTTGTATATCCATAAGACTCTCCTGTTTATTTATATAGAACATTTTCCAGATTAAAGTGATCGTTAATAATACTGCTATCATTGAAACTGCGAATAGCGTAATAATAATATATTGTCTTGAAATATGTGTGAAACCCTCCAGATAAAACTCGCAATAAAATGCAATTATTACTAATAAAACCGTCATAGCCAGCAGTATGATGGGACTGACATTTTCATTTAAATTATTTCTGTTGGTCATAGATAGCGGCTTAATAAGGCTCGTTATGTTTATCCGCCTGTGTTTAAACCAAAGTATTAATAAAGTTAAAAATAAAAATTCGGGGAGGGGGTATAAAATGCGCCATAACGGGATCTCCATGGCTTGTGGTGGCGATATTCCAGTAACTAGCGACACTAAAGCATCGAAGATGACCTCCGCCATGGTAACACTCAAAATACCCAGGATAGTACTGATTAACCCCATTGATAAAGGCAGTTTACATACATACCAAAGCAGGGCTGTTATAATAGGAATCTGAATAAAAACATTTGCTCCCAGCGGCAATGGTAAGGATCGCAGGAAAAAACCAAGCAGGGCAGAGGCAAGAGCTATTCCCAGCACTTTTATGACAGGAGGCTTCGCATCGATTAAGACCAGCCCCATGTATATTAGAATTAAAGTCTCCGGGAGTGATTGGACAAATACCATGTAAAAAGGCATATTATCCATAGCTTTTCACCTCACAGCAATAAAGGTCCCTTGTAGAAATAGTTCAACAATTTACCATCTTCTTCCTAATAATAACGTTTCAGTGATGTTTTGGAAATAACATTTTGTCGCCGCTTTAACGCTTTCCTTCTTAACATAATCGTTAGTATTGGATCCGGGCAATAAATAATGGCAGACAAAAGTACCGTTCCGCAGACCATAAAGTGGATATCATCATCAACAGTTGTAGGATATTTGGCGTGATTCTTTTCCGAAAAAGAAGCGTCGCAATGATTTACGACGCTTCTGGTACAATTTAAGACTATTATGGAGTTGTAAGCGGTGGAGACACTTATCAAACTTTATATAAAGATATCGCGTTTTTGGAAGGTGATATAAGTTACTGCTGTTGATCCGATTATTATAACCACCGCTAAGCAAAGGAATAAGGGATCAAAAGAGCCTTTCATAACGTCAGCAATGGGAAAGTACTTAAAAGGTGTGAAGTATTTTAGAAAACTAATTCTACCATAAAGGTCTATAGCCGTTGATAACAAAAACGTGATTAGAAATAGTGTCGTTGCAAATGAAGTGGCTTTCTTGGTGTTTTTGGCCAGCCCTGATATTCCCGCACCGATGGCTGCAAAGATTACCTGCAGTATGAATAGGGCGATCATTAAGTAGATGATCTGACTATTTATAGATTCACCCTTGTTATACTGAGCTACAAAGAAAACTGATGCCAATAGGGTTACTATATTAAATATCGCCAGGTTGATAAGAATGGCGATTAACTTGGCAGTTATCACCCTGCTGCGTTGAATAGGCTTCACGAATAAAAAATCGGCAGTCTTGTCTCTTTCTTCTTTGGAAATGATAATGGCACCGAGCATGACTGCATGGGTCCCCCCCAGCAGCAAGAAGTAAAGAAAAAAGACCCCATAATACCCTGCTATAGAGGTTAAATCTAAAAAATTCATGCCTAATATACTTTTCATTGCCGCTGGCAACTGATTAACGAGATCGTTGGCACTTTGACCGATTGCTTCTATGCCCGAATATTTAACCATACCCACCCCAATAAGAGCAACCATAGATATACACCATATAATGAGTGACTTTCGATTAGCCCGCAGTTCTCTTAATACGATATTCATTCTGAAACCATTCCTTTCGCAGCTGACAGAAGATGCGCCGTTAAGAAAAACGATATACATAGACGGCCGCTGACTTCTATGAGGACTTTGCTCTTTTAAATACAGTGGAGTATTATCAATTATCTCTAATCTTGGTCAGTAACAGAATAACGTTCGTGTCATCCTGAGTGCAACGAAGGATCTCCTTCGGAAAACACCATATTAGGCGATTAGATCCTTCACTTCGTTCAGGATGACATAAAACCACTCTCTTAACTAGACGGATGGCATGTCCTGGTGCTGATAGATTATATAGGTAAGCACCGTAAAAATCACAATTAAAATCAAATCACTAAATAGATATACAGTTTCATAGCTGCCCGTTGTAATAATTTTCGCAATATCGAAGTAAGCAAATGGTGTAAAATATGCCAAGGTATGGTCTGCCAGAGATTGATTTAACATTTGCAAAATCCAGAAACCAAATACGATGCCTAAGGCAATGGGCAGCACTGTCTTAATCCTCTCGATAATGACCGACAACAGTAATCCTAAACCTACAAAAAATAATTCTACCAGGAACAAGCTCAAGTTAATCATTAAGAAAATAGATTTATCAAAATACTGATTGGTAATTAACCGGGTAATAATCAAGGCCCCGCCGATATAGATGATGGTTTGCAGGACAACCAGGGTAATTACACTCATTATTTTGGCAGTTACTATGGTATTCCTGGTAATAGGCTTGGATACCAAAAAATCAGCAGTTTTCGCTCTGACTTCCTCGGACAGAGCAGAGATGCCGGACTTCAGAGCATATACTGAAGCGGTCAGCAGGATAAACAGGAATACGTAGCCATAAAAGCCCAGTACGGTGGATAAGTCCAGACTGCTTAGCCCCAATGCTCTCACCACCGCCGGTGGGAATTGGCTGGTCATTTGCGTAATTAAGGCTGCATCTTGGGAGATCGCCGAAAACATGAACATGAAAAAAAGCAACACCAACAGCAATCCTAAACTCCATGAGAGCATGGACCGAAGCGACATTTTCATCTCTTGCCGGTAGATGTTCACTTTCTTAAGCCTCCTTTTCATAGTAATGCATAAATATTTCCTCTAGAGAAGGCTCTTCGACAATGAGATTAGTTACTTTACATGCATAAAGCTTTTCAATAATTTTGTTAATATCACCATTAAAAATGAAACTAGCAGTTTTGTCGTCTACAGATAGATTGCTGATCCCCGTCAGATCAAAATAATCCGCCGGCACCAGTTCCATCATTTCAATCCTGAATCGCTTATAATTGTTGTGCTCCAGGGTGCTTATATCTTCAACCTTAACCATTTTGCCGTCTTTGATTATGCCCACTCGTGTACATATTTTCTGAACTTCGCTTAGAATGTGTGATGAGAAAAGAACGGTAACTCCTTTTTTGTTCTCTTCATGAATTAGTTCAAAAAACCTACGCTGCATGAGGGGGTCTAATCCCCCGGTTGGTTCATCCAAAATAACGAGTTTCGGACTGTGCAATAATCCCTGCACAATGCCTACTTTCTTTTTGTTGCCATAAGAGAGGTCATCAATTTTCCGGTCTAGGTCTAAATCCATTATTTCAGCTAATCCGTAAATACGTTTATTATCAACGTTTGAGTAAAAACTAGCGGAATATTTTAATAGGTCGATAACCTTCATATTGTCATAGTAAAATACTTCGGAAGGAAGATACCCAATGTGCTGTCTGATTGCTGCTCCTTCTTGGATGCAGTCCTTCCCAAATATTTTAGCTGAGCCACTACTTGGATAAATCAAGGCTAGCAGGGTGCGAATGGTTGTTGATTTACCAGCCCCATTAGGTCCGATGAAACCAAAGATTTCACCTTCCTGCACATCAAAACTGACATCAACAATCCCTCGCGATTTGCCATAGTATTTAGTTAATTTATTAATCTCAATTATATTCATGGTACTACCTCCGTTAATGGGCCATTTTCAAGCTGGTTTTAGCATAGCCAGCTTGGGCTCTAAATATGCCTGACGACCTTGATATCTGAAAAGCCAAGGGGACGATTTATGGGACGAGGGGACAGGTCGTGGTTACCATTATTAAGAGAAGTAGATTCGCGCCGAAAATTCTATACTTCAGTCTGCTCAGCGAGCAGATAGGACGATAAAGCCAGAATAACTGCGGCAATGACGAGCATCAACCCTACTCTTAAGACAATAGCGGTTAATGAAAGATTAAAAACCGGTATTTGAGATATGAGGGTTAACTGGATATCAGCCTCAGTCTTCCCCAATATAGGCAGCAGATAGTTTGCCCCCTCCATTCCCGGCTGATCTGACTGCTGGCCAAGAAAAAGGCAGCAAATAACAAGAAAACCGGGACAAAAGCCAATAGGCTAAAAGGACCAGGGGAGTAGGAAAAGAAGGCTGCAGTCAGCATAACAAGTAATATATTAAATAATTGCCACCTGAAATTTGACGTGTAGGTATGATCACCGTTTAATGTGCAGGCAAGCGACACTTCTTTCGCCTGCTTGGCTTGCGGTGCAAAGGGTATATGCAGGCAAATATTTCATTTTATAGTATAATTGGGTTTATATAGCAGGATATTCTTATCTGATTATCCAGGGGATTAAGGAGTTTAGAGTTGATAAATACGCGAAAGCAAACTGCCCCGAGAAATTATATTTTTTACGAATTCACCAACAGCCTTTGCCCACAATGCTTGCAGAGAATTCCTGCCAAGGTAATCTTGCAGGATCAACATGTCTATCTGTTGAAATACTGCCCTGTTCACGGTGAGCAATGCGAAATCCTGGAAGAGAGCGCGGATTACCATCTCAGGAAAAGGCAGTATGATAAGCCAGGGACGGCTGCGAAGATCCATACCCGAGTAGAAAAGGGCTGTCCTTTTGATTGTGGCACCTGCCCGCAACATAATCAGCACGCCTGCATTGGTCTGATTGAGGTTACCAATAAGTGCAATCTGCACTGTCCGCTGTGTTACGCGAATGCCGGCGAAGGTAATTTTCTTCCCCTAGAAACCATTAGCAAAATGATGGATTTCTTGCAGGAGTCAGAAGGCGGGCAGGCTGAAATCCTGCAGATCAGCGGCGGGGAGCCCACTCTGCATCCTGAGATAGAAAACATTTTACGCATCGCCAAATCCAAACAATTCAAGTATGTGATGCTTAATACCAATGGAATACGACTTGGTGAGGATGAAGGTTTTGTGAAAAGTTTACAGCAATTCGTAGGGGGCTTTGAAGTCTATCTTCAGTTTGACGGGTTTAAGGAATCTACCTATCTCAAGCTGCGGGGCCAGAACCTCTTGGAAAATAAGCTTAAAGCCCTCGACAATCTTGCTCGTTCCAAAATTCCTACTACCCTGGTAGCAAGCATTTCCAAAAGAATTAATGACTCCGAACTGGGTCAACTCTTTGCTTTTGCTTTAAAGCAGCCCTATGTCAGAGGGATTAATTTTCAACCCACCGCTTTTTTCGGGAGAAGCAATCAGGACGTTAAGGAGCATCGGATTACCCTTTCCGGAGTTTTGCAAAGATTAGCATCTCAAAGCAGCGGGATGTTGAAAATGGATGATTTTGTTCCCTTGCCCTGTAATGTAGATCGGATTGCGATAAGTTATCTATACCGAACATCCCAAGGCGGCTTTATCCCCATCACCAGAGATGCTAAAATACAAGACTATCTGCATTTAATCAATAACACCTTTGCATTCACCATTGAAGACGCCTTGAAAAATGCCGGCAAAAGCATAGACGATATTAAAGCCGGCTATGATTGCTGCAGATTTTTATATGATTTCCGCCATATAGTTCCTTGGAACTTTTTCATGAAGACCCCCAAACAAAAGATGGAGTACATAGATCAGAATACATTCCGCATCAGTGTCAGTTCTTTCGTGGATGCCTACAATTTTGATATGAAATCGATGCAAAAGGAATGTATTCACATTATAACCCCCGATTTGAGAAAGATCCCTTTTTCAGCCTATAACACCATTCATCGAGGTGTTAACATATGACGGCGTTTCTGGAACAAGATTGGTTTTATATTGCCATTGAAAGTATCATCTGTTTATGTGTGTTTCTCTTGTTCGTCTCTATAATTATTGATTTCAGCTTGTATTCTCGAGATGAAGATGTAGAATCGGAAAAGAAATCCATTGTGGAAACGGGCAGCATGACTATGTTTTTTCTACTGTTCTATCTTATATTGCTGAGCGGTAAATGGGTATGGCGGATTTCTCCTGGTCACACCCAAGAGATCTTCATGGTTCTGGGGACAACGATAATTGTGGCTGGTTGTTTTATAAATATAAACGGAAGATTCCACCTAGGGAAAAACTGGGCTAATCAGATAAAAATCTATGAAAAACATAGGCTGATACAGACTGGCATGTATAGATGGGTTCGGCATCCTTTATATGCTTCTCTTATTCTCATGTTTCTTGGGGCTTGCCTAGTATTCAGGAATATCGCTGCCCTCCTGGCAGTCACCGTGATTTTCGTTCCCTTTATGTATTATCGGGCGCTGCAGGAGGAAGGCCTTTTAATACAAAGATTTCCCCAATATGAGGAGTATCAACGTAAGACCGGGATGTTATTTCCCCGGATACTGAAAAAGGATGTGGGTAGTTATGATTGAGTTACGTCCCGTGGAAATACCCAATGCTGCCTTTAATTTCTGCAAATACAGCATCGCTTCATTGTTATGGATATCGTTAATCATCCACAGCAAATTCCTGGTATGGGTTTGTTTGGCCATCCTCGTATTATCAGCCCTGCTGAAAGTGAAGCGCGCTCCTCTGGTCTGGTTCTATTCCCAGACATTCAATCGTCTCTTTCCTTCGCCAGCAATTATCCTGGATGAAAATGCAGTGAGGTTTACCCATATTGTAGGTGCAGTAATTGCTGCCGATGCGCTGATATTCTTATATATGTTCAATCCCCTTATAGGCTGGGTAACTATAGGGGTACTGGCAGTATTGAAAACGTCCGGGGCCTTCGGACTTTGCGGCGCCATGAAACTGTATAGCTGTCTCAATGACCCCAATGGCCAATGCTGCCGGGTGGGTAAAGGAATTAAAAAATGTCAACGTTATTAATCACAGGAGGGGGAAGAGAACCATTAACACCAGCTGGGGCTTAAAGCCAGTACTCTTTTACCTTCGGGGCTTTCCGGTGGAGGCATATCCGGTTTTTGTTTTGCTGGCCTTGCTGAGCGGTATTTTCGTTTATGTCATTGAATTGCGAAGAGACCATATACAGAGTGCCAATGCTTTTTATATTGCTATGTTTGCCATTGTGGGAGGAATCATTGGCTCCAAGCTTCCCATCATTCTAATCTACTGGCGGGAACTGAATTCCTCCCCCAATCCTTTAGATGTGTTCTTATCAGGCCGGACTATTGTGGGGGGACTTATTGGTGGTGCACTGGGAACCTTTTTAGCAAAGAAATTATTCCACATAAAAGAGCGTCTGGGAAATCAGATCGCCATTCCGGTCGCCGTAGGTATGGCTGTAGGACGAGTAGGCTGCCTCTTAAGAGGGTGTTGCTATGGCCAGGCTACCTCATTACCATGGGGTATAGACTTGGGAGATCATGTAGCTAGACATCCCACCCAACTCTACGAAATGCTTTTTGATATATTATTGGCGTTCTATTTGGCCTGGAGAAAGAAACAGGGGGTGGAACCGGGGGAACTATTCAAAATATTTCTTAACGGCTATTTAAGTTTTCGTTTTTTCTTGGAATTTATTCGGGTCGAGAAAATTGCTTTTATAGGCTTAACTGACTTTCAAGTGCTTTGTGTGATAAGTTTAATCTATATTAACCGCAATCTTGGGTCTAAATTATTCGGCAGAAAGGTGCAACAGGCATGAATAATTTACCACCTATTGTAGATTATTCAAGCGAAAATAATAACACGCTCGACCATAAGCCAACAAATACCTTGATAGAACTATAACTTGGAAGCAGGGGGACGGAGGAAAAAATGAACCGCTATTTTCACTTAACTTTGATGGTTATCGTCTTGCTAGTGCTGTTCTGGTCGGGGATTCACCCGCATGACCAGTTCACCTGGTTTTTGGAAGTATTTCCGGTAATTATTGGAATATTAGTTTTATTGTTTACCTATAGAAGATTTCATTTTAGTAATCTGGTTTATTTATTAATTGCCATCCATATGATAATTCTTATGGTGGGTGGACACTATACTTATGCCCAGGTTCCTCTATTTAACTGGATTAGAGATACTTTTGACTTGAGCCGTAATCATTATGATCGACTGGGTCATTTTGCCCAGGGATTTGTTCCTGCCATGATTGCAAGAGAAATATTGTTACAGTTATCCCCTTTAAAAAGGGGAGCGCTGCTTAACTTTATCATAATCTGTATTTGCCTCGCAATAAGTGCATCTTATGAACTAATAGAGTTCTTGGTTGCAGTTGTGACGGGAACGGCCGCCGAAGCCTTTCTAGGAACCCAGGGCGATATATGGGATACTCAGTGGGATATGCTTATGGCATTAATTGGGTCGATTTTGGCACTGTTATCATTATCATCTCTACACGACAAGCACCTAGCTGAACAAAAAGATATATTTGATTAAATTAAACTCCTTGTCCTATAAAATTGAAGCAATGTATTTTACCATCATGGCATTCACGACTTTCAAATATTGAGATAGGGACGTTTTGTGTGATCAGTTTAGTCTATATCAACCGCAATCTGGGGTCTAAATTATTCGACAGAAAGAAGGTATTAAAGGTATGAATGATTTGCCGCCTAATGTAGATGATGCAAGCGGAAATAATAACACCCCTCCCGGCAATAAGCCCCCAAGTACCTGGGCAGAACTATGCTTGGGCTTGGTTCCAGCGTTGCTAGCCTACCTACTATGTATAACGATACTTTACGCCGGTTTATCTAATACGATACAAGGATTGGATTTTTTAATTATTTTAGCAGTCGCAGCCATACTTAATGTGAAGTTATTCAAATCCCGACACCGTATCGCAGCCATTGCTCTGCTAATTGCCATGTCCCCTCTTTATCTGGGTGCCTTGCTCCTGGGAACATGTTCTGTTCTATTCTAAACAGATAATCTAAGGGACGTTTTGGCTTAAAACGTCCCCTTGGTTTGCTTGCTTCTTTCTGCCAGCTATACTTCTGTCTGCTGAGCCAGGATAGCGGGGACACGGGGACGGGTCCATTGTCCCACATTGGATGTTTTATAGTGGGACAACGGACCCGTCAGACTGTGTGAAAAGTCGGGTCACAGAAAAGGGAAAAATGATATAAAAGTCGAATATAAAGGGTGATAGCGAGGTGGAAGCATGGCCTATATACACGGCGAAGATCGGCATCAAATCACCCTTTTTCCTGAAGCTGTAGATGACTATATAAGTGAAGAAAATCCGGTGCGGGTTATTGAAGCATATGTTAACACACTGAATTTGGCGGAACTGGGCTTTTTAAAAACTGAACCTAAGGATACTGGCCGCCCGCCATATAATCCGCAAGATCTTCTGAAACTGTACATTTATGGATATATGAATCGGATTCGTTCATCCAGAAGACTCGAGACAGAAGCAGGTAGAAACTTAGAATTAGTATGGCTGCTGCGCAAATTGAAGCCCGACTTTAAGACCATAGCAGATTTTCGCAAAGATAATAAAGAACCAATAAAAAATGTTTTTAAAAACTTCAGCCGGTTGTGCAAAGAATGGGAATTATACGGCAAACAAATGGTAGCTGTGGATGGATCCAAATTCAGAGCCAGCAACTCCAAACGCAATAACTTCAACGAAAAGAAAATACAGCGGCAGCTTAAATATATAGATGAAAAAATAAATACCTATCTGCAGGAACTGGATGCCAATGATAAAGGTGAAGCCCATATCCATGTTCCAGCCGCGAGGAGATTAAACAGCGAATCGAGGAGCTTAACCAGAGAAAAACCAAATACAACGCCATGCAGGAAAGGATGGCAATCACCGGAGAAACGGAGATTTCTACAACAGACCCTGATGCCCGGCTTATGAAAGCAAATAATAATGGTGTAGATGTCAGTTACAATGTTCAGACAGTTGTAGATCAAAAACACAAACTAGTAGTGGATACCGAAGTGATAAATAACTCGGCCGATCAAGGTCACCTTAATGATATGGCTTGCAAAGCCCAGGAAATATTTGAGATAGAAGAGATCAAAGCCCTGGCCGATAAAGGTTATTACTCTACTAACGATTTGATAAAATGCGAAGAAAACCATATAGAAACCTATGTAGCCAAGCCTAAACCCAGTGTTAACATTCCTGATCCGAAATTTAGCCAGGAGCACTTTAAATATACCAAAGAACAGAATCATTATATATGTCCGGTAGGCCAAATACTCTATGCCAGTCGGAAAAGAAGAGTAAACGATGTAGAATATCAAGATTACAAAAATTTCAGAGCCTGCCGCAACTGTGAAATGAAGGAACGCTGCACCAAAAGCCAGAAAGGGCGGCTAATTTCGAGGAATCTTAACCAGGAATTTTTGGATAAGGTTGATAAACGAACCAGGGACAACAAAGAACTATATGTACAAAGACAAATGCTGGTTGAACATCCCTTCGGGACGGTAAAGAGGATCTGGGGTTACAGTTATTTCTTAACACGAGGAATTAAGTCAGTAGCAACAGAAAATAAGCTTCATTTCCTTGCCTATAATCTGCGAAGGGTAATTAATATCCTGGGAGTGAAAGAAATAATAAGAAGGCTGGCCTTAGTATAAGCCAGGCCAGCCGCATACGTTGCCTTTGTTGCACTGTGTCCATCTCAAGAACGTGTTATTAGGTGTTCAGAGGTATAACGACTGGAAAGTTTTCGCACAGTCTGCCGTCCCCGTGTCCCCGCTATCCTGGCTGAACGTTTAATTTGAATTAAAACACGAATTACCTTTATCTTTTAATAAATAAGCATAATCTGATTTAATAAAATCAATTATTTTGTTGGCTATAATCTGGTGTCCGACCTCGTTCGGGTGTATGCCATCCAAACAGATAAATTTTGTGAAATCAGGATATTGAAGAAATGCCCCTCTAATGTCTATCCATCTCGTATTAGTTTCTTTGGCAATTTTTAGAACTGCAGAACTATATTTTTCTTGCCACCAATAGATCCTGGTGGCACTCCCAATATATTTGAGAATGTTACTTTCAGTCAATAAATCGTTTTTACTGATCCATTTCAAATATCGGTCAGCATTAAGTGGAGGAAGAGTCATTACTACAGGTATTATATTGTTGTTTTTAAGGAAATTCAAAGCCTCCCTGAGCTTGTTTTCAAATGTATCAAAATCTGTCTTAGGTTGATGGTCGGCATTAGGATTATTGGAGACTTCATCCCAGTTAAAATCACAATCATTCCCTCCGTACTCCATAAACACTATATCTGGATCGTCACGCAACACATCATTTTTAAGTCTGCTGAAACCTTTAATAATTGTGTTCCCAAATTTGGCGGTATTACGGATTATCCCATTGAGTTTACTCTGCAGAAGCTTTATGTAATTATCTTCTAAAATCACATATTTGCTTTTGCCTTCATCATAAACAACTCCTTTAGATATGGAGTCTCCAGATACCATGATTTTGTAACTATCTTTATTATCGTTTTCGCTCATTTTCAGGCACCTCAAGTTTTTTACTTTATTAAACATCTAGCAACTATTATTAATTATAACTATATCTAAAGACTTTTGTGGAAAATAATAGTATTCGTGTTCTCCCTGCGTTGGACCACCTTAATATCGACGATCATTTTGCCCAGATTCTCCAGTTATCACTTTACAAATAAGGATATATAAGAAGTTTAGCAAATTGAACCGTCAACTCTTTAACTGGCATCCCCATCTCTACTGCGAACTCAGGGGTTGAAAAGCGGCTATTAATAGCAAGCAATGCCTCCTTAAGGATGCGCGGCTCCATTTCCAGAACCCATTTTTTTTTGGTCCGCTTAAAAATGATTTCTACTACGGAACCAATCATATTTATACGGAAGTCTTCAATTAGCTGCCAAGTTTCAGAGTAATAGATCTGCAGATCTTGTAAGGACTGAACGTTGAAAAGAAAGGCGCCATCCTTCAATAGTGATTCTATGGTGACAGCAATATTCTCTATCAGGTCGGATTTGTTGATTATATTTTCAATTTGATAGGTAACATCAGAAATAAAAGCATTTACTACTTTCTCTATTAAGTCTTGCTTGCTGGTAAAATATGAATATATGGTTTTCTTGGTTATACCAGCTTTGGTCGCCAACTCTTCCATCTTAATTGCATTAAAACCTTGATTACGTGCCATTTGTTTAAAGGCCTTCACAATTCTTTCTTCTGTATTCATTTTCATTTCTCCTAAAAGCCATTTTTTATATTTTACACCATATGGATCTTTTACCCAAAAGAAACTAAGGTATTTTTCGCTTTACAATTACACCAATTACACTTTATAGTATAATAAATATAACAGCTGAATAGTAATGCTAAAGTAAAGATCGAAAAACAGAAGGAGTGATACCATGTTTCCTTTAAAGGGAGGCAACCGGATTTATTGGTTCATAATAATATGTCTCTTCCTTTGCCTAATAACTGGGATTGCTTGGCAAGCTTATTCGCCTGCTGTAACAACTGCCAGTGATATACCTCTGGTTCGAACTCAAATTGTGCATGTAAACAATAGTTCGCAGAGCTATGAATATTCGGGTGAGGTTAGGGGACGTTTCGAAATTCCCTTGGCCTTTCGAGTAAGTGGGAAAGTTATACAACGTAATGTAGACCCTGGCAATACAGTCAATCCGGGTGACTCGCTAATGCAGATGGACCCCACGGATATTCAGTTAAGTGTGCAGGCCGCTCAAGCTCAAGTAAGTGCGGCAGAATCACAGATGAAGCTGGCTAAGGATTCTCTTGAGCGTGCCCGGGTCCTTTATGAGCAGGGTGCCTTGAGCAGAGCCGAGTTTGAGCGTTCGCAAAGCGCGTATGACGCTGCTGAAGCCTTGTATCGTCAAGCTATGGCCCAATCCCAGCAGTCTCTAAACCAGCTCGACTACTGCAGTCTCCAAGCTCAGGGTGCTGGAATAATATCTGCCGTTACTGCTCAGGTAGGTCAGGTAATACCAGCAGGTACTCCCGTATTAACTCTGGTGAAGGGCAATAACCTGGAAGTGGAAATCAATGTCCCGGAAAACCGTATTGAGAACTTCCGCAAGGCCAAACAATTTAAGGTAAGTTTTTGGGCTCTTCCCAATCTAACCCTTGATGGGCAGGTAAGGGAGGTCTCGCCCATAGCTGATTCTGTGGCGCGGACTTTTAAAGTTCGTATTAGTCTGTCCAATCCCCCTCCGGAAGTTAGATTGGGTATGACCGCTACCGTCATGGTCGAGGGAGTAGGAGATGAGTCAGCGGCAGTTATGATCCCTTTAGGAGCAGTATATCAAACCGGAGATACACCGGCAATTTGGATAGTGAGCAACGATACCGTAAGCTTGAGAAAAATCAATATTGCCAATTTGGCCGATAATCAGGTGCAAGTAGCTCAAGGTCTTAATGATGGGGATATACTGGTTACTGCCGGGGTGCATAAGCTTATGGAGGGTCAAAAAGTTCGCACTGAGGCTCCTGTCTTTTAATCGTTCCCTTACTTCTGCCCAGAGCACTAGTAGTTGTGTCCTACGGTCATGAGGGGTTAATAGGAAGATAAATCTAATACCGTATTTAGCATGAATAAACAAACCTGGAGGGTTACTTCAATGAAAATATTTAATCTGACCGAATGGACGCTAGAACACCAACCCCTGGCATATTTTATAATCATCCTGGTATTTATAATGGGTGTTTACTCTTATCAAAACCTGGGCCGGATGGAAGACCCTGATTTCGTCTTGCGCCAAATGGTGGTTTCAGTGGCCTGGCCAGGAGCCAGTGCCCAGCAAGTGGAAGAGCAGGTTACGGATAAGATCGAGAAGAAGCTCCAGAATACCCCGGGCTTGGATTATTTGCAAAGCGAATCTTTGCCTGGACAGTCGTACATAATAGTCAATTTAAAATATACTGTGAATAAAGACAATCTGCAACCCACCTGGTTTGAAGTCCGCAACATGGTCAACGACATTAAGGACACCCTGCCTGCAGGAGTGGTAGGTCCTTATTTTAATGATAGCTTTGCGGATGTCTATGGTTCTGTTTTTGCCGTTTCTTCCAACGAATTTACTTATGAAGAAATGAGACAGACAGCAGAACAGGCTCGCCAGACTTTTTTACGTGTCCCCCAGGTTAAAAAAGTGGAATTAATAGGAGTTCAGTCGGAAAAGATTTATGTGGAGATGGAGAGCAGCAAACTGTCCCAATTAGGCCTGAGTCCCAGCACCATCATTGCCACTTTACAAACTCAGAATGCCATGACCCCTTCGGGGATGGTAGCCACCTCCTCCGATAATGTCTACTTGCGGGTGTCCGGTATGTTTGAGAACCTGGAAGACTTACGCAACCTGCCCATTCAGGCCAGCAGCGGCACCTTCCGTCTGGGAGATATTGCCAAAGTTGAAAGAAGCTATAGCGATCCTCCCGATTCCAAGATGTACTTCAACGGCCAACCGTCTATCGGGATTAGCGTCTCCATGGAAGCGGGTGGAAATGTTCTCACCCTGGGCAATGATCTTAACCAAGCCACTGCCGGCATTAAGCAGGACCTACCTTTGGGCATGGAGATAAACCAAATAGCTAACCAGCCCCAGGTGGTAAAAAATTCTATTAATGAGTTCGCTATCACTTTGTTAATTGCCATTGCTGTGATTTTGTTGGTCTGTTTCCTAAGCCTGGGGATACGCACCGGGTTGGTGGTGGCCATAGGCATTCCGCTAGTCATTTGTGGCGTGTTCGCCGGGATGATGCTTATGGATATCGATCTGCATCGGGTTTCACTGGGAGCTTTAATCATCGCTCTGGGCTTGCTGGTGGATGATGCTATTATTGTAGTGGAAATGATGACGGTGAAATTGGAACAAGGATGGGAACGAAGTACCGCCGCTGCTCATGCTTATAAATCCACTGCTTCACCCCGGCTGATAGGAGCTCTAGTCACCTGCTGCGGCTTTATCCCGGTAGCTTTTTCGATAGGTGCGGCAGCGGAATTTATAGGCAGCCTTTTTTGGGTAGTAACCATGGCATTGCTTATTTCCTGGTTGGCAGCCGGGACTGCCACTCCCCTGCTGGGCTATAGTTTAATTAATGCCAAGCCGCACAAGCAGGATCCTGCCTTCGATTTGTATGACACAAAATTTTATCGATTGTTTAAGAAAATTCTTAACTGGTGTCTGACCCATCGCAAGCTGGTTCTGAGTCTGACCCTAGCCGTCTTTCTAGTTTCCCTGGGGCTGATGACATTTGTCAAACAGGAATTTTTTCCGGCATCGGTTCGTCCCGAACTCATTGTCGATCTAAAATTGCCGGAAGGAAGTTCTATTCAGTCCACTGAAGCTCAGGCCAAGCAACTGGCAGAGCGACTGAAGAATGATCCGGATATAGTTAATTATGCCTATTATGTGGGACAAAGCGCCCCTCGCTTCGTGTTGAATGCCGAACCGGTGCTCCCCTGCTCCAACTTTGCCCAATTTGTTATTTTGGCCAAAGATTATGAAGCCCGGGTAAGACTGCAGGCCCGATGCGAACAATTAATTGCCCAGGAGTTTCCTACCGTATATGGTCACTGCCAGGTTTTAGGCATTGGTCCCCAGGCCAAATACCCGGTGGTTTTCCGTATTTCAGGGCCCGACATCGTTAAAGTTAAAAACATTGCCAACCAGGTTCAATCGGTTATGGTTTCTCAGTCCTATCTACGAGACGTTAATCTGGATTGGAGCCAGAAGAACAAAGTGGCTCATTTGGAAATTGATCAGGACAAAGCCCGCATGCTGGGAATCGATAACCAGAGCCTGGCCTCCTTGCTGCAAGCTCAACTTTCCGGGATTCCCATTGCTGAGTTCAGGGAAAAAGACCGCACCATTAGCATGACTGTGCGCCTGGACGACTACGGCAAGGACTTGTCAGCGCTAAAAGACTTAAATGTTCCTCTAAGTAATGGTAAGTATGTCCCCCTGGACCAGGTAGCCAGGATCAGCTACGAGGCGGAAGAGGGCTTGATCTGGCGGCGGGCTCTTCAACCCACCATTACAGCCCAGGCGGGAATAAATGGTGATATGACTTCTACCCAGGCTACCCAGCGAATACAGGAAAACATAAAAGATCTACGGGCCGGACTACCCACTGGATACAGTATTGAAGTGGGAGGAAGCGAAGAATTGTCCAAAGATGCCCTGGGCTGGCTAATGCAACCTATCCCGGTAATGATTATTATTATAATTTTATTACTAATGATTCAGCTGGAGAGTATCCCCAAAATGCTGATGACCTTGTCCACCGCCCCTCTGGGTCTCATAGGTGTAAGCCTGGCCTTGCTCATCACGCATCGTTCCCTGGGGTTTGTGGCTATCTGCGGAGTTCTGGCCCTGGCAGGCATCATTATTCGCAATTCAGTGGTTCTCATTGATCAGATTGAACAGCAGCTGCAGGCTGGAGAGTCCGTCTGGGATTCTATCATACATGCCACCGTACAACGATTCCGGCCCATCATGCTGACCGCTGGAGCAGCCATTTTGGGTATGGTCCCTCTGTCCACCAGCGTTTTTTGGGGCCCCATGGCCATAGCCTTGGCCGGCGGACTTTCTATTGCTACAATTTTGACTCTGATCGTTCTGCCCACTATGTATGCGGCTTGGTATAAAGCAGCCCCCCCAGTTCAAAACCAGGATACAGTTTGCATACTAGACATCTAAGGAGTGACAAGTATGAATATCAGCTTCATCGACCTTATATTATGTTTTTCCGTTTATTCCTTTCTGGGCTGGATCCTTGAAACGTCCTTTAAGACCATGCGAGACAGGCAATTCGTTAATAGCGGGTTTCTTTTCGGGCCGTTTGTTCCTATTTATGGTTTTGGGGCGATAATCGTTCTCCACTGGTTATTGGTAATTGATCCCCTATTTTTACTTGCAGATCCGTTATTAGGCCTGATTATTAGAGCGGTTTCAATAATTGTATTGGCAAGCCTGTTGGAATACTTTACCGGAGTACTGCTTGAGACTATGTTCAAGCGCCAATGGTGGGATTATAGCCATGAACGATTTCATATCAAGGGCAGAATTTCATTAAAATATTCTACTTTATGGGGGATTCTAGGTTATTCAATCCTGCAGGCTGCTAATCCTGTAATTTTTCAAGTTCTCGGCACTACACCCATTCACTTAAGGTATTTCCTGGCTGCATCAATAGTGGTCTTTCTTGCCTTCGATTTGATACAACGTGTAATTTTCCTTTGGCATTTGCACATGTATTTCTCTGCCCGATATCTGCAGTTAAGGCGCGATTATTTTAACAAATGGGTGCATCGGCAAATATATAAATTAACCTTAAACAGACTTGATAGCTATTCAGGAGGCCTGGCATATACCGCTTGTGTTGATGACTTAATTTTTCACCCCTTGATTCAATCGATGCAGCAATTCAGGCATCATAAAAATACAAGTTGTTTAGACCACAGTCTTAATGTTTCTTATACTAGTTATAAGCTTTGCAAAGCTCTGGGTTGGGACTACAGGTCCGCGGCTCGAGGAGGTCTGCTGCATGATCTGTTCTTGTACGACTGGAGAACCACCACATTAAATGAGGGAAGACATGGCTTTATCCACCCTAAGATTGCTCTGGAAAACGCCTCCGTCATTTCGGACATAAACGATTTGGAAAAGGATATCATTTTAAAGCATATGTTTCCCTTAACATGGCAACCGCCCACTTTTAAAGAATCACTCCTGGTCTGCCTGATCGATAAGCATTGCGCTTTGCAGGAGGGCTTAGGGTTTAGTGTATCATCACGCCATATCCTTTGCCAGGAACTGCTTCAAAACGAACCTTGCTAATGCAGGAGTGTATAGGGTGAGATTTAAACTGGATTAAAGGCAGGCAAATACCAAATGATTTACACCTTAGAAAACCTTGGCAGCAATGAATACAAGACAGAGCGAATAAATGGATGAAATATTGAGTGGTATACCAGATAGTGTAGGAGGCAGATGAAAATGGAAGCAATGCAACCGGTTAAAGAAGGGCCTAAAATCGGCCTGGCCTTGGGGGGCGGTGGAGCCCGGGGCTACGCCCACCTGGGGGTAATCAAGGCTTTACAAGAGGCAAATATAACTGTTGATGTTATAGCTGGGACCAGTATGGGGGCACTAACTGGTGCCGTTTATGCAACTGAATGCAGAATTGATAAGGCAGAAGATATAGCCACGAATATCCAGTTGAGACAGTTGCTGCGTCTGGCAGATTTAACTATACCTAGTCGGGGGATGATTGCCGGGAACCGGGTGGAGAAGTATTTTAACACTTTAATCATGATCAACGCTTTACTTGAACAGAAGGCATTGCCGCAGGAGCCGGTCATAAAATCAATTGTTAACTTCTAATGACGAGTTGTGGAAATAGCTATGTTTACGCTTTTTGCTCACTGCCGATATCATTTATAAATATATAGAGCAGCACTAAAGCTCCTCCAGTGGTGATAGCCATATCGGCCACATTGAAAACCGCAAACCAGCTGATACTAAAGAAGTCTCGCACTGATCCCAAATACAAGCGGTCAATTACATTGCCAATGGTCCCGCCTACGATTAACCCCATCGCATACTGCCCCCAGGGTTTGGCGTAATAGCGGTAGTTATAATAGATCATGGCACCAACTACCAATCCAGCCATGGTCAGAAATAACCATGACTTGCCCTGCAGCATCCCAAAAGCCGCGCCGCGGTTGTGAACATAAGTTAAGCTGAAAATGCCGTCAATAATAGGTATACTTTCATTGAGGGCCAGTTTGCCCGCCAGCCATAGCTTGCTCAATTGATCAATAATTAATATGGTTATAACAGTTGTCCAGAATCTCAAACCTAAAACCTCCAGATTGATCTCTGCAGCCTGCATACATCTCTACTGGGGCCGCATAGTAATTATAGTGTATGTGGCAACCGGATGCAAAACGAATCAAAGGCTCCAACTTTACCGTTTCTCTACCTTGGTTTATAATGGTTACGATTCATAAATACAAATATATTAACCAGGAGGTATTTAGATGCTCTCTATTATTAAGGATATTAGGCTTGCTCCATCAGGTCATAATAAACTGGAATGGGTCAGTAACCATATGCCAGTCTTAAACATGTTAAAGGCAGAGTTCCAAAACACCAAACCCCTGGATGGCAAAACCATCGTATGCTGCCTGCACTTGGAAGCCAAAACTGGTTATCTGCTGCAAACTCTGAAGGCAGCCGGGGCCAGGGTAATTGCCTGTGCCAGCAATCCCCTTTCCACCCAGGATGATGTGGTGGCCGCCCTGGTTGATTCAGGCATCACCGTTTTTGCCATCCACGGTGAAAGCGACGAGGAATATCATACTTTCCTGGAGAAGGCCTTGGATTGCCTCCCCGATGCCATAATAGATGATGGCGCCGATCTGGTTTCCCTGCTGCACAAGGATAGACGGGACCAAGCCCAAAATATTATTGGCGGCTGTGAAGAAACCACCACCGGCATCGTAAGACTCCGCTCGATGGATAATGACAATGCCCTGCTTTTCCCCATGATGGCCGTAAATGATGCTTATATGAAGTATCTTTTTGATAATCGTTATGGAACCGGGCAATCGGTATGGGACGGTATAAATAGGACTACCAATCTGGTAGTGGCTGGCAAAACCGTAGTGATAGCCGGATACGGCTGGTGCGGCAAAGGTGTGTCTCTAAGAGCCAAGGGCATGGGAGCGAAAGTAATCATCACCGAAATCGACCCCATCAAGGCCAACGAGGCGATAATGGACGGTTTCCTGGTCATGCCTATGAACCAGGCGGCCATGTGCGGCGATGTTTTCATAACCGTCACCGGCAATGTCAATGTTATCAGGAAAGAACATATGGAATCAATGCTTGATAATGCGATTATGGCTAATGCCGGCCATTTCGATGTTGAAATTTCCAAGCCGGATCTCAATTCTCTGGCGGTAAGCACCCGAACCTTAAAGAATAATATCGAGGAATTTGTAATGGCGGATGGACGCCGGCTATATCTTCTTGCAGAAGGTCGTTTGGTTAATTTAGCCGCCGGGGATGGTCATCCCGCCGAAGTTATGGACTTGAGTTTCTCCCTGCAGGCTCTCTCCCTGCTGCACGTAATGCAAAACCGCGCTAATATGGGCAATCATGTTTATAATGTGCCCGAGGCTATCGATAAAAAAGTGGCTTTTTTAAAATTGCTGGCGGATGGCATCATAATTGATGAGCTGACACAAGAACAAATCAAGTATTTGGCCAGCTGGGATACTAATTAATAAGCAGAAAAGATGCGTATAATAAATCCGCCTATTCCACAAAATATTTGTAATCATTGAGGAAAGGCGGATTTATTTATGGAGACAATTAACCGACGGTACCTCTGGCTGTTTTTTGGCATTCTAATCATAGTTATGATGGGAGCGTACGTTTTAAATGTTTATAAAACTCCCACGCTGAATAAACCTATCCCTTTACGCTCCGATTCAGCTGAGATTTCTTCATATTATGAGGTCAAAGACACTCACGGAGTCACAATTTTGCAAACCGGTTTGCCAATAAGTGTAGATGACCAATATATAGATGAACATAATGTCCAGTATATTATTACCAAGGTGGTTGGGCAGAACGCCATCGCTGACATTGTTGCCAGTTCCGACACCGCCTCGCAAGAATCAAGCGCGGTCGCTGCTATTCCCCCGGCCAATGTTAGTATTCCCGCCCAGGCTGCCCCGGGCAGGCATGTAGTCATTTACCATACGCATTCAGACGAGTCATATACTCCCTCTTCCGGACAACCTAGCCAACCAGCCGCTGGGGATGTTTTTACCGTAGGAAATGTCTTGACTGATTCCCTGCAAAAGTCTGGAGTAAGCGTGTCCCACAGTACGGCTGCTCATGATCCGCATGATATCAATGCTTATCACCGATCCCGCAAGACTGCGGCTCAGCTCCTCAAAGAGCAGCCCGATGCGGTATATGATATTCACCGGGATTCAGCTCCCGCCAGCGCCTATATTACGTCGATAAACGGGGTTGATACCTCTCGAGTGATGATGGTTGTGGGTCGTTCCAACCCCACTGAGAAAACCAATTTGAATTATGCCAAAACTATTAAAGCAACAGCTGACAACCTGTATCCCGGACTCATCCGTGGTATATTTATTGGAAAAGGCGACTATAATCAGGATCTCTACCCCACCGCTATGCTGTTTGAAGTAGGAACCGAAACAATTCCCATCGATTTGGCGGAAAATGCCGCGCGTTTCCTGGGGGATGTGATAACCCATGTTTTTAACGGAGGTTAGGCAGCCAGCGAAAACGATAGCATTACTCTGAAGCCACTCCGCGGTACCCTCGGGGTGGTTTTTGCGTGGTCAGTTAATTCTTGCATTAATACCAAAATAACGTTCGTGTCATCCTGAGTGCAACGAAGGATCTCCTTCGGAGAATACCATATTCGGCGATAAGATCCTTCACTTCGTTCAGGATGACATTACTGTTAGATTTTCATCGGTAGTCGTGTCTTGTGGGCAGGAGGGGTTAATTCAGACCAACGTTCATAAAATTATATATGAATCTAATTCGAGCTTTACCGTATAATGAATAAGGAATAGAGAAGCAATTAAGCTGGAAGTGATAATAATTTTAAAATTAGAGTTAAAATGGCAGGTATTTTTTGTTGTCGCCATTGGTATATTGATTTCTACATTGGATGGCAGTATTTTGAATATTGCTAATCCCAGTATTGCCCGGGAACTGAATATACAAATCGAAACCGTCCAGTGGGTGGTAACTGCTTACCTGCTGGTTATAACATCTTCTTTAATCTTTTTTGGTAGATTGGGCGATAAAAAAGGCAGCAATAAGATTTATACCTGGGGTTTCCTCCTTTTTACCCTGGGCTCATTGGGCTGCAGTTTATCCCGAACCCTGCTGCTGCTGATCGCGGCCCGCATGTTCCAGGGTATCGGGGCCAGCATGATGATGGCTACCGGTATTGGTATCGTTGCCAATATATTTCCCGTAGGTGAGCGCGGCAAAGCACTGGGATTAACCGGAACTATCGTTGCTCTAGGCAATATGTTGGGTCCCAGTCTGGGAGGCTTGCTCCTGGCCAAGTTTCAGTGGCCGGTCATCTTCCTGATCAATATCCCCATTGGCCTGATTGGTTTCTATCTTGGCTATAAGTATCTTCCGGCTGAGCATCTAAACCAGGCAGGCAAAAACTATGACGTCAGCGGGACCTTGCTCCTGGCGGCCACGGCTACCGTTATGTTATTAGCTCTTTCCAGCAGTCAGGGTATCAATATCATGCTGCTGGGGGCATCAGGGATACTTCTGTTCATCTTCTGCCGCTGGGAAAGAAAGACTCCCCATCCTTTGCTGGACTTTGAACTGTTTAAAAACAGGACATTTGTCTATGGCAATCTAGTAGCTGTGGTTGTTTACTCTACTCAGACTTCCGCATTCTTTCTGCTGCCTTTTTATATGGAAACGGTCTTAAACTTTTCACCGGCTTATTCCGGACTGTTGATAACTATTACTCCGGTTACCATGGCCATAATAGCTCCACTGGCGGGCTATTTCTCTGACAAAATTGGCTCCGCTAAGATAATTTCACTATCGATGCTGCTGCAAACTGCTGCCTTCTTGGTTCTGTCAACCTTGGGAACTGTCCAGACTACTCTCATAATTGGCGGAGGGCTGGTTTTACTGGGCTTGGGGCTGGGAATGTTCGGCTCCCCAAATACCAGTTCTATCCTGGGATCAATGCCCCGAGAAGAAGCTGGTTACGGCGGCGGCTTCATCTCCACCAACCGCAACCTATCCTATTCTCTGGGCATCAGCTCTTCCGTACTGCTTTTCACTTGGCTGCTGAATAAAAAGCAGGCTGTCCTCATATATACAGCTGCTTATATTGAGTCCAGCCATATTGTTTATTTGGCAGTGGCATCCATTACCATGGCCGCTCTGGTATTTTCAATTCTGCTCCAGATTAAAAGAAAACCTTCCCCGCTCTCCCCTATTCAAGAAGACAATTCGGATGGCCGCTAAGGCAGCAAACCTTCTGCTTAACCGCAATATCAAATAGAACTTTCCCAAGGTACCCAAGTAATAATACATTTAAGAGTGAAGTTATGATAAGTGTCGGGCTGTAAGAGGCTGAGTTTATGCCTCGCAGCGTCCCGAACAGAATCACATGGGTATTGATGTATATGGTTGTACTAAACCCGACAGCTAATAACAACAGCCTTTTATCATTGAGGTAAATGCAAGCTAAAATGGCCAGCGCTGCCGCCGGGAACAAGTATCTTTCATGCATACTGGTCGAAAGGGTAAATACGCCCGCAATTTGAAAAAGCGCCACTGCCGGGATGAATGCCCTGCTGTTCCCTTTGATGTAAATAAACCATGAATAGACGGTGACCAAGATAATAAATATCAAACCCCAGGTGTGATAATTTAGGAAAAGCCAGGCAGCGGTGTCACTCTTATAGTTGGCGCCCAGTAAACTGAATAAATTGAAGGCATTCACTGAGGCATAGGGGTATTCCCCTACCGTTTGGGCATATAGCTTAAAAATCCACAACATATCGTTATTCAGCGAAAATGGCAGCACAATGAGCAGGGCTGTACCTAGAGCGCAAGCCGCCGCCTTAATAAAGTTCATTAGGTTTTTTTGCCTTACCAGTTCAAAGAATAGGACCGGGAGGAAAATAATGCCCTGCGGTTTCATCAGCACAGCCGCTATGAACAAAGCAGATGCCAGACCTATCCTTCTTTCTGCCAAGGTCCATACTGCTCCTGCCACTATCAGGGTGAAGAAGGAATCCACTTGTCCCCAGAAGGTCGAATTGATAAATATGGCCGGATTGAATATATAAAGGGCTGCTAATAGAAGACTGAGCTCCAATGTCAAATATTTTCTGGCCAATTTATAAATAATATATGATGTCACCATATCAGCTATTATTGACGGCAGCTTTAACAGCAGCGGATAATAGGAAGTCAGGGCCGGAATACTGCAGAGCTTGCCAACCAAATATAATATATACATGTAGAGCGGCGGGTAGTCACTGGATTTTCCACCTGAATAAACATGGAAGAGGTTGCCTGCTGCCGCCGTGGCCCAGCTTTTGAAGGTATTCATGTCAAAAGGATGGCCAGTCATCAGGGTGGCGGCATAAATCCTTAACAGCAACCCGGCAGAGAGTAAGGTCACGATAAGGAATTTTATCTGACCCGGGTCGATTCTTCTTTTTTTATATATAAGTAAATAGTAGGCAGCAATAAACAGTCCCAAAAATATTGCGGCGTAAACGTGTAAGGGGGATGCATAGGTAGTATTGGTACTGGAGCTCGTAGCTCCATTTCCTGGCCGCATGCCTCCCGGGCCGCCATTGGGAGACTCCATACGCTGATTAGGATTTTGATTCTGCCGTCCTGGGGTTTGACTCGGAGTAACTGATGGGCCTTCGGCTTGACTAGCAACGGTGTTTAGCTGCCCAATCCTGCTGGAGTTGGCTGAGGTGTTACCGTTATAATTTACGAGTGAATTGACGCATATAAATCCAGCTGCTAACAATATTAAAAGTAAGCCTATCTTATATAAATTTCTTTTTAGTACCATCATATAGCTAATCCTTTTAAACAGTCCCTCATAGGACATCTCCCATTATGGGTCGATCTCCAGTAAATACCCAGAGACGGCTGCCGACAAAGTTTATTAAAATGCTTCCGGCTGTTGCCGCAGCCTTGGCCAGCCACAGATCTTGATGGTTTAGATCGTACATGATATAAAGCAGGCTGGATGAAGCCAAGAGGGAGATACTGTTAACGATGACAAACTTCGCAACTTCAACTCGGTTAATTTTGCCTCTTACACTAAACGTCCACTTTCTATTTAGCAGGAAACTGCTCACAACCCCGGTTGAATAGGATAGTACCTGTGCCAACAGGTGCGGAATGCCAATTAGATTGAAAATAAAAAAGGCTGCAAAGTCAATACCCGTATTTACAAATCCTACCGCACAAAACCGCAGGAACTGGTTGATTTTAGATTTATGGATGGGCATTCCACTTCACCTCTTTGAGTTTGAAATATTCTACTTTGGGTTTATTGCGCAGAATATAGAGCGGTCTATTTTTAGTTTCATCGGAAATTCTGCCTATATACTCACCCAGGATCCCAAAAAATATTAGGATCAAGCCATTTAGCAGCATTAGACTGGCAATCAGTGATGACCATCCCGCAGATGGACTTGCTGTAAATATTAATTGGCCTAGAGATACCAGTAAATAAACCATACTAGCCGACGAGATCACAGCGCCAAGATATGTGGCCAGTTTTAGCGGTTTATGGGAGAAGGAGGTGATACCATCCATGGAGAAGCGCAGCATTTTCTTCAAAGGGTATTTGCTCTCGCCGGCAAAGCGTTCCTCGCGTATGTACTCGATGGCAGTTTGGCGAAAGCCTACCCAACTGACCAAGCCGCGCACAAAGCGGTTTCTCTCTCTAATGCTGCACAGGGCATCACACACTTTGCGATCTATGAGGCGAAAGTCACCGGTATCGAGGGGAATACTTATTTCAGCCAACACACCCAGCAAGCGATAGAATAACGCTGCGGTCCATTTCTTAAACAGCGTCTCCCCTTTTCGCTGAGAACGCTTGGCATAAACAACTTCATATCCTTCCTGCCATTTGGCAATCATCTGCGGGATTAGCTCAGGAGGATCCTGCAGATCACCATCGATAATCACAATGGCATCCCCGCGAGCATAATCCATACCCGCGGTAATTGCTATTTGGTGCCCAAAATTGCGCGAGAAATCAAGCAGCTTGATACGTTCGTCCGCTTCAGCTAAGGCGATAATAATTTCTCCGGTCCGATCCCGGCTGCCATCGTTAATAAACAACAATTCATACGGTGCATCGATGGATTCCATAACTTTGGTCAAGCGATGGTATGTTTCGGGGATTACCGCTTCCTCGTTATAGACCGGAATGACTACACTGTAAACAACGTTGCTTTTCATTGATTCTCCTCCTAACAGGTTCTGAATTACATTTACTTTCCTGCTTATTGGTTAATTTTATACAGGGTTTTCGCTCCATCCCTGCCCATTGAACCGCCTATAGTATTGCCGGTTGATTGATACTCTGATTTAGGAACCTCAGTACTATTGGCTCGTATCCAACTCAAAACTTCAGTGCTGCCGCCCCCGAAACCGCCTCCATCTCCGGCACTTGAGCCAGAAGGAATCAAGAAGTATTTAACTTCGTGGTTTTTCACCATTTGGGTTAATTTGTCAACCGTTAGGGCAGGGTCAGAACCGGAGAAGCCTCCCATAGCCACGACCGCTTTTCCGCTGGAGATAATATATGACTCGGCCGTTCCTGCGTCGGTAGTAATTAAGAAATACTTCTCACCGGTATTGTTCTTGCTTAGATAATCAATCAAGTTAGTATCTACCGCTTGGTTCACATTCCCCCCCATACCCTGCTGTGCTCCACTACCCGGTTGAGTTGTCGAAGGTCCTGATGGGGGAGTGTTGTTACCACCTATATCCTGACGGGCACCGTTACTTTGATGGGTTGTCGTTGGTCCAGCCTCAGGCAGACTGCTGTTGCCGCCATAAATTATCGGAGTAGCTGCCCAATATAGTGGCGCTGCCAGCAATACTAGCATTCCAGCTGTTGCCGCCATCAAAGTCAGTTTCTCCTTCTTTGCAGCCAGGATTAGTATCAAAGTTAGAGCAATCCCTGCGGTTCCGATTCCGATTAACCATCCCATTCCAATTTGGCTTTGGTAAGGCCGCAGAATATATAGTTCAAATGCGGTATTAACAAGCAGAGCTGCTGGCAACAGCCATCTTTGCCATCCTTGTTTAGCGCGATAATGTTCCCCGAGCTCAGCCCAGCCTGCTCCAACCAGGGCTGCAATCGGCGGGGCAAGCATAATAAGATAATATTGATGGAAGAAGCCCGCTACACTGAAAAATGCCATTCCTGGCAACAACCAGGCTATCCAGAACAAAGTCTCATTCTGTTTGGCAGTGAGCGGCTTACGTCGGCGGATTCCTGCCAGCAAACCTAGGCAGGCAAACGCTGCCAAGGGTAACAGCCAGCTGATTTGTCCAGAAAGCTCGCTTTGAAACAGCCGCAGCGGACCTGCCGTGCCAGTACCGAACATCCCACCGCTCATTCCTCCTCCGGGAGCGTTATTCCCGCCGGGAAAAGCCGTTTGGTCACGGGTTTCATTGATATCGGGCGGAGCATTGCCGGGCTGCAT
Organism: Syntrophomonadaceae bacterium; assembly: GCA_963665865.2. GTDB lineage: Bacteria > Bacillota > Syntrophomonadia > Syntrophomonadales > Syntrophomonadaceae > PHAA01. The sequence continues at coordinate 1,214,327 of CAXXWF010000001.1, read as the reverse complement.
AGAGTCGTTGGGATAAAAACTTTCCGGCATAGTACCGTCGCGCATTCTGCCATCGTCATTCTGATTTTGCGACTGGTTCGATATATCACTCTCTTTGGCTGCTGAACCCGGGTTTCCTTTGCCCCCCCGGTTCATGCCCGTCAGGCGCTGCATCCCATTGTAACCAAAGGCCAGTTCTAATACCGAATTGGTTTGACTCCCCCCGACATAAGGACGGCTGGCCTGGGGAATAGTATCGACCGCCACCGCCCAGGAGAGTGATACAACCAGCATACCTATGGTTGCAGCTGTCATAATGGCGACTTTCTTTATCCAGGAACTCTTAAAAGCCAACAAGTAAAATATATAAAAAGCAGGCAGAACCATGTAGGCTTGCAGCATTTTCATATTAAAACCTACCCCGATCATGGCAAAAGCCCCAATAATCCAGGCTGGTTTTTGGGAATGAATGCCCTTGAATAGCATCCACGTTCCGAGAAGGAGTGTAAATACCAGCAAACTGTCAATGTTATTGGTGCGGCTTACCGCCACGGCTATCGGTGAGCATGCCATGATCAGGGCGGCAAATCGGGCTGCCGTAGTCCCGAATTGAGGTTTGATTAGTATATATAGCAGTAGTACTGATCCAACCCCGGCCAGAGCCTGCGGAAGGATGACACTCCAGCCATGAACCCCAAAAACATAGGCAAATAACGTCTGAATCCAGAATGTTACGGGTGGTTTGTCGACCGTTATAAATCCGGCTGGATCAAAAGATGCAAAGAAAAAATTGTGCCAGCTCTGCAGCATGCTGGTCACGGCTGCGGTGTAGTAAGCATTGGCGTACATATCTTTCCAAATGCCATATATATTTAAAAATGCTGATAATATCGCAGTAAATATGAGTATAATATCAAAACGCTGACCTGATCTTGGTCGCATGAATGCAACTCCTTCCACTAGCATTTTTAACATCATACCCGCATTGACTGAATTATCCCTGAACCGCAACTGAATATTGCTTTAGCTGACGCTGAATATTTGCTGAAAAATAAACAGCATTTATGCAGGATTAATTCTACATAAATGCTGTCATTAAGGGGGAAATGTATATTTCTTTTAGGTTATGCATCCGGGCAGCCAGACCTGAAAGCGTGATCCTTCGCCCTCTTTACTGATGACACTAAGGATACCCCCATGTGCATCAACAATCGCTTTGGTAATGGACAACCCGAGCCCGGCTCCCCCATATTGACGCGTCCGCGAGGAATCAATGCGATAAAATCGATCAAAGACATTAGGCAGGTGGTCTTCATTGATCCCTGGCCCATTATCATGAACCGCTAACTGCACACCATGATCCTTTTTGGTTACAAATATCTGAATATGTCCGTCATTGGGATCAGTGTGCTGTACCGCATTTTGAAACAGGTTCAAAATCACTTGCTTCATTTGATCAACGTCAAACTTGCACTGTAAATCTGGTTCAACGGAAAGACTAATCTTTCTATTCCGAGCCAGAATAAGCAGCTGCGGTTCCATCGTCTTGATGACTGTGTCCAGTGAACCGATTTGCAGTTCACCATGCGGAGTACGATCAAGTTTGCTTAGGAGGAGCAAATCATGTACCAGCTTGTTCAGGCGCTGTGACTCACTGTGCATACTTTTCAAGGCTTTATCCAGTTGATCCGGTTGATTAGCTGCTCCACGCAACAGCACTTCTAAAAACCCATGAATCGAGGTTAGAGGAGTCCGCAGTTCGTGGGAGGCGTCGGCTATGAAACGCCGCATTTGCTCCTGGGTTTCCTTTTCCGCTTCAAAGGAAGCTTCCAGGCGTTCGAGCATGCCATTAAAAGACTCGGCCAGATGATCGATCTCCATCTGCCCCTGCCGGGTGGGGAAGCGCTGGTCCAAATTGCCGGCATTTATTTGCGCGGCGGTATCCACCATATTAGATAAGGGCACCAGGGTTTTCTTTAAAACGGGCAGAAAGCCCAAAATTCCAAAGAGCAGGGCTGCCAGGGCCAGCAGAAAAAATGTCAGCAGCTGCCGTATTAAAAGTTCTTTCAAGGGACCGGTCGGGGTGCTTATTTGGGCCACACCCAGCATTATTTCATGTTCGGCCATTATCGGTTGCAATACTACTAACTGTTCCTCGCCCCCACCGCTGCTTACCATATAATGCAAACGGGGGTGTATGTCCAATAGATTGCCATATTGCTCTTCACTCAACTTGGGAGGGGGCACATCTCCAGGTCCGTTAGCCAATACGGAATAGTTACCCCCAGCATCAACAAAAGCCAGACTGGCACCAGGAATGAAGATATATGGCGGTCCTTTGGAGGCGTTGCCTGTAACGCTTCCCTGAACAGTATTCAAGCGATCCCAGGCAGCAGAAGAAATGCTCATCACCTGGCTCTGCAGGCTGGAGGCCTTGTTTCTATATATAACATCCTTCATAAATGCATATTGCAGCAGACCTATAAGTACCAGCAATACAGCCAGTATCAAAAGCGATCTGGATAAGAGCTGGACCCGGATTGAATCTGGATAGAAAGCAGCTTTAAAACGCTTAATCAGGTTCCGGCTCATGACAAATCTACTCTATAGCCCGAGCCGCGCAGGGTTCGGATCAGTTGATGGTCTTTATCATTTAATTTTTCCCGGAGGGAGCGAACATACACTTCAACGATATTGTCCTCTCCTCCAAAATCATAGCCCCATACCTTATCGAGAATCATCTTTTTGCTGAGAACCAAACCATGGTTAAACACTAAATATTTAAGGAGTTCATATTCAGTTGGTGATAGCTCGAGAACCCGACCTTCCAGCTTGATCTCTTTGCGGCGGTCATCAATGTTAAATTGCCCGATTACTACTTCTCCAAATAAATTAGGATATTGATTGCGGACCCGAGCATAGATGCGGGCCAGCAACTCCTCAAAACTAAATGGTTTTACCATATAGTCATCGGCACCTATCGTAAGACCCTTAACCCGATCATCAACCTCATCCCGAGCAGTCAGCATGATTATGGCTACATTCTCCATCTTTTTAAGCATGCGGCATACTTCGAATCCATCCATACCGGGCATCATGACATCAAGTATAACTACATGGGGCTGAAATTGCTTCATCAAGTTAATGGCGGCTGGACCGTCGCTGGCACAGTTCACTTCAAAACCTTCATTTTGCAGCCCCAGTTCCAAAAATTGCAAGATGTTTGGTTCATCATCAACTAACAAGATTTTGATTCCTTTTATTTGCTGCATTCCGTTCCACCACTCTTCATCAAGTCATTATACTGACCACCCATGGCCGCAAGCCATAACCACCAACGAAAATCTAAAAGTAATGTCATCCTGAACGAAGTGAAGGATCTTATCGCTGAATATAGTATTCTCCGAAGGAGATCCTTCGTTGCACTCAGGATGACACGAACGCTATTCTCTTATTAATATTATCAGCCTTTTGCTTTGATCTCTAATAATTCCACTTTTACTCGAAACGCAGGGCATCAATGGGGTTAAGATTGGCGGCTTTACGGGCTGGATAATAACCGAAGAATACGCCGATCATAACTGCAAAGCCCATTGATAGAAGCACCAGCCATAGGCTCATTTTTATGGTTAGACTCGCCAATACACTTAATATGGCACCGGTCCCCCAGCCCACCAGTACTCCGATTATCCCGCCGATAAAACACAGCATCAAGGATTCTATCAAGAACTGGGTCAGGATAGCCCGGGTAGTAGCCCCGATAGCCATGCGAATGCCGATTTCCCTGGTACGCTCGGTCACCGACACCAACATAATGTTCATAATTCCGATACCACCCACCAGTAATGATACCGCTGCAATTCCTCCCAGCAAGAAGGTCAGCATCTTGGTAGTATCTTCGAGCGTCGACAGCAGTTCAGACATATCGCGGATGCGGAAATCATCGTCGGCGGTTGTTGCCAGGCGATGCCGCTGGCGCAGCAGGCTAGTCATATAAGATTTCAAAGGAGTCAGGGCTTCCGCACTGGTGCCTTGCACGTTTATAGACCGTACCGTGGTCGACCCCAACAGGCGCTCCTGGGCAGTGCTGAGTGGGATGTAAATAATGTCATCCTGATCCGAGCCAGTGGAGCTGCCTTTGGCCTCCAACACCCCGATTACGTTGAAGCTCAACCCATTTATTTTGATAGTCTGTCCTACCGCATTACTGGCGGTGCCAAACAAGTTTTCAACTACAGTATTCCCCAGCACTGCCACTCGGCTGGAAGTATCATAGTCCTCCTGCGTGAAAAATCCCCCCTGCGCGGTAGCCCAGTTGTTTTTAATCAACTGCAACTCTGGGGAAGTTCCATCCACCGTGGTGGTCCAGGTAGAGCTGCCCACAGCTATAGTGGCACTGTTGACACTGGATTCCGGCGCAACATACTGGACCAGCGGCAATTCCCGGATCGCTTCCACATCACCATTGGTCAGTTTAGCAGTGGAGACTCCCCTGATGGGTCCGGAACTGCCTCCGGCTGAAACGGTTAAGAGGTTGGAACCCATGCCGGAAATACGGCTGGTGATACCTGAAGTAGTACCCTGGCCCAGAGATACCATTACTATCACCGCGCCCACACCAATAATTACTCCCAACATGGTGAGAAAGGAACGCATTTTATTTATTAATAGGCTCTGCCAGGCCATTTTCAGACTCGAGAGTAAATCCATCTCTGATCCCGCCTTATTTTCATATTATTATATCGCCGCCGCCTGGTTCAGGCTCACTTTAATAACCGGCTCGTCTTTGACTATTTGCCCGTCAAGCAAGCGCACAATCCGCTGGCAATGTTCGCCGATCTCGGTTTCATGGGTTATGATTACTACGGTCAGACCGTGTTCCCGGTTCAAGAACTGCAGCAGCTGCATGATCTCCACGGAAGTGCGCGTGTCCAAAGCCCCGGTAGGTTCATCAGCCAGGAGCAGACCGGGTTCATTAACCAGAGCCCGGGCGATGGCCACCCGCTGTTGCTGCCCGCCGGACAGCTGTTTGGGCAGATGTTTTTCCCGCCCTTCCAGTCCCATCAGTTTCAGCATGTGCCGGCCGCGTTCCTCGCGTTCCTGCCGAGAAGAGACTCCGGCATATATCAGCGGCAGGCACACATTATCCAAAGCGCTGGCCCGCCCAATGAGATTAAAGTTCTGAAATACAAAACCGATGAAGATGCTGCGCAAATGAGCCAGTTGGTCTCTGTCCAAGGTCATTACATCCTCGTCCGCAAAGGTGTATATTCCAGAATCAGGCTTATCCAGGCAGCCCAGCAGATTCATCATAGTTGATTTGCCGGAACCGGAAGGGCCCATGATGGCCACCATTTCTCCGGAGTTTATCTCCAGTGATATCGAACGCAGGGCATAAACCGGCTCACCAGCCCCATAGTAGGTTTTGTTTATATCTTTTAGAGTAATCAGATTTTTAGCCATGTCCTTTATCCTCGCTATCCTCTATTCCTAAAATCCGCCAGGAGGCCCTCCCATATTTGCGCCTCCCTGGGTTGAAGTTTTAGTTGAACTTTTAGTTGAACTGCTGGAACTGGAGCTCGAGCTGGTCGTAGCAGTACTGTTGGTGCCTACAATCACTTTGTCGCCTTCATTCAAGCCTTCGCTCACCACATAATTGGAGCCGTCGCTGATACCCAAAGTTACGGCTTTCACCACCGGCAGGTTGTTTTGCATGATTACTACAGCCTTGCCGCCACCGCTGGGAGCCAGCGTCGGATTGCTCTTGAGATAGGTTTCGGCATAGCTCACCGCCATCATAGGCACGGTCAGGGTATCACTCACCCGGGCAACTATTATTTTGACCGAGACAGACATTCCCGATAGCAAGACTCCATCGGGATCATTACAGGAAATCAAGACCGGATAATATTGGACACTACTCACGGTCGTGGCTGCGGGAGTAATTCTCAGTACTTTGCCAGTGAAAGTTTTGTTGCTAAACGCTGAGCTGGTAAATTCCACAGACTGGCCCACCTGGACCCTTCCTATATCCGCTTCATTCACCAATGTGCTTATCTCCAATTCATTGCTCATAACGGTAAGCAAGGTGCTGGAAGAGGAGTTGATACCATTAATCTGGCCTACCTGCCCATTTACCGCCCCAATGATACCATCAAAAGGCGCTACAAGAGTGGCCTCAGCCAGATCGGTCTGTGCCTGGGCTAATTTAGTCTGGTCACTGGCCAGGGTGGCCTGGGCTAATTCCAAGTCCCATTGACTCTTCGCAGAGTTATTTTGGGCGGTATCCAGATCGCTTTGCGATATGGCACCTGCCGCAAAAAGCTGCTGTTGTTGTTTCAAGGTCTTGAGGTTGATATCATTGGTTAGGCTGGATGATTTTAAATTGATTTGATCCTTGCTGACCGTGCTCTGCGCTTGCTGCAAGGCAGTCTTTAGGGTAGCCGGATCCTGTTCCGCCAAAATCTGCCCGGCAGTGACATGGTCGCCGGATTGTACATTGATGGCAGTAATGGTATCGTCATTTTTGAAACCCATAGCGGATGACTTTGTCGCTTGCAAAGTACCGGTGGCCTCAATATAATCCGTTACCGTCCCTTTTTTTACCGTCGAAGTAGAATAAGTATCGGTACTTTTACTGCTTTTCACTTTGGAGTAACCATAACCTGATCCCCCAATGAGCAGCAATATGACTATCAGCCATATAATCTTCTTCGAGGTGGACATCCCCTGGATACGTTTTTTGATCAGCACTTTTTTCACTTGCTGCGGATCCAGGGGGGCATTCGCCGAGCTGGATTCGGGAGCATCATCCTCAATATGAACATGCTCATTTTCTGTTGGGATTTTCGGGGTTTCTGACATAAATATTCACCACTCCATATATGTATTTTTTTATCTGATCTAAATAAATCTGCCCTGTTTTATGAATATGTCTATATTATCCATTTCTAACCTGAAACTTCACTGAACGCTAGCTGAAAGTTTGTTGAGGATATAACACCTTAGCCTTTGACCTGTTTCGGATATTCTGATATAATCAGTACGCAGTGTGCGCCCGTAGCTCAGTGGATAGAGCACCGGCCTCCGGAGCCGGGTGCGGAGGTTCGATTCCTCTCGGGCGTACCATCTAAACTTAATTAGCTGCCATAGGGTGGCTTTTTTACATCCAGTTACAAGGAAGGATAAAGCTTGAAAAAGTATTTGGTGTACCTATTCCCTATCTTAATAATTGGCGTTATTCTAGGCCTCAATTTTGGTATGGGAATATATCTCGATAGCAAATCTGGCAGTAATGTACAAATATCCAGTACTGATACGCAGAATCAGACTCCTCTTCCTGAGCTGGCTCCCCCCGATCCTATAACCGGCCAGGGGGAAAAGCCGTCGACTTCACCTACCAACCATAAGCCTGTGGCCGTTTCGATTCCTATTCTAATGTATCATGAAATCGGTAATGGTCCTAACAGTCTCTATGTACCGACCGAGAAATTTTGCGACCAAATGAATTACCTGTCCCAAAACGGTTATCATACTGTAACTATGACTGAAGCCCTGGGAATGTTGGTCAGTGGACAAATTCCCGCTAAGACTATAGTGATAACTTTTGATGACGGATATGAGTCGTTTTATACTAAAGCCTGGCCCATTATGAAGGAACATGGTTTTACTGGCACTATATATGTGATCACTTCGTTCCCTGGTCTATATAATTACCTAACCTGGGAGGAGATTAGAACAATACAGGCAGAAGGCATGGAAATAGGCAGTCACTCCCAGAATCACAAAGATCTAAAAAAGGCGAGTGCATCTGTACAGTCTGACGAAATCATTGGTTCAAAGAAGATACTCGAGAATAAACTGGGTGTCACCGTCAAATCGTTCTGCTACCCCAGTGGAGCCTATGGCCAAGATACACCCAAGGTAGTTAGAGATGCCGGTTATACTTCAGCGGTTACGGTTGTATACGGTAACGCTACACCCAAGAGCAACTTTTACCTTATCCCCAGAATTAGGGTCCCCGGGTGGATTACTCTCGAGAATTTTGCCAAAAACATCCCCAAGTCATAATCTGAAGGTATCCTTCAACCAGTCAATCGTAATAGCCTCTCTTTCGGCTACCTTATCAAGAAACCTGTGTCCGGCATGGTCCAACATGCGTACGCTGTAGTTCTCTAATATACCTTTCATATGCAAAGCATTAGACGAATCTACCACCTCATCATCATTGGCATGAACGATTAACGTCGGTATCGACTTAATCTTAAGCAAATAGGAATCCATGTCGTGTTGGGTGAAATCCAAGATTAGATCAGGATGAAGCCAATATTCCCCGGCTTCATCCTTTATCCTTACGGTATTGCCCTGCTGCAGCTGCTTAATTTCTTCAGGCATGATCGCAGCGAAGGTCTGGTGCATGAATACTGGAGTCGACCAGAGTATGTAGCCAGCAATCCTTGCATCACCGGCTCCTCCAGCCAGAATAGTGCTTCCCCCAAAACTTCTGCCCAGCAGAATTATCGGCAACGAGAACTTATCACTTATATGATCAATAACCTGCCGCAGATCATCCGCCTGCCGTGATAGAGTATTATTCAAGAAATCGCCTTCACTGCAGCCGCTACCGTTAAAATCAAACGCCAGGACACCTAAACCTAATCCCTGAAGCTTTTGCGCAAAGGCAAATACTTTGCCTCCATTTTCCTTGGCTCCTCTGAATCCGTGACATATCACCATCATATACTGTCCATTTGCCGATGGTTCAAACAAATATGCAGCCAGCTTTTCATTATATTTGTTAATAATAGTCAAATCCTGCATAATATCGCCCCCTGTCTCCTAATAGTTCTGCATTCAGCAGATATTTCCTGTTCGATATTGATTTATTTAAACGCAGGGGTTATAATCTTAATTGTTGTAAATAACCATCCTGGGCCATTAGCTCAATTGGCAGAGCAGGTGACTCTTAATCACAAGGTTGAGGGTTCAACTCCCCCATGGCCCACCAAACAAAACAAAGAACCCGCCGTAGCCGGCGGGATTTTTTGTTTTCTGGAATGTTGTTATTTTAATCAGAAAGTTGCAGTAGGATGTGTACCGGGCTAATGGCCGAGGATTTTTTAGTCTTTGGATACTACGGCTTGATCATCTAAGGAAAGTGAAACCGTATCAGATACTGTTGCTTCCTTACTCAATTTCTTTTGAATACACGTTTAAGTCTAATAGTGTTCTAAATCTCGAACTTTTACAATATTGCCACTTTCAAAGACCTGCCGGGTCTCTCCTAGCGCAGTTCGTGATTTAAGCTTCGCTCAGCGGTACCCATGAACAGCCTTCTTGAGCTGTCCAAATTGATTTCCCCTTAAAGCCCCTCGAGAAAGAAGGCTTCTCAGGTGGTAGGTGCTAACTGCAAAATTAGAATTCCACAGTGAATGGGATTATGTTTTTTTCTTTCTGCCGAGAATTCCCTTGCTACAGCAAATGAGTTTAGCGAAAAATATTTCAGCCGGGCTAGATGTTCCTGGGCTGATTCTTATTAATCATATATCTTGTAAAAGCGTTATAGTTCTAATCATCATCCAGTTGTAAACTGTGTAGTTATTTGCGAATTCAACGCTGAATTATCCATGTTCTTCAGCGCCCCTGCCGGGATGGTTAGGATATGCTCAGTTGTTCCGGCCAGATCAGCTGTAGGATCTACCGTTAAAACACTTCCTGATATGCTATTGCTAGTAGAAACTGGCAGCCCCCCAGCGGTCAAACTGATATTATTATAGTTATCGCCAGCCTGGACATTTTGGCTAAAGGTAACCGTAATCGTCTGCTCCATCGGTACACCGGTTGCGTTGTTAATTGGATCGCTGCTTAGCATACTGAGATTTGAGCCTACAGTCGTAAACTGCAGAGTTATTTCACTATTGCTTGCGCTTCTTGAAGCTTCGTTTAGAGCCCCTGCCGGGAGAGTTAGGATATGCTCAGTTGTTCCGACCAGATCAGCTGTAGGATCTACCGTTAAAACACTTCCTGATATGCTATTGCTAGTAGAAACTGGCAGCCCCCCAGCGGTCAAACTGATATTATTATAGTTGTCGCCAGCCTGGACATCTTGGCTAAAGGTAACCGTAATAGTCTGCTCCATCGGCACACCGGTTGCGTTATTAACCGGGTCGCTGCTGACCATATTTAAGCCAGGAGCTGCAGTAGTAAACTGTACGGTTATCTCAGTATTGGACTGAATTCCAGATACGAATTTTATGGCACCAGCGGGAATATGTAAGGTGTAAGAAGTGCTTTCGACCAGGTTTTTAACTGGATCCACACTTAGTATTTCATCTGTTACCGTGTTAGTAATGGAAATTGTATCCTGGCCCGTAGTTAGGCTAATTTCAGAGAAATTGGTTCCCTGCTCAATATTCTTATTAAAACGAACTTGTATGGTCTTATCGACCGGCACATTGGCAGCCAGGTTCTGCGGATCGGAGGATATCATAGCCGGAGATCCCTGGCTTACCACACTTAGGATGTTTCCCCCTGCATCATAGGTATAGGTAGAGCTTGGACCACTAGCAGTGGTCACAGAAGTTAATCTGCCCAAATCGTCATATGTATAAGTAGCGGCATTTACTGGGATGGCAAATGCCATCATAATAACAGCCAGCCATGCAATCCATAAACCCTTTTTATTTAGAAAATGCCTAAATATCATTTTCCCTTCTCCTTCCGCAGTCTAATTTTTTTGGAATTCCGTCCCTGTGCCCACCTTTATTAAGCACGTTAATTTTTATTACGGATCTTCAATACATTTGTTTAATAGGTGGGCTACTTAGGTTTATTTTCAACATGTATATTAAATTGTTTGAATTAAAACTATAGCAATCGGTAATAGAATAAAGATTACAATAATGCTGATATAATACATCTTTAATAAAAGGCTGGCTTTCTTGAACCTATCATCCTCAACAAAGATTGAAGCTTCTTCAATTGAAGATAACTTTTCCAAAACTCTCTCCTCATTAAATATTAGTAAGGATTGTAGGCCATACCATTTAAATCCTAAATAATTAGTATTTGACAACCATTTATCAACGCAAGGATATTCTTTTTTCAAATATTTGTAGAATAAAGCTATATAAAATATAATTATTAACCCGAATAGAAAAAGAATTAGAATTAACACAATATAATAAAATAAAATCATTTTTTAACCTCCATCATTTTGTAAAAAGCCCCCTTAATTATCAAATACGTCTTCCCCAAGCTGATTATTTATACATCGTTTTGTTGATTCATCCAGTCTCTCATTAATTTTTTCCATTTCAATAGGTATCTGCTTTTTAGCCCACGATTTTAAAAAATTAGGAACCCATAGCTCTGTGCTATATGTTCTATACGCATGTAGTTGAGCTGGAATAATATTTGCCCCGATATTAATGTTAGCTCCCTTGTAATTACTTCCTTCAATATAATCAACGCCTGCCACCAAAACTGATGCTCCTCCTTCTGTAGTCCAGCCGGGCAGATCGTAAACAGCATCAGCATTTGATATTGTTATAGTTCCTCCGCCACCTCCCGTGGGCGAAGTTCCTCCACCACCTCCTGAGAGAAGACCAATACAGTTCCCATAATCATCAATGGCAATAGTTAAGTTTCCAGTTACCCCTGGTCCGAAACCCAACTCCGCTGTTACACCGATCTGCATGGTTAATAAGCCACTAGGATCTATTTGGCTTACTGGATTGTCAAAGCAGTATATATTTCTGTTTAGGCTTTGGGTTCTAAATATAGTTCCCAAAATTATGTCCTTATTAATAAACCTCATAATATCCGGGTTATAATACCTGGCTCGCATGTAGTAGAAACCATTGGCATCAGTCATTACTCCGTCCCTTCCATTATACAGAAATGGAGTTGAAGTAGCTCCCGAAACTCTCTGCATTTCTCCATAAGGCCCATACTGGAATGTGTCGGTTACAGTTCCGGTTATATCCGTTAGTGCTACGGTGCTGCCTCTCAAGTCATAGTGATAAGATCTATAGATTCCCCCTGTTTCTTCTCCAATGAGTCCTAATCCATAAACGTAATAGGTCTCGGTTTCATCAGGATCGGTTTTCATCAATACCTGGCTTAGAGCGGTAGGGTTGATTACATACTGGGTCGACTGGCCCCCGCTGGTTACTGCTATCCTATTGTTTTCAGCATCATAGGTGTAGGCATCGTAAACTGCGTTAGCAACCGTTTTATCATCAATCAAACGATTTCTACTATCGTAGTCATAGCTTGAGATGCTTATGTCAGGTGACAGTACTTTAATCACTCCACCGGTCAGGTTACCATCAGCATCATAGGTCACTGATGTTCCATTGTATGTAGCCAGGCGGTTATCGGTGGTGTAGGTCATGTTCACATTTTCATCAGGCAATGGCGTTGCAGGCAGATTGTTAGTCTCCTCGGTAATATTGCCTGCTGCGTTGTAGGTGAAGTCAAACTGGGTAAGGATGTTATCACTTTGATCTTTATCCAACTGCTGAGTTAATCTTCCGGCATTATCATACGCCCTTGTTTCAACAGAGCCGTCAGGGCGATCTGTCTCCGTTAAACGATTGTTAGCATCATAATTATATGTAGTAATTCGTCCCGCCCAATCCTGAACCTGGGTAAGCCGGTTGGCATCGTCATAGGTGTAGTGAACCTCTTTATCATCCGGATAAGTTAGGCAGGTCAGATTGCCATTAGCATCATAATCATACCCGATGGTATTTCCCCGGGCGTCGGTGTAGCTCACTACCCGGTTTAAGGCATCATATTGCCTGGTAATAGTGCCGCTGGAATCGGTTACGGTCAGCAGGTTACCGTTGGGGTCATAGGTGCAGCTTATGTTTCCGTCCGGATCGGTCTGCGATACAGGCCGTCCAGCATCATCATATTGCAGAGATTGGGTCTGTCCCCGACCATTGGTCAGGCTGGCTAGGAGGCCGATCTGGTTGTAGGTATATTGCAGTGTTCCAGTTGCTGAGCTGCTCTCAGATAATCGTCCCGCCAGATCAAAGGTGAAGTTTTGGCGGTTGTTATTTGTATCAATTAAGGCTGTCCGGTTGCCATCAGCATCAAACTCCTGGGCAGCCTCTCCGTTTAATGCATCAACGGTTTCGATCAGACGATTAAGATTATCATAGCTAAATTGGCTGCTCTGGTTTAATGGATTAGTGGTCTGGGTAAGATTTCCCAGAGCATCGTAAGTATTGGTGCTGGTATTCCCTAGAGCATCTGTGACGCTTATGGGGCGGTTCAGCTGATCATAAGTAATGCTTGCCACCTGATTATTTAAGGCATCAAATTGTGCGGTAACATTATCTACAGCATCGTACTGAGTCGATACTGTATGGCCTAATGCATCGATTATAGACGTTTTACGCCCCTTGGCATCGTAAGTAATAGTGGTGTGATTACCCATAGGATCAGTAATCCGGGTTACCCGGTCTTCACCGTCGTATGCAAACGAAGTAATATTACCCAAAGCATCAGTGATACTTGACAAATTGCGGTTGCCATCATAGGTATAGGTGGTAGTATTTCCCCGGGCATCGGTTTGGGTCAGAACCTTCCCGTTCCCATCATATGTGAAACTTATAATATTTCCTAAAGGATCGGTGGTGGTAATGATTCGATTCATCGCATCATACGTGATAGCAGTGGTCTTTCCTGCCGCATCAGTAGTACTGATAAGCCTGCCCGCTGCATCATAAGCCATAGTCGCAGCTCTGCCGGTGGAATCTGTCGTTGTTTGCGGCAAACCATTCACATAAGTATAACTAGCGGTGCCTCCACGAGGAGAAGTCGTTCCAGTAAGGAGGCCATTAGAATTATAGGTAAAGGTAGTCTGCTGGTTATCCGGATCGCTAATCGTTATCAGCCGGTTATTAGCATCGTAAGTATTGGTAATGATTTTACCCAAGGCATTCTGAACCGTCAGCAGATTATTTTGGTCGTCATAGGTCATGGTCGTGGTGTTTCCGCCTGCATCAGTACTAGTCAAGGTGTTGCCCCGGTCATCATAAGTCATGGCTGTGGTATGGCCGGCAGCATCAGTAATGCCAGTACGATTGCCATCCTCATCGTAAGTCATAGTGGTTTCATTGCCCAGCTCATCGATCACTTTAATAAGTTGATAGCTGTTGTCGTGAATATACTTACGGCTGAGGCCATTGCGGTCGGTAATGGTGGTGATCAGATAACCGGGCTGGGTGGTGCCATCGTAGGTTAAAGTGCTGAGCTGATTGCTGCTATTGCCATCATCCTGGCTTATTACGCGGCCCTGAGAATCATAGGTATTGGAGAAAAGCAGATTCTCCTGCGGGTCTGTCTCGCTTAAAACCTGACCAGCAGCATTATAGGTAAAAGTGCTGCTGGTTCCGTCTGGATAGCTTATTGCGGTCAGATTGTTGCTGGCATCGTAAGTAAACTGCCATTGACGGGCAAGGTTGTCTGTAGCGCTTTGCAATAGACCGTTGGTATTATAACTTAAATCCAGTCTTATTCCGGATACGGGTTCTGTTATAGTTTCCAGCTTGCCATTGCTGTCGTAGCTCATTTGCAAGGCCAGGCCGGTTCCACTTTTCTCTTCAGTAAGACAACCAGAAGCATCAAAATAAAATTTGCTCTGGTTTTTTCTGGTCAATGTATATGTTCCGTCAGAGTTTTTCACCAGGCTGTCTAAACGGCAGGCACTGTCTACAGATGTGTAGTTCACCTGGTTAGTAGTAGTGAATAAGTTGTCACGGTTGGCTGACCAGCAAAGTTTGAGACTGCCATCTGACTGAGCCTCCAGACGGGTTTCATAGTTGTGGCCCCAACCCTTGCCTAGTGCTCCTTGATCCAATAGAAGTGAATTATAACTAAGGCTGAAGTCCAGAGGACGGGTTCCATTTAGACTAATAAGGCCCTTATCGATCACGTGGGCTCCAGTGCCAGAATCAACCGGCTCTAAAACCAGAGACCACTTTCTTTTTTCCGGGTCGTAATGGCGGCAGAATTGCTTGGCCCCGTCTTCAGGAGCTTCAGGAACGTACATTTTTGGCAAAGGGTTACTTGCATCAATTTTGGTTGTACTATTAATTGGATTCCCGTTTCCTATAGGGTATGGTCCCGAAGGATCTCCCCACCAGTTATACTGGGCTACAACCACCGGGGGATTATTTATCAACCAAGTATACAGGCCGTAGCTGGTATTGTCTACTATATTGTTATGATCTATTTGGCAATTATTCAGGCTTGTAGAATCCATCATAATGAAGATTCCATTAACATTGTTGTGAATGTAGTTGTCATTAATAACTGCTGAACAACTTCCAATTATTCTTATTCCTGAACTATTATTGTATATCTCATTGTTAATAATCTTTGGAGATGACAGGTTCTCACAATATATACCATAACCGTTATCATGAATTTTATTGCTTTCAATTAGTGCATTTGCCCCGATAACATTAATTCCATAATAACTCATTCTACTGATATCGCAATTTTTTACTGTTAATTCATAACCATCTTGGTACGCATAAATTGCTAACGCACCATAACAGAATATGACACGATCAAAGACGGCCTTGGTAGGATTCGAAATGGAAATGTAACTCCAGTTCCCCGGTTGAGGCAAGGTGCTCGTTCCGTCATCATTCGTATCTCCCCCATAAGAATCGTCTTTAAAAGATGTAAAGACAATTGGATTTGAGGCGTCACCTTCTGCTGTTAATGTTCCTAAAATCGTAACCAGACCATTTGTAGTTAATTTAAATATGGTTCCTGGAGCAATTGAAATATCAGTACCGGTTTTTATCAATAAGCTACTTATTACGTAGGGCAAGGAGTAAGCGGGAATGCTTTGAGTCCCAGTCAAATCAACATTCAAGTATATACCCCGAATGCTGCAATCTGAGAAACTGTTTGATTCAAATGTAATTGTGGAGATCTTGTCCCCGACAAACCCGAGTGGATATTTGCAGATACTCATAGTATTGCCGCTAATACTTCCGTTTACGCCGGTATTAGTACCGAGCAGTTTACCTAGCTGGATTGCTTCGTAATTCGGGAAATGGGCAATATTGTTGCCGGTTATCTGGACCGTACCGTTTTCTACCACAATTCCGTAATTAGAGGTTAAGTCACCGCCATTTATGATATTGTCTGATATGATGGGTGAGCCATTCACCACGTATACTGATTTTTTGGTACTGTTGTTTATATTATTTGAAGCTATATTCGGTGACCCATCTACTACATAAATGCCGTAATTTCCCCCACTGACATTATTTCCAGAGATTGTAGGAGAACCACTATTAACATAAATACCTGTCGTTGTGAATTCGCATAATTGATTGCCGTTTATATTTGAAGTTCCTTTTATTTCAATACCATTGGTATTACTTTTCTCGATAATACAGTTCCCTATATTTAACCCTCCGCCAGTGCTATATACCATCGAACCATATTTCCCACCATAACGTATCCTGCTGTAACTGCAGTTAATAGTGCCTCCTGTATAGGATTGAATATAGTTCCAATCTCCTTTGGCAGGTGTAGTTGAGGTTCCATCTCCGTTGGTGTCCCCGCCATATGTATCATCCTTATATGAAGTAAAAATAATATTGTTATCACTTGTACCCGATGCTTGCAGCGTTCCTTTTATATACATATAGGAACTGCTTTGAAACTTGACTACTGTTCCCGGTTGCACGGTTAGGGTTATTCCTGGCTGAATGGTTGTTGATGATTGCACCACGTATACATTGTCGCTGGTCCAGGTAATATTGGTGCTTATAGAACTTGGAGCTATGACCGTTGCGGCATAACTTGGTTTAACCAGTACGAATAAAGCCATGGATATAAAAAATATGAATATGATAGACTTAAGGACCCTCATCAACTTTCCTCCCAATATATCATTTTAGAAACCACTTTCATTTTCTAACTGAAGCTCTTGTTTATATCTCAACTCCCATCCTATTGCTCCTTAAAACCCTGCTAATTATCAATATATTTAGGATTATTTATGAAAGCGTGAAATATAGACAATACTGTCCCCCGCTTGTCAAGACACGATTTTCACATACCTCTAAAGATAGGTTTTCGTACGGAGTAATCTCCTGTAAAATTATTATGTTTTATATCCTTAATTGCCACATTTTGACATAACCATTACTATTCTGAAGCGACACCGCTATTTCCTTCTATTAAATTGCAACAAATAGCTGCTGTATTCGAGGATATTCGACCGAATTTGTTGGCATGATTTTCGAGAGGGTTATTCTAGCCCATCCATGATATATATATACCGTCATGTTTATGTATAAAAAAAAGCGGCTGAGATTGAAGTAAAGCAACCTCGACCGGATTTTTAAAATCTCTTATTCAATTTCACACTCAACCTCAGACCATAATCTATTGGATGAGGCCTAACTAGCAAGTTGGCCCTCAGAGCAACCGCCTCCTTATTTTCCTAGCAATAATGTTAATTATTTACTTTATCCCAAACTCCGGAGCCGGGTGCTAAAGTTCATTGTGAGCAACTGCTTTTCCTAATAAACACAAAAATACCGGGGCCTATAAATCCCGGTATTATACATTGTTTATAGAGGTGTCTTTCGCTTTCTAGTAGCGAAACAATAAATGTTTGATGGGCAAACTATATATATGTCTAGGATATTGGCCCTTACGATTGATTATTCCCCTTAGTTTTGCACTATAAAAATCTAATTTGGTACGCCTCTGGTACGCATGCTTATGTACCTATCCCGATTCTTCGGGATACTTATGAATACTTGGCCCTCTTCAAAAATTTATAATCGCTGAAAATGCCTATTATCAAGGTTTTCAAGACATTTAATGGTGAAGCGGGGGAAGTCGCCACCCGCCAAAGAGAAAGATCCAGAAGAACCTCTCTAAAATTAGTCAATATTTTGGTT
Source organism: Syntrophomonadaceae bacterium (assembly GCA_963665865.2). Classification (GTDB taxonomy): domain Bacteria; phylum Bacillota; class Syntrophomonadia; order Syntrophomonadales; family Syntrophomonadaceae; genus PHAA01. The sequence continues at coordinate 1,196,391 of CAXXWF010000001.1, read as the reverse complement.
ATCCGTGGTAAAAATGTGGCAAAATTGAAGGTTCCCCAGCCATTGTTTGATAACCTCATTTTTATTTTAAGCTAATTTTAATCATATTCTCAGAGTATTTTAATAATTTAGGTCTATATTGACAATACATTCTACCTACCCTTTTTCGTAATTCTCCTATGCAACGGCCGGGCGGTTATCCCTCCCGGCCTTTTTGTTTATATGGTCTGGTGCCTGGCACCAGACCTTTAATTAAAAGAGCGCAATTTGTTCCATAGGCATAGGGAAGTATATCTTAAACTTAGTCCCCTCAGATCCAGTCTCAATGCCGATCCTGGCGTTGTGACGTGCAGCGATGCTATAGCATATAGCCAAGCCCAGTCCTGTAGCGGTATCCTTCGTAGTGACGAAAGGAGTCCCGAGTTTATCTTCTACGTCTGGGGCCAGCCCTGGTCCCTGGTCTTGAACATATAGAACAATATCGTTCCCCTCAGTCGCCGTACCAATGGTAAGTATGCCTCCATTTGACATTGCCTCCAGCCCGTTGCGGGTCAGATTGAGAATCATCTGGCAGATTTCCTTTTCATCGATTAGGGGCATGGGAGGTTTCCCCAGCTTAAGAATAACTGGGATCTCTTTATAATTCGCATCAGCCTGAATCATCGGGTAAAGTGAGTTGATTAGTGCATCAAGGTATCGGGGCTGCAGTGAAACCACTTTGTCTTTGGCCATATTCAGATATTCTGAAATGATTTGATTAGCCCGATCCAGCTCTTCAATCATGATTGCAAAGTAAGTCTCATCTTCCCTATAGCACTCCTTTTCATTCAACAACTGCAAAAAACCGCGTACAGAGGTCATTGGATTTCTAATTTCATGTCCTATACTGGCCGCCATTTCTCCGATGAGTTTTAAGCGGTCAAGGCGAGCAGTTTCTTTCTCAACTCGTTTTTGCTGGGTAATATCAATATGACCAGTTATGTGGCAGAGCTTCCCATTTAAATCAAGTAATTGACTCCAACAAAGACAATTGATAATATCTCCTGATTTGGTGCGAATGTCTACTTCAGCATTCTCAAGCCGTCCATCCTTCAAAAGTTTGGCGATGTGCTCCATCGTCTTCCCATAGTCAGCAATAAGGTTGAGCTCCTTATTAGTGTGGCCGATAAGTTCTTCGCGAGTAAAACCGGTCAAAGAACATAATGCTTCGTTGCAGTCAAGATATTTCCCTTCATCAACAGTACACAAGTTCATCATAATCGGTATTCCATGGAAAGCCTTAGCTAATTTCTCTTCCGACTGTAGCAGTGCTTCTTCCCTCTGCATGGGGGTAGTGACGTCTGCAGGTCTGGTCAAAATACAACGCTTACCTCCTATTTCAACAACTTCAAAAGGCGGAACATTGGATATCCCACTCATTGCTCCAGCAATGTCAAATCGCAATTCCTCATTACTGTTGTTCAGTTCCATCGTATGATCCTCGACTTTTTGCTCTAAGTCCAGCATATTATTTTGGGGTGCTTCCAGTTCTTCGACACGCAGACGCAATCGAATCAATTCGTTTATAAGATCTTCTTTGCTGCGACGTTCATCGATCAATTCTGCTCCTCCTCACCCGTTCTATTTAAATAATGCTGCAATCTTACCTTTGTGAAGGTGTCAATTGAATTACGTTAAATACGATACAAAATAGATTAACGCCTTTACTCACAATACTTTATTGTCCAAAGAGCGAAACCTGTTTCATGGGTACAGGAAAACAAATTTTAAACGTTGTTCCGTCAGATCCAGTCTCAACTTCGATCCTGGCATTATGACGCGCAGCAATGCTATAGCATACAGCCAGGCCCAAACCAGTACCTTTATCCTTAGTCGTTAAGAAAGGAGTTCCCAGCTTATCTAACAAATTGCTGGCTAATCCATGACCCTGGTCTTTAATAAACAGGACAACTGCATTGTCTTCCGCTGTCGTACCAATCATTAATGTTCCCCCAGGTGACATCGCTTCCAGACCGTTGCGGGCCATGTTGAGAATCAACTGTCTGATTTCATTCTGATCAATTAGAGGCATGGGCGGGTTACCTAAATCCAGTTTTATTTTCATTCCCTTATAATTCCCATCGGCCTCAAGCATTGGAGAGATCGCCTTAACTATTTGGTCAAGGGATTGGGGCTGGAGGTTAATAATTTTATCCCTAGCCATTCCTAAATACTCTGAAATAATCTCGTTGGCCCGGTCTAATTCTTCAATCATTAGATCAAAGTATATCTTATCTTTAGAATAGCATTCCTGTTCGTTTAATAATTGTATAAACCCACGCACTGCAGTCATGGGATTCCTGATTTCGTGTCCGATACTGGCAGCCATCTGTCCGATGAGGTTTAAGCGTTCCAGGCGGGCGATTTCCTTCTCAATTAGCTTTTGTTTGGTGATATCAAGCATAGTATGTAAATAGCAAGCCATTCCATCCACATAGATTGTCTCTGAGGTAGCTAATCCTGTGTGTGATTGACCGTTAATGCTATAAAAAGAGAGTTCGTAGTTGTTGAGCCTCTTGTTTTTTTCTAACTCCAACGCCTTTTCACGTAAATCCTCCGGATTACACCAGAGGTTTAGCTTTGTATGCGAATGACCTAAAACTTCCTCCCGAGTCAGGCCAAAACCCATCAGCCATGAATCATTTACATCAATATAACAATCATCTCTCTTATTGACTATGGCCATCATCATTGGGCTTGATTGAAAAGCTTTAAAGAACTTATCCTCCGATTGCCGCAGAGCTTCTTCAACCCGCTTGTGCTCGGCTATATCTCTCCATATTGATATGACGCCGTGACTCATTCTCGTGTTGCCAAAATCGTAAGCGTCATTATAGTATTTTCTATAATAGGAGTACCTACTGTTACTAGTGGCGGCCTCGTTCACGAACTCAAGCAAAGAATCCTCACTCTTTCCCTCTTCGCTACTGATTGAGGCATAGATGCCGAATGCATTCATCATATTTTCCACGGCAGCGTCGAAGCGTTCCTCGGCTTGACTTAGTGCCTTTTCAGACTGCTTGCGCTCATGGCTATATTGTTTGACGGAAGCTTTCAGCTCTTGATTTTCTTGCCGCAGCCTAGTCAATTCGCTAATAAGTTCTTCTTTGCTGCGATTTTCATCAGTCAATGCGCCAACCTCCTGATTGCAATCAAATCTATCCCCGATACGAACATCTTAATTTGCTAATCTATCTTAACTATCATTAGTTGCCCATAACTTGATATGATGTATTTAACTTGTATTTCTATTCGACAATTTTCCAGGATTATCCTGCGTAGATTCTATACAAAAATACCCTCTATTTCGACACTAAATCGGATATTGCAGCTTTCGCAATATCCGATTTAGTATATTGAAACGCTGTTTTAGAACGGCTATTAAGGTATATCTATGCTTTGGAAAGCTTAAGTTTTTGGTACAGCATTAGCCCTATTACAAAATATAATACGGTAAGTACCGCAAGCATAAAGAAATTAAACCAAACGTCGCTTATGCCTGCTCCATAGTTTAAGATTTTATTGAACGCATTCGCGGTGTGCGTTAGGGGAAGAATATCTGTAATACCCAACGAGTGTCCCCCAATCGTTAGGCATTATTTTGGCCACCTCCATCAGGTTAGCAGCAATGGTTTAATGAATTGCATTAAGAGAACTTATGTTTAATCTTATCCCATAACCCACTTCCGAGCATTTGGTCCGCTACCGCAATAATATGTTGAATAACTTGCAGAACATCTTCCTCGCCTGCCCAGTGATTGCGAATAATGTCCTGGTCAATATGGTTGAGCATGCCATTCAGTACCCACGCTGCTACAACAACATCGTCGGCGAAGCCTAACGGTCCTAAAAAGGCCTCAGGCAACAAGTCGACAGGCGATACAAAGTAAACAATTGCCCCCGCCAATTTGGCTTTGTCCGGCACTGACACATCCTTATCGATAGACAATTTACACAGTAAATGAAATAAGTCGGGGGCAAACATTAGGTATTCGGCCCACTTAGTAGTCTGGCCCTCATCAGTTGCCAGCCAGTCCTTAAACTTGACCCGTAGTTTCTGGTAAAAATCCATTTCATGATCCATAATAGATAACCTCCTAAAGAATGTCTTAACTGCAAACAAACCATTATGTATTTTCTATTCCCGACGAAATAATATACAAATGTAGTGTTTACATCGGCTCCTGATTCTATTTTAGTTTTAAGTTGTAATGAACACAAATCTGTGGCTATGGATCATGCCTTGTCTAGCCATCTTGTAATTTAATGAACCTGAAATGATGGGTAATTTTACTGGGCCAGTTTAATAAGTAATAACTGTCCTCGCTGGCCTTGGGGCCGCAGTTATGGATCATCAGCGGAACCCCGTCCGGTCCGCGCTGGTTCGATATTATGCCGATGTGTTCAAGGGGAAGGCCAAATACAACAATATCCCCTGGCTGCCAATTTGTTAAATTAGTCACATCGCCCGGAATAATTTCCGTGGTCAACTCCTGCCCATGACTCTTAAAGAATATCTGCAGGTTGCTCACTCTCCGGAAATCAATGTTGGGATCTGGTTTAAGTCCGGTTGCTCCATAAGCTTTGGGATTGCTGCGAATATCATCATCTACCATTTTCTTAAGATCATAACCGGCATTTTTCAAAGACCGCCATATAACATCCGAACAGGCACCTCTGCCTTCCGGCGGGTATCCCCCCTGAAAGTATGATCCATCATAAACGGTACCTAGGGCCACTTCCTGGCGGGCACCATTTACTATATCCATGGAATCAGGAATGTTATTCTGGTTTTGATCCTGAGCAGACAGCAACTGCGGATATTTTAATTTCGAGCCCTGCTGCATGCTTCCTGTCAGATTAGGAATACGCAGTCCGCTCAGCATATTTCCATAGGATGAGTACAATAATGCTAATCCCAAAATAACCACCAATAATATAAGCCAACGTCTCTTGCCGCCCAATTCAATCACCCTCATCGATTTCACACAAGATTATCCTCTATTTGACTGGCAATTCTCTGTTAATATTAGTAATATTAACCGTTTTGTCCTGGATCTTGCAAGAAGTTGTTTTGCAATACGTATCATTGGTAGAGGTATATATGTTTATAAGAGAAATGAAGTTTGCATAAGCATATTGCTGGTGGTCCTTGCCCTAGCCGGCATTTTTATTGCTGCCAAAACCATCTGCAAAAATATAGCACAGAAAGAACAACTGGTATCGTCCTGGAAGAGACACCGATCCAGCATTTACCGTGGTCCGGGTTTGCAAACCAAGGTTAGGTCTGAAAGGTGGAAAATATGATGGGTAAGAAAGTAATTATATTACTGGTCGCAATGCTTTTAACCGTGGGGTTATGTAACGGCTCTTCCCGGTCCGTGCTTCCGTTGACAGTGCAAATAGACGGCAAGACGGTCAATGCTCCGGCAGAAATGGATATAGTTCAAGGCCAAGTGATGGTTCCGCTGGGCTGGGCTGCCGGACAATTGGGAGCCACTTCCGTACTATGGGACCAGGAGTCTCGTACAGTGATGATCAATACCAAACAGGATATTTACAACCTGGAAAAACTGGAATGGTATGCCGATGGTCTGCTGCAAACTTTCACAAAAGATGCAGAACAATCAATACTACCACTCCCTGATAACGCCCAAAATATGAAGTTTTCGTATGGCCTGCCTACATGGCGTCTGGCGACGGAGTGGGAGTTTGAGCAAACCAGCTTCTTCAACCCTGCGGAAGCCTTTACTATCGTTATTGCCAACGAAGATATAGACTATCATTTTGAATTTTGTCAAAACACTTTTTCCATACATAATGACCATTACTATGTACCCATGGAATTGTTGGAGTACATATTCCATGCCAGGGTAAATTACAATCCGGATACCAATATTCTATCTATTCAGACACCGGACATGGCCAAAACCAAAGCCGACATTAACCTGGTCGAAAATACGGTCATTCCGACCAGTGCTGATGATGCTCTACAGTTATGGGGCCGGGGCGAACAAACCCGCAATGGAGCTCTGCAATATTTGGCACTATCTCCGCAACTGCGCCAGGAGGTAGACAAGGATTTTTTCGTCCACCATCAAAATTGGGTTACCGGTGGGTCCAGCCCCTGGGTAGGACCAATAACCATAAAAAATATTAATAAAATTACCGATTCAAAAACAGAATACACTATTTTCTTCCCGTTAGAGGCTTCCTATCCAACACACAATAGCGAAACTGAAAAAATGGTAATAGAGAAGCTTCCCTATAGTGGTCAGCAAGGATGGTTTATATCCGAAATACCGCAGTCCAGTGAATATGGAATAATTAACGGAAAGTATAGAAGTACGGGGCTTTACCTGAATAACTCCAGTATATCTGTTCCGGTTCCGTCAAAATGGACATTTTTATACTCCGACAATAATTCAATAATGACAATAGAAGACGAACAAGGTCACTCCATCGGAGCCTGCGAAGAACTGGACGGTTATTATATTCCCAATCAACGAGAAATTCTGAAGGATAAAAAACTGACCGGCGGCGCGGGAGAAAGCCATTTACTGCTGCTTATGTACCAGTCTCCACCTGCATCAGTTACCCAGAAAAGCTGGCAGGAAGTTCACGCCATGATACCGCTACAAAATCAACACTGGCTCGACATATCGATCAAGTTAAGCTCAGGTGATAATGTTGAAGAAATACAGGCGGATTTGAAAAACGCCATTATGGGTGCGAATCTGCCTATTTCTTAATGCATGTTACTTTGTTTCCGGCACTTGGTGAAGTTGATAAATACTATTTTATTACCTTTTAACTCTCCGTCTTTGAGACACAAGCATTCCTAGGAAAAAACTGTATCATCTTTGCAAGGTTGAGAGAAAAGTGACCTGTCCGCTTGTCTCTCCGGGCTATCAGAGGGTACCAGCCACCATACTTTCTGAATTTCTGATTATTTGTCCATAATAGCCAAATATTTGCAGGATTTGTAATGTTATGTGTCTAAGTATAATAATGGCACCACTTTGGCCGGGTCTGGATAATGGAAAGGAGGTATTGCCACCAACCTCGATGCCAACAAAAGTATAATTATTGGAGGGAAAGGTAAATGAGAAAAGTGACCGCGTCACTATTGGCCATTCTTATATTGTTGACGTTTTGTGTACCAGTAATGGCGTCTGACAGTACGCAGCTCAACTTGCAGATGATCTCGAGCACTAAGGCTATGACCTCTGGTGACAATGGACCACCTGTCATTAGCGAGGAAAAAGCGCGGGAAAGCTTGAACAGTATGTTTCCGGAGATTACTGGTAAAGACCTGAAGGCAGAATACAATGAGCAGAGCTTTATGGGCAAGGCCTGTTGGGAATTTCAATCCAGCAATATAATGCATCAATCTATTATCAATCGGTTGGAAGTTGATGCATTAGTAGATGCCAGTACAGGTGAAGTAGTCCAAATGAGCTACAATCCTGGGCCTGACCTGTATCGAGGCAAAAACGTAAATTTGACCCGTGAACAGGCCCAACAAATCGCACAAACATTTCTGGGGCAAGTCCAGCCCGATAAAGTAAGTCTGCTGACCATCAGCAATACCGGGCTGCCATACTATTACAACAGTAACGGTATTAATATGTTTTATATGTTTTTATGGAACCGCATGGCCAATGGTATCACTGTAGACTCAGATAATATATACATCGGGGTGGATGCGGTAACCGGAATGGTAAGTCATTACACCTGTAATTGGCATGATTGTGATTTTCCCCAGTTAGATAAGACCATATCCATACAGGAGCTTACTGCCAAGCTATTGAATGAATCAGGTTTATGTCCTGCCTATGTTAGTGCCATGGGTGCATACAGTAATGCTGCCAACCCATTGATACCAGCCTATATCTTAAATAGCCCGGCAGTATATTATGATTGCCATACCGGACAGGGGCTTAACTTTGACGGAAGCAAAATTTCCACTAATGATATACGCAGTTATGAGCAGGCATTTATTCCCCAACAAGATGGCATCGGCAATAACACATACCTGGCTGCAAGCAAAAAGGTAAGTCCCGAGATCGCCAAAAAAGCGGCAGAAGAATTTTTCCTGTTAATGGGCTTATCAGGCGATATCCAAAGGAGTGGCGGCGGCTCAAGCAGTGGACCCGGTCCCAACCAGGAATTTTGGACTTTCAGTATAAGTTCCGGGAATAGTTACCAGGATATGGAATATGCGCAGGTGGGGGTAGATGTATACACTGGCAAAATAACGCAGTTCAATCAGCATAATAGTCCGATAGAAGTCAGTGGTAAGAACATAAGTATCGAAGAAGCAGTAATTAAGGCCACTGAACTAATTGGGAAGATCAACCCGGAAAAAAAGAACCTGGTGGTCCTGCAAAAGCAAGATTGGGCCGGGAATGATGACGGAACCAATAGTTTTCATTTTGCCCGCCTGATAAACGGTATACCCAGTGAACAGGAAGGAATTAGCGTTGCAATTAACAAGGCCAGCGGCCAGCTGATGAGTTATTGGGTGAACTGGTATGATATTCAACATGCCCCGCTCAGCAATATTATCAGCCCTGAAAAGGCCCAGACCATCTATCAGGTTCAGGAGCCATTTGAACTGGCCTATGTATTCCCCGTCCAAAATCCTTCAGCACCGGGTCAGGATAAGTTAGTACCGCCAATATTGGTCTACCGGAACGTAGAAAAGAGCCGGATAGATGCCATTAGCGGAGAGATGCTGGGATGGAGAATTGGGGGTCAAACACCAGCAGTTGGGGCTTCTTTTAATGGACACTGGGCTGCGCCTGCCCTGTCCTTACTAAATGAAAATGGTTTGATTCCAGGTGAAGGGGTCAACCCGGATGGGCAGATGACCAGAAGGCAGGTGTTGAAAGTATTAGTCAGGGCAATCGGCAGTCAATACTACAGCAATGACCAGGATATTGACCTAGCCTTTTCCGACATTAATGGTAATGACCCGGATGCCAAAGTGTTACAACAAGCGATTAAAGAGGGTGTTCTTCCCAATCAGGGCGAATTCAACCCTGATATAATCATGAGCCGGGAAGATCTAGCGGTATGGCTGGTTAACAGTCTGGGTTATCAAGACGTTGCAAGAATTAAAAACCGTATTGACATTCCTTTTAAAGATGCGGACCAAATAGCTCCGGATAAGGCTAATTATGTAGGACTGGTTCAGGGATTAGGACTGCTGGGAGTTGACGAAAATCAGTGTTTTAACCCCCAAGCCGCCATCACGTGGGCTGAAATGGCTAGTGTGGCCACACAATTGGCGACTAGAACACATGCCGGAAACTAACCAGCTTAACGCCTGACAATTCATTATTAAAAGCCCAGCAGATCGTTTTTCTGCTGGGCTTTATTGTGCTATCAGGACCTCAATAACAAATCTGTGTTTTTCGAAACATCTTTGCTATAGGCAATAAAATTGATGAGTTAATCACATATACATTCCCCAATAATACTGGATTAACCCCAGAGCAGCAATTTGATAAATATCTAATTCTGGTTTGAAAATCTGGATGTTAATATCAAAAGACTTTTCCATACTTTTACAGTCACATTGGGCAATCACATCTTTGCTGCTATCAATAAACCGAGTTGTGTAATGCAAATTATTATTTTCTACAGTAATTTGCCGTCCCTTATATTCAAAAGCAAGCGTTTTACCAGCCGTTATCAAAAAATTATCGCGTAAAATGAAGCTATTTCCCTTCTGCTGATCGGAGTACAATTCTACCTGCCACTCGGCTCTTCTAAAAAACAATATAGACTGTTTTATACGAATCTGTATATTGCCATCCGTATCTTCTGCTTGCAGATTGTTAAATATCGGACGGCCGGATAAATATGCAAATATCTTTTCGCCCCAGGACTTATAAAACTTTTTCACATATCCTATGATATTGTGGTTTTCATCATATATTGGCATAGGGTTTGTAGATAGCATTAGTAAATTTTGTTTAATGGTGTAGGTTGCAGCTTTATGAACACCTTCCATTACTCTTCCTCCGAATGTTCAATATCGACTATTACAAGGTCTATAGCAGGTACTATTTTGAAAATTTTCTACTGGCAGACTATTTTTTACGGACCGCCGCTTAAACTATACACCAGGAACTTATCGTTAGACTGCTTAAGTATTAATAACGTAGGAACAACATTACGCTCCTTTTGAAATTGCATTGACCCCGGGGTGTCCATTACGGGCAGCCCGATTACTTTCTCCCCGGTTGGAACGAGTTCATCTCCCTTGACTGGCAATTCTTCAAAGGCTCTATTTTGCGGATTATAGTAGATTCTATCGTGATAGTATACTCTGTCATTGCCATACCGTAGACGGTGAGCTAAATTGTATATATCTCCTCTTACGGACATAATTGTAGAAATTAGGACTATAATTAGAGCCCCTAGTAGTACAAATCTAAGCGGTTTCATTGATACATTTCTCCTTGGATACTTATAAATTCCGGCATAGCTTTGCGGCCATTCAACGTTCACTAATTAATCATAACCACCAACTGCCTGGGGCAGTTTTTTATATTCTTCTTTTTGTTCTATAGTCATTATTATGTTTTTGAAAACACTTCTCATCTGAGTTGCTTCAACAGGCTCAAGCCATTCCCTGTAGCAATTATAGTCTTCCCATTGAATTTTCTTGGTTTTTCCATCCATATTAATTATCAGATAATATGTGATATTAGGAGTAACATAGCGACTAGGGTCGGGTTCAAATTTCTCAGGGTAATTAAGTATATTTATTTCTCGCATTTGTTTTTCTATAGCAGATAATTCCACGGCTGTTAGGTCAAGGTCTATGGTCGTACTCCCAGCAGCAATCAAATCTTTAGTAATGGTTCCATTGAAGGTGTCAATTTCATTCCTGGCCGATATCCCATATTTCAATATAAAATTGAAATCTTTTTCCGTGCTCTCGGGAACAACTATCTGGCTCTCACCGAACCACTTTCTCTGCAATTGATCTACGGTTCCATCGGCCTTTACTTTTTTCAGCCCATCATTAATCATCGCAAGCAGGCTGCTATTTCCCTGCTTTACGTATATGCCGTAGGCCTCATTGGTCCTGGGTTGGAAAGTATTGTCTATAGTTTTGAGTGTTTTTCCCTTTGTCATACAGTAAAATCGTGTGATGCCCCAGTCACTAATTACCGCATCAACTCTGCCATTTTCCAGATCTAAAAAAGCTTCGCCGATTGAATCAAAAACCATGACCGCAGTCGCAGGGTCCTTAATTTTCACTTCATTGCATGCTTCCAGCCCTAGGGTTCCCATTTCTGCCCCCAGTTTTTTACCTCTCAGATCTTCCATATCATTGATAGTCTTGTTATCCTTCTGAACGGTGACAACCAACCCATCGGTAAAATAGGTTTCACTGGCATCAATAACTTGCAGCCGATAAGGGTTAATTGACATAGCCGAAATAACACAATCAGTCTGATCGTTCTGAAGGGTTGAAATCAATTTATCAAAACCAACGGGTATAATATTAACATCATAACCTTCCACTTCACTGATAGCTCGGATAAGATCCATATCATAACCAACATACTGGGCCTTTTGCACAAATTCAAACGGTGCATAGGTAGTTTCTGAGGCTACTCTCCAAGTTTTATTAGCAAACTTATCAGCTGCCGGTTGCGAACTATCAGCTGGCCGCCATTTGACTTCTGCTCCCAAAACTTGACTTACAAATCCAAGCGGTACCATTACCCGCCCCCCGGAAATCGCCACCGGAACATCCAGGCTTATAGGAGAACTGTTGACAGTGGCAGCTTGGGAACCCACGGTGAGGACTATTGATTTGTCTTGGGTTTCAATGTTAATTTGGGGGTCATTCCATTGCACTTGGGCCCCCAGCGCCTCGGAGATAAATCTCACCGGAATAAGGGCACGTCCTTCAGTGATATAAGGTTTCTGATTGGGAAAATTGACCAACTTACCATTAACGGAAACAGATACGTCCGTTCCACTCAAGTTTACCTCTACCGTCTGTTGCGCTGCATTGCAGAGAAGCACTAATGCTATCAGCATGACAAGCGCTAACAACAAGACCATTACATATTTTAAGTGCTTCAGCAGTTTGCCAACCTCCTATCCATATTTTATATACTATTTTGTATTATTATAGTTGTATTAACTAATTATGGAAAGCTATTAAATGAATATGTCAGGCAAATCAAATTTTTTATCTATGCAAAGTTTTATGGTTTTCATTCGTATTATGGTTAAAAGGAGGTCAAGCATTTGCATGAGGCATTACATACAAACGACTATTTGCAAAGGGTAGTTGATAAATACTCAGATATGCTATTCAGAATAACATTGCTGCATCTTAAAAATAAAAGTGACGCTGAAGATGCTGCTCAAGACGTGTTTTTCAAACTAGTTGAAAAAGAGCATATTTTCGAAAGTGATGAATATGAAAAGGCTTGGCTTATCAGAGTTGCAATTAATGTCTGCAAAGATCGTTTGAAGAGTGCATGGTTTAGAAAAACTGTTGTTTTTGAGGAAAACTTATATAATACTACCCCAGAAAAACAGGAAGTACTTTCTTCTGTTTTGGAACTTCCAGTAAAATACCGCAGTATAGTTCTGCTATTTTATTATGAGAACTACAGTATTGCGGAAATAGCCAAAATAATTGGCAAAAAGGAAGCCACTATTGGCTCACAGCTGCACCGGGCAAGAAAACTGCTTAAAATCAAGCTTGAGGAGGACTTCGATAATGAATAAGGAGATTCTTAGGTCAGTTTTTGATGATATAAGGGCCAGTGACGAGCTTAAGCAGAGAATAATAAATTCAATAACTAGAAAAAACATTCCCCAAACTTACGCGGTGAAATATTATCGGCAACTAATTATAGGCTTTGCTTCTTTGATTCTGGTTGCCAGTGTAGTAGGTATTTGCTTTAATTATAACTTTCCCCCCCCCCTCCCCAAGGAACCTCGTATTAATTTCGCCAACCATGAGAGTTCTATAGGTGGCAGTGGTGGCGATGTATGCGAGATGTTCTTGTCAGGCGGAAGTATGTATTATACCGATTATCAAGATAAGCTCTACCGCTTCAATAGCCCAACTAAAGCTGGCGAGACTGTTTCTACCCTGGAAATTAGCTACGCATCACGAGTATTCGAAGATAGAGGATTTATTTATTACTCAAATGCCAGTACCATTTTCCAGCGTGATATTGGTAAAAACACATCAGTACCGCTCGTATCGGGTAAAAATATTGGAGTTAACGCTGTCCGTAATGGTCTGCTTTTATATACTCTAGCCTTTAAAGATGATACCAGCGGAGGGTTTACAGAATTCGAGTATCATATTTTTGATCTTGCCAGCCACAAGGATGAGGTGCTTTTTGCTCGTTCCAAGGATTCATGGAATTTCCTGGATTTTGATGGTGAGACTGCTGTTGCAGATGCATTTACAAGAAATGACTCCGGACTTTTCGCAATTGATATGGCAACCCGAACACCTAAAAAACTTTTGAATTTAAGTGTGCATGAAGGCAAGATACTTAATGGAATATTTTATTATACCTCTCATGATGAACCTGGCTTATGGCGCATTGGTCTAAATGGTAATGGAATGTCGCAAATTCCTGTGCCGGACACAAATGATCCTTCTGCTTTTGTTGACCGCATTACAGGTTATGGTGACTATCTTTATGTGGCAGATTGTTTTAATGGAGAAAACAACATTATTCAGATAAATTTGCAGACGCACCAAACTACTATACTTGCTGAAGGTCTTGGCTCAGTGTGGAAGCTCTGCACAGATGGAAAAACTCTTTATGCATATGACACCAAGTCTCCAGCTGATATGCACGGCGATATAACTGTAATTCCTCTATCATAGGCAAAATACCCTCGTGTTCTCATAGAATTTTGTAGGCTAATGATGGCAGCTAAAGGAGATACGTCAATGAAGAAATGTTTAATATTGTTATTTATTACGGCAATCCTATTGTTAAGCGGTTGTAGTGAGAAGCCCAATATACCAAGTATAGATAATATTAAGACGATAAATCTCAATCTAAATATGGCGAGCAATTCGATACCTCCGCTGCACCTGAACAATTCAAAAGATAAGGAAACTATTGCGAAGGTCTTGGGATGGTTAAATGCTTCGCAATTAGTCAGTGAAGATAAGGCTCAAGTGATTGTAAAAGGAGTCGGCCCAACTGTTTTAGAAATAGAATTAGAAAACGGAGGTTATGTTTATATTGAGCCTGCGTTTGATTCTATAACTAACAAATTAGCTAATGGAAGTACTCTTGTCGAAATGCACCCTATAAATAATCAAGTCGTCTTTAAAAATGGGGAAAAGGCGGTTCGTCTTAAATCACCGGAACTTTATGCTTGGATTTCAGGCGGATGGAAGGAAGATCTTAATAAATAACTTATAAGCCAAGTATCGTAAGTAAGCACTGGCGATAAAGTTTACGGCAGTATTACTAGTTGCACTTAATTAGACTTGGGGACAGAGCGGGTTCACCGAACAGGATTTATGTTAAACCCACTTGGTTCTTAACGCCAGGTGGGTCTTTATCGTAATACAAACGTCCAAAAGCGTATCCAGTAATTATAAAAGCCAGGGCCACTAGTAAGCTGTTTAAAATAGTTGAGTCAATTGTCAGCTTATACCCTCCTTAAACAATAATTACTGAGTTGGTTGCGGCATCCCAGTTGACCTGATGACCCAGCGCTTCAGCCAAAGCCCGGACAGGCGCATACGTCCGTTCATTAAACAACTTAGTTGGCAGGATGGTTGAACCGACAACTACTTTTATTTCAGCTGTAGGAACTATCGGAATATTTACCGGCAGCACCAAGGCTGTATTAGTAGCCGCATCCCACTGAACTGTCCGACCCATAAACTCGGCTATGGCACGCACCGGCGCCCAGGTACGATCTTCGATAACATAGCCCTGCATAACCTGCCCATTATAAATAATGTTGATTGTCGATGGGTCGGTCAGATCCGCAAATAATCTTGACCATGGGAAATTAGGCCCCGGGCAGTTAGGGCGATTCACGCTGTCAATGCGATAATGCCCTATGATATGATCTGTAGTAATCGGCAGCTTCCATTTTGTTATCAATTGTTGCTGAAGCCACAGGGTCGATTGATATTGAGTCTCAGTTAAGGTGCCATCATAACCCTCATGTTCAATGCCCAGGGTATAACGGTTGGGATTTGTGCCGTCATACAGCGACCAATTAGGATTGTTGACAGCGCCAGCATGCCAGGCGGTATCCTCGTCCTTTACCAGTTGATAGATTGCTCCGGCACGATCGACCAAATAGTGGGCACTTACTTGGGATGCCGGATTACTTAACCAGGCAATTGCGCCAGAGGCTGAACCTGCAGTTATATGATCGACGATGGCAATTATGGTTCTCCCGTTGCGTCCCACTGAAAAGTTGGGTGTAGGGCTCCAGATTATATCCATTTGTTAACCTCCTATAAACCTTTCTGATTTTGATCTGGCTGGGCATTGGCACTACTATTGGTAGTGATGTTTGTCTCAGTAGAATCACTGCCCTGGGTGCTCCCCAAGCCGAACACGGCAGCCGTACCTGACACAATGCCCGGAATTGAGCCAATCGTTTTCAAATAGATGAAGAGCCGTTTAACACCGCCGCCAATAATACAGCCGGTGCCGATATAGCCCAGCCAGTGGTGCTGCCACCAGTCAAGCCCCAGCATTGTAAATATGTCAAAATGCCCTTGCCAACAGATCCATGCTCCGAGAACACAACTAAAACCATAGGATATTGTCCAATGGTAATCGTCAGGCAGATAGGGGATCTTTTCTGCCAGGGTTTGAGTGAACAACGTAACTGCTTCAATCATGCCAACCAGGAAAGCGATTGCAATAAAGGCTTTTCCTATATCACTTAAGTCATTTCCATATCCCATTACATCACCTACCCTGCTGTTTAATGAGCCACTAAGACAGCGGTAACTTTTATTGCTGACTGTAACTGCTCTTTTTTGCCACCCAATAATTATATTATTGGGTGTACAACTCTATCCATAACTGTGTATTTGGTATTTTTTGTTACTCCGGTAAAATATAATATGCCTCTGCCACCGCTTTTGGTTACTGCTGATGATCACATTTTGCACATAAAAAAACCGCCTGCTTTGGCGGTTTGGTATATTCATGTGGATGTTGATAGTTAAATCTATCCTCTGTTTTTATTGTAATTGACCCTCGTTTCCCTTTGTATGCTTGTATCGATTACTCCATGCCTTTTGCGCTTCTTATTTTTGCGTCTAATAAACCATCGTAACGCGAAAAGAAGCATGGTTAACGCCGCAATGATCTTGATAATAACTAAGCCAATATATATTAATATGCTCAGCCAAGCATTACTCGTATTGGTCGTATTGGGGAGACTCTCCAACATAATGGAGCCTAGGTTACTGTACATCAAATCACTCTGGTTTTTCAAATGAATGTCTGCTTTAAGTTGGGGATTGGAGACGCCAGGATTGTCAACGGCGGCGTAGTCAATCGCTATATCGCTGACATTCACATTTTTATGTAATAACCAAGTATATGGAATGTCTTTGACCTGGTTAATGATATTTTGGGCTGATGGCAAATTATCCTGGGGATTGGCAAGGTTACTAACCGCCGGCAGCATTATCGTCGTTGGGATGAATTCATCAAATCCATAATCTAGCAGAGTTTTAGTATCATTATACACCCCACTGCCCCAACTTTTTAAAACCACCACTATCAGTTCCCGGTCACCTCTGCGGGCAGCCGTGACCAATGTAAGCTGGGCATCTTTAGTATAGCCGGTCTTGCCTCCAATCACCCCATCGTATTTATATTTACCAGGCTTCAACATTTTATGTTCAGTCCACAAATAGCGCGGTTTAGGTTTCATATTAGTGGGTGGTATTTCATATTGCAGGGTTGCAAATATTCGGCGGAACTGCTCATTCATTAGAGCCGCTTTAGTTATCATCGCCATATCATAAGCGGTTGTGACATGTTCATCGTTAGGCAAACCATTAGCATTAGCAAAGTTGGTATGCAGCGCACCTGCTGCTGCCGCACGCTTATTCATCAATTTCACAAATTCCGGGATACTGCCGCTGATATGTTCAGCAATACCATTGCTGGCTTCATTGGCAGATGGCAGCATAGCCGCCATTAAGGCTTGCTCCATAGTTATTTGCTCACCCACCTCCAAGGCAATGTGGGATGATCCTTTATCGATGCTGTAAATTGCCTGATGGGACATGGTTATAGTGTCATTCAAATTGCTATATTCGAGGCCCAAAAGAATGGTCATAATTTTGGTTATGGAAGCCGGGTACAATTGCTCATTCATGTTTTTTTCATACAGCACCTGCCCCGTCCTGGCATCCATCAGAACAGCTGCTTCGGATTCTATGGCGGGATATGGGGTGTCAGCTGCAAAAACCGGAAGAACATATAATATTGTTATGATTAAAGCCAAAATTATTGTCAGCGATTTTTTCACAAGTAAACCTCTTTTTTAGAATTGGTGATACCAGAGAACAAAATATTTGGTGCCTTAGATTAGAAAGGGCCGGGCTGCGGCCTAACTCCTAATAGTATAATATTTACCTTTCATGATAACAAACTGCTTGATCAATTAGCTTTACTGGTTTTGGTCCAAATCTTCATATCGGCTGCATCTTTTATAAGTTGGTCTCTGAAAATAGGGTTGGCTATCGAGATCAGCGCTTCAGCTCTTTCCCAGGTGCTTTTACCTTTGACATTAACGATGCCAAATTCAGTAACAACATAATGGGTCGTGGTTCGGTTGGAAGTGACTATGGAGCCTGGTTTTAGGATTGGATTAATCCGCGAGTGAAGTTCTCCGTCATTGTCATAGGTTGAGGACAAACAGATAAAACTCTTGCCGCCTTTGGATCTATAGGCACCCATAACAAAATCAGCCTGTCCTCCATTGCCACTTATCTGCCTGGTCCCATCTGATTCCGACGAAACTTGGCCAAATAAGTCAACTTCAAGAGCATTGTTTATGGACATGAAATTGTCCAACTGCCCAATTATATAGGGTTCATTAGTGTAATCCCCGGGGTAAGCTGCTAACTCAGGGTTGTTATCGATAAACCTGTACAATTCTTCGGAACCAAATGCGAAGCCATATATCTGTAAACCCCTATCAATGCTCTTTTGACGTCCATTCACCTTGCCCGCTTTGGTAATTGCTAACAGGGCATCGACATACAGTTCCGTGTGAACCCCCAGATCCTTAAGATCTGATTGGGCGATTACCCTGCCTACGGCATTGGGCATTCCCCCAATACCCAGCTGGAGGCATGCCCCGTTGGGAATTTCATTCACTATGAAGCAGGCGACTTTCGTGTCAATCTCACTGGGATCGGCTGGTGTAACCACAATCATGGGGCTATTGGTTCCCTCTACAACATAATCTACCTGGGAAATATGCAGCTTGTCATCATAACCTCCCAGGGTTCTGGGCATATTTCTATTGACTTCGAAAATGATCATCCGGGATTTCTCCAGGGCGGCCATTAACCAGGTAATCTGCGGCCCCAGACTAAAATATCCATGTTCGTCCATAGGGCTAACCTGGAATATACTGATATCTATGGGATCAATGTTTTCCCGGTAATAACGAGGTGTTTCCGATAATCTAATCGGAATATAGCTGCCCCAGCCTTTATCAATAATTTTACGATCGATACCACTCAGGTGCAGTGAATGCCATTTGAAGTAGTCCCCAGCATCAGCGCTCTTCATGATTTCTGGCATGCGCAGACTAACCGCCGATCTGACCTTAACATCTCTCAGCTCAGAAGCTCTCAATGCCAGGGCTTTATCTACATCTATCGGCTGTCCACAGCTTAAGCTGTAATCAAGCCAGTCACCGGATTTTACCATCCTGGCGGCAGCATCTGCTGAAATAAGCTTGCTTAGATATTCTTGTTCAATATCTAGATTTCTTACAACTTCCCGCATTAATTATTAACTCCCCTGCAAAATTCATTGATAAAATGTTTCCAACCAAAATTATAATTCCATTCTTTTTACAATAAACCTCCTTTCTAAATAATTTTTGTATCTTGTCAAATATTCCACGACAAATTCTTGGCCTGGTTCGTATTCTTCCACCTCTTAAAGACTAAGTACTTCGCATACAAAAAAGCCCCTTCCGAGTTGGAAGGGGCAGTGGCTCTTGGCTCAATGAAGTGATTTAAGATACTCTACTAAGTTATTTTTTTCGCTAATATTTAAGTTTAACTTAAACTGCGTGTTGTAATGATTAACTACGTCCATCAAGGTTTTGGCACTCCCGTCATGGAAATAAGGAGCGATGGCCCAGACTCCTCGCAGCTGCGGGACTTTATAAGTTCCATCCTTGAATACCGGGGAATTGGCGTGTAAGGGATTCATCCCGACCTCTGCCGGTGTAACCTTCTGATTGTTAGTAAACAGCGGCGGCGTATGGCAGCGGGTACAATTAGCCTTACCCTTGAATAACTCCGCTCCTAGAACTGCTTTAGCCTGATCAAAGGACCCAGGATTGGGCGCGGGTGGTTCAATTGTTTCGATATAGGAAATGACGGCCGGCATCTTCGGACCGATCAGATCTATCCCATCCCCAAGATCCTGATTCACAATCCCCCATTTCTCAGGAGGTTTGAATTCTCCATTGCCGTGCCCAATAATGTCCATGGTAAAGTGGCTGCGGTCTTCGGCATTGTCAAAAGTACCGTTCCAATTGAAATATTTTATACCTTTGGTTCCAAAGGCAGCCTCTATGACCGCGGGATTATCTACACCATCATCAGCTTCATTGTTAAAAGTGACATCAATTTTTCCTGGCCCCCAGCTGAGGAAAGTTTTCCGGGTGACACTATTTATGGTTGGTGATAGTGCTAGAATGGCCCCAATATTAAGCTTGGTATTGGGTACTCCGTCCAAGCGTTTACCTTTCTCATTCACGGTACTATGGCAAAACGCGCAGCTAATCCCCCAGCGTTTTTTGCCATCATCGCCCATAACCTCCTGAATTCCCACTATCTTCCCGGCATTATCTGTAAGAACTCCCAGAGTTTTCTCGCGCGTAGCCGCTGGTGTAGCTAGCAGGGTGGTAAAAGGCAATTTCAAGGTATCTGTAAAATAATATTCATTGCCATAAGTATCATACCGAAATATGTCCTGACCTGACGCTTGTACATTCTCAGCAGCCGGCGGGGATGGTTCTATTGGCTTTTTAGCCCGGTTGGATGGGAGAAGTAGCCAAACTGCAGCAATCAAAATGACCAGCCCGATTGACACCCCAATCACCGGGAAACTTCGTGATTTTTCCATATACACCTACCTCCTTTTTATCTGGCAGAAATATTTTTCCCTGTTCATCCCTCATTATTCGCTGCTAAAAATATTGAACGCGGGGACAGGTCCACTGTCCCACATTAGATGTCTCGGGGTGGGACAGTGGACCTGTCCCCTTTGCAAACATTTGGATTAAACCTGGATTAGAGGGCAATAATACCAAATGATGGATTGTTTCCATTGGGTCAGGTTATAGGTTGGATGGTGAAATAATAATTAGTATTAAGCAATGTATCTCCTTAGCCTCGGGAATGAAAACCGGACTGGTGCTGCTGATCGTAATTGGAGCGAGTTCTGCTCTGGGCAGTATAATCGCGCCTACAACATTTTATAACCTGTGGGGGTTTCAGCTTCTGGTCTTTCTGCTGCTCCTCAACATGACTCTCTGCGCCGTTCGCACGTTAAATGGTTATATAAAGCAGCACTATAATAGAGGAGCAAAACGGCAGTATTACCCGCGCAAGCTCGGGGTCCTATTGATTCATTTAGGGATTATTGGCATTTTGCTCGGAGCGACCCTAAACGCTTATTATGGACAGAGTACGCAAATAGCAATATTGAAAGGCAATCAGCTGGATACGGCTGATGTCATTACCAGCAAAACACCTTTTATGTTGCAGCTTGATGATTTTAGAGTTGAGTTTAATCCCGATGGTTCTCCAGCTCAGTATTACTCGGATGTGACTGTGCTGGAGAATGGTTATATTCTAGCCAAAGGGTCAATAAGTGTGAATCATCCTCTGCAATATAAGGATATTAAGTTCTATCAGCAGGATTATGGATACGTCGTGAAAGGAAAATATCCCAATGATAAGGGTGAGGAAATAGAAGCTCAACTTGCTGAAGGATCAATATTAGAAATACCGGGGACAAAGCAAGTAATGAAGGTGCTGCAATATGCGCCGGATTTTAATCCTAACCGGGGGCTCAATCAGATTGCGGGCAGAGCCGATAATCCCCGTATTATATTTTCCGTATCCGAAAATAATCAACTTCTGGAAATAGGAGCAGCTAGATTCAATGAGAAGATTGATATTGATAATAATACAGCGATCTATTTCATCGGAGTTGAACCCTATACAGTGCTGAAGGTAAAATCAGATCCGGGACTGCCACTGGCGTTCACCGGGGGGCTAATGTTTGTCTGTGGACTAGCCCTGACTCTGTTGTCCAGGCCTGTTAATGTCAAACCCAAGGGAATTATGACCGGATAGGAGCACAATGATGGCAACAATAATTCAAGTTTTAATATATACAACTCTTATATCATATGTCGCTGGAGCTGCATTGTACTTGGCCGGCTCCAGCTCAGCAACCCGGAAGGGGTTATTGGCAGCCTCTTGCCTGGCGGCAGTTGGTGTTATCAGCAATCTTATGGCATTAATATTAAGGACAATAATGGTCTCCCGGCTTCCGCTGAGCAGCAGCTATGAATTTATTCTGGTTTTTACCTGTATTACTGTAGGTTTTTACCTTATCTATGAGATAAGAACCGATGAAAAAGGGGCTGGTGGCATGGTGCTGCTGATTGCAGCTATGCTTATTCTGTCAGTTGTATTAATGGCGCAGGGACAGTTTGGAGAGGTGACCCCTCTAATGCCGGCGTTAAAAAGCCCCTGGTTAACCGTTCATGTATTAACAGCTGCCACCGCCTATGCCTGCTTCGCATTAACAGCCGGTTTGGCAGCTAGACAGTTGATCAGCAACAACCCCAACATTACCGAAGAAAATGTCTATAAGATTGCAGTGGCAGGCTTTACGCTGCTGTCGTTATCCATCATTCTCGGCGCTGTCTGGGCGGAACAAGCCTGGGGCGCATACTGGAGCTGGGATCCCAAAGAGGTATGGGCTTTAATTACCTGGATAATCTATGCGGTCTATCTGCACCTGTACCGAAGCAATCAACTAAAAGGTAAAACTGGCAGCATTCTGCTTATAGCAGGTTTTGCACTGGTTTTATTCACCTTTTTCGGAGTTAACTATCTGTTGCCCGGAATGCATAGCTATGCAGGAATTTGGGAGGATGCGGCCATGATGATTTCCTAAAGAACTTACCTGTGAGCCAGGGCTAAGTGGATGCGATGGCCTCTGCCTCGTTAGTTTTCTTATTTAGATGATCAAACTAATTTCGCTGCCGCTGACGGACTTTTTTACTACTAGTTTCTTGTCGATGCGCTCTTTTAACTCCCCTACATGAGAAATTATCCCCACCGTGCGGTTACCGCTCGTCAAAGCACTGAGAACGGAAATTGCTTGGTCAAGTGATTCAGAGTCCAGTGCACCAAAGCCTTCATCAACAAAAATGGTATCCAGTTGGATCCCTCCCGCAAAGCGTTGAATCATATCCGATAACCCCAGCGCCATAGCTAGAGATGCTTTAAAAGATTCGCCTCCAGAGAGGGTTTTTACACTACGGCTCTTGCCGGTATAATTATCTATGACGTCCAACTCCAAGCCAGTTTGACTCCTCAGGTTACCTGCCTCCACTTTACGGATAAGTTCAAACCTGCCTGCAGTCATATATGTGAATCTTTTATTAGCTTCGTTGATAATCTGGTTAAAATACGTCGCCTGAACATACTGCTCAAACGCCAGCTTTTGTTTTCCACTCAGATCCCCATTGGCGGTATCGGAAAGGTTTCTTAAGGCCAGGTATTTTTGTTCTATCTGTTTCATTTCATTTTGTTTGGACTCAATAGTATTTTGGATTCGTTGGTTAGTTTCCAGCCGGCTATAGATGGTGAGACGTCTGTCTTCCGAAGCTTTCTTTTCCTTCACCAGCTCCAATTCCTTTGCCTGATAGGCTGCAATATCTACAAATGCAGTTTCCTTGGTTTCTCCCATCAAATTGGCTATATCCTTTTGGGTTGTCTTTACCTGCTCATTATAGTTATCAACATCATTTTTTAGATGTGCCATCTCCTCTTCAGTCATTAGCATGTCCATATATTGCGTTTCATCAATAAAACCTCGTTCATACAAAGTGGCTGTAAACTTGTCTTGTGACTCCCTCAAGTCTGTTTGGGCTATTTCGAGCCGGCCTGACAGTTCCAAAATAACTGCCTTAGCATTTGATATTGTATTGTTGCATTCGCCCAGACTTTTTTCGGCAGTTTCCAAAGCTGATTTCATTGATGCCAGCTTTGCTCGTTTGCGTATTATATCTGCTTCAGCTTCTTTTCTGGTGGCGAATAACAATTTGCTACTGATAGTAGTTTTAGTAGCGGTATTACTGCTCTGGGCAATCTTTAAATCACCTATTTCGCTTTCTAGTTTTACTATTTCTTCGGCCATCTGCAGGGTTGCCGTTTTACTCTTAGCTATCTTGCTCTCACATTCTTTTTTACGTGTGATTTGCCCCTTCAGGTTAGCAACTTTTGCTGTACACTGTACTAGATGCGTCCTGGTCTTTTCGGCTTCAGCTGCTAAAAGGGCAGGGATATCCGAAATATCAGCACTCCCCAGTACTTGCCGGGCAGATATAACCACCGACAGGGCTCCGGTTTCCACCTTGGTTTTGCAAGCACTGGCATTAATACTATATTGATGGGTCTTCTCCCTGGCAGCTTCTGCGTTCTGCTTGGCTTGTTGTAGTTCCATCTCAGATGGTGCCTCGGCCGTCTTTATCGCCGGTAAAGGGTGGGTGGCAGAACCGCAAACCGGGCAAGGCTGCCCATCTTCCAACTTGGCGGCCATAATGCCAGCCTGCTCATTAAGAAAAGCCCTTTCCAGCTGCTCGTATATTAGTATCTTTGCATCACTCTGCTCCTGAGCGGTTACGTATTCTGATTGCGCAGAAGCAAATTCCACTCTATTCTTTTCTAAGGCTAATAGGTCCTGTTTAAGCTGCTTGAATTTATCGGCCAAATTATTAGCATCTTCCAGTTGTTTTTTGGCCCGTTCTGTTTCTGCCTCAACATCCTGCAAAGCTGTAAGCTCTTCGCTCACCAAATTTTGTTCACCTTCAAGATTTTCCTTTTCCCTCTTTTTTGACTCTAGGGCCTTTACTTTTTTCTCCAGATTAATGTTAGTCGTGTTCGCATCCTTCTGTAGGGTTTCCAATTCCTCATAAGTTGCTAATGTAGTTTCAGCAGCATTTATTTCCCCCGTTAGGGCTTCGCGATCGGGGTCGTTATTTTTTTCGACTTGATACAACTCTTCCAGCATTCGCATCTCAGGTTCTTTAACATTTAAGATTAGCTTTTGACCTTCGATACCGCTCTGCAAATTCTCGAGCGCCTTTCTAAGTCTCTCCAGTTCATCCGCTGTTGGTTTTACATAATACATGGCGTTTTGGGCGGCTGCTAGCTGGCTGCTCTTGTCGACATAATCTACCTGATGTCTTTCCAGGATGCTCAAATGTTCCTGGGATTGCCCTAGTTTTTCTAGTCTGGCATTTGTAATTGCGGCGTTCTCAATTACCGAAATTAGCTGGTTTAATTCGCCTTGCAGATTATTACCGGTTGAAACTTCGACTGCTTCAGCCTTTTTGTCCTCTTCGATCAAGGTATTCAAACAAGCCAGTAATTTATCCAAGGCATGTATACTGTTAGCTTTCTTGATGTCTGCCAATTCCCAATATACGGTTTGATCTTTGGTACATGATGCCTCACCGGCAAATTGCAATATGCTTTTTCGCAGATCTTCGTACTGACCCTTGAGGCTGTTGGCTTGATTCTTAAGCTCATTTTGCAATTGCTGATAAATACTCGTGTTAAAAATTTTTCGAAATATTCTGCCACGCTCATCAGTGCTGGCCAGCAGCAGCTTCAAGAAATCCCCCTGAGCGATCATCGCGATCTGCGCAAACTGATTTCTATCTATTCCGATTAATTCTTTTATGGCCTCGGTAACTGCCGTATTCCCGGTTTTTACTTCACCGTCCGGCAATGTCAAAACGGCATTAGCATTCTCGGCGGTGGTCCCTTCACCGCTTTTTTTAGCCCGTTCATATTTGGGGTTGCGCTCGACTTTATACAGTCTCCCGCGGTACAAAAACTCCAATTCCACAAATGTCTTAACATCGGGAGCCGCAAAATCGCTGCGGAGCATAGAACTCTCCCGGTTAGTCCCACTAGCTTCACCATAAAGAGCAAAAGTGATAGCATCAAAGATCGTAGTCTTGCCGGCCCCGGTGTCTCCAGTTATAAGATATAACCCGCTATTACCAAAGTCAGAAAAAGGCACTTCTACTCTGCCTGCATAGGGGCCAAAGGCACTCATTGTAAGCTTGACTGGTTTCATGCTTAATGTCCTCCCAGCTTTTCAAGCAATTCAGTAACAATGATCATCTTTTCATCATCAATTTCCGCATTGTTCTGCACTATATAGAACTCCTTAAAGAGCTGCAGGGGAGATTTCTGGGCGACGCCTTCGGCTGCGGTGTCGAAGTTAATCGATTTAGTCCTTTGATTTTCATAATCAAGACGCATCACATTGGGATAAACCGTATGAGCCCTGCCAATTGCATCCATAATATCCTCTTCATCGGTCAGTGTAATATGAAGGTAGTCATCCTTATTAGTTCCCTCATAGTTTGAGGGCGACAGCAATTGATCAATCGGACCTTTAATCCGGCGCATATCTCTGAGAGGCACCAGGGGGATTGTATCAATCTGCACCTCGCCCTTATTGCCAAAGTCAACCACGGTTACCGACTTGATGTGTTTCGCCTCGGAAAAAGAATATTTCAGGGGCGAACCTGCATAACGCACCGTTTCTCTGCCTATGCCTTGCGGACCATGGAGATGGCCAAGAGCCACGTAGTCAAAGCCGTCAAAGATAGTAACATCAATGTTGTCTATCCCACCCACAGATATGCTCTCTGACTCGCTTCTTTCCGGTTCTATGCCGCCACTGGTAATAAACTGATGCGCTATCAAGACATTACGCTTAGAAGCATCTATAACAATGTTGTTAATAACGGTCTGTACGGCCTCCTCATAACTATCAACAACGGCGTCCGGGTAGAATCTGCGCACATGGGCTGGCTTGATAAACGGCAGCATATAGATATTCAATTCTCCAATTTCGTCCTCTAGCACTGTCGGTGTTATTGTGCCGTCGAACACCCTGGACATATTAATATGTTGTCCAGACATTATCCGAGCGCCAAAGGCTATCCTTTCGGGTGAGTCATGATTTCCGCTTATCACAAAACACGGTATGCTGCGCTCAGCTATAAGGGTCAGGAATTCATCAAACAATTCGACCGTCTCGGCTGCGGGCATGGATTTGTCATATACGTCTCCGGCAATTAAGATTCCATTTGGTTTAATTTCATCAGCAATTTGCAGTATTTGGCGCAGTATATACTTTTGATCTTCCAGTAAATTAAATTCGTTGACGCGTTTACCAATGTGCAGGTCTGATAAATGCATTAATTTCATCTTATTTCTCCGTTTATTTTATTTCATTATGGGTATCTTTCTATAATACATTTTTAAGTAAGTTATTGGCTAAATTCTATATATATTTCCTTTTTCCTTTAGTATGCAAAATATCCACGCTTTATTAAGTTTGTGTGGTTGCTAATTTTGCAACTCTCCAACATGATTCTTGGTGTTTGCTGTTAAAGTGATGCCAAGTCCTAAGTCATAAGCCAGGTGGGGGCGTTCTATAACCTTGGTCAGTTTTTTCGAGTTCCTTTCATCGCCAAGTTATGGCTCATGAAGGGCAAACTAAATTACACCCCTAACCCGAGTTTTCTCAGATTAGAGGTGTTGTCAACATTCTCATCTCTTGACGTCCAAATGCCGAAATTGAGTTATTTATAGGAAAATCCCATAAGTGCTTCCCCGGTAGTTGCATCGACTACAACATTGTATTTATGATGTACCGGTTTCTAACCTTCGAAACCGTAGGGGACTATTAGCATTAATTAAATTTCATAATAGTAAACAGCGCCGCCGGGAGGGGTTATTTTTATTGTTTTATTATTAATTATTTCAATATCCCCAAATTGATTGTCGATGGTGGTTTTCTTTTGAAGTTTCTTATTCCTATCTATTTTAGTAACAATCAACTTCCTTGATCCACCCTGCAAATCATCAATATAAAATGCAAAAGTCTGTTCGTCGTCAGAGACAGCGAGTTTGTCAAGGATTGATTCTCCCTGTTGAGCTTCAAAATAAATATGTCCTTCATTATCAATGATTTTACTAAGCGCCTGCCCGGAATAATGGGGTGAGGCCTCGATATAGTACAATCTATCCTTATTCTTATTCCAAGCAAAGCCTATACCATAGTACTTGCCGATAATTTCTCTCTTTTGGGTATCAATTAATATATAAACCTCCAGAGAAGGGTTAACGTGACCGCGGACAGCGTATCGAGTGTTATCCAACCATTCGGTGTTTTCAATATTGGTATAAAAAATATCCTCTAAAGCAATCAATCCCTCAACCCTGTCCTGCCTTTTTATTAACACAGAATCAAACAAATATCCATTTTCCCTTACCACCTCAGCACTAACCTCTCCATTAGGGGACTTGGAGTAATAGTTCAGACTGACATTATTGTTTAGAAATTCGGAACCTGTTTCTACCTTAATTTCGTTTTGCTTTATGTTGACGTAAATAACGGAAAAACTTATGACAGCAATTAGAAATATAAACCATAGTATCAATTTTAAAAGCCTCATTGTATCTCCCCCAAAATCTAATATTTTGTTTCTATTTCGTGGGGATTATATTCGGATAAATTACAGAAGTTATTTGTCAGTTCAGTTATTCTTTTTATATTCTTCCAATTCGCGTATCTCCTCCACTAATACCCATGTACAAATTATTACAATTGTACATAACAAGGTTAGCAATACATAATAAGGTTAATCCCCCAGTAGTACACTCGTTCCGTAAGGTACTACGAAATACCCTATTAGGAAAAATATAATAAATGCAAATATTCCGTATTTTAGGCTTTTTGGCTCCATCATAACACCTCATTTTCTTGAAATTCCGTTAGGGTGAACAACATATCCTTTAATATCTTTAATACTATGACCTTTGAGCTATTCCATCTCTTTTAAGAATAAAGGCAGATTTGAACTTGTGCTCGGCATTTTCAGATTTAGAGATTCGATTTTACCAGCCCATTGAATGGTTATAGTGATAACGCTGTCTTTATCCGGGATGATGTTTCCCTCACCGTTTCCTATCCGTAAATAATAGTCCTCACCAATTTTCTCGAAAATACAACTTCACCACACAAAAGATTTCATGTACTTAGAAAAATGACATTCGCCCAAAAAGTCTGCAACTGCTGAAGATAGTCTCTCCATATGTCCGACTACAAACTCACCTTAACAGGCTGCATAGGAGAGAGCAATAGGTTGAAGCTGAATTGCAAATAATCGAGCACGAACGGCAAAAATATAGGATTCTTCATATCACACTATCAACCTGATTAGCGTTATTCGATTCTGCACTTGCATTACAAATATGGCTGAAAGTAATGACATGTTATATCGTATAATTATGCAAAGCATTAAATAATGGAGATTATAAAGGAGTTTTGATATTGAATTTAAAGAGGGTTTTTACATGTTTGTTTATCGTTTTTTTATATATGGCAGTTTCAGGGCATCCCGTTGCTGACAATGATTCTGTATTGAAACTGAAAACTTTACAGGGTGCTACTATTGATAGTAAGGGCTGCCAGTCTGAAGAAGAGAACATGGCACGCTTTGACAAGACTTTCTTGGAAAACCAGAGCAGGTCAAGTGAGATTTATTCAAGAATAAATGAATCATTTGGTAAAATTGAAGAAAGAAAAACCAGTGATTATCCTGATTATTATGGCGGTTCTTTCACGAATAGTGACGGCAAACTGGTCATCTATGTAAAAGGCAATGTTGAAGATTATAAAAAAGTGCTTATAGAAACAGCAGGAACCGATGATATTATTTTTAAGCCTTGTCAGTTTTCATATAAAAATCTGACTGAAATAATGGATACAATAAATGCTTACAAATTTAATCATGCGGACAGCCCGATTTGCGCGAATTTCAATAGTTATGCAATTTTAGATGATGAAAACCGCATTGTTATAGACCTTGACGAATATAATGACGAACAAATTGCCGCTTTTAAGAAACAGGTTATCGATTCCCCAGCTATTGAATTTAGGAAAGCAACCGGTAAAATTGTATTTCTATAAGTTAATAAATTAACATTTAATGGTTGACTTTAGCGTTTACAAAATTAACATCGACCAGCGTCCGCATAATCCATATTTAGTGCGATGGCGGCAGACTTTCTTCCTTTCTATTCAACTATCGGATATATTAAATCCTTTTCCTGTACCCATATATCTGAACCCCCTGGATAAGACAATCTGGCCCAGCCGTATCCGGCAACTTATAGGAGATGAGGTTGCTTAACTGTATTTGCTGATTATTCAACAGTGAAACATTGGATTTAACCTGAACTTTAAACCAATAGGTGATTGTGTCTGTATCTCCGTGGGCGTCACCGGGCCAGCTGACCAGGCAGGAAAACAAGTAGGTGCCCGGCTTCCCAGGTGCTGTCAATTGTCCATTCTGCGAGGGATAATCTCTCATTCCCTCATCACTGGCCGTTATATTGATGATATCCATTTCAGAAATTTTAAATTGCGGTGCTTGCAGACCCGATACCTCATCTGCCGAAAGGTTAATTACTGCGCCGGGCGCAACTTCTGCCGCCTCCAACGCCTGATCTGCCACTTCTGCGTCCGCACCAAAATTTGTATTTCCGATAAGCACGTTTTGATCGGGGACAAAATTGGCATCCCCCCGAATCCAAAAGAGCTTCGTCGTTCCGCAGGTAATCACAAAAGCAGGATAAAGTGCTGGATAGTCTTTTAACTGCGCAATCATCCAGTCAATAAATTGTTGATGATCAACTGTATCGCCTGCCTCCGCTCTATCTGTTGGCGGGGATAAATTTTCTGCGGTTTCCTGCGTCTTGATATCGGGCGATTTTTGCACCGTAAAATACATTGAGCCATCATAGTATATATCCCCCTGTTTTTCAGCCAATTTATCATTTTTATTTAAAATGCTGACCTTCACTGTAATCTTATCAGTGGTTTGGGGCAAACCATTGCCATCAATGGGAGTCCAGTAAACAGGCATTTCATATGGCAGTTCAACGTCTTTACCCCTATCGCTGATTTTTCCGCTGGGAATATCCCAGGTCAGCAATGATCCAAAAGTAGTTGAATAACGCACCTTATCTACGGAGCCGTAACATTGAGCCGTTATGCGAATACCGGGTGAACTTGACATAGTCAGGGCGTATTTTTCGGGGTAGACCAGTAATTTAAACTCATATTTGTCCGCAAAATCATTCTTTGCTCCAACATTTTTAACATAATGATTAACAGCCAAAAAAGCCGTGCCCATTAAAGCCAGAATAATAAAAACTGGTTTTCGATTTTTTAATCCGTCCCAAGCATCTTTATTCAATATCAATCTCCTCTTCAAACCCATCGTACACCAAAACCATTTATTATCATCCATAAGACTGTTTTTGAAGGTTTCCCCGGCTTACACCGATTAGTAGTAGTTCTTCCATTCGCATCCACAGTGCGGGTTTAATTT
Organism: Syntrophomonadaceae bacterium; assembly: GCA_963665865.2. Taxonomy (GTDB): domain Bacteria; phylum Bacillota; class Syntrophomonadia; order Syntrophomonadales; family Syntrophomonadaceae; genus PHAA01. The sequence continues at coordinate 1,165,359 of CAXXWF010000001.1, read as the reverse complement.
TCCCAGCTAACATCTATGTTCATGGCTTCCCAATCGCCCCGTCATGCCCCTGTCATGTTCCATGTGCTAATGTACGACATAGAGGTGTTTCGGTAAATTCGCACTTAATCTTGGTGCCCGAGGCCATGTGCGAACCGGCACGCTGTTGTTATTCTAAATTTTTATTTTATTTCAGGCAGCTCACACAACCTGATCTTCAAAAAGCCGTTGGCATCCGGGTAATTGCTACCGCTTCATCACAATCAAACAGGTAAAGGTAGCTGGCCTTCACAGTTCTCCCCAGAATTTTCTCGAGAGCAGTTTTGTACAGTATTATCTGCACCCGGTATTTCTCAATTAGTTCCACACGGTTTGCCGATGTGATGCGGTCTGTCTTATAATCCACCAGGACCAGTTCCTCCCCTTCCTGGAAATAGAGGTCGATTACTCCCTGCAGCAATAGTTCTTCGTCACAGTTCTCCAGATCAGCAAATATCGAGGCGGCTTTATAGACCAGATTAAAAGGCACCTCGCGATATACTCGGTCGGCTTTTAGAACTCTTTGTCCCAAGGGTGAGTTGAAAAATCTTCTGATTCTGCTGCTGTCCACTACTGCGGCTTCTTCCTCCCGCAGTAGTTCTCGGCTGACCATTTCTCGAATCTGTTCGTCAATTTCTGCTTCACTATTAACTCGGCTCAAATCAAGGTGCTGCATCATAAAATGCATGATAGTTCCTTTATCTGCACCGCTAAAGGATGGCGTTCCGGATCCAGGTGCTGCAGCTAGCATGAACTGCGGTTGTACGGCCATTGATACCGCGGTCAGGGCCAGGCTTTTCAGACCATGTGCCTGCAGGTTTTTAACCTGACTGACCGATACTTTCGAAGGAATCTTAACGGCCTCTGGATAAAGATAGTTCCAGTTCAACCTCCCCCAGATTACTTCCTGTTCAGGGCTATTAACGTTGAGCAGATGTTCGTGCAGCATCGCATCTAAATTTATTTCTTCCTGCCTGTTTTGAGCAGCATGGTTTTTTTCGGAACGGTTTATTATTTTTACCTGCCATTGATAATCGAATTGACAAACAGCTCCGGTATCGAAAAACATTGGATCCAGATCCCTCAGTTTATCCCCATCGGGATGGCACATTACCACCGGAGCAATCCAATCCAAATGGCATAATCCCCTGGCCAGTTGGAACGGGCTGACTCCTTTACTCCATCGCTTGACCCGTCGTGACAGGTCCCGCACCGATCCTATTAGGATCAGTTTATCGCGGGGACGGGTACAAGCCACATAGAGAATTCGCATTTCTTCGGCCAAGCTTTCCATCTTTATGCGGTTCTTCAAAGCAATACGGGCAATAGTGTCTCTGGTGATGCGCAGATCGGGATTCACATAAACGGGGCCCAGGCCTAGATCTTTGTGAAACAACACAGAGGCTTTGGTATCCATGGTATTGAATCCTCGGCCCAGGCCTGCCAGTATAACCACTGGAAACTCAAGACCTTTGCTTTTATGAATGCTCATTATGCGGACCACATTCTCATTCTCGCCCAGAATCTTAGCCATTCCCATATCTGAGCTGCCCGCCTGGAGTTTATCTACAAACTTGATAAAATGGAATAAACCTTTAAGTGAAGTGGACTGGTATTGATTAGCCCGCTCCAAAAGGATTCTCAAATTGGCCTGACGCTGGGCGCCTCCCGGCATGGCACCCACGTAATAGTAATACTTGGTGGCCAGCAGCAGATGCCAGATGAACTCATCCATATCCTTAAAGCGGGCCTCCTCTTTCCAGGTGCTCAGTCGGTCGATGAATGCTTGCAGTTTGGACTGCAATGGATCTTGATGATTTTGCAGGTACTCTTCGACCGCTTCGTAGTAAGTGGCTGCCTTACTGTCGGCCCGAATGCTTATTAAGTCATCAAGGGAAAATCCGGCTATAGGTGAACGCAAGACGCTAACCAGCGGTATATCCTGCCTTTTATTGTCGATCAGTTTTAGGAGGTTCATAAAAATGTTAATTTCCAGGGTTTGAAAATATCCTCGCTCCACATCGGCATAAACCGGTATTCCAGCTGCCATAAATGTTTCATAATATACATCGGCCTGGGACCGGGTAGCCCTCATCAAAACTACTATATCCCGATACTCCAAGGGGCGGTAACAGCCTAAGGTGGTATCGTAAAAACGCTGTCCGTATAATTCCTTGATCCGTTCGACAGCAATGCGAGCCTCAACTTCTACATCGCCGATTTCTCCTGCTTCGTCTTCATCAGCCGGCTCCTCCGCTGCGGGAGAACTGGAATTTTTATCGATCAAAATTAATTCCAGGGTCGGTGCTGATAGTTCTTCGCTAAGATCAGCCGGGGTTACTACCCCCGAACATAAATACACTTTTTCGTCGTATTCCATTTCGCCGAAATCCGGGGACATTATCCGGCTGAATATATCGTTAACCCCATCGATGATGGCGGGACGGCTTCGAAAGTTTTTGCTTAAATCCAGACGTCGGTTAGCCCCCTCCGATTGCTTAGCAAATGTCTCATATTTATCCAGGAATAAGGAGGGGTCGGCCAGGCGGAAGCGATAAATGCTCTGTTTTACATCCCCCACCAGAAAAATATTATTTGGTCTCTTTATTAAATTTAGAATTGTCTCCTGCACCAGATTGCTGTCCTGATATTCATCCACAAAAATATACGCATATTTTCGGCGGTATTCACCGGCTATCTCTGGATCGGCCAGAACTGCCAGAGCGAAATGCTCCAGATCATTAAAGTCAACTATGCCTTTGTCCGCCTTTTTTTCCTTATAACCGCCAGTAAAGGCATTGACTAGTTGGTATAGATATTCAATGCTGGGATACAGTTCATTCAAGTCCTGGCAAAATTCTTCCGGACTTTGAAATAGTATTTTAGATTGAATCTCTTTGATAACCTTTTTCCCCTGGTCCCGCAAGCCTTTGACCTCATCCTGCAGCTGGGTATCAATATCCTTACCGGCTCTGGCCAGAGTAGGGTGCCGCACCTGCTGTAATTGCTCATAAAAGGCCGCCAAGCTATCATTTAAAGCTGCGACCAATCTCGCTACTATATCAAGATCGGTTTGCAAGGCGGTCTGGTAAGCGAAGGGTCCCCCGGGAAGTCCGGCTTTTACCCAGGCCTCACTAAAGAGGTTCAGAGCCCCGGCTAGTTCAATCTGGAGCTGCCGGGTAAGACTCTGCAGCCAGGGACAATGGGCAAATTCTGCAAGGTCCATCTTAAAGTCACCGGCTCTAGCTTGCAGCCAGGCGAGCGGGTCAGGTTTACTCTGGATAAACTCATAGGTGCGTAAGACCAAATTTTGCAACGGGGTATCGTCTCTTCCCCCGCCAAACATTTCCACCAGCTTCAGAAAATCGGGGGAGTTCTTTTCATATTCATTTTCGAGCAGCTCTTCCAGGGCCTCCAGTTTCATGAGGTCGGTTTCGGTTGCATCTCCTACCCTGAAATTGGGGCTGATATCAATAACATGAAAGTATCTTCTTACAACATCCTTACAAAAGGCATGCAAGGTGCTGATGGAGGCCCGATTAAGGAGGTTTATCTGGGCCCGCAGATATTCTCCGTTAGCCTCGCTCATTTCCAGCTCCGCCAAGAGGGCGCGGCTGATTCGCTCCCGCATTTCTCCGGCTGCTGCCTGAGTAAAGGTGACAATCAGCATCTCATCAATATTCACCTGATCCTGCAAAATCAGCTCTATAATGCGCTGAACCAATACCGCCGTTTTGCCGGAACCTGCAGCCGCGGCCACCAATAGGTTATTGTCCCGGTCGGTTATGGCTTCCTGCTGTTCTTTAGTCCACTCCGGCATCAAGCCACACCTCCTCTTTATCTTGAATCCTGGCGACTACTTCATCATCTTTTAATGGCCCTATATTTCTATAGTTATTGTCCTGCAGCAGTCTGTCGAACTGACATATGGAACGATAGGGACAATACGCGCAGGCGGTATGCGGCCCATTTTTTACAGGTTCAATTTTGACTGTACCGTTCATTATCTCCTGTCCAATCCTGCCCAGCAATTGCTCCACATGCCTGATGAGAGCCGCAAAATTTTCGGCGGGCAGGACCGCCGAATTTTTAGTAAAACCACCATTCACAGTCAGGGCCACGGGAATTATGTCCGAACTCCCTGCTATTTGATTATCCAATTGGCTGACCAGTTGGACATCCTCCAGTACCAGGCCCTTCATCCTTAGCTTCTTGGAGATTTCTCTCTCGATATTTTCAATTATTCCGGATTCACTATTAATCAATGGATCATCTATTTTGAAGTAAAATACGCCGGCTGGTTTCAATTTATCGCTGGGCAGATCGTGAAAACTAGCCATGACTGCCTGCAGGTAGATCATGAGCTGCAGGGATAATCCATAATATACATCAGACAGTTTGAAATCCTGATTGCCGGACTTATAGTCGATTATCTTAACGTAAGTGCCTTCTTCCCCTTCCAGCAGATCAACCCGATCGATCCGGCCCACCAAATAGAACTTTTCGCCATCTTGAAGCTCAATCTCAATGGCAGGAAAAGGACAGCCGGGGCCAAAGCTCACTTCATATTGCAGTGGTGTAAATCCGCCACGCTGCAAATGTTCGGTCAGGACCCATACTGCTCGGCGGCTGATTCTCTTCAGACGCTGGGCCAGATATTGATAGCGGTGGCTGCTGGCAAATACCCCATAACTGTGTTCGGGGACCAGAGTATCCATTATACCGTCCATAATACGGTCGCAGTCAGGCCGCTGCAGTTCAAACCAATTTTTGTTTTCCTGCTTTAGCTGCAGAGCAAAGGCCAGCAGAGAATTATGAAACAGTTCTCCTATATCCGGAGCTCCAACCGTAAATAGCTTGCGTTCCTGCGGTTTAATACCGTAGCGGATGAAGTGGGCAAAGGGACAGTTTACAAACTGCTCTACCCTTGATACGGTAGAATACAGGGGCAGCGGATAAAGCCTCCTGGCATTAGCAGCGCCAATAGAATAAGCCTGATTATGGTGGAATAAACCCTCTCGCATAGATTCCAGACTTCCCTGCCAGTTGGCCTGTCCATAATACCAACCATAGACATCCCACCAGAAGTCGGCGGTGGATTTAGCATCCAGATGCCGGCGCAGATTTTCGACCAGATATTTATAGGAGCTGGCCGGGGTGGAAACCTGATGCAGTTCTAAGGCGCTATGCTTGACCACATCACTATGTATGGGCAAGGAAGGAAATAATCTCTGCAAGCGATCAATTAATAGGGAAGGACGCAGGGCTTTGCCGCTGCCATCAGCCATAGCAAAGGAGACCCCCAAGTATTGCTGAGGTTTGCTCAGGGCATTGTAGATTAGGAACCTTTCCTCGGCGAACTTTCTATTACGCTCAAAACCTAGATCGACTCCCCGGGCCATAAGCATTTCTTTCTCAACCTCGGAAAAGATGCCCTCGTCATCCTGACCAGAGGGCAGAACCCCATCGTTGACACCAACTACCAACAGACCTTTAATCTCATGGCTCTTGGATCTTTGGATATTGCCGACCAGGACCTGATCGATTGTTGTGGGTATAATACCGACTTCCAGGGATATAAAACCCGCCTCCAGAATGCGCAGGTATTCTTTCAGGGTCACCTCCTGGTCTCCTAGTATTTCCACCATCTGATCAAAAATATCCAGGACAATGTTCCATATTTGAGTATTCTCACCGACCACTTCAAATCGGCTCTGACTATTCATTTTTTCTATCCATTCTTCCAAGCGCGCCTGTACTCCCAGGTCAACCAGGTACTCATAGTGTGCCCGGCACATATCCGCCAGGGACTTCTTGCCACTCAACTTAGCCTCCAACTTCCCTATCGGAGTGATAAACTCCTCACGGGCCTGGTTCAATTCTTCCAGGACCTCTGGCTTATCCCATACAAATTCATTTTTCCAAAGTTGACCCTGAATTCCATACCGCAGCACAAAGTTCTCCAGCTTCTCCACTTGATCGCTGTCCAGACCGCTAAAGCCGGTTTTCAGAAAAGAGAAGACATCCTCATAGCGATACCCGCGTCTGATCACTTCCGCTGAAGACAAGATGAGCTTAATGATGGAGTTGTTCATGATGTCCCTTTTTTGATCCATAAAATACGGAATACCATATTCGTCAAAGACTCTTTTGATCTGGGTTCCATAATTACTCATATCGTTGCAGATCAGAGCCAGATCCTTCCAACGCCAGCTCCGCTCCCTTATCAGCTCCACGATCTGGGCAGCAGTATATTCCAGCTCACTATGGATGTTAGCCGCCGCAAACAGTTCTATATCCTGCACGTTTTCCCGATAGGCTTGACCGGGATAGGCGTATAATTCCTTTTCCAGATGGATGATCGCCCGGTTCTTAAGGATGCGGGCACCTTCCTCATCCAGTCTAATTATTTCTTCCGGACAGCCGTGTGCCTGCGCCATGGCCTGCAACTTGTGCAAGCTATCCCGGGATAGGCTGAACAAATCACGATCCCGGACCTGGTTATTATAGTCAAAGGTGAGACTGATCGTTATGTCTTGGGCTAGATTCATTAATTTGTCAATGATTTTCAGGCTCTGCGGTGAGAAGGTAGAATAGCCATCCAGCCATATCCTGGTATTCTTTAGGAATTGGGATGCGTCTATTTTCTTGATCAAGAGATTGAGATAATCTTCGGTATCCAGATAACTTCCCTGTAAGTATTGATTAAAGTGGTCGTAGATCAAGGCAACATCATTAACTTTTTGCTTAATAATTAGCTCGGCATCACTCTCTACACTGGCCAGAAGTTGGGCGGGAAGAATACCCTGTCCTTTCAGCTCGGACAATAATTCACTCAGTTTAGGTACAAACCCTTCCTGAGAAACAGACTTTTTATAAATAGTGAGATCCTTGGAGACCTCATCGATCATCTTGCGCAGAACCATGTTTTTGCCTTGTTCATTCAACAGGATTCGGGTAAGGCCGCCAACCTCATCAAAGACCCGCCGGGCCAGACTGGTAAAACTTAAAACCTCCACGCGCATTATCCCCGGCAGTTGCAGTTTCTGAATTAAGTCCCGTTCAGATTGCAGGGTAAATTGCTCAGGGACCAGCAAAATTAGCTGCTCTTCCCCGCCATCTAACAGGCTCTGTTTTATTTCTTGGAAAACCCGGTTGCTTTTGCCGCTGCCGGATCTACCCACTATGTACCGTATGGTCATTGTTATACCCCGATTCTGGCAATGTTTATTAATAGTATAATAACATTGTAAATGCTAAACTTTATTGTATAATAATTCGCCAGTAGGCACGGAATACCTTTTGTGGGACAAGGGGACAGGTCCGCTGTCCCACTCTGGCAATATCGAATGGGACAGCGGACCTGTCCCCTAGGGAGGAAATCTTTTATGCAATACCAGAAGGGATCAATTGGCCGGGTCATTGTAGCCAAAATTGAACATGGCGACGATCTGCTGGTGGAACTCAAAGGGCTGCTGCAAAAGGAAGAGATTAAGGCGGGCATTATGTTTATGATTGGTGCCCTAGAGGCTGGTTCGCTGGTAGTAGGCCCGGAGACCTCCTCGGTCCCTCCCAATCCGGTATGGAAGGCATTTCAGGATGGGCGGGAAATTTTAGGAATAGCCACTATATTCTCAGATGAGGACGAGCCAGTCATTCGCCTCCATACATCCCTGGGCCGCGGGAACGAAACCTGGACCGGCTGTCTAAGAAAAGATGCCCAGGTCTATCTGGTAGTAGAGGTCATCATTCTGGAACTAATCGATAGCGGAGCAGGGCGAACTCTGGACGCCCTGACCGGTTTGAACCTGCTGGGCTTTCCCGGCAAGTAAAAGCGGGTAAGCGGGACATGGGGACAGGTCCGCTGTCCCACCCGAGGCAAAGTCAATGGGACAGCGGACCTGTCCCCATGACTGAGGGAAGTGTCAGTTTGCCAGTCCTTTGTCATATTATTTGTAATATTCAGATATTTTGCCAGCTAACTCGGGGAGTACCTCTTTCAGATCAGCCACCAGCACATAATCTGATATTTGGTTCATATAGGCCTTTTCATCATTATTTATAGATACAATGGTTTTAGCATCACGAATTCCTACCGTGAACTGTACCTGCCCTGATACTCCGAGTATTATAGCTAGATCAGGTTTGCAAATCTTGCCGGATAGACCTACTATTCTTTCTTCTCCGAACCACTTTTTATCGGTTGCGACCGGTTTAGAGCAGGCTACTTCTGCGCCCAGTTTATGTGCGATTTCTCTAATAATAGGCAGATTTTCTTGGCTTTCCACTCCCTGTCCTACAACCACCAGGATCTCCGCCGCTTCAATATCCACACTATCCCCGGCTTTGGCATGGGTCTCAATAAGTTTTATTCCCGAAGGATTAATATCCACTTTAAGTTCATTTATACTTCCACCAAGCTCGTCGTCGGAAGTTGTAAAGGCTTTCGGGGATATTGCTATTACTTTCTTGTCACTAGTTATTTGCTGTACAGCAACGGTTGCTCCGCCCAAAACATTTCTTACACAATGAATATTGCCTTTCTCCATGGTAATGCTTTTTACATCAGGCAAACAACCGGCATTGAATACTTGAGCCAGTCTCCCGGCCAGTTCTTTTCCTCTTCGATTGGAAGACAAGAGCACTGTTGAGGCATCCAGTTTTTCTGCTGCCTGGAAAAGAGCTGATGCCATTGCAGCCGTATCTGACAGACTCAATTCGGGGTTTATTATTTTATAGGTCTCTGCACCTTTAGCTGCCAGTTCTTCTGCCTGTTCATCATTGTTTAGGCTTACTGCTTTAATTGTTAAGTCATTATTTTTTGCTATAAGTCTTGCTGCACTCAGTAATTCCAGGGCCAGTTTAGTTTTATCGCTATATATTAATATTGCCGCCATTTTTTCACCTCCTCAGTAATCCTTCGTTATCTAAAACTTTTAACAGCTTCTCAATTGTCTCTACTTCGATCTGTTTGCGCTGCATCTCGGGCGCTAAATTACTTAGCGTTTCCAGCATGCTATTCCCCTTTACATCTAATTCCAGTATTTCTTTCGGTTTTCTCCCGGCTTTCAATATCTGGCTTACTGAAGGTATCCGCGGTTCATTTATATCTGCCATTACACTTACTACTATGGGCAGCTCAGCTTCCAGAACTTCTTCACCGTCCTCTAACGACCGGGTTACTGTGGCGCTATTTCTGTTGATATTTATACTTTTGGCATAGCCTACTTGGGGTAAACCAAGAATCTCAGCTACCCTGGAGCCAACTTGTCCAGAATAGTTATCCCCGCTGCCTTCACCAAAGAGTATAATCCCTACATCGTCCATCTTTTTAATAGCTTCGCCAATTAATCGGGCGCTGCGTGAACTTTCCATTTCTTCCAGCTCATCATTGAAAACCATATAGGCCTCATCAGCACCTGCAGCCAGGGCTTCTTTTATAGTATCCTCCAAAGCTTCGCTGCCAACAGATACTACGATTAGATTACTGCCCGTGGCTTCTTTTAGCTGTACACCCGCTTCCAGTGCATTCTTATCTATATTCCCGAAAGTTAAGGCAACATCATCCAGTACCGGCTTACGATTTCTAATACGAATTTGCTGCAAATCCGGAATTTGTTTCATAGCAACTACAATGTTCATTCCTCTCAAACTCCTTCCACTCTAAATGGTTTCCACTCCATAGTTGTCTCTAACCGAACCTGAATTGCACCCCTGATCCACCGCTCGGATAATGCCATTCCAGGACCTCTGCCCCGCAGGCTAACAGGCAGGTACCGCATTCCAGACAACCATCAACGCTGATCACCACTTCGCCATTTTCCTTTTCACTATATAAACCAGCTGGACAAACCAGTATGGCTTTCTTCAAACGTATGTCTTGGGCTTGACCTTCTTTAATTTTTATATGAAATTCGCTATCTTCCTTAAATACATCTAATCCCAGTTTGGCTTTTAAACCCATTACTTCGCTCATATCTTCATCATCCTCCTACCGACCTGCACCATGGACCATATCTCTCTCATACTCAAGTATTGCTTGATAGTAGGATACAGTCTGGGCTTTGGCCCAGCCGGGACTTCATATAGATCTTTCATGATATTTCCGGCCAGTTCCGGATAGTGTGTAAACAGTCTTGGGTACTCCAGAACTTCTAACGATTCCTTAAAGTTCTTAAAGTCTTTTAGTACAAAACTGTCATTTAGTAATTTCTCATATATAGACAGACCCGCTTTAGTAAAATCATTGTTCTCCTTAGCCTGGATTACTGCCTGAGCGGCATAGTAACCACTGGCCAGGGCGTATTCCATGCCTCGCACGGTTACGCCTATATTCATCGAAAACCCTGCGGCATCACCGGCTACCAATATGCCATGCCCATAGAGCTGCCCCATGGCCTTGAGCCCGCCTTCCGGTATTACGTGGGCTGAATATTCTACAGTTTCCCCCCCTTTAATCAGCCTCGCTATTTCTGGCCGTTGTTTAAAGCTATCCATCAGTTCCGGGGCCTTAATCTCTGGCTCAAGTGAAAGAGCATCAATTCCCACCACTATTCCCAGGCTTAGGCTGGCCTGGTTGGTATAGAGGAAGCCGCCCCCAAATTTACCGGCGGTTACGTCGCCCATGAACAGCCGAGCTGCACCTTCATTGCCTTCCAGATTAAATCGGTTCTCAAGAACGTCACGATCAATTTCGATTATTTCTTTGAAGCCCACTGCAAAATTCTTAGATAGCGTGGTTTTTTGCAGGCCAGCCTTTTGAGCCGTAAATGATAAGGCTCCATCACAGGCTATCACTACATTGGCTCTAAGCTCCTCGCCTCCAGCCACGACTCCCTTGACCTGCCCATTTTCTATGATAAGGTCGTCTACCCGGCTCTTGCCCACTAACATAGCACCTTTTCGCTCGGCTTGTTTACCCAGCCATTTATCGAATTTGCCTCTTAATATGCTATAGCTCTGATAAGGTTCTTCATTAAGTTCCGAGCCGTCATACCGCACTGTTATCGAACGTTTTTTATCGATAATACAGACTTCTTCATGAGCTATATGCCTTTCAAAGGGCGCTTTGTTCCATAAATCAGGAAACAAATCCCTGATTGGATTGATATACATACGCCCGCCGGTTACATTTTTGGCTCCGCAATAGTCGCCTCTCTCTAGTACCAAGACTTCCAAGCCTTCCGAAGCCATGGTGTAAGCAGCAGCTAGACCGGCTAATCCTCCACCGACGATTAACGCGTCAAATTGTTCACTGGCTTGACTTTCCACTTACCTCACCTCACTTCTTTTGAGAATCTATTAATTGGGAGGAGCAGTACGCCCTAGGCTCCTGCTCCTCCTTGCGAGGATCATTATGACCGAACTTAGCTGGGAGTCATTTTCTCTTATCCGTTTAAGACAACCCCGGCTATAATCATTTTCTGCATATCAGTGACCCCCTCAACCTGGGGACCCAGGATTGCATCACGGTACAGTCGGGTTACCAGATAATCGTTCATTACCCCATAGGAACCGTGTACATCAATTGCGATTCTAGCCGCCTCCACAAATGTTTCACATACATAGGTTTTGGTCACGGCTGCTTCTTTGGCAAATAGCATCGGATCTTTGGCATCATTAGCCAGCCAGCCCAGGCGATAAGTCAACCAGCGGCAGGCTTCATATTTCATGGCCAGGTCAGCAATTCTCAATTGTACAGCCTGGAATTTGGCTATCGGCTCACCTCTATGAGTCTTTTCTTTGGCATACTTTACGGCTGCCTCATAAGCTGCCAAGATTCCTCCCAGGGCAATTGAACTAATACCTACTTTTCCAAAAGCAATGCCATAGGTTAATACCGGGAAGCCTCCGCCCACTTTACCCAGAACGTTTTCCAGAGGTACTTTGACATCCTTGAAATATACATCCAGGAGGTTTCCGCCGCGATAGCCAATTTTATGCCATGGTTCGGATATCGAATAACCTTCACAGAATTTGTCTACTATATAGGCGGTGGGCTTGCCGCTTTCATTGTCCGTGGCAAAAACCACCATTGGTCCAGGATAATCAGCATTACTGATGAAACGTTTAGTTCCATTAATAACATAATGGTCGCCTTCTTTTACGGCTCGGGTGGTAATCTGTTTCGGGTCGGACCCGGTGCCCGGTTCAGTAAAGGCAAATGAAGCCAGATGTTCGCCCCGGCAGGCTTTCGGCATATACTTGGTCTTTTGTTCGGGCGTGCCAAACTTGTCTATTGCACCTAATCCCAGGCAATTGACCGATATGGAAATAGCCGGTCCGCTGGACACTTTACCCAACTGCTCCATGGCCAGAACGTAACAGTCATAACCTGCATCAGCTCCTCCATATTCCTCTTTGAACGGCAGTCCAAAAAGGTCCAGATCCGACAGCCCTTTGATAATTTCAGCGGGAATCAAATTATCCCGATCTATCTGTTCAGCAACCGGCTCAAGATATTTACTGCTAAATTCCTGAGCCATCTTTTGAATCAGGAGTTGCTCTTTGCTCAACGCAAACTCCATAATGTTTCCACTCCTTTCAATGGGCAGGATGATAAGAGGAATGGCTCATAAAATCCCCCTTATCACCTGACCCCTTCAGTTTCTAATAATCGAAACAATCGGCATCGATATCCAGAACTGAAGTATCCTCTAGTTTGATTATTTCTGCCAAATTAGCCACGTGCGGCACCTCATTGAGCAGGTAATACCGGGCAGATAAAATTTTGCCTTTATAGAACTTGTAATCGAAGTGGTCTTCTCCGAGCTCCTTAATCTTCCTGTCAGCTAACAAAGCCTGATCAAGCAGCAGTTTGCCGCCCAGCAGCTCGGCAGTCGCCATTAATACACGTTTGGCAAAGGTAGGGATCAGTCCCAGCTTCTCTTTATTCTGAGCAAATCCAGCCATGGTCTTCTGAATTTCTGCATAGGAATTGATAGCCTTGTTCAGTTGCGCGAATTCTTGCTCGAATCCCGGCACGTTCTGGTTGGCTTCACAGAAGTCTTTGTTATCCTGCATCCAGCGGGCAAAAACTGCTCCCTTTTCCATGCCCCATTTACGTCCTACCAAATCCATGGCTTGGATATAGGTAGTACCTTCATACAGGGTGTTGATCTTGGTGTCGCGAGCCATTTTCTCACAGGGATAATCAGCAATATACCCATATCCACCGTATATCTGGATGGCCTCGGTACCTATAACATCCCAGGAAATTTCACTGCAATAAGCTTTGGCGAGAGGGATAATTATCCCCAGTTCATCGTCAGCTTTCTTTCTCTCCTCCGGACTGGGATCCCAATGGTTAATATCAATATTTAGATAACCTTTATAAATCATGGCCCGGCAAGCCTCGCCCACCGCTTTTAGTCTGAGCAGTGACCTTTTTATATCTTCGTGTTCAATAATAGGTACTCTGCCCTTTTTCGGGTTGGTGAACGGTGTGCCCTGAATTCTTTCGGTGGCATATTGCTTAGCATTATAGTAGGAATTGGCTATCACGCTTACGGAGAGAATTCCACATACTAAACGTTCCTCGTTCATCATTTTGAACATCAAGGACATTCCATCGCCTTTGCCTTCATTTTCGAGCGGGTTTCTACCCAGCAGGTAACCCCGGCACGCATTATTATCACCAAAACTCAAGGAAACGGTGGGATTGCCATGCATACCCATCTTCTTTTCCACACCAGTTGCAGCTACATCATTGAATTCCTGACTGCCGTCATCATTAATCCAGTGCTTGGGTACCAGGAACAGCGAAATCCCTTTGGTGCCCGGCAATGCTCCATCCACCCGGGCCAAGAACATGTGCACGATATTCTCCGCAAAATTATTGTCACCATTACTTATAAATATTTTCTGCCCTTTAATCTTAAATATGCGGGGATCATCAGTAGGAAAAGCCTTACTGGCAATTTCACCTACATCAGAACCGGCCTGTGGCTCGGTCAGGCACATGGTGCCGGTATAATCACCAGAAAACATTTTAGGCAAAAACTTCTTTTTGATATCTTCAGGAGCCAGTGCATCCACCAGCATTGAAGAGCCCTGCGCCATACAGAGGAAGGGGGGGACAAAAGCTGGGTTGGCGGCCGAGAACATTTCCCATAAAGGAAACATCATAACCTGGGGCAGAACAACCGCCCCTTCACTGGTGTCATTGTTACTGCATCCCCAGCCTTCCGACTGCAGCTTTTTATATACTGGGGGTACCGTTGGGGAAATGATTACTTGACCATTTTCGAACTTAATAGGGTTTATTTCCCCGTCATCAGATGTCGGTTCGACTATATCTTTAGTCATTTTTAATACCGTATCCAGAATCATATCAACATCGTCAACGGCATAGTTTTCGCTGTAACGAGGATAGGCTAGAACCTTATCAAGGGGAAGCCATTCTTTCAAAATGAATTTAAAATCTCGAGTATTTTTATAAGCAAAATTTGAAGCCATAATTTATTCCTCCATTTTCTCTAATTATCTTCTTACCCATTACAGACATCCATTCTAGTAAGGGATCCTGTTAGTGGGGGACCAAATTTTCATTTCCTTAGCATTTTTGATTAATTCATCTCGGAAATCAGGATGAGCAATACTTATCACCCCGTCAGCCATACCCCAAACAGAACGGCCTCGCATGTTGACTGCACCGTATTCAGTAACCAACCAATTTACTAAAACCCGGGGGACAGTAACCACTGCACCCTTCGTCAAAAAGGGCTTAACATTGGAATACATCTTGCCGGCTTTATCGGTATAGGTTGAATTGAAGGCCATAATTGCGTTGCCGCCTTTAGATTCCCAGGCACCTATATGAAAATCAAGCGAACCTCCGGTACCTGATATTTGTCTGGTCCCATTAGATTCTGAACATACCTGGGATAGCAGGTCTACTTCTATAATGTTATTAATAGATATAACGTTATCTTCCAGAGCTATATACTTGGGGTTATTCGTATAATCGCAGTCATAAGCTGCTACCTGGGGGTTGTGATCCAAGAATTCATGGGTCTTTTGATTTCCAAAGCAGAAGGTAAAACTGCTCCGGCCCACATCCCTGGTTTTATACTTGTTAGTGATCTTCCCGGCTTCGTACATGTCCACCATGGCATCACAGAACATCTCCGTGTTGACTCCCAGGTCTTTAAGATCTGATTGGGCAATTAAGTACCCGATAGTATTGGGGACTCCGCCTATTCCCAGCTGCAAACAAGCCCTATTAGGAATCATGGGCATGATATGAGCCGCAATTTTCTTTTCTACATCGTTTGCTTCTTTGGCAGGTGGCATGGTAAATATCCGTTCGTCGGTTTCGATAATATAATCTACATCTTTTATATTGATGCTTTCCATTGCTCCTCCCATGCAATACGGGTTTTTCTCATTTACTTCAACTATAATTAAATCGGTATTTTTAAGAGTTGCGTAGGTATTTGAAGCGGCTATCCCAAAATTAAAATTGCCATGGGGATCCATGGGACAGGTTGTAAGGCACATAACATTTTTCTTATCAAAAGACTGGGCCGCATCCCGACGAATTTTCTGTAATTCGTGATACGAGGTGGGCACATAAGAAATGCGATTTATATCTCCCAGCTTACGGTCTATACCACTAAAGTGATTGCTGTAATAGGTAAAGGTCTTCATATCCGGATCGTTTTTTACAACCTCGGGAAATCTTACCGATCCTGCAGCATCAATAGTCACGTTTACCAGATTTTCTTCGCCAGCTCTTTGACCCAGGGCTTTATCAAATTCGGCCGGGAATAAACCGAAATGGCCATAGGATACTAAATCACCGGACTTTACTTGCGCAGCTGCTTTTGCGGGAGAAATTAATTTACTTTTGTACTCTTCCATAAATGTCATAATTAATCCATCCTTTCAAAAATTCTTTCTAATATCCGAGTAGTTGATTTACTGGCTTATATCGCCCCCTTTGATACATGCCTATATTATTTCCACAACCGGATCATTGTATTGAGGCAGAGTGAGATCGTTCCGTTCTGCACGGTTGAACTACATAAATTGGAACCTCAGATTATCTAGCTATATTATTAAGCAATTACCGTGCCAATAATCTTGAAACATAATCCACAAAAAAAAAGACCCTCAAAGAGCGGTCCTTATTGAGACTGTGTTTATTTTTACTATTTAAAAATATATCTCTATAGTTGTTACACGTTGTCACTATATGCCACTATGCGTATCAAGCAGTGACAGGGCGACGCAATGCGTGACAGCTAATTTGTAACATCTATTTTATAAGTTTTCATTTTCCGATAAATAGTATTACGTGATATACCCATAGACCTTGCTACCTGGCTTACATTACCCGAGAATTCATCAAGCAAGTGCATAATCTTATCACGTTCCATATCAGCCGTCATTCTCTGGTTTAGTTTGCGGGCTTCACCAATCGTTAGAACTTCACTGTTTTTCTCATTATTGATTGCCGGCTGCAGGGTATTTTTATCAGTGGTTAGAGAAGGTAGAGGATGAATAAAATCTTCTTTAAAATACGATGGAAGGATGTCCTCAGTTATAATATTCCCCTCGGTGAACACAATAGCATTTTCTATCACATTTCTAAGCTCTCTGACGTTTCCCGGCCAGTTGTAGGCACAAAGCATATTCATCGCCGCATCACTTATACTCAGAATGTCACGTTTGAAATTAAGACATAAGGTCTGGATAAAAAATCGAGTAATTGGAGGTATGTCTAGTTTTCTATCTCTCAATGGAGGGAGATCAATATTAATAACATTTAATCGATAGTAGAGATCTTCCCGAAATCTACCCATCTGAACCTCGTTTTTCAGCTTGCGATTGGTGGCGGCAATAATTCGTACATCCACTTTGCGGGGAATGGAACTGCCGATCCGCGTGATCATTTTATCCTGCAAAAATCTCAATAAATTAACCTGCATATCAAAAGGCATTTCCCCGATTTCATCTAGAAATACAGTTCCGCCATCGCCCATTTCCAGCTTGCCAATGCCCCCACCCTTCCTGGCACCTGTAAACGATCCTTCTTCATAACCAAACAGTTCACTTTGGAGCAATTCTTTGGGTATGCCCCCACAGTTGATGGCTATGAAAGGGCCCTTCAGCCCGGATTCATCATGAATAGCTCGAGCCACCAGTTCTTTGCCTGTACCGCTTTCGCCTTCAATCAGCACGCTGGAAGAAACCCGAGCTGCCCGCATTGACAGTTTTTTTATTTCACTCCATTTCTCGCTGTGCCCGACTAGATTATTAAAATTAGAATTGTCATCTCCATAGTTAGCGGTGAAGACATACTGTTTGTCCAACTCCGAGTTTTCACCCTCAACAACAAATCCGAGAACGGTTTGCTGAGATCCATCGGGATTTTTGGTAATCCGTCTTCGCACCAGCGAACAGGGGACTAACCCGTGAGCCCCTTTCAAAGAAAATTTATTAATAAATTCATTGGGATTACTTGATAGAAGATTGTTTATTACCGCCCGGTCATCAGCCAGGATATTCCCCAGAAACTCTCCAATCAATGATTCACGGTGGTTGATCCCCAGTAGGTTCAAAGCACTTTGGTTAACATTAATGATATTATCCTTGGCATCAACCACAAAAAAACCATCACTAAAAAAATCGATAATAGATGAACAGGTGTTATGGTAAATGTGAATAATTTCGGATTGCTCTGATTTATATTCAATTTGATTTTCTATTACCTTAACCCCCATTTTAAGCGCCTGTAATACACCTGCAGAAAGGGCTGTGGAAATATTATAAACAGCTAAAATTCCGATAATAACCCCTTTAATGTTATGTATTGGTGCGGCCGCACCATAATAGGAATGGTAATAATGACTATAATGTTCCGGGCCTTTTACTTCTAATGCCTTATCCTCGATCAGAGCTGTGCCAATCGCATTTGTGCCTACATCTGTTTCACTGAAACAGTGCCCTAAGAGTTCATAGAATCTGGCCTCACCAGCCACATCCACAATGTAACCGTCTTGATCTGACAATACCACAAAATCAAGTCCTTCTATTTCACTAATATCTCGCATAATAAGCCTGGAAAGCGATATTAGCGGCACTTTTTCCGCTAGCTTAGCCTGAAGTAAACGATTAGGTAAATGGTGCCGTTGTTTAGAAAAGGGATCAATTCCACGGCTTCTCTGCCAGGATTCTATTATTTCAGCTCTTATTGTTTCCTCAAAAATAGTACCTTCTTTAATAAAAGCGTCCCAGGCTTTATAGATTTCAGAATCATTCATATCCGTCACCTCAATCAACAACTTGTAATTACAAGCTTTATATAACAGTTATACATTTATTCATGTATATTTACAACGTTTGAGTTAAGTATAACCTCAAATGTATGACAGGGAACGGATTACTATTATTTATCACACCAACCCTGCTGAGACGAATAACAAAAAGCTGTCCCCTACCACGTCATAAGTTAGATAGTTGATGCAACTGTCCCCACTTGCGCGAATAACCGTCCCTGTTTTTACTGTTCTCATTCCAGAAATAGGATGCGGGCTCCGATTGCCAGCAGGGCTATACCAAGCAGATCTATATATTGAAAGGGTATCTTTTTCATCCCAAAGGCTCCCGTACAATCAATACAGAATGCCGTAATTAATTGAGCAACAATGATGGCAGTGGTGGCATTGCCAACCCCTATTTGCGGCATGGAACGCACAACTGCGTAAATGATTACAACATTAAGTATGCCGCCCAAATAGGCATACCAGGGAGCGTTACCCATCTTTCCCAAACCCCCGAAACCTACTCCCAGGATCAATATGACCAACAGGGAGGTAACCATGCCGACTACATGAACTATAAGCGTGGATTCCCAGATTCCCACAATTTTTCCCAGGGCGGTATTTAAGGTTCCTTGAAAAGCCATGGCTGCTCCGGAAAGCGCTGCAATAGCCAGATAAAATAGATTAGGCATAGCTGGTTTTTCTCCTATCGTTTTGGCTTATTTTCCAACTATGCCGCTTAATTTATGCATTTGTTTTATAGGAAGGTTGCCGTGACAATAATGGCCATGCCCAGGTAAAAACCCCACCACCTGCTGCGCCGGTCTTTTAGTTTAGCCTGCGGCCATAATTGAAACAACACCAGATAGATCATGATACCCGAAGCCATCCCTAATAAAAGCGGCAGCAATCCAGGCATGGAGGCTGCCAGTCTCTGGCCCAGCAAGGTACCTAAAGGGGTTATCAAGGCAACCACCAGGATTTGCAGAAAAATTGTCGACTTCTTGACCCCAGCCATTAACAAAGGAGCAGCTATGGCCATCCCCTCCGGTACATTATGTATCCCAATTCCCAAAGCTATAACCAGTCCGGTTCGGCTTTTCATTACATCACCCAGGGCTATGGCTATCCCTTCCGGCAGATCGTGCATAGCAATTCCCAGCATGATAAGATAGCCTAAACCTGTCAGAGTCCGTGGGGCTGACATCCGTGTGAAAAGAGCCCCATCTCCCAGGGCCATAATGCCTGCCCCTAGCAACACCCCACCTGCCACTTTGAATAACCCTGCGTATAATAATGCTGATGGCACCATATCGAATGCTACTACCGCAGTCATCACTCCAGAAGCCAGCCCCAGATAAAATGCCAGACTTTTAGAACTCCACTCTTTTTTAATAAAAATAAGCAGGGCACCCAAAGCCGTACCCAAACCGGCTAATATGCTCCACTCCAAACTGTTGTTCAAAACCTGCACCCCACCCGCCTGCAATATATACCATGTTTATGAGTGGGACACGAGGCTTATTCTGATGAATAGATATTATTATTTACTAGTCAGTCATATTTGCCGAACAACTTACATATTTTTCTAGAAGAGGAGGTGCTGAATAATGAAAAAATTACCTGCGGAATTAAAAGGCTTAGGTATGGCTCTATTGATTGGTATAGTGCTTAGTACCCTAGGCTCCACACTTGTCTATTTCACGGGATTGCAGGAAACCCTTCTAAATCCAATGGCCAAAGTGGTGCTGGTAATCAGTGTCTTTACGGGAGGCTGTGTCGCAAGCAATGCCTATGGCAATAAGGGTCTGGTCCGGGGCGTTAGCCTGGGTATTATGTTTTTTACCCTGATGCTGATCATTACTCTAATTGCCAGTCCTTCCCATATTTACTTGAAAGGCTTTCTATATACTCTAACAGCTTGCATTATATCAGGCGGTCTTGGAGGTATATTGGGCATTGGCCTGAGCGAGGACTAGTTTATCAAACTCCTCTTAAGACCCCTTCCTCTATAGTTGGGGGATAAACCGATTTTTTCCTCAGTGATGGGTAGGGTCCCCGCCTGAGAAGGCGTTTGATAAAAACGCTCGCGGCGCGATGCACACAAAACGCGAAGGGAAGGCGCCATAGCGCCCGCGTTTTGGCGCACAATTCGCGCAAGCGCTCATTGAAATAAATTTATCCAAGCAAAATGCCGGTAGAGTATATTCATAAATTCTACCGGCTCGTCAACGTCCCAGGCACAGGAGCACCAATCCGGCGAAAATCAGCAGCCCTGCTATAATTAGACGCAGATTGGGCATAACCTCACCCCCATATGTTAGCCAAAGGAGTAAGCATCCGCTCGCCTAGTTATCCCCAGATTTTAAGTAAAAAATCTCTCAGAAAGACCGGAATTTTAATATAATAGACCCGCACAAAATTCACCTCTTTTTTAGAATTCTTTTTAAACAAACTTCCTAAGCAGGTAAGTTTATATAGATTCTAATTAATACTATGTAAGAAGGATGAAAATTGTTACCTTTCCGAATATATTTTTTCACTTAACGCCATTCCTCTAGGTGCAAACTCAGTTCCGGCCTGGTGAGAGAAATCATGTTTTTTATGGGTATACTGTTTTTGAAAACATCGCCATATTTGCGGTTGATTAATCTGGTATCCAGTACGACAACTGCCCCCCGATCATTCTCACTCCTAATTAAACGGCCTACGCCCTGCTTAAAACGAATCGCAGCGTCAGGCAGCATGAAGTATTGAAAACTGTTTTTTCTCTGCATCTTGTAGTATCTGTCCCAGGCACTGCAGTACGGATCAGAAGGCGAACGAAACGGCAGTTTTACTATAACCAGACATTTGAGAACTTCACCTTTTAGGTCAATGCCCTCCCAGAAGGTTTCCACCCCCATTAAGATGGAATTATCCCGGGCAACAAACTCTTCCATTAAAGTCGCAAATTCCCCGTCTTCATGCTGAACCAACAGGTTAAGTCCGTGTTGCTCGCAATAAGGGCGCAGCTCTGCCGCCGAGTCCTGCAAGTTTTTTCGGGAGGTAAATAGCACCATAGTCCGTCCTCCCTGGTTTACAAATATATCTGCCAGCACTCCATTTACTTCCCGATTAAAAATCCCACTGGTCGGATCGGGCATATCCTTCACTATATACATACAAGCATGTTTTTGGTAATCAAAAGGTGATTGTTCCAGAATGGTTGTTAACCGGCCGTCGCTTGCATAGGGCAGCAGTCCGCTGCGGGTGATAAAGTTATCAAAGTTATCCTCAATTGCCAGGGTTGCCGAAACCATGATTAAAGTCTTCAGATTCTGATAAAGCTGTCTGTCCAACATGCTGCCGTTGTCTACTTCCGATGAGCAAACAGCCACCACCTTACCTTTTGCACATTCGAGCCAAGTTATATTGGAATCACTGTATATTTCTTCAGCCATTATAGTAAAGGCCATATCATCAATTTCCTGCATTGCGCTCGTAATTCCCTGCAGGTCGACGCTTTCGGGCTCACCTTCCAACTCTCGACCCAGTTCTCTTAATTTGAATAACAATAACTCCATGGCCGGGTTCCAATCTTGCCTATATATTTCCTGGGTTTCTGCAAACCACGTCAGCTCTCTTTCGGCCGGATTCAGTATATGACTGAAGTTAAAGTCCTCACGGTACTTAAGACCGCTGCTGATACTATTGAACAGTTGGTTGGTCATTTTTATCATTTTTTCGGTCAGAGGAACAATTTCATCCAGCAACGGACCAAGATTAGGATAATTAGAACGCAGGTGAACAAGATAACCTTTCTTAGAGCGTCTATCTTTGGTATGCAGAATCTGCAGCAGATTAAGGGTTTCAAATAGGGTGAATCGATGCGCCAGTCGATCAAATGACTCTTTTACGAAGGTATGGGCCTCATCGATAATCAAATGATGAAATTCAGGCAGGATACTATTGTCAACCATGACATCAGACAAAAGTAAGGCATGATTGGTAACAATTAAATTGGCTGTACTCATAGCTTTGATCATTTTGAGACGAAAGCATTTATCCCGATATTTGCACATTTCCCGCTGGCAGTTGTTGCGGTCGGCGGCAACAATATGCCAATGTTTCATTAATTCCTGATTCAGCGGCAGTTCCATGCGATCACCGCGCCGGGTAACTTCAGCCCAACTTAAAATAGCTTCAATGAAATCTGTTTCGTCCAATTCCAACCGTTTTCTACCACCCAAAATAGTCTGGTATTTGTTCCAGCACAGATAATTGTCCCGCCCCTTGGCTTCAACATATTTTAGTTTATATCCCATAACTTTTTCCAAATCGGGCAAATCATGATCCACAATCTGTTGTTGCAGGGCTTTGGTCTTAGTCGATATGACTACCTTTTCATGGCTTTTTTGGGCCCAAATTAAGGCCGGCACCAGATAAGCATAGGTTTTCCCTACGCCGGTACCCGCCTCCGCCGCCAGAAAACTTTCATCGCGAAAAGCCTCGGCTACAGCACTAGCGAAACGCATTTGTTCTTCTCGATGGGTAAAACCACTCAGCATCTCTTCCATTTTTCCGCCAGATTCCATCAATTTTCGGACCAGGTTCAAATAGTCATCCATTATTAACCCTTTCCGAATGAACCTTGCCATCAATCGTGGTTAACTGGAATGCCCCCTCAATTTCTATCTGGTTGTTGACCAGGATTTCCTGGTAAAAGCGGAGGTGTTCGGGGGCAGCCTTAACCGCTAATCCACAGCTGGTTGATATTTGGCGTGGAGTAGGCATCATTAAAAATTCAGCGGAGGCGTTTTTCAGAACCCGCTCCGCTTTCAAGGCCTGTGATGTAGATTTGAAAGTAAATACTCCATAATCTTGCAATTTAAATAAGCTTTTTTTCATCCTGATATCTCCTGCTTAATATTCCACATCAGATATTTTGTAGAAAGTACCTTTACTGTGTCCCAGCAGAGTATCGCCCGAATACACTGTTGCCTCAGCAAATATCATACTTTTACCAGCTTTTAAGACTTTGCCCCGAGCAACAATGGTGTCGCCCGCGCGAGCCGATGCTATCAGGGCTGCTGACAAATCCACTGTCACGCCTACTATTCCCAGACTGCGAATAGCATTTCCCATTGCGCCATCGACAATAGTTGTAATCAATCCACCATGGATTAATCCCAGAGGATTGGTATGCTGCGGACCGGAAACAACCCTGATCTCGGCATAGCCTGGTGCCAGTAGCTGTAATTCTACTCCCAATAATTCATAGTAGGCGGTTTCTTTTATCGATTTTTGCAAATAGTTAAACAGTTGCTGATTAAGTCCGTTATTTATTGCATCCATCGATTAAGTCCCCCTTATAGTCCAAGAATTTAATAGTAATTATATCATGTGCCTGCGTTTATAAATAAAAAAGATTTTTCCCGCACAAAATAACCATTATGAAGGAGGCCGTATGATGATAAGAGACAGGCGTATATTGTGGGTGCCCTTAATTATTTTGGTTCTATTTCTCGGGATTTATTTCATTTTTCAGGCCAAACCGAAGCCTGCACCTAAGCCCCTGCCCGCACCGGATTTGGTTCAGGTTGATCCCGGTAACCCCGTACAGCCTAAATGGTATGTGCAATTTTCTGTGAAAAATCAAAAGAGAACCTATTATACTGAAGCGGCCCGTGCCCCGGCTTCAGCCTCAGCCAAAGGTTATTTTATAGGCTCCGGGGCTGTACATCCCCAGTTCCCTCTTAATGCGGGAGGCGAGGCCCGCCAGCCTATTATCCCTTTTGGAACCCGTATCTACTTATCGGAGCCCATTGATATCCAAGGGAACCAATACAATTCCCTGGTGGTAAACGATACCGGTGATGTGTATTATGGTTTGTGGCATAAATACCCTTATTGGGTAGATGTCTATGCCGGTACCACGAATTACTACAGCAATAAGGCAGCGCTAAAAGCGGGCGTTGATCTCATCGATTATTACTGGTATGAGCCCTGGAATTGATAAGATTATTCTCAGTTATTCTGAGGCTTAGGGTTTTTCTTTTTATCATCTGCCTCATATCGTACCCGGTTCGCACATAGATCGCATATATATGTGCCGGGTTTATCTTTGTCGCTCAGTTTCTTGAAATCTTTATTATCTTCCCCCAGCTCATAAGACTTTCCGCACATCATACATTTAGCATTCACATATTCCATCCTGCTTCAACTCCCTTTTATATTATATTTTTATTAATCGGTGCTGTCTTCTTCCGGTATAACGTTCATATATAGAACATGCTGATAATTATACGAACCCACAATATTTCCATCCCGATCATACATATTATTGGAGGATGGGCCGCCGGCATAGACTTGAGCGCCTTTTTCCAAACCCAGACTCTTCACATAACAGATGGTTTGCCTTTGATCAGTGAACTGGATTTGCACCCTGATCAACGGCTGCTCGGGGCTTTTAGTTTTCTGTAGAAGCGACTGGAGACCACCGTTACAACCTGCCGTTCCTCCAATAAATAACATAAGGATCAGAGCAACCAGCCACGGCCTAATTCTCTGCACTGCTTTTTACCTCCTTGCCCTTCTTCTAATTCCGGTTTTCCGAGGCGGCGTTCTCAAGCCGCTGGGAATTCCGTATCCACCTCTACTATCCCAGTTGCTCAGTTTGCGGTTGACCAGATAATGAATGCTGCCTACCGGGAAGTCGCCGGTCGCACTTATCTCGCCCGCCTCTATACCGGTTAATATTTCCAAACCTTCATTTACGTGCCGGGTAGCCCAAATAGTAAAGAGGTTAGTCTTTACAGCTGCAACCACTTCTTCACTTAACATGAGATTTTTTACATTCGGGCGCGGGATTATAACCCCCTGCCGGCCGGTTAATCCCTTGTTTTTACAGACTTGAAAATATCCTTCGATTTTCGAGTTTACCCCCCCTACCGCTTGAATCTCTCCATTTTGATTAACTGATCCGGTAACGGCGATGCCCTGACATAAAGGTATCTCGGCCAGGCTGGATAACAGCGCATATAATTCAGCGCTGGAAGCACTGTCCCCTTCGATACCACCGTAACTTTGTTCAATGGTCAGGCTGGCTGATAAAGATAAGTGTTTATTCTGGGCGTATTGAGAGCCCAAATAACCATTTAAGGTTAATATCCCTTTACTATGGATACTTCCGCTAAGCTGGATTTCCCGTTCAATATTAACTAGTCCTTTTTCACCCCTAAAAGTTTTGGCAGTTATGCGAACTGGCGTCCCAAATTGATGGTCACCGACCTGATAGACAGCCAGACCATTTAATTGACCAATTTTGAAACCATCAACATCGATCATGATTGTACCCTGATCGATATATTCCTGCATCCTCTCCTGCAGCATGGCGGAGCGATAGTGCTTTTCTTCTATTGCTTTTATGACGTGTTCGCGGTTCACCAGGATGGATTTATCATAACCCGCCCAACAGTTGGCTTCATAAATAATCTCCACCAGTTTGTTGAAGAGAGTACTCAACTTGCTCTGATCATCAGCCATCCTGCCGCCATAGTCAACCACCTGAGCAACTGCCGCAGGGGTGAAATGGTTGAGATTTTTAGCAACGCATACTGAACTTATGAAACGCGCATATTCTTTTACATGTTTCGGGGTGCGCTGCATATCTATATCGAAGTCAGCCTTGACTTTGAAAAGCTTTTGAAACTCTTCATCATAGGCATAGAGCTGGTAGTAATATTCCGGTTCCCCGATTAGGATTACTTTGATATCAACGGGAATGGCTTCCGGTTGAAGCGTTTCGCTGTTGCCTAATCCAAAAGTCTTGCTCATGCTTTCGACTACGATTTCTTTATTCTTGATGATCCTTTTCAGTTTATCCCACACATAGAAGTTCTTAATGATATCATAAACATTGATTACCAGATAACCACCATTGGCCCTGTGAATAGAACCGGATTTTATCCTGGAGAAGTCAGTAGTTAATACCCCAAATTCGCTCCCAAACTCAACTTGTCCGAATAAGTTAGGAAAGCTGGGATTGGTCTCAAAAATAACCGGCGCATATTTAAGAGCCGAATTATCAACAATCTGATTTACCTGATATCTTCTCACCTGGGCTCTTTTATCCATGCGTCGCAGCAAATTCATCGGAGAATCGTCTTCAACGGTTTTAAACATATCAATATTGTCCAGGACATCCTGATGCATGTCTCGCAGATAAGTTACAACCTCATCCAGGGCAGAATATTTTTCATACAAGGTTGTGAAATCGGGTACAGCTACCTGACGTGCAGTGGCGAGTTCCAACTCCTTAATCTGTTCCTTGATGTGATTCTCTAACTCTTTATATTGGCGGAATGCTTCATTGATTTTTTCCTGCACAATGGTGCTCTTTTTCATCAATTCAGCCCGTTCATCGTCGGGCAGGGCCATATATTCGTCCTGGCTTATTTGGGTTCCATCTTCTTTCAGGGGGATACTGCTAACTCCACTCTGGGTACGAGATATAGTAAAACCAAAAGTGCGGGCTTCGTCCTCCAGCTTTAAGTAAATCTGGTTGGTCTCTTCCATGAAACGGTTTAAGATAGCACTTTTCTGAAATTCAAATTCTTCACCTTCAAAGGCTTTCACAATATGTTTAATAACCGTATCCATATTGGTGTCTACGTCTTTTTTAAATTCTTTGCCAAGTCCGGCGGGTAGGCTTAATGCATGCGGGCACTCGGTATTTTTGAAATTATTTACATAGCACCAATCGGCAGGCACCTTGTTTTTACGGGCCTTTTCTTCCAACATCTCCCGTGCCAAAGTCGTCTTACCCGTTCCAAAATATCCAGCCAGGTATATATTATAGCCTTCGTTTTCAATATCCAGGGCAAAACTCAGGGAACGAGCGGCCCTATCCTGCCCTATTATACCTTTAAGAGGCTTTATCTCAGCGGTACTAGTGAATTTGAACAATGACGGGTTGCAGGTTTTAGATATGTCTTTAACTTTTAGCTGATATTTACTAATATCCAAGTATACACCTCCGAATATATTATAAGACCATTAAAACTTGAATTTCATACCGGTCTCACCCTTGATTACCATGGCTCCCAATTCGTTATATAGGCGCGCAGCTGCGTAAAATCCGGTACAATGAGCTACGATTAATTTTGTAATGTCCAATGCTTGCAACGCTGCCACGGTTTCATCCATGCGGCCAGATGAGGCATTGAGCAGGTGCGTGCCCCCAATGTAAGCCAATATTTTGGTCTTGCCGGTCATTTGAGTGGCATGGGTAATGGTATTGATCACACCGGAATGAGCACAGCCGCTAATTATTATTAAACCTTCGGGGTGGTCAATTATCAAAGCCATATCATCTTGCAGCTTATCACTCTGAATTTGTCCATTATCTTCAACCTGGAAATCTCCGCCGGTATCCTCGAAATCATTACTCCGCGGGATTTCACCGCTTATATAAACCCCTGGCATAATTTCCGAAAATTCATCTCTAAAAATGAATTCCGCTCCCGCCTGCTTCAGTTCCTGATCGCTAAACGGGCTGCCAATTTTCTTTAATTTACCATTATTAAGTGGAAAAAGTCGAGTCAATAGGAGACGGGAGTGGGCGTATATTTTCTTTTTCCCATACTGCTCTAATAATGGCAGAAGCGCTCCGGTGTGGTCGAAATGACCGTGGCTTAGCATCACATCTTCTATGTCTTCAAGCTTAATTCCCAATACCTTGCTATTGTGAAACAAAGCCTGGTCACTGCCAGTATCAAATAACAGGCTCCGACCATCCACCGTTATCAAGCAGGAAAAACCATACTCTCCAATCAGATTAGGCACAGGTGTAGTATTTTCCACCAATATCGTAATACTAACTTGCACGCATAAACCTCCTTAATTATACACTTTGTTAGTAATTAGGTATAACCTGTCTCAATTCCTTCTATTATTTACTCCTGCAGAAAATAAATACCTATCGGGGCTGAACATGGAAAAGTCCCTGGCTAGATATCTAGCCAGGGACAAGGAGTAAAGGCTGAGACCACGGGTGAGACACGGGGACGGGCCCCTTGTCCCACCTAAAGGATATTCAGTGGGACAACAGACCCCCTATCTTATTAAATATGAGCAGAGCTCATTTCTCCATAGTTATAGGCATCCTCACCATGCTGCGATATATCCAGTCCCGTCTCCTCTTCCTCGTCGGATACCCGGAGCGGTGTGAATATGCTTATGAACTTGAGCAGGATAAAGGTACCTACAGCGGCAAAGGCAATTGATGCCGCTACGGCTGTTAATTGAATCAATAACTGATGCGGGTTGCCAAATAACAGACCATCGGCTCCGGCCGGGTTGATCAACTTAGAGGCCAGAACCCCAGTGGCCAATGCTCCAAAAGTTCCGCCAACACCATGAATGCCGAAGGCATCCAGGGAATCGTCATAACCCAGTTTAGCCTTCATTTTGCTAACTGCGAAGTAGCACAGGGGACCTACCAGCAAGCCAATTAAGATTGCACTGGCGGCACTTACAAAACCGGCGGCCGGGGTGATGGCTACCAAGCCTGCTACCACACCACTGGCTGCTCCCAGAGCGGTCGGTTTGCCATGATGGAGCCACTCTGCTGCACACCAGCTGATGGCGGCCATGGCGGCGGCAGTGTTGGTGACCATAAAGGCCGAAGCAGCGAGACCATTAGCGGCCAGGGCACTGCCGGCATTGAAACCGAACCAACCGAACCACAGCAAGCCACACCCCAGCATGGTCATAGGCAGATGATGCGGCACCATAGGTTCAGAGCCGGATTCACGACGCTTACCCAGAACCAGGCAGGCGATAAGTCCTGATACACCGGAACTTATATGAACAACTGTACCTCCTGCGAAGTCCAACGCTCCAAGGTTGCGCAGCCATCCATCTACTCCCCATACCCAATGAGCCAGGGGATCATATATAAGAGTGGTCCATAATAGTACAAAGACCACGAAGGCAGCAAATTTCATGCGTTCGGCAAAAGCACCGGAAATTAAGGCCACAGTAATAATGGCAAACATTAATTGGTACATAGAAAAGACCTGATGAGGAATTGTAGCTGCATAATCTGCGTTAGGGACTCCTCCGACCCCGTTCAGGCCCAGCCATTGCAAACTTCCAATAACGTGATTAATATCCGGGCCGAAACCCAGTGTATAGCCAATCAATACCCACTGTACTGATACCAGTGCCATGGCCGCAAATGATTGCAATATAACACTCAGAACGTTTTTCCTTCTTACCATTCCCCCGTAGAATAAAGCCAGACCAGGAGTCATAATCATAACCAGAGCCGTACAGATCATCATAAAGGAGGTATCGCCGGTATCGATAACCGGTGCGTCCGCTGCCGCCGCTACTACCGGCAAGCCCAATATAAATACGCTCATCATAATAACAGATAATACCCATCTTAATTTTGTTTTCATTCTAATCCCCCATTCCATAAATTTTATCTAGACGGTTCAAAGCTGCAATATCAAACGAAGAAAATAATGCTTAGAATATAAAAGCGCTATACTCAGAGTTAAACTCTGCTTATAAGCGCCTTTGCTTGCAACCTGAACTTTTAATAATTTCTATAAGGCAGATCCACCCTCTTCGCGGGTGCTGATACGGATAATCCTCTCTACCGGATACACAAATATTTTACCATCACCTATTTTACCTGTTTTACATATTTGGAGTACCGTCGATATGATATTTTCTACTGATTCATCCTGGCATACAATCTCCAGTTTAACCTTGGGAAATAAGTCGACGGAATGTTCCTGTCCCCGATAATATTGTTTCTGGTTTCGCTGCAACCCTCTACCTTTCACATCATATACTGTCATCCCTCTTACCTCTATTTTATCAAGGGCCTCTTTTACCTCCTCCAACTTTGAAGGTCTAATGACTAACTCAACCTTTTTCAATGAACTCCCCTCCTTTGTTTCTTATTTTCATTGCATGTATTAAAGTACAGCAATGGCGATAAAAACAACAAGGCGTTTATCTTTCCCCGGCCGAGAGAAAAATAAACGCCTTCGTTTCATCTTTAATGCTTTTTACGTTTAAAGTATATCAAGCCAGTAAGACTCAAGCAATACCTTTGCAACAATAATATTGTATACTTGATCTGTCCTACATTAACTTCCTACCTATATATATCATTATTCCCACAGCTGCCACCATTTGTGGGTCGGATTCATACTCCCGTTGGTTGGAACATCTCCAATGCTCCATTGCGTATTAGGCTGATGGAGATAACAAATATCCTGGGGTTCGTTGTCTTTCAGGAAGGCCATTTTACTCTGGCGCGGACAGGCCTCGGTAGCTATCAGACCTGTATCCAGACAAATATTTATTAAATCTACATCGGCCGGCTGCTCAAAGTCCTTTTCGGTCAGTTTGGCAGATGCATCATGAATAAAACTAGCCCAGATTGGTCCGGCGGCCGAACCCCCGAATAAATTGGCTGCTTTGCCCTGATCATAGCCCACCCACACTGCACAGCATAACTGGGGAGTATAACCGACAAACCAAGCGTCGTTCTTTTGCTCGGTAGTACCTGTCTTTCCAGCCACTACCCGCCCTACTTTGGCTTTCAAAGCCGAGCCGGTTCCTCCCGGCTCCATAACCCCGGTAAGCATATTGGTTATGATATAGGCATTCTCGGCACTGACAATACTTTCCGCGCGGGGACTATATTTCTCTAATACATTACCATCCTTGTCGATAACCTTCAAAAGGTATGATGGGGCATTATACACTCCATGGTTAGCAAAAGTACTATAACCTGCTGCTAAATCAAGCGGGGTCACTTCATTGGACCCGAGCGGCAAAGATAGGACCGCTTTCAAATCGGGGAAACCGAATTGCTTGGCATAGCTAGTTGCCTCGTTTACACCTAGCAAATCGGTTAGGGTGACCGCAACTACATTATCCGAGATTGATATCGCTTCCTTCAAGGTGAAATCACGCCAATGATATGGCTCAGTCCCGTAATCAGTTGGTTTATAAACATCACCATTGGTCAGCTGAAACTCCTTCTCTTCACACGCAAGCATGCTAGCAGGCGTGTAGCCGCGTTCAATCGCCAGTGAATAGACAAAGGGTTTAAAGGTGGATCCAGGCTGCCGGGTGGAGAATACCCGGTTATAACTGGATGTATTAAAATCTCTTCCCCCTACCATGGCACGGATTTGCCCGTTACTTGCATCCAGAGCTGCCAAGGCTACCTGAAGGTCAGGGTTTTGATTCTTCATTCCTTCTAAATAGGCATTATTAGCAGCCTTCTGCATGTCCAGATCGAGAGTGGTATAGATCTTGAGTCCTCCCTGATAAACCACGCTGTCTCCATATTGTTCACGCAAATGTTCTCGCACCATGGCTACAAAATAGGGGGCTTCATCATCAGCAAATTGAGCCCTTTTATACTGCAGCGGCTCTTTCACAGCGGCTGCCTTTTCTGCTTCGGAGATCATACCCTCCTCCACCATTCGCTCTAATACCTGGCTCTGTCTTTTCTGAGCCTCTTCCGGATGAATATAGGGGTCGTAATTGCTGGGGCTTTGGGGTATACCCGCCAGCAGAGCCGCCTGGGCGAGGCTCAAATCCTGAGCTCTTTTAGCAAAGAAGGTACGGGAGGCTAATTCTACTCCATAAGCCCCGTGCCCAAAATAAATACTGTTGCAGTACATACTCAATATTTCATCTTTACTGTACTTGTTTTCCAAAAGTAGCGCATAGTATAATTCTTTTATTTTTCTGCTCAGGGTCCGTTCATTACTTAAATATAGGTTTTTGGCGGTCTGTTGGGTAATAGTGCTGCCTCCGGCGATTATTTTGCCTGCCTTTATGTCAAGAAATATTGCTCTGAGCATTCCACTGAAATCAATTCCATGATGTTTATAGAAGCGCTTATCCTCAACGGCTATCACCCCTTCTAAGAAATATGGCGATATCTCTTCCAGGTTTACGTTCACCTGATTCTGTTCTGACAATCCTTTCACAACTTTGCCGTTTACATCATATATTATCGATGACTCAGGAATTGCTATTGATGGCAGCCGTATAGTAAATGCACAGCTGCAAAAGATATTCATAATGAGCAGAACGGCTATGGTTAATTTTCTAAGCAAGTAAATTCCTCCCATCTACTTGGTATTTTTTCCATTTATCAGTCACATTATCCGCGATCTTGATTATTTGTACACTCTCAGTCGATAATAACTATCATAATCAAAGAGGATATTGTACTATGATTGACAATTTCCGGGTTTAAAATGTATATTATTAGTCTAGGAGACTGGTTGGCCAGCTACATTAAAGTCTATTTTGGGATCAGTCATAAGCAAGAAAGGCGGTGGTGAAATGGAACCTATACCTTATCGATCATCGTATATACCTTATCTTAATATTTACCTTATGAATAGCAGGGTTATATTTCAGCACCGATTCGATGTGTAGCCCTTCTGTAGACAAGGAGGGATTGTGAGTTGATCAAGACTTATTTCTACAACCATGCCGATAATCAAATGTATCACGATATAGATCTAGCCACAACCAGCGAGTTGTTGGCATCACCCGACAATCTGTTGTGGATTGATTCGTATGACTGTTCAGAACAAGAACTGGCCTATATAGGCAAAATATTCGATTTTCATCCATTAGCTCTGGAAGATTGTTTACAGGAAAGCCCCCGCGCCAAGATAGATAATTATGATGACTATTATTTTTTCGTCTTTCATGCTCTGCGCTATTTTGAGGAAGCGGAGGAAGAAGATGAGATATCCAGCATTGAACTGGACGTCTTTCTGGGCCCTAATTATATTGTAACCATACACCCGATCGCCCTTCTGGCGGTTGGCAAAGTGGCCCGCATCAGTTTAAAGGATTGCCAGTTTATGAATCGCGGACCTGACTATTTGTTATATAAAATTGTCGATAACATCGTCGACGATTCTTTCCCTATTATTGAGAGACTGGGGGAAAGAATTGATGATCTGGAAGACAATATATTTGTGAGCAAGGGACAGCACGTTACTGAAGAGATTTCCACTTTGCGAAGAACCATAATCCTTTTAAGAAAGGTTCTGATTCCTCAAAGACAGATTTTCACCAATATAAGAGGTCGTTACGCATTTTTTGTAAAAGATGATAATGTCCCTTATTATCTGGACTTAGCTGACAACCTGAACAGCATTCTGGATACCGTGAATACCTACCGAGATCTGGTTAACAGTTCGATGGAAACCTATTATTCGGTTCTTACCGGCCGTACCAGTGAAATTATTACTATACTAACGATTATCAGTATAATCATGATGCCCCTTACCGTTATCACCGGTTTCTTTGGTATGAATGTGGATTTTCCGGGCCGCGACCATCCAAACGCGGTATGGTATATTCTATTGGGTATGATAGTACTATCACTAAGCATGCTGGGCTTTTTCCGATCCCGAAAGTGGGTTTAAAAATATTAAACCCCGTTCAAGATTTGAACGGGGTTTTCTTCGTCCATAGAGGAGCTGGAACTCTTTGTTCCCCAAATCAAGCAGTATTCGTTGTCTTCCTGTGCCTACGCAGTATACTCAAGGTACAATCCTTCCATCCCATATTCCCCCGGGGTGGCTTCCTTCGTATTTTCCAGAGTACTGCCGACCGCTGGCAAACCCTGCAAGTGTTTTTGGGCATAAATGATTTCAGCCTTTACAACCGCTTGGAACAAGCGCCCTAATTTTCCGCCCCATCTTTTGCGGTCCCTTTCTGAGAAAGCTGCAAACATCTGATTAACGTGGGATTCATAGGCGTATGCCACCTTTAAATTGTCCTGGATTAACATATTATAACCTCCTAAATTTTTACTAAATTATCTAATATATATTTATTGGCAAGATTGGCGTTCTCAGACCATTCACCAAGTTAACATTTATTAATAACCATCCACATTAATATCAACCTTACCTCTGAACACGCGGTAGACATAAATAGTATAGAAAATAACGATAGGCACCCCGATCAGGGCAATGATCAGCATAGCCTTTAATGTTAAGTTGGAGGAAGCAGCATTATATATAGTTAGGCTTAGCTTGGGGTCGAGAGCTGGAACCAGGTTAGGAAACATACCCAAGCCCAGAGTAGCAATTAAGCCTGTCATGTATACTGATGATGCAATAAAGGTCATACCATAACGAGCTGTTTTTTGCAGTAAGGGTAACGCAATTAGACCTATTACACTCAACAGAGGTGCTGCCAACAACCATGGGTTCTTAAGGTAGTTGCTATATAATGATGGCACGGCGACAAAAGTGTATAGGGAAGCCAGAACATACACAATCAGACTGGCAGCCCAAATACGCGGAAATATTTTTCGGGCTTTTTCCTGTAACTCCCCTTCCGTCTTTAGGATAATATAGCTGCTCCCCTGCAACAGAAAGGCCAACAGACCCAGGATCCCCATAAGCAGTGCATAAACATTTAACAGTGCAAAAAAGCCCCCCGTGTAATAATGGGCATCGTTTAAAGGCAGACCCTGAGCAATATTTCCCATGGCTACCCCGAAGAGCAACGCCGGCAGAAAACTCCCTATGAAGAAGAGAATGTCCATTCGCTGGCGCCACTTGGATGTCTGGACTTGATTTCTAAATTCCACCGCCACTGCCCGAAGAATTAAGGCAAATAGCACCAGCATCAAAGCCAGGTAAAAGCCGCTAAACACCGAGGCATAAACCAACGGGAAGGCGGCAAAGATTGCCCCGGCACCAGTTAACAGCCATACCTCATTCCCATCCCAAAAAGGGCCGATAGATCGAAGCAGGGTAAGTTTCTCCTCCTCGGTCTTGCCCAGGAATGGGTACAGACTTCCCACGCCTAGATCAAAGCCGTCCAGAACCGCGTACCCGCCAATTAATACTCCCACTAACAAAAACCATATGATATTCAGATCCATGTTTGTCACCTCCTGTTATTTTTCTATGGAATGCGGACTCAATGAATATGGAAGTGGTTCAACTTGCCCTATTGGTTCACCCATGGCTTCTTTCAATTTCCTTATAACTAAATAGCATACTCCCGTCAGCAAACCACTATAGACCAGGACAAACAATACTATGGTCATGATTATCTGGTAGGCAGCCAAGGGCGAAGCAGCCTGATTGGTTTTCAAAAGACCGTATACGATCCAGGGTTGTCTCCCGAACTCTGCTGCCATCCAGCCCGTCTCATTGACTAAAATGGGCAGCAGGGCCGAATATACAGCTGCTTTCAGAAATAACCGGTTGTTATATAGTTTACCTCTGGCCAGCAGGTAAGCTCCCCACAAAACCAGCAATGCAAACCAACCTGCCGCCAATATCATAAACCGGTAGGACCAATAAGTAGCCTGAATTGGTGGCCGCTCACTCGGCGTAAAGGCTTTGAGACCGGTAATGACAGCATTGGAATCATTATGCACTAGCAGACTTAAAAGCCCTGGAATACCGACTGCAAGATGCATAACCTCTTTATCTTGATCTGGAAATCCGATAATGTTAAGAGCAGCCTGGGGCTGAGATTCCCAGAGTCCTTCAAAAGCTGCCAATTTAGCCGGTTGAGTATTAGCCACCTGGACAGAATGAGTATGACCCAGCAGAAACTGACCTAATACCGCAATAACGGCAAAGACAAGCGCAATACGAAGAGATCTGCTGCCGATTTCGATGTTCTTTTTCCGCAGAAGAAAATAGGCGCTGATTCCCATCACAAAAAAGGCTCCGGTGATATAGGCCCCATCAACGGTATGAAGAAAACGAGACAAGGTAGAGGGATTAAACACGGCTGCGAAAAAGTCGGTCAAAATAGCTCGCCCACCCTCAATTTTAAAACCTGCCGGAGTTTGCTGCCAAGAGTTGGCGGCAATGATCCAAAAGGCTGAGAGTGTGCTGCCCAATGCCACCAGAAATGAGGAAACAAAACGCATGGTGGGAGATATTTTATCCCGTCCAAATATGAGCAGACCTACAAATGTGGACTCCAGGAAAAAAGCGAATACGCCTTCGGCCGCCAGAGGAGCACCGAAAATGTCACCAACAAACTTAGAATATTCCGACCAGTTGGTTCCAAACTGGAATTCCATGGTGATGCCACTAGCAACACCGACGGCAAATAAAATAGTGAAAATTTTAAACCAGAAGCGTGCCATTTGATCATAAATATCCTCATGTCGTCGCCAATATAAGTACTCGATGATTGCAATAATGGTCGCCAGGCCGATTGTCAACGGCGGAAATATGAAGTGAAAAAAAGCGGTTAGACCAAATTGTAACCGGGATAGAAAAACAACATCCATCTTCTTTTTCCTCCTTTTTAATTGTATACTGTTTTGGTGAACTTTAAGGGCAAAAAATATATCAGTCCATTAAATCCGCAACACTATAGCTGGCAAAATCATTAATTAACCTCTGCTGTATCTCAGACAGGGCCTGATGAACCTTACACGAGGGTGGACCTTGTTTGCTGCAAAGTGCTTGGTCCAGCAGGCATCGGTTCAAATATATTGGACCCTCGATTGCTTCCACCACGTCTAACAGCGTGATATCTTTAGGCTTCCGGGCTAATGCATAGCCCCCGCCCACGCCGCGCTGTGATCGGACAATACCAGCCTTAATCAAGGAAGGCATAATCTTCAACAGGAAACGCATTGGCACTACCTGACTGTATGCGATGGTCTGGGCTTCCACAACCTGCCCCGTCGGTTGCTGAGCCAAAAACAGAACAGCCCGAAAGCTATAATCAGTGGCTTGATTAATGTTCATAACTTGCTCCTTGTTTGTTCACCATTTTGGTATAGTTTATGCAAATACAATCCACTTGTCAACCCTGCCATCAATTTTTTCACATAGTAAGCAGCACCATCTAACTTTGAGGATTTTCCAAAGTGCGTATAAATAAAGGTAGATTGTTGTTTATACTTCGATAAGAATTTGCTCGTTTATCACCTCCTAAATATTCTACAGCAAACAATAATTTGATAATTAGAAAGAATTTCACTATATTTGTACTATTACAAGTAGTTCAAGAGAAGGTGGTATTTTGTGGTTTGATATTGATCCGTATTTTTGCCTGGGTTATTGGTACTGATTATTGCTATTTAGGGGCTTTTTTAATGGCTTCCAAGAAAGCTTAAGAGGTGATTGGTATGTTTTTAAAAACGGTTTCACTTTTAAGGGAAAATATAAGATCCTTTAATGAATATCCTTTCTCAATCCCCGCCATTAAGAGTATGGATCAAATTAAATTTAAGAGTAAGGTAACTTTTTTCGTTGGCGAGAACGGTTCGGGAAAATCAACCTTGTTAGAAGCCATCGCCCATCAGTGTAATTTTAATCCTGCTGGGGGCGGGAGAAATAACGTTTACGAAGTACATGCGTCTGAGTCTGCTCTAGCAGATTATATCAGGCTTTCCTGGATGCCCAAGATAACCAACGGGTTTTTCTTGCGGGCAGAATCTTTCTACAATTTTGCAACTCATATTGATGATGTGGATGATCATACAGGTTATAAAGCCTATGGTGGATATTCACTTCATAAACAGTCACATGGCGAATCTTTCTTATCATTGTTTATGAATCGCTTTAAGGGTAAGGCCATTTATCTATTGGATGAACCCGAAGCGGCTTTATCGCCGTCCAGACAATTAGCTTTCTTAGAGATATTACATGACCTGACTAGGAGTGGCGATGCACAGTTTATAATTGCTACCCATTCTCCAATACTAATGGGGTATCCTAACTCTGTTATATTGAATTTTGATGACAGTAAAATTGAGGAAGTAGATTATGAAATGACAGATCATTATCAAATCACCAAGTATTTTTTACAGCATCGAGAAAAGATGCTGGCAGATATATTCGATGACGATAACAACTAAGGTTATTTTCAAATACTAATAAACTATCGTTGTCCTTTTGCCCTAAGCTCATTAAAATTTGATATTGCATTAATTACTCCAATACGATAAGCAATGCCATATTTAAACTGGTATAATCTAGAAAAACAGGAACTGCAAATGGGTATCATAAGGAGCATATGGTATGAGAAAAGGGCTTTGGATAGCTATCAGTCTGTACACTGCAGTTAAGGTAATTGGGGCACCTGGTCGGAGGGTTATTGTCTATGGATAAAAACAAGCGTATGGAAGTTTTCAATCAAAGAGGCCAAAAATATTTACAAACTAATCACAGAATAGTTTGGGCCGCCCAGCACCGGCACCGCCTCTTACGAGAGGCACAGGGCAAGACCCTGGAAATAGGAGTTGGAGCAGGTGCCAACTTAGCATTATATCCGCCTGATATTGAACTAACCGCTGTGGATTTTAGCTCAGTGCTGCTGCAAGCAGCCGAAAATTATGCAAAGGCGATCGAACGGCCAGTTACCTTTATTCAAGCAGACGTGGAAACACTTTCCTTTCCCGAAAACAGCTTCGACACCATTGTTTCGACATTGACTTTATGTGCTTACCAAGATCCTGGGGCAATGTTAAAACACATGAATGAATGGTGTAAACCTGATGGAAAAATACTGCTTTTTGAACACGGGCTCAGTTCGCACAGTTTTATCAACTGGCTTTTGAACCATTTGGACAGTTGGAATCTTAGAACCCAAGGCTGTCACACTAATTTAGATATCCACGAAGTGATCCAAGCTTCTGAAGTAGACGTTCAAAAAATGGAGTCAGCCTATTTTGGCACCCACTATTTGGTCTGGGCCAAGCCGAGCAAGAAATAGGGTTTTTAATTAAAACCGCCAAACAAAATAATTGTTACAAAGTAATGCTGTTAACTAGCTCAAAAAGAAGAAACCCTCCGCTTTTACGACCGAGCCGACTTGCAGAGAGTATCAAAACTGGTTTTATTGTGAATCTTTAGATGTAAATTCTGGGTATCTAAAAGACTAGAAACTTAATTGAAACGTTGTCCATCAGGAGTATTTAATGCAAATATTGCGGAGCAGGTTGGCCACGTCTTCTACGTGATCCATGGCCATTTCTACATGCTCATAAACACCTCTCCATTTAATTATGGTTACCGCATTCTTCTCATTATCAAACAGATCCGCGAGGGCATTCCGGTAATATTTATCCTGTTTATGCTCCAATTGCCGAATGTTCTCGCAATACTCAAGCATAGTCTTCTTGTTTTGTTCTAATCTATGGAGCAAATGGAAAGCCTTCTCCTGCAAAAGCAAGGCCTCATAAAGAGCAGCTACCATCTCTTTGGTTTTAGAATTAGGCTCTCCGGCATGATAAAGGATCATAATGTCAATAATTCCGGTAATAAAGTCCAGCGTAGTAGCTAGTTCCTGCACCAATTTGAGAGCATCTTCCCGGTCGAAGGGCAGAATAAAACTGGTGTTTAGTTTGCGCACCAGGGTTTCTATGATACGATCTCCTTCATTCTCTAGTGCGGTCAAAAGAGCCATTTTTTCATCCAGATTATGATAATCGTTAACTACATCATTGAGGATATCTCCTCCTTTGACCACGACACGAGCACTTTCAGCAAAAAGGAAAAATAAATTTTCATCTTTATTGCCAAATAAAGCCATATCATTTCCCTCCTAAGATTGTGATTATTCTATTATACATCAAGTTGGTGCTTTTTAAAGTGCTCTAAGATAATCCGGCCGCAAATAACTGCGATCATTTTTCTTGATAATATCGTTGATTACGTCCAGCATTTTCTGCTTATCTTCCGGCAGCCTTCCCCGGATAGGAAGGTAATTGGAGGCATGATTACTTCTAAATTCCGTGTCTTGCACCTCCAAATCCTGAATAATTATACGCAGTTCATCCAGGATTTCGAATGGAGTTGGTAATTCAAATTCGCCCTTTTGCATACGTTTATACAATTCGGTTTTGGGTTCCAACATCAGGGTCAGAGCACCAATATAATCAGGGTTGATTTCATTGAGAATTTTGGAGGTATTACGGGCATGTTCTGCCGCCTGAGGCGTCCTGCCCGCTAATCCCAGAAGAATGGTAACCGACAATAGAATCCCCGCCTGTCGTATCTTCAAACCTGCTTCAACCATTTCCTGATAAGTAACCCCTTTTCTAATATCAAGCAATAACTGAGCATCACCGGTTTCCACTCCCAGGTAGGCAATAGTCAGTCCTGCCTTTCTTAAAGTAATCAATTCACTCATTTCTTTAGCGAGTATGCTGTCGGGGCTGGCATATATGCCGACGTGTTCAAGGCTCGGGAAACTCTTATAGAGGGCGGACAAAATCTGTACTAATTCTTCGGTTTTCATAGCGAGAGCATCGCCGTCCGCCAGAAACACCTTGTACAGATCGCCATAATATTGCTTAGCCATTTCTATATCCGCTAAAATTTCTTCCATACTGCGGACATGATATTTTTTATCTTTGTACATAGAACAAAATGTACAGCGATTATGAGTACATCCGACTGTACATTGTAATATATAGCTTCTCGCCTCACTGGGGGGACGGAATACGCTGCCTTCATATCTCATCTATACTTACCTCCTGATTTTTAATTAAATTACGATACACTACTGGGTAGTCTGCAACTTATTATATCTTCATAAGTTCTATTTTATTATACATGGATTTACCAAGGAAATACCTAGCATTTATATAATTATTATCTAGCATCATTTTGGCTCTCAAACCTCAAAATATAAATGGTGTGAGATGATAAAGGAGGTTCTTTTATGGCAAGTAGGAAAAGTATCATGTCTGATCAGCTTAAGTATGAAATAGCTCGTGAACTTGGTGTGGACAGGGTCGTAGCCAGTGAGGGCTGGGGCGGAGTAAGCTCCCGAGATTGCGGTAATATGGTTACCAAAGCCATCCAGATAGCGCAGCAAAGCCTTACTTCTCAGAAAAACCAAAATTTTAGATAACTCGCACCATTCGGGGGATATTTTCCCCCGTTTCTATTTTTTGGTTCTAGCGCGAACCGGGATTAGTGGGGATAGCTTGAAAATAAGTATGAAAAATATCGTTCCTATTATACTTATATTATCCAGCCCTGCCCCAATCACCATGCCTAGTATGGCTGTCAGCCATAGTGAGGCGGCACTGGTCATTCCCATCACCTTATTATCTTGGGTAACCCAAATCATGCCTGTGCCTAAGAATCCCATAGCAGAAATAACCTGAGCGGGCATTCTGCCTGGGTCCCCCACCCATGGTATGCTCATGCTCTGAAAAAGCCCCACAGATATAATACTAAGTAATGCAGTACCCATGCAAATAATGCTAAATACGCGCCCCGATTGAGTTTTGTCCTCTATATTACTGGTAAGCCCCATGATAAACCCCAATATACCCGCAATTACCAGACGCAGTAAATACTGACCCATAGCTATAGAACCTGATAATTCGGAGCTTCCTTCGTGATGAAAACATCATGAGGGTGGCTTTCACTCAAGCCTGCATTAGAAATCTTGATGAATTTAGTTTTGGTTTGTAATTCTTCGATATTGACCACCCCACAATATCCCATACCCGCACGAAGTCCCCCGATAAGTTGGAACACAGTTTCAGAAACTGAACCTTTATAGGGGGTACGTCCTTCTATCCCTTCTGGTACAAGCTTCTGGGCATCTTCTTGAAAATACCTGTCGCTGCTGCCCTCAGCCATAGCTCCCATGGAACCCATCCCTCTATATACTTTGTAGCGTCTGCCTTGCAGCATGATTTCTTCGCCCGGACTTTCATCAGTTCCAGCAAACAAATTGCCCATCATAACCACATCAGCACCGGCAGCGATGGCCTTGACAATGTCTCCCGAATATTTTATGCCTCCATCAGCTATGATTGGTACCCCATATTCCTTTGCTGCCGCTGCACAATCCACAACCGCTGTTATTTGAGGTATACCGATACCAGCTACAACCCGGGTGGTACATATGGAACCCGGCCCTATACCTACTTTAACTGCATCGGCACCGGCCTTGATAAGCGCCTCGGTCGCTTCTCCGGTAGCTACATTGCCTGCAATCAGTTCAAGGTCGGGAAATGTTTTCTTAATCAGTGCTACCATTTGAATTACGCCTTCGGAATGTCCATGAGCGGTGTCAACCACCAGTACATCCACCCCCGCATCTCGCAAGGCGCTGGCCCTTTCCAGAGTATTACGGGCAATTCCCACAGCCGCTCCCACGATTAAACGTCCTCCCTTATCTTTAGCGGCATGAGGGTATTTCTGCGTTTTCTCAATGTCCTTTATAGTTATAAGACCCATTAGGTTATAGTTGGAATCGACCAGGGGCAGCTTCTCTATCTTATATTTACGCAATAACTGCATGGCCTGTTCCATGGTAGTTCCTACCGGCGCCGTCACCAGCCTCTCACTGGTCATTATTTGCCTGATAGGTTGATCAAAATCGGTCTCAAACCGAATGTCACGGTTGGTCAGAATGCCCACCAGTTTTCTTCCTTCAGTTATGGGAACCCCGGATATATGGTAGTGTTCCATAATGCTTAATGCGTCCGTTACTTTATTGTCCGGTGATAAGAAGAAGGGATCAGTAATGATGCCATGCTCAGAACGCTTGACCCGGTCTACCATTCGGGCCTGCTCCTCAATGGTCATGTTTTTGTGGATAATGCCTATGCCACCCTCGCGGGCCATGGCAATAGCCATTCTCGATTCCGTAACCGTATCCATTCCGGCACTCATGACTGGAGTTTCCAACCTAAGATTTCTGGTAAGCCGAGTCGAAACGTCAACATCTTGCGGCATTACCTGAGAATGGCCTGGTATAAGAAGAACATCATCGAAGGTTAGACCTTCTTTGCTGAACCTATCTGTCATATTATAGATCCTCCTTGTAAAATTCAAACTATCTTATCTTATTGTATCCCAATTATCACTACAAGTACTAGCCCACGGCAATTTCTTCGACACAACGACATGATATATATATTTATATAACCACAAACGATTTCAGAAAAACTAAACGACCTCAGTCCGATGGAGTATAGAACCAAGGTCGTAACCGAATGTTAAATAAGTCTCACTCTGTTAATAGTGTATTTTTAAAATTACTATTTGTAATACATAAATCCTCTTACTATTCTTATTTCATCATTATAGCCTATGCCTCTATCCTGGCAGGCATCAATAATACGCTCATATCCGGGTAGAATTACTCTCCCCATCTGGTCTGAATACCATATATATATGGACTGGCCATCTTTGTTCTTAATCTCCAGTCCGGCATAAGAAGCAGATTCTGCCAGAAGGAGCTGACCGGCGCCGCCGACAGATCCTTTACCTGATAAAACGGAAAACCAAAATACAATCTTAAAGGTATGTAAAAACCACTTGGGATAAACTAAAAGTACTTTTTCTACCGAAACAATATCTTGATAGGTATACAACTGCATACCCCGGAAAGTACTTCGCATCAATCCATTCGGAATCAGTCGTAAGCGATAAGATGCGTGCCAACCATTGGTATAGAGCAGAAAGGCAAAGGGAGCCGCCATAGCCGCAAAAACAATAGTTACAATAGGCCAGTGCATAAACGCCTGCACCGTTCCTTCGTTAATAAAAACCGGCAGAGCTACAAACGCACCAAACAATATTAGTCCTAAAATATCTCCGGCGAGTATCGAACCCTGTTGATAAACAATATCTCCAATCTCCGATTTACTACGGGGCAGCACAAAAGCTATCACAATGCCTAATATTAATATTATGAATCCCGGAGTTCGCAGAGGATTCATTAATTTCGTTGGGGGCAGATTATAAGGCCGATCGGTGGGATTAGAATAATCCCAATAAATCGCCCGCAAATACTGATTCTTACCATTGATTTGCGTACTCAAATAAACTGTGTCCTGATGTTTTTGCAACTGCCATGCTTTGATTGGCAGCTCATCAGTCTTGAAAAAAACTTTCA
Source organism: Syntrophomonadaceae bacterium (assembly GCA_963665865.2). GTDB lineage: Bacteria > Bacillota > Syntrophomonadia > Syntrophomonadales > Syntrophomonadaceae > PHAA01. The sequence goes on along the minus strand of CAXXWF010000001.1, from coordinate 1,121,143 downwards.
TGTAATTCTTGCCGGGAGTGAATAATTCCTTTTCTTTATCACCGACCCTTGTACCGTAATTAGAATTAGCATACTGTCCGGAACTGGCCAGGAATACATCATTAAAAAATCCGCCCCACTGGGCACTATCCAGTTGTATTAAACTTGCTCCGGTTTGTTCCTTAATATAATCTTCCAGGGGCAGAGCACCTATGCGGTCTTTTTCCGAAGTTGCAAAGCCCTTCAGCTCTTTAGCCTGTTCCTTAGTAAAATCCACCCATTCCACAGTAACCATAGCCGGCACCACATACCCAATCATGCCAACTCCGATAATTACCGCCAGAACCAGAATAATGCGCCTATACAACTCAATCTTGGTACTTTTATAATCCACCACAAACTACCTCCCTCTTCCTCCAGCCAAAGCAGCAACTTTTAATGGGCGGTTGAACATTCTCCTTTACCAATTTGATTACGATAAAGAAGTGCCACATTCTCCGCAAAACCGCTGCCCTTTTTCAGCTCTATGACCGCAGGTCGGACATTTAGATATCTTAGTGCTCTGTTTGTCCGGCTTACTTGGAGATGCAGCCGATATACTCTCCTGACCCGGACTCGTTTGGATATCCGGTTGAGAAGGTGCTAATGTAGCCACATTTTTCACTACTAATGCATAAATCGTCTTATACCATTCATTCAAATTACTTCTAAGTTCCGCCTTACTTAAGCTCTGGTGGTTGCACTTGAATTTACCTTCCGGTTGAGCCTGGAACGAGAAGAGATGATTGGCAAATGCCGTCGGCGCCAGGTAAACCCGCGATATCACCTTTTCTTGGCTATCAGCCAGTACCGAAGCCTTCCAACCAATTGAATTAATCCAGGTATGAAAAAATTCCGTTCCCAGAGCCTTCCCACGCTCACCCAGACTAAACAAACTCTCTCCAGTCAGGGTGTCAGAGCTGACAGTTACAAATCCCATCTGCTCCAAGGCCTGTAAGTGTTCTGGCAGTAACTGTAAATTCGCCCCGGGGAGATCAGGAGTCAGCCTGAACATTGAAGGCAACAGCCAACGAACATCCCCGCTGGCCAGAGATGCTGCCAAAGTATTAATGAACTCCGTCTTTTTAATGGATATGTTTAATTTGGGATTATAACCTAGCATGCTTTCCATATAGGCGCGCCGATAAGAATCCAGACTGTGCAGGATACTAACCACAGTTTCCAACGGCATAGTCCCCTCAAATGAGGATCGTTGAACATCTGCAATGTTGGCGGCATATAAACTGCCCCACCAATCCAGAAATCCGTTTATATCTGCAAATAGTAGCCCTAAAAAATCTTCTTCTTTATTTTTGGTTATCATTAGTACTGATCGGTTATCACTTCTGATCAGCACCGAGAAAACATCTTCCTTGGTACCGCCGCCACCAGTATGGTAGATAAGTTTTAAATGAGGCTCTAACAGCACCTTGACCGTCTCGTCAAAAATTTGAGCCTCCAAAAAGCTTTGCGCCCATTCTGACGGTTGTGGATATTGCCCTTCCGTAGCCGTATACTTAAACGGTGCCAGGACATTGCCTTTTAGACCGGATCGACTAAAAAGATGGTCAATATCCCTGGGCATTAATTTAAAAATCACAGGATCACCTAGTATTAAAACATTATCCGCCATGTTCATTCCTCCTCTTTCCTACTGTGGGCTCGCAATTTTCAAAGCACCAATCCGACTGGCCAGCTTTTCAGCTAAATCTCCGGGGGTTTCATATCCTAATTCCTGCAGTTGAACCATTCTGGTTGTAGGAGACAGACTGCGGTCATTTATTACTGCTATGGCTTTTTGCATTCCATTCGGCATATCCGCAATCTTATAACCCATACATCTATAACCCTGTTCAAGATTTATTGCCTGTTCTCCAGTTTTACGCAGCTGTTCTAAGGCCTCCGTCTGAGACTTCATAGTGTTCTCTTCCCAGTAATGATTTACCTTGTTCTTTTCCATAAGACCCAGGCCTTCAGAATCAATCAAAGTTCCTTGTCCTTGAGCAGCCTGTCCGGAAGTTGCCACACCGGGGCTTTCACCATTTAGAATAGCCGTTCTCTGGGTGCTGAAATCTCGGGCTCCTTCCATACTGTAAACATCGGTCGGGCTCTCACCATGCAATTCTCCCCACCGCTTGTACTGTTCCGCCGGAGTCATACTCCCCCATTTCTCATCCGGGAATCGAGCGGCCGCAGTATCAGTATTAAAATTGGTATTTTGGGCATAAGACTTGAAATATACATCTTCCCATTCACTGGGCGGAACTTCCACCCATTCCGGTCCGTCCGGCCCATCAACCAAACGCTGAGCAACAATGTCGTTATCAGTATTTATATCCCAGGGATGGCATTCTTGTCCTGGTTTCGGTGTCCGTACGGTTTGCACTCTAATCTCCGCTCCGCCATAGCGTGCGGATAGATGACTCTGTACATCATTGTAAGAAGGTTGGTAAATTTGTTGATTCATAACATTATTGAATTCGGTTTGGGTTTGGTGTACTCCACCAACGCCCAGTTCAGTACCCAACCCATCTACATGTTCCATGTCCTTCATGGTTCTCATGGAAGCCGGATCAGCCTTCATATTCAAAACATCATCAACCGTTATAGGTTCACCTCGCTGCAATTTATCCGCAAGTTTCCAGGTATTTTCTTCAGTCTGCACCCGGTATTCGTCATAAATCTGTTGTTGGGTTACTAAATCTTCCTGCCGGTTAGCTGGAAGGTCCTTAAATCTATCTATTTTATTACTAACCGCATCCTGGGCTTTTTGCCGTCCCACCACATCATTTACTAACCGATTCTGCTGTTCGGGAGTGAGTCGATTAAAATCATCACTGTTTTCTAACCTCTTCCGGACGCTCTCGAGTGCGTCGGCTGTTTCATCCCCGGAACCGGCCGCCCCTTTTGCTGCAGCTTCACTGATATCATCACTTGATCCTGCCACTCCCTTACCAGCACCTTGAGCAACCTCATCGGCAGCTCCCTCAACAGTGTGACTTATCGATTGGGTAGCATCATCTGCACCTTTACCGGCACCTTTGACCATACTGGCTGTGGCTTCATCGGCTGCGCCAGCTTCCAAACCAGCCAGCTGCTTATTAATCTGGTTGATCGTATCTTCGGCGCCTTCTTTGCCTATAAAGCCCAGTTTAGCACTCGCTATTTGGTTGGCTTTCATACCTTTTAATATGCCAGCCTCGATATAGTCAGCAACAGTGTTGGTAAGTGCCGGAAAACGTTCTATCATTTCATCCATTACCACCGAAGATGCCCCGCTTAACACTCCTTCCAGATACCTGGAAATCCCTTCATCAAGGACAACCTTGCCAATGGCTTTACCCATAATCTTGAAATTAGACTCATCTTTGTCCACCCCGGCTTGTATTCCGGCCATTGCTTCGGCAATGGTAAAACCATACTCAGTTACACCACCGGTAGTCGCACCCAACATTATGCGAGCACCTATTCCCACCCAAGCCGTGCTGCCGTCTTCCTTTGATCCGGTCACAACTTCTTTCATGGTTTCGGCATTGGCTTTAAGTGCTGACCCAATATCCGTATACCAGGGATCTTCCTCCCAACGCGCTCCGGTATCTTCCGTCCAATCCCCGCGAATATTTCCTTTAATGACTCGGTTGATGAGATCCATTTTATCTTGGTCGATCTCTTTACCATTTATAAGGTCCTGCTTCAAATTCTGGATAGCTTTATCCACATCCCCAGGCCCTCCGCTGGTTCCTATATTATATTTGTCAGCTAATTTTTCCATTTGCTGCAGCTTGGCCAGGTCAGCCAGATGCTGCTTTATAGCTACACTGTTGCCATCGGTGCGGTCGATCATTTTATCCATTTCATTGGCGGAGAACTGTTTATTTACCGCCAGGTTGTCCTGATATCCGTCGAAATATTTCGGATCAAAAATGGAACCGCTTTCGGTATTTATCCATTGTCCGGTTTTGCCATCGTATTTAATCTCATAGGTGCGTCCATCCGTTTTTCCCACCAAGGTTTGGGTTTCCCCATCGATGGGGCCTATTGCACCACCTGCTTGGTCTGATCCCCATGGAATAATGTTGCCATCGTCAGGAGGCATAGTGCCACCGGCCACTGAGACATTGCCATCATCTGGAGGAATGATACCGCCGCCACCAGCCGAAGCACTCCCAGCAGAATTCCCAATTGCACCACCTGCTGATATCTCCAGACCTTCCGGAAGAGGAGTACTTGACATGGTAGGATCAGCGGTAGAGACCATTTTGATACCGCTACGATTCCCTCCAATAGCATCACCGCTGCTGGCTGCATGGGTATCGGTCGTGGGAGTCGAATCTCCCCAGGTTTTAGGCCCATACTCAACTACTGTCTTGGGATAGGGCTCTCCCAGAGCCGGTTTGGTTGGTTTCCACTCCCCTATAATAATCACTGCATCTTCGTCAAAAGGATTGGGACTTGTGCCGCCCTTCGGCTGCTCGCTCCACAGTCGCCCGGTGCGATCGTACCCCTCAGCATTGTACCCACTCCAGTGATAACCATCCTTGCCGTAACCTTGACGATCATATCCCCAGGAATCATAGCCCTCGCGGTTATACCCTTTATAGTCAAAACCCTTTAGATCATAACCATCACGGTCATTGCCATCCTTATTCAAACCATTCTTATCATAGCCGAATTCATCATAGCCTTCCTTTTGTAAGCCTTTGCTATCATACCCTTCCTGGTTATAGCCCTCCTTATCGTAACCATTTTTGTCATACCCTTTTCGGTCATAACCAGCAGTGTTTAATCCCTCCTGATTGTAACCAGCTTGATTATAACCTTGGCTATCATAACCCTGTTTATCAAAACCTGATGCATTATATTCAAGACCGCTTGTGGTCGCGACGGTTGGGGTCTCGGTTTGTTCTATCGCTATTTTCCCCGTATCTTTAAGGCTGTCGCTCTCACCGCTGCCTAGCGATACTGTTGCTGACGGTTCGGTATTATTGGTTAAAACGCCCTCAGCAATTGTTCCCTTCTCTACCGCATTTTCCGCAATAGCGTCAGTATCTATTAAGACACCTCCCACGGATGCTCCAACTTCTGAAGAATCATTATCGATAAATATTTGCTCCTGTCCAGTTACCTTTGTCAAAGCGTTATCATCAACAGATATGAGTTCGCGTCCGGTTACCTCTCCGCGAGTACTGTCAGCATCGATCATTATCCCCCCAGCTGACCGACCTTCGTTTTGAAGATTGCCGTTTTCATCATAACCGTCTTCATCCGGTCGCTTGCCTGTAAACTCTGTAGTATCAGCACCCTGACCTCCTGAGTTAGAGCCTGACCCAGGCATAGAACCGCCTCCCGGAGGTATCTCCACTCCTCCGGGAGGTCCAAATCCGCCCCCAGATCCCATGGCTCCCAGAGCACCTAAAGCAATACTGATTAAACCCGGTACAGTCACACCCACCACTGCCTGGGTTGAAGTAGCTGGTCCTGGTATATTGCCCACCGAACCTATCCCGGCTTGCGTTTCTGTGCGCCCACTTCCGGTGCTGCCGAATACATTATCAAGTATTCCTCCAGATTTATCAGCCGTATCAGAGGGCGCAGTAAAATCCGGAGTCGATTTCACTAGTGACATACCCCGGCCTTCTGAGCCCGAATTGCACGACCAGGTAGAAGAATCGGAATCAATAATGGTATATGTCCCTGCTGGAATAAGCACATTCGGGTCTACTTCCCAGTAAGCATTTACAACCCCGCCCTGCCCGGGTTTGCCGACTGCCTGCCAAGGGCCATATATAACCCCGTTTTGATCCTTTAAACCAATGGTGCCAGGGGTAAGTCCCTGACCATTATTCCAATGGTAATCCTGAATATAGGTAAGTAAATTTGTTGCATTTATCGTAAACGTAGTAGGTACAGTAGGTCCATTGTGCACGCTCCCTGTGTTATTCGAATTCAAAACAATTATTGGTTCGCTCTTAGGTGTACTCTTATTTTCTTCTGCTTGTCCGGTCGAGGCTTGATCACCGCCCAAAATACTGTCAGTAAAATTTTTTATTGTATTAATGAAGTTCTGCGGAAAGGACTGCTCACTTGAAGCTGATGTTTTATCTCCCGCTTTAGTTGCATTCTTATCTGATGTTGAAATAGATTCCAGTTTAGGAGCCGTTTTTATAACTCCCTTACTTGCCAATCCATCAAGAGTTAACTGGGCCAGCCATCTAGCTTTGTTTAACTCCCAGTCCCTTCCATTACCCGTATTATATAATTCAGCCGTAACCAAATATTCAGGCAGAATAACCGCTATACCAGATCCGTTTTCCATTCGATACTCCCGCACCTCATAACCATTCATAGCAGCTGTCTTAGTACCATCGCTTCCAGCCTGCTTGGCTACATAGTCCAGCAAACTCAAAATCTGACTGGAATCAGCCGGTCCTACTACCGCAATGGAACAATCACCATTCCCGTATTTGCCCATAGATGCATTCAAGTTAATATTCATACCATTAACATTTTGCGAGCCAAACTGGTATTCTGGATTAGAAATATTCGTTGAGACATCAGTAATTACATCACTTATATTACTAGCCAGAGCAATTCCAGGGCTGAATGAAACCTGCATAATAACAAATAGAAAAACAGTCAATACCGCGACTACTAATCTCCTTCTATAATTTGATTTATTTAACCACCTATTTCTAAAGTGTTGCATTCCGTTTCACCTCCATTTATTCGGACTAAGGAAGCAAGGTAATTAAAAGCATCCACACCGTAGATGCGGCGCTGCCAATAATAGCGGGAATTATAACATTTTTGGCGCCCTGCGCCCCCTCTTTCATGGCTTCCATCCCGGTGGTGGCAGCGGCAGTAGTTATGGCCGCAGAAGCAAAAGTCATAACTGCATTCCACCCCAGCACATATTTAGTCAACAGCGCCAAAACTACGAAGGGAATCATAAAAAAAAGTCCCCGGCTGACCATCGCCTTGCCAAAACCCGGTCCCTTTTCTTGTCGCAGTTTTTTGTTGACACCGTTTACCACCATGGTGAGAACTTTTATCATTACCCAGGCCAATACCAAAGCCAGTAAGGCACCCAACAAGTAACGAACCGCAGTTGGGTGCTTGGATTGATCCGCGCTTATTAATCCAAAAATCAAAAATATCATATAGGGTAATTTGAAATTGTATTGTTTAGTTGTTGCATTCATTTATTACGCACCCCCTAACCCAAATCTACTCAATAAGGCCCAGCCCAGCAGGAGCAAGGCACCACACAAAGTGGCCACCGCCACACTAAGTCCGGCCCGGTCTCCGGTCATCTGCCGGACAATATAAATAGTAGGCCGCAAAGCCCACAAAACTCCGGTCACGCCAAAAGCTACCGCAGTCTGCCAACCCAGCCAGAGCGAAAAAATTAAACCCATAATACTATAAACAAGAGTAGCCGAATAGCTGAGAGCAAATGATGAAATCGTCCATCCGATCGTATATTTATGAGCTGTAGCTTTAGTAATAGCCCAGGCAATGGCAGCAATTATTGCCACCCCAGCTGTCCCATACAAAATACCCAAAATACTTATTATCACCATGGTACCGATTTCTATTTGTCCGCTGCGCATCATATCCAGACCAGTTTGCGTAAAAAACAACATAAAAGCCAGCCCAGATACACCTATCGAGAAAGGCCACGGCACGGTTGACATCTGCTTTTTTATCACCTCGCCCGGATTAATGATCATAGTTAAGGCTGCTTTCCAGTGAGGCACTTTGAGCTGTTGAACCTGCTGAGACGGATTGCCCACGTTCATTATTAGATCACTCCCCATTTAATATCTATTGTGAGAAAAGGATGGTTAGATGCCCTCATTACTTTAGTAATGGACATTTGCACTGGCTGCAATAGTCATCGCGTATATCGTTTTTGACTGGCACAGACATTGCAAAAAATAATCTTATCCCTGGATTTGGCCTATTTTTCATAGGAGTTAAAACCTTGGTAATAGCGTACTCTGTCCCCGATTTGATAATAGTTGTATACTGTGTCATTATTCTCTGCTCTGATTTGATACTTTTTGCCATCGTCACTATTGATGGCAACAATATACCTCGGTATACTCCATAGTGTTGACAATACATAGCACCCCTCCTATTTATAGATCCTTTATTATGGGAACAACTCCAGTTTCATAGCGAAATCTTTCTCCAATTCTTTGCATCTCCAGGCCGTCAATAGCTCCATGAAGAATTTTAATTTTTTGAGTCTGCTTATCTTTCGCCCCATAGGTCAGACAAATAAACTCGCCCCCTATTTCCACGGCTTTCAGCTTTACGCCGTCTAGATTAAATTTAATTACTCGGGAACCTAAAAGTATACCAAAGCAGGAGATAATAATCTCGATTCCTCCGATGGGTGAATCACAGGTGCCGGTATCTATGATTGCGGGTTGAATGTGTAGGATTTGGTTCTCAATGATTAACCTTGCGGTTTTTAGTTTTCTATTTACCCATATTAGAAACCCAAACAAACAAACAGTCGCCGATGTTGCACCTATCAAAAACGGGCCCATATAGATCTGATATTGCGATGCATCATCAAAGAGGATGAAAACAGAAGTCAGCAAACCTAAGACGGATGCTATTGCCAAGAAGCATACTCTTTGTCTAATCAATTTCAATCCCTGTCACTCCATTCCGTCAGAATGACTTCAAGTATTATATTAATGTTTAACCTCGAATCCCCCCAAAGTCATCACCCGAAATGGGTGATAAATGAAAAAGCCCCTCACCCCTAGGGGTGAAGAGCTCGTGATTCCGCCACTTTTTCATATTATTTAATTAGATTGATATAGATGGTTCGTCTCCCGCCAAAAGGTTAATAAGTTCTGACTTACTTCGAATATTTAATTTTGAATAGATGTTTTTAATGTGTGTTTTCACTGTGTTTTCACTTAAATAAAGCTCACCGGCAATCATTTTATAGGTTCGTCCCCTAAGAAGCAACATCGCTATCTCACTTTCGCGGCTAGTAAGTTGCCCAATCGTAGCTAAGCTGTTTACTGCCTTGTTTTTTTCGAACGGTGACACTTCGGAAAGCATCGTTAAGAAAGCATGATTTTCAAGCAATATGGCAAGTTGTTTGTGAAGGGGAGGTAGTATAATCAGAATGATAAAAACAACAACCAGAGCAATTACAGAGGGATCATAATTTCGGGTGTCCACAGTATATATAGCATTTCCTGTCAAACCACCAATCAGTACCCCCAATACATTGGCAGAAAGCCCTACCCCGAGAATTTTGGCTGGATTTTTGTCCAAGTCCAACATTTCACCAAGAATGCTCCACCAAAAGAGATCATAAACACCACAGGCTCCCAGCATTAGGGTATTGATCAGCAGATAGCTTGCTACCGAGCGGTCTAATGTCATAAAAGCAATAAATGCAAAACCAATCATGGCAATGGCAACATATAGTATGTAGGTACGATTGGTTTTTCGCGGCAGATTCTTCATAACATATAGAGCAATAATATAGGGTACCGCCCAATACCAGCTTACAATCCACTCGTGGTGCGCAAAGGCAGGATTTATCACCTGGTACATCAACCCTGAGTTTATAGAAATAATCACAATAAATAAATATAAAAAGATAAAAGGTTTGACAATACTTATATCCTTTTCTGTTTTTTCAGACTGGGAAGGTGTAATTAGTTGAGCGTTCCCGGGTAATTGGACTGAGAAAAACAATGCACCACTAAGCATCAGCATTGACATACCTAACGCGGTATAAGGCGACAGATGAATTGCCGTTATATTCAAGAGTATCATAAGAAAATTGGAATAAATCAGCCCGTCCGCGGTGGTTTTGATACGTTCATTGGCTGGAGTGCCGCTTTTTAAATAAAATCCCCATGCTGCCACACTGGCACCCGCTAGAAAGGAGCTTGCGATCAAGACAGCATTCCAGAGGATTGAGGGTGCTAAGAAAAATACACTGCTTCCAATTATGCAAAAAGTAATAGAAAACAATAACAGCCGCTTGGCTGCCTGCATAGTTTTAACAAAATATTGGCAAATAAATAAACCCACAAATTGAGCAGTAATGGAGCTAAAGATTATCGCATGAGGTTCTATGTTATATCGCCCAGCAAGAGAATATAAAATCTGACCCTCAAAAGGAAGCGCCAGCATCCATGAAAAAAATAAAGAAAATACAACGATGGACAATCTGCGCTCATCCATATTATTATTTAGAAAATGTTTGCCACTTTCACCGCTCAACAAGGTTACCACCCATTTTAGTTTTGTACGTTTTAGCGTGTTGAACTAATAGTCATATTGTTTATTATAGTATTCTCGGACGCCATGATGCTTTCCATCTCTTAATTTGTGGCTATCGGCCTGCTACCTCGCCTACCTTCGCTTAAACTTCGATTAATAATCCCAATATCCTGCAAATTATGCTGTATATTTTGCCTACCCATTAATTGAGCTTTAACACAAATAACCGCTCCCAATAGTTATAGAAGCGGTTAGGCACCTAACTTTCTAACTTATTGAGCGTTCTTCCCATAATCTTTCATTCGATTATTCGATATCAATTTAGCAAAACATAATAATCCTACTTTCCTAAAGGAAAAAGGTTGTAATGCTTAAAATACAGAATAAACCCTGTGGTTTGTGCAAACACCTTCGATTTACAGGGAGACTAGAAAGTGAGCCTAGATCTAGAGTAAATGGATTATTATGGACACATTTAAAGCACGGTATGAATAAGATATTATTGTCTTCTAAATAACCATGAGGCGGAGGAGGGTTTGTATGGATACCTCAGACCCAAATGAGATTAATAAAGCAAATAGAAATAAATGGGCAGACAATGTTCTTGCTATGGCGGATCTGCTGCCAAATTCATTAAAATACATGTTGGTTTTTGCAGCAGCAACGTTTATAGGCAGTGCAACCGCATATTATATCAACCCTTCTGGACTGTTATGCGGTTTGCTGGCGGTGCTGATATATAGATGGAAGTAGGAAGGGAAGCCAGTCTTCCCAAAACAAGTACACCTTCTGTTGCAGAAGACAGAAGGTGTAAGTTTTCAAATAAGTTAGTTGGTTAGGTGCCTGGCACCTATATAGAATTATTTTTCAATCTCATATGGGTGTTATCGATGTCAACCACGATAACTTCCCGGCCAATTTTCTTCACGGCTTCCCAGGGTATAACCAGCTTTTGGCGGTCCGTCCAGAAGTTTAACATGTTTCCTTTGTTGGGCAGGATTATGGATACGATCTGACCGGTTTCATGGTCTACCATCATGTCTGATTCTCCAACGGTTCCCATCCGCATCCCATCGTATATGTTTACCATTTCTTTGCCTATCAGTTCATTCAAACGCATCTATAGATCCCTCCTAAACTCCGGTGTGTCCAAATCCGCCCGCACCGCGATCAGTTTCCTCCAGTACATCAACTTCGATAATTTCCGGCTGATATACTCGGGAAAAGACCATCTGAGCAATCCTTTCACCTCTTGTTAATGTATACTCTTTGTCCCCTAGATTTATAACAATAAGCTGAATTTCGCCCCGATAATCTGAGTCGATCGTACCAGGGGTGTTTAGCAAGGTCAATCCATGCTTTAAGGCCAGTCCGCTGCGGGGGCGAATCTGGGCCTCACAATCCGAAGGCAGGGCAATGGCAATACCAGTGGGGACCAAAACTCTGCCGCCAACCGCTATGGTTATTTCTTCATTATTGGCGGCATAAATATCCATTCCGGCCGAGCCGGGGGTCATAAAATGCGGCAAGGGCAAATCCAAAGAATGCAATCTCTTTATCTTTACCTGCATTATTTTTCCCCCCACATTTTCTGAAACTCATCCCTAATCATCGGCAGTGCTTCTTCATTACCAATCACTGCGATTGAGAAAAGTTCTGGCTTAAAAATGCTTCTCGCCATTTCCTGGACCATATCGGGATTCACTGCATAAACTTTCGCAATGATTTCCTCCGGCGAGATAACTTCATCGTACATTAGAATAGTTTTTCCCAGCCGCGTCATGCGGTTCATAACGCTTTCTAACCCTAAGGAAATACTGGATTTCATCAGCTTTTGAGTGCGGGTTATTTCTTCTTCGCTTACTCCCTGTTTCATGAACAGTTGTAATTGTTCGTTAAAGGCGGCACAGAATTGGCCTACCCGGGCAGCACTGGTGCCGATATATATGCTGAATAGGCCGGTATCGGAATAACTGGCTGGATAGGTATATACTGAATAGGCCAAACCTAATTCTTCGCGCAGTTTCTGGAAAAGTCGGGAACTCATCCCCCCGCCCAGAATGCTGTTCATAACGTTCTGGGTGTACCTATTTTCATCGTGATAGGAGAGACCGGGAACTCCCATAGATATCTGAATCTGCTCCACTTCTTTGGGAACCAGAGTCATAAAAGGTTTAACTTGAAGGGGTTTCTCAGTTGGCATTATATGCGAATTCTGATCCTTAAAATCCAATTTACTTTCTACGAATTCTTTTATCTTTCCCGCATCTACGTTACCAGCAATCGCAACTACAATATTTGCCGGCACATAGTATTCTTTGTAATATTGAAAAAGCTCGTCCCGATTCATACCAGTGATTGATTCAACCGATCCTAGAATCGAATTGCCCATAGGATGCCCATCCCAGAATTTTCGTGCGAATACATCATGGATTAATTCATCCGGGGTATCTTCATACATATTAATTTCTTCAATAATCACATTGCGTTCGGTATCAAGATCCTTGGGCTCCATCATGGAATTTAAAAGCATATCGAAGACTACCTCCATGGCTGAGTAAATATCTTCATCCAAAGCACGGGTATATACACAGGTGTATTCTTTACCGGTATAGGCGTTTAACTGTCCACCCATTTCCTCCATGCTCTCGGCAATGTCCCGGGCACTTCTGAGCGGTGTACCTTTAAACAGCATATGTTCAATGAAATGGCTAGCCCCAGCCAGAGCCGAGGTTTCATTACGCGATCCAACTCTAATATATACACCAACGGCAGCCGATTTCACATAGGGTATATCTTCAACCACTAATTTGGCACCACTATTTAAGTTCCATTTATTTATCACAGAATAACCTCCATTTTTATCATCATTGTTATCTTTATTCTTTACTGCTGGCTTTATTCCCTTCTGTCAGACTAATAAGGCCCTTTATTATTCTTTGTACAAACCAGGCCTTTTTACTAATGTCTTGCTGACTAACGAGGGCAATACTCCTTACCATATGTCCCCCCATGTAGATATCCATCTCTCCTAGAACCTGACCTTTCTTTACCGGTGCATCAAGATTATAGTTTAACCGGACTCGTTTTTCAATGGTATCGGTCCTGTCTCCCACCCATAGCCATAAGTCATCGGCGGGGACAACCGCCGCCTGGGACTCATTGCTGTTATTTATCACCAAGTTTTTAAATACCTGTTCCTGATCAACCACCTTTTGCCTGGTGGTTTCCATAAAACCATAATTCAGCAGTTTTATGGTGTCGCCCATTCTATCCCCTGACTTCAGGATCACCGCTATTAATCCGCGGTCTTTACGGGTAGCTGAAGCCACCAGACATTTTCCGGCCGCGTCAGTAGTGCCGGTTTTGATGCCGTCAGCTCCCGGGTAACCATTTAACAACCCGGAGTTGGTATTCCTAATAGTAAGGGCTTGCTGATAGCCGGGATGTTTAAAGTCCGTCGATGTGGTTGCCACCATTTGCTCAATATAAGGCTTGCTAAGTGCATAACGGCCAATCTGGGCCAGATCATAGGCAGTACTATAGTGATTCTCGGCCGGCAACCCTGAAGCATTTTGAAATCTAGTACTGGCGGCCCCAATTAATACTGCCTTCTTGGACATAAGATAGGCAAAAAACTGTTCATCTCCAGCAACATATTCTGCCAGTACCACGGCCGCATCATTGGCAGAACGAATCAGCGCCACTTTAATCAGTTCGCCCACCTTAATCTGTTGCCCGCTGCGCAGACCAATGGTATATTCCGGAGTTCTATCGGCATTATTACTCACTACTGCGGTCTCCTCCATCCCCGCGTATTCAACCGCTAAAATGGCAGTCATCATTTTCGTGGTGCTGGCCATGGGGCGTTTAACCGCATCGTTTTTCCCCAAAATAAGTTGACCGGTTTCCCGATCCACCACGCAATAATATTGCGAATTTAAACGGGGAGCGGCCTGGGCGGTGGCAGGAAACAGCACCGATATACAGATAATAGCGACAATCAGTCTTAGCTTGTTTTTAATCATATTATTGTGGATTACCGCTGGCATCAATTGGACCACCGGTAATTTTGTCAATGGTTATCATCTGATAGTTTTGCTGCCGCAGCTGATTTAACATCTCGGGAAGAGCCTTGAGGGTGGGTTCAGTGGGGTGCATCAGCACAATGGCATCATTATGCACTTTCTTGATTACTCTATTTACAATAGTCGTAGGATCTGGCCTCTGCCAGTCAATAGTATCGGCACTCCACATAATATATTTGTAATTAATACCGTTCACAGCCCTGACCAATTGAGAATTATATTCACCATAAGGTGAAGCAAAGAAGGATGTGCGTAGTCCTGTAATACCGTAAATAACATCTTCGGCTTTTTTTATTTCACTGTTAACCTCATTTGAGCTCAATTGATTAAAATGCACATGTTTATAACCGTGATTCTGAATGCTGTGCCCGGCGGAAGCCATCTGTTTAAGTAATTCCGGGTTCTTTTCGGCCCAGCGGCCGGTTACAAAGAAAGTTACCTGGGCATTGTTTTTCTTGAATTCGTCCAACATCGCAGGGATAAATTCCTCCCCCCAATCAACATTTACGGTGATTGCTACAGCTTTGGAACCCGTATTGCCTTGGAATATAGGCTGGTCTTGGCCGGTTGATATGGTTGTATGAGCCTTGTTCAGGAAAGCCCCAGAAAGGAACCCAAAAGTCAGTACTACAATTATCCCGGCTGTGAGCAGATTTCTTTTTGAAAAGTAATATATTCTCACTTAATCATTTCTCCCCTCTAATTTCCACATAGACACGGCCATTCTGTAAAGAGGTCTTGATGATCAGCGGACCCTCGCGGTTGTTCTTGCAGCGCATATCCAAATAGCCATAATTGACGGTAGCATCTTTTCCGTCCGGAACATAGTGCACCGGTTTGGTGTGAGCATGGCGTTCAATTATGGGCAAACCAGCGATTAGGGCGGCATTATATACTGTACTGGCCACCTGGCAGACACCCCCTCCATAGTCGGTATCATAGCCGCCATTCAGAATTATGGGGGCAGGCAAATACCCTCTCTCAGCCGTGCGCGGTCCGGTAGTCTCGTTAAATGAAAACACCTCTCCGGGCCAAACAACTGTGTTGTTAAGGCTTTTGAGGGCTGCCCCAATATTCTGGTATCTAGCCGAGCTCCCATGAAACCAGGTGGTATAATTCGCGATTATATGGTTGGCTTTAATCAAATCCTGCCTGCTATACTGAGGATTAATCAAGACTATTTCTAATTCATTTTTTTGTCCGGGTAGAGAGGCCATGATTTTCGCCAAGCTTTGTTCAACATCTACAGTTGTTCCGGCCTGTTCAGCAATGATTTCCCCCGTTTCCTTGTCCATGGTTGGCTCAATGGGGAGTTTTTGATGTTTCAAGGCTATTTCTTCTATTACCGCCCTTAATTCGCTAGGCAGCAGCCTCGCGACTTCCATGTCCTCAACCATAACACCTTCTTTAACACCCAGTACATTGCGTTCCATGCGATCAACCCAGCTGGTGACGAGTGATATACTAATAAAAAAGGACAGAAGAAAAAGGGTTCGGCCGTCTAATCGAATAACGTGAAACCCCTTCTTAAAAAATAATACCCACCACCTTAAATTTTCTCATAAAATTAATATTCGGCAGTGAGCACTACTATTCAGTTTTATTTACCTTTTCACTAATATTTCGTAAAGAAACCAAGACAATCGATCTCAGTTGTCGGTAAATACAGACCGAACAAAAAATCACCCTACGGGTACAACCGATGTTCGCATTGCTCACCAATAATGACGTTGAAGAGCGCGGCGTTCAAGAATCCCGTTCAATCAACGTACCTGATGTACGCCTCAATCACGTGATTCTTGAACAACAAAGCTATTCGGTTTTTTTGACGGTCTGAAACCGAGACAACTCGGTCTATTTATGCTAATTTGTCATTTTACAGAGCATTTTCTTTGGCCTGGCGCAGAGCCGCCTTTCGGGATAGATTTATTCTGCCCTGACGGTCTATTTCAGTTACCTTTACTTCAATTTTATCGCCAATTTTCACGATGTCCTCGACTTTGTTCACTCTGGCTTCATCCAGCTGAGATATGTGGACCAATCCTTCTTTGCCGCTGGTACCGAGAACCCCCGGAATAATCTCAACAAAGGCTCCAAAGTCCATGATACGCTTGACTGTCCCCATGTAAACTCTACCCACCTCAACATCAGCCAGGATGGATTCAATCAGGAAGCGTGCTTTCTTAGCTGCTTCATCATCAGTAGCAATGATAAATAGGCTGCCATCATCTTCAATGTCGATTTTGCAACCGCTCTCGGCCACAATTTTATGGATTGTTTTGCCACCCGGACCAATAATTTCTCTGATTTTGTCAGGGTGAATCTGCATCCGTATCATCTGGGGGGCATATGGAGAAAGCTCAGCGTTAGGCTTGGCAATTGCTTCCATCATTTTATCCATGATGAACATCCTACCCTCGCGGGCTTTGGTGAGTGCGGTCTGAACTATTTCCCGGTTCACTCCGCTAATCTTTATATCCATTTGCAGAGCGGTAACTCCCTTGGCGGTACCGGCCAATTTGAAGTCCATATCACCCAGAGCATCTTCGATTCCTTGAATGTCACTAAGGATGGCAAATTTATTCTCGCCTTTGACTAATCCCATGGCTATTCCGGAAACCGGTGCTTTGATGGGTACGCCCGCATGCATTAACGACATGGAACTGCCACATACACTACCCATGGAACTAGAGCCATTGGATTCCAAAACTTCAGAAACAACTCTGATGGTATAGGGGAATTCATCAGTAGATGGAATAACAGCTAACAAAGCCCTTTCCGCGAGAGCACCATGACCGATATCTCTGCGGCTGGGTCCGCGCATGGGTTTAGTCTCGCCTACACTATAAGGGGGGAAATTGTAATGATGTATATATCTTTTCGTTTCTTCAATACCCAGTCCATCCAAGATTTGGTTTTCCCGGCTAGGTCCCAAGGTGGTCACTGATAAAACCTGGGTCTGACCCCGGGTGAAAAGAGCGGATCCATGAGGTCTGGGCAGAAACCCAACTTCACAGCTGATGGTTCTGATTTCATCCAGTTTTCTCCCATCAACCCGGTCGCCTTCCTCTAAAATCATTTTTCTTACAATCTCTTTCATAAGCTTGTCCACAATAGCGGCAATCTGTTTGCCTTGGTCAGGGTAAATTTCCTTGAAGTGTTCCAGTACCGCCTGGCGGGCCGCATCCATATGGGTTTCCCGGGATTTTTTGTCGGGATTTTTTACTGCTTCCTCCAGATTGGATGTGGCAAATTCTCTTATCATACTGACCATTTGTTCATCTATTTCGGGGGCTACGATTTCCAGTTTGGTTTTACCCAGTTCAGCTACAATTGGTTCCAGGAAGCTTACTATTCTCTTTATTTCCTCATGAGCAAAGAAAATGGCCTCCAGAATTGTCGCTTCGGGAACTTCATTGGCATGACCTTCAACCATCATAATGGCTTCTTGAGTTCCTGCCACAACTAGGTGTAAATCACTCTGGTGGTGCTGTTCTACGGTCGGATTAATGATTAGTTGTCCGTCAACCAGACCTACGATAACTGCAGCCACCGGTCCGCCAAAGGGTATGTTGGAAACTCCCAGGGCTACTGAAGCGCCGATTATCGCGGTAATATCAGGAGAATTGTCTTTTTCAACTGATAAGATGGAAGCCACTACCTGCAGGTCGTTTTTGTAAGTCTTCGGGAACAGCGGCCTGATGGGGCGGTCTATTTGGCGGGCTGATAGGGTAGCATTTTCGGTAGCCCGGCCTTCTCTCTTAATAAATCCACCTGGAATTTTACCTACTGCATATTGTTTTTCTTCATATTCCACAGTTAACGGAAAGAAATCCAGACCTTCCCGTGGAGCAGCAGCGGTGGCAGTCACCAGCACTACGGTATCGCCGTATCTCACCAGAGCCGCGCCATTAGCCTGTTTGGCTACCTGACCTACTTCTATAATCAGCGGTCGCCCGGCAACCTCCGTTTGATATTTGTGAACGATGTGAAACTCCTCCTTTCGATGTATCTGTATAAAGTTAAAGAGCGGCATTCCGCTCTTTACCTGCGTAGACCTAATCGTGTAACAATAACACGATACCGATCAAAGTCATTGTTCTTAAGATAATCCAAAAGTGACCGTCTTTGCCCAACCATTTTTAAAAGGCCTCTTCTGGAATGATGGTCTTTTTTATTCGCTTTCAGATGTTCATTAAGATAGTTAATTCTATCAGTAAGAATGGCTATTTGAACCTCGGGAGATCCAGTATCATTCTCATGTACCTGATAAGCCTTGATAATCTCTTGTTTTTTCTCGGTAGATAGTGCCAAGTTTTTTCACCTCCTCACATTTAAACGCCACTGACCAAGATTAACGCCGGTGAAGTCGTCAACCTGAGCCATGGTTACGAGATTTAATACTGTTTTAGCAACATCGTATTAATCCCTCTGCTTGAAAATATTTAAATAACTAGGTCAAAGACCTTGCCGCTCTCCGCATGATTATTAGCTGCAGACTGTCCCAAATATCTCATTACAACAGAGTTATTTTAACATAGCAGTTTTAAAAAGTAAACTTAGGCTAGGCCCTAGGATGCTGTCAATCCTAATTCTGTGTGTTATTCGCCCTGGTAAATTTCTGTAGGACAAGGCGGAGGATTAAGTAATACTTGTAGATTGCGATTGACGACAACACAGTCGTACGGAAATTTAACCATCGAGAACATATTTAATCAGGGTTGACAGCGTCCCTACCATGAGCTTGGGAGATCTCCAGTGCTCTGTCCCGATCTCGGGAAATCTGAGCAACTAGTTCTTCCAGAGAACCAAAGCGTTGTTCATCTCTTAGTTTCTCCAACAAAGTTACACAGATATTCTGACCATATAGATCCCCGCTGAAATCCATCAAGTGGGCTTCGATAGAAACAGGATATTCCTTGTGAAATGTGGGTTTGCTGCCGATATTTACTACGCAGTGATAATTACTGTCACCCACCCTGGCCTGGGCTGCATAAACGCCCTTACCAAAAACATTATATATATTTTCAAGGCCTATATTAGCAGTGGGAAATCCCATTTTCGTGGACCCACGATGCTCGCCTTCAACTACTATGCCCTCAAGAACAGGATAGTAGCCCAGAAGCTGGCAAGCGGTTTTAACATCTCCTTCTTCCAGCGACTTTCTTACCAGACTGCTGGATATGGCCTCCCCGCCATATTCAACTGGTGCTATTATATTAACTCCAAAACCGTGCTGTTCTCCCATCTGCTTAAGAAGTTCCGGGGTCCCGGCACCGCGATGCCCAAAGGTGTAATTGAATCCTACAAACACTTCCCGAATCTGCAACTCCTGTAACAGTATTTTTTCCACAAATTGATCTGGAGACCAAGCCGCAATTTCACGCGTAAAAGGATGGTAGATGAGGACATCCAAACCCATTTTTTCTAACAATTTTGCCTTGCGACAGGGGGTGAGCAATAAACGGGGAGCACGTTTGGGGGTAAGAACCTGGGCGGGGTGGGGTTCAAAAATAAATGCTACCGCCTGACCACCATTAGTTGTCGCTTTTTCAACCAGTGCCTTAATTAAACTTTGGTGTCCTTTGTGTACTCCGTCAAAATTTCCTAAAGCCAAATAAACGGGCTTAATTTTATCAGAAAAATTCTCAATACCCATAACTGTATGCATTACAGATTACTCCTTGTAAAAATGTATTTATGGGCTTACAGCAATGACGCCCGTGTGTAGTTTTCCCTAAAAACCTTGACCGGCTGCAATATTGTCCCGTTGTCTTCATTCAGACACTGGGCTATAGCAATCATTTTCCCCTGCGGTTCATGAACCCGTACAAGTCCCGACAGTGTCTTTCCCTCAAGCATAATTCGATTACCGTTCAATATTTTATCCAAAGCCTGATCCTCAATAGCGAGCTTGCCCAAGTCTATCAGCGGATAATCGGCCGCTTTTATTAAACCGGTCAAATTATCTTTATAGCGCTCAATTTCATCCAAAGTATAGGCCTCTTCAATAGAAAAGACCCCAGCCCGGATGCGGGTCAATGCTGACATATAAGCGCCAGTTCCCAATTCCTGGCCAACATCATGGCACAGGGTGCGAATATAGGTACCCTTGGAACATCGCACTTCCATTTTTATGAGTGGTCGGCCTTCATTATCCCGGTCCAGAGATAAAATGTTTATGTATTCAATCTCGATATTTCTAGCTTCTCTATCGACTATTATACCCTGGCGAGCCAGGTTATAAAGTCTCTCTCCGTGATAGTGTACGGCCGAATACATGGGTGGTATCTGGCTGATTTTACCCGTATATCTTTTAATAATCGCCGCTAAGGCATCTTCAGTAAATACGATATCAGGTTGGTACACAATAGTACCCCAAGCATCCTGTGTATCTGATACGCCTCCCAGAGTCATAGCTACTATGTAAATTTTGTCGGTTTCACTAACGTATTCAATAAGTCGGGTAGCAAAACCAACCGCTACCGGCAGGACCCCCTCCGCCATAGGATCCAAGGTGCCGAGATGACCCAGTTTCGTCCTAGGGATTATTCTTTTTAGTTTCTTTATGACGTCAAATGAGGTCATGCCCGAAGATTTATTTACATTAATGAAACCATCCACTCAATTGACCACACTCTCCACGGCAAAAATAATCTGCCGCTCAGCATCTTCCATGGTCCCATCCTGTTTGGCTCCGGCGGCGCGGCGGTGACCGCCTCCTCCGAATTCAGCCGCAATAGCCGATACATCCACTTCCCCCTTGGAACGGAAACCGACTTTAATAAGCCCGGGGCTTATTTCCCGGAACAATAGTCCTACCTCTACACCTTGAATCGTTAAACAGTTGTTGATTATACCTTCCGGGCATATATCCAGGGCTCCTATAGCTTTTACATCGTTATATTTCAAAATCATCCATGCTACTTTGCCATTGCTGTTGAAATTAATGTTTTGCAGGGCCAGACTGAGCAGCCTGACTTCAGCTTTACTCTTGGACTCGAACAGGTTTAGTTTAATTAAATCAAGATCTACTCCCTTATCCATTAATGCGGCGGCCGTACGGAAGGTTGCACTGGTTGTACTGTTGTGCTGAAAACTGCCGGTATCCTGCAGTATTCCCACATATAGTGCATGGGCCATATCAGAACTAATCTCAATTCTTAACTTGCCCAATAGTTCATAGACCAGTTCCGCGGTTGATGACGCCTTGACATCCACATAATTAAAATTGCCAAACATGGTGTTACTCTGATGATGATCTATATTTATGGTAAAGTTTCTATCTGTAAGCATCGCTACAACCTTATCGCCGGTTCGCTCTTCATCCGAGCAATCCAGAAATATCACATTTGCGATCGGCTCTTTCAATTGCTTGGGATTTAAGACATCCTCACTACCCACCAGATATCTATAGATATAAGGAACAGGATCCTGCAATAGCATCCGAACTTTTTTCCCTAGTGATTGGAGAGCGAGATACAAACCTATTAATGAGCCGATACAGTCACCATCTGGTATTGCATGGCCTACCAACAGGTAATCATCTCTTTTCCCTATTTCTCTGGCTATTTGCGTCAGCTTATTCATCCGCCGCTTCCTTCGCTGTCTGAAGTTCAGGCAGGCTTTCCAGTAGAGTGGATATCCTGATGCCATGTTCGATAGATTTATCCAATCTGAATTCCAGATCGGGAGCATGTCGAATCTGGATGGTTTTGGCCAATTCGGTTCTAATATATCCGCGCGCCTTTTGTAATACCTGCATGGTCTCAGTCTGCTTCTCGTCATCACCCAGGACACTAATATATACCCGAGCATGACTAATATCCTGAGGAATATCCACTCGGGTTACTGACACCGAAGTAAAGTCAATACGCGGATCTTTAATATGCTCCTGGATTATGTTTGACAGAACTCTCTTTATCTCTACGGACATTCTCTCTTGTCTGCGTTTTCCCATCATATCACCCCATTCTGATATGGTAATGGTGAATAATATTTCAACTTTCGCTGTAAACGGATCCTGCGCAACAAGAAGAATTGTCATTCTGAACGAAGTGAAGAATCTTCCCCACGCTGGAGGGAAAGATCCTTCGCTGATGCTCAGGATGACATGAAACCGTTCCCCTTCTCTGTCGCATCATCTGTCAACTACCAAACTAGAGTAATTATAATGCTCTGGCAATCTCTTCCATTACATAGGCTTCTATAATATCGCCCTCGCGGAGATCGTTGAAGTCCTTCACACCAATTCCACATTCATAGCCTTCCACAACTTCTTTAACATCATCCTTGAATCGTCTTAAAGAAGTCAGTTTTCCCTCATAAATTATCACCGAGTCCCTCAGAACCCTCATTTCTACATTTCTGAGCAGTTTGCCGTCAATTATATAGGAACCGGCGATGGTTCCATAATTGGGAACCTTGAAGGTTGCCCGGACTTCAGCACGACCCAGATACTTTTCGCGATACTCAGGATCAAGCAAGCCTGTCATAGCCTTTTTCACATCATCTATGGCTTCATAAATTACCCGATACATACGAACATCGATGTTTTCATCTTCCCCATATTTGCGCGCTTTGACGTCAGGTCGAACGTTGAAGCCTATTATTATGGCATTGGAGGCCGAAGCTAGCATCACATCAGTTTCAGTTATAGCACCGACTGCGGAATGAATAACATTGACCTTAACTTCGCTGGTGCTGAGTCTTAGAAGGGACTGAGCCAGTGCTTCAATGGAGCCCTGTACATCTCCCTTAATAATTAGGTTTAATTCTTTCATGCCGGTCTGCATCTGCTTGTAGAAGTCATCCAAGGAGATCTTGCTGCTGTGTTTCTGGTCTTCCAGCTTCTTTTCACTCAATCTCAGGCTGGCTATCTCCTTGGCAATCTTTTCGTCACATACCTGGAATCTTTCGCCTACTTCAGGAACATCCGACCAACCGGTTATTTCTACCGGCATGGAGGGATAAGCTAAATCAACCTTGCGTCCCCGGTAATCTGTCATGGCTCTGACTTTGCACCAGGTAAACCCGCATACAATGCTATCGCCGACTTTAAGTGTTCCTTTCTGAACCAGCAACGTGGCTACTGCACCTTTGCCTTTATCCAATTGGGCTTCAATCACTACGCCTTCGGCTTGCCGATTCGGGTTGGCTTTGATATCGTGCATTTCGGCAACCAGCAGCACCCTTTCCAGAAGATCATCTATTCCTGTGCCGGTTTTAGCGGACACGGGTACAAACATAGTATCCCCGCCCCATTCTTCAGCGACAATACTGTATTCAGTCAGCTGCTGCATTACTTTATCCGGATTAACATCGGGTTTATCCATTTTGTTTAATGCCACCACGAAAGGCACTTTGGCAGCCTTAATATGGTTAATAGCTTCTATAGTTTGAGGCATAACTCCATCATCGGCGGCTACCACCAATACTACGATATCGGTAAGATTGGCCCCCCTGGCACGCATGGCGGTAAAGGCTTCATGGCCCGGTGTATCAATAAAGGTTATCCGATTACCATTCACGGTGACTTGATAGGCACCAATGTGCTGAGTAATACCGCCTGCTTCTCCCGAAACTACATCGGCTTTACGAATCTTATCCAACAAAGATGTTTTTCCATGGTCAACATGACCCATTACTGTAACTATGGGAGAACGAGGAATAAGACTTTCGGCACTGTCAACAATCTCCTCCAGTATTTGCTGTTCCTCGGTTATCTCACGTTCTACGGCTACATCATACAGACTCGCCAGTATTTCTACGGTATCAAAATCGATCTCCTGGTTAATAGTTGCCATTATGCCTAATTCCATCAATTTTTTGACAATTTCGGCGGACCCTTTAGCCAGTTTATCTGCTAATTCTCTTACCTGGATCGAATCTCCCACCATGATCAGTTCAGGTGTCTGCAATACTATATCTTCTTTTTTCTTTTTGTGTTTGCCCTTTTTCTGAGGCCTACTATAGTCTTTGGTAAACTGTGGTTTAGGCGGAGCTGCCTTTTTACCCGGTTTACCCTGAGCAGACCCCGCGGGCCGGGATGGTTGACTGAATCCTTGATTGGGCTTCTTGTCATTTGTAAATGGTTTAGGAGACGGCGCTCTACCAGGGGCTGACGGACGCTGTTCCGGACCTCGAGGCGCACTCCCAGGCGCTGGCCGGGAAGTATTGGCTGGTCTCGGAGCATTCGGACGATTATCCTGTGAACCCTGTGGTCTCGGGGTATACGGACGATTGTCTTGTGCACCCTGTGGTCTCGGGGTATACGGACGATTGTCTTGTGCACCCTGTGGTCTCGGGGCATTCGGACGATTATCCTGTGCACCCTGTGACCTCGGGGTATAGGGACGATTATCCTGTGAACCCTGGGGCCTTGGTGTATAGGGACGATTATCCTGTGTACCCTGTGGTCTCGGGGCATTAGGACGATTATTCTGTGCACCCTGGGGCCTTGGTGTATACGGACGATTATCCTGTGTACCCTGTGGTCTCGGGGCATTAGGACGATTATCCTGTGCACCCTGGGGACGAGGGGCATACGGAAGATTCTCCTGGGGACCCAAGGGACGAGGTCTATTGAATCCAGGCTGCATTCTCTGATCAGTTTTCGCGGGAATGCCCGGCCTGGTTGTGTTCGAATTATTATTCTGAGCTCCTGTAGATACTGGTCTGGATGAATTGGGGGCTGTATCACCTGAGCGCACCCGATTATCAGGCCGTGAGCCCTCAGCCCTACTATCCCGCTCGTTGGTGCCAGGACTTCTGGATTGGAACTCGGTCTTTGGTTTTACCGGTGCTTGGGAATTTATCTCCTTCTGCACTTTTTCAGCATCAGGGCGAGATTCTGGGCCATGCCCCTTTTGGGGTGGCACCTGAGCAGGCGGTTGGGCCGATTGGGGGGCAGATTTACGGGCAGGCTTTTCCTGCACCTTGTTGGAAACTGATTCCGTTTTATCTCCCAGGCGCTTTCTGACCCAAACAGCCTGTGAGTCTTCCATCGTACTCATGTGGTTTTTTACATCCAAACCCAACTTCTGAAGGGTATCAACCATCTCTTTACTTGGTAGGCCTAATTCTTTCGCCAACTCATGTACTCTTATCTTGGCCATTCAACCACCCCCATACTTTTTGCCTCTATACCCGCTGCTGCGATAGCTTTGAGAATAGCTTCGGCTATTCCTGCTTCATTTATAGTCAATGCTACGCGATATGCTTTACCTATACTATTCCCAAGTTCATACCGGCTTCCCAGGATGATCCAAGGAATGTCATGTTTTTTGCAGCCTTTCAATAATAACTCTTTGGAATTTGATGATATATCTTCACTCATGAGCAAAATACAAGCCTTGTTTCTTAGGAGGCTGGTGCGAACCGCCGTGACCCCGGAAGAAGTTTTGCCAGCCCGCTTAGCAATGCCTATGAGGTTGTAAACTTTTCTCAAATTACCACCCACCTTCTTATGGGCTATGCAACTGGCCTCTGATAAGGTTCAGCACATCCTCGCCAATTTCATGTTGAAGGGCTTTTTGCAGCCGCTTCCCCTTGACGGCAAGATTCAGACACTCCGGGTCTGCACAGATATAAGCACCCCGTCCGGATTTTTTTCCAGTCGTATCAAGATCAACTGAGCCTTCTGGTGTCCTGACCACCCGGATTAGCTCTTTCTTATTCTTCATTACCCGACAGCCCACACACATGCGCTGCGGTAATTTACGGTCCTTAGGCATCCAGCTCAGTCTCCTCTTCGGCCTGGCTTTCACTCTTAATATCAATCTTCCAACCGGTTAGTTTGGCAGCCAGGCGAGCATTTTGCCCCTCTTTCCCAATTGCCAGAGAAAGCTGATAGTCGGGAACTATTACCCGTGCTTTTTTGCCGTCTCCTTCTATTTCCACCGAAATCACTTTGGATGGGCTCAAGGCATTGGCAATAAATTTCTCCGGCTCTTTATGATACTTGATTATGTCAATTTTCTCTCCGTTTAACTCGTTAACAATATTCTGCACTCTGATCCCGCGCGGCCCTACACAAGCCCCAACTGAATCGATTTTTTCATCCATTGAATAAACAGATATTTTCGAACGTGAGCCGGCTTCCCGAGCTATGGTCTTTATTTCAACCAGACCTTCATATATTTCTGGAACTTCCAATTCAAACAAACGTTTAAGAAAAAAGGGATGGGTTCGGGAAATAAATACGCTGGGACCTTTAGAACTGTTCTTAACTTCATAAATATAGCCTTTGATTCTTTGGCCAACCTCATACCGTTCAGAAAAGATTTGGTCAGACGGCAGCATAATTCCCTCAGTTCTCCCTAAATTAACCACGACCGTTTTGGCTTCAATTCTTTGTATGCTGCCGGTTACGATTTCACCTTCCCGCTCGGAAAACTCTTCGTAAATCATACTGCGTTCCGCTTCCCGGAGTTTCTGAACCACCACCTGTTTGGCGGTTTGGGCAGCTATACGTCCAAAATTCGAGGGAGTCACTTCAACGTCAATTACTGAATCTTCGGTCGCAGCCGGGTCTATCTCCAGTGCATCCTGCAGGGATATCTCCATACACGGATCTTTCACCTCTTCGCTGACACGCTTTTGCGCATAAACTTGTACCTCTCCGGTAATCTCATTTAGTTCTACGCTTACATTTTGCGAGGTTCCAAAATTCTTCTTATAAGCTGTATTCAAAGCCGATTTTATAGCCTCAACCAATGCTTTTTGAGGTATACCTCTCTCTTTTTCCAATTCTCTCAAAGCTAGCATGAGTTCATGGGACATTGTTCTTCCTCCTTATATGTCTGGATGCAGTCGGACCACGGCTATCATGGCACGGTCTAAATGAACCAACTTACCGTCCATCTCTAGATCCAATATGTTCGAATTGACTTCAGCCAGTATACCTATGAATTTCTTCTTGCCCTCCACCGGTCGAATGGTTTTGACCATTACTTTTGAACCTCGATATTTTGCAAAATCGCTATCCTGACTCACTATTCGGTCTATTCCCGGTGATGAAACTTCCAGGTAATCATAGTCCAAATCATCAAGGGTATCTACAAAATCCTTGATAATCCGCGTAGCGGTTACACATGTGTCGGTATCTACCCCTTGGGGGGTGTCTATATAGATTCTTAATATCAACCCATTGGACTCTTTTTGGTATTCAATATCATATAACTCAATTCCTGTGGCTTCCAGTTTTTCGCCAATTATGGATCTTGCCTCTGTGCTTATGGCATTCCGGGCAGTCATTTCTGCGCCACCCCCATATAAGTTAGACTCTTTTAGTATTTACAATAGAAAGAGTGGGCCGTTACCCACTCTTTCTAATAAATATTAGCAAGAATACATTAGAAGTATAACACATTGCCATTTTATTATTCAAGTTTATAGCAGTTTATAATGGTAAGAACCGGATTTTTATGCGAAAAGACTGATCTGGGTTTTCTCCGGCAGACCATCAAAACAATTTTCTTTCCTTAGCATATCCATGGCATTTTTATTTAATCGGGTTCGGGCCTGAAAATCCTGCACAGATATATACTCGCCGTCGTTTCTGCTGTTTATGACGCCTTGAGCTGCTGCTGCGCCGATATTAGGCAAAGCCGCAAATGGCAAAATCAAACCACCATCTGCCAATACAAACTTATGGGCATCGGATCTATATATATCCACTGGTTTAAAATGAAAACCCCGCGCATACATTTCCATAGCCAATTCTAATATTATTATGAGCTTCTTTTCTTTGGGGGAGGCATCATAACCCAGTTTGTTAATCTCTTTGATTCTACCCCGCACCGCTTCATATCCTTCCAATATCGTCTCCGCATCAAAATCTTCCGCCCTGATTCCAAAGAAACTGGAGTAAAAAGCCAGCGGATAATTTATTTTAAACCAAGCGATACGATAAGCCATCGTAACATAGGCCACAGCATGGGCTTTAGGAAACATATATTTGATCTTTTGACAGGCTGTAACATACCAATCCGGGACCTGCGATTGCTCCATGATGAGAACATCTTGGGAATTCAAGCCTTTGCCCTTACGTACCTTTTCCATAATTTCAAATGCTTGAATTTTATTCATATCTTGATGAATCAAATAAGTCATTATATCATCACGGGTGCAGATCACCTCATTTAGAGTAGCTGTCCTGTCAGCAATAAGGTTCTGGGCATTGTTAGCCCATACATCAGTTCCATGGGACAGTCCGCTGATTCTTACCAACTCCGAAAAGGTGGTGGGCCGGGTCGCCTCCAGCATTTGGCGGACAAAAGGGGTGCCAAACTCAGGAATACCATAGGTACCGACTGTGCTATCTATGTCTTCCGGTCGAACTCCTAGGGGGGCAACCCCTGAAAAGAGCTGCATTGTCTCTTTTTCCGACAGGCTGATAGACGCGGCTTTGATTCCAGTTAAATCTTCCAATTCTTTTATAACGGTGGGATCGTCATGACCCAGAATATCTAACTTAACCAGCTGATCACCAATCGCATGATACTCAAAGTGGGTAGTGATCACCCCTGATTCCTTATTGTCAGCGGGATGCTGTAAGGGCGTAAAGTCCAATATATCCATATCAGTAGGTACAACTATCAACCCTCCGGGGTGCTGTCCGGTAGTTTTTCTGACCCCGGAAATACCTCGAACCAGACGAGCTATTTCCGACTCTTTAATATCCAGACCTTGTTTTTCAATATATTTTTTTACAAAACCAAATGCGGTCTTATCGGCGATGGTTGAAATAGTTCCAGCCCGGAATACATTTTGGCTGCCAAATAGTTCTTCTACATATTGATGGGCTCGACTCTGATAGTCACCCGAGAAGTTCAAATCAATATCCGGGACCTTATCACCCTCAAATCCCATAAATGTTTCAAAGGGTATATCAAAGCCATCTTTAAACAGGATCTGACCACATTGGGGGCATTCCTTCTCTTCCAGGTCTGCACCGCAGCCCATATTATTACTAACAAATTCGCAATAAAAGCAACTGCGGCAAATGTAGTGCGGAGGCAGGGCATTTACCTCGGTGATACCAGTCAGGTACGCAACCAGAGAGGACCCTACCGAGCCGCGGGAGCCAACCAAATATCCGTCTTCATTCGACTTCTTAACCAATTTATGGGCGATAAGATAGAGTACCGAAAAACCATGTCCTATTATCGAAGTGAGTTCGCGTTCAATGCGCGCTTCCACAATGGCTGGCAGTTCCGGCCCATAGACCGCATGGGCATTTTGCCAGGTGAGCTTAGTTATATCCCGCTCGGCCCCCTCTATTTGGGGTGGATAAAAACCATCGGGAACTGGTTTGATTTCCTCTACCAATCCGGCAATTAAGACCGGACCTTCAATAACTACGCGCCTTGCTTCCACTTCGCCCAAATAAGCAAATTCCTCCAACATTTCGGTGGTCGTGCGAAAAAATAAGGGCAGCTGTTCTTCCGCATCTTCGTAGGCCTGGCCTGACTTGATAATAGTGCGGTATTTTTCATGATGGGGATCAAGAAAATGTACGTCGCTGGTAGCAACTACCGGTTTATTATATTCTCGTCCTAACCTAATAATAGTACGGTTAATATCGGCTAGTTCTTCTTCTGATTTAACCAGCCCTTTGCGCAGCATGAAGGCATTGTTGGTAAGCGGCTGAATTTCCAAATAATCATAGAATGTTACAATCGTCTTCAGCTCTTCCTCGGTAGCGCCACGCAACAGAGCGCGATACAGTTCCCCGGCTTCACAGGCAGTTCCCAGCAGCAACCCTTCCCGGTATTTCTCCAATTCCTTACGAGGTATACGGGGTTGACGATAGAAATGATCCAGGTAGCTTATACTCACCAGACTGTAAAGGTTTTTCAAACCCAATCTGGTACGTGCCAGCAGTATTATATGATAGGGCTTTTCTTTCTTGTCTTCCTCCACCAGGTATCCTTCTACGCCATAAATTACTTTTAGCTTATAATCGTCACTATTTTTATTTACTTCTTTGAGGGTAGCATAGGCCTGCGGGAAAGCCTGAATACAGGCATGGTCTGTAATAGCAATCGCCGGGTGTTTCCACCTTGCAGCTCTGCGGATCAGTTCTTTAACTTC
Organism: Syntrophomonadaceae bacterium; assembly: GCA_963665865.2. GTDB lineage: Bacteria > Bacillota > Syntrophomonadia > Syntrophomonadales > Syntrophomonadaceae > PHAA01. The sequence continues at coordinate 1,090,667 of CAXXWF010000001.1, read as the reverse complement.
GGTAAGTCCATCCATGGCGCTCATTTTGGTATGAGCGTGTAATTCAACCCTTTTTTCTTCATTATTATCATCACGGTAGTTTTTCTCCAACTGGGCATACTGTTCCATGATTAGGGCCGGTTCCTTAGTTCTTTTATCATACCGGACACTACCTTTAACTTTGATGCGGTCACCCACCTGAATCTTGTCATCATCGCTTTTATTCCAATAAGTTTTAACAGCCATGGTATCGTTGTAATCAGTCAAATAGTAGTATACGCTCAAACGCCCATCTGGGAAGACAAATGTCTTTTTATCCCAGATTTCCCCTTCGGTGGCAACGTTAATTTGACCTTCATCCAGTTCGCTTACCTGCATGGATTTCTCGCGAATGGCCGCAACCTGTTTTTTCTTATCCCGGTTGAGGGGGCCGCGGTTACCGGTCTTAAGCTTATCTACAACTGGTGCAATTATCTCTAATTTGCGTTCTGTAATCCAGTTCTCGGTTTCATTTTTAACCCGTTCACCCTGATAAAGAGCCCGCACCAAAATCTGCAGAGAATACTCCTGCCAGAACCATTCAGCTAATCGGGGGCATATCTCATCCGCAATGATATGGTCATAGATTTCCTTTTTAGAGCTGATAATATCTACTCGGCAATTTTCATAGCTCCAGCGGGTAGAAGGTATATCCAGAAGATTTTCCCCTATAGACAACAAAAAATAGGATGATAAATCATCCTTCCTGGTATGTATTACGCCTGACAGTAAATCAAAAGATTCCATTAGTTCGGGAACCAATTCAACCCCGTCGAGAAAACTATGATATGACTTTAACTGTAGTTCGGTATCCCTGAGAATAGAACAAGCTATAGGCTGGGGCACCAGCAAATGGAGTTTCCATATCCTTTTTTCCCTAATAATTTCAACTTTTTTAATCTGAGTGTCTGCCCACATGGGAATTAATTGTTTGTCTATTTTATCATTAACAAAAGTTTGGAAACGCAGAGTCATCTTCTTTCCTCCTGGCCTTCCATTTAGTTCAACCTATCAATACTCTGCATGCCCTTAGCGGTTGAAAGCTTTTGAATAACCTCTTCTATAGAAATTTCCGAAGGTAAACTGAGCAACAGCTCAATTTCTAAAAGGTCACCGGACTCCAAGCGCGTAAGACTTATATTCTTGATCAATACTCCCATTTCTCCAAGCAGAGAACCAACCATGCCAACCTGACCTGGGCCGTCATTAACCACTAACACAAGGCCTTTATAAAGACGCATCCCGGTAAAATGTTCTTCAAACTTTATAAAATAAATTAAGACAAATAGAATTAAGACGGTGGTTACTACCGCTGGCAAATACATACCTGCACCCACTGCCAGGCCAATACAGGCAACCCCCCAGAGACCAGCCGCTGTCGTTAGACCACGTACCGTAGCTCCTTCTTTCATTATAGTACCTGCTCCCAGAAAACCGATGCCGCTTACCACCTGAGCCGCAATACGTCCAGGATCAACACTAACTGTCTGGTAAAATTGAAAATACATATCCATAGATACCAACATAGCTAGGGCAGACCCTACACAGACCAGCGTATAGGTTCTGAACCCGGCAGGACGATTCAGGCTCTCTCTTTCCAAGCCAATGAGTCCGCCCAAAATACAGGCCAGGGTAAGCTTGAATATTATTTCATAATTTGACATTTATAACGATCCCCTAGCTATAATTACTTCTCCATACCTTCTTTGATGATTGCGCAGATTACATCAACTACTTTATCTATATCAATCAATTCGGTATCGTCTGCCCATCTTTTCTTCACCTCGACCTGTTTTTCCTGCAAAGATTTAGGTCCAATAGTAATTTTTACCGGAATACCGATTAAGTCGGCATCTTTGAATTTCACTCCGGCTCTCTCATCCCGGTCATCTAAAATAACTTCTACGCCCAGCCTGATTAACTTTTCATAAATATCTTCGGCAGCCTGCATTTGCTCTTCTTTCTTAGTGTTAACGGGAATAATAATAACGTGATAAGGAGCAATCGGCATCGGCCATATAATCCCATTATTATCGTTATTCTGCTCGACAGCTGCGGCCAGGGTGCGTGATATCCCAATGCCATAGCACCCCATCACCATTGGCTTCTCTTCACCATCGGCGGTTCGATAACCAGCTTCCAGAGCGTCCGAATATTTCGTGCCTAGTTTAAATATATGACCGACCTCGATGCCCCGCAGGGCTTGCAAATTACCATTACAAAGCGGGCAAAGATCGCCTTCCACCGCATTTCTCAAATCAACCACTGCTTCGGGTACAAAGTCCCGTCCCATGTTTACATTGATATAGTGGTAATCATCTTCATTAGCACCGCAGCTAAAATTGCGCATGGCGGCAACTTCCAGGTCAGCATAGATTTTAGCCTTTAAGCCGAGCGGTCCTAACGATCCAAACCCGGCGGCACACTGCGCCCGTACCGAGCTCTCATCGGCCATGAACAACTCCCTGCAATTCAAGAAGTTTTTTAGTTTAATCTCGTTTAGATCGCGGTCACCGCGCAGCACCACTGCCACAATTTCGCCATCCACACTGTACATCAGAGTCTTCACCTGATCTTGGGCAGAAATACCCAGGTCACTAACCAGATCCTGAATGGTTCGCAGTCCGGGGGTATAGATTTTGTTGACAGTCTTCATTTTGCTTGGAGAAGAAGGCTCATCGGGCGCCGGACATTCTGCCTTTTCAACATTGGCTGCATAATCGCAAATCTCATTGTCACAGTATAGTATGGTGCACTCCCCACTGTCGGCCAGGACCATAAATTCATGGCTTTCATTGCCGCCAATGGCACCGCTGTCTGCCTCCACGACCCGATAATTTAATTTCATCCGGGTGTAGATAGCTCGGTAGGCGGCGTACATTTTCTGGTAGGAAATATCCAGACCAGCATAATCTTGATCAAATGAGTAGAGGTCTTTCATTATAAATTCACGACCACGCATCAACCCAAAGCGAGGACGTATCTCATCCCGATATTTGTTCTGAATCTGATAAAGAAGTAAAGGTAAATCACGATAGGAATGTACCTCAGCATCAACCAGAGTAGTGATTATTTCTTCATGGGTAGGCCCCAGCGCAAAACCCCGGTTATGACGGTCAACTAAGCGGAACATCTCATCTCCATATACTGACCAACGCCCTGATTTCTCCCAGAGTTCTTTTGGTTGTATAATCGGCATAAGCAACTCTTGCCCTCCGGCCCGCTCCATTTCCTCCCGGACGATATTTTCGATTTTTCTCAGCACCCGCATGGCCAGGGGCAAATAACTGTATACTCCTGCCGATGTTTTTCTAATAAACCCAGCTCTGAGCAATAATTGATGGCTGGCTATTTCCGCTTCGCTGGGTACTTCTCTTAAAGTAGGATAAAATAAATTCGATGCCTTCACTGCTTATGCCTCCTTAATATACTTACGAAATTGGGAACGATAGACGCTGACTAACGCGGACCCTCCGGGCGCGGACTATCGCAGACTTCTTATTCTTTTTAGGATACCGAGTTATATAATTTTAGTTATAAACGGTGTTAATTGGATATCACTGAACTTGACTTAATGGCGCTGCAATAACACATTATTCGGGATATTTGGTGTCTAATTTTTCTTTTAAAATCAGCGTCAGTCCGCGCTCAAAGGGTCAGTGTGTGAGCGAAGCGAACCCGCGTCTATCGTTTACTCCCCGTTCTATCTCATGCATTTTTTATCTTCTCGATCTCCCCTAAGAGCTCGTCCAGCATTTCTCCCTCGGGAACCTTTTTAATTATCTCGCCTTTGCGAAAGAGAAACCCGAAACCTCTTCCCCCCGCGAGCCCAACATCAGCTTCCCGAGCTTCACCAGGTCCATTGACCACGCAACCCATGACTGCTACTTTAAGCGGCTCCGGCATGGTGCGTATCCGACCATCAACTTCCTCAGCCAATTTGATTAAATCAATCTCACAACGCCCACAGGTAGGACAAGAAATTAATTCCATGCCTCGGTTGCGCAAACCTAATGTCCTTAATAGCTCATAAGCGGCCCAGACTTCGTCCACGGGGTCAGCGGTCAAAGATAAACGAACTGTGTCACCTATACCTTCGTAGAGAAGCATGCCAATCCCCAAGGCGGATTTTATGAGAGCCCTATCTTTGGTTCCAGCTTCTGTTATCCCTAAATGCAGAGGATAGTCCACCTGGGCTGCTATCATTCGATATGCCTCCAAGCTCAATAAAACCGAAGAGGATTTCAAAGATATTTTAATCTCGCGAAAATCCATGTCTTCAAGTATCTTAATATTATCCAGAGCGCTGTCTACCATGGCTTCAGCACAGACACCACCGTATTTTTCGATTTTCTCTTTATCCAGAGATCCGGAATTAACACCGATGCGAATTGGAATTGAGCGGTCTTTACAAGCCGATACTATGGCGGCCACCTTTTTCTCATCACCAATATTGCCGGGATTAATGCGCAGACCATCCACACCCGCTTCAATACTTTTGAGTGCCAACTTATAATCAAAATGAATATCGGCAATCATTGGTATAGTAATAGATTTTTTTATTACGCGGATAGCCGTGGCCGCCTCTTCGTCCAGTACGGCTACCCTTATTATCTCGCATCCAGCTTCTTCTAAGCGTTTTATTTGGGCTACAGTTGCCAATATGTTGCGGGTATCAGTGTTGGTCATGGATTGAACCACAACCGGGTTGTCCCCCCCCACCGCAACTGGGCCGATTTTAATAGTTCTTGATTTCCTGCGCATTACATCATCCCTTAATCAATCTAACAATATCATTGTAGGTAGCAAAAATAATGATTAACATAAGGAATAAAAAACCTACCCAGTGGATAAAGCCCTCTTTTTCAGGGTCCATAGGTTTGCGCCGCACTGCCTCCACCAGAGCAAATACCATTCTGCTGCCATCCAAGGCAGGAATGGGCAGGAGGTTAACGATGCCCAGGTTTATGCTTAAGAAGGCGGAAAACATCAATAGATATACCGCTCCCCCACGGGCGGCTTCTCCAACCATGCTGAATATTCCCACGGGACCGGCCAGATCAGATGCAGAGGCTGCCCCGGTGAAAAGCATTCCCAGGCCGCTCAGAAGAAGCAATGTCATCTGGTAGGTCTGGAGAAACCCAAGTCTAATTGCGGTAAATATGCCCTGTCTTGCGTACTTTACCTGGGGATAAACTCCTATTATGGGATTGCCGGTAGTTTCATCCGCGATCGAATTCAGAGTAACGGTGCTGACCGCTCCATTTCGGTCGACTTTAACATGTAACGAAGTGCCTACCGGGTTATCCTTGATCGTATTGACAAAGTGTTCCCAACTGTCAATATCATTTCCGTTTACACTGAGGATGTGGTCATTGGTCTGCAGACCAGCCGTGTACGCTGGTTTCCCCTGCAATAATTCGCCGACTACGGCTTCGTTAACCGGCTGCACGACGCCTATTACCGCAAATGTATAAATAAAGATCAATATGGCCATAACAAAGTTCATAAACGGGCCAGAAAATGAAACCGCTATCTTCTCCCATGGTTTACGATTATTAAAGCCGTCAGGGTGGTTCATATCTCCGGGTTCCTCACCGGCCATACGCACAAATCCACCCAATGGAATCATACGCAAAGAGTATTCTACCCCATTTTTCTTGGTAGAATATAGTCTGTGACCAAATCCCAGACTAAACTCATGTACCGGTATTCCTATGAGGCGAGCTGCTAAAAAATGACCCAGCTCATGAACCAAAACGAGTATAGCTAAAATAAATATGGCTATTATTATAGTCATCAGTATTCTCCCTTCTTAATTAAACTATGACAGTACTCTCGAGCCCAGCTGTCAGCTGCAAATATTTCTTCCAGATCTGGATTGCTGATCAAAACATGTTTTTCCAGCACTGCTGCAACCGAATCGGCTATTTCCAAAAATTTAATCCTGCCATTCAGAAAATAGTTGACGGCCGTTTCATTGGCAGCATTCATTACGGCCGGCAGGGTTCCGCCTTGACGCCCAGCCTGGTAGGCCATTTGCAGTAAGGGAAACTTAACCATGTCCGGTTTTTGAAAATGGATGCAGCCTATTTCACTAAAATCAAGCGCAGCGGCAGGTGAATCAAATCTTGCTGGGTAAGTTAATGCATACTGAATAGGAATCCTCATGTCAGCTACTCCCAAATGGCCCAGGAAGGAGCCATCCACCAGCTCCACCATGGAGTGAATTACGCTCTCCTTTTGAACGAGTACCTTAATATGTTCATAGTCAACCGCAAATAAATGATGGGCTTCAATTACCTCCAGGCCTTTATTCATTAAGGTAGCTGAATCAATGGTTATTTTAGGTCCCATTTTCCAATTAGGGTGCTTAAGAGCCATATCAACAGTCACATTGGCTAGCTGCTCCTGGTCAAAATCCCGGAAAGGGCCGCCTGAAGCGGTTAGCCATAGGTTACGCAAATGTTTGGTCTCGCCCTGCAAACATTGAAATATAGCCGAATGTTCACTGTCAACCGGTATCACCATAGCCCCCTTAGTCCGGGCCAGATTCATGACATATTCGCCGGCCGCCACCAGGGTCTCTTTATTTGCCAAAGCTATTCGCCTGGATTGGTTAATGGCAGCAATGGTGGGAAGAATTCCCACGGCACCACTCACCGCTACTAATACAGTATCAACGTTATCAAGGGAAGCTATTTCACACATACCCTCCAAACCCATATTTATGTGGCACGGATGGGCCAACTTATCTTTTAGCTTACTGTAGCACTTTTCATCACTCAGGGCTACCGCCCTAGGCTGGTATTTTTCCACTTGCAAAGCTATTGCATCAACTTCGTCCCGGGCAGCCAGCCCCACGACCCTAAATTTGTCAGGATGCCTGTCAATGACCTGCAGAGCTTGTTCACCTATTGATCCGGTTGAACCCAGTATGACGATATTACTTGGTCTATCACTCATGTTTGTGCCTCCAGTCAAATCTCTCCAGCAATCCCGCTCGATAACTGGCTATAAATATTACCATCAGCACTGGTCCCAGTACCATCCCCATAAATCCCCCCAATTGCAGACCTATATAGAGAGACATCAGGGTTGCTAAGGGATGGAGACCGATGCTATCTCCTACAATCTGAGGTTCCAGAAATTGTCTGATAACGGTTATCATTGCATATACCACCACAAGGCCTATGCCCATGCCTGTATTGCCGTTCATAAATTCCCATATTATCCAGGGTACTATAATTGCTCCCGGACCCAATACAGGTAATATATCCATTATCCCCACCAGAATTCCTAACAGGAATGCATATTCCACTCCCAATATTCTGAGCGAAACCATGGTTATTACAGCCGTAATCGTAATCAATATACTGTATGCTTTTATAAAACCACTTAACGCTTTGAGCAGATCATTTATTACATTAATACCTTTGGAGCGCCCCGAGGCAGGCAGAATTTCAATGACAAAGGTACGTATCAAAGCCCGATCTTTAATAATTAAGAAAGCTGCTACAGTGGCAATACCTATAAATACAAGTATTCCTGGCAATTTGATAAAGGCTTGCATAAGGGCATTAATACTGCTGTTCATGAGCTGCTGTATTATGTGAAGGCCATTTTGCAAATTATCTTGAACCGCAGCCTGCACTTGAGGTGGCAGGTTTAATTCTAGGTACGATAAGCGAAAATCACTCAAAGAAGTCATAACCTGGCCAATAACTTCGTCTGAATGAGATTGAGCCAGTCTATATAATGAGGACATTTCTCTAATAATCACCGCCGCTAGCATTAGTAATACTGAGACAAAACCCCCTATAACTAAAATTAGGCTGGAAAACACCGCCCAACTACGCTTGAATCTCCCATGTATTTCAAATACATTAACCACCGGTTCAATCATCAAGGCCAGTAGTATCGCGAAAATAAAAGGCATAAAAATCACTGGGAAATAGATGAGTATCCTAGTCAATATGGGAAAGACATAGTTAAATAATAGATATATGCAGAGCAGGACCATAACGTAAACGGTCCATTTTATAAGTTTTTTTAGGTTTTTCTGCAGTTCAGGATCCAAACTTGGTCACCTCACTTAGACCTCTTTTCATGGTTATAGCTCTGTTATATTATTATTCTCGGATTTACCCAAATACCACCAGGAAATAGTAGACGACGGGCAAAACCAGCATCAAACTGTCAAATCGATCCAGTACCCCTCCGTGCCCGGGAAGAATACTGCCGGCATCTTTTACTCCAAAATATCTTTTTAGGGCTGATTCCAGCAGGTCACCCAGCTGGGCCCCCCCACTAGCGCAAACTCCCAATAAAATTGTGTAGAACAGACTCATGTATTCCATACTAAATATATATTTGAAGCTCACCGCGGCTATTATAGTCAAAAATACGGCTCCAACAGCCCCCTCTACAGTCTTACCGGGACTAAGCTGGGGAGATAACTTGTGCTTGCCCCAGAGCGTGCCAAACAAGTAACCACCAATATCACTCGCCCAGGTCAATAGTAAACAAAGTAGTAAGTTTAGATATGCTCCCTGCAATTCGGGGATAGCCAAGGCATAACTGAATAAGTAACCGCAGTAAAATGCCCCGAAAAAACTCAGGGCCAGATCAATAAAATTGAAACGGGGATAATCAATGACCATGTAGAGTATCATTAACAGCCAGCCCACAAAAAACAGACCAGCCACATACTGATCAAGCTGCACCCGGAACAATAATACCAAGGCTATTCCGACAGTTGGTATAACTATTGGTTTAAAGCCTTGGAGGTGCATCATAGCAGTATATTCAAGCAAAGTAATGCTCGCCAACAAGAGAACCAAACCCCGCCAGTAATTCCCACCCAGATACAATGCCCCCAATAATAGAGGGACGCCAACCAATGCAGTGATTATACGAGTTTTAAGCATATAAATATCATTCCGCCTATCATCGGCTTAAGCCGCCAAATCTACGATCTCTGGCCTGATAAGTTTTTATCGCCATAATCAAGTCCTCCCGGGAAAAATCGGGCCAAAGGGTGTCAGATATGACAATCTCAGCATAAGCAATCTGCCATAACATGAAATTGCTTATCCGCATCTCTCCTGCCGTACGAATGAGCAAATCAGGATCCGGCATATCCCCAGTATAAAGTAGTTGGGAAAACGTGTTTTCATTAAGCTCTTCTATTATCATCTCCGTTTGTATTATTTTTTCAGCTAATAATTTTACGGCCGTCATAATTTCCTGACGGGAACCGTAGTTTATAGCGATATTAAATACTAATCCTCCATTGTTTCGCGTTTTTTCGATGGCATTTTCTATTTCCAGCTGACATTCTCGGGGAATAACAGTATAATCACCCATCACATGAATGCGCACATTATTCTTATGTAATTCGTCCAACTCTTTTTGCAGATATTCAACCAGCAGGTTCATTAGAAAATCTATCTCCGTTATCGGTCTTTTCCAATTTTCGGTTGAAAACGCAAACACAGTTAAAAATGGAATCTTGAGTTCATCGCAAACTTTCACAATTTCCTTTAATGCGGCCATACCAGCCCTGTGCCCCATACTTCGAGGCAGCAATCGTTTCTGCGCCCATCTCCCGTTACCATCCATTATAACCGCGATGTGTCGAGGCATCGCGCTTGAATCAATCTTATCGGCAATTACATTTTTATGCTTGGCCACAGTTCCCCTTCTCTCGCTATAATTATTCAATGAGCGCTTGTGCGAATTGTGCGCCAAAACGCGGGCGCTATAGCGCCTTCCCTTCGCGTTTTGTGTGCATCGCACCGCGAGCGTTTTATTTATCAAACGCCTTCTCAGTCGGGGCCCCTACCCACCACTAGGGAAAAATCGGTTTATCCCCACCTATAGAGGAAGATGTCTAAAGAGGTGTTTTAATATTCAATGAGCGCTTGCGCGAATTGTGCGCCAAAACGCGGGCGCTATAGCGCCTTCCTTTAGCGTTTTGTGTGCATCGCGCCGCGAGCTTTTTATTTATCAAACGCCTTCTAAGGCGTTTGATAAATAAAACCCCCATAAAAGGGGGCACTAAATCGATGTTATAACCGTACAATTATAAAAGGCCTTTTTAAAAGCAACATTGATTACACTTCCATAATTTCTTTTTCTTTAAGCTGCAGTATATAGTCTATGTCTTTAATAAATTTATCGGTGACTTTTTGAATGTCGTCAAGTCCTTTTTTACTGGCATCTTCAGAAATCAATTTGTCTTTTTCACTGGCTTTGAGCAAATCGTTGGCTTCTCTTCTGATATTACGAACAGCGACTTTGCCTTCTTCGGCTCGTTTCTTTACTACTTTAACCAGATCTTTTCTCCGGTCTTCAGTTAACTGGGGCAAATTAATTCTAATAACATTGCCATCGTTATTGGGGTTTACTCCCAGGTCGGATTTCATTATGGCCTTCTCAATATCGACAATACTTCCTTTATCCCAAGGGTTTATTATAAGTAATCGAGCTTCTGGCACATTGATATTGGCCATCTGGTTAAGCGGGGTTGGGGTTCCGTAATAATTAACCATTAATTTATCAACCATAGCCGGATTAGCCCTTCCAGCCCTCATCCCAGCAAAATCGCTGTTTAAGTGCTCTATGGCTTTGTTCATTCTGCTTTCGGCATCTTCCATAATATCATCTATCATTTTACTACCTCCCTACATAGGTGCCAATATCCTCGCCCATTACTGCCTTAAGAATATTACCTTCTTTAGTTAAATCAAATACAATAATTGGTATGTTATTGTCCATACATAGAGAAGCTGCGGTGGAATCCATTACTCCGAGACCCCGTTTGATTACATCAATGTAATCCAAACGATTAAATTTGACCGCTTGAGGATTACCAACCGGGTCAGAATCATAGACGCCATCGACTTTCTTCGCCATAAGAATGGCTTCAGCTTCTATTTCGGCCGACCTTAAGGCGGCCGTCGTATCAGTGGAAAAGTAGGGATTTCCTGTTCCGGCCGCGAAGATCACTACTCGACCTTTTTCCAGATGGCGCATAGCCCGGCGTCTAATGTACGGCTCAGCAACTTCTTTCATCTCAATGGCTGACATAACTCTGGTTACCATGCCTTCGTTCTCTAATGCGTCCTGCATAGCCAGCGAATTAATAACTGTGGCCAGCATTCCCATATAATCAGCAGTAGCTCGATCCATTCCTTTGGCGCTTCCCGAGACCCCACGCCAAATATTGCCCCCGCCCACCACGATCGCTACCTCCACGCCCTTTTGCGTTACCTCAACTACCTGCCTGGCAATGGATGTTAAGACCCCATGTTCTATGCCATAGCCCTTCTCGCCTGCCAGGGCCTCCCCGCTGAGTTTTAATATCACTCTTTTATATTTGGGATTTTGCAATTACTACCCTCCCAGATTCCATCTTTGCCCTAACCCAGTGATCGCGTGTACTTAACCCTTAATCTGGGACATGACCTCAGCCGCAAAATCACTCTGTTCTTTTTCTATGCCTTCCCCAAGCTCGTAGCGAGCGAATCTGCGAATCGAAATGTTCTCGCCTATTCTAGCCACATTTTCATGGACCAGCTCCTGGATGGTCTTGTCTTGATCTTTAATGAAGGGCTGTTCTAACAGACAGTGTTCTTTGAAATATTTTTCGATTCGCCCATCCAGCATCTTTTCTATAACTTTTTCCGGTTTTCCCTCTTCCCGAGCCTGGGCTTTTATTATTTCCCGCTCCCGGTCCAATTCGGCTGCCGGCACTTCTTCACGTGAAATATAATCTGGATTGGAAGCGGCAATCTGCATAGCTATATCATACGCCAGCTGCTTGAACTGATCGGTGTTGCCAACAAAGTCGGTCTCACAGTTCACTTCAACCATAACTCCAATACGACCTTTGCCGTGTATATAAGACATCACAACACCTTCGCTGGCTACCCGGCCTGCCTTTTTAGCCGCTTTGGCCAAACCCTTGGTCCGGAGCTCATCGATAGCTTTTTCTATATCTCCGCAGGTCTCTACCAATACCTTTTTACAGTCCATCATGCCTGCACCGGTTCTCTCCCGCAATTCTTTCACCAAACCTGCTGTAATTTCCACTTGAAAACCTCCTCTAATATTATGGCTTTTCTCATAAAAAAAAGGGTGTACAGGAAAACCCATTCACCCTTCACGTAAACCTTATCCGGTAATTTGTTCTCCCTGTTTGCTTTCTAAAACTGCATCAGCTATTTTAGCTGAAATTAATCTTACTGCGCGAATGGCGTCATCATTTCCGGGTATCACATAATCAATTTCATCAGGGTCGCAATTCGTATCCACAATAGCAACTACCGGTATATGGAGCTTGCGAGCCTCTGCAACTGCGATCTTTTCCTTGCGCGGGTCAACCACAAAAACTGCTCCCGGCAGTTTGTCCATATCCTTGATACCGCCTAAGAATCTCTCCAGTCTTTCCCATTCATTTCTGAGTTTGGCAACTTCTTTTTTGCTGAGCACCTCAAATGCTCCATCTGCTTCCATTTTCTCCAATTCTTTCAATCTAAATACACGTTTGCGAATAGTTTTGTAATTGGTCAACATACCGCCTAACCAGCGCTGATTGACAAAAAACATTTCGCACCGTTTAGCTTCATCCTTAATGGTCTCCTGAGCCTGCTTCTTGGTACCGACGAAAAGTACCCCTTTGCCTCCTGCAACCACCTCTTTGATAAAATTATAAGCTTCATCAAATTTCTTCACGGTCTGCTGCAAATCAATAATGTAGATGCCGTTTCTCTCCATATAGATATAGCGGTCCATCTTAGGGTTCCATCTTCTTGTCTGGTGTCCAAAGTGAACACCTGCTTCCAGCAGCTGTTTCATTGTTATTACTGACACCGGCCACACCTCCTATTTGTTTTAATCCTCCGCTTCTTCATCCCTTGGGAGACTCAGTGAGCACATTCCCAGCGGTCAGATAGCGTGCGAAATCGTCATATGATAATATATCACAAGTGCATCACCTTTGGCAAGATTAGCCGTGGGTTCGTCCCAACAATATACCGTTTAAATAGTTCCCGTTTAACCATACCAGGATAAAATCCTATGCCTAACTATAGGATATACCGGCTCAGATCCTCGTCTTGCACTATCTTCTTCAACCTTTTTTCAACATACTCCCGATCGATGCTGATCGCCTGGCCCCGCATATCAGGTGCCTCAAATAACAAGTCCTCCAACACCTTTTCCATGATAGTATGAAGCCGGCGAGCTCCTATATTCTCCGTCCGGACATTGACTTCAAACGCTATTTCCGCAATATAATCAACTGCATCGCCGGCAAAATCAAGGGTAACCTTCTCCGTAGACAATAAAGCGGTGTACTGTTTGAGCAATGAATTATGCGGTTCGGTTAAAATCCTTTTAAGGTCATCCTTCTTAAGACTTTCCAGCTCCACCCGGATAGGAAATCTACCCTGCAATTCCGGTATCAAGTCCGAAGGTTTGCTGACATGAAATGCTCCCGCGGCAATGAATAGAATATGATCAGTCTTTACCGGTCCATACTTGGTAATCACCGTTGAGCCTTCAATTATTGGCAGTATATCTCGCTGCACCCCGCCTCTGGACACATCGGGACCGTATGAACCTTCCTTGCCGGCTATTTTATCTATTTCATCCAGGAAGACCAGCCCATCTTCTTCCACTCTTCTAATGGCTTCCCGGTTAGCTTCGTCTACATCAATCAGCCGCGCTGCTTCTTCATAGCTCAAAATTTTGCGAGCTTCTTCAACTTTTAGTTTCCGTTTCTTAATATTCTTAGGAAGGAGCCCACCCATGACATCCTGTAGGTTAACCCCCATTTCTTCAGCCCCAGACCCCGAAAGTAATTCAATGAACGAATTATTTTTTTCCTCTACTTCAATTTCGATGATTTCTTCTTCCAGTTCTTTGCGCATTAATTTTTGCCGCATAATCTCCCTCTGTTTTTCGGCATCATGCAGACGACGGCGGTAAACATCATCCTCCTGAGGTTCTTCCTGGGTTTGACCCATCAAAAACGCTAACGGATTTCTATTGGCCTTACTGTTCCTTTCGGGCAGCGGCAACAGATAGTCAATTATTTTCTCTTCCGCTAATATCGCGCCTTTTTCCGCAACCTCTTCCATCTTTTCCTGTTTGACCATACGCAGAGATGTCTGAACTAGATCCCTGATCATAGAATCAACATCACGCCCTACATAACCAACTTCGGTGAATTTGCTGGCTTCCACCTTTATAAAGGGCGCCTTAACCAACTTAGCCAACCGTCGGGCAATTTCCGTCTTTCCAACTCCGGTAGAACCAATCATGATAATATTCTTAGGATATATCTCGTCGCTTAATTCATCAGGCAGCAATTTGCGGCGATAGCGGTTGCGCAGAGCGATTGCAACCGCCTTTTTGGCATCCTTTTGGCCAATAATATATTTATCAAGTTCCTCTACAATTTCTTTCGGCGTTAGATTTTGCAATTCGAATATCTCCTTTGTTCAATTTGTCTATTCGACTACTTCGACCGTAATCCGATCGTTAGTGAACACACAGATTTCTCCAGCAATTTTTAAAGCCTCGCGCGCTATTTCCGGAGCGGGCATATCGGTAAAACGCGCCAGGGCTCGGGCGGCAGCCAGAGCATAAGATCCTCCTGATCCAATCGCGGTTATACCATCATCAGGTTCAATAACTTCACCATTGCCGGATATAATAAACATCCGGTCCCGATCAGCTACAATGAGCAGGGCTTCCAATTTGCGCAGGACCCTGTCACTGCGCCACTCTTTGGCAACTTCCACCGCAGCTCTGGTTAAATTACCGCTGGTTTCTTTTAATTTTTCTTCAAATTTGTCAAAAAGCATAAAAGCATCGGCTACTGATCCAGCAAATCCGGCTACAACTTTACCTTCATAGAGCTTCCTGATTTTAACGGCATTGTTTTTCATCACAATGTTCTGCCCAAAGGTAACCTGACCATCGCCGGCAATGGCCATAACTTCGTCCTTTTTAACCGCCACTATGGTAGTTGCTTCAAACATAATATCACCTCCGTGGATGCGTTTCGTCATGAATTGTTTTGATCCTGTCTTTAGTAAGATGAGTGTAAATCTGAGTAGTAGACAACTTGACATGACCCAAGAGTTCCTGCACTGATCGCAAGTCTGCCCCGCCATTTAACAGGTGGGTGGCAAATGAATGTCTAAGGGTATGCGGACTAACCTTTTGGTTTAATGCTAACTGGGTTACGTACTTATTGATTATGTTCCTAATACTCCTAACTGAAAGACGAGTGCCGGATTTATTTAAAAACAAGGCCTCTGTGGAGGTATCGCTTGCTGCTAACAGATATGGCCGAGCCCGCCTAACGTAACTCTCAATGGCATCCTTCGCTTGCTGACCGAGCGGAGCTAGTCGTTCCTTACCACCTTTTCCCCTTATTTTTATCCATCTTTCATCCAATTCCAGGTCAGGTATATTAATGCCCACCAGTTCACTAACCCTAACCCCAGCGGCATACAGTGTCTCCAATATGGCTTTGTCCCGGAGCCCTGCCACCTGGCTGGTATCAGGTGCGTCCATTAAAAGACCTGTTTCTACCGGATATAGAAACCGGGGCAATTTCTTTTCCAGTTTCGGTGTAGAAATATTAGCGATAGGATTACCTTCGAGTATATTCTCACGGCAGAGATATTTGACAAAAGACCTCAAAGCTGCTAATTTACGGGCGATGGTTGATCTGCACAAATCATGCTTCTGCATCTGTCCGATATATTCTCTAACCGTCAAGTGATTGAGGCAAGCCAAGGGTATGGCGTCTTTATCAACCTGGCAATGAGCAGCAACAAATTCAAAAAATTGAGCCAGGTCGGTTCTATAACTGATCAGGGTTAAACTGGAGGCACTCTTTTCCACTCGTAAATGGGTCAGGAAATCTTCCACATGTTTTGCTAGCACAATATCCACCTCCATCTGACACAAGGGGACACAAGGGGACGGTTCTCCTGTGTCACTCCTATTACCACCTGCTAGGTTAACTCTTTTTTTACATCAACCATTATATTCCGAGAGCGCTTAACATATTCCTCATAGCGTATTTTCTTATCTCTTATGGGATTTGGTAAGGCCGGCAGAATACCGAAATTAGCGTTAATGGGTTGAAAGTCTTTGGATCCGGTCTCGGTGATAAACCCTACGAGTGCTCCCAGCATGGTGCAATTACTCATTACCAGCATTTCTTGCTGCCTGATATGACGGACCATATTAATGCCGGCTAGGATTCCGGTTGCCGCCGATTCCATGTAGCCTTCCACCCCTGTGATCTGCCCGGCCAATAATAGATTCGGAATTTTTTTAAACTGCAAGGTCGGCTCAAGCAATTGAGGGCTGTTTATGTAGGTATTTCGATGCATTACACCATACCTTACAAATTCAGCGTTTTCTAGGCCGGGTATGAGTCGAAAGACCCGGGCCTGCTCCCCCCATTTCAGACGGGTTTGGCATCCTACCAATCCATAGACAGTGCCCTCTTGATTTTCCTGGCGCAGTTGGACTACAGCCCAAGCTCTTTTGCCAGTACGCGGATCCAATAAGCCTACTGGCCTCATCGGACCAAACCTCAGAGTATCTATACCCCGCCGGCCCATTACTTCCACCGGCATACAGCCATTAAAAAAGAATCGTTTGTCTATACTGTGGCCTTCTTTGACATCAGCATCTACCAGGCTGTGGTAGAATTCTTCATATTCCGCTTGGCTCATAGGACAGTTGTAATAGTCATCTGTGCCCTTGTCGTAGCGTGAAGACTTGAATATTTTATCTTTATTCAAGCTTTCCAAGGTTACGCTGGGGGCTATCGCATCATAAAAATATAGGTTCTCCTCCCCGCTAATGCGGGCTAGTTCTGCAAAAAGCGGCCCAGCGGTTAGAGGTCCGGTAGCAACGATGGTTGGTTCGCTCACCGGCAAATCTTTAACTTCCTCACGAATAATTTCAATGCCAGGATGAGACTCTACCCGGTTCGTAACTAATTCCGAAAAACGCTCCCGATCTACAGCCAGTGCTGACCCGGCAGGAACCCTAGTCTGGTCTGCACACTGCAGAATTAAGGACCCCATCGCTCTCATTTCTTCTTTGAGTAAACCCTGAGCCGTATTGTCTAATTCCGACTTAAGTGAGTTACTGCACACTAGTTCCGCTAACTGGCCGGACCTATGTACAGGTGTCTGCTGCTGGGGTCTCATTTCCCAAAGTTTTACCTTTAATCCAGCTTGGGCTATATAGTAGGCAGCTTCCGAACCGGCCAGACCTCCTCCAATTACATGAACTACTGGCAATTTAGTTCTCCTTTTCTTGGCGGTGTTTGCATTCTGGATTCTGGCAAATCAGTTCCACTTCTTTATTCTTATTTAGCTTTTCCACGATGGCATCTCCACAGACAGAGCATTTTTCCCCGGTAGGCTTATTCCAGGAACGGAAATTACATTCCGGGTAGTTTTTACATCCGTAGTATTTACGTCCCTTTTTAGATTTGAGGGCAACTACCGCGCCACCGCAGAATGGACAGCCAACCCCCGCCTCTTCATTCAGTGATTCGGTATGTCGGCATTCGGGAAAACCCGAACAGGCAATAAATTTGCCAAAGCGGCCATATTTGATGAACATGGGTCGGCCGCACTTAATGCAATCTTTGCCTGCCTCTTCATCCTTTATTTCAACCTTTTCAATCAGGTCCTGAGCCTTTTCCAGATCCGCGTTAAAAGGACCATAGAAATCTCGGATAACCCCTTTCCAATTCAGCTGCCCGTCTTCGATAAGATCCAGGTCTTCCTCCATTTTAGCGGTAAATTGGGTTTCCAAAATGTTGCTAAAGTGTTGGGTCAACAAATCAACTACGATGAACCCTAATTCCGAAGGTACAAATTGTTTGTTTTGACGTTCCACATAATGACGTTTAAGTATGGTTTCAATAATCGGGGCATAGGTGCTGGGCCGTCCAATATTCTTTTCTTCCAGCAATTTTACCAAACTGGCGTCGGTGTAGCGGGGCGGGGGCTGCGTAAAATGTTGCTCAGGCATCAATTCCTTAAGTTCCAGGACTTGACCGGGCTTCAAATCGGGAATAGGATTTTTTATTTCGTCTTCCTCGGTATCATGATAGACCCTTTTGTAACCCGGGAATTTTAACTGTGAAGAATTAGCGCGCAGACCATAGTCTCCCGCTTCTATATCAGCGGACACGGTATCAAATACTGCACTGGTCATTTGGCTGGCTATAAATCGTTCCCAGATCAGTTTATACAGACGGTGCTGATCCCGGCCGAGATAGGCTTTTATGCTTTCGGGAGTACGCAAAACAGATGACGGCCGGATCGCTTCATGGGCGTCCTGAGCTGATTTTCGGCTTTTATATTCATTGGGAGCAGCCGGCGCGTAATCGGGTCCATACTCGGCCTTAATGTATTCCAGGGCTTCCGCCTGGGCAACACTGGCTATACGGGTGGAATCAGTACGAAGGTAGGTGATTAGACCTACGGTCTCTTTTTTCCCCAAATCCAGCCCTTCGTACAGTTCCTGGGCCATTCGCATGGTTTTACTTGGAGAAAATCCTAATCTCTTATTGGCCTCCTGCTGCATAGTACTGGTTATAAAAGGAGGTTTGGCTTTGAGGCGCTTCTCTTTTTTATCAATGTTTTTTAATCGATAGGCTGCCGATTGCAAATAACCAACTACCTGCTGCTGCTGCGCTTTTCCCCTAATCTCCAGTTTATCACCTTTGAAAGACAGCAGTTTTGCTATGAAATTTTTACTCTTTTTGGCAGTCAATACGGCTTCTACGGTCCAATATTCTTCGGATATAAAAGCATTTATTTCCTTTTCACGTTCGCATATAATTCTGATAACCACTGATTGCACCCGACCCGCACTTAAACCTTTGCGGACTTTACTCCACAGCAGTGGACTCAGATTATATCCAACCAGACGATCCAAAACCCGGCGTGCCTGTTGGGCATTGACCAGATCCATGTCCACCGGGCGTGAAGTTTTAATGGCTTGCTTGATGGCATCAGATGTAATCTCATTAAACTCAATACGACATTTGGAACCTGCCGGAATCTTTATATAATTTTGCAGATGCCAAGCAATAGCCTCACCCTCGCGATCCGGGTCAGTAGCCAGTAATACGCGTTTGGATTTCTGCGACTCGGTCTTAATCTCTTTAAGAAGATCACCCTTACCGCGTATGGTTATATACTGCGGTTCAAAGTCATCTTCTACATTTATCCCCATTTTGCTGCGGGGCAAATCTTTGATATGACCAACACAGGCTTTCACGCGATAGTTTTTGCCCAGAAATTTCGCTATAGTCTTGGCTTTCGCTGCTGACTCAACAATAACCAGAGTGCTTTCCGCCAAAATATCACCTCTTTATTTTTATCCTCCCCAAAATACACATTGAAAGAGTCTGGAGAGATTCTCAACTAATGATTTCTAAATCTTTACATAGTAGTTACCGGGCAATGCGCGAATTATGCCTTTCAACTCCATTTTTAAGAGCATAGTGCTCAATTGCCCCATGCTTAATGCAGTGGCTGCAATTAAAGTATCAAAATGCACCGCCTCATGACCCATATTCTCCAAAAAGGCTGACTCTTCATTATCCAGATCAAAGAAAAGTTCTCCCTGTCTGACTTCAGGAAAATCATTTAAACCATAATCATCAAGAATATCTTCGATACAACTTACCAGACACGCCCCCTGTTTAATAAGATAATTGGTTCCTGCACTGTTTTTACTGTTAATGGGACCTGGAATGGCAAAAACCTCACGTCCCTGCTCTAGGGCAAAGTCAGCGGTTATCAGGGCACCGCTCCTTTGTTTAGCTTCAACTACCAGCACCCCCCGGCTAAGACCTGAAATGGTACGGTTTCTAACTGGAAAATTGCCTGGTTCCGGATGGGTATGGGGTGAGAACTCACTAATCGCTAGCCCGCTCTCACATATACGATCAAACAATCTCCGGTTTTCCGGCGGGTAGACTACATCCAAGCCGCTGCCTAAAACAGCGACCGTTTTCCCCTCTGCCTCTAATGCCCCTTGGTGGGCTTCAGTGTCAATCCCCCGCGCCATACCACTAACTACGACCATCCCCTGCTTGGCTAATTCAATCCCAAAGCGGCGAGCCTGGATTCTGCCATAGCTGGTGGCAGCCCTCGATCCTACCACACCTATACAGAACTCTTTAAGTATTTCTAATCTTCCCCGGTAGTAGAATATGTAGGGTGGATCGTAAATGCTGCGCAGGAGCTCAGGATAATCTTCATCTTCGACGCAGCATATATTAATAGCATTCGCTAGCAGCCTCTCTAACAGCAGCGGTGGATCCGCATGGTGCTTGGCTTCCGCAATAGCGGCTTGGACTGAGGTCGGAAGCAACGAATTAAGCAAGCTGCCTTGGTCTGCTTCCAAACACCTCTGAAAGGTTCCAAACTCTCGTTTGATTTTCCACAGGGTTCTGTTCCCTACTCCATTAAGAGTGTGAAAGAAATATATACACGCCAGTTCAATCTTATTCATCCCTACCACCTCATTCATGATGACCTTAATATTTTTTCATCATAACATGAATGGTAATATTATACAGCCTATATTAACCTCTAAAGCAATTGATAACATAAAAACCATAAGTATGCAAGTTAGAAGCATTTAAATTCATTCTGGGACAATTTTCTTTCTTAAAACTTAAGATGCCGGGAAAAATAGAATATTAATTATTTTAAGAATTATTATATTAGGAGGGATAATGAATGCTTTCAGATTTTACAGATTATAAGGATGCTGTGGTAAAAAATCTTCGCAGCGCAGATAAGATTGATCCAGGAACCTTCAGTCTTATGGAGCCTGGTTGGTGGGCTCTACACGCTACCGCCATAGCCGGCGTATATTTGCTAGGCAGCAAGCTGCGCAATCATTAGTAAGAGTGTTGGATATCAAAACCTTTAAATCTTGACGAGTGCCATGGTCTGCCTCGCCCAAACGTCCCAAACCTTTACTGCTATTTTTATATCGTTGCCAGCTGCTGTCGGAAAAACTATATTCAAAGCTATGGTTGCCTTATATCTCTGTTTCTCTCTGACCACTTGATAGCGTGAATTAAAATATTCACCATTATAATTCGGATCAATTTCCCAGAACTCGATATAGTCGGCAAAATCATCTTTAATAGGTTGTCTATCCAAATTAGCTGGGTTAAAATTTTTAATGCCGATATTAACCAGAATTTTTTTCTCGTCAACAACTTGCACAATTGGTTTCATTAGTATCAGTTCGCCGCCATCTTGTTCAGCAGAATCGCCCATAATGACAAATGGTGGCGATCCTGACCTTATAAGACGGTAAAAACAGGTTTGCAGGGCTAGTTTACTGTTATCAGATAATATCCAGTACCTTCCCATCTCATTGCACACTTCCGCGAGACTACCGGACCCGGAAAAGAAATCAGCCACCACATCACCTGGCTTTGATGCCGAGGCAACTAGCCGCTTAATTAACTCTTTGGGTTTTTGGGTGGGAAATTTAAGGTTTTCGTAGGCGGTAGGGCTTAATATTTTATTGACATCAACCCACCAATCCTGCATTAGAGCTCCTTCTTCATGCAGCTTATAACGGTCGCCCTTTACACTGGTCAGCCCGCGTTCTATGGTCCCCTGGGTATACGGACGATGCTGCGGGTTATATACATAATTAGAACTATGGGCATACCAGAAGATCAAATCGTGTTTGCGATGAAAATACTTGCGGGAACTGCTTCCCCCGGAAAAGCACCAGACAATTTCATTGATAAAATTTTCCCGTCCAAATATTTCGTCCAAAAGCACTCTGACATAATGACTGGCGTGCCAATCTACGTGCACAAATATGCTGCCCGTATCGGCCAGCACCCGTCGCATCAATTTGAGACGGCAATACATCATGTCCAAATAGGAATCCAGCCCCAGCGGCCATCTATCCTGAAATGCATCTCGATTGATCTGTTGTATATGGGAGTCATTACCGATGCTTATGTTGGAATGATAATCGAGTTCACTCATATATGGTGGATCAATATAGATGAGGTCAATTTTTTTATTATCTTCTGATTGAGCTAGATTACAGAGTAAATCATAATTGTCGCCGTAATAATATAGATTGTCTATATTATCGGACTTGGCTGGAACTTCTATTTCTTCAAAGTAAGCCTGGTCATCAAAAACCGGATTAATTAATACCCTTTGTATCTCCCGGACGGGGTGTTCTGTCTGCCAACATTCCTCATTAAACGCAGTGTCCCACACCAGACGTGCCGGTCTTTTATTATCCATGCCACATCTCCGCTCATTTTATTGAAATTTTAACACAAAAAAGTCCTGTCTACACAGGACAATTTGACTCACGCAGTACGACATGAGCAAGTGGGGACGGTTCTCCCACTTGCCTCTTAGTTGTCATTTTTCCTATGCTGAAGTAATGATATTAAGCTATCCAGCCTATTTAATAATTGATTCCGATAGTCATTTTTCTGTTTAAAGTATCGAAATATAAGCACCACAATAGCAACGAGTATTGCAAAATTTAGTAATGACCAAGCTAAAACATAAAAATTCGGAAACGAGGGGGGAGCGCCCATGGGAGCTTGGATAGGAATAGTAGTATTCATTTTAGTTACCTCCTGATAATTCTCTATACTATTAAATGTCTCGTCTACCACATTATACCTTAAAAGTATATTATGGGCTTACTATTTAATGTATAATACAATAAATGTTAGTAAGAGTGGGTCGTTTAAAGTATAATAGGGTGGCATTGGAGGCAGTCATAATGTTTTTTTCTTCCAAAAGAGACTGGTGGATGGTCGCACTTGGGATAATTGGTATTGTTGTATGTATAAATGGCACATTAGATAGCAGTTCACCGATACTATTAAGGATTTTATTAGCAATGGCAGTCATTTTAATTATTTGGATAGGCATTGGTACTAACTATACAATTACTGAAGAACAACTAATGGTTCGAAGCGGACCACTGACGTGGAAGATACCGTTCTCGCAAATCACTAAAATTCAACCGAATGATACTATCGCTGATTATTTTTTTGTTAAAGGACCAGCATTGTCCGCAGACCGACTGGATCTAGGATATAAGAAGGACACTACCTATTATTCACTCTTGGTCTCTCCAGATAAGAAGGATGTATTTGTAAATATACTAAAGGCCAAGTGTCCAAATTTGATGAAATAGAAAGTTTAATTCAGCCTTCCCCAAAAATAATCATGCCCCCTATTGCCCGTTACCGGGTGATAGGAGGCATTTGTACTCATAATAATTTAGTTAGTTTAGTGCCTGGCACCATTAATAGCTACTGACTATTGGCGGCGGTATGAATAAAGATCAAGTTGTCGCGGGTGAAGGCCGGTTCACTCTGCGTTATGTTGATAGAAAGAGGCACCAATATAGCCAATATCAGTGCGGTTAGGAACACCAATAACAGACTTCTTTTCACCTTGCATTCCCCCCTGGCTAAACATATTTTTTCAACTGTTTCAATGCGGCCTTTTCCAATCTTGAAACCTGAGCCTGTGATATTCCAATCTCGTCTGCTACTTCCATCTGAGTCTTCCCATTAAAAAAACGCAGCGCTACGATGTGTTTTTCCCGTTCGTTTAATTTTTTCATTGCTTCGTTTATAGTTATAGACTCCAACCATAAGGAGTCACTGTTTTTATCGTCACTAATCTGATCCATGACCAGGATAGGGTCTCCACCATCATTGTAGATAGGTTCAAAAAGCGATACCGGCTCCTGAATGGCATCAAGGGCAAAAACCACCTCTTCACGCGGAACTTCCAATTTCTCGGCTATCTGGGCAATGGTTGGTTCAGTAGAATTATCCGCCAGGAGCCGCTCCCGTACCTGCAGAGCCTTATAAGCAATATCACGTAAGGATCGGGATACCCGTACCGGATTATTGTCTCGCAAATACCTGCGAATTTCTCCTATTATCATGGGAACTGCATAAGTGGAGAACCTAACATTCTGACTCAAATCGAAATTATCAATAGCTTTAATAAGCCCAATACATCCCACCTGGAATAAATCATCGACAAATTCGCCTCTATTATTGAACCGCTGGATTACGCTCAGAACCAGCCTTAGGTTACCGTGAATCAACCGTTCCCGGGCCTGGGTCTGGCCCTGCTGCATTTCGTTAAAAAGCTTTCGCATTTCGTCATTTTTTAATACCGGTAATTTGGAGGTATTGACCCCGCAAATCTCAACTTTGGTGATCAAAAAGCCACCCCTTCCTAGTTACTAGTGGAAAATGTATAGTACATAGTTGCAACCTTAATCGTGAACAAAGTTCACATCAGTAGTCCCCGCAGGGGGCAACATTAATTGTGAGCCTTGCGAACATCAGTGGTGCCCGTAGGGTGCAACCTTAATCGTGAACAAAGTTCACATTAGAAGTCCCCGTAGGGGGGTAGTCCATTTAGAAGTCAAAAATCATAAGACTTAATTGGTTAGGCACAATGTATTATTAATTATTGGCTTTTCTGTAAGTTATTATTCGGCGCCATCTGGTAATTCCTGGTATTAAGGCAAAAAAATGAGCCTCTCTTCAGGCTCATTGGCTTTTGAGAAAACAATTATAGGTTATTCGATCTTACGTATTTCTCTCTGGAGGCGTTTTAGAATTCTTTTCTCCAGGCGGCTGATATAGGATTGGGATATGCCCAATATATCGGCAACCTCCTTTTGAGTCTTCTCGGTTCCGTCGTTTAACCCAAATCGTAATTTAATTATGGTGTTTTCCCGGGTATTCAGTTTATGCATAGCCTGCCATAGCAATGACTTCTCTACTTCTCCCTCAATTTTCTTATAAATCATGTCGCCTTCGGTGCCCAATATATCGGAAAGTAAAAGTTCATTACCATCCCAATCAATATTGAGCGGTTCATCGAGAGAAACTTCGGCTCGATTTTTCAGATTGCGCCGCAGATACATTAATATTTCATTTTCAATGCAACGTGAAGCATAGGTGGCCAGTTTTATGTTCTTTTTGGGTTCAAAGGTATTTACTGCCTTTATCAAGCCTATGGTACCGATTGATACTAGATCCTCAATATTTATGCCGGTATTTTCGAATTTCTTGGCTATATAAACTACCAGGCGCAGATTGTGTTCTATAAGGGTACTCTTCACACTCATATCACCCTGGTCTAGTTTATTGATTAAAAATACCTCTTCCTGCTCTTTTAAGGGGGGCGGCAGTATCTCTGCCGAGCCAATATAATGCACATATTGGGGCATTTTTCGCTTTATGTACCACTTGAGCAAGATCATTCTCCAGGCAGCTAACCTTTCCATAAATCTCATCAAACATTCCCCCTATACTTTCTGTATTATTTCTGCTGGAATAAGCAATTGATAACTGTCAGCAGCCCCAAGGCGGTCCTGATATATACCTACCACCAGGTTTTTATAGAGCAGATTAATTTGGCCGGGATCGACAACCATTTCATCGCAGCGAAAACCGACCATTAATCCGTTTTTTTGACCTATTGAGGTGTAGGGAATAAGGCGTAAACGATTGGCCCAACTGCTTTTACTCAAGGCCTGGAGAACGTCATTCTCGTCATCATAATTTTCGATAGCGGCTTTACAATCATCAGGGAAACAGTCCTTTACCAAATCATATTCCGCCACCACAACCGGGCGCTGGGTAATAGGATCGCGCAAGCTATTGCCGGTATCAAGAAATCCCTCTCCAGTACATGTTTTTTTTTCGAAGTGCAATTCTACCCGGTATTTTAGTAAGGCAGGCAGAAGTTTATGGGTAAGGTATTTTCCCGCCTGCTTGCCCAGGAAGATCGCACAACCAATCCCCCCCAGTAAGCACCAATAATAAAAAGATAACCCCGGGTTACGCTTTCCCCCTAGACAGGAAACTGCAATGGTGGCGCCAGCCATACAGAAGCTCACCGCATAGAAATAAATGATGTTTTTCTTAAATTCCTGCCATTCCCGTGGTGACAGGGCAAGTATGATCATAAGGAAGGAGAATATGATTTTAATGGGCAGACTATACCAGAAGCTCAGCTCCGGCACCAAATAGGCGGCGCCATATATCCCTCCCAAGATGGCTACACCCATGAGTCGTCTATATTTTACCGGTGTTCCGCTGAGTTTGGCTGTTGCCCAGAGGATCATAAAATCCATAGAAAAATTGATTATAAAGGAAACATCGGCATAAACTTTTGGTTGTTCCAAGCTATCACCTATATTCAACTAAAATAAACCATACTCACAAACAAGGCACACTCTGGCAAAATATTGCTTCCTTTAACTAATATGGCTGTAATATTCAAGTATGTGTGCCAAATTATACTAGATGAGGCCGGCTATATTTGTTGTTTACTGCCATAGTAAACCGGCATATTTTCCTATTAAATGCCCGTTTGCAATATTTTCCCATCGATAGAAGGTAATAATATGGAAAATACCTGCTTTAACATATTAATGATCGATAAAACGCCCCGAAATCTAATGCACGTTAACCAGAGGGGAACATGGTTTTGGTCCGGGGAACAAGTTAAATGTTTGAAATCCTTGCAAAGGGTGATAGGCGAAGGCTGCACACGCCCAGTAAGAAGCCAGACGTTCTGTACATAAGATTGTATGCTTGACAGCCTGATGACAAAATCGAGGCTTTAGCGACAATAAAAGGCTGGTCTCAGCAAAAGCCTGACCAGCCTTCTATGATTCTTGAGTATTATTTAGTTGCAATTATGTATTTCTATTTGTGTTTTAATACAAAAGGCGGTATTTCCAGATCATTCCGGTCCAAGAATGAATGCGGGGGTTTAACCGTCCTCGAACGTTGCATAGGTTCACTGGGTGCCAGTCGTGGACTATCAAATCCGGTGGCAATGACGGTAACTCTGACCTCATCGCCCAGACTCTCATCAGTATTGGCACCAAATATAATATTGGCTTCAGCATCAGCTGATTCATGAATAATTGCCGCCGCCTCTTGGATTTCGAACAGGGTCAGATCCTCTCCGCCGGTTATATTAAACAATACCCCTTTAGCGCCCTCAATAGAGGTCTCCAGCAACGGACTGGAAATGGCCTGGCGGGCTGCCTCGGCCGCTCGGTTCTCACCTTTGGCCTGGCCGATTCCCATTAAAGCTGAGCCTGTATTTTTCATAACGGTCTGTACATCGGCAAAATCACAATTGATCAGACCAGGTATGGCAATCAGATCGGAGATCCCCTGTACACCTTGTCTCAGAATGTCATCAGCTATTCTGAAGGCATCATTCAAGCCGGTGTTTTTCTGCACCACCTGCAGCAAACGGTCATTAGGGATAGTAATCAAGCTGTCGACTTCATCCCGCAAGGCCTGAATACCTTTTTCAGCTTGTATATTCCTTTTTCTACCTTCAAATAAGAATGGTTTGGTAACTACGCCCACTGTAAGCGCCCCAATTTGTTTAGCCAACCGGGCTATTATCGGAGCCCCGCCAGTGCCCGTTCCGCCGCCCATGCCAGCTGTCACAAATACCATGTCAGCCCCCTGCAAGGCTTTAATAATTTCATCTTCATTTTCCAGAGCCGCCTTCATGCCGATCTCTGGATCAGCACCTGCACCCAGCCCTTTGGTAAGTTTGCCCCCTACCTGTATCTTTTTCTCCGCTTTGGACTGATACAATGCTTGGGAATCGGTATTTACAGCAATAAATTCGACCCCTTTTAAATTGGCTTCGATCATCCTGTTTATGGCGTTGCTGCCTCCACCGCCCACGCCTATGACCTTAATGTCGGCAAATCGCTGCATTTCTACATCAAAATCCAATGGCATCTTTTACCCTCCTCCAATTATTAAGAAAATAAATCTTTAAACCAAAACATTATTTTATTAAAAATACTGGATACTCCTGGTCCGACTTCAACCAAAACCGGCTCCATATTTTTGAGACCGTAAATTAGACCACCTAGAGCTACGGCATTTTGCGGCAGATTTATATCATCATTTAATCCTTTAATGTTCTCAGGCCTTCCTAAACGTACCGGAATATCCATATAGGTTTCCATTAATTCTACTAAACCGGCCAGTTGTGCCCCACCACCGGTAAAAACTATTCCACCAGCCATTTTATCAATATCCGCCTGCTGCTGTAATTCTGTGTAAATCATCTCCAGCATTTCCATAACCCGTGCCGAAATAATATCTGCCACCAATTGCTGGGAAACTTGTTTGCTTTCGCTTCCCTGAATATTGCGCATATTAATGATTACCTCATTACTGGCTAGCTCTGGAGCTGCTATACCAAAATTCTCTTTAATCCGAACAGCTTCCTCAATAGATGTCCTAAGTACAATGGCTAGATCTTTCGTAATATAATCCCCACCAATTGGCAGAACTGAGGTTGCTAGAATAGTTCCCTGGTTAAAGACACTTATCTCGGTAGTTCCTCCCCCCATGTCAATAACTGCTACCCCCATTTCCTTCTCAGCAGGCATTAAAACAGACTCAGCGACCAGTACTTGATTATAAACAATTTGGTCAAAATGGAGGTTAATTCGCTGGGCGCTTCTCTGTAAGTTCTGCAGCGCAGCTATCGCCGCGATAATTACTAGGACTTCGGATTCCAAACGGTTTCCTACCATTCCTAACGGGTCTTTGACCCCATCATAACCATCAATAATATATTGTCTCTCTATAACTTGGACAATAGTTTTGTCAGGAGGCAGGGTGATATTCCGGGCCGAGTGCAGAACCCTATCTTTATCTTCGCTGCTTATTTCATAATTAGTGTTGCCTATGGCAATAACTGCATGATTGTTTACGGCCGAGATACTTATGCCTGAAAAACCGGTTATGGTACTCATGATTTCCAACCCGGTTAATCTTTCCAATTCGTTCAAGCAGGCATCGATCGAACGCGCGGTGTTTTCGATATCAATTATATTGCCTTTTCTTAAGCCTGAAGAGGGGACATGCGCTAATCCCAGTACATGAACTTCGTTCAGATGGTTAATTTCTCCCAGGGCAGCCTTGATCGCACTGGTCCCTACATCTAAGCCAACTAGGATATTGCGTTTGCTAATTTTAAAGCACCCCTTATAAGATATCTTATTTGTAAATACTACAAACGCATCTATTATCCTCTTTTGGCGGGAATTTTTTATCAGTACTTTTTCAATAGATATCGACGAATTATTCCCAAATTTTGGAATAATCGAACTCCAAATACAACCACGGCGGCCAGATATAATTCGAGGCCCAGTCTATCCCCCAGGTAAGCGAAGCCAGCGGCTAGTAAAGAGTTGGTAAAAAACCCGCTGATAAATATGGTATTGTCAAAAGAATCTTCCATATAGGCCCGAATGCCGCCAAATACCGAGTCCAAAGCCGCCAATACTCCAATTGAAACATATTGGACTACTGCCACAGGAAGTGAAATCGGTAAGTGATAACCAATAAATAAACCGATTGCCAGACAAAAAAGAACCATTAACCACATGTTATTATTCCGCCTTTAACTTGATTGTTTAGGAGTAGAAAACTGGAATTTCAATGCCCCATGATAGGCAGGTACATCAATTCTATCATTTCTTTCCAACTGAGTCTGCAACCCCCAAGATTTTAATACCTCCATCTGCCCACCGCGTATGGATAAGCCACTTTCCAGTAACTGAGGATCTCCGATGGCTTTAATAATAAAAGGTGGGGCTATTTTATTCCAATTAACCAATATGGTGGTTCCCGCGCACCTGATTTCTGACATAGCGGTTATACGTTGATCGTTAACCGAAATAGCTTCAGCCCCAGAAGCCTTCATCTCATTAACAATTTTGAGAATATCCTCATCATGTACGAGCAGGTTATTGGGATCATCACCCGGTTGTATAGCGCGCGGGCTGTCATTTAATGTCACAATAATTCCCGGTCCGTAGACTGGGATGAGACCGGCAGCCATATTAGACTTTTTCAACTCGGCTTGAAGATCAGCGGTTAATTGGCTTCCGCTATCAACATTGGTCAATTTCTCCCGCAAGGAGACTACCTCTTCAGATAGAGCTTCCTTTTGATCATTCAAGGTACTATTTTTCAGAGCCAAGTCACCAACCCTGGTATCTCTTAGATTGGGGCCATAACTCTCCGAAGTTCGAAACTGAATCGAAAGCATTATTCCTACCAGCAGACATATAACCATAATTGATATTTTTCCATTGGTACTCCGCATTTTTATCACCTCTATACTCTAGTTTTAAGAACTGGTTCACCTTTAAAGCGTATGTCAACATATTCAAGGGTATCGTTACCCTTCTGCTCCATGTCGTTTTCTAGCTGAATAACCTGAGCAAAAGTTTTTACTTTCTCATCCAATCTGTCTAAATTACCAAACAGAATTTCCGTACCCTTGATCGTATAAATTTTAAGTGTATTGTCCTGGTTCTGATAATGGAAATCCGATATCAGCTTCTGTTCATCAGCAGGAAGCGCCTGCCACACCTGTCTAACCATATCGGTAGCCTGAGTATTCACTGCCTTTCCTAGATTAACAAATGCAGGCATTTGATCCATAGTTATAATGGGAATATTGTCAATAGCAGCGTGATTCAGTTTGTCGAAACAAATTCCGGTGTCATCAACGCACAAAAATAAATCACCATATGGAATCAAGGCCCAGATCTGTCTTTCATTTATCTTAATAACTATGGTCCTATTCAGCTTACGTTCTATGGCTGCACTTTTTACCATGGGGTGTACTCCGATGGCTTGGGAACAAGCTGCTTCGTTAAACCCAAAAATATTTATTCCCGGACTCAGACCTGAGAGTGCTAAAACTTCCTCCTTGGACACCTTATTATTACCAACAACTTCAATTTGGGTAACATTAAAAATAGAGCTGTGCAGGAACAGATATATGGATAACAGTAAAATGAAAAGCAACAATGCTAATCTGAATTTATTTACAGATCTTTTCGGGCTCACAGGCTTCCCTTCATTCCCTTAAATCTAACGTTCATAGAGCAAATTATAACACGTTATGTAAATATTATGAAGGTAACAAAAAAAGGATTTCGGTGGTTTATCACCGAAATCCTTTTGGATTGTCGACCTAGTCGTCAAGATGGCAGACCGATGACAGAAGTGAAGATTTTGTACACTATCATCCCTAATTAATCGTGGTATTCGTCGAGGAATATTTTTGTAGGGCAAGGCGGAGGATTGAGTAATACTGAATGTATTGCGATTGACGACAACGCAGACATGCGAAAATATAACCGGCGATAACATGAAAAATTAGGGGTGATAGTGTACCCAGCATGAGAAAAGCCCACGATTGAGGCGACTTAAGGTGTGGGGACACACCCCTAACGGGGAATGTCCCCGTAACAAGTACGTTGATTGAGCGGGCTTTTTGCACTTAACAGCATAAGTGCAACCAAGGCTTCTACCTTCGCTTGCAGCTCGCTACAAGCCCGGTTTTCTTTAAAATAACGCTGAGATTCGCAACATCAGGGGTACCCGCAACATTATTAGTGAGCGATAGCGAACATCAGTAGTACCCGAAGGGTGAAGGGTGAAGGGTGCTTTTGTCGTCGGTCTGAAAGGATTTCGGTGGTTTATGGCACCGCAATCCTTTCCACATCCGCTCCAAGATTTTTTAGCTTCTCATGGATTTTTTCATAACCTCGGTCTAGGTGTTCCAGTTTTCCAATTTGGGTCTCCCCTTGGGCATAAATACCGGCCAATATGAGGGCTGCCCCGGCCCTGAGGTCCGTAGATTCCACACATGTACCTTCCCAGTGCTGATTACCCTTGATGATAGCCACCCGACCCTCAACTTTAATACTAGCACCCATACGTCTAAGCTCAGGAACGTGCATAAAACGATTTTCAAAAATGGTTTCAACAATTACGCTGGTTCCTTCTATGGTAGCCAGCAGTGTCATCATTTGGGCTTGCATATCGGTTGGAAACCCTGGATAAGGCATGGTTTTAATATCAGTAGGACCATAGCGATGTTTACCTAAAACGCGAATTCCCCCTGACCAGGGAATAATCTCGACCCCTACCTCATTAAGTTTAGCGACCAGCGGCTGCAAATGTTCACAAACCACGTTCTCTATCCATACATCTCCCCGGCTGATTGCGGCCGCAACCATAAATGTACCTGCCTCAATTCGGTCAGGAATTACGCTATGTTGCACACTTCCGAGCGTTTCCACTCCTTCAATGCGTATAGTATCCAGCCCGGCACCTTTAATACGGGCTCCCATCCGGTTCAAGAAGTTTTGCAGATCTACAATTTCCGGTTCGCGGGCCGCATTCCTAATAATGGTCACTCCGGGGGTCATGGCGGCCGCCATCATAATATTTTCTGTGGCTCCTACACTGGGAACGTCCAGCATAGTCTCTTTCCCACCTGCACAAACTGCTTTACCTACCATTAATCCATGTTCTTCGGTAATTTCATAACCCATATTTCTAAAGCCTTTAATATGAAGATCCATGGGCCGTGAGCCTATGGCACACCCTCCGGGGTAGGCTACCCGGGTATGTTTAAAACGGCCCAGTAAAGGTCCCATTACCAGATTTGAGGCTCGCATACGCCGCGATACATATTCAGGTAGTTCACAGCTATTGACTAATCGTCCATCTATGATTAGCACATTTTTTTCCCGTTTCACTTTTGCTCCAAGAATGGTTAAGGCTTCGGACATAACACCTATATCCTCCAGTTCGGGAACTCCATTCAGAATAACTTCCCCGGAACTCATCAAACTGGCCGCCATTATTGGCAAAATGGCGTTCTTGGAGCCGCTTATTTCTACCTGCCCTTTTAGGGCAGTGCCCCCTCTTACCAACAATTTTTCCAAAATAACACCTCCATAAGGATTAAGCCACCGGGATCGATGTGGTAAGTTTTTCGGCTAATTTGACCCCCAATTTCCAAACATCGCCAGCCCCCATAGTAATAAGCAGGTCATTATCTTGCAGCTCTTTAAGCACGAAGTCCTCAGCCTCATCTAACGTAGGAATATATACGACATTACACCCGGCATCCCGTGCCGCCCGATAGACCAACTCACCCGTTATGTCTGTCAAAGGATCTTCTCCAGCCGAGTAAATGTCTGTAATTACTACCAGATCAGCTTGTTGAAACGATGTGCCGAATTGTTCAGAAAGTAATTTGGTGCGTGAATAGCGATGGGGCTGAAAGACTACCAACAGTCGACCCTGATGAAATTGCTGAGCGGCTTCCAGGGTAGCTTTTATTTCAGTAGGATGATGGGCATAGTCATCCACGATAATTTTATCGCCAATTACAGCAATCACCTGAAAGCGTCGTTTGGCTCCCGGAAAACTCTTTAGGGCTGCTTTCACCCGATCAAAATCACGTCCCAATTCCATGGCGGCAGCAGTGGCTGCCAGAGCATTTAAGGCATTGTGTTTACCGGGAATGGACAACTCAATTTGTCCAAGGTATTGTCTATGACTGTATACATCAAAAACAGAGCCCATTCCATTGGGTTTCCAATTCGTCAGGTAATAATCAAAACGGTTGTCTTCACCATATATCAATGTCCTAGTCAATAAACCATCTTTTATAGTCTGGATATATTTATCTCCACCGTATAGCAGGGCAAATCCATCTGGTGTAACTTGATTAAGAAACTGAATGAAAGCATCCTGCATCCGGTCCATAGACTCATAGAAATCCAGATGATCATTTTCAATATTAGTAACTATAGCTATATAAGGTTTTAATTCTAAAAAGGATGCATCGCTCTCATCTGCCTCGACTACAAAATATTCATTTTGGCCCAGACGCGCGTTAAGCTCTGTACCTTGTATCTCCCCGCCTACAATTAAGGTAGGATCCAAACCGGATCCTGCCAGGGCTGAATATAACATAGAGGTAGTCGTCGTTTTGCCATGAGCACCTGCCACTGCCAGGCCTTGGTGGGTATTAGCCATGCGAGCCAGCATCTGCCCTCTCTTAATCACAGGAATATTTAGAGCTATCGCCGCCCGCACCTCAACATTGTCAGCCGGTATCGCCGAGGAGATTACTAATAAATCCACCCCTTCCTGAAGGTTGGAGGATGAATGACCTGCATAAACTCGAACCCCTATATTTTCAAGGTTACTTGTAACCCCATTAATTTGCAGGTCGGAACCGCTAACCCTGGCACCCTGTTCACGAAGAACCCTGGCTATTCCGCTCATCCCTGCACCCGCAATTCCTACCATATGAACCCATTGCCCTGATACTGCGGTCATTTCCTCATCTCCTTGTTCTGGTTTAGCTCGGGGATACAATTTATAGTATGCCCAATTAATAAAAGTGGTTACAAAACGTATACTGGCTTGTCCCTTAAATGGGCCTTTAGTTTTACTAAGAAGAACGATAGACGCTGGTTCGCTCTGCTCACACGCTGACCCTCCGGGCGCGGATTGGCGCTGATTTTAATTAAATTATTAGAGAATTTAAAACCCATGATACTGCGATCAAGATATTAATTTAGTGCTTTGGGCCGAGTTGACTATTCCAAATAGCCATTAAGTGATAGCTAAAATCACCGGTATCCTAAAAAGTA
This sequence comes from Syntrophomonadaceae bacterium, assembly GCA_963665865.2. GTDB lineage: Bacteria > Bacillota > Syntrophomonadia > Syntrophomonadales > Syntrophomonadaceae > PHAA01. The sequence goes on along the minus strand of CAXXWF010000001.1, from coordinate 1,055,975 downwards.
TACGAAGTCCGCAATAATCCGCGCCCGCAACATTATTGGTGAGCGATAGCGAACATCAGGCGTACCCGAAGGGTGAAGGGTCTGCGTTATCCGCGTCTATCGGTTCCCTTTATATTGTATCGGCTGTCAACTGCGAAAGTTAAGTAATTACGACACTGCCAGGATTTCATCAACAATATCTTGCAAAGCATTGGGCCTAGCTTCTTTTAGCATATTCAGTCCCATTTCATGCAGCTTCTGACCGTCATGTCTGAGGTTTTGAATTTTATTATATAAAGTATCCCCATCCAGGAATTCATCGATAACCATTTCAGCCGCATTTTTTTCCACCAAAGCGCGGGCGTTTTTCTCCTGATGGTTTTCCGCTGCATAGGGGTAGGGCACAAAGATGGCAGGTACACCGAGAAATTCAAGTTCGCATACCGTACTGGCACCAGCCCGGCATACAGCCAAGTCAGCCAGGGCTAAAGCCTCTTCCATATTATACATATATGGCACCATAGTTAAATTACAAATCAGAGATTTAACATCAACTTTCTTCGGCAGAGCGTACTGTATATCTTCATACCCTGCCTGACCGGTAATCCATATGAGCTTGATGTGTTCATGGCGATAACGCTCAACAATGGTCAGCATAGCCTGGTTAATGCTGCTGGAGCCCAGACTGCCTCCAAAAGCCAATAAGGTAAATTCTCCCCCCCCGGTATTAGCCCGTAATTTCTGGCGATCTAACGACATAATCTCTGGGCGCACCGGCAATCCGGTTAGTTTGATGTTTTTCGCATCCAAATATTTGCGAGCTTCTTCAAAGGTTAGTAGTACGCAATCGACTCTGCGGGCCAGATTCCGATTGGCTAAACCAGGGATGGCATTCTGTTCATGAATGACAGTTCTAATATCCATGAATGTACCAGCCAAAACCACAGGGAAAGATACATATCCTCCTGTACCAACAATAATATTAGGTTGGAATTCTTTAATGATATCGCGCGCTTGAAAAAAGCTGAAAGGAAACTTAATCAGGGTTTTGCCGGCTTTGAGCATGGAGGATCGGTCTATACCAGTAATATCAATGGTTTTAAATGGAATTCCCAGCGGGGGTACTATTTTACTCTCCAAACCTCTCGCAGTTCCTACATACAATAGTTCTACCGAAGGTACTCTATGCTTTAATTCACTGGCAATAGCCAGGGCCGGATATATATGTCCGCCTGTTCCCCCTCCGGTTAGAATTATTTTCATCCGGTGCACCTCAGTTCTGCGAGCTATATCGCGATATGTTCAATAGTAAACCCACACCTATCATAGTAAAGAGCAAAGACGTTCCGCCATAGCTAATGAACGGAAGGGTTATCCCCGTTACCGGCAGGGCTCCTGATACCACCCCAATGTTGATGGCTGCCTGGAAGGTTATCATAATCGTAATTCCGGCAGCCAAAAGCCGCGAAAAATTATCCGGCGCATTAATTGCAATTTTAAACCCTCTCCAGGCAAAAAGCAAAAACAGAGCGACAACCAGGCTGGCACCTATAAATCCCAATTCTTCACCTAGTATAGCAAATATGAAATCTGTATGTTGTTCTGGCAAATAGAAAAACTTCTGTCGGCTTCTGCCCAACCCCATGCCGAAAAGTCCGCCCGATCCCAGGGCATATAGGGATTGTATGGTCTGAAATCCTTCATCACTGGCATATTTCCAGGGGTTCAAAAAAGCAGTAACCCGCTCCATTCGATAGGGTTCAAAGATAATGGCCGCCGCTACCGCCGCAATACCGCTTAAAGTAATTAAGCCCAGATGAATCCATTGGGCGCCGGCTATCATAAGCATAAAGAACATGGTACCGGCAATCGTAAAGGCAGTACCCAGATCAGGCTGCAGCATTATTAAACCGCAGATAACCGCCAGCATTGCCAAAAATGGCAATACGCCCTTGGTGAAAGAAGAGATTTTATCCAGTTTTATATCCAGAGCCCGAGCGAAAAACATTACAATTGCTATCTTGGCTAGTTCAGAAGGTGAAAAGCGCAAGAAGCCGAAATTAAACCAGCGGCTAGACCCTTTCACATCCATCCCTAAAGGAGTAATAACCAGTATTAAGCATATAACTGAAAAAACAACCAGCGGAATAGCGAAATCTTTCAGCTTAAAAAAGTTCAGTTTCATAACTATTAACATGGCAGCTAAACCAACAACTGCCCAGATAAGCTGTTTCTTAAAAAAATAGTAGGCATCACCGTAGGTAACACTGGCGGTTACGGCGCTGGAACTGAAAACCATGACTAGACCGATTCCTAATAACGTAAGGGTAGTAATAAACAACACAAAGTCAGGTGGCCCTTTCTTCAGCCTCACTTCTCACTCCCCCTTCCCCATTAGCCTTCTCGTTTATTTCCTGCTATTATCCTGGCTACCAGTTCGCAGAATAGATCGCCGCGATGTTCATAGCTAGGGAACATATCCCAGCTGGCACAGGCTGGCGACAGTAAAACCACATCTCCAGGGTGAGCAAGTTCACTGGCCTTATTAACGGCTGCATCGAAATCTTCTACTTCATGTATATTCCTGAAGGAATAATCCATTACGGCACTTTTTAACAGTTCCTTGGCCTCTCCTACTAATACTAGTTCCCTTACCTTGCTGGCTATCAAACCGGCAACTGTGGAGTAATCTCCTCCTTTGGCTCTCCCGCCGGCAATCAACACGATCGGCTGATCAAAGGATTCAAGGGCTTTTATAGTAGAATCGGGATTGGTGCCTTTGGAATCATTAATATAAAGAACCCCTTTATGCAAGGCTACTTCTTCCAATCTGTGGCGTACCCCTTTGAAACTACTCAGGGACCGGCGAATGACTGGTCCACTAACCCCGGCCATATATGCCATGGCAACTGCGCCCAAGATGTTTTCGAGATTGTGTTTACCGCGCAGGAGAATATCGCAGAGCGGAGCCAAAACTTCCTTTTTCCCGTTCCAGGCTACGCAAATAGACTGTTCATCCACAAACACACCTTTTGAGAGTATTCGCTCAGCAGAAAAATATACAACCTTTGATTTGGTCAAACTGTTAAACTCGCGCACCCTTTCATCTTCATAATTAAGAATTAGATAATCGTCAGGAGTTTGCTGCCCAAATATTTTGCTTTTGGTTCTGACATATTCCTCCATGGTTTTATGCCGATCAAGGTGGTCGGGCGTAATGTTTAAAACCGCACAAATATGCGGCCGAAAATATTCAACGGTTTGCAGCTGAAAGCTCGACACTTCAACGGCAATTTCTCCTGCTTCCATCTCGTCAACCAAACTGCAAAGGGCTACCCCTATGTTACCGCCAGCAGCGGCATTACGTCCGTCCTTTTGCAAAATATCATGTAATAAGGCGGTGGTAGTTGTTTTGCCATTGGTTCCTGTAACAGCATACATCTCCACCCGCTCTGATTTAAGGCGATAGGCCAATTCCAATTCGCCAATCACAGGTATTCCTAACTTATAAGCTTCCTGCAGCGGAACAATTTCCAGAGATACACCGGGACTAACCACCATCATATCCAGGCTTTCTTTGGTCACGGGAGGGTATTCTCCGGCAAAAACGGTGACACCCATTTCTTCCAGTTGAACTACCTCTGGCTCAATTTCTTGCCTTGTTTTCGCATCATAGGCAGATAACTGTGCACCTCTTTTATGTAAGACAACCGCAGCTGCCGTACCACTTCTAGCGATGCCAATCAATAAAATTCTCTTGCCCAAACAATTCATTTCTTCGCCCCTATCCAATACTCCTAAACCCTAATAGACCAATAATAACAAAAATAAGTGACATGAAGCAGAAGCGTTTTACTATCATTGACTCCTTCCAGCCCTTTAATTCAAAATGATGATGTAAGGGAGCCATTAAAAAAACTCTTTTCCGGGTGGCCTGAAAAGAAATCACTTGAATAATAACACTCAGGGTTTCAATCACATATACGCCCGCAATAATTACCAATGCGATCTCAGACTTACTTATAGCTGCAACTGCACCGACTGCTCCGCCTAAGGCCATAGATCCGGTATCGCCCATAAAAACCCGGGCTGGATGGCGGTTGAAAAACAAGAATCCCAGACATGCGCCACCTAGAGCACCGCTGAATATCAGTAAGTTCCCGTGGTTGGTCATAATGCAAACTAATCCCAGGGCAATAGCGATAAATAGTGTTACTCCTGCCGCCAGCCCGTCTAGTCCATCAGTTAGATTAGCACCATTAGCGCTTGACATCAAAACCACAATTACAAAGGGAAAGTAAAGGTACCCGAGGTCTATAACCGTACCTGTAAAGGGAATGATTACCTCCGTACCTCGTCCCAAATAATAGACCAACAGCAAGCCAAATATTAAACCTACTAATAATTGCAGAATAAGCTTCTCCCGAGCCCGTAGTCCCAGCGATCGCTTCAGCACTACTTTTATGTAATCATCCCAAAAGCCAATACCACCAAAAGCCAACATCACTAATACCGCAGTAAGCACTTCCTTACTGCTGCCCGCAAATAGAAAGCTGGCCACCATAAGAGCTGTGATAATAATAATCCCTCCCATGGTGGGGGTGCCTGCTTTGGCATAATGTCCTCGGGGCCCATCTTCCCTAATATTCTGTCCTACTTTCAGGCGAGTGAGAAAAGGAATCATAAATGGCCCCATAGCCAGAGAGATCAATACTGCAACACCGGCTGCCAGGCCAGTGTTAATTATATATTCATGCATTTGTGAAACCTCCACAGTTTGCCTAGGCCAACCATTTATTTACTAGTTTTTCCAACGCCATACCTCGCGAACCTTTAAATAAAACTACATCTTGTTGTCCAACCCAGTTTCTTAACCAGGGTAGACTTTCTTCTTGGTTATTAAAATGCCTTACCAATTCAGCCGGCATTCCATTTAAAATGGCGCCTTGCCCAATATATGCAGCCCGTTCTCCAATCGTTACCAACATATCCAGATTCAGCTCGGCGGCTCTTTCACCAACCTGCAAATGTCCATCAACTTCATAATCACCTAATTCTAGCATATCACCTAGCACTGCAACAGTTTGCCGCCCGGCCCCCAAGTCTTTGCATACCTCCAGAGCCGCCATCATGGATACCGGATTGGCATTGTAGGTGTCATTGATGACCAAACCTCCGGCCGGTAAGGCCAAAATATTGAGGCGGTTGCCGCTAGGGCGGTAGTTGGTTAAACTCTTTTTAATGTTTTCGAGACTGACCCCCATTAGGTAAGCAGTCCCCACTGCGGCTGCCAGGTTAAGGGCCAGCTGCTTAGCTGGAATCGGAAAATAGAAAACGTCAGTTTTGCCCAGCAAACTAATCATTACATTTATCCCAGTTGGGATCGTTGCGACATTCACAACCCGGATATCACATTTTTGGTCATAACCAAATTTATATTGAGGGGTCTTATAGCTTGAAGCCGTTTGGGTCAGCAATTCATTGTCTCCATTTATAAGTGCAAATTTATCTGGGGCGATGAAATCCAAGACCTCACATTTGGCCCGGGCTATATTTTCCAAGGTTCCCATAGTCTCAAGGTGAACCGGCTCAACATTAGTAATAATGGCATAGGTAGGCTTAACTATTTCGGCCAGATGAGCAATTTCACCCGGGGAACTCATACCCAGTTCCACCACTGCCGCAGCATGTTCTGGCTCAAGATTGAGCAGGGTTAAAGGCAGTCCAATTTCATTATTAAAGTTACCGGGAGTTTTTAAGGTTTTGAAAAGCGGGGCCAGACATTCGGCCAACATATCTTTGGTGGTGGTTTTACCAACGCTGCCGGTCACAGCCACGATGGGAATATTATATAGCTGTCGATACGTTCCAGCCAGTTGCTGCAAAGCTTCCAGAGTATTCTTGACCTGAATAACAGCTCCGGCTGGAATTGCTGCAGATATCTTCTCAGTGTTTGAGACTACTACTGCGGCTGCACCCGCTTCCCATACCTTGCTAATATAATCATGACCGTCAAAATTATCGCCCTGAAGAGCGAAAAATAACTCGCCGGGCTTTACCATACGAGAGTCGGTGCTGACACCAATCACCCAGTCGGTATGGTTTCCGGCCAGCAATTTTCCATTCATACTTGCGATTACAAAATCCAAACGTAATCTCATGTCTCAAGTTTTCCTCTCAAGAACTCCGCGGCAACTTTCTTATCATCAAATTCGAGTACCTGATCCTTAACCAATTGATAGGTTTCATGCCCTTTGCCCGCAATTATAACCAGATCACCTTTTTTGGCCAGGCAAATGGCTTGATGGATAGCTTCCCGCCTATCAACTATTTTGGCATAATGCGAATTCTCTACTTCCATCAAACCAGGGATAATATCGTCAATTATAGCTTCAGGTTCCTCACTGCGAGGATTGTCAGATGTTACGATACAGAAATCACTATATTGTGCCGCTATCTTACCCATCAGCGGTCTTTTCGTTTTATCTCGGTCGCCCCCGCAGCCAAAAACTGTTATCAGGCGATTCTCCAGGATTTCCCTACCAGTGCGCAGGATATTTTCCAGTCCGTCTGGGGTGTGAGCATAGTCTATTATTACGGTAAAGTCCTGACCACAATCCACCTGTTCGAACCTGCCCGCTACACCATCTACCTTTTCCAGGGCATTTTTGATAACGGCCGCTTCCACCCCTTCTCCCAAGGCATAAGTAATAGCCGCCAAGGCGTTATATACGCTGAAGCGACCAATCAATTTCATATTAATATCGAAACTGCTTCCGCGGTAAAATACCGTAAACTGGCTGCCTTTAAGGCTAAACTTTAGATTAATGGCTTTTACATCTGCTTCTTCAGTTATTCCGTAACTATAATAGTTAGGAGCACCGGCTTTCATAAAATCATGGGCTGCTGGGTCATCAGCGTTTATTATGGAAAAATACCCGGCCTCCCTATTGAGCCTAGTAAATAATTTTAATTTTGATTCTTTATATTTATCCATAGTTCGATGATAATCAAGATGGTCCTGGGTAAGGTTTGTGAATACGGCGGCGTGAAACTGTATTTTATCCACTCTGCCCATGGCAAGTGCATGAGAGGATACCTCCATAACCAGATAATCTCCTTTTTCCTTTTGCACCAGGCTCAGGAACTCCTCAATGTCCACAGACTCAGGAGTAGTGTTGCTCAGGGTCTTCTCAGCGGCACCCATCCGAGCATAAAGTGTGCCCATGATACCAACTCGCTCACCCTTTTCCTCCAGAATAGCTTTAATCAAATGGGTGGTGGTGGTTTTACCATTGGTCCCGGTCACTCCGATTACTTTAATGTGGTGGGATGGCTGGTGGTAGAAATTGGAGGCCGCAACCGGGATGGCTTTTCTGCAATCGCTGGTCAACAACAGAACGGCTTCAGTATGGACTGCCATTTCTTTTTCCGCTAGCAGTGCTGCTGCCCCTCTGCTTAGGGCTTGATCTACGAATTCATGTCCGTCGGTTTTATAACCCGGTATACAGATAAACAGGTCGCCCGGTTTTACTTTTCGAGAATCATAACTAATTCCCTTAATATCTTGATCTAGTTTACCTGTGATCAATTTATAATCGATACCGTGCATTATTTCTCCCAGCTCCAAATCTATTCCCCCTTTCCTGAGACCTCAGGTACCCTGTCAACCCTAATTCTATATCTTCTGGTCGGTCAAATTTCCCCATGACCGTGTTGTCGTGGGTAGCAATACGTCCACCATTACTCAATCCTCCGCCTTGCCCTGCAAAAATTTGTCAGGGCAAATAATATACAGACATAGGATTGACAGGATACTAGTTTCTCCCTCTTTTGGGTTATTATTCACCCAGGGGTTGGAAACGAACCTTAATAGTTGAGCCGCTCGTTACTACTTTGCCCGCTTCAGGAGACTGTCCAGCGGAAATCCCATATCCATCGGGGAGCAGGTGCAGGCCTAACCCAGATAAGATTCTGGCCACTTCCTTCATCGATTTACCCTGTAAATCGGGTACAGTAACTTCTCCATCGGGCTTGCCTTTATCAAATGAAGACATGTATATTATAACCTCAGATCCTTTAGTTAATTTACTTGATGCTCGGGGAGTCTGCTGCCATACAATATTGCCGGTGCCACTTACCTTGGCCTTAAAGCCTCTTCTATTGATACTGGCTAAAGCATCAGCCAAGGGCAGATTTACCACATCGGGAACCATCATGTTTTCATCCACCACCGGTACCTGCTTGCCGTCGTCCTGACGTAAAGGCACTTGCAGGTAATGCAAAGAATCATTTAATATTTCCCGGGCCGCGGGAGCTGCCACCCATCCGCCATAGTACGGATAACCCTTGGGTGCATCCACTACCACCATACATACTAAACGGGGATCATCCGAAGGAGCCAGACCTACAAATGAAGCAACGTATTCATCGGGCAAATAACCTCCACCTGGAGCAATCTTTTGAGCAGTACCGGTCTTGCCGCCCACATGGTAACCTTCAATATAGGCATTGCGGCCGGTTCCATTCGTCACTTCTCCCTCCAGGATGTTGCACAGTTCTTTGGCCGTGTTTTCAGAAATTACCTGTCTAACCATTTCTGGTTCAATAGTCTTAATCACATTGCCACTACCATCAACAACCTCTTTCAATAAATGGGGCTGCATCAATTTGCCGCCATTAGCAACTGCTGCCACAGCAGTGGTCAGTTGTATGGTGGTTACCGCGTTGGCCTGCCCCATAGCCATTGTGGCCAGGTCTATCTGTTTAGCCCGGGCCTGCGGCACCACAATCCCTTTTGCTTCTCCGGGCAGATCTATTCCAGTTAATTTACCAAAACCGAAGGCACCCAGATATTTGTAATATTTATCAATGCCTAGATTCAGACCCACTTGGACAAAACCAACATTGCAAGAGTTCTCCACAATCTGGGCAAAAGTTTGCTGACCGTGAGGTGTCTGGTTGGGACAACCAATTGTTTCGGAGCCTACTTTTATATATCCAGGACAGAAGAATGGAGTGTTCCGGTTTACAACATTTTCCTCCAAGGCCATGGCAGAGGTGGTTATCTTCATAGTTGAGCCAGGTTCATACGAATCATTGATAGCAAAATTTCTACGGTTGATGGCGGGAGAGGCCGCAAAATTATTGGGGTCAAAAGTGGGCCTGGAGGCAATAGCCAGAATTTCCCCTGTTTTAGGATCCATAACTATAACGGCCGCGTTTTTCGCTTGCCTCTCTGTGAAAACCTTATCCAATTCCCGTTCAGCAATATATTGAATGGTCTGATCTATAGTCAGGACTAGGTTGCCCCCATCCACAGGGGCAATAAATTGGTGAGTGGCCTCAGGAATCTCGCGCCCGGCAGCATCATGCTCAATAACAATCCGTCCTTTAGTCCCGCCCACCAGGTCATTATAGAAGTAGTCTATTCCTTCTAATCCGGTATTATCGGTTCCGGATATCCCCAGGACATGTGCAGCCAGGGTTCCTTTGGGATAAAAACGACGGCTCTCTTCGGTTAAGTCAATCCCAGGCAGACTCATATCCCTAATCTTTTGAGCCTGTTCGGGGGTTATTTGCCGCTTAATCCATTCAAAAGAACTATTGGCACTAACTTTTTTCAGCAGACCGGTTTGATCCATCCCCAAAACCTGGGCCAGTTTTTGGGCAACTTCATCTTGCCTTTTGGAACGGCCAACCTCAGCGGGAATTGCATAAACAGAATCGGCACTGATTGAAATAGCCAACTCATTACCATTACGGTCATATATAATACCCCGTTTGGATTCCACCGGTACATCCCGCATCCGGTTCTGAGTAGCCATTTCCGATAATTCAGCCCCTTTTACAAACTGAACCCAGAAAATCCTCCCCCCTAATAGACAAAAACCAATAGTAAATAAGAAAAAAAGCGTTGCTATACGCTTTCTCAAAAGCAAACCGGCAGTTTGCATATATATGCCACCTCATCTTAATCTATTATTTACTATTTTGGGCCAGGCGAGACAGGCTGTTATACATTTTATTCAATATCTTCTGACTAATATTCTTATCGTCTGGTGTGGTCGCTGCGAGACTAGCTACCTGAACCGGCTGGGCCTTAACTTCCACCGCTATGGATTTTTTAGAATCCGGCTTATACATACCGAGATCAGTAACCGCAACCCGCTCAACTCTATCAAGGGAACTTTTTTCAGCTATTTGAAAATCCAAGCGGTTATTGGCTGTTTGTAAACTTTGTATATCAACATTCAATTGTTCAATCTGATAACCCAGAGTTGAACTCATGTTACATAGAAAAACCAGTAATAATGCGAAACTGAAAAACAATAAGGCTGTCTTTATATACAACTTCCGCTTGTTATTTACTTTATGAACAGTCTTCCTGACTATTCTCCCCCTAGTAATTGGTTGAGGTAAATCAGAAGTCCTCCAATCTCTAGCACAACTGGATTCCGCTTGTAGCATATTATTAAACCTCCCTAGACTTTAGAACTAAATTCTTACCGCCACCCTGAGTTTGGCACTTCTGGCACGAGGATTATTTTCACATTCCTCACTACTTGCCACAATCGGTTTGCGCTTAATCATCTGTAGCTGTGGTCTTTGTCCGCAGATGCAGATCGGGAAACTAGGCGGACAGATACATGTTATTGATTTCTCCTGAATGAACTGCTTTACTATACGGTCTTCCAGCGAATGAAAGCTGATTACGCATAGCCTTCCCCCCGGCTTTAAAACATCTACGGCCTGGGGCAAAACTTCCCGCAATGCTCCTAACTCATCGTTGACTGCAATTCTTAAAGCCTGAAAGCTTTTACGAGCTGGATGTTTTTCGCGGCGATACTTGGCGGGCACAGCCCCTTTAATGATGTCGGCCAGTTCCAGCGTACTGGTAATGGATTTTTTCTCCCGGTAACTTACAATGGCTTTGCTTATACTGCGAGCATATTTTTCTTCCCCATATGCAAAAAGAATATCGGCGATTTCTGCTTCATTAAAGTCATTCACAATATCTTGAGCAGTTAAATATTGCTCACGATTCATACGCATATCCAGTGATGCATCTTCGTGAAAACTGAATCCTCGCGCGGCTGTGTCAAGTTGAAATGATGAGACACCTAAATCCATCATTATCCCATCAACGAGTTCGATTTCTAAATCCTGCAGCACCTGCTTTAAATATCTAAAATCTGATTGAATCAAAGTGACATTAAGTTCTTCCAAATATATACGGGTCTGTTCTAATATGTCAGCATCTTTGTCCAATCCTATCACCGTGGCGTCAGCTGCCAATCTCTCCGCTAAATAACGCAGATGTCCTCCGCCGCCCAAAGTACAGTCAATATAGGTCCCATGTGGATTGCTTATCAGATTCTCTATTGTTTCCTGTAACAATACGGGTAGATGCAAAATATTTTCACTCCTAAAACCCTAGTCCCACTAGGTTTTCGGCGATGACTTCATATGAAGATTGTGCCGTCTGGTTATATGGTGCCCACTTCTCATTGGCCCAAATCTCTACCCGGGCGCCAACCCCAATTATAGTTAAGTCTTTTTCTATGCCAGCATATTCTCTCAAGTTGGGTGGCAGGAGTATTCTGCCCTGTCTATCAATTTCCAGTTCCGAAGCACCCGAAAAGAAAAAACGTGCAAAAGATCGAACGTCTGCTCTGGTGAAAGGAAGCGCTCTAAGCTTCTCTTCGATTATTTTCCATTCTTCCATTGGATAGAGAAATAAACAGTTGTCCAAGCCTTTGGTAGTAATGAATCTGGCTCCCAGTTCCTCGCGAAACTTGGACGGAACTATTATTCTTCCCTTGGCATCCAATGAATGCTGATATTCACCCAAGAACATAAGTTCTACTTCCTTTGGTAATATTTTTGGGTTTTTACTCCACTTCGCTCCACATCTCCCCACCCTATTCTATTTAATAAAACTATATACCTTCTTTGTGAAAATAATAACTATCTCCATTTAGCTGTTTTTTCGCTAAATAATTACAATCAATGCCTGCGTGGTGTTTATTGGCATATTTTGAATAAAAGGATCGTAATCAGGTACAAAATCACCTATATCCCGCTTAAAAAGAAGGTGAGCCGACCTTTCCTATGCCTTTGTCAGGTATAGGTATGACCGACCCACTTTTTCAGTGCGTACACTATTAAAATTAATAATCAGTGAGCGCTTGCGCGAATTGTGTGCCAAAACGCAGGCGCTGTTGCGCCTTCCCTTCGCGTTTTGTGTGCATCGCGCCGCGAGCGTTTTTATCAAACGCCTTCTTAAGAGAAGTTTGATAATATCCATAACCGGCACATCCCTTTATTAATATGAAACGCTTTCCGGTATATTCTGGTTCGTCAATTATCGAATCTGGCCGAAAGACGCAAATTTAGCCAATGGCCTATTCTGCTCTCCATAATCTTCCTTCGGCCAGCTCCTTGTTCCTTAAAGCTGGTAAAGTTCTTGTTCTTCCATAAATTTAATCCCTTTAGAATTAAACGATATCTTAGCTTTCTTTATATCTTCCACTTTAAAAACAACCAAGGCTTCATTACCTGACATGCCCAGGAATGCATACAGGTATTCAATGTTAAGGTTCTCCTCTGACATCTGATCCAAAACGGAGGCTAATCCTCCCGGGGAATCAGGCATGCGGACCGCTATCACTTCGGTCTCGCTTACAGTAAAACCAGCTTCCTTAAGAATCTTATGGGCATTGATAGGATCATTTACGATTAAGCGGAGTATGCCAAAATCAGAAGTATCCGCTATCGAAAGAGCCCGAATGTTAATACCGGCATCGCCTAATACCTTGGTGACGTGAGCCAGCCGACCGGATTTATTCTCTAAAAATACTGATATCTGTTTAGCCATATTCTTTCCCTCCTATATCTTTCTATTATCTATAATCCTTTTCGCCTTGCCTTCGCTGCGTTCTATGGATTGAGGCTCAACCAGGCGAACTTTAACAGCAATCCCGAGCCCGCTATTCAGTTCCCGGCTGATCTTGTCTTCCAGCTCTTCTAGTTTTCTCACTTCATCGCTAAAAACGTTTTCGGAAACTTCAACCTGGACTTCCAACCGATCCAGATTATTCTTGCGCTCCACAATCAACTGGTATTGCGGCTCAATCCCCGGTATCTGCAACAGAATACTTTCTACCATAGAAGGAAATACATTAACCCCGCGAATGATCAGCATATCGTCCGAGCGTCCCAGTATTTTTTTAATCCGCCCATGAGTCCTTCCACAATCGCATTTTTCATAGTTTATCGAGGTCAAATCTCTGGTGCGATAACGTATGATCGGCAGCGCTTCTTTGGTTAAAGAAGTTATGACCAATTCTCCATGACTACCTTCGGGCAGTACTGCACCGGTATCAGGATCGATAATCTCAGCGATAAAATGATCTTCAGCCAAATGCAGGCCCTGTTTGTAAGCACAATCTATAGCCACCCCAGGCCCGACTAACTCGGTCATGCCATAGACATCATGGGCATCGATTTCCCATTTACTCTCGATTTCTTTGCGCATATTTTCCGACCAGGGCTCGGCTCCAAATATTCCTGATTTTAATTTGAAATCGGAACGCTTTAAACCCATCCTCTGGAATTCTTCATAAATAACCAGGGCATAGGAAGGGGTGCAGCCCAGCATAGTTACGCCATAATCATGCATCAACGTAACCTGACGCTTAGTGTTTCCGCCCGAAGCCGGAAGAACTGCCGCTCCAATCTTTTCTGCCCCGTAATGGCCCCCCAGTCCTCCGGTAAAGAGCCCATAACCCCAGGTAACTTGAATCACCGAATCACGGGTGGCGCCTGCGGTGGTCATACACCTGGCCATCAGTTCAGCCCACGTTTCAATGTCGTTCTTCGTATAACCGGCTACAGTTGGTTTGCCGGTAGTACCGGATGAAGACTGGATTCTAACCACATCACGCATTGGAACGGCAAGTAAACCGAAAGGATAATTATCGCGAAAATCTTGTTTAGTAAGAAAGGGCAGATATTTAAGATCAGCCAGACTCTTTATGTCTTGGGGTTTTACCCCCGCCTCATCCATTTTTGCCTTATACGCCGGAACAAAAGAATACACACGATAAACAGTCTCTTTAAGTCTTCTTAACTGCAGTTCTTGCAGCTTTTCCCTGGGCATACACTCTTTTTCCTGATCCCAATATAACATTATTTTATTCCTCCCAACGTTATTCCTACAATAATTCATATTTTTACAAAAAAATTGCAGGTAAGTCGATTAATATTAATTATACTGATTTCGTTGGGCTTGTCATCAAATATAATATAATTCAATTAGCGATTGCACGAATTGCGCGCCAAAAGGAAGGCGCTATAGCGCCTTCCCTTCGCGTTTTGTGTGCATCGCGCCGCGAGCTTTTTTATTAAACGCCTCAATCTTCGATTGAGGCGTTTAATAAAAAAGCCCCACTGATCCGTGGCGCCGCGAGTTTTAACCTGCAAAGCAGGTGGGTGCTCTCTCATATACTTTATGTGTCCCAGATAATTGGGCTTGCAAGTCATATATGAAGTCCGAACTCCCATAGTTTTTGTGTTGGCAAAAACTAAACGGCTGTTCACGTGAACAGCAGGGATATTCTGTTTAATAAGATGATACCACAGAAAGTTCCCTGCTTCAATAAAGGGGGTCTGTAATTATGTGTGCTTATTTCCAATTATTGCGTAAGGTGGGACGGGTCCCTTTACAGTGTACTATGCATCTTTTAACTTTAACGATAGCTCTCTGAGCTGTTTAGGGCTGACAGTTGAAGGCGCATCAGTCATGGGGCAGGCTGCACTCTGGGTTTTGGGAAATGCGATAACATCCCGAATACTGTCTCGTCCGGCCATAAGCATAATCATTCGGTCAATTCCAAAGGCAACGCCTCCATGGGGTGGGGCTCCATATTCAAAGGCTTCCAGCATATATCCGAATTTTTCCATCGCTTCTTCCATACTCATCCCCAGAAGGGCAAACATCTTCTCCTGTAAATCCCGACGGTGAATCCGTATACTGCCTCCACCAATCTCAACTCCATTTAATATTAAGTCATAGGCTCGGGCCTTCACCTGTCCAGGGGCAGTTTCCAGTAAAGGAATATCCTCAAGACGGGGTGAGGTGAACATGTGATGAACAGCAACATAACGTTTTTCCTCAGTATCGTATTCCAGGAGAGGGAATTCCATCACCCAGGCAAAAGCAAGCTGATTAGGATCACAGAGATTTAACCGCCGCCCCAGATTTAAGCGTAACACCCCCAGAACGCGGGCAACGATGTCGGCCTGATCAGCGCCGAAAAGAAGGAGATCACCAGGCTGTGCGTCCAATGTCTGGAGAATTTGTTGCATCTTCTCTTCACTGAAGAACTTGGTTATGGGTGACTTTAATTCGGTTGCGGTTACATTAATCCAGGCCAAGCCTTTAGCTCCAAAATCAATCGCCATTCTGCCCAGGTCGTCAATTTCTTTGCGGGTAAATGAACCGCAGGTTCTGGCATTTAAGGCCCGTACTACTCCACCCCCGGCAATGGCACTGGCAAATACCTTAAATTCTACATCTTTAACTAATTCGGTAATGTCTACTATTTCCCAGCCAAAACGGAGGTCCGGCTGATCGGATCCGTATTTTAACATTGCTTCATCATAGGATATCCTAGGAAAAGGTACAGAGATATCTTGATGGCATCCGTCTTTGAACAGACGAGGCATCATTCCCTCAATAAGATCGATTATATCTTGTTCATCAATAAAGGACATTTCCAAGTCCAGTTGGGTGAATTCAGGCTGCCTATCCGCTCTTAAATCCTCATCCCTGAAGCAGCGAGCTATTTGGAAATATTTCTCCATACCAGCCACCATCAGCATTTGTTTATATTGCTGCGGGGATTGAGGCAATGCAAAGAACTCTCCTGGATGAACCCGGCTGGGCACCAGATAATCACGGGCACCCTCTGGAGTGCTTCGGCCCAGAATGGGAGTCTCTATCTCAATAAAGCCCTGTTCATCCAGATAATCCCGAATAGATTTAACCACCCGGTGACGCAGGAGGAGATTATCCTTCATTTCGGGTCTGCGCAAGTCCAGGTAGCGGTAACGAAGGCGCAGCAATTCATCTACATCAATCCCATTTTCTATATAGAAAGGAGGAGTTTTAGCGGAATTCAATACTTCCATCTTTTGCGCATATACTTCCATTTTACCGGT
Organism: Syntrophomonadaceae bacterium; assembly: GCA_963665865.2. GTDB lineage: Bacteria > Bacillota > Syntrophomonadia > Syntrophomonadales > Syntrophomonadaceae > PHAA01. Next base: position 1,039,769 of record CAXXWF010000001.1, on the reverse strand, counting down.
TTCTAGATTAGGATTTTCGGTATCCGCTGGTCTTGCCCTAACTTCGCCATTTACTGCCACCACATATTCGCCCCGGACACTTTCGGCGAGGTGGAAGGCCTCTTCATTTAATTCCGGATTGAAGACAACCTGGATAATGCCGGAACGGTCCCGCAGATCAATAAAAATAAGTCCCCCATGATCTCTTCGTGAATCTACCCAACCATTAAGGGTTACAGTCTCCCCCATTTTGCTCAAATCAATATCAGTGGCGTTGTGCGTCCTCTTCATTACGTCGTTATCCTCCCCATCTATGCCAGTATATCTTTTATTACAGGGATCACCTGCGCCGCTTCTACTTCAAGCTGCTCCCGAGAATTCATATTGCGGATCGTAAACGTACCGTGATTTACCTCATCTTCTCCCATCAGAATTACGACTTGCGCGCCTAATTTGTCAGCGTATTTCATCTGCGCTTTCATACTGCGCCCATTGTAATCCCGGTCCGCTTTGATATTCGAGTTCCTGAGACGGTCCAACACCTGTAAGGCCTGGCTGTTATATTTTTCATCCAATACGGCCAGGAATACGTCCAGTTTTACTTCCGGTTGGATTCTCCCGGGCATACTATCCAAGGCCAGCAATAAACGCTCCATACCGAGTGCAAACCCAATTCCCGGTATATCGGGTCCACCACACTCTTTGACCAGTCCGTTATACCTTCCGCCGCCGCCTACCGCACTCTGGGAACCGATTTGCGGAATATGGATTTCAAACGCTGTATTAGTATAATAGTCCAAACCTCTGACTAGATTGTTGTCATGTATATATTTGATGTGGTTATCTTCCAATGCAGACTTTACCTTGGTATAATGTTCCCGGCAATCATCGCAAAGGCTGTCATATATGTAAGGAAACCCGCTAATGGCCTCTTGACAGGACTTTACCTTACAGTCCAGAACTCGCAGTGGATTTTTCTGGTAGCGAGCCTGGCAGTCCGTGCATAGTTTCTCTTTTATGGGACTGATATGGGCGATCAGCTTTTGCCGATAATTTTCCCGACATCCCGGACACCCTACTGAATTTAGATGGAGTTCATAATCATCCAACCCCAGATTAGCCAGAATTTTCACCAAAAGCATTATAATTTCTGCATCCAGATAGGGGCTGTTGCTGCCAAAGACCTCAACTCCAAACTGATGAAACTGTCGGAATCTACCGGTCTGGGGCCGATCATATCGGAACATGGGACCGCTGTAGTACCATTTTACCGGCATAACCCCGCCATATATGCTGTGTTCGATCAGCGCCCGCACCGAGGAGGCAGTTCCTTCCGGTCTTAGGGTCAAGCTGCGATCAGATTTGTCTGCGAAGGTATACATCTCTTTGGTGACAATATCAGTAGTTTCGCCTACACCGCGCTCAAACAACTCGGTATGTTCAAAAATCGGAGTCCTAATCTCGCTATAACCGAATAATTGCGCAGTTTCATATATTATTTTTTCAATGTACTGCCATTTGGCAGAATCAGGCGGTAGGATATCGTAAGTACCCCGGGGGGCTTTTACCTGCATCTATTTGTCCTCCCGAAATTATGTATTTCTCTGGATAATTCTAGTTTAAGGCTCTAAGCTTGTCAACTTTGCGTGTACTCAGCATTTCCACTGTTTTTATATAACTGTTGGGATCTTTAGGATTATGGATTGAGGTTAAGGTCCAATCTAGAGGATTAACGAACTTACTGCTGGCCCCGCCCCCCAGTCCAATTATGGTCTGGCGCTCCTCAATCATCTGAATATTATAGAGACAAGCACTGCCCGGCAGTGTATAACCCGTATTCTCCAAACCGGCTTTCATATATTTTTGACGATACAGATAATAGGCTAGATAGCCATTTTGGGTAATAAGCCGTTCACAAGAGTTGACACCTTCTTCAATGGCGGCAATTCTCTCCCGATTGTTGCCTTTCCCCTCCGCTTCGGCCATAGTAGAGCCTCTTTTTATGGCTAAGGTATGGACCGTAATATTATCCGGCTTCAGTTTTAGGACCTTGACAATTGAGCCTGAAAAGTGCTCCCTGTTTTCACCCGGCAATCCCATGATAAGGTCCATATTAATATGCTTTATCCCAGCTGAACGGGCCCAATCCACTGCCTCAGCAACCATTTGCGCACTATGTCTCCGGCCAATCGCTTTTAGGGTCTCATCATTCATGGACTGCGGATTAATGCATACCCGGCTGACCCCAGCCTGCTGCAGCCATTGCAGACGCTCAGGTGATAGTGTATCAGGCCTTCCCGCTTCCACTGTTATCTCAACTGTGGCGGGGGATATATATTTGTGATGCAGTACCGTGAAAATGCGGTCTAGATCAACATCAGCTATAACCGTAGGAGTGCCCCCACCCAAATAGATAGTCTGTACCTGCCAGCCGTTTTCGTTAATAAAATCACCGATTACATTCAATTCTGCTAACAGCGCCTTCATATAAGGAAGCATCTCACGCTCATAATCTCTAAGAACTGCACCAGGAAAGGAACAATAGTAACAGCGACTGGGACAAAAAGGTATGCCTATATATATGCTTAACTTTTGGCGAGCTTCATCTCGAGAGATTAAGTTCGGGTGATTAACTCGAGCTACATCGATGAGCAGGTTGGCTTTATCACTGCACAGTAAAAGATCATTTTCCAAACTGTGTTTGATATGATTGCCATCCCAACCTTCATCCATAAGCCGATGCACTATCTTGGATGGGCGAACTCCGGTTAGAATCCCATACTGGTTGAAGTTACTGTCTAGATGATGACAAATCAACTGATAAGCAAATATTCTCGCCCAATGCTTAATTGGCGGTTTTTGTGTCAACCCAGCCGGTTTAATCTCATAATCCTGGGTATTCTTTGTAATCTTTCCCCCCAAGCTTATCAAACCCGCGGCTAAAATGCGGTCTTCACTTTCAATAAGATTTAGGACTATGTGCCCATCGGCATTATCGCACTTCCCCTCCCGCAGTTCATACTCCGGGAAGGCCATCCTGATCAGATCTTGCAGACTATTAAATAATCTGGGTGGCTGAATACTAATTTCCAGCAGTATGGGCCAATCCTCCTAATTCCACTTTTATGTATATCAAAAATCTCCCCTGACCAGTGTGAGAAGTTTTGCACCTTATAATGTTTGTGAATTTCATTGTTGTAAGAAGGGATTATGCTTCCTCTCAAAACCAATGGTAGTGGCTGGTCCATGACCAGGATAAGCGACCACCTCATCAGCATAGCAAAGCAGCTTTTCTTTAATCATCTGAATCAGTTGTTTGTAGGAGCCTCCGGGAAAATCTGTTCGGCCAATTGAACCCTGGAATAAAGTATCACCTACAAATATAATGTCGCCGGTTTTCAAACATATTCCCCCCAGGCTGTGACCAGGTGTATGAATGACCTCAAGCTCAACTGTATTGCCGATTTTTATGATATCGCCTTCCTTGACAAACCTGTCGGCAGGGGGGCTGGTAACTTTGGTCCCCATCAGGAAAGAGAAGTTGGAGGCGGGATTGACCAACATTTTCCCATCTTGTTCATGGATAAGTATTTGGGCTCCAGTGGCTTCTTTAACTCCCCGGTTACCCCCGATATGATCAATGTGTCCATGGGTATTGATTATATATACCGCTGTCAAATTGTTCTCTTTTAATAAATTAAGTATACCCCGCGCATTGCCGCCGGGATCTATCACAGCCACCTCCCGGGTTTCTTCACAGCCTACGATATAACAATTCTCACCCATGCTGCTGATTTCCACAACCATTAATATCACGTTTTTTCTACCTCCCAGTATATATTGCGGCCGGTTCCACCAGTTACTTATTCACCTCTGGTTTCTCCCGGTAATACCCTTCTAACTTCGGTTATACCTTTTACTTTTTGTATTCGCTGCTTGATGGCATTTAGTTGTCCCATATCTACAATTTCCAGCTTCAGATTCATAACTGCCAGACTATTTTTCGTGACTCGAGAAAAAACAGAATTTACTGGTATTTTCATATCCGCCAGTACGGTCATCACATCGGAAGTCAAACGGGGCCTATCCATTGAATTTATCTCCATCTCAACCAAGTAATTGCCTTTCTCCGCAGCCCATTCTACCTCCATTATTCTGCCGCTTTCATTGCGCAAATAATTCTGTAAATTGGGACAGTCCCGACGGTGCACGGATACCCCTCGCCCTCGGGTAATATACCCTAGCACCTCATCACCTGGCAGGGGATTGCAGCAATGCGCTAGCCTAATGACAACGTCATCAACCCCTTTGATTTTAAGAGCCCGGGTTTCTCGATCTCTTACCTGCCCAGACCGGGTAGCGATCGGTGTTTTAATTATATCCTCTACCTGGGTATTAGGAAAATAGACTTCCTTAACTTTGTTGATTACCTGGTTGGCAGTTAGACTGCCATCCCCTACGGCGGCAAATAAATCGTCAACTACCGCCAAGGAAAAGCGATCCAAAATCTCTGCCAATTTCGATTCTTTCAACAGTTCTTTAGGGTCGAGGTGTCTCTTTTTCAGCTCGTTTTCCAGCAATTCATTGCCTTTAATAATGTTTTCATGGCGCTGTCCTCTTTTGAACCAGGCCTTGATACGGCTGCGGGCCGAGGACGTCTTCACAAAGTCGAGCCATCCCCGTGTAGGTCCAACTGAATTCTTAGAGGTTATGATTTCCACGATATCACCATTGTTCAGCTGATAATCCAGCGGTACGATGCGTCCGTTTACTCTGGCTCCAGTGCATTTATGGCCCACCTCGGTATGAACCCGGTAGGCAAAATCCACCGGACAGGCACCCTTGGGCAATTCAATAACCGCCCCTTTGGGAGTAAAAATAAAAACTGTATCATCAAAAAGATCCTTTTTGAGCGACTCCATAAACTCGGAATTATCATTGACATCCTGCTGCCATTCTAGAATCCGCCGCAGCCAGGATAGCTTTTCTTCATACTTCTTATCCCGATCTTTAGGATTGATTGCTTCTTTATAATGCCAGTGGGCAGCTATTCCCGATTCGGCAGTAACGTGCATCTCCCCAGTACGAATCTGAACTTCGAAAGGCTCGCCCCCCTGCCCAATCAGCGTTGTGTGCAGAGATTGATACATGTTAGGTTTAGGTGTGGCAATGTAATCTTTGAATCTACCGGGAAGAGGTTTCCAGATGGTATGAATAATGCCCAAAACGCCATAACATTCAGGAACAGTATCAACCACCACCCGAATGGCAATTTTATCATAGATTTCATCTATCGGTTTGTTCTGCTTAATCATTTTTTTGTATATACTATAAATATTTTTAGGACGTCCGGCTATATCACCCTCAATCCCAATCTGTTCCAACCCATCTTTTATCTGTTGTTTTAAAGTGTTAACATATTCTTCTCTTTCTTTACGTTTGGTTTTCAGTCTTTGAGCAACTTCATAATACATTTCCGGTTCCAGATATAAGAAAGCCAGATCTTCCAGCTGCCATTTATATTTGAAAACACCTAGGCGATGAGCCAGCGGTGCAAAAATCTCCATGGTTTCCCGGGCGATTTCCTTCTGTTTAGGTTCTGGTTGAAAATTCAGGGTGCGCATATTATGGAGGCGATCCGCCAGTTTTATAAGTACCACCCGGATATCCTTAGCCATGGCAATAAACATCTTGCGCAGATTTTCCGCTTGCGCCTCTTCCCGAGATTTAAAATCAATCCGGCTTAGTTTGGTAACGCCATCCACCAAACGAGCAATTTCTTCACCAAATTCATCCTCTAGATTCTGATAGTTAAAATTGGTGTCTTCAATTACATCGTGCAACAGGGCTGCACAGATAGAAGCACTGTCCATTTCAATTTCCGTTAAAATGAGTGCTACTTCCACCGGATGAATCATGTAGGGCTCACCAGAGATCCTCTTTTGATCCCCGTGCGCAATTACCGCATAATTATATGCTTTGGCAATTAAATCAAAATCAGCCCGGGGATCATATTCTCTTACACGGTCTAAAATTGTTTGCGGCCCCATTTATATCACCATACTAACGCGTTATTTAGCTCCATCTCCCAGTCAGCCAAAATCTGTTTCTCAGCTAACCCCTCCATGTAATAGGAGGTATTGCCTATATTGGATATCAGTTTTTCAGCATCCTCTGAGTATATTCCCCTAATATTACCGCTTTTCTCAAAGCGGCACAAGTCCAAATCCGCCAAAATACGCAATACAGACATTGTTTCCAGCTGCGAATATTGCTTATTTCCATATCTGTTAATTATCGATACCAAGTTATCCATTTTTAGCCCGCGGCGACTGTCTTCGATTTGATTAAACGCCTTCATAATTGTCCTTACTGTATCCAGTTCGGGATATAGCCGCTCTAAATATCTATGGTTGACAGCCAAACTATTCTTCTCAAAAGCTACCCCTACCTTTAATTCTTGACCAGTTCGCAGATAATCGGTCAACGCTGCTATTTCGTATAAACCCAGGGGAGAATCGGCCAGGATCATCCCATTAATTTCGCTGATATAAGGCCATCCGGCTGTGTGAGTGCCATCACTCAGCATTATCCCCTGAGCGCCAGCGGTATACTTGCGACGCACGGCCCTCCTCTGACTCATATCCATAATCCCCGATTCAACGTCAAGTTCGGGATAATTATCGTTGAAATGTCTTACCGTCTGAGGCTGATTGGCGTACACCAGTAAGTGTCCTCCGTCGGCCGGAATTTCACGGCTGCGGTAGAGAACGAGCTTGGCGCTCTGCACTAAATTCTCTACTTCCAGGTGAGGATAATTCGATAAATCACCGTCATGACTTGCACTAGGCCACATGCGCACCATATAACGCAGATTGCCGGGTAAGCCCATATTGTTTTGATAATATTGCAGGAAAGACCTGGTGATGAGAAAGACTTTGCCATCCCCTCGAGCCAATCTATTTTGGGCCAAGACTCGGTCTTCGGGATAAAGATGTCCGTGCAGCGGCTGTACATTATGCCCGTTTAGAAAATATTCCATTACTGCCTGGTGTTTTAAAAGACTACGATAGGCCGGATACACAAAAAGGACGGGGTGGCCGGCGACGGTTTCCTCAACCCCTCTTCCAACTGCCTGGGCCAGGCGGATTGAATTAGTGTTGTCCTTGGAATGCCTTACTCCTAAAAACGTAGATCTCACATCTTTTACTTTTAACTGAAGATTCTTCTTCCCTCCAAAATCATTCTGACCAATTTCAAACAGCAGATCTTGAGAACAATTCTGTAGAGTACTTTCATTAATGTCAGCTCGGTTAAAGATAATACCATCAATGTTTTGGGGACCAGTTCTGAACTTCAAGTGAGCCCGGTTGTTACCCACCCTAATCGGTCTATTAATCGCATTGGACCGCAGTACAAAACGGGGTACCGGATTGCCTTCCCCGAAAGGTCGCATAATTTCTATCTCATCCAACAAATGTTGATGGATATCCCCTGCTTCAATTTCCATATCCGCTTTAATATGCTTATATTCAGGTTTAATAAGCCTTTTTTCAGCATACTGTTCAAGGGCCTCTTGAAATTCAAGCAATTGAGCCCGGTTGATGCTTAAACCGGCTGCCATCTTATGGCCGCCGAATCCAATCAGAAAATTACGAGCCTGCTCCAATGCTTCATAAAGATTAAAGCCATAAATACTTCTTGCCGAACCTTTGCCGATGCTCCCCTCCCAGGATATTACTACTGCCGGCCGATTATAAGTTTCAGCCAAGCGGGCAGCCACTATGCCAATGACTCCCTGATGCCACCCCTCTCCGCCTACCACCAATATGGGCTGTGCAGCCAGCCTGGCATCACTCTCTATCGAAACCAAAGCTTCCTGATAGATACCCTCTTCGACCTGCCTGCGCTCATTGTTCATCTTACCTAATTGGGCGGCTCGCTGGGAGGCGTGCTGCTCGTCCCGGCTGCGCAGTAATTCCACGCTGGTGCGGGCTGATTCCATTCGCCCTGCCGAATTCAGACGGGGCGCCAACATAAATCCTACCTGCCAGCTCTCGATGCTTTTGCCCTCCAGTCCGGTCTCCCGAATTAGCGCTCGCAATCCCGGGCGTTTGGTTTCTTTCAACCTCCGTAAACCATATTTTACTAAAATTCGGTTCTCATCCAACAAAGGGACGATATCCGCCACTGTTGCCAAGGCCACCAGGTCCAACCATTCATAAACACCTTCCGGTGATATCCGGTCTTTGGCCAAAGCACAGACCAGCTTAAACACTACTCCTGCTCCAGCCAAATTAGCTATAGCCTTAATTGCATCATTTTTGGGGTTAATTACAGCCCAGGCGGGCGGCAGAATAGATGGCGGAGTATGATGATCTGTAATAATTACATCCATGCCCAGACCATTTGCCAATATAGTCTCTTCCACCGAACTGATGCCGCAGTCAACCGTAATCAACAACTGGCAGCCCTGCTGGGCCAGTGATTGCAATGATTCAGCATTCAAACCATAACCATCACTAAAGCGGTTAGGTACGAAATAATCAGCCTGACCACCCAGACGCTCAAGACATTCTAGGAGGATAACGATGCTGCACACCCCGTCAACATCATAATCCCCGTAAATTATTATCTTTTCCTGGCAGGCTATAGCTTGATTAATCCTCTCTGCCGCAGTAGTCATTCCTCGCATTTCCCAGGGCTCAGTTAGATTCTCCAGATCGGCCTGGAGGAATCTTCGAGCATCCTCTACCCTATTGATACCCCGCTGTACCAGCAAGCGGGAGACTAATTCGGAAACCCCAAGATGGTCACAGAATTCCTTTACAATCGATTCATTATAATCCTGAAGCTCCCATATGTTTTGCAATATAACATGGCCTCCCTATTCAGTATTCTGCAGAAAAATCTGGCCAGCACATAATTGAATATGGCTTGGATCAATTACTAATAGTAATTGTATATTGTAATTTCCAAAAGTGTAATATTTATCTTATACTTTACTTATAGTTGATGATAAGTGTGCAAGAAGATCTTAAGATACATATAAATGAACTTACCGATGACTAAAAGATCAAATGAAAATTACCCTTAATAAGGCTGGATTTGGGATAAGGGGACAGGTCCATTGTCCCATACTCACTTAAAGGAGATGAGTGCTATGCAAGAAGAACTTAAGCTGCGTATTAATGAACTTGCCAAAAAAAAAGAAAGCGAAGGACTTTCAGCCGAAGAAGAAGCTGAGCAGGCCAAACTCTATCGTTTATATGTTGACGAACTAAAAGATCAAATGAAAATTGCCCTGCATAAGGCTGGATTTGACCTCAAAAGATAAACTAGCTGAAATACTTCCTTAACTATGATTACCAGGCGGATAAGATATTTTCGCCTGGTTTTTTATTCTCCATTTTGGGACACGGGGACAGTGAACCTGTCCACCTAACTTCAATTATATTACCATAATTTACCTGTGGGATTTGACCTGCTACCCACATATAGATTATAGAATCAATGCGTTCTTTTAAAATAGCTTGGAGGTGGATTGTGTGGCAACAATAAGAAACATGTACCCGGGAGGAAACACCTGTTATGGGTTCTATTCGTTTTATGACCATATCGTACCTCACGATGTCCATAAGAAAATCATATTAAAAGGAGGCCCAGGAGTAGGCAAATCTTCCTTTATGAAAGCAATCGCCAACGAATTGAGTGGCAACGGAATTGACATTGAATACCACTGGTGTTCATCAGATAATGATTCCTTGGATGGGATAGTGGCTGGTGATGGACTAATCTGTCTGGTCGATGGAACTGCTCCCCATATAGTTGATCCCCGTTATCCAGGGGCTGTGGATTGGATTATAAACATGGGCGATTTTTGGGATGTGAAAAAGATTGTTAGCAATAAGAAAGATATTGTCGACCTTACCGGGCAGATAGGTTTGTTTTTCCGCCGAGCTTATAACCGTCTTAAGGAGGCGCAGGCAGCTTGGTGGGAATGGAGTTCCTACTACCCTGCGGCGAGCGATACCAAAGGCGTAAACCGTAATATTATTGCTCTGGCTGAAGATTTCATTGCCCATGCGTCAAAATCCAGCCGTCCAGCACGCCACCTCTTCGCAGCCGCTTTGACTCCGGAGGGAATTATTAGTCAGGTGGATACTTTGGTGGATAAGAATTATGCAGTTTTTGCAGTAAAAGGAAGTCCCGGGTCCGGGGTCAAAGATCTTTTCAAACATATAGAAGATATGTTAAGGCTCAACAACATTTATAGCGAAATATATCATTGTCCCTTTGATCCGACTAATTTGGATCTGATAATCCTGCCTGACAGCAAAACTGCCATCCTTGATACCAGCAGCCATATTGTAGATTATGAAAAGCATTTGTCGGCTCGCAAATATAAACGTATGCTGGACTTTGACCAATTTTTAGACTTATCCGCCCTCGGTACCAATGAAAAACAAATGTTGCAGGCCAAGGAGCGTTTTCAAAAAGGACTGCAGGCAGCTACAGATTTCATTCAAATTGCCAAAAGCCTGCATGATGAGCTGGAAACCAACTATGTGCCGGCTATGGATTTCGACCGCATAGGCGAGTTCCGCCAAGAACTGGTCGGCTCGCTGCTCGAGGAATTAAAGGGAAAATAGACCGGAGAACGATAGACGCGGACGTACGCGGACTACTATGATCTTCACGGACTTTTTTCATAAATTGGGACCGTTCGCAAAGGGTTCAACAGGAAGTTTTGCACTAAAGGACTCAGCCATCATTTGATAAGTGATGGCTGAGCCTTAAGAAAATATACACCAAATTCTTGATTTTGCCCACAAGAATTGTCAAGGGCGCGTGTCGTTTGCCTGTCAAATGTTTGTCACACTTTGTCACAAGGGGCCGTCTGAAAATAGCGCAACCATAGAACTGTCCCCCGTCACACCTCTTATTGGTCGCTGCCAAAGGTGTTGTCAAGTGTCAAGTGTCAAGGGGACGGTTCTGTTGACAATCCTCCCCTTGACATTGAAACACCCGACAGCCACTCTCGTTCGTTACTTCCTAATTAAATAATATTCCGTGCATGTCATAATCGTCCGCGTCTATAGTTCCCCCCTGTCAATTCAAAACAGGTTTACTTTAACCATTTCCCCTGCTCTGATCCCCTGTTTTTCGTAAGGTATATGGACATATCCATCTGCCTGAGCTAGTATGCTCATTAAACCTGACTTGCCCAGCAGCGGTTTAGCCTTGCGCCCATCCAGCTCTTCCTCCAACTGCACAGGGCAGAAGTCATCTCTGCCTGGCTGGGAAGCTATATTTAGAGTAATTTGGGCATCGACCTGCCGTACCAAATGTGGACTTATAATTGAGGCGCAAAGAATATTAAAAACCATCAAAGCAGAAACTGGATGGCCAGGCAGCCCAATAATCAGCTTATTCCCAACCCTTACCCCAATGGTCGGTTTACCCGGTTTTACCGCGATACCATGAAAGAGCATCTCAGCATCAGGGAAGGATAGCATAACTCCCACCGAGTAGTCCGCAACCCCAACTGAACTCCCCCCTGACATGATCACCACATCATTCTCATGCAAAGCTTTATCCACCGCCTGATGCAAGGAAGCTATGTCATCTTCCACCAGTGGATAACGTTGCGGCAACGCCCCACAGGATTCCAGGGCAGCTGCGATTGAATATGAGTTCACATCTCTAACCTGACCAATGACTGGAACCTGGCGCACAGGAATGATTTCATCGCCCGTCGATAATATTCCGATATGATAAGGTCTAAAAACTGGGACTGAATCAATCCCCAAAGATGACAGCAGGCCAATATCCTGAGCTTTCAAGATTTTACCAGTGCGGAAAATTGTCGAACCCTGCTTAATATCCTCTCCTTTGAGCATTACATTTTCTCCGGGTGCTACGGGACGAGAGACTAATATGGTATCCTCGCCTAATTTTTCAGTATATTCAACCATTATAGCCGCATTACTGCCTAGGGGGAGCATTCCTCCGGTAGGAATCCAGGCACATTGGCCATTAGCAATCGTAAACTGCGGTTCCCTGCCCATCTGTACCGAATCAGTATAGTCAAGCATGCCAGGCAGCGACTCACTGCTCCCAAAGGTATCCTCTGCTCTAACCGCATAACCATCTACAGTTGAGCGATTAAAAGCCGGCATGTCCTCCGGACTGGTCATATCCAGCGCCAGGACTCGATTATTGCACTTTTCTAGGGTTAAATATTCAATTACCTGGGTGGGAAAATGATCTTTTATCAACTGGCGGGCATTTTGATAGGTCAATACTTTAAGAAACTCTGGCATGGTGTCCTCCCATCCCGTTTTCATTTTATTTTAATATCAATTATACTTAAACGGAGTTATTATACAAACTTCATGAAAAATCTAAAGTTGACGACTATTTAGGAGGAATAGATTTGACTAGAAACATTTATATAGAAAATATGCCTTTGGAAAAAGCATCCGCATTATTTATGCAACATCTCGATGACTGCAATTGGTTTGAGTGGGAAAGCGAAGAAATTGACGTTCTTAGTTCATTGGGCAGATGGACTGCTGAACCAGTCTTGGCTCTCAGATCTTCTCCTCATTATATGGCTTCTGCCATGGACGGTATTGCGGTAAAGGCTGAGGCCACCTACTATGCCACTGAGGTAAATCCAATAACTATACTTATAAAAAATATACTGGTGGTGGATACTGGTGATTATATTCCGCCGGAATACGATGCTGTGATAATGATAGAAGACGTGAACTTCATTGATGATCAGGTACAGATAATTAAGGCTGCGGTTCCGTGGCAGCATATCCGCTCGGTTGGCGAAGACTTGGTGGAACAGGATATGATCGTGCCCAGCCTTACGCTCGTCGGGCCATACGAACTAGCCTCTTTTTGCACTGCTTCAATCGAAAGGCTGCAAGTAGTTAAAAAGCCGGTCGTAGCTATTATCCCTACCGGTACAGAATTAGTTGAATCAGGACATGAGAACATGGTTCCGGGAGAGATTGTCGAATCTAATAGTCGTATGTTGGCGGCCCTCTGCCAGGAATGGGGAGCCGAACCAATACGTCATAGTATTGTTATTGATGATAAAGACCTTATTCGTCAGGCAGTAGTCGAAGCCGAAAGAACTGCCGATCTGATTATTGTATGTTCCGGTTCTTCCGCTGGACGCGAAGACTATACGTCCTCCATTATTCAGGAACTAGGGCACCTAATTGTGCATGGTTTGGCCACAAGGCCGGGCAAACCTGCCATCCTGGGTATAATTAATAATAAACCGGTTATTGGGGTACCCGGATATCCAATATCTGCTCAGCTTATTTTCACCCTTTTCGCCCGTCCTATTTTATACAAGAAAATGGCTAAACAACTACCCGATCCTATTATAATGGAATGTAGTATAGCTAGAAAACTTCCCTCTCATTCAGGAATTGACGAATTTATAAATGTTAACATTGCCAGAATATCTGACCATCCTATAGCCTACCCTCTTAACCGAGGCGCCGGTTTGAGCAGTATCCTGGTGAAATCCGATGGAGTAGTGCTGATTCCCAGAGGAAGTGAAGGCCTGGAGGCCGGTTCCCTTTGTCGAGTAACCCTGAGCCGCTCCCCTAAAGTCATCGAAAATACCTTGGTATGCTTGGGCAGTCATGATATGTCTATCGATTTTCTTATCGATATCCTGCAGAAGGAGCAGGGTATACGTTTAGTTTCAACCAATGTTGGCAGTATGGGAGGAATAATGTCTCTGCATCGGCGAGAAACCCACTGTGCAGGGATACACCTGCTTGATTATAACACTGGTGATTATAATGTGAGTTACCTGGATAAATATCTGCCTGGTCAAAAAGTGCTTCTAATAAATTTAGTCAAGCGCCAGCAGGGTTTGGTAGTCAAGAAAGGCAATCCTTTGAATATTAAGGGCATACAGGATCTAACCAGATCAGATGTCCGTTACATAAATCGCCAAAAAGGTGCTGGTACCAGACTGCTGCTCGATTACCTGCTTAAGCAGGAGAATATTGATTGGCAATTGATAAATGGCTATAATCGGGAGGAATATACTCATTTGGCAATAGCCTCATCTATCAAGAATGATGCCTGCGATACTGGTCTGGCCATCTATGCCAGTGCCAAGGTTATGAATCTGGATTTCATTCCGATTGAGGTAGAACGATATGATCTATGTATTTTACCGGATCTATTGAACAAACAACAGCTTGAGGCTCTGTTGGCAGCTATTCATAGCCCCGAATTCCATGACCGGGTCTCCCAGGCTGGTGGGTATGAATTAGATCTATCCGGTCAGATAATTTATGAACGCTGAGCTCTGCTGATACTCTGGAGTGGCTCCCAAAATACCAATGTTTCTTGGATGGAAATATTGGTATTTTTTATAGGTTTCAATTTGATATAAGTTCCTTATATCCTTTGACTAATTGATAAATAATGCCAGCTTGGGACAGCCATGTTTTACCAATTCCTTAAGAGGTTAAGGGGTTAATTATGAATGGAGTCAGAGGACTTTATTCAGGTTTTGATGTCTGTTTACAAGATATTGCTGATGCTAACAGTCAACTACCGAATTTAGCTATACAGGCATTCAGAATAATTTATGCTTGTTTTCAGCAGAAGGGGAAAAAGCAGATGTTATCTTGTGCAAACTTAATCAAGCACATATGATACCTAGGTATGATCTGATTGACAATCTGTTTATTCTGGACAAGCGGCTGATGTGAATGCCGTTATTATTGATGGTAAGATAATTATGCAGGATCGGATCATTACAACTTTTGATAAAAGTAATATTCCATGGATTTATGCCAACTATAACAGTATAGCATAGTAAAATTTAGGGGGGAGGATGAAAGCTCGTCAGTATTGAATACATTGAAAATATAATTTATCTGTAGTCGCGTATAAAATCAATAACCTTGAATCAGTATGAAAAACGGGTTCTAAATAAACCATATTGAAATATCAAATTAATAACAGTTATTATCAACACAATTTAATCGCTCCGAGTTATTCATCTACAGCTGGGCCATGATGAAAAACCATTGGGTTAACCTGGAAACGGGCTAGCCTCCCATTGCGGAAAGGAGCCTGAATGATTGCTTAGCCGAGATTGCTAATATCTTGGTTACAGTTCTATTGGGCATCTTTTTTGGCAATGTTTTTTTATGCCTATAGTCTTTGCTGGAGGCATTTTAGTTTATCTAGGGTTAAATTGTTTTGTTAGAGTACCTCTTCTATCACAGACTTGGAAGCCGAAGTCATTGGTCTGCAATAAATATGTTTATATCCCCCCACGGAGGTGTAAATATTTGGGGGATGTATAGATTTGCCTAGATATCACTATCCAATGACAGGGCACTGGTAATTTAATGCTTTTTTATTAACGAAATTTTCTTCTCTGAAACATTATTTCGTCAATTTTTAAAATATTATACCAGGTTAGTGATACTTTCTGGGGTATTTCATTAAGGGAAAGGAGAGTGTTAGTTATATGAAGGTTACCCGTAGACAGTTCTTCAAGGTAACCGGTGCAAGTGCAGCAGCCATGGCTGTTATGGATCTCGGATTTAATCTGGATTCAACGGCCGCAGCCACCAAGCAGTTAAGGATCAAGAATATTAAACCAGTTCCAACCATCTGTCCCTACTGTGCTTCAGGCTGCGGTCTGGTCGTTTATTCAGAAAGAGACGCAGCCGGCCAGTTTGTTAAACTTCTCAGTGTTGAGGGCGATCCTGATAATCCTATCAACCGTGGGGCAGCTTGTGCCAAGGGCGCCGCAATGTTCAACCTTAGAGAGATTTACGATGAGGAAACCGGGAAACAGATGATCAACCCCAAAAGGGTACAGAAACCTCTTTATCGGGCACCAGGAAGCGATAAGTGGGAGGAAAAAGATTGGGAATGGATGATAGAGAAAATTGCCGAGCGAATCAAGGAGACCAGAGACAGCAGTTTTGTTCATAAAGAAAAGATTGCTGACGGCAGTGAGATTATCGTTAACCGTACCGAAAAAATTGCCTCAGTTGGAGGCTCCGGCCTGGATAATGAGGAGGCCTACCTGTGGAGCAAACTGGCTCGTTCCATGGGAATAGTCTATCTTGAAACCCAGGCCCGTATCTGACACTCCGCTACGGTGGCAGGTTTGTCACCAGCATTTGGCCGGGGTGCCATGACCAATCATATGGTCGATTTAAAGAATGCCGACGTTGCCCTAATAATGGGCAGTAATATGGCGGAAAATCATCCGATAGGAATGAAATGGCTGGGCGAAGGCCGGCGTGTACGGGGAACCAAGATTATTCATGTTGATCCCAGATATACTCGTACTTCCGTAGTAGCTGACCTGTATGCTCCCCTGCGGTCTGGAACTGATATTGCCTTCCTGAGCGGAATGATAAACTATATCATACAGAATAATCTTTATCATAAGGAATACGTTTTGGCTTATACGAATGCTTCATATCTGATTGCAGACGGGTTTGATTTTAAAGACGGACTTTTCTCCGGATATGATGCTGCCAAACGCAGTTACACCAATACTTCCTGGGATTATCAATATGCTGCAGATGGTACGACCATTTTGAAAGATCCCACTTTGGCTAATCCCCGGTGTGCTTTCCAATTGATGGCCAAACACTATTCTCGTTATGATATAGATAGTGTCTGCAAAATCACGGGAACACCCAAGAATAAGTACCTTGAAGTCCTGAAACTCTTCTGCTCTACCGGAGCACCCAATAAAGTCGGTAATATCATGTATGCCATGGGTATCACCCAGCATACCGTTGGCAGTCAGAACGTTAAATCTTTTACCAATGTACAGTTATTGCTGGGCAACATGGGTCGTCCCGGCGGAGGCATAAATGCGTTGCGCGGTGAAAACAACGTTCAGGGTGCCACCGATATGGCCCTGCTTTTCGACCAATTCCCGGGCTACATCGGTGGTCCGACCAACGCCAACAAGAACCTGCTCGCTTTCCTTAAGACTGCTACCCCGGGCGCAGCAAATCTGCCGGCAACCACCCTGGAAGAATTTCGGGCCGCCGTAACGGCTGGTGTACCTAATTCCGGGTTTAAAGTCAACACCTCCAAGTGGGTAGTGAGTACCCTTAAAGCCTGGTGGGGCGATGCGGCTACTGCAGATAACCAGTTTGCTTACGACTACTTCCCCAAGCGGGACGCGGCTAAGAATTACTCACATATCTCCATGTTTGAGGCTATGTACAAGAAAGAGATTGACGGCTTGTTTGTAATGGGTTCTAACCCAGTAGTGGGCGGTCCCAATGCCAACAAAGAGCAAACCGCTCTCTGCAATTTGAAGTGGATGGTCAGCTGTGATCTATGGCTGAATGAAACTGCCGAGTTCTGGACTTATGAAGCCTGGGAAAGAGCCGCCAAGAATGACAAGGTCGCCAAACGCACCCCCAAAGATATTGCTACCGAAGTATTTTTCCTACCGGCTGCTGCAGTATTTGAAAAAGAAGGTACTGCCGCCCAAACCGGGCGCTGGGTTCAATATCGCTGGAAAGGCGCTGAACCGGTTGGCGAATCTAAATCAGACCTATGGATCATCGATCAGATGGCCAAGGGTGTCAAGAAACTTTACAAGGACAGTGCCAGACCTGAAGACATGCCCATTAAGAACTTGACCTGGGGTTATGGCGAAGGCGAAGAACCGGAAGCCATTAAAGTAGGCTATGAAGTCAGTGGTTATACAGTAGCTGATAAAAAAGTTATCAGCGCTGGATTTGCCAACCTTAAAGATGACGGTAGTACCGCTTGCGGAGTCTGGATCTACTGCGGTCAGATGACCAACAAAGCTGATGGCTCCCTGGATTATAAACCGATGCATCGCGATAACAAGGACAACTCCAAAACAGGTTTGGGATTATATTCCAACTGGGGTTGGTGTTGGCCGGTTAACCGCCGCATAATTTACAATCGTTGTGCTATCCAGCCGGATGGACTTACTCCTTGGCCGGGTGATGACGACCGGGTCTTGATTCGCTGGGATGCAGCCAAGATATCTGATCCATTAAAACCGGAGGTAGTAGGCAGCTGGGTGGGTGACGATGTCCCCGATACTACCAAGACTGCACCACCCGATAAGGCAGTTCCTTTCCTCATGAGACCTGAGGGTACAGGTTGTTTCTTCGCGGCTCGGGCTTCTTTCAAGGACGGTCCCTTCCCCGAACATTATGAGCCATGGGAAAGTCCAGTCGAGAACCTAATGAACAGCCAGCCCTTTAACCCGGCTTCCAAGGTTTGGGAACCAGATAAGCAGGGTAAGGTTGAACAATATCCATTTATTGGCACAACCTACCGTGTAGTCGAGCACTGGCAGACCGGTGCCCTGACCCGTAACCTGCCCTGGTTGGCTGAACTTATGCCTAACATGTTTGTTGAAATTAGTGAAGAACTAGGCAAACTGCGAGGCATTGGAAATGGCGAGAAGGTAATAGTATCAAGCACCCGTGGTGATATCGAAGCTGTTGCCTGTGTAACCAAACGCATCAAACCGTATATTGTTGATGGCAAAGAGCTCCACATGGTTGGGGCAATCTGGCAATATGGTTTCAAGGGCTATGCTACCGGAGATCCGGCCAACCGTCTGACTCCGCACGTAGGCGATGCTAACACCATGATTCCCGAATACAAAGCCTGGCTTTGCGATATAAGGAGGGCTTAAGTATGGCAAGATTAATGACGAATTTATATGATGTAAGTAAATGTACAGCCTGCCGCGGATGTTTGGTGGCCTGTAAGGATTCCAATCAACTCCCGGCCGTAATGGAGCCCTTTAAGGGCAATTATGCCACCCATGAAGATACTAATGGCAATACCTATACTCTTATCCGCTTCATGGAGCATGAAGATCCGGTGGATGGTGTACGCTGGAACTTCTTGAAATGGCAGTGCATGCACTGCATAGATCCTGAATGTATGAAAGTATGTCCCAAGAATGCTTACACCAAAAGTGAATGGGGTGCCACGGTTCATGATGAAGACAAGTGTATTGGCTGCCAGTATTGCACCTATGCCTGTCCTTTCGGCATACCCAAGTACCGCAAGAGAACTGATACCGTCACTAAATGTACCCTGTGTAAGGAGCGGGTCGAAGAGGGTCTAAAGCCGGCTTGTGTCAGAACTTGTCCCAGCGGTGCCCTGACTTTTGGCTACCGGGATGAATTGTTACAGACCGCGGAAGAAAGAGTAAAATTCCTCCGTGCCAATGGTTTCCCCCGCGCTACCATTTACGGCAAGCTGGAACTAGGCACAGGGACAAATAAGATTTATATCCTTACTGATACACCTGATAAATTCAATCTGCCAGTTGATCCTAAAATATCAGCTAATACCTGGGTATGGCAAGATTGGGTTCAACCCTATGCGGGTTGGCTTATACCGATAGCTTTGGCAGGATCGGCCATAAGCTTCGTAACCACCAGGCTCTTAGCCAACAAAGGTGGAGACCATGCGAAAGGAGGTCATGAGTAATGCAATGGATTCCTGAATATCGTGATGATGTTAAACGTGTAGAAAGATTTAATTCCGTGGCTCGGATCACCCATTGGGGTCATACCGTGACCTTTCTGTTATGTCTCTTTACCGGTCTCGCTCTATTTCTGGGTGGGGTTGACTGGCTGGCCGCCATTTTCGGAGGATATCGGGGAGCTGGTCTGGTTCACCGTATCGCCGCGGTCGGCATGACCCTTATGTTAGTCTTTGGAACAGTTTTTGGATTCAAGGGCTTAATAGCCTGGATCAAGGATCTACTCCGTTTTGGAGTTAATGACATCAAGTTTCTTATGATTTTTCCGTTTGAGTTCCTGGGTTTTCCAGTTAAAGTCCCCCCACAAACGAGGTTCAATGGCGGTGAAAAGGGCAACTCGATGGTAACTCCCACTATGGTAATACTGCTGGTTTTGAGCGGATATATCATGTGGTTCCCCTCCATCTTCCCGGCTGGCTTGGTAAGATTTGCTTATCCAGTGCACGATTTGGCCATGATATTCTCAACTGTTATGGTTTGTATGCACGGTTATCTAGGTTCTTTCCATCCTGGTTCAGGAGAATCCTTCTGGGGAATGTGGAAAGGTACCGTCCGTGCTGATTGGGCCCAGCATCACCATGCAATCTGGTACAAAGAAACCTATGGTGATAAAACCGAAGCTGAATAATTCTTGTACAAACGCATAATTTACAACAAGGGGAGTTTACTCCCCTTGTTTATTTAAAGGGGTGCTAATACTATGAAAAAGCAGGTTCCCGTAAGTCTCCCGGATGGTTATATAGATTTTTATAAGAATCTGGAGACATGGCAAAATCAGCAGCAAATGAAAATGAAAAAGACTTACTCGCCGGCCGAAATTGACATACAAAAAATATTGGCCGGCACCAATAAACCAATATTACAATCAGTGGATTTTCCCCTGGATGCAGATCAGTTTAAAAATCTCTACCAGGATTTACTGCTGCTGCTCAAGGATCAGCGCCCTGAGATAATAGGGGTCCTGGATGGGATATTAGCTAAGCTTGATATGCTGGACTTCAGTATTCTACCTCTAAAATTGTTGGAAGAAGATCAGCAGTATTTTGGCGAAACCTCGGCTCTTTTAGAAATACCGCCTGAACTGCTCATTTTTACGGTTGATCATGCCTTACGTCCATTCCTTCGGCTTTGGGCTGAACCCTTTTATACTAAAATTGCTGAAGATGAGTTTCGCTCCTGGAATCTCGCTACATTTTGTCCCTTTTGCGGCAGTAAATCGCACTTTAGCCGTCTAAGGGCCGCAGATGGGCATAGATTTATGTTTTGTGACCGTTGCTTCACGGAATGGGAAGTCCGCGCTATTTACTGTGTTCACTGCGGCAATGATAATCCGCAAACGATACAATATATCATGGTAGAAGACAATCCAGCCTATCAGTTATATACATGTGACGTATGCAGGGGATACCTGAAGACTTTCGATGAACGTCAGAAAGGCGTTAAAACAGATCTGTTTATTGCCAATGTTGAGACAGTATACCTTGATATGCTGGCACAGGAAAAAGGCTACAGCAGTCATGACAATGACTGCTGAGGACAATAGAAAGTGGGACAATGGACCCGTCAGACTGTGCGAAAACTTTCCAGTCGTTATACCTCTGAACACCTAATAACACGTTCTTGAGATGGACACAGTGCAACAAAGGCAACGTATGCGGCTGGCCTGGCTTATACTAAGGCCAGCCTTCTTATTATTTCTTTCACTCCCAGGATATTAATTACCCTTCGCAGATTATAGGCAAGGAAATGAAGCTTATTTTCTGTTGCTACTGACTTAATTCCTCGTGTTAAGAAATAACTGTAACCCCAGATCCTCTTTACCGTCCCGAAGGGATGTTCAACCAGCATTTGTCTTTGTACATATAGTTCTTTGTTGTCCCTGGTTCGTTTATCAACCTTATCCAAAAATTCCTGGTTAAGATTCCTCGAAATTAGCCGCCCTTTCTGGCTTTTGGTGCAGCGTTCCTTCATTTCACAGTTGCGGCAGGCTCTGAAATTTTTGTAATCTTGATATTCTACATCGTTTACTCTTCTTTTCCGACTGGCATAGAGTATTTGGCCTACCGGACATATATAATGATTCTGTTCTTTGGTATATTTAAAGTGCTCCTGGCTAAATTTCGGATCAGGAATGTTAACACTGGGTTTAGGCTTGGCTACATAGGTTTCTATATGGTTTTCTTCGCATTTTATCAAATCGTTAGTAGAGTAATAACCTTTATCGGCCAAGGCTTTGATCTCTTCTATCTCAAATATTTCCTGGGCTTTGCAAGCCATATCATTAAGGTGACCTTGATCGGCCGAGTTATTTATCACTTCGGTATCCACTACTAGTTTGTGTTTTTGATCTACAACTGTCTGAACATTGTAACTGACATCTACACCATTATTATTTGCTTTCATAAGCCGGGCATCAGGGTCTGTTGTAGAAATCTCCGTTTCTCCGGTGATTGCCATCCTTTCCTGCATGGCGTTGTATTTGGTTTTTCTCTGGTTAAGCTCCTCGATTCGCTGTTTAATCTCCTCGCGGCTGGGAACATGGATATGGGCTTCACCTTTATCATTGGCATCCAGTTCCTGCAGATAGGTATTTATTTTTTCATCTATATATTTAAGCTGCCGCTGTATTTTCTTTTCGTTGAAGTTATTGCGTTTGGAGTTGCTGGCTCTGAATTTGGATCCATCCACAGCTACCATTTGTTTGCCGTATAATTCCCATTCTTTGCACAACCGGCTGAAGTTTTTAAAAACATTTTTTATTGGTTCTTTATTATCTTTGCGAAAATCTGCTATGGTCTTAAAGTCGGGCTTCAATTTGCGCAGCAGCCATACTAATTCTAAGTTTCTACCTGCTTCTGTCTCGAGTCTTCTGGATGAACGAATTCCGATTCATATATCCATAAATGTACAGTTTCAGAAGATCTTGCGGATTATATGGCGGGCGGCCAGTATCCTTAGGTTCAGTTTTTAAAAAGCCCAGTTCCGCCAAATTCAGTGTGTTAACATATGCTTCAATAACCCGCACCGGATTTTCTTCACTTATATAGTCATCTACAGCTTCAGGAAAAAGGGTGATTTGATGCCGATCTTCGCCGTGTATATAGGCCATGCTTCCACCTCGCTATCACCCTTTATATTCGACTTTTATATCATTTTTCCCTTTTCTGTGACCCGACTTTTCACACAGTCTGCCGTCCCCCTGTCCCACCTTTACATTTGTTGCAGATAAAAAAGCACCGGGTAGTTAATTTAACCTACCCGGTGTTATTTGTTACTCTAACTATATCCAATCCCCATATCTATTTAGATTTTCTCTATCCTCGCTGCAGACACCTTATACTCAGGTATCTTGGCCACCGGGTCAAGACATTTGGCTTGGGTTAAGACATTGGCCGCAGCCTCGCTGAAATGGAAGAAGGTGAAAACAACACCATCTGGAACCATCTCGGTAATATGAGTTTTAACCTCGATGTAACCTCGACGAGTAATGAGTTTCACCATTTCATTATCAACTATATTGAGTCTAGCTGCCGTTTCCGGATTAACCTGGACCTCGTTCTCAGGCATGAATTCATTAAGCGCACTGGATCTTCTGGTCATGGTACCAGTGTGATAATGGAACAGGCTACGGCCCGTGGATAATACCAATGGGTATTCGGCATCGGGAAGTTCATAGGCTTCCTTAAATTCAATAGCATGGAAAAGACCCAATCCCCGGCTAAATTTCTCCCCATGCAGGATAGGCGTTCCGGGATGATCAGCGGCGGGACAAGGCCAGGGTATACCTGTCTTGTCAATACGTTGATAGCTGAGGCCTGCATACGATGGAGTTACGGTTTTAATCTCTTCAAATATCTCCTCGGGTGAGCTGTAATTCATCGGATATCCTAAACGGTTAGATAGGTCACAAAGGATCTGCCAATCGGGGCGTGCATCTCCTTTGGGGGTAATGGCCTGGCGTACTCGCTGGACCCTTCTCTCAGTATTACTAAAGGTACCGTTCTTTTCAGCAAAAGTTACACCTGGGAATACCACATCGGCCTTCATAGCAGTTTCAGTTAGGAATATATCCTGAACGATCAAGAGTTCTAGGTTATCAAGAGCCTCGCCAACATGGTGGAGATCAGGATCACTGACCATTGGATTCTCTCCGAAGACCATCAAGCCTTTTATTTCTCCATGATGGGCTTTATCAACTACGTCCGGAATGGTCAAGCCATTATTCGGAGACAGCGGGACTCCCCAGGCTTTTTCAAATTTCGCCTGAACTTCCGGGTTGCTTACTGCCTGATAGGCGGGATATGATACCGGCAATGCACCCATATCACATGCTCCCTGCACATTATTCTGTCCACGCAAGGGGTTTACTCCGGTTCCTGGTTTGCCCAGATTACCGGTCAGAAGAGCGAGGTTGCAAATAGTTTTTACATTGTCAGTGCCAGTACTATGTTGAGTAAGACCCATTGCATAGCATACAGAACCTCTTTCGGCGGTAGCATAAATACGAGCGGCCTTGCGAATGTCTTCAGCGTCTACCCCACATATTTGTGCAACATATTCAGGAGTATATTTTTCTACTACTTTAGCCAATTCTTCATAATTCTCAGTTCTATTGGCAATAAACTCTTTAGCCTCAAGTCCCTCAGTGATTATGACATTCATCATACCATTTACCAAGGCTACATCCGTACCGGGCCGGAAGCGTAAATATACATCAGCTATATTACCCAGTTCGATTCTTCTTGGATCGGCGATTACTAATTTAGCACCATTAAAACGAACATTTTTTCGAATCTTATAGCCGATTACAGGATGATTGTCAGTCGTATTCGTACCTATTAAGAATATTGCCGTAGCATCTTTTTCCAGTTCATTTATGGAGTTGGTCATTGCTCCACTACCAAATGCTGCCCCCAGACCGGCGACAGTTACGGAGTGTCAGAGACGGGCGCAATGGTCAACATTATTGGTTCCTATAGCTGCCCGGAATAATTTCTGGGCTAGATAGTTTTCCTCATTAGTCGCACGAGCTGAGGAAAATAGAGCCAGGGAATTCGGACCATCTTTTTCTTTAATGGCTTTTATTTTATTGGCGGCAAAATCCAGGGCTTCATCCCAGGAGGCAGGCCGTAACTCTCCATTTTCACGGATTAATGGGGTTGTGAGCCTTTCCTCGGATTCAATGAAATCCCAACCAAAGCGTCCTTTAACACAGAGAGCGCCTTTATTAACCGGGCTGAATTCTGAATCTCTTACTGAGGTTACTCCTACCACATGGTCGTCCTTGACATTCAGCTCAAAGGTACAGCCAGTACCGCAGTAGGTACAGGTAGTAAGTACGTCTTTGGTCTGATATGATTTACCTTTGCCGGCTGATACTTTACTGGTCAAGGCTCCTACCGGGCAAACCATTACACATTGGCCGCAAAATACGCAACTTGAATCGGCTAGCTTACCGTCAAAAACGGTAGCTATCTTAGCATGATGGCCGCGATCCTTAACATTTATGGCCTGGGCGCCAGTGATCTCATCACAAACCCTTACACACCTGGTACACATGATACATTTATCATAATCTCTCTTGAAAAACGGATTGGGGTCTTCCATACCAAAATGCGGGCCTTGACCTGCATAGCGCGAATCAGTAACTCCGTAACGGTAGCAATAATCTTGTAGTTTACAACTGCCGTCTCGTTCGCAGGTATGGCATTCCAGTTTGTGACGTGCCAGCAATAACTCCAGAATAACCTTTCTGGATTCAACCACATCGGGGCTCTCAGTTTCAATAACCATGTTGTTTTCAGCCGGGCTTACACAGGCAGCCATCAGGTTTGGTCTCCCTTTGGCTTCTACTACACACATGCGGCATGATCCGGCTAATTTTAAATCAGGATCATAGCACAAAGTAGGAATATCAGCGCCCGCTTGTTGACAGGCTTCCAGAACCATTGTTCCTTTGGGCACTTGTATTTCTTTGCCATTTATCGTTAGTTTTATCATCGTTTTTCCTCCTTTCCTTAGAATTAAACGAATTTCCGAGCATATTCGTGAGCAAAATGTTTGATCGTCGATTGGATTGGGAAGGGAGCTGCCTGTCCCAAACCACATAAAGCCGCTTTTTGCATGACGCGGGTTAATAATAATAGGTTGTCTATATCCTTTTGACTGGCTTTGCCGGAGTTGATCTTCTCCATTATTTCCCGGCAACGGAAGGTTCCTTCCCGACAGGGGTTACATTTACCACAGGATTCATGTTCAAAAAACTTGGATATTCTAGTCACAATATCAACGATATCACGGGTCTCGTCCAATACTAAAACCGCACCTGATCCTAAAGCTGCACCGATGGCGCCCATGGAATCAAAATCTATCTGGGTATCCAGATTCTGTTCGGGTATGAATGATCCAGAAGTTCCTCCTACCTGAACTGCCTTTAATTTCTTGCCGCCTTTTACTCCACCGCCCAGTTTGTAAATTACATCCCGCAGTATATAATCAGTTGGTACCTCGAAGAAGGTAGTATTGACTGCATCTCCCGTTAGGGTAACTATTTTGGTGCCCGGATATTTGGCTGCACCAATTCCTGCAAACCAGGCTGCACCGTTGGTCAGAATATACGGCAGGCAGGCGAAGGTCTCCACATTATTTACCACTGTAGGCACTCCCCAAAGTCCTGCAACACCAGGAAATGGAGGTTTAAACCTTGGTTCTCCGCGGTGCCCTTCAATAGATTCGATCAGGGCCGTTTCCTCCCCACAAACATAAGCTCCGGCTCCCATTCTTACTTCAATATTAAAATCACCTAGCGCTCCACAGGACTTAGCACTTTGTATGGCGTTTTTCAGTAATTTAACGGTAAATGGATATTCTCCCCGGCAATAAATATAGCCCTGCTTTGAACCAATTGCGGTTCCGCATATAGCCATACCTTCCAATAGGGCCTGGGCATTTTTTTCACAGATTATCCGATCTTTATAAGTACCGGGCTCACCTTCGTCCAGGTTACAGACCACATATTTAATCTCGGCATTTTTAGGAACAAAGCTCCACTTCATACCAGCATTAAATCCAGCTCCGCCGCGCCCTCTGAGTCCGGAATTTTTGACTTCCTGAATCAGATCATTGATTTCCATTTTACGTGCTTTTTCTAAGCCGACATAGCCACCGACTTTAATATATTCTTCAGCATTCTCGGGGTTAATCTTATCGGCATATTCCAATAAGACTCTTGTTTCCTCAGCCATCCGTTCTCCTCCTTTCTCTCTATTTATAGGCTGCTAGAATCTGAGGCAGAATCTTCGCAGTTACGTTAAATACTGGTTCACTATTAATTGTAATAACCGGAGTAGCCTGGCATTGCCCCACGCACTCGGTTAGCTCCAGAGTATATTTCCCATCCGGTGTAGTCTCCCCAACCTTGATTCCCAGCAGACTCTCGATCGCTTTTAGCACTTCATCAGCTCCAGCTACATGACAGGGAGCACTTTCACACATACGAATTATATATTTGCCTCTTTTTTCAACTGACAAATAGGAATAGAAAGTCGCTACCCCATACGCTTGTGCCTCCGATATCCCAAACTCGTGGGCCGCTTCTACCAGTGCCTCGCGAGAAATATAATTGAATTCACTCTGCAGCGCATGGTAAGCCTCAATAATTCCTCCTTTTTTCCCTTTGCATCCAGCAATGATATCCTTATAGTTTGCCATAATAACACCTCCTCTCTTTTAAGTGTTCAAATTGATCTATTTCCATCCCATATTTACACTGTAAGGTTGTCAGGACCGCCCCATGACACCGAAAATGCCTTCAGCAAAGGCTAAAGGCACAAAAAAACATTGCCCAAACCTCACCCAATAGAAACGTAACCAAGATACTGGCAATCTCGGTTAAGCAGTCATTCAGGCTCCTTTCCGCAATGGGAGGCTACCCCGTTTCCAGGCTAACCCAATGGCTTTTCATCATGGCGCAGCGGTAGACGAAAAACTCGGAGCTATTAAATTGTTTTGCTAATTACTATGATCAAGTTGACAATTTCAATTTAGTTTACTAAGACTTTGTCCTTTTACTGAATCGAGTCAATGTTTTATGCACGGCGACAGATAAAATATATCTCCCATCAATATTCAATATCGATGCGCTCTCTTCCTTCTCCCTAAATTTCACTATGCCTTTTAGTTATTGTTAGCATAACATTTAGTTATTGTTAAGAATTAATATTTAGGAGATCGAATATTCAAAGGGATTTGGCAGGCGGAGTTCGACTTGGCATGACTAATTTCGCGGCTACTCGTTTAGCCTGCCGTAGAACTTCCTTTTCGTCAAATGTTTTAATAGTTCGGTCCTGCATAATTATATTTCCATCAATAATAACGGTGTCCACATCAGCCGCCTGTCCAGAATAAACTAGATTGGCAATCAGGTCATACCGAGGTATCATATGTGCTTGATCAAGTTTGCACAAGATAATATCTGCTTTTTTGCCCTTTTCCAATTGGCCCATTTGGGCATCCAGCCGCAGTGCTTTGGCGCCGTTGGTGGTGGCCATTTGTAGTGCCTGGTAAGCTGGCAAAACAGTGGGGTCAGAAGTATTAACCTTATGTAATAGAGCACAGGTACGCAATTCCTGGAGCATGTCCAGATTGTTATTGCTGGATGCTCCATCTGTTCCCAGTGCTACGGGAATACCGGCTTTTATTAGCTGCGGCACCGGTGCGATGCCACTGGCGAGCTTCATATTGCTCTCGGGATTATGAACCACACTGACCTGATATTTGGCCAGAATTTCGATATCCTGCTCGGTAAGATGGACGCAATGAGCCGCCAATACTTGATGATTAAAGAGTCCCAGACTCTCCATCTGAGCAACTGGGGTTTGACCATACATTTTTATACTATCTGCCACTTCCCCGGCGGTCTCGGCCAGGTGGATATGAAGACCAACCTTCAATTCCTCAGCCAAGCTCATTACTTTAATCATATAATCCGGGGGACAGGTATAGGGTGCATGAGGTCCCAGGATAACATTTATCCTGCCGTGCCTCGATCCGTTCCACTTATTAACCAGGGCCCGACTTTCCGTAATAGCCTGTTCATTCTCCGGTCCAACTCCTACCATGCCTCGCGCTAGAACCGCTCTGATACCTGTCTGGGAGGCCGCTCGGGCGACTTCATCCATGAAGAAATACATATCGGCAAAACAGGTAGTTCCAGATTTAATCATCTCAACTATAGCCAGCATTGTCCCCCAGTATACATCTTCAGCGGTAAGTCTGGCTTCCAGCGGCCATATTTTTTTCTCCAACCATTCCATAAGGGGCATATCATCGGCATAACCTCGCAATAAAGTCATGGCGGCATGTGTGTGTGCATTTACGAAGCCGGGTAAGGCCAGCAGATTGGTTCCATCCAGTTTTTGGTCATAATTATCGGCCGGTGCAGTGCCACAACCAACCGCCTGAATGGTGTCCTCGGCGATGACAATATACCCTTTCTCAATTATATAGTTAAATTCAGTCATGGGAATTATACTTACATTATCAATGAGCAGCTTCATGTCATGCCTCCTATTGTAGTTTTGTAAATTCAAACCGATATTTTGCAGACCCTAGTGGCTAGGTCTTCACCTGTCCATAGGATTCAAAATTACGGTTTAGTATGGCAATCTCTTCAGGTGTAAGTGAGTGGGACTGCCCCAGATTTTGCGCCAGGCATGCCACTCGGGCTGTTTCTTCAACGATGTAGCATACTCTTAAAGCATCGCTGATGTTTCTCCCGACTCCCACTAGACCATGATTAGCCAAAAGCACAGCTTTTCCGGTTCCAAGGGTGTTAACCGTATTGACTGCCAGTTCCCTTGTTCCGCACATCGCATAAGGAGCAGTCACTATTTCATGCCCAATTACCTGCGCAGTCTCTTCCATTATGACCGGAATACTCAAATGAGCAACCGCAAATGCTGTTGCGTAGGTACTATGCACATGGACTATGGCTTTTACATCTGACCTTTGCTGATAGATTTCGGCATGGGTAGGTGACTCAGTTGAAGGCTTCCATTTGCCTTCAACTACATTTATCCGCATATCAACCAGGACAATGTCCTCAATAGTCATGGTATCGTAGCGCATACCACTCGGAGTAATCAACATTAAAGGCTGATCTTTAATTTTAACACTTACATTACCCCAGGTTCCCACAACTAAATGAGAGGTTGATATATTGTGGGCAGCCTCCAAGACATCCTTACGTTCCTGCAGATATCTCATGGTCCCTCATATCCCTTCTAATCAATTTAAGTCCTTCTGTATAGGGCGGAGTAATTACACCCGCTTCAGTAATGATCCCACTTATTAATTCGGCGGGGGTCACATCAAAAGCAGGGTTATAAACCCCGACCTCTGGAACGGTAATATAATGCCCCCCTATTTGGCGAACTTCTTCCTGATTTCTTTCTTCAATGGGTATATCCTGTCCGGTGCTAGTGTTCATATCAATGGTCGACAATGGTGCAGCCACATAAAACGGTATTCTATGAAATCTAGCCAGCACGGCCAGGGAATAGGTACCTATTTTATTAGCAGTATCTCCATTGGCAGCTATCCGGTCCGCACCGACTACAATCGCATCAATATGCTTCTTTTCCATAACATAGGCTGCCATGCTGTCAGTTATCAGGGTCACCGGGATCTGGTCCTGCAAAAGCTCCCAAACGGTGAGTCTTGAACCCTGTAATACTGGACGTGTTTCGCAGACCCATACCATCTTTATTTTGTTTTGCTGATGAGCTGACCGAATAACCCCTAAGGCAGTTCCGTATCCACAGGTAGCCAGAGCACCCGCGTTACAGATGGTCAAAATTCGAGCCTCGGCGGGGAATAACTCCTGTCCCGCGTTACCTAAGGATATATTGGCACTTATATCTTCAGCGCACATACTTTGGGCTTCCTGTAACAACCGTTCACCCAGGCTCTTAATCTCAAGCTGCTGTTCCGCCGCAAAAACCGTTTGCATTCTATTTATTGCCCAGAAAAGATTGACTGCGGTGGGGCGGGTTGACGCCAGTAGTTGTTTGGCCTCTTCGAAATAGCTCTCTAATTTATCACGGGACCCGGAGTAATTCTTAACCGCCAGCGCGAGTCCGAAAGCCGCTGCAACTCCAATCAGGGGTGCACCCCTGACTTTTAGCTGTTTGATAGCCTGAGCAAGTTCGTAGTGATTAGCCATTCTCTCATATTCAACCTGGGCCGGAAGTTTGTTCTGATCCAGAATGTACACCGATCCGGTATTGAAATAAATAGTCTGTATCATGCCTCGCTTATCCTGGTTTCCTTTAATATTTGACCACAATCACAGGTTCTTGAATCGCCCAAAAACTTAATGCTTTCCATTATTAAATAGCGGACATCATGGATACTATTTTTCATAACCTCCACTACTTCGGTATGATTTAGAACGTTCGGTGAAATGCCGGCAGCATGATTGGTAATTATGGATATATTCGCATAACAAATACCCAATTCCCGTGCCAGACAGACTTCGGGAACACTGGTCATGCCTATAACCTGTCCGCCTAGGACTTTGAACATTTCAATTTCGGCCGCTGTTTCAAAACGCGGTCCTTCCGTGCAGACATAGGTACCACCATTATGAATTTTCAAACCTCTCTCGTCGCCCGCCTTTTTGATGGCGGCTCTAACTTCAGGGCAGTATGGCACGGTCATGTCACAGTGAACTACACCCTGCTCTCCGCCTTCAAAAAAGCTGCTCTTGCGTATTTTAGTAAAGTCCAAAAATTGATCGGCCAGCACATATTGACCGGGTTTACGATCAAAGTGCAGCGATCCAACCGCAGCCGTTGCAATAATAGTCTTTACTCCCAGTTGTTTTAAGGCCATGATATTAGCTCGGTAATTGATTAAATGCGGGGGAATACTATGTTCTGCCCCATGTCTAGGAATAAAAACGATTTCTTCGTCCTTATAATTACCGATAATGGCCTTAACTTCACCATAGGGGGTAACCTCGATTGTCTCTCTCACATCATCCAATAATTTGGGATTATAAACTCCTGTTCCTCCGATTACACCTATTTTGGGCATTCAAATAACCCACCTTTCTATGATCATTTTTCAAAGAGTGCCGCAGCAAAAATCTCTGGGGAAAAATCCCGTAAGTCCTCGAGCTTTTCTCCTATACCTATCATTTTTACAGGTATATCGAGTTCCTGGGCAACGGCTATGACTATTCCACCTTTGGCCGTACCATCCAGTTTGGTCAGTACAATGCCGCTCACTCCAGTAGCTTCGCCAAATATTTTTGCTTGGCTAACAGCATTCTGGCCGGTGGTAGCATCTACAACCAACAGCACTTCATGAGGAGCTTCAGGTATTTCCCTCTCAATCACCTTTCTTACTTTACCAATCTCTTTCATCAAATTGGTTTTATTCTGCAGCCGGCCAGCGGTATCAATGATTAATACATCCGCCTTGCGTGCACGAGCAGCGCTAATTGCATCATAAACCACTGCGCCCGGGTCAGACCCTTCCTTATGCTTAATTAATTCCACTCCTATGCGGTCTGCCCATATTTGGAGCTGGTCAATGGCCGCTGCCCGAAAGGTGTCCCCTGCCGCCAGTATAACCTTGTGGTTTTCGTTCTTGAGTCGGTTGGCCAGCTTGGCAATGGTGGTGGTCTTGCCGGCGCCATTAACACCTACCACTAAGATTATAGCAGGCTTTTGCACCGCTGTATTCAAGGGCTTAGGAGTAGTTCCTAACAACTTAGCTATCTCCTCTTGGATAAGCTGGGTGACCTCGCCCGGATCGTTGATCTTCTTTTTAGCGGCGGCTGCCTTGATATTGCTCACTAGTTCCAACGATGTCTTCATGCCAACATCGGCCTGGATCAGTATTTCTTCCAATTCCTCAAAGAACTCACTGTCCAGTTTACGGGTGCTTTTGATCAAATTATCAATTTTATCGCCAATATTTTTACGTGTCTTGCTCAAACCAATTTTGAATCGTTCTAAGATTCCTTCTTTGGTTTTCGGGGAAACATCAAAGGCCGGTTCCAATGGTATAGCATCGGTACCAGTTATAGGTTTTGATGCGTCTATCTCCCGATCCTTAACATCAATCTCCCTGCTTACCTTGTCAACTTCCTGGGATTCATCTGTCAATTCTCTAATAGTTTCGGCGCCTTTATCTTCCTTTTTGCTCCATTTGAATTTATCGAATAATGCCATCACCGGAACCTCTTTCTTCATTGTATTGGGCATAGTATGGTATACTGTCACCTTAATGATTTGGGTTAGGAGTAATAGTGTACGATGTTTAACCGGCTAAACTTTGAATCTTATCGCAGTTAATTGACAGCACTGACGAAATCCCCTCCTGCGGCATGGTAATCCCGTAAATATTGCTGCCTGCTTCAATGGTAGCCTGACGATGCGTAATAACTATAAATTGGGTGTCATTGGACATACGCTTAAGAAAGTCGGCAAACCTTATCAGATTTGTTTCATCCAGCGATGCATCAATTTCGTCTAACAAGCAAAATGGTGCAGGCTTCAGACGTAATAACGAAAATATAAAGGCAATACAAGTTAAAGCCCTTTCCCCACCGGAGAGTAAATTTAGTGACTGGCTGCGTTTGCCTGGCATCTTAACCACAATATCAACTCCTGCAGCTAGGTCATTGACGGATTCTATGTTTAAGCTGGCTTCCCCACCATTAAAAATTTCCATAAAAGTTTTGCTAAAACTCTCATCAGCCAGAGCCAGAAAGTTCGAAAAGTTATTCGCCATAATCTTTTCAGTTTCCTGGAGAAGGTTTTGCAGAGAAACTTTAGCCGCTGACAAATCTCCAGTCTGCTGATGTAAAAAGTCATAACGCACCTTTATGTCATCATATTCCTTTATAGAATCAATATCAATCGATCCCAATAATTCTATTTGGGATCGTAATTCCTCTATTCGCATGCGGTTGTCTCTAATTTGACGAGATGTTAGATTAGAGCCATAAGCGGCAAAATCTTCTGACTCATATTTTTCCTGCCAAAGAGTCAACAGAGCTTCTAATTCAGTTTCCAGCCTTACGCTCTTCATCTCCAGCGCTCGCAGCTGACCTTGCCGCTCTTCAATTTGCTGATGTAGGGGCAGGATCGCAATGCGAATGTTATCTATCTCTTGACCAATTATTTCTTCTTCTGTGTGGGTGGCATTAAGTATATCAACAATTGTGCTTAGCTCTTGCATTTTTTCTGCTATTATTTCATTGCCAGAATTAATCCTTCCCTGATGAATGTCTATGTCTTGCTGCAGCCGTGCTTGCAGCGCCTGGGCTTCCATAACTGACTGACGGTAAGAGTTTTTCACTTGATCAAATTGGGCAATATTTTGCTCATTGTTTTCTAACTCTCTTTGCTTCATTTCCAGTTGCTCCTGGTGGGATGAAAACCGTTCTTTTCTCACCTCGTATTCGCGGCGATTTGTCTCTATTCCTAATTTAAGTTTGCCCATTTCATCAGTGATAAGATTATTCTCCGCCCTTACAGCCCGGTATTTATCCTGCACGCTCTGCATTTCTTCCTCGGTTAGTCGGATGTAGTCCTCCAGCCCAGATATTTCTCTTGTATATATGTCTTTATCCAGAGCAGTACTCTCGGTCAGGGCCTGGATACGCCGTTCTTCATCCCGAATAATTTTCAACTGAATTTCTACTTCGGCCTTGCCATTTCTCCCCTCCTGCAGTCTGCCCTCCAGCAATTTCAAGTTGTCTGCTAAGTCAGATGCCGAATTGCGGTTAATAACCTCGGCCTGACGTAATTCAGCCAATTGCAGGTTGATTTGTTTTTCCTCCCGGTTACGGCGCAAGGGGCTGGATTGTGGTTGTTTGAGAGTCCCACCCGTCATAGCACCAAAGGTATTTATAATCTCCCCTTCCAGGGTGACAATCCGCAGGGAATACTGGATCTTTTTAAAAATACTCATCCCGCACCCTAGGTCCTGTACCAGCAGCACTCGCCCTAGTAAATATGTAAAGACCTTTTCATATTTTATCTCATATTGTATCAAATCCGCTGCTAGTCCCAACACCCCTTTTTCACCACTCAACTCTTCCTTGATTCGAGCTGGAATTGGCTGCGCCCGCAAGACATCAAGGGGTAAAAAGGTAACCCGGCCCAAATGCTGCTGTTGTAAGAATTGAATAGCCCTACGAGCGGACTCGGCTGTTTCCACCACCACATTCTCTATTCCTTTGCCCAGGGCAATATCAAGGGCCACCTCCAAGCCTGCAGGCACCTGAATTAAATTGGCCACTAGTCCGGTTATTCCCTTAAGTTGGTGCTCTCCCCGGTCAATCGATCTTAGCAGTGCCTTTACACCATCAGAATAACCCGCGTAATTCTTCTGCAAATCTTTTAAAACTATAAGTTTATGTTCTAGATTCAGTCGTTCCCGATTGATATTATCGTATTCCTTATCTATATAAGCCTGCGACTTAAGATATTCCTCCTTTTGGCTGTCAGCATCCTCCACCATTTTTTCCCATTTATGCTGGAGAATGCAATGCTGCTCTATCTGGTTATGGAGATCTTTCGCATTTTGAGTGCTGCTAATCAACTGCTCTTTGTTCTCATCCAATCTAATTAACAAACGCTCTTTTTTCTCTTGCGCTTTTTTTATCCTATTTTCCAGATCAGTGATTTCATTTCTTATTTGGGCTTCTCGTTTCACTCTTTCAAAAACTAGTTGATTTTGCTGTTCAAGACCTTGGGACTGTTCTGCCATCAGTTTTTCAATGTTTAATATCTCCTGACCAAGATCATCCACCTCAATTTTTCTCTCCTGATATTGTCTTTTTTCCACATTAAAATCATCTATTTTGGATTGTATGTCCTGTTCCAATTTTTCCAACCGGAGAGTATATTTGTCACTGTCATTTCCGGCTGCTTCAATTCTTTCCCGGTAGTTTTTGATCCGCTCCTGACTGAGTTTTACATCTGACCTCATTCGATTCAAGTCAGTCTCTAATCCGTGCCGAGTATCATTAATCTGGCTGAAATATGCTCTTTTGTTTTCCAATAGCTCTTCGGTCTTCTGTAAATTGGTCCTTAAATTTCCCAGCCTATCTGTTATTTGTCTCAGATTGGATTGTTTGTTAGTCAACTCAATCTCTTTGCTCAACAAGTTTTCATGAGCTTCTTTGATTTGAAAGGCCAGGACCTGCTTCTCCAAGCCATTATGTTCCACCCTCACCGCTAAATAGGTCTTAGCTTTTTCCGCCTTATTATATAGTTCAATCTTTCTGCTACCCAGTTCGTTTAAAATGTCTTCCACACGGAGCAAATCCTGAGTAGTAACTAGTATCCGCTGGAGAACTTCATCTCTTTGCTGGCGATATCTCATCGTACCTGCAGCTTCCTCCAGCATCAGCCTGCGGTCAAAGGGCTGGCCATTCAGCACTCTTTCTAACTCACCCTGTCCCATAATAGAATAACCCTTCTTGCCCAAGCCGGTATCTGTATAAAGTTTTACGATATCCCTCATTCTCACCCGTAATTTGTTCAGATAAAATTCACTTTCACCAGAACGGAAAATTTTTCGGCTTATGGTCACTTCGCTATAATCCAAAGGTAGTGTCCCTTCTGAATTATCAACCGTCATGTCAACCTGAGCCATCCCCAGAGCTTTCTTCTTGTCAGTTCCGTTGAAAATAACATCTTCATTCTTGTATCCTCTCAAGTGACGGACATTGGCCTCGCCGAGAACCCAGCGGATAGCATCAACTATATTGCTTTTGCCGCACCCATTGGGACCCGCAACAATATTTATACCTGGATTAAGATTAAGTTCAGTTTGGTCCGCGAAGGACTTAAAGCCCTTTATTTCCAGTCGTTTAAGATACACTCTATTCCTCCTGAAAAATTGTTGTCCAAAGATTAGTTTATCTGGATCTATCCAGATTCATCCTGGCTTGTAGTCAATTCATTAATTAGACAAAGGATAAGTAATAACCTTTTTATGGTATTATTTTTACTCAAGCTTTTTTATGGTTCGTCATTATGCTAATTAAAACTCAAAATAGCCGCAAACAAAAAAAGCGAAGTCCATCGGTCTCCACCCCCGTTTGTTTGACTATTAAATATTAGGCAGAGATAATAAGTCATCATTCAGCCAGGATTCGGTTAACCCATGACCAAAATCTCACCACCGGCAATAATTATCCAAGGAATTCTGCACGGGTTAATAGTATTTCAACTTCTGACGCCCCCGCGGTACTAACCCCGACCCAGTTGCGCTTTAAATTCTGTTTACCTATTAATCGTAATTCATCCAGTTCCAATGCTTGTTTCAACTCATTTAAGTTTGTTTTTTGTTTGCCGGTCATTTTAGATATATCACGAGAATGGACATACAGGTTAATATCTGAGTGGTATCCATATTTACCTCTATGTAGGGTTATGGCAGCCTCGGCTTGCTTTTTAAATATCCTCTGCTCCACCAGTTCGCCAAAACTGGAATGAAAGGGACCTGCTTTAACGACCCCATCACGACGAAGCTCCTCACCAGGGTATAACCCCATCCGTATTACCCTAATACTTTCCTTTTGAAAAAGCAAAAACATGTCCGAGCAGATAGCTACAGCCTCATCTAGACCCAAAGGAATATACTCGCCGCGGTTCCACATGGCTTCCAGCGCTGTATCTGCAATTACCAGGGTTGGATAAATGCGTACTACCTGGGGTCGCAGTAATATTACCTGGTGAGTTGTCTCTATATCCTGAACATAACTGTCCATGGGCAACCCGATCATTAGCTGTATACCGAGGTCAAAGCCTCTTGCTTTAATGAGGTGACAACTTTTGTTGACATCAATCGGGCCATAATTCCGAATTGAGGCTCGCAGAACGGTTTCACTCATGGACTGTACCCCCAGCTCAATTAGCTTAACTCCATAATGAGCCAATAGGTCCAGTTCTGTTTCATCTATATAGTCGGGCCGGGTGGAAATTCTAATACTTGCAACTCGACCTTGCTGGAGGAAGGGTTGTACGGCTTGTAGATAAGCTTCCTGCTGCTGCCTATTTACAGCAGTAAAGTTCCCCCCGAAAAAGGCAACTTCCACCGCTGCTTCTCCAGGTATAGTATCCAGGTATTGCTCAATAGTATCCGAAACCTGTCGGGGTTCCGGTATCTCTATCTGTGCGGCAATAACCTTTTGATTGCAGTATATGCAGTCATAAGGACAACCCAGATGAGGAATAAAGATAGGTATATTATAGTGTTTCATAACTTTCTAAATCCATTCAACTGAGAAGATCCATGATAATGCCATTATCGAGAGCTTTTCCAGCTGCGTTCTGCTCGGCTTCTTTTTTGCTCTTCCCCTGACCGGTGGCCAGGAGTTCATCTTTTAAAAAAACTCCGGCTACAAAGCTTTTAGCATGGGCAGGACCGGTCTCAGTGATAATTTTATAGTGAACATTGTCTTTACTGCGAGCTTGAACAATTTCTTGCAGACGCGACTTGTAATCCTGATAATCACCACTGGCAGTCTCAATTATAACTGACTGAAGATGTTTGAGAATAAACTCTCGGGCGCAGTCTAATCCTTGATCCAGATAAATAGCTCCTATTACTGCTTCTACGGTATCAGCTAAAATGGATTTACGATTGCGCCCCCCGGACATATCCTCCCCGCGGCCCAACATCAAGTATTTACCTATATTAATGCGGTTAGCCATTTCAACCAGGGCTTTCTCACATACAACCCGGGCTCTAATTTGGGTTAAGTCACCCTCGGCTTTGTCTCTATAACTCTGATATAGATACTCGGCCACCACAAAATCCAATACCGCGTCTCCCAGAAACTCTAAACGCTGGTTATTACTGAGTACGCTGCGTTCTTGAGCATAGGAGGGATGTATCAGAGCGGTACTCATCAGTTCTTCATCATGAAATTGAATCTGATGATCAACCAGGAAGGCATGGGCAGATTCGCGGCTGCTCACTTTCTCACCTGTTGGGTATATTCATAGAGGAAGGCCACTAGAGAGTCCAGATTGGGATAGTATGCTAGATCGTTCTCTGGAAATTCAACGTCATAGATATCCTCGAGTGCCATTATTACCTCCACCACATCGATAGTATCAGCTTCCAGTTCACAGAATGTAGTATCAGCAGTAATTCGCTCTATAGGGATGTTCAGTTGCTCAGCCAATAACTTTCTAGCAATATTAAGCATTTTATGCACAATACCATCTCCTGGATTATTTTTAATAATTATATTATAGACTCTTGCTAGAGGGACTCTCAAGAAATAAATCAGTCATTTACTCCGGTCTTTTTCACACTATACTTCGTTATCAAAGCTTGCACCCTTAGGGCACTACTGATGTTCGCAAGGCTCACAATTAATGTTGCCTTACGTTCAGTATGACTGCACTTTGACGCCTTGTCTAGTGCGAAAAATCCTCGGAGTATTCTGCTAGCTTTATTCCCTGACAGCCCCTAATGCTAGTATTTGACTGGGCACCATCTGGCGGTTCACACATTGCTCAGCAATTCTTATTCCATTGGAGACTGCTTCTCTTTTCGAACTGCCATGACAGACGATACTTACCCCATTAACCCCCAGAAGGGGTGCTCCCCCGGCCCGACTGTAATCAAAATACTGGAAAACCGCCGGCAGTTTACCCAATTCTTTCTGACAAGCCATGCCGATAAACATAGCCATACCTTCCATACTTTTAAGAAGTAGATTCCCCACAAAACCATCACAGACCACAACATCGGTCTTGCCAAGAAACAAATCTCTGCCTTCTATATTACCTATAAAATTTAGATCAGTATGTTCATGCAATAGTTGGTGGGCGGCAACGGTCTGGCTGTTGCCCTTGCCCTCCTCTTCACCGTTGTTCAGCAATGCCACGCGGGGGTTATCCAGACCAGTTAGAATGCCCGCGTAGACCCTGCCCAGGAGAGCAAACTGTAAAAGTTGCTGCGGCTTACAATCTACATTAGCCCCTACATCCAATAAGAGAGCAATCTTCCCGGCCATACCAGGTATTACAGCTACAATGGGTGGGCGCTCGATATGTTCTAATCTACCCAGTATGAGCGTGGCCGCAGCCATCTGCGCGGCGGTGCTGCCGCAGGAAACTACTGCATCGGCCTTGCCTTCCTTTACTAGCCGGGTAGCCACCACGATAGATGAATCCTGTTTCTTGCGCAGAGCAGTGACCGGTTCATCCATCTCCATAATCTGAGTGGCATTTACTATGCTAATTTTAGCACGGTCATATGATTGGTTGTGAAGCTCTCGCACAATACGTTCTTCCTGGCCAACCAACAATAATTCTGTGTTTGAGGTCTCAGCCCATATTAAAGCTCCGGCAATTAATTCCTGCGGGGCATGATCTCCTCCCATTACATCCAGCGCAATTCGCAAAAGTATACCTCCCTCCCTAAGCTGCAGGCTAGGGGACAGTCCCTTGTCCCCCCTAATAAAACAAAAAGTAAGTCCCTAGCCAAAAACAGCTATTGCTTACTTTTTCGTCTTCCTTACCAATTAAAGGCTAATTACATTCTTACCCTTATAAAATCCACAACTCATACAGGCCCGATGAGGCAACATCAACTCATGGCATTGCGGGCAGGCAACCAAACCCGGGCTATCTATCTTCCTCCACTCCGAACGGCGCTTATTCTTACGGGCATGTGACTGTCTTCTTTTAGGAACACCCATCTATAAAACCTCCTTCCTAATCTAAATTCTTCAATTTCTCCCACCTGGGGTCTATTGTGTCTTCTTGACAGGAACAAGTCGCAGTATTTTTATCCTGACCACAAACTGGACATAACCCCTGGCATTCTTCCTTGCATAAGGGACATATCGGTATAGCCATAAAAATGGCTTCCTCCACCATAGGCATAATGTCTGCCGTTTCCCCATCAAAGAAAATGAATCCTTCGTCAGGACTAAATTGATCGTTCCTGGTGTTTTCAACTATAACTGTCATAAATTCAGCTTCTATAGGGAAAGTAAAATCGTACAGGCAACGGGCACATGGCAACTGGACCATGGTTCGAACTTTTCCTCGACCAGTAAATATAGTGCCGGAATTTTCTACTACGATTTCCACCTCGACAGGATCTATAAACCTTCCCCCCAATCCTGCCAGAAGATCATCGTTTCCCTTGGTCTGCAGGAAAAATGCTTCGGTTTCCCGAGGATGAAGTTTTAGCTTGCTTAGATCGAGTTTCATTTGTAAACACCTCATGAGAACAACATTTTAATTATAGTCCGCAGCGAATATTATTGTCAATAAAAGCGCGTCTATTTATAGATATACTGTTTGCCGCCAACCAATCATATCATTATATAAAAAGTCCGCTCAATAAAATGCGGGGACTTGACCTTATTCTTCAGCATAAGGTCTGCCCCCATAACTTGCTCTATACGCTTCGTTCGGGCTGACTCACTATCCGTTTCGACAGCGTACCTTAACGACTTTATAATGGGACAAGGGACCTGTCCCCCTTTCCCATCCAGTATCCATCCTTGGCCTGGCAACTTGCCTACTGGGTCAGTATTTTAATGCCTCTAAGTCTAACCCCGACCCAACTCTTACCAAACTTCTGGGAAAGCCGTCTCATTATACATCCCTTCCATTCGAACCTTATGGCCTTCCTCCATCTTGGCCAGTTCTCCAAAAATCTTTTGCTTTTCTGGATCGTTTGTAGCAGAAGCCAAATGGGTATATATCTTCATGGCCTCCTCCTCTTTTTTCATGGCCAGGGCAATGGCATCCACCGGCTTCATAGTTATCGACAACATGGGTAACGCAACTGTCTCTGATACCTTATAGTCTGCTCCTACAGAAAAGCTAAAGTTCTGAAGCTCTTTTACCTTAATATTTTCCAGCGCTATCTTATGGCCCTGTTCTTCATCAGCAAATTCCTGAAACAGCCTTTTCATGCCTGCGTCAGACACCCTTGCGGCGACATCCCGATAAAACTCATATGCTTCAACCTCGGCCTCAACAGCCATATCTATGATGCTCTCAAAATCCTTATTATCCAAATTCATCCACTCCTTTCTATTTTAGTCTATACCTTCAATTGGTAAAAAACAACTTTTTACAGGCTAGTTCCCAGTATTTTCATATGAGAATCGCAAACAGCCAGGTGCATAGACCAAGAGCAGGCCCAGTTGGGGTAACCCCAATGAGCCTGCCTTTAATATGGTCAGCTTACTATTATTTGAGCTCAGCAACTACTACCCTAATTTGGCGTTGTATTCCGGCCTAAAGTTTTTCAGGGTAGTCAATACTGGTCCGGGGGCTGCCTGGCCTAAGCCACACAGACAAGCT
Source organism: Syntrophomonadaceae bacterium (assembly GCA_963665865.2). Classification (GTDB taxonomy): domain Bacteria; phylum Bacillota; class Syntrophomonadia; order Syntrophomonadales; family Syntrophomonadaceae; genus PHAA01. The sequence goes on along the minus strand of CAXXWF010000001.1, from coordinate 997,814 downwards.
CTGGTCATAACATTGCCCAGTCTTTCAGTAAGGGCAATATCCTGGGCCGATCCCTTACCACTATTAATCTTTTTCAAGGTCTCGTGCATTCTCTTGGTGCCTTCCCGGCAAGGGGTACATTTGCCACAAGATTCATGCTCAAAGAACTTGGTGATCCTTTCAATGACATCTACCAGATCGGTAGTCTCATCCATTACGAAAACTGCTCCCGATCCTAAGGTAGCACCGATCGCTATCATGGAATCAAAATCCACCTGGGTATCCAGCATTGATTCGGGGATAAATCCGCCCGAGGTTCCACCGATTTGCACGGCCTTAAACTTCTTGCCGCCCGCAACTCCGCCGCCCATTCCAAAGACTACGTCACGAATGGTGGCATTGGTAGGGAGTTCAAAAACGGTCTTGTTAACTACATCACCGGTTAAGGTAAAGACTTTGGTGCCAGGATATGTGGCGGCCCCAATGGCTTTGAACCAATCGGCACCTTTTTCCATTATCACTGGAATATTAGCAAATGTTTCCACATTGTTTATTATCGTAGGTTTACCCCATAGGCCAGCTACTCCCGGGAAGGGAGGTTTAAAACGGGGTTCCCCGCGATGACCTTCAATGGATTCCAACAGAGCGGTTTCTTCGCCGCATACATAGGCGCCAGCGCCCATCCTTACTTCGATATCAAAATCGCCCAATATTCCCTTGGCTTTGGCCTGGCTAATGGCTTGATTCAGAATCTCGACCACATAGGGATATTCCCCCCGGCAGTAGATATATCCTTTGGTAGCCCCGATCGCATATCCACATATCGCCATTCCTTCTAAAAGGGTATGGGGGTCGTTTTCCATTATGATCCGGTCTTTATAGGTACCTGGTTCACCTTCATCAGCATTGCACACCACATATTTCTGATCAGCTGGAGTACCATAACTGAAGCTCCATTTCATACCAGCATTAAAACCAGCTCCGCCGCGTCCACGCAGACCTGAATTTTTCACTTCATCTATGACTTCTTTCTGGCTAATATTGCGGGCTTTAGCGAGTGCTTTATAACCACCCACGTTGATATAATCTTCGATTTTAAGCGGGTCTATTTTTCCATAGTTGCGCAAAACTATGCGCATCTCCTCGGCCATCATGTTCCCTCCTTTCGTTCTTATTTATATCCGGCTAAAATGCCCGTAATGCTATCTGCAGTCACATCTCCATAGGGCTTGCTGTTGATAGTAATTACTGGCGTAGCCTGACACTGTCCCACACACTCGGTAAACTCCAGAGTAAACTTGCCATCCTGAGTAGTTTCACCCATCTTAATACCCAATTCCTTTTCAAGAGCAGCCACTACTTTATCAGCACCGGCTACATGGCAAGGAGCGCTTTCACAAATGCGTATCACGTTCTTACCACGTTTACCTACTTTCAGATAGGAATAGAAGGTCGCTACCCCGTAAGCTCTGGCTTTCGATATGTCAAAGGCCTGGGCGGCTGCCACTACTGCGTCTTCTGGTATATAGCTATATTCTTTTTGAATAGCATGGTACGCTTCAATTATGCCTCCGGGTAGATCCTGGTAAGCGCTGATAATCTCCTTGTAGTCTGCCATTATGCACTCACCTCCTGGGCCTTTTCAACCTTGACCGCACAGACCTTGTACTCACCTGTGCCGGCAATATCACATACAAATGGGCTGGTAAGTTCATTGGTAGGCGTTTCACTGTGATGGTGGGACATCCAAATGACCCCCGGCTGTACCCGCTCAGTCACCCAGGCGGTGGTTACAACTGAACCCCGTCGGGAAGTAACCTTCATCCGGCTGCCAGTAACCACACCTAGTTTTTCAGCTTCCTGGGGATTGACTTCAGTCATCTCCCGATCCCAGACACTGGCAATACCCGGGGAATATTGGGTGGTAACATTATAATGCTGCATTACCCGGCCGGTACACAGCAGGACTGGGAAATCAGCATCCGGCATTTCTCCCGGCGGAATATGTTCATTGGGTTGGAACCCTCCCAGCCCGCGGGTGAATTTGCCGATATGCAGAATTGGTGTACCTGGATGCTCGGGGGTAGGACACGGCCAGTGCACGGATTCTTTTTCCAAGCGTGCAAAACTAATGCCGGCCATGGCGGGGGACAAGGAAGCCATTTCGGCCCAGATCTCACTGGGGTGATTATAAGACATGGGATAACCCATGCGGGTAACCATCTGGCAAATTGTTTCCCAGTTGGCCTGACCGGGCAGGGGTTCAATGGCTTTACGAACCAGCTGCGGCCGGCGCTCGGTATTGGTAAAGGTGCCGTCGCATTCCGCAAAGCTGGCAGCCGGCAGTACAACATCCGCATATTCGGCGGTTTCGGTCAGGAAAAGTTCCTGTACTACAAAGAAGTCCAGCTTTTCAATGGCTTTTTTAATATGATTGGCATTGGGATCGGTCAGAACTGGATTTTCACCCAGGATATACATGACCTTGACTTTACCTGCATAGGCGGCTTCAAACATCTCTGGAATCTTTAAGCCCACTTTATCAGGCAATGCAGCAACACCCCAGGCTTTTTCATGTTTTTCCCGGGCAGCTTTATCAGTGACATTCTGATAACCAGAATAAACGTTAGGCAGTGCCCCCATGTCACAAGCACCCTGAACATTGTTCTGGCCGCGGATGGGGCACACCCCTACGCCCGGACGCCCTATATGACCGGTCAGCATGGCCAGATTGGCAATACTCATAACATTACGGGTACCACAGATATGTTCAGTGATGCCCAATGAATAGAAGATCATGGCTTTATCAGTAGTGGCATACAAACGGGCCACCCGATAAAGGTCTTCCACGGCGATACCAGTTATCTCAGCAACGCGTTCAGGGGTATATTCTGCCGCCAGAGCTTTCATTTCTTCATAATTCTCGGTGCGTGTTTCTATAAATTTTTTATCTTCCAGACCCTCTTTAATAATAATATGCATTAGTCCATTGAGCAGAGGAATGTCGGTGCCATGCTTTTGCTGCAGCCAGATATCCGATTCAGCTGCCAGCTCGGTGCGGCGCGGATCACAGACTATCAGTTTGCAGCCTTTGCGAACCGCTTGACGCATTTTATAACCGACCACTGGATACGATTCAGTAGGATTGATTCCTATCAGGAATAGCAGTTCGGCTTCGTCAGAAATTTCAGAAATGACATTGGTCATCGCGCCGCTGCCGAAAGAATTAGCCAGACCAGCTACTGAGGGAGCATGGCAGGTACGGGCACAATGATCCACATTGTTGGTGCCTAAATGGGCCCGGGTAAATTTCTGTATCAGGAAGTTTTCTTCATTGGTACAACGGGCAGAGGTTAGCGCCGCAAAGGAATCAGGACCATTCTTGGCCATATTCTCATTGAATTTCTGGGCAATCAGGTCATAGGCTTCATTCCAGCTGGCTTCCTCAAATTTGCCGTTGCGCTTGATCAGCGGAGTTTTAAGACGTTTTTCATTGTAAATATAATCCCAACCAAAACGGCCTTTCACACATAAGCTGCGACCATTTACCGGGGAGTTCGGGTTGGAAAGCACTCCTATGACTTTCTTGTCTTTTACGGCCAGGTCAAAGTTGCAGCCGGTACCACAGAAGGGGCAGGTGGTCTGAACCCGCTCGATTTCCCAGCGGCGTGCCTTTCCTGCCATGGTCTTTTCCGTTAAGGCCCCCGTAGGACAAAGAGCTACGCATTGCCCACAAAAAACGCAATCTGATTCAATATAAGGCACATCTCCAGCCGTGGTTGCCTTACGCTCGAATCCCCGGTTCAGGTAAGACAAGTTGTCCTTACCGGTCAATTCTTCGCAGGCTCTTACACATGCGCCGCACAGAATACATTTGTTTAGGTCCCTGATAATAAAGGGATTGCTGTCATCTATGGCATACTCATGTCTCTCACCTTCGAAGGAACTTTCTTTCAATCCGTAGCGATAAGCATATTCCGCCAGCTTGCAGGCTCCCAGCTTGTCACAGGTCATACAGTCCAAGGGGTGATTGGCGATCATTAGCTCCAGAATCGTCTTCCGGGCTTCAACTACCGCCGGCGACTCTGTACTCACAACCATTCCTTGCATTACCGGGGTTACGCATGAGGCGGGCAAAAGGCGATTCCCTGCTACTTCGACCACGCATAAGCGGCAAGCTCCCATAGGACTTAGCTCGGGATCATGACACAACCTAGGGATATTAATCCCCGCACTTTCGGCAGCCTGGAGTACCGTACTCCCTGCCGGGGCTTCAACCTCCTTTCCGTCAATGATAAGTTTGATTAGTTCCACTCTCAACACTCCCTTCAAAATAATAAGGCATAAAAAAACCCCCTATCTGTACAGGAGGGTGGGCTTAAATGTCATGGTAAACCCATAACAATATACTGCATTCAAATGCATGCTCCCCCCCTGACCAGAAACACCTTACGGCGCAAAATGCATAAGCCCACCCGGTGTCCCTGTTAAGAAAACCCGGGCAACACAAATTGCCTATCACTGGCCAGTTACTCCTTTCCAAATAAGGGAGGCAAATCCGTTTCCAGATTTACCGTTCCGGTAAAATAACCGTGTCGGCTAATTCCCCATGGTCGAAACTTTAGGTGAAGTAGTTTAGGAGCTAAGCTTTTGAAAGATATTTGATTTCCATGCTTACCTTGCTGCTAAACAAGTTTAAGGGCTAGGCAAAGAAGGCTTTTACAGTGGTGATATAGATGAAGATAATCTATGCAAGGCCTGATGAATACCTTTGCATCGAGCAGATCGGTTACTTCTTTGGGGATTTGTAAATCAGCCGACACACAAAATAGGTTGAGAAAGGCCCAATAAGAATTAAATCTTCAGGTTTTCCACTGAACAAAGGAGTTCTATGAACCACCGATTCATAGTCATTTACTCACAGTAACCAGCTTTTTGTTTGCTTGAACCCTGAACTTAATAGCACTTTCTCACCCCCCTGTATAGCTGATATTGCATTAGCGATATTGAGCAGGCCTCGGTTTTCATTATAAATTAAATATTTTTGGCCTGTACCGCTTGAGGTTCTGCCATGCAGACCAAATCACCTCACTGACTAATTACTTCGACGCATATTTTGTTATTCCTTTTTTTTATTAATTATATATTTTTTTGTTATAGTTATTAATTCAATGTCAAGATTATTTCCATAAAAAATATCCCTGGTTAAACCTAAGCTAACCAGGGACATTTCAGTACAGGTAATAAAAAATAGTCACATACCGCCACGACCTTTAATCTATCTCAAAGTGGAACTGATTAAAGGAACGATAACAACTTCTTTTATTATCCTAATTTGGCGTTGTATTCCGGCCTAAAGTTTTTCAGGGTAGTCAATACTGGTCCGGGGGCTGCCTGGCCTAAGCCACACAGACAAGCTCTGGTCATAACATTGCCCAGTCTTTCAGTAAGGGCAATATCCTGGGCCGATCCCTTACCACTATTAATCTTTTTCAAGGTCTCGTGCATTCTCTTGGTGCCTTCCCGGCAAGGGGTACATTTGCCACAAGATTCATGCTCAAAGAACTTGGTGATCCTTTCAATGACATCTACCAGATCGGTAGTCTCATCCATTACGAAAACTGCTCCCGATCCTAAGGTAGCACCGATCGCTATCATGGAATCAAAATCCACCTGGGTATCCAGCATTGATTCGGGGATAAATCCACCCGAGGTTCCACCGATTTGCACGGCCTTAAACTTCTTGCCGCCCGCAACTCCGCCGCCCATTCCAAAGACTACGTCACGAATGGTGGCATTGGTAGGGAGTTCAAAAACGGTCTTGTTAACTACATCACCGGTTAAGGTAAAGACTTTGGTGCCAGGATATGTGGCGGCCCCAATGGCTTTGAACCAATCGGCACCTTTTTCCATTATCACTGGAATATTAGCAAATGTTTCCACATTGTTTATTATCGTAGGTTTACCCCATAGGCCAGCTACTCCCGGGAAGGGAGGTTTAAAACGGGGTTCCCCGCGATGACCTTCAATGGATTCCAACAGAGCGGTTTCTTCGCCGCATACATAGGCGCCAGCGCCCATCCTTACTTCGATATCAAAATCGCCCAATATTCCCTTGGCTTTGGCCTGGCTAATGGCTTGATTCAGAATCTCGACCACATAGGGATATTCCCCCCGGCAGTAGATATATCCTTTGGTAGCCCCGATCGCATATCCACATATCGCCATTCCTTCTAAAAGGGTATGGGGGTCGTTTTCCATTATGATCCGGTCTTTATAGGTACCTGGTTCACCTTCATCAGCATTGCACACCACATATTTCTGATCAGCTGGAGTACCATAACTGAAGCTCCATTTCATACCAGCATTAAAACCAGCTCCGCCGCGTCCACGCAGACCTGAATTTTTCACTTCATCTATGACTTCTTTCTGGCTAATATTGCGGGCTTTAGCGAGTGCTTTATAACCACCCACGTTGATATAATCTTCGATTTTAAGCGGGTCTATTTTTCCATAGTTGCGCAAAACTATGCGCATCTCCTCGGCCATCATGTTCCCTCCTTTCGTTCTTATTTATATCCGGCTAAAATGCCCGTAATGCTATCTGCAGTCACATCTCCATAGGGCTTGCTGTTGATAGTAATTACTGGCGTAGCCTGACACTGTCCCACACACTCGGTAAACTCCAGAGTAAACTTGCTATCCTGAGTAGTTTCACCCATCTTAATACCCAATTCCTTTTCAAGAGCAGCCACTACTTTATCAGCACCGGCTACATGGCAAGGAGCGCTTTCACAAATGCGTATCACGTTCTTACCACGTTTACCTACTTTCAGATAGGAATAGAAGGTCGCTACCCCGTAAGCTCTGGCTTTCGATATGTCAAAGGCCTGGGCGGCTGCCACTACTGCATCCTCTGGTATATAGCTATATTCTTTTTGAATAGCATGGTACGCTTCAATTATGCCTCCGGGTAGATCCTGGTAAGCGCTGATAATCTCTTTGTAGTCTGCCATTATTCATTCACCTCCTGTATACTAAATGATTTCCATGATCCCTGCTCGTTTGTATATCTATGGTTTCAGCTTATTTTTTTAGAAATAGCCCTAGTATAATGAGTTTAGAAATAGGATTGACACATCCTGCCCGATTTCGACAGGAGGACTACCTGCTGGTATATCAATTAAGGCATTGCAATTAACCAGCGATCTTATCATACTGGGTTTTTGTCCAGGCAAGACGTTGACCTTCCAGCCTTCTTCATTCCAACTTGCGTGACCCCGAACGAAGCGCCGCGAGCCAGATTTCTTGGCAAAGCCGTTTACACACCTAGCCTGTACGCACTGTAAATTCGGAGTTAATCCCCGCAACGCCAGCAATACCGGAGCCACAAAAAGTTGGTATCCTACCGCGCAGGCCGCCGGATTTCCCGACAAAGCAAACAGCAGACGGGAATTCCAGATAGAAGCTCCTGTATGGCTTCCTGGTTGAATAGGTACATCCCAGTAGAGTATTTCTGCTCCTAAGTCTTCCATCAACAAGCGGGCTTCGTTACCGCCTTCAGCATAGGTTCCCCCAGTTATAATGAGGATGTCCGCTTGTTCAAGCATTTCCGCCACAACTGTTTTTACCGAAGTCCCGCATTTTCCAATGATTCTTATTGAGACTGGCAACCCACTATTTTGCAGTACTAGAGCTGATAGTAAAGGACCATTGCTGTCTCGTATCTGTCCTGGCTCTGGGGTCAACTGCCAGGGAATAACATGTTTGCTCAGACAGAGCACTGCAACCCGTGGTTTCCGGTAAACTTTAATACTAGTCTTGCCATAGGCCGCTAGTAAGCTGATGTCTCCCGGGCTTAATACAGAGCCACGAGCTACCAGTTGATTACCTTTAATATAATCTTCACCAGCTTGCTTTATATTATTGCCTGGCTTAATTACTTCTAATGAACGCAGACAATTGTCCTGGATTTCGGCCTTTTCATGGGGTACAACTGCCCGACTTCCAGATGGCAGATCTCCCCCGGTTACCACTCCCATTGCCTGACCCGGCTCTAGAGCTATAGGCGAAATATCCCCTAGCTGGAGGTGCCTGGTTATATAATATTTACCTGTCTTCATGGGGTCCTCATCAGCCACCGCATATCCGACCACCGCTGACTGATAATTGGCCGGAAGATCACTCTCTGCATAGATGTCCTCGGCACTGACTCGTCCCATCGCCTCCAAAATGGATATGGATTCATCTGTTAAACGCTGACTATGCTTGAGAAGTTCTTGTTGTACTTCTTCTAAACTGGCATCAACTAACACTTGTTAATCCTCCATTCTGCAGACTAGGTGGCCTTGCCAAAGGGACACTGCGGAAAATGACAAATAGCACACTCTTCACACAGGCCTCCGTGGCCCATGGCTACAATATCCAAGCGGTCTATTATATCTCCGGCAAATATGCGCGGCAACAATAGATCCAGAGTCGTTTTACGGCTAAACAAAGCTCCGCCCGGTACGCCGCATATTGGCACATGTCCCTGATAAGCCAACATAAATTGGGAACCAGGCAATATCGGCGCTCCGTAGAAAACAACTTCAGCTCCTGTTTCTCTAATTCCCTGGGGAGTTGCATCATCGGCATCGACCGACATGCCTCCGGTTACTACCACCAGCCCTGCTCCTTCGGCAATAAAATTGTGAATTTCCTGGGTAATCAGTTCAGGGCTATCTGGAACAATAACCTGTCCCATCCAGCGTCCTCCAAAGGGGGCAATCTTCTGACGAATAATTCTAGCAAAACCATCCTTTATTCGACCGCTGTTTACCTCTGTACCAGTTGTAACCACAGCTACCCATAATGGTATAAATGGCTTTATCATGAGCATCGGCACCATTCCAAGGCAAATTTCTTCTGCCGTTTCAATAGTTGTGTGGTCAATAGCAACTGGGACTACCCTTGTTCCGGCAACTGTCTGCCCCTCAATTACCACTCGATCATTATGCAGGGTGGCAAAAACAATCTCGCCCAGGTTATTGATTTGATTCAGACGCCCGACCTCCACTTTGAGAAGCCCATCATAATCAGCCCAGATGTTAACTTTGCCCTGATTGGGTTCAGTCCAGGTAAGACCAGGACCAACCGCCAACTTTGCGAGCCTCAAAGCGGCATCATCTTCATGAATCATATTTTCATCCGGCTCCCAGATATAGATGTGCTCTTTGCCTATATCCTGGAGTTTGGTTATATCTTGTTTAGTTATTACTTGTCCTTTACGAAAGGCCCGGTACTTTTCACGGCCAGGAACAATTTTCGTAATATCATAGCCCAGCGTCAAACCCACAGCTTCTCCTACCGGCACCTTACGCATTTACTGACCTCCTAAATTTTTTCAAGTTTTACGGCCGCAACTTTGTATTCACCAGTTCCGGTAATTGGGTCTAAACTATCACTGGTGAGGGCATTGGTCGGGGTAGCGGCGTAATGGAATGACATCCAAATAACCCCTGGCAACACTCTATCGGTCACCTTCACCTGGGTTATCGCTTCGCCTCGGCGGGAGCTCACCTTAACCTGACTGCCGGTCTGCACGCCTAATTTTTCAGCGTCTATCGGGTTAAGTTCTGACATTTCCTTGTTCCATATACTGCTGATACCTTTGGAATACGGGGTAGTAACATTGTAGTGCTGCAGTATTCTGCCAGTGGACAGGAGGAACGGGTATTCTGCATCGGGCATTTCACCTGGTGGTATATGCTCCGAAGGCTGGAACGAGCCAAGACCGCGCGTAAATTTGCCAACATGCAGGACCGGGGTACCTGGATGCTCTAAGGTCGGACACGGCCATTGTATGCTGTTCTGCTCGTCTATTCTAGCATAATTGATACCAGCCATTGAAGGTGACAGGGAAGACATCTCATCCCATATCTCTCCAGGGCTGTTATAGTTCATAGGATAGCCCATTCTGGTAACCATCTGACAGATGGTCTGCCAGTTGGCCTGACCGGGGATAGGTTCAATAGCCTTACGAACCCTTTGGACGCGCCGCTCGGTATTGGTAAAGGTACCATCACACTCAGCAAAACTGGCCGCCGGCAGAATTACGTCTGCATAAGCCGCAGTTTCGGTCAGGAATAGTTCCTGTACCACCAGGAATTCCAAATGTTCCAATGCACCTCGGATATGATTGGCATCCGGATCAGTCAGGACTGGATTCTCACCCAGGATGAACATGGCTTTCACTTTGCCATCATGAGCAGCTGCAAACATCTCTGGAATCTTAAGTCCTACCTTGTTAGGCAGGGCGGCCCCCCAAGCCTGTTCATGTTTTTCCCGAGCCGCGTCTACGGTAACAGCCTGGTAGCCTGAATATACGTTGGGTAAGGCACCCATATCACAGGCACCCTGAACGTTATTCTGGCCGCGCTGCGGGCAGACTCCAGTTCCTGGACGGCCCAGGTGTCCGGTTAACATAGCTAGGTTGGCACAGCTCATAACATTACGGGTTCCACAAATATGCTCAGTAATTCCTAGGGTGTAGAATATCATGGCTTTATCGGTTGTTGCATAAAGGCGCGCCACCGTATAGAGGTCCTCAACGGCCAGTCCAGTGAGTTCAGCAACTCTCTCCGGATTATAACTTTCCACAATTGCCTTGAGTTCTTCATAATTCTCGGTACGTTCCTCGATGAACTTCTTGTCTTCCAGTCCCTCTTTGATAATTATGTGCATTAGTCCATTAAGAAGGGGGATGTCAGTACCTGGCTTCAGACGCAGCCAAACATCGGCTTCATCTACCAGGTCGATATGACGTGGGTCACATACGATCAATTTAGCCCCATTACGAGCTGCCTGTCTCATCTTGTAACCAATGACCGGATGAGCTTCGGTCGGATTGGTCCCAATCAGGAACATGAGCTCGGCTTCGTTGGTAATATCACTTATCGGGTTTGTCATAGCGCCGCTTCCAAAAGTAGTGGCCAGACCGGCCACGGTAGGCGCGTGTCAGGTACGGGCGCAGTGGTCGACATTATTCGTCCCCATTACTGCGCGGCTAAATTTCTGGACTAAAAAGTTTTCTTCATTGGTGCAGCGAGCTGAACTAAGAGCTGCAAATGAATCGGGTCCATACTTGCCCTTAATCTCGTTAAACTTAAGCGCAATTAAATCAAAGGCTTCATCCCAGGATGCAGGTTCAAATTGTCCATTCTTTTTGATCAAAGGGGTAGTAATTCGGTTTTCGTTATAGATATAATCCCAGCCAAAACGTCCTTTAACACATAAGCTGCGACCATTTACCGGAGCGTCCGGGTTGGAAAGCACCCCAATGACTTGCTTGTCTTTTACGGCCAGATCAAAGTTGCAACCGGTACCACAGAAGGGGCAGGTAGTTCTAACCCGGTCTATGTCCCAGCGGCGTGCCAGGCCTGACATGGTCTTTTCGGTTAAGGCTCCGGTAGGGCAGACGGCTACGCATTGTCCACAGAAAACACAATCTGAGTCAATATACGGTACATCCCCTGCCGTGGTTGCTTTGCGGTGGAAACCCCGGTTCAAATACGACAGGTTATCTGCGCCAGTCATTTCTTCGCAGGCTCTTACACAGGCACCACAAAGAATACACTTGTTTAGATCGCGAAGGATAAACGGATTACTGTCGTCTATGACATAATGGTGTTTATCACCTTCAAAGGGACTTTCCTTTAATCCGTAGCGATAAGCATATTCTGCCAGTTTGCAGTCTCCCATTTTATCACAGGTCATGCAGTCCAGGGGGTGATTGGCAATCATTAATTCCAGAATCGTCCGTCTCGCTTCAACTACTGCGGGCGACTCGGTATTGACTACCATTCCCTGCATTACCGGTGTTACACATGATGCCGGCAAAAGGCGGTTGCCTTCAATTTCCACCACGCATAAGCGGCATGCTCCCAGTTTACTTAGCTCTGGATCATAGCACAACCTGGGAATATTAATCCCTGCATTCTCGGCAGCCTGGAGCACCGTACTCCCTGCCGGGGCTTCAACCTCCTTTCCATCGATGATAAGTTTGATTAGTTCCACTCCCATCACTCCTTTCAATAATACCCCACCTGCTGCGCAGGCCAGAAAATAAAAACCTCCAGCCAAGGCTGGAGGCAAGGATAACTCGATAATAGCACGCAGTTAATAATTCGAAAATTAATAACACACGGAGCAGTCTCTATAAATAGAGAACTACCATAACTAGAATTCCTTTCCAACCACGGGAGGCAAATTCGTTTCCAAATTTACCCACAGGCTTTGTACCATGGCATCTTACTTTAGGCCACAAAGCTCGGAATCAATATTTATTAAATTATTCAATATCTTTGATTAAATATTATCGGCTATATCAGGATCATTTAATTTCCCGAATTATGAAATCTGCCAGTTCTTCTAATTCGTCAAAGGAAAACCGGGGCAAGTCATCAGCAATAGAAACATCACTTACAATAGCCATTGCACTGCTGCTCATAGGAATCCTACCCGCAGAATGCTCCTGGCGGTATATTTCAATTTTAGGCCCAGGTTCATTCTTAAAACCTTCGACTAAAATAATATCCACGTTTTTGATTCTTTCTAGAATTTCCTGGAGTGACTTTTCTACCTGATAAAACTCATGTATGGTTAAGGAATCCGGCCCTACAATAGCTACTTGGTCGGCTCCAGCTTGTGCATAGTGCCAGGAATCTGTTCCGGATGGATCCATGCTATAACCGTGAGCAGCATGTTTCACCGCTGCCACCTTATATCCGCGAGACTTAATAATTCGAATTAAGCTCGCCATTACCGTAGTTTTACCTGAATTAGAATAACCTGCCAGGGAAACAAACGGTATCAAATGTGCTAACCTTCTCTCCTAAATAGCATAATTGTATACAGCTGTAATTCAACAAAAAAGGTCGAATCCCTGCCAATATGTTGTTATGTTTTTCACAACCATTGATTAGAAACAGGAAAAGCGGGAGATAACTCCCGCTTCAACTCCGAGGATCATTATTTATTTGCTTAATTCATAAGTATCTCTGGCAATAACCAGTTCTTCATTGGTAGGAATCAGGAATATTTTTACTGCTGAATCTGCGGCGGATAAATCAACCTCTTTGCCTCTAACCTTGTTTTTAGCTGTATCCATTTTAATACCGAGAGCTTCCAGGTCTTTACAGATCTCTTCCCGGGTCCCTATTCCATTTTCCCCAACCCCAGCGGTAAAGACTATACAGTCACAACCATTTAGCTTGGCAATGTAATTGCCGATGTAGCCCTTAATCTTGTTATGATATACGTCTAATGCCATTTGCGCTCTCTCATTGCCGGCTTCAGCTGCTTCTATTACATCGCGCAAGTCGTTGGATACGCCGGATAATCCTAGTAAACCAGACTTCTTATTGAAGTAGTTGTTGGCTTCATTGGCATCCATATTCAGTTTGTCCATAAGGAAGAACACGATAGCGGGATCGATATCACCGGAACGAGTTCCCATTACCAGACCTTCGAGAGGGGTGAAGCCCATGGAGGTATCAACTACCTTGCCATTGCTGATAGCAGCCATGCTGGCGCCATTGCCCAAGTGCAATGTAACAATTTTGCAGTCTTCGTAAGGTTTTCCCAGCATCTCAGCCGCACGATGAGCTACATAAAAATGGGAGGTCCCATGGAAGCCATATCTTCTTACTTTATATTTTTCATAAACTTCATAGGGAAGTGCATACATGAAATTAGCTGGGCTCATGGTCTGATGGAAGGCAGTATCAAATACCGCTACATGTTTGACATTGGGCATCAGTTCCTGGCAAGCTTCAATTCCCATCATGTTGGGAGGATTGTGCAGAGGTGCAACATCAAAGCAATCTCTGATAACTTTCTTCACCGCATCATCAATTACTACTGATTTGGAAAATCCTTCGCCGCCATGAACAACGCGGTGGCCAACAGCACCGATTTCATCCATGCTCTTGATGCAGCCGTATTCTGGGTTGATGAGAACTTCTAAGACTAGTTTCATGCCTGCGGTATGATCAGGCAGATCTTTCTTGATTAAAACATCATCCTTGCCAGTTGGTTCGTGCTTAAGAGTGGTTCCGGGTATCCCTACACGATCAACCAGACCTTTTGCCAAAACTGATTCATCTGTCATATCCATGACTTGATATTTGATAGATGAACTACCGGCGTTTACAACCAAAACCTTCATTACTAAATTCCTCCTTCTTTCTTATAAAGACTGATATACCCGGGTTTAAGCCTAAAGCCCGGCGAAAAACGCCTAGGCTCTAACTGCGGTCATTGCTACAACATTAACGATATCTTCTACGCTGCAGCCTCTGGAAAGATCATTTACGGGTTTGGCAATACCTTGGAGTATGGGTCCAATGGCTTCAGCTTTGGCTAATCTCTGAACTAATTTGTAGCCTATGTTCCCGGCATTGCAATCCGGGAATATTAAGACATTGCATTTGCCAGCAACCGGGCTGCCGGGAGCTTTAGACGAACCAACACTCGGTACCAGAGCTGCATCCAGTTGGAATTCTCCGTCTACTTTTAGCTCTGGGAAGCGTTCTTTAGCAATATTGGTTGCCTCGATCACCTTATCAACTACTGCATCACTGGCACTGCCCTTGGTTGAGAATGACAGCATACCAACTCTGGGTTCCTTCATGCCACAAAGGGTCATGGCAGTTTGTGCAGATGCTTGGGCGAATTCAGCCAATTGCTGAGCAGTTGGACTAATGGTAACTGCACAGTCAGCAAATACGAATAACCCGTTATCACCAAACTCACAATTAGGAACTATCATAATAAATGCACCGGATACAGCCGAGATACCAGGAGCAGTTTTTATAATTTGTAATGCAGGTCTTAATACATTACCGGTAGTGTTTTCAGCGCCGGCTACTTCTCCGTCGGCTTTATCCATTTTTACCATCATCGAACCGAAGAAGAGGGGATCAAGCATAGTTGCTCTGGCTTTATCCAAATCAACACCTTTGCTCTTACGCATTTCATAAAATGCTTGTACAAAGTCCTCGGTATACACTGAATTGGCAGGATCAATTATTTCGGCACCCGAAATGTCCGCACCGGCATCTGCTGCCGCAGCCTTAACAGCACTCACATTGCCGAGAAGAATGGGATTTGCTATTTTGTTAGCAACAATGTCCTTAATTGCCAACAGAGTACGTTTTTCGGTACCTTCTGGTAGTACAATGGTCTTTCCTTTGGTTGCTGCCTTTGCTTTGATTTCTTCCAATAAACTCATTATTCAGCCTCCTTATTTTTTACATCGGTAAACCGCCCTAATGGCGTCTTATCGGTTGATTGTTATCGCAGGTAAATGTGATAACAGTCACAAATTATGATATTATTGTGGGTATTAAGATCAAAGGGGAAATACTTATGTCAGTTCTAGGAATCATAGCTGAGTTTAATCCTCTGCACAATGGTCACCTGCATTTCATCGAGCGAGCTCAGCAGGGTCGGGACTTCTCGGCTACCATTTGTGTCATGAGCGGCAATTTTGTACAGCGGGGAGAAGCCGCCTTGTGCAACAAATGGGTGCGTACCCGTATGGCTTTACAAGCAGGTGTTGATCTGGTCATCGAACTCCCTTTTAGCTTCGCGGTGCGCAGTGCTTACTTTTTCGCCCGAGGCAGTATTGAATTGTTATACAGAACCGGTGTAGTAAGCCATCTAGCTTTCGGCAGCGAAAGCGGTCAACTGGGACTACTGCAATCCATTGCGGCAACAATTGCCAATGAAAACCAGGAATACAAGAACCACCTCAAATATTACCTGAACAAGGGGCTTAGTTTCCCAGCAGCCCGCGCCCAAACTATCCAGAAAATTATGGGGGAGCAAATTATTGATCTGGAGCATATTATTCTGCAACCCAATAATATCCTGGCTTTGGAATACCTGCGAGTTCTGGAGCAGGAATCCATACCTATTGAGCCATTGACCATCCCCAGAATAGGTTCCGGCTATAATAGTATAGAACTCTCCGCTTATGCCAGCGCCAGTGCCATTCGCCATTCTCTGCTGGAGCACCCATTGAGTTATTATAATATGGGCTCTATGCCTGTTGAAATCTCGGCATTGCTTCAGCAAGAAATCCATGCAGGACGCGCACCGGTAACTCTTAATGCGCTGGAACAAGCAATCCTGGCTAAATTACGTACAATTTCCCTGCCTAACCTGAGTAAAATATACGAAATAACCGAAGGACTTGAACATCGCATCCAAGCAGCAGCTATCTCCAGTGGTACCCTGGAAGAACTGCGACAGTCGATAAAGTCTAAAAGATACAGTTTTACCCGTATTAACCGGCTGCTCCTGTACTCATTACTGGACATAGAAACTGAGCAAATGCTGAGTTTTGACCAGCATGGACCTTTATACCTACACATCTTAGGTTTTTCTACAAAAGGTCGCAAAATCCTGCAAGAGATAAAAAATAAATCATCCGTGCGGATTATTAACCGTGGCAGCGAGGTGAAAAACGCTTTTCAGGATAACAGCAACCCCGCCCTACAAGCAATGCTTGGTCTAGACATAAAGACAACCGACCTATATACCCTGTTATATCCCAATTCTTCTAACAGACATGGTTCTCAGGACTTTACCACCTCCCCGGTTATTATAAATGATTAATCGTGAATAATTCTTAAGAATACTCATCGACTAGTCTGTTGGGTTAAATGCCGCAATCAAGTTTTTGATTGCGGCAATCTTGGCTTCAGCCGCTTTTCTGCCCAGATCTACCGCTTCGCGGGACCTATAAAACTCTTTAGGGCTTATATGTCCAACCGCTGGTTGTATAAGAATATCTGCCCCGCTTAACACACTGTCAAAATGATGTTTTGACATAATATCAAGCGAGACCAGAATAACATCCATCGCATTATTTATAGTAGCCTTCTTGCCGGGGCCAAATGTAACATCAACTGCCAAGACAAGGTCGGCTCCCAATTCATGTGCAACCTCAATGGGCAGCCGATCACTTACGGCTCCATCGACCAGCACCATATCACCTTTTACTATGGGCGCAAAGATACCGGGCAGAGATATACTGGCTCGAACCGCTTCAGTCAGCTGGCCTTCTTTAATGACAACTCGCTTACCCGATATCAGGTCGGTTGCCACCACTGCTACCGGTATATCTAATTCGGCAAAGCTCTTTTTTTTGGTCAGCAAATCTAAAAAATCGCTTATCCTGTTGCCAGCAATGAAACCCATTCGAGGAACTCCAATATCAAACAGAATCTTGGTGTTCATGTACTCCACCATTTTATCGAGCATATAAATATCGGCACCGCATGCATAAATAGTTCCAACCATCGCTCCTATGCTGCTGCCTACAATCAGGTCAAACGGGATCTGGTTTTCCAACAGTACCTGCAAGACCCCAATATGAGCCAGGCCTTTAGCACTACCTGCTCCCAAAACCAATGCCACTTTGGGTAAACGCGCCATATCGTAATCTTACCTCCTCATTCTAAGACCTCCATCCGGTTGCATATATATAGAGCAAACCATTGAACGGAGTGTCTTACTTTGAGTAAATATTCCCGCTATCTTTTTACTGCGGTTATTCTGATATTAACCGTTTTTATGTTAATAAACCCCCGGGAAACGGTAGCGGCTAGCTCCTTCGGGTTCCAATTATGGTATTCCACCGTTTTTCCGGCGTTATTTCCTTTCTTTATTGCAGCTGAATTGCTGGTTAGTCTGCGCTTTGCCCACATTTTAGGCTTACTGCTTGAACCAGTAATGCGGCCCATATTTAACCTGCCTGGCTGCAGTTCGCTCGTCGTGGTAATGGGTTTTACCTCCGGCTTTCCGGTAGGAGCAATTCTAACCCGCAATTTGTATGAGAAACAAATGCTCACCGCTGATGAGGCAGAAAGACTTGTATCTTTTACCAATAATTCAAGTCCTTTATTTATAGTAGGTGCCATTGGAGTTGGAATGTTTGGCAATCCCCTAGTTGGTTATCTGCTAGCCCTTGCCCATTACTTTTCCAACTTATTATTGGGTGTTCTATGGGGCTTTAAACCCCCTTCTCCAGGTGTGGCTCGTATTTCTCCAATTATCTCTCCCCAGGGCAGTGGCTCTCCTATAAGAGATTCCAATTCCGAACCTGATAGTATCGGTAAAATCCTGGGCAACTCCATAAATAATGCTCTGAATAATATTTTAGCGGTAGGCGGTTTTATTGTAATTTTTTCAGTTTTGACCAGAATGCTTTCTTATTGGGGCTTCATAGATATATTCGCTGCCAACCTGGTTAAATTATTCTCGGTGTTCAACCTCACCTATCCTCTGGCCTATGGCTTAGGCATGGGTATCTTCGAAATAACTCTGGGATCCCAGACGGTGGTAGCCGCCCATTCACCTGAATTGCTTCCCTCACTGCTGGTCGTAAGTACCATCCTGGCATTCAGCGGACTGTCAATTATCGCTCAAGTTATGAGCATTGTAGCCGGGATTCCAGTTCGCTTATCTTTTTATCTTCTAACTCGTTTTATGCAAGCAGCTTTGTCTATAATCATAACTATTTTCGTTTATCGCATCTTCCTGGCCAACACCATCAGTACTATAAGTCTGCCTTCTGTGCCTGTTTATAAAGTATTGTACTGCTGCAATGTCTGGACGTTATCTTTGTATTGCATGGCAGCAGGTTTGGTATTAATACTGTTAATGATAAGTGCGGCCTTGTATAAAAGACCTTAGTTGTCATCATCTTTCATTTCTAACCTGATTTGATCACGGCCTTGGACCACCGTATCCAGTCCTTTGCGCAATACAAACTCGATGTGACCGAGCACTCCGTCAGCGTATTCATCAGCATCCTGACGAATCTCGTGGGCTACTCTCTCACCTTTGGCAATAATCTCCTGCGCCACATTCATGGCGTTCCTGGTAATTTCATTATCATCGACCATCCGGGCAACTTCGCTTTTGGATTGCTCCATGTATTGGGTTGCTTCGACACAAGCATCATTTACGATTCTTTCCCGCTCAGCCAAAAGTATTTTGGCTGTTTCCAGTTCCTCAGGCAGAATTGCCCGTATTCGGTCTACCCGATCCAGAAAACGATCGACTTCCACCAGCGATTTCCCTCCCGAGAGAGGCATTTTCCTGCTTCCCTTCAATAAAAGTTCCATCTCATCCAATATGCGAAAAATTTCCATCATCTTTGGGATCCTCCTCACACCTGCAGTAATAATGCAAACTCGACTCTCCATAGTGATTTAAGCGATACTTATGCAGCCCAGTAAAATTCGGCATTTCTTTACGGCGAGGTGTCCTAATTATCACAATTCCGTCTGATTCCAAAATATCCATTGCTGCAATGGATTCCATAATTTCGTTAAAAATTCTTTCATTTGTAAATGGTGGATCAACATATACCAGATCAAATTTACTATTATGCCGTTTCAAAAGCCCCAGCGCTTTAAAAACATCACTGCGCAATACATGATATTCCCTGGAAAAATTACAATTATTAAGATTTTCGTTGACAACTTTTAAGGCTTCAACTGAGTTATCCACAAAAACTACGGTTTGGGCTCCGCGGCTGAGCGCCTCAATACCAACGCTGCCGCTTCCGGCAAACAGATCTAATAGCTTTGCATCTGCAACCTTGGCTGCTAGAACATTAAACAGGGCTTCTTTTATCATGTCGGTTATGGGACGAGTATTAAGCCCGGCGGGCGCTTTTAACTTTTTACCCTTCGCTGAACCTGAAATAACACGCAATTTCTTTCTCCTAAATATGTTTTCGATTAAAGGAATGAATTACCTCTTTTTGTTTAGATTTATTTGATTGTAACAGAAAATTTATTTATACAAAATGTCCTTTGTATGAATATTATTCTAAATAAAGGTAATGATATTAGTACTGGGTAATAAACCTGGTATACAAACCCTCCCCAACAACTTTACAAAATTCTCCTCTCCCCAAAATGGCGACCTCGGTCGCCATTTTAATTTGGGAGGAAAAGACTATAGTCGCTGACAAGGGCGCTGACAAGGGGACGGTCCTTTTGTCACCCAGTTGAGTAATTGAAGAGGGTGACAAAAGGACCGTCCCCTTGTCAGAATTTTTAGTGGAAAGCAAGGAAATGTTCCTTACTTTATTTACTTATTAAATTTCCGCGCAAATCTTATTTGTCCGCGTTATCCGCGTCTATCGTTCTTCTTCTCGTTCAAATTATAATGCGTATTTTTTATGTATAAGGATATGATTGGGACAAACTACTGATAATAAGTCAAAAAGGAGGTAATGATTGTGAATCATTTGTTGAATCAATTCAATCTAAATGTTGATCTGGCGGTTGAAGCCCGCGATCTGGTCAGGGGTACAGCCAATAAAGAAATTCAGGGTGTGGAAGAGAAAGTTGAACAGTTAGAACAAGTTAAAGTGACCACTATTATTATTAAAGACGAAAAAGCAGCTCAGACCATGGGACGACCAGTTGGGACATATGTCACCATAGAATCTCCTCCCTTGAAAATCAACGACCCCTATGTAAAAGAAGAAATTATTCAAGCAATGAGTAAAAGCATGCCCGTATTACTCAATAACGCCCTTAACCCCACCGATGTGGTTCTGCTGGTGGGATTGGGCAACTGGCGAGCCACCGCTGATTCATTAGGGCCAAAATTTATTGAATATAGTCCTATTACGCGTCATTATCACCAGTATGCACCAGAAGCTCTGGTTGAGGGAATGCGGCCCACCTGTGGAATAGCTCCCGGGGTTTTGGGAGTTACTGGTCTGGAGACCTTTGACGTTGTTAAAGGTGTGGTCGATAAGGTCAAACCTGCTGTTTTGGTGGTAGTTGATGCTCTGGCCGCCCAAAATGTTGAGAGAATCGGCACAACCATTCAGATGGGTAATACCGGCATTCAACCTGGGGGCGGTATCGGCAATGCTCGCCATGCTTTAAATCAACAGGAACTGGGAATTCCGGTTATTGCCATTGGCTGTCCTACTATTGTAAATGCGGCAGTAATAACGAATGAAGCTATTAAGCAATTCTGTTCCAGCAGCGGAGCTACATTTAACGACGTTACTGCAACTAACGCCATAAAAGATATTCTTTCCTATTTTGGCGGCAGCCTTACTGTTACCCCCAAAGAAATTGATGATATAATTGAGAATTCTTCTCGTATTATTGCTATGGGAGTCGCGACTTCCCTTTTCCCAGGAATATCAGAAGAACAACTTGAACTTTATGCCAATTAAATAAGAAGCGAGCATTCTATCGCAGATACCTCCCCCATTTACAGGGGGACAGGGCCCTCGTCCCACTTTTGATATCCCGGGGTGGGACAAGGGCCCTGTCCCCCTGTCCCAACGAACCATCTCGTGTCTGCCCATAAAAGTAGATAAAATGCAAACAAGCGGATAATATATAATCCGCCTGTTCGTAGTAGATTGGTTATTTGGGCCTATTTCTATTATTTAATACCTGATTGATAAGACTGGATCATCTTCTTAACCATTTGGCCTCCGATACTGCCAGCCTGGGCAGAGGTCAGGTCGCCATTGTAACCCTGTTTTAAACTAACTCCTACTTCATTTGCAGCTTCCATTTTGAAGGAATCCATAGCTGCTCTAGCCTGAGGAACCAAAAGCTTGCTTGCCATTTATAATTCACCTCCTTTATCTTGTGTAGTCTTATTGTTTCCCTTGTCGAATCTTATATGCCTAGTAGATTTTTCAATTCTTTTTATTTTTTGCTTTAGGTTTAATTCCCATTTCCTGTCCTACTTCGAATTTCAATGTCTCAATATTGGTATTACTTTTGCTATTGCTTTCAAGAGTGCTAGCTGCTGTACTAGGATCGGTTTTATTATCCAAGTCATCATCTCCTTTGCAAAATAGACTATTATCCTGTTTACTCTCCATAAATTCAGCCATAAAAAAATACTGCTGACTTTTTTAGCCGGCAGTATTATAATGAGCAATTTATTAAATTTTTATTATAAGACAAATCTAGTTCATTGCGATTTCTGCCATTTTTTTAAACTTTCTGGCAAGATAAAGGTTAATATTTTTATCTTTGAGTTGCTCAGGGCTGAATGCAGCTGCGACATGGGAGGACTCCGCTATAATTTTCCCATCTTTTATCAAATCGGCTACCTTAAGCTCATTGAGCCCGTGCTGTTTAATTCCCCAGAAATCTCCCGGACCTCTGATTAAGAGATCCTCATTGGCAAGTTCAAAGCCGTTGCTAGTCTTCTCCATGGCCTGCAGCCGCCGTAAAGCTTCCTCGGTTCTAGGTTCTCCCACCAGAATACAGTACGATTGTCTTGGCCCTCTGCCAACCCGTCCCCGCAGCTGATGGAGCTGGGACAAGCCGAAACGTTCAGCATGTTCAATAAGCATAAGACCGGCATTACTTATGTCTACTCCTACTTCTACTACGGTAGTAGTAACCAGGACATCAATTTCTCCATTTTTAAAAAGATTCATAATGTATTCTTTTTCACTGGATTTCATTCTGCCATGCAGCAGGCCTACTTTGAGGTCTGGATATACTTTAGTCCTCAATTCTTCATAAAGGGTTACGGCAGCCTGCAGATCTTGGTTCTCAGACTCGTCTATCAAAGGACAGACTACATAGGCCTGTGTCCCCTTTTCTATTTCGCTCCGGATAAAACGGTAGGCTTTATCCCGGGATGACCGTGGTATGTAGACAGTTTTCACCGCTCTCCGACCAGGAGGCAATTCATTTATGGTGGATACATTAAGATCTCCATAAAGGGTCAGGGCCAGGGTGCGTGGTATTGGGGTAGCAGTCATTATTAGCACATCTGGTATAGTCCCTTTATTCCCCAGCTGCGCCCGCTGCCGAACGCCAAACCGATGCTGTTCATCAATAACCGCCAATCCGAGATTCTCAAATTGCACCCCAGCTTGTATAAGCGCATGCGTACCAATCAATATATTAATCTCGCCTGCTGCTGCCGCTTCCAGAATCATCCTGCGTTCACCCGGGGCCGTTCCTCCCGTAAGGCGCGCCACCACTGTGTCCGTATTCGAAAAATACTTACTTATGGACATATAGTGCTGTTCAGCCAATATCTCAGTGGGTACCATAATTGCCGCCTGATATCCGCTGGCAACTGCCTGAGCCATAGCTAGAGCAGCTACTACAGTTTTACCGGAGCCTACGTCTCCCTGCAGCAAACGATTCATGCAGTGCGGTGATTTCATGTCGCGCAGGATTTCATTAACCGACTGTTGTTGACCCTGGGTAAGCCTGAATGTCAGGTTATCAGTGATCCGGGCTACCAGGTTAGTCCTCGCCAGGTGTGCGATCCCGCTCCTATCAATTCCAATGCTTTCTCGGGCCTTCATAAGACTCAGCTTGAATAACAGTAATTCCTCGAATGCCAGCCTTCTCCGTGCTTCTAAAAAGGCTGCCCCAGAACTGGGAAAATGGATATTGCGAATGGCGAATTGTATATCACATAGATGGTAAGTTTTTCTAGTTTGCTCGTCCAAAATGTCAGTATACTCCTGCAAATAATTGTCGAGAGAATAAAGCATTATTCTACGTATGGTTTTTTGACTTAAACCTTCCGTAAGTGTATAAACAGGTACTACCGGAGCGTAATTATCTTCCCCATCAATTAGTTCGTACTCAGTGACATTTATTTCATTGCTCCCATATCCGTTTTTCACTTTACCGGTTAAAAAGACTTCTTGACCGATTTTCAAGCTTTTAGCCAGATACTGCTGATTAAACCAAACCGCGCTAATACTTCCGGTATCATCTTCAATCAGGGCCTTCAATAAATGGAAACCCCGTCTGGTACGGTTATGATTGGTAATAGTAACGCTTCCGCGAATACTGGCAACCATCCCGTCAGACAGGGCTGCAATCTTCATCACATTATTACGATTAAAGTAGGAACGTGGCACATTCCAGAGCAAATCAAATACAGTGTCTATCTCCAGTTTATGGAGCAGCTTGCTGCGCTGGGGACCTACTCCCTTAACAAACTGTATCCCTTCCGCCAATCTGTCCATTATTCCCTCCCAGCCAGAACCTTACTGCCAGTCTTTATTCCACTGACAATAGATAATGATAATGAGGCTGCCCCCCATAATGCATTTCAACTTCACTGTCGGGGTATTTGCCCATAATCTTACCTTTTAATAACATCGCGTCATATTCTTTAATGTCCTCCCCATAAAAAAGGGTTAACAATTCGCCATCCTGGGCCTCCATTTTTTCCAGCAAATCCAAGACCATAGCTTCAACTTCCCTGCCTTGCAGGCTTATATTGCCATTAATAATGCCTATGATATCCCCTTCTTTTATGTCCAGACCATTCATGGCGGAATCTCTGACTGCATAAGTTACCTCAGCATAGGCAATGCTTTGATACTCCAGATTCATGGCAGACACTACCTGCTCTAAATCGCCTTCATTATTGTAAGCGATTAAAGCGCTTATGGCTTGCATTACAGATCGTGTCGGCACAATCTCCACTTTCTTCTCGCATAAATGCTTGACCTGCTCAGCTGCCATAATAATATTGCCGTTATTCGGCAGAATGATAATCTCAGGAGCGTCTACCTCGTTACAGGCATTTAATAAATCCTGGGTGCTGGGATTCATGGTCTGTCCCCCTTGCACTACCTCATCAACACCCAGACTCTTCAGCATTCTAATGATCCCATCTCCGACTGCCACTGCTACAAGGCCTATTTTCGCTGTTTTCTGGGCTTTTACTGCTTCCCAATTGTTGCGCTGTTCATGGACCTCTTCCAACATATTGTTTATCTTTATGTCACTTAAGGTGCCAAATTGCAGACAAGTCTCCAATACTTTACCCGGGTGATTGGAATGAATATGAATTTTTACTAGATCTTCATCCCCCACCACTAACATAGAATCACCCAATGGGTTTAGATGATCTTTAATATCCCCCGTATCGAGGTTCTCACCTTTAATCAGAACTTCGGTGCAATAGTTAAATGCTAAATCAAGAATCTCCGATTGTTTGGCTCTGTCATCCTGGGTCGGGGTAATTTTTTCTTTATATGTATCCAGTTCTATTTCTTTGTCTTGAGCTAATCCCTCAATAAAACCTTCTAAAAAATAAAGTAAACCCCGACCCCCGGCATCAACTACTCCAGCCTCTTTAAGGATGGGGAGCATGGTCGGAGTTTTTTCCAGGGTTTTATAACCCTGCTTAACCCCAGCTAATAAAGACCCCAGAACGTCGTGCCCGTCCTGGGCTTCCTTTTCGCAAACCCGTGCTATCTCGCGGATAACCGTTAAAATAGTTCCTTCCACGGGTTTCATTACCGCCTTGTAAGCTGTATCTGAGCCGGCCCGCAGAGCCTGAGCCACCTCTAGAGCATTAGCTTCGGTTTTGCCTTCCATGATTTTAGCTATACCCCGAAATATCTGGGACATGATTACACCCGAGTTGCCCCTGGCACCCATTAGCGAACCTAAAGAAACAGCCTTGGCCACCTTACCCAGCGTTGCCTGACTGTTCTTTTCTCCCTCTTTGGCCGCCGCCAGCAGGGTTAAATACATGTTGGTGCCGGTATCTCCATCAGGTACTGGGAATACGTTCAGCAAGTCAACCTGATCGCGATTATGCTCTAACTTTATACAACCCGCTTTTACGCTTCTGGCCCAATCTTTACCATCAATAGTGTTCAAACTCAACCTGTTTATCCTCCCCACTATATGTCTCTAAGCACTTTAACTCCTTTAACGTTTACATTGACACTGGCTACCGGCAGCTCAGCATTATTTTCCAAAACATAGGTTACCTGCTGCATCACATTGGATGCAACTTCTGTTATTTTGATACCGTAACCTACAATAACATAGACATCAATTACCAGGCCCTTCTCAGTGCTGCTTACCTGCACCCCTTTGCGAATAGAATCTATGCCCAGTATATTGCTGATACCACTTTGAATATTTTGGGGCACCATACCTACCAGGCCATAGCAATCCAGGGCGGCCAATCCGGCTAAGGTCTCCACCAGTTCACGGGTTACAGTAATATCCCCCAACTCATTGCTCCTTATTTTGTACATCTAG
Organism: Syntrophomonadaceae bacterium; assembly: GCA_963665865.2. GTDB lineage: Bacteria > Bacillota > Syntrophomonadia > Syntrophomonadales > Syntrophomonadaceae > PHAA01. Next base: position 971,727 of record CAXXWF010000001.1, on the reverse strand, counting down.
TTCCCTCCTATCTAACATAATCATAATTCTACAACTTATTATTTATTCCTTCTTCTTGCCCTTTTGATTAGTTTTTGTTAAAATGTCAAAGTGCATCTGTTATAGAGAGGGGGCAAAATAGTGGCAAAATGTGAAATTTGCGGAAAAGGCGTGACTTTTGGCAAGAAGTACAGCCATTCCCATATAAGAACGAATCGGCAGTGGAAGCCCAATGTACAGCGGGTTAAAGTGATTGTGGAACAAACACCCACGAAATTATATGTGTGTACTCGTTGTTTACGGTCAGGTAAAGTACAAAGAGCCCTTTAATATTTAGGTTTTTAGATCGTGTCAAGCCTTAGATAATATCTAAGGCTTACTGCTTTTTATAATCTTCAATTTCTTGGGCTGAATACCGATAATTTTCATGACAGAAGTTGCATTCTACCTCAATATCTTCACCGCTTTGAGTATCGCTCATTTCCTCCTTGGGAAGCCCGTTTAATACTCCTAACAATCTCTCTCGACTGCAGTTGCAGCGGAAACTCAATTCCTGACCACTTATCACTTTATATTCTACTTCTTGCATAATAAGCTGAGCAATATCTTCCAAATCATCATACTTATCAATCAGATTGCTGATGCTCCCCAGAGCTAAAATGTTTTTCTCTATTATTTCCAATGACTTATCGTCTGCTTCAGGCAGAGCCTGGACAAATATACCTCCGGCTGCTCGAATACTCAAATCAGTATTAACCAGAACTCCCAAGGATATCAGAGATGGTATCTGTTCTGAGACCAGGAAATAATGAGCTACATCCTCCGCAATTTCACCGCTGATCAACGGCACTCGTCCCGTAAAAGGCTGTTTGAGCCCCAGATCTTTAATTACTTCCAAATAACCATCTTTGCCAACCAGATCTCCTACAGCCAGCTTTCCGGGAGCACTGGAGGGTAAATCTGCCCGAGGATTGGAAACGAGCCCCCGGACTCCTCCCCGCGAATCAGCCGTAGCCAGAACTACTCCAACTGGTCCATCGCCGTTAATACGCAGGGTCAATATGTCATTTTCTCCTTTAAGATCACTCGCCATCATCACTGCGGCCGTCATTACCCTCCCCAGGGCTGCCGAGGCAGTCGCTGAGGTACCGTGACGGCGATGGGCCTCTTCTACGAGGAAAGTTGTACAGGCCAAGTATAATCGTATATTCTTCCCTTGATCCACAATTTTTATAAGATAGTCATTTTTCTTCATAAATTAATCCTTCCTCGATTTAGTTACCCTTATTATAACCTAAAACCTCGTGTCGCCAACTGTAGTTAAGCTGTCAGGGGCTTTAAACGATAAAAAGAGACTATTCCAAGTTTAATAGGAACAGTCTCTGGGCAATGCTACTTATTGGCTTTTATTTGCTGAATCTTCTCTTGCAGCGCAGCGGTAACCAGCCCAGGAACCATGCTGCTAACATCTCCGCCCAACAGAGCCGCTTCTTTGACACCGCTGGAACTAATACATGTATAGTTGCTGTCCGCCACAATAAACACAGTATCTGCCTCGGGAAGCAATTTTTTATTTATCATCGACATGGTCGATTCATATTCATAATCGGTAAATGACCTCAAACCCCTTATAATGATATTTACTTTTTTATCTTTGAGGTAATCAGCTAACAGACCGCAAAAAGACTCCACCTCAATATTATCAAGATGTTTGGTGTTTTCTTTTATTAGATTCACTCTTTCCTCCAAAGTAAATAGAGGCTGCTTATAAACATTATGCACCACGGCCACAATAATTTTGTCAAATATACGACTGGTGCGCTCCAGGATATCCACGTGACCGTTGGTCACTGGGTCGAAACTACCCGGATAAACTGCGATCTTCAATAGATGATTCTCCTTTCTTCCAGGGAAATGGTTTGTCCTAGTTGTGCTGCTTTCTAGCCCCAGGAAGCATTTATCTTTATTAAAATATGCAGATATTTATAAAAATACCCTTTTGTATTGTAGCATGGAAATTAGTTTATACAAGCCATAATATTTTACTGTGGCATATTTTGCAACATATTAGTAATATTCAATGAGCGCTTGCGCAAATTGCGCGCCAAAACGCGGGTGCGATAGCGCCTTCCCATCGCGTTTTGTGTGCATCGCGCCGCGAGCGTTTTTATCAAACTCCTCCTCAATCCGGGACCCTACCCTACCAATGAGGAGGAGTTTGATAAAAAAAGAGAGGATTCCTTTACACAAGGAATCCTCTCTCAAAAAGACATTTAGCTCATCGACTGCCATAATACTTCGGCAACATCGAATACCTTGGTGGGTTCTTCCTTATCCGCTTCTGCACCTTTAACACCATCAGATATCATGGTTAAACAGAACGGGCAGTTGGTAACAATCATCTGGGGACCTGGTACCAGCAGTTGATCGGTTCTGGTGTCATTTATGCGTTTGTAACCTTCAAATGCTTCTTCTTCCAGCCACATCCGACCGCCGCCAGCGCCGCAGCAGAATCCAAAATTACGACCCTTCTCAATTTCAACAATGCTGCCGCCAGCCGATTTCAGAACTGCACGAGGTTGATCATAAATTCCGTTGTGTCTGCCCAGGAAGCAGGAGTCATGATAGGTCATCTTAGCTCCCACAGAATTAGTGGATTTTAATTTGCCCTCGGCTATGAGTTTGGCAAGTATTTCAGTATAATGATAAACTTCAAAATTGCCGCCCATTTGCGGGTATTCATTCTTCAAGGTGTTGTAGCCGTGGGGACATACAACAATGATCTTCTTAACCCCATAAGTTTTGAATGATTCCAGGTTCTGATTCGCCAGGGTCTGATACAGATATTCATTCCCCAGTCTTCTGGCTGAGTCACCACAACAGAATTCTTCTGTTCCCAGATATCCAAAGCTTACTCCAGCTTTGTTTAATAATCTCACCAAGGCTTCCCCGACTTTCTTATAACGATCATCAAAGGAAACTGCGCAGCCAGCATATAGGAGGTATTCAAATTCCTTGCCATCCTCGGGAAGGAGGTTGACCATGTCTCTGACTCCTCTTTCTTCCAGCCACCCGGCGCGGCCAGCCCAGCCAACACCCCATGGATTGTAGTTACGTTCCATGTTAGTAAAGGCAGCTTGTGCTTCACCTGGCATATCGCCCTGCCACATTACCAAATTCCGGCGGAATTCAGTAATCTTAGGAATATGCTCGATGTACATCGGGCAGTGTTCCATACATGCACGACAATTGGTGCAATCCCAGATAACTTCGCTCGTCACGATATCATAAATCAAGCTTTGTTCCATAGGATTGACTTCTTCGGCAGCATCGGTCATTGCCAGTTCTTCAGCCTGGTAATCTCCTGGATTCTTTTTAGCATCCAACAGATATGGGGTCTTGTCATCCAGATGTTTCTTCATAGCTTGGATAAGAGTTATCTTAGGATTGAGTGCCTTGCCGGTATTGAAGGCCGGACAATTTTCCTGACACCTTCCGCAACGAATACAAGCATCCAAATCCAATAAATCTTTCCATCCGAAATCTTCAATTTTCTCTTTTCCAAAGGTCTCTGCTTCTTCTATGTTGTATACCATGCGATTCGCGGAAGGTTCGAGATCACGGAAGAAATAGTTGAACATTCCTGCAAAAATGTGCCACAGCTTGGTGTATGGTACCATAGCAATAAACATAAAGGCTATAGCCATATGGAACCACCATAATAACCGATGCCACATTAGTATACTGTCCAAATCAGCTCCGAGGAAAAGTTGGGCAAACATCCAGCCAAAGGGGGAGGCAATCTTCTCGTAAGGCACTTGCTCCAGGAAGGGAGTCTGCAAGATTTGTGCGGCTATTCTAGCACCTTCAATAAAATATCCGGTCAGCAGAATAACAAAGACCAACAGAAGTATCCAGCCATCGGCTGCTCTGGTATCGTTGAGGCGATCTGGTTTCTGGACATATCTGATATAAGCCAGTACTAGTATACCGATTAAAGCTAGGAAACCGAATACGTCTACTATCCAGGACATTCCGATATATAAGCTACCTAACAAATGAGGCCATCCAAAAAAATTATGCATGGCATCCAGGCCGGCAGCTATGAACAACAGGAAGAAGCCCCAGAACAAGAACGCATGCATCCAGCCTGCCAGCGGCTTTCTTATCACCCTGGACTGAGCAAAGGTATTGACTATGAATGAAACGGTGCGATCCCACCATTTATCAAATCTATTGGATTCGCCCTTGGCCAGCATCCAGACTTCGATCCTCTTCCACATACCCCAAAGAAATATGGTAACGGGAATGAACATTATGACATAAATAAGCCATTCGTAGGGAATATTCGCTCCAACTACCCGCTCCGGAATTTCGTAAAAACCTCTTAACGGTTCCGATCCGAAAATCATCTATCTAATTCCCTCCTTATACAACAAACAAGGTTACTGGATATGCGCAGACCGCATATCCAGTAAAACCTTAAAAGTAGCTTCAATTTCTCTATTTCTTTAGTTCAGTAACCAGAATCGGGATAACTTTAAATAGATCGGCAACTACTCCGAAGTCAGATACTCCGAAAATAGGAGCTTCTGTATCTGTATTGATGCAAGCAATAAATTTGGAGGAAGCCATACCAGCCAGATGCTGGATAGCGCCCGAAATACCACAGGCAACATAAAGGTTAGGAAGAACTACTTTTCCGGTTTGACCTACCTGGAGTTCATGTCCCAGCCAGCCAGAATCGATAGATGCACGGGAACCACCTACGGCAGCTCCTAATAAGTCAGCCAGTTCTTCAACTAATTTGATACCATCTGGTCCCTTGCAACCACGTCCGCCGGAAACAACAACCGCAGCTTCGGCAAGATCTGGTCTAGCAGATACAGTGGCAACAAAGCTCTTGGCAACTTGGTATACATCAGCAGCAGTTGCAGCTACAGCAGCCTCTACAACTGCTCCAGCTCCTGCGGTAGCTCCAACTTCCCATACGCCGGGGCGAATGGTAGCTAAAACTGGACTGCCGGTAACTTCAACCTTAGCCAGGGCTTTACCAGCATAGATTGATCTGGTGAAAACAGCTTTGCCGGCTGAGATGTCAGCAGCAATAGCATCGGTAGCCAGACCTGCATCCAGTTTCTGAGCCAATCTGGAAGCCATGTCTCTACCATTGAAGGAATGTGCAAACAGTAATGCATTGGGGCTAAATTCATTGATCATTGCTACTATCTGGGCAACAAATGCTCCAGTGTTGTAAGCGGCAAAAAGATCAGAATCAGCAACATAAACCTTATCGGCTCCATATTTCGCTAATTCAGGTGCTAATGCTCCCACGCCTTTGCCAAATACGACAGCAGATACTTCATCTCCGCCTTTTTTCAGCTCGGACAGCATTTCAAATGTAACTTTACGGATATTCCCATCCTTTTGTTCAACAAAAACCCATGTTCCTGCCATGAATTACCCTCCTTTTTTCTACACAAATAAAGTATTTATGCGATTATTTTACTTCTACTTTAACGGTATTCTTCATCCAGTCTGCTAATTTGGTAGCACAGACATCCGCATCATCTTCAATTTTGATACCTGCGGTTTTGGCAGCAGGCAGTGCAAACTCAACTATTTTAACTTTACTGTCAGCCGCTGCTGCATCAATGGTGGCAACCGGTTTCTTTTTAGCTGCCATAATACCCTTCATAGAAGGATAACGGGGTTCATTCCAGCTTACCTGGCTGGAAATCACAGCAGGAATAGTAACCTCAGTTACGGCAGTTCCACCATCAGCTTCACTGGTACAGGTAGCTTTGCCACCAGCAATCTCTATGGCGGTAATAACGTTAACATGAGGTAAACCAAGAATTTCTGCAATACGTGTGGGAACTTGAGAAGAACCATCATCAGCGGCAACATGGCCAGCCAGTACGATATCAGGATTTTCAGCCTTAATCGCTGCAGCCAGAGCAACTGCGCGTGCATATTCATCAGCAGCTGTATCCTGTTTTACCAGTATACCTCTGTCAGCTCCCATAGCCAGGGCGGTGCGGATCGCATCCATGCCCTTATCGGAACCTGCGGTCATTACTACCACTTCGGTGGCAACGCCTTTTTCCTTTAGTTGGATTGCGCCCTCAACTGCTACCTCATCATAAGGATTGATGATAAGGTTTATCCCAGCATCGGAAATTTTGCCGTCCTTCAATTCAATTTTAGCTTCTGTGTCAAATGTTTGCTTAACACATACTATAACCTTCAAGTTCATTCCTCCTTTTCATCTAATGCTTACTGTTATGCTAAATAGATTTTTCTCCATTCTGTATCTTCCTTCCATCACCCCCATGAAAGTTATATGTATCTACTTTTGCCTACGGCAAATTCACCGCCATACATGAGCAAGCCCAGCTATAAAAACAAAGCCAATGGTATACTTTCTATATTAAAGTCTAATTTCCTGCTTTTAAGTAATAATAGGAAAAAAATTTATGAACCACAGCTCAATCGCCCTTTAAATCGAGCTTATAGCCTGATCAACTGCTTCCACCGTCTTCTTAATATCATCCAGGTTATGAGCCCCGGAAAGAAAACAGACCTCGAACTGGGAAGGTGGAAAATAGACTCCGGCCTCCAATAATCCCCGGTAAAAGCGCGCGTATATTTCTGTGTCGCAGCTTAGAACTGATTCATAATCATAGACTTCTTGTTCCGTAAAAAATATTGAGAACATAGAGCCGCTTTTGTTAATAGTGCAATCGATATCATTTGCATCGAATAATTTTTCTAATTGCTGGGTTAACTGATTGGCAGATTCCTGCAGTCGTTCATAAAAACCTTTGGCTTGTAATTCCTTTAAGGTGGCTATACCTGCCGCCATGGCAAGAGGGTTACCTGATAAGGTACCGGCTTGATATACATCCCCCTCAGGTGCAACCCGACTCATGATTTCCTTTCGGCCTCCATAGGCACCCACCGGCAATCCTCCGCCGATAATTTTGCCCAGGGTAGTTAAATCCGGTTTAATATCGGTTAAGGTTTGTACCCCTCCATAACCAGCCCTAAAACCGGTAATAACTTCATCAAAAATCAATAGGCTGCCATAGAGCCTGGTTATGTCACGCAATCCCTCTAAAAAACCAGGCTTAGGTGGAATCAGGCCCATATTGGCGGCAATAGGTTCGACTATGACTGCTGCAATATTAGGTCCCGACTGCATAAAAGCCTTTTTTACCGATTCTAGATCATTATATTTGCACACTAGAGTTTGTTCGATAAAGGACTTGGGCACTCCTGCACTGGTTGGCACCCCTGTAGTAAGCAGCCCTGAACCTGCTTTTATTAAAAATGTATCAGCGTGTCCATGATAACAGCCCTCAAATTTGATGATTTTATCACGCCCGGTAAAGGCGCGTGCCAAACGTACTGCACTCATGGTTGCTTCGGTTCCCGAGTTGACCAGGCGCACTTTGTCAATAGAAGGGAAGGCTTCACAGATAATCTGGGCTAACTCAATTTCTTTTTCACAGCACGCTCCAAAACTGGTGCCATCCTGAGCTGCGCTGCAGATGGCATCAATTACCGCAGGATGGCTGTGCCCTAAAATTAAAGGTCCCCAGGAGCAGATATAATCTATGAGTTGGTTATCGTCAACGTCATAAATTTTGGAGCCTTTACCCTTTTTTATCATCAAGGGGGTCACCCCAACCGACTTGCAGGCCCGAACCGGACTATTAACTCCCCCGGGCATATATTGGTTAGCTTTTTTGAATAATTGCTGGGATTTTCTGGTATCCAAGCTGGAAACCCTCCCCTATTATTTATTCTCTCACATTGACTTGTATTACACTATCGGCCCAAATTGTTCATTACAATATTTAAACGTATTTCATACTTGCTTTTTTATATTCCTTGAGGCTCTTTATAACTATATAATCCTCAAGACCAGTGCATTGCGATATCTGGCTTACCAGTTGCTGCAGTTCATGGTCACTGTGAGCGTGAACCATAGCGAATAAATTATGTGCAAACGAATTAGGAACCTTGCGCAGATAGCAATGACTGACTTCTTGGAATCCCGCCATCATTTTTCCGACCGCATCCGCTTGGTCTGCTTCTACTTTCCAGGCTACCATAGCATTGGCGAGGTATCCTGCTTGCTGATGGCGCAGTATAGCACCCCACCTTCTGAGCATGCCCTTTTGCCGCATTTTTATTATTCGTTCTACAATTTCCTGTTCAGAAATATGCAGCTGCTGAGCAAGCATGTCAAAGGGACGAGATTCCAGGGGAAGGTCGCCCTGCAACAAAGCGACAATAGTTCTGTCTATCGAATTATTGATCATTATTACTCCCCATATTAAAAGATACCTTAATTTTATATACCTTCTCGGCTGGCATACTAATGATATTTAAACCCAAAGAAGCCTCCAAACCCTGGAGAACCATCAGAGTCTCCTCCTGAGAAGGCATGGTAACTGTAAACCACATATTGTAATCATGATCGCGCAGATAATTGTGAGTAACTCCAGGTTGCCTATTTATTATTTGAGCGACCTCTTCTATGCGCACCTCGGGAACGGTAACTGCACAGAGGGTGGAGAAAAATCCTAAATTACGGGAATCCATAATTCCCCCAATTCTCCTGATCAGCCCACTGTCCTTCATGAGCCCAATTCTGGTTATTAGTTCGTCTTCACCCATACTCAACTGGTCAGCCATGACGGCGAATGGTTGTACGGCCAGAGGAAAGTCATTCTGCAGAATATCTAATATCTTGTGATCTATATCATCCCAGGCCCTCACCTTAAGCATCTCCCTGAGGATGGTACAAACACCATGTATCTTCGTCCATATAATCACCATTATAATAATTAGCCCGGGCACGGCAGCCCCCACACTTGGTTTTATAATCACAGATGCCGCATTTACCCTCATAATCCATGGTGCGCAGTTTTTCCAGCACCTCGTTCTCGCGCCATATTATATCGAAAGGCTTTTCCTTGACATTGCCGAGCGGCAGATCCAGGTAAGCACAGGGTTGCACATTGCCGATTGGGCTAATGATGCAATAGCTTATGCCTGCCAAACAACCTTTCGAAAATCTAAGCGGAATGCCCTTTTTTTCGGCTACCCGTATAAACTGCGGTGCACAGGTCGGTTTTATTTCAATCGGCACCTGTTTTTGTTTATCCATCAAACGAGCTATGGTCTTTTCATAGACAGCTACCCGCAAAGCTTCTTCTTCTATTTTAACTGCCCGGCCAGTAGGTACCAAGAAAAAGACATGATGAGCCATTGCCCCAATCTCTACTGCAAAATCGGTAATCGCCTCTAATTCTGCTACATTCCAGTCCATCACAGTGGTATGGATTTGAAAAGGTACCCCCGCCGTCTTTAAATTATTCATTCCGGCTACCGTTAATTCATAAGCATTTTCCATCTTGCGAAAAGCGTCATTCTTGGCAGGATCAAGACTGTCCAAACTAACTCCTGCCGCCATAAATCCAGCTTCCTTCATTTTACGAGCCACTTCTGGAGTGATTAAAGATCCGTTCGTACCCATAACAGCTCTTAGGCCCTGGGCCTTTGCAAATGCTCCCAATTCATAAATATCCTTGCGCATCAAAGGTTCTCCGCCACTAAATATCATGATCTGGAAACCGGCTTTTTTAATTTCCCGGATAAGTTGTTTGGCTTCGCTGGTGGAAAGCTCGTCCATAGATTTAGCACCGGCATCCCGATAACAATGATCACAAAACATATTACACTGGTTGGTCGTATTCCAGGAAACAATCATTTTCAAAACCTCCCATAAATGGACGCCAACGACGCGAATTTATATGACTTACGCAGAGTTCATAAAATCATTAAACGGTTGCCGCGCTAATCATAAGTATTCACCCTTCGGGTACTACCCCCTATCGGGGACTACTGATGCACCTATTGGTGCAATTAATGTTGCTGATGTGCCATAAAGGGCACCAGTAAGGTCGCTGCGTGCGACGAAGTCGCCCGCGTCAATAGTATCCCTACGTTATCGTTCTCTTTTTAGCTTTTGCTCAATATCTTAGCCATATCTTTGGCGGCGTAGGTAATAATCATATCAGCACCAGCTCTTTTAATCGCGATTAAAATCTCCATCATAACCGCTTCTTCATCAATCCACCCTTGAGCCGCGGCTGCTTTAACCATTGCATATTCACCACTCACATTATAAGCTGCGGTGGGATAAGCAAATTTATCCTTAACCGCCTTAAGCACGTCCAAGTAAGCCAGAGCTGGCTTAACCATAACTATATCGGCACCTTCCGCAATATCAAGTTCTACTTCACGCAAGGCCTCTAATATGTTAGCTGGATCCATCTGGTAGGTCTTACGGTTGCCGAACTTGGGAGCTGATTCCGCCGCTTCCCGGAATGGTCCATAAAAACCTGACGAATATTTGGCGGCATAGGCCATGATGGGTATTTGCTCATAACCTTCGGTATCAAGTATTTTTCTAATATACCCTACTCTCCCGTCCATCATATCCGATGGGGCCACTATGTCGGCTCCAGCTTGAACATGTGACAGTGCTTCTCTCCCAAGTAGTTCCAGGCTGGCATCATTATTGATGGTTCCGTCCTTCTCTACAATGCCACAGTGTCCGTGATCCATATATTCACATAAACATACGTCAGTAACAACCAGCAGGTCGGGACAAATATCTTTAATCGCCCGGGTTGCCTCTTGTACAACTCCATGATTATCATAAGCTGAACTGGCGCAACTGTCTTTGACCTCCGGTATACCAAACAGTAAAACTGCCGGAATCCCGAGAGAATTTATTTCGTCTATTTCCCGTTTTAAATTGTCAACCGAGATTTGAAATATACCGGGCATGGATTGAATTGGAACTTTCTTTTCCGTGCCATAAGTTATGAAGAGAGGATAGATAAAGTCCTTAACATCTATATGGGTTTCCCGGATCATACTCCGCAGATTCTCACTGCTTCGCAGTCTCCTCATTCTATTGATCGGAAAAGCCATAAAATCACTCCTTAATTATTATGCGACGTTGGACGGTGAAGATGGATCTGGGACAGGGGGACGGGTCCCTTGTCCCGCTCTGGGATATCCAACGAGGGACCCGTCCCCCTGTCCCAGAATCGTTCCCTTGCTTCCCTACAAGGTTTTATGATCTTTGATAATTGCCTCCAGTAATGCTTCGATTGTATATTGGTCAGGCATAATATCAACTGTAAATCCGTATTCCTCTGCAGTCCGGGCAGTAATCGGACCGATACATGCTACCTTAACCCGATTATTGAAAGTGTTAACATATTGGGATCCTACTATATTAACAAAATTACTTACGGTTGATGAACTGGTAAATGTTATATAATCAACTTCTCCATCTCTAATCTCCTGCAAATGATTAGGATTGATGTGGGACGCCGGGGCTGCTTGATAAACTATTACTTCATTGACTATAGCTCCCATCTCCACCAGGCTCTGGGGTAATATCTCCCGGGATCCTCTGGCTCTGGGCAAAAGTACGCGTTGTCCCGGCTTGACCAAAGTCTTCAGCTCCATAATTATTCCCTCAGCGCGATATTCTTCCGGCATCAGGTCAACTACTAGGCCCCTTTTCGTTAGATGGGCTGCCGTTGCCGGACCAATCGCACAAATTTTGATGCCCTGTAACTGACGAATATCGATGCCCATGCCGCCAAGTTCTTCAAAGAATATATCCACCGCATTTACGCTGGTAAAAATTATCCATCCATAGTCGCTAATAACTTGGAAAGCAGCATATAGAGCGTTTAGATCAGTTTCCTTAATAATTTCGATAGAGGGAAATTCAATCGCTTCCCCACCTTGATCCTTGATTCGTTCCACCAGTTCACTGGCCTGCGCTCTAGCTCTTGTAACCAGGATTTTAGCTCCCCAGAGCGGGCTATTTTCCCGCCATTTTAATTCATTGCGTAAATTTACGGTCTCACCAACTATTATTATAGCGGGTGGTTTAAAATCAGCTTGCTGTACAAGCGCCACAATATTAGCCAAGGTACCGCTGAGGACCGCCTGATCAGGAAAAGTCCCCCGGCGAATCAAAGCCACTGGTGTATCCTGGCTTCTTCCCGCATTCACAAGATTAGTCACGATGAATTCGAGGTTTTCCACTCCCATCAAGAAGACTAAGGTACCAATGCCGGTAGCTATTTTGTCCCATTGAATGGAACTCACCGCTTTGCCGGGCTTTTCATGACCGGTGATCACTGCAAAACTCGAGGTTGCATCTCTATGAGTTACTGGTATCCCTGCATAGGCAGGTACTGCTACTGCAGAGGTAATGCCGGGTACAATTTCAAATCCCAATCCGTGTTCATGTACATACAGTGCCTCTTCGCCCCCCCGTCCAAAAACAAAGGGATCCCCACCCTTTAAACGGGCTACAATTTTTCCTTCCTGAGCTTTTTGGACCAGTAGTCTATTTATTTCATCCTGCGGCATAGCATGATCGCTGGACGCTTTGCCAACATATATTAATTCTGCATCTTTACGGGCGTAATCAAGTATTTCCTGACCTATCAGGCGGTCGTAAACTACCACATCTGCCTTAGCCAATGTTTTCATGCCTTTAATAGTGAATAGACCGGGGTCTCCCGGACCGGCTCCGATCAGGTAAACAAATCCTTGTTTTACCATTTATTATTCTCCTAATCGCTTTATTTCTTCCAGGATACTATCTGCACCTCTGCCTAAAAGGATTTGGGCCAGAAGTTTGCCAATATCCTCTGCTTGTTCAAGATGTCCAAACTGACTGTCTTTAATTAATATCTTACCATCCATGGAAGCCACTAAGCCTTCTAAAAACAATATGTCGCCTTCAATGTGAGCCAGTGAGGCAATGGGCACCTGACATCCTCCCTCTAACTCTCGCAGGAGTGCTCTTTCGGCTTTGGTTGCTAAATTGGTATGAAGATCATTGATTGGAGAGATAATTTTAGATGTTTCATAATCGTCAGATCTTAGTTCAAGGGCAATGGCACCCTGTCCAACCGCCGGCAACATCAAATCGGTACCGATAATTTCACTAATCTGACCAATGTAGCCCAAACGTTTTACCCCTGCGTATGCCAGGACAATCCCATCAAGGTCTTGCTCTTGCATTTTTTTGAGCCGTGTTTCAACATTGCCCCGCAGGTCAACCATGCTCAGATCGGGGCGCAAGGCCCTGAGCTGAGCAATCCTTCGCAGACTTGAAGTTCCCACCAATGCGTGGTCGGGCAGACTGGTCAGAGTATAGTTTTTATGAGAAATAAATACATCCTGGGGATTTTCTCGCTTCAACACAGCTCCCAAAGTGAGGCCGGGCGCCAAGAACGATGGCAAATCTTTCATACTGTGTACAGCCAGATCAATTTCCCCGGAAAGTAATGAATTTTCAATTTCTCTGGTAAAAAGCCCTTTGTCTCCTATTTTTGAAAGAGCTACATCGAGTATCTTGTCACCTGTGGTCTTTATAATTATAATTTCAATATTTAATTCCGGCAGCAGTTTATGAATCTCCCCGGCAACACAGTCCGCCTGCCAGAGAGCCAGCTTGCTACCTCTTGTTCCCAGCCTTAATTTCTGCATAGTCTTCCTGCTCCTCATCCACTAATTGCAAGCCAAATAGTTTTTTTACTACTTCAGCATAGAGATGTCCCTGATTACTAACCGCCATCTCTTTAAGGTTAACTACCGGAAAATGCAGCAGTTGATTGACAACGGAATTGGCCAGAGCCGTGATAATATCTCTTTCACGTTCAGAGACCTTGCCCAATCTGTTAAAGGCCTTTTTTAATTCATTCTGTTTAATAGTTTCACCATGATTTTTTAGGGCTGAGATGACAGGAACCACATACAGACTGGCCAGCCATTCATTAAATTCCACTAGCTGCTCAGCAATAATATCGTTGGCCATAGTGGCTGCCTTCTGCCGGGCGCCAAAGTTTGAATTGATAACCCCCTGGAGATCATCAATATCATAAAGATAGACCCCGTCAATGGTTCGCAGCGCAGGATCTACGTCCCGAGGTACCGCAATATCAATAAGTATTATTCTCCGGCCTTGTCGATTAAGGAGCGCGGTGCGGCAATTGTCTTCCTTGATTACATAATGACTGGCAGCTGTGCAGCTAATGACAATATCCGCATTAATAAGTTCGTCGCCCAACTCATCAAATCTTACCGCTCGTCCGTTTAACAAGCCGGCCATCTCCACCGCTTTTTCGTACGAGCGGTTGGAAACGATAACCGAATGTACCCCATTCTGCAGCAAATACTTGGTGGTTAGATCCCCTATTTCTCCAGCCCCCACTACTAAAACGGTCTTATCCTCCAATGAACCCAAAATCTTCTTGGCTAGTTCAACCGCTGCATAGCTAACCGAAACAGGATGTTGGTCGATAGAAGTTTCGGTTCTAACCTTTTTCCCAACATAAAGCGCCTTCTGGAAGAGTGAATTTAACACTCCATCAGATGCCTTTAGTTCCTGAGCTTTCTGATATGCCTCTTTTACCTGTCCTAATACCTGGGTTTCCCCTAATATCATAGAATCCAACCCGGAGGATACGCGGAAAAGGTGATCTATGGCAGCATAACAATTTGGCTGATACACATATTTATCTATTTCATCAGCTGGTAAACCTGAATAGGAATGCAAGAAAGATTTCAAATGTTTCTGACCAGATTCAATATCCCGCGCAGTTGCATATATTTCGGTACGGTTGCAGGTATTTAAAATTACCAGGCCCTCAACCTCTTCATTTTTGATATTGTCATAGGCCTCTTCCAACTGCTCAGAATCAAACGCAAATTTCTCGCGAATTTCTATGGGTGCAGTCTGATGATTTATTCCCGTAAGGAGGACATACATTCCTTAATCCGCTCCTCTATTTGTTCTTTCTTACCCTCTTTAAGTAAATCTAACATATCGGAATAAACTAATGCCTCAAATAGGCGCCTTTTCTCATCCAGATCCAAATTTGAGGTTTTAATTTCATCGCGCAAGCTGCCTAATATTTCCACCCATTCACCATATGCATCAGTAATTTGCTCTTCCAGTTCCCGGCGCAATTTTGCAGCCAAAAGTGGGCTTTTGCCCTCCGTAGATATCGCCAAGCATAATGAATTGCGCCTTAAAATGGAAGGAACATAGAAATCACAATTGGGAGGATCGTCTACGGCATTTACTAGAATACCCTTCTTACGACACAAATCGGTTACACCTTTATTCACGATACTATCACCGGTAGCAATAAAAACTAGAAATATCCCCTCCAGATCTTCCGGCCCAAACATCCCTCGTCGCCAAGTAATTAACTTCTGATCTGCCCAGTGGTCAATAGCATTGGTAGCTTCAGGACTAACTAAATGCACATTGGCTTCGTACTCCAATAATGTTGCAATCTTGCGCTCCGCTACTTTGCCGCCTCCGACTACTAGACACCTTTTGCCAGCCAGGTGTAAATAAATTGGATATAAATGTGCCATACTAGCTCCTCAGATCCCATTCGCCAAAAAAGGCCTGAAATCAGACCTCTTTTTTATTTTCCTTATCGATCTCTTCTTCGTCCCCTTCTCTGGCTTTCTTAAAACTCTGCATTGCTTTCCCCAAAGATTCACCTATTTTGGGCAGTTTACCAGGGCCAAATACAACCAGTACAATTCCCAGGATCAATATTAATTCCCAGGGACCAATATTACCAAACATAAAATTGTCTCCTTTTAAATGTCCAAAATTAGGCCTGTTTTTCTTTGGACTCTACTTCGTCGCCTTCTCTGGCTTTCTTGAAGCTCTGCATTGCTTTTCCTAAAGATTCTCCTACTTGAGGCAGTTTTCCTGGACCAAAAATCACCAACGCAATCACCAGGATTAATATCAATTCCCAGGGGCCAATACTGCCAAACATAAAAGTTCCTCCTTTAAACGTCTGAAATCATGCTATTTTTTATTTTCTTTAGAATCCATTTCGGTCTCTTCGTCGCCTTCTTTGCCCTTTTTAAAGCTTTGCAATGCTTTTCCTAAAGATTCTCCTACCTTAGGCAATTTTCCTGGACCAAAAATCACCAGCACAATCACCAGGATCAGTATTAGCTCCCAGGGCCCGATATTGCCGATAAATCCAAACAAAATATTTCCTCCTTCAATTGAAAGCCAAAGCTTGGACAATATTTATTTAAACTATTATTTACTTTCAACTTAAAAACATATCTCCACAAAATATTATGACAAAAAGTGCGCGCTTTGTAAAGATTGTGAGATTGGTCGTTTATTCCTCTCCAGCCTCAGATTTTTCTTACTGAACAATTAACCACACCTAACTTCCATCAGTAGGATCGGAACCTATGTTTTTTCAATTTCATTTTCCTTTTGCTGAGGTCTGGCAAATCGGGAAACTATAATGCTTACTTCAAATAATATATACATAGGTACTGCCATCATTACCTGACTGATGGGATCAGGTCCTGGGGTCAGTACTCCGGCTATAATCACGATTGCCAGAATGATATACTTCCTGTTTCTGGTCAGCATTTCAGGTTTAACTATACCAATTTTAGTCATGAAAAACATAATAATGGGGAGTTCAAAAACAATTCCAAAAGGAATCGAAAAAGACATCACAAAGGAAACATACTGGTCAACTTTAAACATGGTTTGCAAATTCTCTCCAGCAATATAGACAAAAAACTTAAGCACCAGCGGTAAGATCCCAAAATAAGAGAAGAGAACGCCTGCTGCAAAAAGGATAAGAGTAGCAGGAAATAAAATGTAGATGTATTTTCTCTCGTGGGGATAAAGAGCAGGCTTAAAGAATCCCCAAATAGCCCAGGATACGATGGGAAAAGCAATTATTAATCCAGCCAGAAATGAAAGCTCCAATTTGACAAAGAATGCTTCTGTAACACCTGTCACTATTAATTGCTGATTGATGGAGCGCAGAGGCATAGTTACTATGTTCAGCAATTGTTCGCTATAAGCATAGCAAGCCATAGCAGCAATAAAAATGGCTACTACGCTGATAAGGAGGGCTTTTCTCAAATCTGCAAGATGTTCTATTATCCCTTGCTTATCCTCTATTGAAAGGTTTTTAAATGCCACTTATCGTCACTCCTCGGTTTTAGTATTCTCGGCCGGATATAAAATCAGCAATAGCCAGCAGTGAATCTTTGCCTGCCAAATCAGGCAGCTTTTCTAACTGCTTAATAGCTTTTTCGGCAAATTTATTGCTTACATAGTAGGCATAATCTATACCATCAGTCTCGGTTATCAGTTCGATTATCTCCTCAGCTCGGTTACAACACGATTCGGGAGATGCTAGCATTTGACCGAGCTCTTCGCGGTGGCTGCCATACTTCAAAGCATAAATAGCCGGCAGGGTAATAACACCCTGCCGAATATCGCTGCCTACCGGCTTACCAAGAATCTCTTCATTGGCCACAAAATCCAAAATATCATCGGTGACCTGAAAGGCCATCCCCAGGTAATATCCATATCTTTTTAAAGCCATGATTTCAGCCTCTGAAGAGTCACTAATCATTGCCCCTAACTGACAGCTGACTGAAATTAATAGGGCCGTTTTTCTCTCGATACGGCGCAGATAATCCTTTAATCCCTGGTGAATATTATAGCAGCTCTGCATTTGCTTGATCTCGCCTTCGCAAATACCCATACTCGCATCGGCCAGAACTTCCAAGATATCACTGCGCTGATAACCTGCTACCTGACAAAGGGATTTTGCCAAAACATAGTTGCCAGTATATAAGGATACACGGTTACCCCATTTACTCTTAACCGTCGGTTGTCCCCGCCTTAGTTCTGAATTATCTATGACATCGTCGTGAACCAGGCTCGCCATATGAACTAATTCAAGTGCCACAGCCAGGGGAATGGCATGCTCTATGGAGTCAGAAAAAAGCTTGGCCGTCAGTAGTACAAACGCTGGCCTCAACCTCTTGCCCCCTGCTTTGATCAAATGAATAGCCGCTTTATCAAGTATTTCTAACTCCGTATCAATACTCTGGATCAATTGCTCTTCAACCATTGCTAGTTCTTCGCTTATGGGATTAAACATATCTAAATTGGTCATTACTTTCCCCTTATCTAGTACACTGTCCCCCCTAATTCTATATGCTCTCATCGATTAAATTTCTGTATAACTGCGTTGTTGTGGTTAGCAAGACTATAAGTATTACTCAATACTCCCTCTTGTTCTACAGAAATTTAACTAGATGAATATCACTCATAATTAGGACTGACCGTGTACAAGCGCAATTCTTTATAATTATATAGTTTGAATCTATAAAAATCCAACCAAAAACGCATTATTCAACCGCAGTTCCCTCATATCTGCGAAAAATGTCATGGGAAATTTTCATTATGTCTAATACTTTCCCCACCATAAAGTTGATCAAATCGTTTATTGATTCGGGCTGGTGATAGAAAGCAGGCATAGCCGGAACGATGGCCACTCCCATGTCTGCCAGCAGCAGCATATTGCGCAAATGCACGGCACTTAGGGGTGTTTCACGCGGAACTAGAATTAATGGTCTTTGTTCTTTTAACATAACATCCGCGGCTCTCTCAATAAGACTGCCCGACATTCCGTGGGCAACTGCCGCCAGGGTAGACATGGTACACGGTATGATCACCATGCCGTCAGCAATAAATGAACCACTGGCTATTGGAGCCGCGATGTCAGAATTATTATAATATAATAGCTTACCAGGAGGCAGATGGTCGCGGATTACGTCTTCCAAGGAGCTCCACTGTTGCCACCCCATTTCCTGCTTCAGCACTAGAGCGGCTGGTTCACTAACCACCATGTGCACTTCGTGCTCCCGCTTTAGCAGTTCATTGATAAGCTGCAAACCGTAAACAATCCCGCTGGCTCCAGTTAATGCTACAATATATCTGGACAAAAACATCACCCTTCTATATCCCTTAATAAATCTAACCGCCCTGCTCCCAGCCCTACTATATTTATTTGTTTAAGATATCGATTACTGCCATAACAAAAATAATCAAACCAACATAATGATTTACTTTAAAAGAAGCAAAGCTCACCCGTCTCAAATTACCTGGAGTCACAATTATATGTTCATAGAGAAGTAATACGCCGGTGAAAACAATCCCGGTATAATACCAGATCCCTAAACCCAAGACCACCCCACTTAGAATAAGAAAAACCACTGTCAATAAATGGAATATGGTTGAAAATAACAGAGCACCTGCTTCCCCAAAACGTGCAGGGATGGAATAAAGATGGTGGGCACGATCAAATTCAATATCCTGGCAGGCATACATAGTGTCAAAGCCGGCTATCCAACAGGCGACGGCCAGCCATAGCAATAAAGGCTGCCAATCAAAACGTCCGGTCACAGCTATCCAGCCACCCACCGGACCAATGCCCACCGCCATGCCTAATAGCAGGTGACACCACCACGTAATTCTTTTGGTATAAGAATAAACCCATAATATTATAACTGCCAGGGGGGCAAGTTTCACACATAAAGGATTAAGTTGTCCAGCTGCATAAAACAAAAGTATAAAGAAGAATAGTACCAGCAGCCAGACCCCATTAATGGGCAATTCACCCTTCGCTAAAACCCATCCGGCTGTGCGCGGATTGGCTCTATCAATTCGCCTATCAATCAAGCGATTAAGACATAGGGCCGCCGAGCGGGCACTGAACATAGCCACAGTAATCCATATCAATTGCGAAGTGGTGGGTATTTTCGAAATCGCCAGAAATGCCCCTAAATAGGCAAATGGTAAGCCGAAAAGCGTATGTCCAAAGTCAATCATCGACAAGAATTTCTTAATTTTAGCCAATTCCGTATTCGCTCCACTTATTATTTGCCATTGCCATGATTTTATTGCGCATTAAAATATCATCCAATCATTCTCGTTTCCCAAATTGGCCAATTTCACAATTATATCTGGGTAAGCCATCTATGCAACCTCCCAGTTCTTGTCCATCTCAAAGATAAGATTCTCCAATGATTCAAGTTGGTAAATCTCATTTTTATTTAATAGCAGCAATAGTTCCTTGGCTCTATCTAAATAGGTATGCCCGCCGGTCTTTTGTCCATAAATATAAAATAACTCCAACGCTATACCCAGATTATGTCCAACTTCACTGTAAATTTCTGCTGAATCAGGTGCCAGCTGCGCCATTTTGGCAGCGCTCAAAAAGGCGTCATGATATAACGGAGCTCTAGTTTGAATCAGAACTTGTTCCAAACCACAGTTAAATTTATGTTCAATAATCAAACCTTCATTAATTCTGCCTATCATGGTGGCAAACATATATAAGAGATGATCTGTCTGCGTTTCAACTAGTAGTTTCAAAACCCTGCCGAAAATATAATCTCCGATTAAAATCGTAAACTGCATTTCCTGGCTGCGCTTCTGCCCTTCATCGTCATCTTTAACCAGGACATGGATTTTGCTGGCAAAGTCTATCGTCTTGAATAGGTTAGCCATGGAAATGGACAGGTCTCTTTCCAAACCTAAATACCTGTAAGCATTAATCACCATAACTGGTAGTAACTTAGATCCCAAATCCTTATTCACACTAGGTACATAAGCAGATATTTCGTCCCACCAAGGCAGCAGGCTGCTTCGGAATGTTTGGTCAACTTCCTGTAAATCGGTTTGTATATCAATAGTCAGAATAGAATCCATGAGTAACCCCCCTAGTGAAGGATAATAAATTGCTTCTCCAGCAACTGCTGCTTCTCTATCATTCCACAAAATACAAGCATTTCCTGCCAAATATTATTTTTTCTCATTTTAATTGTATTATTTTAAAGATACTGCTTATATATCATACATTAATCAACCATACAATTACATAAGAATTCATAACAACTCTTCCATTATTTGAGGCGATAAATAACTAGGCCTCACTTGTATGTATTCTACAAGTAAGGCCCTAGCTAAACTGACTAATGTTTTTTCTTCCACTTCGGTCTACTAAAATAGTATCCCTCCTAAATATTTACCACCATGCGCTCTTCCTGTTCTACCATCAATCCCCTGGTAATTTCCTGGGCATTTACATGTTCAGCTCCAAACGCTTCTGCAACATAATTACATGCATCCCATGGATTAACTTTTTCTCCACAGGTGAACACATCCACTGCTGCATATCCTAATTCGGGCCAGGTATGAATCGCAAGGTGAGACTCTGAAATAACAACAACACCGCTAACCCCTTGAGGACTAAACTTATGGAAAACCACTTCCCTAACCTCAGCCCCAGCCTCTAAAGCCGCATTTATCATGATATCCTCAACCTTTTTAATATCATTCAATGCTTCGAATCGACAACCATAAACTTCAGCTAAAACGTGTCGCCCCAAAGACTGCAATAATATCAGCTCCCTTCAATTATAATGCCCTTCCCAGACCTCCTTTGCTTGAATGGTCTAAAACATACATGTAGAATTGTAGCACATTCTTTTCCCATGTCAATAAATAGATTTAGAATTTTTACATTAAATTTTGGAACAAGCAAGTTAAGCAAACCGGAAAATACTATGGCAAGCAACCAATGTCATTGTTAAAGATCTCTCAAACATAATATGTTCTATTTATTCATGCGTGTCTACAGCTTTAAATTACCATTACATCAGATAAAATCGCCTTTTTAGCCTTAATCAATCCTAGGGGCTTGATATTTCCACCCTGTAGTGATACTTTTAATGTTGATTTTACTTTTGGTAAATTTTCATTATTAAAAGCAGGAGGAACTTGGGGATGACAAGTAAAAAAAGGATTCTTACGGGCGACCGACCTACCGGCAAGCTGCATCTAGGTCATTATGTAGGCAGTGTAGCTAATCGGGTCAGGCTGCAGGAAGAATATGACAGCTATATTATTATTGCCGATGTCCAGGCTTTAACAACTAATTTTGAAAATCCTGAGAACCTAAGCAGAGATACCTTGCAGATTGCCGAGGACTATCTGGCCGCCGGAATCGATCCCTCCATATCAACAATATTTATTCAAAGTATGATCCCGGAGATTCATGAATTAGCCGGATACTTTTCTATGTTTACTTCGGTTAATGTCTTAAGACATAATCCGACTGTTAAATCCGAAGCGCAGCAACACGGTTTTAGCGATATGACCTATGGCTTCCTGGGCTACCCAGTGAGCCAGGCCGCCGATATCAGCATCTTCAAAGCCAACCTGGTACCAGTCGGTGAAGACCAAATCCCCCACCTCGAACTAACTCGTAAGATTGTGAGACGCTTCAATGATCTCTATCGGCCGGTATTGGTGGAACCAGAGGTACTGGTAGGTGAAGTACCGCGGCTGGTAGGATTGGATGGGAAAACTAAAATGAGTAAAAGTCTCAATAATGCTATTTATTTAAGTGATAATTCCCAGGAGATAAACAAAAAGGTCATGGAAGCTGTAACCGATCCAGCCAGAATTCATAAAAATGATCCGGGTCACCCTGAAATATGTACAGTTTTTGAATATCACAAAGTCTTCAATCAATTAGAGGTAAACCAAATTGAAGAGGACTGTCGTAAAGGAGCAATTGGCTGCGTAAACTGCAAGAAAAGACTGGCTGGATGTTTGGATACACTGCTCGAACCAATGCGTGCTCGAAGAGCTCCATATGTGCAAAATCCCAGCCTGGTAAAAGAAATTTTAATAGAAGGAACCCGCCAAGCTCATCAGGTAGCCAAAGCAACCATGGATGAGGTAAGAGGCGCTATGGGCATTAACTACTTCGGTTAAAGTACTATTTTATTATCCAACTCCGCTAATTTAACGATCTGCTCCCGCAATTTACGGAAGTTGTCTGGTGTTAATGACTGTTGACCATCTGAGAGTGCTCGATCTGGATCGGGATGGACTTCGACCATTAACCCGTCTGCTCCTGCCGCGATGGCTGCTTTAGCCACTGGAGTCACTATCCTCCATTTCCCGGTAGCATGACTCGGATCAACAATAATGGGTAAATGAGATAAATGTTTAATCAAAGGTACTGCCCCAATGTCAACTGTATTGCGGGTATAGGTTTCAAATGTGCGGATACCGCGCTCACATAGAATTACATTAGGGTTTCCGCCATTCAGTATATATTCTGCTGCCAGGAGCCATTCTTCAATGGTGGCAGACAGGCCTCTTTTGAGCATCACCGGTTTTTTTAAGCGGCCAAGTTCCTCCAGCAGAGAGAAATTCTGCATGTTACGGCTGCCTACCTGCAAAATGTCCAAATGCTCATACATATAATCCAGGTCGCGCACGTCCATTATTTCGCTTATGATAGGCAGCCCGGTCAGATCCCGAGCTTCAGTCATTATCTCCAGCCCGGCCCGGCCCAAACCTTTAAAAGAATATGGTGAAGTACGGGGTTTAAACAGACCCCCTCTTAATATATGCGCACCCATTGATTTAAGCTGCACCGCGATTTTTAGATACTCTTCCCGGTTTTCGACCGCACAAGGCCCTGCTATAATCGTACAATAGCCTTCCCCTATATATAGAGTACGCTCCGAGTTCGATATAGCTACCCGGGTATCTTCAGAACAATACTCGCGAGAAGCCATTTTAAAAGGTTTCATAATAAATCCTCCACATTTAGAGTCAATTCAATGAGCGCTTGCGCGAATTGCGCGCCAAAATGCGGGCGCTACAGCGCCTTCCCTTCGCGTTTTGTGTGCATCGCGCCGCGAGCGTTTTTATCAAACGCCTCCTCAGTCGGGGACCCTACCCACCATTGAGAAAGAAACGGTTTATCCACCACCTATAGAGGAGGGGGTCTTAAGAGGAGTTTGATTAATGTTTGCAATTAGTATAACATGAGCTAAACTTAAAAATACTTAAGATTATTGTATATCTTTAATCTAATTATAGTTTAATTTTCTTGCAGGTAATTAAGCGCGCTGCATTGATAGGAGAAACATATGAGAGAAAATTTAAAAGTTGCCTTATGTCAAATGAGGGTAGAAAGCGATAAAATCGATAACCTCAACCATGCTCGTGAAATGGTTTGTAAGGCTGCACAGAGAGGTGCCCGGTTGATTGTCCTCCCGGAGATTTTCAATGGCCCCTACCACACCGAAATGATGGCTGAAAACGCCGAGAGTTTTTTAGGTCCAACCACGGCATTACTGGCTGAACTCGCCCATAATAACAAGATTATATTGGTGGGAGGTTCCATCCCGGAAAAAGATACGGACGGAAAAATATATAATACCAGTTATATATTTGATCAAGAAGGTGAGCTCATTGGCAAACATCGTAAAATGCACCTTTTTGACATTGACATCCCTGACCAGATCTCTTTTAAGGAGTCCCAAGTACTTTCCGCTGGGAATAGTCTGCAAATAATTCGCCATAAGGATTTAGTTTTCGCCGTAATAATCTGCTATGATATCAGATTCCCTGAACTGGCCCGTCTGGCTGCATTAGAAGGAGCCCAGCTGCTAATAGTTCCGGCCGCCTTTAATACGACGACCGGCCCGGCTCATTGGGATTTATTGATGAGAAGCAGGGCGGCTGACAACCAGCTGTTTGTATTGGCTTGCTCGCCTGCTCGAAATACAGAAGCCGGCTATCAGGCCTGGGGGCATTCCATGGTGGTAGATCCCTGGGGGAGAGTCATGAGCGAAGGGGATATTGGAGAAGAGATAATTGAAGCGGAACTCGATTTCTCTATAGTTGATAAAGTACGCCGCGAATTGCCTCTGCTGCAGCATAGAAGGACTGATGTATATGAGTTGAATTACCTTAATAAATGATTAACTCAAGTTTCGCCGTTGATATAAGATGCAACAAGATGAATCTTCCCCACGTTGATGGTAAAGATCCTTCGCTGACACTCAGGATGACATAAAACCGGTCCCCTTTTTACATCGCAGTATCCGTTTACTGCAAAAGTTGAACTATTAATACTTTTATATTGCCTGACAGAAAAAATCAGGGGAACGAAGCATTCGTTCCCCTATGTTATTGAAATCAGAGCTATAAATCGGAGGCTGGAGGTTGGGCAGACGGCCCATTACCGGTCAGTGGCTGATTGTTACGGATTTTATAAAGGAAAATGGGGAAAAGGCATAGGGCGGAGAGCACAGTATAGACAACCGCTTGCGGGGTATATTTTTCAAATAGTTTATAAAATAAAAATACCGCAAAGCCATACACTGCCAGTCTAATTAAGAATCCCAGGAACGGAATCCAGCCCAATATGGAACCACCGACGAAAATAACTGGAACCCATAATCCCAACTTATCCAGATGGTAATCCAAGATATCCATTTCTCCCACCAGCAGACCCAAAATATAAAGATCTGCAACAGGAATCCAAGCCAGCCACGGGTTTTCAATTCCACGATTTTTAGCCAGGACAGACAAACCGATTGACTTAAGCACATAAAATGTTATGGCAATAACTGCAAAAAACAATGCCGTGATTCCTGCTATGGCTACAAATGCACCCAGTCCGCTATAATCACTCATACCACCAACTCCTTTTTTATTATTCTATTGGCCGATCACGAAAAATATTAAAATTATTCGTACTATTCTTCAGAATGGATAAATATCCCTGCCTGCTTTTTGAAGACAGACCTTAAGTTAATGGTATCTTTTGTTATTTAGAAATTTTTACGCACCTGCATCCGGGTGCTATTATTAATGAAATTTAGGGAGACAATTACAGGTATTTGACAGCAAAATCCACGTTGCCAAATATAAAGCAACGTGGATTCTAATACTTTTCTAAAAAGCCTGATGCACCATCTTCCGCTGTTGTCTCCGGGCAAAAACAGATAAAGTATAATTCATGGTAAAATAAGTTAGGGAAATCATCCCAAATAGCGCAAATACTTGGGCAGTACTGCCATATTGTCCCATAATAATCATCCCTTTACCGGTTAATTCTTCAGTTCCGACCGCCCAAACAAAAGATGTATCCTTGATAACAGTAGTAAACTGCGAAACAATAGCTGGGATCATGTTCCTGAGTGCCTGGGGAAGAACAATATGGATAAGGGACTGTGAGTAATTGAAACCTTGTGATCTTGCTGCTTCCCATTGCCCCTTATTGACAGAATTCAGTCCTCCCCTGACAATTTCAGCAATCATTGCAGAGGTAAAAACGGTTAAGGCTGCGATACCTGCGTTTACCGGACTCAATGGAGACATAAAACGAATAGCCAAAATAAATAGGAGCAAGGGGGTATTGCGTACTGTTTCTATATAGGTTGCTGCTAGTGGTGCCAGGACTCTATGTTTGGAATCTCTAGTTACCCCCAGAATCGTACCGAATATCATGCTCAAGATAATCGACCCAACCGCAATATACAAGGTCGTCAGTAAACCTTCACCCAGAAATCTAAATATTTCGGGCTTTAAAAGCTCCTGTATCATATATCTCCCCCCAACCTATATTCCATATTCCTAGCATAGGTTGCCAGGGGAAGACATAATATCAGATAAAGGACACCAGTTACTACATAAGCTGGTCCATAAAATATGTTCTGACTGGACCAGCAGTCAGCCTGATAGATCAGTTCTCCGCCTGCTACCATAGCCAGTACCGACGTGTTCTTTATCAAATTCACTGCCTGATTCGTCATAGGAGGAAGTGTTATCCTCTTTACTTGGGGGAGGATAATGTAACGCATGGCCTGCCAGTAGCTGAATCCTTGCGAATAAGCCGCTTCCAATTGCCCCCGATGGATCGACTGTATGCCAGCTCGAACTACCTCTGCCATATAAGCCCCATGGTAGATACCCACACCCAGTACCCCTACCAGAAAAACGGGCAGGTTAATCCCTAGATGGGGCAAGCCATGGTAGAGAAAAAAAACCTGAATAACCAGCGGGGTATTTTGAAAAAATTCTACATATCCCCGGTTGGCAGCTACAAATACTTTCCAGTAACTGCTGCCTAGGACTCCAAAAATAATCCCCAGAAAAAGTGCCAACATAAGCGCCAGAATAGATAGCTCCACCGTAGTCAAAAACCCTTCGGCGAATAAGCGCCAGTCCTTGAACAGAGCTACCCATTTAAATCCGGCGAAAACTTGATTCACTATTTGATCCCCCACTTTTGGATCAGCTTGTCTAAATCACCTGACTTTTTCATATCATTTACAGTTCCATTAACCAACTCAGCGAGGGCTGTATTCGCTTTTTTGCTCGCCACACCATAATTTTGAGGCGTGAAACGATCTGCTAGAATAACCGTTGAATCATCGAGATAGCCATTTAGGATAGCGCCATCTACCGAGAAACAATCTACCCGACCAGAATCAAGCGCGGTTTTGATCTCGGGATAGGTACCAAACTCGAGGAAACTTACCTTAACACCAAGTGGAGCTGCTGCATCTTCAATAGCCTTTTTGGAAGTGGCACTCTGGGCTACGCCGATTTTTTTACCGTTTAGATCTTTAAGACTGCTGATACCGGAATCCTTCTTCACCATTAGGGCAACCCCATCAGTAAAATACGGATCAGAGAAATTATAGCTAAGTTTGCGTTCATCAGTAATGGTAAAAGTCGCGATTACCAGGTCCAGTTCGCCGTTATCCAGAAGAGGTCCGCGGGTTTTGGCAGTAACCGGGGTAAGTTTAATTTTGGTTTCATCTCCCAGAATTTTTTTGGCTATGGCCCGGGCCAGGTCTATTTCCATTCCATCGATTTGTCCCGTTTTAGGATCCTGTAAACCAAATTTAGGCACATCAGCCTTTACACCCACATTAAGTACTCCGCGATCTTTAATGGCTTTAATATCAGAGGGATCAGCGGCTGTGGAGTTGGAGGCAGTTTTGGTAGAACATCCCACCATTAAAAATGCTGACATAAGTATTAGACTAACAATAAGTACTATTTTTTTGTTCATAACTTTTTTCTCCCTTCAAAATTAGTTTATTTACCCATTCCCATTCGGCCACTGCCGATCCCTGCATCTATTTTTTTTAATTGTTAGTGGTGTAATATCTTGTTTAGGAATAGCTTGGTTCGGTCATGTTGGGGGTTATCAAAAAAGTGCTGCGGCGTTCCCTGTTCTATGATACTGCCTTCATCCATAAAAATGACTCGATCGGCAACCTTCCGGGCAAATCCCATCTCATGGGTAACTACTACCATGGTAATGCCTTCGCTGGCAAGACCGACCATTACATCCAGAACCTCATTGATCATTTCTGGATCCAGGGCTGAAGTTGGTTCATCAAATAAAATTATTTTGGGTTGCATGTTTAATACGCGAGCAATGGCCACCCGCTGCTGTTGCCCACCGGAAAGCTGTGAAGGGTAGACATTTGCCTTATCCTGTAAGCCTACTCTTTCAAGATATTGCAAACCTGATTTGATGGCTTGATCCTTGGGCACTTTCTTAACGATTACTGGCGCCAGGGTTAGATTCTCAAGAACTGTCTTGTGAGGATATAGATTAAACTGCTGAAATACCATGGCCACTGATTGCCGCACTAGAGTTAGGGGCGCATGAGGATCAGTAATATCGATATTATCCACGATTACTCTACCGCTGGTTGGCCTTTCCAATAGATTCACGCATCTGATAAGAGTACTCTTACCAGAACCGCTGGGACCAATAATAACGATCTTTTCGCCGGTTTTAACCGTTAAGTTAATATCTTTTAAAACATGCAGTGTACCGAAAAATTTGTTTGCCCCTTCCAGTTTGATCACCTGTTCTTAAAACCTCCTTTCTACAATGGTATTCTTCCAGATATATTATCACATTACCTATCATTGTTACATTAATTTATCAATGGCAAGCCACCCTTGGAGCATTACATAATAAAAAGGAAAGAAGCGCCAGGATAAAGCCCCGGCGCATCTAACGGTGTTTCCGCTTGTTTTCTTTGTCATTAATTGTTAACTTTTTGTAAATCTTCCCGTAATTTAGAAGCATCTCTTAGAAAAACATGTTTGATTTCCTCCTGGCTCTTGTTCGTATTGACGTGAACCAGTACGCGAATGCAAAGTGGAAGTGAACCGGTCACTCCTATTTCCAGGCTGCAAAGCAAAGGAACTAGATTCAAGCCCATGGAACGGGCTGCGTTTGCCGGAAAGATCGATTTAATGTCCTGGGTAACCGTAAAAATAATGCTAGCGAGATCCGGCGACTTTAATTCATTTTGTTTAATGATTTCCTCTAATAACTCTGTGGTTGCCTGTAATACTTCAGCGGCGCTATCCTCTGGTATAGTTATTGCTCCTCTTATTCCTCTTACTGCCATGCTACTATCCTACCTTTCTTGACTTCTTCCAAATAGCTTGTCTTTAAGGTACCGCTCGATGTCCAAGACCGATCGCAACTTCATCCAAATGCAATAGTCCAATACCAAAGAAAATGGCCACACTCACGTGATCATGGTAACGAGCCACCCCTATTTTACCGCCTACGTTGAGTCCCAATGCCTTGGGCATAATCTGCGCCAGGGCTTCACGGGTAGCACCGGCCACGGCCCCCTCATCCGGGTGAGTGTCTTTAATAACCCCTTCCCGTTTGGCCGAAACTACGGCCCTTTCAACAATTTT
This sequence comes from Syntrophomonadaceae bacterium, assembly GCA_963665865.2. Classification (GTDB taxonomy): domain Bacteria; phylum Bacillota; class Syntrophomonadia; order Syntrophomonadales; family Syntrophomonadaceae; genus PHAA01. The sequence goes on along the minus strand of CAXXWF010000001.1, from coordinate 942,182 downwards.
AGCCACAGACGAAATGAACTCTCCCCCATAGTCTACAGCTACCGCTTTAACTCCATATTCATCCAATAGGGACTTTTTTAATTGGACTTCTTCAGAACGAGATAAAGATAAGGCCATCCTAATGGCTGCCGTAGATGCAATTTTGCTTCCTGCCTCCATCGCCATATACCCCCACAATTCTTATAATTTATTTTACTATAATCTTACCTACCATTACTATAGTCTGATTGGCAGTATATGTCTGCCCCTGATTCGGGAAAGCCAGATTTGATGATATGGCCATAACCTTATAGTCGATCGGGAAGTTGTAGGCAGTAGAGTCTATTTCAATAGTGTCACCGGCATTAATTTCAACTGCAACTTTTTTAGCAGTGAAATTATATTTTTCTTGACCATTGATTAAAATCTTGGCGCGCGGCAAGGAAGAGTACTTGTCAACCCCTATGGAAAGACGGGCTTGAGGTGATTTGATTGGCTGGGCCGCGCTGGTTGAATCTGGTTGGTTAGTATTAGCAGGAATTTGCATGTTCTGACCTTCCATCCTTTCACCCCAACTGAGGTAAAAGCGAATGGGATCGGCCGTCATCAATCCTTGTACCAGCACCATTAGCAATAAACTCAAGGCAACAAATCTTATCAAGCCTTTTTCAACCCGATTTATAAATTTTTTCAAAAAACCATCCCCTCAGGCAGTGTACTAACTATGGACTATCAAAGTCCTTTATATTTCTCAATCTATCTTATGCCTGAGAGAAAACCTTTATCCATTAAATGCATTTAATATTGAAAAAGCCAAAGCAGCGGCTCCATAGCCGTTATCAATGTTGACTACTCCCACTCCGCTGGCACAGCTGTTTAACATGGCCAGCAAGGCAGCCAAGCCGTTAAAACTCGCCCCGTAGCCTACGCTGGTTGGTACCGCAATCACTGGCCGCTTGGTTAAACCACCAACCACACTGGCCAAAGCTCCTTCCATCCCAGCCACAACTATGATTACCTGCCCCTGGTTCATGAGTTCAATTTTGTCAAGTAAACGGTGCAAACCGGCAACCCCTACATCATAAACCCTTTCGACTTCCCCCCCCATTATCTGCAGGCATAGGGCCGCCTCTTCGGCAACTGGTATATCAGCGGTCCCAGCTGTTATCACTGTGACTTTACCTATTACCGGAAGAGGAGAACGGTTTAAATATAATAAGCGCGCCATCGGGCTATATTGGGCATCCGGAATGATTTGTTTAACCAGTTCATAAACTTCAGTCCTGGCGCGAGTGCCAATCATATTGTTATTATGCAGAGCGAAGTGTTGAAAGATGGTTATAATCTGTTCATCGGTTTTGCCTTCACAATAGATGACTTCCGGAAAGTTATCCCGCAAGGCCCGATGATGATCGAGTTTGGCAAATCCCAAATCCTCATATGGCATAATTTTGAGTGCCTGACAAGCATCCTCAATGTCTAGTCCACCATTTTTAACCTGGGTTAATATGTTTAATAGGCGTTCTTTGTTCATATCAATCTTTCCTTTCCTGATGTGTTAATTTCAATGAGCGCTTGCGCGAATTGCGCGCCAAAACGCGGGCGCTATAGCGCCTTCCCTCCGCGTTTTGTGTGCATCGCGCCGCGAGCGTTTTTATCAAACGCCTCCTCAGTCGGGGACCCTACCTACCACTGAAAAAAATCGGTTTTTCCCCATCTATAGAGGGAGGGGGTCTTAAGAGGAGTTTGATAAAAAACTAAACCTTTTACGCTGATTGAACAAGAACGTAAAAGGTCTGGGCAAAGCTGTTTATGTTTATGTATCTCCATCTTAACATAGGCGGATTGCGATTCCATAATAGTTTAGGCCGCCTGCTTAAGTCAGTTACCAGTTATCGTCGGCATATTGAACTCCGACCAGAAAAGCCTCTCTATTCTTTTGAATCACCGACTGCTTTTTACCTTTGAAGATAATCTCAAATTGCTCCAGAGCTTGTTCTACAGAAACTACATTGGTCTTTTGTAAACAGGCTCCCAGCAGAATCATATTAGCTGCTCCTGAGTTTCCCATTTCATCCGCGATTTGATTTACTGGCATTCTATAGACTTTTAGATCATCACGCTCCAGTGGTCGGTCCACCAGGGAAGTGTTAATTACCAGAGTTCCATTTGGTTTGATCTTTTTTTCAAACTTATCCAATGATGGCTGGTTCATAATGATTGCCATTCCAGGATGGTCGGTAAGTGGTGAGCTAATTTCCTCATCCGCGATGGTAACCAGGCAGTTGGCTGTGCCTCCTCGCATTTCTGCACCGTAAGCAGGCAGCCAGGACACATTTTTGCCCGCTCCCATGGCTGCATAGGTCAGAAATTTACCCATGGATAATACTCCCTGCCCGCCAAAACCTGCAAACAATACCTGTTTTTCACTGTCCATCCGGCTTAAGCCTCCTTGACCTTAAATTCACCTAAAGGATAATATGGTATCATATTTTCTTCCAGCCATTTTAATCCATCTATCGGACTAAGACCCCAGTTCGTCGGACAGGTTGACAAAATCTCCACCATCGAAAAACCTATCCCCTTCATCTGGGTCTGCAAAGCTTTTTTTATGGATTTCTTGGCTTTGATTACATTGGCTGGATTATTAACTGCCACTCGGCTTATGTAGGCAGAACCTTCATTGGTGGCTAACAACTCCGCCATTCTAATCGGGTAACCCGCTTCTTCCTTCTTTCTGCCATAAGGGGAGGTGGTGGTAACCTGCCCCAATAGAGTGGTCGGAGCCATTTGGCCACCAGTCATACCATATACTGTATTATTCACAAATATTACAGTGATCTTTTCCCCACGAGCAGAGGCATGAACAATTTCGGCCATACCTATGGAAGCTAAATCGCCATCGCCTTGGTAAGTAATGAGGCAGCGATCCGGCAATATCCTCTTGATACCGGTAGCAATAGCCGGCGCTCTCCCATGAGCTGCTTCCAACATGTCAAAATTAAAATAATCGTAAGCTAACACCGAACATCCCACCGGACAAATCCCGATAGTATTCTCGCGCATATTCATCTCGTCAACACACTCGGCTACAATCCTATGAATGATTCCATGCGTACAACCCGGACAATAATGAAATCTAGCCGTGGTCAGGCTTTCAGGTCTCTGCGCAACAATTTTCATTAAAATCCCTCTCTTTCAGCCAGCATAAGGATCTGCCCGGCAATTTCTTCGGGGGAGGGAATTACTCCTATCCTGCCATAAAACTCCACTGGTACCTTGCCATTAACCGCTAATCGAACATCCTCTATCATCTGACCCATGCTGATTTCCACCGAGAGAAACATCCTGGCATTATTCGCTGACTGCCGAACCAGATCCTCAGGAAACGGCCAGAGCGTAATAGGTCTGATTAAGCCGACCTTGTGTCCTTTTTTACGCACTTCCATGATGGCTTTCTTGACAATACGCGACATAAGGCCAAAGGCTACTACCACCAGATCAGCATCTTCAGTCCAATAGGATTCAGCTTTTTGCTCATTAGCTTTTATCTCCTTATATTTTTGGGCTAGTACCTGGTTCCGATATTCTAAAAATTCCGGAGATAAGTGCAGAGTATTTACAATATTGGGAGCACGTCCTTTACATCCGCTTATAGCCCAGGGTTTTTCTATAAATTGGGTAACCTTTTCGCGAGGAAACACCGGCTCCATCATTTGGCCCAAAGTTCCTTCAGCCATCACCATAACCGGAATTCGATATTTGTCAGCCAGATCGAAGGCATCCATGGCGAAATCAAGCATTTCCTGAACAGAAGCAGGCGCCAGCACCATAATTTGATAGTCTCCATGACCTCCACCCCGAGTAGCCTGGAAATAATCGGATTGAGCCGGTTGTATTCCCCCTAATCCCGGACCACCCCGGGATATATTAACGATAAGGCAGGGCAGCTCAGCTTCCGCAATAACCGATATCCCTTCTGATTTCAGGCTTATGCCCGGTCCTGAAGAAGCAGTCATCACCCGGGCCCCGGTAGATGCACCTCCATAAACCATACTGATAGCTGCCAGTTCACTTTCGGCTTGTACAAAAGTCCCCCCAATAAGCGGGAACTTTTTTGCCATATATTCAGCAATCTCGCTGGATGGAGTTATTGGATATCCAAAAAAAGCTACACATCCCGCCGTGATCGCACCTTCAGCCAGGGCTTCATTACCCTTCATTAATACCTTTTCCATCCCATCACTCCCTTTCTACCACGATGACTAAATCGGGACACATGAGAGCACATATCCCACATCCCGTACAGTTCTCCGGCAGCAGGTCCGTAACCGGATGGTATCCCATGGCATTAATTGAGTCCATATTCAACCCCAACACATCTTTGGGGCAGAAGTGAACACACAGTAAACAAGCCTTGCATTCATCTGCATCGAACCGAACTTTCCCCTTGGCCATACTACATTCCTCCCTTAGACAGTACTACATCCATTCGGGCCTCAAATACAAATTGATTACCTGTAATGTTTCTCCATAGTCCGGAAAAAGTTCAGCATAGAATTTTCTTTCTATGGTCAAATAGCTAACAGGTATATCCAAGGCCTTACCAAAGCCAAGAACTTTGGCATGTCCTCTTCTGATTATATCAGGGCTAGTCTCTCCTATCAGGTTAGGGTTGCTTACAATACCGGTAAATTTCAAGTGGGCAGAAGCCTCAAGTTGGTCTCGTAAAAAGACTACACTCTTTATATCTTGGGCAAAAGGCCGATATGGATTAAGAACTAATAACAATTCATAATTCTGGTGGACAGCCACGTATTTACTAAGGTAGCCCAGTACCAGCGATCCAACTTCATCGCCGGCCAGATCCATTACCATATTATTATCCTGTCTGATCAAACCAATGATTTCGCCCGGTATAGCCGGAACATCACTAAATGCCAATTCTCCTGACGGTGCCACCAGTCTGATACCCGCTTGCTCGAGTTTATCGCGAAGATCACGAGAAGCAAAATAAGGGTTAACCAGATCCAAATCTGCCAGAATAACATCTGCCGATTGTTCTGCCCTTTTGAAAGCATAATTAAGAGCCACTTCTGATTTTCCACTGCCAAAGCCACCGGCAAAAACGGTGATATTTCCCAATTAACTACCCTTTCTAAGCATATTTCCTTATTGAGTAATAATAATAGAGTAAGATAAGACTAAAATCAACATAAAAATTAATAAAAAAATGGCCCCCTTGGAGCCATTGCTATCGTCACCATAAAGGTGCTTTATATTAAAATGGTTCACATCCTTTTACCTTATAACATCAATACTGGGAATCAGGCTAGGATTTCCAATTATCCATTCTGCGCAACAAGTGATCTCGATATTCCGTCAACTCCATGCTAACCCTAAATAGTAGTTTCTCCATATCGCTCTTAGAAAGCTGTAATTCATCGGGTTCAATTATCTCAACGGTTCTAAATTCTTCTTTTACCACAAACTTGATTGCATCCTCAATACTGTCAGCGAAAAATGTTATTACTACTGGAGCATAAGCAATTTTTTTGCCAGTAATATCGTCGATTAGAGCATATATATCCTGACTCATATCGATATCTTCAATCCGAATACCCTGAATGGGCACATTTCTCATCATGGAAACCTTATGTTGTCTGGTATCATCAGCCATCTGTTCCAGATTCTTGTTTCCGAAGAGTTTACCGGATTTAGTCAGACCAGGATAATCGAAACGTATTTTAACTTTTATTTCGGCCAAAATTAACCCAACTCCCATTCTCAGTTTTCTGTTACTTATGTAAAGCCATTAATTGTAAGCGGCTAACCTCATTTGGGTGTAAGTAACGATACTGCCCCGGCGTCAACCCATCCAGGGTAAGAAACCCCAGGGTTGTCCTCTTAAGGCGTATGACCGGATGTCCTACTGCCTTACACATCCTTTTCACCTGTCGTTTGCGGCCCTCATGGATAGTCAATTCGATAATTGACATAGTTTCATCGCGCCTTAGTAATTGCACCTGGGCTGGAGAAGTTGTCCCATCTTCCAGATTAACTCCTACCCGCAGAATATTTAAATCAGTATCCTGAATATAACCCTGTACACAGGCTTCGTATCTTTTGTCTATTTTATAACGAGGATGAATTATCAAATTGGTAAACTGACCATCATTGGTCAGCAGCAATAACCCCTCAGTATCGTAATCCAGGCGTCCCACTGGATAAATACGTTCTGCTACCTCCTTGACCAATTCCAATATAGTAGGTCGGCCCTGGGGATCATTCACGGTACAAATATAACCTGATGGCTTATACAGCAGAATGTAAACCGGTTTTTCCACCCTAACCAGCCGGTTGTCAAATTCAATACGGTCTGATTGAGGTTCTATCGGGGTTGTCACATCCGTAACCACGGCACCATTAACCTTGACTCTGCTTTGCGCTATTAACTCCTCCGCCTGCCGACGAGAAGCAATCCCAGCCTGAGCCAAGAATTTTGCAAGTCTCAAATATAACCTTCCTTTGTATGTTATTCTGTTAATTAATTAATTTAACTATAATTATACTAATTGTTCTCCAGAAAGTATAATAATGTTCGCCTATTGGTAATTTTGAGGATAAATAGTCGATTCCGATTCTTATATTTAGATCATATAGGGGTATGGTTTATAATTAGTCCAGGAACATAATTTTCCTAACTCCGAAAATTCGAAAATATCGGCCTGATTATGCAATGGTTGAACCTAATGGAGGATAGAGAAAGGATGAGATTATTGTGACCGATGATTTAGGTATAATAATTAGCCCCATAGGAGTAGTGAAATCCGAGACTAAGAATCTTGAAGACATCCCCCTGCCCGGACAACCGGGTCAAATTGAGATTTTCCCAAGCTATGTTCCGGCATTGCATAGAATTGAGGAGAACTCTCATCTGTGGCTCTTGCTGTGGTTTCATAAATCGGACCGGAGCTGCCTGCGTACAATACCCCGCCGTATGAGTTCCACTCTGCCCGAGTACGGAGTTTTTGGGCTCAGGTCACCCAATCGTCCCAACCCCATTGCGTTAACTCTGGTGACGCTGGATGCAGTTGACGGTAATATGCTGCATGTACATGGTTTGGATGCGATTGATGGAACTCCCGTGCTGGACATCAAATCTTATTACGAGCAAGACATAGTATTTTCCCCCACTACGCCTTACATTCGGGCTTTGGATCCAATCATGCGCCGTAATATATTTTTAAAGCAGGCACTTTACCACCACCAGGAAGGATGTCCGGACCTATTTATGGCAATTCGTATGGCCCTTGTGGCTGATGATTATATGGGGCACCTTAACCGGCCAGATTTGAAACTAACCGTCAAAGGTTCACCTTGCCTGGCAGATACCCTGCAAGGTTTAAGCCGGGCCAGACTGGCTAATCCTCCTCGCTTTAATTATCAGGAGACAACCGCCTTACCATGTAGTGTCTGGGAAGACCATAACCATCGCCTTCAGTTAGATGCGCGTTGCAGGCTGAATCAGGCCGGATTCACAGAGCTAGCAGATGAGTCTCTTTTTAATGTTGATTTTAAATAATCGTGACCAGGCATGGTATCCCTCATCTAACAGAGGGATCTTCTTTGCCACCTAGGCTTGCGGGCTTGCTTGCGCAACTGTTATTATTTAATTAATTTTGCGAACAATAAATAGATAGGGAAGCGTATGGAGGAAACCATGAAGAATAAACCAGTAGACAAAGAAAAGATCGAAGCAGCTTTTAAGATGATTCTGGAAGCTCTGGGAGAGAACCTGGAACGGGAGGGTATAGTCCAGACCCCTAAAAGAGTGGCCCGGATGTATGAAGAAATCTTTTCCGGCATGAATAGTGAACCGAAAGATTTCCTGGATGTGTCTTTTACTGAATATCATGATGAACTGGTTCTGGTAAAAGACATTCCTATTTACTCAATGTGTGAGCACCATTTTCTCCCTTTTTATGGCATGGCTCACGTTGCCTACATTCCCAAAGGCGGCAAGGTGGTGGGGATAAGCAAACTAGCCCGGGTGGTGGAAGCCTATGCCCGTAGACCCCAACTCCAAGAGAGGTTGACGTCACAGATTGCCGATTGCATTTTTGAGACTTTAAAACCTATGGGTGTTGGGGTGGTAATACAAGCGGAACACATGTGCATGACTATGCGGGGAGTTAAAAAACCCGGGGCTTTAACAGTAACTTCGGCAGTAAGAGGTATTTTTGAGACTCGCCCCGAGACACGGGCTGAACTCTTCGCATTAATCCAGAAGTAACTTTCAAGGGGACAGGGGGGTGACAAAAGGACCGTCCCCTTGTCACCCCTGTCGCAAAAGAGAACAGTCCCCCTGGCAATCTTACTATATTAATTAAAACAGACCAATTATCTCCCCATCAGGCAGAATATCAATTTTCTCAGCGGCTGGGACTTTACTGAGACCCGGCATGGTCATAATGTCACCCGCGATAGCAACAATGAAACCTGCTCCGGCTGACAACCGGACTTCGCGGATATTTACAGTAAAACCCCGGGGTCTGCCTATGGCAGTGGGATTGTCCGATAGGGAATATTGGGTTTTGGCAATACAAATAGGTAATTCGCCGTAACCCATTTCTTCAAAACGAGCCAACATGTTGTTCGCCGATTTACTGTAGGTAACCCCATCCGCACCATAGATTTCCCTGCAAATTGTTTCAATCTTATCTTTTAGAGGAGCTTGCAATTCATATAAGAACTTGAAATTCGCAGGTTTATCTGTAGCAGCCATAACCTTCACAGCAAGTTCTTCCCCGCCCTGGCCGCCTTCTTCCCATACTCGGGAAATAGCTAAATCAGCACCTAGAGCAACACATTTATTTTCTATCAAATCAATTTCTTCCTGCCGGTCACCAGGGAATTGGTTTAAGGCAACCACTACCGGCACACCATACTTATTCAAGTTTTCCAGATGTTTTTCCAGATTGGCTACTCCGTTTTCCAGTGCCTCCATATTCATTTCATTCAATCTGTTCTTACCTACCCCGCCATGATTCTTGAGGGCGCGTATTGTGGCTACCAAGACTACCGCATCGGGCTTCAAACCGCCATAGCGGCACTTGAGGTCAAAGAACTTCTCTGCCCCCAGGTCAGCTCCAAATCCGGCTTCGGTAATCATAAAATCAGCCAGTTTTAAACCCATCTTAGTGGCGGTGATACTATTACAGCCATGGGCAATATTAGCAAATGGTCCGCCATGGATAAAGGCCGGAGTGTTTTCCAGGGTCTGAACCAGATTGGGTTTGATGGCATCTTTCATTAACAAAGCCATTGAACCGGCTGCCTTCAGATCAGCTGCAGTTACTGGTTGTCCGTCATAAGTGTAGGCTACTACTATACGCGCTACTCGCTCCTTAAGATCCATGAGATCAGAGGCCAGACATAATACCGCCATCACTTCAGATGCAACACTGATATCAAAACCTGATTCACGCGGTACACCATCAGCTTTACCACCCAGACCTATTACAATATTTCTTAAGGCTCTTTCATTCAGATCCATGACTCGGCGTAGTACCACCTGCCTGGGATCAATTCCTAAAGGATTGCCTTGATGCAAGCTGTTGTCGAGCATCGCCGCTAAAAGGTTATGAGCTGCCGTAACCGCATGAAAATCGCCGGTAAAATGCAGATTAATATCTTCCATTGGTACAACCTGAGAATAACCTCCGCCAGCTGCCCCCCCTTTAACGCCAAAACTTGGTCCCATAGAAGGCTCCCGCAGAGCTATTATGGCATTCTTCCCCAGTCTATTTAATGCCATTCCCAGTCCCACAGTGTTGGTTGTCTTTCCTTCGCCGGCAGGGGTGGGATTTATGGCGGTAACCAGCACTAATTTACCGGACGGCTGATCCTTTAACCTTTCCCAAGCTTTTAGAGACACCTTACACTTATATTTACCATACAACTCGATTTCGTCCTCTGTCAGGCCGATTGATTGAGCTATTTCCACTATGGGTTTCATTTCCGCGCTTTGAGCAATCTCTATATCACTCTTCATATTGCATTCCCCGCTTTACAACTATTTTTAGACTTGTCCGCTGGGACAGGTGGGACATCGGACCTGTCCCCCTGTCCCTTGCAACTATTTTCAGGTTTGTCCACTAGGTTTCTACCCTCTATCCCTTTAGTTTTCAGGGCACTTTGTAAATTACAATTATACTATCCAATTACTTGCCCGTCTAGTCCCAGGTTGATTTTGGACATCTCCATCGGAGTTCATTATTTAAATAACAGATTACATATATATACTGAGGCTATTAAGCCGGTAATATCTGCACTCAAACCTGTTATGACGGCATACTTAAACCTCTTAATGCCTACTGACCCAAAATAGACAGTCAATACAAAAAAGGTCGTATCGGTGGTCCCCTGCATAACCGAGGCTAGCCTGCCGATCAACGAATCAGGCCCATAGACTCTCATTAATTCAGTGGCCAAGCCTAAAGCACCGCTTCCCGAGAGGGGTCTCATAACCGCCAGAGGCAATACTTCAGGAGGCGCTCCAATAGCGACCAATAATGGTCTCATTAGCCCCACCAGGAAATCCATAGCCCCTGATGCCCTGAATACTGAAATAGCTACCATCATACCGACCAAAAAGGGGATTATCTTTACAGCAGTATAAAATCCTTCCTCGGCACCTTCCACAAAGGTTTCATACACTGGCACTTTTTTGCAAAAGCCATAAAAGGGAACAATAAGAAGCAGCAAGGGTATCGCCCAACGTGAAACCGTGGTAAGCAGCGTATACAGCATCAGCCTTTCCTCCCCCAGTGACTGCGGGTTCGAAACCAGTAATCAAGCGAAACGGCTATAACCATTGCGCAACTGGTAGCAAAAATGCAAGCTCCTACAATTTCCGTAGGATTCGATGATGAGAAAGCAAGTCTTATACCTATTATTGTTGCGGGAATCAAAGTAATGCAGGATGTATTCAGGGCCATAAATGTGCACATGGCTGCCGACGCTTCAGGACGATTATGATTTAAACGCTGTAACTCTTGCATGGCCTTCATTCCAAAAGGAGTCGCAGCGTTACCTAATCCTAACATGTTAGCACTGAGATTTAGGATTATGGCTCCCATAGCAGGATCTTCTGCTGGAACGCTGGGGAATAGCCTGCGCAGTACTGGTTTTAGTAATAAGGCCAGGCTCTGAATCAAGCCTGCCTTTTCAGCAATTTTCATTATCCCCAGCCATAACGCCATAATTCCTATTAAATCGAGACAGATTTTAACTGCGCCTTTAGCCGCTTCCAACGCGGCTTCGGTTACGATCTCTACATGTCCATTAAGGGCAGCTACTACTATTCCCGAAGCTAAAAGCAACAACCAAATCAGATTCAACAAGTTATACCCCTCCGCATTTAACCAATAGCTCGGCTCTTTTAGAAGGGTATGAAATAAGGTCGAAAATTAGAACAGCCCGGTATTAACCGGACTGCTAGCCTGTATAGAACCGTGATACTAACGCTGTGACAAGCTTATAACTCCACTGCCACATCTGTCATCTTTAAAACGAACACTTATTTCAATCTATTGCTCATACGATTCATTCCTATTTTTATCTTTTCTTTGCATCAGACTCTCTATTCTATCGATTATCTGGGGGGCAATATCAACGACTCTTTCAGCTAAAGGATTACCTGCTACCGATATCAGCCTGACATCATTCATCCTGACTACCAGAAACCCTATCGGTTTAACTGATACTCCTGCCCCGCTGCCTCCTGCGAAGGGAAGTTCATCACTTTGCCCGGAAGCATTAAGGGTCTCGTATTCTCCGCCTCCGGCTGCAAATCCGCATGCGACCTGAGATATAGGAATGATGACACTGCCGTCATTGGTCTCAACTGCATCACCCACCACCGTATTAACGTCCACCATTTCCTTAATGCTCTGCATAGCGGTTTTCATTAATCCTTCAATGGGATGTTTGAACTGTTCTTGCTCTAATTCCATCTATACACCACCTGACTTTTATTGCTATGATAGATATCTCTATGATAATAATGTGCACCGTTCGCATTTTTAATATGCATGTTATATTGCTTAACAAGGCTGGAGTGATAAAATCAGGCTTTACATCCAGCATCAAGCGGCCTAATCTGCACCTGCTGCTCAGTACTCCGATTATTACACCCTTAAAAGCCCAACAGGCACCAGTCTCCAACGCAGTATAAAACGCGTCTTGGCTGCCTACCACACTTTTCCATTCGAGTCGATCCACAATTAGGAAGCTTAGAACAGATCCCAATATTTTTTTGTTTTTCATCGAAAACTTGACGAAATTTCTAATTGGGCCTTTTAAGATGGAGGGATACTCCATATCATCATGTAAAGTAATGTCGGTAGTTTGAGGGGGGTCTTGGCTCTTATAAAAATGAGAAATCAGAAATGACTCTATCAAGTGCAATTTTTGGTCAGTATAATTATATTGCCGATTCATCTTGTAGAAGCGTGAATGGATTTTAAGGGAAACCCCCTGGAATGCATCTTCCTCTCGAATGCTAATGGCAACATCAACCTTAATATATAATGATAAACAGAAAATGATCAACAGAAGTACTATTCCCCATATCCATACGGCCATGCAGATTCTCCCGTTTTTCCATATCATTCCCAAGCAGGGCTGGTTTATTCACGGCGTTTAGGGAGTCTTGCCATCCTCAAGGGCCTTTTCGATAGTATTCATTACCTTGTACATCTCTTCGCTTACTTCAATATTCGGTCTGCCCAGTCGGAAGGTGGGACAGTGCAGGTTATAATCTATTATTTTTTTCTTGAGTTTCTCAAATTGTTTTCTCTTTTCGTGATAAAACAGGGTCTTTCTTTTCTCATATCTATCATTAATTAAGGCAGAATGTTTCTCATTCACAAAATTAATCGTGTAACGTTTGAAATCCTCAACCTCTTTCCATAGCTTGTCGGTATCAGCATCAATATCCTTACCCAGTTGAATCCAAAAGGGCGTGAAATCATTATTCTTAAGAATACGGAACGCCATTCGCATATCGGCTGGTTCATATGGGTTCTCGGACAGGTCAATCGGTTTACCTGTGCCTTCCAGGTTATCAAAATCACCTCTTTCGCGTGCCTTTTGAAGCTGATCTTCTACTAATTGCTCAGTACTGCTCATATACTTAGCCAATTTCCTGTTCTGTTGAGCTTTTATCATTATTTCTTCCTCTATAGATCGATCTGACATTTCTCTTTATCCTCCTTACCTCCAAGATCGGGTAATTCAGCCAGGCTGGACAGGCCAAATATTTTTAGGAATTCATGGGTAGTACCGAATAGGGATGGCCGACCTGGGGCAGCTTTTTTGCCCACTTCTTTTATTATCCCTTTGTCCATCAGGGTAATGATAACTCGATCGGTTTTTACACCCCTGATCTGTTCTATCTCCGCCTTAGTTAATGGTTGGCGATAGGCAATTATGGCTAGGGTCTCCAGAGCCGCCGGTGACAAACGTCTTCCGGCAGGCTTCAGTAACATACCCACTATCTGAGCATATTCTGGTTTGGTGCCCATTATGTAGCCGCCATCCAAAGTCAATATTTGGATGCCTCGTGGGGATTGATGGTACTCGGCAATCAGGTCTTGCATGATTTCCTTTAGATCTGATTGACCTAAACCCAGTATCCCCATCAGTTCTTCCTCGCTCATTCGCTCACCACTTACGAAGAGTAGGGCTTCAATTGCGGCCTTGATTTCATCCTGCATCAACATCGTCTAACGCCACCCGTAAACAGAGTTTTATATCCCCAAACCTTTGCTCTTGAAATGCATTAACTTTTTGTAAACGGATCAGTTCCAGTAAAGCTATAAAATAAGCTACAGCTTCACTCCGCACAGTAACGCCCACATAGAAATCCTGAAATATAACCGACGTACCGTTGGCAGGTAAAATTCTGAGAATTAAATCCATGATTGCGCCAATATTTATTTCACTCTGCGGCAATCCAAACTCTATTCTCTCAGCTGTTCTCTCCATTACCGAGAACCAAGCCCGCCGTAGGACATGCAGACTACTGCTGATCTCTCTATCTGCCCATTCAATCTCATTTAGACCATTGCGGAAGAATACCCGATTGATATCTTCATTATAGCGAGCAGCCAAAACTTCACCGGCCTGCTTATATTGTTTGTATTCCAGAATCCTATTAACCAGTTCTTCCCGTGGATCCGTGATGTCCGCATCATTCTCCTCCTCCAGCAAGCCTGGCAAGAGCATCCGGGACTTTAAATTAAGCAGATATGAAGCCATAATTAAGAAATCACCAATATTATCTAGATCCATTGGTCCGGTTGTGTGCACGTAATCCATGTACTGATCAGCAATTAATGCAATCGGTATATCATATATATCCATTTCTTCTTTTTCAATAAGATACAACAACAAATCCAGTGGTCCATAGAATTTATCCAGATTTACCAGGTAACTCATAGTACTCCTCCATAAGTTAGACGCTTATTCCAACATAAACCCTTAAAATAGTATCAATAACATTGAACAACGGGTTAAGTATCTTACTGAAAGAGTTGGTCAGAAGCAGCACTATTAGGATGAGCGGGCCGTAACGTTCCAGGGAATATACAATCTGCGCACCTGAATCAGGCAGAAGTCCAGCCAGAATTTTAGACCCATCCAGAGGTGGTACCGGGATAAGGTTGAAAACGGCCAGAATAACGTTAATATATATCAACGGCACCAGCAAAGGTATTAAGAGGCCTGCCCAGGACACATTCTGGAAAGGAACAAGCAGTTTCAAAAGCAACATGCCCAAGATAGCCAAAAGCAGGTTCATCCCTGGTCCGGCTAATGATACCAGCAACATACCCTTTTTATGACTGACATTTTTAAAATTGCGAGGGTCAACCTGTACCGGTTTGGCCCATCCAAAATGGAAAATAAACAACATAAGAAAACCAACCCAATCTATATGCGGCAAGGGGTTTAGCGTTAAACGTCCCTGATAGAAAGGAGTACGGTCGCCCAGTCTATCAGCTACCCAACCATGAGCATATTCATGGAAGGTTAGTGCAATTAATATTGCTGGCAATGCTATTAGCATGTTATAAAATGATTCCATCTAAAGATCTCCCTTCGGCCATCCAGTGCCTGACAATATCCATTTCATCATTGCGATTACTGGCAAGGCCATCAAGTTTAAGATAATATAATTCTTCCAATATTTTTTTAAAATGCGGACCTGCCTTTAATCCTAACTTTTTCAGGTCATGTCCGTTAATCTCCACTTTCACTGTTTCCTTCAAATCACAGTAATTAATGACTCGATCCCAGGTGTTCTCATCTTTTATGTGGAGCAAAAGATACAGAATATTTTCGGTTCCAAGATGGCTCAGCATTTTATTCAGCTGGCTGGGACGCAGATCCGGTTCATTAGTGATTCTTTGAGCTAACTGGGGTATCAGGGCGGAGTCCTCAATACTGCGCTGGGCATATCTGTCCAGCGGATATCGGTTTAACACTGCCGCCACCTGTGACTCCGTTAATTTGGAGAATATGGCCAATAGGTAAACCAGCCATGCTTGAATTTTGCGCCCGAAATATCTGTTTTCCCACCATCCCATGACAATTGGGATTCTCTTAAAGGAGACTTTAGTCAACTCTTCTAACTTAACCTCGGGTAAAATATATTTCCAAACGCCAGTATCAGTCATTCGTTCCAGCGCTGATAATGGATCCTTTTCGTTCAGTATTAAAATGAGCTCCTGTAAGATTCGTTTATAAGATAGCTTCCCCAACATCCGCCGTTCGATAGCATCTTTGGCTAAACGCAAGGTATCGGTCTCAATGGTAAACCTATATCTCTGTTCAAAACGAATCGCCCTAAGTATCCGGGTCGGGTCTTCCACAAAACTAAGGTTATAAAGTATGCGAATGTAACGATTTTGGATGTCTTTGCGGCCTCCGAAATAATCGATTAAATCCCCAAATTTATCAGGATTTAAACAAAGAGCCAAGGTGTTAATAGTAAAATCGCGCCGATACATATCCTCCCTGATGGAGGATTTTTCTACCATCGGAAGTGCAGCGGGAAACTCATAATATTCGGTACGGGCAGTAGCCACATCTATCTTGGTTCCATCATTCAAAATGACCGTGGCAGTAGCAAAGCGATCATGAATCCGCACCTTTCCGCTCAGTCTCATAGCCAGGCGAATCGCCAGTTCCCGCCCCTCGCCCTCTACCACTAAATCTACATCAAAGTTAGGCACGTGGAGAAGCAAATCTCTGACATATCCACCTACACAGTAGACCGTACTGTCCAGTTCCTCAGCTACTTCACCAGCCTGCCTCAGAATGGAATATATGTCTTCAGGCAGGCGTTGCTGCATTAGCTGTTTAAAATTCTCTATCCCTCCCTCACTGAAAGAATAGAGAAGCTCATGATCCTCAGGGCAGTCTTCGCCATGCAAAATCCGCAAAATATCCGTACGAGAAACAATTCCAACCAGACGCCCTTGATCAACCACGGGCAACCTACCTATATCATACTCCACCACCATTTTCTGTACCTCACTGAGCGGCGTATCCGGGGATATTGATACTACCTCGGTGGTCATGAAACCTTTAACTGGAGCATGTCCCAATTCGTGCACAATAGCTTTATCTGCATCTCTTCGCGATATCATCCCCACCATCTGATCACCGTCCACAACCGGCATACCCGTATGACCATATCTCAACATAATACGCCCGGCATCCTCCATGGTTCGGTATTGAGCTATAGTCTTTACGGGTGTAGACATTATATCCCGGGCAATAACGGCAGGACGAATCTTATCAGTAATACTGGCAAGGATCAGGTCCGCCACGGCTTGACAACTTTTACCTTTTATTACTGCCGAAGCTGCCTTTTCCTGGCCTCTGCCTCCCAGAGGATAAAGCACCTCATTAACCCGCAAATTATTGGTTCCACTGCGGGCTACTACATTTACCTTGCCCTGCATCATGGCAATTATGAAGACCACATCACAATCTTCCATGGAAAACAAGCGGTAAGCTACTAAGTCCAGACCGGGTATAAATTCATCACCATCATAAAGAGCTATAACAATATCAAAATTGTTTATCTTATGGTGTCGGGCGGTATCCAGCAGGCTTTGCAGTATATGGCGCTGTTCACCGGAAAATGGCTGCTCCATAAAGTTGGCCACAACCTTTAAATTGGCTCTGCACCCCAGCAGAAACGACACCGCTTTAGCATCCCGTTCAGTTGTGGAGGGAAACAATAGGCTGCCAGTATCTTCATAAATGCCTAAGGCCAGGATTGTGGCATCAAAAGGACTTATAGCAATTTCCCTGGCTATGATCTTTTCCACCATGACCGTGGTGATGGCTCCAGTCTGATGAATCTCATGAATACTTCCAGCCAAATCATCTTCAGCAGGCGGATGATGATCATAAATATGGAAATCCAGCTTCCCATCTTTGGCAAGATCCTTCAATTGACCAAGTCTTTCAGAGTTAGCGGTATCAACGATAATTACTCTGGAAACCTGCTTTAAGTCTACCTCTTTGGGAGTTTTAATGAATAACGAATCTTTGTACAGTCCCATAAAATGCTTTATCTTTTTCGAAACCGTCCCGGAAATAACCATTACGGCTGCCGGGTATAGTTTGCTAGCCGCTACCATGCTGGCCAGACCATCGAAATCTAGAGCATTATGTGAAGTAATTATTTCCACGTTTTATCTCCTAATATATGATATCTGCATTATATCATACCCGTTCATTACTTCTATGTTTTACCGCCAATCCACTTAATCCCTTCCCAGCTCAACTTAAAACAACCTTGCACTATCTATCAAAATAGTGCAAGGACCATCATTCTCAAGTTCTACCTGCATATTCGCTCCAAACACGCCAGTCTCAATATTAATACCCTTGGCGCGAGCATACTCTACGCAATAATCAAACAAAGGCTGGGCTTTATCCGGTAATTCTGCGGCAGTAAAGCTGGGTCTTCTGCCTTTGCGTATATCAGCATAAAGGGTAAACTGGCTTACCATTAATATTTCGCCATTTGTATCCAGCAATGATCTATTCATCTTGCCGTTGTCATCTTCGAAGATTCGCAAATTAACTATCTTATCCATCAGATATTCACCGTCGGCAAAATTATCGCCCTGTTTGATCCCCAGTAATACCATTAATCCATGGTTGATGTGGGCTTTCTCCCTACCATTGATTGACACCCGGCTATGCTTAGTCCTTTGTACAACTGCCCGCAATTGATTAACCCCTTTTCCTTATGGAGTTTGGCCGAAGTCCTTTGTTTCATCCTGGATGTTATCCTTGGGTATGCGTTGTTTACCCTTCAATACAAGTATTTCCTCTTCGTATTTTTGATTAGACTTGATCAACTTGCGCATTTTTTGTCCGGTTTTGAAAGCCCGATAACTATCCAGCAAAAAGGTTATCAATGCTCCGGCGCATACAGATATAAGCACTACCACTGCCAGTGATATCTCTGAAGTTTTCCAATTGATAAACTGCACCGACACTTGAGTATCATTTTGGGTTATAAAAATAACAATCACAGCCATAAAGGCTAGGGCACTCAATAAATACGCTTTCATCTGCTCCGTCTCCTATCTGAAATAAATCTCTGCATTATGCTAATGGTAACATTTCTCCCCCGGCAAAAGAACTCCTTTATAATTCGGATCTGGTTTTTACTCGCAACCTCATATTATTTATGCTAAAATGAAAAAACTATAATTAATTTTCGATTATGTGGGTAAAAGTAATAACTGAGATATGCAATTAATAACATTGCACAGAGAGGTACAGTCAGGCTGCAAGGCCAGGCTCGATAAGGGCAGCGGATTCCCCGCGGGACTTTAATCATTTATTAAAGTTCCGCTTAATTATTTGGGGAGGTATCTTAAGTGTTTGCATGGGCAAAGAATATATTGGCAGATGAAAAGGCTAAAGTGGCTGCTTTGTCAGTCTTATCGAATATAACCCTGGTGATTTTTAAGGTTATTGCCGGTATTCTTACCGGTTCGGTCAGCATAATCTCCGAAGCTATACATTCCGGTCTGGATTTACTGGCAGCAATAATTGCGTTTACTTCGGTTCGGATTTCTAGTCGCCCTCCCGACAATGAACATCGTTATGGTCACGGCAAGTTCGAAAATTTTTCCGCCACGATAGAAGCCTTACTGATATTTGTGGCTGCCATATGGATTCTGATAGAGGCTTATAAGAAGATTATACATGGCGGGGAAGTGCATACCCTTGGAGTCGGGGTCATAGTCATGGCAGTTGCTTCTATGGCTAACTGGCTTATTTCCAATTTGCTAATGAAAACTGCTATTAAAACTGAATCGGTGGCTCTGGAAGCAGATGCGATGCATCTGCGCACTGATGTCTATACCTCAGTGGGAGTTTTAACGGGCCTGGGTATTATTGCCATAACTAAAATTCAGATATTAGATCCTATAATTGCTATATTAGTTGCCTTGCTAATTACCAAGGCGGCCTGGGACATCACGGTTAAATCCTTCTCCCCCCTGCTTGATGCTGCTCTGCCCACCCAAGAAGAAGAACAAATCATGGAAGCCCTGGCACTCATCATGCCAGCCGGCCTGGTAGGATTTCATGAACTCCGCACCCGACGCGCCGGCTCGGAACGATATGTCGATATGCATTTGGTTGTTCCCCGTGATATGAGTATTGCTGAAGTTCACGACCTCTGTGATTTGGTGGAACTGAAAATCAATGAGCGCCTACCCATGGTAAATGTGCTGGTCCACGCTGAACCCTGTGCAGACGAAGATTGTACAGAATGCGGTGGCTGTGCAAGAACTCGCAACCAGATTTCCGAAAATTAAAACCTCCGTCTTTATCAATAAAATTGCTTGGACGAACTGCAACCGGATACTCATTATCTAGATATGCGATAAAAAAAGAGGGCTTCAAACTGAAATGAAGTCCTCTTTAAATATTTATTCAATTCCTATTCTATGACCTTTATCCTCTTTGCTTTATTTCATAGTAGATCGGGCTGGCCACACAGATGGAAGAATACATTCCGAACAGGAAACCGATTAATAATGCCAGTACAAATATCTTAATCGTTCCCCCACCGAATATCAATAGCGTTATCAACGGCATCAAAACCGTAAGTACCGTATTTACAGATCGGTTCAGGGTCTGCATGATGCTCTTGTTTAATAGGGTGGGCAAGGGATCTTTTTTCTTCATCCGCAGGTTTTCTCTTACCCGGTCAAATATAACGATGGTATCATTGATCGAATATCCAATGATGGTTAATATAGCTGCAATAAAAGCGCTGTTAACCTCCCATTGAAACAGGGAGAATATCCCGCACACAATCAACACATCATGAAATAATGCCAGGACAGCAGCCACGCCAAAAGTCCACTCAAACCTGAAGGTAATATAGATGAGCATTAAGACCAACGCAACTAAAACCGCCAGGAACGCATTTCTAATCAATTCACTCCCGATGGTTGCTCCCACACTATCAGCACTCTGCAGAATAACGTTGCCATATTGTGCCTTAAGAGTATCGGTTATTTGCGCGGTTTGTTCCTGGGTCAGCTCAGTAGTGCGAATATAGAATTCGTCGACGCTCTTCTGAACACTAACTTCAGGGACTAACTGTAAATCCTGAACTGTTTTCGTGACCGCAGGGGCCTCGATAGCTGCATCCATTTTGTAACGCAGCACGGAACCGCCTTGGAAATCTATCCCCAGATTGAATCCCTGCACAAACATAGATATAATCCCAGGAATTATAAACAAAAGCGAAAATATATAGAACCACTTTCTTCTCTCAATAAATTGCATTTTCTACCCTCCTTATACTCCATATAATTTGTTGTTTTTGGTGATATCGGCAAACAACACCAGTAAGTATCGGGTAAAGGTAAGAGCCACCACCATACTGGCAATGATGCCTATAGAGAGGGTAACTGCAAATCCTTTAATTGGTCCGGTTCCAAACCAGATTAAAACCACTGCGGCAATCAGAGTAGTTAAATTAGAGTCAAAAATCGTCCAGAATGCCCGCGAGAAGCCAGCTTCAATCGCAGCCTTCAGGGTCTTGCCAAACCGCAGCTCTTCTTTAATATGTTCATAGATAATGATGTTAGCATCCACTGCCATGCCTATAGAGAGAACGAACCCGGCTATGCCTGGCAGGGTCAACACCGATCCAAGCACGACCATGGTTCCCAATACGAGAATTGAATATAATACCATAGATATGCTGGCGACTACACCCGGTAAAAGGTAATAACCCATCATAAATATCAGAATGGCAATCAAGCCCGCGATTCCAGCCTTAACGCTCATATTGAGCGAATCAGCCCCCAGAGTTGGTCCTACGGTTCGTTTTTCCATTATGCTGAATGACACTGGCAGGGCACCGGAGCGAAGCAATACGGCTAGATCCTGAGCCGTTTGCGCAGTCATGCTGCCTCCGCTTATTTCCGCTTTGCCGTCAGGGATAGCCGTCCTTACAGTTGCAGTTTCAACAACCTCATTGTCGAGATAGATGGATATATCTTTGCCAATATTAGCCGCTGTGGCATCGCCGAAGAGCTTGGCTCCTGCAGCGTTAAACTCTAAACTAACTGCTGGACCACTGCCATTGGCCCCAGGTGACGCCTGGGCATCTTTAAGGTCTTTACCAGTAACCAAGATCTTGCCGGTCTGATCCCGGAATTCTAACTGTGCAGTGTTCTTGATTATATTCACCGCTTGTTCCGGATCGTCAACTCCCGCTATTTCAATAACAATGCGGTCATTGCCCTGGGGATAAATAATGGGCTCCTTGACCCCCAGGCTGTCGATACGATTTCTTAAAACCGCTATGGATTTGGAAATGGTATCTGCGGTTACCGTCTCCCCTGCTTTTTCATCCGCCTGCAGCACAACATGCAGTCCGCCTTTTAGATCAAGTCCCAACGGTAAACGATTCAGGATAGGCTTAGTTGTAAAATAGGCCAATCCTATAATAATAACAACAATAGTTGCCACTATTGCCATACTGGTATTCTTCCGCACCAGTTTATCCTCCTTCCAACTACTTTATTTATCTGCTTATAAAAGTTTCGCACCATTAATCATCAAGGCAAACTCACAATTTAGAAAGTTTGCAGCCCGCCGACATAATAACATGCGGCTGAGAAATATCTCAAAATACTCCATTACCGGACATATATCAGTATCAATCGTCAAGTCCATCGTTATCATCCTGCCCTGTCCGTCAACCTTAAGAACTGATTTTTCTACCGCATAGTTAACCCGGTCATGAATATCAAAGGTAGCCACATCTGTGTTCCTCACCCGATTTCGATGTACGTGTGACTTATCAGCTAAAATCAGGGCTGCCGAAACAGCATTAACGGGATGTCCGCTCCCTTCATCATGATTGCCAATAGCTGACACTATAATGGATATTTCTTCCGGCTCCATCCCCATTCTGCTCAGGATTTCTATAGCCATCATCGCACCGCTCTGGCTATGTCCCATACGGTTAATTACATTGCCCAGATCATGCATATATCCGGCTATGCCAGCTAATTCGGCCAGGTGCTGGTCATAACCCAGGTCCAACAAAACCTTGCGACTTAAGCTGGCCACTAAACCAACATGCACCAATCCATGATCAGTATAGCCTATTGCAGCCAAGTGCTCATTGCCTTTTATGATAAAGGTCTCTA
This sequence comes from Syntrophomonadaceae bacterium, assembly GCA_963665865.2. Lineage (GTDB taxonomy): Bacteria > Bacillota > Syntrophomonadia > Syntrophomonadales > Syntrophomonadaceae > PHAA01. The sequence goes on along the minus strand of CAXXWF010000001.1, from coordinate 919,410 downwards.
CCAATTTACTATCTCTTATAGTATTGAGGGAAATCATTTTTTATCCTCAACCTTATAAGCCACTGCATTCTTTACAAACTCAAGCTCGGTACTGTCATTAGCCTTAATTACAACCGTATCTTCCTTGACTTTGGCAACTTCCCCGTGCATTCCGCCGATGGTAACCACCTTATCCCCGCGCTTGAGACCGTCCATAACTTCCTTGTGCTTCTTTTCCTGTTTCTTGCGCGGCATAATTATAAAAATATAAAAAACCGCCAAGAAGACCCCAAAATAGATGGCTATCGTGAGCCAGCCCTGTTGTTGTGCACCCATTATATCCCTCCTTAACTTAGTACAACCTTGTATATTTTCGCCAGTGTTTTAGTAAATCCCTTTTGTTAAAACCTGTAATTATCAAAAAATTTGTTATAAAAGTTGTTAAATTCGTCATTGCTGATAGCATTTCTGATATCTCTCATCAATTTTAGCAGAAAGTAGACATTATGAAAGCTTAATAATCTATGCGCCAGCATCTCTTCCGCCTTAATCAGATGTCGTATATAGGCACGGCTGTAGTTTTGACATACATTACAGTCACAGACCGGGTCTAAAGGGGTAAAGTCATAAGCATAATTTGCATTGCGTATGACTAGTTTGCCGCCGCTGGTCAAGGCGGTTCCATGTCTGGCCAGTCGGGTGGGCAAAACACAATCAAACATGTCAATCCCGCGTTTGACCGCTTCCAGGAGATCCTCCGGTGCCCCCACCCCCATAAGATAGCGGGGTTTATCGTGCGGCAGCCAGCTGTCAACTGAATCCAGCATGGCATACATCTGCGGTTTGGGTTCCCCCACACTCAAACCTCCTACCGCATAACCCGGGAAATCTAAAGCAGTTATTTCCCGGGCGCTGCGTTCCCGCAGGTCACCAAACACATTGCCCTGAATGATGCCAAACAATGCCTGGTCGACTTTATTATGACTATCTTTGCATTTGGCGGCCCATAAACTGGTTCTCTGCACCGCCCGCTCAGCTTCTTCGTAGCTGCATGGATAGGGGGTGCATTCATCGAAGCACATGGCAATATCAGCCCCCAGTTTTTGTTGTATGGCTACGACAATCTCCGGTGTCAAATAATGGCGTGAACCGTCAATGTGGGAACTGAAATGAACCCCATTATCATCTATTTTGCGCAAACCCTTGAGACTAAATACTTGGAATCCGCCGCTATCGGTCAATAATCCTCTTTTCCAGTTCATAAAAGAATGCAGACCGCCGGCTTGGTCGATTAAGTCCTCTCCAGGGCGAAGATGGAGGTGATAGGTATTGGACAAAATAATATCGGCTCCCGCGGCATATAAATCTTCTGGAGTCAAGGTCTTCACCGTAGCTTGAGTTCCCACCGGCATAAAAATAGGAGTATCAAAAACTCCATGAGAAGTGGTAAGTTGGCCAAGGCGTGCCGCACAAGATTTTTCAGTTTTAAGAACTTGGAAATCCAGAACAATTCCTCCTAATTGACTTGTCTTGACCATGCCGCTTTAGATAATCAGTGGGACGAGGGGACAGGTCCATTGTCCCAGAACCGTCCCCATGTTACATAACCCCGAGTTACTTAGATAATCAGCATGGCATCGCCATAACTGAAAAAGCGATATTGATTATCAACCGCATGTTGATAAGCTGCCCTAGTATGATCCAGGCCTGCCAAAGCCGAGACTAACATAATCAGTGAAGAACCGGGCAGATGGAAATTGGTAATCATTTTATCGATCGCCTTAACCGGATAACCCGGATAAATAAACTTATTAGTTTCACCCGACTGGCACGCAAAGCCACGCTTATCATTATAAACTGTTTCCAGGGTTCTTACCACAGTGGTGCCCACCGCTACAATATGATGCCCTTGACTTCTGGTATCATTTAACAGGGCAGCGGTCTCGGAATTTACTTGATAATGCTCATAATGCATTTGGTGTTCGCGGATATCCTGGCTGCTTACCGGCCGGAAGGTTCCGAGTCCCACGTGTAGTGTTATTCTAGCAATGTTTATACCTTTCGCCTTAATATCCTGCAGCAACCTGTCGGTAAAATGCAGGCCGGCCGTAGGCGCCGCAGCGGAGCCAGCTTCTTGGGCATAAACAGTTTGATAGCGGTTTTGGTCTTCTACTTCTGCTGCACGGTTTATATAGGGTGGCAGAGGCATCTGACCGACCTTATTGATAAACAGCTCCACATCTGGGCAATGATGAAATTTTATCAATCGACCTCCATCTATATCCAGTTCGGCAATTACTTCGGCTTCGACGTTGGCCTGTCCTGTAAACTTTACCCGACTGCCCACCTTCATGCGACGGGCTGGTTTGACCAGTGCTTCCCAATTATCTTCCTTTTTACTTAGTAATAATAGTTCAACCCTGGCTCCGGTTTCTTTAAAGGCATATAAGCGAGCGGGAATTACCTTGGTATGGTTAACCACCAAGGTATCTCCAGCTTCAAGATAATCAATTACCTGATGGAAAATCCTATCTTCAACTAGGCCAGTATGCTTATCTAATACCAGTAAACGGGAACTGTCCCTGGGTTCCGCGGGAAACTGAGCAATTAAGCTGGGAGGAAGACTATAATTATAGGTTTCCAAATTATATATACTATTATCTAAAGTCTGATCCTGCATGGATTATCCCCTATTCAATATTTCATGGGAGGCAGGCAACGGTTCTGGGACAAGGGGACAGGTCCACTGTCCCACTCGGGAAGTGAATAGTGGGACAGTGGACCTGTCCCCTTGTCCCGGGCAAAATTATTTCAATAATTTCCGTACTTCAGGCGGGGCATAGCGCTCCACCTCGCTGTACAGACAGCCACAGTACTGTTGACGATAAAGCCCCATAGCCCTTGATATGTCGCCCGTTTCCTTAAATCCCACGCGAAAATCGCGATATAAGAAGGGTACCCCATATTTTTCACCAATGGCTTCCCCTAGTTCGCGAATCGTATCATGCTTCTGATGTTTACTTACTAAAAGGGTAGTACTATAGTAGTCAAATTTGCCTCGCTTGGCTATATGAGCAGCCTGTTCCAATCTCATCGAGTAGCAGATAAAGCAGCGCTGACTTTCGCGATAAGCAATGTTCTGAAAATAATCTCTGGGGTTATAATTGTTATCATAAATAACCTGCAAATCAACGTTGGCCGCATACTGTTCCAGGGACTGTCTGCGCTGCAGCCATTCGTTGTACGGATGGATGTTGGGGTTATAAAAATAACCAGCCAGATCAAAGCCCTCATTACGCAGAGCCGGAACCGGATAGCTGGCACAGGGTCCACAGCATATATGCAACAATACCCGGGTCATTATTGGTCACTTCCCCAATAAAATTTATGGGTTTTCACGATCATCGAAAAGGTTGTTTTCCTCCAAGCGGTTTTTCATTGGGTAGCCCATGAGCCGGTACGCTTGCTCGGTGGCCACTCGACCTCGCGGAGTTTTATTAATAAATCCTAATTTTAGAAGATACGGCTCATACACATCGGTTAGAGTATCAGTCTCTTCTGAAACGCAAGCTGCCAGGGTCTCTAATCCTACCGGCCCACCGCCGAATTTAATTATTATAGCATCCAAAATCATCCTGTCAACTGTATCAAGGCCATAACTGTCAATTTCCAACATCTCTAATGCTTTAACCGCAGTATCACGATCTATCTGGCCACCGGCTCGGACCAGCGCAAAATCCCGCACCCTTCGGAGCAGACGATTCGCCACCCGTGGAGTCCCTCGTGAGCAGCGGGCAATTTCCTGTGCACCTGCACCGTCAATGGTGATACCCATTATTGAGGCGGCGCGCACGATAATACGATTCAGGTCCTCCGCTCCATAGAAATCGAGCCGACAGGTGATCCCGAAGCGATCCCGCAGGGGAGAACTGAGCAAACCGGGACGGGTGGTAGCCCCGATAAGAGTGAAAGGCGGCAGATCAATTTGCAGAGTGCGAGCTGCCGGGCCTTTACCAATGACTATATCGATTAGATAATCCTCCATAGCCGGATACATTATCTCTTCAATACTACGATTCAAGCGGTGAATTTCGTCAATAAACAATACATCACCCGGTTCGAGATTGGTTAGGATAGCAGCCAGGTCTCCTGGCCTTTCTATGGCTGGACCTGAGGTGCGGCGGATCGAACAGCCCATTTCATGAGACATAATGGTAGCCAGAGTGGTCTTGCCCAGCCCCGGTGGTCCGCTCAGCAGCACATGATCCAAGCTCTCGCCTCTCTCCCGAGCTGCAGAAATGAATACCGCCAGGTTTTCTTTCACTTTATCCTGGCCTATATATTCAGCTAGTCTTGAGGGACGCAATGAACTATCATGGTAATCTTCTTCACCCAGAGCCTGAGCAGATACCAGGCGATTATCCCGCAATCCAATCTCCTCCTACTTCTTCATCTGCATAGCCTTACGCCGCAGAACTTTCTTGATATTTTCTTCCACCTTAGCTCCCAGTTCACCCTGCGACTTCATTTCCATAAGCACAGGGAATATTTCGCTGCGCTGATACCCAAGAGCCTCAAGCGCTTCCAGAACTTCTTCCAGATTGGACCGGTCTTCACCGATTGGCAGAACCAATCCCGCTTTGCTGCCGACTTTATCCTTGAGTTCAAATACCAGCCGCTGGGCTGTTTTCTTACCTATGCCCGGTACTGCCAGCAGCCGCTTCTCATCAGCCAGGGCGACAGCCTGGTAAAAGTCAGATGGGTCCAGCACCGCCAGAACGTTCAACGCCCCGCGAGCTCCTATACCGGAAACACCCAGCAACATTTTAAATAGTTCCAGCTCTTCCCGATTTAGAAAGCCAAATAGCTTAAGATCGTTATCCAGAACCTGCAGATAAGTGTGAACCAGCAGGTAAGAACCTGGAACAGGCAATAAAGATAAGGTCCGACTGTGGATCTGCACTTCATACCCCATGCCGCCTACCTCAATAATTATGGTTTCCTGATTTGATTGAACCAGTATCCCTCGCAAAAATGAAATCATGAGAATCTCCTGCCTTTAAGCAAATTTCCCAGTCGATATGAATGCAGGTGACATAAGGCAATCGCCAGCGCATCTGCTGCATCGTCCGGCTTCGGAACAGTATCCAGTTTCAGTATTTTCTGCACCATGATCTGCACCTGTTTTTTGTCGGCGTTACCAAAACCGGTAACCGCCTGTTTCACCTGCAGTGGCGTATATTCTGCTATATCAATATCTCGGGCGGCCGGCGTCATTAATAGAATTCCGCGGCACTGGGCAACGGAAATTACGGTTTTGGCATTCTTATGATGGAATAGTTCTTCAATGGCTACCGCATCGGGATGGTAAACATCCAGCAGTTCATTATATTCCCGGCTTATTTTAACCAGACGCTGGGGCATTTCCATGCCAGGAGAGGTTTTAATTACCCCGTACCTGATCATTATTTCCCGTCCCTGTTCATACTTTACTAAACCAAATCCAGTGGTTGCTGTACCTGGGTCCATTCCTAAAACCAGCATAATAGTGGCACCTCATGCAATTATTACATTTATAACCTTAATCATACTTCAAAATATAGTATCCTGTTAGTCCTAATTATATATATTATTTGTCGAGGCAAATTTTTGCAGGACAAGGCGGAGGATTGAGTAATACTAAACGTATTGCGATTGACGACAACGCAGTCATGCGAAAATTTGATCGACAAGAAGATATAGAATTAGGGTTGACAGGGTACTAGAGTGCGGCTATGATTAATGCCAATAAAAAAGGGTAAGGTTCTTGCGAGCCTTACCCTTTTATATAAACCCAGCAGTCAACCGGGAGCGTGTTAAAAATATTCGTCCAGGTTTTCCAGGGCATCATTAATGGCTTCCTCATTGGCAAATTCATATTTTCCCTGCCCAATTGCCTCCCTGACATTGGCTGGCAGGGTTGAGAAACGAATGGCCGTAACTTTCTGCAGACTATCATTCTGGCTGTCGGGACCAACATATATCGCCACCATTTCGTGATATTCTTTTAAACGGCATTTATTCTTATCGTCGGGTGACCAATCATTAATAACTTGATGAATGACTAGCGTGCCATCTTTTAGACTTAGGATGAAACCGTTGGAGCTAGTATATTTGCTGCGAATTTCATCCAAAGTATATCCGATGATATCTTGTTTATTATCAAATTCGGTTATTATCACCTTGGCCGAACGGCTGTATTCTTTTTCTAAGACAATTGGGGTTTCGCTATCAATCCTCGGCAGAGCATTCTGGTTCTGAATAGCTGGTTTTTGATCCTTAAAACCGATTGTTTTCAACGAGTCACCCAGAATATAATAACCCAGTCCCAGACCGGCCATGATAACTATCCCCATTAACATGCCAATGCCTTTTCTTTTCACCTCTATCACCTCTATTCCCTATTTTCACCACCTTTGAGATTATTTATACCTATGTGCAAAGAATTGGGAAGACGGCTACGGACGGCTCAGCCAAACAAAAAAGGAACTCCCATCACCAGTTTGTCTTGTTTCTGACCAGCATTTTTGCATTTGGGGTAGAAATTTTAATATTCTTATGTAAACATTTACTTATGACTTTATTGATGAAAGAGGTAAAGTATGAAGATACAAAATAGAATTACTTTTATCGCAATTATCTTGACGTTAGTTTTTGTTTTTATTAGTAATTATGCCTTCTCGCAATTTTTCTCAAATTACCTGATGAAACAGGAAGAGTCTCAAATTATTTCGATTAATATCAGCATATCTTCCTTTATTAGCGATAAATTGATTAAATACCAAGGGACTACTAATGATTGGAGTCATTGGGATGATACATATGCTTATGTGAATGACAATAACCAGACATATGTTGATAGAAATCTGAATGATGACACTTTTAAGGATCTTGATTTAAGCTTTATTGTTATAGCGGGAAATGACAACTTAATTAAAAATAAACAATTTTACGATATTGCCAATAAAAATTTTACGCAATTTCCTGCGGATTTTATTGAAGACATTAATAAATTTATTGGACAATCAAATTCCAAAGAGGATACATCCAGCATTTTAAAATTAGGCGATCAGTTTTATTTTGTTGCCTCATCTCAAATTACCGATTCTAATAAAGAAAAACCTGCCAATGGAAGGATGCTGATTGGTCGAGTAATTGATGTAAGTTCAATTTCAAAATTGGAGGAAATGACCGATAGCCGCATCAATTTATCTACCGCCAATAACGTCAGTGATAAATCGGCTAATGAACTCTCAACTAACCCAACTACCAGTATCAAATTGCACCAAATGAGGCTAAGTGATGCGCAAAACTCCTATTTATTAGATTATTTAGTCACCAATGCTGACCTTGAAGATTCTTCGGTCATGGTTTCATTAACCAAAAACAGAAATTTGTATTTTACCGGAATGAAACAGATCCATAATTTCTTGTTGATTTATGCTATTAGTATATTTTTTATGATATTTGCGCTGTTTACCTTACTAGGCCAATATATATCCCAACCTTTTAAAAAGCTAATTTCTGAAGTAAAAAGCTTGGATCTAACCACAATAGAAATACAAAAATTAAAAATCTATGGTAAAGATGAATTCGCCTTTTTAAGAAACTCCATAAATAATATGTTAGGTAGAATTGAAGCCGAGCAATATAAAGTGAAAGAAAATGAAGAAAAATTATTTTCTACCCTAAAATCAGTAGGGGATGGAGTAATAGCTGTCGATAATAACGGTATGGTAGACTTTCTGAATCCGGTCGCACAAATATTAACCGGCTGGGGCCAGGAAGAAGCTTATGGCAAGCCATTTGAAACAGTATTCAATATTATTAATGAGTACACCGGAGAGAAGGTAGAGAATCCTGTACAAAAAGTATTTGAACTCCAAGAAACCATTGAGTTAGCCAATCACACCATACTAGTTTCACAGGACGGGGTACAAAGAGCAATTGAAGATACCGCAGCACCGATTAAGGATAGGTTTGGCAAAATAATTGGGGTTGTATTAGTGTTCCGGGATTTTAGTGATAAAAAACAAAAACGCCTGCAGATAGAGTATTTAAGCTATCACGATCAACTGACCGGCCTATATAACCGCAGGTTTTTTGAAGAAGAATTAAAACGGCTGGATACCGTTAGAAATTTACCATTGTCGATCATATTTGCTGACATTAATGGTTTAAAAACCATCAACGACGCATTTGGACACCAACAAGGAGATCAGCTAATTCAGCAGGTGGCAGAAGTTATGAAAGCAGAATGTCGTGCGGATGACATAATAGCTAGAACTGGCGGCGATGAATTTATCATGTTACTTCCTCAAACCGATTCGGCTTCTGCCCAGGAATTGATGAATAGGTTTAAGAAAAATATTGAACTCAAAAAGATTATGGGCCTTAATATATCAATCTCATTCGGCTCTGACACTAAGAATGCAGAAAACCAGTCTGCCTGGGATATTTTGAAAAACGCTGAGGATTTAATGTATCAGAAGAAAATCTTGGAAAGTTCCAGTAAACGTAGTGCGGTAATTAGGTCTATTCTTAATACGCTACATGTTAAGAGTCCACAGGAAGAAGCTCATTCCCAAAGAGTCAGTTTAATTTGCGAATCCATCGCCAAGACCTATAACCTGAGCGAAGATGAGGTCAGGGAACTTAAAGCTGTAGGCGAATTACACGATATAGGCAAGATTACTATTGATGAAGTTACTCTAAACAAAGCTGGAACCCTATCCGAGTCAGAATGGGCAAAAATGAAACAGCATCCTGAAATTGGCTACAGGTTATTAGGTACCTCCAGTGAGTATTACGATATTGCAGATTACGTCCTTGCCCACCATGAGAGATGGGATGGTACCGGTTATCCCAGGGGATTGAAAGGCGAGGCTATTCCCTGGAAGGCAAGAATTATTACTATTGCAGATGCCTATGATGTAATGACCACCGGGCGGCCTTACCGTAAGTCCCTTAACGAGGCGGCCGCAGTCGCAGAAATCAGAGCAAACGCCGGCACCCAATTTGATCCTGCTATTGCCAGAGTATTTGTTGAAAAGGTTTTAGGCTTGACGTGGGAATGAGAGCAGGGGCACAAGAGGTAAGGGAAACTTTTAGATTAGATCTATAATGCCCGGAACACTCTTATTGGAAGTATGGTGCAATTTTTTGCCGGGCACGCAACCACTGTAAATTGTCCTCTGATTGTCCGATAAATAGACTTCCCTGCTGTTGCTGGGCCTGAAGATATTTCTTCAGTTCAGCCTGCAATTCCTGATCATTAGTCTGCGAATACACGTTGAGAGCAGGGTCGATTCCAGCCGGTCCCGACCGATATAAAATCTCCACATCAAAGTGGTTGAGAGTTCCAGCAAGATAACGTTCTGCGTTATAGTGTGCCACAAAACTGTCCGGATCCAGAAGGCAGAACGTACAAAACATCACCACGCCAACTCCGGCAGCTAATCGCACTATCGAAAATTGCCATTTTTGCAAAGCGATTACACCGGCACATATTACCGCCAGAAAGATCATGAAAAAGCATGGGAGCAGTCGGCGCATCGATAGACCATAAGCTCCAATATACATAGCCATTTTGCTCATGGCGGTAGCAATAAGTACTAACGTAAGTATTGCCAGTAAAGAGTTGAGTATCTTCAGTACTTTACCATCTCTGCCCAGGTTTTTACTCAGCAGATTTGCGACCGTCAATACAGATAGATTGATAGCCGCAATACTACATAACTCAAAAAATCCGCTGCGGGCATATTCCGAATAAACCTGCCACCCCTCTGGCCTCTGACCGACAAAGGCCGAGAAAAAATAGGGCAGCTGACTGCCAATAAACACCACATATATAGTACTTATCAAACCCAGGAAAGTATATTGCGTAGCCGTGGGTAATATCCGCAAACTTGAAATAGCCTCCCGGATGATATCCTTCCTGAATAAATCTGTGCCCCTCTTATGCGCACTGCCTGCTACCAGACCAAAGATATAAGCTGCTATAGGGATGGCAAGAATGGAGTCAAACAATATTTCCCCGAACTTCTCACTTATCCCCTGCAGATATATTGATACCCCGTTGGCAATTTTAGCAAAACCGCCGCTGTCAGCTTTTAAAAGCAATGGTAAGACTATGGCTGCCACAATGAGGCTCAATAATAGACCCAGGGCTATGGAAAGTATCTGGCTTCCCTTCGCTCGTTTGTCTCTGCCCCAAAATGCCAGGCTTTTATATTGGCAGCTGAAATTTTGAAAGGGTATCACAAACAGTCCGTTAATACCATCCAAGCCTATCCAGTTGCTGGTTTTACCGAGTATTGGCAGACCCGCAGCACATATGACCCAGTATACGGCACTGCACAATAACAACAAGCTGCGCCATGGTTCCAAACCATTGTCTGTCCAAAGAGAGAAGCTCATTCCGGTAAGTACTGTTATTATCAGCCAGAACCAGCCTACTCGTGGAATATGAACACCTTTTTTTAACAAATACAGGGTGACTGCACCGCAATAGCCAATGGTAAACAGCGTTACACCCCAGCCCTGCCAGGAAAACAGCACCCAGCGTGCGAAATAGAATCCCAGCACAAAGGCAAACAGAGCAAAAATGCTGTCGTTGCGGTCTGCTTCAAAAGGTTCTTTTACATATCGCGGCATAATTAATTTATCACTTATTGATTTCCCAGGGTTGGTCAATGTTGCTGGTTCCGCAGCCACAGTCAAGCAGCTATTATCCTGTTTATGGTCGTTCATAGGACTTGCTCTTGCTCTCTATATTCCAGTATGTCCCCGGGCTGGCAGTCCAGTGCCCTGCAAATAGCCTCCATGGTGGAGAAACGCATTGCTTTGGCCTTACCAGTTTTAAGGATGGAGAGATTGGCCTGGCTGATGCCGACCTTTTCGGCCAGTTCACCGGAGGATATTTTTCTCTTGGCCATCATCACATCCAGATTCACTATGATTGGCATACCACCGTTCCCCTTCCCTTATATAGTGGAATCTACCTCATCCTGAAGCGCCACTGCCTGAGCTACTACATTTTTCAAAACACGTACAATCAAACCCATGAAGGCGGCAGCCACGGCCAAAAACACCCATGGGATATAGTAAAATGCCGACCCACAGGCAATACCCGCTCCAATAAAACAACTCCAGGAAATTCGTCTCAGGCGTTCTACATTCTTGGTTATGAACACTTGCTCTGCCTCAATACTGTCAAGCAGACGAAATAGATTATAGAACAAATAGACTGCGGGAACAGATCCCACGTAGATGGTGACCAGAAAGAAGACCTCAGTTCCCTGCCCGGCCCGCGAAAAATCCAAAAACCAGCGCGTCAGCCAGGGTGCTGACACCACCGTGGCAACCAGCAAACCCATAAATGATCGAATGCACAACTTGCTCAGACTGATAGATTTCCTGCCATTCCACATAAAACTCATCCTCTCCACAATCGGGTAGGAAGCACCCTTATAGTGATTGCAGTATAGCAGAATATTTTTTGATATACAATAGTTTTTTATTGTTTATCAATATTTTTTATTCGTTTAAAACTATATGCATGCATATTGAGACATAACCAACACAGTTAAAATTCTGGATAAAAAGCAAACAACCTACCGTTCAAGCCGTAGGGAGAATGTCCAGCCAGACAAAAAAAGCGAGCCTTTCTAAAAAGGCTCGCCGGTTCGATGCAATTGATCACCTACATTAGTTTCTCCAGGATCTCGTCGGGGATATTAAAGTTCGCATATACGTCCTGTACGTCATCGTGATCCTCCAGAGCGTCAATAAGTTTCAAAATCTTAGCGGCCATCGCTTCATCATTAATATCCACTGTATTGCCCGGCATCATTATGATATCAGCATCTTCCAACATAACTTCCTTTTCCAGAGCCTCCTTGACCGCCATGAAGTTATCTGGTGAAGTGATTACTTCTATAATATCCTCGTCTTCTCTAACGTCATCTGCGCCAACTTCTATGGCCTGGAGCATGAATTCATCCAAGTCTACTTTCACATTCTCGCGTTTTATAGATAAAAGGCCCACGCGTTCAAACATATAAGCTACACAGCCAGTTTCACCCAGATTGCCATTGTTTTTGGTAAAAAGATGTCTAATATCAGCAGCGGTCCGGTTACGGTTGTCGGTGGCAATTGCCAGCATTACCGCTACGCCTCCGGGAGCGTAACCCTCATAGGTCAGTTCCTCAATCATATCGCTCTCAATATCACCGGTGCCTTTTTTAATCGCCCGGCTAATATTCTCATTGGGCATATTTATGGCCTTGGCATTTTGGACAGCCAGTTTCAATTTGGAGTTGGTTTCAGGATCCCCTCCTCCTGAACGGGCGGCGATTATAATCTCTTTCGCCAGTCTGGTGTACTCTTTGCCCTTTTTCTCATCGGTCCGGGCCTTTTTATGTTTAATCGTTGACCATTTAGAATGTCCTGACATACCTTTTCCTCCTTATTGTTATAATCACCAGATACCAGGGATAAGCTTCTTGGTCTTATTTACATATTCGCGAAAATCGTTCCCAAAATGCCTGCTTAACAATTCCTCTTCGATATTTATCCTATAAATTACTGCCGGTACAGTTATCAATATCATCAGCAACAGTGCTCCCCAGGAGTTAAAAACCATGGCTATGGCTAAGAAACTAAGTAATGACCCTAAGTATAAAGGATGTCTAATATGGTTATAAGCCCCCGTAGTAATGAGTTGATGGTTCTGATAGACAGACACCCTTGGATTAAAGAACTTTCCAAGCGAATTAAATCCCCACCAGCGGACCAGACAGGATACTATAAAGACGCCAAATCCAGCATAAACAACATAGGGTTCCAAAATCCTAATGCGAGTAATATGCAGACCTACGAAATCAATTGTAGCAAAAAAAAGTGCAAACATGAAAGACAGCTGTAAATATATATATGATTTTTGGTCATCATCTTCAATGACGTATTCATCCGGATCCTTATAGATCAAGGTTTCAGCCACTGTTGTCCAGAAGAGGTACAGCAAAAAAAAGGATACCAGCACATTGACATCAAAAGCCGGCAAGAGCTCCCTGGCTTTGTAACCCACATAGACAAATATAGCTACGGCAATTATCATCCTTGCCATTACACCGCGTTTTCGTGAATTCAGGCTCTGAATCCAGTTAATGATTTGGGTCAGCATTAATTTATCAGTCCATTCCTCAGTAATGAAATTAATATTCAACATGGATGGAATAAATCCTGCATTTCAATTCAATCCGACAATTTACGTTGGTACAATCTCAATATTTCCCCAGGCGGCCATCCGGTCATCCTTTATAGCCAATATACCCGTTATTCCTTTGATACTTTGGACATATTCAACTGCCTTCATGAGGTCCTTTTCAGTTTGAATCCGGTTGGCAGCCCCGGTGGCTGCTGCGTCTGCCAGAGCGGCGTTGCTGCCTTTAATCACCACCGCATCAGCCTTGCCCAAGCTAATACTCGGTCCCACCGTACCGGAAGAAGTGCAGATTCCCAGAGGACTTTCTTCTGTCCGTACCCTGATCGCTATTTTATAGCTGAATTTAGAATGTCCAGCAAATACTGAAACCAAACGGTCAACGGACGAATCCAGATATATGTCTCCGCCATTTTCCACTATTACATCTCTAACCTGAGTTCTTAGTTTTTGTCCTACTGCCTGGGCAAATGCTCCGGCAACTGCAGCCATGGGACCCACCCCGGCTTGAAAAGCGGCCTGGGCCATAATGACTGCCAGGGGCGGTGCTCCTGGCAATAAGGGCAACGGCTCAAACGAGCTGCGAAATTCGGGATGTAAACCTATATAGGTCTCCAAATCTCCTCTTAAGTTTCTCACTTCTTTTTCACATAGAGAAAGCAGGCTACTGGAGTAGCTCGCTTGGTCAACTCCAATAGCCAGATCGGTTTCTTTCAGGCATACCTGAAAATAATAGAGGTCTTTAGCTTCATGCAGAGACCGGTAATTCCTTTTAACGTTGTAAAGGCCAGTATTTTCGTCCATATCTAAACCTAACCAGCTTCCTTAATCTCAAAATGCAGCGTGATGGCCCGGGTGGGACAGCAATCCAGACACATGCCGCAAACCACACATTTGGAGTTATCGAAAGATACCTCCATGGTATTGCGTTCAATATTAAGTGCTTCAGTGGGGCAGAACGAAGCACAGGCACCACACTGGATGCATACCTCGGGTTGCCACACGACCGTTTCGCTGAGCGGTTCCACGGTAACCCCCAGACCTTTTATAAAAGCAACCCCATCATCGTAATTCTTTTTCTCACCCTCCAGTTCCAAGACCAAGAATCCTTCCTTCTGCGGATTAATGTCGGCTTTAATAATGTTTATGATCAGGTCATAATTCTTAATTAATCTGTATATGACCGGCTGCTCCGCTTGGGCTGCCGAAAAGTAAAATACCAGTTTGTTTTTCATCTTAGTTCCTCCTATTCCCGCCGTCTGAATTTGTTCGGCCCGAGTTTCTGTCCGGTATCGACTTAAACACTATGTCAGCATCTGCCGAGGGGATGCTGGCTACTGGCTCAGTCAACTCAAATTGACCGCGCTGAATCCACTCTTTTAATATAGCTGCTATCTTACGAGCCCGAGGATAGCTGGATTGGGGAGTGGTAACAATCTCCTTGCCTCTAAATATTATTTTGCCGCTCTTAAGGTCTTTATAATTCACCAAGCCCAAATCCATAGGTTTAGAATAAGGATAGCCCTCACAATAATCCACAATGGGGCAGTACAGGTCCTCATCTTTTACCGCCGTATAGTGCAGCATCTCTTCATCCAGGATGGGAATGGGAATTCCGATACCAACTGCCATGGTAGCTCCGTAGCCAATAAAACTCAGACCTACCAGCCAATCGGGATCCATCTGTTTTAGGTCACCTATTAATGCTAAAGTACCGGCCCCTGATAGAGGAACTCCGTTTTCTCCCCGGGTTACATTGGGATGGTGTTGCGTCCCATTCCAAGCTACATAGCCAACCCCGCCGCCTAAGAAAATCCGGGTGCCAATCCCAATGGTGCGATAATAAGGGTCATTCAGCAATGGACTTAGCTGTCCAGCACTGGAATAACTGGCATTCCCCACTTTGGGTTTGAGAATGCCCATATAGGTATAAATTGTTCGGTCCCCCAGGTTTATTGCACAGTTATAATTTTGATAAGCATTGCGCGGGTTAAACAGGAAGGCATCATTCACATCATCAAGGGTTATGATCGTATCAACTTTCTTGTTCGGGTAGCAGTCAGTACCGTAGGCGGTTGCTTCCAGCCTAATCTCGCGCCGAGCCACCAGGTCATGGATTACATGACCGCCGCCATAACTAAAGCGACCAGGAAACACCTTGTTTTCCGGATCATTTTCCGCCAGCTGGGCTGCCCCTATATAGGCATCAACGGCAGCAATACCACTGTATGCCTCGACCCCGTTCAGCCACACCTTTTTCATTTTTATGCGCGGATTAGAATGTCCAAAATTTATGAATGCCCCCGATGAACACATAGGGCCAAATGTGCCCGTGGTTACCACATCGATTTCCTGGGCAGCTTTGGCATACCCCTTTTCGGCGACGATATCAATAACTTCTTCAGCCGTTACAACTACCGCTTCTCCTCGCCGGATCTTTTCATTTATTTCTTCATAGCTCTTTTTAACCGACATTTATGTCATCCTCCCTAGTTAATAAATAAACTCATTAATTTCTGAGCGGTTTTTACTGCTGCCCGAGCATCTTCCCCGTAAGCATCGGCACCTATCAAATCAGCATACTCTTGATTTAATACCGCGCCCCCTACCATTACCCGGGAACGCAGTCCCATCCTTTTAACTCCATCAATAACTTCCTGCATGCGGGGCATAGTCGTGGTCATCAAAGCACTTAAACCAATAATATCGGCATCTTCTTTTTGGGCAGCTGCCAGTATTTTAGCAGCCGAAACATCCTTCCCCAGATCCACCATACGGAAACCATAGTTTTCCAGTAATATAGCCACAATATTTTTGCCTATATCGTGGATATCACCTTCAACTGTAGCTATAACAATGACCCCCGCATTTTGCTGAGCATCCACAGATAGGTGTGGCTTTACGTAGGCGAAGGCGGTTTTCATAGTTTCGGCTGCCATCATCAGCTGGGGCAAGAAATATCGTTTTTTATCATACAATTCACCGGCTTGTTCAATCCCCGGAATCAAAGCCTGGTTAACTATGTCCAGGGCAGGTATCTCCTCTTGCCGCAAAGCCTGGTCAATCAATGTCTCAATCTTGTCACGTTCCCCTTCCAAGACTGCCCTTTTTATCTGCTCGCGAACCGAATCAGGGGGTGCTTGGGCCTTACTCAAATCTTCCTGGGCGGGTGGAGACATGGAACTTTCCAACCCCTTTACCTGCATTTGATCAGGGATGTTGCACCTCTCGCAAATGGCATGTCTTGGGCCGGGTATTGACGCCGTTCCCCCGGGTTTATAGTCTTTATATTTATCAATAAAGGCTGAAGAATTTGCATCCCTATTCATTATCACCGCTGCGGCCCTAGTAACATCCATCATTCTTTCATCAAAAGGATTCAGAATAGGCAGGTCCAACCCGGCTGCCCAGGCCATGGCTAAAAAGGTTGAATTCAATATCTCCCGAGCCGGGAGGCCATGAGATACATTGCTGATACCTAAAACCGTCCCCAGTCCCAACTCCGCTTTCACCTGACGCAAAGTATACAAGGTTTCCATCACCTGCTCCTGTTCAGCACTGGCGGTTTTCACCAGACAATCAATAAATATATCTTCATCGCGCAAGCCATATTGTTTTGCGTACCGATATATCTTGCGGGCAACCTCCAAGCGTTCCGGGGCGCGCGCCGGAATTCCATTCTCATCGAGACATAGACCCAGAACTGCCGCACCGTATTTCTTGGCCAGCGGTAAAATTACATCCAGATGCTTGGCTTCGCCGGTGGTCGAATTGATAAGCGGTCGCCCCACAAAGTTTTTCAGCCCTTCTTCCATCGCCATGGGATTGGTTGAATCAATTGATATAGGTATATCCAAAGCAGATTGGATTGCCATTACTGCATTCCTCATAGCCAAGGGTTCATCTATACCCGGCACCCCCATATTAACATCCAGCATGGGCGCAAACGGAGCCTGCTTTTTCGCCTCATCAACAACAACTTGCATCTTGCCCTCCCTAATGTCCTGGGCTAATTTTTTACGGGCGGTAGGATTAATTCGTTCACCAATAATGGCTAGTGGATATTCGGTTCCAATAAGAAGGTGCCGACTGCGTGACGCAAATGCGAAATACTTACGGCCTTCCCGGCGCACCGGCGGCAATCCCTTCAAAACCGCGGCCATAGCCTGAATGTGCTGGGGGGTAGTGCCACAGCAGCCGCCTATAATGTTAGCCCCGGCATCCCTCAGACGCAGGGCATATTCCGCCATCTCTTCCGGGGTATCGGGAAAAACGGTATTCTCTTCCACCAGACAAGGCAGCCCCGCATTGGGTTCAACCGACAGGAAATTTCGGGTATATTTCGCCATCGTCTGAATAATCGGCAGAAGTTCCCGAGCTCCTCCCGAACAATTGGCACCAATAGCCAAAGGTTGGAGCGCATCCAAAATAACCAAGGCGGTAATAGGATCGGTCCCCATCATGGTTCGGCCGCCGGGCTCAAAGGTCAGGTGAGCAATAACCGGCAGTCGGCTGCACTGACGGGCTGCGATCAATGCCGCCCGCATCTCCCCGATATCACTCATCGTCTCAATCGAAATAAGATCGGCTCCTGCCTTTTCCAAAGCGATAACTTGCTCCTGATAGGTATTGTATAAATCATCGAAATTCATATTTCCCATCGGTGCAAGTAATTTACCGGTTGGTCCAACACAGCCAGCCACCAGCGCCCGCCCCTTGACAGCCTGACGAGCCAGCCTGACTGCCTCGGAATTAATCTCCTCCATACGGTTTTCTAAACCGTACTCTGCCAGTTTTAAGCAGTTGCCGCCAAAGGTAAAGGTTTCTATAAGGTCCGCCCCAGCTTCCAGGTACTGTCTGTGAATATCGGTCAGTACATCCGGATGCTCAACTCCGTACAATTCCGGGCATTGTCCTGGCAGCATACCACTTTGCTGCAGCATGGTGCCTACTGCCCCGTCCATAATAAGGATTCTCTCCCGCAGTAAAGCTTCTATATCTCCAGACATAAAACCACTCCCCTTATGTATCAAATATAGAGAAAGCCCTCTTTTTTCAAAGAGGGCTCATTTATACGGTCCCCTCTCATCTTCCAGGAATAAATCCTGCAGGATTTGGCACCGTACCTAAAAGTCGGTTGCCGGGTTTCATCGGGCCAGTCCCTCCACCTCTCTGGATAAGAGTATATTTAATTATTATTGTCGATTCTTATTGTATAGTACCATTCTTGCAGTTCAGTGTCACCGTTTTTCTTGCCTGACAAGCTCATTTTCTATTCCGGTTTAGAAGGCTCGGCAACAGCGTCTACGTGGGCCTCCGGTGCCTGTTGGTCCACTACCACAGCATCAAATTTATCAGCCATGTCAGCGAGTGTGTCACCTTCCGCCACGAGCACTTGTTTACTATCCGGTTTAGCTTTCGGCTCAACACTATCCATAGCCTCTTGAAATTCCTTCTTGTATCCATTGGTGACCTTCTTAAACTCATTTATGCCTTGGCCAATTGACTTGGCTACCTCCGGCAGTTTTCCTGGTCCCACCACTATTAAGGCAACCAGTAATATTAATCCCAGTTCCCATGGTCCGATGTTAAACATATTTACCTCCAATTCAAACAAAAGAATAAGCATTATGTTATTGCTATGATTGTACCTTTATCTAAGTATAAATAGCAATGTATTTAGATGACTTTTCTACCAAAATCAATTAAGCTTGTCGAACGAATTAAATTCAAGGCAGGATTTTAATATTTGGTGGAGAATATTTAACCAGACTCTTAAATATGCTGGAGATGAGAAAAATAAATAAATAACTCCCAGAAAGGAGATTACCCAATGAAGAGTAATCCAATTTGGACGAAATGGTGGTATTGGCTCACTGCTGTCATCTTAATTGTTGCGGTTAGCAAACAATACTAAGAACAATTAATAAGATTAGATGCAAGAACTGCTGCTTTGGCGGCGGTTTTCGTATGTTAAAGATGTTTGTTGCATTCGCGCAAATACTTGGTTGCGATTAGGCCCTCAATATTCATGTCAGTATCCTTACCAAGGGTTAATTCATAGCCATTTTTCTCATAAAAATGAAGTAATCTTTCCCTATGGGTCTCCAAATCTTGGGGAGACAACCAAGCAGTAATTTTGTATATGCTGTCTTTAGCAGCCATTTCATCAATAATAATAAGCAACTGTGTACCTATCCCTTGATTCACGGTTTCATGCCTAATGTCCCCGATCTTAATATATTTACATTCATCCGTTACTACCAAAAAGGTTAGCCCCCTGTCAGCCCCCTTGGTGGTTAAGACGTGAATGCAACCCATGTACACCTCTCCGTCTTCTGATAAAGTACAGGGGACTAAATATGCGGGGTCTCCATTTTTCATTTTAGTTAGTTTGGCCGTCCGATAATCTATGCCTTTTTCACTTTGGAATTTTTCCAAGCGTTCCTGCAATTTTTCAAGTCTACTATTATAAAGACATTTGTTTATAAAGCCCATAAATACCCTCGTTTTTGATAAGTAATTTTCAATAAACCGGAGCATCATCGTATAGTAATAAAGTTAACTCGCCACTTTAACTTCAGCTGATTTTGTTGGAAGCCGATAATATTGATTAATTACCTCATCTAGCATCTGACTTTTCTCAATAACCTGCGGATCTTGGAACCCCTTTTCCATCCCAAGTTCTACCAATTCCATGCGTAATTTTTCTATTTTCTGGATAGTAGTATCCACTAGACTACCCTCCCTAATAATTTCCAACAAATCCTATTTTATACTTGTTTCCTATAAATAACAAACCATTATTTTCCATTTCCCAAGTTTCAGAAGGCAAAAATTATATAGGCGCACTGCTTATTTGCTGGCACCATCACCCGGCCCCAAGTAAAAATAAAATTAGCCCCAGAAGTTGATTACTTTCTGTTACCTCGGTTGGAGTTTTGCTATTATATTATTCTAATTAATCTATTTATTGGAAGGATTTTGACATTTTTTGCAGAATATTCAATTGAGCAAGTATTTGGAGTGAACTTTAAAGTGTTAGCTACCGTGAATACCTTGGCGCTTACAGGGATAGAAGCTAAACCGGTTATGGTAGAAATTGATATTCAAAGCGGGTTGCCCGCCTTTGAAATAGTCGGATTGGCTTCAGTCGCAATCAAAGAGGCCCGGGAACGCGTCAGGGCTGCCATAAAAAATTCGGGATTCCGTTTCCCCAACCGCAAAATAATTGTGAACCTGGCTCCGGCTGATTTCAAAAAGGAAGGCAGTCACTTTGACTTGGCTATTGCGGTTGGTATTCTGCTGGCCAGCGGTCAGCTAGCAAGCAAATTGCCTGCCTCGTTTTTCCTAGCTGGAGAATTATCTCTGAACGGCGCAGTAAGAGCTGTACCCGGAATTTTGCCTATGGCTTTGGAACTGGAGGCCTCCCCTGAAAAGTCCTGCCTGGTAATACCGTCTGAAAATAATGCTGAGGCAGCTTTGGTCCGGGAAGTAGTATCTTATCAGGTATCCCATTTAAGCGATATCTGCGATTTTATCAGTGAGGAAAAGCCGTTGGCTCCTGTGGTATATTCAGCTGCCAGTGAGACAGATTTTACTAAAGTAGATATACCCGATTTTGCAGAAGTAATGGGACAGGATAACGCTAAACGTGCTCTGCAAATAGCGGCAGCCGGCCTCCATAATGTACTTTTAATCGGCCCGCCGGGTGGCGGCAAAACTATGTTAGCCCGCCGAATGTCGGGAATATTGCCGGAAATGACCCGCCAGGAAGTGCTGGAAACCACCCGTATTTATTCAGTGGCAAACCTTCTGAACAGCAGCACCCCCTTGATAACCCAGCGTCCTTTTAGGACACCTCACAAAAACGCCTCGACTGCCAGCATAGTTGGCGGGGGGCGTATCCCCAAACCTGGCGAAATAAGCCTGGCACAAAATGGGGTCTTGTTCTTGGATGAACTGCCTGAATTCAATCGGGACTTATTAGAAGCCTTGCGCCAACCCCTGGAGGATAAACTGGTAACCATTGCTCGTGCTCACTCTACCTATACTTACCCGGCTGATTTCTCTCTTATAGCCAGTATGAATCCCTGTCTCTGCGGCAACTTTGGCTCAGATATGGAATGTCGCTGCACGCCCTTGCAAATTCATAAGTACATGAGCAGAATATCAGGACCCCTGCTGGATAGAATGGATTTACACGTAGAAGTACCGCGGATTAAATATGAGCAGCTAAAGGATAAGAGCTGTGCCGAGAACTCGCAGAGTATTCGGGCTAGAGTGAAGCAGGCCCGGGAAATACAAAGCCGGCGTTTTGCCGGCACTAAGTTTACTTTAAATTCGCAGATGACTCCTGCCGCGGTCAAAGCCCACTGCAGATTAGATGTAGAATCTGAACAGATGTTGAAGCAGGCTTTTAATAAATTTAACATGAGTGCCCGGGCCTACGACCGCATACTGAAAGTCGCCCGTACTATTGCGGATCTGGAAGAATCACAGGATATTAAGGCCGAGCATGTGGCCGAAGCCATTCAGTACCGCAGCTTGGATCGCAAATACTGGAGAAACCTCTAGACAGATGTTATACCTTACTAGGAAACTCAAATTTGTTATTTTTCACTACCCTTACACAAGCATTAACTACATTTACATCATAAAGACGACCGGCATTGCTTTGGATCTCTTCCAGAGCTTTATCAATACCCAAGGCTGGCCGGTAGGGGCGATGGGAGGCCATAGCTTCCACTACATCGGCAACCGACAGAACCCGGGCTTCCAACAAGATTCCTTCTCCTTTTAAACCTTGGGGATATCCTGATCCGTCCATTCTTTCATGGTGTTCCAGGATGATTTCCGCGATCGGGCCATCAAAAGGTATGCTTTTGACAATATCATAACCCGCCGCTGGGTGAGTCTTTACGAAAAGCTGCTCGATATCGGTGAGCTTACCGGTCTGGCTAAGGATATCAAGAGGAACATAAAGTTTACCGATGTCATGCAGAGTACCGGCAATTTTAATGTCATCAATCATCTTAGCCGATAAGCCCATCTCCTTGGCAATTGCGCAGGCCAGCGCAGCCACCCGGTGCTGATGTCCAGCTGTATATTGATCTCGCTTCTCGGTAGTCACCGCCAGAGCGCTGACAGTGCCACTAAAAATAGCTTCCAGTCTCTCATGACTTTTCTTTAAATCGTCTTCAGCTTCAATACGATCCGTTATATCCCGTACGGATTCTATGGCACCCACAATCTGACCTCGGGTATTAAATAGTGGTGTGGCTCTGCCCCATAGAATTCTCTCCTTACCCTTTAGCTTTCCGGTCTTGGTCTCGGTAAAAAGGACCTTGCCTTCTTTATGGACATAGGTATACTGGTTCTCGAACCGCACTCTGGGATCTACAATCATATCTATTAATATAGGCCGCCTGACACCATAGAAGGGCAATGCATATTCGTAATCACTTTTGCCCACCATATCCGTGGCCAGAAAGCCAGTCATCTCCACCATTTCACGGTTCCAATACAGCACTTGGCCTTTACGGTCTATGACCATGGTCGCATCAGGTAAGGATTCGATGGTATCTGCCAGGAGCCTCTGTGATTCCCTTACTTCAGCCTCAGCCTGTATACGCTCAGTAATATCCTCTACCAGTAAAATTCCGCCCACCAGACGTTCTTTTTGATACAGGGGTGAAGTTTTTGCTATGACCGTAAATTCGCTGCCATTCCGACCGCGTATCGGCAGTTCCCAACTCCGCTCCTTGCCTTCATCCAGCTGGGAACGCATCCTCTCCCGAATCCGCTTTTTATGACGATCAATGGCTAAATCACTGATATTCATACTTTTCAGAACTTCGTCGGGATAATCTACCAAGTCTCTGAATTTCCTATTCATGTAGACAATCTGCCCTTCCGTGTCATAGACACAGAACAAGCCGTTGACTGAATCCAAAACTGGTGTTAACTGACTTAAATCTACCTCCGCAACGTTCGTATACGGGTTTGAGTCATTACCTGGCCTGTCTTCTGACATTAGAAATCCTCTCCTTAATAAATATTGCCTGAACGAGCGTGTTAGAGTTCTCCGATTATATGGTATAACACCTAATTCTATGGGGATTTCTATTGATATTATATAGGTATGCGTAGTATACGTAAATAATAGCTCTTTTAACGTTTTTCGTCCATATACGCAAGCAAGCCAGGCATACATGACTGCATCCCGGCTTCAGGGCGTCAAAAAAGCTCAATAGCTGCGTTATTAACGAAAGCCCTTTCAATCGACGTACTTGTTACGGGGACATTCC
Organism: Syntrophomonadaceae bacterium; assembly: GCA_963665865.2. Classification (GTDB taxonomy): domain Bacteria; phylum Bacillota; class Syntrophomonadia; order Syntrophomonadales; family Syntrophomonadaceae; genus PHAA01. The sequence continues at coordinate 895,857 of CAXXWF010000001.1, read as the reverse complement.
TCTTCGAGGTGTGTCCCCATACCTTATTCGGCCTCAATCAAGGGCTTTCATTAATGCCTTGCTCTTGAACTTTTTTGCTCGGTCTGACTTTATTCTGATCTAAATTCCAGCGTTAATCAATCTTAAGACACGTAAAGGATTTTATCGTCCAGCGCCGATAACGGCAATTATAGCAGGAGTAAGCCTCATCGGCCACCATCTCATCTTCATCATCGGGTTTAAACTGCGGACAGTTTTCAGCTATTTGGGCAACAACCTTCCAGTCTTCTTTACCTCCGGTAAACTCACGTTCGCCTTTATCACTAATTTTCCACATATATTACATCACTCCCTGTAACCCGAGTTCAGCACAGATTATTAGAAATCCTTCATTTGACTTTTGGAATAGGTCTGCCAGCGTGCCCGTCCGGCTATTTCTTCTAAAACTGCACAAACAGGCAGGACCGCTTTTCCGTACATCCAGATCGGCTTAATATTGTCTCCCAGAACAATCATTTCATTATCCTGCAGAATGATTCCTTGCTCCAGGCACTTCACCATGTCAACCTTCCCCTGGGCACAAATATCGCCTACCGATATTATGTCATTTTCCGCTTTGATCTTCAATTTGCCTTTGAAACGCCCGTCATTCCCACTCAGACGTAATCCAGCTCCAGCCAACGCCCCAATAACGCCTTGGCCAGTGCCGCCATGTTCTGAGAGATGAATGCCCAACATCTCGGCCAGGTCATAAGCGTCCTGCTTGGTTAATATATAGTTTTTGGCCATATAACCAAAGGAGATAAGCCATCCCGGTCGGCTTATGCGATCGGTAACCGCCACACACAGTCCCGGGTCTGAATCGGGTGTGCTTTCACGATTTAAAAAGTCAGACGCATAATCAATCAGAGGCTCTAAAAAGGAGTTTTCTATGTCCGCTTCAAAACACATGGAACTGTTATGGGAGGTATATGGTATATCCGGATGAATAAGTAATTGATGACGAGTGATCGGGGCACAACTGCCCCAGCCCTGGTCTTCAATGGCCTGTTTAATCAAACTAGCCAGTTCACCAGTTCCCCGGACCTCAATGCCATCCATTTTCATTGTATCTGTATCATCTATTGAAACAAGGATTCTCACTGATAAGCCTCCTATATTCTTACTATTAATTAATTATATTGGAACCGGAGAAAGTTCATTCACCACTCGACATCTTAACGAAGCTGGCCTGACAGGAAACCAGCCATATGTTGTACTCGCTATAATCAGAATACTCTAAGCATATGGGTGGTACTGGTCTGCCATTTAGGGGCTTCAATATCGGTAGGGAAAACCATCAAGGTGTATTTATTATCAAGCAGTACTACCTTAACCTTTTCCCCCATGCGTACGCATTCTTCGTCGCCTAAATTTTCAAAATCCATATTCTTTACCTGTTCAACATAGGTCTTATTGACTATCTCAGATACGGTAGCTATATAATCTTCCCCCGTACCAATATGTAGTTTGCCTCTAAACTGTCCATCATTGCCGGTGATGCGGAGTCCAGCTCCTGCAAGTGCGCCAATTATTCCTTGCCCGCTGCCGCTCAATTCTAACAAATATATACCTGGTTGCTTGCCAAATTCAAGCGCTTCAGTCTTACTTATTATTTCTTCCTTGGCTCGATAGGCATAATCAATTAGATCTTCCGGATTTTTCATTAACTCTGGGACAGCCACCGCCAGCCCAGCATTGGAATCAAGAGAGCCGTTTCTTATTATCAGTTTACAAGCATGGTCAATAAAATTGTCCAGGTATTCATCGGCGATATCTGCCGAAAAGCTGCGAGCGGTATTGTGTTTTTTACAACCGGTATCAGGATGGGAAAACAGCCTATGCCTACTGGGAATAGCACATTTCCCCCAGCCTTTCTCTGCTATGAATTTGGTTAAAATAGAAGCAGTTTCTCCGGCTTTGGCACCATCCAGCTGCCTTGAGTCATCAATTGCCACAAATATTTTCATTACCATGCACCTCCGATAAAAATCCTTACGGCATCGTATGCGCCGAATGCAACGGATTAATAATTTTCCAGATGTTTATTATTGCAGGTATGCCACTCGCCGTTTTCACGGTAAACTAGCAGCTTTCTCTTACCATCAAGTAAAACTGTTTTTATCTTTTCCCCAATTACGAGTGTTTCATTGTCAGTAAGTACCTGCCCGTCGATTGATTGTATTTCTTCTATTTCAGTGGAAGCAATAATTGAGCCTACACCCATTTTTTCTCCACTATCTTTCAGCTTGGTTCTCCCCTGAAATCTCCCGTCGTTGCCGCTCATCCGGAGGGCAATCCCCGCTAGTGCACCGATAATGCCCTGACCAGTTCCACCGTGCTCGGAAAGATGAATTCCACAGTCTTGAGCCACCTCGTAAGCTTCATCCTTGAATACAATCTCTTTTTTGGTTTTATATCCGAAGCTCATTAAGAGTTCGATGTCCTTGATACGGTCGTTTAGCGCAACACATAGGCCTGGGTCTGAACCCGGAGCACTGGTTGTTTGCAAAAAGTCGGCTGCACAGGCAATAAATTCGTCGAGTTTATCCAATTCCATATCTACGCTAAAACACATGGAACTATTGTGTGAAGTGTAAGGGACGTCAGGATGTAATAATAACTGGTGCCTGGTTACTGGTTCAGGTTCTCCCCAACCCTTATCCTTAATAATGTTCCTCAGTTCATTGGCTGATTGTCCGGTTGCGCCAATTTCCAAGCTATCAGTATCATCTATACCGATATATATCTTCACAGAAAACCCTCCTTGCCGTTAAAGTCATTCGCTTTGTAAGTGAAGTGACAAGGGGACGGTCCTTTTGTCACCCTTGCTTTCGTTGGTGCGTGACAAAAGGACCGTCCCTTGTCACCCAATGTTATTGCCGAGCGGTTCGCATACCTTCCCCAAATAGTATTCTATTAACTACCTCATCAGATAACTCGAATCCAAAGAATTCCTTGTAAAATGACTTGGTCTCTGCCACCATATCCAGGTCCACAAACTTATCCGGATATATTGTCTTGGCCAACCATAAAATAGCGAGCGGTGTCTCCGGGGATGAAGGATGACCCCAGCGGGATATGCCGTTAGGCATCTGCAGCACCATATGGTTTTTTACTGCCGCTAGGGGTGCCCACTGCTTATTAGTCACGATGTAGTCAGCCACCCCTAGTTCATTCACCAATATTACTTGGGGATCCCATAATAGGATCTGTTCCAGGCTGGCAAAGTACTTTCCCTCCAGGCTTTTCAGGTTTTCATTTGCCGCCACATTATTGGCTCCGGCAGCCTGGGTCCAATCACCCGAAAGACTTTTTTGGACATCGGTTCTAGTAGCTTCACTTATAGAGTGAAAAACCCTAACTTTTTCCTGCTGAGGAATGTCTGCCACTTGTTTCTGTACTCTAGCAATACATTTTTGATAATATTGATTGTATTGGGCAGCTTTATCACTGGCCCCTACCGCCTTGCCTATCATCGCGATGGCATTTTGCTGTTCCTGCATGCTGTTAAAATCTACTACCAGAAAAGGAATTTTACTTTTATTAAGTTTTTCTACTTCCGCTTCATTGCTGGATGTATCACTTTTCACAAACACCACATCCGGCTCGGTTTTAACCAGTTCCTCAATATTTATAACCGCACTGCCCTTAGGCACCGGCAGTTCTTTTATCTGGGGATACATCTCGGTAAGAATAAGGTCTCTTTGGATGCCGCCCACAACCGCTACGATTTTATCCCCCTTACCAAACATCGCCAGGGCATAACCTGCCTCTGGACAGAGGCAGGCGATTCGGTTTATTTGGGCAGGGATTTGTACTTGCCTGCCTATGCAATCGGTAATCGTTATGGTATCAACTTTAGACTGGGGCCCCCCTGATTCTGGTTTGCGGCAGCCACCTGCTAATAGCAGGCTAAACACTAGACATAAGACCAGTAATCTGCGCATTATAGCACTCTGATAATACCTCATTATGAATCTTCCCTTCCCCCAAAATGCGACAAGGGGTTATGACTCCAGCTTATTTCGTACTAATCGGGATGACCTGTCTGATTTCGCGTTCTGTATCAATATCATAAGATACCACGCGGGCATTAATGTTATAAATCAATTTAATGTTTTCTTCCGATAGAACGTCCGATGGACTCCCTGCCGCAATAAATTTACTATTATTCATTAATGCTACTCGAGTAGCGATATCATTATTTTCAAAATAGAAAGCATGATTAGGAAAATGGGTGGCCATTAATATGGACATACCGGTTTCCCTGACCAATTCCACAATTCTTTCCATTATCACCAACTCATGCTTAAAATCTAAATGAGCAGTGGGCTCATCCATAACAATCAGAGAAGTCTTCTGGGCCAGCGCCCGGGCTATCATAACCAGTTGTCCTTCCCCTCCGCTTAACTGGGTGTAGCGCCGGTCTCTAAGCTGCAAAATACCTACCAGGGCAAGAGCCTCATCGACAATGGCCATATCCTCTGCCGAAGGAGAGCCAAACAACCCGATATACGCTGCTCTTCCCATCAGGACAATGTCCTTGACGGTATATGGAAAGGTCTTTTCATGGCTTTGAGGTACATAGGCTACTTGTCTGGCAATGGCCTCCGGCCGAATACTACTAATATCCGTACCATTAACTTGTATATCCCCTTGTCTAGGTTTTAACAAGCCCAGCACGCAGTCCAGGAGAGTGGTTTTACCACAGCCATTAGGTCCTAATAAAAAGAATATTTCTCCCCGATCAACCTTAAAAGATATATCCTTTAAGACATCTCGCTGGTCATAGCCGAAGTTAATATTATTCACATTAAGTAAGGGCATATCTTACCACCCACCTCCTTTGGTACTTTTAAGGAGGTAAACAAAGAATGGCCCCCCTACCAGAGCAGTAAGGATACCTAGCGGTATTTCGGAGCCGGTAATAATTCTGCCCAGGTTGTCCACCAGGATTATAAAACATGCTCCCAGGGAAATGCTGGTCGGGATCAATACCCGGTTATCATTGCCCACCAACATTCGTCCAATGTGTGGTATAACCAGACCTACCCAGCCAATAATCCCGCTCACACACACCGCCCCAGCAGTAGCCAGGGTTGCACAAACAATTACGATCCCCTTATTTATTTTGGTATTAATACCCAGCGTTTGTGCTTCCTTATCTCCCATGGAAAGAACATTAATTCTCCACCGAACTGCTACTATACCTACAATGCCAATCAACATGGGCAGACCGGCAATCACAATATCCTGGTAACGGGCCGAGGCTAAACTGCCCATTAACCAGAAGACAATACTGGGCAGCTCATTGGCAGGGTCAGCTACGTACTTAGCAAAAGAAATCAAGGCGGCAAATACCGAGGAAACAATGGTCCCGCCCAGCACCAGCATAATGGTCGGGGTTGTGTTATAAACCCTGGCAATCATGAAACTAAGCAGTACCGCCAATCCTCCAAAAAGGAATGCAGAAATATATATAGGAATAGTGGAGTGAAAAAGTATAATAGCCAGAGCAGCCCCAAAACCTGCCCCGGATGTGACTCCCAGGATACCTGAACTTACCAGCGGATTGCGAAACAAACCCTGAAAAGCAGCCCCGCTAACCGCCAAGCTGCCTCCTACCATGGCCCCTAGAATAGCCCTGGGCATCCTAATATCCCAAACTAAAGTCTGATAAATCTCAGGTAAATTACAGGGGCTAAAGGTTAATTTGCACCACAATATTTGGGCGACTACCGATATTGAGACCGGATATCTCCCTATAAAAAGGGTTATGAAAATAAAAGCCAGCGGCCCCAGAACCAGCAAAGCATATAATATTTTTTTCTTCGTTTCATTCACTCCTAAATAGACGCTGGTTCTATTTTATATTTCTTTTCCTAAAATAAACATATCCCAAGGCTGCTAATAATATTAATCCGGCTGCCACTGCATAAGTCGTATTAGATTTCTGTTTATTCTGCACAGGTTCAGAGACGGGTGACTTTTCTTCGGCCGGTTGTTCCTTGACTTCCGATGTTTGAGTTATTTCCGTTGTTAAACTGTTTGCTGCACTGGATACAGCAGTGTTTTTTTCTACAGTAGTGGACGCGGTTTGATTAGAATTGGCTGGCTCCTGTCCGGTAGCACTGACTGGCGTAGTTTCCCCGGGTTGAGAAGCAGCGCCGGCGGTAACAAAGTTCACGGTCACCTCATGACCCAGGCTAGTGCCATTTTTCGCCTGCAGCTGGGGTGATATTTTTACAACATAAGCCGTACCCGCCTTAAGTTTCTGCAAGGGCCTAATAGAAATATCTCTTCTTAGTTCGAATCCTTCAGGAGTCTGGTCATCAGCCATTGTAACTTCTATAGGTACTTTGCCGCCATCTGCCGCTATTAGCGAAAAGCACGTTTTATTTACATCTCTAATTCCTAAGTAGATTACGTTCTTGTTAAAGGTAAGTTTAATATCTCCCGTCAGAGGAGCATCCTTCTGGCCGTCAGCGGGAGTAGATGAATCCAGGCCTAGAGGTACACCCTGCCCCCCACCACTTCCATCACCCGCAGTTAGAGCTGGCAGAGCCATCAAAAGACAGCCAATTACCGTCATAATGATAATCGAAAAAAGCCTTGACTTTTTCCCGTACTTTTTGATCACAATCACAGCCTCCTCTAAGATTATTCCTGGTTTCCCCACAAATCCATCATACCTTGGCAGCCAGATAGGTCAATGGAAATGTAATCCGGATAAAGTAACAACCAGCCTCACCGGCTTCATATCCGGGAGGCTGGTTGAAACAATCTCCTTATTTCAAACTTAGAGCTAAGACTGTTACCGCTTCCGCTCGGGTGGCAAAATTCTGAGAGCCAAAGGTACCATCCGCGTAACCCGTCATGATTTGGCGGGCTGCGACAATGTTTACTGCTTCTTTAGCCCAACTGGATATAACCGCATCATCTGTGAAAGTTTTTCCACTACCGGTGCTGCTAAGATGAGCCGCTTTGACCAGCATGACCGCCATCTGTTCACGGGTAATGGAATCTTCGGTTCCGAAAAGACTGTCACTGTAACCACCAGTAATACCATAGGCACAAGCAGTGGCAACATATTCTTTAGCCCAGCTGTTGGCTGTATCATCGAAAACCTTTCCGGTTTTCATCTCCAAACCAAAAGCTTTCACTAACATAGTGACAAACTCGGCTCGGCTGATATTGGCATTGGGTTTGAAACTGCCATCAGGATAACCAGCAGTGGCACCAATGGCCACCATTTGATTAATATAGGCTTCTGCCCAGTGGTTGGCGATATCATTTAAACTTACCAAACTAAGCCCGGGCAGCATCTTCTCGGTTGCTATTATGGCAAAATTGGTAAAATGCATAACCTCGCCACTCACGGTACCAGCGGACATATCAACTTTAACATTATCCAGCTTTACCCATTGGCCCGCTGTTTCATCCAACCAGTATATACTGAGACTATATTTAGTCAGGTCTATCTGGCTAGGGTCAAAACTCATGCTGATAGTTACCGGTTTGCTGAAATTACCAGTAATATCTTTGCTAACTTTAATAACCCCACCGATCAGTTTGCTATTGGCTGGCACCGGCAATCCCGAGGTATTACTCACTTGTTCCACCATCACTTTAATTTCGCTGCCGAAAGCATTGGATGGTATGGTAACGATGGTGCCAAAATCACTCACCACTCCTCCGGTGGTGGTGGTAATGCCTTGATTCCCAGGTGTGGTTATTGCTGTACCGGTAGTCGTGAATTCCCATCTCATCGTCCCCGATATTTTATTACCATTGTTGGCTGAAAAATTCGGGTCCATTTCAACTACATATGCGGTACCCGACTGCAAATTGTTAAATGTCAACTCCAGGCGGCGTATTTTTATAGTATCACTGCCGCTGCCCTGTTTTATATAGTTTTGACTTGAATATTGTACAGAAGTATTGCCGCTCTTAGTTCTTACATGAATCTGACTCAGGCAAGCGGACAGATTTTGGTCAATACCGTTGCTAAAATCAAACTGCAGAACAGTATTGGCCGGCTCCAAGCTTGTAGTCTTAAAGCTGGCCGTAAATTGCTGGTCGCTATTTGCTCCTGTACCAGTTCCAGTTCCGGTGCCAGTGCCAGTTCCAGTAGAAGCAGTTTGCGCATAGGTGACAAAACTGGTAAAATGTCTGGTCCATATTATAAGATCGGTTCCATTATCATATTTACCGTCTCCGCCTGCCGGCAAGGCATCGCCATTATCGGCACTTAAGACTGTACTTATTGGTGTAAATGTACCTCCCCGGGAATACCCAACCTCCTTACCAGTCTGACCCGGTAAGAGAATCCTGACTGCCTTGCTGAATGTCAATGGAATATCGCCGTAGCCCACTTCGACTACTGCACTCACAATTGCTGTTTTTCCAGCATCAGGCGTTACCGTTACGCTGGTGTTAGTTTTTACTGTAGGTACATTGATAGTACCATCCCAGCCTGCAGGACCGCTAACAGTTGTTCCAGCCGGGATCGCCACTTCGGTCACACCAATTGATGTATCTGCTGATATGGATAAGGCAGGTAAGGCATCACTGGAAACTGTTCCCATTACCGGAGCATTCAACAATGCCGCTACATTAATGGTGGCATCGCTAACCGTGTTGGGAATGGTTATGGTAGTAGGCGGAGTATGTTCTGTTATGCCCAAATTCTTATTGTTATCATCTACCGTTACGGCTGGCTTGGTAATCTCTATTGGCTTGGGACTGGCTTTGGCAGTAGCCAATATCGTCTTACTCATATCACTGGTGTTGCCAGCCGCGTCTTTGGCTTTAATACTGAAGGTATACTCCGTATCGACTGTTAAATCGGTAACGATGTATTCCTGCGTGGTTCCATCGACATCTGCTTTCTTAACGCCGTTGACGTAAACCTCATAAGCTGTGACGCCTATATCATCATTAGCAGGACTCCACAGTAAAGTTATACGATTTTCGCTGATATTAGTTGCCACCAGAGCAAAATGTGCAGGCCATACAGGTGCATCTATATCTGTATTATAGCCTCCCATTTTTACTACTACCGGAACTTTTGACATTGTTTTACTATCATCACCGAATTGACCGTTCTCGTTATTGCCCCAGACATAAACCTTTTGCATATTTCTAAAGGCGATGCTGCTTTCCGGGCCGGCGCCAATTGCGGTGATTCCAGTTAGGTTTCCAACCTTGACCGGGGTGAGTTTAATATCTGTCTTTCCGGTACCTAGCTGGCCGTTAAGGTTTTTACCCCAGGTATAAACGTTGCCGTCCTGGTCTAACGCAATTCCGTGATATCCGCCTGCAGCCACCGCCACGATATTATTTAGTCCCGTTGCGGCACCATAAGGACGAGGATTAGCGGGAGTACCGTTGGCCAGAGTCCCGTTGCCATATTGACCTGCATTATTATCGCCAATTGCTAATACCGTTCCGTCTTCTTTCAACGCAATCACAAAGTTCTCACCGGCAGCAATCGCGGCAATACCCAGCGGTGCTGAATAATAGCGCATTGGCCAGTAAGTCGGCGCGCCCACTTCGTCGATAAAGTAACCCTGCCGGCAAATTCTGCCGTCGCTGAAAAGATAAACACTAAATGTACGTCCAGCTGCAATATCTTTTACTTCGGTGAAGGCATGAACGTCAGCTGGATTGCTGTTGTTGGAACACATCTGAACAGGTGTATGCCCACTGCCGCCCTCCAGAGCAAAAGAGCAGTTCGCATAGCAGGGTTCACCCCAGCCCAATACTGTGCCGTCGTTTTTCAAGGCCAGGCTGTAATTGGCCGTTGAAGAAATGTCTTTTATATTACCGGTTATAATTTTAATAGGGGTATTGCTGTTGGTTGTATTGCCATTACCCAACTGATATAGATCATTTTTGCCCCAGGCCCAAACATTGCCGTCTCTATCCAGGGCTAAACTATGGTTATCGCCTACGGCTACTGCAGCAATATTGGTCAGGCTGTTGATCTTGACAGGTGTTAATTGCTCACTGCTATTGCCGATGCCTAGTTGACCATAGTCGTTTTGGCCCCACGCCCAAACACTGCCATCGTCTCCAATCATCAAGGTGTGTTTGCCGCTCATAGCTAATTTACCAGGCATAACCGGATTCCATTCAATCATAGTCTGTTTAATCTGGGGTCCGGTCGTCGTCCAAGCGCTGTCAACATAACGGGCTTCAACTTTGAACGTATACGTCTGGCCTTTGGTCAGCCCTAAGACATCATAGCTTAAAGTATTGCCGGAAACAGTCGTTACCCTAGTTCCATCAATAAAAATTGCAAATCCTGAAACATCAGCATCTGGCTTTTGCCAATTTAGGGTTAACCCGGTTTCGGCCAGGTTAGTGATCGACAGTATACTGCCATCCAGCCATACCGGAGGTGCAATGGGATCCATGTTAAAGGGAACCGCTGTTGCACTTGTGCCTATAAATTGCAGTACTGAGCCGTCCGTTTTCAGTGCCAGTCCCCCACCGGCTGAGCTGGCCAGTTTTACAACATTATTGAGCATAGGGATCTGAGTCCCCAGAACAGGCTGAGCGCTGTAGGCAACATAGCTTACCTGTCCGTTGGTTCCTAAAATATGAGGGCCGTCAGCATCAACGGATTTAACCTGGGTTGCATCGGCAATTTTCAGCGGGGTGTGGCTAACCGTACCCTGGTAGGAGTAGAGGCTATCCCAGATATATGCCGTTCCATCTGCCTTTTGCGCCATCCACATTTGATCCTGTGCGTCTACGGCAACAATCTCACTCAAACCTTCTATTTTTGCTGGCGTCCGGCCATAACTAAAGGTATATACATCCCCGTTGCCGGTTACAGCCAGAGAAGCATTGTACCCGCCAGCAACGTCAATTACATTGGACAATCCGCTTACTTTCAAGGGGGTTCCGCTGCGCTCCACTTCCTCAGCATACCCATCTTTAACGGCATTGCCCCAATCCCATACCTCACCGTTGACATCGAGAGCAACAACATGGCCATAACCAAAACTGATTTTTTCAATAGTCGGCAGTCCGGCAACTTTTACCGGTACTGTGTTACCATAGCGTCCGCTGGTGCCGCTAGGTACAGTCCCCCGGCCTAACTGCCCGTATTCATTTGATCCCCAGCCCCAGACCGCACCATCCTGATCCAGCGCAAAGGCACTGTTCCGTCCGGCTTCCAGAGCAGCAATACCAGTTAAAGCTTCAACTCTAGTGGGAATCTCTCTCCGGTCGGTTGTGCCATCGCCCAGCATTCCATAGGTATTATTTCCCCAGGTCCAGACACTGCCGTCATCCTTCAACATGAGATAAAACCGCTCCGAAGATCCAACCGGCAAGCCATTTGTATAAAAACCTGCGGCTATATCGGTTACCCCGTACAAACCCGGCGAAACAGTAAATTTCCAGGTAAAATTACGTCCTAAAAGCATATCATCGGCAGCTTTTAAATCCTGTTTCACTGTCAGCACATACTCGCCATAAGACATCAACTCAGCCGGAACAGCTATTTTCAGTCTGGAAACATCGGTGCCTGTATTCGTATAGTAAAAATCATCAGCCGCCAGAGGAATTGCTGTCCCTTCATTACTATTTAAAGCAATATTATTAAGCCAGGTACCATTGGTTAATTGTTTACTAAAGCTAAAGTTGAACGCCACACTGTTTTTAGTAAAACTGCCGTCAACCGCGTTGTTTAATGTGTTGCTGGTAAGATCAGCGTTCAAATTATAAGAAACAGGCTGCTCTAAATTAAAGGGGAAGGCCGCACCGGCTGTAATGGAATCGGGGGCTGTCCATTGCATTAGGCTTAACCGGGTCGCGGTTTTATTCTCTTTTAAGTCCTCAGCCTCTACCGCGAATATATATTCCGTCGCTCCCTTCAAACCGCTTACGTTTGTCTCTGTTTTAGTTCCGTCAACAGTTTGAATCAGTTCTCCGTTGCGATATACTTGATATTTTGTTACTCCCACATTATCGGTAGCTGCATCCCAGTACAGGGTAACGGAGGTATCTTTGATGTCTTTGGCCTGCAGTTTACTGCCTTCGGGCCAAACTGGATTTACGTTGTCGGCAATGGATGTTACACTACCCGAAAGATCTGTTGAGTTTCCTGTATAATCCAATGCTTTAACCGTAATGTTATATGAAGTTTCTCCTGTTAAACCTGTAATAGTATAGGTAAGCACATCACTAGCAACCTCGGCTAATGGTTCGCTGCCAGTGTCCTTGTAAACCTTATAAGCCTTAACCTTATAGTTGTCTCTTGCCTCCGGCCAGGTCACCGTGACATTATCCGAAGCAATATCGGTAAATGATAGGGTATCGCTTGACTGCCAGGCCGGAGCCGCGGAATCGGCGACCGGGGTGGTAGTTGCCTTTGTCAGAGGGGAACTGAGGTTTTCCAGGTAGTCCCCGGCTACAACCTTAAAGCTGTATAGGAAGTTCACTTGAAGACCTTCCACGTCAAGGGTCAGCGTTTCGGCTGGCAGGTTCGCAAGCATCGTGTCTCCTTGGTAAACCTTGTAATGAGTAATGGCCACGTTGTCTTTAGCAGCCGGCCAGGTCAGGGTGGCGGTGGTAGGCGCTTTGACGTAGTTGACATTCAGGGTGTCGTTCGCTTCCCACTGGGGACCTTCTTTATCGGCAACATCGGTGGTAAACTCCCAGCCGGTATTAAACCCTAGCTGTTTCCCACTCTGAGATGCCAGCGATTTGTCCAGCAAAACCACGTACTTGGTATTATCAGCCAGCTTGATACTGGTTTTGGCCAGATCAAGGGTCATTATCCCTTTGCCGTTACTTTCACTGTATAGGAAATCAGCCGGGTCTAGAGTTATCTGTTCACCAGTTGCAGCATTGCTTAAACTAATCTTATCCGCATAACCGGTTGCCAGAAGCTCGTCAAACTCCCAGGTAAACTTGATCTTTTCGGGGTCCTGTGCGGCCAGCACCTGGTTAAGGGCACCGGTGACACTGTTTAAAGATCCTCTTTTATTGTCCGCATTGGTGAGTCTAAAGGGTATCCCGGCTCCAGCCGTGGGATCGGTCCCCATCACGAATGTTATTTTAGGATCGCCCTTGGAGGAATTTTCCGTGGGGTCAAAAGCCTTTATCGAGAAAGTATAGGTTTGTCCGGAAACCAGAGGTGGATAGTTAACAGCCGGCCCGGGGTTATATATGGGGTTGTAAACGGTAAAGCAGTCTTTAAAACTGCGGTGATCGGATTCTGCTTCGCCGCGATCGGTCCATTCTACCCATAACCCGTCTTTAATAACTACATAGCCCCTGATCGCCACATTATCCTGTGCAGGTGTCCATTTTACCTTCATTGTGATATCAGTAAATTCTGACAGAGTAATGTTGGTGCCAGCCGGCCAGACCGGTGAATAAGTGTCCTGATTCGGGTCGCCGCTGCCAACTGTCATCGGACGTCCTTCCACGCTCCGATTACCGGAAGCGTCAACCGCATAGACAGAATAAGTATAATTGGAGTTATTAAGATTTAAAACGTCACTGTAGCTATTTGTATAAGCGTCCACCGTTGCAAGAAAAGTGCCGTTTCGGTATACCTGGTACTCCGTTACCGCCACATTGTCATCCGCCCATGCCCAGTGATAGACTGGATAGGTTTTATCATAGTTATAGGTGGTACTGGTTGACCAGGAACCATTGTTAGTCCAATAAGGAGCTGTGGTATCAGCCTCTCCTGCAATGGTACTGATGGCCAGCTTGGGTCCACTAGCACTATAATTGCCTTGCTTATCCCGGGCCTCCACCATGAAAATATAGGCAGTTGCAGGGGTAAGCTGGGTTATATGATAAGTAAAGGTATTAGCGTCAAACTCGCTTACCTTGGTGCCGTTCTTCAGTAACCGGTAGCCGGTAACCTCCACATTGTCATCAGCCGACGTCCATTTTAAATCCATATTGTCATACAAAATATTATCAGCAGTCAGATTGCTGCCTGTAGGCCAGGTAGGAGCCTGATCATCTGTCAAAAGTGTTTTCACCGATAAATTCAGGTCGGAAGTAAAATGAGATTTGGCGTCTCTGGCCCGTAAAACCAGATTGTAGGTAGTATTTGGGACTAACCCCTCCATTTTATAGGAGGTGGTCTGGCTGCCAAAGGCCTGAATTAATTCCAGCGTTCCGCCCTGCTTATAAAGCTGATATTCAGTAATACCAATGTTATCAGCAGCTTGCGGCCAGCTTAATACAAAAGCATCTGTCCCCACCTTGCTAGCGGTAATTTGAGCATCAACCGGCCAGGTAGGAGCTTGCGTATCATCTAGGGCAGTCGTAAATGCAAAGGCAAATATTTTCCCTAGTTTGGCAGTTCCATTGTTGGCGGTAAATTCCGGATCGATCTCAATCACATACTGGCTACCTTTGGTTATCTGGGCTAGGGTAGCGGCACCTGGCTCAAATTTTAATAAACGGGTCTTGGAGGCATCAGCACCGCCCGTACCGTTACCTGTACCTCCGCCACTACCGCCACCAGTACTGATGTATTTGAAATCTCCGGCGTAGAATATACCCTCGAGGGTGGAAACATAAGGTTGATTTCCCAAATCCAGAGGTATTTCCTGACCGGAGGTTTTGTTGATGAGGTGAATACATTCCAGATTAAACCTTAAGTTTTTGTCCAGACCATTGCCAAAATTCCAACCCAAGCTAAAATTGTCCAAATCTACTGGATTGACGATAGCATAGTTGTGATAATAGCTTGTTTCACCTTGATCTGTCGCGGCAGGAGAAAAATTAAACGTTAATCCGCCGGCTCCAGGGGTTACCACCATAGTTTCGATGGCATTACCAAGTTGCCCGATTTCGTTAAAAGGCTGCACAGCAAGGGTGTATTTCTGCCCGCTATTTAATCCGTAAAGTTCATAATAAGACTGCATGGCAGGAAGGCTGGCTTCCTCGGCTCCGTCGACATAGACTTTATACCCCGCCAGATCACTGGTATTGCTTACCTGCGGCCATCGTAAAACGAGTTCGGTAGCCAGGACACTATCAGCTGTTAGGGTCGCATTAGCCGACCAAACCGGAATAGCAGGCTGGGTCTTAGCAGTAACCGCAGCTAAAGGGCTGCTCTCATTGCGGGCCGCATCCAGCGCCGTAACAGTAAAGCTGTATTGGGTATTGGAGGAAAGGCCGGTTACGGTATAGTTGAGGTTGGCGGTTTCCCAATTACTAAGCGGGTTACCATCTTTGCTAACGGCCACTTTATATTTGGCAACACCAGAAATATCACTAGCTGGCGGCCAGCTTAAAGCGATGCTGTTGACTAAGCGGGTTACCATCTTTGCTAACGGCCACTTTATATTTGGCAACACCAGAAATATCACTAGCTGGCGGCCAGCTTAAAGCGATGCTGTTGACAGTTATTTCACCCATACTTATTTGGTCACCCGTTTCCCATACTGGTGCCTGGGTATCGGCCATAAAGGTACTAAACTCAAAGCGGTACACCTTGCCTAAAACAGTGGGGCTATTACCACCGGTATTAAATTGTGGGTCAATAGTAATCGCATATTCTTTATCAGGTTCCAGGTATTTAGCAATATCAAGTTCAAAACGGACACACACACTATAACCAGGAGGTGTAAGTTTTGCTACTTTAAAATCACCAGAAGTCATTAAACTGGTTAATTTATATCCGGTATCACTTTCGGTTATCCCGCTAGCTGTCCAGCCACTGGTACTGGTACCGAAATTAGTATCACCATAATTCAACGCTATTTCTTCACCGTCAGTCAAATTGAAAAGACGGTATGAATCGACATGGACTCGGGCATTGGTATTGTTAAAACCTGCTTGCAAATACCACAAAAATCTGGTATTTGCAGGGTCAACCACATTATCATATGCATATATTTGCTCAAAACTTGTCGTATCTACTATAGTTGCCGCCGGCTGGAACACATACCGACTGACGCTGCCATTGGGGATACCTGAAGCCAACGCAGGGCTAAATGATGGCTTATCAGGTGTAGTAACCACCAGACTGGTCAGGCTGGTGGGGCTATCCCCAGCAGAATTGCTGGCCGTAACCTTAATGTCATAATGGCGGTTAGCCGTAAGAGCAGTAGTTACGTCAAGTGAAGTACCTGTTGCTACAGTAGTATCTAACACAGGAGTAGTTGACCCACCGGTTGTATTGCTTACTACGACTTTGTAGCTCTGCGCATCGGTCGCTGCCGTCCAATTGAGGCTGAAGCTGCTCCCGGTCACATTACTTACCGCAATGCCTGCATCAGATGCCCAGGCAGGCGGAGACGATGTTTGCGCTGCTGTTATGGCCTGACTAATACTCGCATCTGCATAACCAGTAGCTTTTACTACAATGTTATAATCTTTGGCACTGGTAAATACATCGGCAGCTATATTAATGCTTGCATTATTTATGGTGTATTTGGTATTTCCCAAAGCAACCCCATCAGCATCAATTTCGGTTATAGCTGTTCTCCAGGCACTATCATCGTTAAAGGTGATTTCAACCGCCTGGCCAACAATATTATTGGTGATATCCGCATTTAAGGCGGGCGGTGTTTTTAGAAGATCATTTGTTTGCGCTGCTGTTATGGCCTGACTAATACTCGCATCTGCATAACCAGTAGCTTTTACTACAATGTTATAATCTTTGGCACTGGTAAATACATCGGCAGCTATATTAATGCTTGCATTATTTATGGTGTATTTGGTATTTCCCAAAGCAACCCCATCAGCATCAATTTCGGTTATAGCTGTTCTCCAGGCACTATCATCGTTAAAGGTGATTTCAACCGCCTGGCCAACAATATTATTGGTGATATCCGCACTTAAGGCGGGCGGTGTTTTTGGAAGATCATTTGTTTGCGCTGCTGTTATGGCCTGATTAATATTCGCATCTGCATAACCAGTAGCTTTTACTATAATGGTATAATCTTTGGCACTGGTAAATACATCGGCAGCTATATTAATGCTTGCATTATTTATGGTGTATTTGGTATTTCCCAAAGCAACCCCATCAGCATCAATTTCGGTGATAGCTGTTTTCCAGGCGCTATTATCAGTGAAAGTAATTTCCACTGCCTGGCCGACAATATTATTGATGGCATCTGCACTCAGGACTGGCGGGGCATTAGGAAGATTGTTAGTCACAGTCTGTGCAGGAAATGTTTCCAAAATTCCTCCATCGACTGCCGCGATCTGGCTAGCCTCATCCATTCCCATGTTATAGGCAACCGTCACACTTTGGCCACCTACTACCTTGTTGGCAAGCACCAGTTTGATCTTCTCGGGGGTGCTGGTTGTTTGTAAATCGGTAACATCAACCTCCCCATCATTGACCTCAACGCAAAACTGCGCTTCCTTACCCGCTGGATCTGCCATAGCCTTATTAAATGTGATACTGATATCTCCTTTGTCAGTAACTTCTGAGCTTGCAACTATCGGTGCTGCTCCCACATCTACAGCTTGAGCTACAGGCATCAAACCCCAACTAAGAGTCAGAAAACACATGATAAGGCTTATTGTCCTTAATAACCCTTTCGATATTCGATGAGTCAATTTATTAATCCCTCCAATCTTTTCACCATAAACGTTCTAATAGGCATAATTTATATTTGTTAAAACGAGCTTTATCAATCATCTTGCAACAAACATAAATTGCCACTCTCTACTAATTCATGCTCACAAAATATTGCGGGCGTTCTGCCCAATAACCCTCCTTCCATGATATTTTGATCCCAGAAAAACCATAAGCCCGGCAGATAGAAGTGCCGGGCAAAGACAACTATATAACTAGTTATCAGCAACCAAATAAATAAGAAAGGCGAACCGCGAAAAGCAGTCCGCCCATAATCTGGTCGAATTCAGCTTCTCCTTTCCACATTGGGGGGTACACTCGTTTCCAAAAGTACCGTATCGTCCTGATAACCATGGTTTTCACTTTAGGTGCTCAGGCTCGGAGCATATTTAGTTTTGATTATTGTGTAATTTAGTTTTGATACTGTACAATTGAGAGCCGGCTCTCACTATTGGGTAAATAGAATTCGCAATCTAGTTCGATGTACTGTCAACACGATGGATATATTGAATTACGATTCGTGCTATTAAATTTCTCCCCAGAAACAAATAACCGGCTCACAGGCCGGTTACGCTACTAGCTCACCTCAGGGTCTTAGCGTCCAAATACAACCCCGGGATCATAGCATCCATATTTAGTAAACTTATTGTATGAAGTTTCTTTTATACAGTCACAAAATAGATTGGGTACTGATTGACTAGAGAATCATCCCCTTGATACCGCTTGACACCATGTTCTCTCCTTTAATAAAATTCCTATAGGTATAAGTATTTTATGTCTTTAGGCATCTTTCTTTATAACATAACATAAATTGATAAAAATTTGCATAAAATTCTATTTTTTTCATGTGATTCTTTTATCAATTAGTGCCGATATGAGTGATGGTCGTCCTGTATGGAAAGTATTGTATATTGACTAAGGTCATGGCATAATCTACTAGGGAGGTGGCTTACATCCATGGACTTTGGGAACCGCTTGAAACAGCTTAGGGAAAGCAGGAAGCTTTCAGCATCCAAACTGTCGAAACAATCCGGTCTGAGCCAGTCATTTATTTGGCGAATTGAATCGGGCGAAAAGCAGCCGACCCTCGAAACCCTGAGGAAATTATCCCAAGGATTGGGAATTAGTATAGGTGAGTTGCTTGGTCAAGACTTGATGAATAAGCCTCAATCGTCAAAAATCAACCGGATCACCAGCAATATACGAAAACTACCGCCCGAACAGGTGGATGCGCTTGATTTATTTATCGCATCGCTAAGCAATGGAAACGAATCTGGAGAACACTCGTTAGCCTTAAAGGCTATCAACCTTAATCACTCTGAACCGGATGTTTTTGAAATAGAGCTTGTCTTCTCGGCCAATGTCTCCGCAGTTATGGAGCACAGAATACCTGAGGGTATGAAAAGAAATTTGGGGTGTTTCCAGCTATTAGACGAGAAGATGAAAGAAGTGCCTAGTGAAGTAATACCTGGTAACAAACGGATGTATGGGCAAAAAGCTGGAAGGACCTTTATTATCAGGCCTCTTTCCCGGCTTGCTGACGGCCCGGCCTATAAGATTTTCATATCTAAACTCCTGCAGGCCAATAATTATAGTTATCTGCGGGAAGACCACACTGTGACATTTTCAAAGCAGGAAGTCATGGACATCATACCTTTTAACACGGAATTGAGCAGTTCATATCTTTCATTGATATTAGCTGGCAGCAATATCGCATCCTATGCCGAGAATGTTCCGATCGATGAAGATATAAAGCTGACCTTTTCCAACAACGTCATAGCCAAAGCGGTGCGGGATCACAATCTGCAGTGCTTCTCTTTGGAAAGCAGCAAGAGGCAACCCGTTGAAATAGATGTTATCATGGCTGAAGCGAATGATCGGTCTGAAAGGCAAAAGGAAATCATCATCCATCCCCGGCAGGTCTTGCAACGCAATACGGTCTATGTCCTGACCATCTGTGAAAGCCTTAAGGGTAGTAATAAAAAGCAGTTAGATCTCGACAGGATTATTACCTTCACCACCGGAGCGGCAGACATCACCAGTAATAACGAACAAGACATGTCAATTGCGTAGATACTAAAGGTGATCGGGCATAGTCAAATACACAAAAAAGCTGCCTCAACCAGGCAGCTTTGAACTTTTTTGAATTCTATTTATCCTTATAAATAATTGTCCCTACATGTTCCCCATCCAAAGCCAGCGACTCACCCATTAGTTTGCTTTTAATATGCAACTGTATTCATCACTTTGCCTGCTGTAGTTCCTCCAGCCTGGCCATAATATCTCCCATCAATTCATCCTGATGGACCAGGTGCTCCATGATAACCTTAATTTCCTGCTCGGCTTTAAGATTAACTTCATAGTCCATTTGAGCAGACAGGCGATCTCGATCTGATAGGCGGTTTTGGCTCATCATTACCACCGGGGCTGCATACGCGGCTTGCAGGCTTAGTACCAAGTTAAGCAGAATAAAAGGATAGGGATCCCAGGCTTTGAGATAGCCGGGATGTAACATAGACATCGTTACCAGATAGACGTTAATAGCTACCCATATAGCTAGAATTATGCTCTGGGATATGATAAACGGCCAACTACCCAACACCGTGGCCACTCTGTCAGCGACCCGCTGCCCCATGGTCAATCTTTCATCGAACTCTTCATTTACATTTTTCACCTTATGATCAGTATGTTTAAAAAGAGCAGCTGGCCCCTTGACATTTATCTCACTTTTCATAGACACCCTCCCGCTGTATTGTTAAACCTGTTTGGCTTTAACGTGCGTATTCGGTTTCAGAGTTGTACTGGCATCTTTAATTATTTGATCGCCTGCATTCAGGCCCCCGGTAATCTCTATATTGTTGCTATCCATGAGTCCGGTGGTTACTACGCGGAATACAACCCGGCCATTAACCACCGCCATTATCTGTTTTTCACCATTAGCGCTGCTTATGACTGCTGCCCGGGGTACCAGCAAAACATTATCCTTGCTGGTCGTAATAATACTGACTCGGGTTTCATAACCGGGTTTCAAATTGCCGTTATCTTCCAATTTAATGATAGTTGGGACCCGCCGTTGGATTACCCCGAGGGCTGACTGCTTCTCTTCTGCCTGCGGGTATATCTGAATGACTTCGCCATTAAGGACTTTTTCCCCCAAAACCGGTGCTGTAATTTGCGCTTTTTGCCCTATCTGGATTTCTCCCAGATCATCACTCAATAAATCGACCTTAATCTCTAAATTATTAGCCCAGGCCACCTGCGCTAATAGAGCCCCAAGTGTAACGACCTGCTCCTGCTGTACCGGCAGCTGCATTAAGGTACCCGTTATGGGGCTTCTTACTTGTAATTCGGTTTCCTTTTGATTGGAGCTGGCTAGTAAGGTCTGATAGTTGTTGACCTGCTCACGAGCTGACTGCAGACTTTTTTCCTGGGATTGAAAACTGGCCTGGTTTGTCTCCAGCAGGGATTGAGCTCCATCATATTCCACCTGGCTAATCGCGCCAGCCTTGAACAATTCCTGGGCTCTGGTAAATTTGGCTTGAGCATCCGCTAGAGTCAAACGGCCCTGTTCGATGGCCGACTCGGCTGCCGCAACTGCAGCATTAGCCTGACTTAATTGAATTTGCAGCTGATTGGAACTCATAGACAAATCCCTATTCTGCAAAATCATGATTAATTGACCTTTTTCAATATTCTGCCCCACCGTAACTGGTAGGCTGATAATCCGCCCACTCTGAGTAGCGTATATGTCAGTTTTCTGGGCTGATTGTACATACCCGGTGTCTACTACTGTATGCTGAACCCCCCCCTGACTGACAGTTATCGTCTCTACTGCGGTCGCTGCCGTACCAAAATAATATCCTAAGCCTGCCAAGGTGATTGCCAATAATATTGCCCAGTAAATCTTGTTGCGCATTTTCTTAACCAACCTCCCTAACTAATCAGTGTTTTTCAAAGTCGAAACCATATCCAGATCTTTTACTCCCCTGACGGCGAAAAGATGCGCCACCATTACGAAGATAATACCTCCAATCGCTGCATAAAGATAGGTTGCAGGATAGATTACGACCGGCAAGGTAAACTGATCGGTGCTGGCCGATTGCACATAGGATTGAACCATCCATCGTCCCAAAGGCAGACCCATAATGATCCCGCCGATCAACAGGATCATATTTTCCTGCAGCAATAGGCCCGATATCTCCCTCATAGTAAAGCCCAATACCCTCAAGCTAGCAAACTCCCGCCGCCTTTCGGCGAAACTTATAACCGAGGCGTTGTAAACGATGGCAAACCCAAGCAGGACAGCAAAAAAGATTAAGATAGAAACCTCGGTGGCCAGCACCCCTCCCACCTCTTGCTGAAAAGTCTGAATCTCCTTCTCGCTGCTAACTACGGAAGCGATGCCCAACATCTGGTTCAGTTGGCTGGCGACCCCATCGGTCTGGCCCGGTACGATTTTTAGCATCACTCCGGAAACCAGCCGACTCTCCTGCAGAATGCGATTGGCCCGCTCCAGACTGATATAAGACCCCCCACCAAACAGCTGCTCCGTCTCTCCAATTATTTCCATCCGGTCCAGGTGACTCGGTCCCACGGGAAGGGTGGTTTCTACTTCGACCTGATCGCCGATCTTGATTCCCAGCTTTTGCGCAGTTCTTTGATTGATTATTATGCCGTCCTCCGGCACCTTGATCGTTCCACCGTTGGCATCCTGCAATTTTTTCATACTCAGATCGACCGGATAGGCCAGCAGTACCTCGTCTTCGGCCTTGTCCTGGAAATGTATTTTCACCGGTATTTCCATAAAGCCTTCTATCCGCTCCACCCCATCCAGGCGGCTTATATTAGTCAACTCCCTCTCCGACGTCATCGAACTGAAACGGACGATGAGATCATAGCTCTCGCCTTGATAATAATTCTTAACCATGATGTAATCGATGGCATCGTTAATGAAAAAAGGAAGGATCAATAACCCGACGGCAAACACCACCCCGATCATGGTTGCCAGAAATCGGCCCCGATTACGGGCAATATTGCGGAAGGTTACCTTCCACCCCGGGCTGAAAGTTCTCCACAGAGATGACCATTTTTCCAACATACTCCGGGCACCGACCGGCGGAGGCTCCGGTCGCATGGCCTCCGCCGGCTGGATCTGCAACACTCCCCGCGAACCGGCTAAACCTGCGACTGTGCCGATCACTAAACTAAGCAGGATGGCATAGCCCAGAGTATTAAGATCAAAACCCTTCAGCCCCCCGGGCAGGTTGAAATACTTGGCAAATATTCCCGAGATACCGCCCGCCGCCAGAACCCCCAGTCCTGACCCCAGCAAGGCGCCCACCACACTCACCGTCAGGGCATAAACCGTATAATGCCATATTATCTGGTAGTTACTGTAGCCCAGGGCCTTCATAACCCCTATCTGGGTACGTTGGCTTTTAACCATGCGGCGCAGGATGATGAACTGAATCATGGCCGCCATGGCCAAAAAAATCATCGGCATGAATAAGGCCATCGAGTGAATACCATCCAACTTTGCCTGCAGCACCGCATGACTTAGTTGGTTTTTACGGGGATAAGATCCCAGCAGTCCATAGGGCTTAAGAATATCGGTTACGGCTGCAATGACCTGGGTCTGGTCAGCACCGGGGGAAAATTCAAGCAGGACCTGGTTTATCTGCCCGGGCATATTAAGCAGCTGTTGGGCCTGCCGCTGTTCTACCATGAATATGCCAAATTTCAATGGATCGGGCAGAATATCCGCCGCATCTTTCATGGGATAAACAAATTCCGGGCTGGTGGCGGCGCCTACGACCGTCAGCAGTCTTTCTTTGCCATCCACTACTACAGCTATGGGATCTCCCCAGTTGAGATGATTGGCAGGAGCAAACTGTGGATCCACATCGGCTTCGACATTGCTGCCCCCCTGATTGGCGGTAAACAGCCTGCCTTGTTCCAGCGTAATCCGGTTCAGTTCATCATCAATGGGCAAAGTGTAGCTGGTTAAGCGGGCGGTGGCCCGCTCATCATTGGGTTTGAAAATGGGCAGATCCTTTTGGATTCTCCCCGTCACTCCCATTACCCCTGGAATGGTTTCAACCTGTTTGACGACTTCCTCAGGCGCTTTAACCATCTGGTAATAGTAATCCGCAAAATTGTTTTCCTGATAAAATTTGGTTTGGGATTGACTTAAGTTATAATAGGTCGTATTCAAGGCGATATAAGCCATGATCCCGATCGTAACCACTGCGGTCGCAGCCAGGAACTGGCCCATGTTATGCCTGATAAAATGCCATAACTTTCTCCCCAGAATACCCATTACCATTCAATCCTTTCGGGGGGCAGAGGGTTAGGATTCTCGGTGACACTACCTATCTCTCCGCTGCGCATCCTTACCACCCGGTCTCCCATCTCACCAATGGCCATATTATGGGTAATTAGAATTACGGTACAACCCTTTTCTACATTGATCTTCTTCAGTACACCCAGAATTAATATACCGGTCTCATAGTCCAGGGCTCCGGTAGGTTCGTCACATAAGAGTATGCGGGGATTCTTAACGATCGCCCGCGCAATTGATACGCGCTGCTGTTCCCCACCACTCATTTGGGAAGGAAAATGATCCAGCCGTCCTTCCAGCCCTACCTCGATCAGAGTTCCTTCGATGGGCAAGGGATTCTTGACCAGATGAGCTGCCAGTTCTACATTTTCTCGTGCAGTTAAATCCGGTATAAGGTTATAAAATTGGAACACGAAACCTACCTGATTGCGCCGGTACTGCGTCAACACAGCCTCGCTGGCCTTGCTCAGTTTGTCACCATTGAAGATTATCTCTCCACTGGTTGGTAAATCCATTCCTCCCATAATGTTCAACAGGGTGCTTTTGCCAGAACCACTGGGGCCAAGAATAACCAGCACTTCGCCCTCATAAATATCCAGGGAACTCTCTTTCAAAGCCTCCACTTTGACTTCTCCCATATCATAGGTTTTCTTAATTTTTTCCAGACTCATCAGCACCTTGCGCTCCATCTTCTCCCCCCCATAAGCAAGATTTATTGCTAAAACACGCTCTGATTAATCATTGTTTTTCCAGGTTGCTACCACATCTAAGTACTTTATGCCTTTCAAGGCCACCCGATGGGCCAGTCCTATAAAAATAATACCTCCCGCTGCCAAAAATAGATAGGTTAATGGGTATGACTTAGGATGAAGCAAGAACTGCTCATAGCAATGACTATAATCCCTGTCATAACGATCGTCGCTACAGTTAGGCCTGGCCCAGATTCCTTTCTATGTAACGCCAAAGTTTTTTGCCCAGAATGCTCATTGATCCCATCCTTTCAAAAAACAATAAGCCGCCTAATCAATGTTTAGGCGGCTCATGGCTATTTCAATCCTGCTTCTCCAATTGCTGGGATGGCTTCGGTACTGGAGTGGTTATTTTAGTTTTATACCGGTTCAAATCTTCCAGGTAGAAAGGCAATATTGATACCACTACATTGCGTTTGCTAAACATGGCGTTGGCAATGAATAAGCTGGTATTATTGTGTAGGATTGTCTGCCACCATTTCGGCACAAAAAACTGGGGCAGCAGCACAGTAATAATATCACCGGGCTGGGAGCCATGTTCCTCTGAATCGATATATTCTTTAAGCGGGCCAACTACTTCTCTATAAGGCGAATGTCTGATTATTAGCGGAATGTCTGTGTTCAGCATGGCCCACTTAAGCTTCAGCTTGTCTGCCTCCCCTTCATAAGTCTCAATATGAAAAGCTTCAACATTGGCAGTCATGGTACGGGCATAACGCAACGCCTTGACTACCATGGCATTAAGGCTGTCAATGGGCACTATCACGTGATGAGAATATGCTGAAACCAGTTGTATCTGACTCAGAGTATCATTGGGAATATCCAGTTGCTGAGCAACTGATTCGTAATGACGCTTTATCTTCAACATAAGCAAAATGATAATGGGTACGACCATAAATACAATCCAGGCACCTTCAGTAAACTTGGTCACGCCTATAATAACCACTGCGGTGAGTGTGGTTAAGGCCCCCAACCCGTTTACCAGAGCTTTGTACTGCCAGCCCGGTGACTTCTCGCGGAACCAATGCACCAGCATACCCCCTTGGGAAAGGGTGAATGAGGTGAAGACGCCTACCGCATATAAGCCGATAAGGAGATGGGTATCAGCCTGAAATACAATCACCAGAATGATGGCTAAGATGGCCAGGATCGTAATGCCATTGGTGAAGTTAAGACGGTGACCGCGCAGGGCCATCTGGCGAGGTACGTAACCATGCTGAGCTATTACCGAAAGCAGGGTAGGGAAGCCTACAAAGGCAGTATTGGCTGCTAGGGCCAGGATTGTGGCCGTAGTCGCCTGGATAAAATAGAACATAAAGCCCTGCCCGAATATATCCACACTCAACTGGGCAATAACTGTTTGGCGGGGATCGGGGATGGTATGATACAGAGTGGCCAGGTAAGCTACTCCGCCAAAACAAACGATAATTGCCAAGGCCAGCATGGTATAAACCATTTTAGCGTTACGGGGGGCGGGATCCTTAAAATTAGGAACCGCATTACTTACCGCTTCCACCCCGGTCACGGCACTGCAGCCGGAAGCAAAGGCTCGCAGCAACAAGAATAAACCTACCACTTGAGTTTCCATTGATACCGGTCCCAACGGTGTAAGGGGAGCTGAAACGATCGTGCCGTTAACATGGTTGATTACACCTGTCACCAACAGAGCTATAAGGGCAAAAATAAAAGCATAGGTGGGAATGCTGAATATCCGTGATGATTCTCGGATACCGCGTACATTACCGATAACCAGGAGGACAATTATGCCTACACTCAGTGCTACGCGATGCGGAAATAACGCTGGCACCGCCGAAGTGATTGCGGCCGCACCAGCACACACACTCACCGCTACAGTAAGCGTATAATCGACCGAGAGGGAAGCACCGGCAACCAGACCCGCCAGAGGGCTTAAGTTTTCTCGAGCCACAATATAGGCTCCTCCCCCATGGGGATAAGCATCTACAACCTGACGGTAAGAGAATGTTAAAATCAGCAGCAGTATGATGATTACGGTAGCTATCCGGGGCATCCATAGAAAGGATGCAACCCCCATGACCGGCACCAAGACCAATAGTATCTCCTCAACTGCATAGGCCACTGAGGATATGGCGTCACTCGAGAGGATAGGCATCCCCCAAAACACACTCAACTTTTCTTCGTTCAGTCTGCTGGTGGCCATCCTCTGACCAAATATCCAGCGAATTAACTGTCTTATCAAAACTAACCGTGCCCCCTATTTAATAATTAATCTGCACTTTGACCAGCTATGGATATTTGTTATCAACATTTATTATAATCTCGGTAGAACGGAAGTAAAGCAGTGAATCCTTCAAAGCCAGCTATGAGAACTGTCTTATCAAAACTACACTGCCCCTACTTAATATTTATTATACACATTGACCTGCTATGGATATTTATAATCAACATTTATTATAATACCTATAGCACAGAAGTAAAGCAGTTAATTCTTCAATTCTAACAATGAGATATGAAACCTTCCCTACCAAGATACAAGATATTAGGTGGTGTTTACAACATGAATCTAAAAATAGCTTCGTTATTCGGCATTTTTTTATTATTATATAGTCTCTGCAACTACTATATCGGCCTGCGGGTCTACCAGGCATTCAATATTTTCTACTCCTCTAATCGTCCGGCAATGTATGGGGCCGGAGCTGTTACTCTGCTGGCCCTTTCTTTTCCTTTGAGTCGTCTAATTATACATTACTTGCCTCAGAACCTTGGCAAAGTAATTATTTACGCCAGTTCATATTGGCTGGCGGCAATGTACTATCTCATTCTCATCTTGATTATCAGCGACCTGACTCGTCTTATTGTTCATAGGTCAGATATACTTCCCGCCAGCTTGAAAGGACATTATCATATTGTAATATTGAGCGTCCTGGCTCTGGTTGCCTTGCTACTGATATACGGCACCTGGAACGCTCTCCATCCGGTAGTGCGCAATTATGAGGTAACCCTCCCCAAAAAATCAAGTACCCTGGATAGCATGCGGGTGGTAGTAGTATCAGATATACATTTGGGCTGGATAGTGGGTATTGATCGTCTCCAGCAGATGACTAGCCTAATCAACGCTCTGCAGCCAGATCTGATTCTCCTGCCCGGGGATATTATTGATGAAGGTGTAGACCTGGCCACCGAGCGTGAGATGCCTGAAGTGCTGCAAACCCTGCAACCCCGTCTGGGCACCTTTGCTGCCATGGGTAACCATGAATATATCAGTGGTAATGCTGAGGCCACTATAGATTTCCTTAAGCGTGCCGGAATTAAAGTACTGCGCGACCAAGCGGTCGAAATACCTAACGACTTCTATTTGGTCGGGCGTGACGATGCTGCCCGGCATCGTTTTTACGGCGCAGAGAGACTGGAATTGTCAGACATTATGGCCGACCTTGATAACAATAAACTGCCCATAATTTTACTTGATCACGAGCCTTCTAATCTCGATGTATCAGAAAATGCCGGTGTTGACCTGCAGTTCTCCGGGCACACTCATCGGGGACAAATGTTTCCCAATAACTATATAACCGATGCAATTTTTGAACAGGATTGGGGTTATCTGCGCAAGAACAGTCTGCAGGTGATTGTATCCTGTGGCTATGGGACCTGGGGCCCACCCATCCGTATCGGCAACCGTCCTGAAATATTAAATATTGAGGTATTATTTGCAGATTAGCTGCGGTAAACCGGATAACTTAGAGCCGAATGCGATGATATTAAATATTATCTGAGAACCATTAAAAGATATTCTTTACTTTGCTTTTCAATTTCTGCCGCCAAATTGAATTTATCTTTTATAAGATTCTCTTTGACATTATCTATTAGTTGGATTAGCTCTGAATCAAACGTAGCAGGCACCTCATTCTCATCAAGAACGGCAAAGCTTCCATCAGTATTAATCCACACATCTACGTACAAATCGCGCCACTCAATGCTGCGAGGAGTTATTATGGTATTTTGGGCAATATTAATGTAAAACCCTAAGGTGTTGCCGTCAGGTAAAATGAAGTGGTAAACATTATAATTTTTATCACTCCAGAAGTATCCAAATGAAAGCGTGCCTGGTTTGATCTGGATCTCATGGTCTGAATGCTTCCACTCCTTTTGAACTTTAAAAAAGACAACCGCTCTGTCGGGCGGCTCTAAAAGGCAGGCTTCGGTATCAAATTTAATGTGTTCCTCAGTCATGCCTATATATTTAACTTCTGTTATCGGTATCACAAACTTATCCACCTTTTTGTCAATTTAATATCCAACTGAATTTAGAATCAGTTACATAACTGCCCACTGGCAATTCCACTTGAATCAATCAGATTCCAGCAATGCCAGAATCTGCTGTTTTAGTTCCTCTCTGGATACATGGGACGATGAAACCGATTCGATGTGCAGTTTAACCTGAGCGGGACGTGGTGAAAAAACATAGATGCTATCAGCCAACAACAGTGCTTCATCAATATCATGAGTAACAAATAAAACTGTGGGCTTATAGTTAGCACATATTTCTTTTAGCCATAGCTGCATTTTACGGCGGGTTATGGCATCCAATCCGGCAAATGGTTCATCCATCAGCATAATATCACTGGTAAAAAGATAGGTGCGCAGAAGCGCTGCTCGCTGCCGCATTCCTCCGGAGAGCTGCCGGGGATAATATTTCTCAAAACCATCCAGGCCAAAATCCTTAAGATAAATGCGAGCGGTTGCATAGGCTGCGTGCTTATCCATTCCTTTCAATATCAAAGGAATACAGACATTGTTTAAAATATCACGCGAAGGCAATAGCAGATCCTTCTGCTGCATATAACTAATCCTGCCGGTGCGCCCGGTCCAGTCAATGCCCCCGATGATTTCGATCTTCCCTTGATCCGGTAAAATTAAACCCGCAACTATATTCAACAGGGTGCTTTTACCGCAGCCGCTGGGGCCAAGAATAACCGCGAACTCATGACATTCCAAGCTTAGTGAGATATTGGACAGGGTTAATACCCTGTCCAAAGTTTTGCTCACCTGACATACTTTAATACCCGCCAAAGTAAGTCCCCCTATTCCGGCAAGAATTCATTCGTGAAAGCCCGATCAGTCGAGATGTTCTTATCTATCAACTTATTGGCAAACATAAAGTCGGCATAGTTTTTCCATACTTCCGGCTTCATTTCTCCCCAGCGCTGGGCATCAGCCTTATATTGCCGGGAAAGGTAAGTTTGACTGGCGGCAACCAGATCTTTGTTTAACTCCGGAACACTCTTCACCAAAATCGCCGCAGTTTGCTCGGGATTTTTGATGGCGTAATCATAACCTTTGGCAGTAGCCCGCATGAACTTCTTAACCAGTTCCGGATTTTGCGCTATTTTAGCCTCGCTGGTAATGATTACCGGGGTGTAATAGTCGAATACTTTATCTTCGTCTTTCAAATTAATAAAGTTTAAAGCCATCCCTTTGGTCTGAGCTTCGATACCGGTCCAGCCTTGATATATCCAGGAAAAATCAATGCCCTTTTCCATACTGGCAAAGAAATCAGCAGAACCAATATTGACCATTTTTACCTTGTTAAAATCAGCTCCATATTTGGCCATTAACGCTTTCAATACAGCTTCTTCGGAAGGGGCACCCCATCCGCCATAGGTCTTGCCTTCAAAGTCTTTGGGGGTCTTGATGTTTTTGCTTACGGGTGACGCAAACCCGGAGGTGTTGTGTTGAATAACGGCTGCCAAAGCAACTACTGGTATGTCCTGAGAACGGGCGGTGGTGACTTCTTCCTGATAGCTTACCGCAAAGTCAGCCTTATTCGCAGCAATAAGCTGAGGGTTGCCCCCTTCAGCAGGCTGAACTATGCTGACATCCAGGCCTTCGGCTGCATAATAGCCCTGATCTTGCGCTACATAGAACCCACTGTGGTTGGTGTTGGGAAACCAATCCAACATAAGCGTTACCTTTGCAGGAGCTGCCTTGGGGGGTTCTGCTTGGGGGGAAGAACAGC
Source organism: Syntrophomonadaceae bacterium (assembly GCA_963665865.2). Lineage (GTDB taxonomy): Bacteria > Bacillota > Syntrophomonadia > Syntrophomonadales > Syntrophomonadaceae > PHAA01. The sequence continues at coordinate 865,168 of CAXXWF010000001.1, read as the reverse complement.
CTGTCAGATTTAGCAGCAGCAAACTCATTATCAACCCTATGACTATATATTTCTTCATAATCAACATCCTCTCATTATTGCCATTCACGATTGGTATGACGTTGGGATAACCTTGGCACGGCTTGACTCGCCTGTTTGGGGCTATGTTTATATTAAATAAATTCAATTTCCTGAACCTCTCTACGGATATCATTAAAATCATCATACTGATGAAAAGGAATACCTTTTTCTCTGCACAAACGCGCTAGGTCGTCTTTGGCAAATACTATGTCTGCATATTCAGCCGGGCATATATCCGAATAACCATCTCCGATATAAACGCTTATATATCCGGGCTGCATGAGTTCCTGCATTAAATCCTTCTTACATACTCCACATTTTTGACAGTCTTTGTTCCGGTGCAGACACTTTATCTTCCAGCCGTGCTCGTATTCCAGGTGATTGGCATAGTAGGGAATGTTTAATTCATGGCGGATTAAAATCTTATCTATATAATTATCGTAACCGTCGCTTAGAATCGAAATTGGATATTCGTGATGTTCAGCCCACGAAACAAATTCCAGGAAACTATTTTCAATCCTCATAGTTTCGAAAAAGGCATCTAATTGTTTGGGTTCAACATCCATAAGTTCCAGGGTAAGCCCCGCACATTCTTCCGTGGACAGGGTCCCTGCCTCCCATTGAAGATTGATTTTCTTCCAGCCTTCTTTGGCAAATTTGGTTACCATGGCTGAGCAAACATCCTGTCGGGAAATCGTTCCATCAAAATCAATGAAAAACATTATTTTTTTGTCCATGGAACATCACCTTCAATCTTTCCATTCCACCTGAGCTTCTTTAATAAGGTCTACTCCCCGGAGGTGGTACAACTTATCAAATAATATACTGTGGAAAGTCCCTGGATTTTCTCCGGATACTCTGGCTGCCCTTTCGCCGGCGATATTAAATGCAACTAGGCCAGTTATAGTTGCCAGCCACGGTTCCAAAGGTGCTGCCCCAATACATGCCGATACTACTCCGCCCACCATACATCCAGCCCCAGTAATTAAGCTAAATAGAGATGTACCATTATTTATGAATGCCAAACTGCACTTATTATCAGCCACAACATCTACAGCTCCAGTAGCAGCAACTACCGTTTGCTCCGTTTGCGCCAGGACCTGGCAGGCCTGTTCCAAACCTTCACCCTGATCTAATGAATCAACCCCCCGGGCGTAAGCTTCAATCCCTACCAGGCTTTTGATCTCGGCACTATTGCCTTTAATGCAAGCAATCTTGCCATTTTCAGTAATCCTTTTTAACATCTCTACTTTACGGGGTATAACCCCGCAGGCCACCGGGTCTACTATTACTGGCCTCCCTGAGAATGCGCAACCTTTGACTGCTTCGAGCATCGCCATTTCTTGTTCACCAGTAAGCGTGCCTAGATTTAAATAGAGAGCACTGCTAATACTGGCAAAATCACCAGCCTCTTTTGGATTCTCAACCATAGCCGGTGAAGCCCCACCGGCCAGAATAATATTGGCCACATCCGTTATAGTTACATAATTGGTTATACAGTGAACCAGTGGACTCTTTGATCTTACCTCATCCCATATTGCTGCACATTTATTTAACAATTGATTAGACCTCCTTAATATTATACAATGAGCGCCTGCGCGAATTGTGCGCCCAAACGCGGGTGCTACAGCGCCTTCCTTGCGCGTTTGGTGTGCATCGCGCCGCGAGCTTTTTTATCAAACGCCTTCACAGTTAGGGCCCTACCCCACCCATGAGGCGTTTGATAAAGATTTACTTTATCTCCCATTCTTCCTGCCGGCGGTTCCAGGGTGTGAACAACCATTCGGCCAGGTCTATTACTTTTACAATCAGCAGACTTAATATCGCAATAATCATTACCGCAGCCAGCACCCGGTCCACCCGAAAAGATTTTTGGGCTATGGTCATAAAGTATCCCAAACCCTGTTGAGCCCCGAGCCACTCACCTATTACGGCGGCCATAATACTATATGATGCTGATATCTTTAGTCCTGAAAAAAAACCCGGCATAGCCGCAGGTAACTTGACCATTTTAAAGATAGCCATCCGGTTCGCCCCCATCGAACGAAACAGGTTTATCAGATCCGGATCAACTGAATTAAGGCCATTTAAAAGGCTGATAACAACCGGGAAAAAGCAAACCAGAATTACTACCAGTATTTTGGGCAGTATTCCCCAGCCAAACCATATTAAAAACAGCGGAGCCAGAGTAATAATTGGCACCGTCTGCGATACGATGAGTAACGGGTACACCGCTTGGTTTAACCAATAAAATTGATTTAATATAAAGGCAGCCACAAAAGCTGTGGCAATTGCTAATACAAATCCCAGTATTGCCTCTTCCAGCGTGCTGGTCGAATGTTTTAACAGCAAAGGCCACGTTTCAGTAAGCGTTTTCAGGATCTGCAGCGGACTGGGTAGAATATAGGCCGGTAGATGGTTTAATCTGACCGCTATCTCCCAAAACAATAACAGGACTAAACCAGTTACATAGGGAATTATTTTATTGGCGATACTTACTGATCTTTTCATCCATCGTCACTCCAGCAGGTTTATAGTCGATTTTCACTACTGCCACTGCCCGTGGAACCCCAGCTTCTTTACAGACCTCCAGAGACTTTTTAACCAGAATTAAAAGCGCATCCACATCGCCTTCTATGCTTGTCTCCATCGGACCCACTATATATTTCAATTGTGAGTCCTGAATAACTTTGATTACTTTATCAACTATGGCATATATCTTGTCTTCTTCTACTACCGGTAATATTTGCAGGCTCAAATTAGCTTCCGCCACCAACACACCCCCTATCGTTGCTTAAAATAAATCTTCACTCGTAGTTTAACCAGGTTAAAAAGGTTAGCGTTTTTAACCTTTTACTATATTGTTAAATAATCATCTCGCAGATATTGACCGGTCAGGTTGTCAAATACCCGGTCATGACCCGGGATAATAATATCCGGAAGACAGGCTATTTTCTCAGCATTTTGCTGGAACTGACCGGCATTATAGTGAAGCGCGGCCATGGTGTCATTCCGCCACAGGTCGCGATGATAGAGCGCATCCCCGGCTGCTACTGCTCGCCGGATTTTGCCCTGCAGTAATACAGCCCGGCTGTCAATTGAGTGTCCAGGAACCTGCAGGAGCGAAATTATCTTCGGCAAGTCTGGTTCATCCTCGAAGAATTCAATCTGGGCCTGTTCCCCTATCAAAGCCGCCGTCGGATATTCCTTGATCAATTCTATTAGATGCCTCGCCAGTTCATGGGAACTTTCATCCATAAATCGCCCCATTGCATTCAAAGCAGCTAAAGGGTCGTCGCTTTCCCCTAATATGCGGGCGAAATTATTCTCAAATTCCAGCTCCTGACGGCTGATTAAGATCCTGGCATTGGTAAAGAGTCGGTTACCCCCAATATGATCAACATGCAGATGGGTATTAATAACCAGGCTAAAATCCGCAGGCGTATAACCCAACTGGTTCAATTCTTCCTGCAGATCCTGATTGCCAGAGGAACCCGTATCAATGATAGTCAGACCATCGCCTGGAATATCCACGATGGTGGAGCTTACTGGTACATCGCGAATTATTAAATTATCAGTATCATGCATCACCGAGGTAATAGTCTCTATTTTCAAAGGATTTCATCCTCTCGAGAAATTTCGTCAGAAGGGACATTCCTTGCCTTCTGACTTGCGTATATCTGGATCTACCGGCTGCTGTTGAAGACACCAATAAACTCTTTAATTACCCGAACTGAATTGTTTGCGGCCAGGATGGAAGATATGACTGCAACTCCGGCAGCACCGGCTTTCATAAGTGGTGTAGTATTTTCCGGTGTTATTCCGCCTATAGCAATAATTGGCACAGATACGTGGGCAGCAATCTCAGCCACCAGCCCGGCCCCCCCTGCATCGATTCTGCATTCCTTGCTAATAGTAGGGTAGACAGGTCCCACGCCCAGATAGTCAGCACCCGCGGCGGCCGCTGCCAAAGCCTCAGTAAGATTACCGGCTGACACTCCAATAATTTTCTCTGGTCCCAGTAATGCTCGGGCCATTTGCGGATTCAGGTCATCCTGACCAATATGCACTCCATCCGCACCCGATGCCGCCGCTACGTCCACCCGATCATTAACCACCAGCAGGGCACCATGCTCATGGCATACCCTAGCCATTTTTACCGCAGTATCAACCAGTTGCCTTGTGTCCCAGTCCTTTTCTCGAAGCTGAATCAAACTTGCCCCGTTCATGACTGCCAGTCTGGTTAACTCAGCATAGTCTTGACCTTCACACAGGGGACCCCCAATAATCAAATTAAGAATTGAGGAGCCTTTTAGCTGAGGCCTATTGCCCCAGTCATGAAATGCGCTGGCCCGGGTCTGCAGAATATCCGAGATATTCAGCTTGCCCGGGAAGAAGGCTGCCATGTGGTTCAGCGGGCCTCTGCCCTTTCCCACCTGGTATGCGTAACGGAGGCCGCTTACAACGTATTTTTTCGCCATGCTCACAGCCTTCCAGGGTGAAGCGCCTCGGGCTATATAAGCTGTTAAAGCAGAGGAATATGAGCAGCCGGTCCCATGGGTATTAGCGGTATCAATAATTGGTCCTTTTATTTCGTTAAAATCGTGACCATCGTAACAAAAATCAATACACTGGCCTCCCTCTTGTATTCCAGTAATAATCACAAAATCTGCCCCCATACGGTGAATTTCCCGAGCCGCTTTAGGGAGATCCTTGGCACTTTCAATATAAAAACCACAGAGTGCCGATGCTTCCTCCCGATTAGGGGTTATAAAAGTGGCCTGGGGCAATAACTTATCCCGCAAGGCGTCTATTCCCTTATACGTAAGGAGGCTATCCCCACTGGTGGCAACCATAACCGGATCGACTACCAAACAAGGCACCTTATAAGATTGTAACCGGTTGACAATAACTTCAATGATATCGTTATCATATAACATGCCAGTTTTTATGGCATCGGCGCCAATATCACTCAGAACCGCCTCCAGTTGCTCATCCACCATATTCGGAGCTACTCCAGCTGAATTGATGACTCCCAAGGTATTCTGAGCTGTAATGGCCGTAATGACACTGCTGCCATATACGCCCAGAGCAGCGAAAGTCTTAAGATCGGCCTGAATTCCAGCCCCACCTCCTGAATCAGACCCGGCAATAGTTAATGTCTTCTTAATAGTCATTTCAATATCCACCTGCTTTCCTCTAAGTTAGGGTCTGATGTAATGGGACAGGGGGACGGGTCCCTTGTCCCAACCCAGTATAGCCAATGTGGGACAAAGGACCCGTCCCCCTGTCCCAACAGCCTAACCCGATGGGTTAATGTTTAAAGTCGGCGTAAGTCATATAAGTCTGCGTCGTCCGCGTCTATTCCTACTAAAACAAAAATAAGCCTTTTTACTCCTAAAAGGGGTAAAAGGCCATCGTGTGCGTATATATGAAGCAATTCCTACGCTGGCATTACCCAGATCAGGTTAACGGGTCAGATCTCAAATCTTTCTCAGCCGAAATTTTCAGCTCCCCGATGCACTCTTTGATTAGTCCAATATTAATGATATTCTTCTTGTCTATCATTATTAACTGTAAATCATCGGTGTGCAAGGTCAATTTTTATATTTGTGGTAATTCCCCCTCTTTATGTTGCGCACTATCAAGCTGCAGCATTCTTCCGAAAACATACTTTGTAAACCAATGCTTTCAGCATAGGCAATCGTAGCCTCATCTGGATACGCTATGCCGTTGACCCCACAATCAACCGCCTGGATTTCCACCTGGCGTTTATATTGTCCCGGTGGCCGGGCACAGCCTAGACTTATGGGGGTACAAGGGTTAAGCACCCGTGCGGTCGCCATAACCTCAGTAACTTCGTCAATGGTCGGAGGCTGCACTATAGCCATCGCAGTCCCGCAGGCCGGAGTTAGTACAACCAGAATGACGGCCTCCGGATCGGCTTGCTGGATCATTTCCAGCGCCCGTCTTTCCCCCCGGATTTGACCATAATGCAAACCAATAACCACATGGGGCGCGATGTTTAAATCAACTTCACGGCAAAAGAGCATGGCCCGCAGATAATCCTCAGGTCGAAGATCAAGATGGTAGACCTGACGAATGGTATTTTGATCACCAATCACATCAATCAATACCTGCTCCACTCCGGCCTCTTTTAAGCTGGCGGCAGTTTCTCGATTAATCAGCCCACTGTGTACCAGAACCTTTAGACCCATCTGGCTGGCATAAGCTATTGATTCCACAAAAGGCAGCAAGGGTACTTCACCTTTAGAATTAGCACCTCCGCTAACCAGTATTCCTCGGCAGCCCTGGTCCAGAAGCTGATCGACTACCCGGCGCATCTCCATGGGAGTGGGAGTTCCGATCATGCTTTGCAGAAGTTTGCCGTCGCAATGATCACAACGGCAGGCACAGGCCTCACCGGTGACACTTAAATTCACAAAAGAGTTAGCATGGTTCGAATAGTACTGGTTTTCATAATGTTTGGCTCCCGGGGCTGAAAACCATATTTCCGGTGCGAACTTCTGCCGGGTCTCCCACGCTTTTTGTTTAAAAGCTTCCATATCTATCACCTTACTTAACCTCATCCCATATCTGCGGGAGAATAATTCCTATATCCTCTGAATCGGGGAGAAACGGATAATTACGCATCGGTTCGCTGGCCCGTTCATTACCAAAGGGCCGATTGCAGGCTACCTGACCATCTTCACCCGGGCATCCTGACGTCATAAAGGCCTCTCCGTTTTGGATGAAAGGCATAATGTCATGCCCGAAGTCGATTATCTGCCCATCCGGCGAAAAATGCATATCGTTTATATCAATTATACCTTCATTAATTAAATATCGGGCCAACTGCACCCGCCGGTATTTCCCCAGCGCCGGCGGAGGACTACCCTGCAGCAAGCTGCCGCTCTCGGGGTAAAAGGAAAACAGATGCGTCATGGCTCCCATGCGGTGAACCCTGGATATCGCCTTAACCATTTCCGCCTCGGTTTCTCCCAAACCTACAATCAAATGAACTCCTGCCTGGTAAGCACCAAAGATTTCTACCGCATCTGCCAGCGTATCCCAGAATTGATTCCACTGATGAGGTCCGCCCACTCCGGCTCCGCGATGCCGGGCAAATAATTCTTCCGTGGCGGCATCAATGGCAATACCTACCCGGTCGGCTCCCGCTGCTTTGAATCTAGCTAAATCCTGCTTACTTTTCATGACCGTAGGGGCGATCAACCCACTAACCGGCAAATTAGTATTAGCACGTACCTGATTAATAATAGAGCAGGTGTCATCAACCGCATGACCATGAGTTATCATGGATATACATACTCTTTTAAAGGGATGTTGACTCGCCCTGACCTGATCCATAATTTCTGCCAGAGAATAAGTCGGCCATTTTACCCGAATAAAAGTCTTGGATGTTTCCTCCTGCCGATTTCTAGCCAGGCCGCAATAACTGCATGATGCCCCGCAGCCACCGCTGTAGGTGAGCAGGAGGTTAAGGCACTTACATCTTGATTTGGGCATGAATCGGCCCTTTTCCAGTCCCAGACATATAGCCCCCGCCAGACTGGTCTGTACATACTGAGGGCTTTCTTGGATAGTCTGCATGGTTTCCCCTCCCCTTTGATTCATTCTGTCTTCTTCGCGTCTATTAGTATTATCTAATTAATCCACCATGGCCAGACGAAAGAAATACCTATGAAAATCGCTAGACCTCGACCAGGTGGTTTTATGTTTAACAATAATTAGTTTAAGTCTGCGTAAGTCATACAAGTCAGCTTCGTCCGCGTCTATTTTCTTAATTAATTAAAACTAATCCACGTTCGTCTGACTAATTCTGCAAACTGTTCTGGATTATCGGTCCAATTAGTATCCATATCGTTTCGCTGCCGGGTGGCTTTATCAAGAAATCGACCCAGAAATGACTGCCACTGCTGGGGATAATGCGATAGTAGTCTCAGGTCATTTTTCACTACTGCTTGCGCCGCCCACTCTCCAGCCATTTCACCGGTGACAATGGCATTCATTATCCCTCCCCCGGTAACCGGGTGAGTATGTCCGCCGGCATCACCGGCTAATAGCATATTGCCTGCCTGGGTGATCTCTAAGGGACCTCCGACTGGTATCAGTCCCCCTGTTTTCATAGCGGGCTCTGCATCGTTCAGTATTCCTTGGGCAACCAGGCTGCTAATAAAATTCTTCACTAAAGAGGGCAGTTTATCTATATGTAAATGGCTAACCCCGACTCCCACATTGGCCCTGGCGCCTTTGGGGAAAACCCATGCATAACCGCCTTTATATTCTGGTTTAAAATAAACATCTGTCGATGTCTGAAATTTACTAAGGGGCAAATTATATTGAAGTCCAACCATGTATTTTTTATTTTCACTATTCATCCAATGACCCACGGTTGACCTGGGTCCATCAGCTCCTATTATTACTTTACACTTAATTGCTAGGTTTTCTTTTCCATTCCGCTTAATAATTAAACCCTCATCCGTCCTGGAGATAGCTTTGGTGCCGGGCCACATTTGGACCCCCATTTCTCTGGCACTCTGCACCAGACTACCATCGAATACCACCCGGTTTAACATGTATCCCGGACCAGCCAGGTTTGACACCAATTCATCATTTATAAAAGTTAACATGCTGTCTATCTTTTGAATAACTGCCCCTTCTACCAGGGGCACGTATCTTTTAACCATATAAGGGACATATTCAGCGCATTGCACTGGACTACCCGGATTACTGCGAGCATCAATAAGGAGTACGCTGATCCCTGACTTACATGCGGCCCAAGCGGCACTGGCTCCTGCAGGCCCAGCTCCTACTACCACTACATCATAAACAGGCATTTTCATAGCCATCACCAGCCTTGTCGATCGCTAAATATAACGCATGGTAAAAATCATCCGCCTCAACTCCAGGTATATTGACTTCGTGGTCTATAAAAAACTGTCTTACGGTATTTAAAATGGCAGCTGGCCGACAGGAAGAATTCTTAAGTGTCGCTTCCAGATCCATTATGCTCCTCTCCGGATAAGCAAAAAAATCTCCGGTTATAAATACACTTTTAATACACTGCCGATTGCTGTCCAAGCGGAGTGATACCCGTATTAATCCCCCTCTGGTTTTGTGCTCCGCCACCCTCAGATCATTGGCTTGCGGCACTATTCTAATTCCTTTGATCCAATCCTCTGACTGGAAGCGAGGCAATTCTTGTGCAAAGGCAATTTGTTCAACTTCCGTAAGTCCGCCTGGCACCAGAGTTATGCCCAGAACTTCGGAAATTCCTGCCGCCAGGGCTGCCTTTATTTCTTCCATGGGGGGGAGGTAGCCTAAGACCTCTTTTAGACAGATTACTCTTTGTTTAAAGGAATCAACCTGTTTATCTTCCAGTTTCTTAATGGGAAGCTTTAAAGCACTAATCATGGTATCAACATCAAAATCGGTTAAGAGCGTCCCTTGATACAGGAAAGTATCCCCCACTTCAGTACCGCCGGTGCCTGAAATCTTGCGTCCTCCTACTTCTATGTCATTAGTCGGGCGAAACTTGGCTTTCACACCCAGCCGGTCAAGTCCGGCCACCACACTTTCACACATCAGCTGATACATGTCATCAAGTTTCCGGGGTATACCCGGAGTATTTTTAGGGGCATATAGCTCCCATCCCAGCTGGGACTCATCCCAATAGAGATTGCCTCCACCCGTGATGCGTCGATTTATCTCAATGCCATGTTCACGGCAGTATTTCTCTTCCACCTCTAGTTGCACTGACTGGTGATACCCAACCAGGACACAGTGGGGTGAAAACTGCAGATAACGAACGGTATTAGGAACCAGATTTGAACTGCGCGCATTAAGGATAACTTTGTCCAGGGCCATATTATGGGCTGCCGGTAATGATCCAGTATCTAGCAGACGCCAGTTTTTATTCATGTCCCTACCCTTTCTCCATTTCGCACTTTATCTGTTCATCTACCCATTGGGCATATTCTTGCGATGCCATCAATGATTTTAGTTCGTCCGGATTGCTTAATTTTATTCTAAACATCCAGCCTTCTCCATACGCATCAGTATTGACCTTGCGCGGGTTGCCTTCAACCTCACGGTTGCGGTCCAGGACTACTCCTGATAGAGGGGCGGTTAGATTCCCTACCCATTTGCCGGATTCAATCGATCCGAACCTCTCGCCCTGCTGGAATGTTTCTCCCCCCGGGGACAACTCCAGATAGAGTATATCGCCGGTATTGCTTTGACCGTAGTCAGTCATGCCAATCACGGCGATTTCACCATTGACCTTGATCCAAAAATCATTGGTGTCATATAATAGACCTTCAGGTATAGCGTATTTCTTTGCAGGCATCATGTCTCCTCCTATTTACTAACCGTAATTACGGTTTAACAATTCTTCATTCCACTCACAACCAACCATATCGTAATTCAATCGGTCTTTTACTTCTGGCTTGCCAAATATACTAATTTCATCAACCCTGCCATCACGTACCAGGATTACTACACTGTCCGGACCCATTTTTCTTTCCATCAACATAACACCCTCAGAAATTTTGATTTTCCTATCGAAGTATCTCCGACCGGGCATACTCAGCCATTCTTCCGAGCTTGACCTTAAATGTATCTCCTGGGCTTTGTTAATTAATTCCCGATCTGGCACCCTGGGCTCTAAATCTTCCCATTGCTTTTTGAAACCTTCTATAAGCAGGGAGGCTATATCAGCATAGCTAACGGAAAATTCGACCCAATCATGCAGAGTAGTCATATTGGACAGCATGGCCTGACATAAATGTTCCCGAAATTGCTGATTAGGTACTCTTAGGATTTTGCTCATGGTTTCATAGTCAAAATCCAATAAAATATTGCCAACATAAGCCGCACCAGTTCCAATATCTCCGCAGGCATTGCCTGAGCATTTTCTTCCGGCGGCAGCTATATCGGCGGGGGCTTTAAGCTCCGCCGGAACTCCGAAGTGCCGATACACTGAAATGGCCGGTTGTAGAAATTTTTCATAGTACCGATGTCGCCGCAAGGGCAGTTGGGGATTATCCCGCCTCAATACCAGTTGAAAAAAGACCTGCCGGTTGTCCAAATATACTACCCCGCCACCGGTCTCACGCCTGAATATTGGAATATCCCGCTCCTCACAGTATTGACGGTCTATTTCCTGATCCAGATCATCGTGCAGTCCCAAACAAACATAAGGGGAAGATGGATAGCAGACTATTAACCCTTCACGTCCCAGGTGGGCCATGGCATGATAAAAGCATTGAGACTCCCACCAGCTTACCACCCCCAGATCGTACAATTCCACTATTCCACCCCCACTAAAGTCTCAACGTCCCCCATGCCCCCTTGGAAACATTCACGCATGAAAATTGTAATGAAACATGTTCTAATTCTTTATTTAATTCTGCGTAGGTCATAATAGTCCGCGTTGTCCCCCTGTGGGGACTACTGATGCACCTATAGGTGCTATTAATGTTGCTGATGTGCCATAAATGGCACCAATAATGTTGCCGCGTCTATCGTTCCCTAAAATATCTCGTCTCCGCTCTTGAAGCCCAAACCAGGATGATTATCGAAACGAACTACACCCACCACTGCTTTGTCGCCGACCGCTTTTTTCACTTCGGCAGTCCCCATAACACCAAAACCTGCACATAACTCGATAGCGCCTATACCTTCAGCAACCATTTGCTTAGCTGCAGCTACCGCTGAGGCATAATCCTTTACTCCTACCACTGTCAAATCAACTACTGGAGTCTCAACTACAGCCCGATCTTTTTGATAGTCTGCGTCTGGAGCTACAAAAATGAAACCCGCCTTTAACTTATCCATTACATCCAACTCCTTTTTATTTATTACCTGCACCGTGCAGGATTGAACGCAGTTGACAATAGCATTAATTTTCTTACATTGCTTCCAGAATTAATTGGCTGATATCCAGTACCCTTATGGGCAGCTTGGCTTTTTGAATAGTTGCTATCAGCATTTGTTCACATTGCTGACACGCGGAAACAACAATGGTTGCACCCGTTGCTTTTATTTCTTCTACCCTAAGCTCAGTAATCTTGGCCGCAGTCTGAGGGTCAACACTCTGCAAATTGCCGCCGCCGCCGCAACATAACGAAGCTTTTTTGTTGTGAGCCAACTCCACAAATTTTACGCCGGGAATGCTGTTTATTATTTCCCGGGGAGCATCATAAATTCCGCTGTTTCTTCCCAAATCGCAGGGGTCATGGTAAGTAACGACTTCATCTATTTCGTTTAATTCAATTTTACCTTCTTTGATTAAATTAGCCAGATATTCGGTAGTATGCATTACTTTCAAATCATATCCTGCCAAATCCTTTTCGCTGTCATACTTCCAAACGTGATAACAAGATGCGCAGCTGGCAATCAGGGTATGAATATCAAGTTCCTTGATTTTCTCTACATTGTGTTTAATAAACTCTTCGGAATTCTCCACGAATCCGGTACTAATCAGCGGAAAACCGCAGCACCATTCTTCTCCGCCCATAGTAGTAAAATCAACACCGGCTTCGGTCAAAATCTCAGCAATAGCCAGTGGTATCTGGGCCGCCTGGGGGAAGAAGGACGAAACACATCCCACAAAATAAGCCACATCAGCTCCGGCACGCGGTTCAAGCTGCTCAGGATCATCCAGATCCTGGGCCCATTCTAGCCGGTCTTCATTGTCAAAGGTGGTAATGTTTTTATGGGCCAGCAGATTGTCTCTGATTGTATCATAAGCTTTGGGCTCTTTACCCAGGGCAGCGATACGCCGACGCAGATCGAGCCACAGCTTGCGAGTATCAATGTCAGTTGAACACTCGTTGGAGCAGGCCCCACATAGTGTACACTGGGATATACGTTTAACGAAATCATCGGAAATTTCACCCGCTGGGTTTTTCGCGAATATCTCACGCGCCATGCTTATCTTGCCGCGAGGTGCAGCCGACTCCCAGCCAACTACCTTATATACTGGACAATCACTGCGGCAGTAACCGCACCGCGCACAAATCAAAGATTCCTTTTCCAGAGTACTGTATGGGATTTCTGATTCTTTACTCATCGGTTACCACCCCTTTCCAAATATTTTTCTTACGCCGGCCAGAACGTCCATGCCTATTGCATAATTAAATGGATTTAACATAAGCGGGGCGCGATAAACCTTACCTGGATTCATTATTCCCTTGCTGTCAATGGTTTGTTTTCTTGCTCTAAGTTCACTTAGCTGGGGAGACTCGTGAATCCTGCCAACCATCGGTGAATTCCACAATCCGACTCCATAGGGATAACCCCCATAACGATGCCCGATATCATGAAGCTTCTTTACCAGGCTGAGATTAATAATATATTTTATGGTGTGAGTCTCATCAGCAAAGAAAGTAGTCATAACGGTTGCGTATTCTGGGGTAACCACATGTCCATAGGAAAATAAATTCAAGTTATATCCCCGCGCCATTTTCTGTACATCCGCAAGATATTCAGGTAGATTTTTAATAGGCAGCCATATTTCCGCCCCCAGAATTGATGGCCCGCCTCTTTTCAGCTTCATGGCTTTAAATTTTTCTTCCCATTCCAGTTCGGCGGTTTCCTCTGGAATAGGATTGACTGACCGATTGGCCCCCGCTATATTGTCAATAATTGTCTGGGCTTGCTGGAGTTCCTCCTCAGAACCTTCATAGTCGACACCGATCAGACAGCCGGTTTCCAGATTAGCTGGTGACATTCCCATAGTATGCATAGTTTTTAAACATGCCTGATCAGTAAAATGCATATTATATGGCACTACTGCTGAGCCGATAATAGTTTGCATGGTAGCCAGCATTTTTACGGAATCGGGCAATTGCAATAGAAAGTGTTTCATCTTATTCAGTTTGCGTACTTCTACTTCCAGCTGCGTAATAACCCCCAGAGTTCCTTCCGAAGCTACGTACCAGTCGAGAGCTGGTTTAGTTTCCCGAGTAAGCTCAAATATTTTCCCCTCCGGGGAAACCACTTCTAGGGACCGAACTTGGGAAAGCAGGCTGCCATATTTCAGGCTGCCTATGCCATAACCCATCATACAAAACCATCCCCCGATAGTAGCTACTGGAGCGCTGCTGGGAAAGGATTTGGGAGCCAGACCTTGGTTATTTAGGTACTCGTCCAGTTCACTCCAGGTAGTGCCCGCTCTGACTGTTACAGTCATTCCCGCCGCGTCAACACTGACCACACCTTTAATGAGATTAAGATCCATCAGAATACCATTTTTAACAGGTACTGAATCAAAATATACAGTAGAGCCGCCTGCTCGAGGAGTTACCGGAATGTTATTTAAAAAAGCGGTCTTCATTATCTCAGCGACCTCTTCGGTATTGGCTGGCCGGACCACTATATCGGGTAAAGTCTTAACTAACGGATTAGCCAAAATGGCCGGTACCGGCGCCAAATCTCGGGCATACAATGACCGTTCAAAAACTGAATCTGTAGCACGGTCCCCATACTTGTCCAGTATTTCCTGCACTATCTCTTTATTCACCAGTCATCCCCCCTAACATGGGTCTACCCCGCATGTTTGGTTATCTCCTCTTTTACAAAGGCAATAGCTTTGTCACCAGCAAGCAGATTCGCTTCTACATCTGCCAGGTTGGCTGGTTCCATGACAGCAATCCATCCCTGTCCGTAAGGATCATCATTTAGGGGCTTGGGCGATGCAGCCAGGTCTTTATTGACATCAACAACTTTGCCGGTTACCGGCACAGCTATTTTACCTGCCCATTTGCCGGATTGCATCGAGCATAGATTTTTGCCGGCTTCCATATCCTTGCCTGCTCGGGGTACTCTGACAAAGGTTATTTCACCTGCCAATTGCTGCATGAAATCTGTTATACCTATTCTTATCTGGCTGCCTTCTATTTTTACCCAGGCGTGGTCGGTGGTGTAATAGAGATCATCCGGCATTTCATATTTATCTACTTTAGCCATAATTCTAAATAACCCCCTTTCTCATTTTATTCAGTTCAATATTGGAAAAGGTTTTAGCCGCATGATAAGAACTACGTACCAGAGGTCCGGCATTAACCTCTAGAAAACCCATATTGTAACCCATTTCTTGCAACATCTTAAAGGTATCCGGGTGAATATATTCAACTACGGGATGATGGGTAGGCGAAGGACTAAGGTACTGACCTAAAGTTAAAATGTTACAGTCAACCTTGCGCAGATCCTCCATGACTTCGATAACATCACCGTTAGTCTCCCCCAACCCCAGCATCAAACCAGATTTGGACAATATAGCGTTACCTGATTCGCTGATTCGCCGCAATAACTGCAGGGAGCGGCTATATATCGCCTGTGGTCTAACCGAAGCATATAGCCGGGGAACAGTTTCTATATTGTGATTGATAACATCGGGTCCAGCATTTATTACTAGTTGCAAAGCTTCAAGGCTTCCCTGAAAATCAGGGATTAAAACTTCAATGGTAGCTTTCGGTACCTGGATGCGGATAGCTCTAATCGTGGCGGCAAAGTGTCCGGCGCCGCCATCGGGCAGATCATCTCTGGTGACTGAAGTTACCACCACATGCTTCAATCCCAATTGCCGGGTGGTTAAGGCCACAGCTTGAGGTTCATCGGGATCGACCTGCGCCGCCCGCCCATGACTGACCGCACAGAAACGGCAATTACGGGTGCATACATCTCCCAAGATCATGAAAGTGCAGGTTTTGCTAGCAAAACACTCGCCTATGTTAGGACAGTCAGCCCCTTCACAAACCGTATGGAGATGACCAGCATCAAGTAATTTTTTCATTCTATCCAGATTTTCTGCGTTTGGAACCTGAATAGTTAACCACTCCGGTCTGTTCATACCAAGCTCCTCCTACCATTTCCGTTACATCCTCAATGGTAACGTTCTCCAAGTTCAGATCAAAGACTTCGCTAAACTGCCGACGCATTTCCCGTCTTACCATGACCATATCCACCTTGTTACCTAGAATTTTTTCCATGGAGGTTACCCCTAGAGCAGAAATTCCACAGGGGATAATTAACGAAAAATGATTCAGGTCAGGGTCAACATTCAGCGAAACGCCGTGCATTGTTACCCAGTGTTGTACTCCTATCCCTTCGGCAGCAATCTTGGCAGATTCCACCCACACCCCGGGATATTCCTTTTTACGCCCGGCGGTAATACCGAAAGCTTTAAGGGTTCTTATCAAGGTACCTTCCATCCGGTGGGCATATAGATGCACATCCCGTCCAAAGCCATTAAGATCCAGAATAGGGTAACAAACCAGCTGCCCCGGCCCATGGTAGGTAATGTCTCCACCCCGGTCAGTTTCATATATTCTGATCCCTTGTCCTTCTAGAAATTGATTGCTGACCAGAATATGATCGAAGCCGCCGTGTCTCCCCACCGTAAAGCAGGGATGATGTTCCAAGAAGATAACAATATCCGGTATGGTTCCATGCCTACGAGCATAATTGAGCTCTTTCTGTAATTCAAAAACCTTCCCGTATTCTTCAGTTCCCAGTTCTAAACAGTATCCTTTCCTGGTCACATCATCATCCCCTGTTTATGAAATCTTAGTCTTCAAATGCATCCAAAGCATTCATGATAGTGGTGGATAGATAAGCCATGGAAGGGGAACCGCCAAAGGCAACCGCTACTGCCGCAGCTTCCAGAATTTCCTCCCGGCTGGCCCCTTCATCTAAAGCTTGTTTTACATGCAGGTTCATACAATACTCACAACGGGTAAAGAGGGCAATTGCCAGACCGATAAGCTCTTTGTACTTCCGCTCTAATTCACCCTCTACATAAGCTGCTTGATCCATCTGTATAAATGCCGCATTTAGTTCGGGGGCTTCTTCGCCTACTGCTGCCATACCGGCAAACAGGTCGCTTAATACTTCGTTGGGATCTTTTGCCATTTTTTATTCCTCCTTATAATTCGGATGAAATCCTATTTGAATTGATTAAATAAAAATCTTCTGAGGATTTTCAATTAATTGAATTAACACCGCCAGCCATTCAGCAGCCGGTGCACCATCGATGATGCGATGATCGAAAGATAACGAGAGTCCCATCATAGGCCGGACCACAACCTCACCATTAACAACCACCGGTTTAGCTATCGTTCTGCCTATTCCCAAAATGGCTGATTCAGGTGGATTGATAATAGGTGTAAACCAGTCAACTGAACCATAACCTCCCAGATTGGTGATGGTAAAGGTGGCACCGCTCATTTCATCCGGATCCAGCTTATTTCGGCGGCCGCGTTTGGCTAAATCATTAATTTCCGTGTTAACCTGCGCCAATTTTTTTCCATTTGCATTTCTGACCACCGGCACAATCAGTCCGTCAGGAACAGCGACTGCCATCCCTATATTTATGTCCTGGAGGGTTTTTACTTCGTCACCATCCAAAGTTATATTGACGATAGGATTAATTTCAATGGCTCTGGCTACTGCTTTAGTCAGCAGGGCGGTAACTGAAATTTTGTCTCTATCTTTCGCACCCTCGTTAATGGTTGCTCGCAGAGCCAGTATTCCTGACATATCCACACTTACATGATGGGTTACTTTGGCATTGCTGCTCCAGCTAGCCAGCATATTCTCACCAATAGCCTTTCTCATGCCTTCGTAAGGTTGAACCTTTATAGTGGGTCGCTCGTCAGCAGAGCCTACCCCTTCTTCAATGGCCTTTTCAATATCCTCACGGGTTATCCGGCCCTCGGGGCCAGTGCCGCTGATACGGGTATAATCAACCCCGTTATCCTCAGCCAGTTTCCGGGCTGCCGGGGAAATCTTGACCCTGCCGCCCGGAGCCGCTGCCGCTGCCGGTGCCGCATCTGCCGAAGTTGCAGGTCCTGCCGCCAGGATCGCGGAGATGTCCTCGCCCGCTTCGCCTAGTACGCCCATCAATCCACCTACGGGTAGTTTGTTCCCTTTAACCGCAATAATCTTTAATAGTATTCCGTCTGCCGGAGACTCAACCTTATTGGTAATCTTATCGGTCATTACCTCGACTAAGGCTTCCCCTTTTTTAATATTGTCGCCTTCTTTTTTAAGCCACTTGCCCAAAGTTCCTGTCTTCATGGACAGACCCAGTTTGGGCATTATAATTGGTGTTGCCATTTAGTTTTCCTCCTTTAACCAGCGTAGATTTTTCAGTGCTTGTTCGCCTTGCGAATAACCCTTGGCTACTGCTTGCCGTAAGGCCAGCCTTGCATCTACCACCCGAGGTCCGTCAAAGGTAAGTTTAATTGAGACTTCCTCACCTTCCCCTACCTCGACTTCTCTTTCCCCGTCCAGGGCTATTACAAAGGGACCATTTTTAATTTTTACTTCGCCTCCGATATCCAAAATCCTAAAATCGGAGACCGCAATCGGCCTGATTAAACCAGGAGCAATCGGTACTATTAGACTGGTTTTGCCAGGGCCGATATCAATAACCATACCCTTTTCCTCTGTTATGCCAATCGGCTGCAGATTGCCAGCTATGGAAGATATTCCAATGTTATCAGGTTCTCCTCGGGTGACTATCACTTGCCGGATGCGTTCTTCATCCCATATAGCACGCGACCCAATAAAAATATCCTTTAGTACTACCGCATCTATCAGAGCGATATCAATCGGTGTTCCGTTTTTTATAATTACTAGTTTTTTGGTCGGGTGTACAGCCGGGAAATCAGCCAAACCGCGGGCCACGACTCCTGCCGCCAAGCCGGCAATGGTACCCTCAATCATTTGGGGGAAAACATTGTTGGTGCCTGTGGAAATCGGAACCAACGGAATGTCACCGCAATTTTTAGCCACCATGCGGTTAGTTCCATCTCCACCTAAGGTGATAATGCAGTTTATGCCAGCCTGCTTCATATGCAGGGCAGCGTTGGCGGAGTCCACTTGAGTTGCGGTCATTTCCATATCAGCTTCAACTATATCCATCGGTAACTGATGACTTTTCGCTAATCCCTCTATCGCTCGGGGAACAATACCGTAATAATCTGGCATATACATTACCCGCTCCACTCCCGTGGCAGCTAATGCCAGTAAACAGCGCTTGACAATATTAATCTTTTCCTGATTGTCAAAGCAAATACCATAAGCCACCAGGCGCCGGATATCTTTGCCAGAAGCTGGATTAGCGATGATTCCCACTGAAGCCATGCTGCTTCCTCCCTCCGGGAAAATAATTTATAAGGCAGACCGAACAAAAAAGTTGAAGAGCGAGGCGTTAAAGGAATCACGTGATTGAGACGTATTCAAGGTATGGCGACGGACCTTCTGCTTCGCAGTAAGGTCGCGTCCCCGTATAGAGTACGTTGATTGAACGGGATTTCTTTAACAACAAAGCTATTCGGCTTTTTTGACGGTCTGGGGTGGATGGGACTAAGCCCTGTCCACCCTAGACTTAAACTTAGAACATTGACTCTACGCCTTTAATAATCTTTTCTACACTCGGTATAAACTCGCCTTCGAGTATAGGATTGAAAGGAATAGGTGTATCGGGGGCTGTTACTCTCTTAATGGGAGCATCCAGATAATCGAAACCCTCTTCACAAACCATCGCAGCAATTTCACCACCGAAGCCACTGGTTTTTACCTCTTCATGAACGATAAGTAATTTACCGGTTTTAGCCACTGATTTCAAGAGCGCATCTTTATCAAAAGGCACCAGGGTGCGGGGGTCCAGAACTTCTACGTTAATGCCTTTGGCCGCTAATTCCTCGGCAGCAGCCAGGGCTTTCTGAATCATCCATGACCAAGCTACAATAGTAATATCGGAGCCTTCACGTTTGATATCCGCTTTGCCCAGCGGTACAACATATTCGCCTTCCGGTACATCTCCGGGCACACCTAACAGTTGTTTATGCTCAATATACATTACCGGATTATTATCCCGGATGGCAGCTATCATCAAGCCCTTGGCATCAGCAGGGGTAGATGGCATAACGGTTTTGACCCCAGGTATATGGGTAAACCAGGATTCTACACACTGGGAGTGCTGGGCTGCTGCCCCCAATCCGGCTCCGCAGGGTGTACGTACTACAATGGGAACTTGACACTTGCCGCCATTCATATATCTCAATTTGGCTGCCTGGTTGAAAAGTTCGTCCATACAGCAACCCATAAAGTCAACAAACATAATCTCGGCAATCGGTCTTAACCCGGCCAGAGCAGCACCTACTGCCGAACCAATAATAACCGCTTCACTAATGGGAGTATTCATAACCCTAGTAGGTCCAAATTCGTCATATAATCCTGCTGTTACTCCGAAGCAGCCGCCAAACTGAGCAACATCCTCACCCTGCAAATAGACGTTGGGGTCTTTGTGCATTTCTACCCGCATGCCATCTCTAACGGCTTCCATATAAGTCATTTGTTTCATTATTTTTCACCCTTCCTTAATTTAATCTGCATAAACATCAGTAAGAAGTTCCGAGGGATCCGGCTGGGGGCTGGCTTCAGCAAATTTAACCGCAGCTTCGATTTCAGCTTGGGCAGCCGCCTTGATAGTATCCAGTTCAGCCTGAGAGGCATATTTCAGTTTGAGCAGATTTTTTTCCAATCTCGGAATCGGGTCTTTCGCTATCCAGTCGGCCTGGTCCTTGGGATCTTTATAAGCTCCCGGATCACCCTCGAAATGGCCCCGCCATCTCCAACTCTTGCATTCAACTAAAGTCGGACCATCGCCTTTTCTGGCCCGGTCAATAGCAGCACCGGCCGCTTCATATACTGCCACAACATCATTGCCGTCTACAGAGACACCAGGGATACCATATCCGCTGGCCCGGTCAGAAATGTCGGTAATATTCTGATGGTTTTCCTGGGAGTTGGAAATAGCCCAGCCATTATTCTCACAGAGAAAAACTATGGGCAGCTTCCAAGTGGAAGCCAGGTTTAGAGATTCATGGAAGGTAGCACGGTCAGAAGCACCATCACCGAAGAAGGCAATCGCGACTGCATCATTGTGTTTATATTTACAGGCAAATGCCGCACCGGTAGCAAGCGGCATACCAGCTCCCACTATTCCGTTGGCTCCCAAGATTCCCAGATCAGTATCGGCTATATGCATTGATCCGCCTTTGCCTTTACAATATCCAGTAGTTCTGCCAAATAATTCGGCCATCATTATTTTTGTATCGCCGCCCTTGGCGATCAAATGACCATGTCCCCGATGGGTACTGGCGATATAGTCCTTAGTTTCTAGGTTGGCACATACACCGGTAGCAATAGCCTCCTCACCCAGATATAGGTGAACAAAACCGGGTATCAGTCCGGCGGCGAATAAGTCAACTGCCTTTAACTCGAAAGCTCTGATAGTAACCATCTTCTTGTACATGTCTAGTAATTGTTCTTTTTTGAGATCCATTCAAGTTCCCTCCTTCTCTTATTGGGGTGATTTACCATTTGTCAGTCAATTTCTTAAACAATTGGGAAAGAAGTAATTTTTGACCAAAGGAGTATTGACCTGTCCCCCTTTCTTGTACCCTGTCAACCCTAATTGTGTATTTTATTCATCGAGTAAAATTCATGTATGACAAGGCGGAGGATTGAGCAATACTGGATGTATTGTGATTGACGACAACGCAGTCAGACAGAAATTTGACCGATGAGAAGATATAGAATTAGGGTTAACAGGGTACTCGCTCATTTGTATATGATTTTGACGGCTGGGTTCCGAGATACCGAGCGGCTGCCGGCGGTTATTTATCCGTATCAACAAATACTGTCAGCGCTGCTAAAGCAACCACAATGGTATCTCCCTCCCCCAGAGCCGGTAAGTCCAACCCTCGCACCGACAATCCACCCGGCACTGCCTCTAGTTGAGTCGATCCAAAAGGTACGGACTTCAGAACTTCAACATGGTCTAATTTTTCTGGATATGGACAGGCTATCTTTACGTGAATATGCATCTCATTGGGATCCTTGAGTCCCATAATATCAATCAAACCAGCCAAACAACTGTGTGACACAGCATCTTTAATAGCCCTCTGCGCGGCTTTAGTTACATCTCCACCGTGCAGGTCTGCTCCGGTCCCGATTTCAACAATAAAACGTTGCAAGTTCAACCTTTTAACCTCCTTCCTAAAAATAGTATTAACATACCAATGAAACATATTCGATTTGAAATATACTTGCCAATTAATAGAGCAATTATTGTGCCAACTTTTTGGGTCAGGAAGCATTTATTTAAGTACATTGCTAAAAACAAGCGATATTTTCGGTACAAATTTAAAATATTCGATAAAGGCCGATAATTTGGTTTCAAATGAGCAGAATCAATGCGAAAACATGTATTTAAATGAATTAGGTACATGAATAAATACACAACGGAGAAGTAACCTGCTCATATTCTTATAACTAAATCGTTCAGCAATGTAACAGCAATGTAACAGTGCCATTAACTTTTAATGTAACACCCTTGTTACACTCGAGTGCTTAGATCTTCCAGCACTGTAATATTTATTAGCCGCCAATAATACGACTTTCATCAATAATGTGGCAATGCTAACTTGATTTTAAGTGTATCGCTGTCTCTGGTGCAGTCTTCTAATATTATTTGGCATTAACCTTGCATATTAGTGTCATTAGTCGAAGTTCACGAAGGGAGGAAAGCACATAGAAATGAATCAAGTCTATTTATTGTTGAGGAGATATCCATATTAATTTATAAGGAGGAACATATGCAACTTTTACCAATATCTTTATCCATAGGAATACTGGCAGGAATATGGACATATGTGTCCATCATATGCGGCCTACTCACTTGGCCCGCTTTCGTTGGCTGGGCAATTTTCTTCTTCGCTGGGGCTAATAAGGAAGCTCTGGTTAAAGCCTTACCTCCTATACTAGTGGGTCTGGCACTTGGTTACGGAACTGTTCTGATCAATACTGCTTTAAAAGGTGACACGCTGATATTGTCTCTTCTCGTTGTTGTCCTGGCTTTTTTGTTAACTTTTATGATGAATATTTCGTGGTTAGCTACTGCACCTGCCGCCTTTGCAATGGTTGCAGTCTACTTTGGAGTAGGTGACCCCCTTAAAGCGGGTATCCCTTTAATCATTGGTGTATTGCTTGGTATGGTATCGGTTTGGATTCCGGGATTATTCACGAAAGCTGAATCTGAATCCAACTAAAGCTAAGCTTCTGTTGCCATACCCTTTGTCAAAATCCATAAATTTGACCTAATCCAGTCATGCGTATTATTAACTCATGACTGGATTTATATTTTTTTCTAATCGTTATAGTTGTTTTTTGTCTAAACGGATTAAGATTTCAAATAAATAGAATTTTCGAAAGAATTGAACTGTTTAAAAGCATAGAATGTTCGAAAGAATTGAAATGTTTGCAAGAATTGATCTATTGACCTCATTATATACCTTTTTTTGGTAAATACAACCCTATTGGGGTTTAAATAAAAGTGTGGATCAGGCTGGCAGACACAGGGGGACGGTTCTTGTGTGCTTTGCCCGGGAAAGCACACAAGAACCGTCCCCCTGTGTCTGGGCAAGTCACTAATCGCAACTTACCCCTATTCTAGCTACCAATTGGCCACCTTGGTCCTGATCGGTTCAAATAACTCCACAATTTTCTTTAACATATCTGGCTTGCGTGAATTTTTCGGCTTGTCCAATGTCTCTTTGCCGACTAGCGTCAGGATATCAGGTTTGTTCACCCTAACCTTCTCAGGTTCTATACAAGGTTGACCTGTATTCTCGGCTATGTCGACCGGAGTAGGCTTCATCCGTGGTATCCTTTTACCACCCTGACGTTTGCACTCTGCTCCCCAATAAACCATACAGTACCCAAAATGAACGCAGGAAGTGCAGTTTTCGGTACGAGATTCAGTTTTTATCATGCTTCATTCACCTCCCGCGTCCCATTGGACCATGGGGCAATAAATCTGTAGTCCTGATGTTGTCTGGTATATAAGAAGTTTCCAGGCTTTTGAATGACTTCAGCTACTAATCTGTAAACTGGCTAATTTGACTCGCTATATTTTTCTTACGGCAATCTTCACAGAGCGTGGCTTCATAGCCTTCTATGCCGGTTCGAGATGCAATGTATTCCAACTGTTCCCGGGTAGCAAAGGGTACACCACAGCGCTCACATTTCACCCGCTCAAAAGTTTTGTTCCAAATAATTCGCTCCGTGTCGGATTGGAATATATCAATGGCACCGGTGGGGCATATCTGCGCACAGGCTGCACAACCTATACAGCTAGCCGAGGCTTCATCAAAAGGCGTACTGATCCGCTTGTCTGTGCCCCTATAAATAGCTGATATAGAACTGGTTCCAAGCTCTTCACATGCTTTGACACATAAACGGCAAAGGATGCAGCGGTCATTCAGATCGGAGGAGAATCGGACTTCTCCCATTTCTCCGCCATGATATTCCCGGTATAATTTTTCCATAAATACACTGCTGGGTGAGCTCCGGTACAAAAGAGCTACAATATTTTTGCGAATTTTATCGATAGCCGGTGTCGATGTTTCGACCTCTATTTCTGCAAATATCGGATATGTGCAGGCTGCTACCATCCGGGCGGTCGACCCGGTTTTAACTTCAACCATGCACATGCGGCACATCCCCTGTCCGCCGTATGCTTCATGATAGCAAAGGGTGGGTATTGCAATTCCGTTTTTTCTAGCTGCTTCCAGAATTGTCACGCCCGGATTAACATCTATTTCTTGACGATCAATACTAATTTTCATTTCTCCACCCTCCTATCTAACTTTTACTGCATTAAATTTACAGTGGTTTATACATTCACCGCATTGAATACATTTTTCCTGATCAATCACGTGGGGTTCTTTCTTTTCACCACTTATAGCATCAACCGGGCAATTCTTAACACATAATCCACAGCCCGTACAGAGTTCAGCCTCAATATTAAACTCGGTCAAATCCCGGCATATTCCGGCCGGACAGCGGGCTTCATTTATATGCGCCAGGTACTCGTCTTTGAAATAATGGAGGGTTGACAGCACGGGATTGGGGGCTGTTCTCCCCAGGGCACACAGGGATGCAGTCTGCATGGTTTCTCCAATATCCTCCAAGAAGGTCAGATCTTCCATCTTGCCCTGCCCTTTACATATACGTTCCAGTGTTTCCTGCAGAACTTTCAGACCTTCTCTACAGGGAGTACATTTACCGCAGGATTCCCCGGCTAAGAAGTTAACATAATAACGGGCTATTTCCACCATACAGGTACGGTCATCCATTACGATTAACCCGCCTGATCCCATCATCGAACCAGCCTTGGTGAGAGAATCGAAATCCACCTGCAAATCCAGCATACTATCGGGAATGCAGCCTCCGGAAGGACCTCCCGTCTGAACAGCTTTAAACTTCCTGCCGCCTTGAATTCCTCCCCCGATATCATAGATAATCTCCCGGAGAGTAGTTCCCATAGGAACCTCTACCAGGCCCGTGTTGATTACTTTACCTACCAGCGAGAACACCTTGGTCCCCTTGCTGCCTTCGGTTCCAATCGCCGCAAAATCTTGTGCTCCTTTGTTAATGATCACCGGAATATTAGCCCAGGATTCAACATTATTAATAATAGTGGGCTGTCCCCACAAACCCTTTTCGGTGGGAAAGACATATTTATCGCGGGGTTCACCAACATTACCCTCAATAGAGGCTATCAGGGCGGTCTCTTCGCCACAGACAAATGCTCCTCCTCCCCGGACTATGTCAATATCGAAGGATAGGCTGCTGCCCAGTATTTCTTGGCCCAGATAACCGAGGCTGCGGGCATTATCAATCGCTATAGCCAGGTTCTTAACTGCTAGACTATATTCATCCCGTACATAAATAAACCCCGACGATGCTCCGATAGCATAGGCGCAGATAATCATACCTTCAATAACGGTATGGGGATCACCCTCCATGATGCTGCGATCCATAAATGCTCCGGGGTCGCCCTCATCGCCGTTACAGATTACATATTTAGGTTGGGCGGTCGTTGCGGCACCTGCCTTCCACTTGAGCCCGGTGGGGAACCCCCCGCCTCCCCGTCCCCGAAGACCCGATTCAATAACTTCATCTATTACCTGAGTGGGGGTCATCTCTCGTAGCACCTTGGTAATTGCCTTATATCCGTCCCGGTTGATATAATCCTCAATAGCAGCTGGGTCAATTTCCCCAATATTCCTTAAAGCCACTTTGTGTTGTTTCTTATAAAAGGGAATTTCGTGATGAGATTTGACTCGTTTTTTAGTTTTCGCATCCCGATAGAGAAGCCGGTTAATTACTTCGCCCGTTTGGAGCGTCTTCCCAATAATCTCGGGCACGTCGGCAGGTGTAACCTGTATATAGGTAATGTCGTCTGGCATTATCTTCACCAGCGGGCCTTTTTCACACCAGCCGTTACAGCCGGTGGGTTTGGTATAAGTTTGTACCTGCACATCGGTAGAAGTTACGCCCTGCCTTAAAGCATCGTAGACCTCCATGCTGCCACTGGCCAAGCATCCAGTTCCACAGCAGATTAAAATCATTCTGCCCTCCAGATCATTTGTCGGTTGCATCGGCTAGCCCTCCATAGCTCTTAATAAGATCAATGATGCCGGCTGATGTCACTTTGGGGTGAACCCTTTCATTAGCAACTATTGCCGGGGCAAGAGCACAAGCCCCCAAACAGTTGACAGTTTCGATTGAGAATTCCCCATCAGCAGTGGTTTCACCAGGTTTAATACCCAGGTGCTTATAAATTTGATCAATCAATACATTAGACCCCTTTATATGACACGCCGTGCCGTCACAGACTTTGAAGTTAATCCGGCCTTTGGGAACCAAACTAAAAGCCTTATAAAAGGTGGCCATGCTATAAACCCGGCTTAAAGGCACATCAACTCGGGAGGCAATTATCTCCAGACCTTCCCGGGGAAGATATTTGAATTCTCCCTGCACATCCTGCATCATAGCCAGAATATAGCGCTTTTCTCCCGGATAAATATTTAATATTTCGATAAGTTTTTCTATATCAACTTGCCTGGCGTTTGCAGACATATTCGGTTGCCTCCTTAAAAGCGAGTTGCCATCTTTTCAAAACCTGGGAGGGAAAAGATGGCAACTGCCTACAATTAATCAGCTCAATCACTTTCCCGCTAAAATCGGGTCATTATATTGAATATTTATGATAGACCAAGATCAGTTAACTTGCCTGCAGTAGGCACTCCATTCTCATCCCAACCACGCCCTGCGTAGTACTGAGGCAACATCATATCCAGTCTATTAACATTGCCCTGGTGTGGACCGCCTTTCATGGGTTCATTGAGCAACCGGGAGGGCAGGGTATCATCAGCTTTGGTAAATCCGGCTTTTAAATTGAATAACCGCTCCAGATTCCAAATGCGATCTCCGGCCTTCAGCAAATCTTCATCACTGATATCAATTCCAGTAGCAGTCCTATATTGTTCGGCTATTTCGGGAAGTCCGATACCAAAAGTGATAAACAGACACAGTCCCGCTGAGTCAACCACTGCAGTAAGATCCTGAAATATTTTGAGTAATTCGGGCATACCTTCGGTGCTATCAGGGTCTGCCTTAACCGGAATGCCTAATATTTCAGGTGCAGTCATATATCCGCGTACATGGCAGCCCCCGCGGTTGGAGGTAGCATAATTTAGCCCAGTCCCCTGCTGTCCTCTGGGGTCATAAGCCGGTATTTCCTGCTTCTTAACCGACATGGAGAATTCGGTATGACCATAAAGTTCGGCCAGGCGATAGGATCCTTCGGCCAGTTCATCGCCAAAACCTTCGCGGTAAGCGGTTTTTCTGATTTTGTCAACCATTGCATCCGCATTACCCCAGCCCAGATCTGATTTGTCACGGGGAATTATCCCTTTTTCGGTCATCTCGGTAGCACAGGCTAAGGTGGTTGCCATGGTTATGGAATCCAGGCCAAATTCATTGCATAGGAAATTCGCCTGGCTTATAGCTTCAAAATCGTCAACCCCCATATCTGCGCCGAAACCCCAGGTAGCCTCGTATTCTGGTCCTTCACCTATTCCCTTGTATTTACCATGGTTCTTGGTTACACGGCCACAGCCGATGGAGCAACCAAAACAGCCCTTATTTCTCACCAGATTGTGTTCAGCCTGGTATTCGCCGGAAATTTTTTCCGCACTGGCAAAGACACTTGCTTCACTATAGTTTTTCACCGGCAGGGTGCCATGTTCGTTGAGTATATTCACCAGAACATTGGTTCCATAGGCAGCCAGACCGGCACCGGTTACCGGATGAGCTTTCAACTTGCCGCGGGCATCATTGATAGCATTCATAAAACCGGGAACATCAGCTACTTTAATGCCTTGCGTACCGCGTACTGCTACAGCTTTCAGATTCTTGGAGCCCATAACCGCCCCTACTCCAGAACGGCCTGCAGCTCGACTATATTCGTTCATAATATTAGCAAACTTAACCAGCCTTTCACCGGCTGGACCGATGCAAGCAATCTTGGCATCATCGTCAGTTACTTCTTTAATCATATCAGTAGTTTCGGGTACGGTTTTGCCCCATAGATCTTCGGCACTTCTCAATTCGACCGTGTTATTGTTTATCCATAAATATACCGGTTTGTCCGCTTTGCCTTCAAAAACAATACCATCATAACCGGCGTACTTCAGTTCGGGACCGAACGTACCCCCGGAGTTGGAAGCTGCAATTGTACCATTAAGAGCACCCTTGGTGACCACATTATATCTCCCGCCGGATGTTGCCAATGTTCCGGTAAGAGGGCCAGTCATAAAAATAATTTTATTTTCTGGACTTAACGGGTCTACCTGAGGATCTACCTCATCATAAAATATTTTGGTACCCAAACCGCGTGCTCCGATAAAATTGTGCATATCATCAATTTTCAAAGCTTCCTTGCGTACAGTTCCATCGCTTAGATTAACCCTGAGTATTTTCCCAGTCCATCCGTACATGCTTAACCCACCTCCTCAAAAACATCTTTGAATCTGGCAGCAAAGGCCCTACGTTTAGTTAAACTACCCACATTGGCTTCCTGATAAGTAATGGCACCAGAAGGACACAGTTTTACACAGGCCGGATCCCCGCCACACAGATCGCATTTGCTGACAATATTGGTTTCCACACGATAATGAATGGCTCCGAAAGGACAGGCTATAGTACACATTTTACAGCCTATACACTTGGAATCCTGCACTTCCATAGCCCCGGTGACGGCATTTTTAGTGATTGCACCCACTGAACACACCTTCATACATGCGGCTATACCACACTGCTGACATACCATGGGAACCGAAAACCCAACCTTTTCATAGGTTAAAACCGCTATGCGTGAAAGTTCAGGATTAAACTCGTTGGTACGAGTAAAAGAACATGTCAATTCACAAGTACGGCACCCTGTGCATTTCTCCGGCTGCACTACTAGTAATTTGTCCATACAGTACTGGCTTTCTCCTAGAGAAAACCAGAATTCACCTCCTTTGAAGTAATAGTCTTACATCATATTCCTGACAGCACGTAAATCTTTTTCATAATTCCAATCTCAATCTTTCTCTCTCTTTTCCCCTCCCTTCTTTCTTTCAATTGATCAAATAATAAAGTAACGAACCAGCTATATTTAACAGTTCATACTGGCTGGTCGTGCGGTTATCACCGCGGCATTACTTTGCCAAGCGTTTATATAAACACAATATAGCAAGTATTGTGCCAACTTTCACATTTTCATCAATCCCGAAAATTAGGCATCTACAGTTGTGTTTGTATCACTGGTGTATCACTGGTGTTACATTGTAGATTTACTCCCAATTATTTGTAACAACTATTTATTACAGTTATGTTACACATGAGGTCATTAAAATAATTTGTAAGTATATTAAAATGAGATAAGTATGGAATCATATAGTGTGTATCTGGAGATGGGTAATTATGAGGGGCTATTTTGCAGAAGTTAGTTCCATGATTTCTATTTCCATATCTAGTAAATACTAATGGCATTTACGTTACTCGGCAGCGAACCGGAAGGATTCCCTTAGCCAAAGCAAGAGTTCTTCATTCATCCTAACCTCCAGCAACCGGTGGAAAGACTGCCAGGGTATCATCAGCCTTCAAAACAGTATTAAATTCAGCATGCTTACCGTTAATAAAAATAATTCCTATTTCCATTTCCTGGCGGGATATAGCAAGGCTATCCAAAACCTGCCCCACTGTAGTGTCATCGGGGAAATTAAGCTCCCGGATCTTGAACCTTCCTTGGCGTAAGAAGGCAAAAAGCTTGACAGTAATTTTCAATAGTAAACTCTCCTTAGAATTGTTCTATAGTGAATCATAATCAATGGCATACTGACGCATTTTTCGATACACAGTATTGCGCGAAACCTCCATCTCTCGGGCTACTTCGCTGATATTGCCTCCGTGTTTGGCCAATAGGTCCAATATTTCTTGGCATTCATGCTCTGCTACTAATTGCTTTCTTTTTTCTCGCTCCGAACAGACGTTGATTGCCGGGGGAATTGATTGCTGATCCTGACGCATTTCAGTTCCATGGGGTTTGAAGATACTAGGGGGTAAACCCTCTAGATGAATACGTCCACCTTCAGCCATGCTGATTAATCTCTCGACAACATTCTGAAGTTCGCGTACATTGCCAGGCCATTTATACTGCTGCAAATATTCCATAATACGCTCATCGATCTCCAGGATTTTAGAGCCCCATTCCCGACCGATGAGTTCCACAAAATGCTCGAAAAGATCCGGAATATCTTCAGGATGGCTCCGTAAGGGCGGCAAAGTAATTGCAACTACATTTAACCTGTAGTAGAGATCCTGGCGAAAGGTACCCTTTTCCACCTCTTCCAGAAGATTTTTATTGGTGGCACAGATGACCCTAAAATCCACTGGTATAACTTTATCATCACCAATACGGGTAATCTTCCTATCTTGTAGAACCCGCAACAATGCCACCTGCTGCTCCAGGGGCATGTCCGCGATCTCGTCCAAAAATAGGGTTCCCCCAGCCGCCAGCTCAAATTTTCCCGGTCTCCCACCCCGTTTAGCTCCGGTAAAAGCACCATCCGCATACCCGAATAATTCACTGGCAATTAATTCTCTGGGTATTGCCCCGCAGTTTACAGCTACAAAAGGTCCTTTACGCCGTGCACTCCGATTATGAATGGATTGAGCCAGGACCTCCTTGCCGGTGCCGCTTTCTCCCTCCAGCAAGATATTGGAACTGCCGCTGGCTGCAAGAGATGCCATGTGGATTACCTCGGTAATTTGATCACTGTGTCCGATAACATCTTTAAAATGAAATGTTGCCTGCGCCCCGCTGAAACGATTGACCAGTTTCTGAACTTTGGCCATCGGACGAACCAGGATTACTACCCCGGAAAGAATGTCTTCATCATCTAAAAGGGGCATACCTGAGGACATACAGTGAATTCGGCCGTCAGCGGAATCGATTAATATCTCAGCATCATTAAAAGATTCATGCCATTTTAGGGTTTTCGCCAGTGCCGGCAAATCGCGGCCCAGTATTTCATGAATTGATTTACCAACTAACTCTAAAGCTGGTTTACCGAGAATCTTTTCTGCCATTGGATTTACTTGGGTTAACACTGCCTGTTCATCAATAATCATGACCCCGTCCGACATGGTCTGAAATATTTCGGTCATCTTGCTGTTAGCGGTTACTAATTCTCGATTTTTTTTGCGGATCCTGATTTGTTCGGTAATAGCTTCCACCGCCGCTACCACCATACCCAGAGTATGAATATGAGTGCCATCCAAAGGCCCTGACATATCTAGCACTCCTATGAGTTGACCGTCCAAATTAAAAATCGGGGATGCAGAGCATGTCCAAGCCTGGTGCTTGAGACAGTAATGTTCTGCCCCCGATGTCTGGATTGGTTTTTTTAAGACTGCAGCCGTACCAATAGCGTTAGTGCCAACTGATGCCTCGCTCCAATCTGCTCCTTTAATGAAATAGAGACCCTGGGCCTGTTCCAATGTGCCTTCATCTCCAAGAGTCTCCATTATATAGCCTCGTTCATCGGTCATCATGACAATAAAGCCAGAGCCCTTCACAAATTCATATAGTTTTAGCATAAAGGGACGCGCTATTTCTATAAGTTCCTTCCTTTTGCCCAGCAGATTATCCAGCTCCGCTGAGGAAAGGTGATGGTAGCAGGTTCCATCATAGGCGTCAACCCCCGCCTGAAAACATCTTTGCCATGACTCTGCAATCACAGGATTTACAGCATGCATACCCAGCTTTCCATTAGCAACAAAATCCTGCCAGGCCAAAGTAGTTTCTGGCAAATAAGGTTGAATATTGGTAAACATATCCAATCCCCCCCCGATTTTCTAAACGAAATCAGAGTCTATAAGTATTATGTTCATTATATTGTTATTCTTATAGATTCTTCAAGTGTCTAACTTCAATTTATTAACTTTCCTTCTTTGCGCAATAAAAGGCAGGCCACAATAACTGAACGTTAGAGCGACCTGCCTTTAATTATTAAATCATCCATAATTCCTGGATTTACTATATTTGCTGAGCTAAAATTCGCAGGTTGTCAAACAGCTCGGCCACCGTAATCATACCTACACCACCAGGAACAGCGCTGGCAATTCTGGCTTTGGCAGAGGCATCGGGGTGCACATCGCCCTTCATTTTGCCTTGTTCATCAAAGTTTATACCAGCATCAATTATTACACAATTCTCCTTGACCATATCAGCTGTGATGAAATGCATTTTTCCCATGGCTGCTATAACTATATCCGCATCCCTGGTTACCTGGGCCAAATCACGGGTATGGGTATGACAAACGGTAACGGTTCCATTCTCAGTTGTCATCATAACGGCCAGCGGTCCGCCCAGAATGGCACTTCGTCCCACGATTGCGACCCGCTGCCAATCAATTTCTATGCCATGGTCCTTCAACATACGGATGACAGCTTTAGGGGTAGTTGGTTTCACACCTGGCTCTTTAGTTAGAAGCTTCCCTAAATTAAAGGGGTGAATACCCTCTACATCTTTATGGTAATCCAGAGAATTAACGATCAAATCACCATTAATATGTGCCGGTAAAGGTTTTTGTACCATTATGCCCGTTACTCCAGGGTCGGTATTTAATGCGGCAATCTTAGCCAGAAGCTCAACTTCGCTAATCTCGGCGGGAAAATTTAATACCGTTACTTCAACCGCCACATCCCGAGCAAAGCTTTTTATACCATTAATATAGGCCGCCGAAGGCCCCTCATCCCCAACCTGGATAATGGTCATAGCCATCTTCAACTGAGCCGCGACCACTTTCAATTCTTCTTTTAATTTTTCTCTAATTTCTTTACCATAAATCAACATTGTTTCCCCTCCCGGAAATTTTAATACCAATACATAATAACAAAAAATGTCGATGAATGCATAGACATGCCCATAAATAGTAAATAAATAATAATTAAGGCTAGAACGCAGCTTCCAGATGATTAAGCTTGGGCTCACTGCCATCCATTAATATACCAATTACATCAAAACGAATTTCCTGAAAGGAATATGGATATGTCTCCAAATAAATGAGGGCCACCTTATGAATACGTTGTTGCTTGGTTTTGGTAATGGATTCTTCAGGAGAACCAAAACCGTCATTGGTGCGAGTCTTTACCTCAACAAAGATGACTGTTTGTTCCCACCTGCAGATGATATCTATTTCTCCATAGCGGCTGCGGAAATTTCTTTGCAGGATCTTATACCCCTGACTTTGGAGATATTTAGCGGCGATATCCTCACCCTGGCTGCCAAGCTTTATTCTGGCATTCTTCACCCTATCCTCACCTCTTGACAGTTCTATACTTGGACAAAGTGTTAAGTATTATGCTTTTGGTATGGAGCTGCTTAAGTTCGTCTATTTTCTAATTAGCTCATTCAAAGAGACTGGGCTGCACTCCATGCTGGCTCCCCAACATGGTTTTGACCGGTTCAAAACTACACCGATGAATAGGTGTAGGTCCAAGATTCTGCAACGCGATGATATGTTCCCGGGTCGCATAACCTTTATGCCGAGCCAGACCGTAACCAGGGTACATAGTGTCATAGTTCTGCATTACCTGGTCCCTCTCGACCTTGGCAATAATTGATGCGCAGGCAATAGATATACTCAGGGTGTCTCCTTTAATAATTGGATATTGTTTTATGGCTAAATCAGGTATATTAACCGCATCAACCAAGATAAAATCAGGTCTGGGGGTGAGTTCATGTATGGCAATGCGCATTGCCTCTTTAGTAGCCTGCAATATATTTTTCTGATCAATCCGGCGGGAAGAAATCATAACAATTGACCAAGCCAAGGCTCCCTTCTTAATTTCCCCAGCCATTTGCCGTCGGTTTTTTTCGCTTACCAGCTTGGAATCATTGACTCCGGGGAGGAAAAAGTTAGGAGGAAGTATAACCGCTGCCACTACTACCGGACCGGCAAGCGGTCCGCGACCCACTTCGTCAATTCCGGCCACCATTTGATAGCCTTCCCTATAGGCACCGTATTCGTAATATTTTAATTTTTCAATCCGCTGCGTTTCGCCCTCGGTATCAGTAGCTGTGCGCACCATTAAATTCTTCAACCACCTAACTTTAGTTCAATAATCCAGTAACAATATTACCCAGCATTTCGCCTTCCAGTACGGCTTCTTTAAAGCCTCGTACTTTAAGGGCATCACCGATGAGGAAAACATAAGGGATTATTTCTTGGGCAAGTTTAAAAAGCCCATCGTTGGATTTGAAACCGGTTGCCCAAACGACACAATCAGCTGCCAGGATTTCCTCAGCTTCGTTATGATTAATACGCACGTGCCCGGGCATCAGTTCCACTACCTGTACTCCGGTTTTGGTCTTAACCCCGGCACTATTTAAGCGATTTAGGAGAGAACGTCGGTTCTTTCGCTCTGCATCAGCTGCAAGGGATGATCCTTTTTCGATAACCGTAATTCCTTTAGCTGTGCTGCTCAGATAATCTGCTGTCTCGCAGCCGGTACTGCCACCTCCGATTATGAGTATCTCCTTCCCAGACATATCAATATTTCCATTTAATATCTCTATTGCTTCCACACCCGCATTTTGTTTGCTGCCTTTAATATTAGGATGAACTGCGGTTGAGCCAGTCGCGATAACCAAGATGTCAGGCCTTAGAGCTTCAAGGGCAGCCACAGTAAATTCCTGAGCGGAAATAACGTCCGCACCAGACTTGTCCAGCTCCCTCAGCATATAGTCCCGCCAGAGATTTATCTGCTCTTTATGAGGCGGCATTCCCGCCTGGTTCATGAATCCTCCTAATCGGTTTTCCTTTTCATACAATGCTACCTTAAAGCCATGGCGACACAATGAAAGAGCAGCCTCTATACCTGCCGGCCCCCCCCCAACGACCACCGCTTTCGCCGGTTGTTTAATTGATGTAGCCTTCGCCAGCATACTCTCCCGACCGGTAAACGGATTTACGGTGCATCTAATTCCCAGACCTTTGAAATTGTTGTTGATACAATTGTTGCAGCTTATGCATGGCCTTATGTCAGCCACTTGATTGTGAAGAGCTTTATTGGGCCATTGTGGATCTGCCAGCAGGCTACGGCCCAGGAAAATAAAATCTGCCTTTTTATCTGCCAAAACCTGATTAGCAAATTCGGGTTGGCGAATCATCCCCCCTGTAATCACGGGGATATTTACAGCCTTTTTCACCGCTTCAGCCAGGTATACCCGCCAGCCCTGCTCGTATGATGCTGGTTCTATGCTTTTTAAGCCAGATTCATAGGTGCCGCTGGAACAGTTAATTATGTCCACACCGGCATTTTCCAAACTCTTGCATATTTCAAGACTTTCTTCTAATTCCAGGCCGCCGGGAATAAAGTCATCTATATTAAGGCGTACTGATATCGTCATCTCGGGCAAAACCTCTTTAATTTCGGTTACTATCTCCAGCAGGAACCGCTGGCGGTTTGCCAGGCTGCCTCCGTATTCGTCCTGGCGATGATTCGTATGCGGAGATAAAAACTGGTTTATTAGATAACCGTGAGCAGCATGCAGCTCAATTCCGTCAAAACCAGCGCGCTGGGCATAATGAGCTGCGGCAATAAACTGGTTTATTATTTGTTTTACCTCCAGGGTAGTCAGCTCGTGTGGTTCTTCTCTGGTTATGTTACAGGTTATGGGGGAAGGGGCAACAGGCTGACTGCCGTTAATATCGCTGGAGGTTTGGCGGCCGGCATGAAACAGCTGAATTATGGTACGGCTGCCATATGCTTTGATGGCTTCGTTGAGACGATTCAACCCCATCACATAACGAGGATGGGAAATCTGCAGCTGGCCAAAACCCTCTCTGCCCGAGTCTTCAGTTACACATGCAGCTTCGATAATAATAAGTCCTGCTCCGCCCTGAGCACGGGCAGCATAGTATGCGATAAGGGGTTCACTCACCTCACCATTGGTATAAGCGAAATTGGTAACCATGGGTGCCATGACAATGCGGTTGCGGACCCAGGTTGTACCAATGAAACCCGGTTTAAAAAGTGCGGGAAATAGACTGTTCATGACAACACTTCCTTGTATGTAGTATTAATAATTATACCACAATGTGTAAGATTTCAGAGCGTGTAAGGGCTTATAACTCTAATTACGCTGATTTTTGCCGAAAAAAATTCGGTGGATAATAATCCACCGAATTCATCAAATTCATATAGAGTATGTGTTTCTAATGTTACCTGTCAAAAAACTATTTGTTGCTTCTCCGCCAAATCTTCATAGCTTCCGCATCTTTAATCAGTTGATCACGGAAATCGGGATGAGCCACGGAAATCAGGGCTTCAGCTCTCTGCCAGGTTGCCTTACCTTTCAGATTAACCTTGCCGTACTCGGTTACCACAAACATGGTGGTAGTACGGGGGTCGGTGGAAATAGTTCCCGGAGCCATGGTGGGAACGATACGGGATTTAGGTGCTCCGGCCTTGCCATATGCTGAAGACAGACAGATAAAGCTCTTGCCGCCTTTGGAGCGATATGCACCCATAACAAAGTCGAGCTGTCCGCCGGTACCGCTAATTTGTTTGGTTCCGGAAGATTCAGCGCTGACTTGACCAAAAAGGTCGATTTCTACAGCGTTGTTGATGGACATAAAGTTATCGAGCTGGCCTATCACGCAGGGGTCATTGGTATAATCAACCGTGCTGGCCATAATTGATGGATTATCGTTGATATAATCATAGAGCTTCTGGGTACCGGCAGCAAACGCATAAGACTGGCGGCCTTTGTCAATGTTCTTCTTCATACCATTAATTTTACCAGCATTTGATATATCAACAAAAGCATCTACATACATTTCGGTATGAACACCCAAATCCTTAAGGTCTGACTCAGCAATCAGTGAACCAACGGTATTGGGCATCCCGCCGATGCCTAATTGCAGGCAGGCACCGTTCGGAATTTCTTCCACGATTAAATTAGCAACCTTTATATCAACATCAGTTGGAGCAGCAGAACCTAATTGAGGCAGAGCCTGATTGGGGCCTTCAACGATGAAGTCTACTTGGGATACATGAATACCTACATCACTGCCACCAAGTCCACGGGGCATATTCTTATTTACTTCAACAATCTTGATTTTTGATACATCGAAGGTGGCAATCTGATGGGAAGGTGAACAGCTGAAATTAAAATAGCCAGCGCTGTCCATTGGTGTTACCTGACATATGGCTACATCGATAGCCTCGACATTTTCCCGGTAGTATCTGGGCACTTCAGAATAACGAATGGGGGCATAGAAACCGCAGCCCATATCATTGATTTTCCGGTCAACTCCGGAGCAATGCCAGGAGTTCCAGGTGAAACGATCGGCAGCATTCTCAGTTTGGAAAACAGCCGGCATCCACATGGTAACGCCGCCCCAGAACTTAACATCAGTCAGTTCGCTGGCTCTTTCGGCAATGGCTTTGTCAACTGCATAGGAATGGCATACACACCAACCGTAATCTACCCAATCTCCAGATTTAACTTTTTTAGCTGCGTCGGCAGCAGATATCAGTTTACTTTTATACATTTCCTCAAAACTCATGCAACAGCCTCCTCAATATATTTCGTTTATATCTAGCTTATAATCTAGTTCCACTCAACCCAGTATACCTTCCACATATCTTTTCTATAGAAAGAATGGCAATCTGTTAGACAATCCCTTGGGTCTTGCAATGCACTAAGGATAGAAATGCACTACTTCTCAGTCGTTAGTTCAACCGTTTTTAGATATTAGGTTTGCCAAACCAAATCAAGGCAATGCCTACAATCAATACCCCCCCTTCTATCTAAAAATTAATCTGTTTATACATTGGCCTATGTATAACTGGTTGGATATCAACCCAATACTAGTATGTCCCAGAACATATATGATACTAACTCTGGAACAAAACTGATTATTCGACTCGTATCCTAACCGTGAATGACGTAGAATAAGCTTAGGCATGAAAAATAACTATTATTTCTGAACAAGCAAGCGGATCATACAGAATCCTTTAATAGTTAATATTTATGCAAGAAATGTACCGGATTTTAAAATTGTTGCATCATGGTTACAAATCCCTTTTTAACGGCGTTATTGTCTCTAATCAACTATTGTCATTGTTTGTCCGTCAGGCAAAAATGATGCCAATTTGCATTATTTTTGATGTCACAGTGCATTGTTCGAGTCTATTTTTGGTTTATTATCAATATTCGAGGAAAGGCAGGTGGAGACCTGGCAGGCTGATCTACTAACCATCTTCTTAGGTGAATGTAGGTCTGAATAACCAGGTAATAAACATGAGTAAGAAAGTGATTATTGTAGGAGGCGTGGCTGCTGGAGCCAGTGCCGCAGCCCGTTTACGGCGCATGGATGAAGACGCTCAAATAATAATGATCGAACGCGGAGAATATATATCCTTCGCTAATTGCGGTCTCCCCTACTATGTGGGCGATGTTATCAAGAAAAGAGAACGCTTGTTGATACAAACACCTAAATCCATGTTCAGGCGCTTTAACATCGATGTTAGAAACAACACAACTGTAGAACGTATAATGCCTCTGACCAAAGAAATCATGGTAACAGATACTATCAAGGGCGAAAGTTATCGGGAGACCTATGATTATCTGGTGCTCTGTCCCGGCGCCGCTCCGATCCGTCCCAATATTCAGGGCATCGACCGCCCCAACGTTTTTTCGGTGCGAAACGTACCAGACAGCGATGCCATCAAACAGTATATTGACTTGCATAGCCCGAAAAAGGCAGTAATCCTAGGGGGTGGATTTGTAGGTTTGGAAATGGCCGAAATGCTGTATGAGCGCAATCTGGATGTGGCGATAGTGGAAGCAGCGGATCAGTTGATGGGACCACTGGATCCAGAAATGGCGGCAATAATCCATACCTACCTGCGCGGTCAAGACATTGAGCTGCATCTTGCGGATCGTGCCCTGTCCTTGGATGGCCCCGAACGCGTAGAAAGGGTTACCTTGGCAAGTGGTGAGGTTATACCAGCAGACATGGTTATTCTTGGGATCGGGGTCAAGCCTGAAGTAGGGCTGGCAAAAGATGCTGGACTGGCTATAGGCTCAACCGGAGGAATTCTGGTAGATGAATATATGCGGACTTCCGATCCCTTTATATATGCGGCTGGAGATGCCGTACAGGTCAAAGATTTTGTAACCGGGCTTGATGCTCTGCTTCCTCTGGCTTCACCGGCCAACCGCCAGGGATGGCTGATTGCCAATAACCTGTGCGGACGTCCGAGCAAATATAGTGGTGCCCAAGGTACAGCTATAGTCAAGGTTATGGACATGACCGTGGCCGCCACCGGCAAGAACGAAAAGACCCTGCGCAAGTTGGGATTGTCCTTTCAAGCCTGTCATGGTCTACCTAATTCTCACGCTATTTATTACCCGGGCAGCAGTGTGATGACAATTAAATTATTATTTGATCCCCAAGATGGTAAAGTTCTGGGAGCCCAGATCGTTGGTCAGGATGGGGTTGACAAAAGAATAGATGTAATCGCCACTGCCATTCGAGCCGGGATGACCGTATTCGATCTGCAGGAACTGGAACTGGCCTATGCTCCGCCGTTCTCTTCCGCCAAAGATCCTGTCAATATGCTGGCTTATGCCGCTGCTAATATCGTTAACGGAGATGTCTCCGTAATCCATTGGGTTGATGTAGCCGACCATGTCAGGCAGGGAGCGTTCCTTATCGACGCCCGCACTGCCAACGAATTTAAGCAAGGCGCGGTTGAAGAGGCCTTCAACATTCCTGTCGATGAGGTGCGTGATCGTTTGAGTGAAATTCCCAGAGACCAAGAAATTTTGGTATATTGCGGACAGGGCCTGAGGAGTTATATCGTAACCCGTATCCTCAAACAAAAGGGATACGACAATGTAAAGAACATTAGCGGGGGTTATGGTCTGTACCAATACCTTAAATAAAACCCAAAAACGGTGCCAAGCACCGCTAATCTTTCTATCCAGGCTGATAGGCTAACCTTCGCGGTCGACAAAAAGGTGTAAAATAGCGTTTATTAACCGCATCACTCAAGTTATATCAATTTTTCTATAACATATTTACATGTTTTGCATTATAATTATGGAAAAAAATAGGAGCGATGAATTTGAAGGCTATTTACCTGGTTGTTGTTTCAGCACTAGTCCTGGTGCTGGCCTACCGATTGTATGGCGCATTTCTGGGGGCCAAGGTCTTGGGCATTGATGCTGATAAGACTACACCGGCTGTGCGCCTCAATGACGATCACGACTATGTACCTATGAACCGGTGGGTGGTTATGGGGCACCATTTTGCCGCTATCGCCGGGGCCGGACCGTTAATCGGCCCGATACTGGCAGCCCAATTTGGATACCTGCCAGGTGTTCTATGGATTTTGATAGGTGCGGTCATGGCCGGGGCAGTACATGATGTAGTTATTCTTTTTGCTTCCGTTCGCTATGACGGTTTGTCCCTGGCGGAAATCGCCAAGAAAGAACTAGGCAGTTTCTCAGGGGTCATTACTTCCATTGCTGTAATCTTGATCTTGATTGTAGCAATGGCCGGATTGGCCCTGGCGGTAGTCAATGCTCTGTTTAACAGCCCCTGGGGTACCTTTACGGTAGGCATAACCATTCCCATTGCACTTTTTATTGGAGTATACATGAAAATTCTGAGACCCGGGAAAATTGTCGAAGCCACTGTCCTGGGGGTAGTATTAATCCTTCTGGGAGTTATCCTCGGACCGATTGTGCAAAATTCCAGTTTGGCACCCTATCTTACCTTTACCAAGCAACAACTGACAATTATACTAGCCGCTTACGGTTTTATAGCCGCCGCCTTACCTGTTTGGCTGTTGCTGGCACCGCGAGACTATCTTAGCACCTATATGAAAATAGGCACGGTCATTTTACTGGCTCTGGGCGTAATAATTGTTCACCCCGTCCTGCAGATGCCTGCTGTTACGGAATACATTCATGGCGGTGGCCCCGTTGTCCCAGGAAAGGTCTGGCCTTTCATGTTTATTACCATCGCCTGTGGCGCCATCTCCGGGTTCCACTCCCTGATTGGAAGCGGCACTACTCCTAAGCTTATTTCCAGTGAAAAAGATATCATTCCGATTGGCTATGGGGGGATGTTGATCGAAGCATTTGTTGCTATCATTGCACTGATAGCGGCTACTCATTTAAACCCGGCTGATTATTTTGCCATCAACGCCAGTCCCCAGGTTTTTGCCAAGCTGGGTATGCAGGTAAAAGAACTGCCTATGTTGTCTCAGCTGGTAGGAGAAGAGCTGGCTGGGAGAACCGGGGGAGCGGTTTCCCTGGCGGTTGGTATGGCCAGTATTTTCGGCAATATTCCGGGCATGAAATTTCTTATGAGTTACTGGTATCATTTTGCCATAATGTTCGAGGCTCTGTTTATTCTTACCACCATCGATGCCGGTACCCGGGTAGGCCGCTATCTGCTCCAGGAAGCAGGGGGCGTATTCTTCAAACCATTTGGTGATGTCAAATGGTGGCCTGGGGTGATCATAACCAGCGGACTGATCTCCTTTAGCTGGGGATACCTGGTATATGGAGGGAGTATTGCTACTATTTGGCCATTGTTTGGTATAACCAACCAACTTCTCGCTACTATCGCCCTGGCCATAGGCACAACCTATTTGTTGAATCATGGCAAATCCCAGTATGCCTGGGTCACCCTGGTACCTATGTTATTTCTCGCTGTTACGACTTTAGCCGCAGGGTATCTAAATGTAGTCACCATATATATTCCGCAAAAGAATATGCTGCTGACCACGATTGCCATCCTCACTATCGTCTTGGTCGTTGCTATACTAATTGACAGCTTCATTAAGTGGTACAAAATACTACAAAAATTCAGTGCCCCAATAGACAACCCGACTTCTTTAACCTAGCGCCAGTCATTCACTTAGATGCAAGTGAGGACGGTTCTTGCCTTGCGGGAAACCCGCAAGGCAAGAACCGTCCCCACTTGCATCTTCTCTCTAGTCCAGGCTGAGACGGCCAAGTTTGCCCTTACGAAAATCATTCAGAAGTGACGTACACGTTTTACCTAGGTCAAGAGCTCCGGCTTTGAGTAAATGACCGCGCTGGCGAGCAATTTCATTCAGTAATTCTTCCAGGCTTTGTCCTGCATCACTTACCTTTAACTTGTTCAGCAAAACCTCCGGCGCTTTTTCTTGCAGGATCCTGAGCAAATAAAGGGCTACCTCATATTCTTCATAGGCATTTTCCCCAACTATATTTAAGAGAGCCAGTTTGAGCCCCTGCTCTTCCCCTTCAACCTTAGGCCACATGAGCCCCGGGGTATCCATCAACT
The DNA here is from genome assembly GCA_963665865.2 of Syntrophomonadaceae bacterium. Lineage (GTDB taxonomy): Bacteria > Bacillota > Syntrophomonadia > Syntrophomonadales > Syntrophomonadaceae > PHAA01. The sequence continues at coordinate 822,245 of CAXXWF010000001.1, read as the reverse complement.
CAATGTCTTCTCTCACCCGTACCCATTGTTTGCCCCTGGTGATCCCTGGCTTCGCTCCAGTTTGAGCCATCTTCTTCCCCACCAGACAGTTCAGAAAAGTAGACTTGCCTATGTTAGGCACTCCTACGACCATAACCCGGGCAGCCCTAATCCTGCGCCCCTTCTGCACCATTTCGGCTGCAGCCGGCTGATATATGGTTTTTATCGCCTGGATTACGTCAGGTAAGCCCTTGGCACTGGTGGAATCAATAGCCACTGCCATCAAACCTTCTTCCCGCAAGCGGGCGGCATACAGCCTGGTTGCCTCCGGCGACGCCAAATCCATTTTGTTTAAAACAACCAGCAATTTTTTATGCTGGCATATTCTCTCCAGATCGGAATTTCGGCAAGAAAAGGGCGCCCGAGCATCCAACAACATAGTCACAATATCCACCAGTTTCAAGTTTTCTTGTATTTCTTTTTTGGCTTTCACCATATGTCCGGGATACCAGTTTATCGACACGAAATTCCACCTCCAGTGTAGGGGGACAGGGAAACGGGGGGACGGTTCTCTGTCTTCTAAGAAAAAAAGAGAATACCCCTCGGTATCCTCTTCCCAACTCTATCTTGCAAATCTGCCCTTTTCTTTAACCCTGGCTTTTTTACCGGTTAAGCCCCTCAGATAGAAGAGTCTAGCTCTGCGAACTTTACCCTTCCTGGTAACCTCAATCTGAGCTATTTTAGGTGAGTTCATGAGGAATGTTCTCTCCACTGCTACACCGTAAGTAATTCTTCTAACGGTAAAGTTCTTGGAAAGCCCAGCCCCCCTTATCTTCATAACTATGCCTTCATATACCTGAATTCTTTCCCTGGTTCCCTCAACTACCTTGACGTGAACTTTGAGAGTGTCACCAGGTCCAAAAACCGGCAGATCTTTTCTATAATGTTCTTCTTCAATTGAACGAATTATGTCTTGCATATCTTCTAACCTCCTTCCAGCAGGCGCGCATACACCTTTTTGCAAAGCAACGCCACCTTTATTACAGAACATGCCTATTTTAACACAGCCCAAGGTTAAGCTCAAGAAAAAACTATACTTTAAACCAGAATTCCCCTAGCAGCCTGTCCATAATTATGGAAACCGCGCTGCGAACTGATAAATGATTATAATCACTGGCTCCGGCTACCGGTTCAAGTATATAGTCGCAGCGTTCCATTAACTCCTGGGTCATGCCCCAACCAGTACCAAACAGCAGCAAAAAGACCTTATCCTCATTGAATATCTCTGTTTTTAAATGGCGGTAGCTTATAGTATTAGGGTAAAGGCGTGCATCGGTAGCAACTGTATATACTTTCTGACCGGTTGCCATCGCAATTGCCTGGGTGGCTTTTTCCAAACTGTCGACCATCCGAACCAAATTGAAAGCTTCTTTGCGATCACTGTTATAAAGCCCTCCATAGCCATCCTGCCAATAAGTCAAAATATCTAGAATTAACTTCTGCTGACTAGTCGAAGGATGTACTACATAAAACCCGTCTACATCATAAGTCCGGGCAGCTCGCGCAATATCATGCAGATCCAAGTTGGTTATCGAAGTTGTCACAGTATCCATTCTCTTGTTATACATAGGATAATGCAGCAGGGCTATGTATATTCTGGATTTTCTCACCTGGTCTTTTTCTCCCCGCTAAATAGAATTTCTTCCAGCAATGTTCTTTCTTCCGGATCGAATTCTCTCCCCAGCAGCAGGTCAGGTCGTTTTAGTAACGTCCGCCTTAAACTCAGCTTCTTGCGCCACAAGCGTATCCGCTCATGATGTCCGGATAGTAGAACTTCCGGTATATCCATATCTCTAAAACTCCGCGGCCTGGTGTAATGTGGATATTCCAGCAGACCAGTTCCAAAAGACTCCTCCTGAGCAGAATTCTCATCGCCCAGTACTCCAGGAATTAAGCGAGTCACGGCATCCACCACAATCATTGCCGCTATTTCACCACCACTTAGAACATAATCCCCAACAGAGAGCTCTTCGTCGACCAGATCCATAACTCTTTCGTCAATGCCTTCATAATGTCCACATAGCAGAATCAAATGTGATTGCCCTGCCAACCGGACAACATTCTCCTGGTCTAGTCTTTTACCTTGCGGTGAAAGGTAGACCACCAGAGAATTCTCCCTTTTTACGCTTTCGATGGCCCGGGACAACACGTCGGCCTTCATTACCATCCCCGCTCCGCCCCCATAAGGGTAGTCATCCACCTGTTGGTGTTTGTCCAGAGCGTAATTCCTGATATTTATGGCATTAATATCAACCAGTTTGCGGCTGCGGGCTCGGGCAATAATGCTCTCATCAAATGGTGAGACAAACATATTGGGGAATAGGGTCAATATGTCAATTATCATTTTTCTTCACCCAGCAAACCGGGCAACAGTCGGACCATCATATGCTTATTGGTCAAATCCACCTCATGGATAACCTGTTTAATAGCAGGTATGAGAATTTCGCCATAGACATCTGATTTTACGACGTATACATCATTGGCCCCAGTTTCCAGAATATCAATCAATTGTCCCAGATATCCCTTTTCTAAATCATCAACCCGCATGCCAATCAGTTGAAATTGATAATACGAACCATCCGGCAATGGATATAACTCATCGGAAGTAACACTTATAAACTTATCTCGGAATTTAACTGCTTCTTCCACAGTCACTATTTCTTTGAATTTCATCAATAGCTGTCCCCGGTGCAAAGTACAGTTTTCCAGGGTTAATTCCCTCGCGGCATTCCCCTGACCGATTTTTAACTTTTGGGCCGTCTTGAAACGTTCTGGGAAATCGGTTAAAGGTTCTACTTTTATCATCCCTTTGAGACCGTGGGTTCCAACTATTCTACCAACCTTAATCAATTCCTGGGATTCCACTTATTAGACCTCCACCTTATCTGTGCCTATAGATTATCCTACCTCATTATCTCTACAGCCACTCTTTTACCGGCTTTGGCTGCGGCAGCTTTAGTTAGGGTACGAATTGACTTAGCAATTTTCCCCTGCTTACCTATAACTTTACCCATATCATCAGGCGCTACCCGGAGTTCCAGCAGTACTGATTTATCGTTCTCGGTCTCGATAACCTTAACTTCTTCCGGGTTGTCCACCAATGAGCGGGCAATCACCTCAACGAGTTCTTTCACTATTGTTACACCCCCCAGCTATGCTCTCACTACTTGCGGCTTGCCGCAAACTTACTAATTATTCCTTGCTTCTGCAAGAGCGATTTAGCAGTATCAGAAGGCTTAGCCCCGGTTCCCAACCATTTAAGCGCTTTTTCTTCATCTATTTTTATGGTTGCGGGATCGGTGGTCGGGTCATAATAGCCTATTTCTTCAATAAAACGCCCATCTCGGGGTGTTCTCGAATCTGCTACCACCATACGATAAAACGGGTTTTTCTTAGCTCCCATCCTTTTCAGTCTGATTTTTGTTGCCATGTTTTCACCTCCTTGAAAATTCTCTACTTATAATAACCTGTACCTAGTCCTAGTTATATTGAGGTTCAGTAACAAGGTACAGATAACGTAAGTCCCCGTCATCCGCGTCTATTTTTCTATTGAAATGGCATTTTTATATTGGGCATTCCCGGCCGTTTGCCTTTCTTACCGCCCATATCTGTAAATTGTTTCATTAGCTTGCGAGAATCCTCAAATTGCTTGAGCAGGCGGTTGACTTCCTGTACTTTGGAGCCACTGCCGCGCGCAACTCTTTTTTTGCGGCTGCCATTCATTATATGCGGATTGCGACGTTCCTGCGGGGTCATGGATCTAATAATGGCTTCCAGGCGGCTAAGTTCTTTTTCGTCAATTTCACCTTTCATGCCCTTCAATTGTTTGCCCATACCTGGAATCATGCCTAACAAATCTTCCAGCGGCCCCATGGAGCGAACCTGCTGCATTTGCTGGAGAAAGTCTTCCAGAGTAAACTCTTGCTGACGGATTTTTCTCTCCATTTCCCGGGCTTGCTTCTCATCAAAATTTTCCTGGGCCTTTTCCACTAAGGTTAAGATATCTCCCATCCCTAATATGCGTGAAGCCATTCTTTCCGGATGAAATGCCTCCAGGGCATCCAGTTTTTCACCCATCCCCACCATTTTAATGGGGCAGCCGGTAACCGCCTTGACTGACAGGGCTGCTCCACCGCGCGTATCCCCATCTAATTTGGTCAGGATAACCCCGGTCAGACCCAGATCGGTATTGAAAGCTTCCGCCACATTAACCGCATCCTGACCGGTCATGGCATCAACAACCAGAAGAATTTCCTGAGGGTCAACCGCTTGCTTAATATTTTTAAGCTCACCCATTAACTCTTCGTTAATATGCAGCCGGCCGGCGGTGTCTATTATCACCACGTCGCGATTATTGGCCCTGGCAAAGTCGAGTGAGTTGCGGGCAATCTCAACTGGGTTGGTCTCTCCCATGGAGAATACTGGTGCTCCTACTTGTTCCCCCAGCACTTGCAGTTGTTTTACAGCGGCCGGACGGTATATATCACAGGCAACCAAAAGCGGTCTGCGTCCTTGCTTAATTGAGTTTTTAGCCAATTTGGCTACAGTTGTCGTTTTGCCGGCCCCCTGCAATCCAACCGCCATGAATACAGTAGGAGGTTTGGATGACATAAGCAGTTTATTTTCTGATGCCCCCATCAGTTTGGCCATCTCATCATAAACAATCTTGATAATTTGTTGACCAGGGGTTACACTCTGCAGCACATCCTGACCCACTGCTCTCTCGCTGACAGCTGCTACAAAGGTCTTGACTACCTTATAATTAACATCAGCCTCCAGGAGAGCCAACCGTACTTCTCTCATGGCCAGTTTAATATCATCTTCTGATATTTTGCCTTTACCGCGCAGTTTCCGAAAAACCTCTTGCAAGCGATCTGACAATCCTTCAAACGCCACAATATCTCTCCTTTCTTTAGAGTAAACCGGTAAGTTCTTTTAATATTTTCAATGCCTGGTTTACCGAACGCTTATCAACAGCTGATTCTTCCAGGAGAATAGACAACTGGTCCAAGTAGATACGGGTCTGCTGAAATTTCTCTACTAATCCCAGTTTCTGCTCATACTCTTCTAAAAGACTCTCGGATCTTTTCAATAAATCATAAACCGCCTGTCGGCTGGTATTCATACTGCTGGCAATCTCGGAAAGTGACCAATCGTTTTCATAATGCATGTGTAAAACATATTGTTGTTTCTCAGTAAGCAACGGTCCATAGAAATCCTTCAGCAATACCACATGACTGATCTTTTCCAGCATGGCGGTTCACTCCCCTGTGTAAAGTTAAATTGCTTTACACAGTAAATTTTATCTCTTTCAGAGAATAGTGTCAAGTTAATAACTGGCTGCATCAATAAAGTTGCGCTGTTTTTTTGCCTAATTTGGATGAATGTTCTAAAATAATAAATACTAATTGTTATTGAAGAGCGAGATCAGAGTAATAAAAGGAGTGTAATAATTGATAGAAAAGATTGCCTTAATAGCTGACAGCGCCTGTGATCTGCCGCAGAAGCTGGTCGATGAGTATGGAATCAGGATTCTTCCTCTGAAAATAATTTATCCCAACGCGCAATACTCTGATCGTGTTGATATACAACCCATGGCCGTTTATGAACGTATGCCAGGGGAAATTCCCAGCACCTCCCAGCCTAACATACAGGAAATCAAAGCCGCTATTGAAAATGTACGCCAGGAAGGCTTTACCCATCTGTTTGCGCTGGCATTGTCCAGCGGATTGTCTGGAACCTATCAGGCGATGAAACTGGCCGCTAAAGACTTTGATGACATCGTTATTAAAGTTTTTGATACCAAAACATTATCAATGGCTACCGGCTGGATGGTTTTGGATACAGCTCGCAACATCCTCAGTGGTCTCAGTTATGAAAAAGTCCTGGAAAAGCTGACTGCTCTGCAGCCCAAGGTTAGAGCTTATTATGTAATAGAAACCCTGGAATATCTGCGCAAAGGCGGCCGGATCGGTCTTGTCGCTGGTATGCTGGGGGAGCTGCTTAATTTGAAACCAATTATCGGGGTCAATACCGACGGCATATATTATACCCATGCCAAAGTCCGGGGACGCAATAAGTCGATTGAAAGACTGATTGAAATTGTCACTGAAAGTGTTGGTGACAGGCCGTTCAACTTAGCGGTTATGCATGGCGGTGCCCTGGAAGCAGGCGAGAAATTGTTAGCCAATTTGAAAAGCCGGCTACCTAATATTAGGGAAGTTATTTTTTCCGATATTAGTCCCGCTCTAGGGGTTCATACCGGGCCCGGGCTGCTGGCCGTATGTTTTTATGAAGTATAGAAAATAAAAATCAGGATAGCAGCTGCATTTGCCAAATTCGTCAACAAGTTAAGACCGGGTTTCCCGGTCTTTGCAATTTTCTGTTAAAATACTATAATCCTGCGCGGATAAATAGAGATTTTGGTATTTGTAATATATTTCCATTTTGTTATAATGGTCTCATTAGATACGGATAAGGAGACCATTAGATGCGCAGACTTATTGCAGTCCTGTTGTTTACGGTTATCACCACTCTTTTGTTCCCAGCCGCCGCCTTGACCCCTCAAGCGTCATACTCTCCGCAAACTGAAGATTTTGATCTCATTTTTGACAACATTACTGCTGACTATGCGCTTTTTACATCTCTCCTGGATCAGACTTATACTATTGGCCACTATCAGATTCTAACCTGTGTCGATAAACCCGAATCAGCAGTTAAATATCTAACTCCTGGTTTCGCCCTGCCCATGGCTCAATCCCTGGTTGATTATTATCTGCAGTGGGTTCCTGAATTAGGAAAGATGGCGCTTATCCCCACTGATTCAATTCCGGTTATAACCACTACCGATAAACCATACATGAATATCCATCGAATATCCCCAGACAAAGTTGTGCTCGAACGCATTTATACCAACTGTTATGAAATAGGAGACCGCTACCTCTATCGCGTTACCGCTTATCAAGAAGAATCACGATGGATAATTATTGATTTATCTTTAGAATCTTTGTCGGATGCCTCGCCTCAATGATTATCGTTTCATAATAAGTTAGAATTCCTCGTTTTACAAAAGAAATTCGTTTGTTCTATGCACTTTTCTTTTGGTGCAAAAGTTATGGTCCGGCTGGCAGGATATTTCCCGCATAATGCTTAATAAATAGAGTCCTCGCTTTATTACGAGGACTCTATTGTCAAACTGCTTGCAAATTTGATTTAGTATAAACTAGACTATTGAAGTATTTTGGGATCCAATTACCGCATCGATTTCTATTTCGATCAATTGGGATGGTCGATTTAAAGCAGCTATTCCCACCATCGTGCACAGTGGCTTAATTTCTTTTAAAATCTCGGCATATGCCTGTAGGTACTCGGAAGTTCGGGACATATCCGTAACATACATTTTGACCCTGATAATTTCTTTTTTATTAGAACCGGCCTTTTCCAGAAAGGCAATCATTTTCTCCAAAATATATTTGGTCTGGGCGTAGCCATCGCCTTCACCAAAGACTGTTCCATCCGGTTGTACTGAAGTTGTGCCGCCCACATAAACGAAAGGTCCAACCTTAACTACCCGGCTGTAGCCTACTTTTTCTTCCAAAGGTGCTCCTGATGAATATAATGTTCTGGTAAAATCCATTTATTTCAACCTCCGCTTAATTATTTAGTAAATATTACGAAATGATACCCCAATCAACCTTTGGCCTTAAACCGATCGTAACGGAAAGCATCCAAAGAAAGAGACGGTTTGCCTTCCACTACCAGCTCCGCCATCAACTGCCCGACCGCCGGCGCAATTCCGAACCCGTGTCCGCTGAATCCACAAGCTAGGTACAGGCCAGGCAATTCATCCACGCGGCTTAAAACCGGTACATGGTCCGCCGTTTCATCGGTAAATCCTGACCAGGTGCGAACAATGTTAACTGAGCGCAGCACGGGGAAATAACCCATGATTCCCCTACAGATGGAAGGTGCCGTATATGTGCGGGTAATAGGCATCGCTTCTTCGGAGGTAAAAGGCTCCAAGCCTGAGCTTCCGCCAAAGACAAAAGAACCGTGATCAGTCTGGTGGCCATAAAAATCAGCAGCAGCCGTACCCAGCATCTGAGGGAACATAGGAGGCTGTACTTCCGTTATTAAGGCCTCCAGGAGCATTCTATGCATCGGGATATCTATGCCAACGGTATTAATAATGGGTTTGGACTCAATACCGGCAGCTACAATAACAATCGGAGCTTCATATAGGTTACTTTCAGTTACTACACCGTTAATCTTGCCTTTTTGCAGCTTAATGCCGGTAACCTTTTCCCCGCTTATAAAACTGGCTCCCATTTCGCGGGCTTTTTTATAAAAAGCCAGGGTGGCCTTCATTGGATTGGCATGCCCGTCTGTAGGGCAGTAGGAGGCTACCGTGACCTCTTTGGACATATAAGGGCATATATCCCGGGCTTCCTGGTTGTCAACCAAACGCAGCTCCAGACCCAGAGCTAAACCCTGGTTGACTATGTTTTGGAGAATCTTGGCATGCGCTTCGGTTTTTCCCAGACGCAAATTACCCTGCTTGTGATATTCAACATCCACCCCCAGTTCTTCAGATAGACCCGGCCACAGATCCTTAATGGCATACATTGCCAAGGGGAGCTCGCGCGGATCACGGCCAGATTGGCGAACCCCGCCGCCATTTCGGCTGGAACCGCCATTGCCGATTTCGCTGCTCTCCAGGACCAATACATTAGATTTGGCTTTCTTAAGGTTATAAGCCATGGCATTGCCTATAACCCCGCCGCCTACTATAATAACATCATATTGCTTCATACTTTCACCTCCTCTACTTTTTATACCCATCTTGGGCATAAATGCTCATACCGATAGGACGTGCGGGGCAACGAGATCTAGGAAAATTCATTGCGCCCGGTTTTACACCCAGTTCAGCTGCAATGATGCTGCGCACTAAGCGATTACAGGTTTGTCCTTGACATAATCCCATCCCCGGCCGCAGATATCTTTTTACTTCATTCATTGTCATCATACCGTCATATACGGCCTGGCGAATCTCACCCTTGGTTATTTCCTCGCAGCGGCAGATAATCAGGGAATCATCACTGTGAGATACAAATTGTTGATTGGTTAAGGTCCGATCCAATATCTTGCTCATATGCAAACCTCCTTGACCGGTCGGAAGGCTCTGGCTTGCATTGACCAGGCCAGAGGAACCTTCATGGTCAGTACTGCGGTTTTATCCATGGCCTTAGCCAGGGAAATACCAACGACTTCCGCTTCGCCCAGCTCCTCACCTGATCTGCTCAGGGCCAGGCCTTTATCGCCTTTGACCGGCAAGGGCAGGAATTCATAGGGAATTGCGACGGAGGCATAGCCGGTTGCAAAGGATTCATTGACTACAAAAATAGCCTGCCCCGGGCAGGCAGCTACACACATCCCACAACCGCTGCAAACAGCTGATTCTTCCAACGCCGGAATGCTGGTAATGGCACCATTAACCTTGATGCATCCCTTGGGACACGCATCCTGGCAAGGATCGCAGGGAATGTTTTGCGTACATTCAATAACCGGAGTAATGCCCTGAACCCGTTTTGCATCCGAAGGTATCCCGGGGTAGTGCTCTGCGTCAATGTCTGAAAGGTATCCACAGGAGAGAAGGCTGAGGGATAGAAGGCAGCCTTCATCCGTACCGGAAGAGCCGGTTGCATCCTGGTCATGGCTTCCAAACGTACCGCCGCGCAGCTGATCCAAAGATTTTTTATAATGTTCGTAAGATAAATTGAATTGCGCCTGGTCAAGATAACTCTGCTGGCAGGCGGCGGTTAAACCGGCAATCCTGCCTTCCAACATAGCTGAGCTAGCCTCTTCTATACCAGATACATCACCTGCGACAAATACACCAGTAATAGAAGTCTCGCCATATTCATTACATACCGGCACAAATCCGCCCCGGGCAGCTTTTTCTTCCATTTGGCATCCTGCCATGCGGCATAATTGCGACATAGGGGACAACCCTACCGCCAGACAGATGGTATCAACCTCCAGTTTTTTTTCAGAGCCGGGAACCGGCTGCCAGTTCTGATCCACTGCAACAATAGTCGCGCTCTCGACCTGGTCATACCCGCTAACTTCCTTAACTGTATGGGACATAAAAAACGGCACCCCCAAACGGGTTATTTTGGCAGCATGCACTCCATAGCCGCCCACCTGGGGGGCAGCATCTATGAGAGCAACCATCTCGCAACCGGCCTGGATCAACTGATAGCTAACCACCAAACCCACATTGCCGGAACCCACCATTAATATTTTGCTGCCCGGCCGCAAACCATGGAGGTTCATCATGGTCTGGGCCGCACCCGCGCCGATTACACCTGGCAGGGTCCAACCGGGGAAGGAGATCATATTTTCAGAAGCACCGGTAGCAACGATAATATTATTGGCTTTAACGTGATTTACTGTTCCATCAATCATTACCGATACCGTCTTGTTATCAAAAATACCCATAACCGCAGCATTTAACACGACTTCAACTCCCAGTTGGCGAGCTTCCGCAAGCAACATATTGCCGATATTAAACCCTCTGGTTTTGGCCCGATGTTCCTTGGAGCCAAAAAATTTATGAATTTGTTTGAACAATTGCCCCCCCGGGCGGGAGTTCTCATCATAGACTACAACCTGCATACCGTGAGATGCCGCTTCGATAGCCGCTGACAATCCCGCTGGCCCGGCACCAATTATTATTAGCTCATGCCTCTTCACAGGCAGTCACCTCGTTTCGACTTTTAATTCCATATTGGGTTTCAATTTTAATGCCTTCCTGCAGGGGAGTAACACAGGTTCTAACATTAAGTTGTCCATCCACGATCATGACACAGTCAGTGCACCGGCCGATGGCACAGAATACTCCCCGGGGATGCCCCAAACGCGAGGTATAGCGGTGGATCATAACCCCGTTAGCCCGCAGGGCCACAGCTATAGGCTCACCTTCAAATCCCTCCATGCTTTGGCCGTCAAATTGGAATTGAACAACCCTGCCTTTTTCAAAATTGTCCAAAACCGGATGCTTCTCAATCCTCATATAAGTACCTCCTTATACTCCAAACCCGAATCGCGGTCCGAAAACATAGTCACTGCCTACCAGAGGAATGCCGGTCATGGCACATGATTCCAGAGTCAGGCTGCGCAGATCTTCTCTTTCCAGATTCTTGAGCTTGGTTTTGCCGGCTGCTTTGGCTAGCAATGTGGCTTCAACTGTAATTCCCTTAATATAATTGGCTACTCTTGCAGCGGCGGCATCAATATCAAGTTTTTGGCGTGATTCCGGATCCTGGGTCCCAATACCAAACCCACACACACCATTGTGGCAGCGTAAGCAAACCCGGCAGCCCATGGCTACCATGGCACTGGTACCAATAGCCACTGCATCAGCGCCAATAGCCATAGCTTTGGCAATATCAGCTCCGTCCTTGATGCCGCCGGAGACAATTAAACTGACTTCATCTTTAACACCCATTTCTTCCAATGTCCGGACGGCCTGCACCAAAGCTGGCAGGGTAGGGATACCCAGATGATTGGTGGACATGACTGGCGCAGCTCCGGTGCCTCCCTGGGCGCCGTCGAGGATAATACCATCAACCCCAATTTTAACCGCAATTTTAACATCGTCCCGCACCCGTCCGGCGGCTAGCTTAATAAAAATCGGTATTTCCCAATTGGTTAGCTCCCGCAACTGTTCCATTTTAACCACCATGTCATCGGCTCCGAAAGCATCGCCGTGACGGGGATGACTATGCAGATCAATACCAACCGGTATCTGGCGAAAATCCGCGATTTCCTGCGTTATTTTACTGCCCATTAGATGTCCGGACAGGCCAGGTTTAGCCCCTATTCCTACCAATATCTCCAGCATATCGGCTGATTCAATACTGCGTTTGGTAAAACCAATACGGCTGGGCAGCATCTGTATGGATTGCCGGTAGGATAACTGCCTCTCTTCCGGCAACAGTCCGCCTTCACCATTGCTGATAACCGTACCCACCAGCGATGTAGCCTTGGCCAGTGCCATTTTAGCCTCTTTGCTCAGAGCCCCGTAAGACATTCCGGCGATCATAACCGGAGTTTCAATAATCAGTGGTTTTTTTGCATAGCGCTTGCCCAGTACCGTCCGGGTTTCACAAGGTTCACGGTAGGTATCAATAGCCATCCGGGACAGCTGTGAAGGCAAAATCATCAAATCATCAAAATTGGGCATATATCGCGTAGCACCACAACCCCGAATTCGATGTTGGCCATAGGCGGCCTTATAATCAATTTCGCTCAACGTTTCCGCGTTCCATATCCCGCGCTGAACGTCTTTGGGTTCCTTTACCCTTTTAACCTCAGTATTCATTTTGCTCCAACTCCCTTTATGCACTGGTCTTGTTTGCCAATTCCGGCTTTAGTTCCGGTTGATACATTTCATAGTGATGCCGACCGCTGACTGCCGGGCGAATAACCTTAAACCTGCCCGGCGCGGCCTCAATATGGTATTGGCTGAAAATAGCCTCTAACTCCTTGATTTCCGCTGCATTAATATCATCCAGATATACATTGCCGCCCAGTTTTTTCTGGGCCTCCGGGTCCTGAACATAAATGACCCCTTTATACATGGATTCACCCACTTGGCTTCCCACTTTACCCAGCAGAATTAATTTGCCTCCCATGGTCATCTGCCCGGCTAATCGTCCGGCCGGACCGCAAACTACGATGGTTCCGCCTTTCATACCGTAGCCGACCCGGTTTCCGGTTCCTCCATAAATAATCATGGTTCCTCCGGAAAAATAAACCCCGGCATTGGAACCAGTATTTTTGGTTATAATCAGTTCGCCGGACATCATGTTGTCCCCGGCATACCAACCAGTATTGCCATCTACTATCAGGGTTGAACCTTCCAGAAAACCACCGGCATAAAAACCGGTACTGCCCTTCACCATAATCTTCCCGCTGCATTTCAGTCCGGTGGCGATATTGTGCATAGAGTGAGGATATTGTATTTCAACCTCGCCAAACTCGGTCAATTTTTCAGCAATGAGTTGATTTAACTCGCCGCACTTAAGATTTGTTGCATCTATATGTTCCATACCCTGACCTCCCCAGGTTCCATTTCTTCTGCGTAGGCATTGGCAAACATGTGGGTAAACTCAATTTGTTCCGAACCGAACACGGTTATATCGTCCTGCTCGCAGAGAAGCAAAGGTTTGATCCCCAGATTATCTTTTACACAGCCGATCTGATTGGCTGTAGCAGCTACAATGCAGAAGATGCCGTCCAGCTCCTCCAGCGCATAATGCAGAGCATCATCCAGGTCGCCGCCGTTCTGGCTCATGGCATAAGCAATCAGGTGACTGGCTACTTCGGAATCGTTAAGGGTCCTAAAGATTGCATGTTTGTTCTCCAAGCTCCGCCGCAGATTGTAGTAATTAGTGAACTGCCCATTGTGTACTATGGACAGATCCGGGTAAAAAGGCGATACAAAAGGATGCGCTGCGTTTACATCCTCTGCACTCTCGGTCGCCATCCGTACATGGCCTATTCCATGAGTAGTGGTTTGATGAGCGACATTGTGCCCCTTGATCAGGTTGTTGACACTGCCAAAATCTTTATAAACCGCCATACCGACCCCCAGGGAATGCACATACAAACCAGGATTGGCATTAATAGTGCGGTGTAATTCCGGTATTAACTGCGGGTCAATATAAAGGTCAAATTTTACAAAAAAGGTTGGCCCGGACGATTTCATAACCTCCTCAGCGGTTATAGTACCCCGAGACTTAACAATATTTACCAATTCCTCATAAGAACCCTGGCTGCTGACCGCCGCGCGTAAAATAGTGCCCGGGCTTCGGCCATAGACGGCGATACCACTGGCATCCGGACCCCGATGTTGAATAAGAGTGAGCATTTCCAAAAGCTCAGTTGACACATCCATACCTTGTTTACAGATGATGCCTGCAATTCCACACATGGTTGTGGCTCCTTTCTAAATATGGTAAGCATAATTGTCCCATTCCCAATCAGTTACCATATACGTGTAGTTATCAACCTCCATTTGTTTTAAGGCTATATAGGAGGTGACCAATTCCTTCCCCAAACAATCACACAGCCATTCATCCTGCTCCAGTTCTGTTAGGGCGCGGAACAGGCTGCGGGGTACCATTTCCACCTGGCGATCGCTATCATGATATAAATCGGTGGTAACAGCAGGGGGCAGTTCCAGGTGATTCATAATGCCATCCAATCCGGCTGCCAGGATTCCACCCAAGGCCAGATAAGGGTTGGCAGCAGCGCTGCCGGCTCTGACTTCCACCCGGGTGGCCTTGCCGCGGTCCTCTGGAATCCTTACATAGGTGGTGCGGTTGTCATATCCCCACCCAATATGAACCGGAGCAAAGGAATCCAGCCGGTAGCGTTTGTAACAGTTGATAGTCGGCGAAAGCAGGGCTGTCAGGGGACGGGCATGTTTTATTACCCCAGCAATGAACTGTTTCATCACATCTGACATTTCATCTTTACCCTGGGGATCATAAAAAATATTATCACCCGAGTTCAAGTCATTTAATGAGATGTGGAAATGACATCCGCTGCCGCCATTGTCATTTTTGGGTTTGGCCATAAAGGTGGTAAACAAACCGTTTTGGTCGGCAATTTCTTTGGCAATTCCTTTAAACAGCGAGGTCTCATCAGCATTGCGCAAAGCCTGGCAGTGGCTCCAGTTGTACTCATATTGCCCCGGGTAATATTCATGGTTCATGTACAATATCGTAAAGTCCATATTTTTTAGAGTATTAGTCATCTTATTCAAGAAACCCAGCGGGTCCATGCGAGTATTAGCCGTATAACAATTGCACAGCTTATTGGTATAGGGCTTTAAACAACCGTCAGCGCTCTTATTGAACAAAAAGAATTCCAGCTCGCTGGCACTGATTGGATTAAAGCCCAATTCCTGATACTTGGTAATCATATTTTTCAGGAACCAGCGCGGTGCCTGGCTCATGGGCTTATGATGGTAATACACGTCACCCAGCATCATCGCAGTTTTCTCAAGATAAGGCAGAATTACAAAGGTGGATGGGTCAGCGATTAGGCTCAGATCGTCGTAATTATTCTCACTTAAGCCTTTTACTTCAGCAACTGCATTATCGAATCCCATAATCATTATGGCCGCACAGAAGGATATGCCAGGCTCAAAAAGTGCATCAACCATATTGGCCGGTACCAGTTTACCGCGGTTAATACCATGCAGATCGGCAAACTCCAGGCGGATCATTTCTATATTGTTTTCCGCAATCAGCCTCTTAACATCATCTTTGGTTTTAACCATATATCCGCTGCAGGGATCAATATCTATCATGGTGGTCATCTTAATTCCTCCTATTCATTAAGTTAAGCGCTTGAAAAAGAGCGATCGTTTGCTCCTTTTATCTGCCTTAAGTCCGACTTATTCAGGGTCTGCCGCAACGAATCAATGATAAGATCTATCTGTTGTTCTACATTTAACGATTTTCCGCCGTGGGCAAAAAATGAATCAAATCTGCGGTTCTGATATTCGGATACAATAGCATAAGCAAACAGAGTAATATAACTATCGATCAAATAGGCTGCCACTTCCGTATGGATACGGGCATCTATCTCACCTTGTTTTTTTGCGGCTTCTACCACCCGGACTGTGTAAATGCTGGTGGCGTTGCGGTACTTTTCAGAACTTACTGCAGCAAACCGGTTCATGGAACTGGAGCCCAAATCACAATAGATGGCCACATAATCCCGAAATTCCTCGGCGTGCTGGGCAAGTCCCTGCAGGAAAAAACGCAGTGAGCCATACAAATTATTAACTTCTTTGAAGTACTTTCTATATACCTGAATTTCTACCAACTGAACGCTGCGATCTAATACCGCGAAGAATAACGCCTCTTTGTTCTTGAAGTACTTGTAGAGCGCCCCGTTGGAAATATTGGCTTTTCGACAAATATCCGAGATGCTGGCATGGTGGTAACCTTCTTCGGCAAACACACCGGCAGCTGCATTGAGGATACCTTCCTGTACGTCGGGAGCCAACTTTTCAAATGCTGCAAGTATATTGCATCCCTCCTAACCGCCTGGAACTAAAGTCAAGTAATTAAGTTGAAAATGGTTTCTTAGCCAGGTCAGTGAATTATCGATTAACTGTTCAAATAAAGGATAAGTGTCCGGCATAGAATTCAGTACGGCTAAGAACTCGAGACGAGTGGCCATACCCTCATTTATCATCCAATTTAGCGTGGTACTGGTCTTACAATAGTCGCCGATAATATCTTTGGTATATTCCGGATGAAACTGAAAACCTACCGCCGGAACACTTTGACTGACAAGTACTTGATTAGGACTTTGCGGAGTATATGCCAAGGAAATACAGTCAGCTGGAAGCCGGTAATGATCGGAATGATACAAAAAGGTACTAAAACCGTCATTAATATTTTTCATAACCGGATGACCGAGGGAATTTGAACAACAACATATGTTGTAAAAACCAATTTCACTCTGCTGATCCTGAAAAACCCTTGCTTCCAGAGCCTCCGCTATGATCTGACTGCCCAAACATAAACCGATTACCGGTTTATGGGATAATAATGCTTGCCGAACATAGGCCACTTCATCACTTAGCCAGGGGGCAGCCGCCTTATTCCAAAGATGCTGCACTCCGCCATGGAGGATGAGCAGATCATAAGTGTTAAAACGAGGATAGACATCAACATTTTTAACCAGCATTTTCTGACTGTACAAATGCGGATTGCTGTCAACCCAGATATCTACATTAGATGGAATGACCGTATGGTCCTCGTCGTGAATAAACTCAATAATACGCATAACAGCAACCCTCCAAGTTAAACCGCAAATTTATGGAACCTGATTGGCCTGTTCCAACTCACGCCTTTTTAGGGCTTCCAGATACTCTCTGCGATATTCCACATAGACCTCATGAGCTTTTTTCAATGCTGCCACATTAGCCCGGCGGGCATCCACAAAGGAGAACCATAAGCCGGACAACAGCAACCACCCCATGAATATAAACGGGAACATATTATAGGGATAGGCAGGCAGGGGATATACGCTGCCTATCAGAGGAATACACAATATGATGAAGGAAATCACCGCAACCACAACATGAATAGGTTTTAGTTCACCATTCTTGTATAAATAGACTGGTCCGGCCACAACAATTAATATATAGCATAAAAGGAATCCCAGGGTGGCTATGGTCCCTACCCAGCCGAAGATATCCATTATGCCTGCGCCATAGTAAAGTAAAATGGCCGGAACAGCGAAAGCTATAATCGCCAGAATAGTTACCGCTACATAAGGTGTGTCATTGGTGGCATGCACTTTAGTAGCAGAAGCGGGAATCATCTTGTGACGGCCCATAGTTAATACGATTCTTGATCCCGCGGTGATGCAGGCTACTGCACAGGACCACATGCCCATTGTGACCCCGATGGAGATTAGTAAACCTATGAAACCGACCCCATTCTTATCTGCCAGATAGGTCAGGGGAGCAGATGCCTCGTTAAATGCAGTATCCGCTCCGGCAAAACCGATAACCTCTGCATAGGAAAAGAGCACAAACAGAACACCTACGAACATGGCACTGGCAATTACCGCAATCGGAATGTTCTTATGCGGATTTTTCGCTTCCGTACCCAGAGCAGTTGCGCTCTCAAATCCCACAAAGCTAAAGAATGCCAACACCAGACCAATACGGATGGTATCGGGCGAAACGTCCTGCAAAGTCAGCTGGGCTGTATCGAGTTTAATGCCGCTTTTGATAAATATTATGACGCATAATATCGAGATCAAGAGCAATGCGACGGCTTCCACTGCCAGCATAACCTTGGTGGATATTTGGATATCCTTATAGGTAAGATACCAGGCACTGACAATTGCCAATGCGACCAATATTATCGGGTTGATCTGGACATTCATGTACCCGAGCAGGGCATTGGCATAATTGGAGAAACCGGCCAGCACTGCGCTGGCGGTCAATAAGTAGGCCAGAACCAGACCGTTGCCAGCGATAAAGCCAAACGCCGAGCCCAGACCTTCACTTATGTAGGAGTACAAAGCTCCTGGGGTTGCAGATCGGCTGGCAAAATAGTTGACATGTATACCAACCAATACCACCGCAACCGTAGCAAACAGGTAAGCTAACCAGGTTCCATTGCCGGCGGTTGCAAAAACCAGCGGAATACCCAGAGCCGGCGCAATGCTGGGACCTATATTGGCTATTGACTGAGCCATGATCTCTACCGGTGATAAACATTCTGATCTTAAATCGTTTTCACTTGAATTATTGGCAAGTGTTTCCCCATAGGTGGTCATATTGATCATCCTCCTTATTAATAATAAAGTTTCTAATCTTCTGCAACTGCCTAGTATACAGGACTATAATTTGTAACACCCCCTGCCGGATAGTAGTTTTGGTACTGTTTTGAGACATTAAATAATAACCAAGAGTACATGTGAAATAAATAAATGGAGTCCTGTTTTACACAAGGACTCCATTATCACAATTGCTCTTAAATTACCGCAGATATGAAAAATCCTCGCTGTAAGCGAGGACTGCACTGCCCGGAACCAATTATTAAAATAGGGAGAAAGCGTTCGCTCTCTCAAAAAACAATTAAAAATACTTAAGTCCTCGTCTTAATACGAGGACCACACTGCCGCAATATATTTATTCAAAAAAGTCCTCACTTCCTTGTCATGAAAGAAAAATAGTAGTGATCACCCTGCTCAATGTACCTCAAAGTAAATATCACCGGTAAATAAAAAAACCCTGCATTTTAACTGCAAGGACTTCATTGACCTTAGTGATTGATTTAATTTTTACAATCATACATAAATTAATTAACCTTGGCAATACAATTTCTTTGTATACATATTGGTATATATTGGCAATGACTATTTGAACTTCGAAGATAAATTCTCAGTTTTTACCAGGTGATAATCAGATTTATGCTGAATTAACAAATTGTAGTTTTGGAACAAGGCTATAAGGTGCAAGAAATCGAATTCCAGAACCATTAGCAGTTATTGCCGCCGGTTAACGCAAATAAATGTATATTGTATTCAGATTCAAAAGGACTTGAAATTTTATACTCCCGGAGTAATACTCTAGAAAAATTAATAAACAGATGGTTAGTACTGCCTGGGATAAGGAAGCCCCCTTAACAAGGGGCTTTTTCCGTTTTTGTGCACTTTAAGGTTATACTGCAACGCTAAACGGATAGTAAATAAAGGAGGAATTAAATTGGAGGACAACATCAAGGATGATATACTGACCAACTCCATTGAATGGTGTAATCCCGGGAAGACCAGGGAATGGCGGAGCATGGGTGTTGATTTGGTTATCGGCCGCCGGGAGGGCTATTACCTGTATGACATGTCCGGGAAGAGGCTAATTGACGTTCATTTGAACGGTGGGACTTATAATCTCGGACACAGAAATCCAGAAATAATCGAGACATTGATCGAAGGATTGAAAGACTATGATATCGGCAACCATCATTTCCCGTCCATTACCCGGGCTCGCTTGGCGGAAGAATTAGCCAGAATAACCCCGGAGGGTCTGCGTTATTCAATCTACGGCAGCAGCGGCGGAGAAGCAATCGATGTAGCTCTGAAATGCGCCCGCTATGCAACCAAACGCAAGAAGATAATATCAATAGAGGGATGCTATCACGGCCATACCGGTTTGGCAGTATCAGCCGGCAACGAGCGCTATTCCAGCTTGTTTCTAAGTGAAGGAGATCCCCGGGAATTTGTGCATGTACCATTCAATGATGTGGCAGCCATGGAAGCCGCCCTTAGTCAAGGTGATGCTGCTTGTGTAATTATGGAGACCATTCCGGCCACCTATGGTTTTCCCATGCCCCAGGAGGGATATCTGAAACAAGTCAGAGAGCTTTGCACTCAATATGGTTCACTTTATATTGCCGATGAGGTTCAGACTGGACTGATGCGCACCGGTGAATTATGGGGAGTAGATGCATACGGAGTTAAACCGGATATTTTAGTTACTGCCAAAGGATTAAGCGGAGGAATATATCCCATAACCGCAGCAATAGTAAATAATCAGGCCGGACAATGGCTCTTGACTGATGGCAGCGCCCATATGTCAACATTTGGTGGATCGGAGTTGGGCTGTCTGGTAGCCCTAAAGGTATTGGAGATCTGCCAACGTCCGGAAACTCGAGACAATGTTAATTTTGTCTCCCGCTATCTGTCAGTCGGTCTGCAGAGAATACGGGGTTTGTATCCAGATTTCTTTACGGGAATAAGACAAAAAGGTCTGATTATGGGATTGGAATTCAATCATCCGGAAGGAGCCAAATACGTAATGAGCTCACTTTATGCCAATGGCGTATGGGCAATCTACTCCATGCTTAATCCAAGTGTACTGCAGTTCAAACCAGGTCTTCTATACACTAAGGAACTATGCAACGACTTGCTGGGTCGTGTAGAAACAGCTATAGGACAAGCAGAAAAAATTGCCCGGCCCAAGTAAGGAGGTATTAATCCATGAGCACAAAAGATGATAGTAACAACAATACTGAAATATTTGATGAAATGGCCAAAAGTTCAATAAACAATTATATTATCTCGCAGAGATCCCAGATCAGACTGCTGAACAAGTCAGAGAACACCACTTATATGATCTCCGATCTGGAGCAGGAGGTGCGTACGATTTTACGCATCAACCGCCCTGGATATCATACTCCGCAGGAATTGATCGGAGAACTTATGTGGATGGAAGAAATCAGGAATAAAACTCAACTACTGATTCCTCAACCTATCGCCGGATTAAACGGCGAATTTGTCCAGATCTTGACCCATAATGCGCTTCCCAACCCTTACAACAGTGTGATGTTTACCTTCCTGAACGGGCGACAGCCCGATGAAAGCAACGAAGGCCAACTGGTGGAACAATTCCATATCCTGGGCGAAATTACTGCGGTCTTGCATAAAAATGCCATGGAATGGCCTAGATCCCAAACTTTGCCAAGATTTACCTGGGACTATGAATCTATATTGGGAGACAAGCCACGCTGGGGCAAGTGGGAAGCTGCCGCAGGAATGACGGCCGAATTAGAGAGTCTCTGCAGTCGAGCTTCTAAGGTTATCAAACGCCGACTTGGAGAATATGGCAAAGGTAAAGAACGATTTGGTCTGATTCATGCAGATCTGCGGCTGGCCAATCTGCTGGTGGATAATGATAAAATTGCCGTAATTGATTTTGACGATTGCGGGTTTGGCTGGTATATGTTTGATTTTGGAGCAGCGGTTAGTTTTATTGAACATAAGCCGTATATACCTGATCTGCTGGCCTCCTGGCTGGATGGCTACCGCCGGGTGCGCAACGTTTCGCAGGAAGAAGAAAATGAAATCCCTACCTTTGTAATAATGCGCCGGCTCATGCTTTTGGGCTGGCTGGCCAGCCACTATGACAGCGACCGGCCAATTGAGCTGGAGGATGACTATACCATTAAGACAGCTGAAATTGCTGAAAACTACCTGTTGAAATTTTCATAATCTATTGACGGGAGGATGCTAATTATAACATTACAGTTAATGCAATTTGTCCCGGATATGTTATGACTCCTATGGCCCAGAGCATTGCCGAGCAGACCGATCCGAACCACCCAGATGCGGTAATCAAAGGTATAGCAGATGCCGTACCGGTAGGCAGATTGGCAACCATTGAAGAAGTGGGCGAATTGGCTGCCTTCCTGGCTTCAGGTAAGGCCGCGTATATAACTGGCACTCAGGTAGTAATCGATGGTGGCAGCACCCTGCCGGAGACTGTATCTGTAGGAGTATAAGCCAGCACGGTGGATAGTTAAACTCAAAAAGACCAAGTAACTGTCTCACAGTTATTTGGTCTTTTCTATTCATGCACTTGACCACCCCCAACTATTCCACGGTTTTTAACTGATTAAGATTATATTCCTTTTTTATAGTTCAGTACCATCTCTCCTCCTTAATATAAGGCAATAATTTCCAATATAAAAAAAGGACTTCCAAAATAATTGGAAATCCAAGTTTTACAATGGTGGGCGATGACGGGCTCGAACCGCCGACATCCTGCTTGTAAGGCAGGCGCTCTCCCAGCTGAGCTAATCGCCCTAATGGTGACCCCTGGGGGACTCGAACCCCCGTTACCGCCGTGAAAGGGCGGTGTCTTAGACCGCTTGACCAAGGGGCCGTAAATGGTGGGCCTACCAGGATTCGAACCTGGGACCAACCGGTTATGAGCCGGTAGCTCTACCAACTGAGCTATAGGCCCGGAGTTCTCTGAAAACCCCGCAAGAGTTAGTATATATAAAATCCCCTCAAAAATCAATAGCAATCGCATTTTATTTTGGGGGGGTCTTACCAGAAAAAAAGCGGTAAATCAAGTAATTACCGCTAATAAAATCTTTGGCTCCCCGAGTAGGATTCGAACCTACAACCCTCCGGTTAACAGCCGGATGCTCTACCGTTGAGCTATCGAGGAAGGACCCAACGAAGCTTATTATATAATCATTAGGAAGTCCTGTCAATACGCCCCATTAATAATTAACAATCTCCCCATATCCTTATTTGAGAATTACTCAATATAATCTTTCAGTTTCTTACTGCGGGAAGGATGGCGGAGCTTACGCAACGCCTTAGCCTCGATCTGCCTAATTCTCTCCCGGGTAACCCCAAATTCCTGACCTACTTCTTCCAAGGTACGGGGCCGGCCATCATCCAGACCGAACCTCAATCGCAAAACCTTTTCTTCCCGCTCTGTCAAAGTATTTAATATCCCGTCCATGTGTTCACGCAAAAGCACGAAGGAAGCGGATTCTTCCGGAGATTCAGCCTCCTCATCGGTTATAAAGTCACCTAGATGGCTGTCATCTTCTTCACCAATGGGTGTTTCCAGGGAAACCGGCTCCTGAGCAACTTTCATAATCTCGATTACTCTTTCCACTGGAATATCCATTTCTCGGCCTACTTCCAGCGGGGTAGGTTCCCTGCCGAGAGTTTGGAGCAGACTCCTTTGTACCCGCGACAGCTTATTTATAGTCTCTACCATATGCACCGGTATCCTGATGGTACGAGCCTGATCGGCTATAGCCCTAGTTATAGCTTGTCTTATCCACCAAGTAGCATAGGTACTAAACTTAAAACCCTTGCGATAGTCAAACTTTTCTACCGCCTTCATCAGGCCCAGATTACCTTCCTGAATTAAATCCAGGAAAAGCATACCTCTTCCTACATACCGTTTAGCAATACTTACCACAAGCCTTAGGTTGGCTTCAACCAGTTTGCGTTTGGCTTCTTCATCGCCGCCTTCAATGAGCAAGGCTAAATCAATTTCTTCATTGGCAGTAAGTAATCGCACCCGGCCTATCTCTTTAAGGTACATACGCACCGGGTCATCTATTTCTACCCCATCGGGTATGATTACTTTTTCATTTTCTATACTCTCAGGCTCAGCTTCTTCAGCATCCCCTTCTCCGTCCGGTCCAACCGCAATGCCCAAGGTCTGCAGATGCTCAAGAATATCATCTATTAAGTCGGGTTCCAAATTATAACTCTGAAGTTCTTCCATAATTTCTTCGTAAGTAAGATTTTTCTTTTTCTTCCCTTTTTCGGCTAAAGCACTTATACTTTCTGCCATTTTACGTTCCGTTTTCACAGTATCCCCCCTTCCCGGGTTACGTCAGATAATTTATCTAATCTCAAAATATAGGTAAGTACAGAATCAAAATCCCCAGTATCGTCAAGTGTTTTTAGCTGCGCAAAAGCTTTTTGCCATTGGTATTCTTCTTTCTTCTGCTCTACCCTCATAATAAACTCTTCCACTTCCCTGGCTTCATCAGGATTATGTTCATCCATCAGCATTGCGATTCGCACATAAGTCGATTCTAGTCCTTCAGCCAAAGCGATATGAATCATATCTTTCATTTTTTCAACCTGATCCCCCTGCAACTGGTCATACTTTGCAATTAAAGCCCGGTAATCGGGGTTCGCAAAGAAATTAATCCCAATCCTGTTTTTTATTTTGGAAAACATTGTCTGGTTTTTCAACATAGCTGCCAGAATTTTCTCCTGTATACCATAATTACCGTATTTATAATTATCCCATATTATTTCAATATTATTCCTGTTCTGACTACCGAGCTTATTATTATACGCTTTTTGGACCTCCTGGTAAACAATATTCTCCTCCACCCTCAGCTTTCGCGCCAACATCCGGGTATAAAAGTCCTTCTCAAGCGCACTGGACAAACCACTGATATCTGGTTTGAGCAGGTTAATAATATTGACCTTCGTATCTAAATCAAGAGCAGGAGCAGCACTAATATATCGATTTAATTTGAATTCAATATCACTATATTCATTATTCTTTATATACTGCCAAAATCCCTCTTTCCCATAATAATCTATATATTCATCAGGATCCTTGCCAGGTGGCAGGCTGACTACTTCAACCTTCAAATCTGCTCCCCGCAGCACTGTTATGGCCCGCAGGGTTTCTCTTTGTCCCGCTTCATCGCCATCATAAATAACTGTCACCTTTTCCGCGTACCTGCGTAATAGATGGGACTGCTCTTCAGTTAAGGCAGTTCCCAGTGAAGCTATTGCATTTTTAATACCTGACTGTTGCAATTTAATGCAATCCATATAGCCTTCTACCAGAATAGCACCATTCTTTTCTCTAATTGTTTCGCGTGCTGAGGATAAGCCATAGAGATTATTTCGTTTCGAGAATAAGTCTGTTTCAGCTGTATTCAGATACTTGGGGAGGCTTTCTCCCAGACTTCTGCCGCCGAATCCTACCACATCCTGGTTATATTGCATAATGGGAAAAATAATTCTATGCCGGAATAGATCATAAAAACGATTTTGATTCTCACTACGCTTAATGAGCCCTGCCGATGTCAGTATTTCAGCTGCGAAACCTTTCTTGAGCAAATAATCCTGCAGTTGATTCCATTCATCAAGGGCATACCCGAGCTGAAAGAACTCCATGGTTTCCCGGGATATTCCCCGGTTTTCCAAATAAGTCCGGGCCGTCTGCCCTCGTTCACTGACAAGAATCGTATGATAATAGTGGGCAGCAGCATTATTGACGGCAATGATCTGTTTACGTTTATCTACTATCCTGCGATCCTGGGTATGATTGATTTCAACCCCGGCCCGGCCAGCTAATACTTCCAAGGCCTCTTTAAATTCCATACCATTCTTTTTCATTGTGTAAGAGAAAATATTCCCGCCAGCATGACACCCAAAACAATAGTACATCTGCTTGTCCCGGCTAACACTGAACGATGGAGTTTTCTCTGCATGAAACGGGCATAAACCCCAGTAATTATTGCCTTTACGGCTAAGCTGAACCGTTTCCGAAATTAATTCCACAATGTCAATTCTGGATTCAATTTCGCGAATATTCTGCTCATCATCATATTTCGCCATGGTTCTCACCTACTATTCTATATTGACGGGAAAATACCTTTTTAATTCTAAGAAAATGTCAGATTCTATTAGAATTCACCAAGTGGTAGGGTCATCTTTTGATACAAAAACCCGACCGGCCTCTGGAACCAGGGATTGGGGAATATATATATCCTTAAAAAGACTAATACAATAAGCGTCACTCATACCAGAGATATAATCTACTACTGCTCTTTCTATTCCTTCTTCCGCAGCTATCTGCAGGAATAAAGGACTCATTTTGTCCGGAAACTTTTTATAATAATCATACAAATGCTCAATAATAAACATCGCCCGGCTTCTCTCAGCCTGACACACTGGACCTCGATAAATGGTTTCAAACATGAACTCCCGTAATCCCCACAATGCTCTTTCAGTTTCCGGGCCTGGTTCTACCAAAGGAATCGAGCTAGTGGTTATTAGATGGCGAGTATTGTATATAGTGTCGATTACCAGGGTAGCTATCCTCTGGCTGTGAGTAGTCCCTAAAATATCCAGAAATTCACTGGGAATTTGTTCAATTGTCAATAATCCAGCCCGCACGGCATCATCAATATCGTGTTGCACATAAGCAATTTTATCGCTAATGCGAATAACTTGCCCTTCCAAGGTAGACGCCCGTGGGGTGCCTTTGCCATATCCGCTATGATGCAATACTCCATCCAGGACTTCTGAACTTAGATTTAACCCACTTCGATCCCGATGCTGTTCAACCCGAGTTAAAACTCTAATACTATTCTCATTATGGCGGAAATGTCCCCCGGTTAATTCATCCAGGATTTGCTCACCGGCATGAGCAAAAGGGGTATGGCCCACATCATGGGCGAGAGCTATAGCTTCGATCAAATCCAGGTTGAGGTTTAAACCAGCCCCGATAGTTTTGGCAATCTGATTGACTTCCAGAGTATGCGTAAGACGCGTACGGTAATGATCCCCAGGCGGAGCTACAAAAACCTGAGTTTTATGTTTTAGTCGGCGAAAAGACTTGGAGTGTACTATTCTATCCCGGTCAATCATAAAACAGGTCCGAATTGGATCAGGCTCTTCCTGAATCTGCCTTCCCGCGGACTTGCTGGCCAGAGTAGCTAGTTTATCCAGACCTGAAATTTCCCGTCCTTCGATTTCTTCTCTAACTGTCATTATTTCACCTCACCTGTGACTGAACTGCCCTCGACTAAAGTGCAGTTGTATAATTTTGGGCAGGACTCTAGGATATAAACTAGTAATAAGGGCTGTTTCTAATTTATTGGCTTATATAGGTATATTATACCAATTTTAAACCCGCAAGGCAAACATATGTTCTTGCAAGCCTCGCTTATTAATTAAGTCACGACGTTAGATTGTGGGTTATATAAAAAAATCCTTAGCCATTTAAGGTTAAGAATTATAGAACGCTATTAGAGATCTCGCAAATAAATCCTTAAGTTTTGGCTTCACTTTAACAATAACCTTACCTAGTCAATCTTACTTTATACCTTCATATTCTAATACTACAATATAGGGCCTAATTCCTTTAAATATGTTAAATAAATATAAATAATTGTTTAATCACGAGGAAAAAAGCTGCCCATTTTTTACCGTTTCTCTTTCGGTTAATAAGCTAAGCAGCGTGATGCTTTGTGAATTGCTGCCTGGTAGGATGAATCTCGATTGTCCGTTCCATTCGTTCGACTATTGGATACAGAAATGCCCTAACAATAACAAAAATAAAGGAGCCCTTGTATTATCAGGGCTCCTCAGACCGTCAAAAAACCCTCGCCAAGACGCAATAATTGGCGGGGGTTCGGTGTTTTCTGTGGTAAAATTAAATGGGTGATGAAAATGCTGGAACGTGCGAAAAACTTGCGAAACAACATGCAAGTAGTTGATCTGGAAGGGATGGTACCCCAAGACCACCTGTTGAGGAAAATCGATAAGGTAGTGGATTTCAACCATATCTATGATTTGGTGGAACACCTGTATTGCGAAGATAACGGCAGACCAGCCGTAGATCCGGTAGTGCTGGTTAAAATGGTATTAATACAACATTTGTATGGTATCAAGTCACTTAGACAAACCGTTAAAGAGGTTGATATGAACATAGCCTACCGCTGGTTCATAGGCTATGATCTAACTACTCGAGTACCCCATTTCGCAACCTTAAGTTATGCTTTCGCAACGCGCTTCCCTAGTGAGATATTTGAAAAAATATTCGCTTGGATACTTAACGAAGCAGTTAAGAAAGGTTATGTTGATGCCAGCACCATATTTATTGATGCAACTCATGTTAAGGCTAACGCTAACAAAAAGAAAAACCGTAAGATATTAGCTCAAAAGACAGCCAGAATCTATGGTGAACAATTAAGGCAGGAAATCAACCAGGAGCGTATCGAAAATGGCAAGAAACCATTAAAAGATAAAGACGATGATGATGACCAGGGAGAAAAACAGATAACCGTTTCAACTACTGATCCTGAATGCGGTCTTTTCCATAAGGGTGAACACAAGGTAGAGTTTGCTTACACAGCTCATGTAGCCTGCGACAAAAGAAATTACATATTGGATTGTGAGGTTACCCCAGGCAATGTTCATGATAGCACCGTATTTGATACAGTCTACGATAAAGTAGTAGAGGAATTCCCCGAGGTAGAAACCGTTGCCGTAGATGCTGGTTACAAAACTCCCTGGATATGCAAGAAGATCATCGATGATCAACGCAACCCTTCCATGCCCTACAAAAGACCGATGAGCAAGAAAGGCTTTTTCCATCCTTACGAATACGTCTACGATGAATACTACAACTGTGTAATATGTCCTAATGACCAGGTATTGCCCTACACAACCACCAACCGGGATGGTTACCGGGAGTTTAAGAGTAACCCTGATGTCTGCAGGGAATGCCCACAACTAAGTAAATGCACCCACAGCAAAAACTGTCAAAAGGTAGTAGTCAAACATATCTGGGAGGATTATATCAGCCAGGCGGAAGACTTCAGACACTCACTGCCCGGGAAAGAAAGCTACAGCTTACGAGGGCAAACCATTGAGAGAGTATTTGCTGATGCCAAAGAAAAGTATGCCATGCGCTACACCTCATTTAAAGGCTTAACCAGGGTTAGAAACTGGATTAGGCTAAAGTTCGCTGCCATGAATCTTAAGAAAATGGCCATGTGGGCCTACTAGAATCTCTCGGTTGCCTATCTACTCAAAATATTTACCCATGGCAGCCATCCTGAATCAGTCAAATTTCCTTAAATCTTATTTATTCTCCCCCAGCAAGTTAAAAGGCTACGTTTCAGAGATTTGAAACGTAGCCTTTTTTGACGGTCTGAGGAGCCCTTGTATTATCAGGGCTCCTCTTATAATTTCTCGAACCATATATTATTTATTTTTTAATTGTGACTGGGCCGCTGCCAGCCGAGCAATTGGGATTCTATATGGAGAACAACTTACATAATCCAAGCCAATTAGATGACAGAATTCTATAGAGCTGGGTTCACCGCCATGTTCTCCACATATCCCCATGAGAACACCCGGTCTGGTTGTCCGTGCTTTTTCCACCGCGATCTTCATTAGCGTGCCTACGCCCTTGCGATCAAGTACCGCGAAGGGATTGTCTTTTAGAACCTTTCTTTCCAGGTAAACCGGAATAAACTTGCCTTCCGCATCATCCCGGCTGAACCCAAAGGTGGTCTGGGTTAAATCATTGGTGCCAAAAGAAAAGAATTCTGCCTGTTCCGCAATTTCATCAGCCACTATACAGGCCCTAGGAAGCTCCAACATGGTCCCCAACACAAAGTCCAGTTCCATCTGGCTGAACTTCTTTACCTCTTCATACACCATTAAAATATCTTCCCTGAGTAAGGTAAATTCCAATTTATCCATTACCAGTGGTATTTCTATTTCGGCAAAAGTTTCTATTCCCTGCTCCTTTAGTAAACACATGGCTTCAAATATCGCTCGAGCCTGCATAATATATATCTCTGGATAGGTCAGCCCCAGCCGGCAGCCTCGATGGCCCAGCATAGGATTAGCTTCTGATAATTTATGGATTTTTTTAAGTAATTCCTCTTTGGGAAACAATTCATACTGGCTGGCTTGGTTGTGTTTCATTTCCGCAATTTCCAGCATCAGCGATTCATGATCAGGCAGGAATTCATGCAAAGGAGGATCTAACAACCTAATAGTAACCGGATACGGTGCCATTGCTTTCAATATCCCATAAAAATCGTCCCGCTGGAAGGGTAATAGTTTGGCTAGGGCGACTTCACGGTCAGCCAAGTTTTCCGCTAGTATCATCTCCTGTACGATCGGCAGACGTTCCTGGGCCATAAACATATGCTCAGTACGGCACAGACCGATTCCCTCCGCTCCAAATTCTCTAGCTCTGACAGCGTCTTCAGGTGTATCCGCATTAGCCCTGACAGCCAATTTCTTAATATCATTAGCCCATCCCAGCAGGGTTTCAAATTCATCTGACAAGGTTGGTTCTATCATCGCTACCTCACCCAGCATCACTTTACCGGTAGCACCGTCCAGAGTAATTATATCGCCTTCCTTTACGGTCACATCATTAACCGTGAAAAGCTTGGCCTCAATATCTATTTTAATACCTTCACAGCCGCAGACACATGGTTTACCCATACCCCGAGCCACAACTGCCGCATGTGATGTCATTCCTCCGCGGGCAGTCAATACTCCCTGCGAGTACACTATGCCATGAATATCATCAGGAGCAGTTTCATTGCGAACCAAGACTACCTTTTCGCCTGCTTCGCCGAGTTTTTCCGCTACATCAGCATCGAGGACTACTTTGCCGCAGGCCGCCCCTGGTGAAGCAGGCAGTCCCTGCGCAATAGGATGTAATTGCACTGAATTATCAATTTGTCTATGTAAAAGCTGATCAATCTGTTCCGGATCTACTCTAAGCAGAGCTTCCTCTTTGCTAATCAGTCCTTCGCTTACCATATCTACCGCAATTTTAACCGCTGCGCGAGCAGTTCTTTTTCCAGTTCTGGTTTGCAGCATATAAAGTATCCCTTTTTCCACGGTGAACTCAATGTCCTGCATGTCACGATAATGATGCTCTAAATTAGCACAGGTATCAATGAACTGTTGATATACTGAGGGCAAGCCTTCCTTTAGCCTGGAAATGGGCAGGGGGGTTCTAATTCCAGCCACCACATCCTCGCCCTGAGCATTAACCAGGAACTCCCCGTATAATTCACTCGATCCCGTGGATGGGCTGCGAGTGAAGGCTACCCCGGTGCCGCAATCATCACCCAAATTGCCAAAGGCCATACATTGAATGTTTACCGCTGTACCCAGATCATCCGGAATTTTATTAATACGCCGATATACGATGGCGCGTTGATTCTTCCAGGAACTAAACACCGCTTTTATTGCCATGATGAGTTGTTTCCGTACATCCTGAGGGAAGTTAAAGCCTTTCTTTTCTTGTACTAATTCGTTATATTCTTTAATTATCTCCTTGAGCTCTCCCGCTGGGATTTCATAATCAAAAATTAGTCCTAATTTCCGTTTATATTTTTCCACGATTTCTTCAAAATCAGCGTGTTCGATTTCGAGAACTACATTGCCAAACATTTGAATAAAACGGCGGTAGCAATCAAAGGCAAAACGTTCATCGCCAGATAAATTGGCTAATCCCAGGACCGATTCATCGTTCAGACCCAGGTTTAAGATAGTGTCCATCATACCTGGCATGGAAACGGCTGCTCCCGATCTAACCGAAACTAGTAAGGGGTTTTGTTGGTCACCGAATTTCTTGTTGGTTTTCTCCTCTAATTTACCAAGCGCAACTATTGCATCTTCCCACATTCCATCTGGAAACTCCTGACCTAGCGCCAGGTATTCATTGCAAGCCTCCGCTGTTATTGTGAATCCAGGTGGCACCGGCAGACCAATCCTGGTCATTTCAGCCAAGTTGGCACCTTTGCCCCCCAAAAGCGTGCGCATCTCCGATGTTCCTTCTTCAAACAGATAGACGAATTTCTTGCTAGACATTACTTAACCTCCTATAGTAGATTTCTAATATTTTACTGGCTGTTTCTTCCACCGCACGATTTGTAACATCAATAACGGGACAGCCTAATTTTTTCATTATTTTGTCCGAATATTCAAGCTCTTCCAATATGCGCTCAAAATTAGCATAACTGGCCTGCCCGGTAAGTCCCAGGGTTTTCAGACGCTCAGTTCGTATGTTGTTTAATAATTCGGGTTTGATTACCAGACCGATTACCTTACCCCGTTTCACTTTAAATAATTCATCAGGAGGTGAAACTTCAGGAACCAGCGGTACATTAGCGACTTTTATACGTTTATGGGCCAGGTACATGGATAAAGGGGTTTTGGAAGTGCGCGAAACTCCAACCAGGACAATGTCCGCTTGCGCTATGCCGCGCGGATCCTTGCCGTCGTCATAACGCACGGCAAACTCAACTGCTTCGACCCGACGGTAATACATTTCGTCGACCTTACGCAACAAGCCGGGTTCGCGTTTCGGGGACAGATGACTGGCTTCTTCAAACGCAGCAATAATAGGTCCTAAAATGTCAACACATACCACTCCGACTGCAGCCGCCTCCTGTCGCAGGAATTCCGCCAGTTCATCCAGAACCAGCGTATAGGCAATCATAAATTTGTTTTCTACTGCCTGATGGACGATCTCCTCAATGGTAGCCTTATCTGAAATATTGGGGATCTGCCTGATTTCCATGCTTCCCGAGTTGAACTGGCTGGCGGCAGCTCTGACAACCATCTCGGCTGTCTCTCCAATAGAGTCGGATACAATAAAAACTCCCGGTAAATGATTTGTCAAAGTCCCTAACCTCCTTGATTATTTAAAGGCCAGATCTAGAAACAAGCGAGTTATATTGGTCTTAGTAATCCTACCCACAACCTCATAGCTTTCCTCACCTGGCATGCCAATAAAGCGTTTTACCACTGGCAAGGAATCCACTTCATGTTCCACGATCTTCTTAACTGCCTCTACAACAGTATCCTCGCAATCAGCAGTAATAACATTGGGCATACGGGTCATAATCACACTGACCGGTACTTGGTGGATATCAACTTTACCCAGGGTGGTCTTCAAGAGATCTTTGCGTGATACCAGTCCCGCCAAATAATTATCATCATTAACCACAAAAATAGTGCCCGTGTCCTCTAAAAATAAGGTTACAATTGCATCATAAATGCTGCACTTTTCTTTGACCACCACAGCCATTGACATGATATCCTTAACCCGGTACAGATTTAGTATTTTTCTTATCTGGTTATTAGCTCCATCGGTTTTATAAGTATAGCCCACCCGGGGCTTCGCTTCCAGATAACCAGACATGGTTAGTACGGCCAAATCAGGACGCAAGGCTGCTCTGGTTACCTCCAGCAGTTCGGCAATACTTTCACCGGTTATAGGACCATGGTTTTTGACGATTTCCAGGATTTTCTCTTGGCGTTCATTTAGTTCGATTTTTTTCACCACCCAATTATGCTATACTTTTTGGGTAAAACCACACTAATTATATATACTATATAGACTAAAAAAATCCTGTTTGCAAGTAAATTTTTATGGCATTACTTTACTGAAGTCTGCCAGAGAATTACACAAACCCGCTACAGTCCTTAATAGACCCAACCGAGCTGACTTTAATTCTTCGTCTTCGACCATTACCATTACCGCTTCAAAAAATAGGTCGATATCTGCCCGCATCCCTGCCATCATTTTCATACCATCAATATACTGCTCACCTGCCACTACCTGTTCAATTTTCGGTTTTAGTTGGAGACAGCTATGGTAAAGGGCTTTCTCACTGGGATCAATAAGGATTTCTTCCCTGACAATATCACTGTCCCATTTCTTAGAAAGGTTATAGGAGCGGTTAAATACTACCAGAAAATCCTCCCAATAGGAAGAGTTTTTAAAATCACGAACTGCCTCGGCTCTTAATATAATCTGGTTCAGATTACCTCCGGATTGGTACAAAACAGCATCTATTACATCATACGATAAGCCCCGTTCTAACATGACTCCCCGCATTCTTTGCAGAATAAAATCGGTGAGATCGTGCACCGTTTCCGTTTCGTTTTTTTCGGGTGCTATGTCTAGAAGGCCTTGATAAGCTTTACTAATTAATTCACATAAATCAATCTTTAATCCCAAGTCAATTATTATATTGACGATACCCAGCGCTTGACGTCTTAGGGCATACGGATCCTGAGATCCGGAGGGTTTAATGCCAATTGCGAAAAAGGCGGTCAGATTATAAATCTTTTCCGCTATAGACAGGACTATCCCCGTTTCCGAAGCAGGTAGTCTGTCACCCGCAAATCTAGGGAGATAATGTTCCAATATGGCTTCGGCTACTTCTGGAGCTTCTCCGCCCTTTATGGCATAGTAACGCCCCATGATTCCCTGCAGTTCAGGGAATTCATATACCATATTACTAAGCAGGTCTGCTTTACATAGATATGCTGCCTGGTCAACTGTTATGGAGGTGCTAAGTCGATACTCACGACTGATATACACTGCCAGGGAACGTAACCGCTCTACTTTATCGAAAACGCTGCCCAGACGCTCATGAAAAAGCACTTCCTTAAGACGCGGGATAAAGGACTCCAGAGGTTTCTTAGTATCTTCCTTCCAGAAGAACAAGGCATCTTCCAGACGAGCCTTGATCACTCTTTCATTTCCGGCCCGGACGATGTCGAGGCTATAGTCGGTTCCATTGCGAACACCGACGAAGTAAGGCATCAGCTTATCATTGGCATCAAAGACGGGAAAATAACGCTGGTGTTCAATCATACTAGTGGTCAGAACTTCAGGAGGAACCTCCAGATAGGATGAGGAGAATTCTCCGTAAAAGGCCGTAGGGTATTCTAGTAAGAAGGATATCTCTTCGAGTAAGTCCTCATTCTCCACCGCTTTCCCACCGACCGCTGCCGCCACTTCTTGAACCTGCCGCCAAATAAGCTCCTTGCGTTCTTGCTGGTCAACGATGACGTAGTTTTCCCGTAAGCGGACAAAGTAATCATCGATACTTTTTATTTCAATGGGCCCCGCCGAAAGGAAACGATGGCCCATCGTAAAATTCTTAGTCGTCACGTTTTCGATCTGCATAGGCAGTAATGTCTCTCCATAATAGGCTAACAGCCACCGTACCGGCCGGCCGAATTTCGTCTGATAGTAGGCCCAGCGCATAAATTTGGGAAAGGGCAGAGCAAAAATTACATTCAGTAGAATGGCAGGCAGCAAATCTACTGTCATTCCACCCATTTCCTGTTTTACTGCAAATACGTATTCAATCCCGGCTACCTCTCGGATTTGCAGCTCAGAAACATTCACTCCCTGTCCACGCGCAAAACCCTGCGCCGCTTTGGTGGGTTGTCCTGCTTGGTCAAAAGCAGCTTCCTTTTTCGGACCCCGAAATTCCATAATTGCATCATGCTGGGTTTCGGTCACTCCTTCCACATGCAAAACCAAACGCCGTGGGGTTCCCAAAGTTCGAACCGATTTATAATCAATTCGTTTGTCCAACAGAATTTTTTCGGTTAGTATTTTTAACTCAGCCAAAGCTGGGCTCATAAAAGGAGCCGGCATTTCTTCTACGCCGATTTCCAATAATAGATCCTTAGCCATTATGCGCCCACCTCCTCATTTTTCAAGACTTCCTGACGGATTTTTTCGTCCTTAAGTAAAGGATACCCGAGTTTTAAACGCTGCTCCAAATAAACCCGGGCCACGGTACGGGCTAGATTCCGCACCCTGCCGATATAGCCGGTGCGTTCCGTAACACTAATTGCTCCTCGGGCATCCAGCAAATTAAAAAGGTGTGAACATTTCAATACATAGTCATAGGCTGGCTGAGCCAGCCCTACTTCTGAAACCCGCCGAGCTTCCCCCTCGCAGAGGTTAAACATAGTGGTAAGGGTCGCGACATCAGATACTTCGAAGTTATAATGAGAGTAATCTACCTCCGCCTGGTGGTATACATCCCCATAGGTGATCCCATTTACCCATTCGACATCGAAAAGACTTTCCTTATTCTGAATATACATGGCTATACGCTCAATACCATAAGTGATCTCGGCACAAACCGGGTAACAATCAAAACCGCCGCATTGCTGGAAATAAGTGAACTGAGTTATTTCCATCCCATCCAGCCATATTTCCCAGCCTAATCCCCAGGCTCCTAATGTCGGAGATTCCCAGTTATCCTCTACCAAGCGAATATCATGATGTTCCGGTTCTATTCCCAGGTGTCGCAGGCTATCCAAATATAAGTCAATTACATTGTCTGGAGAGGGCTTTAAAATTACCTGGAACTGAAAATAATGCTGCAGCCGATTGGGATTTTCCCCGTAACGCCCATCAGTAGGCCGCCGGGATGGTTCCACATAGGCCACGTTCCAGGGTTCTGGGCCTAGCGAACGCAAGAAAGTTGCAGGGTTCATGGTGCCAGCACCTTTTTCCAGGTCGTAAGGCTGCTGAATAATGCAGCCCTGCTGAGCCCAGAAGGCCTGCAGTTTCATGATCATTTCTTGAAAATTCATTTGCTTACCTCCAATGCAGTTTTGTAATAGAGACACGATAGACGCGGACTAGCGCGGACCGATATGACTTTCGCGGACTTCTTACCCTTTTTAAAATACCGACAGTATAAGTCTATGGTTTGATTTGATTCGCGTTATTTAGGTTCCATTTTTTTAAAATCCGCGTCAGTCCGCGCCCGGAGGGTCAGCGCTAGTCTGCGTCTATCGTTCCCTAAAAATAAAAAGCGCCCGTAATCCAACAGGGACGGGGAAAACCCGCGGTTCCACCCTGCTTGGCACGTAGCCCACCTCTTAAATGCCGTATACTCCGAAGTGCCTTCAGATAACGCCTCTGCCGGTTCCCATCCTTCCCGGCTTTCTGAAAAAGGCAGTTTAGCTTACTACTCTCCATCATTGTTTGGCTATTAAATTCATAGATAGTTTAACAACCGTATAGGGGGTTGTCAATCGGAAACCATAACAGTTTGTTTTAACCAGCGGATAGTGTTTTTTAACTTAAATCTTCTCTCCAAATGATATTCCAGATATCTCTCCAAAAACATCTCCAATTGCTGCATGGCTGGTGGCAATGCCTTTACCCGCTGTACGGCCTGCAGAGTGCCTTCACAGAGAAGCTTAATTAGTGCAACCGTCTCTCCCCTCAGACTTATCAATACATCTCCGGGTTTTATACAGGAACCACAAACCAAACCTCCCTCAATTAAACTGAAATTAAAATCGTTGATTTGTGTACTGCCACAAATTACGCATTGGTGGGTAACCGGTTTATAACCCAGACTTACCAATAATCTGCATTCAAAATACCGCACCAACATCAGGTTTAATCCCTGTTCATTGATCAATTCCAGAACCCGTACCACTGTATCATATAAATTGGGCATTGGCACCCGTTCCATCAGACTCTTATCCAGCAGTTCCATGAGGTAGACTGAATACAGCGTCCTATTGATATCCTCGCGCGAATCACCGAAGAAATCAATTATTTTTCCCTGCGTAATTAAGTCCATTTCCTTGCCGCGGTTATAGAATAATAGTGAATGACAAAATGGTTGTACACAGCCTCGCAAACTGCTCCGGGTTTTTTTGATGCCTTTGGCTACTGCTGTTATTTTGCCCTCTTTTTCTGAAAATATCGTCAGCAACCCGTCACTCTCTCTTAGATCGCGCTTCTTCAGCACAATGGAACGGCTCCTATAATACATAATATCTTCCCACTATCGCCGTCCCCTTCCGCTGTACTCTTCAATCAATTGGCGAGCACTACTCGTCCCAAGTCTGGCTACCCCCGCAAACAATAGTTCCAGAGCAAAATCCAGGTCTCTGATCCCCCCCGCGGCCTTTATCTTGAGAGATTCCGATTTATGATTCTTTATTACTTCAATATCCTCGAGACTAACTCCCCGACTCGAAAAACCAGTAGAGGTTTTAATATAATCGGCAGCAGTGGAGCTTATATATTCTGTAATTGTTGCCAACTCGTGACTGGTTAATAGAGCTGTCTCTACTATGACTTTAAGAGCGAATTTTTTTTGCATTTTTAGGGCCAGAACTGCCTCTATCTCCTGCATCACTTTATCATATTGTCCATCTTTTACGGCTCCAATATTTATTACCATATCGAGTTCATCCGCACCATCCTCCAAAGCTTTAGCGGCCGCGTAGATTTTACTATCAGGCCGATCTGCACCGAGTGGAAACCCGATTACCGTACATAATTTTACCTGGCTGTCAGTCAGCAGTATTCGGGCACAGGCTAATCGATAGGGGTGGATGCAAACGGCAGCCATTTTATAGTTGACTGCCTCTCTGCATAATACCTGAATATCAATTTCCCGAGCCTCTGGCTTCAGGTTAGTACTATCTAAAAAAGAAGCAATATCTAAGACTTGCATTTACCTTCACTCTCCACTGTCCCCTATTCCTAATCCCCAGTCAACTTACAAGCGGTATCCCAATTGATTTAGGTTGTTTTCGTTGTCACGCCAGTTCTTTTTGACCTTAACCCACAAATCCAGGTATACCGAAGTACCCAGCATCTCTTCTATATCGACCCGTGACCGTTCACCTATCTTCTTGAGCATCTGCCCCTTTTGGCCGATGATAATGGCCTTTTGTGAATCTCGCTCGGTATGAATTACGGCCCTCACATAGACTTTACCGCTAGCCTGGTTTTTGAACTCCTCTACCTCCACTGCCAGAGAATGTGGAACTTCGTCGCGGGTAAGCAATAAGGCCTTCTCCCTTATCAATTCGGCTACAATGAAGGATACAGGCTGGTCAGTCATATCATCTTCCGGGTAATACAAAGGCCCTTCCGGCAAATACTGAATCGTTTTGTCAAGCAGGGTGGTCACATTGGTACCTTTGGCTGCGGAAATTGGTATAAGGTCAGTAAAATTCATTTGATTAAAGAAGGGTTGAACAAAGTCATTGATCTCTCTCTCTCCAACCAGATCAATTTTATTAACGAGCAGAAACACGGGAACCTCAATATTTCTTAACTGATCGATAATGTACTGTTCGCCCGCACCAAAAGGGCGGCTGGCATCAGTCATGTAATAAATGATATCCACTTCTTTAAGACTCTGGGTGGAAATCTTCAACATATATTCACCCAAGAGATGTTTGGGTTTATGCATGCCGGGGGTGTCAATGAAGATAATCTGCCCCTCGGGAGAGGTTAGAATACCTTGAATTCTAGTCCTGGTGGTCTGCGGTTTTTCTGAAACAATGGCTATTTTGGCACCAATCATTGTATTAATCAAAGTGGATTTTCCCACATTAGGCCTGCCTATAATACTTACAAAACCAGACTTCACTATTATTTATCCCTCCTGTACGGATCGTCCTGATGGAAAGCCGAAGCCTTCTCCTGTCAGCCATCCTCAGTCAACAAACCTTTGGATGTACCTTACTTGTCCAAGGAAAAAACCTGGGTCAGCATTTCACTTAAGTAATATTCCCTAATTTCATCTTTTTCATTGGTGGCAAATATTTTGATGGTAGTCGAAAATTCGGCCAGGACTTGCAGGCAGGCCCCGCACGGATATAGGTAACCTGCCCCGCTGCCGGCGATGGCGATTGAGTGAAACTGCCGCTCCCCGGCTGTAATAGCCTTAAAGACGGCGATGCGTTCCGCGCAAACAGTCAAGCCCAGCGAAGCATTTTCTACATTCGCACCAATATATATTTGTCCTCCCGCTGCCAATAAAGCAGCTCCCACCCTGTATTTAGAGTAAGGAGCATACGCCATTTGCTGTGCCTTGCGCGCCAGCACCACCAATTCACGTGGTTCCATTGCTGCCTCTCCTATCACAAATTCATTAGAATACCAATAAGGTAAGGTCCAAACAAAATGAACGCTATTACCACAGCATTAACTGCTGCCAGCAGAACTCCCCCGGCCGCCAAATCTTTAGCAATTTTAGCCAATGGATGCTGCTGAGTACTAAATAGGTCTATGGCTCTCTCAACTGCGGTGTTGATAGTTTCCGCAGCCAGCACCATAAATATAGTAAGGCTCAATATTGCCCATTCCAATCTGCTTAAACCTGCAATAACTCCCATTACCAGCGCTGCCATGGCTGCCAATAAGTGAATTTTCATGTTGGGTTCATTGGCTACCCCGTATAGAATCCCCTGAATCGCATAGGAAAAACTCTTACGAAACCTGTTCATCCTAATAGTCTACCTTTCCAGGTTGATACTCTGCAATATCTTTTCTTCTAAATCGTGCATAGCTTTTTCCTCAGCTTCAGTGTCATGGTCAAATCCCAATAAATGAAGCATACCATGAGCTACCAAAAAACCAATCTCTCGTTCCATGCTGTGTCCATATTCCTCACTTTGAGCCTGCGCTTTTTCCATTGAAATAACTATATCCCCCAGTACATTCAGTTCATTGGAAAAATCGAAACCGGGTTCATCCTCGGCCAGCTCATTCATGGCAAAGGATAACACGTCAGTGGCACTGTTCTGATTGCGGTAAATAAGATTAAGATCTTTAATGTAATTATTATCGACCAGCAGGATACTAAGCTCTGACTTAAGTGGTAGGTTTCTCATCTTCGCAATGGCATTAGCTACATTGTTAATGGTTTTCTGCAACCCACTGCTGTATTTAACTTTGTCTTGCTGGTTTATTATCATCGTATCCATGCAGTTCTCTCCTTTTCGTGAACTCCTGTACTATATCCGGATATTCGATACGTTTATGGTAGACCCCTTCCAAAACCTTGCTGAAAGTATTTGCAATAACATCCAGATCCTTGAAAGTGAGGTTGCTCTCATCCAATTGACCGTCATTCAATTTATCCCGTAATATTTTTCGAATCATGGCACGGATGCTGTCCATGTTTGGATTGGTCAGGGAGCGAACCGACGCTTCCACTGCATCCGCCAGCATCACCAGAGCTACCTCCTTGGTTTGCGGTTTTGGTCCTTCATATCTAAAACTATCCTCATTAACCATGCCTTCACCTTCCTCTTCGATGGCCTGATTATAAAAATATTTGGCTAAGCTGGTACCATGGTGCTCAGCTATGAAGTCGATGATAACTTGAGGTAAGCGCGCTTCCCGAGCCAGTTCCACGCCTTCCTTAACATGGGAAATAATAATTAATGCGCTTAAAGCCGGGGCAATTTTATTATGGGGTTCATCAAAACCGCGTTGATTTTCCACGAAGTATTCCGCCCTTTTTATCTTGCCAATATCATGATAATAAGCGCCTACTCTCACCAGCAAGGGATTGGCCCCAATTGGTTCAGCCGCCGCTTCTGCCAGGTTACCCACCATTAGACTGTGATGATAGGTTCCGGGTGCTTCAATGAGGAGCCGTTTGAGAAGATCATGGTTGGGATTAGTCAACTCCAGCAGCTTAATCATGCTGGTGATGGAGAAACCACTTTCAAGATAGGGCAATGCTCCAATCATCAGAACAGCTGATAGGATACCGCTGATAAGTCCTAATAATATTCCGATCAGGGCAATGCTGATCGTAATATTGCCCGCAATAAATGTCATGGTTAAAATCGTGGCCACATTAGCCATGGCAATATAAAATCCAGCTTTGGCCAGATCGGAGGTCTGGCTTAAGCGCGTGACCCGGTATACACCTACCGTACCACTAATGAAGGCGGCAGTAACAAATGCTAATTGATGGGTATCCGTTAAAAGCCCTACAAACAAGGCCATGATCATAGTCGTAAAATAGGCTAACCGATTGTCAATCAAAATAGCAATTAACATGGATCCTGCGGCAATAGGGGCTAAATAGCCGGTCATAGCGTTTATGTCAGGACGGTCTGCGATTTGGATAACAGTCATAACCCGGGAGAGTAAAAGAATAATAGCAACAATTAACCCGAGCAATAACATCAGTGAATCATTTTTGTATATTTCTTTATGGTAGCGTTTTAAATATTCCCTCACCAGCCATAAACTAATTAGTACAAAAGCGGCCAAACCGAGCATGGTTTGAGTATAACTTTGGGTTCGCTGGATTCCCAGTTGTTCCAACACCGATATCTGCTCAGCAGTTACGCGATCCCCTTCCCGTACGATAATCTCACCTGTTTTTACGGTTTTGTGGACCGGTTCAACCGCATCTTCCGCGTCCTTTATAGCTTTGGTCGTAGCCTCCTGGTTAAAAATCATATTGGGACGAATAGCATCAATTACCGCTAATCTAATGATCTCAATAGCTGATTGGCTAAAGGCTATTTTATCCGCCTGCCCTGATACATCTTTATATACCCCAGTTAGGGCCTCTTCGGTTATTGGTTTGTCCATGACAGTTTCCAACATGCTTATGGTAGTCTGCTGCATCTTATCAATATCCAGGGGCTTAGTTGTAAGCAGATAATTAGCCAAAGCGTTGGTGTCGTAGCCGGTATTAACACTCTTACGACGTACCATACCATCTAACATATTCTTAATGGGGGTCTTTTTATCAGTATTATCTGACAGCAAAACATCTCTTATATTATTATAAAAGCTATTGACTTCGGTTCGAGCATTGGCAAGGGCATATTGATCAGCTTGATAGGATTTTTGCACCTTGTCAGCAGCCTGAGTTTTCAGCTCCTCAGTTTGTTTTTCATCAACAATGACCGCGGTAATATTGGAAACAATATTATGTGTGGCTACTTCATCGGTACGTAGGGTTACCTGTTGGGGACTGAAATTGCCAAAGACTATTCCCGTCATTATGACAAAAAACACTAACAGTCCCATTATTCTTCGGTTATTGGAATCTTTCCAGAAAGAGCCGATTTTTCCGCCAAAAAAGTACTTGAAAATACTTACCAGCTTCATTTAATTATCCCCTTAAGTGGCTCCACAAGTCTATTGTTGAGCCTGGAATATTTCATAAGCATTAATGATTTTCTGAACCAGTGGATGTCTTACGACATCTTCCTTACCAAGGTACTCAAAAGAAATACCCTTGATGTTGCCAAGTATCTTTTGAATTTCAATCAAACCGGAATATTCATCCCGCGGCAAATCTACCTGCGTAATATCACCGGTGATAACCGTCTGGGATCCAAAACCCAGTCGGGTTAAAAACATCTTCATCTGCTGGGGGGTAGTATTTTGCGCTTCGTCAAGTATTATAAAAGCACTGTTAAGGGTCCTGCCCCGCATATAAGCCAGCGGCGCTACCTCAATAATATTTTTTTCCAAGTATCGCTGGGTTACATCAACTCCCAATATGTCAAAAAGGCCGTCGTACAATGGTCTTAAATATGGATTAACCTTCTCAATAAAATCGCCCGGCAAAAAACCCAGCTTCTCTCCAGCTTCGACTGCTGGTCTAACTAGAATAATTCGTTCCACCTCTTTATTACGTAGGGCCCTAACGGCCATCGCTACTGCCAGGTAGGTTTTACCAGTGCCAGCCGGGCCAATGCTGAAAACTATATCATCTTTTAAAATAGCCTGAACATATCTCTTCTGCCCCAGGGTTCTGGCTTTAATAGCCTTGCCTCGGACGGTGCTTACAAGTGTTCCAGAGACAATTTCCTGATATCCAGGTCTATCACCTTTTTTCAAAAGTTTGTCCATATAATTTATATCATTAATGTTCAGTTGACCTTCATTGTCCACAATTTCCATTAAATCCGCTATTAATTGCAGAGCATAATCCACTTGCTCTTCTTCACCACGAATATAGATGTCCGCTCCTCGGGCCGACATTTCAGCACCACTCGCCTCCTGTAGATAACGAAAGTTTTCATCTCCGGTCCCAAAAAATATTGCTGCCTGTTCGTTATTCTTAATCACATACGTGCTTTCTTTTACGGCCAAAAATGTAAGCCTCCCTACTAATAACCATATTTGCTGATAATTATAGCATAATAAAATCCTTAATTGCTAATTTCACCCCCATTAATGGGCTGGGCAAGACCAATATCTTCGATAGTTTCTGCGGAGACCTTAATCCTAATGATGGAATCACTTGGTGACGATAAGATCTCCATATGAGAATCACTTATCTTAAAACTGCTCGGCATAACCTCATTTAATTTCTGAAGAGCCTTGGTACGGGCAATTTCTATGGCCTCAGTCTCGCTGTATTCTGTGACATTTACAGATTGTTCCTTATAGGTTAGCCTGTGCACTCCCCAGTTCCCTAGAGGACTGCGCCACAACGTCTCGCTCTGCTCATAAATAGCAAACGGGTTTTCACCACTGCCTTTCAACAGTATCCTTTTCCAGGGAGTTTCCAAGTATACTTGCGTAAATTGCTTACCGGTGAAAACTTTCTCTTCCAACTTTCGGTTGCATTCTCCATATCCTTCATACCAAGTGCGGGCTTTGACTTGGCCTCGTGCCCTAACCTGATGTATGCCAGTATTGGGAGACGGGCTTGGTAAACCTTCAATTTCCGTCGGCGGCGTGGGCGGAATAACAATTCCGGATATCAATATATCGCCACGGGCAACAACATCCCCCGCTTTAACATGAGCCTGACCATCAAGCACCAATACCCCTTCAATGACCCCATCCCTAACTGCTACAATGTGACATGGTCCTGTAATATCATGGTCAGGTAATATTTTCTCAACTACCTTGATATTAACCTTTACCCCGCGGATATC
Source organism: Syntrophomonadaceae bacterium (assembly GCA_963665865.2). Lineage (GTDB taxonomy): Bacteria > Bacillota > Syntrophomonadia > Syntrophomonadales > Syntrophomonadaceae > PHAA01. The sequence goes on along the minus strand of CAXXWF010000001.1, from coordinate 778,013 downwards.
GCACTGGACATAAGTTAGCTCACTGATATCTCTAAGCATTGCTTCTTCAACTGCAGTTCGGCTGAAGTTCCATTTACCAGCCCCCACGTGGATACCATAGTGAGCAGCCGTCATCAAGATCCGGTTCCGATCCACTTTATTATTGCCGCTGACCTGTATAAACCATACGAAGGATGACATGATATACAAGGTCAGGATAAATAGGACAGCCCCCCCCAGTAGTCCCATTCGTCTCTTCATGATTGTTTTATAAAAAGGCAAGCCCTGACTTTTCAACAATTCAATGGCAAAACTCTGATCAGCCGCAATCGTTTTAAAAGCTTCATAGCCGCTGTTCCTAACTTTTAAATAAATGCAATCATCCCGTCTTTTTATATCCCATATATAAATACCGCGAGCCAAGGCCATATTTATTATTTTCTCCAGATTATCGCCACGCAGGCGCAGAGAAACAAAACCTCCGACTTGATCTGAGAATTTATTAGACATGCCAACCTCCACTTTAATCGATATATTTAATACTGCTAATCTCGCCTAAAACCCTCATCTCATCGGGCATAAGAGCTTGTATTTCCAGATTCTTACCATCTACCTCCAGAAAACCTCGGCTCAGATTTATGCGCATACGAACTGTTGAATACTCGATTATGCCCTTATGGTTTACCAGGTACAATTCATTTCGACCGGTGATTGTCAGCCGGGGCAAATCCAGCACCAAATCTCCAGGAATCTCCAGCAGCTCAGCCATTGCCTTGGTGATGATTTCCCGCCGATTGTTCATTTTAGTACCCTCCTATGAATAAACTCACCGTTTAACTTGGGTTAGAAACAGTAGGGTCATGTGGCATGAGGCTCTTTCGGCCAGTGCAAATCCTTAATACATTGCAAATATATGCTTAATTACTCCACTACATGCTGAAATGTGCCTGCCTTAGAACATGGCTAAGAGGAACAAAAAAGTAGGCGTGCCATGCACGCCTACTTTTATCGTAACTATTATTAATCTTGAGTAAATTCTAACCGATGGCAATAACCACGATACTCATCAGGAATGTCACCAAAACAACGCCAATAATTACAACAACCGCTATTTTTTGGCGTTTATTTTGCATACCTCTATTCATAAAACTCATCTCATAACACTCCTAACTCCCGTTTCCGAAAACAAAAAGCCTGGTGAGCCATGGCTACCAGACTTTTAGAACTTACATTAACGCTACTAAAATTTTTTCTTTTTACGGGCAGCCTCTGATTTCTTTTTCTTCTTTATACTGGGTTTTTCATAGTGGTCATGTTTTCTAATATCCTGCATAACCCCTGATTTCTGACAGGTACGCTTAAACCTCTTCAGAGCACTGTCCAGGGATTCATTTTTTCCGACTTTAACTTCGCTCATTATATCCCTCCCCTCACCTGACCGGGCTATATAAACACCATTATATTGTACAATCTCTAACAGCTGCAAGTCAAGATTATTCGGGAGGCCAACCCATTTGTTTTCCGCCCAGCAAGTGGTAGTGCAGATGAAATATTGCCTGCCCTCCCCATTCACCACAGTTATTTACCAGGCGATAACCCTGCTCAGATATGCCTGAATCACAGGCCAGGCGCGAGGCAAGCAACTGTACAAGCCCCAATATTTCCACATTCTCGTCACTAACCTCGTTCAACGAAGCGATGTGTGTTTTAGGAATAATTAGAAGATGTACTGGTGCGGCCGGATTAATATCTTTGATCGCCAATAGGTTGTCATCCTCATAAACAATTTCCGCGGGAATTTCCTGGTTAACTATTTTGCAGAACAAACAATCGGGTACAGCCACAGCTTTCACCTCCTTATAACATCTTAAATATGATATCATTTAATCCCAAAAACATATTACGCTGCTCATATAAAACTATTTAAGCCCAAGCGATACTATTTTAATTTTAACAAATAATATACCCAATTCAAATAGCAATCTAAAAACATTTGCATATAGTATGTTACCATATTATTCAATTCATGTGATAAGGTGGTGTCCTGATATCAGTATTAGTTAAAATCATAGTAAAACCAGGCAGCTTATTCCTGTTCCCATTCCAGATTGTCCAATATTTCTTTCAGCAGTTTAAATTCCTCATAGTTAATAGTAACACCTTTACCTATCTTTTCATGCTCCGGGCCCCAGTCGCGAATATCTAATTTAGTACTGTGTCCGTTCCAACTTACCATGTTTACTTCTTTGTGCCATCCTTTGGTTCCTTCTGACAATATTCCCAGTGATTTTATGATTTCATATTTAAAATCAGACATTAGTAGATCCTCCCTTAAATATTATATTTTTGACTCTTAACCCCCGTTTTTACTTCCTCCAATCCATTTTGACCGCCCCCCATACCACTATGCGCAGTACCATTTTTACTATATTATTACATAATTACCCATTTGTCACCACGAAAGCAGAACTTATGTTCGATATTTTTTTCACTAATAATATAAAAAATAAAAAAACCATACAGTTAAGTATGGTCTTTGAATCTAGGATATATTGGTTTTTATAGAATTTCTAATACCAGGATGAATTTTTAGAGAAGGTTAGTCCAATAGCGGCGAAAATTAAGAATCCTAACCACAGACACTGTTTTATCTTTCTCCGAAGCTATATAAAAAATTATATAATTATCTATTATCACTTTTCGTATGCCGGTCGTGACTAATTTTTCGTCACTTACCAAAGCATTATTAAAAGGAGTCGTGGCCAACTTATCAATTATATCGCCTATTGCACTAATTGCCTTTTCAGTAAACGCAATTTTTTGGTGTCTTCCAATCATTTCGTCGGTAATTTCACATAGGTCTTGTTCAGCTGGTCCGGTTATAATAATATCATAACCCTTCACTCTGAAAGCCCTTTCTGAATATCATGAAAAACGCTGCCAAAAGGTCTTAATTTGCCTGCTTTTATGGCATCCATGCCCTCATCCAGAAGCTTATACAATTCAAACTTGCCCAGAAGATTCTCGAAGGTCTCGATACTCATTATAGCCAAATCCCCATGTCCATTTTTGGTTATGTACACAGGTTCGGCATGCTTGTGACAAAAGTCAGAAATCTCATTATATTTATTTCTTAGATCTGAACTTGGTCTAATTGATGGCATAATACGCACCCCCGTCTTAATGTATGCATATTATATCGTTATATTGATATTTTATCAAGATACTGCGATTTTAACCTCTTATTACCCCCACTGCCCATTCTTCCCCTGCTTCAGTAAGGATTACGGTAACAAACTCGCCAATCTTATTCTGGCCAGAATGAAAATGCACCTCAATATAATTATCGCTAAGCCCGCTATACGTATTGGCAGACAAATGGCGTTCCACCAGCAGGGTTAACTCCTGCCCCAGAAAACCGTGCAGGAAATGCCCCTTTTTATTTTGCCCTAATTCTAACAGGGTTTCACTACGCTGTTGTTTTACTGCAGCTTCAACTTGAGGAGTAAGGTCGGCGGCACTGGTGCCAGCCCGCGGTGAATACTTGAAAACATGCAAATCATAGATGGGTAAGTCATTAATCAGTTCATAAGTGTCCTGAAAATCAGCTGGAGTCTCGGTTGGATAACCTACCATAACATCGGCGGTAAAGGCTGATCCTGGAATTAGGGCAGACGTTCTGAGCACTAGGTCCCGATAGTATTCCCGGTTGTACCTGCGCCTCATAGACGTAAGTATCCGATCGCTGCCGCTCTGTAAGGGGATGTGGAAATGCCGACATATGTGAAGGTCCCCCGCCATCAAAGTCAGCAGACCCTCATTTAATTCCAGCGGTTCGATAGAACTTAGACGGATGCGGAAATCACCCGAATTACTCATCAGAATGTTTTCCAGCAGCCGGGTTATATTCCACCCTGGTATATCAATTCCATACAAACCAGTATGTATCCCGGTCAGTACAATCTCCCGATAGCCCAGTCGTAATAATTGGCCAATCTCAGTCATTACATCGGCGGGAGCCTTGCTGCGAACTGGTCCTCGGGCTAAGGGCACGATACAATAGGAACAAAAACTCTGGCATCCATCCTGGATTTTTATGAAAGCACGGGTGCGCAGATGTGGATGGGAATACATGACCGGCCGTATCGCGGTCTGACAGATTGGCTCGACAAAGACTCTTCTATTTACTTCCTTCTCCATTATAAAATCATTAACAATATCTACCAGATGATCTTTATCCTGGTTGCCTATAACCAGCCCTATGCCTTCTATTTGGAACAATTGATCTGCATCTACCTGAGCCACACAGCCAGTTGCTACGATGAGTGCATCTGGATTAGCCCTGATGGCTCTTCTAAGCATGGCGCGCGATTTGCGATCACTTATATGGGTTACTGTGCAGGTATTAACGACATAAACATCAGCAGGGTCACCAAAGTCTACAATCTGGTAACCCTGCCCCATAAATTCCTCAATCATTTGTTCGGTTTCCACCTGGTTAACCTTACAGCCCAGAGTATGAAAGGCAATTTTCTTCTTCACCGTTTACTTCCTTACTTATTTGATATTAGTAAAACAAGACACCAGAACCGTCCCCGTGTCTCGCAGGGTAACAGGGGGACGTTCTTGTCCCAACAAACCCGTTCCCTTGGCGAGCCTTGTCTCGCTATAATTTGCGAGCGGCAACCCCGATCCAGTCTACATCCTGTAAAACCTGTTCAATTGCAAAATTGTTTTCCTCCAGGGTTTTCTGAACCCCTGGCCAGCGACTGTCAACAATCCCTGAGCCAAAAAGGTAACCTCCTGTACAAATGACTTTAGCCGCCTCAGGAATCAGTTCAGTTACTACCTCAGCTGTAATATTGGCCAGAACCATGTCCAGCGTGAGGCCCTGAATAGCCTCTATAATATCGCCTTCACCTACCTGTATCACATCGTCCAGTCCATTTAAGGTGACATTCTCACGAGCAATGCGAACCGCCAGATCATCGACATCCATGGCAAAAACATTTACTGCGCCTAGTTTAGCCGCAGCTATGGATAGTATGCCTGAGCCACAGCCAGCATCAACAATTCTCTCCCCACCCTTAACATACTGGTCTACAAACCGTAGGCAAAAGCGAGTCGAAGCATGAATGCCGGTACCAAAAGCCATACCCGGATCGATGTTAATAATAACTTCATTTTCACCAGAGGTATATTCCTCCCAGGATGGCTTAATTACCAAGCGCTCGCCAATTTTAAAAGCATGATAATATTTTTTCCAGGTCTCTTCCCAATCTTCGTTGCGAACCTCATCCACAAAAACCTTGCATTTGACCTGAAAATTACTTTCTACCGCCTCTATAGAGCTCGCCAATTCATCCAGAACATTTTTGTCCTCAAGAAAATAGGCTTTTACCACCACAAATTCGTGATTCAGGAAATCCTCGGAAACCGATTCCGGCTTCCATCCATCCCGGTTGATATATTTCCTGGCTGCCTGTGGGTCCTCGATTACCACTCCGCCCGATCCCATATTATGAAATATGCCGGCAATGGCCTCGACACAGATTCCCTCAGTCAGAACACTAATTTCTTTCCAGTTCATCAATGCATCCCCTTTTAACCAATGGCATCTTTTAGTTTGTCAAATATACCTTTTTTGCCATCCTTATCTTCACTGTCAATGTAGAAGGTGCTGAGCAATTCCTTTTGTCTTTTATTAAGACGGGTAGGAATTTTCACATTTACTAGAACCTTTAAATCACCATTACGATGACTCTGCAGGTGAGGTATGCCTTTATTTTTGACGGTTAGTACATCTCCCGGCTGGGTTCCTTCTGGGATAAGAAGCTTATGATTATCTCCTCCCAGCAGAGGTATCTCTATCTCTGCCCCCAAGGCCGCCTGTACAATATTTATATCCAGATTGCATAATAGCGTATAGCCATCCCGTTTGAAGCGAGCATGCGGTCTTACCACAATTACAATGTAAAGATCGCCGGGTGGTCCGCCCAGTTCGCCTTGTTCACCCTCAGCCTGAATTCTCAGGCGGGAACCAGTATCAATACCTGCTGGAACGCGGACATTGATAATCCGTTTGCGCTTGACTTTACCCCGACCTTTACAGACCGGGCAAGGTTTTTCGATTATTTTACCTTCACCATTGCACTTGCTGCAGGTTCGAGCTGTTTCAAAACGACCGAAAGGCGTATTCTGAACCTGTCTGGTCTGTCCAGTTCCCTGACATTGCGTACAGGTCTTGGGCTTGGATCCTGGTTCCGCTCCGCTTCCATCGCATTTATCACAGTTCTCCACCCGCATAATTTCCATTTCTTTTTCCGTCCCAAATACGGCATCTTCAAAGTTTATGTCGAGACGGACCTCCCGGTCTCCGCCTCGTTGCGGACCTCGGCGGCGCTGACCGCCTCCTCCTCCAAAGAAGAGGTCAAAAATATCACCAAATCCACCCGCGCCACCAAAGTCAGCCCCACCAAAACCTCCTGCCCCCATGCGGTTAGGGTCAAAAGCGTCATGACCATATTGGTCATAGGCAGCCCTTTTTTGGCTATCGCTCAAAACTTCATAGGCTTCGGCTACTTCTTTAAACTTGGCTTCAGCATCTTCATCTTCTTTATTAACATCCGGATGATATTTTTTAGCATTTTGCCGGTAGGCCTTTTTAATTTCTTCTGGCGAAGCCGCTTTCGTCAGTCCCAGCACTTCATAATAATCACGTTTGGCGGCCATTATTTCCCACCTTCCTGATAAACCTAAACTTATTTCTTGTCATCGTCATCGGGGATATTATAATCAGCATCTATAACATCGTCTGGACCAGTCTCACCTGATCCCTCCGGGTTAGCATTTTGATACATTTTGGTAGTGAATGCATGCATGGCTTTAGCCAGCTCTTCACTTTTAGCCGTAATTTCATCCACATCATTACCTGCCAGTGCTTTTTGCAGCTCTTCTTTAGCACCGTTTATAGCATTTTTGTCATCTTCTTCGATCTTATCTGCAAATTCCTTCAGACTTTTATCCGCTTGATAGATCATGCTGTCCGCTGCATTGCGGGCCTCAATTTCTTTAAAGCGTTTCTCATCTTCCTCAGCAAACTTCTCGGAATCTCTGACCATCTGCTCAATGTCCTTGTCATTCAAACCACTGGAAGAAGTAATGGTAATCTTCTGTTCCTTGTTGGTAGCCATATCTTTGGCAGTGACGTTGACAATACCGTTAACATCAATGTCGAATTTTACCTCAATTTGCGGAATACCCCGCGGAGCTGAGGGAATACCGGTCAGTTGGAATCTTCCCAGGGTTACATTATGCTCAGCCAGCTTTCTTTCACCCTGCAGTACATGGATGTCTACTGACGGCTGATTATCAGCCGCAGTGGTAAATATCTGGCTCTTGGAAACCGGTATCGTAGTATTCCTATCAATTACTCGGGTAAACACTGAGCCCAGGGTCTCAATACCCAGCGATAAAGGGGTAACGTCAAGCAGTACGACGTCAGTGACCTCACCGGTTAAAACCCCGGCCTGAATGGCTGCACCCAGACCTACCACCTCGTCGGGATTGATCCCTTTAAAAGGTTCTTTGCCGGTAAAGTTCTTAACTGCTTCCTGTACAGCCGGTATACGGGTGGATCCGCCGACCAGTATGATCTTGTCAATATCCGCCGGTTTTAGATTGGCATCCTTCATGGCCTGTTTCATAGGACCAACCGTTTTCTCCACCAATTCTGCCGTCATGTCATTAAAGCGGGCTCTGGTCAAAGTTCTCTCCATATGCAAGGGGCCATCCTGAGTAGCCGTTATATATGGTATGTTAATATCAACGCTCATGAGACTGGACAGCTCATGTTTGGCTTTCTCCGCAGCTTCTTTTAAGCGATGCATAGCCATTTTGTCATTTTTTAAATCAAAACCGTTTTCATTCTTAAACTCCTGCACCAGCCAGTTGATGATCTTATCATCAAAATCATCGCCGCCCAGGCGATTGTTACCGCTGGTAGCTTTGACCTCAAACGTACCTTCTCCAATCTCTAGAATAGATACATCAAAAGTACCTCCCCCCAGATCAAATACCATAATAGTCTGGTTATCTTCTCTATCCAATCCGTAAGCCAGGGCTGCCGCCGTAGGCTCATTAATTATTCTCAAAACTTCTAATCCAGCGATGGTGCCGGCATCCTTGGTGGCCTGGCGCTGCGCATCGGTAAAATAGGCCGGTACCGTAATAACCGCCTGAGTTATCTTTTGTCCCAGGTAACTCTCGGCATCAGCTTTCATTTTTTGCAGAATCATCGCTGAAATTTCAGGAGGAGAGTATTTCTTGCCATCAATACTCAACTTGTAATCAGTACCCATTTGTCGTTTGATTGATGATATGGTTCTCTCTGGATTGGTGGTAGCCTGTCTTTTGGCCACCCGTCCTACCAGTCTTTCACCCGTTTTAGAGAAGCCCACTACCGAAGGAGTAATCCTCTCCCCCTCGATATTGGTTATAACAACCGCTTCGCCACCTTCCATTACTGCTATAACGGAGTTGGTAGTTCCTAAGTCAATACCTACAACTTTTCCCATTTTAATGACACCTCCAAATAATTATGAGCTAACTTTTACCAGACTAGGCCTGATAACCCGGTCATGCATGATATAACCTTTTTGCAATTGTTCGATAACAGTATTTTCCGGATGTTCTTCACTGGGCTCTACGGATAGAGCCTGATGAAATTGCGGATCAAAAGGCTGGCCGATGCTCTCAATGGTCTGAACCCCTTCGCCCTTCAATAACTCATCCAAGCTGTGAGCGGTCATCTCCACACCTTTAGTCATCACTTCAAAATCTCGGGAAAGGCGTGCCACCCCTATGGCCCGGTGCAGATCATCAATTATGGGCAGCAGCTTTTTTATCATTGATACGTTGGCATATTTTAAGTATTCCTCGCGTTCGCGTACACTTCGTTTTTTAATATTTTCCACTTCCGCTAGAGCCCTTAAATACTGATCATAGTTTTTACGCGCTTCTTCTTGCTGCCTTTGCAATTGAACTGTCAACTTCTCTTCAACACTTGTTTCTACCTCATCATTCTGATTGACAGGTTCATCTCCCGAGGGAGGTCCTGTATCAATCTGGGATTCCAAATCTTTTTCCATTCCTTTCACCTCTTCTAATCCAGAGTATCCTGAGTATAGGCTTCCCCATCCCTCATTTTGATAATGGTATTGATTCTTAGAATGGCGATCGCCACCTCACCTGCGGCTTTAATCGCATGTATCTTAACCAGGGTAGGATCAACAATACCCTGTTCCAAGGCATCAGTTAAACCGCCCCAATCACAATCAATCGTTATACTATCCTGGTCTTTTTGTTTCTGGGCCGCGATTACATCACCCATTTTCTCCAGCGGATTAAAACCGGCATTAGCGGCTATACAAGCAAAAGGACGCAGCAGAGCTTCCTTTACGCACATAACCCCATAAGAAGTCATACCTTTCAAATCTTGAGCCATTGCTTCCAATTGCTTGGCTATCCAAATCTCAATTGCACCTCCACCAGGAACAACGCCCTTTTGCAGGGCTGCCTGTACCGCGGAGGCAGCATCGCGGGCAATGCGCTCTTTCTCGTCAACAACCTCCTCGGTCGCTGCTCCAATAATCACGGTAGCCAATACCTCTCCGGTTCCATCCACTATACAGGTATAACCCATTTTGTCATTCACCTGCACCTGGTCGGCATGCCCCAGATAGCTGGACAATTGTTCGGCGGGCCGATTTAAACTGCTTCTTTTTATCTTACGGGCCCCGCTGTTTTTACAGACCTTTTCCATCTCTCTTGAGGAGACTCTCTGGATGGCTATAATTCCAGCTTCGGTGAAAATCTGTTCGGCTAGATCATCGATGCTGCGATCGGCCAATACTACATTCACGCCCATGGTGCAGATTTTTCTCAGATTGGCTTCATACTGTTTTTTATTCTGCAAGTAGTACTGAAAGCCGGCTTCAGTGCCGCGTGCCTCGCTATCAATGTCTTCCGGGGCCAGAGAATCGTCCAGTGCTAAAATCTTGGCGTGGGTTATGTTACGGGGCATCTCATGGCTGACAGGTTCTTTATTAATCAGCGTCCCCCTAAATACTTGGCTCTCAGCAGCTTCTTTAGCTACAACTGCATCGGCAAATTTGTAATCGGGATCGCACATTTTTTCCCGGCCTATTATTCTAGCCCCTTCAATAATTAACCCGGCTATCTCTTCCTGGCCTCGTCCGGCGATAGAAGCAACATTGAAAAGTATCGTATCATCAACCGAATTGACCGGCCGACTCTTTTTTTGCAGTAGATCCAGACTGTACTCTGTTCCTAGTTTAATCCCCTGAATAACCTGGGTTACTGGAACCCCTTTCATAACCTGACTAGCGCCTTCAGCAACCAGAGCACCAGCCAAAATAGTGGCGGTAGTAGTACCATCACCGACTTCTGCTTGTTGAGCACGAGCAGCATTTATTATCATACGAGCAGCAGGATGATTAACCGCCATAAGTCGTAAAATAGTTACCCCATCATTACTAATAACCACGTCGCCTAGACTGTCAACCATCATAATATCCAACCCTTTAGGTCCGAGGGTTCCCTCAATCGCTTGCGATATCATCCGCGCGGCATTAGCATTGCTGAGCAGAGCCTGCAATTTATCATCTATTTCACTATTAAGAAGCGTTTTGTCAGGCATATAAGCCTCCTTGTTTTATACCCATAACTGGTAATCTGACCCGAGTTATTTGACCTATAGATTGCGTTTCTGGAGGAGTTCTTCTATAACTTTGCGCACCGATTCAACTGTTCCGGCGGCTTTCCAATACTCCATGCGAACTGGACCGATCAAGCCGATTTTCCCCATCTCACCCGCTGTTTTGTAACCTGCAAATACCAAGCTCATTTCCTTGATGTCGGCAGCCCGATTTTCCTTACCGATTCTAATATCCACTTCTTCACTGAACTGTTCAGGCAGAACATCTCTGAGTTGACCGTCTTCTTCAAATAAGGTAAGAATTCGCTTAAGCTTATCTAAATCTTTAAACTCAGGCTCTTTAATAATATTCAGAGCCCCTCTGATTACGACTTTCTCATCATTAGAATTATCCAGCAGGTTGTCAATTGCTTCCAGGGCTTTATCTATAACTTGGCGCCGGCTGCTCAGCTCTTCACGTAAAGACATCAAATCACTGCGCTGAATCTCATTCAGCCGTTTCCCACGGAAAGCCCGATTGAACAGGTCACTGATTAACTGCAAATCTTCCGACTTTATTGCCTTAGGAATAGATATTTTGCGATGCATGATAATCCCGATATCAGTTACGACCAGAACCAGGGCCTGCCCATCTTGAATGGGAATCAACTGTAGATTATGGAACTGGCTTAATTTTACCGATGGCACAATAATAAAGGAAGCATAGTTGGTCACCTGAGAGAGAAAGTGCCCTACTCCATGAACTACATCGTTCCATTCCTGAATTCTATCGTCGAGTACCTTATGCAATAAATCTATTTGCTCATCACTGGGATTTTCATTTTCCATCATGCAGTCCACATAATAACGAAACCCTTTCTCGGAAGGGATGCGACCAGCAGAAGTGTGCGGCTGCTCAAGATACCCCATCTCCTCTAAATCTGCCATTTCATTTCTCACGGTAGCTGCACTTATGTTTAGGGCATGCTTGCGCACCACTGCCCGAGATCCAACCGGTTCAGCAGTAGCTACATAGTCTTTAATGATTGATTCAAGTATGCGCCGTTGCCTTTCATCTAATGTCATCTTCTCCACCTGCTCTGTTAGCACTCTCCCGCCTTGAGTGCTAATTCGGTTTCTTAAAAAATAGCATCTGGGGGAACCTTTGTCAAGCAATAGTATCAGTCGATAAACTGGCTTAGAACCTGATTCGACAGGAAATAGGCTCTTTTGGTCAGATATATACGGTCATTTCCCCGTTCTAATAGCCCTTGGTTCTGACAGTTACTTATTATATCCTGGTAGTCTTTAAATATATCTATTCCAAAACGCTGCTGAAAATCGTTCCGGCTAATCCCTTCGGTCAAGCGTAATCCCATTATGATGGCATCTATCTGTCTTTGCCCGGGATCCATGTTTTCCAGGATTTCCGTGGATGGCAGGCGTTGATCCAACAATGCTTCTATATAACCGTCAACTGAGGGCTGATTGAGACTGCGCTGCTGACCATCAAAACTAACCGCTCCGCTGCCTATGCCCAGATACCTACGGCCTTGCCAATAAAGCAGGTTATGCCGGCATTCCTGATTCGGCTTCGCAAAGTTTGATATTTCATAATGCTGATAGCCCTGCCCTTGCAGATAATCAAGCGTAAAATAATATAGAATTGCTTCCAGGTCATCATCTAACATACTTAAGATGCCCATTTCTATTTTCCGTGCCAGGGGGGTTGATTGGTCAAGCTGCAGCAAATATGCTGAAACATGTAGTGGATTAAAATTCATAGCCTGGCTCAGGTTCTCACGCCAGGCTGACAGGGTTTGACCGGGCAGACCATAAATCAAGTCAATGTTGAAGTTATCAAAGCCAGCCTTACTGACATCACTTAAGACAGCTGCAGCCTCCCGCCCGTTGTGAATCCTGCCCAGGGTCTTAAGATCCTGATCAGAGAAGCTCTGCACCCCGATGGACATTCGATTTATGCCTGCCGCTCGTAAATCCTGCAGCTTCTTTAAGTTTACGGTAGCTGGATTGGTTTCCATCGAGATCTCCGGTTCACCCTGGGATCGGTAGTGGGCAAAGACCGTCGCTAAAATGCTCTCGATCTGGACAGGACTTAGCAAACTGGGAGTTCCACCACCCAGGTAAATGGTGGTAAAGGGGCAGTCTATCTTGTTCTTGCGTAATTTAAGTTCATTTATAACGCTGCAGGTATAATCCTCCAGCAGGCTAAGATTCGTGACGGGCACCGAATAAAAGTCACAATAGTCACATTTATGCAGACAAAACGGTATATGAATGTAGATGCCCATAGGTTCGTCATTATTTATCACTGTCTATTGCCATTACGGTCATGAAGGCATCACGGGGGATTTCAACCCGTCCTATCTGCTTCATGCGTTTTTTACCTTCTTTTTGCTTTTCGAGCAGTTTCTTCTTTCTGGTAATATCCCCACCGTAGCACTTGGCCAGGACATCCTTACGCATAGCTTTCACACTTTCCCGGGCAATCACTCGGTTACCAATTGAAGCCTGAATGGCTACTTCATACATTTGACGCGGAATTATCTTGCGCAGTCTTTCCACCAAAGCCCGGCCCCGGTAGTAGGATTTATCCTTGTGGGAGATAGAACTGAGAGCATCAACCGTCTCTCCATTTAACATAATATCTAGTTTTACCAGTTCAGAAACTTCATAGCCGCGCACATCATAATCCAGTGAGGCATAACCCTTGGTTCTCGATTTGAGACCATCGAAAAAATCTACCAGAATCTCCGCCAGGGGTAGATTATAACTGATCATGACCCGGTGCGGGGTGAGGTATTCCATATTGATGAAACTGCCCCGTTTTTCCTGGCAGAGCTCCATGATTGTACCTACGTATTCATTGGGAACCATTATGGAAGCCTTTACAAACGGCTCCATGACTTTGTCAATTCGCTGCGGATCCGGCCAATGGCTGGGGTTACGCACATACACCTCGGACTTATCGGTCAACAGTATGCGGTAGATAACGCTGGGCGCAGTAGCCAGAAGGGTTAGATCATACTCTCGCTCCAGGCGCTCCCGGACAATTTCCAGGTGCAAAAGTCCCAGAAAGCCACAGCGAAAGCCCAGCCCCAGTGCATCCGATGCTTCCGGCTCATATAGCAGTGAGGAGTCATTCAATTTTAATTTTTCAAGAGCATCCCGGAGCTTTTCAAAATCAGTGTTTTCTAATGGGTATAATCCGCAATACACGACGGGTTTAACTTCCTGATAACCTTCCAGGGGTTTGGTAGCCGGGCGGATGGCTCCAGTAATGGTATCGCCAACCTTGGTATCGGCGACGTTTTTGATAGCGGCAGCCAGATATCCTACCTCACCGGCACTGAGGCTTTCGACTGTAGTCATGAAAGGTGATAACACTCCAATTTCGGTAACTTCAAAATCCTTGCCGGTGGCCATCATGCGAATTATATCGCCCTTGCGCAGTACCCCTGAATCAACTCGTATGTAAGAAATCGCTCCTTTATAGGAATCAAAATAGGAATCGAATATCAGGGCTCTCAATTCCGCTTCTTCATCGCCATGCGGAGGTGGTATTTTAGCGACGATAGCTTCTAAAACATCTTCAATACCTGTTCCTAACTTCGCCGAAATAGCTATGATTTCCCGTTTATCCAGACCAATGACATCCTCCATTTCCTGCTTGACAACCTCGGGCTCGGCACCAGGCAAATCTATTTTGTTAACCACGCCGATGATCTCCAGGTTTAAATCCATAGCCATATAGACATTAGCCAGAGTCTGGGCTTCGATGCCCTGGGAAGCGTCCACCACCAACAGTGCCCCTTCACAGGCTGCCAAACTGCGTGATACCTCATAAGAGAAATCGACATGACCTGGAGTATCAATGAGGTTCAATATATAGGTTTTTCCATCCCGGGCCGTATAATTGAGTCGGACCGGCTGCAATTTAATAGTAATCCCTTTTTCCCGTTCCAAATCCATCTTGTCCAGAAACTGCTCGCGCATTTCCCGGGCGGTCAACGCACCGGTAATTTGTAATAATCTATCGGCCAGGGTGGATTTCCCGTGATCTATATGCGCAATAATGCTAAAATTTCTTATTCGTTCCTGCAAGTTGAACCCCCCAAATTTCTTAGCCAGATTTAGCCAGCCAATGGTCGCCCTTCATTATACCTCATTGGCACCACTGTCTTCAATCTGGACGGAGCGCTGTCCATAAAATCATTTTTAAATATTGCGCTCATTTGTTATCATTGAGAAGGAATTACGCGGGAAGGAGGGATCAATTGATGAAGATCATACTATCCGTTCTCATTGCAGCATTGCTGCTGGCCTACTACTTGAGATCCGACTGGAAGAATATTAAACATAACCGAATCCTGTTGGGGGCCTTGGTAGGAGGGACCTTGATTTATTATGTAGGTTTGGCATTTTCCGGAGTCAACCCGGTGTTTGCATCCACGCTCGAGCTTGGCGGCGCCTGCATTTTTTTTACCGGCGTAGTACTTAATACGGTTAAGCGTCCCCCCAAAAATAATCCTGATCAGAAATTTGATCAGGACGAAGACCATCAATAACCACGCAGTTTGATAAACGCACCTTTAATATTTTTTGCGACCCGCAGAATATGGTCACCGGTAACTTGACCAAAGTTCCACACCTTGTTCCTGGCTTGTATGATTTTGCTGACAGCTTCCTGTTTGCCGTAACTATGGCTTTCCCCCAGGGTAAATACACTGACTGTATTGCCCTGGTTTTGCAGCCCTACTACGGGTTTGCGGTTTTGCATAGTTAGACTGTTCATTCCCTGATTGCTGATATTCAATCCAAAAATCACCAGCATCAATATTCCAAGCACTAGTGACGTTCGGTACAGTGTAGTCATAATAACTATTTGGCCTCCTTCAAAACCTCAATTAGTACGTCTGCAAAGAGCCCCGCTGCATTCGTTACATCTTCCAAAGTATTTTGGTCACTGCCGAATTCCAAAAGCAAGGCGCGCGGGTGAAATTCCTGGTTATAAGTTCCCGCCTTAGTAATGACACCCTTTATCAATCCCGGGTACATCTTCTCGCCCACCTGATAAATCTGTTCCGCAAATGCTCGGTTTTGTTGCCAGTTAGGATGCGGTTTACGCTGGTTAGTGCCTACCACAATAAGAATTCGGGCACTTTTCTTCCCTTTAATATTTACAGTTGAAGCCTTACCTTCACCCGGTATACTGTCCCGATGAACATCAAATAACCCCATAATATTTTTATTAGCAGCAACAATTTTATTCACCGTTGCCCGTGAATTGGTGTAGCTGGCATTGTAATCAGGCCAGTCATGGATTGTATCAATAAATTGGGCGGGCAACCCTTTAGCGTTTAATGATTGTTCAATCGTCGCTGCCACCTGGTTTATAAGCCCTCTTTGGCCATCCAGACGAGCTTGGCCGCTGTTGGGAGTATAGCTTTCAGCGCTATGCGTACAGTAGAGAAAAACCTCACTTTTCTTAAATCGAGCCAGGGTTTCACTATCCAAAGTATCTACCTGATTAGTCTCTGCCTCGCTGACCTCGGCTGGTGCAGAATCTTCCTCCGGATCACTCGTGGTAGTCTGACTGGCTTGATCGGTAAAAGCCAGAGCTTGAATATGGGAGCCTATTAGATTTTCCGGGGCAGTACTATCGTTATATTCACCTTCCAGAACTTTGCCGGGAGTATTGTTTAAACCAGCCAGCAGCACGTTGTTTTCCTGAAAAAATATCTCCGCCTGGCGCTCATTGATTTGGAGTCCGGAAAAGGGAAGAAATATTCGCTCCAGACTGAGCAGCTTAACCCCTTGCGTATAAACGCGATTCAAATCAACAGTGAGTCCCAAAATGCTAATTAGCAAAAATATCTGAATCAACAGCACACCTTTTAAGAATGTCATAAATTTGCGATTTCTCATTACTGATCACCCCGTCCCCATGCTGATAAATTCTATTTCATTTTTAAATCAATTAGAACCAAAATAGGGACAAGACTTTATCAAACGCCTCTCTAAGAGGCGTTTGATAAAACTGCTCGCGGCGCGATGCACACAAAACGCGAAGGGAAGGCGCCGTAGCGCCCGCGTTTTGGCGCGCAATTCGCGCAAGCGCTCATTGCTATTTATAAATAGTTTGCCTCCTGATAAAAAAAGCTATCCTTTGCATTGCAATTTATATTTCAGAATGATATAGTATGTCTGTTAGCTTTAAATTCCCAAGGAGGTGAAAGTGTGGCAAAGAGTAAGACTCCTGCCAAAAGAGCCAGGAATGCTGAAAAAAGCAGAATCCGGAACAAGGCTTATAAAAGCAGTCTTAAGACCAGCATTAAGAACTATGAATCTTCTTTGAAGGAAGATAATGTGGATGCAGCCAAGGAAAAACTGTTACAGGTAACCTCCTTGATAGATAAAAGCGTATCCAAAGGCATATTGCATAAAAACAATGCAGCCCATAAAAAGTCCAGACTGAGCAAAAAGTTCAATAGCCTGGCCCAATAAGTACAAAAAACCCTGTCTGCAAAAGACAGGGTTTTATTATGCCTATTTTTGTTGGTGTAAATACACATATTAGGGTTAGTACAAAAATTGCTTCACTGTCATCCTGAGCGTCAGCGAAGGATCTCTCCCTCACCGTAGGCAAGATCCTTCGCTGACGCTCAGGATGACAAACTGTTCCCAACCTTCGCCCACACGTGTCAACAACCCCGTCAGACTGTGTGAAAACTTTCCAGTCGTTATACCTCTGAACACCTAATAACACGTTCTTGAGATGGACACAGTGCAACAAAGGCAACGTATGCGGCTGGCCTGGCTTATACTAAGGCCAGCCTTCTTATTATTTCTTTCACTCCCAGGATATTAATTACCCTTCGCAGATTATAGGCAAGGAAATGAAGCTTATTTTCTGTTGCTACTGACTTAATTCCTCGTGTTAAGAAATAACTGTAACCCCCAGATCCTCTTTACCGTCCCGAAGGGATGTTCACCAGCATTTGTCTTTGTACATATAGTTCTTTGTTGTCCCTGGTTCGTTTATCAACCTTATCCAAAAATTCCTGGTTAAGATTCCTCGAAATTAGCCGCCCTTTCTGGCTTTTGGTGCAGCGTTCCTTCATTTCACAGTTGCGGCAGGCTCTGAAATTTTTGTAATCTTGATATTCTACATCGTTTACTCTTCTTTTCCGACTGGCATAGAGTATTTGGCCTACCGGACATATATAATGATTCTGTTCTTTGGTATATTTAAAGTGCTCCTGGCTAAATTTCGGATCAGGAATGTTAACACTGGGTTTAGGCTTGGCTACATAGGTTTCTATATGGTTTTCTTCGCATTTTATCAAATCGTTAGTAGAGTAATAACCTTTATCGGCCAGGGCTTTGATCTCTTCTATCTCAAATATTTCCTGGGCTTTGCAAGCCATATCATTAAGGTGACCTTGATCGGCCGAGTTATTTATCACTTCGGTATCCACTACTAGTTTGTGTTTTTGATCTACAACTGTCTGAACATTGTAACTGACATCTACACCATTATTATTTGCTTTCATAAGCCGGGCATCAGGGTCTGTTGTAGAAATCTCCGTTTCTCCGGTGATTGCCATCCTTTCCTGCATGGCGTTGTATTTGGTTTTTCTCTGGTTAAGCTCCTCGATTCGCTGTTTAATCTCCTCGCGGCTGGGAACATGGATATGGGCTTCACCTTTATCATTGGCATCCAGTTCCTGCAGATAGGTATTTATTTTTTCATCTATATATTTAAGCTGCCGCTGTATTTTCTTTTCGTTGAAGTTATTGCGTTTGGAGTTGCTGGCTCTGAATTTGGATCCATCCACAGCTACCATTTGTTTGCCGTATAATTCCCATTCTTTGCACAACCGGCTGAAGTTTTTAAAAACATTTTTTATTGGTTCTTTATTATCTTTGCGAAAATCTGCTATGGTCTTAAAGTCGGGCTTCAATTTGCGCAGCAGCCATACTAATTCTAAGTTTCTACCTGCTTCTGTCTCGAGTCTTCTGGATGAACGAATCCGATTCATATATCCATAAATGTACAGTTTCAGAAGATCTTGCGGATTATATGGCGGGCGGCCAGTATCCTTAGGTTCAGTTTTTAAAAAGCCCAGTTCCGCCAAATTCAGTGTGTTAACATATGCTTCAATAACCCGCACCGGATTTTCTTCACTTATATAGTCATCTACAGCTTCAGGAAAAAGGGTGATTTGATGCCGATCTTCGCCGTGTATATAGGCCATGCTTCCACCTCGCTATCACCCTTTATATTCGACTTTTATATCATTT
The DNA here is from genome assembly GCA_963665865.2 of Syntrophomonadaceae bacterium. Classification (GTDB taxonomy): domain Bacteria; phylum Bacillota; class Syntrophomonadia; order Syntrophomonadales; family Syntrophomonadaceae; genus PHAA01. The sequence goes on along the minus strand of CAXXWF010000001.1, from coordinate 758,989 downwards.
TTCCCTTTTCTGTGACCCGACTTTTCACACAGTCTGACGTTCCCCTGACACGTTCCTCAAATGACACAACAAAAGTCGAGTAGGCGGGGCCTTTCGCCCTTCCAGATGATGTTTAGGCCGAGCCTACTCAGTTTCTGCTCCTTTCGGTTAGCAGTGTCTCACTAGCTTGACCGTGCTCATTATCCAGGCAATTGTGCCCCTACCCCTCACAGAACCGTACGAGCGCTATTTACGCATACGGCTCTTCGCATCATCATTAACCACTTATGTTGAGGTCTCCCATCTCAAGTCGTAGATATTTACGTAGATCCGGGGCTCAGGTAGCGGATACTTGCGCAACAGTCTTTTGAATTTGTCCCATTTGAAGCTCTTGCGTTGACTTCGCCGATTTAACCATTTGAACAGCAATTCTTCGACCCTACTTTTGTATCGTTCAAGTGCACTGCTGTTATCTGTTATCCCGTAGTATCGATAGTATCCTAGCAGTTTTCTGCTCAGCACATCCATGATGTCCGGGACTGGCAGACTTCGGTGTTGCTTTAGCCATTCTTTAGTCCGCACAATGCTGTTGCTGAATTTCTTCCGGCTGGTTTTCCGCTTAACCCGAAACACTCCTTTCCGGCTCTTGCCGCAGTAGTGCGTAAATCCAAGAAAATTAAAGGTGTCGGGCTTCTGCTTGCTCGTCCGCTGCGCTTCGACTTCCGCATGTTTCCCGAACGCGATGATTCGGCTTTTGTCTTCTGCCAGTTCGAGATTAAATTTCGCCAGTCGTTCTTTTAGTGCTTCATAGAATGCACGGGCATCGTCTTCATACTGAAAACAACAGACAAAGTCATCTGCGTATCGGATCATGTAGGATTTTCCACGGCACTGCTTTCGCGCTACTTTCTGAAACCATAGGTCCAGCACATAATGCAGATACACATTTGCCAGAAGTGGGGAGATTACCCCGCCTTGTGGCGTTCCTTCCGGGGTGTCGTACTTGATTCCAGCTTCTATTACACCCGCCTTCAGGAACCTAGTGATTAACCGCAGCATATTCGGGTCCGCAATCCGTTCCTTCAGGAATTTCATCAGCCAGGTATGGTCAACGTGATCGAAGAATCCTTTGATATCGGCATCGACAATGTAATTGATCCGCTGTTCTTCAATGACATTGTTCAGGTGTTTTAGGGCATCGTGGGCACTTCGCCCCGGCCGGAATCCATATGAGAATCCCAGAAAGTCTTGCTCGTAGATGGCATTCAGTATCCTAACCATCACTGCCTGTACAAGTTTATCCTCGTACGCTGGTATCCCGAGCGGCCGCCTCTGACTTGAACCCGGCTTGGGAATGTACACACGCCTTACCGTTTGCGGTTTGTAGGCTTGTCTTTTCATCCGCGCTACCAAATCCATTATGTTGGCCTCCAGGTTTTCACCATAGCCCGCTTTGGTTACCCCATCAACTCCTGGCGCTTTCTTGCCATTCATGCTTTCATATGCAGTAAACAGCGTCTTCTCATTGATGAGATGAACCAGTGTCTGTAACTTGAGTTTTGGGTTTTCTCTCGCTCGTTTGGCTATCCTTGCCAGTTCCGTTTCCACTGTCTTTCCCCCTCCGGTGGGACAATGTTTCCTTGACCAGGTCTATGATACGTCGCCGCCTTTCCTCCCTGGACATTACTCCGGTTCATCAGTACTATGCAGCGATCCGACTCCCTGCCTTCCTTTTGGCTCCCTTGCTTTGTATCGCTTGTCGGCCATACTCCCTTGTGGAAGAGCGGCAGGGTCTCCCGAGTTGCCGTGACCTAGCAATGTGCAGCGTGCCAAGGTCTCTGACCCCGGAGGAGTTCCAGCGGTCTTGCCATGTCGTCCGCTGGGATGTTGCCTTCTGCTGGACGTAAAGCATCGGCCTCCTCGATTTTTACACATTTCGGGGCTCTATTCCTTCAACCTTACGGCTTTCGGCCCACTGCCTCGCCTGTCTACGCTTAAACAGTACGGTTACCCGCCCTGCTCCAAGACTGGCTACGAGGTGGCTGGCTAGGCCTTCCTCGGCGGGCTTTCCACCCGCTATATTTCACGACCTTGCTCGGTCGCTCACGTCCCCTTGTGTTCCTGCGTCTATAGGTACCCTAACCACACAAATCTATCAGCAACGTCTCCATTAGTATACGCGGGTCTTTGCTCTCAGTCTTGAAACTAGTATCGATTTCCAGTAGTTTAGCAAATATAATCCTGATTTCACTCCGGGAAAAATGAGCTGACTTCTCTAACATCTTTTTTATGGTGAAATCCTTTTGAGCTGTAATTTGAGATATCTTAGCCGGGGGATAACCGGCCTCCTGATAAAACTTAATTTTGCTGAGGGTTAGAAATTGCCGGGTAATCATATGTAATAACAGCAAATGGTGTTCACCCTGCTCCTGAAGCTGGTAGAAAGCAGCCAACGAAGCCTTCAGGTTCCGGTTCAATAAAGCGTCCGTAAGTTTAAAAACCTTAATCTCCTGCTTGCTGTCCAGCTGCTCGTCCATTTCATTTATACCTATCGTAGTTGTTACACCTATTAGAGATAATTTCTCAATTAGGTTCTCCAGATAGTACAAATCCTGACCGCTATTTACCATACGGCTGAGAGCGGCCGGAGCTACTCGCACATTTCTGCGCAGCAATTCACTCTTGCACCACCCCTCTAGTTCATGAGGGCTAAGTGCTTTCACATTAACCACCTGGGCCTTTTTGTCCAGGAATTTGGTCACCGGATTGGAAGAGTTATGCTCGGTCGAAGTTATTATTAGTACCTGACCGTGGTTATCATGCTGAAAATAATCCTGCATGACCTGCAGGCTCTCTTCAATTTTGCGAAGTTTACGAGCCGATTTGCCCAGCCAACCAGGCCTTTTAATAATTACCACTCGGGATAAAGCAAACAGAGGACTGAATTCCAGGGTCTGCCCCAATTCCATTGCATTGATTACATCGGCATCTACGGGTACGACCTCCGGCTCTTCGCCATTTTCTCGCCTAACCTCAGCTATAATTTCCCTAATTCTCTGATCGATTAGATAGCTTTCGTCTCCCCACAAATAATAAGCATTACCCTCGGTCATAACCTAACCCCTTCACCATGAAATCTAGATTTTTATATTGGTATGATAGTGGTCATCCCACACCAAACTAATTATTGGGAAACATCATTGCCGACATGATAAATTCTTTATTCTATTATACCTTATTGCCCAATAAGCTCTAATAGATAATAATGTGGCTAACCAGACAATTAATACGGCTGTTCACCAATGAGCATTTTGCAGTTCTCTCTTTATAATAATAGGAGGAAAGATGTTTGAATAATTATGATGTAATTATTATTGGAGCAGGTCCGGCCGGAATTTTTGCCGCACGTGAGATTAGTATGTACAGTTATCTCAAGATTCTCGTTCTAGAAAAAGGCCGGGATGTAGAAAAACGCCATTGCCCCAGCGAGAACGGCATTAATAAATGCCAGGACTGCAAGCTCTGTTCCATCATGTGCGGCTGGGGCGGTGCCGGAGCCTTTTCTGACGGTAAGCTCACCCTGACCACCCATTTCGGAGGATGGTTAAACGACTTTATAGGTACAGACCAATTGGAATCCCTAATTAACTATGTCGATAGTGTTTATGTTGCTAATGGTGCACCGGTAAGATTTTACGGCGGGAATGAGGCGGATTTCCTTGAACTAAGCCAACAACTGGCTCGGGCAGAGCTAAAGCTTCTTCCCGCCCGCATCCGGCATATGGGCACTGATAATACCAAGCTGGTTTTGCGTAATCTAAGAACCGCCCTGGATGAAAAAATAACCATTAAGACCGGCGAAGCAGTACAGGATATTCTTATAGAAAAATCCCATATTAAAGGCGTAAAGACCTCCCGAGCTCGTTATTATGCCCCTCGGGTTATATGCGCACCAGGTCGTGATGGGGCACAGTGGTTTGCACAGCAGGCCGAGCGACTTAATATCCCGCTTAGCAATAATCAAATTGATCTTGGGGTAAGGGTAGAATTACCGGCAGCAACTATGCAGGAGTTAACAGATAAGATCTATGAACCTAAAATCACTTACCTTTCCCGAGAATTCAGGGATTTAGTCAGGACCTTCTGTGTAAATCCCCATGGACATGTGGTTATGGAAAATACTAATGGTCTGATAACTGTAAATGGTCACTCTTTTGCCAACAGCCATAGCGACAATACCAACTTCGCCTTGCTGTTAAGTCAGAATTTTACAGAACCTTTCGATCAACCCATCCTTTATGGCCGCTATATAGCCAGTCTGGCCAACATGCTAAGCGGGGGTATTATAGTCCAACGCTACGGCGACCTCAAACAGGGCCGACGTTCCACGCGCAGCCGTATAGAGCAGGGAGGAGTGGTGCCTACCTTGAAGGCGGCCGTCCCTGGAGATTTATCTCTGGTCCTGCCTCATCGCTTCATGGTAGGCATTAAGGAATTCTTAGAAGCCTTGAACCTCGCCATTCCCGGGGTGGGTTCCGATGATACCCTCCTATATGGTATTGAAGTAAAGTTTTACTCGGCGCGTCCCCAGTTAAGCAATAATTTGAAAACCCCTATAGATGGTCTTTGGGCGATTGGAGATGGAGCCGGCGTGAGCCGGGGGCTGATTCAAGCCAGTGTATCCGGAGTCATTGCGGCTCAGGATTTATTAGCCACGGAATGATTAGGAAAGAAGAAACTATTATCACCATTTCAGCCAGGCTGCCATTCTTCGCAATGCATATCCATTTTTGAATGATATAAAGACGCCATATGTTTTCCGACCTTGCAAGCTTCTCCATAAGCGAACCAAGAAAAATATGGCCAGAACTGCGGACAGACATTCGGAAACGGAAAATGCCAACCATATTCCGTTTAAATGCCAAATCCGCGGAAGGAAAATCAGAGCCGGCAGAAAGATCCCCAGCTGGCGTATGAGGGAGAGCCACATGGCTGTCATGCCTTGGCCGACTGCTTGCAGTACACTGCCCAGGATGATGATCGGCCCCATGACCGGCAAGAAAATGGTGGCCAAGCGCATACAATCCACCCCCAGCCCAATCAGCTCCTCATCTCCAGAAAAACGCTGCATTAACCATAGAGGATGAAACTGCATGGCCCACCAGCCTATTAATACGAAAAACATTGAAAATACCGCGGCTTTAATTATAGTTTCCTTCACCCGCTCATTGTTACCGGCACCATAAGCAAATCCCACCATGGGCATCGCCCCCTGTGACAAGCCATAAACCGGCATATAGAAAAGCGACCGTATTCTTACAAAAATACCCATGACAGCCACCGCGGCATAACCAAATTCCAGGAGTATTTTATTAAAAAACACCATTATACCTACGCTTAATAGTTCCATTAAAAGCGTAGGTATACCCACCTTGTATATTCCGATCATAATAGAGACAGCCGGTCTAAAATTATGAATTGACCAGGATAGAAAGACTCGTTTTTTAACCATGGCCACCAAGGCGATCAGAGTGCAAGCCAACTGAGCTGCAACCGTGGCCCAGGCAGCCCCGCGTAAACCCATGGCCTCCACCGGTCCCAGTCCGAATATTAAGATCGGATCAAGAATCACGTTCAGAATAATTCCGGCCAGGGCTGTCAACATAGGCATCAATGTATTTCCCTCACCTTGGAGGATATGTCCGGCAATCATCGGCACAAACGTGAACAGACAGCCGATCAGGACAATGCTGAGATATTCTCGGCTCAATTCCCATATTTCTCGGGTACACCCAAATAGCCGCAGCAGCGATTCAATATTGGCTAAACCCAGCCAGGAAAAAAACAGCCCGTAAATTATGCAGATAAACAGGCCATGCCACGCTACATTATCCGCGCTCGTAAAATCTTTTTTTCCCAGGGTCCGGGAAAGAAGTGAGGTTATACCTACTCCCGTTGCCGATCCAACCGACACGAGCAGTATCTCAATGGGCACGCATATCATCAGGGCAGCCAGGGCATCTGTTCCCAACCGGGCCACAAATACAGTATCTATTAAGCTGAACAGAGAGTACATAATCATACCAGCAATGGCGGGAAAAGACAGCCTTACCATCAGTCTGCCTACCCTTTCATCAGCTAAAAGATTGTTTTTTCTATCCATAGCGCCCTCCCTCCTATAGTTATGTTGGCGAGAGGGCAAATAGTATTCAAGGCAGTAGTTCGAAGCTTGTCAGTAAGAAGTGATTGGGTATGAAGCTTCTGACGGCCTTTGGAAAACCCAAAGGAAAGAGTGGCAATACAGATAAGCCCTCTTGAGGTTTGAGGGTAAATGGGTTTTGTTGGGTTACAAACTGGTAGGAATATGAATCTGGGAATTCCGAAAAGAATGAGGAGAGTACTTTTAAAACATTACGTTAATCACCAATAATATGTTTAAAGCGACTACAATCATGCCGATTAACCAAAGCGAAACCTGTTCCAATATGGAATTTTTAAACCTTCCCATGACTTTCTCGGAAGATGTTAAATATAATTGCAGAAATATTGTGAAGGGGAGTTGGATGCTGAGCAGTATCTGAGAAAATATCAGCCCCTTAAAGGTGTCCTTTATAAGAAAAATTATTAAAAGAGCGGGAATTAGGGTTAACCCTATGCCAAACTTGGTATGCTTATCATTAATATTATAAGGCTCACCATAAATTCCTGAAAAAGTGATACCACCTGCCATGCCTGCTGTGACTGAGGCTGATATTCCAGCAAACAATAAGGCGATGGCAAAAATGAGCGCCGCAGCATTGCCAACCAGAGGCACTAACATTTTATCTGCCTGTTGCAGTTCATTTATTGGTAAATGGACCGTAAAAAAAGTCGAGGCAGCAACTATAATAATGGCACAGTTGATTGCCCATCCAACCAGCATCGAAAAAATAGTATCCACATATTCATATTTTAACTGCTTTTCCCGACTTCCCTCATCCGCCAGATGCCACTGCCGGCTTTGAATTATCTCTGAATGTAAAAATAGATTATGTGGCATTACTACAGCACCTAAAACACTCATTACAATAATGATTGACCCATTAGGAAGGCTTGGTATAACCACTCCCAATAAGGCTTGATGCCAATTTGTATGCACAAAGCCCAATTCAATAATAAACGACAATCCAATTATTGAGACAAACCCAATTATCCATCTCTCAAGTTTTTTGTAGGAATGAGTGAAAATCATCCACATAATCAAACCAGTGACCAATATTGAACCTATTTTTATTGGGACCTGGAAAAGCATATTTAAAGCAATGGCGGCACCAAGTATCTCAGCCAGCCCAGTAGAAATGCAAGCTAACATTGCTGTTGACAATAATGACCTGCTTATCCACGGTTTCAAAAATGACGTTGCAGATTCAGACAGGCAATAACCAGTTACAATACCAAGGTGGGCCGCATTATGCTGTAGAATGATCAGGAAAATAGTCCCTAATGTCACGACCCATAGCAGAGAATATCCAAAACCTGAGCCTGCCGCAATGTTTGAGGCCCAATTGCCGGGATCGATAAAACCAATAGTGACTAAAAATCCAGGACCGATGTATCTTATGAAATCTAAGGCCGTTAATTCAGATACATGTTTTTCTTTTAAAAAGCTAAGTGCATTTGACCATTTCATATGAATAGTATTCCTTTTGCTCTTTTGCTTAGCCCATTATACCATTCTGTCTTAACAAAGACAGAAATCTCTATAGCTCGTGACAATACCCTGCGGTACCTCTAATTAATTTTTGTTCTTAAATGCTTTTGTACGTAATCTTTCTAGTTTGGTGTACGGTGAAGCCTTAAGGACTACAACTGTTCCCGGTTTGAGTAATTTTCTAAACCTGCCCTGGCGCTCCTAACTGTGCAGCAGTAAGATAGCTTTTCTCGGGGAAACTCGGCATTTATTGCACCTCGGCCTGTTGATCTACTTTTTATGTAGCAGAAGCCCGGAGCTAAATTCAATGCACTGCATTTCAATCACTTAATGTGTATGTTTGGCATAAATTAATTTAGGTAAAAACTTGATGATTATCATTTGGATTACAGAAAATCATGTCTTAGATGATTACAGTGGAAGAATGTGAGGAGATTATCTGTTGACAACAACGGTTGGCATCTTATCAACAATGGCATGTCCCAGAACTAGCTCTTTGATGAACACAGAAATAAAGACTATTAAAGAGAAGTTTGCCATGGCAAAAAAGCATGGAATAGAAATGTTTCTCTTTTTTCCGGAAGATGTTAATTGGAAAAATACGACTATTAAAGGCTATGTCTTCATCTCAATTGCAGGTAAAAAGGGGTTTTGGAGAAGAAGGACTTTCGCTTTTCCAGATATTGTATATAATAGAATTCACCGTCGAACACACGAATTGCAACCTCGAGTAAAAAAGTTATTAACAAGATTTCGTAATGATCCCAATGTTATATTACTAAACGAAAGGTTTTTTGATAAATGGGAAGTTTATAATGCCCTATTAAACGACCCCACTACTGTGGATGTCGTTCCTCCGACGAGATTATTATCTTACGCTAATCTTAGAGATTATTTAGACCAGGGATCAGTAGTCTTTCTTAAACCCAGGAGAAACAATGCAGCGAGAGGTATTTTCAAGGTAATACGAACCCCTAATATTTATAGATTTAGTCAAGCAACGGGTGCTCCACCAAGCTGGGAAAAACATATACGCTTCAGAGACCTATGGAGACAATTGCGTATATCCATCAAGAATCGTCATAGCTACACGGTACAAAAGGGTATTAATCTATGTAGGGTGGATGGTCGAGTCCTTGATTTCCGCATCCAAGTTCAAAAAGACGGCAATGGAGATTGGGTGTATACCGGGGGGGAGGCCAGGTTAGCGGTAAGCGGACGCTTTGTAACAACAGGCATTGTTTATGGAACAAGATTATCAGTTAAAAAAGCCCTTGATAAAATATCTAAGGGGTCTGATGACTTTAAGAACAGCATTAACTGGCAATTAAAACACATATTAAATCATGTTCCCATAGTTTTAGAAAGAAAATTGGGATTGCCGTTAGCAGTCCTGTCTATCGATATTGGAATAGATACGTATGGGAAAGTATGGATTATTGAGGTTAGTTCAAGGCCTGAAGCTTTTGTTGCACGTCGTATTCGAAGTCGGCACTATAAGTTCCTGATGGAATACTTTCTCCATATTTATGAAAATTAGCAACTAGGATATTTACGCAAAAGTATACCCCCTCAAAGTAAGGGGGACGTGGAATTCATTCAGTTCATTTAGTGAGTTTAACCGAACTTGAAGAAAGACTCAAAAGCTCACTTGTTCCACCGATGATGCTGATATTGCTTCCATTAAAACCAACTTCGTTACCAATAACTCTACCATGAATAGTTTGATTTGAGCCGTTCATCGTAATTTTCCCTTTGGGTGCATAGACAATACCGTCAAGCACTGCATTCGAGCCGTTTACAATGATATTCCCGTTTTTTGAGTAGAAACATACAGCATCACTAGAGCTTTCATTTAAATTACTTCCATTAAAAGAAATATTGCCTGTTGCAAGAATACATCCTTTTCCGGTAAAATGGCTGCCATTTATTGTAACATTGCCGTCGACATAGATTGGTGAATCAATGTCTAAAAAGCTTCCGTTAAAATTTTGGTTACCAACGTAGGATTGCCCAGCATTTTCCGCTTTGATTCTTATTATTTCCGAAAAATCAGACATTTCTACAAAAGGAGCGCCCGGCATTCTATTATTTACATTAATATTGCTTCCATTTATTTTTATAGTTGATACGGCTTCGCATGCACCAGTTATGGTTTGGCTTGAACCATTCATGTTAAACTGGTAATTCGTGTGAGTACTTCCTCCTATGTAAAAGTTGCTTCCGTTAAGACTTAGTGTATCAGTTCCACTACCAGAAAAAAGTGTGTAATCGAATGCAGCGCCTATGCTTTTGCGATCAGCAGAGGCACTTAGATTTACTGTTGTACTATCAAAACCTAAAACTTTTGCAAAACTGTAAGTTATCACTTTGGATCCAGAAATATCTATTCTCATGTTTGAATTTGAAAAGTTAATTGAAATATCTGCTGGAGTGTATCCGTTTAAAATAATATAGTGATTTGCTGAATCAGTAGCCTTTGAGGTATCAGGTAAATCCTGAGCAGCAGCAAGGCTGGCAGCATCAATAGCATTTTGCAGCTTTGATTGTTCTATGTACACTCTACCGATATCAAGAATAAGAGCTGCGCAACCCATCAAAACAGTCATCAATAAAACCACAATTATTATAACGGAACCTTTTTCGTTTTTTATTAAGTTATTATTCATTGATATTACTCCCTTAAATAAAAGTTAGCATCTTAAACAAAAAAACAGCTACTGCTTGGGGTTACCAGGCAGTAGCTGTTAATAAACTATTAATACAGTATTATTAGTTATATTAAGCACTTTCGGCAACCCGGCTACCTTAGTCATGTGACCTTAGGCCCGTGGCTTTGCGTCTCCGGCTTTCACCAGATTTGCTATTATCGATTTCAATATTATATTTTAACTACTTCTGATTTTAAAGTAATTTATATCTTTTGGCAAATATTCGGAAATCCTGCAAAAACACTTTTTTTTATCCGCCTGACTTTTTTAGCCTGCTCTTCATTGATGATGCGGTTGCCTTTATCGTCTTTATCGTAGCCTAGGAATTTGATGTGGTTGACTATAATTCTTCCCTGTTCAAAGCGCCTGTGAATAGCCCACCTGGAAATTTTCTGAGATTGAGCGGTTTTCATCAACCTTAATTACTGCTATTTTTTGTCCTACTAATCATCACATCCTTGCCGTCAGTGCTTACCATCACCGCACCGTCCTGATCAGTACGTAAAACTTCAACCTGGGCCTGGGCCAGGGCTTCTAAAACAGAGGGATTAGGATGTCCGAAAGGATTGTTGGCAGCCACCGATATTACGGCTAAACGCGGGTGCAACTTTTGATAGAAACCTGGCGACAGCGAACCTTTGCTGCCATGATGAGGTACCTTTACAACATTTATCGGCAAGTCCACTTTCGCCAGAACTTGGGGAATGACTTCACTGGGTATATCTCCAGTTAGGAGAACTGCGAATTCCCCGTACGTCACCTGCAAGACCACAGATTCCTGGTTTAAAGCCTGGCCATCGTACAAATCCCGTTCTGGATGCAGAACTTTTATCTGAACACCGTTTTCCAAATTGATGTATTGTCCTGCTCCCAGACTGAATACCGGTATATTGCGCCGGACGGCTATGTCTCGCAGAGGCTGGTATTCCTTACAGGTCGAAATACTGGCGGGCAATCCCAGACAATTTACATCGATCTGCTCGGCCACACTCTCCAGTCCTTTTTCATGGTCAATATCAGGATGGGTATTAATGATCATGTCTAAGTAGCGTATACCACGATAATGCAGATAGGGCAGCAGTTTTTTGGCCGCAACATCATAGAATTGACTCCCCCCTCCATCCCCCAGGACAAATTTGCCCTGGGGTGTTTTTAGAAGCATGGAATCGCCCTGCGTGTGGCCAGGTTTAGTGATACTAAACCGCGTAAATCAGGGATTTTGCGCAAAAGTAGTGCTTTAGAAAGTGCGAACAAACGATTAGGCCATCCGCATGGTGTCCTAATTCATACAGATCGTGGCAGTCAGTACTGCTCGTATGAATATCAAAAACCACTAAAAAAATACGGTTTTATATGCAGTATGTCGCGTAAAGGCAACTGCTGGGATAATGCCCCTATGGAAGCTATATGGCAGGCACTTTTCCTTTTACCCCAAGTCCATTGGATGGTCCCCAGGCAAATCATGTATAGTTATTTCATAAACGTTATGTAGAGCACCGCAAGGCCGACAATGATCCGATAATACCCGAAGGGTTTGAAATCCCTCTTCCTTATGTAGTTCATAAATGCCGCGATCACTGCCCAAGCCACCAAAAAAGAAACCACAAAGCCTACACTTAGAATCTGCCATTCGCTAGTACTCAAGCTTGCGTTAGCTTTGAGGAAAGAATAGGCCGATGCCGCTATCATGGTGGGAATTGCCAAAAAGAAGGAGAATTCCGCCGCCACGCTCCGGGAAGTACCCAGAAGCATCGCCCCGATAATCGTAGCTGCAGATCGTGAAGTTCCGGGAATCATCGCCAGGCATTGAATCAAACCGATAAAAAATGCTGTCTTATAGTTAAGCGAGGCTATGGAATTAATAGTATTCAACTTGTCTCGGTTCTCTACCATAATTATTATGAATCCACCGATAACCAATGCTACTGCCACGGTAAGAGGGTTAAATAGAGCATCCTCCACAACCTTACTAATGGTTCCGCCGATTAGTAAAGCCGGGATGACAGCAACCATTGTCTTTTTCCACAGGTCCCAGGTCTCGGTTTTTTCCTCAGTCGTTTTCCTACTGCTAAACGGATTGATACGCCACCAAAAATATACGACTACCGATAGAATGGCTCCGAGTTGGATAATTATATCAAACATATTGGCAAAACTGCCCGTAAATCCAACCAGTCTGTTCACCAAAATCAGATGGCCGGTTGAAGAAATCGGTAAAAACTCTGTTATCCCTTCAACAATACCCAAGATAATTGCCACTAATAAGCTACTCATTATTACCTCCCATAATATGAATATGTGCTTTTCATTATACTTCTTCGATTTGAAAATAATGATCGTGATAATTAAACAGCAACAAAAATATATTAACCCATTAATAGAATCCGAGACCAATAAAGATTATATACCGGTAATTATAGGGGCATATATACTAATGGGGTCCTGCATGTTGGAACAGCCGTATGCTAGAACAGAATACCAATTTATACCCCTAAACTCAACAGCAGTCCCCCATGATAGACTAGAAATGAAACCGCCCAGGCCAGGACAAAGGTATAAGTTATGGTAAATAGCGGCCATTTCCACGTGTTGGTCTCCCTTTTCATTACCGCGATGGTCGCCATACAGGGTACGTAAATCAGAGTAAAGATCATGAGGACATAGGCTACTAGGGGGCTGTAACCTGATTGCTCCTTAGCCCTATTGGCAAATGTCTGTAAGGTAGATGTTTCCCCTGTGCTCAGAGCCTTTTCGTCTTCAATGCTATAAAGAGTGCTCAGGGTGCTGACAACTACCTCTTTAGCACCAAACCCAGCTAACAATGCAACGCTGGTTTTCCAATCAAAACCCAGCGGTTTTAACACTGGTGCTATCGATTTGCCAAGGTGGCCGGCATAGCTGTTTTCCAATTGGGCAGTGGGACTCTCATAAGCCTGACCTTGCTTATCCACCGAAGGATAACTAAATAAACCCCACATTATGATAGAAACCGCTAGGATGATACTCCCCGCTTTTTTCATATAGAGCCAGGTACGTTCCCGCACATGAATTAATATGCTTTTCATAGTAGGCCAGCGATATATAGGCAATTCCATCACAAAGGGTTCGGTCTCACCGGGAAGCAGCCAAGTACGGAAAACTCGGGCCATGATAATAGCCAAAATGATACCGATTATATATATAGAAAACAGGATATTGCCGCCCATTTGTCTTGGAAAAAAAGCCGCAATAAGCATACTGTAAACAGGCAGTCGAGCCCCACAGCTCATAAGAGGCGTGACCAACATGGTAACCAGACGATCACGGGGGTTCTCCAAGGTTCGTGTCGCCATCAAAGCAGGAACCGAGCAACCGAAACCTATTAACATGGGCACAAAGGACTTCCCGTGCAGCCCAGCCTTATGCATGATCTGATCCATAACGAAAGCTGCCCGAGCCATATAACCTGTGCCTTCCAAAAAAGCAATGCCTAAAAAGAGAAGCAGGATGTTAGGTAAAAAGACTATTACTCCACCTACCCCACCTACAATGCCATCTACTAACAAAGACCGCAGCATTCCGTCCGACATATGTGCATTCAACCAGTTCCCCAGATTGGTAACTCCTACACTAATCCAGCCCATAGGCGGTCCGGCCAAAGTAAAGGTCATTTGGAATAGCAACCACATTAGAACCAAAAATAGAGGAATTCCCAGTAGCCGATTTAAAAGGATATTATCAATTTTTTCGGTCACTGTTACCTTGTCCAAAGCGGCTCTATGACAGGCTTCGCGGCAAATACCGCGGATGAAGGCATAACGGTCCTCTACCAGCAATATTTCCGGCTCATCACCCAATAGATTTGTTATATGCAGACGGCTTTGCTCAACTTCGCTTATAATATCTTGACTCCCCTTCCAGGCAGCCATTTGCCTACCTACTTCCTGATCATTTTCCAGAAGTTTAATGAGCAGCCAACGGAAAGGCAGTGAAGGGGTCGAAACACTGGTTTCTGTCCCTGCTGCTATTTCAAGGGCGCCAGACTTTGGATTTGTTAATTGTTTCTGCAGGCGGGTTAACTCGTTCTCGATTTCCGGCCGATAGCGCACTTGCCTTTCCTGGGTATCTCTTGGTCGGAAATCATTGTTTACAACAGCCTCAAGAATTTCCTTTATACCTTCGTTTTTGCTGCCTATAGCCCGTATAACTGGAATTCCCAGAAGTTGGGACAGTAAGCTGTAATTAATTTTGACTTCGTTCTTTTCGGCTACATCAGCCATATTCAGCACCAGTACCAGCGGAACCTCCAGCTCTTTTAACTGCATGGTCAAATAGAGGTTACGTTCCAAGTTTGAAGCATCCACAATATTAAACAAAATGTCGGGTTTTTCTTCAATAATAACCTGGCGGGCTACAACCTCATCTGGCGAGTAAGCAGAAAGACCATAGGTTCCAGGTAGATCAATTACAGTAATTTCATGGTCCTTATAATTTACATGGCCTTCTTTTCTTTCAACAGTTACTCCCGGATAGTTGCCCACATGTTGCCGGGCACCAGTCAAGGCATTGAATATTGTAGTTTTTCCCGAGTTGGGATTGCCGGCCAAAGCAATCACGATCTTTTTTTGCTTCATTTATATTCTCCTCCAGTAACTTACTCCAGGACAATGGTGTCTGCCTCTTCCTTGCGCAGCGACAAGTGAAAGCCCTGGGTTTTTACTTCCACCGGGTTGCCTAATGGCGCATAGCGTTCCATTATCAGTTCCACTCCGGGTACCAGACCAATTTCCACGATACGGCGGCGGATGCTACCGTGACCGGTAACAGCTTTAATGCATGCCCTCTCGCCGGGTTGCAGTTCCTTCAAAGTGCGGGGCATTTTATTTACCTCCTTGCTCTATAAATCATTGAATTCATGCTTGTATGATGACTCATTCATCCTTATAAATTTAATCAGGGTTATCCTCATAAAAAGGATTTTGCTCCTGGTTTATATCACTTATAGACCTAGGCCACCTCCGGCTTGGGCATGAGCTAGGACACATTTCACAGTCACAGGAGCTTTTCTTCGGGCTATTTCTAACAGAGTCTACAAGTCTTTTTGCTTTAAGGTAAACTATGAATAGGGCTAGCAGGACAAAAGCAATTATTATTAATGATTCCACTGATGAACCCCCCTTGATTATGTTAGTTGAGCCTAACATAATCCTCAAAAAATTATCGGCTTTAGCCGTAAATGATATTGATTATCAATATCATAATATCAATACTTTAATTTTGTGTCAATATGTTTTTTGTCAGTTCGAATAAATATTTGAGAAAATAGGCGTTGCTGTTTTTCATCACTTGACTGGAATCACCAGCAGTAGTGCAGCTTCATCCCGGCGCAAACTGATGTGATAATCCTTAATTTTAACTTCAATGGGGTCGCCCAGGGGTGCTACCCTTTCTACTTCCAGCTCAACACCGGGAACAAGCCCCATTTCCATTATCCGGCGCTTAATGTGGCTGCTTTTGCCTTGAATCTTTTCTATCCGAGCTTTTTGCCCAGAAAGCAATGCATCGAGTGATAATCTTTCAGCAGGCATACAGGCGTCCGGCTGTTTTTCTCCCAGCCATTCAGCCATATGTAAAACCGTTTCCGGACTGATTACATGCTCTATCAAGCAAGCATCATTTTCCGCAACCGTAGGCGAAACCTTGAGCACTTCCAGGAGAAAGCGGTTGATTACCTGGTGGCGGCGCCAAACGTCCTGAGCATGGATTTGTCCTTTTTCGGTAAGAGATATAGGCCCATATGGGACCTGGATTACCAAGCCCTCACGGCGCAGTGAAGCTACCGCTTGAGTAACGCTGGGTTTGGCTATTTTCAGTTGTCTGGCAATATCGCTGATTTTAGCACGTCCTTGTTCTTCACAAAGCCGCAGGATAGTCTCCAAATAATCTTCCAGAGATGGTGTCAAGGTATCAACCAACGTATCATCCATCCTTTTCTCAATTATAAAATTATTGTACCATTTATTATACTCAAGAACCTGTTTGGTTTAGACTGGGCTATGGACTACCTCGTATTTAGCCTTAGTCACTGTTATTTTTTGTTCGAGTAACCGTTAAATCCCTCCCATCAGTGCTCATCATTACTGCACCGTCCTGATCAGTACGCAAAACTTCTACATGGGCTTGGGCCAGGGCTTCTAAAACCTCAGCATTAGGATGACCAAAAGGATTATTTGCCGCAACCGAAATTACAGCCAAACGTAGGTTCAATTTTTGATAGATACCGGGCGCAAGCGAACCTTTACTGCCATGATGAGGAATCTTGACCACCGTTATCGGCGATTCCACTTTCTCAAGAACCTGGGGCATGACTTCACCGGGTATATCCCCAGTGAGGAGCGCTGAGAAATCCCCGTACCTCATTCTAAGACTACTGATTGCCGGTTATATTCCTGGCCCTCATATATATCCTGTTCAGGATTCACAACTTTACCTATATAGGTGCTAGGGCTTGAACATAATGTTGTAAACATAATACAAGATGCATACCAATAAAATTGTCCTTAGCTAATCAATATTTTTATCGGAACCCATTATAATGAAGTTTAAGTTATGAAGGTATTCCTGCAGGTTTCTTACTTTAGTTATTTCTACGATAATTATCCTTGTCCCGGTACTTAGCCGATACTATTTTTATTTCCCTTAATTTTTTGTGTAGCTTTCTAAAAGCCGTTTTGCCTGGCCAATAGTCATCGGCAATTCTGATTGAGCTGTGAAACCATCCCGCTGTATTATTTCAAAGAGATCCTGGCCAGGCGGAGGTTCTTTTTGCGAATGGTTTCCCTGCAGTTAAATACCTCATTTGTTGTTCGTGATATCTTATCCTGCCTTCGTTAAGAACATAAACCCGATCAGCTAATAGAGGCACCATGTCAACATCATGAGATGCAAAGCGACTTTTCCCCCTGCTGATATGCTCATATCAATCTCTTTCAAGGCTACAGTTCCGTCTGGGAAAGTGAAACTGACATAAGCTGTTTTTATCTTCTGGTGGGGGCGGTTTTTACACAGTCTGCAATCCCCCTGTCACATGGTGCGCTCAGCAGTAGGCCGTACTATTGCTCTTGCGTATGCCCATGTCGATGATGAATGTCAGGATTATGGGCGTGGATGTGTTCTAACGACTCATGGGTGTGCAAATGTGAGTGTGTTTTATTAGGTATCAGGGCTTCAACGCTATGGAAATGAGCATGGTGGTCGTCGGTATGATCATGGGGATGTTCATGTAAGGCTGGAGAATGGGAATGCTTATGCGCATGCTGCTCTCCTAACAATAAAAATATTCCCATAATCATAAGAGGAACTGAGATTAGAAATAAAGCATTGGGAGTTTCCCTAAGTATTAGAAACGAGAGGAGAACTCCGACAAAGGGAGCTACTCCAAAGAACGCACTGGTTCGTGCCGATCCTAAATTCCTCATGGCCATGATGAATAATACAATACTTATACCGTAACTAATACTGCCTAATAGCATGGCATTAAATATTACGGATAGATTTGGAAGCGGGATATCAAAACAGTATGCCAGCAACAGTGAAAAGCTACCAGCACCGATCCCCTTGAAAATCACGATGGTAATCGGGTCTTTGATTGAGATATTTCTGGTTAAGTTGTTATCCACACCCCAAAGTATGCATGCCCCCATTACGCCAATAGCGCCCAGAGATATCCCCCATGCTCCGCCGGAGCTTATTGAAACCAATATGCTAGCCCCGGTAATGCAAACAATTGCTGCCCAAATCCGCTTGCTAATTGCTTCTTGGAAAGTCAGGGCAGCAATTAGAACTGTTGCCATGCCCTCGCAGTTAAGTAGAAGTGATGCTGTTGATGCAGCCGTGTGGCGCAAGCTAAACAACAATAGAATGGGAGCCAGAACTCCTCCTGCCAGAATCGCTCCAATTAGCCAGGGGAGGTCGTTTTTCTCCAATGGTGCCTCAGTTCTTTCATATGGACTAAACGCAGTAAGTAAAGATCTGAATATTAATAAACCAAAGCCACTGCCCAAATATAGAAAAGCAGCCAGGGGGACTGCTTCTATTTCACCTAATAACAACTTGGCAAATGGAGCATTTGCTCCAAATAATAAGGCAGCACTAATGGCTTGAAGAACCGGAAAAGTCCGCTTAGTAAACATTAGATTATAACTCCTTAATACTCTCGTATTCAATCATAGCTTATTAATAATTTCTATGTAAGCAAACAATTGCTCCTTTATCTGCGGCTTTTGGAGACTATCTTCTACTACAAAACCTATGGCTGGTATGATCAGGGGGTTGCAGCACAAGACTTGGATAAAAGACCCCGTTCAGTATAGTAATAAACGGGGCCTTGGTTAGACACGGTTATTTCCCGTATCATTTTTACATTATCTTTCAATCATACAGAAGAAGATTGAGCGTTTTTATTGTTTTCTATCTTAGTTCTTTCTACAAACCTTCCCATTAAGAAGGCCATAATACCGACTCCAATGCCTGTTTGTACGCAGAAGAGCAGACTCTCAACTTCCCCCGGTAATTCGCCGCCAATCCAGGTTTCCAAAACAGGTGTAAACCAGGGTTGATATTCGGTACCTGTAATCTCGGAAACGGCTTGGCTTCCTGCATCATCTGAGCCACCGAATTCAGCACCTTTTAATGTAAATAAAGGTATAAGGGCAATCAAGACCGCAATAATCAATAAACCCATAACTTTATTTTTCGTCTTTGCCATTAATTTTTACCTCCAATTAAAAATCCAATACCTCTCAATTCGGATTTTGCATAGGTTTCAAGAGCCATAATGATGACAACGCTCAGAATACCTTCGATAATTGCCAATGGAAGTTGGGTCGGTGCAAATACTGCCAGGAACTTGAGTGCAGAGGCTGCAACACCACCGTTCGCCGACGGATAAGCAAGCGCAAGCTCATAACTGGTTACACAATAGGTGAATAGGTCACCGATTGATGCTGCCAGAAAAATACCGACATGATTATTGACTTTCAGCTTCTTACATAATATATAGATTCCATAGGAAAGGAACGGACCGGCAATAGCCATAGAAAACGTATTAGCGCCAAGAGTGGTCAGTCCGCCATGGGCAAGCAGGATTGCCTGGAAAATCAGTACAATAATACCCAGGATACTGACCGCGGTTGGTCCGAATAAAATTGCACCCAAACCAGTACCGGTCATATGTGAGCAGCTGCCTGTTACTGACGGAATCTTTAAAGAAGAAATTACGAAAATGAATGCGCCTGCCATTGCAAGAAGAGTAAGTGATTTACGATCCTCAGAGAGTGTCTTTTTAATTGACAGGTAACCGGCCACTAAAAATGGGATGCAGATAATGCCCCACGCTATACAGTATGTTGGCGGAAGATAGCCCTCCATGATGTGCATTGCGTTTGCTACCGGAGTTATTCCGAAAGCCATAGCAACGGCTGCCAAATTAATAACAAATCTTTTTTCTTTTTTATTCATGTTCATTTTACCTCCCTTATTTTTACCTGACAGCATCCAGGCGTCGATCGCAATTAAAACTACCAATGCCTTTTATGTTTTCCAGCATTTCCTTGAGTTTCTGGGTACTTTTAGGATAGGCTTCGGCATCTTCCAGAATATGGTTTTCTACCAGCAAATCATATACTGCCAGCATCATTGGTTGTTGAAGATTTGCCTGTTTTAAGATTTCTTTGTTTTGAAAAATTTTGAGCGGTGTTCCGTCCGCGATAATTTCCCCCTGACTGAATACAATGGCTCTTTCAGCCCATCTGTATACAAAATCTACATCATGGGAGGAAATAAGCATGGTGTTGCCCTCTGAACCAAGCTTGCCCAAAACTTCTTCCAACATTTGTGCATTTAACGGGTCCAGTCCCGCCGTCGGTTCATCAAAGATGATGATTTCCGATTTCATGGCGATGATATCAGCAATGCTGACGCGTTTCTTTTCTCCGCCGCTCAAATAGTGAGGCGGACGCTCCTTATAATCCAGGATGTTCATATAACCCAGTGCTTCCTCCACCCGTTGCCATATTTCCTCTTTGGGAAGTTTTAAATTCATCGGCCCGAATCCCACTTCTGCCATAACTGTGGATGCGATAATCTGATTGTCGGGATCCTGAAATACAATGCCGATATTTCTCCGAAGCTCTTTTAAGTTCTTTTTAGTAATGATTCTACCATGGTAACTGATCTCTCCCAGATCCGGTGTGAGTACGCCGTTCGTATTCAGGAAAAATGTGGATTTACCGGCACCGTTAGGGCCAATGACAGCGATTTTCTCACCTTCATAGATATCCACACTGACGCCGTTTAATGCAGACCCCCCATTTCCATAGCTATAATACAAATCCTTGATCTTTAATATTGGTTCTCCCATAATCGTTCCTTTCTATCGGGTATAAGCCCAAAGCAGAATCAGAAAAATTATAAATACTGCTGTTATGGCAATATGGATTGTTTTTACCTTTTTTTCCTCTTCCAAAAATATAAGATCTCCATCATAACATCTGGCCTCCATGGCATTAAAATAGTCATCTGCCTTTTTCATTGAAACAATAAGAATATTGCTCGCAATGCTTGCAAATGTATACCAGGATGTCTTAATATCACAGAAGCCAAGGCGGGAATCGGCGGAATTTCTCATTTTGAGATTGACATCCATCAGAATGAAAATGTAACGGTAAATAACATTCATTAGTTCTACAATAAGCTTCGGCACATGTGCCCGTCCGATCACACTGATAATCTCTGAGGATGGAGTCGACAATGTCATCATTTCCATAGCACTAATCGCGGCAAAAACCTTCAGAATCAAAAAGAACATGATCTTAAGCTGCGCCTGGGAAGTAAATACATAGCAAAAACCAAGAAATAAATTATATTGCCCAATCGGATGGGTTGAAAAGTCAATGCCAATGGTAAAAGTGCCAAGAAGAATAAAAGTGATTGGAATCGTCAGTATCGACAAATATGCATGGATTGAAAGCCCGCCTTTTATGATGGTCAAATAGGCCATTGCAATAATGACCGCAACGGATACATAAGGATTGTTCAATACAATACAAAGAACCAGAGTCAGCAGGGAAAGAGATACCTTAAAAGCAGGATTCCAGTGTCTGATTTTGGACGCATAAGCATAAAAATCAATGGAAGACCCTTCGCCGTGCTTATGTCCGATTTTATGGTGAAGATGCTGTATCTTAGCTCCATGGGTATGTACTTCCCGATGTTCACTTATTGGAAAGATTGTATTCATCCATTTTTTCCTCATTTTAATTATTCATTTGGGCTGGCTATATTACTGCCCCCTAACTGGCTTAATATTTCTTGATTCCGATCATCAAAATTACCACCCTTAGTCCTCCCCGGAAGCATTTCCAAATAAAAAGCAGCCCAAACCATCCCCCCTATCATTTGGAAGTATGAATAGGCTGCTTACTGGCTAAGGTCTCATCGCGCAAGCCAGTACTGGCTTACGTTCCCCCATTACAGTCTTTGGCACGGAATC
This sequence comes from Syntrophomonadaceae bacterium, assembly GCA_963665865.2. Classification (GTDB taxonomy): domain Bacteria; phylum Bacillota; class Syntrophomonadia; order Syntrophomonadales; family Syntrophomonadaceae; genus PHAA01. The sequence goes on along the minus strand of CAXXWF010000001.1, from coordinate 737,079 downwards.
CCACCGCTTGCGTTTAAACCTCTTCTCTCAAGAAGAAGTCCCATTTCAATAAAATAAATAAAAGCCCTATACATCGTCAGAGGTATAGGGCCAATAATTGCGTATCCTGCCCCCATACACCGTGGGTATTGGAAAACTCAAAACAGGCAGGTCTCCTGACTCGGATTCATCTGTACCCTCAAGTCTTCCCAGCAGTTTTACTGCCAGTGACATTGTTCGAGGGCCATCATCCTCACAGTGGCGTGACCGTGCCGGAATTACACCGGCTTCCCTTTTGAACCAAGGTCATCAAACCTCGGTACCTGAATTACCTTACTATTTAGTTTTTATAGATACCTGGCGATATCAGCCAGTTCGATTATCACCCATGCTTTCCAATAACTAAGAACCCGTTACGATTATTGATGCTCCCAATTTTTATCTAACCAATTCAGTAATTCATTGATACTATTCACTGTTAAACCGATGCTGGCCTGGAGCTTTTTTATAAGTACTATTTCTACACCTAGTTCTAATGCAGCGGATAATTTCGTATCCGTCCCACCAGCCAGACCACTGTCCCGAGTCAAGAGAATATCTGCTCTATAAAACTTAAACAAACCCTTATTTATCTCTTTGGAAAAAGGGCCTTGTATAGCTACAATATCCTTGGGATGAATACCTATGTCCTGACATTTCTGCACTAAGCGTCCTTCCGGAAGAACCCGTACAACCAGACGAGCAGAACGGGCAATTGAACTTTGCACAATACTTTCTAGTTGATGGCTGCCGGTAGTAACAAAAATCGTCACCTTGCGTCCCTTATTTTTGGACAATATGTCAACGCGTTGTTTCAGATAAAGCAAAGCTTCCTCCCAATTATGTACTGGAGTAATTAAGGAGCTGGCGGGAATTTTGGTCTCAGGTCTTTCAAGCCTAAGATAAGGAATATCCTGGTGTTTACACCATTGGATTAATGGAACAACCTTTACACTTCTGGAAGGATGGCTGGCATCAAGAATAACAGAAGCCATCTGCAAACACTCATTTCCCGTCCATTCTTGTATTTGTTTAAAATCAATTCCCCTATTATTAAGACGTTTACCGATTTCGCGAGCCTCAGTTGTACCTCCCAAAAGTATAATCATTTTTGACCTCCGTAGTTGTTCGAAAAAAGTTAATTAAATAAAAAAACCCTTCACTAACAGAAGGGTTTACAGCTCAAACTAATATCCGGCTATAGCACCAAAGATACAAGTATTCACCTCCCCAACATCCCGTAGGCAGTTTTGATGTTAAGTATGAGCAGGTCTCCTGACTCAGGTTCATCTGGACTCTCAAGTCTTCCCAGAGCCAATACTCCAGTGACACGTTTGAAAGCCATTCCCCTTACAGTGGCGGGTACCGCATCAGATTTTAACTGATTTCCCTTTTCAATTCTTCCCTCGGGGAAGAATCACTCATAACCAAATATTCTCTTATTTGTTAACTATAACACGAAGCAAGTATGTTTGTATAGATTGTTTTTGATCTGCGATAATATCTGTGGAATGCAATATAATGAGAATATGAAGCCACTGTTATATCTACATCGATTTAATTCCAATAACACACCTTCTCTTATATGGGTTTGCCAACCTATACTTAAAAGGCATTACCTTCTTCTCTGCCCGGTCAACTTCAAGCATCGGAATTACTTCAATATTGCATAATCCACAATCTTTCACTAATTCATGTACATTTCTGGCGTTTTTATCTTTCATCATGGGAAGCATCGCTTTAACATCTTCACTATAATTGCTGGAATGTTTACCTGGATTAACCTCACTAATCTTAATCAAAATATTTCCTATCCATTTTTTAATATCATTTCCTTTATTTTTATAAAACCAGTCTCCATCAACTATTACTAATTTACCCCCTGGCTTTAAAACCCTTATCCATTCTCTTAAGGCTTTTTCTGGCTGTGAAATAGTCCACAGCAGATGCCTATTAATTACAATATCGAAACTTTTATCATCAAGGGGTAAATCTTCTGCATCTCCAATGCCAAAATCTATAAGTAAATTATTTTTTAGAGCTTTATTTTTCGCTACGTTTAACATACCTTCCGATATATCAAGTCCGGTACAGTGGTGACCAAGCTGGGCCAACAGTATAGCCAAGAAACCAGTTCCCGTTCCAATATCTAGTATCCTTTTGGATTCGTTTCCAACAACTTCCCGCAAAAATTTTAGCCACTGCTCTTCTTCTTCCTTACTTCTTAACCCGTGACAATACTGTTCATCATAATCATTACATAGAGAATTCCATCTTAAGGCTATCTCATTTTTTATATTATCCATAAATATCGCTCCCTTAAAAGACTGTTTTCTAAATAAGGATAACTAGTTCTTTAAAATCGGTATTTACAATTAAAATCAATAATAAGCATTTGTCTAATTATTGTAAAACGTAATGCCCAACTGATACTTCAACCATTTCCCCAATTGTTTTATCACGTTTTATATCATAGGCCGGAATTTTTTTGTTTCTCTCGAAGATAGGATCTGGTACAGGAACGGCAGACAAAAGAGACTGTGTATAGGGGTGGAGCGGATTTGTAAACAATTCTTTGGTTGTTGCAATTTCCATTAGTCGGCCATTAAGCATTACGGCCACCTTGTCACAGATAAACTTAATGATGGAGAGGTCATGTGCAATTAAGAGAAAAGAAAATTCACGCTCACGCTGCAAGCGTTGAAACAAGGTGATTATCTGCGCCTGAATTGAAACATCCAAAGATGCAATGGGTTCATCAGCAATAATCAAATCAGGACTCGTACTTAAGCATCTCGCAATGGCGACACGTTGACGCTGGCCACCTGAAATCTCTGCTGGATATTTTGTTTTATAGGTGTTATTCAGACCCACTTCCAAGAGTAAAGACTCTAATTTTTCTTGGAGTTCATTTTTACTTTTTATAATACTATTAACTTTTAACGGCTCGGTAATTATCTGCTCGACAGTCATTCTTGGATTCAAAGCGGCAGCTGAATCCTGAAATATAATCTGCATGTTGCGGTGAATATCTTTTTTATTTTGTCTATATATTTCTTTTTCCGATATTTTATTGCCTTTAAAAAACACTTCACCGCCCGTGGCTGGATGTATTCCCATTATTGTACGCGCAATCGTTGACTTTCCTGAACCAGTTTCACCTACAAGTCCGAAAACCTCACACTTATTAACCTGAAAAGTCACACCATCTACCGCCTTGATAGTCAGATCTTTGTTTATATGAAAATGCTGTTTTAAATTATAAACACTTAAAATTTCCTCGGTGTTCATGCTTCGGCCTTCCTTTTCAGAGAAATTGGCGGCGTAATTTGGGGCGCTCTTTTATCAAGCAACCAGGTAGCTGCGCTATGAGTGGGAGTAATTTGAAACATTGGGGGCATTTCTTTGTAATCAATAGCAAGAGCAAATTCATTGCGAACGGCAAATGCGTCACCGGCCGGAGGGTCCAGCATGACCGGTGGCATACCAGGAATACTTGTAAGACATTCTCCCTCCTTGGTGAGGGAGGGCAAAGATGACATCAATCCCCATACATATGGGTGTCGGGGATCATAATAAACATCTTCTGCCGTGCCGATTTCAACTATTTTCCCAGCATACATAACGGCTACACGGTCTGCAATGCGGGCCACAGCGCCCAAATTATGCGAAATAAAGACTATTGAAATGCCGGTCTTGTCTCGAATATCTATAAGAAGATCTATTATTTTGGCTTGAACTGTTACGTCGAGCGCAGATGTGGCTTCATCGGCAAACAACACCTTGGGTTGGGAGGCTAGAGCTATTGCTAATACACAACGTTGGCGCATCCCGCCCGAAAAAAAGTGTGGTTGCAGCGAAAACATATGTAGAGGATTCTCAATGCCTACCAACTCCAGCATTTCCAACCCCCGTTTTCTTGCTTGCTTCCTGCTGACCTGGGTATGCTTTACGATAGATTCAGTAATCTGCTTCCCTATCGGAATCGTTGGGTTTAAGGTTGTCATAGGGTCCTGAAATACCATAGACAAAATACGGCCGCGCAACTTGCGCATTTGTTTTTCTTTATAATCCGTTATATCGTCGCCATCAACAATAATTTGCCCCTGCTTTATCCTTGAAGTTTTGGGAAGCAGTTTCAGAACTGATTGACTCATAACGGTTTTTCCGCATCCGGATTCCCCTACTATAGCCAAAATTTCACCTTTATTCAGTGACAGACTAACATCTCTGACAGCTTCAACCTCACCATTTGGTGTATCAAAGCTAACTGATAAGTTTTTAAGTTGCAAAACAGGTCCCGTCATTGGCTGCGCCTCCATATTTTATACAAGAGAGTGCTGGGTGTTTAGGCAAACACCCAGCCACATCTTATAATTACTACAGCAGTTCTATACTGACTTAATTTTTTACCTATTTGGAGAGTGTCCAATCTTCAATGTTCCACATAACGCCCACGGCATGATGCCCGAGAACTCTGGTTGTATCGAGACCTTCAAGGCCGCTGATACCTACGTAATTGCCGTCCAGATATGCAATCAAGACAGATCCCGGTTCCTTGGCCCATGCGACTTCGAATTTACCATATAAACGCTTTCTTTCATTAGCATCTTTGGAATGTCTTGCTTGGGTTAGTAAGTTGTCCACTACTGGATTGGAATATTTCATAGTGTTGGCGCTTCCGGTTGTAGTGAATTGCTTATAGATTCCATCCGGGTCAAACTCAGCTGCAAAACCAGCCAAGAAGCCGTTATATCCGAAATTCCAGTCGAACTTTGTAACCAGCACAATTTCCATGTCAACGCCTGCTTCTTTCAACTGCTTGGAAACAATATTGGCGATATCTACGCGCTCTTCTTCGTAATCACGAACCTGAATTGTGAAGTGGAATTTTTGGCCATTGCGCTCATAGATCCCGTCGCTGCCTTTAGTCCATCCGAGTTTTCCCATCTCTTTGGCAAACTTATCAAGATCATAAGGGTAAATGTCAGCCTCCTTACTGCCGCCAAAAGTGTTAATCTGCATGGGGCTGTACGCGGTACGTCCCTCACCGGTAAGCACGCTTTTTACGACAGCTTCTTTATCGATAGCATAGTTAAGTACACCAACTGAATCCTTGTTTTGGGTCCAGAAATTAGTTCTGAAATCCATTGACACTGCCCGGTAGTCAGCTGTAGTAAAATCGTAATTTGTAAAGCCATTCTTACCGAGAAAATTCTTGGCATAGTTTGCATTTAGCCATGCCAGGTCTGCTTCGCCGGATTGCAGCATAAGGGCCTTGGTACTTTCCACCGCAACAGTTTTGTATACTATATTTTGAATGTTTGGAATCTTATCGTAGTATTTATCGTTTCTCACCAGGGTTACAGTACCGCCGGCTTTATCCCAATTAACAAACTTATAGCGACCGGTGCCGACAGGATTTTGGTTAAATGCGGAGGTGGTGAGGTCCTGGCCCTCAAGCAGATGCTTCGGAATGATGCCAATTGTAAAATAATTAAGCATTGCAGCGTTATATTGCGAAAGCGTTATCGCCACGGTATTTTCATCCTTCGCTTTTATACTTACAATATCCTTGTAATCGCTAAGCATGCTTGAAGATAAGGTTTTATCCGTTGTCAGCGCATTATATGTAAATACAATGTCATCAGCAGTTAAGGGCGTACCATCATGCCACAAAACCCCAGGCCTCAGATTGAAGGTATAAGTAAGTGTATTGTCGTCATAGGTATAGCTTTTGGCTAAATCTACAATGGGATTGCCGGAAGCGTCATACTTCATCAAACCGGAAAAAATAATACTCACCAACTCGCTTTGACCGGTTACAACAGGGTTTATTGTATCTGTATTCTCGCCTGCATATATCAGTGTATTGGACAAATCGGATGCGTTCTTTACGGTGCCGCCTTTTGCAGCACACCCCATAATGCCGAACATAACCCCTAAACATAGCGCGGCAACTAATAACGTCTTGATTCTCTGCTTGTAACTCATAAAATTCCTCCTATAATTTTATTATTCTAAAGGCAATTGCCGTTTATAGAATACTTTCCCGTTTGTTTGTTTCCCTTCGGAAGAAATATGCAATATTTGCAATACACACTAAAGTTATTATTAAAAACACACCAGGGATTACTATGACCCACCAAGTATTTAATAGCAGCGCTTTGTTGGCTAGAGAAAGCATACTGCCCCAGGAAATCACGTCCACGGGAAGACCCAGACCAAGAAAACTAAGCGTAGACTCCATTGACATGCTGGAACTTATACTGGAGACAACCACAAACATAATGGTAGAAACCAAATTTGGTATTAGATGTCTGTGCATCGTATGCAGGAAGCTTCCTCCCATGCATCGTGCGGCCAGGATGTATTCACTGCTCCGTATCTGCCTGACTTCACTGCGTACGATTCGCGCCAAGGCGCACCAGCCAGTCACGCCGATGACAAATGATATTTTCATAATATTCTGCGTTCCCATAACCGATGTAAGCAGTAATACCAGCAACAATATTGGAATACTGTTAATGAGCTCCGGAACACGCATCATGACAGCGTCAATGTGTGAATTGGCGGTACCGCTAATACAACCGTATACAACACCTATCACCGTAATAATAGTCATGCTCAGCAGACCAATGATAATCGAGGCTCGACCACCATACCAGATCATGGAAAAGATATCGCGCCCCAACGAGTCCGTTCCGAAATAGAATTCCGAATTTGGCGCTTCACTCAGATTTTGCAAATAGAACCCGGTCGGGTCATGGTTATATACCTTCTCTGCAAAAAGACACCCCAATACGATAATACTGAGAATGAGAATTGATATAATCGGTTTTCCCTTTAATCTATCCTTAAAAGATAGTTTTTTCGCTTCAAGTGGGTGTAGCTTGTAGTTGGTGCCAACTATAACGAACTGCTCGCTGTTGGTTCCCGCCATGATGACACCTCCGTCAATTTCATTCGTGGGTCAATAACTTCATTTATCGACTGCGCAATGATACTGGTCGAAACAACCAGTAAGCCGGTAATTAAAACAACCAGCATCAATAAATTGTAATCGTGATATTTTGCACTTTGAATGGAAAGAGCCCCAATACCAGGATAATTGAATACTGACTCTGCAATATAGGTTCCACTCAATACATGAGGTATCGAAATGGCCATTATGCTGACGATAGTCGGTGCAACATTGCGTAAACAATGCTTAAAAACGATTTCAGGTTTTGTGCAGCCCTTGGATTTAGCCAGAAGCACATAATCTTTGCGTACTTCATCCAAAAGCTTATTTCTTATCATGTAGGCGTAATACCACAGGTGGCTTAGTATCATAACGATCAGCGGTAAAATCATATGCCTTATTCGATTTAAAATGTCGCCCGATTTGCCGATATCATAAGCCCCGCTGCTTGGCAGCCAGCGAAGATTGATACTAAAAATCAATACTAGAACCACGCCCAGCCAAAACGGTGGTATATAATAGGCTGCAGTTCCTACCTTGCAGATGATTCTATCCAGCAGGGAATCTTCATGCATTGCGCAAAACAAAGCAAGGAGAGTGGCTAAAGCGAAAACCAGGATATATGCTGTGCTGCCGAGAATCAATGTGTTTCCGATCAAGGGGGAAACAACATCCAGCGCCGGTGTCTTGTATTTCAGTGATAGGCCAAAATCACCTTGTAAAGCTTGGTCTATCCATTTTAGGTATTGAGCATATATCGGGCCATCCAGACCTAAACGTACCCTTGCAGCATCCAGTTCCTGTGTGTTCATGGATTCAACCGCATCGCCGTAAAAAGATTGCAGCGGATCGCCAGGAGCAAGCCGTGCTAAATAAAAAACACCAACAGACAGTATTAACATAGTAAGTAGTAGCCCTAATGTTCTTCTAATTATCTTTTTGATAATCATTGCCTTTTGATTCAAGCAACACCATTCCCTTTCATTTACACCTGAAAACACACCTTGTTCTTCAAGCTGCCTTAATACCGGCTTTGTTCCCATGCAAACAAACCATGGCTCACAATCATATCCCGGGCGAATTAAGATTCTCCTGCGAATAACAAGCACAAAAAACCACGAACCGTATCGGCGGTTACTAAATCCGCCCAACACCTTCATGGTATGATTAATTACTATGCATTTATCTTTTATCGGGACAAATCACTAAGTCAATTCCAAAACTCATAAGCACCTTCATAGTGCCTATTATTATTCAACTATCCGCTATCCTGGTAATTATTCCTGCTTCAAACTAAGAATATTTATTGTATCAAAGTTATAGACTGCAAGCAGCGGGTTATAAATCCCCTCTTCATTCACCAGCTAATAACTTGAGGCATGATATCAAGTTATTTAGAAACTCTTTATAAGTGTAAAAGTGCTAATTATATTTTCATCAGTCACCGAAAAAAGGTAATTACCACGTGCGGTAAGAAACAACCGCGCGCGCCCCTCTTCATCTGTGATCAAACGGTGCGGGCAATCCCGATTTTGGGTGCTGCTATAGGTCGCCCGCACTTCTACTCCGGCCAGGGGTTGGCCCTCTTTCAGCACTCGTATTTCGTAGCTTTCTCCCAACCGCGCATGGCTGTAGTCACAGGGGACAATTTCCAGGGGAAGACCGGCGGCTTTCATCCGATGATGGTGATGATGACCAACCTCCACAAGGATGATGGCATATCGTTCCTGATCCCCTTGCTCGCGCACATATACCTGCACCAAACCATCTAGTTGTTGGTTAAGGATAATCTCCATGGTTCCGTGATGGTCATGTATCTCGACCTCTTGCACTACCCCTTCATTGACCAAAAAAGCTTGGGCGTCCAAATATCGGGCTTCGCTGTCAGTACTCATATTGTAGCCCTTATTTAGCTTCAACCTAACTTCTTCCCCGGGATGGAAATGGCCATGATCCGTATCCGGTTCCAGCCACAGCTCCAGGTGATGGCCTTCAGATTCTTCTCCTATATCTTCAAGCAAAATACGGTGATGTACCAATTCCATTTCCTTGATCCGGGCTTTAATTATCCGGCGTTCTCCGAAAATGTTTTCCATAAAAATACTGTGGTCTTCACCTGGAACTATCCGATCCACGCTCTCCATGAGTAGTTCCTCCTGGCCCCCCCGGTTTATATAAACTTTAGCTTCACACATTTGCATACCTCCATCCTTTTTGCTCAGGTAGGGCAGATAAGCCCTTGCCCAGTCCTGGTAGCACGCGACTTCATTACCCCTTCTCCGCAGACCGCACCGTGCACTGTAGGATATATAACCCTTTTAAAAAATAACAATCTATTTTTTAAAAGTTCTTGATTTCTTGCTATCATATATCTGCCTGACCCGATTTACCAAACGGCTGACCTGCAAAGGCAATGGCTCATCGATCTCACCACTAATTTCTATGCCGAAACGGTTTATAGGCATGAGCACCTTCAGAGCGTCTGCTGAAGCAATGGCTTCTGCCATACGCGGGGTGAGTTCACCTAAATAGGAATGTGCTGCAATAATGGCAATAGAACCCACAATCACGTCGACCTTAGCAACACTGTAAGCCACCGCATTTTCACCACTGGCTCCCTCATTGGCACCGGCTTTTAACATAATGGAAGAGGCTATGGCATTGGTCCCTAGCCCGATGATATGACAAGAATCCCCCATTTCCTGGCGTAGCTTCTCTACAATTATTCTCCCAATTCCGCCTCCCTGAGCATCTACTACCGCTACCCTCAAACTTTCCCTCCACCCCTTTTTGAACGACAGTGGCCGTGAAATGCTACCGTTTTTAGCCACATAATCATCTTGACTTATTAATCTTCTACCTCAAAAAAACAAAGCCACAAAAGCCGAATGACCGCTCCTGCAGTCTGTTCAACCTTCATGGCTAACTATTACTTTGATACTTCTTAGAACAATATCTTCGTGAACTTTCCTAGTTCACTTATTAAACCACATTATATTCTATTTTTTTAAAAATGTATACTGCAAGGACTTTTTCTTCACGCAAAGCCTTTCGGTATGGTTCACTGGTCATTGCATCATAGCTGTCAGCAAGGTTTATTATTATTTCTACGATAATTTATATTTTTGCTTGCCGGGAAAGAGGATCGCTATTTATCCAACCCCACCGGGGGTTCATTGATTTCATACTGACGTCTTATAATCCCAAGAATCACGATAACAGAGATATCTAGAGCAGGATCATAAGAAATAATCCAATTTCACCAATAGGCGGACAAAGCAAAATGGATTCCTTTCGCAGACTCCATTTTGATTGCCGGGCAATGATTCCTTAATAGATATGCTGGTGCTCGTGATGGGTATGAGCGTGTTCCAGTTCCTTGCCAGAGTCGTGATCATGCTCATGTTCATGCGTATAAGCTTCATGGGTATGCTCATGCTCATGCATTTTCCCTTCATGCTCATGGGGATGTTTGTGATAGACTTCGGAATGACTGTGCTGGTGTATATGGGAAATACTATCCATATTTAACGCCTCCTTTCTTGTCTTGAACTTATTTTACTGAACCATTAAAGAAATAAACAAGTAATTTTTTCCATGTGAGGCACGCGTCTGGCTTTCTTTATTATTGTTAAATAACTCTTTAATATAGTGAATTTATGTGCCTTACCCTCCGCCCGTTACCAATCTTCAAAGAAACAAGGATGATGCTCCCTTTATATTATTTCTTTGCTACAGTGCAATTCACACAGTGTGCAAATCTGTCTCTTGCTTGGCATATATTATATTAGGTGAATACCTGATGGCTATAGTTTGGATTACAAAAACTCATTTGCTTAGATTATTGGATGGTTAGTGAGAGGAGATTATCTGTTGACCAACGGTTGGCATCTTATCAACAATGGCACGTCCCAGAACTAGCTCTTTGATGAACACAGAAATAAAAACTATTAAAGAGAAGTTTGCCATGGCAAAAAAGCATGGAACAGAAATGTTTCTCTTTTTTCCGGAAGATGTTAATTGGAAAAATACGAATATTAAAGGCTATGTCTTCATCTCAATTACTGCTAAAAAGGGGTTTTGGCGAAGAAGGACTTTCGCTTTTCCAGATATTATTTATAATAGAATTCACCGTCGAGCACACGAATTACAACCTCGAGTAAAAAAGTTATTAACAAGATTTCGTAATGATCCCAATGTTAAATTATTAAATGAAAGATTTTTTGATAAATGGGAAGTTTATAATGCCCTATTAAACGACCCCACTACTGTGGATGTCGTTCCTCCGACGAGATTATTATCTTACGCTAATCTTAGAGATTATTTAGACCAGGGATCAGTAGTCTTTCTTAAACCCAGGAGAAACAATGCAGCGAGAGGTATTTTCAAGGTAATACGAACCCCTAATATTTATAGATTTAGTCAAGCAACGGGTGCTCCACCAAGCTGGGAAAAACATATACGCTTCAGAGACCTATGGAGACAATTGCGTATATCCATCAAGAATCGTCATAGCTACACGGTACAAAAGGGTATTAATCTATGTAGGGTGGATGGTCGAGTCCTTGATTTCCGCATCCAAGTTCAAAAAGACGGCAATGGAGATTGGGTGTATACCGGGGGGGAGGCCAGGTTAGCGGTAAGCGGACGCTTTGTAACAACAGGCATTGTTTATGGAACAAGATTATCAGTTAAAAAAGCCCTTGATAAAATATCTAAGGGGTCTGATGACTTTAAGAACAGCATTAACTGGCAATTAAAACACATATTAAATCATGTTCCCATAGTTTTAGAAAGAAAATTGGGATTGCCGTTAGCAGTCCTGTCTATCGATATTGGAATAGATACGTATGGGAAAGTATGGATTATTGAGGTTAGTTCAAGGCCTGAAGCTTTTGTTGCACGTCGTATTCGAAGTCGGCACTATAAGTTCCTGATGGAATACTTTCTCCATATTTATGAAAATTAGCAACAATAAGAGAAAGTTTAGATTTTGTATAAAGCTTCAAACAGATGCTTATTCTACATCTGCTTGGAGGTTTTGTTATGGTAAAAAACCTTAATTACTGCTGTTTTTCGTCCTACTTATCATCAAGTTCTTTCCGTCTGTGCTTACCATCACCGCACCGTCCTGATCAGTACGTAAAACTTCAACCTGGGCCTGGGCCAGAGCTTCTAAAACAGAGGGATTAGGATGTCCGAAAGGATTGTTGGCAGCCACTGAGATTACGGCTAAACGCGGGTGCAGCTTTTGATAGAAACCTGGCGACAGCGAACCTTTGCTGCCATGATGAGGTACCTTCACAACACTTATCGGCAAGTCCACTTTCGCAAGAACTTGGGGAATGACTTCACTGGGTATATCCCCAGTTAGGAGAGCTGAAAATTCCCCGTACCTCACCTGCAAGACCACAGATTCCTGGTTTAAAGCCTGGCCATCGTACAAATCCCGTTCCGGATGCAGAACTTTTATCTGAACACCGTTTTCCAAATTGAGGTATTGTCCTGCTCCCAGACTGAATACCGGTATATTGCGCCGGGCCGCCATGTCTCGCAGAGGCTGGTATTCCTTACAGGTAGAAATACTAGCGGGCAGTCCCAGACAATTAACTTCAATCTGCTCGGCCACACTCTCCAGTCCTTTTTCATGGTCAATATCCGGGTGGGTATTAATGATCATGTCTAAGTAGCGTATACCACGATAATGCAGATAGGGCAGCAGTTTTTTGGCCGCAACGTCATAGAATTGACTCCCCCCTCCATCCACTAGGACAAATTTGCCCTGGGGAGTCTTTATTAGTATAGAATCGCCCTGACCGACATCAATAAATACGATTTGTAGGATACCTCGATCATAGTAACTGCCCGGAAGCAGGAGACAGATCATGAATATCATCAGCAGTATGATGGCTGATGAAACATATCTTCGTTGGGATGGTTTTTTCAAACCGAGGATGCCCGCAAATATGGCTATGTAATATAAGGCGATCATACCCACCGCCGGAGTGGCTACCCATATATAAGCGCCTGGCAGCATTTTGGTCCACTGGACAATTAATAAAATCAATTCTATAAATAGACCCGCCGGATAGAGAAGCAAGGTGGCCAAAAAAGGCAGGAATGCAGCCAATAAGAAAGCAATAAATCCTAAAATAACTGCCCCGCCTGCTAGATAGGTAATCAAGATGTTGGTGAATAGAGAAATTGGTGTAAACAGATTAAAATAATAAGCTACCAGGGGCAGAACGGCCACCTCTGCACAAATAGGAATCAGGATCATATCCCACCCCCAGCCTTTATAAGGCAGCCTTTCCTTGACCAAAGGGAATAGGTATATTAGGCCCCAGCTAGCCAGTATAGTAAACTGAAAACTCAGGTTGAAAAGGTTATCCGGGCTAATGAGGAGGATGACCAAGCCGGAAATGGCCAGGGCATTAAGCAGACTGTTCTCGCGGCCGCTGTAGTAGACCAACAGACCCAGGACACCCATTATCACGGCGCGAATTACAGGCGCTGGCCAGGCCACCATGGTTCCATAGACCAGTAAGATAAAGACCCCTGCCCAGAATTTGCCGCGGGTACCCAACCTGATGAGGGAAGTCAGCCAGCCTACCACAACCAGTAAGAATCCTACATGCAGCCCGCCCACCGAGAAGAGATGCACAATCCCTGTCTTTTGAAAATCGCTGTACTGTTCCTGTTCCACGCCCGCCCGTCCGCCCAGCAGCATCCCCAACAAAACGGCCGCTTCTGGCTTAGACAGAGCATTTTGGGTCAGCTGCTCAGCCTGGCTGCGAAATGCATCAATCCATTTAATTGGCCCCTTTACCGGGTTTATAAGCTTAGCTTGAGTGGCGGACTTGACCGTGAGATTATAATAAATTCCTTGATAAGCAAGATAGCTGGGATAATCAAACTCTCCCGGATTGCCAGGTTTGGTCGGTGGCTTCAAATCACCCTGCAGTTTCACCAAATCTCCCCGGTTAAATCGACATTGATAAAGGCAGACTATCCTGATTTTCTTCTGGTAGGGGGAAGGCATGTCGGTCTTTAGAGTGAAGCTGGTATTTTGCCCGTCATAATAAGGTATATCCTGCACTATGCCGGTAAGCTGAGCAGCTTCTTGAGATGGCAGTTCCAGCGGAGATTTTAAGGATAGAAAATCATAATAGCCCATTCCAACCCCAATTATGATAACGATCCATAGTATTTTGGAACGGTAGGTCGGATAGATGGCGGCAGCTATTAGGAATAGAATAACTAGGAGCAACAGTAAAAGCCAGCCTTTACAGCAGGCCAACCCAATACCACTGGCAAAACTAACAAATATTAAAGGCCAGGTTTTGTGCATACCGTTCTACCTGACCACTATACTATCTTTTAATTCGGCAAACTTTTTGTCCCCTATTCCACTAACCTCATTCAAATCTTCAATTTTGGCAAAGGGTCCATGAAGCTTGCGGTAGTCGACAATCCGCTGAGCAAGGGTTGGACCTATGCCTGATAATTTCTCATCAAGTTCCTGTGCTGAAGCCGTATTAATATTTACTTTTCCACTGCTTCCCATATTGGAAGACACATTAACCGACATTGTCCCTCCAGCGAGCGAATCGGAGACAGTTTCATCCCCTATGGCTGGTACTACGATAGCCTGACCATCCTCTAATTTTTGAGCCAGATTTATATTCTTGAGGTTGGCAGTCGCCAGTGACTGGGCCATATCAATAGCCTGAAAAACCCGGGCCTCGGGCGGCAGCCGGTATACTCCAGGTTTTTCAACCGCCCCGGTTACATAGATCTGGATGACATCATCTTTTGCTTTCGGCTCTGCCTCTGTCCCGCCAGCGGTTTGTTTGATAATGTTTTCCTTGGCTATCTGCTCCCGATTTCTCAGGTTCGCATATTGCATGCCTCCGGCAAATACTAGTATGAGAGCCAGTAGTGCTGCTGCCCATAGATAACGCCGATCCAAATCCATCACCAATTTTCACCACCCTATTCTATTATTATGCCATATTCCTTTTAATTCCTTTTTTTCTATTTTATATGTTATTTAAAAATATTGCGATATTTTTATTCAGAAAAATTAAAAACGGCCTGAGACTTCACAGTCCCAGACCGGCCCAATATCCGTATAATGATGCCTGCATTGTCACTTACCC
This sequence comes from Syntrophomonadaceae bacterium, assembly GCA_963665865.2. Classification (GTDB taxonomy): domain Bacteria; phylum Bacillota; class Syntrophomonadia; order Syntrophomonadales; family Syntrophomonadaceae; genus PHAA01. The sequence continues at coordinate 721,935 of CAXXWF010000001.1, read as the reverse complement.
TTCGTTATCACTTATTTAGCAAGAAATAGATAATCCTTCCACACAGGGCTGGTTTTAATCATATTTGCTTCGATGCTCTCATAATTGATTGCCATCTCCAGGTGATCCCCAAGGGCATGGGAAACCTCTATACTTATTATGATTCCAGATTTCGTCAACCTGTATTTGGCCTCGGCATTTTGGAACAGCTTGATTAAATCTTGATTAGAGTACTGTTGCTCTATTACCTCTTGCAAATTTACTCCAGATTTCTCCAAGTCCAAATCCGTTCTAGAGGATGAGTACATACCCTTTTTAAATCGTTCAACAAAGAAATCATTTATTGTAAAAATTTCTTTTAAAGAGATGGTTTGAACATCATCACCCAACGCAATATTCTGGGTATAATAGACATTTGTAGGATAAAAGGCTTGTGCAAAATTTGCATATCCTTGATAGGAAATGCTGAGTACTTTATTACCATACCCGCCAGTTTCGCAGTTCAAATCCAGAGTCAAAGCGCCCATGTCTTTTCCCTCGCTTTTGAGTGAGTCCAATGTTCCCCTAATATTTTCCTGTATCGCTTTATTGATCGAATCAGCCTTAGTCGGATTGTTTGCTTTGATAAGCTGTGGGAATTTTATGGTAATTCCCTTTTCGGTATAGGTTTCATCAATAATGCTGTAGGTAAACTCTTCTTTTTGCGCAGGAACTGCTTTTACCTCAGAATCCGATTTTTTAACTTCCTGATTTAAGGACAGTGTATCTTTCGAAGCTTCTTTCTTGGCACAGCCTACAAGACTCATCATCAGTATCAAACAAACTACTAACAATAAACTTTTTTTAAGAGTTTGCAAATTTAATCCTCCTATTTATAATAAATGCTGTCACTGCTGGCCACGGCCCAAGACGAACATTCTTTAAGGTTCGGCAATAAACTTTAGCAACCTTTATTATACAAGGAAAATATTACCGGTACAATTATCCTTGGTTCATTGTTAAACCTCGATTATAGATTCCATTCAGAAAATCGGGTAGGAGGCCACCCATTATTTGAGTGGCCGACCTCCCACAGCACCGTACGTACCGTTCGGTATACGGCGCTTCCAAAGTTTACACTTACTTCGCGGAGTAACATTCCATCAGACTGAGGTATCCAGCACGTTTGAACCTTATGTTGGAAAGGGCTATTGATAAGATTGGGCTATGGGCAGTACGCCAGTAGCCTTTTCTTGTGTTTGCCCACATCCATGCCTGCTCTTCTTTGATTCCTGAGCGCTTGAGATTCTCGAAACGTGTGCGGACTTTCTTCCACCGTTTCCATGTCACCATCCGTATGCGGCTTCTGATCCATTCATCCAGCCTCTGTATCAGGTTCCTTGCATCTGCCAGCTTGAAGTAGTTCATCCATCCACGAACCACCTGGTTCAGCCGGATTCTCCTTGCTTCGATTCCCATCCCGTTACTGCGTCCGGTTATTTCCCGGATTTTATCCTTGAATTTCCGAACACTCTTGGGATGTATTCTGAGCCTTCCTTCTCCTCTGTGGATGTAGAAGCTGTACCCCAGATATTTGACCTTGCCCACGTATGCTACCTGGGTTTTCTCACGATTCACCTTCAGGAATAATTTCCCTTCAATGTATGGGAGGATATGGTCTATCGTACGTCTGGCTGCTTTCTTGCTCTTGCAGAATATCTGCAGATCATCTGCATAACGTACAAAACGGTGTCCGCGTCTCTCCAATTCATGATCACATTCATTCAGCATAATATTCCCAAGTAATGGACTTAATGGACCGCCTTGCGGTACTCCTTCGGGGCTTTCTTCAAACATTCCGCCCACCATAACTCCTGCTCGCAGGAATTTATGAATGAGCGCAATAACCCGTCCGTCCTTTATCGTTTCCGACATTATCTGGACGAGCTTGCTCTGGTTGACCGTGTCAAAGTACTTTTCCAAATCCATATCGACTACATATCTGTAGCCATCTGTAATGTTGGTCTGGCATCTTCTAAGTGCGTCATGCGCGCTTCTTTTCGGTCGGAACCCAAAGCTGTTATCTGAAAACTGCTCTTCAAAGATTGGGGTCAGTACTTGGCACATCGCTTGTTGGATAAGTCTGTCCACGACGGTTGGTATCCCCAGTTTTCTGGTTTTCCCGTTCTCTTTCGGTATTTCTACCCTTCGCACGGGTTTTGGACGGTATTTACCGTCCCGGAGTGATTGCACAAGTTCCTTCTTGTTTCTTTGCAGGAAGGGTAGAAGTTCATCTACCTGCATACCATCAATTCCACCCGCACCTTTATTCCTCTTTACCTGCTTGTAGGCACGGTTCAGATTGTCTCTGCCTAGAATTTGCTCCAGCAATCCTTCCGTCTGCTTGTTTGTGTTGGTGTTGTCGGTTTCAGTCATCTTAGGTGACCCGCACACTTCTGCATACTCTTTCTGTTCCGCAGATACCCTTTGCAGATAGTCTTCAAGTTGAAGTTGTCTGTGTTTTAATTTGTCACTTTCAGTAACTTTCATTGACCTACACCTCCTTTGGTTCAGCCCTTCCTTCGGCATCGCGATGCCTCCGTACTATGGCCTCTGCTGACTTCTCACGATAAATCTTGTTTCAACCGGACTTCTTACTCTGTTTCCGCCCGTCCGTGAGACCTCCCCGGGTAAGAACGCAGTCTTTCCTTCCATCTATCTGCCACATTTACACCGTAAGCTTCCGGATAGTTTAGGGCTTCAGTTTGCATTGCAACCTTACCCAGCTTACACATGCCTGATGTGATTTCTATTCGTCAGACCAGAAGTTTGCCTCCGGCTTCCTTCAGATTCCACCTCGCGATGGACACCCTTGCCCTTGACTATGTGCTTGGCACTATCAACCCGCACTCGGGACTTTCACCCGTTAGACTGCGCCCATGCCGGGCGCACAATAGAAAACGGTCTGGGACTCTCATAGCCCCAGACCGTCTTTGGGGAATGTTACTAGCTGCGAATCTGGTAGCTGGAACACAAGGTTTCATCCTCCGGCACGCCATTATTCATATGGGCGCAGGGAGTAACCTTGATAGCACTCAGATTACAAAATTTAGACTGATCGAAGTGCTGACAGCTGCTGACGTCACAGTGTATGGTCTGTTGTCCTTTTTTCATATATTCCCCTCCTGTTATTTTAGATCAGTATTAATTTGTGTTTATTTCAGCATATTATGCTTGTGGTGGACTGGCAAATCGTTACTTATGATTAAGGTCTTTATTATCATAATTTGTTGACTTTACCAGATATATATCTTAATAGCATTAAAGAGTTTTATGACTGATTTCCCTAATATTTCTTTTTCAATTTTCAATGAGTTATGCGAACAATATTCAGTTTTATTAACTGAAGAAAACTTAAAAGGAGAAGAAAGTTAATAAAAGATTTTTATATTTATAAAATTCAGTTCTCCGGGGAGTTTTTTATAAGTTTTAGAAATTGTCGGAACCCCCGTTCCCTTCTGAACAACGCGTGTCAAAGCCGAAAAAAAAATCCCCGCCGTTATCCCTGTTCTACAGGCGGCGGGAAGGTATCTGCAATGCCTATCATCTTTAGCCGAACAGTTGGCTAATATCCTAAGAAATTGACTATTGAATGGTTATGGTTTGAGTTGAATCATCCCAAGTGACAGTGTGTCCGAGATTCTCCGTAATAAATCTCAACGGCAGCATAGTTCTTCCCGAGTTCGAAATATAGGGAGATGCATCCAGGACCTTTGCCGTTCCATTGACAGTAGCCTGGCTACTTCCTATGTGAAATACGATAGGGACATTATTCAATGTTACGGTAACTTTTTGATCAGAAGCGCTCCAATCAACGGTTCCCCCAAGATTTTCAATGATCGCCCTAATGGGGATAAAGGTCCTATCGTTTACTATTATTGGTGCTGTTTGATAGCCGGGATCGATATCTTGAGATATACCATTAACAGTCATTTTGGATTGCCCTATTCTTAGCACTAATCCTTTTGTCGTATTTTGATTGGAGGTCGCATTGCTGGAAGGATTCAAAGCCGCTTGAATAGCAGTTTCCTGATCCGCCGAGATTGTACCGGCAGTAACCAGAGCATCAAGTTTGACCTTGATCTGCTGAGTAAAGTCATTTCCAGCACCAGCACCTGTCCCAGCAGATAGGTTTGTTCCATCAGAAGACGGTGCTAAAGCAGTTTCCACGGCAGTTTCCTGATCTGCTGAGATTGTACCGGCAGTAACCAGAGCATCAAGTTTGACCTTAATTTGCGACGTAAAGTCATGTCCAACTCCAGCAGATGGGACGTTTCCATCGGAAGACGGTGTTAATGCAGTTACCAACGCAGTTTCCTGATCTGCTGAGATTGTACCGGCAGTGACCAGAGCATCAAGTTTGACCTTAATTCGCGACGTAGAGTCATGTCCAGCAAAGGCACCCGAACCAGCAGGTGGGGTTGTTCCATCAGAAGACGGTGTTAAAGCAGTTTGCACCGCAGTTTCCTGATCTGCTGAGATTGTACCAGCAGATACAAGACTATCTAACTTAGTCTTAATTAATTGAGCAAACCCTCCACTTTGATCAGCAGGGGGTTGACCAGTGGTGTCCGCAAGGCTAATGGCAGATATTGACAGCATTAATGTCAGGGTAAGAATTAAAGTTAGTGCGGTTGACTTGAAGTTCGCTTTCTTTGTCATAATCTCTTCCTCTCTAATATTATTTGGTATTCCTGGAAAATATATTTTTAGTATGATATAAAATACTTAAAATAAAATGAATATTGGCTGAAATTTTACAGAGTAACAAGGGCACCTTGTGTACATTTTAAATTGGGATGAATAATCACTCATTAAAATAGCCGTTGGTAGGTAGTAACTACGACCACTTCATAGTTGCAATCAATCAATATATATTGTAGAATATTGCTCGTGGATAAAAACTTTATTAGAAAAAGACAATGAACCGGAGTAGTAGACAATCCAGGACAGAGAGTCACTATATGGTGCAAGGTGACAACTACATTGTTGAACTCGCCGGGGAGTTTCACAGGTGAGCAACTAGCCTGTGACGGGACATCCGTTAAATTTTCGAGTGGACAAATCGTGGGGCCATGGCGAAGTTGGGATCGCGCTTGAATGGCATTCAAGAGGCCGTGGGTTCGAATCCCACTGGCTCCACCATTTTTTATTTGTCACTAAGGGTGGTACCGCGGGAATAACTCTCGTCCCTGTCAGGGATGAGAGTTTTGTGTTTTCTGAACTAATACAGAAGGAGGCTATTTATGGAAAGCAGTTATGATTTTAAAAAGATTGAGCCTGAATGGCAGAAAATCTGGGAGAATGAAGCTTTCTTTAAGGTTGTTCAAGATCCGGCCAAACCCAAATATTATAATCTGGAGATGTTTCCCTATCCCTCTGGGAATCTGCACATGGGCCATGTAAGGAATTACGCCATTGGTGATGTAATTGCCCGTTTTAAAACCATGAACGGCTTCAATGTCTTACATCCCATGGGCTGGGATTCCTTTGGCTTGCCAGCCGAAAACGCCGCTATTAAACACGGCCATCACCCTGCTAAATGGACCTATGCCAATATCGAGAATATGAAGGTTCAACTCAAAACTCTGGGCATCAGTTACGATTGGGATCGTGAACTAGCAACCTGCAAACCTGATTACTATAAATTCACCCAATGGATGTTTCTAAAACTTTATGAAAATGGTTTAGCTTACAAGAAAAGTGCAGCCGTAAATTGGTGTCCCTCCTGCCAGACAGTACTGGCCAATGAACAGGTAGTGGAGGGTGCCTGTGAACGCTGTGAAACGACCGTAGAGAAAAGGCAGTTAGCTCAGTGGTTTTTTAAGATAACCGACTATGCTCAGCGACTTCTGGATGATCTGGCCATACTGCCGGGCTGGCCGGAAAAGGTTAAAACCATGCAGAGAAACTGGATTGGACGCAGCGAAGGCTGTCAGTTTGACCTGCCTATTGCCGACAGCGACGAAATTCTCACTGTCTTTACAACCCGTGCCGATACCGTATTCGGTGTTACCTATATGGTGTTGGCTCCCGAGCATCCCCTGGTGCAAAAGATCTCCCAGGGAACATCCCAGGCCCAAGCGGTCCTGGAATTTTCCCATAGGATGCAGTTCTTGAGCGATGTTGCCCGCACCTCAACTGACGCGGAAAAAGAAGGGGTTTTTACTGGCGCTTACGCCCTAAATTCGATGACTGGCGAGAAAATTCCCATCTGGATCGCTAACTATGTGCTGATGGATTATGGAACCGGTGCTATTATGGCGGTTCCAGCCCACGATGAACGCGATTTCGAGTTTGCCCGCAAATATGATTTGCCGATTAAGGTGGTAATACAGTCAGAAGACTCTCCTGCCGACGGGGCTAATATGAACGAAGCCTATACTGGTGACGGCTTAATGGTTAATTCCGCAGACTATAATGGCTTAAGTGTAGCCGAGGGACAGAAACGTATTACCGCTTACATGGAGGCCCAGGGCTTTGGTAAAGGAACGGTAAATTTCCGTTTGCGCGACTGGCTCATATCCCGCCAACGCTATTGGGGTGCTCCCATTCCCATGGTTTATTGCGAAGACTGTGGATTGATACCCGTACCCTTGGAGCAGTTGCCGGTGCTGCTGCCCGAAGACGTGGAATTCAAGCCATCCGGGGAATCCCCGCTCAATTATGTAGAATCTTTTTATAAAACAACCTGTCCTTGCTGCGGTAAACCAGCACGTCGGGAAACAGATACCATGGATACGTTTGTCTGCTCCTCCTGGTATTTCGACCGCTTTTGTGATCCCCATAACAGCAGCATACCTTTCAGTAAAGAGGCCGTTGATTATTGGATGCCGGTAGACCAATATATTGGCGGGGTGGAACATGCCATTCTGCATCTTATGTATGCCCGCTTTTTTACTAAATTCCTGCATGATATTAACATGCTGTCCTGCGATGAGCCCTTCACTAATCTTTTAACCCAGGGCATGGTTCTGAAAGACGGTTCAAAAATGTCCAAATCCAAGGGCAATGTAGTTAGCCCCGAAGAGATAATAAATACGTATGGAGCTGATACAGCCCGACTCTTCATTCTATTCGCATCTCCGCCGGAAAGAGACCTGGAATGGAGCGACCAGGGCGTGGAAGGCTCCTACCGCTTCCTGAACCGGGTATGGCGCATGGTGACGGGCTGTGCTGAAGATATTCAGGGCGTTCATCTCCCCGAAAATTTTGGCGAGTTGGAGCCCTCGGCTCGTAAACTACGTTTTAAGACCCATGCTACCATCAAAAAAGTAAGCGAGGACATTCAGGAACGCTTTAATTTCAATACGGCTATCAGCGCCATTATGGAACTTACCAATATGCTTTATGCTTATCGCGATCAGGATGAGCAGGACTTGTCAGTTCTGAAAGAAGCAGTGGACAGCCTCATGATGCTCCTCAGCCCCTTTTCGCCTCACATATGCGAAGAACTATGGCACATTTGCGGTCATGACGACAGTATCTATCATCAGACTTGGCCTAAATATAAGGAAGCAGCATTAATTCAGGACGAAGTCGAAGTAGCTATCCAAATAAGCGGTAAGGTAAGAGAACGCATAACCGTGCCGACCGGTATTCTTCAGGAAGATCTGGAAAAACTGGCCCTGGCGCAGCCTAAGATCCAGGATTTTATTAACGGTAAAACAATCATTAAAATCGTGGTTGTTCCAGGCAAACTGGTGAATATCGTAGTGAAATAACCCCTTAATTATAAAACGTAATTTTAAGCAAAAGGACGGCAGAGGTGTTTCTACACACTCTGCCGCTTCTCTTGTCAGCCGTTGTTTTATTATCTGTTCGCCTCATTTTTCGCATAATTCCTCGGTTAATCCCTTGTAAGCCGACTATTAGGTTTTCAATTTTAATTAGATCTTTTAATATCATTATCTCCAAATGATTAAATCGTTTAACATTTGATTTTTTGAACATGAAAGAGCAACAACTAACCTGGCCACAGTAAAACAATAACTGCTATAAGCGAGAATAAAGAGCCAAGTAAACCGTATTTTTCTTTTATTGACATATTTGGTACCCACTGCCTATAATTATGTGGTATAAATACTGGTATTTGATTAATGTTCAGGCATCCACGAATAACCGATGGCTGAACTTTTTTTACACAGCAAGGGGTCGGCAGAAGTGTTTTTTACACATTCTGCCGACCCCTATAATAATGGTTACTATAAAGAGTTGTATCAAAATTGTTGTTAAATAGACAGTATTCGTTAACAAATGTGTTTTATATTTATATTCACGCGTTTGAAAAAAGCTGAGGTCGTTTGGTGATCGAAAAAAATCCGAATGAGATATCCAGCAAATGTTATTAAGTTGAATGTATCGGGGGTGTAATTATGGCTGATACAATATTAAAAATTGAAAATTTAACAAAAATAATAGGTAATCGCACCATTGTTTCAGATATTTCCATTGAATTAAAAGCTGGCGAAATATTTGGTTTTCTAGGTCCTAATGGTGCAGGTAAATCCACCACTATTAAAATGATAGTTGGTTTATCAAAAATTACTGAAGGAACCATCATTGTGGGTGGATGCTCTGTAAGTGAAGATTTCAAAGGTGCCATGAACAATATTGGTTGTATTGTTGAAAATCCAGATATGTATGAATATATGTCTGGGCGAGATAATCTAAGGATATTTGCAAAAATGTACAGAAATGTAGATGAGAAACGGATCAATGAAGTAATAGAAATCGTAGATCTTGATAGGGCAATAAACCATAAGGTTAAAACATATTCTCTTGGTATGAAACAACGGTTGGGTATTGCTCAAGCACTACTTCACCGTCCAAGACTTCTAATATTAGACGAGCCTACTAATGGGCTTGACCCGGCAGGAATTAAAGAATTGCGTGAACTTCTCCGAAAGCTATCTATAGAAACTGGACTTACATTATTTATTTCCAGCCATATTTTAAATGAAATGCAGCAGATGTGTGACCGTGTGGGTATTATTAACGAGGGAAAGATGATAACGATTAAAACAGTTGAAGAACTTGTTAACCTGACACAGGAAGATAATAAAACTATTTTGATATTCCAAACTGATGATAATGAAATGGCAGCTTCACTTATTTCAAATATGAAAATCACTAACAATCTTATGGGGGATGGATTGCAGGTTGAAACAATTCGCGACATAGTACCTAGAATAGTTTCAACCTTAACTTATGCGCATATCGCTATATATGCTATGGATAAAAAAGAAATGCAATCACTTGAGGATGTATTCATGAAGCTTACTGGAAAGGGAAAATAATATGTGGACATTTTTTACACTTGTTTCCATAGAAAATACTAAACTATGGAAAAGACTTTCTACCAAAGTAATGCTAATCATTATGATTGTGATTGTAACAGCGGCAACAGGTGGTTATAAATTTTATAATGTATCTAATAACATCCCCGGTATTGCTGTAGTATCTGAAAGCTGGCAACAGGATTTGCAGCAGGAACTAAATGTAGAAAAACCTAAGCTGCAAGCAATGGAAAACTCAACAGATAAAACCGTAAGGTTATTGATTGGAGTTACAAAAAAGACCATCGCCGAGAATGAATATAGAATTAATAATAATATTAGACCAGAATCCAATAAGAGCGTTTGGACGAGAGTTACGGATTTTAGTGCGAAAATTGATTTATATGATAAAATTATTGCACTTTTCGTAATAATTGCCTGCGCAGCTACAGTAGCTGGTGAATTCTCAAAGGGTACAATAAAAATGATGATATCACGTCCATATAAACGTCAGGAAATTATTACTGCAAAATTAGCAGCTACCATAATTTATGGTTTATCACTTTCAGTGACCACTTTTGTATTGAACTTTATCTTTATGGGTATATATTTTGGTTTCAATGGAATGTATGCAAAGGAAATGCTTTGGACAAGCAGCACTATATTATATGTTCCAGCGGTATTAAAAACACTGATTGTTTTCGGGCTTGATTTTCTTGAAATTATTGTATATGTACTATTAACCTTTGCAATTTCAGCAATATTTCGCTCACGTTCAATAGCAACCGGGTTTTCATTATTCTTGCTTTTAGTTGGTGGCGGTATTGTGCAAATGTTATCTATATATTTTGACTGGTGTAAATATCTGCCTTTTGGTGTATCCGATTTTGCTAACTTTGTAAATGTAGGTGCTTTAATAGATGGTACAACACTTTCATTTGCTCTTATTGTATCGGGAATATATTCAAGCATATTTTGTTTTGCTGGATATCTGGCATTTATAAAAAAGGACATTTAAGCGTAATCCCTTTTTTCCAATGTCTTACGAACTTGTTGTATTCCCAAACCATGATTCTCTGCATCGGGTTTAGATATAATTAGAGAATCCCTATTTATAACAATATCTTGCCAGTATGATAGTTGAAAATACAGTTGAGGGTGCTGCACGTCACAGGGATTAAATGCATAAAGCAAATAAGACGGAAGATGGAAGATCACTTGGTTCGCTGAGCAAAGATCAAAAGGGGCTGACTATATTAACTATCCGCCAGCCCCTTTAGCCTTGATTAATACCTATTAATAGTTATTTGGTGGACCTAGCTACTTGCAGGATTTCCTCTTTACTAAAACCTTTACACACTAGGTCGTAGCTCACACCGTCCTTTTCCCATAATACACTATGCGGCTCCACCCAGGCTCCTGTCACCCCGTTGATGTCGACTGACTCAACAGGTCCGTTCGTACCTAACACGAAACCTGTTTCCTGGTTCATCATTCTTTGGCTCAGGACAATGTCTTTCCCTGGTCCTTTGAAGTACAGGTCCATGTAGTATTTAGAATCTTTAAATCCCCGTGCTCCATTAAAGGCATAGCCTGAAGGAAGGTATCCCGGACTCAGCACTTTGAAACACGCCCCTTTTTGAGCTTCAATAAGACTGGAATAAGGAACTGTTCCTTCCGGATAAGCAACCCTGGACGGGTCCTTACCTTTTATAACAACTGCTCCATCGGGGGTTTGTATAGTTATGGTGCCGCCTTTTAAGAGTTCATCCTTTTGTTCCTGGCTCAGAGCTTGTTGGTCTGATGCTTTATCCTCAACCTGGATAACGCTCGAATAATTACCAAGATTCAGTATCTTAATAATGTTATCGGCTGCATTACCGGCCATAGCCATTAAGCTCCCATGGAAGACCATTGTAACAGCAAACAAGGCAACAACCGCTGCCACTTTGCCACAAAATGAAGCTGATCGTCGCAGTAACGAGCTTCTTTTCTTAGGACCTGAAATTACGGCACTCTTCACTCTTACAGCCATATCTTCGTGGGGACTAATACTATTTGCTTTGCTAATGAGGGTATTCGTAATCATCCGTTCAAACATTCAAATGACACTCCTTTCCTAACTTACGCTCTTCAAAATATGAAACATCCCATCCCTTTTTCCTGAGGCCATCGGCCAACCACTTCCTGGCATTAAATAGGCGCGATTTGACCGTGCCTTCCCTGCAATTCAGTATCTGTGCAATTTCCTTAATGGTTAAGCCGTTATAATAATACAGTACAATCACTTCATTAAGGGGTTTGCTCAGGGTACCAACCGCTTTGTATAAGGCCTCGTAACTTTGCCTTATCTCCACGGTTTCTATCAAGTCAAAGCAATCAGCCAGGTTGTGATCGACTTCTCTGTCGATGGAATCCACCTGCATTTGCCCCTTAGTCCTAGCTAGCATTTTCCAACTGGTTCTCATAAGTATTTTGTAAAACCAGGTTTTAAATACTGCAATGTTTTTTAACTGCTGTATGGAGTAATAGCACTGGATAAATGCCTCCTGGGCAATATCCTCGGCAATTTCCTTTCTACCCGTTATTAGATATGCAGTGCGGATCGCCTTATCGCTATACCTTTCCACCAGCACCCCGAATGCCTCGACATCACCCGACTGGCATCGTGTGACTAGATCTGATTCATTCAATTACGCCTCTCCTTTCTCTCTGGGAGCTCCCTACAATATATTAGGGACGTGTAAACGTAAAAAGGTTCACCTAAATTGGAATTTGCCAAGCAACTGATTTGGGTATTGACAGCTTATCTTGCCGGGAACGACTGAGCATGCTAACCCTTGGAGGCGGCAAACGTCTCATTGAGATAAATGTAAATAATTTTCTTTTCTGATAAATTGGCAAATTCCAATTGCGTCTTATCAAACGAAAGGACATGGAAACAGCCGCTTGGTAGAATAAAGTTGTTAAACCATTCACCAATTAAGGGACTGACAAACCATGTCCGATAAGATTATACGCCTAAACGAGGGGCCATAAAACACGCGTTTAGGGAGTGAGTTCGTCACAGTGCGAGGAAGCCCGGGGACGTCAGGCCAATGTCATAAAGCGAAGCTTCCAGATGACAGGGAACGTTTCTCTGTCACACCCCGCCTCCCTCTCAAAATCAAATCGAATAGTAAATTCTGCTTAGCCACATTGCCTGGCCAATCACGCATATTATTGGAATGGTTATAGATAACAAAAGAATCCAGGGGAGCGGCAAAAAAACAATACAACAGAATAAGAATTCACTACTAACAGCTGAAATGGCGCTTGTCGTCAATGGAACTTGTTCTAACATTGCATTGTTAAACATTTGTTTGGAACTGTTATGTCCAAAACAGGCTATAGCAAGGGTTATAACTATAGCTGCCAAAACAAGCAAAAAAACCAATCCTGCTATTTGCAGAATCATATAAAAACTTAATTGAATTGCTAATCCTAAAAATAGTACTGTTAATATGCCAAATACCATTAAGGGCAGGAAGGCAGCAATTTTGGCAGCCATTAATTGGGATGGTTTGAACCCACTAAGCCAATAGAAGGATTTTTGCTCACCTTCATTCTGCCAAGCAGTTGCCGGCAGCTCTCCATAGCAGAAAAGCCATACGGCTAAGGATATAACTAAGAACAGAGTTGGATTATATAAATATGATTTGAGGGTTGTAAAACTGCAGATAATGATGAGTGCCACCCACACAACCAAACGAATTTTGGTAATAGAGTTGCGCCATAGCAGAAACCATTCTTTAACAATAAAAGAGTTTGAGAACAAGCGACAAAATCGTTGGAACCTTATAAATGGCAGTCTATGCTTATTCATTGAGTCATTCTGCAAATATGCTTCCTTCCATAAACCTGATAAGGTTGATGAAAAGAGGAGAATAGTTGTGACGGCAGCACCAAGCATGAGAATGATGAGCAGCATATCATGATTATCGAGTGTGCTAAAAGAAAGCTTATGATTTGCTAACAAAAAGGCAAGGATAGCCGCAGTACCCCCACCCCATAAAAACGAAAAAAGAAGGTAAAAGACACCAGCACTTCTTTTCCAATACCTGTTTATCAAGATATTAAATAAGCAAGCAAGCAGAGTGGCGGCAACGGGAAAGACCAAGAATGTGATCAGTATTAGCCACGGTGAAATGGTTTTAGTTGAGGCTACTAGAATTAAAGGAAATAAGGACACTGCACTTAGATTTCTCCAAAAGACTTGCCCACAAATAGCCCATATTATGTCCTTTGCCTGGACTCCTATCAATAAATCAAATCGGTTTTCTGCACTAGACAAATATTTTTCTGCAGACAAATAATTGGAACCCAGTAAAATGATAAAAGCCAGTAATAATAGCAGCGAAGTCTCCTCTGTAAATAAATAGCGCTGCATGATCGCATAGATAATGCTCACTAAACCAAGAAATTCAAATAGCACCAAGCCCCAGCCCTTTTTAGAATAAACAAACAGGCTGTTAATCCCTTGCTTCATTTTCATGTTAAATAAAGTGATGGAAGTCATTGTTTATCCCCGCCTAGTCCTTGATTTGGGTGTCTGTTAGCCGCAGAAATAGATCCTCCAAATTGCTGATGCCGTATTGCGCGGTTAGTTCTCCCATCGTACCTGAGGCATAACAAATACCTTTTTGGATGATAACGATATAATCGGCCAATTCCTCCATAACCGCCATTACATGTCCAGAGAAAAGCACCGTTTTGCCGGCTGCCTTCCTCTCTCTGAAAATTTTCTTAATAACTGCGATGGTTTTAGCATCATAAGCGTTGGTCAGTTCATCTACAATTAATAGATTGGGGTCATTAAGCAAGGCCAGGCACATAGAAACCTTCCTTTGCATTCCCTGAGAATAGGTCTCCACCATTTGCTCTTGGTATGGCACAAGATCAAACAGCTCCAGGAGATAGTTGATCCGATCCATTAAAACAGCTTCATCCAAACCTAATAATTTCCCACTATAGTAGAGATGTTCTTTGGCTGTCAGCCTATAATAAAGAATCGGTTGGTCAGGCACATAGCCAATTTGTTTCCGTATCGACTCACTGCCCTTTACCCAGATATCTTGTCCATCAAGTAGTATGTGTCCGTTTTTCGGTTTCAGTAACCCCGTTAGCATTTTCAACGTGGTGGACTTGCCTGCTCCGTTGGGTCCTAAAAACGCAAAAATTTCACCTTTCTGAACTGTGATGCTTAAGTTATCTACAGCTTTATAATCTCCATATTGGTACGATATATTTTGCAGCTCCAATAGAGGATCGCCAGTGCGAATCTGTATGGATGTATCGGAAAGCCTGATACTATCCTGACTGAATACCAAGGCTTTTTCTTCTATGCTAGACTCTTGAGCTTTTACTTCTTTGGTATCATTATCTGTTATGTAACTCTGAAGTGTTTTGGCAAATGCCTCTTTGTCATCGACATTAATAAGTATAGATGTAACCATACCTCTTTTACTCTGGGGATTATCTACACACTTTGCTTTAACCAGGATTGGATTTTTTAAAGAAACAATATGCGTTGCTTGGTTCGTTCCCATACAATAGAGATTTTCTTCTTTCCTGAATAGCGCCAGTCCAAGGATATCCTTAGTTGGCACCAGTATAGATACGGGTGCAATTCTTTCAATCATTTTCCATGGAATAGTTGTTTTGAAACGCCCACCCAAGCAAATAGTCAGTCCATGTTCTCCAAGCAAATGAGCTGATTTGAAGAGGGCTACAATATAATATAGTACAAAAAGGTCAAATAACACGATTACCCCGGATATTATTAAAAAGACAGAAAGGCTGGTTGTTAGAACACGAACAATAAATATAGCAACAACCATTTCTATGATCATAATCACTAAAAACACATAGTTAAAATTTCTCATCTGTTGATTGCTTTTGGTATTGCTAAAGACGAGATTTTCATGAGCTAGCATGTTTAATTACTCCTTCCCCAGCAGTTGTATTTATTGTACCCAATGATAGCATTCCCGCCATAGCCTGAAGCGATAGGAATTTACATTTGGAGGCCTCAGTTCGCTTAAGGACTTTGGCGGCTGCTTTGGGCGGGCTCTAAATACTCCTGCAACATTTCTATAAACTTCATCTGGGACGGGGAATATATTTCTGCAAACATATCCTTGCATAATGATTCCAGGGAGTTTCCCAGTCCTGATTCTTGACTCATTAGCTTTTCATAAAAAGAAAGGCTCTTTATAAACTGGGCATATTCTAAAGCCAGTTCCGCAATAGCTGGTGAATCAGGTGAGATGTTGGCAATAGCGGTGATTTTGGGCCCATAATCCAGGGATTGCTGATATTTATCGGGATGGTCGTGAAAATACTCCGCCACCTCGCGCAAAGTATCCTGATAATCCAGACCCCACTGCAAATCATCTATTACCCCATATAGCTTGCGTTCTTGCTCATATATTTCCGGGCAAATGACCCTGTATTGTTCTTGGGCTTCTTCACCCAGTATATCTACATACATTTTGAAAGATGGAGATTCAGCAGAGTCTTCGGCCAGGTTATGCTGGTCTACGCTCAATAAGTTGTTGATTTTCTCCACCCGCTCGGTCATTATGCCAATCTGTGTCAGCAATTCTGTTTGCAGATCAAGCAGGACCGCACGAAAAGACTTACAATCATCAGGTTCACCGAGTATTACCTTGATCTGCTCCAGGCTGAAACCCAGGTATTTGAGCCGTTTGATTGAACGCATACGATTTATTTCAGCCGGACCGTATAAGCGATAACCGCCAGACGAGCGCTTTGCTTCAGCTATCAGGCCAATCTTATGATAGTGAAGTACCGTTTTTACGGTCACTCCAGTTAATTGTGCATATTCACCGATTTTAAGTTGTTCTTTCAAGTTTCATCCCACCCCAATGCAAGTATAAACCCCGACCTAGGGGCGGGGTCAAATAATATTTGTATTTTTTTAAATATTATTCCATGTAAATATCTGGGATAATCCACGCGCTGAACGCAGAAATTAAGTGCTTCTCCCTGTAGCGGGCCTTAACGAGGTGAAATATTACAGTACCATTACACCTTAATATCTACCATTATTTCCTATATTATCTTTATGTGGTTATTACATCATTAAGGGTAACATAGACGGTTGTCCAACCCAGCCATATTTATATTTCCAGACTATATAAAAGGGAAAACTTGTTCATTGTGGAATATATAGCAATATCGGAATTATAGTTAATAAATCTAATCGTGCCTGTCAAAGTTTTTCTTGCACGGACATTCGTTCTAAAACGGGAGGTTAACATCATCGTAATACCATACCAAAGCTTGATTTTCAAATCAATAAAGGGGATATGGCCCTGGTTGGTTCTTTTTACCATTGCATTTATATTGAGTGCTGTTTTCTTACGTCTAGCTGTTCTTTTGCGTTATTCATCTCTTGATGTCACGACTTTTAATCTAGGAGGTGTTCAGAATACCTACTGGATAAAAACAGTTAGTGATTTCTTTATGGTTTATATAATAAAAGCTGCAATCATCATGATTTGTATGCTAGCTGCCAAAACTACGCGAGGCATTTTTCCAGCAGTATTGGTTTTCTTAATTGGATGCATGTTGGGTATTTTTATCGCTTTAATTAATATTAGTAAAGAGCAATTGCTCACTGGCATCAGCTTTTATTACCTTTTTGATTTAGTTTCCCTTTGCTGGGCATGTTCAATTGGGTCTTTAAAAATAAGTCTAAAAGATAAAATGTATTTATTCATCTATCCAATGGCATTATTATTCCTTGGGTCTGGTGTAAGGCTAATCAATACCCTTTGACATAGTTGACAGTAACTGGCGGGAGCCTGCTTGTTGGGCCAGGCACCCTAGGCAGTTTAGGCAAGTCGAGACAGTTCTTGCCTTGCGCAAAATGTTTTATTAAACGTATACTTGGGATAGGAGAATTATGTGGGGGTGAAAAGTATGCTGAGGAAGCAGACTCGGTTCGTTGTCCTATCCCTATTGCTATTCTTTCTGATCGGATGCGGTAAAACTGCCACTCCGCCAGTACAGTTACCGGCCCCTGAGGCGCAGCCTGCTCCTGCGGCGCAAAAAACTTTACCTACCTATTCATTGGTCCAAGCCTACCCTAATTTGTCATTCAACCAGCCCCTTGAATACGTGCAGCCCGGCGATGGCAGCAACCGCGTATTTGTGGTCGAAAAATCAGGTAAAATAATTGTTTTTGATAATAATCCTCAAGTGACTTCGACTAAAGTCTTCTTAGACCTGAGCAGCCGGGTAGACAGCAGCTCCACGGAAAAAGGGCTGTTAGGTTTGGCTTTCCATCCCAACTTTGCCCAAAATGGCTTATTCTACGTGAATTATACCACCCGCTCCAGCACAGTTATAGCCCGTTATCAGGTAAACCCCGATCAACCGGATCAGGGACGGATAAACTCCGAGCAGGTTTTACTTAACATTGCCCAGCCTTATCCTAATCATAAAGGAGGGCACCTGGCCTTCGGTCCGGACGGTTATCTATATATCGGCATGGGTGACGGCGGTTCAGAAGGAGACCCGCAGGGCAATGGCCAAAACTTAGGCACCCTGCTGGGTAAAATGCTGCGCATCGATGTGGACCACCCCGGTTCGGGAAAACTCTACAGTATACCAGCTGACAATCCCCTGGTAGGCAACCAGAATGGCTATCCCGAAGAGATATATGCTTATGGGTTTAGAAACCCTTGGAAGTTCAGCTTTGATATGAAGAATGGACGCCTATGGGTAGCTGATGTAGGGCAAAACACCGTAGAAGAAATAGATATCGTGGAAAAAGGATTGAACTATGGATGGAGCATCATGGAAGGAAGCCTGTGCTATCCTGCCTCGAAGACCTGCAGCCGAACGGGCTTGCAGCTGCCCGTCTGGGAGTACCAACATCCACTGGGCATTGCTATCACCGGAGGTTATGTATATTACGGCAGTATAAACCCCAGTCTCACAGGAGCTTATGTTTACGGTGATTACGGTACCGGTCTGATCTGGGCTTTATGGGTAGATGCCGTCCAACCGCCCCAAAATAACGTTCTGCTGCATACCAACCTGAATATTTCCTCCTTTGGAGTTGATCAAAACGGAGAAATATATATTATTGACCTTAGAGGGAAAATATATAAAATAACCGAGTAATCGTGCCAGGCACCTAATTTACAGCTTTAAGCCGTAAAAAGCCAACACCTCCTGTTTTTCTGAAACAGGAGGTGTTAGCTTCTATAAGGTAATTAAGTGTGTGGCACTATGTACCTTTGGTACTATGTCCTGATTCCCAGTCTAATATATAATCTAGCAATGGATATAATTGTAGAAATATGCTATAATTTGCCATTGTGGAGGGGAGCTAATCTAAAAAACAACTGTCAATACCAACGAAAAAAGTGTGGATCATATTGACATTGGGTCAGGATAAATCCCCACTAAATACAGGAGAGAAGAGGATGAAAGAGGTGCAAAGCACTAGCGGAAAAATCTCAATAATGGCGATCTGTATATTTCTTGGAATTATGCTGGCTATTCAATTTAATACTTCATCCAGCTATGATGTAAACCTTAGGGGAACTAGCAGTGATGAAATGGCTTATAAGATTATTACAATTGCAAAGGAAAGGGATACCTATGCAGAAGAACTTATCGGCCTGAGGCAAAAGCTATCTAATTTGGAGACCGGTAGCAGCCAAACTACTGCAGACATGCAATCCGAGCTGCAAAAATCAAATATTGCAGCCGGCCTAACTACAGTTGAGGGGCCGGGAATTATTGTTACTGTTAATGACAGTCCGAATAAAGTCCAGTTTGATGTTGACCCAGATGTTTACCTGGTTCATGATCGCAATATTCGGGATATTATAAGCGAGATGCGAGCCTCTGGAGCTGAGGCCATTGCGGTTAATGACCAACGCATTACGGCATTATCGGAGATAAGATGTGCAGGGACTACTATTTTGATAAATCAGACGCGATTAACTCCTCCATATGTGATAAAAGCTATCGGTAACCCTAAAAACTTGGAAAGTGGATTATTAATACGAGGCGGTATCATAAGTCAGTTATCTAATTTTCTACAAACAAAATTAGAGAATACCGACAAAACCCAAATACCAGCATATAACGGTGTATTAAAATTTGATTACTGTACTCCTGTAGCTTTGAAATGAGAGGGTGATTAAGATATGCTTTTTATAATTATTCTATGTCTCCTAATCGGATTGGTAATTGGTTTTCAAATTCCGGTTGTATTGCCGATAATTATGGTTAAGTATGTGTCAATTGGCGTATTAGCAGCTCTTGATTCAGTTTTTGGCGGGATTCGCGGCTATATGGAAGATTCTTTTGACACAACCATCTTTGTTACCGGTTTTTTTACAAATTCTCTTCTAGCGGCTGGACTTGCTTACCTGGGAGACAGGCTGGGATTGGAACTTTATCTTGCCGCGGTCATTGTGTTCGGCGCAAGAATATTTCAAAATTTAGGAGTCATACGTCGATATCTATTTATTAAGAACGAACATAAATCCGGTCTGCCAGAGAACGATTCTCTGTCACATTGATACGCTGGTTATTGTTGCGAAGCTAGATCTGAGACATGAATGAATGGTAAACGGTTGAAATGCTATGTCGGTACATTCTTTTGAAGTAGAAACGCATTCTTCGAAAAGGTGGAATTATAAGTATGATCCATAATGGCAAATTGATAATTCCATTCTGGATAATATTGTCCCTTATCTACTATGGGTTCCAGGCACCTAACTTTCTAACTTATTAAATGTTTCTACTACTGCGACACCATGATAATTCAGCTTTCAAAAAAATTAGTTCTCCTGTTACAGAAAACAGGAGAACTAATTTTTTAAGTTAGTTAGGTGCCTGGAACCCATTAGGGGGCTACCGCTACTTTGCGAGCATCGGCCCACAGGTTTTCAAGTTTATAATAATCCCGTTCTTCCTGACGGAAAATGTGCAGAATAGTAGATCCATAATCCAAAACTATCCATTTGCCTTCCTGATGACCCTCTTTGCGCAACACGTTTACTCCTAGTGCGTCCATGAAGTTTTCTACGTTTTCTGCAATGCTGCGGATTTGGACCAGGTTGCGGCCGCTGCATATTACAAAATAGTCGGCTATAATAGTTTTTTCATTTACATCTAAAATGACCAGATCCATAGCCTGCTCTTCCAGTGCTGCATCAGCGATCATTTGTACCAGTTTATCTTCTTTTATCAAAAACAGTCCTCCTATGTTTAATTATTATTGCAATTTATTTAAGTCTCTGATCTATATTATAGCATGCCCAGGACAGCTATGCCTCCAACCGTTTATCCTTTATTTTCTGCAAAAACATATTTCTTACCTCAACCGTACGTGGGTGAAGGAGTCTCCCTTCATCCAGACAATAGCGGATCGTTGATTCAAGTCCCAGCAGCATCGCTTCATCCAGGTTGTAACGGGACAATTGGCGCAGACGCTCCAGTTCCGGATACATATCCCGGTTCGGCTCTGTCATATCAGCGAGAAATATTATCTTAGCCAGCGAATTCATGGTCATCGATCCGAGGGTGTGAGCCTTTACTGCTTCTAATATCTCCTTATCATTTATCCCCAATTCCTCTGCCAAAAGGTAGGCACCGACCGGAGCATGCAGCAGTTCCGGTATCTTTTTCTCTGCTTCATCCGCTATTTGCTCGTCTTGGCCAGCAACCAACAACAACTGAGCTGCAGTCAGGTTTTTGGCGTAGTCATGCAATATTCCAGTTAGATATGCCTTTTCATCGTCCACCCCATATAGCTGCGCTAAATCTCGGGCTGCTCCAGCTACACCCAGGCAGTGTTGGACCCGGTGGGCTGACAGCCTGGCTTTGATTATTTGTTCAGCTGCGTCTTGGTTAAACATGAATTCCTTCCTCATCCTGGTATAAATTATTTTCCACAATATATTTTTCTACCATTTCAGGTACCAAATACTTAATGGTCTTGCCCTCGGTCACCCTTTGGCGAATTTCGCTGGAAGAGATATATAGGCCGGGAATGGGCAGAATCAAAGTCTTTTCCCATAAATAGTCAGGAATCTCCCGGAATCTCTGGTCATTACGGTTTAGCTCATATCCTGGTCGGGTAACCAGTATAAAGTGGCAGAGTTTTGACAAACGCTCAAGCTCTTTCCAGGTATTTATCAATAGCAGGGCATCGGTCCCCAGTATGAAATAAATCTCTGCTGCGGGGTAGAGCTGCTGACAACTGGCCACGGTTTCAACCGTATAGGAAAGACCCTGCCTATCCAGTTCCATTGACGATACCTCAAAGTTAGGACTGTCACCAACCGCTAACTCCACCATGTTGAAACGGTGACGGCTGTCCAGGACTCCTTCCGGATCTTTATGAGGCGGCCGGGCAGCCGGTACAAATATAATCCGATCAAGGTGGAAAGCATCGCGGACGCATTCGGCCGCAACCATATGGCCGTAATGAATCGGATCAAAGGTCCCCCCCAATATGCCCAATGATTTTATAGTTTGCACAGCTTTCACCTTTACTTTAAATATTATTGAACCTGATGGAAAAATCTAAATTTAATCATAACTTTTGGCATTATAAATTGCAAATTGCCGATAATTATTGAATCAAGGCGAGAAATGATTTAATCTTTTATCTAGGTGACTTTTGACAGGTACTTATTAGGTCATTAATTTACCGTTGCATAGAGGAAAGGAAACTCCACATGGAAAAGGATATTGAGATAATTTTTCATAATCGCGGTCTGCGCAGTTATATTGAGGTTGATCTTTGCGCTGAATGTCCCCGCCAGGATGATAAGGGGTGCTGCGGATACTATTCTCCGGTTTTTTATCCGACTGACCTGGGCTATTTGTATTTAACCCAGCCTGATCTGCTGGATCACATTTTTGCTTTGGAGCATCTGACCATATTGGATGCCTCTGTAACTGTAAACAATGTGATTGATGGGGACAGCTACCGCTGTAAATTCCACCGCAAAGAAGGTGGGTGTTTTCTGTCGCAAAGCTCGCGGGAATCCATTTGCCGGCATTTCGTGTGCCCGGGCATCGGTTGGTGGTTGGATGAACAAATGCAGGATTGGTGGGATTTTTTCGATGAATTGAGCAGTTATGAAATACAGCTTAACAATAGCTGGGCGGCAATGCTGAGCGAAATGGGGCTCAGCCTCCGTAATCCGGCAGAGCGAGAAACGATTTATAAGGAACTAGGAAGATTGTATCAGGAAGAACTGGCCAGGGTGCCGGATGCCATCCCTCAGATGCCCGCTATGGAGAGCAAAACTCTGCGGCGTACCATCCGCTTCGGAGCAGACTGGCAGTTATAGATTCCGATGTTAGTCAACAAGGCTAACTTCGGTTTTATACAGCTATTATATTAGGGATGTTAATTAATGGATGACCGCAAAGAACTGGATCGGGAATATACACTGAGCCTCGAAGACATGGAAAAACTCGCAGCCGATAAGCTGGAAGTTATTGAATAGTATTTTGGATTGATAACCGGGAAGGGGGATGGAGATAATGTTTAAGCCGAGTCTTGCTTCCATTATAGGTATCGGCGAATTAAAGCCTTCCCTGGATGCAGGTGGTAAAAGCACCCTGGATTTGATGGCTGAGGCGGCGGCACTGGCCATTCTAGATGCCGGTCTGCAAAAAGGTGATGTCGATGGCCTGCTGGTAACTCCCCCCAGCGAGGACAGTTATTTCCTCTGGCCGTCCCAGGTAGCTGAATACCTGCAGCTCTTCCCAGTCTTTATGAATATGGTGGAACTAGGTGGTGCCAGTGCAGCAGCAACTATCGCCCGGGCTGCCTTGCTAGTAGATGCGGGCGTCTGTAAAAACTGCCTGTGCCTGAGCGGTGGGGTCTGGGACAAACAGGTCTTCAACACACTTGAAGGCAAGATGGCAGTGATGTCGCAGGCTGAGATCGATTATGACCTGCCCTATGGCCCTATGGGCTTTAACTCTGGCTATGCTCTGATAGCCCGCCGCCACATGCATGAATACGGAACCACCCCTGAACAATTGGCTAAAATTGCCGTTGACCAACGCTTCAACGCCATGGCTAATCCCGACGCCCTTTTCATGAAATCCATTACCGTGTCGGATGTTCTGGCTTCACCCCTCGTCGTCGATCCCCTGCATTTACTGGAAATAGTAAGGCCTTGCAGCGGTGCGGCCGCAGTGATAGTTGGCCGTCTCTCTCCCAATAACCGTCCACCGGTGACCGTCCGGGGTTTTGGCGAAGCCTACACCCATAACTCCATAGCATACGCTCCCACTCTAACCGAGAGTCCGATAAAAATGGCCTCCCATCGAGCTTTCCAGATGGCTGGAGTGGCGGTTGAAAATATTGACCTGGTTTCCCTGTATGATTGCTATACTATCACGGTCTTAATAAGCCTGGAGGACATCGGGTTCTGCCCCAAAGGTGAGGGCGGGACATTTGTGGAGAATACCGACCTGACCTATAACGGAAGCCTGCCCTGCAACACCCATGGAGGTCAGCTTGCCTGCGGCCAGGCCTCTTTTGCCGGAGGAATGTCCCACGTCACCGAAGCCGTTCGCCAGCTCCGGGGAGCAGCCGGAGTCCGCCAGGTGAAGAAGAACCGCCTAGCGCTGGTAAATGGCAATGGCGGGGTCATGAGCACCCAATGTTGTCTTATACTAGGGAGGGGCTAAGCATGACTGATTATAAAGATACCTACTGGCACTACATATCTTCCGGAAAGCTCTGCCTGCAATTTTGCCCGACATGTAAGCAATATATCTTCTACCCCCGCGCCTTGTGCCCGTACTGCCTGCGATCAGAGCTGGAATGGAAAGAAGTAACCGGAAAAGGTCGAGTCTACAGCTATACCATTGTACACATCAGTGCCCTCCCTGATTTCCAGGACGAAACACCCTATATCTATGCACTTGTTGAATTGGCCGAAGGAATCAGAATGCCCTCCAACCTGATTGACTGCCCTCTGGATAAAGTTAGGGTCGGTCTATCGGTAGAACTTACCTTTATCAAACGGAGGGGCAAAATACTCCCGGTCTTCAAACCGAGTGAGGCGGCTTTTTTAACAAATTTCCTCACCCCCAAAGGTATTGGAGGAACCAATAATAATCTTACATATAACGAAGGGAGCCAGCTGTGAGTGTTGTTAAATCTAACCTACTGCTTCTGCTTGCCGCAGCCATCTGGGGATTCGCTTTTGTAGCCCAAAGGGTGGGGATGGGGTACGTAGGTCCGTTCACTTTTAACGGCGTGCGTTTCCTGCTGGGCAGTCTGTCATTGATTCCGCTGATAATGTATTTCCACAAAGATTCCCTGCCCTCGCGCATGGGATTTAAGAGTGCATTGCTGCCTGGACTTTTGGCCGGTACAGTGCTCTTCTGCGGAGCTTCGTTGCAACAGATAGGTCTAATTTATACCACCGCGGGCAAAGCTGCTTTCATAACCTGCCTATACATTGTATTGGTTCCAATATTTGGTCTATTCCTGGGGCATTTGGTAGGACGGGGGACATGGATGGGCTGTATTCTCGCTGTCGTGGGGCTTTACTTTCTCTGCATCAAGGAATCATCATCGCTCCAGTTCGGGGACTTGTTACAGCTGATTGGGGCAATCTTTTGGACCTTGCATATCCTCGTCATCGGGCATTTTTCCCGAAGAGTTGACGTTTTGAAGTTAGCATGTTTTCAGTTCCTCACCTGTTCCGTACTCAGCCTCATAACTGCAGTTATCACCGAGACAATAATCATCAGCAGTATTATGGCTGCAGCTGTACCCATTCTATATGGTGGGTTTTGCTCAGTGGGAATAGCCTATACCCTGCAGGTAGTGGGTCAGAAACATGCCCAGCCCTCTCATGCCGCCATCATTCTTAGTATGGAGACGGTGTTTGCAGTAATCGGCGGCTTCCTGATCCTCGGTGAAAGGATCGGGGGACAGGAGCTGATTGGCTGCGCTCTAATGCTGGCCGGCATGGTAGTATCCCAACTGGGGAGCCTGCGGGCAGCACCTGATTTGCAAGTAAAAGAATTAATGTAAATCATTTATCTAATAACCCGTTCTTTAGGAGAATCATATGAACCTAACAACTTTGCTTTTTTTATGTGGGGCCGGATTTCTAGCTGCAGCGGTAGACTCCATCGCCGGAGGCGGCGGTATGATTAGCTTACCGGCCATCATTGCCGCCGGTGTCCCCCCCCATCTTGCTCTAGGCACGAACAAATTCGCTAGCACCTGGGGTTCTATTACCAGTACGATAAAATTTGCTCGTTCAGATAAGATCAATTTTAATCTAGTAAAATATCAAATAGGTTGTACAATTATAGGCTCCGCTATCGGTGTTAAGACGGTCCTAAGCATAGATGAGCGTTTTTTACATGTTCTAATTGTGGCTCTAATCTTCGTGGTTGCGATCTATACCACTTTGAAGAAGGACTTCGGTCAAGAAAATCGATTCAATGGGCTTACTAACAAGAACGTCTTATTGGGTATGGGCTTTGCCTTGATTCTTGGTTTTTATGATGGTTTTTTTGGCCCGGGTACCGGCACTTTTCTCATCTTCTCATTCATCAGTGTTTTCGGATTCGACTTCACCGTTGCGGCTGGAAACAGTAAAATACTGAACTTTGTTAGCAATATTGTATCGCTCATCTTGTTCGCTATTAGTGGCAAAATTGTCTATTTAGCAGGGATTCCAATGGCAATTTCCATGGTTTTGGGAGCATGGGTGGGAACCCACATTGCTATTAAAAATGGTGCGAAAATCATTAAGCCTATATTTATAACCATTGCGTTACTCCTCATGGTCAAGCTGATTTGGCAAGCTCTAATTTAAGTAAACAGAGCGAACTGAAACATTCAATTTCCAAAGCTGTCTAAAGGATGAATAGTCTTTCCCCCGATGAGCTTTCGCACCCAGTTTGACGCTCTTGTTCGGACGCACCATCCCTTTATACGCCGATTAAAACGAATTTGAGGCTAACGCCACATCTATTGCCGTCAGAACTATAACTAATCACTTAGATTATGCCCGCATACTCCGCAGTATCCCCACTCTCCTTTTAAAACCCTCCCGCATTCCGGACAACAGATTTTGACAGAAACGCCACAGGCGGTGCAAAATTTCAAATCATTGCTCTGCTCTTGTCCGCAAGCGGGGCACACATTAACCATGGGTCTGGCTATCAGATATACCACCCAGCCTATTATACTGGTCAGAAGAGTAAGGATTCCCCAGGCGGCAGCGTTAGTTGACCTTCTTTGTGCATCGCGGTATACCCATAGGGACAGCAGCAACCAGAACAGTATAAAGCAGATACGGTAAACCTGCAGCAAAACCGTAATGAACTGGGTAATGCGGTCTTGGCGGGCCGTAAAGTCAGGACTTACATGATAGGTGCCAATGATATGGTAGCTTTTACTATCTGGGTCCTTATATTCTCCAAAAACCTTAAACATCAAATCAGGGCTTACAGTCACTTTGTATAGATCTGCGCGGACTGGGATTTCAGTCGCTTGATAATTGAAGGGTAATGGTACTCCTGTGACCATATTGGCTATAAAAATGATGGGATAGGTTTGGCCTATCGCTTTACTGTCCTGGGCCGCTATTATGGTGGCATCCTTGTCAATAACCATTAACTCAGCGAACTCGTCATTATTACTCACCACTATCTCCAACTGCTGCTGAAGCAGGGCGGGGTTTTCACCCTTTTCGATAAGCTTTCCCAGCCCAGCTGTTGAACTATTAAGCTGTGGGTTTACAGAATCTATTAAGCTGAGCAGTTTTATATTGCCTACCTTTGCCCCGGCAACAGATATGAAACCCAGAATCAGAACTATGATTATCACTATCCCTATTTGTCGGTTGGACAAAAATTTCATTTTCATTACTTATTACCTCCTTTATTTACCGGTAATATTGTTAAAAGCAGTGGAGTTATTAGCAGCCCTGCTAGAAAAACATATAATAGAATATCGTGAGTAAACTCGGTTGGATAAACTTGATTTAGAATATATCCTGCTGATATACCGGGCAGCATCCCGTTAAAAAGTGCCAAAACCAGCAAAACCGGTACAAATAGCAAGGCGAATAAGATATCCATAGTGTTCATCCTGCCGACTCGGCCTTTCTCTATTTCCCTTTCTACCCGGCGAACTATTCTGGCCTTCTCCTGGGGAGACGGGATGGTATCCGGGTAAGACATTAGAAATTCAGTTATCTTTATTTCTTCTTGGCTAAGTTTATTCATTCCCAATCCCCTTTCGTCATTAATCCCTTTAAACCATTTATAGCCCCGTTTAGCCTGGACTTAACCGTTCCTACGGGGCATTTAACCAGGTGAGCAATCTCGTTGATTGAGAACCCGTGGTAATAACGTAGGACCACGACCAGTCGTTGCTTGGGCGGTAATTGGTTCAATGCCGCCTGTACTTTGAGAGCCTGCTCCTTTTCTATCATCATGGCATCTGGGCTGTTTGCTTCAGATACAGGCAGTGTCCCCGGGTCATGCGACAACTCTCGACGTCGGGAAGCTTTTTTATAATAATCGCGCAGACTGTTGTGGCAGATTTTGAACAACCAGGTCCGGAAACGATCCTTATGCTGGTAACGAGATAGGCCCCGGGATGCCTTGATAAAGGTTTCCTGAACTATATCTTCCGCATCACTGGGCTGACACCCCATGCGGAGAAGAAAGTTCAAAAGGGCGGGGTAGTATTCATCCACTACTATTGCAACGCTTCGGTGATCTCCCTTTGGGAATGCCTGCAAGTATTGCAGTTCCTCTTCTGGTTGCATCTACTCCCCTCCTTTTTTGAGTTGCACTGCAGTGTGTTCTTTCTCTAATACTAAAACGATACAAATTACTAAAAGGTTCAATGCAATATCTAATTTATATAATTATAAGGTAAAAGCCGGTTAAACTTGGATAAATTGGTAAGCTATGTCTTCTGACAGATATAGGATGCTGCCATAGTCGCGAATACGGTATTCTCCGAAGGAGATCCTTCGTTGCACTCAGGATGACACGAACGTTATTTTCTTACTAACCACCCATGGCCGTAGGCCACAACCAACTATGAAAATGAGTGAGGTGATTGCATAAGAATTACTTTCTGCTAAATTTATATTATCAGGGTCAAAGGTTGAATTTACTTTGATGGTAGAACCTCGTTTACTAACCTAACCTGATTGCCTTTGAGTACAGCCAATTGTTGCCCCATATCCAAAGATATGGGAACAGCACGCGTATTAAACTCCTTAGTTCTCGGGCGATCAACCCTGAAATCTAATTTAAGGAGGGTAATCCCCATGCAAGACATTTTAGAAATCTGTTGTGGACTTGATGTCCACAAGGAAACTGTAGTGGCTTGCCTTCTGAAAGGCACTACCAGTAACAACCCCGAGAAGAACATTAGAACATATTCAACACTTCTCTCCGGTCTTGAGGAACTCAAGAACTGGTTAGAAGAAGAAAACTGCCGCCATGTGGCAATGGAAAGCACGGGAGTATACTGGCAAACAGTTTACAATACACTTGAAAGTGCTTTCGACGGCACCATAGTATTGATGGTATGCAATGCCCGGCATATGAAAAATGCCCCCGGCAGAAAAACCGATGTAAAAGATGCCGAATGGATTGCTACCCTGCTTCGAGCCGGTTTACTACAGGGAAGTTTTATTCCTTCCCAACCAATACGGAGATTACGTGATTTGACCAGATACCGCAAGGGTATCGTAGAAGAAATAACATCACAAAAGAACCGTATTGAGAAACACCTGCAAAGCTCTGGTTTCAAACTATCTACCTTCTTAACCGATATTTTCGGAGTATCGGGAAGAGGGATTATAGACCACCTTGCTGAGTTTGGTAAAATATCTCCTGAAGAAGTTGACCAATATGTTAAAAAAAGAGCCAGAACCAAGTTGAATGAAATCAAGCAAGCAGTCAATGGCAACATGGATAGACTGCAAAGAGATTTCCTTAAAATGTTGCTTAAACGATTGGATGAAAGTCTGGAGCATCTCCATTTGATAGAGCAAAAAATTGATGAAGAACTCTTAAAATACCACCGTCAACTTGAGCAACTGGATGGAATTCCAGGAATAAGTAAAACGGCAGCTGCAGCTGTTTTGGCTGAAATTGGTATCGATATGGCTCAGTTCAAAACAGCCGAACATATATGTTCCTGGGCCGGACTAAGTCCTGGCAACAATGAAAGCGCAGGAAAAAAAAGTCCACCCGCATACTCCATGGGAATACCTATCTAAAAAGAATACTATGTGAGGTGGCCTGGTCAATCACCCGCATGCGTAATACCTACCTATCTAACTGGTATTGGAAGGTAAAACAACGCCGGGGTGGAAAAAGAGCTATTGTCGCCTTAGCAAGAAAGTTACTTGTTATTATCTATACTATGCTAAAAACCGGAACTGATTATGATGAAGCATCCTTTGAAGTAGCGAGAACTAAACAAGAAAAATTCAAGATTAAAAAAATTATTGCTGAAGCCAAAAAGTTAGGGTTGGAGGTGGTTGAACTACCAAAAACCGCCTAACTCTCCACAATCTCTAATATTTATAGCTTGTGGCTGATGCAGTATTTATAAGGCCTTAATTTATTGTGCTCTTTTTCTGTTTTAGGCCTTGCAGGTTTATTAGGTTTTCAAAGATCAGTTGGAGTTTATTTTCTTATTAAATAAACTGAAAAGCTGTATATAGGTCAAGATGCTCTTGGACAGGATTGATGACAATAAATGGGGAAAATAGTATACTCAAATTGCAAGGATAAAAACACAGTTCCGGTTGGTAGTCCGGACGCAGCAGAACGCTGTCAGTAACCTGCCTCCTGAGGTTGTCCGTTCTTTGTAGGTTTTTTTACAGGAGGTTATTTATATGCGTGGCGAATCGAAGTTTACAGTCTTTTTTGATGATCCTTTCTGGGTTGGCGTATACGAAAGGATAGACGGTGATAATCTGGAAGTTGCGAGAGTTGTTTTTGGGGCAGAACCTAAAGATTATGAAGTGTATGACTTCATACTGAAGAACTTTTACAATTTGAAGTTTAGCCCACCGGTTGAAGTTGAAGAAGCAATTAAGAGAAGAATTAACCCTAAAAGGATTCAAAGACAAATCAATCGGCAACTTTCACAAAAAGGAATTGGGAGCAAAGCGCAGCAGGCTTTGAAGCTTCAGCAAGAGGAAGGTAAAAAGGAACGACAGCAAATCAGTAAGGAAATGCGTCTAGCCGAAGAAAAGAGAATGTTTGATCTCAAGCAACAGCAGAAAAAAGAAAAACACAAGGGCAGATAATAGAGGGATAATCAGATCCCATGAAGCAAAATGTTGAACCGCTATATAGTGCTTGAAGATCACAACTAAAAAATGGAGGAAAACCATGAATTTTATTGGTAACATCATCTGGCTATTATTTGGTGGTCTGATTGCATCGCTTCTATGGGCTGTCGCCGGTCTGATTTTGTGTGTAACGATTATTGGCATACCATTTGGAGTCCAATGTTTTAAGATTGCTTCATTTGTTTTGTGGCCTTTTGGCAAAGAAATCGAACTCGGTAATTTTGGAGCAGGCGGCTTGATTTTGAATATCATCTGGATCATCATTTTTGGCTGGGGGTTTGCTATCACTCATCTCGTCATTGGTGCAATTTTCTGTATAACTATTATAGGCATCCCCTTTGGACTTCAGCATTTTAAGTTTGCCCAACTGGGCCTCATACCTTTTGGTGCGATAATACGCTCCAAATAAAACAGCGCCCGACAAGCAGCGCAAAAACTCACCCATTTGCGGGTAGCATGACCGACAAGATGCAGGGAGGTGTACTAGCATGAAACAGCCAAGGGTATATAAAA
The DNA here is from genome assembly GCA_963665865.2 of Syntrophomonadaceae bacterium. Classification (GTDB taxonomy): domain Bacteria; phylum Bacillota; class Syntrophomonadia; order Syntrophomonadales; family Syntrophomonadaceae; genus PHAA01. Next base: position 690,689 of record CAXXWF010000001.1, on the reverse strand, counting down.
CCTCTCCGGAGGGGTATATAGAAGCCGTAGAGGGCATATATCGAAAAACACTGGTATGGGGAAACAATGCCCTCTTAACTGAATTCAATCTGACCGGCGGGAAAAAGCTGCCCTCGCACCAACATGATGAAGAGCAGGTTGGATACTTGGTTTCCGGGCACATCATTCTTATGATTGATAATGAAAAGTATGATATGTTGCCTGGAGACAGCTGGGCTATTCCAGGCGGAATTGCACATTCTGCTGAGATCGTAGCAGATTCAGTAGCTATAGAAGTATTCTCACCGGTAAGAAGCGATTATTTGCCTGACCTTGACCAAGCCTAACTCCTACCCGCGAAAGGCTGCCTTTAACAGCTTTATTTCTTCGGCGTAACCAGGCAATTCATTAGGCGTCTCCAAATAGAATGGCAGGTGCCGCAACTGGGGATGGTTAATAATATTTGTTATAGCCTCAATACCTAATGTTCCCTGTCCGATTTTGGCGTGGCGATCCTTGCGGCTGCCGTAAGGATTTAAGCTATCGTTCAAATGGATAGCCTTCAACTTCTCCAGACCGATGGTTTTATCAAACTGTTCCAATACCCCGTCCAGGTCATTGACTAAGTCATAACCAGCCGAATAAATATGACAGGTATCCATACACACGCCCATCTTATCGCTTAAGTTTACCCTATTCATAATTTGACTAATCTCCTCAAAGCTGCTGCCTACCTCACTGCCCTTGCCCGACATCATTTCCAACAGTACCAGAGTTGTCTGCTCCGGACGCAAGGCCTGATTCAGCAGTTCCACAATTAAGTCTATGCCTGTCTCCACACCCTGTCCCACATGACTGCCGGGATGAAAATTGTACAGATTATTAGGCAAATACTCCATATTGGCCAGATCATCTATTATGATCATATGGGCAAATTCCCTAATATGCGGATCCGCCGAGCAGGCATTCAGCGTATAGGGTGCATGCCCCAATAGCGGTGCAAATTGATATTCCTCGGCCAAAGCCATCAAAGCAGCAGCATCCTTTACATCCATCTTCTTTACCGCACCACCCCGCGGATTGCGGGTGAAGAATTGAAATGTATTGGCTCCCAGGCTTAATGCCTCTTCCCCCATATGTTTAAAGCCTTTAGATGTCGATAAATGACAGCCGATATTAAGCATGCTATATTTCCTCCTTTAAAATGAGTACTCGGTTAACCCTGATTGCATATTTTATTCATCGAGAAAAATTTATGTATGACTAGGCGGAGGATTGAGCAATACTGGACGTATTGTGATTGACGACAACACGGTCATAGAGAAATTTGACCGATGAGAAGATATGGAATTAGGGTTAAGCGGGTACTAATCCATACCCTTACCTCGATAACCTTCCAAACCCAACAGTCTTTTCTTCATACCCAGTCCCCCGCCATAGCCTACCAGATCACCCTTGGAACCAATAATCCGGTGACAGGGAATAATAATTGGGATAGGATTTCTATTATTGGCCAGTCCCACTGCGCGAGCACCCTTGGGATTTCCTACGGCTATAGCTATGTCCTTATAGCTGGCGGTTTGCCCGTAAGGAACATCGAGCAGCTTCTGCCACACACTCTTCATAAAGGTTGTTCCTTCTGGCAGGAGCGGCAGAGTAAAATCCTTTAACTGACCGCTCAGGTAAAGCTCAAGTTGTGCGAAGGCCTGTTTGAGGAGAGGCGTTTCACCCAACTCCATATCCCGGGGCACCTTATCGGTTGGTAAACACAAATGAGTTATACGCCCGTCCTTTTCAGCAATACCGATCTTCCCTATGGATGTTTCCCGAAAAAATATCATAGTATTTTCACCCCTCCATTGGTTTTCTGTTGGAGTTCTAATCTAACTATAACAAAAGCCCGGAGCGAAATCTTCCACTTTTGAAATTGTCCATATAAACATCCAAAATATGTTACAATTTCCATTGAAGCACAATAGGAATTGGGGGCAATTACCATGAATGGGGATTTATTCAGTATTATTTTTGCCATTATAGTACCAATGACAGTTTTTTACCTAGCTTCTAAAACCAATAGCTTTGGCAGGTATGATAAGTATAACCAGCAACACGATAAAACCATTGCACCTAATTATCCAATAAAAAAGAGGAGCACCTTTGTACCTAAATGTGATTACTGTCATAAAAATGCTATAGAAAAAATCCCGACTGAGAATAATATTGGTTTGGAAGCGCGGTATTATTGTTCAGATAATTGTAATGAAGAGATAACGGACTATATTAATGCCGCTAAAAAGAACGGAAAATTATTTATTGGCCTAACGTTGGGATCTGTTTTAATAATGGTTATTGCCAACGGCATGGTAATTGCTTTGAATTTAGATCCGCATTATATGTCAATTATTACGTTATTTGCTCTGATCGTTATTGGCATAACACTTATAAAGCTCCCTTTTTGTACTCCTCTAACTATTCAATTGGTTGGTATAAAAAAGTCTAAAATAGTGGCCCGGATTTTAGGATTGATTGCTGTTATGGGCGGATTGATAGGATTAATAATTGGTAATTTTAATTATTAATTTCAAAATGCTAAACTCGAGAATCAAACCTAATACGAAGTTGGCTTGTCTGAATCGATGTTCCGGACAGTTAGAACTAGATGAGGTGAATTTGGATTGAATTTTAGATTGCGAGAATGGCAACTTGGAGATGTCGAGACGTTGCAAAATATGCTAACAATCAAAAGGTTGCAATAAAGCTTAGGAACATATTTCCGCATCCATATACCATTGAAGATGCAAAATCGTTTATAAATAACTGCATCAATAGCGATAATACTCGCCAATGCAATAAAGCAATTGTGGTTAATGATGAAACTGTTGGCGCTATAGGCGTGTTTTTGCAAGATGATGTTTATTGCAAAACAGCAGAAATAGGCTATTGGTTGGGTGAGGCTTTTTGGAACAAAGGAATTATGAGTGCCGCCATTAAACAGATTTGTGGTTTTGCCTTTGAGGAATATGATATTGTAAGAATTTTTGCTGAACCGTTTGCATACAATATAGGTTCCAGAAAAGCACTTGAAAAAGCAGGATTTCAATTAGAAGGTGTCTTGAAAAGGAGTGTATACAAAAACGGTCAGATTTTGGACTCTTGTATATACGCATTTACAAAGTAACTTTTTACAATCGTAGAGAGAAGGTCAGAGAAATGAAATTCATTTGTCCTCTTATCGTTGTTGACGACATTGAGATCTCCAGAAGTTTTTACGAAACTGTACTTGATCAAAAAGTCAAATATGACTTTGGTGAAAACGTGACGTTTGAGGGTGACTTTGCCATACACTTAAAATCACATTTTTCGGAACTAATTAATGTAAGACCAAATGACATAACTCAAAAGTCAAATAATTGCGAACTGTATTTTGAAGAAGATAATTTAGAGGGTTTGCTTGATAGGCTTAAAAATATTGCTTCCCTGGAATATATTCATGGGATAAAAGAACAGCCCTGGGGGCAGAGGGTTATCAGATTTTACGATCCCGATATGCATATTATTGAAGTTGGTGAATCCATGGAAAGCGTAGCAAAAAGGTTCTTAAATAAAGGATTAACTATTGAAGAAACTGCCAAGCGCATCTCTATGCCAACGGAATTCGTTAAGAGAAAACCAGTGAAAGCAGGTTAATAATGCAATGGGCAAAGGAACGAGGATATGAACCTACCGGCATATTTTATGAATAACTTTAATTCTCCCGCAGAAGTTCCGGAAACCGAGCTCTTAACCAGGATTGTAATGCCGTTGAAATAGGGTTTTGGTCGGGTACTATTGCTATAGAAGCACAAGGAATTGATTCTTAAGGTTGGCAATAAATAGAGATGGGGTTGTGCTGAAGCTTTAATTTCAGCACAACCCCTTAATTTTCATAAAGAAAATATACCACCGATGGTCATGACTGTTCTTCCTTTCTTTAAGAGAAAAACTGTCCTTCACGCGTAGTAATATATGAAAGGGATTTGAAGGGAGGTGGAGACTTTGGAATATTCGCAAGTTGAGCTTGTTTGGGGGATAAGAAACAACGATTCGACTGCCTATGGGTATATGATAGGCAAGTACACGAAGACTATTTACTACCTTGCTTACAATATTTTGTCGAAATCGCACAGCAAGGAAGACATAGAGGAATGCGTAGCCGATGTTTTTCTCGATGCATGGATTAAGATAGCAGATTTTGATGAAGAGAAGGCGAGCTTCAGAACCTGGCTGCTGATTCTGACCAAGTACAAGGCGCTAACCTATAAGCGCAAGAAACGTCTGAGCAATAGCGTGGATATAGAGGATATCGGGCTAAAGGAGGATATCAATCTCGAAAAGCAGATGTTCCTGAGACAGGATCAGGAACAGGTGATGGAAATAATCAATTCCTTTCCCAAGACCGATCGGGAGATATTTGTCAGAAGGTTCTTTCTGGGTGAAGAAATCAACGATCTAGCGAGAGTCTTCAATCTATCCCGGGCTGCCATCGATAACAGGCTGCTGCGAGGAAGAAAGATCATAAAGGAGGGTTTGCACTATGAATGAAGACAAAATGATCGCTATGCTGAGCAATCTTGACGATGATCTGATAGAGAGGGAGATAGACAATCTGATGGACGGAGTTGAATGCGATATGGAATCGATAAATAGAAAAGCACATCAAAAACTCGAAAAGTACAACCGGAAAACTAAATTCAGAAAGGCCCTGCCCTATGCAGCAGCAGTTTGCTTATGCTTCATATGTATAAATACGGTGTATGCCGATGAGATATCCCAGGCGATGAAGAACTTTTTCAACAAGACCCCGGTATATTCAACCATGGTGGATGGCAAGGCATATTACCTGGAAAGCAGCCTGGTGTTGGACGACAACCTCGCTATCGACAGCTTTATGGTGTCCGAAGGTAGACTCGATATGAAATGCACTTCGAAGCTAGGCGCTGATGTTCTGACGAAAATGAAAATAGTCCCCAAGGATGCCCCTAATACTCAATATGTCATGGGTGGCTATTCCGAGGATGGTAACAACAAGTATTACTTCAGTTTTTGGAATGACAAAGAAAACAACTATAACATCAAACCATTCAAAGCCTTTGATTTACTGGTGGGCGGTAAAACATATTCCATCACTTTAGATGAAGCGAAGAGCCTAGACGGGACCCAGAAGTTAACCGCCAGCGAAGCGACAGCCAACAAAATCGACCTGGTCACGGTCGGGGCTAATAGCATCGAGAAAAACGGCAAGCAAGCCATTCAACTCATTGCATCCTTTAAGGATAAGGATATGAAACTCACTGCCTTCGGTCAGCCAGTCGCAGCAACGGTCCAAAACACCTTGGAAAATCTAGGCAAGGATGGCCTGGCAAGCACCGGAACCGCCTCAAGGACAGAGGATATCTATGCGACTGATCAATCCGGAACCAAGCACAAACTAACCGTCCCGGCTGACGCCAAAGCCAGGCCTATAACCACCTTTGAAACAGATGCCGTCAAAGGCAGCCAGCTTACGGTTAATCTGCCTGCCCTGCTGGCGACTTATGAAAAATCGGTCGATAGTTTTACCATCAATATCCCCAAGGATGGCGAAAAAGCCCTCAATCATGAGGTGGATCTGGTAGCCCAAAAGGCGGTAGCCAAGAGCATCAAACGGCTTTCTCTGACATCTGCGGAGCTTATCTTCCAGCTTAACACCGGAACCGAAAAATATGTCAGCATCAGCTCCTTCGCAATGTACAACAAGGATATCAAGAAAATATCTTCGGAGTTTAGCGGGGATAAAGCTATAGTAACTCTCGAGTTCGATAAGGATGTCGATGCTTTTGATCTGGATATCTCCTATCCGATGTTCGTTGTGAACGGCAAATGGACGATTAATATAAGATAGATTTGAATATTCGTAGAGGCTGTGTGAAAACACAGTTTGGAAGAACCGCTTAAAGCATTATGTTTTAGGGGCTGCGCAGAAACCAAAGTTTCGGCACAGCCCCATATTTTATGTACATAGGTTTTTGGTATCTCATTGATTAATTAATAAGGGGAGATGCCCTTTAAAGATTTTGGAGTACAAATACGCTAATCAAATTCGACTGCTATGAAAAATGCGGTTTCAAACCGGCTGGCCATATCCGACAAGCCCGTTTAATAAACGGTCAATTTTACGATGACATTATACTGGATATTTTCGCCCAGGATTTTACGGGTAGTTTTATATAGCACGCTTACAAAATCTACTGAAGGACTCTTAAGAATAAGTCTATTTTGATTTAGCATATAAAATTACGGAATGCCCCTTACCGGAAAAATCTCACCACTAACCCCAATATTGGTTTAACAGGTCAACCGGCATCAGTAGGGGCGCTATTTTAAAAGCCAAAAATTTGTCAACAAACCGGTCCCCTTGACAGTTTTGACCGTTTAGTTTTCGTTTGCCTTGACCCGGGTATTGGCAGAAAGCTGAAGGTTGGCATCCAAAACTACCTGATCACCTTCCTGAAGGCCGTTGAGAATTTCCACCTGCTCCTGGTTGTTCAAACCCAAAGTTACATCCTGATATTTTACCCGTCCCTTCCGAATTTTCATCACCTGAAAATGATTCCTCTGGCAACGCAGTAAGCCAGCACTCCTTCACCGGAGCGCGAACGGCGCACATCTTGCACTGCCTGGCGAACTTCCTCGTCGGTACGAACGGCCAATATGGTATCATACTGGCCGGCAAAGGAAGCGGTTATAGAATCCTCACCCAGCGCGGATGAACGGATGGCAAAAGAGATTCCTGCCCTGGCCCTGCGCATTTGTCCAAGATAGGCCTGCACCCGGGTCCAGGATTGCGGCAGCATCTCATCACCCAGAAAGGCGGTGGGCATGATGACGAAACCATTGGGCACCGGGCAGCCTTTCTGGTAGAGATGGGTCAGCACAGCCCCTTTGCCTCCAGCCCATAATTGATCCCCATCTTTCAATTCAGTAAAAAAATAAACTGATTCCGTCAACCATATCCCCTTCCTTTCAACGTCTTACCGTTTATCGGCTGCATTTACCTCACTATCAGCCTGCCGGGTAAGGTCTTGCAGCAAGGTTTGCATAGACCAGGTCAAGGCAGCAGTTATAGCCTTCTGATCCAGTCCGAAGCGCCGACTGAGGGTGGCCCAGGTCAATGTGCTATAGAGATGGCAGATAATAGCGGCCATCTGCCTGGCGAAAGAAGGGTCCAGATGGGGAGCGGCTTCCGTGATCATCTCCTGAAAATTGCGATCCCGCTGACGCCTGCTCTCAGGTTGAATAGTAGCAAAGGCCATAGTGAGGGCCTGAGACATGGTCGGATCCTGTTCCAACGCTGCCACAAACCTTTCAACTGCATCAGATATTTCGTCCTGATAGAGCGAGGTTATAGTAAAATCTGATCCAATCGTTTTCATTCCCGTTTCATAGAGGGCTTCCAGCAAAGCTTCCCGAGTGGGAAAATGGCGGTAAACCGAAGCGTAGGAGACGCCGGCCTGCCTGGCAACATCCTGCACGCTAAAGGACAAGCCATCTCGGGTCACTATTACTGCCACGGCTTCCATAATACGCCTCCGTGTATCTTCTTGTTGCTGTCGCCGCAAATCGCTGCAATAGACTCGGCGAGTATTTTTTATTTCGTTCATAATTGCACCCTTCGTATATTGGATAGAGGTTTCCTATATTTAATATATTCTAACTGTTGTTAAATATCAACCATTAAATATTATTACTGGGAACACATGAGAAGAATACTCTGTCCATTGGATTTAACAGAGCGCGGTAAAAAGATGCTTGAAGCTATTAACATTATGCAAAAATCGGCGTTGAGCTTATGCAGGAGAACGGAATGGATGATTTACTGAAGGCCCAAGGATTTAGCGATTAATTGAATCATCATACCCACAAAAAAGCAGGCAATTTACTACTCCGCTTTGAGGCCTTAAAATTAAGCAAAGTAAATTCACAAGGAGGGTATCAAAATGATAGGTGCCGAACGGACGATAGGCACCTTAATTGACAAGGTTGATGTTTCATTTATTGGCTCCATAGATTGTGACGGATTTCCAAATATGAAAGCCATGTTACAATGAAGTTAACAAGGCGGGCCTAGCCCGGTGGTTTACTGCAGAAATACCTTGCCTTCATCCCCGTCTACAACCACGTTCTGTCCTTCTTTAATAAGGCGCATAGCCCCGGGTATATTCAAGACACAAGGTATTCCATACTCCCGGGCGACAATAGCGCCATGGGACCCGATTCCGCCCCTTTCTAAAACTATGGCCGCAGCTCTTAAAAACAAAGGTGTCCAGCCCGGATCGGTGGAAGGGGCAATGAGCACATCTCCTGAGTCCAACTTCTTCTCCTCATCGGGATGCTGCAAAAGTTTCGCCATGCCGGAAGCCTTTCCGGCTGAAACTCCCAGCCCCTGCAGAAATGAATCCGAACCTGGCGAAATGGCTTCAATAAAATGCGAGGTCTCGTCTATGTAGTAGTCGGGAGGTGATAGCTTCTCCATTTCTTCTTTCCAATTCTTTCTTTCCGCTACCAGCATTTTAAGTCCCCGGCCGCTCCAATCCCCTTTTAAAATGGAGAATAATTCTATCCAGCTACAATGGAATACATCGGCCTTTTCTATCAGGATATCCCTATCTTGCAAGCGCCTTCCCATCTCCAGGAATACCTTGCGGATAATCTCATAAAACTTGAGTAATTCGAATTTGGCCATTTCGCGTAGTGCCGTACCTTTTACGGCCTGCTCCACCTGTTTTCTAATCATGTTATGACGAGACTTAGGTATGCCTTGTTCAACTTTTCGCCAGGCCTCTTTGACCTTAGCTTGTTGTTGCTTTTCAAGATCTGCAATATTAGCGGTTGCCATGGTGCTTTTAATGATCTGTAAAGGGTAGGAAGGATCTTCTCTCCAACGGGGATTACTTATATCCATTTCATAGACGCCCCGGTGCCCGTATTGGTCCAGGAAATTTCGGAATAATCGTTTGAACGTCGATTCCTCTGGAAGTTCCTTTTCCCATGCGTATGGATTGAAATCGCCCCTGCCTAAATAGGCTCGGACGTCATTATCGTCCCTGGCTATTTCAGCCAGTTCTATTAGACGGTAACCCTGCTCGGCGCTAGTTATATCCCCCTGGCCGATCATTAAGGCATTGGCTATAGCATTTCCTTGGTCTCGAAAATATTTTTCCAAGGTTTTTACTAAACGAGGCATTGACATGTTCAGGGTGCATGCGTAGAAAACCGGTATATACTCGCGCCATGCGGCTCCAATTACGGCTGTAGTTTTGATTAAATCGTTATCGGAAAGATTGCGTAAATCCTGCTTAGTGAAAGCGTCTGTGAACTTATCTACCTGCCCAAAAGACGCTTGAGGGTTCCTGCTATTTTTAATGATAAAAAGGACAGCCTTAATACCTCGCCCTATTCTTTTCAATCCTTTAATACCACGGTAAGGATTATCTTCGTTAATCCTGATTTCCGGCTCCTGTCCCCCCAGTGCCTTCATTGCCTGCTTTGACCCAGAGCTATCAAAAAAAACCCATTGTATCAGTGAAGAGTTCCAATAAAACCGACCCCCGAACCGTTTATAACACTGCAAACCCGGGGGCATTCGAAAACCAACGAAACTAACTAACTTCAAAGGGCCCATCCACGTTTGTTGGATCAGATTCCAGCTAAGGATGGGCAGAACCATAGAAACCGCCTCTTTTAAATTTGTATTGGACCAGATATCAGGCTGGGCTTTAAGTTCCGGAAAGGTATAGCGCGGTTTGGCAGTTACCGGACGGGCCTGGACCAGAACAAAATCCTTACCGTCAAACACCCATTCAATATCCTGGTGTTGATCCTCGTTACTCATGGCATCGTAGACCCGCCGGATTACCAATCCCAGCCGTTTTATATTTTCATCGCTTAACACTTGTTGCCCAGAGGAACTCGGGGAAGCGATCAATTCTGTTCTACCATCGGGGCGGGCCGCGGTTTGGCTTTCTTTCCTGCCCATTTTTCGCTCCATTATTTCCAGTTTGGCATCCAGGCAGTATTCATCCGGCTCTACGGCGCCGCTGACCACGCTTTCTCCCAGACCGAAATTGGCGTTAATAAGCACTACATCTTCCCGGCCGGTGCGGGGATCGCAGGTAAAACCTACTCCCGCGGCCATGGCTTGAACCAATTCCAGGATTACGACCGCCTGAAATACCTCATCATCCCCAACCTTCATTTTACGCCGATAGGCAACCGCCCGGGGAGTCCAAAGGGAAGCATAGCACTCTTTGACAGCCGCTATGATATTGTCGGTACCCCGTACATTTAAGAATGAATCATGCATCCCGGCAAAAGAGGCCCGGGCCGAGTCCTCGCAGATGGCGGAAGAACGGACCGCCAGCGGCTTGGATAGGATGCCTATGCCTTTGAGTTCGGCGATCAATTCTTCCTGGATATACACAGGGAATAATCCCGCTATGATTTTCTCTCTTAGCTTAAGAAGTTCTTCTTCAATTTCTTTCTCTGTAATATTGGCGACGGTAACCTTTGTAGAAATCTTAGCTATGTCCCTAGATAGGTTATTTTCTTTAATAAAGGCCTTATAGGCATCAGCAGACAAAACACCACCAACTGGAACAGTAAAACCATAACGCTCCAGCCGGGCCAGGTTCCAGCCCTTTCCCCCAACGGCTTCTACTCCAGCGGTAAAAGCTTCCAGCCAGTTATAGAAAAATCCTTTCCCAACCATACCCCTTCCCCCTCAATGAAATGCATACTGCTTTATGTTAAGAGTCATGTTGCTCGTTTTTTACCCCGTTGAGAAAACAGTCTACATTTTTCTCTATGCTTTCATTTATTGATATTAATTCCGGGTGGTTCACCCATAGAAGTGCTGAAAAAAAGTGGCTGAATTCCAGCCCCCCCATAATAACAACACTCACATCCGGCCTGATTTCACCGGATTCTAAACCTAGTTTAAATATATGTCCCATAACGGTTGAAAAACCGGTGCTTGCGTTACTATCAAAATGTTTTATAGCCTGAATCGCTTGGGATATTTTGTAGGTAAAGTGCCGCTCAAACAAGTCATTACTCAAATCTATATGCATCCATTCCATTGTTTTTTGCAAGGCAGCGATCAGCCGTGTCCGGGTATCGGGTAATTTATCTACATACTCCAACATTGCTGGCGTTTGTTCCCGTATAACACTCTGAATATGTTCATAGATAATGGCTTCCTTTTCAGGGAAATGGTTAAAAACAGTACCTTTGGCGACATCCGCTTCCATAGCGATTTGATCTACGGTAGTCTTATCAAAACCCTGCCGCTTGAATAAGTCCATGGCCACTGCCAAGATTTTCTTTCTTGTCTCTTCCTTTTTCCTTTCCATCCTGCTCTTTTTGTTTGCCTCCATGCCTTCACCTCTATACCAAGTTTATTTTTGTACCAAGCACAATATTAATCTTGGTTCATTTTACATTAATTAACATGATTGTGCAAGGATAATGTATTTTTGCCGTCATTCCTTCTAAGCAGAGACATTATATTAATTGTTAATCCTGATGATTTAGAAAAAGGTATTATTAGGATCACAGAAAAATTTCTTTTGCCCTATCAGTTTTAGTCTTATTTTTACACAGAAAAAATCATATCAAATGTGGTCTAAAGTAAATTCATCGCTTTATTAAACTTTGAGTAATTAACCCAACATCACTTCACGACAGCACACGCCAAATGCACATGCTCATTTGCCGAATAATCTTCATTATATTCGGTGAAGTATCTTTGCTGTATCTCTTGGGGACCTAAATTATCCAGCAGCCTTAATCCCAGGGGAGCCAGTTCCATACCAAGTTTTGATGGCTCAAATCCCGTAGTGATGGTTTCTCCAATACTCTTGGTAGTATTCATTATATATTTAATACGGTTTGAGGCTTTATCGGGATCAAAAGCTGATTTATCGTAGTAATCGAATACAATCTCGCTACCGCTGCTTGATAAACTTATGATAGCCTTAAGTGTTGCCCATACCGCCTCAAGTGGCAGGTACTGGGTTACCCCCATCCAGCTAAAAAAACTTAATTGCTCTGGATCATATTTTGATTCTGAAAGGGCCGAGACCAGGTTTTCCTTAGTAAAATCTACTGCAATGTAGTGCAGGTAATCCGTTTTTTGAAGGTTTAGACGATCCAATAATTGGCGTTTTATTTCTTGCGTAGGAGGTAAATCAAGCTCAAATACCTGGAGACGGTCTGCCAGGTCAAGACGACGGTGAGCAAAGGTATCAAATCCTGCCCCTAGAATTATATATTGACTTATTCCTTTCTGGATGGCTTCTTCAAGTCGTTCTTCCACAAATCGTGCTCTGGCCAGGACAGGACCGGCCATGGTTCGCACAGCCAGGCGCAAAGAGGTTTCAGGATCAGTACATTCTTTTGCTAGCTCCGGGGCCATTTCTGCAGCCGACTTACTTAAATGTTGTTTAAATGCTTCCCGTACTTCCTCGGGTAATAAATCATAAGCAAGTGAATCATTAAATATTTTTGAATTATCATACACCGCGTGGAATCCTCGGAGAAATGCCATCATCAAGGCAGTACCGCTAGGGTTTCCCATTTCCATTAATATCCCTCCCTAAAAAATTGTTATCAAGGATTTCTACATATCCTTCCGAACCGTTGATGCGAATTCGTTGACCGTCCCGGATCAACTTAGTGACATCATCAACCCCGACAACAGCGGGGAGACCGTATTCTCTAGCAATAACGGCGCCGTGGGTCATCATACCGCCTACTTCCGTCACCAGACCTTTGACGGACACAAAGAGTGGTGTCCAACCAGGGTCAGTGAATTTGGTGACCAGGATATCACCTTCCTCTATAATGGCATCCTCCAATTTTAAAATGACCCGTGCCCTGCCCTCTATGACGCCGGTTGAAACTGGTACACCTGCCAAAGCGCCTTGGGGAATGTTGCCGGTATCATATTCGCCCATTATGACCTCTCCCTCGGAAGTCATCAAACGCGGGGGCGTCAGCTTCTCATAGAACTCATATTCCGCTTTTCGCTTGGTTATAATGCCATAATCCAACCGGTTGGTTTTAACTGCCTCCCGGAGTTCCTCCAAGGACAGGTAATAGATGTCCTCTTTCTCGCGGATAACGCCCTTCTGCACGAGCTTTACAGCCTCCTTCAGCAGTGCCTGCTTATAAATGAAAAAACGCTGGATAAAGATATACTTGGGATATTCCCGGTAGCCGATTAAATTGCGCACCGTTTTGATCTTCTTCTTCGTCTTTTTTGCCTTTCCTTTGCCGCCGGGCAATTGCTCCAGGCGGCTTAAGAGCTCCTGTTCCTTCTGCCTCGCTTCCTTAAGCCCCTGCTCAAACTTAATCCTGTGGGCACCCGGCTCAAAGTTCCTGATGTTGCTGAGGATCATGGGAATCAGCACGGTCGGCTGTTCGCTCCAACGGGGCCTGGTAATATCGATCTCAGCGGAACAGCGCATGCCGTATTTTATAAGGTACTCCTGTATGGTCTTGCTGACCGCCTGCCCGCCTTCCAACTCGGCCAGGTCCTCAAAAAAAGTCTCATCACTGGCATGATGAAAATACTCAATTACTGCTGGATAATTCCGGACAGCATCGGCTACATCCAAAAGTTCAAGCCCCATTTCGGATGTAACGTTGTAGTCTACCGATTGCGAGAGTACGTCGACTGCGCCTTTTTCGCCCAGCCATTTTTCCATATTTGTATTGATCCACTTTACTGCCAGCATCCCGACCATCCATGCTGCCGCGCTTTCTGGATCAGTCATGGTTTCCATTGATCGCATATTGTCCTGTAAAATAAAATCGCACAGTTCATCCCCAGATACATTTGCGATCCTTTGCTGCAGATCCCTGACAGACTCCTTGTTGCGTGACATGATATTTATGATAAGAGCGGGGTCGTTATTACGGTAGATCTTTATGACCTGCTGCATGGTAAGTGCCCAGGATTGTCCCTGGGTTACCATACGGATTGCTCTTTTTCCCCGCGGCAAAGTCTTTAGAAATTGTTTTCGCTTGAATAGATTCAGCATGGCGTTTTTTATCAAAGGATCGAATGAACCCAACAATCTCAATGCAAATTTTCTACCCATCGGCGAGGCAAAATCATGAGTCAAATCGCTAAATAGCCTTCCACCGGCCTTGACTATTGTATGATCCTTAAATAACATCTGGCAGAAGATCATTCCCAATGGTTTGATGGGCTCGGTCATCATCTCGATATGGCCGAAGGATACATATACACGGTTTTTTCCATCGTTTACATCAGGTAGTGGGTATAAGGTGGTGATGGGCCGGCTCTGAACGATAAAGAATGTATCATTAAGGAATGGGGACACACCTCCTTCGAAGGAATGTCCCCGCTCTAAGCACCATTCAATGTCTTGGGGCGAGCCAAAGTAGGCTTCGATCTTTCTGCCCAGGCCTTCAAGCTGTAAAATCTGCTCGTCCGTCAGGGTTTGCTTGTTCTGGCGCTGGGGATCGATCTCCTGTTTCTCAGTGCCTCCTTTTTCCAAGGCATAGATGGCCAGCTTTTTGGCAGATATCTTCTTATCGACGATTATGCCCTCCCGTACCTTGTAGATGTCAGGATTCACCAGCCCGGAGACCAGGGCCTCGCCAAGACCGAAGCTAGCGTCGATGGACAGCACTTTGCGGTTGGATGTGACAGGATCGGCTGTAAACATAATACCCGCCGCCTGGGGAAAAACCATCCGCTGTACTACCATCGATAGATAGACCTTACTGTGGTCGAAACCGTTTTGCATGCGGTAGGTTACGGCCCGGTCAGTAAACAGTGACGCCCAGCACTTGCTGATATGCTTAAGAATGGCATCTTTTCCTATGATGTTCAAATACGTATCCTGCTGACCGGCGAATGAGGCGGTCAGCAGGTCTTCCGCGGTGGCGCTGGAGCGCACCGCATAGGCATTCTTTGCTCCCAGCAAGGTAATGTATGAGGCGATTTGCGCTTCGATTTCTTTGGGGATAACGGTCTCTTCAATGACCGCGCGGATCTTAGCACTGATCTGCCTGATCTTTTCCAGCTCTCCAGGCATAAGAAGAGACAACTGATCCAGCAGATGGTTAAGTTCTTGATTGTCCTCAATTATTCTTTTATAGGCTTCAGTAGAAACGCAAAAGCCCGCCGGTACATTAATCCCTTCAATCCTGGACAGTTCCCCCAGGTTAGCGCCCTTGCCGCCGGCTATGGCAAGCTTTGTTTTATCTATCTGCTCAAAACCAAACACATATGAACCCATATTTTAACCTCCTTGAACTGATATATCTAGCACTGAATCAACATGTTCATGTTTTTCGTAAGTCCCTGTCTTCTAAAACTCATACCGTACATATTCATACTCGCAGGGATTGCCGGAGGCTATATATATAGCCCCTTCAGCTGGAACCATAATATACGAAGCAAGTGTTGTCGATGATATTGGGACAGTAGGATCAATATGACGGCATATGGAATTGGGATGGTGGTCGTGATCGGCCAGGATTTTCATAACTATTTCAATATTTATGTGACCATAATGCCGGTTCATGAAACCGCGAATTCTATCTAAGCGATGGTAGCTGTCCGGCTGTAATTGTAGCGCAGTGTCCTCTTCCTGGAAACGTTCTGTAAGATAATGATTTGAGTGCAACAACATATCTCTTTCCGGGGATAGAAGTTCAAAATCGTTATGAATACTCTCAATACCAGACATATGGCCATTTATATCAGCTAAATGATAGTAGCCAAGACCACGGGCAACTTGTTTAAGAATATCCATGGCATCATGGATATTCTTTTCTCTCATCACTCGGGGAAGGTAACAGGCCACCGGAATCTTAAATGAGTAATTTTTACCTATAGTAGTATTTCCGCACATACCGATTCCGGCGGATGAAAATGTGAACTCACTGGAGTTTGAAAAGCTTAATATGAATTGTACGAGGCCGTTGCTATGATAAATTTTCAATAAATCTATCGGTGTTCCGGGAAGAAAATCGATGTTTTGCCCCAGGATGGTTTTCCCGTCTTGCGTTGCCTTTCCTGTTGCCGCAAAGGAGGTACACAGGCCTGACAAATTATTGAAAAAAAGCTCATTAAAGCACTTCTGAGTAAATATTTCTTCAAAACTTAACCCGGTAGCATCAGCCTGCCCCCGCATTATTTCAATCAGATAAGGATCAAACTCTTGAACTGCGGGGAGAAACTTCATAGCATTGGAGACGACCTCTTCCTTTGAGGTTTTATTAAAAAACGTCGTTCCATTACAAATGTTCTCTGAAATTTTTGAAATACTTTCTTTACAGCCTTCCCCCCATTGCCGGCCGATTTCATAAGGGGTGCCACTACATTCAATGAGTTTAAAACCTTTAACATTCTTCATTAAGTTTTCTCCTTTCATTTCCGCTAGAAAATCAGTATGATCTTAATTACCAATCTTGTAATCAAAATATCTGGCTTGATTAATAAAAATAAGTTCAGTTGGTAAAGTAGTCCTGCTATGCCATTCCACAACAGCACAGGCAAAATAGACATGTTCGTGGGCATGGTAGTTGCCTGTGTGTCCCTAGCAGTAGAGTTCTTCAACGTCTGAAGGGCTTGGTTCTCCTTAAGACGCAGCCCTAAATCAGCAAGGTCGTGAGACAACGCCGGCTATGGCAAGCTTTGTTTTATCTATATCCTTAAAACCAAACACATATGAACTCATATTTTAACCTCCTTGAACTTGATGCCCCTATACATGAATCAACATGTTCAATTAATCCTGATTGACGGCAATACCTTGCTTGAGTATTTGAATTGCACTTTCCACTTTCTTTAAATACCGGGTCTCATCAAACCCGCTGTACAAATATTCATTAAAAATAAAGATGTCAATCATTTTTATAACCACTTCGGAGTCGATTTCCGGCTTGATAAGGCCGCGCTGCTTATCCCGCTCGATTATTTTGGTGTGCTTTTGGCCGGATGCTTTTAGGAGTTGTTGGATAAAATCGCTATTATCAATCACTGTCAACGCGCCTATCTTGGTATACTCCGGTCTTATTTTGCCTACTTTAAGGGTTCCTTCGGCTCTTTGCATAACGGTTTCAAAAAAGCTGGCATTTGGGTCGAAGACTTCTTGGTTTCCTAGAGCCTCATGCATATCCTTTGATACTTTTTCTATCATATAAAGATAGATGTCTTCTTTGTCGGCAAAATATTGATAGAAACTGCCCTTGGGTATACCTGCATTCTTGACTATCTGGTTGATGGATGCGTCGCTGAAACGCCGCATGGAAAACTCCTGCACAGCAGCATCAAATATTCGCTTCTTCTTTTCTTCGCTCAAATTAATAAAAGTGTCTTTGGGCATAATTTTTCCTCCTCTTTTTTAAGTAGTTTTATGGTGCGAAAACAATTATTCTCAAGCAATAGTGACCAGGTGGTCATTGTACAAGAACATCATATGACCGCCCGGTCATAATGTCAAGCTATTATTTCCAGGACTTGAACACTTGCGGTAAATGGGCTGATAGGGGGAAGCAGACTGTCCTCGCCTGCTATAGATGAATAAACCGGCTTGAGTTTTCCATTAAAAAAACAGGCTGTTATAGTGAATTTAACTCCTCTGCCATGAAATCCATCAACGCATCAACATCTTCGGTCCTATGTGATGGCTCACAATAACTGACTAACAGGGTCAGGGTTCTATTGTAGGTACTGACCCCCATGCAAAAACCGGGCGCATAAATAGTTGGGGCAACAAGATAAGCATCATCAGCAGTGATTTGTCCAAACTGCAGTGGACTGATAATCCCTATATTAGTTAAGGTTGGAGTAAACTTGCCAGTTTCTAGAACCTGGGGTCTGGCTGCTTGAAACAGAGCAAGCAGTTGTGAATATTCTATGGCCTCTTGTGCTTCAATTATCACGACTCCAGATAATTCTGCTTGAGCATGCTTTAGTTCATCAATAGACTTGGACACCCTTTTTAATGTCCCCAGAAAAGATTCTTCCTCCACTCGGTAGGTTCTTGGAGTTATCGATGTCGACAGGTTGCAAATATCCTGAGACGGATCGGTTTTAAAAGACCTTCGCAAATCCATGGTCACGCAGATTTCCCGGTCATCCCCGGCCGGTGGGTTCAATAGCTGAAACATACTTCTAAAAAATGCGGTTACAATTATAGTATTGATAGTTACTGCATGAGTTTTACCAAATGCTTTGATTCTATCGAAGGATTCATCAGCAAAACGGCGCATGGAAATATGCATTTCCTTTGATTCAACACCGTAATAGGGAAAGGCCCAA
Source organism: Syntrophomonadaceae bacterium (assembly GCA_963665865.2). Classification (GTDB taxonomy): domain Bacteria; phylum Bacillota; class Syntrophomonadia; order Syntrophomonadales; family Syntrophomonadaceae; genus PHAA01. The sequence continues at coordinate 672,325 of CAXXWF010000001.1, read as the reverse complement.
GCAGCGGGCAGAGGCTGGGCATGGGGATCCAGTAATGCCAGTGGATCCTTAATACCCAGCACCTCAAAATAACTCTTCTGGTCCAGTCGGCGCTTGGTATTCGGCTCGGGTTTATAATGGGAGTCCTTTAGCAAGCTTGAATATATTTCGGCCAGCAACTGCAAATATTGCTTAAGCCCTCCACCGTCAGAACAGGCATGACAGATTTTCACACAAAGGGTATCATTATCATTGACCCGAATTAGCCTTACACTCAGCATCTGCTCTTCACAATAAAATGGGCTTTTCAAGAACTGTTCAATTGCCATTTGTTTACTATCATTTTGTACAAACTCAAACCACGGGATTTCGTCTGGATTTTCAAAGGGCTGCCAATAAGGTTGTTTATCATTTTCAATAAACTGGCATCGCAATATCGGTTCAGCATCCAAAGATAATCTAACCGCTTTTTTTAGAACATCTGTATCCAGGTGTTGATCGAATGTTATGACCGCCTGGATTTGCATATTGTAATATCCATACCCTTGTAAATAACAGATTCGATCAATTCCAGTTACCGGCATTATGGTGGGAATCCCATCTTCCCATATACTCGCTTCCATTTTTCTAAAACTCCTTTCTTATTAAGGCTGAACGTAATTAGAGTTTTTTAAATTACTTCCCGTGTTTACCGAGAGCTTAGTTTCTTCCCAATAAAATTTGAGCATTTAAACCATGCGAATCCATGTATTCTTTACTTTTCTTATTGTAATCCCAAATAAATACCCCTTTTACTGTTACCCATTATTGAATCGCACCGCTATAAACGTTAAAAAGATCCCTTCAAATCCTCGATTAATTTTTCTGTGTTTTTAATTAGCTTGTTCATCTCATCATCTAGGTCGAAATTGCGCCGACTCAAGTTGGAAACAGGACATTGAAGATTATAGTCTAATATCTTTTTTGAAATTTCCATCAAGTGCTTTCGGCTTTGGCGGAAGAAGTTTTTCTTCCTTTTTTCAAAGTCACGTATTGCCCTGCTATTTGGTTGTTCGCTATAAACCATTCGTATATACTTTGAAAAGAAATCAACTTCCTTGCTGAATTTTGCCTGAAGGGCATCGATTTCTTTGCCCAATTCTATCCAATGGGGTGCAAAGCCATTATCCTTGAGGATTTTATGAACCATGCGCAAATCAGCCGGCTCATATGGATTCTCTTCCAAGTTAAGCGGCTTACCAGCCCCCTCCAGATTGTCAAACTGCCCCCTCTCCACAGCCTTTGCAAACATTCCCCCAACTAGATCATAGCGCTGAGCCAAACTTCGGGCTTCAATCATGATGTCCTCTTTTATAATTGTTTTAGACTTCTTGTCGGTAACATTCCGCATTGTTTATTTCCCTCCCTGCGTTTGTAAATAACTTACTCCTTTAATAAAACATACTGACCGGTCGTATGATTATAAGTTCTTTCTCCACCTGTATGATAGTCGAAGCATAACTATTTTCCTTATAAACTAAGAAAGAAATCCCTATAATTTTGGCAATCTGTTTGGTCTATAGATAGAGATATTGTAGAAATAATTGATTAAACTTAATCTGCGCTGGTGGGAGAACGACAGCAACCATGTCGTTATATAAGTTTTCAAGCGGCTTTTTGGGTCCCGTCTGTTTACATATTATCTCCTTTAACTGAGGTATACTTTTGATAAACTCGGCAGATTCCAGTGCTAAAACTTCAATCTCCGGATCATCTTCGGGCAGCTGGGCCACTTTGGCAAGACGTACTCCATAATCCAAAGCTATTTGGTACTCCTCAGGGTGTGTGTTCCAAAACTCGGCCAGAGCCCGAAAAGCGTCTTGGTAATCCTCACCCCATTGGAAATCATCCAGGATGCCATACAATTTCCGATGTTGATCAAAGAGATCTGGGCAGGCTTGGGCATATTTCCCCATTTGATCCGATCCCAATATCTCGTTGATCATTTGAAAAGAAGGAGATTCAAAAGAATCTTGCTCAAGGTGTACTGTACCCTGGTTCAGCATTTTATCAATCTTCGTTATCCGCTCTTCAATATTTTCCTTATCGTTCAGGAGCTCACTTCGCAGCAACTGCAACACTTCCTGCAGGGTTGCATTATTGTTAACATCACCCAGTATCTTTTTGATGCGTTTGAGATCCAGACCCAGAGATTTTAAATGTTTGATTAAGCGCATGCGGTTCAAGTCCGCCGGTCCGTATAAACGGTAGCCCCCGGAAGAACGCTGTGGCGCAGGCAGCAGACTAATTTTATGGTAATAGTTTATGGTTTTTAATGTACTCCCGGTCAGTTTAACGAAATCGCCGATCTTTATACGTTTTTCCACTGCCATCCCACCTTCCAAGGCTAGTATAAACCAGGCCCCCAGGGCCTGGTCAATATGTTTTTATATAATATTGAGGCTTCATAATCACACACTATATCTTTCTTTTTGCTAATCTTCTTACGAACATTGGTAAATATCCTATTATTTAGATCTATGGGTTTTTTCTCCATTATAAAAATCAGGCAGTTACAGAGAACTTAACTCATCTGCCATGAAGTCCATCAACGCATCAACATCTTCGGTACTGTGTGATGGCTCATAATAACTGGTTAACAGGGTCAGGATTCTATTGTAGCTACTGACCCCCAGCAAAAAACCGGGTGCATAAATAGTTGGCGGAACAAGATAAGTATCACGAGCAGGGATCTCTCCAAACTGCAATGGACTGATGATCCCCATATTAGTTAAGGTTGGAGAAACCTTGCCGGTTTCAATAAACTGGGGAATGGCTACTTGAAAAAGAGTGCAGAGTTGCGAATAATCCATGGCCTCTTGTGCTTCAATTATTACCGCGCGAGATAATTCTACTTGAGTATGCTTTAGTTCATTAATAGACTTGGACACCCTTTGTAATGTCTCTACAAAGGGTTCTTCCTCCACCCGGTAAGTTCTAGGAGTCATGACTACCGACAGGTTGCAAATATCCTGAGACGGATCGGTTTTAAAAGACCTCCGCAGATCCATGGTTACACAAATCTCCCTGTCATCCCCGGCCGGTGGTTTTAACAATTGAAACATACTTCTAAAAAATGCAGCTAAAATTATAGTATTGATGGTAACCGCATGAGATTTGCCAAAAGCTATAATCCTTTCAAAAGAATCACCGGCAAAACGGCGGATGGAATTATGAATTTCCTTTGACTCAACACCGTGATAAGGGAAAGCCCAGGTGGCAGGCAAAGCTTGGGCCTTAGGATCCAGTAATGCCAGTGGATCATTAATACCCAGCGCATCGAAATAACTCTTCTGATCAAGTCGACGCTTTATATTCGGCTTAGGTTTATATTGGGAGTCCTTGAGTAAGCTCGAATATATTTCAGCCAGCAACTGCAAATATTGCTTAAGACCTCCTGCGTCAGAACAAGCATGACAGATTTTCACACAAAGGGTATCATTATCGTTGGCCCGTATTAGTTGGACATTCAGCATCTGCTCTTCACAATAAAATGGGCTTTTCAAAAACTGTTCAATTGCCACTTGTTTACTATCATTTTGTACAAACTCAAACCACTGGATTTCATCTGGATTTTCAAAGGGTTGCCAATAAGGTTGTTTATCATTTTCAATAAATTGGCATCGCAATACTGGTTCAGAATCCAAAGATAATCTAACCGCTTTTTTTAGAACATCTGTATCCAGGTCTTGATCGAATGCAATGACCGCCTGGATTTGTATATTGGAGGCTCCGTACTTGAATAAATAATTAATTCTATCAAGTCCGGTTACCGGTTGTTCGGCGGGAATCCCATCTTCCAAGGTGCTCGCTTCCATTTTAAAAACCCCTTTATAAATTACTCCCCGTGTTTGTACATGCTTCGACCTCTTCTTTTATTTGCGGAAGTCCTTCAGAATTAAGATTTTATTGTAGGCACTTACGCCTATCATGAAACCGTGAGCAAGGGACTGGGGATGACAACATACGAACGCAAACCCTCTTACATAATGCTCCGGGAGCGCAGAACTTTATCCCAAACATCGATTAGTTCCGGAGTAAGTCCGGTTATCTTCTGACATTCGTCTTGAACCATCTTGTCGCACTGGTTGCAGACGTGATGGATGCCGCGATTGTATTTAATATCTTTGTAGCGAAAATCCGAAAACGGTATCGCAAATTCTTTTTTGCAGATCAAGCATATGGTAGTGTAAATATTTATCACCTCTTTACTAACCCAAGATAAGCAAATGATAAGAGAAACAGGCCCTTAAAACTCATACCGAATGTACTCATATGAATAAAAATGAGTTCAGTTGATAAATGTGGTCCTACTATGCTATTCGACTACCGCACAGGCAAAATGGACATGTTCCTGGGCATGATATTTGCCTGGGTGTCCCTGGAAATAGAGTTTTTCAATGTTCGAAGGGCTTAGATTCTCCTTAAGACGCAGCCCTAAAGCGGCAAGGTCTTTAGCCAACGTTGACGGGTCAAACCCGGATTGCATTTTCTCACCTGCAACATGAGACCACAAAAACCACTGTCCCCGTGGAGTTACTTTGGCATGGTTAAATACATCGGTATCCAAATAATCAAAAACAATCATACTGCCTTTTGGGGCGATGCCTGCAATTGTGCGCAGGGTATCAAATACAGTTTCACGGGGCAGGTAGTAAGTGACACCCAGCCAGTTAAAGAATCCTAAGGCTTTCGGGCTATACGACGTATTTTTAAGCGCCTCATCAAGTCTCTGGCGCGTGAAATCTACCGGAACAAAATGTAGTTGCTTGGGAATCTCCCAACCCAATTCGGTGATGCGTTGACGCTTAAAAGCCTGGGTAGCCGGATGGTCCACCTCAAACACCTGGAGCTTCTCCATCAATTCCGGGCGCCGGAAGGCAAAGGTGTCCATCCCTGCTCCCAAGATCACGTACTGCTTTACTCCTTTCCTGACCTCCTCCAGTAAACTATCTTCGGTATATCGGGACCTGCTGACTGCTAATGCAAGACCTCCATGAGCGTGCATATACCAATCCACAGCCGACGTTGGGGTGGAGATCAGGTTTAAGTCTTTGGGAGCAATAGCCTCAAAAGTTCGTTTAAAACGCCGGGGAAGTAAAAATTTTATGATGGAGGGAACAGCCTTTCGGGAACCTATAAAATAGAGTGCCTTATTAGATTGATATATCATCCCGTCGAAGTTTTTTCGTTGCTCTTCTGTAAGCAAGTGACCGGCCAAAAAGTCATCAAATATCTTTGGTTCATTATGCGCCGCATGATAGGCTCGACAGTAAGTTATTATCGATGCTGAATAACTCGTTTTATTCTTTTTCATTGGTATCCCCTCCAATTAAAATTATTTGACTACCGCATAAGCAAAGTACGCATTTCTCGAGTAGAAACTGCCCGTGGGTATACTTGCATTTTTGACGATCTGGCTGATGGACGCCTCGCTGAAACGCCGAGTGGTCGCCCTGTACAGTCGCATCAAATATTCACTTTTTCTTCCCTTCGCTCAAATTATTAAAAGTATCTTTGGGCATATTCTCCTCCTGCTATTTATTGGCTGTAACAACAAACGATGTAATCTTTAGCGCCAATGCGACCATGCGGTCACATTGTAAGAACATTATATGACCACCCGGTCATGTTGTCAAGTGAGTTAAAGGGGACCGAGTTAACTGAACTGTCCCTTGTCCTTATTTGCCTGTTATAGAATGATTAAAGTTCTTTTAATTCAGAAAAAGGAATTTCACCACTACGAATGGTACTCATTGAATTTCAGCTAGGTGACTGCTTATCACTTAAGAATACCTGGCCTTCATCCCCATCTACAACCAAGTTCTGGCCATCTTGAATAAGCTGCATAACACCCGGTATATTTAAGACGGCGGGTATTCCATACTCTCTGGCTACAATGGCTCCGTGGGATCCGGCTCCTCCGGACTCTACCACTATAGCTGAAGCCCTCAAAAAAAGGGGCGTCCAACCCGGATCGGTGGTCGGCGCTACCAGAACGTCTCCGGCTTTCAATTTTTCCCCCTGGTGGGGATGATATACCAAGCGGCCCGGACCGGAAGCTCTTCCCGTGGAAACCCCCAATCCTTGCAATGCCTGGCCTAAAGCCTGAGAAACTGGTTCTACATACTGGGGAGCATCATCAATAAAAAAGTCGGGGGATGAAAGCTCCTCCATTTTTTGCCCCCACTGCTTCCGTTCCATCACCAGAACTCCCAATCCCCGGCCGTTCCAATCTTCTTTTAGAATTGAGCCCAATTCTGACCAACTGCAGTGGAATACATCAGCCTTAGCCGCAAGAATTCCCCTTTCCTGCAGGCGGTGTCCGATTTCCAAAGCTACTATCCGCATGTCTCCATAAATCTTCACTAGTTCGGATTTGGCCATTTCCCTCAATTCCATACCCTTTACGGCCTGTTCCAACTGGCGTTTAATTATTCCACGCCGAAACGCAGGAACGCCTTGTTCAACCTCTAGCCAGACCTCCCCCGCCTTTGCTTTTTGCCGTTCCTGCAATTCTCCTAGATTAGCGGTTTCCATGGTGCTTTTGATTACATGCAAAAGATATGAAGGGTCTTCTCGCCAGCGCGGATTAAGAATATCCATTTCGTAGACACCCCGGTGCCCGTATTCGGCCAGGAAATTTCGAAACAACCGCTTGAACGGTGACTCATCGGGTAACTCCTTTTCCCATGCATCCGGATCAAAACCGCTCCTGCCAAAATAGTCCCGGGCAGAGGCATCTCCTCTGGCTATCTCAGCCATTTGGACTAAACGGTATCCGTGTTCGGCGCTGGTTATATTACCCCGTCCTGTCATTAGAGCATTGGTTAGAACTTTGGCACGAATGGGAAAATACCTTTTCAAGGTCTTTATCAACGGATTCATGTTGGCAGACATGGCGCAAGCAAAGAATACCGGATTAAATTCGCCCAAGATATTTTGTATAGCTTCCACATAATGGATTAAATCGGCATCTGAAAGATCGAAAAAACTTGTATTGACAAGAGTATCTGTGAATTTATCTACTTCCTCAAACTGCGCTTTGGCGTTCTGGCTGACTTTTTGATTAAGGCGAATATATTTCAGAATCCTCCATATTCTTTTTAACCCTTTAATACCATGAAAAGGTTTATTCTCACTAATTTCTATTTCCGGCTGGTGCCCTCCCAAAGCCTCGTTGGTTTGGCGCGGCAACAGCCCCAAAGCATCAAAAAGAACCCATTGTTGCAGGGCAAGGTTCCAGTAGAGTCGCCCGCCAAACCGTTTTACATTCCGTAAGCCTGGAAGAGTTTTAAAGCCACACAACTCCAAACCAGCACTTGGCCGTTGTATGAGTAGACTCCAATTGAGGGTGGATTGAACCATAGGCATCGCATCCTTGAAATTACCGTTGGACCAAATATCAGGCTGATTTCTAAGTTCGGCATAAGTATAACGCGGCATAGCCGTAACCGGTCGCGCCTGAACCAGGATAAAATCACGGCCGTCAAAAACCCATTCAATATCCTGGTGTTGATCCCCACCGCCCAGAGCATCCATGACCCGCTTAATTATCAAAGCCAGCCGGTGGATTTGTTCATCGCTTAAAACCTGTCTTGCCGCTGATTCAGGGAATCGGACAAAGTCCGTCCCACCGCTTTCCCTGGCAATCGTTTTTCCTTCTTTACGTCCGATCCTTTTTTCCGTTATATCATACCAATAGTCGAGACAGTATTCATCCGGTTCAACAGCTCCACTGACCAGACTCTCCCCCAGGCCAAAATTGGCGCTTATCAGCACTATGTCTTCCCGGCCGGTGCGAGGATCGCAGGTGAAGCCTACTCCAGCGGCCTCGGCCTCCACCATTTCCATGACCGCCACGGCCTGCCATATCTCATCATCCTTAAGGTTCATTTTCCGCCGGTAAGCAACCGCCCGAGGCATCCATAACGAGGCATAACAGCTTTTAATGGCAGACAGGATGTTGTCCAGACCCTTGACATTTAAGTAGGATTCGTGGATGCCGGCAAATGATGCTTTGTTTGAGTCCTCGGCTGTAGCTGAAGAGCGGATGGCTAACGGCTTTTCAAGCAGGCCCATATCTGTAAGTTTGGAGATCAATTCTTTCTCAATATGCTGAGGTATATGCCCAGCCTCGATGTTTTTTCCGATAAGGTTGAGCTTCTCCTCAGTCTCTTGGTTTTCAATATTATCTATATTTATGCTTCGGGCCATATCCATTGTATCTTCAAGCAGGTTGTTTTCTGCCATAAAAAGCTGGTAAGCTTCTGCCGCCAATACGCCCCCGGTGGGAACCCTGAACCCGTACCGCTCTAGCCGGCCCAAGTTCCATCCCTTCCCGCCGGCTGTCTCTGCCCCGGCTTGAAAAGCTTCAGACCAGTTGAAAAAGAATGTCTTGCTCTTTCCCATAAAAAATCCTCCTATCAACAACATACTGATCGGTCGGTCTAATAAACGTTAAATTTTTTTATTCATTTTTAGAGGTACTTACACCATGTAACAATAATTTAGTAGCTTTGCGAAACAGTATTTTAAGAGCATCCTTATCCATATGATGATAAATCGTATAATGGTTTAAGCCAGAAAAATAGCTAAACACAATAAAGGTTAATTCAAACAGGCCTTCATTTTTGAACTCACCGCTGGTGATCCCATCTAAGATAAACTGCTGAAACCTGTCACCAGGTTTCTTAATAATATCCATAAACTTTTGACCGGCTTCCGAATCCAAGCCCACTTTATTGATGAATTCCCTCTCGGCTGAGTACAGAGGCCGCTCCCATTGTGATACAAAATCACCGTAAGCATACAGTTTTTCAGCAACGGTTTCATAACGCGAAAATATTTCTTCTAACCACATCAACCCTTCCGCATTAGCCTGTTCTTCCAGGTAAAGAAACAGTTCTTCTTTGCTTTTGAAATGGTAGTACAGGTTGCCCTTGCTGCACCCTGCGGCGGAGCAAATATCTTGAATAGAGGTAACGGTATAGCCCTTCTGTGAAAATAAGGTTTTGGCTTTGTCAGCGATGTTAAGCCTAGTTTGCTCGCCTTCATACCTGCGTTTGTTCATAAAATTCTCCTTCAAAATAAACATACTGAACGTTCGGTCTAATTGCAGTATAACATATAGTCAACATTTTTTACAAGACTACAAGACGGTAAAAGTATATAATTAACCCGCATATTTGTTTGAGGTTATCCCACCGATGAGCGCTCCGGTATATTGGCAAAATAGGAGGATGTAGATGAAAACTATGCTGTTTCTAGTTAAAGGATTTGAAGCTATGGAATTCAGTGTTTTTGTTGATGTCCTGGGATGGGCCAGAAATGATTATGGACTTGATGTCCCGGTTGTTACCTGCGGATTTCAAAAGCAAGTTATGAGCACTTTTAATATTCCCATTTTAGTAGATAAAACTATCTCTGAAATTGATGTAGATGATTTTGATGCCTTAGCAATACCAGGTGGATTTGAAGAATACGGTTTCTACGAAGAGGCATACGACGAAAGGTTTTTAGAATTAACAAGAGAGTTTAATGCTAAAGGCAAAATCATTGCCGCAATTTGTGTGGCTGCTTTGCCAGTCGCCAAAAGTGGTGTATTGAAAAACCGTAGAGCAACGACCTATAATTTAGGAGACGGACGACGTCAGGAACAATTAAAAGAATTCGATGTTGACGTTATTAATGAACCTATTGTAATTGATAAGAATGTAATTACTTCTTGTTGTCCGGGAACTGCTTCAGGGGTTGCCTTTAAGCTATTGGAATTATTGACGACCAGAGAACAGATGGAAAATGTTAAAACCTCCATGGGATTTTAGTAACATAATTAAAGGAACTACCCGAATAAAAATTTAAGAGATGAGGCGATGAATATGGGCGACTCTTTGAAAATGTCGGTCCTTCTAGATGAATTGCCGGAGACAATCTATAACGCCTGGTTAAGCAGTGAAAAGCACAGCGAATTTACAGGTGGCGAAGCAATAATAGATCCCCAGGTCAACGGTAAATTTACAGCCTGGGATGGGTATATTGAAGGCACAACCCTTGAATTGCAGCCATATAGCAAGATTGTACAGGCTTGGCGGACAACCGAATTTCCCGAAAATAGTCGTGACTCCAAACTGGAGCTCGATTTTGAACTGGTGGGTACCCAAACCAAGTTAATTCTAATCCAGAGCGAAATTCCCGAAGGTCAAGCAGAAGAGTATAAGCAAGGCTGGATTGACTATTATTTCGAACCGATGCAGAAATATTTTTCATCCGTAAAGTAGGTTAATATATGATTGATTGTTGTGAGGGTGACTATGTGGAAAATAACGATTGGCTTATTCTTTTGATAAAAGATTATGTAAATAACTATCAGCAGCTAAATAACACCAGGACTGTCTGGAAGGATCCTCTGGTAGCTGTAGCTGATGCATGCGATCCTGAGTTTGTGGAACTGAAAAAACAAGTCGGACCTAATCATCTTATGGTGCAAGACTTACTTCCTGGAGCGAGAAGCGTAATCTGCTATTTCCTGCCCTTTGTGAGCAACATCGGTCGCAGCAATAAACCGAGTGAGCCCTGTTCAGACCAATGGGCTTTTGCTTACCTAGAGACTAACCAACTCATTAAAGACTTAAATATCCATATCCAGAAGGAACTAACGCAAAAAGGCTACCTCACTGTAGTAACTCCAGCCACCCGTAATTTCGATGAAAAAACCCTGCTTAGCAATTGGTCTCACCGCCATGTTGCTGTGATCGCAGGGTTGGGAACCATGGGTTTGAATAGAATGCTAATAACCGCTCAGGGCTGCAGCGGACGGCTGGGCAGCTTGGTAACCGATATGCCACTTACCCCCACTCCCCGTTCTGATGTAAGTGCCTGTCTTTACACATATAATAAAAGCTGTCTGCAATGCATCAAAAACTGCCCGCAGAGCGCCCTCCAGGAAAATCAGTTTGATCGCTGTAAATGTTATGAACTGCTTCTGCAGAATGCCGAAATCCATGCGGATAAAGGTTTTGCAGACGCCTGTGGTAAATGTCTAAGTTATGTTCCCTGTTCCTTCACCAACCCGGTTAAACAGCTGCTGGCCAAACGGTCTACCCATTAACTAAGGTAATAGGCCCAGAATAGAAACCTATTTGATAAGTTTAATAAAAGAATAACCTAGTTTAATTCCATAAAAGATAATTATTGTACCACAAACGATGTTAATCCACCGCATTATACGGGTGTTTATTTTGGTGCGAAACTGTATAGTTATGGTCACTAACGATAAGAACCATAGGCAAGATGCCAGGCACACTCCCAAAATAAAGTAAGCAGCCATACTGTGAGGCAGAGATGCATTGAACCCCCCTAATAATAGTGAACCGTCAATTATTGCTTGAGGATTAAACCATGTAATTGCAAAACAAACCCCTACTATTTTTAGGAAAGAATTGCCTGCCAGGTCTACATCAGTCGCTATTTGTGGATACGAGCGAATTAGAGTGAAACCGATGTAAATAACCAGCACACTGCCCGACAAAAGAATAAGCCCGTTTAATATTGGAAAGGTATTAATTAAAATACCTACTCCGAAAAAACAGGCTAGAGCCAGAGAAATATCAAAAAATATAATTATTAATGCAATCTCCAGGGTCTTTTTTCTAGTCTCCCGGGTAGCTGTATTTATTAAATATAGGTTTTGAATACCTATAGGTGCCACGTAGGCTAAACCTAATAATAATCCTTGCACAAGGTAATTAAACTTCATTGCGATTTAACTAGCGGAAGCCGCCCTCTAATTAACACCATCGCCTATCTAACCTGCCCATCACCATAAATGACAAATTTACTGGTGGTTAATTCCTTCAATCCCATGGGACCGCGGGCATGCAGTTTCTGAGTGCTGATGCCCATTTCGGCGCCAAATCCAAAAACTCCACCGTCCGTGAAACGAGTGGAAGCATTGGCATAGACCGCGGCGGCATCCACCTCGGCTAGAAAACGCCGTACACTACTGTAGTTTTCACTGATGATCGCTTCACTGTGGCCGGTGCCATATTGATTTATATGATTGATGGCTTCATCCAGATTCTCCACAACTTTTACTGCCATGATCAGGTCCAGATACTCCTCGGCCCAATCTTCCTCGGTCGCCGCCTTAATACCAGGAACCATCCGCTGGCTATTAATACACCCTCTGATCTCTACCCCGGCATCCTGTAAATCTCTAATAATGCCGGGCAGATACTGTTCGGCTACATCCGTATGTACCAGCAGAGTCTCCGCCGCATTGCACACCGAGGGTCTTTGTACTTTGGCATTGTGCACTATTTTTAGGGCTTTCTCATAGTCACCGTCCTTATCAATATACACATGGCAATTGCCCATGCCGGTCATAATTATTGGTACAATGGCATTTTCCAGCACAACCTTTTTCAGACCTTTGCCCCCCCGGGGTATCAATACGTCCAGATAATCATGCATTTTCATCATGAAAACCGCCGCTTCCCTATCTTCGCTGTCAACCAGTTGTATGGCCCCCTCCGGTATCCCGCATTGCAGGGCGGCGTCGGAGATCAGACGAGCAATGACCCGGTTGGAGTTCAGAGCTTCTTCTCCACCGCGTAATAGAATGGCGTTACCGGCTTTAAGGCACAGAGCCGCAGCATCCGCGGTAACATTAGGACGAGATTCATAGATGATACCTATTACCCCGATAGGTGTCCTTATCCGACTCACATCCAGACCGTTGGGCCGACGAGAGGCATCAATCAATTCCCCTACAGGATCAGGCAGGGCGGCTATGTCTCTTAATCCCTGGGCCATATCGTGTACTCGGCTTTCATTTAGGGTAAGTCGTTCGAGCAAGGCCGATGTTAAGCCCTGGCGGAAACCCTGTTCCAAATCCAGCCCATTGGCAGCCAGTATCTCAGCCTGACCTGCTTCCAAGCTATCTGCCATGGCATTTAATGCTTCATTCTTGATATTGGTCGATGCCGTAGCTAAAAAGCGGGCTGCTTTCTTAGCCTTTATACCTTGACTGACCAGTATTTCCTGAATACTCTCCATTTTAATACCCCCCCTGAAAGAAATTAATGGTTCCTTATTGCAGACCCAACTTGATAACAATCTATGGGACAAGGGACCTGTCCCCCTGTCCCATCGTTCCTGTTTCCGTTTTAGCATTTAACCCACAGGTTGTTCCGGTGGATTACCTCGTCATAGTCTTTGCCCCCTAGAATCCTCTCTATGTCTCCAGACTTTTTGCCAGCAATGCGCCTTATTTCGTCCGCGCTATAATTGGCCATACCCCGGGCCATTTCCCGTCCATCTGCGGTCAATACCGCCACTACTGTGCCCCGCTCGAAATCACCCTCCACCTCCCCAATACCTGAGGCCAGAAGGCTTTTACCTCTTTTAACCAGGGCGGTAGCCGCCCCCTGGTCAATTATCAGTTTACCGTGCAACACCGTACCAAATGCAATCCACTTCTTTCGAGCCTGCATTTTCTCTTGCCGCGGAACAAATAGGGTACCCAGTTTTTCTCCGGCAATAATGCGACGGAGCACATTCCGTTCGCTGCTATTGGCTATAACCAAAGGTATACCAGCCGCCATACAAACTCGGGCTCCTTTTAATTTGGTGAGCATCCCCCCGCTGGAAAAGGCAAAACCGCGATTAGTCGAGTTTAGTTCCATGTTATAGGTAATTTCCATTATCTCACTTTGTAGTACTGCATCTTCACAAGTACGGGGATCCATGTCATAAAAACCATCCACATCCGAAAGTATGATCAACAAATCCGCATCGACGATCCCCGCTATTACTGTAGAAAGCATATCATTGTCGCCGAATTTTATCTCTTCCACCACTACGGTATCGTTTTCGTTAATAATGGGAATGACCTTCATATTGAGAATCGCCAGCAAAGTATTGGTGGCATTTAAATAGCGCATCCGCTCATCCAGATCCTCACGAGTAAGCAGCACCTGGGCAACGGTTTTTCCATATTCGTCAAAAAACTTCTCATACATATGCAACAGAGCCCCTTGCCCTATGGCAGCAAGAGCCTGTTTTTCCGGCAGAGTACGGGGCACTTTCTTCAGGCCCATAAGATTGGCACCAGTTCCGATTGCACCGGAGCTTACCAGTAGTACCTCAATATTCTGGTTATGCAAGTCCGCCAATTCTCGAACGATATGCTCCATTCGGCCTAGATTCAACTGGCCGTTAGGATGAGTCAAGGTACTGGTTCCTACCTTCACCACAATTCTTCGACAATCTTTAAAACTCTCCCGCATTATATTCCCACTTCACTTTCCTTTCCAAAATATGTTCAAAAAACTCGTAAACCAGCGAAAATCACAATGATTCAATGATATCCCCCTGCGGGGGCTCCTGATGTTCGCTCAAAGCTCACTATTAAGGTTGCCACAACCATCGTTCCAAACTATTCGGTATAATCAAATTCCATATCTTTAATCCTGACGGTATCACCAACCTGTATGCCTTTTTCCTTCAAAGCATCATCCAATCCCATTCTGGCAATAGTTCTCTGAAACCTTTGCAATGATTCATCCTGACTAAACTTGGTCATAGTCAGCAAATTCTCAATGCGTTTGCCAGTTACCTGGTAGACACCATCAACAATATCTATTTCGAACGGTATATCCTGCTCATAACGTCTTATCACCCTGGCTTCACCTACATGTTCTTCAGCCGGGATGTTCTGTAACAGCGTATAAGTTTTTTCAATAAGATCAACTACACCCTGACCGCTAACCGCGGATATGCCAAAAACCTTGTCACCATATTGCTGCTGCAGGAGGTGGAAATTTTCTTCGGCTTCAGGTATATCAAGTTTATTGGCTACTATCAAATAAGGCCGGTCCAGCATCTCTGGATTAAAGAATTCCAATTCATTACGCAGGGTAACAAAATCCTCCATTACATTACGTCCATCGACTTGCGCAGCATCCAAAATGAACAAGAACATTCTGTTCCTTTCTATGTGGCGCAAGAAATCGTGACCTAGTCCGGTGCCCTCATGAGCACCCTCAATTAGCCCCGGTATATCAGCAATAACAAAGGAATTCTTATCTTTGGTCATAACCACTCCCAGATTGGGCGTAAGGGTAGTGAAAGGATAATCTGCTATTTTCGGACGCGCCGCCGAAACTCTTGAGATAAAGGTAGATTTCCCTGCGTTAGGAAAGCCTACCAGGCCCACATCGGCCAATAATTTTAATTCTAGGCGCAAATACTTTTCTTCCCCGGGTTCCCCATTTTCAGCCATAGAAGGAGCCTTCTGGGTAGACGTCGCAAAACGGCAGTTACCTCGACCCCCGCGGCCGCCTTTGGCAACCATAACTTCTTGACCGTCAGCGGTTAAGTCAGCAAGTACTTCACCGTTATCGTCGTCTATTACTATCGTTCCACGGGGAACTTTGACCACCAGATCTTCGCCCCAGGCTCCATGCTGGTTTTTGCCCCTTCCATGTACGCCGCGATCCGCCTTAAAATGTTTCCGATATTGGAAATCCATCAAGGTGCTCATACCTTCTTCGGCTACAAATATAACATTTCCTCCCCGACCTCCATCTCCGCCGTAGGGACCACCCAGGGGAACAAATTTTTCCCGGCGAAACGCTACACAGCCGTTGCCGCCATCTCCACCCTTAACAAATATCTTGGCATGATCAATAAACATTAACTCACTCCTTGCTAACCCTGATAACCTTGGTGCTGTCTTCCCAATCCGCGCAGGTGAAAAACATATCCACGCCCGCCGGGTCTTCATAAATGGAAAGATAGACGATTACATCCTCTTCTGATTTAATTAATTCCTTACTTAGGTCAGCCAAACTTTTACAAGGCTCACCACTTGCCTTTAATATTGCCCAGTCGTCAATATCTATATCCTCATAGCGCAGCTTAATTCCCAAATCATAAGCCAGTAGTGTTTGTTCATAAAAATAGAGCGCGGCTTCTCCTTGCTGAGACTCAAAAATGAGCCTTTCAGCTATGATCTCTTCCATTACCGCTGTCAAATATTCCTTTACCTGTTCCGGCCGACCCATGTCCAAATAGCCGCTGATGACCTGCAAATGATTGGCAAAATCATGTCTGACTCTTCTTAATAAACCTACCGTTTGTTCAGCTTCCAAACCCAACGCCTCCATGTTATTCCTAATAATAACAAAAACCCCTGAAATATTCCAGGGGCTCAAGAATCGATGTGGTTGTCAAGCTTTTTACTGGATGATGCATTCCTCGATTGGATAAACGCTCACCTGTTTTCTGGTCTTGTCTTTTCTTTCAAACTTAACCGTGCCATCTACGGTGCAGAATAGGGTATCGTCTCCGCCCACCATAACATTTTTGCCAGCATGGATTTTGGTGCCTCTCTGCCTTACAAGTATGTTACCGGCCAGAACGAACTGCCCATCGCCCCTTTTAACCCCGAGACGCTTGGAATTACTGTCTCTGCCATTTCTACTGCTGCCAACACCCTTCTTATGTGCCATGTATAAAACCTCCCAGTAAGTACTCAAACATGTTGAGTATTATTATTCTGATTATGCGGCAGGAAACGAATGTCCTGCTTAACCTTCGATCTTTTCAACCTTTATTTTAGTAAAGGCTTGCCGATGACCCTGTTTACGGCGATAATTCTTTCTTTTCTTGTACTTATAAACAGTGATCTTTTTTTCCCGTCCTTGCTCAATCACCTCAACGGTAACTAGGGCGTCTTTGACGGTCGGAGTGCCAATCCTGGCGGTTCCGCTCTCATCTTTAATCATGAGAACTTGATCCAGGGTCAATTTATCGCCGGCTACCCCTACTAATTTCTCAACTTTAAGGATTTCTCCTTCGGCAACCTTATATTGCTTGCCGCCTGTCTGAATTATTGCGTACATTAAAACACCTCCACATTTCTTAGACTCGCCGGTCCCAAGGTAGGTCCGTACCCTGTTAATTCTAGTTATAATCTGGGGTTAACAGGGTACTTAAGCCATTTTAAAAACCCGAACCGCGCGGTTGCAAAAACGTGCAACCAGTTAACAAAATAACATATAAAATGACTGACGTCAAGCCGCTTCAGTCGTCTCGAACCTGGCCGGCAGTAATATTGTAATCATCAAGATTAAGACCTTCTTTGGATATCAGCTTAATTCTCTTACCGGTCACATGCTGAATATAACTCAGATTCTTTTCGTCATTCATAATAAATTCCAGTAAATGAGGATGCAATTCACAGACAATTTCATCACTTTCCAAATAACCTAAGTTGGCCAGTTTTCTTTTTACTTGGCAGGCTAGAGAGAGAATATTAATAGTATGCCCCCGACCATGACAACTCGGACATTCATCATTAAAAACCTGGGCAATTCCGTAGCGCGACTTTTTGCGAGTCATCTCCAGGAAACCTAGCCCGGTCATTCCAATGATGCGAGAATGGGCTTTATCTTTCTCCAACTCTTTACGGAGAACTGCCACTACATCTTCCTGATTCTGTTTATTTTTCATATCGATAAAATCAATTAAAATTATTCCTCCGATGCTGCGCAATCTAAGCTGGCGAGGAATTTCCAGGGCGGCCTCCAGATTCAGTTTATATACAGTGTCCTCGAAATCATCCTTACCGGTGAACTTGCCGCTGTTGACATCAATTACGGTCATTGCTTCGGTAGCATCAAAGATCAAATATCCGCCGCTTTTTAACCATACTTTACGACGCAGAGCTTTGCGGATGTCTTTTTCCAGTCCATATTTTTCGAACAAGTCTCCCTCAGCAAATTGAATATTGTAAGCATTGCCGGTACCCTGTATTTTAATAAAGCGGTCGATCTTGTCTTTAAGCTTGAGATTGTTAATAATTATATGTCTTAGGTCACCGTCAAGGTAATCACGCAAAGCCCTCTCCAAAACATCCATATCTTCATAAATTGAAGTGGGGGCCTTATTTTTATCATAACGATATTTTATCTCTTGCCATACCTCTAAAAGCCGGCGCAGTTCACCCATAATTTCATTATCTTCCGCATCCAAACAGGCAGTACGGAGTATAATGCCGACGCGTTCCGGTTTATTTTTTTCAATGAGATTGCGCAGGCATTTGCGGCGGTCATCATCTACAATTTTGCGCGAAATAGACACATCATTCTGAAAGGGCAGCAAAACCAGGAAATGTCCAGGGATGGTGATATCGCCGGTTACCCGCGCTCCCTTTTCAGCAAATGCCTCTTTTTTAACCTGTACCATTACTTCCTGACCGCTCTTTAACACATCCGTAATACTGGCACCCTTATTTACCCGAGCAATATCACCCGCAAATAAGAAGGCATTCTTGGCCATACCGATATCAATAAAAGCGCAGGAAAGACCCGGTATTACATCCTTAACCCGGCCCTTGTATATATTGCCCACATTTTCTTCCTGATCCGCCCAAAACACCTCTACCAGGCGATCTTCCTCCACAATAGCTACTCGTGATTCCCAGGGATAAACCTCGGCTATTATGTCTCTAAACAACTAATACACCTTCTCCAAAATACTACCGGAATCCAGTTGAATTTATTTTATTTCCAACGGTGCGGAAAATCTATCTGCCTGTCTAATATAATTCCCCCGCCTCCAAAAATCCAGCATTAATTCCTTGTCTACACCATTGCCGGTAAAGACATCCAGTAATTCATCAAACCTTACATTCAGCGGTTCGTTTACACTAACCATTATGTTAACAATCTCAACCTGGTCATCAGTATCTAAAGTAATCCCAAAAATTCCTGGTCGTAGATCTTTATACACTGACTTGTTTTTGCCCCGGCTCTGCACTGATATTTCCGGTTGGTCCAGAATTTGAGCAATAATATCTCTCAATTCCAGCCCGCTCTTCTTAATCATAAAGGCGTAGTCAGCCGCATTAACCATCTTCATCAAGGAAGGTATTCCCGGTGCTATCTCCCGGCAAAACTGAATATGCATCCCGGGTGGCAGGGCATTATTCATGGCAGTCGTGAAGTCAGCCGTGGGCATGCGCTGCAGTTCCAGATCAAAATATTCCTTTTCCCCCCAGAGACCCACCGGCAGTATCGTCCCCATTGACAACCTGATATGGGGATTAAAACCCTCGCTAAGCAAGTAAGGGATCTGAGCCCGACGCAAAGCGCGTTCCATAAGATGCATCATGTCCAGATTTGCCAGAAACTTTAGTTCCGGACCCACACTATACTGTGCTCGCAAACGCATCTACCCTTCCTCCTTTATGTCTAGATTAACCCCTAATTCAGTACAAACTCCGCAGTTTAAACAGCCCACTTGACGGCAATCAGAAGTGCAAACACCGACAGTGGCCAATTCATTTTCTTCGGCCAGGTAAGCTTTGCTTACCCCTGTATCCACAAAATCCCAGGGAAACAGCTCATTATAAGGGCGTTGTCTCTCACTATAGAAGGCTGGGTCAATGTTACAGTCTGCGAAGGCTTGCATCCAAGGATCGAATTTAAAATATTCCGACCATCCATCAAATTTGCACCCGCTAAGCCAAGCCCGATAAATGACCTGACTCAGTTTACGATCCCCGCGGGCTATTACTCCTTCGAGCATGCTGGTCTGGCTGTCATGAAAACTCAGCTTAATATTTCTCATCTTTTGCTTCAACATATATCTGCGCTTTTCTTCGAGCTGGGCTATAGTATTTTGGGGCTGCCACTGGAAAGGGGTATGGGCTTTGGGTACAAAGCATGCCAGGCTAGCTCTAACTTCTACCGCTCTGCGTGACAGGCGGTTGCCGATTGACTTGACCCGGGCTAACAGTTCCAATATTCCGTCCAGATCGGCTTCGGTCTCGCTAGGCAATCCCAGCATGAAATAGAGTTTCACCGAGTTCCATCCGGACCCGAAGGCCGCTTCAACCGCTTTATACAAATCATCTTCACAGATGTTCTTATTAATTACATCCCTTAATCTCTGGGTACCAGCCTCTGGTGCCAGTGTAAGCGTCGTCTTGCGCACCTTTTGCACTTCATTGGCCAGCTCAATCGAAAAAGCATCCACCCGCAGCGAAGGCAAGGCCACTCCTACTCCCTTGTCTCCATAAGTTTTTACCAGGTCTTTTACCAAGCGGTTAACTCCGGAATAATCCAGGGTGCTCAAAGAAGCCAGCGATATCTCATCATAACCGGTATTACGAAGCTGACTCTCTGCCTGAATTTTAAGCACACCGACACTTTTTTCCCGTACGGGCCGGTATACCATACCTGCATGGCAAAAGCGACAAGCACGTTGACAGCCTCGCATCACTTCCAGTACCACTCGATCATGCACTATTTCCATATAGGGTACTATCGGCTTGGCAGGATAATAGGCATTGTCGAGATCCTCAACCAGGCGTTTGCGCACCCGCACTGGAACTCCGGGCTCCTGAGGCTGCATCGACAAAAGGGTCTTGTCCTCATTATATTCAACCGCATAGAATGCCGGCACATAAACCCCTTCAATCGCTGCTGCCTTTAAAAGCCGTGTTTTCCGATCCAGTTCTTGATTTTGTTCCAGACAATCCAGAAACTCCAAGAGCAGTTCTTCCCCATCACCAATAAGAAAAGCATCAAAAAATTCGGCAAAAGGCTCAGGATTAAATGATACCGGCCCACCCGCAATCACCAGAGGATCATCCCCCTGTCTCTCCCGGGACCAGATAGGAATATTGCTTAAATCCAACATATTTAACACATTGGTAATCGATAATTCATATTGCAAAGAGAAGCCTACCACATCAAACTTATGCAATGGGGTAAACGATTCCAGGGAATACAGGGGGATTCCCTCCTCCCGCATTATAGCCTCCATATCCGGCCAAGGGGCGTAGGATCGTTCCATCAAATGATTGCTGGTCTCATTTACCAGACCATATAAAATCTTGCCCCCGATATGGGACATACCAATTTCATAAACATCCGGGAAAGCAAATACCATTTTAATTTGGCTTTTCTCCCAGTCCTTCTTTATTATATTAAGCTCCCCGCCTGTATAACGCGCGGGCTTGGACACACGCGGTAATATATCCTTAATAATCCGATCTTTCATAACTGTCTGTCTGCCTCCATCTCATGGGACTATGCTAGTCCCCTAAAAAATCATTGCTATTATCTTATCACAAAACCCAAATACAAACTAAAGATCATGCATATTCTTATTACCTCGGGCCAACAGGGGGACGTTCTTTTTGTTGGCCTCGTAGGCAAAGTGGGAAGGCCAACAAAAAGAACGTCCCCCTGTTGGCCCGTATTCTGGTTAACAATCCCGCAAGCGCGCTCCCGGGCCCTTTTCAAAGAAGCATTCGATCAACTCTGCTTCACTGCGCATACCTATCAAGTGGTCGGCTTCGTCGACTGCCACTACCACCAAATAATAACTGGGTCGGGTTGATTCCAATATTTTTTTAATTAAAGTATCTTCGCGGCTGATGATTTGTTGCGCTGGCAGAACGCCATGTTTGGAGAGATCACCTTTCTTGTTGACCAGATAACGCATGAAGGCATAGACCAGCATTTGCCCCTCCCGCCGGGCCGCCCAGAACAACAGAATACCTATGACCACATAATTGGCACCGCTCTTTTGGAAGTAAACCTGGTACAGCCCGACGAGGATGAAAATCACGGCAATTAGTTTGCCCAGGGCCGCTGCCTTCCCTGTGGCCTTCTTATAACCTATGGCCTGGGAAAGCAAGGCCCTTAAGATTCGCCCGCCATCCATGGGCAGAGCCGGGCATAAGTTAAAGACTCCTAAGAATAAATTGATATTAATAAAGAGGGACAGATATGATGAAGCTAGGTGGGCTTGCAGAAAATAAAAAATGCCCGCTAAGGACAAGCTTACAATGGGTCCAACCAGGGCAATATATATTTCATAATCGGGTTCAAGACCGGTGAAATCCTCAATTTTAGCCTGACCCCCAAAAGGCAGGATTTCAATTTCCGTCACCTTCACTCCCAGAACCAAGGCCATTACTACATGGGAAATTTCGTGAACCAGGACGGCACCTAGAATAAGCATAACCTCCGCTGCTAAACCCAGGGCGATATACAGCGCACACAGCAGCAAAAAGAAAAGGTTTATACGGATGCGTACTCCAGCAATCTTTCCTACTTGCATCGCTATTTAAAAATACTCTGGGGGTCGACCGGCCCGTCTTTACCTCGCACTTCAAAATATAAAGTTTCTCCTGTTTTGCCTATTACGGTGTCCTCGCGAACACTCCCCCCTTCTTTAACCTGTGATTGCTGGAGCCCTCCGTAAAGAGAGAAAAGATTGCTATCATGCTTGATTAGAACCGTTTTTTGATCTCCGTTAGTTGTTATCTGTACAACTTGCCCGCTTAACATAGGCTTAACCTCGGTACCTTTGGCTACGTTTAGCTGCATTCCCGGGTTAAATTTACTCCTTTTCTCCTGTTGATCCCAATGCCAGCCAAAATGACTCTCTATGCTCAGAAATGCACAGGGCTGGCGCAGGAGGACTCCTCCCGAAGCCGGCAGCAAACTATTCACATTTCCCGAACCGGGAATTTGCACATACCTAGCCAGGACAGCTCTCACATCATATTTGTTGTCCATAATATATTGCAGAGCCGGTTGTAACAACTGACTACCGCTCTGGTTATATTGCATTATGAAGCCCACCACGGCAACTATCACTATGACACCCAGCATTTTTACCTTAAAAGTACGCAGCATATTTTATCACCGTCCCGGTTTTTACTAAATATATAATATCCGGGCCGGATTTATGCCATTATCAAGGGGAATGTTAAGGGGACCGTTATTGACAACAACGGTCCCCTTAACATTTGGCACTTTGAGCTTGTGATATTTGTGTACTTAGGTCTCCTTGACCTCTGTTTCCCCAGGCTTAAAAGACTATCTTCTTGCCTCTAATATTTACACCTAGGATTAATCCTACTCCCATCATATTGGTTAACATAGAACTCCCGCCATAACTTACAAAAGGCAAGGGAATCCCGGTAATCGGCATAAGGCCTATACACATGCCGATATTTTCGAAAATATGGAACAGCCACATGGCTGTAATCCCAGCCACAATTAGGGTTCCATATAGTTCACGGGAGTTATTGCAAATGACTAATGCTCTTGATAGGAGAAACCCATAGAGCATAATTAGGAAAGCAGCCCCCAAAAACCCGAATTCTTCGCCAATTACGGCATAGATAAAGTCGGTATGGCGCTCAGGCAAAAAATTCAATTGGACCTGCGTCCCAAGATATAGACCAGTACCCTTAAATCCACCCGCCCCGATGGCGATAAGTGACTGTATGGTATTCCAACCGTCCCCGCGCCCTCCCTTACCATCCTGGTAGGGATTGACAAAAATGGATAGGCGCTTAAACTGATAATCGTCCAAAGGCAGCCACATATTAAATCGGAAGTGCAAAAATACCATCAGCGCGATGAATAGCACGAAACCAGCAATTAGCTTCGTTAACAAACGCGGATTAGCCCCTGCAATATACATCATGCCAACCGTAATCACTATATAGACCAGAGCTGTTCCCAGGTCCTTCTGCATCAAAATAAGAATAAAAGGTGCGCCCATATAAGCAAAACAGGGCAGGAGTTGAGCGAAAGTATTTAGCTCCCCTTTCCGTCTACTTAGAAAATCGGCAAAAGTAAGTATCAAAATTATTTTAGTAAACTCCGCTGGCTGTACAGGCGGCAGCCCTCCAATTCCAATCCAGCCCGTGGTACCACGCACTTCCGTACCAAATATCAACACCACTATTAATACTACGAGAGCGAGACCATATAGATAAGGGCTATATTTTTCCAACTGGGTATAATCAAATCTAATAAGAAGAAACGCAAATATAATCCCGAGAATTAGAAAAGCTCCCTGTTTTTTCACGTATAAATAAGGGTCGCTGCTAATACCGGCGCTGGCACTGGACAATATTACCATGCCAAATACCAGGATTGTGACCAGAGTCGCTAGAAAATATTTATCCATAAGTTTAAATCTTTTTACATTCAAAGCATAATCCCCCCGAGTTCATTATAAGGTTATTAAAATTGTTATGTCTAGTGCCCTGTCAATCCCAAGTCTGTATATTATTTGCCCTGACAAATTTTTGCAGGACTAGGCGGAGGATTGAGTAATACTAGATGTATTGCGATTGACGACAACGCAGGCATGTGGAAATTTGACCGACAAGAAGATATAGAATTGTGTTGACAGGGTACTGGTAGGCCAAAAGAGGGTATTACCATTGCAGGGGTAGAAAAAAGGTAATCCCAGGCCTCAACCTGGGATTACCTTGCCCAATACATTTTCTAAGGATATTTACCTAAGTTTGCTCCCCCCTCCTAAATATTCACTGCTCGCTTTAAACTCTTTATCGGTATGTTCGCTATTAAAGCGATTGAATCATCTTCATTTTCAAGGTTAACCAGCAGGCTTTCCACATCGATATCCATATACTGCTGAATGACCCGGATGAGATCCTCCTTTAACGCTGCTATTAACTCGGGTGATACCACACTGCGATCATGGATAAGGACCAAGCGTAGACGTTCTCTAGCCACCTCTTTGCTGCCAGCGGACTCTTTACTAAACAATCTCGTAAAAAAATCCAACAAAACCATCCCTCCTCTGCTACCTGGCCAATTTGAGCATTCTTCTGAACCGGGTCATGAGATTGGATGATTCGTCAAGTGAGTACATGGGAACCTCTTCACCCAATATTCTACGGGCTATGCGGCGGTAAGCCTCTCCAGCCCGGGAGACATTGCCCAACACCGCTGGCTCTCCGCGGTTGGTCGAAATAACTATACATTCATCCTCAGGAACCACTCCGAGCAGCTCAATGGAGAGAATATCAATAATGTCAGTAATATCCATCATGTCACCTTTTTTTACCATTTTAGGACGTATTCGGTTTATTATCAGCCGGCTGTCAGCCAAGCCAGCCGCTTCGAGCAGACCTATAATACGGTCTGCATCCCTTACCGATGATACCTCTGGTGTGGCTACCACTATGGCTGAATCAGCACCAGCGATAGCGTTTTTAAAACCTTGTTCAATACCTGCCGGACAATCGACTACTATAAAATCAAATTCTCCCCGCAGTTCGTTGGTAAGGTTTTTCATTTGGTGCGGTGTTACTGCAGTTTTCTCCTTAGTTTGCGCCGCTGGCAAAAGGCACATATTTTCAAAACGCTTATCTCTTATAAGAGCTTGTTTGAGCTTGCAATTACCATGAACCACATCGACAATATCGAATACTATCCTATTCTCTAACCCCATTACAACATCAAGATTTCTTAATCCAATGTCTGTATCGATGAGCACTACTTTCTTATCCATCATGGCCAGTGCTGTTCCTAGATTAGCGCTGGTGGTTGTTTTACCCACTCCGCCTTTACCGGAAGTAACAACCAGTACTCTACTGTTCATCATCACGCCTCCCACTATATTTTTAATCTCTCAATAACTACCTTGCCTGCCCTGATTCGTGCCAGTTCAGGATTGTTCACCTCAAATCTCTCACCATCCGGGGCACGAGTAATATGATTGGCAATCCGAAGCTGGGTAGGATTTAATCGAAACGCTGCAATAACGGATTCCTCATCTCCCATGGCTCCAGCATGGGCCATTCCCCTTAAAGCTCCCATCACTAGAATGTTGCCTCCGGCGATAATTTCCGCTCCCGGATTAATATCGCCTAAAATAACTATGTTGCCGCGGGTGAAAAATTTCTGTCCTGACCTTAAATGACGGCAAATCATAACTGTTTCAGAACCTTCTGCAAATTGGCTCTGAGGACTAATAACTGTTTCTTTGGACGGGTCACGGTTGGCAGGGCTTTCGCTATTCCTTAATCCTTTCAGATATAAACCATTCTCACCCACTAAGTTTTCCAATTCACGCAGCTGCCGCTCAGTTAATCTTTTAATGCCGATGTCGATACAAACTTGGGTTTCTTTTCCGTATTTATGTACGATGGCCAGGCTTTTATCGAGTTGTGTCTTCATCTCCTCCAGACTATTAAAAGAACTCAAATCTATAACTACTTCATCATTTAATCCATTCGCTAATAACTCAATAGACATAACATGCCCCCATCCAAACCTAAAATTAGCTGCTCAAGCTTACTATTCACTAAGTAATTCTATTATTTACATAATTTTCCTCTAAAGAAAAACATAATAAAAGGGGTAATCTGCTCAGATTACCCCTTTTGAAGTCGTTTACATCTTATAAAATTAATAATTTTTCCGACAAATCTTTGGATGAATTTGATCGCTTTTTTCGACATCGTTAAAATAAGGCAGAAATCCGTAACAAGGGGCTGACAAGGGGACGGTCCTTTTGTCAGCTCAAGTCAAATCTTAAATAGGTGACAAAAGGACCGTCCCCTTGTCAGCCCCTTGTTACCCCTAATTTGAAGAAGTAAGGATGACCGTGCTCAACTAGGTTTAACTCTTAGGTGGATTCTGTTGGGCTTTAATCTGAGTATAATGATCAACCAGTCCAAAATACTGTTCAAACACGTCTTTTGCCACATATCCTACCGACTCACTGCCATGCTGCCCGTATTCTATAACCCCGGCAAAGGCTATGGTTGGATTATCAGCGGGAGCAAAGGCAATGAAAACACCATGGAATTCACTGTTGGCGTCATCTCCTACCCGGTTGGTTTCAGCTGTACCTGTTTTAGCCCCCACTGTAATATTGGCGGGGAAATTATTAAATAGAAAAGAGGCTGTTCCCCCTGGTTGGGTAACTCCCACCATGGCTCTTCTAGTCACAGCCATATTTTGGGCTGACTCAGATACGTGACGAATAATTTCAGGTGTAACCTGCTGGATTACATTTTTATCGGGAGACAAAATCGATTTCAAAACATGCGGACGCAATAAGTCTCCCCCATTAGCTAAAGCAGCCACATAATCTACCAGTTCTATGATCGAATATTGGTTGGCTCCCTGGCCTATGGACATATTAAACGTATCAAAAGCCTGCCAGTTAGTATCCCAATTATAATCTATCTGATATTGCGCCTCCAGCTGGGCTTTTTCATTCTTCTTCTTATTTTCCAAATCCTTTACCGCATCAGCTCCAGCGGCTGCGGATATAAGCTGGCTGTATTTATCCTCCAATTGTTTACGCAGATTATCATATTTGCGGTTTATAAGCAAATCGTTTAATTCCTTTTTCCAGGCGGGGGTGGGCACCAGACCCTGAGTCTCATAAGGTAAATCAATTCCGGTTTTATCGCCCAAACCAAAATCCTCGGCTACTTGTATTATGTTATCTTTGGTGGCCCGCCGCCCCATCTCCTGGAAGTAGACGTTGCAGGAAACCGCCATACCACCATAGTAATTTACATTGCCATGAACTCCCGTGCAGGGTATATAGGGAGCAATCCAGTACTTGCCCTGACAGTTGACATAGTCGGTCAACGGGTTCATAACGCCGGCTTCCAGCGCTGCCATACCGGTGATAGGTTTGAAGGTAGAACCCGGTGGGTAACTTGCCTGTATGGCACGGTTTAATGCCCCCCCAGGATCCATGGGATTGTAGCTGGAGCCCTGCGGGAAATAATAAGTGGCTAGTTTACTACTTATGTTACCTTTCCAATCATCTGGTCGCATAGCCGGACTGCTGTCCATTGCCAATATCTCACCGTTTTTTATATCCATTAGTATGGCTGAACCCACTTTAGCCTTGGGATAAGTCTTTTGCAGACGAGCCAGGTTGCTCGCCATAGAGTTTTCCATTACGGTCTGCAATTTAGTATCTATCGTCAGTTTGAGGTTGTTGCCCGGTACCGGATCAAGCGTTGCCTGTTCTCCCACCGGCCGACCCTGGGCATCCACCTCTAAGCGGCGTGCACCATCTTTTCCGCGGAGTTCCGCTTCATACTGCTTTTCTATGCCTGATTTGCCAATAAGACTGTTCATGGTGTAATTGGTACTGTCAGCAGTTAGTTCGTCCTGACTAATTGAATGAATATAGCCCAGAACATGCCCGGCCAAGCTTCCCTGTGGATACACCCGGAGGGGTTCAATAGTAATTGCCACTCCGGGAAGGTTCTGGCGGTCTTCCTCCAGCTTAACTACCAACTCCCAAGGGATATCACGTACTATTACTACTGGCTCAAACAAGCGGAACTTCTGCATAGCAATTTTATCGTTAATAATTGCGGCGGTTACCTCGGGATAGTAGGGTTGGAGAATGTTGACCAGCCTTGCAACTAACTGATCCTGACCACCGGCACTGGGATTAGTGATGCTTAATATATATACCAACTGGTTGGCAGCCAGGGTATCACCATTCCTATCATAGATTTCACCTCGGGGAGCTTTTATAGAAACAAGCCTAATCCTGTTCTCCTTGGCTTTGGCTTGGTATATATCACTATAAAAAAGCTGTACTATGGCCAACTTAACACATAATACAGCCATCAGTCCAATAGCAATCCCCCAAAAAATCTTTAGCTTAAGATTTAAATTATTAGAACTCATTTATAGCTTTCCTCCTTTCCGGAGAAATCCCTGGGTGGAAGATCGATAATACCAAATATATAAAGGTATCCCAATCAAGGTATTATATACTCCCTGATAGATAAGATTCATAAAAATGGACTTATCCAGATTAAATACTGCGAAACTGATTAGCGAAAGAATGAATAATAGGGTAGAGTTGAGCAAGGTACCAGCTATCACTCCTATTACCCCGACCAGCAAATTTTCCTTAAAAACATTTCCCTGCAGTCTGCCAACGACATAGGCAGTAATGCCCTTACTGATGGCATTAATGCCTATAAAACGTCCCATATAAAGATCTTCCAACAAACCGCACATTACCCCATAAATGGTGCCACGGTCGGCACCATTAAATATTGCATAAAATATCACCAGCACCAGCACCATATCTGGTACCGTCCCCTGGATACTGAAAGATCGAAAAAATGTTGTTTGTAGAAATAATGCCAGAAACGGCCACAGTGTGAGTATTAAATAGCGCATGTCAGGCTACACCCCTTCGCCACCTTTTTATTGTGTCCCTCGAAATTGCTTGATAACCAGCACTTCCTCCAACTGGTCGAAATCAACTGAAGGTTCTACGGTAGCGGATAGCACTAGACCATTAACATCTTTTATAATATCTTTGATTACACCAATTTGAATACCGGGAGGGTAAGTTTCCGATAAACCGGAACTAATAACTTTCTCACCTTCACTAACCGGAGAATAATAAGGTATGTTAATCATCCTGAGTTGCCCGTTGTCACCCAGCCCTTCGACAATACCTTTGGTCTCGCGGGTTTCCTGCAAAATAGCCCCTACTGCCATCTCCCGGTCTGTCATCAACCATATCTGCGAGGAATTACTGCTGACACTTACCACTTTGCCCACCAATCCGTTGGGGTTGATGACAGGCATATTCATGGCAATACCGCTGGCAGTTCCTTTATCTATAGTCAAAGTTTTATACCAGTTGTTAGGACTGCGAGCAATAACCCGAGCTGCCTCCAGCACATATTGATCATTTTGGGTTTGTTTATAGTCTAGAAGACTTCTCAAGCGCTGGGCTTCAGCCTCATTTTCTCTGAGCTGCATATTTTCCAGACTCAGCAAATTATTTTTAATCGTTAGAGTCTTAAGCTGTTCCTCAAGATCTGGCCCCCCGGCCAACCTGATTACGGATTGACCAATTCCTTGTTTTAACTTATCCACCCCGCTTTGCAAAGGAGCATAACTCTCCCGGACAAGCTTTTCCAGCAGAGTTATTTCCTGGCGGTTGCTGGTGCTAGACTTCATGATAACTAGCAAGACCAAAACCGTTAATAATATGGTCCAGAAGCTTTTGCTTCTAAATAATTTTAACAAAGATCCTCACCTGGCTACTCATTTCTTCTAGGATTTAAAATTATGCGTTTTAGATCCTCAATATTTTCAAGTACCTTGCCAGTTCCCCGTGCTACCGCTAGCAACGGCTCCTCACAAACATAAACCGGCATATGCGTTTCATAACCAATCATCTTGTCCAGGCCCCGCAAGAGCGATCCCCCGCCGGCCAGAACTATGCCTCTATCCATAATATCGGAAGCCAACTCCGGTGGGGTCTTTTCCAGACACACCTTGATTCCTTCAATGATTTGCTCAACAGTTTCTTTCAGAGCCTGCTGAATTTCCAGGCAAGAGATCGAAATTATCTTCGGCAACCCGCTCACCAGGTCCCGACCTTTTACTTCATAAAACTCCTCTGGCTCCTCCCATATGGCCGAGCCGATATTGATTTTAATATTCTCGGCAGTGCGCTCACCAATTAACAGGTTATAAGTTTTCTTCAAATGTTGAATTATAGCCTCGTCCATTTTATCTCCAGCTACTCGTACTGATTTGGCAGTAACTATTCCTCCTAGTGAAATAACTGCTACTTCAGTAGTTCCGCCGCCAATATCTACGATCATATTGCCAGTGGGTTCATGAACCGGCAGACCCGCACCAATGGCGGCAGCCATTGGTTCTTCTAACAAATAGGCTTCCTTGGCTCCCCCCGCCAGTGCGGCCTCCCTGACTGCTCGCTCTTCTACGGTAGTACAACCCGTCGGTATACTAATTACCACCCGCGGCTTTAAGAACGTATTTTTACCATTCAGCGCTTTCCCAATAAAATACTTTATCATAGACTGGGTCACATCAAAATCAGCAATAACTCCATCCTTCATCGGACGTATGGCTACAATGTTACCTGGAGTCCTGCCAATCATTTGCTTGGCCTCTTCCCCAACCGCCAGAACTTTGCCGGTGTTAACCTGTATGGCAACCACGGAAGGCTCAGTCAAGATGACACCACTCCCTTTAATATGAACGAGAGTATTTGCAGTACCCAGATCTATGCCCAAATCTTTACTAAAAAACACAGTATAAAATCCTCCTTAAACTTATATCAAACCCTTTTCTTTAAAACTACAATAAGTGTTCTCTCCTATAATAACATGATCAATTATCTCTATACCCATAATGTTACCAGCATCAATCAAGCGGCGGGTTATATCAATATCCTCACGACTGGGAGCAGGATCTCCGCTGGGATGATTGTGGGCTAGAATTATAGATGCGGCGCTGCGTTTAACTGCGGTTTTAAACACTTCACGCGGATGAACTATAGAACTATGGAGCCCGCCCACTGAGACGTTTTCTTTCGCAATGACTCCACCTTTTCTATCCAGGTATAAGACCAGAAAATGTTCCCGGTCATAGTCTCGCATTTCTTTTAATAGTACCTGGTTTACATATTGTTTTACATCCTCTGGACACTTAATCAAAAATCGGGTTTCGCTATCAATGGCAACCCGTCTTCCAATCTCCACCGCAGCTTTAATGCTGGCCGCTTTAGCTGGTCCTATTCCCTTAGCTTGAATAAGTTCTTCCAGGCTGGCATCTTGCAGATGTCTTAGCCCTTTATAGGTACTAAGCAACTGGTTGGCCAATTCCAAGGCACTAATATCGCGGGTGCCCTGTCCCAGAATAATAGCCAGCAATTCATGTTCATTAAGACTGGTTTCTCCCCTGGCCAATAATTTTTCCCGGGGACGCATGTTTTCAGGCATATTTTTAATAAGAGTTGTATACTGCATGATTCAATATACCTCCAATAAATCCAGGCCTTTACTTCTTAACATCAAATTCAGGCGATTCAAAGGCAAACCAACCACATTATAATAGCAACCTATTATATGGTCAACCAGTAACGCACCCCGTCCTTGAATCCCATAAGCCCCTGCTTTATCTCCCCACTCTTCATGGTCTAAATAGTTATTGATTTCGCGTGAGGAAAGGGAACGGAAAAATACGTCAGTAATCTCGGTGGCTGTTTCGGGTATATTATCCACTACATCTATAACACAAATACCAGTAATAACCTGATGGCACTGACCACTTAAACAGGATATGATGTGGTAGGCTTCCTCCCTATGGTGAGGCTTGCCCATGACATTTCCTGCCCACGTTACTACAGTATCAGCGGCAATTATAATTCCCTCATTCAGTCCGCTGGCAACTTGCTGAGCCTTCTGAAGAGCAAAAGTGCGGGCCAGTTCTGGCGGTGATGCTAAAAAAGAAAGGTCTTCATTTATATTAGAGGGCGAGGTGATAAACTCAAGCCCTAGTTGCTGCAATAATAGCTTCCTCCGAGGTGACCCTGATGCTAGTATTATTTTTTTCAAATCCATAATCCTCATCTTGGGACTAGTCATGCAATCAAAAATTTGTCCCTAAAGTCGTTGATAAAATACCCAAGCTACTACAAAACCAAGTATGCTAAAAAAATTAATATGGAGCATGAAGCCGAAAGTTAAAGAAAATACATGTAGGTCCATAGTCATGGCGGGAAGTCCCACGCTCTGAACACTTCCCAGCAAACCCAAACCAGGCCACACTTTAACAATAGCGTCCCCGATCCAGCCGCCGATAATCCCTCCTAGAGCCATCATCAGCAACAACAATTGCCATCCAGGATAGGTACGAGATCTGCTTGCCACTATATGATCCTCCAGTATACATTTTTTCAAGTTTAGCACTAGTATATGCTAAAAACAAGGTCGAGAAAATTGCAGGCAAAGGTATAAGAAAAATCAAAGCTTGGGGCTTGTCTATCAGCTTCAAAGCCTTAATAAGTGAACTTCCTTAACAAGTAATTAACGATTGTAGGAAAGGTTAAAACTCAGTATCTTCAAGTTCACCGATAGGTCCACATTCCTTAAGATAATATCCGCAGGCACTTTAAGCACTCGAGGAGAAAAATTTAGAATAGCGGGAACTCCTGCTTGTACCAAGCGGTCAGTTACATCTTGAGCGTTCACTGCTGGTACTGTAATAATACCTATATTAATGTCATGTTCCTTAACCCGGATCTCAAGTAGATCCATTGGTTCTATCATGATATCGTCCAGCCTCTCGCCCGCCTTGTTCTCATCTGAATCCAAAATCGCACTTATAGCAAATCCTCTTTCCCGGAATCCCTGGTAAAGTGCCAGGGCTGATCCCAATTTTCCCGCCCCTACGATTACTATTCTCCATTGTTGATCTAAACCCAGAATCTTAGTTAAATATCCTAATAGCTCTTCGACCCGGTAGCCCACCCCGCGCGTGCCAAATTCGCCAAAATAGGCCAGGTCTTTACGTACTTGGGCCGAGCTCACTCCCACACTATTGGCAATTTCCTCAGAAGAAACCGTTTCTACGCCGGCATCCTTTAAGTAATGAAGCTGCCGGGAGTAAATTGATAAACGTATCACCGTAGCTTCAGGAATTTTATAAACTTTCAAACCCCCAACTCCTTTGGTAGAAAAATCACTACTTCTATTATCCCTTGTTATATTTCATTTTGCAAAGCTTTCTTGGTCATAAAAAAACTCTCCCCGAATATCGGGAGAGTGCTGGCTATTTAAAACAGTGTATATATAATTAATAGAATATCATCAACAGGCGATAAATTAGCAGCGAAACCAAAGCTGCCGAGGGTATGGTTACAAACCAGGCGATGATTATCTGCCTGGCGATATTCCATCGCACCCCCCTTAGTCTTTTAGCAGCTCCCACCCCCATAATTGCCGATGAGACCACGTGGGTGGTGCTGACCGGAATCCCCAGGAGACTGGCTCCATAAATGACTGCTGATGATGTAAAATCAGCCGCAAACCCATTAATGGGTTCGATGCGGAATATTTTACCGCCCATGGTTCTGATAATCCTCCACCCTCCGAAGGCAGTGCCTGCTGACATCGAAATTGCACAGACGATCTTTACCCAGAGGGGTATATAAAAGGTATGTATCATTCCAGCACTAAACAGAGTTAAAGCTATTATTCCCATGGTTTTTTGCGCATCATTAGAGCCATGTGCAAAAGATGCGGTACATGCAGACAATATTTGCAACTGCCTGAATTTCAAGTTTATTTTCACAGGTGAAGATTTCTTGAAAATCCAGAACAGCAAGGTCATAACCATACTGCCCATTATAAGTCCAATGATGGGAGAACCTATGAGTCCTGCCAGGATCTTCAGAAAACCCTGCCAGAGCACCGCCGCTGAACCGCGATAGGCGATCACCGCGCCTATCAGCCCGCCTATCAGGGCATGTGAAGAACTACTGGGTATACCGAAATACCAAGTGAATAGATTCCAGAAGATAGCTCCCAATAGGGCAGCTATAATAACCAGCGGGATAACGTCCTGTGGGGCCACGATGCCTTTGCCAATAGTAGCGGCAACAGCCGTACCGCTTAAGGCGCCTAAAAAATTGAAAGTAGCGGCTATTAGAATAGCAACGCGGGGGGACACGGCCTTGGTGGAAACCGAAGTGGCAATGGCATTGGCTGTATCATGAAAGCCGTTAATGTAGTCGAATATCAATGCAACTACTACGATTAAGACAACCCATGCTATGTT
Organism: Syntrophomonadaceae bacterium; assembly: GCA_963665865.2. Classification (GTDB taxonomy): domain Bacteria; phylum Bacillota; class Syntrophomonadia; order Syntrophomonadales; family Syntrophomonadaceae; genus PHAA01. The sequence goes on along the minus strand of CAXXWF010000001.1, from coordinate 637,838 downwards.
AAACATATTTAACCGCTATTCCTTTTAAAATATTGCTTACATCTTCACAGTTATCCAGAGTAGTTTCGAGATGCTCATAAATCTCTTTCCACTTAATCATATATACTGCATCATTAGTCTGCTCAAACAGACGTGCTATGCCCGCCCGGTATAAATTGTCCCCCTCATGTTCATGTGCTCGGATTTTCTCACAGGAAGCAATTATACTATCATGATGGGCCTTGACATCGCGCAATTCCAGAACGGCTTTTCTAATTTCTTCGGAAGCTTGTTCCATTACATTGACCAAACCAGGAATATATTTTTCTTTAGGTTGTTCGCACTTATAGATTACCATCTTTTCCATGGTACCCTGAATATGATCCAATACCTGATTCAAAGAATGGGACAAACCCAGAATGTCTTCACGGTCAAAGGGGGTAACAAAGGAATGATTAATATGCTCCATTACCTCAGCAAAAATACGGTCACCGCGGTGTTCAACCTCATTAATACGTTCCAAATTGGCGTTTTTATCACCGCGCTGTGCAAAATATCCTTTTAAGATCTGGGTTGCTTCGCAGATAGCCGCAGCAGCCTCTTCAAAATAATCGAAAAAGCTATCATCCTGGGGCTTAAACTTGAAAGCCAAATTCATACCTCCCTAGTATAATTGTGTATACATACCTAATATTCATTATAGCAATACTTTTTGTTAAATGTTGTTAAGATACTGTTAATTATTGATGAATACTCGCCGGGCTTGATCAAGAACATAAAATGAACCTGTAATAACCAGGTAATCATCCGCTGTTAGCATAGAAAGCCCCTTATTAACTGCTTCAGTTATATTCTCTACAGGCAATGCTTTAATATCCGGAAAAATTTCCTGCCACTGTGCTTGTACCTCTTGCCATGCCCCTCCCCGTGATCCTTGAGGCCTCGTTACTATCGCTGTCCGCGTATTGCGTCCCAGGGCGCGCAGTGTACCCTTTCGTTCTTTGTCGTCCAGCAAACCCACAACTAGAATCTTCTTTCTATCTGGCAATAGGGTATCCAGTGAATCTGCCAAGGCCTTAGCCCCTTGGGAATTATGGGCGGCATCAACTATGACCAGTGGGTAATGTTGAACAACTTCCATTCTCCCTGGCATCTTCAGGCTATTCAAGGATTGCCGAATGCTATACTCCTCAACCCTATAACCGTAGGTCTTCATTACCTCCATAGCACTTAAAGCTGCAGCTAGATTTCTGATCTGATAATCACCGCGGAGTGAGTATTTGACTCGTGACAACCTCCAGCATCTTGCTTCTATATCCAAAACCTGGCCTTCCAACGTGGGGGTATCAACCCGGGTTATCTTGATCTGGGAACTGGTGTACAGCGGTGCCTTCTGAAATTCCGCCTGCCTTTTGATGACATCCAGTGGCTCATCCTCCATTGTCCCCGCTATCACCGGCACACCCGATTTTATAATCCCCGCTTTATTGCTAGCAATTTCGGCCAGGGTATTACCCAGAAAGGCGGTATGATCATAGTCTACCCCGGTTATCACTGCAACCATCGGAATTATAACATTGGTTGAGTCATAGGAGCCTCCCATGCCTACTTCCAGCACAACTATATCTACGCCCTCATTGTAAAAATATTGAAAAGCAATAGCCGTTAGAACCTCAAATTCAGTCGGATGGTCCTCTCCTCTCGCTATCATGACCTCTATATGTTGTTCAATCTCGTCCAGAATTAATTTAAAACTATCTGCGGTTATTTCATGCCCATTGACAACGAATCTTTCCATATAGGAATGGAGATGGGGCGAACTATATCGCCCCACCCGGTAACCAGCCTTTATTAAAATATCCGCCATTATTAGTGAGGTTGAACCCTTGCCATTAGTTCCCGCGACATGTATATAATTGAGATTATGCTGGGGATTGCCCATTGCTTGCAGCAGACTCTCTATCCTCTCCAGACCTGGTCTGCTCCCCAGCTTGCAGAGCTGGTGCAAGCGCTCCTCTATTTCCCCTTTAATATCTGTAGCCGTTGTAATATACCCTCTTTCCTGAGTATGGCTTCCTCTTTGCGTGCCTTCTCCTTGATGATTACGTCGGGTGGCGCTTTGGCCAGGAATTTTTCATTAGTTAGCTTGCCATCAGTTCTGTCAATGTCTGTTTCTATATTCTTGAGGTCTTTTTCCAGACGCCCTATTTCTTTGTCAACATCAATAATCCCTTCGAGGGGAACATAGATTTCGGCAAACGAGAGTAGTGCTGATACCGCCTGGCGGGGCTTATCTTCCAATTGGAATACCAGCTCTAAATCACTTACTTTGGCCAGTTCTTTCATATAAGCACCATAACCGAGGAACAGCTGCATGATACTGTCATCGCTTACCACCATAATAACTTTAATGGCTGAACCATGGCTTAAATTGAACTCAGCCCGAATGTTGCGCACGGCACGAATCGCCGCCATAATAATCTGCATCTGTTCAACCGCCAGCGGCTCAATTTGGCTTTGGTTCATAACCGGCCAGGGCTCCAGCATTATGGTCTCCTGGTGTCCAGGTAAATATTGATATATCTCCTCGGTGATGAAAGGCATAAAGGGATGCAGCAATTTCATAATACCCATCAACACATTTCGCAAGACCGTCTGAACGACTGCTTTTTCACGATCATTAGCGGGCCTAAAAAGTCGGGGCTTTGCCAGTTCAATATACCAGTCGCAAAATTCATCCCAGATAAAATCATACATTCCCCGGGCAGCCTCACCCAGTTCATAGCGTTCCAGTAGTTCGGTGGTTTCAGCAATTCTAAGGTTTAAACGAGAGTAAATCCAGCGATCCGCCAGGGCCAGTTCATCCTGACCAGGTTCGATAGGAGTATAGCCTTCCAAATTCATGAGCACAAAGCGTGCCGCGTTCCAAATCTTATTGGCAAAGTTGCGGGTATTCTCGACCTTGTCCCATTGGAAGCGTATGTCATTTCCAGGAGTAACCCCCGTGATTATCGAAAAGCGCAAGGTATCAGCCCCGTATTTTTCAATAACTTCGAGGGGATCAATGCCATTACCTAGCGACTTACTCATCTTGCGGCCTTGCCCATCCAGGATTAAACCATGAATATTCACCTCATGGAAAGGCACTTGCCCGGTCTGTTCAATCCCCGAAAAGATCATACGAGCTACCCAGAAGAAGATAATATCCCGTCCCGTAACCAAAACGCTGGTAGGGTAAAAATGCTGCATGTCAGAACTATCAGCGGGCCACCCTAGAGTAGAAAAAGGCCATAAGGCACTGGAAAACCAGGTATCCAAGACATCTTCATCCTGCTTCAGTTCACTGGATGTACAGCCTGGGCATTGGGTAGGATTCTCCCGGCTGCATATAACTTGCCCACACTCCTGACAATACCATACCGGAATGCGGTGCCCCCACCACAGTTGGCGGGATATACACCAATCTCGGATATTTTCCATCCAATTTATATATGTTTTAGTGAAACGCTCGGGAATGAATTTGATTTCCCCCTCCACAACCTTTTTAATAGCTGGCTCGGCTAAAGGTTTCATTTTAACAAACCACTGCAGGGAAACCATAGGTTCAATAACCGTGTCACAGCGCTGACAATGGCCTACCGCATGCTGATGTTCTTCAATTTTTACCAGATAGTTTCCGGTTTCCAAATCCTTAACCACTTGGCGGCGGCATTCCTGCCGATCCAGTCCGGCATAAGCGCCTGCATTTTCATTCATGCAGGCATTCGCATTCATTACCACTATCCTTTCCAGATCATGACGCAGGCCCATCTCAAAATCGTTAGGATCATGGGCCGGAGTAACCTTGACCGCGCCCGTACCAAATTCCCGATCAACATAGTGATCCTCAAAAATCGGAATTCTACGTCCGACCAGTGGCAATATTACATTTTTGCCCACCAGATGACTGTACCGTTCATCCCCGGGATGTACCGCCACCCCTGAGTCACCCAGCATAGTCTCCGGCCTGGTAGTTGCTACTACCAGAAACTCATCCGAATCCTCAACCGGATATTTGATATGCCAGAGATGACCATCACTGTCGGCATGTTCCACCTCGATATCAGATATGGCTGTCTGGCATTTGGGACACCAGTTGATAATATAGTCGCCCCGATATATTAAGCCTTTTTCATACAGATTTACGAATACCTCCCGGACTGCCAGGGAGCATCCCTCATCCATGGTGAACCGTTCCCGGCTCCAATCGCACGATGATCCCATCAGACTAAGCTGCTGAGTAATACGATCTCCATATAGTCGTTTCCACTCCCATACCCTTTCCAAAAACTTCTCTCGTCCTAGATCATATTTTGTCAAGCCTTCACTGGCTAAAGTCTCTTCTACCCGGGCCTGAGTGGCAATTCCGGCATGGTCCGTACCTGGCAGCCACAGAGTGTTATAGCCTTGCATCCTCCGCCAGCGAGTCAGGATATCCTGTAAAGTGTTGTCCAACGCATGTCCAAGGTGCAATTGGCCGGTAACATTGGGAGGAGGCATTACAATAGTAAAGTGTTGTTTGCTGTAGTCCTCGCCAGGAGCAAAATAGTTGTGGCTCTTCCAATAATCGTACCATTTGCCCTCAACCTTGGCAGGGTCATAGACACTGGCCAGATTTCCTCCGATTGACATTAAATAGACCTCCTTATTTATACCTGTAAACTCTTTATTTCCTTAGTAAATATGTTTCACTAATCTACTTGCAATTAGTATTTTTCCTTTAAAAGAGCAGTCACCTTGAGTCATGTTCTATTTCTAGATTCTACTTAAAAAATACAGCCCTTGGCAAGTCATTGTTGATGTTTCTTGTCTAAACAGGGCCCCTGTGCTAAGCTAATGGGCAGGGTGAGTCCAAAATTTTATCAAACTCCTCTTAAAAACCCCCTCCTCAATATTTGGGGATAAACCGATTTTTTCCTCAGTGGTAGGTAGGGTCCCGACTGAGGAGGTGTTTGATAAAAACGCTCGCAGCGCGATGCACACAAAACGCGAAGTGAATGCGCTGTAGCGCCCGCGTTTTGGCGCGCAATTCGCGCAAGCGCGAATTGAATTTTAATTATCAGGAGGAAATAATGAGAGCTTCCAAAATAGGCAGAAATGATCCCTGTCCTTGTGGCAGCGGCAAAAAATACAAAAACTGCTGTTTGGCTTTAGAAGGTGTAGTGGACAGAAATGCCAAACCCTTCGAAAAGTACAGCGAGATGATTACGACCATTAAGATAAAATTAGATCATCACTATAAATCCCAAATAAGGAAAATGAGAAAACCACTTCAGGATCAATTCATGCGCTTGTGTACAACCCACACTCTTCCTGCAGAACAGGAATCCATTTTATCCGACTGGCTGTGGTTTGATATGACCGACAGTGAAGAGATAAGTTTTGGGGTTGAGTATTTTCGGGAAAACGGAGAATTTATGGATGAGCCTCAACGCGAGTGTTTACATGCCTTAAACTCTTCCTACCTCGGGCTGTATGAAGTGATGGCTGCGGAAGGTGATAATCTGCGGGTTAAGGACTTCCTTACCGCCCAGGAAGAGCTTATCCTGTTAAGGGAGCCCCTGGATCAGGAAATTATTGAAAATAAACCTTTGCTGCTGGGGCGTTTGGTTACCCTGCCCCTGGGACCAGTCTTCTCGGGGATGGTCCTGATTCTGAAGAATGATGATGGTCAGGGAGCATTTATCAGCCAACATATGAGTTATTTACAGCGATTAAAACCTGATCAAGAAATCAAAGTTCTGCTTAAGGATTACGGCGAAATCATTTATGGAGTATTTGAACATGCTTATCATAAGGCATTACTGCGGTTGAACGAAATCCGTCTCCTGAGGTTCGAGGAAGCGATTCCGAAACTAGACTCGATCTTAGATGAGTCAGAAGCATTCTGTCTGGTTCACGAAAGCGCGGGAATACGCTGGTATGATCTTAAGGACTGCTTAGGCAGTGCCCGCATCGGTATTGACGGTCACTGTTTAATAGCATATGCTGATCTGCTGGCTGACCTCCTCAGTATGGAAAGGTGTCTGGACAAAATTATCCCACTCGGAAAATGGGAAGTGGTCAACAGCCTATTTATTCCTGAGCCTCCATCTCCGGAGTTAGAAAAATTTTGGTATGATGCCATTAAAGATCAGGAAACTGAACGCTGGCTGCATACCGTCCATCACGAATTGGATGATAAAACCCCGCAGGAAGTTTTGCAGGAAGAGGGAGGAAGAGCCCGTATTTTAGACATGTTGGATGAATTTGCAGCTAAGACCTCGGGCAATAAATATAGCGAGGATTTAATCAATTACATGCGACAAAGAGTTGATCAATAGATCTGATCCAGGAGTCAGGTTGAGTCAAAAGAACCGTCCCCCTGACTCCCCCCTGTCCCCGTTAACCTTGTTCTGCTTGTTAGGTTACTAGTTCTTCAATGGCTTCCGAAAGTTCATCTACACCCTCGCCGCTTTCCGCAGAATAACAGAGTGGAACTTCGTCAAGTTCCAGGGTCTTTCTAATAACATTTAGGCACTTTTGTCTTCCCCCCCGGGAGATTTTGTCGGCTTTAGTGGCTACCACCAGAATTGGAATGCCGGAATTCTGCAGCCAGTTTTTCATTAACTTATCATTTTCATTGGGAGTATGCCGGATATCCAACAGTTGTATAATCCCGCCTAACTGGGATCGGCTCTGTAGATATATTTCGATCATACGGCTCCATTTTTCTTTCTCGGTTTTCGACACTTTGGCAAAACCATACCCGGGCAAATCCACCATATACCATTGATCATTAATCAGATAATAATTGATGGTACGGGTCTTGCCCGGAGTTGAGCTGGATTTGGCTAGGTTTCTGCGATTTACCAATTTGTTTATTAACGAAGATTTGCCAACATTGGATCTTCCTACCAGCGCTATTTCTGGCAAATCTCCCTCCGGCAGCTGGCCCAATTCCACATAACTGCCGATATATTCTGCCCGTTTAATTAGCATGGTCATAATCGCTTATTCTTCCCCCGTTTTTTCAAGGGCCGCGGCTAATACCTCATCCATATGACTTACTAATATAAAATTCATCTTTCTTTTTATATTGGCAGGTACTTCTTCTAAATCTCTTTTATTTTCCAAGGGAAGAATTATGGTATCAATCCCAGCCCGATGCGCTGCCAAAGCTTTTTCTTTCAAACCGCCGATAGGCAGAACATTGCCGCGCAGTGTAATCTCACCGGTCATAGCGATGTCATTACGAACTGCTCGCCCTGACATGGCCGAAGCCAGAGAAGTAGCCATCGTTATACCGGCTGATGGCCCATCCTTAGGTATGGCTCCCTCGGGTACATGAATGTGTATATCATATCCTTCAAGAATCTCATTACTAATTCCAATTTCTTCGGCTTTGGACCGTATATAGGTCAATCCCGCCTGAGCTGATTCCTTCATTACATCTCCCAATTTGCCGGTAAGAGTTAATCGGCCTTTACCCTTGATCAGGGCTACCTCAATCGATAAAATATCTCCTCCGGTATCCGTCCACGCCAGACCAGTAGTCACTCCCACCTGGCTTTTCTTTTCGGCAGTACCATAGCGGAATTTTGATACCCCCAAATATTTGCTCACACTATTGACGGTAACGTTGACCGAGGTATGCTTATCCTTGACTACTAGGCGCGCAACTTTTCTGCAAACCGATGCCACCTGACGCTCCAGACTCCTGACCCCGGCTTCTCGGGTATATTCCCGAATGATCTTGCGCAAAGCTGCCTCGGAAAAGGTTATATTGCTTTCCTTAAGACCATGTTCCTTTATCTGTTTGGGTACCAAATAGCCCAGAGCAATGTTTAACTTGTCTTCCTCGGTATAGCCTGATATTTCAATTACTTCCATTCGGTCCAGCAAAGGCCGAGGAATATTATAATAAGAGTTAGCAGTAGTAATGAACATTACCTTAGAGAGATCGAAAGGCATCTCCAGATAATGGTCACTAAAGGTATTATTCTGTTCAGGATCCAAAACTTCCAGCAAAGCCGAAGCTGGGTCACCCCTAAAATCTGTGGTCATTTTATCAATTTCATCTAATAGGAATACCGGATTCTTGGAACCCGCTTGCTTAATACTGTTCAAAACCCGCCCTGGCATAGATCCGACATAAGTCCTGCGGTGGCCTCTGATTTCAGCCTCATCCCGCACTCCTCCCAGCGACATGCGCACAAATTTACGCCCCAGGGAACGAGCCACCGATTTTCCCAGCGAAGTTTTACCGACTCCCGGAGGACCGACCAGGCAGAGGATTGGCCCTTTCATCTTTTTGGCCAGTTTTCTGATGGCCAAATATTCCAGAATCCGCTCCTTGGGTTTCTCCAAACCGTAATGATCTTCGTCCAGAATCTTTTCAGCCATATCCAAGTCCAGGCGATCACGGGTTTCTATTGACCAGGGCAGAGATAATGCCCAATCCAGATAGTTGCGTACAACCACTGCTTCAGCTGCCGAAGAAGGCATTTTTTCCAATCTCTCCAGTTCCTTATTGATTTTTTCCAGAGCTTCTTTAGGGAGATTAGCTTTACGAATACGTTCTCTTAACTCTTCGACCTCCGAAGAACGTTCGTCTTTCTCGCCCAATTCTTTCTGAATGGCTTTCATCTGTTCGCGCAAATAGTATTCTTTTTGAGTTTTCTCCATTTGTTTGCGCACCCGGATATTGATTTTTCTCTCTAATTCCAGAACTTCCATCTCTTTAGCTAATATCTCACAAATAAAGTTCAAGCGCTTAGTTATGTCCATAAACTCCAGAACATTCTGTTTTTCTGGTATGCGCAAGTTTAAATGGGAAGCAATGACATCTGCCAAGCGTCCGGGCTCTTCTATGGCCACTACCGATACAACCGTTTCCGGGGGAATCTTCTTGCTCATCCGCACATATTGTTCAAATTGATTTACCACCGTACGCATCAAAGCTTCCATCTCAGCATTTTTAGTCGCTGACTCAGCTTTAAATTCTTCAATGACAACCTTCATGTAGGTAGGTTGAGGTAGGTATGATTTAATTCTAGCCCGATAAAGTCCTTCTACCAAAACACGCATGGTTCCGCCGGGCATTTTAAGGACCTGTCTAATTTCAGCTACTGTACCCACATCATAAATATCTTCTTGCTCCGGCTCATCAGTTTGGGCTTCTTTTTGCGTGGCCAGAAATATTTCTTTCGAACCAAGCATAGCCTCTTCTATGGCATTTATGGATTTTTTCCGTCCTACATCCAGATGAATGACGGTATAGGGGAAAACCAGCAAGCCTCTAAGAGGCAATATTGGAATTTCACGATAGCTTAATTCAGTTTCCTGTGACATAGAAATACCTCCCCAGCAAGTTCGTTCACTATATAGTTTAATAATCGAGCGAACGGTTGTATTAATGGAACAACCACCCTATTATAACTCATTACAATAGTAAATTATTCCTTTATTAATGCAAATTGTAGCACTTCGTATAGATTGCGTACAGGGGCTACCTTAATATCTGTAAGACTGCTATAGGTGTTCAGCCAGTTATCCTGCGGAATCAGTACCTGTTTAACCCCGGCATTTCTTGCTGCTTCGACCTTGCTGCTTACTCCCCCCACCGGTTTTACCATACCGTGCACCGAAATCTCCCCAGTCATGGCTACCATATTACTTACCTTCCTATTTTTCAAAGCCGAATATATAGCGGTAGCTATGGCTACTCCCGCTGAAGGACCATCCACCGGAGTTCCTCCCGGAAAGTTGATGTGAATATCAAAATCGTGGATATTAATTCCGAAGATTGTTTTAAGGACCGTCATCACATTTTCCACCGCACCGACTGTCATTCCTTTGCGGCGCAGTTTTCTGCCCCCGCTGTTAACTTCTTCTTCATCCACAACCCCCGTCACAGTCCACGCTCCTTTACCTGCTGGGGCAGAAATCACTGAGGCCTCTACTTCGATTAATGTCCCTACATTAGCCCCATAGACTGCCAGCCCGTTAACCACCCCCACCAAAGGTGAATCCTTTACCTTCATTTCCATACGAGCTGAGATTTGCCCATTATTGATTACCTTCTGCACAATTTTCTGGCTTATACCAGGTACCATCTCCACCTGAGCAATTCCTGCGGACAGCTGCACCAGGTTAACCGCTTCCCGTCCATTGCTGGCATGCCGACTAATTTCTTCCAGGGCCTCTTCTTCGAGATCCAACATTATCTTCTTGGCAGCATTACGGGTTATGTTCTTAATCGATTTGTGATCCAGCGGCTTGAAAAAAATTTCCATGCACCTTGATCTTAAAGCCGGAGGAAGTTCATCCGGCATCTTGGTAGTTGCCCCCACCAAACGGAAATCAGCCGGCAGACCATTTTGAAATATGTCATGGATATGGCCCGGGATATTTTTGTCATTATCGGCATAATATGCGCTTTCCAACAAGACCTTGCGATCTTCTAATACCTTAAGCAGTTTATTCATTTGCAGGGGATGAAGTTCTCCTATTTCATCGATAAATAAAATACCTCCATGGGCTCTGGTGCAGGCACCCGGTTTAGGCTGAGGAATGCCGGCGGCCCCCATCGAACCAGCCCCTTGATAAATGGGATCATGCACTGAACCAATTAACGGATCGGCAATATTGCGCTCATCAAACCGGCATATGGTGGCATCCACTTCAACAAATTTGGCATTTTCCTTAAAGGGTGAAAGCCGATTAGAGCAAGCTTCGGTAAGGACCAGACGAGCGGCAGCAGTTTTACCCACTCCCGGTGGTCCGTAAATGATAACATGCTGGGGATTAGGCCCGCATAACGCTGATCTGAGGATAGATATTCCCTCTTCTTGGCCAATAATGTCGTTAAAAGTGCCAGGGCGGCTAAGACTGGAGAGGGGTTCAGTCAGCTTCACGCTGCGCATTTTTTGTAAACGGGTATATTCCTTTTCGGCACTTTTGACCAGCACGGCTTTTTTGCCTTGCTGGGCCTTAAGCAGGTTCCAAAAATATACCCCTATTATTATGCCAAAGATCATTTGGATGAGATATAATACCCCCCCGTATTTCATGAAAAAATCATTCATCAGGTTCATTCCTTTCCCAACTTATCACTGTTATTATTCCCATGAGGATATAATTGAATTAGTAATAATACCAGTAAAAAAAGGTAGCTTACGCTACCTTTTCCCAGTTGAATGATTTTTCAATTTAGGTTAATTGACCCTGCGTTTAGCATCTACCGTTACTAATAGCGGTTTTTCTTTTTTACTGATTACTTCCTTGGTAATTAATACCTTGGTGATATCTATGCGTGACGGTACTTCATACATAACCTCCAGCATGACATCTTCGATAATCGCTCGCAAACCTCGGGCACCGGTATTGCGATGCAGGGCCTCTTCAGCTATAGACTGCAGGGCATCCGGCATAAACTCCAAATCTACACCGTCCAACTCAAATAATTTCTTATATTGCTTGGCCAGTGCATTCTTGGGCTCAGTTAATATCTTGACCAGTGAATCCTTATCCAGGGCCTCTAGGCTGACAATAATCGGTACCCGGCCTACAAATTCCGGTATCAAGCCATACCGCAGCAGATCCTGGGGAAGTATCATGTTTAAGATCTCACCAATTTTCTTCTCTTCTCTACCTTTGATATCCGCTCCAAAACCCATGACTTTTTCACCAACCCGGTTCTGGATGATCTTGTCTATACCCTCGAAGGCACCACCACATATAAACAGTATATTGCTGGTGTCTATTTGGATAAATTCCTGGTGAGGATGTTTTCTGCCTCCCTGAGGAGGAACACTGGCTACTGTTCCCTCCAGAATCTTTAACAGCGCCTGCTGTACACCTTCACCTGAAACGTCACGGGTAATACTGGGATTATCCGTTTTCCGCGCAATCTTATCAATTTCATCAATATAGACGATGCCCTTTTCGGCCTTTTCAATATCATAATCCGCAGCCTGGATGAGCTTAAGCAGAATATTCTCTACATCTTCGCCCACATAGCCGGCTTCAGTCAATGAAGTAGCATCAGCAATCGCAAAGGGAACATTTAAGATTCGGGCCAGGGTCTGTGCTAATAAGGTCTTCCCGCTGCCAGTTGGCCCAAGCATCATGATATTGCTTTTTTGAAGTTCAACATCATCCAGCTTCATGCCCAGATTAATACGTTTGTAATGATTATACACTGCAACTGCCAGAGATTTTTTGGCCATATCCTGTCCAATTACATAGTCATCGAGGGTCTCCCTTATTTCCTGCGGTTTAGGTATATCCCCAAGTTTGAAACCAATGTCCTCAGCCAATTCTTCTTCAATAATCTCGTTGCACAATTCGATGCATTCATCGCAGATGTATACACCTGGCCCGGCCACCAATTTTTTTACCTGGTCTTGAGTTTTACCACAAAAGGAACATTTGAGCTGGCCTTTTTCTTCCCCATACTTATGCATACTCTCACCTCTCTTTTTCGGAAGGCTGTTTCATCACGTTAGTTTCGTTTAGCAAACACTTCATCTATAATACCATATTGTTTAGCTTCCTGGGCAGACATAAAATAATCCCGCTCTGTATCATTTTGGATTTTTTCTAAGTCCTGACCGGTGCGCTCGGCTAATATTTTATTGAGACTTTCCCTCATCTGCAGTATCCGCCGAGCATGAATTTCTATATCACTAGCTGGGCCCTGGGTTCCCCCCGACGGTTGATGAATCATAATTTCTGCATTGGGTAGGGCAAAACGTTTGCCCTTTTCACCGGCGGCAAGCAGAAAAGCTCCCATACTGGCTGCCATACCAACACATATAGTCGATACATTCGGTTTAATCAGCTGCATAGTATCATAAATAGCCATTCCTGCGGTAATAGAGCCCCCAGGGCTATTTATGTACAGGTTGATGTCCTTGTCGGGATTATCTGATTCCAGAAATAAAAGCTGAGCAATAACCACATTGGCAACATTATCATCAATTGCGCTGCCTAAAAAGATAATGCGATCTTTCAACAGACGTGAATAGATATCATAAGATCGCTCACCCCGATTGGTTTGTTCAACTACCATAGGTATAAGGTATGACAAAGGGACCCCCTCCTCATCTCATAGTATTCATGGTCTTATCTATATAGTATTCAATTTATTCCCCAAGTTCTCCCTCTTGGTCTGCTGCCTTAGCCGCAATATCCGTTTCAGTTATTACAGCACTATCAACCAAGTATTGAACAGCTTTATCAACCTTCATATTATATCTGACCCTATCCATTACGCCTTCTAAATTCTGCCTGGCTTGATCTAATTCCACACCCATTTGTCCGGCTATCTCTTCAATCTGCTTATCTACTTCTTCATCCGTCAATTCAAAACCTTTTTCTTCAATAATTTTTTCCAACATAAAGTTGGTTTTGGCATTGCGCACTGCTTCAGGCATCATTTCTCGTTTAAATTCGTTCAGATTGCTTTTAGTCATATCGAAATATTGGTCCAGGCTGATTCCCTGTGTCTCAAGGCGTTGTTCAAACTGGCTCAGCAGGGTTTGAAATTGCGTCTCCGCAACGGCTGGTGCAATATCAATACTGCATTGCTCCATGGCCCGGGCCAGAACTTCCTTTTTCTTAACCCCATCCTGTCGGTATTCATTGGTTTTAATTAAGTTTTCCCTTACATCGTTGCGTAATTCTTCAATTGTTTCAAAATTGCTGACTTCTTGCGCAAATTCATCATCCAGTGTCCTGAGCTCTCTATGTTCGACTTTGACAACTGTAGTTTGGAAAACCGCATCCTGTCCTGCCAGATCTTCGGCGTGATACGACTCGGGGAATTTTACTTTGACATCTATAGTCTCCCCAACTTTTAGTCCGATTAACTGTTCTTCAAAACCGGGAATAAATGTATTGGATCCTAATTCAAGAGGATAATCTTCACCGGTTCCCCCTTCAAAAGGAACACCATCAATTACACCCACAAAATCTATAGTAACAGTGTCTCCCAATTCCGATGGGGTGTCTGTCTTTATAACCAGTTGGGCATAGTGGGAACGCATATCTTCCATTTGCTTATCTACATCAGCTTCGCTGACCTTAATTGCCGGTATGCTAACTTCCAGTCCTTCCAGTTGCCCTAACCCGACCACAGGCTTCACTGCTACTTTAACTTTAATTTTCAATGGTTGACCCGATTGAATCTCCCCAATTTCTACTTCTGGTTTGGCAATCGCGTCTATCTCTAAATCAATCAAAGCTTGCTCATAAGCGTCAGGAACGACAAACTCCATGGCATCTTCATAAAGTATCTCCTTACCAAAATGAGCTTCCAGGAATTCCCTCGGCACCTTTCCTTTGCGGAATCCAGGTATGTTAACCTGTTGGACCACTTTACGGAAGGACTTTTCCAGACCTACCTCCAGGGTTTCAGCATCAACTTCAATCTCAATATAGGCCTCACTTTTTTCTATTTTCTCTAACCTGGCGTCCATTTATGCTCCTCCTAACTTAATTATAACTCTAACTATTCTACCCCACCTAACCATGAAGTACCATGTTTTATGCAAATGCTGGTAAACATAAAAATACAACACCTCGGCCTAAGCCGAGGCATGGATAGCTATGGAGCGGAAGACGAGATTCGAACTCGCGGCCCTCGCCTTGGCAAGGCGATGCTCTACCACTGAGCCACTTCCGCACTTAATCTAGTCCTACGATAAAATCATAAATAAAACTACCCTTACAAGTCAAGCGATTAGACAAGTTAATTTTCATTTTTTACAAAATTTATCTTAAACTAGCCAATCGGGACATATATTTCATAATTATTGCGCGTTCTGATCGGAGCTGATTTCTTTATTCTCCTCGCGGCGTTCCTGTATCCTCCTCATATGATCGACATACCCCAATATTCCTCCGGGGTTAAGGGACTCCACCATATTACTGGGTACGATAACCAGGGCAGTTTTCTCCTTAATACCCTCATATAAGATATTCATCGCTCGTAAGCTGAAGGCTTCCGGGTTTTTCTGATAGCTCTTGGCCGCTTCGGAAAATTTGTCAGCAATCTCTACTTCAGCAGTAGCCAATATAACTCGAGCCCGCCGTTCTCTTTCGGCCTGTGCTTCGCGGGACATGGCGTCCTGCAGCTCTATGGGTATCATTACATCTCTTATCTCTACCGAGTGCACTGATACCCCCCAGGACTCAGTTCGTTTATCTATCATTATCTTCAACTCTTCATCCAGCTTTTCACGCCCGGTCAACATGGCAGATAATTCAGTCTTGCCAATGACATCCCGCAGCGTGGTCTGAGCTGCCCAGAACACCGCCTTCTGATATTCTTCAACTTCCAGGGCGGCCTTAATCGGTTCAACCACCACCCAGAACATTACCGCATCCACATTTACTGGTACGTTGTCACGGGTAAGAGTTTTCTCTGCCGCAAAAAAGGTGGTTCGAATACGCAAATCAATCCAAATAGGAACCTCATCAATAACCGGTATGATGAAAAATATGCCGGGACCGGCTAGACGCATGAATTTGCCCAAACGCAGAACTACTACCCTCTCCCATTGCTTAGCAACCCGCATCGACCAGGCGACAATTATAGCCAGGAAGCCTAATATGCCAGCCAACCAAGCGGAACCAAAGTACAGATAAGCATAAACAGCCAAGCCTGCCAATAAAATAAATGATAATATAGCCAAACCATTTGATCGTGGACCTCTCGCGGTCATCCAATCTTCCATAACCGTTGACCTCTTATCGTCGCTATTTCCCTTATCCACGCATTATCACTCCATTCTTATTTCATCATTGGTCTAATCTCTAACAATCCCCGCCAATCATACCAATTATTATTATTGACAATTTATAGTTTTATTATAGCCCTTATCTGGATGTGACGGATATAAATACCTAGCTCTGACTTTCAAATTGACATGACTTCCCTGCCAATGTTATCATTTAGAAGTTCGGGGTGTGGCGCAGCTTGGTAGCGCGTCTGGTTTGGGACCAGAAAGTCGCAGGTTCAAATCCTGTCACCCCGACCATTATGAATATAAAACCCGCTATAAGGCGGGTTTTCTTAATTCTAGGCAGTCGCAACATTTTATCAGAATTGGAAGTATATGAAGCTGCTCTGAGTCTTTATCGAAATAATCAGAATAATTATAAGCATAGTATATGCCAAGGCCCGGAGCGGAGCAGGCAAGAACCTCTGCCAGATTTCAGCCAGTCTATGGTAGTTATGCCGCCCCCATTTTTCCACAATGTGCAGAATGAAGAGAAATACTATTACCGCCAAATATTTCACGAGGTTAGTATCAAAATGCAAGGGGTTAAATGTCAGCATCTTGAATACCATCCGGGCAGCGTTGGCAATCCCATCCACCCGGAAAAATACCCAACCTACAGTAATGAATTGGAAAAACACCAGTACGGTCAAAACATGACAGAATCGAGTACCGCTGAATCTCTCCAACCACTGCGGCTTTGCCCATTTAGCATAAATATTGTGTATTATCAACATTATGCCGTGATACATGCCCCAGATGACAAAAGTCCAGGCTGCTCCATGCCACAGTCCAGAAATTGCCATGGCTATGAACAGGTTAATATATTTGCGACGTGAACCATACCATGAGCCGCCCAGGGGAATGTAAATATAGTCCCTGATCCATTCGGATAGGGTGATATGCCATCTTTTCCAGAATTCGGTGGCGTTCGCACTGAGGTACGGGGTTTTGAAGTTCAAGGCCAGTTTTATTCCAAACAGGTAGCTAATCCCCACTGCCATCTCGCTATAGGCAGAAAAGTCGTAATAGATTTGGAATGTATATAAATAGGCTGCCACCCAGGCCCCGGTGCTGTTCAGACCGCTACTCGCCGCAAAAAAATTATTTGCCCAAACCGCTATATTGTCTGCAATGATTATCTTCTTTACCAGACCCATAGCCAGATAGGCTAATCCCAAAGAAACGGTATTTCCTACCGGGATGGCTGGTAGTTTATCTACCTGCGCAATGAGGTCTTTGCCTCGCATAATGGGCCCTGCCACACGATGAGGGAAAAAGGAGATGAATACCCAAAATACCATCCAGGAGCGCACTGGCGGTATTTTACACTGGTATACATCGACTATATAAGCAATCAATTCAAAAGTATAAAAGGAAATGCCGATGGGCAGCAGCAGATGTTGGAAAAATGAATTCTGATTTAAAAGCGGAACCGCAAAAAATTTCTGCAAATTGGTCAGGATAAAAAAAGTGTATTTAAAAAATACCAGATTGCCTACATTAAGACCAATGGCCAGCCATAAATAAAACTTTTTTCCCTCGCCCTGCAGTTTCCAGGACAATAAGTAGGTGGCAGTGGCTATAAAAAGAAATAATCCCAAATAACCTATCCCACCAACCGAGTAGAAAATAATATCCACTACTGCCAAAATGTACAGACGCCATTTTGACAAGAAGTAATAGGGAATAAAAGCAATTATCATCAAGAACATAAATTCCGGGGTGTGAAATAGCATCAGGACCGATCTCCCTTTTCGAAATTATCCCAAAGCATTCTGGCCAATTCTCGGTAACCATCCGCAACGAGATGCAGATGATCAGAAAAAAGATCAGAATTAATTTGACCATACATATTTATATATTGGACTGGCTGGGATTTAAAATAATTATCTACCTGCTGCAGATTGCGGACATAGCCTGGGGCACTGACCTTATCATTCATTAATTCCTGGTTGGCTGCGGCCATAAACACGAGCGTATGCTTACCCTGTTGATGGGCAATTATATTATCTAGGAAATAAATCTGAGGATTATCATTACTCAGGTCAAAGTCCTGGGGGGAGAAATCCCGTTCATATTCTGCCTGGCGCAGAAATTCACGCAAACCCGGCTTTGCAGACCAAACTCGAGCATCACCAATCGAATCGTCCATCGGCCCGGCCCCTATTATAGCCCGACCCTCCTGAAGCATGCCTTTCTTGACAAAACCACTGCAGCGCAGGATCGCTACGTTTTCCCATAACAACTTATGAACATCAGTTTGCAGGGTCGAATCATTATGATGTGTATTTGCCTCCAAATTTCCCAACACATGATCATAACTGACCCTATCCAGAGCCTTTAAATCCTCCTGGAGCCAAAAGACTATAGCGGGATCAGGATTACGGACAACAAAACCCTGGTAAGCTACGTCTACGATTAGATTTTGGGTAGAGATCTGATGTTCGTCAAGCTTCAGAAGCATTGTATAGATATCCCCCATCTGCATGGCCGGCATGGACAGATTATATATCCGCGGAGGGCTTAAGAGGGAAGACTCGTCCGCCAAGTCTTGCATATAATGGCCAATTGATTGACTCGCATCGCCCGGACCGCTGTAGGCAACCGAATCACCCAGAATAATAATATAATTCTCCAGGTGTTCCTGTCTAATCTGACGGCTGATGTTATCCAAAATGACATCAATACTGCTCAGGTTGTCTTTGACCAGGTTATAATCCATGCGATCCCGAAAAATCAAATCGAAAGGAAGCAGATAAGGAAGTGCCAGTTGTATTAATAAAAGATATCCCAATACATATTTGAACGCCTTCATTGCGATCTCCTGACTCCAAAATTTGAACCTGTTAGTAATTCTACACATCGATGCAAACCTTGGCAAGTCAGCAGATCAGAATAGAATTCCTAACCTTAGCTACTGCAAAAAGCAGCGATCCAGTTCATGAAAAAAGAGCTTGGTTTGCAAATCCAAGCTCTTCAAGTGCTTAATACATTATGCCCAATTTGTAGCAGTATTGGGGGCATCAACCTTTTTACCTTGTTTCCATTCCCCGTCATAATTTACGGTGCCGTTAGTATTGAAGGACTTGCCCCGTCCATCTCGATATCCATCTTTATAATAGCCTTCGTATTGGAGGGTACCATCGGTATATAATTCCTTAGCCTTGCCGTGCATTTTGCCGTCTTTCCATTCCCCGTCATACATAGACCCATTGTTAAAATAGGCTTTGCCCCAACCATTTGGAACACCATTTTCGGTTTGACCAACATAATCGACTGTAACAGTCTTACTGATGACCAACCCATCGATTTTTCTGTCATCCATATTTTTTCGCCCCCTATCTCATCCCTTTTTCTAAGTTTAACCTATATTTTACTATCAATCAATTATGTTAATTATTTGTATACCAGAAATAATTGTCCAACTCTTCTTAATCACGCTTATTCTCTTATCCAAGCTCTTATCCCATTGTCCTTCAGCAGCTGCAGTGCTTGCTCTGCTAAAGACTGTGGCACTCCCATGCGAAGGGAACCCTCGTTCTCATCCCTGACTCCCATTATTTGAATATCATTAATATTTATACCCGCCCCACCTAACAGAGCCCCTAAAACACCGATTATTCCTGGTTTATCCGGAATAATGGCCACTATGTCCGCCGAGGTCCGCAAACTGGTCCGACCTATCGGCAGAGCTTTCCTCATCTGCTGGGCTTCCTTAAGGCACTGGAGCAACTCGGTTCTATCATTGCTCTCAATCGCCTGCAGGTAGCGGTTCAATTGGCTGATTAGAGCACTAATTTCTCCAGTTACCGCTTCCTTATTAAAAAGCAGAATATCCTCCCACAACTCGGGATTGGAGGCGGCAATGCGCGTAGTATCTCGCAGCCCGCCGGCGGCTAAACGTAGGGCATCTGGTTGACGCTCCAAGTTATTCATTAAACTGGCAGCTGCAATATGCGGCAGATGGCTGACCTTGCTGACCATTGCGTCATGGTCGGCAGGTGTTAAAATCATTACCTGGGCTCCTGTTTCCGAAAGGAGATCCTTGAGAGTTTTCACCTTCTCGCTGGGAGTAGATGGCAAAGGCGTTAGAACGTAAACTGCATTTTGCAGAAGATATTTATCAGCTCCAGTTATGCCGCTGCGATCTGAACCAGCCAGAGGATGTCCCCCTATAAATGAAATCCCGGGGGGTAAAAGCTCTTCATATTTTTGCATAACCCAGGTTTTAACGCTGCCTACATCAGTCACTATACTATCCGGGCCCAGCTTATCCCGGATCTGCAGCAAAACCTCAGGGATTATGTGCAGTGGGGTGGCTATGAAGACAGCCTCACAGCTAAAGAGGTCCTCAAGAAGCAAGGGGCGGCTTATAGCCGCCATTTCCATTGCCTTCTCTACGGTAATAGGATCAATATCCAGGCCCATTACTTCCAGATCGGGGCGGGCTGCTTGTAAAGCCATCCCCAGAGACGCTCCAATCACACCCAGGCCAATGATAGCTACTTTCTTCATACCGCCAGGTCCTCAAATTTATCTCCATGAACCGCCTTTATTACCATTCGCATCTGTTCCATTAGGGTCCCAAAATCATCTGGAGTCAAAGACTGCGGCCCATCTGACCAAGCTTCCGCCGGATTGGTATGCACCTCTATAATTAAGCCATCACAGCCACAGGCCACCGCAGCTAGAGACATGGGGGCAATTAATTCCCTTTTACCCGTCCCATGACTGGGATCAACGATGACGGGCAGGTGCGAAAGTTGTTTTACTACTGGTACCGCACTTAAATCCAGGGTATTTCGAGTATAAGTTTCAAAAGTGCGAATACCTCTTTCACACAGAATCACCTGACTGTTGCCACTGTCAAGAATGTATTCGGTAGCCATCAGCCATTCTTCAATAGTTGCGGACAAACCCCTTTTTAAAAGCACCGGTTTATTAGTTTTGCCCACTTCTTTTAAAAGATAAAAATTCTGCATATTGCGGGCTCCGACTTGAATTATATCAGCATATTCAGCCACCATCGCAACTGATTTTTGATCCATTACTTCAGTCACAAAGGGGAGTCCTGTAATTTCGCGAGCTTCGGCCATAATCTTCAAGCCTTCTTCACCCAGGCCCTGAAAGGAATAAGGAGAAGTACGAGGTTTGAATGCACCTCCGCGCAGGAGTTCGGCTCCCCTCTCCATAACTGCTATTGCGGTCTCTATATACTGCTCCCGACCCTCGACAGCACAGGGACCTGCAATTACAGGAACACTGCCATCTCCAAACTTCGCTTTGCCGACCTGGATAACCGTATTATCTGCCTTAAACTCGCGCGAAGCCATTTTGAAGGGCTTCATAATAGACACTACATTTTCGACACCCGGCATAGCCTCCAAGGAACATGGCTCCAACCGCTGCCGGTCACCTACTGCTCCTAAAATTGTTCGGTTCACTCCCTCCGACAGGTGCACATTGAAACCTGCGGCCAGGAGACGTTGATTAACCGCGTTAATCTGATCAGGGTTGGCCCCTTTTTTCATCACAACTACCATCCTGCTTTACCTCCTCATTTTTGCAGATAGATCAAAAATAAAACACCACGGCAAAGCCCATGGTGTCAGAGAAAGCTATACGAGCCTCTCCATCCTTCCGCCCTACCCTGCTGGTTAAAACTATTGATCCACCTAAAACTACCATACTACAATTTATATAATAGCATACCGTTCTCCAACCTTCAATGTTGGGTAATGCTGCGCATAAATACACATCGCCAGACATATAATATAGGATGCTCTAATTAGGAAATTCTGTAATACAGCAGTCTTGGAGAGCGGCTGTCAGGGTTTAAGCAGACCTTTACTCAATAGCAAGAAAGATTGAAACTGGCGGATACGGTAATTTTTCCTTGAAATGCTTATTCAAAAGAAGTATAATGTTTTTTGCCGGCGGGTGTAGCTCAATGGTAGAGCCCCAGCCTTCCAAGCTGGTTGCGCGGGTTCGATTCCCGCTACCCGCTCCATTTTTATGTCCCTGTGGCTCAGCCTGGATAGAGCAACGGACTTCTAATCCGTAGGTCGGGGGTTCGAATCCCTCCGGGGACGCCATGTTTTTATTTAGAGGTCCTGCGCGTGGTGGGTGTAGCTCAGCTGGTTAGAGCACCAGATTGTGGCTCTGGGGGCCGTGGGTTCGAGTCCCATCATCCACCCCATGTTAACCTTGACAGCCACCGGCGTATCCTAGTATACTCAGTAGCGTTGGGGTGTCGCCAAGCGGTAAGGCAACGGACTTTGACTCCGTCACTCGTTGGTTCGAATCCAGCCACCCCAGCCAATTTAATACAGTATAAGGGCCATTAGCTCAGTTGGTAGAGCACCTGACTTTTAATCAGGGCGTCCCGCGTTCGAGTCGCGGATGGCTCACCATTACAAACCACCAATCCTCCGGGTTTCCGGAGGATTTTTTTACCGTTTTTATTAGTTTTTATTGTGAAATTTCCATTTTTCTACTTACCGTTACTTTCTATTAACTGGGATTCGAGCGTCAATCGGACGTCAAACACAAAGTCTATATCCCCCATCCTTCCTGCACTTATTGGGAGATGTCGTTATTTTCTGGTGTCATTTTCAACGATCTCGTTTTATTTACCGGTTTTTCTCCCATAATTTGTCAGGAGTCAAAAATAACGAGCTCGTCGTTTATCTTGATCTGGGACGCGCATTGCAAACATCCGTGGCGTTGGCAATAAATCAATAAAAACCCCACTCTAAACCAAGGCAATAACTCCGTTACCCGGTTAACTCTATGATTCTGTCGCATACTCCCGCCACATATTGGTCGTGAGTAACGATGATTATAGTCTGGCCTGAGTTATTTAAATCTTTTAAGATTTGCATGATTTCGTTGCGGTTTTCAGCATCCAGTGAGCCGGTAGGTTCCTCCGCCAGAATCAACTCGCTGGGTTTTAGAAGTATTCTGGCTATAGCCGCCCTTTGTTGCTCTCCGCCAGACAGTTCGTAGATTTTCTGCTTAAGCGAGATGTTTAGTCCTACCTTCTTGAGTGCCGCTAGCTTAAGATCCTGCTTTTCTTTGTGGCTCTTTCGTGCATAGATAAGCGGGATTTCCAGATTGTAATCCACGTTGGCATCGTCAATCAGGGCGCAGTTTTGAAACAGGTAGGAGAGCCTAGTTCTAAGAAGCCTAATAGCACTTTTGGAATTTATTCGAGGACTTGGCTGGTCAAACAGCCTGACAAGTCCACTATCTGGTTTTTCCAGTAATCCCATAATATTTAGAATAGTGGTTTTGCCCGCACCGCTTTTTCCGGTAATAGCCACCATCTCCCCCTGGGCTATCGTCATATTCATATCGTCTAAGACCACGTTATCTGCGTAGCTTTTCTTGACGCCGACAAGTTCACATATGTTGTTCATATTGCTAAGCTCCTCCTTTAAGTACTCTTATTTTATTTTTGCGCTCAATGACCCCCAAGGCTATCATTGAAGCTGCTAGCTCAAAAGCGATTAACCCTGCTGCCGTAAATATCAAGTTGGCATCAATCGTCTTAGGAATCATGCCTAGCGCTGGCATCATACCCACATTAATTCTCCAACGTACGATAAAGCAAATTAGTATCTGCAGCACCCAAGCCGCTGAGAAAAGCCAGAAATATTCCTTATACGTTTTGAAAAAACCGGCGCCAAATAGGCGGCGCACTATAAACCGATACTGGTGTTTATTAAAAAAGATAACCAGATTCTGAACCACCAGAAATAGCAATCCGGCTAGCAAGCCTAGGCTGATTAGCAGAAACTGGTTCATGGCTTCTTGCAAATGGTAGATTTCCTGCAGGATGAACTGGTCAACGGTAACCAAGTATTTCAAGTTATCATCCAGTCTTAACTCCTTGAGTTCAGGCAACAGGGTCTGGTAGGTTAATACAGTGTCTCGATTAATAAGTTTCATCTTCAAAGGGTCCGTAGCTCCACCACCGAGAATCGAAGACCGATCTGTTACGACACTGTTTTGTTCTGTTACCACCTGGATGATCGGGTCTATAATCATATTGTTTTCTTTAGGAAAAACATTTGGATTAAAACTGAATATCTGCTGTTCATTGGCTAACCAGATAATTTTTAACTTCTGATTTCTCACTCTATCAGGAACCACTCTCTTAAAACGTTCTTCGTGCTGATATACACCTTCCAGATTTACACCTTCCGAATTCTTTCCACCTGTCCGGTTTTTTTTGAAAAAGCTGAGGATCTCCTCTTCCCGGTCGTGATATTTCTCCGACACCAGCAAAATCCAATCACTGTTGTCCTCGGAAACCTGAACTGGCTGCTGCTGAAGGTCATACACCGAAAATTCCCGCAGGTAGTTAGGGTTCACGCTAATGGATAATATACCGTCCCAATCTTTATTCAAAAGAAGTCCTTGCTGGTCATACATGTGAGTATTAATCAACAAGGCTCCCATCCGGTTGAGCAACAGGTACAGTTCATCCTCTATGTCTGCTCTAGGTCCAGCGCCATCGTTTATTTTTCTCTCCTCATCTCTTATATATAAAGGGTAAAATACCCCGTAGTCTTTGCTGCATTCCCAATTGTTCAGGGTTTGTTGTTTAGCATGAATTACAGAAATCTGGTTCCAGAGAGTAAGGCAGGTTAAAACCAACAGCACCGAGCACCCTGCCTTGAGCAGGGTGTTTAAAGCGAAGATGCCGTTGGTATCCTTACGGTTTTTTAACGCATTAACGACCTTAATTCGGGAAATATACAGGTAAGCAACCAGGGAAAGGGCTAACATGATACCATAAGCTTTGAGCTGATTAATCAGAATGCTGCTTACAAATTGAATGCAAGTGTCTTTAATGCATAGCGCTGCCAGTAGTGTGATAAGGGTAGTAATACCGAACAAGATAGTGATGAGCTTGCCGGCAATGATAAACCACAAGTGTAAGTTGGAGATACCATGCATTTTAATGATACCGATTCTTTTTGATTCATTAAAAATATAATAGATTAACAAAATCAAGATAACTAGGTATACAAGGTAATTAACATATGATAAATAACCTATCGGGGAACCTACTACAGCGCCCCCAGTTGCAATTCCACCGGACGTGGAGGTTTTTACGAAATCCCCATATGAAAAGGGTTCGGGTAATCGGTCTTTGTAATACTGATTAATCTTATCCGCAAAGCAGTTGACAAATGCAGTAAATACCTCTCTATTCGGTGCTTCCGCAAAATATGGACCATCAACCGGAAACTGTTCATAGGAGCTTTTTAATGATTTTATCGTAATAAGATTATTTCCCCCGAAATCTTTGACAACACCGATCTGGTTTTGGTCGCCGGTGCTGGTTGTACACATAAAGGAATTAGCTTCTTGGGTGTCTTCCGGAGTCAATAATCTGCCGCTTTTAAGCCGGAAAAAATCGAAGAAATGGGTGTCTCCGGTCAAGAATACATATTTTAAAATTTCTACCTGATCATCTGACTGGTAGTGAATATTGCTTCATAAAATATTGACCCGGAACTGATTAGCAGCTTGGCACAAGAAAGGATAAATCCGGTCCGGATCTGACAGATGAATATCTTGCGGAATTACAAACTGCATTGCCACCCCATTTTCTAACTTGTTTACCTTTTCCAGTTCTTCTCTGTCTATCTGGTTATAAGATGTAGAAAAGGAAAAAAACGAGGACAGTAGAACTAATAGTACTAACATCTTTTTCAACGCGCAATCATATCCCCTTCCTTACCTCATTAAACTTTAGGTTTATTCCGGTAATGGAGAAACATGTATGGTATTTAGGTCGGGAACCCCTTGCGAAGCTATGAAAAAAATTCATCCTTTGAAATCTCTTTGTTAAAAACTACGTTTTGAGAGAGTGCAAACAGGTATTATGGGCAGATCTTCCTATGATCCACGCGATCTTTTAAAGCTTTATCTTTATGGATACTTAAACCGAATTCGCTCATCTCGAAGACTGGAAAGAGAAGCTGCTAGAAACCTTTGGAGATTTATCCCATTTTAATCAATTCATCTACACTGGCAGTTGTTGCAATTTGAATTACTTTATTATCTTTGATTATTTAAAAATCGAGGATAAAGTTCTTCTTCCAGTTCTGACAAAAATCCTATCCGATTACCGGCAAGAGTAACTGTACGGGCACCATATATTGCACTTGCTTGGCGGGCAGCAGGAGTAGGCTCTGATAAACTTTTTTTATAAGCATCCCTCTCATTTACTAGATATTACTAGGCTGCTGAGCTTATTTGCCAACAGCCTAATAATGTAATCTTGATCAATTATTTAATTGTATGCAATGAATGTGCAGAGAACGTAAGCGTTGTTACAAAAAGAATGTCCCGCCGTAACTCGGCCCTTTTTCCTTACAGGGTTTTTAGCCAACTGTTTCAAACTTAAGACTTCAATTATCTATCTCACATATACCTTCCATCGGCCATCATGAAAAACAAATTTTTGTTCATCATCTACAATAGTTTCATCAGTGAAATTCAGCGTAACATTAGCTACATAAATGCTTCCTTCTTGCGCAATCTGATTTTCCATTGACTTATATGCCTTGATGCGTTCTTCATTAACAACCAGTTCTTCGCGAGGCATATTTATGTCAGCATTTCTTACCTCCATGGGGACATCTTCAATAGGAACATCTTCAATAACCCATTCTTCGTTGCTAAGTTTACTTAGTTTTTCTTCATTTCTTTTGTTCAATTCATTGACGGTTATTTTTTCTAAAGAGTTAACTTGTGCAGAAAGCAGATATATTCCTTCAGAGTAAAGACGTTTGTGATGTGGTATTGTTTCTTCACCTGTAACAACAACCAAATATTCATTTATACTATCATAATCTTGATTTTGCCAAGCTTCAGCATAATCTTTATAAAAATTCTCAACCTCTTCTATAGTTAGAACTGGTGATTTATCTTTAACAAAATTATTTGTGGCTATTGCGTTAAAGGCAAAACCAATGACAAAAATAAAACTAAGACCCAAAATGAATTTAAATTTCCAATTGCTTAACATTCTCATAATGATTCCTCCTAACTATTTTGGTATAGTTCTCCATAACCATTAGTGTATGTTGCCCCACTAGTAACTTCAATTCTCAAGTATCTATTACCTGCTACTGGTGTTCCAGACATTTGCGTATACTCAGCACTGCCATTTTGGTTGGAAATACTAGAACTATGTGAGCAATAAACTATACCTGATGAACCCTTCTGTGAGCGAACGGTATAAGTTATAGTATAATTATAACCACTGTTATCCCACTGGCGAAAATTGATCCAAATTGGATTTGTATTTGGAACATTAAAAGCACTTGACTCGACATAATCCCGAACATTACTAAAAGTATAAGCTTTTATTTGTGCTGCATTTGCACTTGCATAAGAAAAAACCGGAATAAAAGCAATAGCCAATAATAAAGTACTAATAATTAAGAATTTTCTCTTCATTACATTCTTCCTCCCTAAATAAATCTAGGTTTTTGGGAAAGCATTAGTATTCTACTTCCTCCTAGTTCAATTCTCCTACACAAGTTCTCCCAAATTGGTTAATAAGAACATAACCTCAATCTTGTGTGGGGCAATGTGGGCTTTCTGTATCCTTAAAAATCTGCGCTTGGTAGGTTAAGATTGCTAGGATATTGAAAGCCTTTTCCAGTGGGAGTTCTTATTTGTATCATGACTTTTTCACCTCCTTACTGGTCTGGCAACTTATACAATGCAGCCTAGAACATGAAATTTTTTCCTCTATTACATTGCAGTCGGGTGGAATGAAGAAACGCTCAATTTATACAGCCATTATTTCCTTCAAAAAGTTTCTTATCTATAAAGACAACTTAAAACCATTTTTGCAACATTATTTTTAAAATTTTTTATCAACTCACATTTGGGATTATTTTGGGAATTTTTCATTTTTTGTAACCAATTCTAGTCTGAATGCCTGTATAATCATAACAAAGGATGTGATTTGATGATCATGATGATAATCTCCGCAATGCGAGCTTTTGAGAAGAATTGAATTCAAAAATCAGCAGGGTTCGTTGATCACTTATACGGAATTAAGCGAAGGCAACAAGCCGGCGCTTGATACGGAAAATGCTTCCGTCTTTGAAACAGTCAGTATCAACGGGCATGAGGGAACGGTTGTCGTGAAAAATTCTCTTGTTACCATCATCTGGACGATGAATGACCGTATGTTCATGATTCGGGGCCAGACGGAGAAAGACACGGCGGTAAAGATGGCCGAAGAAGTGAAATATATAGATTAACGAAGGAAAAGAATATTTAAAAAATGTGGGAAAATCTTGTTGCAAAAAACCTCCTTGGTTGTCTTTACTATTGAAAGATAATTTAAGGGAGGTGGCTTTAAGTTATGCCGCATATAAGATCACCCAACTTCAATGAAGATTATTCTAAAACCACCATTCTTTTTCAAGATGCTAATGAATGTGCAATTGAAATACTAATTACTTCTGAAGATGGGCCAAATGGAAAAGAATGGGTACTCGAGTCAGTGAAAAAAAGTTAACAAAGAATACTTAGAAGCAAAGCTACCCCTTTATGGTGGTGGCTTTGCTATACTAAATGAAAGTAAACAATTTGCATGAGCTAAATATAAACCAATATAAGGAGAGATTAATCATCATGAGAAAATCCGTTCTGATTATGTTATGTTCCTTACTAATTTGTACTATTTTTACTTTACCAGCATTAGCTGTACCTACCGTTATCCTTGATGGTCAGGAAATATCATTTGATGTACCACCTGTTTTAGAAAATGATCTTATCATGGTGCCAATAAGAGCAATATTTGAAACTTTGGGTGCAACTATATACTGGAATCAGGAAACAAGAACAGCTACAGCTGGAAAAGGTGATATTAATGTAGTACTACCAATAGGTTCCACTGCGCCAACCATTAACGGCAAGGTGGTACCTATCGAAGCACCCATCAAAATAGTCAATGGTAGGACAGTTGCCCCCGTGCGCTTTGTGAGCGAAGCTTTTGGCGGAACTTTTTTATCATGGGATAATCTTACACAAACAATTTACATAGCTTCTGCTGAAAAAAATGAACCATATGATAATATACAAAAAAAGATAGCTGATAAATATACACTAGATATCACAGGGTTGAAGCAAGCTGGATGGTTGGATAAGACCAGTCTCGGCAAAGAACTATCAGAGACGGAACGAAGCGACTATATATCTGCGTTAATAGATATAGTGGACCAACATCGTGAGATCGGGTCTAAAATGCCGGTGATATATTTCGATGAAGACTATTTCAAAACGGTTATTCTTTATCAGGATGCCCAGGGATATGCAGTGAAAATTATAGTAATTTCTGAAGAGGGGCCAAATGGAAGGATATGGGCGTTTGATTCAATAGAAAGAAAGTAACTATTCCATCCCCATCATCAACCCATACTTGAATAGATTCACTAGGGTTATAAAAATTAAAACAATACGTCGCAGATGTATCACAGCCCGAAAAGGAACAGCTATCATAGCCATAATTAATATTATAACTCGAAGCGACCGTTGTCCACCCGTACCAGACACTCTTGAGAAGATCGACATTATAATACCATATATCGGATGTGCCACCTGTTGTATAGGCAGTCGTCGTAACAGTATAACCTGTTTGCTCTGAAAATGTACCATTAGTCCTTACCGATTGTTCGGAATACAGTTGGAATCCAAAATAGTAAGGTAAACTGGTGGTTAATTTTGAAGTTATGGTATTCTGTACTTTTGTTGTGCTATCGATTAAAAGCAAACTAACTTCATTTTCTCCGCGGTTAAGGAAAATCTGAACAGGCTGGCAATACGTCTTGTCCGATCTATTGAAATTTGCGATTATTATTTTGGGATAATCAACATTTTCAAAGTATTTCTTATCTATAAAGACAATCTAAGAAAGCTTTTGCAACATTTATTTCTAAGAAAATTCTTTATCAAGTCACATTTCAGCTCATTTTTAGGACTTTATTTTTTTGTCCCAAATTCTCGTCAGAATGCCTGTAAAGTAGTATCATTTAAGAGCAATCAAAAAATTTGCAAAAATGGAAATGATTATGAATAAATAGGCCGATCCAAATGCGGTTTATGACAAAGAGCTTAAAGATTTTGCAATAGAGTCTATGAAGGATGTGATTTGATGATCATGATGATAATCGCTGCAATGGAAAGCGATGATGATAGGGCTTTCATGCTGAACTTATATAATGATTATTATGGTCTCGTGCGGAAGACCGTTTACAATATTACGCATGATGAGAACAATAAAGAGGACCTGATCAACGATACTTTTATCAAACTAATTGAAAAAATTTCTTTAATTCGAACTTTTGAAAGTTGCAAATTGGCCGCTTATGTTGTCTATACTTCTAGGAGCGTAGCCATCAATTTTATAAAGCACAGAGATGTACAGAAAAAACATGCCTATTATGGAGAAGACATGGATCTGCTGGAAAAGCTTCCCTGCCCTGATGATGCCATAGAAGACCGGATCATCCATCAGGGAGAAATAGCAGAGCTGGGGAATGCCATATTAAAGCTTCCGGAGAAGAAGAAAGATCTGTTCTATTTTAAGTACATATTGGAAATGCATGATAGGGATATAGCGCAAATTTTCGGAATATCTCCCGACAGTGTCCGGCAGTATTTGACCAAAGCCCGGAGAGAAGCCAAAAAGCTCATGGATAAGGAGATGAGTACGCGTGCCGAATAACAGCCCGGAACAAATTCGAAAAAAACTCTATGAGGAATATGAAGACAGCCTGTTCAAATTGGTTATGCACGACGCTGCGGAAAAAGAAGGCCAGCTTTTTCTGGAAGAAAAAGAAAAGCTGAAAAATGATTCAGAATTTCTGCCTTCCCAGGAGGCAATCCAAAAATTCAGTCGACAACTGGATGCCCATCTGAAAAAGCCGAAGGCTTATGCTAGAAGGCAGCGCATTTTGACGGCCTTAAACAGAGCGGCTGTGGCTATGCTGGTTA
This sequence comes from Syntrophomonadaceae bacterium, assembly GCA_963665865.2. Taxonomy (GTDB): domain Bacteria; phylum Bacillota; class Syntrophomonadia; order Syntrophomonadales; family Syntrophomonadaceae; genus PHAA01. The sequence goes on along the minus strand of CAXXWF010000001.1, from coordinate 607,008 downwards.
TACTGGTTCTATTATGCACCACCGTGGCGACCGTGCAGGCAGTTAGGGTTAGGGTGCTGAATTTTTTGACAGATATCCAACAGGAATATACGTCCTTTGAATTACAGAACAATGACAACGTTTCGAACGGTAGCAGTACAACCGTAGACTGGCATAGCGCTTATGTGCCGACCTATATACCGCCCGAATATGAAGTCAGTGCCAGTTCCAACGGCGAGCTTTTGAGAAGAATCGAATTTAAAAACCAGCAGGGTTCGTTGATCACTTATATGGAATTAAGCGAAGGCAACAAGCCGGCGCTTGATACAGAAAATGTTTCCGTCTTTGAGACAGTAAGTATCAACGGGCAAGAGGGAACGCTGGTGGTGAAAGACTCCCTGGTTACCATCATCTGGGAAATGAATGCCCGTATGTTTATGATTCGGGGGCAGACGGATAAAGACACGGCTGTAAAGATGGCCGAAGGAGTGAAATATATAGATTAACGAAAAAAATTATTTAAAAAAGTGGGGAAATCTTGTTGCAAAAAACCTCCTTGGTTGTCTTTACTATTGAAAGATAATTTAAGGAGGTTTTTATTGTATGAAAAAGTTCATCTGCATGGGTATTCTTATCTTTATGACCGTTTTTGCCGCCGTTCCGGCTTACGCCGCTGACGGGGCAGAAAACGCAGGGACACAAGGCGTGATCACGCCTCAATTCACCTACATTTCGTTGTTAAGTCCGGGACTATCGATCAACTCGTCAGGGAGAGCCACCTGCATGGGGCTTGCTTCGGCTTACGATAGTTCGCACACAACATGGCTGACTGTCGAATTGCAAAAATCCACCGGTAGCAGCTGGAGCACAATTAAGTCATGGTCCGCATCATCGACCGGGACCTCCGTCGCCACTGTATATGCGGATTATTACGTTGTCTATGGCACCTATAGGGTATGTGCTACTGCTGAAGTTTATAACGCCTACGGCACTCTGTTGGAATCTAAATCATTATATTCAAATACGGTAACATATTGAATTAGTTTGCTATAATCATCAATTTACTATCTTCGCTGACGGATTAGGGTATATGTACAATCATATAAAGTAATCTTACCGATTATCTGAGTATATAGACAGGTGGCAGGAAGGTGGCTGGATATCATTCCAAGCCACCTTTCCGCGAGTAGATAAAAATGTAAGCTACCGTAATATTGAACATTCTTAACCATAAAAGAACTGAAATCTTGCAGGAGCACCTGACTTTTAATCAGGGCGTCCCGCGTTCGAGTCGCGGATAGCTCACCATTTAAAACGTAGAACCCGCCTGGGATGGCGTTTTTTTTGTTTTTCTGGAGATTATAAAGAATTTCGGTCAGTTTGAGTGACAACTGACTCGCTGGTTGCGACCTTAAAATAGCTGTTGTTTTTGTCTTCAACGCATTCGCTGCCGTAACGCCCGGGAAAGAAAAATTTATCTCCAAAAGCATATATTCCAGTAACCATTGCAAGGCGATACTATATATGATACTATAATAACAGGAGGTGTGAGGAATGGCAGGAGTTGAAAAGATAGTAGAAAAAATGAAACGCCAGCCGAACGGGATACGTCCCGAAGAAGCCGAAAAAGTTCTAAAAGCCTACGGATACGAGTTTAAAAGGCAAAAAGGCTCACACCGGCACTACTTGCACCAAAGTGGGGACCTGATAACCCTAAAGATAGAAACGCAGTTGAAAGCGGTCTATATCAAAGATATCCTAAACCGAATAGGTGAATAACATCACCTATTCCAAGTAATTTAGAAAGGGGTTGTATATATGCTAACGGAAGAGTATATGAAACTTCCTTATACGAGAATTATTCAGGAAATGAATGATGAAAGCGGCCATTATTTTTACGGTAGGATAATGGAGCTTGACGGTTGCCAGAGTACCGGGAATACACTGGAGGAACTTTATACAAACCTGAATGAAGCGCTGGAGGGATATATCGAGACCAAACTTGAAAACAACCTGGAAATCCCGCGCCCTGCCAGTCAAGAAGATTATAGCGGCAAGTTTATAGTAAGACTTCCTAAATCCCTGCACATGAGGTTAGCGGTAGAAGCGGAACGAGAAGGAGTTTCATTAAACCAATATACGCTTTACAAACTAGCCAGATAAAACACAAAAACTAAACAACCAAACGATCAGGGCGACCACCTTCCGGGGTGGTTGTCCTTTTTGTGCCGGGAAGAAGGCGAAAACATTGGCTGGTAAAGAATATGAATTGCTTTTTGGATATAAAGACCGCAGTTTTTCAAAATGCCATGAATACAACCAAACAACTTCAAGGAACGATTATAAAACTAAATGAAACCCAAAGAGATATTGTCGGATACCAAAAAAAAGCGGAAAAACCCTTGAAATTAATACAAATAAGCAGTCCGTTAGATATTCTTTTTACTCTCCATTTATATAAATTAGACAAATTACCAATTAAAGTAAAGTTTCAGTTACTGTGAGATTCCATGAAGAAGCTTACCGATTATCTGAGTATATAAACGGGTGGCAGAAAGGTGGCAACATAGATTCCGTGCCACCTATTTCGCGAGTAGGCATTTATCGTAAATGCCACAATATCGGACACACTTAGCCATAAAAGAACTGACATCTTGGAGGAGCACCTGACTTTTAATCAGGGCGTCCCGCGTTCGAGTCGCGGATGGCTCACCATTACAAACCACCAATCCTCCGGGTTTCCGGAGGATTTTTTTGTGGCTTTTCTTATTTATTTAAGAACAATAATCACCATTGTCTACTTTTCTTTACTCCTGGTCAACTACGATTAAGTCGTCAAAATTGTCGTCAGATTTATAGCCTCTAAAGCCGTTCAATAGAAATTTAGCATAAACTGCAGATTCTCCGTTTCCATTTTCATACATATGACGCTCCAGAAGTTCGTATTATAACACTTCAACCTTCTTTCCTTTATATGGTTGTAGATTATAGCCCAGTTCCTTTGAAGTTTCATTGTGATTCAGGCAAGGTCGAAACGATCTGCGTTTATTACCTTGTTCCAGGCAGACACGAAGTCATGTATGAATTTATCCTGAGAGTCATCACATGCGTAGACTTCCGCGATGGCCCGGAGTTGAGAGTTTGAACCGAAGACGAGATCCACACTAGTGCCGGTCCACTTGAGCTCGCCCGTAGCGCGATCACGGCCCTCAAACACGTTTTCATCTTCAGATGTCGCCTTCCACGTTGTGCTCATATCAAGCAGGTTCACGAAGAAGTCATTTGTGAGTTTCTCTGGCCTCTTGGTGAAGACGCCGTGCTGAGACTTTCCGTAATTGGCGTTCAAGACCCGCATGCCGCCAACCAGAACCGTCATCTCTGGAGCGGTCAATGTCAGTAGTTGTGCACGATCAATCAACAGTTCCTCTGCTGATACGGAAAATTTAGATTGCAGATAGTTGCGGAATCCATCTGCAATCGGTTCAAGCACCGAGAATGACTTCACGTCGGTCTGATCCTGCAATGCATCCGTGCGTCCTGGCATAAACGTAACGAACACATTGTGGCCGGCATTCATCGCGGCTTGCTCAATGCCTGCGCATCCACCAAGGACGATCAAATCGGCGAGAGAAACTTTCTTTTGACCTGACTGCGCACCGTTGAACTCCGTTTGGATTTTTTCAAGGATCTGCAGCACAGTATTCATTTGAGTTGGCTGGTTGACTTCCCAATCCTTCTGCGGTACAAGACGGATGCGCGCCCCGTTTGCCCCGCCGCGCTTATCGGAGCCGCGGAACGTTGACGCTGACGCCCAGGCTGTTGAGACCAGCTGGGAGACAGACAGGCCGGAAGCCATGATATTACCCTTAAGATCCGCGATATCCTGTTCGTTAATCAATTCATAATCGACTGTGGGCACCGGGTCCTGCCAGATCAATTCCTCTGCAGGAATCTCAGGCCCAAGATAGCGTGAACGTGGACCCATATCGCGGTGGGTCAGCTTGAACCATGCACGGGCGAAGGCGTCCGCGAATTCATCGGGATTTTCCCGGTAGCGCCGCGCTATCGGTTCGTAGATCGAGTCATAGCGAAGGGATTGATCCGCCGTGGTCATCATCGGACGGCGCTTCTTCGATGGGTCATGCGCGTCCACTACCATGTCCTCTTCGGCGACGTCCTTGGCCAGCCACTGATTTGCGCCGGCCGGGCTCTTGACCAGCTCCCATTCGTATTTAAACAGTGTGTTTAAATAGCCCATATCCCATTTGGTCGGGTTCGGCTTCCAGGCACCCTCGAGGCCGCTGCTGATCGTATCACCGCCTTTGCCGCTGCCGTAGCTGCTCTTCCAGCCGAGGCCCTGTTCCTCAATGCCGGCACCCTCAGGTTCAGGACCCACATGGGACGCACTGCCGGCACCATGACATTTTCCGAATGTGTGACCTCCTGCGATGAGTGCGACCGTCTCTTCGTCGTTCATGGCCATACGCGCGAAGGTCTCTCGAACGTCACGGCCCGAGGCGACCGGATCCGGGTTGCCGTTTGGCCCCTCTGGGTTCACGTAGATCAAGCCCATTTGCACGGCGGCGAGAGGATTCTCGAGATCCCGGTCGCCGGAGTAGCGCTTGTCGCCAAGCCACTCGGACTCAGAGCCCCAATAAATGTCTTCTTGCGGCTCCCAAACGTCCTCGCGCCCGCCACCAAAACCGAAGGTCTTGAATCCCATGGACTCTAGAGCGCAATTTCCGGCAAGGATCATCAGGTCGGCCCAGGAGATCTTCTTCCCGTATTTCCGCTTGATTGGGCAGAGTAAACGGCGTGCCTTGTCGAGGTTGACGTTGTCAGGCCAGCTGTTGAGGGGCGCAAGGCGTTGTGTTCCCCTACCTGCACCGCCGCGACCATCGCCCATGCGGTACGTGCCTGCGCTGTGCCACGCCATACGAATGAAGAGCGGCCCGTAATGACCGTAATCGGCAGGCCACCAATCCTGTGAGTCGTTCATCAACGCATAAAGGTCTTTCTTCAAGGCCACCAGATCTAGTTTCTCGAATTCTTCAGCATAGTTGAACTCTGGGCCCATCGGATTACTCAAGTTGGAGTTCTGGTGAAGAATCTTGAGGTTCAACTGGTTGGGCCACCAGTCCCTGTCAGAACTGCCTCCGCCCGAAATGGCTTTTCTTGTTTTGCCTGTCACTGGACCTTTCATTTCTCCCATAAAAAAACCTCCTTTTCAATCATTAGATTTGGTCCCTCCAAATTCATGGGGCCCTATTCATTCGCTTGACAGTGCCGAATAGGTTGATTTTAATCCGACCAGCTCTCCTCTTGATAGGTCTGGAGAAATATGTGATCAACGGTAAGATAGATTCCGTTAATTGTGCACTACACTTGGCAACAATTCGATTGTGGGTTTATTTGACGCCTTCAATCTCCCCTTAAGTTTTTCTTGCTTTTTCTTTTCCACTCCTTAATATCTAGAAGCCAATCATCGCACCATAATTGGAATAAACTTCTTTCACTAATTCACTTGCCTTGGGATTACCCCAGTCATGCATCCACTCTGATACCAGTGACTCGATAGTAGTTGGCACCACTCCAACTTGCAGCATTCTCTTTATTCCATAATGATGGGCTTCAGGAGTAGAATCACCCGCAGCATCCATAAGCCCGTATACTTCATAATTCTCCAGTACGGCATGCAGGGCTGTATAGGCAAAGCACATACTTGTCCATAGCCCGGAAATCACAATTTTCTTTTTCCCGGTTTTCTTGACTGCATTTAGAACATTATCATCTTCAAAAGCATCAAAACTTGGTATCTTTCTCGCATATATTTCTTGTCCAGGAAACAAATTTGCAATTTCCTTAATAAACTCTCCATTCATCCCCGGATTTATTGTTGTTAGAACAACTGGGATGTTTAATATTTGAGCAGCTTTTGCAGCGCATATCACAGCATTTTTAATTTTAGGTTTGTCTCCTGAACCAACACCTTTGAACATGGCAGATTGATAATCAATCAAAACCAAAACACTGTTTTTATCTGATAGGAGTTCTAGTTTTCCGTCTTGTGAGTTGCCCATTATTTGCACCTTCTTCCTAATACAATTGACGGCAGATTTTGTTTCTTTCTAATGATCATTTTGGGGAAGGGTTGATACCTGTTTGTATGGGACTAGTCAGGGCAAATTACTATTCTCAAGAAATAATTAGCAGCGGACTGCTATCTTTGGTCTAAGACCAGAATTACATATTTTAGCTGATAAATACTTACTTTCAGTAATGAAAATTATATTGATCACATTAAAGTTATTGGTCAATATAATTCCCTCTGCTTAACTCCCACCTCCTAGTAATCAATTGCTTGATGAGTCAGTTTTGCTAATTGGACTTAAGGCTAACAACCGTCCCCCTTTATAATAATATGCCCTCTGCTATTGAGAGCAGAGGGCTGTGGAACCTCAAATTTTTAGAGAAAGACGCAATTCCACATTGCTGCGGTGAGTAGGTGCCAACATTGAGAATATTCATATGTAATCCTCCTTCGGTTGCATAGCAACGAATTACTTTGCATTCAATCCCTTGTGGATCAATGTCGTTGACAGCCTCCCGGTCTAATATAATTGAAACTGCAAGAGCTGCCTCAGCCACCAAATGGATTTTGACAGTTTCATAAGTAAAACAAAACTAGGCGAGACAATATAATAGCATCAACACCTAAACTCGATTCTAGATTACGTTAAATACTCACCAGTATAATGAAAGCATAAATACGATAATTTCAGGACCTACCTGCATTTATTAAGCTCCTATAATTATCTGTCGCTTAAGTAAAGAAAATAGAAAGAAAATTGAGAGGATTGTTCTGCATGCGTCTAATTTGTACCCATCTAGTTCCTGATGGATTGACGGAAGAATAGAAGAAAAAGAAGATTACCCGAAAAGTATCAGAAGAGGTGTTGAGTCATTATTGAACTTTTTAACTATTATTTATTATATACTTTACCTTGTGAAATGTATATCTCGGATTGGTCCAACAGTTCTATTCTCATGTAGTTCCTGAAACCATTTTTTCCGATCTTGGTCATCCTCTTCACAACAAAATCAATTAAATTAAGCTCATAAGAGCATATTTTGGCTTTATAAATATACTCTCAGACATTAGTAACCGTAAGCTCCTTTATGTCCCTCAACAGAGTCTTAGATGTAAGTTTCTCATATAATGCTGCAGATAATGGATATCAGTACCCGTGTCAGAGATGATCCTCCCAAATACCAGCAACATAAAATATATGTTGAAACCCTTATTATCGCTGTTTACAAAGGCAGCGCCTCAATTTTTGTAAATAATTTCCATGTACCCTTCCGAACCGTTGATGCAACTTCGCTGCCCGTCCGTTTATCTCTCAGTTAACCTCAAATTCGGCGAAGCTTCCTAGTTTATGTTGCGTTGGACAATTCATAATGATCATCTACTTTATAAGCATTTGCATAAAATGCAAGGTCGGCATTTTTTTCTTCCAACCATCTTAGGGCAAATTCACTTTCGCAAAGAACCACAATTCGATCATCCTGGTCTGTAACACACAAACTGCTCAGGTTGCTAAGCTTACTCACTTCAATCCGATTCTCAGCAGCTACCCACCGTGCCATTTGGTAGGGCAGACGCTGCAGCCTTATATCCGCCCCATATTCTGCTTTAAGCCGGTAGCTAAATACTTCAAACTGCAATTCGCCAACCACACCTAAGATTAAGTCGGCTATCCTGTCGGTGGTGCGAAAAGCCTGGACAGATCCTTCTTCAACCAATTGGTTTATACCCTTTTGACATTGCTTGGTTTTCATCGCATTCAAGTTTATCACTCTGGCAAAATGTTCTGGTGGAAATTGGGGAAGTCGTTCAAACTTAAAGCTACCTTCAGCACACAGTGTATCCCCAATGCGAAAATTGCCTGAATCATGTAATCCGATAATATCACCCGGGTAGGCCACATCTACAATATCCCGATCTTGGGCTAGGAACTGTTGGGGTTGGGCCAGTTTAATCCTTTTTCCGCTTCTTACATGGTTGACTGCCATACCTCTTTCAAATTTACCCGAACACACCCGTAAAAACGCAATCCGATCGCGGTGGGCCGGATTCATATTTGCCTGGATCTTAAATATGAATCCGGAAAAGGCTGTCTTGATAGTATCAACTGGCCCGATGCTGCTCATGTGTGCATGGGGAGCAGGAGCGAGTTGCAAAAATTCGTCCAGAAAAGTCTGCACTCCAAATTTGTTGATGGCACTGCCAAAATAAACCGGAGTGAGTTTGCCCTTGCTAATTTTTTCTTGATCAAATGAGTCGCCAGCAATATCCAGCAGGGCGATATCATCACATAGCTTATTATAGAGTGAATCACCTATGACATCTCGAATGGACGGGTCTTCCACTCCACGTTGATCTGGACATACAAAGTCCCTCTGTCCATCCTGTCGGTACAGTTCGATTCGATTATTCTGCCTATCATAGATGCCACAGAATTCATCACCCATACCGATGGGCCAATTCATTGGACAGGAACGAATCCCCAGAACTCGTTCCAACTCTTCCAATAGCTCCAGGGGCTCCTTGCCGTAACGATCCATTTTATTGATAAAGGTAAAAATGGGAATGCCACGTTGGCTGCAAACCTTAAATAATTTAATGGTCTGTACCTCTACACCTTTAGCTGCATCAATTAACATCACGGCACTATCAGCTGCAGTCAAAGTACGGTACGTATCTTCGCTAAAGTCCTGATGCCCCGGCGTATCCAGGATGTTTATGTGCTGCCCTTGGTATTCGAACTGCATAGCACTTGAGGTAACAGATATTCCACGTTCTTTTTCTATCTGCATCCAATCCGATGTAGCATATTTTTTTACCTTACGCCCTTTGACTTCACCGGCCAAACGAATAGCGCCGCCAAAAAGAAGCAGCTTCTCGGTAAGGGTAGTCTTGCCTGCGTCAGGATGGGAAATAATTGCAAAAGTACGTCGATTTTCTACCTGTGATTTAATTTCTTCATAGATGTTTGCCATGCTTAACTATCCTTTCTGAAAACAAAGTACTTGTCAGTATAGCATAAATTTTCTAATGGTTGTATAGGTATCACAGCAGTGATCGGGCCTTCGTACTCGTAACAAGATTATAAATAAAAGATGGGTAACCTGATAAAAGACTACCCACTTCAGTAAGCAGACTTCTAATAAAAAATCACCCTATCCATGATTCCGGATCGGGGCTTCTCATGTTCGAGTCGCGGCTAGGTTCTAATTGGTGATATCATAGCGTTTCATTTTCCTGTACAAGGTGGCGCGTGACATCCCCAACACGGCAGCAGTCTTGCTTACATTGCCCACATACCCATCTAAGGTGCGGACGATCCGTTCCTTCTCCTGTTCTCCATCCTGCAATTTGCGGGTACTGCGGTTGGCTACTGACGGTGGCCGTGCAGCAAAATCCCGGTATTCCCCGGAATACCCATCCATAGAATCATTATCCTTCAAACCTACAACTTCCCGCGGCAGGCAATCTACCGTTATATGACCATCCTCGGCTAGCATTAAAGTCCTCTCCAGTACGTTCTGCAGTTCACGAATATTTCCGGGCCAATAGTAGGTTTTCAGACACTTCATGACGTCGCTATCTATCTCCGTAATACGCTTGTTAAACCGTGGTGACATGTCCTTGACGAAATGTTCGAACAAAAGTTTAATGTCATCACGTCTATCCTTTAATGCGGGGATTGAAATTCTGACCACGTTCAGCCGGTAATAAAGATCGGCCCTGAACCTTCCCTGGCCTACCAATTCCAGCAAGTCCTGATTAGTGGCCGCGATTATTCTTACATCCACGTTTATCTGGGTATCACCGCCAACCCTTAAAACAGCCTTTTCCTGGATAGCCCGCAGCAACATGGCTTGCTGCTCCAATGGCATATCTCCAATTTCATCCAAGAAGAGGGTTCCTTTATTGGCCAGTTCGAATTTGCCCGGTCTTCCTCCTCTCCTGGCTCCGGTGAATGCACCATCTACATAACCAAATAGTTCGCTGCCTACCAATTCTCTCGGTATAGCAGCGCAGTTAATAGCTACAAAAGGACCATTTTTACGCGAACTGCCATTATGAATGGCTTGGGCAAATATTTCTTTACCAGTACCGCTGTCAGCTTGCAGGAGAACTGTAGAATTGTTTGAACTGGCTATTTTAGCCATCCTGATTGAATTCTTTAGATTCTTGTCTTCTCCGATTAGTGAATCAAAAGTAAAGCTGGCCTGAGCACCGCTAATCTTATTTACTAATTCTTGTACCCGGGCTATAGGTCTTAGGATAATTGAGGCACCGGTAACTTGGTTGTTCTCATCATACTTGGGTTTTCCTGAGGCAGTAGCATGAATTTTGCCCCGAACCCCATCGATTAATATCTCCCTGTCACTAAAAGGTTCCCCAGTTTCCAAGAGTTTCATCGTATAGGGGGCTTTGCCGCTGAATAGATCTATGACATGTACACCCATAAAAGCTTCATCGGCATAACCGGCAATTTCTTGGGCGGCGGGATTGAATTGAGAAATCCGCCCCTCTTTGTCGAGCACCAATAGACCATCGGACATAGCATCGAAAACAGAGGTCAATTCCGTATGCATATTCTGTATAGCCTGCTGTTCTATGCGTAATTCTTTTTCCTGGTATAAGTGGCAATTCTGTACTTTGTTTAGCCCATTATAAACTGCTACCGCCATTTGATAACAGGAGTTATAACCGCAGGCTGCACAATTGCGGAAGTCTTTTTCTTCCACTTTGTGCATGGCGATATATATTGCCTGCAAATCTCGGCCTTTAGGTATATTGAGCCGGCTCTGAGCAGATAGATCACTATAGTCACGGCATTCGAAATTAAACTGCTTGATAACCCCGGCCAAGAATTCTTCCAATTCATGATTAGTTTGCTCGTTACTGACCGCCTGTTCCGACCTGATCGCAATCTCATATTCTACTTCACCAATGACCTTATTAATACAGCCGGCGCCCATGTTGCATCCTTGTTCACAACTCAAGACGTCAATAATAAGTGGAAGCTTAGGCTTGCCCGCAATTATGGACTTCTCTAGCCTTCGCAGATAATCCTCAAAAACAGACCGTCCTTCCACCCTAGTAATCGAACTTGCTGGTGTATCGGGATAGTGAAATAAGTAAGATTCTTTCAACCCACCGGGAGTCGAAAAATTGGTAGCAATTCCGGCAGCAACAACATTATCAAAGGCGCCGTCTTCCAATGAATTCATATCAATAGCCCGCTGGCCCAAAATGTTTTGGATGGATTCGAAAGTGACATTATATTGGACCATGCCAGTAGCCTGAAACTCTCGGCGTTTCTCCAAACATGGAGAAATAAAAGCCAGCTCTGCATCCGGATGTAAATCACGTACATAAACGGCTAGGTTATTAACCGGGCTGCCTATAGGCGCCAAGTGTTCAATCAAGCGAGGATGATTCAGCCTAATATACTTGACCACGGATGGGCAGGGAGTCGCAATCAAAGGAAGCTGGGCTTGACCATTTTGAATGATTTCATGGTAAAGAGCAATCGTAATTTCCGCACCCAGGGAGACATCATAGACCTGCTTGATTCCCAATCGTTTTAGTGCGGTGATTAATTTATTTAGGTTAAAATTGCTCTGAGCCGATGGGGCAACTAAAGCCACGATCTCCTTATGAGATAAAGCTTGCACAAACTCAGGAGCATCATCGATGGCATAGCGAGCGCTTTTAGCGCCAATTCCCCCGTGGCTTTTGACACACGCCTCAATACAGCGCCCACAGCCTATACACAAATTATTATTAAATTTAATCACATCACCGCTGCCGTTATTGCAAATTTTTACGGGACAGACAGCCAGGCACTGGTGACAATTGGTACAATTCTCCTCTTTAATCCCTATGGTTTGGATAAAGTCGTTCATACTCAACCCTTCCCCCAATGAATTCCTTGTATCAAGTGTATCACACGTGTCTCATCATCGCAACCTTTTAAACACTATTGCTACAGTTGTGCTACATAAAACAGCTGTAGCAATAGACTTGCAAAAATACTTATACAATTGTTTCAAATTTATTTAGTAATTTCAAATGCCGTAATATAGACATCTTTAAAAGCTAAAAAGTCTTTTTGTGAATTTTTTTCAAAGTTGGCACGCTGCTTGCTTTACATACAGTCAACAAACCAAATAAATTGAAGTAGTTAACGAAGATGAATTTAACAAAAAGTATTAGCCCGAATTCAACTCAGATTAGAAGCAGCAAAAGTGAAACCATGGGGAGGTGAAAAAAATGTCAAGGAATTATTTAGATAAAAAACTAGTCTACTATTTCAACAACGATGTTACAATCCCTAGACTCCAGAGAGAAACGGTAATAAAAATTAAAGGAGGTGTTTTCAATGACTATGGCGAGAAATATGTATGCCACTGATCCCAACAAGGTCACTTTCAAAACGATGAATGAAAGTAATGAAGAGCAGCTAGTGACTATCAGGGTACCCGGCAGGCCAAGAAACGCAAGAGAAAGAATGATGTACTTATACAACCATGGCGGACAAGGCATTTAGCTAAAAGATAACAGATGATGGCAATATAAATTTAAGGGAGGTGTTTTCAATGAGTATGGCGAGAAATATGTATGCCACTGATCCCAACAAAGTTACTTTTAAAACTATGAATGAAAGAAATGAGGAGCAGCTGGTGACCATCAGTGTACCCAGTAGGCCAAGAAATGCAAGAGATAGAATGCTGTACCTGTACAACAATGGATCAGGCAGTGAGCTATAATATGGCAAACGGTAAATATATTAATAAAAATTGGATCTGATAACATACTTTGCTTGTGTTTTATCAGATCCATTTATTTTTCTAACATTACTTTCGCACATGTGATGAAAGGTAATCTATTCTGCTCAGACTCTTAAATCCAGCTTTTGGTTAATCCACTTGAAACTGAATGAAAGGACTATATAGATGACAAAGGAATACCAGTACTCCCACTTGTACATTTCATAAATACCCAGATAAACAAACATAGGTTCTGCAACTACCGCACTGAAAAGTGAGGTTAATATAGATACTATAATAAATGGCTTCCATTGCGGAAAATATTGATAGATGAGCATGAAGATTACAGGCAATAACGAGAGATCAACTGGAAACAATTTGGGCATAAGCGGCATTAAGGAATGGGGATAGGACCATAATACTAATTCATTGCCTATGGCATCCAGATAAGTTGCGACCAGTGCAACAAAAACACCATAAAGAAGAATGTCTTTAATACGCCCCTTATCAACCAGTTTATACCAGACTAACCAGGGAACAACGAGCAACAAGAGCAGAAACCACCACTGGGGTTCAAATAACTCATATTTTATCCAGTATTCCAATCTCATGTCTGTTAGCTGTTTATGGGTCTCCTGAATCGCATTGAACATCTGCCTTTGCGGTTCCGGCAAATTACATAAGTGCATTGCTTTTAATTCCTCCATATCAAAAGAAATGATTACATACTATTACATATTGGCGGCTAAATTGGTGAAGTCATCTTTTATGGGCATAAGAACCAGCGGATTCTGCTGGTTATCTATCAGGAACCGGCTCTTTTCCTAGTCAAACAGTTATACTCACTTTACAAGTTTCCATTTAGTATTACCGACTGCAATGTCAATTACGCAATGATTTCAGCAGTGATTTTGCAGGAGGAGGGATATGGGAGAGATGGGTGACACTTCTCTGCAATTTTTCGATATTAAAGGCTGGAAGAACCCTTTTTATCAAGCAATACTTTAAAACTGCTGTTGTATTTTACGAATAATAAGGGTACAATATTAACAGCACTGAAAGGAGTTATTATCGATGCCAAATATCAAACCCATCTCCGATTTAAGGAATTACAATGAAGTCCTACGAGATATTGCTGTAGGTGAGCCAGTGTATTTAACCAAAAATGGCCGAGGAAAATTTGCCATTGTTGATATTAACGAATATGAAAAATTAAAGGCTTCACTGAAATTGATGTCACAACTCGCCCAGGGAGAGCAGGCGGGAAAAGAAAAAGGATGGCTTACTATCGAGGAAGTGGAAGGAGAACTGGGGATTAAGAATGTATAAGCTAAAAATTTCGCCCGCAGCCAAAGATGATTTGGCAGAAATTAAAGCCTACATTGCTCAAGAACTATGTAATCCGCAGGCGGCTCTAGATCTGGTTTTTAAAATCGCCAAGAAAATACGCGGGTTATCTGAACATCCTGCGATTGGCGCGCGGTTATCTTCCGTTGTAGATGTTCAGACAGACTATCGTTTTCTTGTCTGTGCCAATTATCTGATATTTTACAGGTATGAAGATGAAATTGTTTTCGTATCGCGAATTTTATACGGCAGGCGGGATTATACACATATCCTATTTGGTGATTTGCCGATGGATGAAGAAAAATAGAAACAGTATCAACCGTACATTGTCAGCCTTAGGCTGGCCATTTTTATCCACAAAATTAGGTGGTGACTTGTATGACGTTATCTCAACGTTGCTTGTGTCCCGCTCATCTCTTGCAAAATATGATTGTAAACTGTGCAAAAGATCAAATAGAATTAGTTGAAAATCTTCTCCAGGATCATGGGAGAGATAGGTGACTATTACCTGCCTCTGATGACACGTGACATGACGTTTCCCAGTTCTTGCAGTCTGTATGGCTTAGCAATCACATTGCAAAAGCCGTGCTTTTTATAGTCGGCTAGCACATCGGAAGAGTAGCCGCTCGAAACAATTACTTTAACATCCGGATCAATTTTAATTAGCTCAGCCACGGCCATTTTACCACCCATACCGCCACGAACTGTTAGATCGGAAATTACAACGTCAAAAGCACGCCCTGACTGAAATGCTTCTTCATATAATCTGACTGCTTCGGCACCGTCTGCAGCTACCTCCACATCATAACCGAGAAAAGTCAGCATCTCGTAAGCCGTTTGTCGGACACTCTTATCATCTTCCATCAATAATACTTTCTCATCCCCTAAGATAAGACCATCTTCGGATACTTCTTCTTGATCAGCTTGTGCACTAGAGACTGGCAGATATATGGTGAAGCTTGTTCCATCCCCTTCTTCGGAACATACTGAAATGTATCCAGCGTGTTTTTTCACAATTGAATAACATATAGTAAGCCCAAGGCCACTGCCATGTTCTTTGGTAGTAAAATAAGGGTCAAATATTTTGGACACGATCTGGCCGGGAATACCAGGGCCGTCATCAGTTATAGTCAGCACCACATAATTACCGGGTTGGATCGGCAAAGTAGTATTTTCAGCTGTAAGGACTTGGTTTTCAGCGCGGATCACGATGGTTCCGCCATCCTCCATAACCTGATCAGCATTGATAAGCAAGTTGGTAATGACCTGGGTTATTTGCCCCTGGTCTATCTCCACTGCAGGGAGGTCTTGGGGTATAAATAATTCATACTGTGTCTTGGACCCGCTTAGAGCAAAAGCAGTAGTCTCTCTAATTATTCCGGAAATGGAGACAGCCTTGGTTAAGGGCTTTCCACCTTTGGCAAAGGTTAGCAATTGCCAGGTCAAATTTCTAGTTTGGCTTATAGCGTCGTCCATCTCCTTAAGATAATCATGAGCCTTGTGATCTTCCCCGACGTACATTTTTACCAGGGTAAGATTCCCGAGAATTATGGTAAGAAAATTGTTCAGGTCATGCGCGATCCCACCCGCTAAAACACCCAGGGATTCTAACTTATCCGCTTTTTGCAGCTCTGCTTCGAGTTGCTTAGTTTTTGTGATATCCCGCAGCATCCATCGCAGTTCTGGGGTTCCCCCCCGGGAGGATATTACCTTTCCCACTGTAATAGAAACCGGAAAAGCAGCTCGCGTTCCGGATAGCATTTTAAGCTCCCAAATCTCGTTTTCAGCAATGGTTCTCGCTTTTATCTCTGCCAGCCGGGTACGGAAAGATAATCGTTCTTCACTGCAAATAAATATTGTTAGCGGATTCCCAATTAGAAAAGATCTACTTACCTTAAAAAGGTTAGCGGCGGCAATATTAGCTTCGAGTATTATGCCATCGGTATCAGTTACCAAATATCCGTCTGGTGCAAAATCAAACAGTTCCTGATAACGGAATCTCTCTTCTTCCAGTATCTGTCGGTTGGCTGCCATTTCCTCATTTTGCTCAACCAATTCTACTGCAGTTGTTTGTAACTCGTGAAGTGCAACATTCAACTCTGATAAAAGTTTAGCGGTCAGTTCTTGGGAAGATAAATCACTTTTATAAAAGTTCTCCAAACGATTGAACGCCTTTTCCACTTGTCTATTAAGATCCATACCCAAGTCCCGACCAGCTCCTCGACAAATATTGCTCTGAAAGTTAATAATGTCTAATATTCCAGAAGAATATTTATAATGTTCTACATACGCTAAAATATCCCTTCTATATTTAGATAAAAATACCAGAAGGGATAAGTAATAATACTTATAAGTTTAGTAATTCCGTTTAGCTTACGACATTGGCTCTCCAAAAATCGGCACCACCCTGGTCCAACCTTTCATTAATTCTGGTTGTAAACTTGATGTCTAGCGGAGGTTTGCTCGGCATAATAAGGCGATACATAATGCCTAAATCCTCCAGAACATCAATTTGTTTATTAAAATTCTTCAAGAATCCATTCAGGATTATTTCCCAATCAACGTCATGAATAAAGTTCTTAAATATTTGCACAGTTTGCGCGCTGACATATCTGGCTCTTAGCAGATTATATATATTGAAGGCCTCCTGAATATCGAGACGCTCTTCTTCATCCTTAGCTTTTTTGAATATTTCAAGTATATTCAAACTTTCACCCCTCAACCGTAAATATTTTTATTAGTATCCCAAAAATAAATTCTTGAAATACATGGAGCAAAAAAAATAAGGCCTAAACGGCCTTATTTTGAATGAAGCATCATAGTAAACTTTATTTCATGTCAGCTCTCTGCGTTTTCTAACTACCCTTCTGACTTACTGGCAGCGGCTTCCCTCTGACCTGGTTGCACATCATCTAGTATACTATCCTTGGCCTGTGCCAATTCTACATCTTGGTCTATAATGCGTTGCTGCAGACCCGATTCCGTTTTACGCAGACCCGCCTCCACTACTTT
This sequence comes from Syntrophomonadaceae bacterium, assembly GCA_963665865.2. Taxonomy (GTDB): domain Bacteria; phylum Bacillota; class Syntrophomonadia; order Syntrophomonadales; family Syntrophomonadaceae; genus PHAA01. Next base: position 589,821 of record CAXXWF010000001.1, on the reverse strand, counting down.
GGATCCGGTGATATCTACAAAAGTAATGACCACCCCATCTATTTTGTCATCCAAAGTGCGATAAGGCAGAATACGCGCATTAAACCAAAAACCTCTATCAGACTTCACCTGTTTTTCAATAGTATTCAACGTCCGCAGCACTTCCCTGACATCCTCGGTTAATTCAGGATAAAAAAGATCCGAAGCGATATCGGTGACTGGTCGACCTACGTCACTCGAAATTAGTTTAGAGACCACCGACATTTGGTTGGTGAAACGCTTCACGCTGAGCGAGTTGTCTAAAAATAGGGTGGCAATATTCGTGCTTTCCAGCAGATTCTTCATGTCATTATTGGCTTGCGACAGGTCGTCTATCTTGGCTAGCAGTTCATAATTGACCGCCTTTAGCTCTTCATTTAAAGATTGTATTTCTTCCTTGGTTGTAGTCAGTTCCTCGTTAGTCGACTGGAGTTCTTCATTGCTTGACTGTAATTCTTCATTGCTGGATTTGAGTTCTTCTTGGGATATCTGCATTTCTGTACTGGCAACTTGCCACAGTTGGCGAACTTGCATCAGTTCCAGTTCCATTTCCGCTTCTCGCTGGCTGCTGGTCACGATTGGTTCGGTTGGGTTTTTCGTGGCAATGATATTAGCGGGAACCACGTCAGTAAAAACTATCAGTACCGTACCCCGCAAGGCCTCCGGCTCTTTGAGGGGATTGACTGTGAAGTCAACTATCTGCGATCCAGCTTCGTTTTTGACAACGGCGTTCTTAAAAGAAACCTCCTCTTTTTGCCGAAGTGCTTGATAAAAAGTGTTACTCAGGGCATAGTTAAGCCCTTCACGAGCCATGGCAAAAATATTCCAGTTGACCTTGCCGGCAGCCGGTTCCAGATACTTACCTGTCCGCCCGGTAATGTATAAGATATCACCTTTATCGTTGACCAATACTGTCGGTGGTGAATAACTCTGCAAGATCAATTTATCCGCCAGCAACTGAATGTTATGAACCGGTTTCAACGGCAGGTTCACTGCCGACCGCTCGGGGGCAAAGAAGGTAGGAAACTCCACCGGCTCAGTCTGTAATAAGGAGTATTGTCGCTGGTAGAGCCGTGATTTATGTTCCAATGGCTTAAAAAGATTGGTAAATTGTCCGACTGTCTCTGCACTTCCTAAAAACAAAAAGCCGCCGGGATTAAGACTGTAGTGAAATAGGGGTATAAGCTTTTTCTGCAGTTCTGGGGTTAGGTAGATAAGCAGGTTGCGGCAGACCAATATATCGATCTTAGTAAAAGGCGGATCCTTAATCATATTTTGCTGAGCAAAGATTACCATATCCCGAATGCTCCTGATAACCTGATAGCCACGCTCCACCTTAACAAAATACTGCTGCAGTCGCTCTGACGACATATCTTCTGCAATAGTAAGCGGGAAAATACCTTCGCGGGCTTTATCAATAGCGTCACGGTCCAGATCAGTGGCAAATATCTGCATGAAAAAGTCTTGCGCAGGCTTTAATTGGTCCAACACTTCTTTAAAGGCAATAGCTAAGGAGTAAGCCTCCTCGCCGCTGGCACAACCGGATACCCAGACCCGAATTGTATCACCAGGTGACCGTTCAGCTAAGAGAGACGGTAAAACTTGGTTCTTTAACAATTCCCATTCCGCCGGTTCACGAAAGAAACTGGTAACCCCGATTAAAAATTCCTTAAATAATAATTCCAGTTCCTGAGGATTCTCCCGCAAAAAATGAACGTAATTGGCGATCCTGGCAATTTGGTGAATACCCATGCGCCGCTCAATGCGACGTTGTACAGTGCTCTTCTTATAGGATGAAAAATCATGACCGGTCTGCGTCCGTAACATGAACATAATCTGGTCGAAGGAACTCAAGGCTTTATCTGCCTGTTTCGGGTCACACTGACCGCTAAGAGTCTTGTGTACAAGATAGTAAATAATCTCTGCCGGCAAAGACTCCACCGAACATATAGCGTCTGCTAAACCAGTCTCGATCGCACTGCGAGGCATACCGTCAAATTCAGCCGAGGACGGTTCCTGGACAAAGACCGTGCCGCCTTTTTCCTTGATAGCTCTAAGTCCGGCCGTACCATCTGTGCCCATTCCAGAGAGAATAACACCGATTCCCTTCTCCTGCTGATCATCCGCCAGAGAGCGGAAAAAGTAATCTATAGGCAGACGCTGGGTGTGTGGTGCAAAATAATCGACAAGGTGAATCACCCTGTGTTGAATAGCCATATTCTTGTTCGGCGGTATTATATATACACAGTTAGGTTGAACAAATAAGTTATCCATGACCTGAACAACCTTCATGGTAGTTACTCTCTGGAGTAAATTCACCAAAAGATTCTCACGCTGCGGATCCAGATGTTGAACGATCACAAAAGCCAGGCCGCTATTTTCAGGCACGTTACCCAAAAAGGCGGCCAGAGCTTCCAGACCTCCGGCGGAAGCACCAATGCCAACGATCGGAAATTCAGCTTTGGCTGTATCCGTTTTAGGGTTATTAAGGCTAGTATATTTAGTGCTTAGGGTTGTAACGCAATGCTTTTTCTCTTTCATTTTAACTCCTGCGCAATGATTTAATGCTCACGTCAATTTTTTACCCTATTATAACATATACTTAATTGTCATAATTATTTGATAATCAGCACTACATGGCATTTTCAGGTTGGTAATCGTAAGGAAAGGCAGGCAAAAAATGCGGTTGTACCGAAGATTTGCTAATTGCCTGATTTATAGCAGGGAGGTGTTTCGATACTGATAAGGGTAATATTTTTACTCCGTCGCTCAATCGTCGTCAGGTCTGATATCTAAGCACCAAATATCTAATAATAAAACCGAGCCCTAACCCTATTAACGAAAAACACAACAACGACCAAAGTGGTCCCAGCATAATATGGTTGATCGTAAATGTATTAGAAAAGATAACCCCAATGGTTCCAGCATAGGCGGATAAGGTAAAGGGCAGAAATAATAAGGGTGTTTGGCCTTGGTCTGCATCGTGATAGGCATCCCAGATTGCGAACATGTAAATGCAGGGATAAAACATCAGCCACTGATAATTAGTTGCATCTATGGCTCCCATGGTTTGGCCTTGAAAGCTATATATAATAACCATATTTAAGCCGGAATGCATGTTTATTAAGAACTCCAAACCTACTAAGGTAAGTCCCTTAATGTACTTTCCATTAATTAATTGACCAAAGCCGGGAATAGCAATACTCCATAGGGCAGCTTGCCATGCATTTTGGTTACCCATTAAAGTCGCTCATCGGAAATTTCCGTCATCATTTTTTTACCCTCATTCAATATTTAACCATCTATTTTTAGATTGCCCATTTTGGCTCCGCCTATTTATTAATTAATCTGTTTTCACTCAGCACCCCAACCCCCATGGCCAGATTGTCCCAAAGAACCCTCTCCACCATTTCATTCTTATCAGCCTCACAATTTATGATAAGTATTACGTCTGCCGCCTTATCTCCTGCCGGCTCTCGCTTGCGGCTGGCTTTTTTGTTTCTTAAACTACGGATTTTGCCAATCGCATAATCCAAGATGAAACCTACCATAGCTCCAAAGGAAAAGCCGATAACCATCCATATAATCGGCCCCCATGCTAATACAAAGCCATAAATAGCTCCCAATAACCCAAAAACAGTCGCCATAGCAGCGGCACCGTCAAAAAGGCTGATACCGTCCGATCTATGAATAGAATCAAATATCTTTCTATCAGCAACCTGCTTATCCAACGTAATTGCCCCAATATTCTCGCGGGGAATACCCCTTTTTTCTAAATCGCTGATGGCCAGTTCCAAATAGAATGAATATTCAAAAGTCGAGGCTATGATCATATTACCCCTCCTAAAGAATCCACCAAAACTCTGTTAATACTTGGTTCCTGATAGTGATCACTAAGAAAGCGGGCCTGTTCCATCTCAAATAGTCGATTATACTCAACGGTATTAACATAAGAATCATAGACCGCAAAACCGATAATAGACGGCAAATTCAAAAACCATTGCGGGTCCAGAACCGCAGCAGCCGAACTGAAGGCTCCTATCGCCGTATAATGAACGGCCAGCAAAATATGCGAAAGGTATACAACTCCAATGAAATTAAGCGTCAGAAAAATGCTGGTGGGAACCCGATGAGTATAGAGGTGGCCTATTCCTGGCGTAAATAGAGATAAAGCCGCAGCTACCCAGGGAACCCTCTTGTCCAGAAAACAGATTTCCGTAGAGCCCATTTTAACTGGTAATATCATCGAGTCTTCTCTATCTGCTAAGATGGACAATTTATTCAAATCCACAGTCAGATGATAGCTGCTCCAAATGGCATAAACATATACCGCTATGTATAGAAGAAACCAATTGATGTCAATAACATCCTTGGCCATTTCGAAGTGCCCCAGGAGAGAATAATAGATCGCCATATTTATATGAGCTAGATAGTTTATGGCTACTTCCCAGGTTACCAGGAGGAAGCCCTTGATATAGCTGCCCATAATTATGTAACCATAGCCTGGATAAGCAGCCGACCACCAAGCTGTCACCCAAGGATTTTTTAGATGCAATAGATTTACATTGGCAGTACTAATATAGCCTTTGGGACGGCGTAGACTTCTAATCGATTCTGATTTTAACTGTTCCATATGATTTTCCCTTCTTTACCTTTGTGATAGCTTTTACATTCGATTAGAACGTTTACAAATAATTAATTGCTCAATCTGCATTCTCATGCATTTCTGCTGTAATGTGAATCCCGCCCCTTAGCCACATTCGTAATTAATTTGGCAAAACCAACTATCAAGACGAAGGTGGGTATTGAGTAATAATACTGCCAGGAAAGGGGTTGATACACGTTTAACCACACCAGTACGGGATCTCCGATCAGAGACAGAAAGCAAGCTAAAAGTGTGCTAGCTAAAATAAACGCCTTCCACCCAGGGTACTTTTGATATATGAGCATGAATACAACCGGTATGGTTACGTAATCTATAGGAAAATAGTTGGGCAAACCTGGTATCAGGCTATTAGGATAAGTCCACATTAAAAGTTGTACCCCCATGGAATCCACTATCCCCGATATAAGACTGGCCATTAAGCCAAAAAAGCTTATTTCCAGGTAACGTCTGGGATCAGTATATTTCCACCAGATAAGCAGAGGGAAGGTAGACCAGAACAACAGGAACCACCAGGTCCAGCGGTGAAGGCTGTAGTGAAGCCAGTTCTGAATACTAAGATCGGTTAAGGTACGCTGGGCTTGTAGGATTTGCTCATAACTTGAATCCCAGAAAAGCTTAGCCGGCACTTTGAATCCAGTAAGAAAATCGCTCATTTGCCTTCTCACCCTCCAATTTGCCTTTTATAGTAATAAATATCATTTCCGTTCTTTAATAAGGCTATGCACAACTTGTCTAGTTCCACCAAGGTTTGGGCATTGTACATACTTTTATTCATTGTTGGTGATATTAGGAACAAGTTTCTATTCAGTAATAGGGGGATATTAATGAACCAACCTATGGTTCGCCGACCAAAACTAACAACTACATCATACAATCTTAATATGTTTCACTTGAGAAATCCGCTGATTATCGCCTGGTGGTCGCTGGCCTTCCCCGGTTTCGGCCATATTGCCTTGGGTTCCATGCTCAAGGGGATATTTCTCTTCTCCGGCGAAATTCTTGTCAACCAAAAGGCTCATATCAACACAGCCATTATCTACAGCTTCTTAGGAGATTTCCAGGGGGCTAAACAGGTCTTGGATACCCAGTGGCTGCTGGTTTATACGGGTGTGTTATTTTTCGGCGTTTGGGACAGTTACAGACTGACTATCGAATTCAATAAGTTCTCAGTATTAGGTGACCGGGAGAACGCTCCGATGAGTCCTTTAGCGCTTGGCGCTGCAGGGATTAACGGTTTGGGCCAAAGATATCCCTGGGCGTCATTTGCCTGGTCAGTATTGGTTCCGGGTTTGGGGCAGCTCTATAATTCCGAACTAATAAAATCTATATTTTTAGCGATAATTGGATCGGGGATCATTATCTTCTCACATAGTCTCCAGGCTATCCATTATACTTTTGTCGGTGATTATACCCATGCTAAGGCTTGCCTGGACTGGCAGCTGGCCTTAAATATTCCCTCGTTTTATGGGTTCGCAGTTTGGGATGCTTATGTTAACGGGGTAGAATTTAACAAGCTTTTTGATCAGGAACAAGCCCAGTACTTCAGGGAACAGTTTCAGAATCCCACTTTTCGCTGGCCCCATTAAATTTGGAGGACATACTATGCACGTTATTTCTTCTTTTCACTATTCCCTGCACACCGAACTGGCAGTCTCGGGACTTATTGAGAAAGGGATTAATAAGGATATGATCTTTATCGCCCCCTTAGAGGTGAGAGGCGAAGAACGGAAAATATTTGATACCATCCATCATGCCGATGGCGTGAGCATTTTTGATGGAGGAGCCATATTGGGGACAGCCTGCTCTACCCTCGGAGTCATATATGGTTTTGTCTTAGATTGGGGCCCAATCATTTGGGGTCTGCTGGGATTTGCCATCGGCTTTGTAGTAGGAGTATTACTGGATTATTTAATCGGCAAGGTAAGGCAATCGAAGAATAGACGCCAGGATAGCATGTCAGAAGTGATAATCATCGTTCAATGCTCAATGAATCAAGTCGATATGGTGAAGGATTATCTTGGGGATCATTTGGCTTTGGGATTAACAGTTGTCCCCTAGAAAATTGACTTTTGTACTCAACATTACGTAGCCCAACCCACAATTCGAGTGGGTTGAGCTACGTTTATTCCTAATGGAATTGATAATGTGGCTGGAATTCGAAAAGCAATACGCTATTATTGGTCCACTTTGTAAAGTGATACATAAGCAGTCGTGAAAAAATCACCTGCTCTGAGAGTAGCTGGATCAGGGGCTGTGCTTACGTTGAGAATTGTTACAATATCCCGTGCATTAAGTTCCAACGAAGTAGTAGCGGTTATACTTTGACCAGCCGAATTAAACTCAGCTATGATTATTCCATTAACTACTACTGCCCAATCCTGGGGATTATTTTGGGCTGTATATATGGAAAATGTAAGATTATAAGTGCCTTTAAGGGTTATTCCAATACTGGAGGCACCGGGTGAATGATTAATACCCTTTAACGGCCCATTATTGCTGAATGTCACCGGTGCACCTACGGCTACAGTTTCCGTACCTACCTGAAACACATAGCCGAATGCAGCCAAACCTTGGGCAGCACCAGAATGTCTGATACTCCCCCGCTTTTTAGGGTGTTTTGATGTCGCCGGCACAAAGCCACTCCCTTTCATATCTAATAACAAATATTAGGTTTGTTATTATTTAAGTTATGCAAATGCATATCAAAAGGAACCTTGGCTTATATATTTTGATTTTTCCGGCATAAATGGGCGGTACGTTGACAGGACAAGTATATACCAATTCACTACCCAAGACCAGTACGTTGGCAGACCCTTTTCCAAGCTGCTGCTGATTTTGCTTTTACTTCGCTCGCAGCTACAGTCAGGAGTTCGCCCCCTAACATCGTTATCCGACCATCTACGATGGTGCAATATACATCCTGGGTCTGCACTTGATACACCAGTTGACCATAGATATCAGCACTCCGGGCAGGCCAGGTATGCCATTTATTCAAATCAATAACCGCTATATCCGCCTTTTTACCGATTTCGAGGCTGCCCAGTTCATTCTCCATGCCCATCGCCCGGGCTCCTCCCAGCGTTGCCATTTCAAAAACCTTAAGGGCTGGCATACTGGTTGCTCCATGGAATGGCTTTTGTATTAAAGCCGCTAATCGCATCTCCATAAACATACTCAGATTATCATTGCAGGGGGCACCGTCTGCGCCCAGGCTGACATTAGCCCCTAGATTAATGAGTTCAGGTATAGGGGCGATGCCTGAAGCCAGCTTTAGATTACTAGAGGGACAGTGAGCCACATTGGAACTGCTGGCAGCCAAAATACGCTTCTCTTCATCAGACAGGTGGATACAGTGAGCTAGAATTAGTCTTTCATTACATAACCCTAGCTGATCAAGGTAGACTATGTTGCGGTTACCCCTTTCAGACTCCACCAGCTCTATTTCAGCTCTATTTTCTGATGCATGGGTATGGACTGGAACCTTATACAGTGTTGATAATGTCTGTATCTCCCTAAGCAGCTCATGGCTGCAGGAAGGCACAAAACGGGGGCAAAATGCATAACGCAGCCGCCCGTTAGCTTTGCCGTCCCACCTCTGTATTAAATCAAGGCTGTCCTGAATAGATGTACTGGTATCCTCAACCAGTGAATAATCCCCTTTAGCGCCATGATCCATCATACATTTACCACCCAGGTAACGAATCCCTGCTCTCTCAGCAGCAGTAAATACTGAATCGGTAAAGCTTACCGTCGCCATATCAATGATTGAGGTTGTCCCTCCCCGCAGCAACTCGGCACAGCCCAACATAGACGAATAATAAAGAGATTCTTCATCATGAGCTGATTCAAGAGGGAAAACCCTTAGGTTTAGCCAGTCTAAGAGTTCTAAATCATTGGCCATCCCTCTAAATAAAGTCTGGCAGAGGTGAACATGGCTCTGAATCAAACCAGGTATTACCAGCATGCCTTGGGCATTTATCACCCGCAGAGCCTTATCCGATTTTATATTGCCCATCTGGGATATCTTATCCCCTTCTATCAAAATATCTCCTGACACTATCTCACGCCCGGGATTCATCGTAACCAGGGTTCCGCCTTTTATCAAGATGGACATAAAATATCCCCCCAACATTAATGTTTTTGATCTACCGCTTTAGCTTTTACCATATCACACTCAAGTAGGTCTACTTATGAATTATTTACTCCTCAAAGTTATTTTCTCAAAACTACTGACTATTATATGGTGACATAACCACAGAACGATAACAACCTGAGAAGTTATACCATTACATTATCACTGATTAACAACAACCTGTATTAAGTAGGTTGAAATAATACGGCTGTCAGGTTATAATACTCTTTGTATCAAAAGAAAATGCGGATGTGGCGGAATTGGCAGACGCACCAGACTTAGGATCTGGCGCTGCGAGGCGTGGAGGTTCGAGTCCTCTCATCCGCACCAATGCAAATCCAAAGCCTAGAAATAGGCTTTTTTTGCTTTTAAGGCGGGATATAGAAATAAGAGGCGAAAGCCTCTAATTGCTTCCGCCCCTTATGTTATTTCTTATTACTGGAACTTATCATCGGAGTTTTTATCTCCATATTTTTACCAAAATCAGAGAACCCCACTTTGATTTCCAGATTAGTCTTGTCACTCCGTTTGCTAGCAGCGGTTAGACTTGCCTTCTTAATAATACTATTTTTGTAGTCGACCCAAATAAGATACTGAAAGTCTTTCCAGAGATTATTGAGCAGCCCGCTCTCTACCGTAGGGTTGCATCGCACCAGCAGGCATTCCACACCATCTACATCCTCAAACTTAACTTTTTCCACCTGATTAATGTTCTTAAATCTAAAATTTGATAGTGGATTTAATTCTGAGATTAATAATTCCTCCGAATTACTGGTACCGCTATCTATGACCAGCCACTTATTTGCCAAGGAATCATAATTATAGATGGTTCGGTCAAGATAGTAAATATCTACAGGTGTATTAACCATCTCCCCCTTTATATGAGTATTTCCTTGTTGTTTTTCTCCGTCAACCTCACTTATCACCTCCCTTCGATCATCAACTGTAAATCCAGATTGCAAACTGAATCGATAACTATCACTTGCGGCCATATTATCTAGAGCCTTCTGTAGTTCCGCGCCAGGTTCCAAATGAGACCTTACATAATATTGAGTAACGGTTCGGGCGCTTGCCAGGGAAGTGATTGTTAGGACCAAAGCCAGTATTATTATCCACTTGGTTTTGTTTATCAGCGCTCACCCCTCATCGTAGAGACTCTGCATAAAGTCCTCTGCTCAATTAGTAATACATTTTATTAGACCATATTTTAATATATACCGATTCCAGGGCAGAATATTATTCCATAAGCAGTCTCATTCAGGCACAAATAAAAAACAACCGATACAGCTCAATTTACTGCACCGGTTGTTTAAGTTTGCAGAGTCTGGTTTTTTGCGGAACGAAGGGTGACTACATCATGCCACCCATGCCGCCGCCCATACCACCCATGCCGCCGCCCATGCCGCCCATGCCTTTGTCTTCGCCGGGCTTCTCGGATACGATGGCTTCAGTGGTGAGAACCATAGCCGCTATGCTGGCAGCGTTCTGTACTGCGGAGCGGGTAACCTTGGCAGGATCAATTATTCCTGCTTTAATCATATCTTCATAAACATTGGTCAATGCATTAAAGCCCATTCCCGGCTGTAATGCCTGAGCTTCTTTTACCTTTTCAACCACTACTGAACCTTCAATACCAGCATTATTGGCAATCTGGCGCAGCGGTTCTTCCATGGCTTTTTGAACCAGCTTTACACCGGTCAATTCGTCGCCCTCGGCCTGGACTTTGTCGATGGCCTTCATCGCATTGATAAGAGCAACTCCACCACCTGATACAATACCTTCTTCAACCGCGGCTTTGGTAGCTGCCAGAGCGTCTTCAATACGATGTTTCTTTTCTTTCAGTTCGGTTTCGGTAGCCGCTCCAACTTTGATAATCGCAACACCGCCGGACAATTTCGCCATTCTTTCCTGCAGCTTCTCTTTATCGTACTCGGATTCGCTATCTTCCAGCTGTTGTTTAATATTAGCAATACGGGCCTTGACTTCATCTTCTGCACCAGCCCCATCAACGATAATGGTCTCATCTTTCTTGACCACTATCTTGTTGGCTCTGCCCAGCATCTCTAAAGTAACATTCTCCATCTTAATGCCGATATCTTCGGATACTACCGTACCTTTGGTTAAGACTGCTATATCTTCAAGCATAGCCTTTCTTCTTTCGCCAAAGGCGGGAGCTTTGACTGCTACACACATAAATGTGCCTTTTAGTTTATTGACAATTATGGTCGAAAGAGCCTCGCCTTCGAGATCCTCGGCAATTATAAGCAAAGGTTTGCCGCTTTGAACTACCTTTTCTAAAACCGGAAGGATTTCCCCAATTGAGGATATTTTCTTATCAGTGATTAAAATATAGGGATTGTCCAGATTGGCAACCATCTTCTCGGTATCGGTAATCATATACATGGAAATATAACCACGATCGAAATTCATACCTTCTACGACTTCCAGAGAGGTACCTACGGAATTGGATTCTTCTACCGTAATAACTCCATCACGGCCAACTTTCTCCATAGCATCAGCAATCAATTCACCAATCTCAGAATCGCTGGCACTGATAGCAGCAACCTGGGCAATGGACTCTTTGGATTCTACCGGTTTGCTGATGGCCTGGAGCTCATCAATAGCTGCTTTGACAGCCTTTTCAATGCCTCTTCTCATAATCATCGGATTGGCACCAGCCGCAACATTTTTCAAACCTTCTTTGATCATAGCCTGGGCAAGTACGGTAGCGGTGGTAGTTCCATCGCCGGCTACATCATTGGTTTTAATAGCAACTTCTTTTACCAGCTGGCATCCCAGGTTTTCCCATGGGTCTTCCAGATCAATATCGCGGGCAATAGTTACACCATCATTCGTAATCGTAGGTGAACCAAACTTTCTATCCAGAACCACATTTCTGCCCTTAGGCCCGAGGGTAACTTTTACAGTATTAGCCAGGGTATCAACGCCTTTTTCCAGAGACCTTCTGGCATCTTCCCCAAATTTAATTTCTTTGGAAAACATCTATGTAACCTCCTTAATATTAATTAAATTAATTTTGCAAGTATATCCCGTTCGGATAATATCAACAGTGGTTCATCCAAAATTTTAATTTCCATGCCGCCATATTTGGAAAAGATAATCTTATCTCCTACAGCCAGATCCATAGCCACTCTTTCACCTTTTTCGTTCAGAGGTCCGGGACCAACTGCAATTACTTCTGCTTCCTGAGGTTTGTCTTTGGCGGTGTCGGGCACAAACAGCCCACTCTTGGTTTTCTGTTCAGCTATTTCGGTTACTTTTACAATCACCCGGTCACCTAATGGTTTAATGTTCACAGGGATGCCTCCTTTATTATTTGTTGTTAGCACTCAACAGTTGTGAGTGCTAATATACATTTATTATAATAGGCAAGATCAGCCAAGTATACAAATCATATTACCAGCTAAATTTGCCCATTATGATCGTTTTATATTATTCTCCTGCTATTTACCTTTTATACCTTCAAATAGCTTCAAATTTCAAATATTTGATATTCTAAGACCTCTCCAGACCGATCACAGGAGTGAATCCTTTTATCCCTGACCGCACTCCGTACTGGACCCTATAATGATATCAAGTCCATGACTCAGCGCCGGTAATATAGCCTCGATGGACTCCCGCACCCCTTTCACGCTGCCCGGCAGGTTAATAATTAAGGTCTTGCCTCTGATTCCTGCTACCGCACGAGAAAGCATGGCCTTGGGGGTTTTCTGCAGTCCATAGTAACGGATTGCTTCTGGAATACCAGGAGTGAGCTTCTCAAGTATCTCCAAGGTAGCTTCGGGAGTAACATCCCGGCTGGAAAAACCGGTCCCGCCAGAAGTGAAAAGAATATTCAGTCTTAGCTCATCACTTGCATATTTGAGTTTCTCAATAATTACATCCTTTTCATCAGGAATGATCTCATAAAAATCAAATTGAAAATCACTGCCTTCCAGCATATCTCGAATTTGCTGTCCGCTCCCATCTACTCGCTCACCGCGGGATCCTTTGTCACTCATGACTAATATTCCGGTTTTATACATTGATTAGCACCTCCACGGGATCTTCTTTTTTAATCTTTCCCCCGGCAACTACTTTACAAAAAAGTCCTTCATAGGGCAAAAGGCTTACCCCGAAAGTCCTGGTCACTACACTGGGGTGGTCCTCTTTGCCCACCTGGGTAACCTCCAATATTGTATCAGATCCGATTTTAAGCTTGCCTCCCATGCCCACCCTGCTTAAATCAACACCCTCGATTAGCAGGTTTTCTGCAAATTGACCCGGTCCAATGTTTAGATTTTGTTCCCGGTTAACCTTTAGAACACTCTCCCAGCTCAGACAGGTTACCTGTCGTCCCCAATCACCTGCGTGGCCATCATTCTCAATGCCAGAGCCAGCGATTACCTGGGCTTCTTCGACTTCCGCTTTCAACTGCCCCCGTTCCGGACTAATACAAATTGAATGCAGGCTGCCCTTGTTCCCCAGCGATTCATCATCTGGATGTCTATGCAAATGTCCACTTTTTCCTCCGCATTTTTCCAGAAGTTGTATTGCGTCTATTTCCATCCATCTATCTATAGCTTTGCACATATCATAAACGGTCAAGGCGGCGACAGATACTGCTGTTATTGCCTCCATTTCCACTCCGGTCTTGCCATTGGTCTTGACCTGGGAATGAATAATCAAAGCCGATCCGTCTTCATCAAATATAAACTCTATATCCACCCCGGTCAGCATGAGAGGATGACACATAGGTATGAGACTGGGGGTTTGTTTGGCGCCCATAATACCGGCAACTTGGGCCACTGCCAATACATCGCCCTTCCTTATGCTACCCTCGCGGATAGCCGCCAACGTCTGTGGCTGCATATGAACTACTGCCTGCGCCCTCGCCACCCGTGTAGTATCCTCTTTATCACTTACGTCTACCATGCGGGCATAGCCCTGCTCATTGATGTGAGTGAGATTCATACGGTTAGCCTCCTATTTGATACATCTTACGGTGGTTTTCCTGGCCCCAGCCAGCATTCATATTGTGTTTCTCGGGTTTGGCATTTATTGTTTTGAGAAAGAGCGAACGTAGTTCTTCGTCGCTGGCTCCATTCTCTATGCCCAGTTTCAGGTCAGTTTCAGTTTTATCATAGAGACAACCTCTGAGCTTACCTTCAGCCGTCATGCGAATCCGGTTGCATTCCCCACAAAAATGATTGCTCATCGGACTGATAAATCCCACTGACCCCTGACCACCTTCCATTTTATAGTATTTGGCCGGACCGCTGCCGGTAACTTTACCTGCCACCAGAGCATATTTTTGCTGTATCAAGTTCCTGGTTTCCAGACTGGTTACGATGTTTTCCCGGTTCCAAAACTGCAGGTCCCCAATCGGCATAAACTCAATAAACCTGACGTGTAGAGGATAATTAAAGGCCAGATCAGCAAAATCCAACACCTCATTATCGTTGAAACCCTTTATCAGGACAGTGTTTATCTTAACCGGATCCAAATTGAGGGACAGCGCTTTATCAATAGCTCTAGTTACATCGCTCAGCTTACCTTCTCGGGTGATATATTTATATTTTTCACCCACCAAGGTATCCAGGCTGAAATTTACACGATCCAATCCGGCAGCCTTTAATTGTTCCGCCATACCATAAAATAGACTCCCATTAGTCGTCAGGGATACATCATCAATTTCGGATACCTCACGAATGTAGTGAACTAACTGGCAAATGTTTTTTCTTACCAGCGGTTCTCCTCCGGTTAGCCGAACTTTACGTATTCCTACCTGGGCGGCTACCCTTACTAATCGGGCTATTGCTTCCAGGGATAAGATATTGGAATGTCCCAGTTTCTCTACTCCCTCAAAGGGCATGCAATAACGGCAGCGCAAGTTACAACGATCAGTAATTGAGATACGCAAATAGTTTATATTTCTACCATTAGAATCTAACAAAATCATCGCCCTCCCCAGCCATGCTTTATATATCCTTATGCGACCGGGCTTGTCCGGCTTAGGGACCGTTTTTTCTGCCTTGTTTATTTTCTGCTAGCCCCTTAGAAACAGCCTAATTCACAGGCAAATATCTTGATTTTCGCTTCGTTACAAGCATTTCCCACTACACTATAAGGAATCTCAAGTTTCTCTGCCAGTTGACGAGCGGCACTGCAGCTAATTCTCCCCTGCGGGGCCAGATCTTTCAACTTTTCCATAAGTTCTTTTTCCTCCACCTTAAACACCTCCAAAAAATAAAACGCCCCATCAAAGGGCGCATCCAGACTAATACAGCACTCCTTCCCCAAATGGAGGCGCAATCGTTTCCAACTACACCCTGTCGTCCAAATACCTTAGCCAGAAGCCGTAGGTGAATTGAATCGGAGCATATTGAATTGTGTAACTTATTATACAATAAGGGCAGAACCATATCAATCATCAACATTATTATCCAAATTATGCAACTGAGGATATTGGTCTAAAAGAAATCCCAATTTATAGCTAACTCTGATTTCTCCGTCACGATCCAATGTATTGATACATCCCCGGCATGGGGACAAACATTGTCAACCACCTGAAAATCATAACAAACTCCGCAGATAAAGGTGTTTTTCGACAAAAGTTTCAAGAAGCGGTCATAGTAACCCTTGCCATATCCCAATCTAAAACCGTGGCCATCAAAAACCAGGCCAGGCACTATCACCACATCAATATCAATGGCAGCAACAGCTATACCCACAGGTTCTCGGACATTAAAAGCCCCGAGTCGGGTATGTTGCCAGTTGGTAAACTCTATGGCGGCCAGCGCACCACCACTTTCCACCCGGGGAAGCAAAATGGTTTTGCCCTGGTTAGCCTGCTCCTCCAGAAAAAAGTGCAGATCAACTTCATTGTTAATACTGGCAAATCCCATGATACTCCGGGCGTTAATCAGCGGCTCCAATTCACTCAGTTTGCCGGTTATTACGCGACTGTACGCCGTCACTTGGGCTGGGGACAGGCTGATTCGCTTGTCACTCATTTCTCGTCGTAATGTTTGTCTGTATTGATACTCTGCTTCCATTTCATTTACTCCCGCAAGTCCCCGGAGGATTTACGCCATATATACAGCCCAATACCGACTATGAAAATTATCAGCGAATATGCCTGAGATATTGAAAATGGCCCCCAAAAGATTGTATTCTCTCGGAAAAATTCAATTATGAACCGGTAAATTGAATATCCCAGCAGATAAAAAACAAATATCTGTCCCGAGAATTTGCGGCGCGGATAGTACCACAGCAAAAATGCAAACAGCAAGAAATTAACAGCTGAACTATAAAGTTGAGTGGGGTATCGACTTAGATTATCCACCAAGGGAAATACCACCGTACAAGGTGCATCGCTGGCTTTGCCATAGCAACAGCCGTTTAGAAAACATCCAATTCGTACGATTGCATAGGACATAGCCAGAAAAGGAGCAAAGATATCGGCTAATTTCCAAAAGGAATAACCCCGCATACGAATATATATTATGGCCGCCAGCACGCTGGCAGTAAAGCCGCCGTACCAAACCAAGCCGCTGAATCCTCCATCAGTCAAGCCAAAGAAAATGGTCGGATGGGCCAGGAAATCCTGCCATTCAAACATGGCTATATAGGCTATGCGCGAACCCAGCAAACCGGTCACTACTAATAGTAAAACCATATCTAAAACATGGTCCGGATCATATCCTTCTTCCTTGAAAATTTTGGTTATTCCCAGGACTGCCAGCAGCACGGCAAAAGCCAACATAAATCCCCAGGAATAGACTTTTATTCGACCCATATTCAGTAAAATAGGATACACCCTTATCATTCCTTCCTTAGCGTTTATCCACAGGATTAGATAGCTCTATATTCCGGCAATTCTTTCATTTGGCCTAAATAATCCTCAATTTTGGTTCTTCAGAAATGCCGCTAAATTAATTATCAACAGACTTATGCACATTATCCACAAGCAGATTTACAGCGAAAACTGGCTGGGATGGGCATTCGTATTTAATGGTGCAAAACTGCCATTAATATAGTCGTGATAGGCTTTTCCAGCAATCATGGCCGCATTATCAGTACATAGTCCAAGCGATGGATAATATAGTTTATAATGTTGTTTTTTGGCACTTTCAGCCAAATTATCCCTTAATTTCTGGTTAGCGGCAACCCCTCCGGCTACCATAATAGTCTCAACCCCATAGGCATGAGCCGCCCGCATCGTTTTTTCCACTAGCACTTCTACCAGAGCAGCCTGAAATTCAGCTGCAATATCTCCCGGATTACTATCTTCAGTTTTTTCAATCTTCCTCCACAAATTCATAGTCGCGGTCTTAAGCCCGGAAAAGCTGAACTCATAATCATTCCTGTCCAGAAAGACCCGTGGCAAATGATAGCGGCCAGCAAGTCCCTGCAGAGCTGCCTTCTCCACCGCCGGTCCGCCTGGGTAACCCAGCCCCAAGAACCTGGCCACCTTATCAAAAGCCTCACCAGCCGCATCATCCTTGGTGGAGCCGATCAATTCATAGTCGCCCATACTCTTCATATACAGAAGGCTGGTATGCCCACCGGACGCCACCAAGCAAATAGCCGGAAAAATGATATTGTCGTGTTCCAGGAAGTTGGCATAAATATGTCCGTGCAGGTGATTTACGGCAATCAGCGGCAAGTTTAACCCATACGCAAAGGCTTTGGCGAAGGATAGCCCTACCAACAATGCTCCGACTAAGCCTGGCATGGTAGTCACTGCCACTGCATCGATATCCCGGTAGGTTAATCCCGCTTCCCGAAAGGCGCTATTTACTACTGGTGCAATATTTTCAATGTGTTTGCGTGATGCCACCTCCGGCACCACTCCGCCAAATTGTTGGTGAATCGCAATTTGTGAATTAATCACATTGGACAAAACCTCGCGGCCGTTTTTTACAATGGCTGCCGCCGTTTCATCGCAGGAGGTTTCCACCCCCAAAATAAGTATGTCTTGCACAGCTTATAACCCGCTTCCATTATAGTTCTACAGACGACTCTTTTATCTATAGCTTTTCCTGATTCAGGAATTTAGTCATAATTATCGCATCTTCTTGATTATCAGAATAATACTGTTTGCGCATTGAGGTAGGTAAATAGCCAAGTTCGTCATACATAGTCAGAGCTGCGATATTAGAAGGTCTAACCTCTAATAGAATCCGACTGGCTTGCTTGGCCAAAGCCAGTTTTTCCTCCTCCAGCATCAAAATCCGGCCCATGCCCATACGTCTAAACCTTCTGGCTACAGCTACATTGGTTATGTGAGCATCCTCGAAAACCGTCCACATGCCCACGTAAGCAGCAATTTCCCCCTGCCAATCACAGACCAGATAATTGGCATACTGGTTTTGCAGTTCAGACTCATAAGCTTGACGAGACCAGGGCAGGCTGAAAGAATCCCTTTCAATTATCATTAATTCATCCAGATCTTGCTCTGTCATCTTCCTAATGAGGAAAGCATGGTTCAGCATTTAGAGTTCTCCTTTACCCAGTTTGCTTTCAGCTTCTGACAGACGAATATATCTGGGCCGCAAACAGTTGACTTCATCAAAATCTCCCCGAGCTGCCCTGGCTGCAGCCAGACTGCCTAGGGCTGAAGATCGGACCAGCATTAAATGGGAGGGCGCCAGCATTAGTTTGTCTCCCAGACAATCACTCCATAATTCCCGATAAGGATAATACCCGTCCCCCAGTAAAGTAATTCGGGTTGCGCCGATTTCCTCAGCTTTTTGCAGGGCTTTATCAGCAAACTCCTGGGGTGAACAGGCCATTTCTTCACCCAATCTGCGTGGATATAATCCATGGTTATCGTAAAAGGCCGTGTATATCTCCTGCTTACGTGCATCCAACATAGGGCAAACCAGAGTATCACTATAGACAATGTTGTGAGCTAACACATCCAGGGTCGATATGCCCATCACGGGCAGATCTGCTGCCAGACTCAGCCCCTTTACAGCTGCCAGCCCAATTCTTAGTCCGGTAAATGATCCCGGCCCGATCGTAATCGCCAGAGCGGATAGGTCCGCTAATGACCTATCACACCCCCGTAGTAATTCATCAATCATAGGCATAAGCGTTTCCGAATGGGTCTTTTTATAATTTATAAAATCTTCCCGAATGAGCTTTTCTTTATCCAGTAATGCCACTCCCGCCACCGGGGTGGAACTATCTATCGCTAAGATCAACAATCTGCCTCAACCTCTCCAGCTTTTCCTGGTATTTCTTACCTTGGGCGTATATGTGGACCGTTCTAGGCCGCTCATAGTCGCCATCAGTAAGTTCAATTTCCACCCATAAGGCTTCCCGAGGAAGCAAATCTCTCCCAATCTGCGGCCATTCAACCAGGGATATGCCGCCACATTCTATATATTCCTCCAGCCCCAGATCCACAAGGTCCGGACTTTCCAACCGATAAAAATCAAAATGGTAAATCATCGGTTTACTGGGATATACATTCATGAGTGTAAAGGTTGGGCTGGTCACCCGCCCCTCGTATCCCAGGCCCCGGGCTATACCTCTCACCAGGACAGTCTTGCCCGCCCCTAATTCCCCCCGCAAATATACCACATCATCCTCGTCAAGAACAGCGGCTAGGTCCCTGCCCAGTGTCTGCATTTCCTCTTCACTGTTAACCCTAATATCCATTTTCATACCTCTTTATTGTGACCCGGTCAGCTTCTTATATTCATCACGAATGAGCTTGAAATCTTCCCAGGTAGGACGTTTGTACTGTTCATTACGCAGAAGCGCCGCCGGGTGATAGGTGGCCATAATCATAATGCCGTTCCTTGTAAACCACCGCCCTCGGGTCTGAGTAATCTTAGCCTTGGGATCAATAACGGTCTGACAGGCCATAGCCCCCAGACAAACGACTATTTTGGGATTAATTATCCTAATCTGGGCTTCCAGATAGCTGCGGCACTCCTTGACCTCATCAGGATTGGGAAGGCGATTGCCCGGTGGACGACATTTAACCACATTGGTAATATATACCTCGGAGCGGTTAAACTGGGCTGCCTCCAGTATCTTATTCAATAGCTGCCCAGCCCTTCCTACAAAGGGAATACCCTGCTCATCTTCATCTTTGCCTGGCCCCTCCCCAATAAATAAAATGTCTGCATCTCTATTGCCATCACCAAATACAACCTGGCGACAGGTGTCTCTCAAGCGGCACTTCCTACAATCGCCGGACATATCCAGCAATTCCTGATAGGTTTGCACCTGGGGATAGCTATCTTCCCCTTTCAGACCGGGTAGAAACGAACCATATGTCTTTTTAGGCAGCAGGGCCGCCTGATTAACTTCCGGGGCGAGCTCTCCCAATTCCCCAAACAAAAGGGGTTGTTCCTTAGACATTCTATCCCCTCCCCCTATTTTTAGTCACTTTACGATTTCCCACGATAATATAAAACCGCCTATACAGGCGGTTTTATATTATTATATATCATTCATGGATTTTATTAAAATTATCGTCTTAATTACCCATCTGGTTATCCTCTAGTAGATTATATAAATCGTCAAAGCCATTACCGATCCTCCAGAAGCTTATCCCCCCCAGGTTGTTATTTATAGTAACTTTCCATTTCTCCTCTAGACTGCGTTCATTTTCCAGCCAAATCTTATGGCTTAGCCCATTACCATCGGTGTAGGTATAATAGGGACTCATACTAGCTGTGTCAAAGTGCTCAGTTACCTGGTAAGTATTTCTCAGGCTGTTTAATTTCGCTAAGGTCACCGTGGTGCCAGTCTGCCCTGATCCCCAATTATACCCATAAGTGGCCATCCCTAAAAGTAGTTTGGAAGGAGAGATCTGGGCAGTATGGAGCATATAATCGACCACGTCATTAACCCACCACAATGGAGCTACCGGTCCTGCCGCACTGGTTGAGTAGCAGTAATCATAGGTCATCACCACTATCCTATCCGCGACCTCCCCGATGTTTTGGTAATCATAACCAGTTGACCAATTGTCCGAGCTTGTCCGAGCGAAAACTGCCACTGACAATTCCTTGCCTGCACCCAACTTATTTTTCAGTTCCCGTAAAAAGGTAGTATAGTAATCAGAATCACTCGCGCCGATAAATTCAAAATCTATATTTACTCCATCATAATTAGATTTTTGCACCTCATTATACAGTTGATTGATCAGGTTAGCCCGACGCCCTGGACTGGAGAGCAGCGTATGCAAACCCGCCTTATCCATAAATACTACACTAGCATGCTTTTTTATCCCGTTCTTGTCCAATAAATTCAGTACTTGCTTATAATTGTCCTGATACTCATAAAAGAGATCGCCATCGGCATCGGTCTCAAACCAGCGCAGGGCTACATCGCTGAAAAGGTTGACATTTTCCTGTAATTCCTGAAAACCTCCGCTGTAATAGTAGGCAAAAACAGCTGGTTTACTCTCGGCCGACTTATTAAAGAGAATATTTACCTGTCCCAGAGCGTCGTTCCAGGTCACGATTCCTCCTAAATTTTCGGCCAGGAACCTTAAGGGCAGATAGGTGCGATCCTGATATGTATATGGAGAAACATCCATGGTGTAAGTCGTGCCATTAATCAAAACCGTAGGGCTGCCGATCTTAAATTCAAAAGTCTTCCCCTGACATGCAACAGTCACTTCACTGCTGTTACTATCCCAGCCAACACTTCCCTGTAATGCCTTATCCTCAATTACAAACCGCAATGGTACCATGGTTCGTCCATTTACGATTTGGCAAGGAGGATTAAATTCCCGGAGCTGTCCATCTATTCTAATCCCGGGACTCCAGTCAGCCTGGGATATGCCGGCTGACCCTATAAACATCAATAAACAAGTAATCATTACTAAAATTGCCTTTTTCAACTCTCCAACTCCTTAATTTGATCATATTTGAATAATTCTAATAGAGTTGGAAAATTCCTTGAGGTAAATAATAACAATGAATAAGCCGGCGTCTCAATTTGCCGGCTTTTTCCAATAATATAATTTTAAACTTAGTTAGTATATTTCTTGCGAGGGAACAACATATTCAGATCAGTAACAGGTACATGAACCATATTATCCTGGCTTACTATTGCCAGGATTACCATCTCTTCTCCGCTGTATTCTTCATTATATGAACCCAGCACACATATCGTCATAACGTTGCCATCCATATAAACTGTAAACAAATCCCCTTTATCCAACGCTATCCCCCCATAGTTGGCCATCCACCAAGACCTTCTCTGCTTTGGAACGGAAATCAAACGGGTGCCCATCAAAAATAACCAGGTCAGCGCGTTTTCCCTCTTTAATCGTTCCCAGTTCGTGGTCAACTTTTAGCAGTTGAGCGGGAACACTGGTTATGGCTTGCAAAGCCATATCTTCGTCAAGTCCTTCGCGAACCGCTAGGGCAGCACATACCCGCAGATGTTCTATTGGAATTACCGGGTGGTCAGTTATAAAACTGAATTTTACTCCCCTGGCGGCTAGAGTAGCAGCATTCTTGAAAGCCACTTCCTTCATTTCCACTTTGGCCCGGTTTACCAGTAAAGGACCTAAGAATACAGCCACATCTCTTTTTACCAGTTCGTCCGCGACCAGCATTGCTTCCGTACCATGCTGGAGCAGCATATCTATATCAAATTCGTCTTTGATACGCAAAGCGGTTAGAATATCATCAGCACGGTGCACGTGAAGCAGCAGGGGCATTTCTCTCTTTAACACTTTAAAGATGGGCAGATTGTGAAATAGCTCCCGGGCTTTGAGATCATCCTTATCCATAAGACTGCGAGCAGTTGTGAGCGCTTCTCGGAGCAGGCTGGCACTGGCCATACGGGTCTTGGGAGACTTCTTCTGTGCTCCGTAAACCCTTTTCGGGTTCTCGCCCAAAGCTGCTTTTAGCCCCCAGGGGTTGCGGTAAATCATGTCACCCAGGCTGGAAGCCAGGGTCTTCAAAAATACAGCCTGACCACCTAAAATATTAGCACTGCCGGGCATGCACATAGTTCTGGTAACCCCCCCCCGCAGAGCATCGACAAAGGCCAAGTCCATAAAATTTATCCCGTCTACAGCCTGGAGGTGCGGCGTTATCGGGTCGCTGGTCTCATTGACATCATCACCCTCTACCCGATAAATTTCCTCTTCTAATCCAATATGGGTATGAGAGTCGATGAATCCCGGACAAATATATTTCCCCTGGGCATCTATAACCGTGCTGCCTTCAGGGATCTTAACGGTCTTGCCCACTTTATGAATAAACTGACCCTCGACCAGTATTATACCGCCGTTAATAACTCCAGACTTATCCATAGTAAGTATCTTGCCGCCTTTAATCGCTAACACAAAAGAGATCCTCCCCTATTTTTAGGGAAAGTCATTCCGCGACCGTCCCTTATATTTTATGAATATGACTCACATATGGTTCTAACCGAGCCCTGCCATATTCTGCCCGGCTAATAATGCTCAGAAATTCAGTCTTGGCTATTATCAAGGGCTGCCGCTATCAAGGCGGCAAATAATTTGGCGGAATTGTCATCTCCTAAACATTCGGGGTGCCATTGCACTCCTATATAGAATGGGTAATCCCGACTCTCAATTGCCTCGACCGTGCCATCACCTGCCAGAGCAGTAATATACAGACCTTGGCCCGGTTGCTTGACCGCCTGGTGATGAAAGCTGTTGACCCGTATATGTTCATCACCAATAATAATTCCCAAACGGCTGTCTTTTTCTATAAATATATCATGAAAGGGATGATTGCGGGGAGCTTTTTGGTTATGGCTCATGGTACTATTGATATCTTGCAGCAATCCGCCTCCGCCAGCTACGTTCAGTATCTGGCAGCCCCGGCAGATGCCCAGCACGGCTTTGGATAACACCCCTGCCCGGCGAGCCAGATTCAATTCAAACCAATCGCGCAGCGGATCTATTTCCCCACAGAGCCTCTGGGGATATTCCCCCCAATAAACAGGATCCAGATCGCCCCCACCCGAAAATACAAAACCCTGGCAAATACGAAGATAATCTTCGACTACTTCCTCATTCATTGTACTTGAAAGCAAAATGGCTATTCCTCCTGCAGCAGTGATGGCAGACACATAAAAATCTTTAAACAGAAATGCGTTGTTTTCAGGCTGGTAGTTACCCGTGATACCAATAATCGGCTTCATCAAAATCCCCCCATATTATCGATCAAGCCGATGACAAGAGTGAAGATTTTGTACACGGCCAACCCTAATTCATCGTGGTATTCGTCGAGAAAAATTTTAGTAGGTCAAGGCGGAGGATTGAGTAATACTATATTGTATTGCGATTGACGACAACGCAGATATACTAAAATTTAACCGGCGATAACATGAAGAATTAGGGTCGACCGTGTACTGAGCATGAAAAAAGCCCGTGATTGAGGCGGCATAATGTATGGGGACACACCCTTAAAGGGAATGTCCCCGTAACATGTACGTTGCTAAAACGGACTTCTAAAATTAACGCTGAGATTCGCTTTTGTCATCGGCTTGACAGGTTCTGTTCAATGAACCTGCTTTATATAATATGCAATACTAGTCGCATTTGTATTAAATTTTGTTTAATTCCAGACTGACGGTTAGAGCCTTATCAACTTTCTCCATCATTTCTTCCTTCAATACCGCAATTCTCTGTTTCAGACGGGTCTTATCAATCGTTCTTATTTGTTCAGTTAATATGACTGAATCACGTTCCATTCCATATGTATTGGCTTTTAGCTCCACATGGGTAGGCAGTTTGGCTTTATTAATCTGCGAGGTAATGGCCAGCACTATAGTCGTGGGACTATACTGATTGCCGATGTCGTTCTGCACAACCAGAACCGGTCGTATGCCTCCTTGCTCTGAGCCTACAACCGGATTAAGCTGAGCAAAATAGATCTCGCCTCGTTTAATCATTTATCATATCACTCCAGCAGTTTAGATTCACAACATACCTAGTAATCTTCCTCCAGGCTGGAAATTTCTAAGGCAAGGGTTAAATTGATGGGTGCCATCTCCAAGTACCCTTTTTTCATTTGCTCAATCATCAATTCTCGCTTACGATTATCCAGGTAGAACATTATAGCTTCCCGCACGATCTCACTGCGGTTCCTATTTTCCAAAGCAGTAAAATGATCTACCTCCGAAAGGAGGATTTCAGATATAGTAATTATGATTCGTTTCGAGGCAGGCAATGTATGCACCCCCATAATAAATATACAATTATATATCTATTATATAGACAAGGCCTCGAGCTCGCAAATCCAATAATTACTTATTATCTGTTAATCGACATATTTTCTGCTTATTCGGCTGGTAGGAGCGCAGACAATTTCATAATTAATGGTCCCCATCAGGTCTGCCAAATCATCAGCGGTTACACCGTCCTCCGGCCTGCCAAATAGTATCACCTCATCGCCAGCTCTAACATCAGCCATGCCACTCACATCAAACATACATTGATCCATACAAACGGTGCCAATCAAAGGCACCTTCTGTCCCCTGATAGAAGCCCAGCTCCTGTTGGAAAGAAGCCGATGGTACCCATCGCCATAGCCTATGGGTACAGTTGCTACTTTGGTTTCTTGCTGGCTAATATAGGTCCGGCCATAGCTTACCGAATAACCGGAAGGTATTGTTTTCACAAAACTTATTCTGCTTCTGAGCCGCATGGCAGGTACTAGTTCCAGGGTAGATTTGTCAACCTCATGGGAGGGATATAAGCCATAGGTCATAATGCCGGCTCTCACCATATCAAAATGTACTTCCGGCATTTCCATTATCGCCGCGCTGTTAGCCAGGTGTTTGAGAGGGATTGAGATCCCTGATTTCTCCACTATCGCAACAAAATCCTTGAATATATCTACCTGCCGCCAGGCAAAACGCTTATCAGCACAATCGGCGGTAGCCAGATGACTGAATATTCCCTGGATTAGAATTCCCGGCAGGAGCGCTATTTCCTGAATCAGTGCCAATGAAGCTGCATCTGGCTTAAAACCAATCCTCCCCATTCCCGTTTCGATCTTCAGGTGCACCCGGGCCTCCTTATCCATACTGACAGCAGCCTTCGATAAAGCCAGGGCAGTATCCAAGTCGAACACGGTTGTATCGATTCGATTCTCCACCATTAAATCTGCACAATCCTCAGGAGTATAACCTAGAACCAATATCTGCGCTGTAATATCGTTTTCACGCAGAGTCATGGCCTCCCGAGGGCTGGCCACTCCCAGGTAGGTGGCACCTTCCTCCAGGCAGACGCGGGCTATTTCCAGCATGCCGTGTCCATAGGCATTAGCCTTTACTACCGCCATAAGACGCGTTGGGGGGGTAATCAATCGTTTAATGCCTGCCACATTACTTCTGATTGCCCTTAAGTCTATTTCTGCCCAGCTTATTACGCAATTATCCATCTCTTTCAACCAATGCTTTTAAAATATCATTGCGCGAAATAATACCGATCAGTTTCCCATGTCTCAATACAGGTACCCGATTGACTTTGCGCTTCTGCATTATGGCTACTATCTCATTCACGCTAGTATCTTCCTCTACGGAGTAAACCTTGTCAGTCATTGCTTCTTTTACATCAGAAGCCGTATATTTCTTGAGATCGTTGTTAAATCGTATGGGATTCTCCAAATAAATAATACTGTCAAATAATGTGAGATAAAATGGAACCCTCATCTCAGTAGCTTTGATCATTAAATCTTTTTCGGTAATAATACCTATAACGTGATTATTTTCGTCTACCACCGGAATGCCGCTGATTTTGTTATTGAGCAGTATACGCGCCGCATTTTCAACCTTTTCTTCTGGCCTCACTGAAATAACATCTTTGGTCATTATATCTTTCGCTAACATTTGCCCACCCACTTTCTTAAGCTTTATTAACATTTCTCCAATGTCTTCAATATATACGGTAAATTATCAATCAGATCACCCGCAACCATGCCTTTCTGACCGCTAATCTCAGCGGCTCTATCTCCAGAACATCCATGAATATAAACCCCCGCCAAAGCAGCCTGCTGAGGTCCGAGTCCCTGCGCAATAAGACCAGCGATTATTCCGCTCAAGACATCACCGCTGCCTGCCGTAGCCATACCGGGGTTGCCACTGGAATTTATAAATACTTCGCCCGAAGAGGTGGCAACTACCGTTTGATTGCCCTTCAAAACCACTGTAATTCCCCAGGCAGTTGCATATTGGCGAGCAATTTCCAGGCGATTCTGTTGAATATCTTCTACTGTCAGGCCGGTTAATCTGGACATCTCTCGAGGATGAGGCGTAATAACAACCGGAATCTGCCGGCTTTTGAGTATCCCCGCATCTCCTTCCAAAGCATTAAGCCCATCTGCATCTACCAAAATGGGCACTCCCGAGTTCTCCAGCACAAAACGTATTATGGCATTGGCCTCCGGGTAGCGTGACATACCAGGTCCAATCGCGCAAACCGACACAGTTCCTAATAGATCTCCCAAAGCCGGTAAAGCTTCAATAGAAATGCAGGCGGCACTAGTTTCGGCTAGAGGACGGCTCATAACTTCCCGCGCCGCTGCACCAACTATCGGCACCAGGGATTCAGGCAGTGCGGCGGTTACCAGACCCGCTCCGCTGCGCAAAGCTGCTCCGGCAGCCAAAATTACTGCACCCGTCATTCCAGCCGACCCTCCAGCAACCAAAACATGTCCGTAAGTACCTTTGTGAGATTCTGCGCTGCGAGGTTTTATTAACTTGCTAATCAAAGCTTTATCAATCAGGTTAAGTTTCAAATTCCTATCCTCCAGAAGAGGACCAGGAATGGATATATCAGCAACTATTAATTGACCCACATAGTCGCGGCCAGGCTCTAATACCTGCCCCAATTTGGGCAGGGCAAAGGTTACCGTGTAGTCAGCTTTTAGCGCGGTTCCATGTACTTGGCCCGTATCGGCTTCCACCCCTGACGGAATATCTACAGCTACCACTGGGGCCTTGCATAAATTAACCATCTGGATCACCCGGGTCTCGAAATTATTAAGGCTGCCTCGGAAGCCGATGCCATAAATAGCATCAACAATTAAGTCAGCCGACAGCAAAGCCATCATGAAGCGGTCCAAATCTTCATCAGCCCTCAATGGGATTAGATTGGTGTCCATTTTTTTAAGAACGCTGTAATTAACATAGGCATCAGAACTTAGATTTTGTGATTCCCCCAGCAGGAAAATATCAACCATGACTCCCGCATTTATGAGATGCCGTCCCAGAACGAGACCGTCTCCCCCATTGTTACCTTTACCAGCCAGTATGATTACTTTAGCTTTATGCAGCTCATCAATGATACCCTTAACTGTTTCCAAAACTCGTAGACCCGCATTCTCCATCAGCAGCAAACTGGGTATTAAATAATTGTCTGTAGCCCGCCTGTCAATCTCTTTCATCTGCTCAGCATACAAGAGCTTCATTTAAATAATCACCCCTTATAGGCAATAACTACGGCTATTGCTTGTTCCCGGCTATGGGAAAGGCTGATCGCCAAGTTGTTAATATTAACTTCCTGGGCCCTCTGGCGAGCAGCACCATGAAGTATAATCTGTGGTTTTCCCTCGGCGTCAACTATTACTTCGGTATCGAGAAATCGTATACCCTTAATAAATGCACTATCCAACTTGCGCACTGCTTCCCGGGCAGCAAACCTAGCTGCCAGAGAAGGGTAGGGATCCTTTTTCTTAAGACAGTAATCTAACTCCTGAGAGGTAAACACTCGTTTCAGGAAACGGGGCGTTCTGTTTATTACATTCTTAAGTCTGGCTATATCTACAATATCAATACCAATCAGCAAATTATCCCCCCTGACCTGTCATGATATCCGGGGTTCGTAAATGATACAACACTTGACCAATGCGTTCCAAAGATACCGACATCGTTGCAACAGGGATTACAATACAATGACTTTGCTGGAATGCAGCATGTCTTCTACTATGGAATACATATTCCCCACTGTCCCTACTTCTAATTTATCAGTTACGCCATAAAAATCCAGGCAAGTCCCGCAGGAAAGAACCTCAACTCCATTTGTTTCTAACTGCTTAATATGCTCGATCAATTCTGAACCAGAGGTCGTAAGTAATACACCGCTATTTAAGAATATCAGGGTTTTGATCTCACCCTCTATTTGAGTAAGGGTATACATAAAACCCTTCATCAAAACACTTCCCAGCTTATCATCGCCTTGACCCAGCACGTTGCCTTTCACCAAAACGACAGTATTGCCCCGCACGTTTTCCTTTTCAGTTTGAAGCTCGTCCTTGACAATATTAATGTAAAATGATCCATCCTGCTCCTCGACCATGCTTTCCAGGTTTAGGGTTTTTACCATTCTGGATATATTTTCGAGGGCCGCCTTGTTGTCAACAATAGCCAGGACCTCGCCAAAATCAAGGCTATCGAGCGCCTTTTTGGTCATTATCACTGGTTCTGGGCAGGCCCGTCCACGGGCATCAATTGTTTTTTTCATTTTAACCAGTCATCTCCTTTGCTCTTCTTACAGGTACATTCTACCATAATCCCCGTAATACACACCAGTCTGCCTCACTATAGCAAGCTTTTTTGTGAAACTTATTGCATGAATTATCTTTCCTAAATATTATATAATGATATTCATTAGTGGTCTGACCACCAGGACACTAGACAGAAAGGGAGGAAACCTGGCTTATACAGCAAAATACCAGGCCCCCGCTGGTTCTGGCTTTCTTGGGCGGTTTTGGCAGTGGCAAAAGCGAATATGCAATCAACCTGGCGCTTGTACCTCTGGCAGCATCATAGAAGAATGGAGGAGCAATATGTTAGAACTACGAATCAACGGGTTTGGCGGGCAGGGCTCCGTTACCCTGGCTCACTTATTAGCGCAGGCTGCGCTTGAAAACGGTGAACAGGGACAGGCCTTGCCTTTCTTCGGGGTAGAACGCCGCGGAGCGCCGGTGCGGGCAGCAGTGCGCATGTCCCCCACCACTATCCACGCGCACAGTCAATGCGAGCTGCCGGATTATGTGGTAGTAATGAGCGAAAAGCTCATCGAAGCGGCGGTTGGTGAGGGTATTACTGAGATCGGCACTGTGATTATCAATGCTCCCCACGCCGTAGCCGTGGAGAAGCACCCTACCTGGCAGTTGGATGCCGACGCCCTCGCCCGCGAAGCTGGATTATTTTCCGCCGACGGACCCAATATAAATATTCCACTGTTTGGCGCGGTGTGCCGGATACTAAACATCCCGCAAAATATTATGGAACAAACCATCCTGAATAAATGGCCGGGCAATAACGGTGAGCGCAATCTGGGTGCCGCTGGCAAGGCTTATAACACCGTAACACGGCTTAGCGTCTAGCATACTATATATTTGGATTAGCGAAAGGAATGGAATAAAATGAAATCAGTTACGAAAGCCTACCGGCCCATTTCCTGGCCGATGAAAGGAGCCGGCGGTGACACCGGTTCCTGGAGAGCGCACCGTCCCGTCGTAGACACGCAGAAATGCACCAAATGCCAATTTTGCTGGGTATATTGTCCGGAAGCGGTCATTGACCGCACTGAAATTACGATTGATTACCACTACTGCAAGGGCTGCGGCGTGTGCGCCGTAGAATGTCCCACCGGCGCAATCAGCATGGAAAAGGAGGAGTAGCCGTATGAAAGCAGTGCAAGTTATAATGGCTACCGGTGCCAATGCCGCCGCGATGGCCGTAAAAAGTGCCCGGGTGGACGTCGTGCCCGGCTACCCCATCACCCCCCAGACCAGCATTATGGAAGCGATGGCCGCCATGGTTGAAAATGGCGAGATGAACGCTCGCTTCATTCCGGTGGAAGGTGAACACAGCGCCATGGCCGCCGCCGTGGCCGCATCCGCTGCCGGCGCCCGCGTCTTCACAGCCACCTCAGCCAACGGATTGCTGTATATGCACGAAGTCTTACATATGGCTTCCGGTGGACGTTTGCCGGTCGTAATGGTTAACGTCAACCGCGGAATTTTCGCTCCCTGGACCCTGTGGGCTGATCATCAGGACTCATTTGCTCAGCGTGATACCGGCTGGATCCAATATCATTGCTCCTCTAATCAGGAGGTGTTCAATACCATTTTACAGGCCTTCCGCGTGGCCGAACAGATCAATATTCCTGTGATGGTCAACTTTGACGGATTTGCTATCTCCCATTGTCTGATGCCCCTCACCCTGCCGCCCCAGGAGGATATCGACCGTTTTCTGCCCCCGCATGAACCGGAATGGCGGCTCGACCCGGCTAATCCCTCTTCCTTCAGCAATGTGACCATGGCTGCCGAATACGCACCTTTCCGCCAGATGCTGTCCGATGATATCATGGCTTCCATCCCGCTGGTAAAGAAGGCGGCGCAGGAATATAAGGCTGTCACCGGTATGTGGGATGGCGATACCATCGACACCTATCGGCTGGAAGACGCCGAAGTGGTAGCCTTTGCTGTCAACAGTATGGCCGCAGAATTGAAACTTTCTATTGATATCCTTCGCGAGCAGGGCATCAAGGCCGGGCTGCTCAGACCGCGCCTGTATCTGCCCTTCCCTGCCGAGGATATCATCAGCGCACTGCCGCAAAATGCACAGGTAATGGTACTGGATCGCAACTATAACTTCGGCCACCCCGGCGGCATTTTGGCTTCCGAGCTGAAAAGCGTGCTCTTTGGAAGGCGCAATGATATCACGGTTAAAAACCGGGTAATAGGCATTGGTGGCATCGATCTGACCCGCCGCTTCATGGCTGCCGAGATTCGCGCCATGATGGATGAATAAGGGGCTATCGAGAAATAAACAAGGCAGAATACGCCGAGGATTTTTTGTGCTAGACGAGGCGTCAAAGCGCAGTCATACTGGACGTATTCCAAGCTTTGAGAACGAAGTATAGTGCAAAAAAGACCGGCGTAAATGACTAGTTTATTTTTTGATAGTCCCATAAAGCATAGACCATGAAAGGAATGGATGAGATATGACGACCAGTATTAAAAAATTACCGGATAATGAACAGGTTTTAAGCGGTAACGGAGCCTGCGGCGGATGCCCCGCCACAATGGCCTTGCGCATTGTGGGCAAGGCTTTGGGTTCCAACGCCATCATGCTGCTGACCCCCTCCTGCTCGGTAGCCAGCATGGGCATGACCCCCAAGCTTGGCTACAACTGGCCCGGCATTAATATTTGCTTTGCGACCGCTGGCTCTTCGGCCTCCGGTATTACCCACGCGGTGGAAATAATGAAGGAAAAGGGCCGCCTGCAAGGCGAGCTCCCCACTGTATTCAGTTGGGTGGGCGACGGCGGCACCTATGACATCGGCTTTCAGGCGCTTTCAGCCGCGGCTGAGCGCAACGATAACATGATTCACTTCTGCTATAACAACGAAGCCTACAGCAATACCGGCGTGCAACGCAGCGGTGCCACCCCGCGCGGCACCTTCACCACCACCACCCCCGCCGGCAAGCGCCAGCCCAAAAAGAACATGGCTCTGCTGATGCTGGAGCACAATATTCCCTACGTGGCTACCGCCACCGTGGCTTACCCTGGTGACCTGTACGACAAGGTTGTAAAAGCCAAAAACATCCCTGGTATGAAATACATCGAAATCCTAGCCCCCTGCTATTTAGGCTGGCAGTTTGATATGCCTGAAACCGTGCAGTTAAGCCGTATGGCTGTGCGCAGCGGTGCCTGGCTTTTATGGGAGGCGGAAAATCGCAAGATCAGCTTTAATAACCCCAGCTCGCTTATCATCAGCGGCAAAAAAAACGCGGACCCGGTGGATGAATACGTAATGAAGCAGGGTCGCTTCAACCGCCTGCTTAAAGGCCCTGACGCTGCGCAGCGCATCGCCGAAATTCAAGGCGACATTGATCACGAGATCGCTTTTATGCGGGAACGGGCGAAGATTACGATTTAGGCATAGAAAGGGCGTTTTTATGACCTTTCAACCGATTAAGGCAAAAAAAATATATGAAGAGATTGTGGAACAAATACGGGGAATGATCACCGGTGGTGAGTTAAAGCCTGGAGACAGACTTCCGGCTGAGCGCGATATGGCAGAATCCCTGGGGGTCAGTCGGGCGTCTGTTAGGGAGGCCTTAACTGCCCTGGAAACCGTCGGGATCCTTGCTATACGTCCTGGTGAGGGTACATTTGTAAGGCGCACCAGTGACTCGGAAACGTTTGAGTCTCTAACCCTGCTTCTGTCTGTCGAACAAACCCCTGAGGTTCAAATGATGGAGGTCAGGAGAATCTTGGAGACAGAATCAGCAGCCCTGGCGGCAAAACGCGGTACTAGCGCCGACCTGCAGAAGATTGAAGATAGCTTATTGGTAATGAAGACAGCTGACTCCATTTCTGAAGCAGTTGATGCTGACGTGCGTTTCCATTTTGCCATTGCCGAAGCGACCAAAAATTCGGTACTGCTGCGCATCATGAACACAGTCGCTGACCTCATGCATCAAACTTTTAGACAGGATCGAGAAAAGCTATATTCCAATCCCCTGCTGGGCGCACGGGTTATAGCCGAGCATGAGGCTATCCTCGAAGCTATCCAGGCCAGGAATCCGGATGAAGCTTGGGCTAAGATGCTTGAACATATCAATAATATTGAGTCATCTATTGGTTCCCCATTTCCTCTTTAGCCTTCAGAAGAGAAATGATCACTTTGTTTACGGGTATGTCGACCCCATAATGTTCACCTAAGTTTAATACTGCTCCATTCAAGGCGTCTATTTCTGTTTTCCGCCCTCTCTGTATATCCTGCAGCATGGAGGCATGGTGCAGGGCGGTGGTCGGAATCATCTGTTCATAAAAAGCCTTACGATAACTATCCGCATCAGGCCATAAAGTCTCCTGTCCATGGGCCGCTAGAACGGCAAAAATCTCCGCAATAATATTATCCATCAGGGATCGGGTATAGGAATTGGCAGCTAGCTTACCGTAGGGAACTTCCAGGATTGCACCGAGCGGGTTTAAAGCCGAATTATAAATGATTTTGCCCCAGACAAACTTCATGACCTCGGTTGATGTACGGGTAGGTATGCCCGCCTCATTGAACGCCTTACTGAAATCTTCTAAAACTTGTGCATCTATAAGGTTGGAGGGTGAGCCGATAATCACGTCGTCGGCGATAACTGTCACTTTGGACATGCCCCATCCGGTCGTCTCCGCACCAAATATTACCCTTCCCAGAATCAACTGGGCAGGGGGGATAAATTGAGCTGCCGCTTCAAAATTGCCATACCCATTTTGAGCCAGCAGGACAAATGTACGGGGTGAAATGACCGGGGCTATCTGCCGTACTACTTCTTCCGTTTCATAAGATTTAACGGTCAATACCAACAGCTCATACTCTTTGCCCTGAATTTCTTCAATTCCCATCAATAGATCATCCAACTTGGCCACATGTTCGCCCCATATCCCACTGACTCGGACTCCGTTATCTTTTACAGGATTGAGCACTTCATCTCTGTCCAGCCCATCCACCTCATGGCCTTGCTCCTTTAAGAGACAGGAGTAAACCGTGCCCAAAGCACCTA
Source organism: Syntrophomonadaceae bacterium (assembly GCA_963665865.2). Classification (GTDB taxonomy): domain Bacteria; phylum Bacillota; class Syntrophomonadia; order Syntrophomonadales; family Syntrophomonadaceae; genus PHAA01. Next base: position 555,458 of record CAXXWF010000001.1, on the reverse strand, counting down.
ATCCGAACACTAAAACCTTCATTATTGCAGCCGCCTTTCCAACCAAAGCATATATTTTTCTTCATATTTTAACTATTTTAATATATTCGGCGGCATTTGGGGAATTTTAATGGTAACTCAGTATCGGTAACTATTTAATCAATCCTAAGCTTCGGTACGTCTCAGTGTCAGCCTTACCTGTCGGGCTCAGACCATGCCATGTTTGGAAGTACTTTACGGCTAACACTGTCATTTTTCCATATTTTCCATCTACATTACCAAATACCATTCCTTTTTCTTTAAGGCGACGCTGTAAATAGACAACATCCTGTCCCACTGATTTTTCTTGCAGGGTACGTGTCTTAAAATATTTAGGGATAATTTGACCGTTATTCATAATTTTAACCGGGGTTCCTACGGAAATAAGAGGGTATAAAGCCTCTACGTCTTTGTTGCGCATCCGGATACAACCGTGCGATGAAGACCAGCCAATTGAACCAGGCTGATTGGTGCCATGAATACCGTATGTGCCCCAGGGTACACTAAGCCTCATCCAACGAGTACCGTAAGGACCACCTATTTTGGTTGACTTTTGTACTATCTTCCACTCTCCCAAGGGTGATGGAGTTGCACTCTGGCCGGTTCCTACCGGAAACTTTTTAATTGGTTGGTTGTCGGAAAAAACAGTTAAGGTGTGTTTAGCTAGATCAATTTCTATCCTTATTTGGGGCTGTCCCTCTGGTTGGGTCAGACATGGTTCATCTGCATCTTCGTTTATAAGCTTTTTCCATACTTCCGTGGTTACTTTGCCATCCGCCTTTAGGTTATTGGCAATCTGAAATATTTTCACAACATCACATGTAGTCTCATTGTATATTCCATTCGGCTCTATTTCATACCCTAGTTCGCGCAGCTGTGCCTCCGCCATCCAGACCGCATCTCCCTGCAACTCAGGTTCAGCCAGATATAAAGTCGGGAAATCGTTCCGATCTACTCGCACAGACGATTCCGGGGCTATTTCTTCGCTGTTGGCCCCCCGGGCAGGAAAAATGATAATTATGATTGTAAACATCGTTAATAATATTAATAAGAACTTTTTATTACGCAAAACAGAATAGTCTCCTTATAATTAATAATATCTATTAAGGACTGCTTAAACCCAGTACTCTGTTAACCCTAATTGTGTATATTATTCATCGAGTAAAATTCATGTATGACAAGGCGGAGGATTGAGCAATACTGGCGCCGTATTGTGATTGACGACAACGCAGTCATACAGGAATTTGACCGATGAGAAGATATAGAATTAGGGTTAACAGAGTACCAGGATACATACCAGTTATTTGATCATACCCAGGCTGCGGTATGTTTCTTTGTCAGCCACTCCGGTTGGAGTCAATCCGTGCCAAATTTGATAATACTTTACTGCCAGCACCGTCATCTTCCCATATCTGCCATCGGCATTATCGAACATTATGCCTTTTTCCTTCAAGCGAGACTGTAAATAAACTACATTCTGCCCGTATGATTTTTCTTTTAAGGTAGGTGCCGAAAAAGACTTGGGGAATATTTGTCCGTTTTCCATAACCTTAACGGGTGTTCCCATAGGAATAAGCGGGTACAAAGCTTCTACATCCTTATTTCTCATCCGAATACAGCCATGTGATAAACTCCCGCCAACCGAATACGGTTTATCGGTTCCATGAATACCATATATACCCCAGGGCACATTTAATCTCATCCAACGACTCCCGAATCCATTTCCCCAATTTAAAGATTTCTGGGTGATTTTCCATTCTCCCAGAGGCGATGGGGTCGAACTTTTTCCGACTCCTACCGGAAATTGTTTTATTTGTTGATTATCAGAAAATACGGTAAGGGTATGCTTAACTAAATCGATTTCAATTCTGATCTTGGGGCCGATTTCCGATCCTGTTAAACAAGGCTCACCGCCCTCATCAGTCATTAACTTCTCCCAAACCTCTTGGGTGACCGTGCCGTCAACAGTTAGGTTATTAGCCAGCTCAAAAATACCGACCAAATCACTGGTGGTCTGATTAAAAATACCGACTGGCTCTATGTCATAACCCAGCTCACGCAGACGTGCCTGTACCATCCATATCGCATCCCCTTGCAGCTGCGGGCTGCTCAGATACAAAACAGGAAAATCAGTGCGATCTATCCTTTCAATGGGCGTTGGTGTTGCATCCGGAGCTTTTTCAACACTGCTGGCTGGTACCGGCAAAAAGAAAACCACAGAAAATACTATAAATAGGATCAATAAGAGCCTATGTGTTTTTATCACAAAACTACCTCCTCCAAGTTATCATATACTAGTTATTCTGCCCGCCCAGAATCTGAATAACTCATCCGTAATGTGTAAAACAGCAACTTAAAATTTAACAATTTAAGAAAGAATTATTCTTTGACCGGTATTCTGATGAAAAAGGGCAGCTTGCAGCCAGAAGGAATAGGCAGTCGGATTTTCATTAATCGTCCCCGCAAAATGATTAAACTGCTGCCTGGCTTTTTCTTCCAGACTAGAATCTCCCTTAATCCTAGCCAGACGGAGAAAATTTAGGGTCGCCACCGCATTGTCCGAGGGCATCGCGCCATCATAGACTTCCTTAGGCCGGGTGAGAAGTTGTTCACTATCCTCTCCATAAAAGAACAGGCCGCCCTCTTCCTGATCCCAGAACAGATTAATCAGATCGTCATTTAGTTCTTTAGCACTCTGTAAATAACGGCCATCCGCCCCAGCTTCATTTAATTCAATAAGCCCCCATATCAAATAGGCGTAATCCGTGGCATAAGCCGGATAGAGAGCTTCACCATCCCGGTAACGGGTTAAAAGCCGTCCATCTTCCCGCCGCAGTTTTTGCAGAATAAAATCCGCTGCTTTTTGGGCTTCCTGCAAATACCGTGGTTCTTTCACAATCCGGGAACCCATAGCTAGAGCTGCTATCATCAAACCATTCCAGGCGGTTAGAATCTTATCATCTTTTAATGGCTTCATCCTTTTTTCCCGTAGGGCAAAAAGCAACTGCCGCTCTTCTTCAAATTGAGTACGATACTCCCAAGGCTCAGATTTTTCGATGAGATTAGGAATATTTCGCCCTTCAAAATTACCCTGTTCGCTAATATCATAGACGTCACAGTATTGCGCACCTCGTGAGCCCAGGGCATCTCTCACCTCAGCTAAACTCCAGGTATAAAATTTACCCTCCTCCCCCTCCGAATCAGCATCTTCAGCTGAATAAAAACCACCTTCGGGGGATTGCATGTCACGCAGGACATAGGTGAAGATATCGCGGGCCACCTGACTGTACAGCTCCCGCCTGGTTATCCGGTAAGCTTCCAGATACGCCATGGCCAGAAGGGCATTATCATAGAGCATTTTTTCGAAATGAGGTACCAGCCATCTCCTATCCGTCGAATAGCGTGAAAAACCAAATCCGATATGGTCATAAATACCGCCCTGGTGCATACCGGTTAAAGTCTTCTCCACCATTTCCAATGCCTTATTATCTTTATTTTGCTCATAATATTTAAGTAAAAATACTAGGTTATGGGGAGTGGGAAACTTCGGTGCTGATCCAAAGCCCCCGTAGGTGCTGTCAAAGATCTGGCTATACTGCTGGTAGGCTTGGGTAAAAACCTCCGGGGACAATGTTATACCTCGTCTCACTCCAGCTGTCTTTCTCACCCAGTTGCTGACTTCTTGTCCGGCTTGTAATGCTTTTTCCCGATCGTTTTCCCAGAGGCCGGATAAGCGATTCAATAGTTCTATTAGTCCCATCATTCCGCCCCGGTTATGGGGTGGAAGGTAAGTAGCCGCATAAAAGGGTTGTCGCTCAGGAGTCATGATTATCGTTAAGGGCCACCCTCCGCTGCCAGTCAAAGTCTGACATACCTGCATATAGATATGATCTATATCCGGCCTTTCCTCCCGGTCAACTTTAATGGCCACAAATTTTGAATTTAAGAGATCTGCAACCTCAGGATTTTCAAAAGACTCCCTTTCCATGACGTGGCACCAGTGACAGGTTGAGTAACCTATGCTTAGGAAGATGGGTCTATCCTCCCATTTTGCCACTTCAAATGCCTCTTCGGTCCAAGTGTGCCAATCAACTGGATTATAGGCGTGCTGCAGTAAATACGGGCTTTTCTCATTTATTAAGCGATTTGGTTGTCTTTCCTCTATGCTTTCATTCATTAAAATACACAGCCTTCCCATTGAATTATTTTAATATTTGGCTCTATCAGATGTCACAAACAAAATCAAAGACATGTACTATAACCATATCATTTCAAACAGCTGTATATTTAATTCCTACAGAAATAATAAAAGACGATATCAATCGCCTTTCTTATTTTATATTTGATTATTCCATGATTTTTCCATTTTTGTTTATCGCTATAAAAGCATTCTTTTACAGTCGCGTTGAACCCAACCCCAAATTAATTTAGGATTGTATAAAATTGAGTGATATTCAAAATAATAACTAAAATAACTAAGTTTGATAGAAGTGTTACAGCGACTAATCAGCAGAATACGATAGCTTCTATAAATATGAAGTTCATCATTACTTTGGAAAAGGAATAGAACTAGCTGACAGTATTGTGGTAAAGCTTATTCAGCTAGCCAGAGAAGAGAATATTAACTTCTCATTTCTTAGTGATGAGGATTTAACTGATTCAACAGAACCACCCTTTTCAGATAAGCTTATGATGTTTCACATAGATATGTTGAATATAATAGGTGCTGGTATGTATGGGGTATCTGCAGGAGTCAGTGCCCGTCACGATATTATGACGATGTATGCTCAATTTATGACCGAAACAGGTCTTTATGGAGAGACTGGAGCAAAAATTATGATGGCTAATGACTGGTTTGAAGAACCCCCTTAGGTATTAGATAGGGAGAAGTTAGCTGAATACAAACATTAATCTTTAAAAACTCTTTTTCTTAAAATAATGGTAAGGAGATAAAAAGTGGGTTGGTTTCTAGCTAGCATTCCTAACAAACTCTTGAAAGACTCAGGTTTTTCCAAACTTATTCAGCTAAAATATCAGTATAATCAAGCCCAATTGGATAATTGGATTCATGATGACCTACACAAATGGACTTGGTGGCTTAACCTTGTTGCAGTAATTGTTCCTATTTTAATATTGCGGAAAATTATTGATAGAAAACGCCTACTTGAAATTCTAGTTTTTGGTTTCTTAGTGGCACTATTCGCTACCTTTTTGGACGCCATTGGTACATCCCTAATGCTTTGGGATTATCCTGACCGATTTTTACCCATATCACCCCGGCTATTACCTGTCGATTTCATAGCTATACCCTTCATTTTTATGCTGATATATCAATATTGTCTAAGTTGGCTTAAATTCTTAATTATTGATATAATTGTTGCTTTTATATTTTCTTTTGTGCTTGAGCCATTGCTGGTATGGCTTAACCTCTACATCATGCTCAATTGGCATTATTACTGGTCTTTCCCAATATATATAGCAATTCCTATCTTAGTCAGATTGATAACCACTAAAATAGTTTCTCAGGACTTGAACTACAAAAAACCTGATTAGCCTTTCGTCTCGTTATTTCTATAATTAGAATTATCTACCAGAGGACACAAGGGGACGTTTATGTTGTGTCATTTACCCAAAACATGCAGGGACACATGGAGAGTCATGCTTGTAATTTGTTTCCTATCGTTACATAATTAGGGTTATATATGGTGGTGACCTATGCCACGTCAGGCCAGACAAATCAGTAAAACGAGTATTTATCATTTAATTTCGCGAGGATGAATCGTGAGGCAATATTTCAGGATGATAATGATTCGCAGTCATACTCAAAATTATTATAAAATTTCAAAGGCTGTCATAGCCAGAATAGCTATAACAGCCCATTTCCGAACTGCTTTGGTTATGCTTTTCTTGCAATAATTCCGTATGTTTCTGATTTCTCGTTTAGAGCCTCACCTTTTAAATTTTCATAAACTTTTTCAACTTTAAAATTATTATCGTTGAGCAATTTTATGATTTCTACTAATCCAAATAGCCTGTGATAGATTCTTATTACCCTTGTAGCACCATTCTCATCTATTATCGTGTACTGAAGTCCTTCTGTCCTTGGTTCCTCGTACATAAACGTGTTGAGAATCTCGATATATGGTGCAGGACTCCAAAATCCGCCTTCACATATTGAAATACTGGTTGATATTGAAGTTTTCCTATTTTCTGAAACCACATCAAATATAAAAACTCCATTATCTTTTAGTGCCTGATGAATTTTTGCCAGTAACCTATTCTGTTCATTAATGCTCAGAACACAAAAGTCATAAAAGATAAGCGTGGCAATATCAAACGACTCTTTGAAATCGATATCAAGATAATTCATATTAATAAAGCTAATATTTTTATACGACAGCTTAATGTTTTCATTAGCGTATCTAATCGACCTATCTGAAAGGTCTATACCTGTAACTTTTGCTCCAGTTTTGGCAAATTCCTTGACATAAAGCCCTGGACCGCAACCCAGATCAAGTACTGTTTTCTCATCATCCATATCCGTCAATTTTATTAAGAAGCTCGTTTCAGATTCAATCGTTTCTTTAGTTTTACTGGCAGCCTCTATTTCCGGATCTAAATGATACTCTAACATTTGCCCAGATATGTGTTCGTCATCCCAAAATTTGTCAGTGCTCTTCTTATCAATCTCCGGCTTGGTAATGGAATTCTTTAGGACCTGCAAATCAATTTTATTATCATTAATGATTCTCATAATTATTATTCTCCTTTAATCGGTAATTTCGCTATTTTTAAAGGTAAAGTTAGTTCGTCCCGGATAATCCTTCGTTTATGCCTTTGTTCTCAAAAGCTAAATCCAAAATACCGATTGACTTTGAGAAAGCAAAAACGCCTCAGAATCCTGAGACGTTAATAAAACATATCCTCAGAATACTTAAAACAACTCATCACAAATAAACCATCGGGAAATTAATGGTACGCAAACGGTTCATTTAGATTAATAATCGTTGTTTTAAATATCTGTTTCCAATTCATTCAATTGTTTCAATGAACCGGATTAATCAACTCCTTTAACTTTACCTTACTTATAAAAATAGCATATCGAGTAAAGAAAATATAGGGGAAGGGTCCGCTTATCCTTTTTTTTTGATCATTCTATAAGTTTCACCATCACTTAACAAAATGCTTAAACCCCGTAATTTCGGGATTAGTCATAAGGGTAATTTACATGCATGGCACCAGTGGAAAGTGGAAAGATGTTCAGTCAAATTGACCTCCAGTTCTCATTCCCCTTAGTATGCACAATAAGAGTAAACAACGGGCACATCAGTTTCTAAGCAATGAAGTCATTGCATCCTTTTTGATTTAAGCCTTGAAACGCTTTGGAAATCTTTTCTGCTTATTAATATAGTGTAATTGAAGAAGCCCAGAATAATAAGGGCGGTAATATTCGTGGCCATTAGGTGCAATAGGTTCCAGTCACTGAGGAAGGTTAATATGCCTAATCTCCATAAAGCCCAGTCAATACCAAGAATTGCAGTAATCCCGAAATAGCGGAAAAACATTCTAGTCCTCGGCCATATAATGATGGCGGAAATGGCAGATATAACATACAGATAGAGAGCTCCGAAAACAATATGATCCTTTATCGGGTCAGCATACCAGCCGACTGTCCAAATATATTTGCCATAGAAAGCAATCGGAACAAGGGTTAAAGGACCATGGATCGTAATGTAACAGAGGAATAGAATTAGCAGGTGAAACATACTGCCGGAATGCAGGGAGCGAATTCTCTGCCAAAAGTATTTGGCAATAGGGAAGTAGACTGCTAAGCCGAGTCCGGTATAGATGGTTTTCCACCAATAGTGCTCATAAATGCCAGCATGCAAAAACAACGTTTCAATCCCCATAAAGGCAACAGCTATCCCAGTTATACTCGCAAATCCCAGGTCAAAAACCGCAATTGCAACAGCTGCAGCCGGAACAATGAATAAGTCTGAGGCAAACGCACCCATGATATTATCGAACCATTGGATAGGCAGAATCTGAGGCATGAAACGATACCCGGCCAGCAGAACGGTTACAACCAATTCAAAAGGGTGGATAATTCCGGCAATAGTAAAATGCAGGACGATAATCCGCAGATCTTTTTTTATAAAGAAAACAACGGTTAGGATTACCAGGGCGGTAACAACCAGCAGTAGATATAAAAAAGAGTTTGGCATAATACACCTCTTCTCACCTGTCTCAGCATTATTATTCCAAATTCTACGCCAAACATGAAACTTTTAAACAGTGACGGGTCGAGTAACTTACGCTTAAGAATATGGATCTATCATCCAATTTTGCTGCTTCAAATGCTTCTTCAGTCCACGGACACAAGGACACAAGGGGACGTTTATGTCGTGTCATTTACCCGAAATATGCACGGACACCGGAGAGCCTTTCTTGTAATTTTCTTCATATTATTACATAATTTGGTTATATATGGGGGTGCATACCCACGTAAGGCTAGACAAATCAGTAAAAATGTATGGGAGATATTGAGAGAACTGCTTTGAACGACACTCAAGCCCATGAAGTTATCGGAGAACCACTACAGAAAAGACCTATAAAAATACTTCGGGAATTATCCAAAACGGAGCGCGATAAATATTACATCATCTTAAAAAAGTTGAGGGATTAAGCATTAGACAAATATCCCGCCTGACTGGTATGAGCTTTAATATCGTCAAAAGAGCAAAATGACACAACAAAAGTCGAGTAGGCGGGGCCTTTCGCCCTTCCAGATGATGTTTAGGCCGAGCCTACTCAGTTTCTGCTCCTTTCGGTTAGCAGTGTCTCACTAGCTTGACCGTGCTCATTATCCAGGCAATTGTGCCCCTACCCCTCACAGAACCGTACGAGCGCTATTTACGCATACGGCTCTTCGCATCATCATTAACCACTTATGTTGAGGTCTCCCATCTCAAGTCGTAGATATTTACGTAGATCCGGGGCTCAGGTAGCGGATACTTGCGCAACAGTCTTTTGAATTTGTCCCATTTGAAGCTCTTGCGTTGACTTCGCCGATTTAACCATTTGAACAGCAATTCTTCGACCCTACTTTTGTATCGTTCAAGTGCACTGCTGTTATCTGTTATCCCGTAGTATCGATAGTATCCTAGCAGTTTTCTGCTCAGCACATCCATGATGTCCGGGACTGGCAGACTTCGGTGTTGCTTTAGCCATTCTTTAGTCCGCACAATGCTGTTGCTGAATTTCTTCCGGCTGGTTTTCCGCTTAACCCGAAACACTCCTTTCCGGCTCTTGCCGCAGTAGTGCGTAAATCCAAGAAAATTAAAGGTGTCGGGCTTCTGCTTGCTCGTCCGCTGCGCTTCGACTTCCGCATGTTTCCCGAACGCGATGATTCGGCTTTTGTCTTCTGCCAGTTCGAGATTAAATTTCGCCAGTCGTTCTTTTAGTGCTTCATAGAATGCACGGGCATCGTCTTCATACTGAAAACAACAGACAAAGTCATCTGCGTATCGGATCATGTAGGATTTTCCACGGCACTGCTTTCGCGCTACTTTCTGAAACCATAGGTCCAGCACATAATGCAGATACACATTTGCCAGAAGTGGGGAGATTACCCCGCCTTGTGGCGTTCCTTCCGGGGTGTCGTACTTGATTCCAGCTTCTATTACACCCGCCTTCAGGAACCTAGTGATTAACCGCAGCATATTCGGGTCCGCAATCCGTTCCTTCAGGAATTTCATCAGCCAGGTATGGTCAACGTGATCGAAGAATCCTTTGATATCGGCATCGACAATGTAATTGATCCGCTGTTCTTCAATGACATTGTTCAGGTGTTTTAGGGCATCGTGGGCACTTCGCCCCGGCCGGAATCCATATGAGAATCCCAGAAAGTCTTGCTCGTAGATGGCATTCAGTATCCTAACCATCACTGCCTGTACAAGTTTATCTCGTACGCTGGTATCCCGAGCGGCCGCCTCTGACTTGAACCCGGCTTGGGAATGTACACACGCCTTACCGTTTGCGGTTTGTAGGCTTGTCTTTTCATCCGCGCTACCAAATCCATTATGTTGGCCTCCAGGTTTTCACCATAGCCCGCTTTGGTTACCCCATCAACTCCTGGCGCTTTCTTGCCATTCATGCTTTCATATGCAGTAAACAGCGTCTTCTCATTGATGAGATGAACCAGTGTCTGCAACTTGAGTTTTGGGTTTTCTCTCGCTCGTTTGGCTATCCTTGCCAGTTCCGTTTCCACTGTCTTTCCCCCTCCGGTGGGACAATGTTTCCTTGACCAGGTCTATGATACGTCGCCGCCTTTCCTCCCTGGACATTACTCCGGTTCATCAGTACTATGCAGCGATCCGACTCCCTGCCTTCCTTTTGGCTCCCTTGCTTTGTATCGCTTGTCGGCCATACTCCCTTGTGGAAGAGCGGCAGGGTCTCCCGAGTTGCCGTGACCTAGCAATGTGCAGCGTGCCAAGGTCTCTGACCCCGGAGGAGTTCCAGCGGTCTTGCCATGTCGTCCGCTGGGATGTTGCCTTCTGCTGGACGTAAAGCATCGGCCTCCTCGATTTTTACACATTTCGGGGCTCTATTCCTTCAACCTTACGGCTTTCGGCCCACTGCCTCGCCTGTCTACGCTTAAACAGTACGGTTACCCGCCCTGCTCCAAGACTGGCTACGAGGTGGCTGGCTAGGCCTTCCTCGGCGGGCTTTCCACCCGCTATATTTCACGACCTTGCTCGGTCGCTCACGTCCCCTTGTGTCCGATGCGTTTGGATGAGCAAAGAATATTTGTAAGATTGTACATAATTTTAAATTTTATTTTTGATATATTGCGGTTGTAATTTCAAGAATAAAATAAGCGATCCAATCATAACACAAGTTGCCACGCCATATAGAGCGCCGGGACTGAATAAATATATAGCCGCTGCTGCAAGAGGAACAAGAACTCTGTAAGCCGACTGCAAACTTTGATTTACACCTTGTAATTTTCCTTGGCTGCTTTCGTCTACAGATCGCGAGAGTCGTCCGTTGTAGGACGGATCGAACAAGCCTTCACCTAGCGTGATACTCATAACTGCAGCAAGAATAAGTACTGGAGACGAGATATGAGTGCTAAGAATTATTAGCCCTAACCCCAGTGCTAGTCCGCAAAGACCAACAATAGCAATATTGCGCTCACTGAACTTTCTGAGAAGAAGCGGCAATAACACAGCTCGCGAAAGAATATCGCAGGCTCCTATAAGAGTAAATATACCACCGATAAGCGCAGGCCCCCACGCGAAAATATCTTTTAAGAAGATGCTGAAATTGAAATGATAGATTTCTAATCCAACATAGAAGAATCCTCCAATGATGATAAGCGCTCTGGCCTCTTGCATGGTGAAAATGTCTTTGAATTGCCCGAAGGTATTGAAACTCTTTATTGAAAAATGGGTTGATCGTTTTTCGGGAGTCAGTGATTCCGGCAGAAAGAAAAATGTGCAAATAACGGAGAGTAACATTATACCTGCAGTAACGAAAAACGGCAGCGTAATTGAAATGGCGCCCAGCGGACCTCCCAGGGCAGGCCCTATCATGCATCCTAATCCCATGGCAGCACCTATATAGCTAAACCATTTGGTGCGCTCCTGCGGCTCTGTGCTATCAGCAATGTAAGCAAACAACGTACTGATATTGCCTGCTGTTAGTCCATCAATTATTCGGCCCAGAAAGAGCACCCACAGCTCCCCACCGATACCAAACAGAATATATCCTATAACAGAGCCGAGTAAACTGATGATTAAAATCTTTTTTCTACCGTAGTGATCGCTTAATTCCCCAAATATTGGCGCTGCCAAAAAAGTGCAAGCCGCAAAAACCGATGCCAGCCCACTCATTCCCACAACTATTTGCGAAGCGGGCAGGTAGTTGCCAAGTAAAAATGGCAATAGCGGGAACACCACCGTCATCCCGATTCCATTCATCAATACAATCCCCACAATGATCCACAAAAAAATTTTACGCATTTAAATTCTCACCTCTCGAAAAAGAGTAGTTATGTTTCCTTGGCAACATAACTACTCTATCACTTTATTGTTTCCTTGGCAATAATAAAGTGAGGCTGTATCATGCGCTGATGTTTCAGCGTTCTGATACAGCCCCCTTTAAGCTACTTTTTGATACACCTCATTATTCAAAAACATTTCGATTTGTTATATCTACACCTTGCTTCTTTATTTCTTCATCCAAATGCCTACTATACTTTTCCGCGAAGCTAAGCATGACATCAAATTGTTCCTCGGTTATCTGCTCAAATACGGCTTTATCTCGCTCTTGAAACTCATTGTGCAGTTCCTCATGGATCTCATAAACTACTTTCCCTTGCTCCGTAAGCCTAAAATAGATTTCTTTTTTGTTATCCGGCTTCTGGTAACTTTCGATAATGCCTTTTTTTATGAGCTTCTTAGCCATTTTACTCATGGCACCCCTAGTCACATAAAAGGACTCCGCAAGTTTTGTCACATTGGAATCTTCATTCCTTCCAATGTATTCGATGCAATGTACCTCAGAAGACTTATAATCCTTAAGACTGTCTTTCATCTTAACCTTATTAAGCGAAGCCATCTTGTTGTATAAGTCCCTGAAACCCATGATGACCTGTTCTTCTTTGTTCATGGCCTGTCCTCCCACCCGTTGGTGCATTAACGACATTATAATAAATTTTTGTTTCTATTTCAACAATATCAAAAGACACATGGGCAATATCCAAACTCATGCACCACTTAGGGGCAAGTCTCATTGGGCGGAGGAACCACCGCATCGTGAATTTCAATGAAAAAGTTACGTCAAATATCCAATCATAACGTGGTTCCGCTGTCTCATTTTAAGTAATCCACGATTCCCTATATGAGATAAAATGAAATGCAAGCATACCCACACTCCTCCAACCTCCTATAATAGATCCCCCTTCTAATTTCTCAACGTCTTTTTATTTCCCAGTTATTCTTTATTTGAATTAATACACAATAAAATATCATGCAACTGCTTTCGCTGCTCTAAGGTGATATTCTCCAACACCTTTTCTGACACAGAATCCATAGCTATCTGGGCCTCTGCAATAATTCTTTCTGCCATCTCAGTAAGTTGTAGCAGCGTTGCGCGGCGATCGGACGTATCGGGAAGGCGAACAAGAAAATTGTCCTTTTCCAGAACATCAACAAACTGGGTGACTGTACGGGCTCTAACACCTAATCTAGCTGCTAATTCGTTCATTTTCAGTTTGCCGGCAGCGGATATTTCAATAAGAACTCGCAATCTCGGGCCTGTTAACTGCGGTGGTAAATCATGTCTAGAAAGTTCAACCTCTATTTGTTTATGAACAAAGTTATTAGTTTTCAATATTAATTGTAATAATTCTCCTGCTGAAGGGTTGATAGTTTTAGACAGTGGTTGAGAATTAAACATAAAATCCTCCTTGACAGTAAATCGGTTTCTGTTCATACTCATAGTGAGTAATGTAATTATGAGTCTACCTCAGTATGATTATACTCTATAAATGATTTTACTCTATTATTCTCTATTGTACAGCAGGAAATAATCAGTAGGAAATCAAGAAAATTGTTTTAAAGGTATGGTGACGGATATGAAAGAAAAACGCAAAACATTGTTGTTTTCTCTATTAATTTTAATGCTTGCCGTTTTGGGCGCTATTGGTATTTATTACTGGTATGAAAATACTTACTATGTCTCTACGGAAGACACCCAAGTAACAGGCGATCTGGTTACAGTTACTACCCAGATCTCCGGAAAAATTGCTGAGCTTAATTTTGATGAGGGAGATACGGTGGTTAAGGACCAAATACTTGGGCGGCAGGAGATGATTAATAGTTCGGATAAGGATGTTGATCAATCTCTCTTAAGAGCACCGGTAAATGGGATTATTTTAAAGAAAGAAGGCACCACCGGTGAGGCAGTCAATTCAGGTGAGACACTTGCCATAATGATTGACACAGACAAATTATATGTTAGTGCAAACGTTGAAGAGACCAAGTTGAATAAAATTAAACCTGGTCAGCAGGTAGATATTACCATAGACCAATATAGCGGCGAAAAATTTGCAGGAACAGTTAAATTTATTGGCAAGGCCACTAATTCTACTTTTTCCCTGCTACCGTCTTCTACAAGCGGCACTTTTACTAAAGTTGTTCAGAAGATACCAGTGAAAATTGAGATCAGTAAAGGCAATCGTGAAATTTTAGCGGGAACTAATGCCATCGTTAAAATTCACATCAGATAGAGGGGACACAAGAAATGCAGGAACAAAATCAAAATTATGCTGGCATTAATAAATGGTTGGCCCTGTTTGTAGTGGTAATAGGTACTTTCATGGCCATGCTTGACTCAAATATAATTAATATTGCAATACCCAACCTTATGGCCGTATTCAGCGTATCTCTCCAGGATATTAAATGGATAATAACCGCTTACTCCCTGGCCCTGGCTTCAATAATTCCGCTGACTGGATTTCTAGGCGAGATATTCGGAACCAAAAAGCTCTATATATACGCATTGGCAATGTTTACATTAGGATCACTATTATGCGGTTTTTCATGGAGCAATACTTCCATGATAGTTTTCAGGATCATTCAAGCCCTTGGTGGCGGCATGATCATGCCCGTTGGCATGTCCATAATATTCCAGATATTCCCTATTGAAGAGAGAGGCACGGCCATGGGCTTCTGGGGCATAGCTTCAATGGCGGCTCCGGCTATAGGCCCTACCCTTGGAGGATATATCATTCAGTATATGGACTGGCGAATGATATTTTATGTCAATGTGCCAATCGGAATTTTAGGCGTGTTATTGGGGAGTGTTCTTCTAAAAAGCTCACCCACCAAGCCCTTTAAAGGTTTTGATATCGTCGGATTTATCACTTCTTCACTCGGCCTGGTAAGCCTGTTGTATGTTCTGGGAGAAGGTTCCTCCATTGATTGGGGAGATATAAAATATCCCTTATTGCTTACTTTCGGAATTTTCAATCTCTTAATGTTTGTAGTCAATGAACTTACTATAGAAGATCCGATGCTTGATTTGAGAGTATTAAAAATATTCAATTTTAGTGCCAGCCAAATAGTAACCAGTTTTAATGGGATGGCTTTTATGGGTGGAATATACGTTCTTCCCTTGTTCTTGCAAAGTATAAGAGGATATTCTCCTATGGAAAGTGGAATAATTCTTTTTCCAGCTGCCATAGCATCGGGAATAATGATGCCCTTGAGCGGAAAATTATTAAATAAATTAGGGGTCAGAAAACTAACCATACCGGGACTCATAATTGTTGCCGCAGCTTCTTATCAGCTCTCTTTCCTAAATATGAATACTGCCAAAGAAACGATAACACTTATTGCTATGGTTAGAGGACTTGGCCTGGGAATATGCATGATGCCGGTAAACACGGCCGGTTTAAATTCAGTGCCAATGCCTCTTATAGGTAAGGCTTCGGCACTTTCCAATACGATCAGGCAAGTTGCGCAGGCTTTAAGTATAACCATCATGACTACACTAATACAGGGCCAGCTGGATTACAACTATGCAATTCTTTCGACACAAATAACTGTATTTAATCGGACTGCAACAGAAATAATCAAGCAGTTTCCGGATTCAGCCCTGTCCATGATATCAAAATCTATTCATTTGCAAGCCTATAATGATGCCATGAATTATGCGATTGCCATCGCTTCCTTCACAGTTATAGGCTCGATTATTACGGTCATGTTTATGCGAGATACAATAATTGCCAAACCAAAAGCTCAATAAAAAATTGAAATCTTCTTAGAGTTGTACAGGGATTATTTTAAAAACATTGATTTTAAGGGATGGGGGATTAGGGTGAAGAAAATATTTATATTCCCGCTGTTTATACTGGTGCTGAGTGGGATGTGTTTTGCGGGGGGATGCAGTAGCCATAAAAGTACAGACACGAGTTCTGTCATGAATAACGGCAACTCTAAGACCGGGCAAGTATATTTTATGGCAGGCAAGATTCAAGCCGTTGCCAAGGCGGACATAAGCTCCTTGATCACCGCTCGGGTAGTGGGTGTAAACGTAGATGTCGGTTCCATGGTAAAGCAAGGCGATCCCCTAATAAAACTTGACTCCAAGGAACTTGCCGCCCATCTGGCCCAAGCCAGCGCCGGTGTATCTCAGGCCCAGGCTGCTACTGAAGGGGCGCAAACCAGTTATACTACCGCCAAAACTACTAATGACAGAAACCAGGAGTTATATAATGTTGGGGCCATTTCCAAAGCGCAAATGGAACAATCACAAGCAGAGCTAGACGCCACCCAAACAGCCTTACGTTCCTCCCATGCACAATTAAGTCAAGCGCAGGCAACCTTAGAATTGGCTTCAACTCAACTGGACAACGGGATGATTTTATCTCCTATTTCCGGTGTGGTAAGCGCAAGAAATATAAATACCGGCGAGTTGGCCTCGGCGGGAACCGTTCTGCTGACCGTAGTAAATACTATGTCTTTAAAAGTCGATGCTTATCTTCCTTCAACTCTAAGCGGCAATATCAAAGTCGGTCAAGAAGTATCCATTAAAGTATCAGAACTCCCCAACCAGGAATTCAGGGGTAAAATATCGCTTATCAATACGATCGTTGACCCCAATACTAACAACATATTGGTCGAAGTGATGTTCTTACAGGAAAATCCCTTATTAAAACCTGGAATGTTTGCTGAAATTGGTTTAATTAACTGAGAGCAAAAAATTTCATCAGCAAACCCGAGAGCCACAGCTTCTTAAAATCAAAAAGATCCAAATTTTTCCAATGGCCCTTTGTTCAAGTTCTTGTTTTGTCGTGTTACAGAAATAGTCGAGTAGGCGGGGCCTTTCGCCCTTCCAGATGATGTTTAGGCCGAGCCTACTCAGTTTCTGCTCCTTTCGGTTAGCAGTGTCTCACTAGCTTGACCGTGCTCATTATCCAGGCAATTGTGCCCCTACCCCTCACAGAACCGTACGAGCGCTATTTACGCATACGGCTCTTCGCATCATCATTAACCACTTATGTTGAGGTCTCCCATCTCAAGTCGTAGATATTTACGTAGATCCGGGGCTCAGGTAGCGGATACTTGCGCAACAGTCTTTTGAATTTGTCCCATTTGAAGCTCTTGCGTTGACTTCGCCGATTTAACCATTTGAACAGCAATTCTTCGACCCTACTTTTGTATCGTTCAAGTGCACTGCTGTTATCTGTTATCCCGTAGTATCGATAGTATCCTAGCAGTTTTCTGCTCAGCACATCCATGATGTCCGGGACTGGCAGACTTCGGTGTTGCTTTAGCCATTCTTTAGTCCGCACAATGCTGTTGCTGAATTTCTTCCGGCTGGTTTTCCGCTTAACCCGAAACACTCCTTTCCGGCTCTTGCCGCAGTAGTGCGTAAATCCAAGAAAATTAAAGGTGTCGGGCTTCTGCTTGCTCGTCCGCTGCGCTTCGACTTCCGCATGTTTCCCGAACGCGATGATTCGGCTTTTGTCTTCTGCCAGTTCGAGATTAAATTTCGCCAGTCGTTCTTTTAGTGCTTCATAGAATGCACGGGCATCGTCTTCATACTGAAAACAACAGACAAAGTCATCTGCGTATCGGATCATGTAGGATTTTCCACGGCACTGCTTTCGCGCTACTTTCTGAAACCATAGGTCCAGCACATAATGCAGATACACATTTGCCAGAAGTGGGGAGATTACCCCGCCTTGTGGCGTTCCTTCCGGGGTGTCGTACTTGATTCCAGCTTCTATTACACCCGCCTTCAGGAACCTAGTGATTAACCGCAGCATATTCGGGTCCGCAATCCGTTCCTTCAGGAATTTCATCAGCCAGGTATGGTCAACGTGATCGAAGAATCCTTTGATATCGGCATCGACAATGTAATTGATCCGCTGTTCTTCAATGACATTGTTCAGGTGTTTTAGGGCATCGTGGGCACTTCGCCCCGGCCGGAATCCATATGAGAATCCCAGAAAGTCTTGCTCGTAGATGGCATTCAGTATCCTAACCATCACTGCCTGTACAAGTTTATCTCGTACGCTGGTATCCCGAGCGGCCGCCTCTGACTTGAACCCGGCTTGGGAATGTACACACGCCTTACCGTTTGCGGTTTGTAGGCTTGTCTTTTCATCCGCGCTACCAAATCCATTATGTTGGCCTCCAGGTTTTCACCATAGCCCGCTTTGGTTACCCCATCAACTCCTGGCGCTTTCTTGCCATTCATGCTTTCATATGCAGTAAACAGCGTCTTCTCATTGATGAGATGAACCAGTGTCTGCAACTTGAGTTTTGGGTTTTCTCTCGCTCGTTTGGCTATCCTTGCCAGTTCCGTTTCCACTGTCTTTCCCCCTCCGGTGGGACAATGTTTCCTTGACCAGGTCTATGATACGTCGCCGCCTTTCCTCCCTGGACATTACTCCGGTTCATCAGTACTATGCAGCGATCCGACTCCCTGCCTTCCTTTTGGCTCCCTTGCTTTGTATCGCTTGTCGGCCATACTCCCTTGTGGAAGAGCGGCAGGGTCTCCCGAGTTGCCGTGACCTAGCAATGTGCAGCGTGCCAAGGTCTCTGACCCCGGAGGAGTTCCAGCGGTCTTGCCATGTCGTCCGCTGGGATGTTGCCTTCTGCTGGACGTAAAGCATCGGCCTCCTCGATTTTTACACATTTCGGGGCTCTATTCCTTCAACCTTACGGCTTTCGGCCCACTGCCTCGCCTGTCTACGCTTAAACAGTACGGTTACCCGCCCTGCTCCAAGACTGGCTACGAGGTGGCTGGCTAGGCCTTCCTCGGCGGGCTTTCCACCCGCTATATTTCACGACCTTGCTCGGTCGCTCACGTCCCGCTGTAACCCTGTAACCTATACTAAACAAGGTTCGATTTTTTCTAATTCGTCTTTAATAGATTGTAATTCATTTTCCAGATCATAATGCTTTTGAAGCCCAATCCAAAAATCGGGCGATGTGTTAAAATACCTTCCTAGTTTAAGAGCCGTATTACATGTTATAGCCCTTTCTCCTTTAAGTATTTCTGACACTCTTGTTTGCGGCATAAAAGTATCCTTGCTTAATTTATAAGGCGTAATATTCAATGGTTTCAAAAATTCTTCAAGTAATATCTCGCCAGGGTGTATATTTCCTATCATTTCGGTATTATTTTCATCATTTAGTATCATTTTAAATTTCACTCCACTATTTCTAAATTAAGTCTACAATTAAGTAAATTTAATGATAATCAGTAATTTCTACTTGTTCACAAACTCCATCTTTCCACTTAAAAACAATTCTCCACTGGTCGTTAATCCTGATACTTTTATCACCCTTTCGATAATTTTGCATTGTCTCAAGATGATTAGATGGAGGACTTTTTAAATCGTTAAGCGTTTCTGAACTATCCAACATTCTCAATTTTATCCTAGCTTTTCTTTGAATAGCGTTGGGTAGTTGCCTTGAAAACCTCCCTTCCCATATCATTCGGGTTTCCTTGTCTTTGAAGTTTTTTATCATAGTTATATGTTAACGTATGTCGTTAGTATTGTCAAGCGTAAGTATGTCGATAATTTTTAAAGAATAATGCCAACTTTAAGAATAGTGATATAATTGATATATCCCATAAACACCGGGATAACCCTATTACTGATACCTCAGAATGCGGAGCTATCACCAATGGCAGGTGGAATAGCCGATGCTAAAGATTATCGGCTTATCCTCCTGTTTAGCCCCGTCGAATGCTTCTTCCCCCCAGGGGTATACCGGTTGACCAGGTTGTAGGCATGTTGCAGTATGTACTGCGGTTCTCATTAAACAAGCGGTTAGGTTATCTATTTACATTATGATGTACTCATTATTAATACATCTCCCAATACTATTTTGCTTTGGTTTATTTCCTGCAGTTCTCTTTCAGTTTATGAAACAGCTGCTTCCTGGAACTGGCTGTAATAGATGTCGGCATAAACACCATTCGCCGATAGCAATTCTTCATGTTTACCCATTTCTACAATAGCTCCATTTTGCATTACTATAATATTGTCGGCGCTATATATGGTTGACAGCCGGTGAGCAACCACAAAACTGGTGCGGCCTTTGAGCAGCCGCTTCATGGCACTCTGGATGATGAGTTCCGTGCGGCTGTCCACATTGGATGTCGCTTCATCCAAAATCAATATTTCCGGATTGCTGACAAAGGCCCTCGCTATCGTGATAAGCTGGCGCTGCCCCTGGGAAATATTGCCGGCCTCTTCGTTCAGGACAGTGTTGTAGCCATCCGGCAGCTTTTGAATAAAATCATCAGCGTAGGCGGCTTTCGCCGCTGCATATATCTGCTCCCTGGTGGCGTTTTCATTGCCATACCGGATGTTATCGTAGATCGTGCCAGAAAAGAGCCAGGTATCCTGCAAGACCATCCCTATTCTTTGCCGCACCGTCTGCCGATCAGTATTGCGGATATCCACCCCATCCATACGGATGCCTCCCTTCTGAACTTCATAGAACCGCTCCAGGAGGTTGATCAGGGTAGTCTTGCCCGCGCCGGTATGTCCTACGATAGCTACCATCTGCCCTTCTTGAACGTCCATGCAAAAATCCTTCATTAGCGGTTCATCCGTATAGCCAAACTTCACATGGTCAAAAACGACTTTGGCTGTTTCGCCACCGTGGTTAGGAAACTCCGCTAGATACTCGGTCATTTCTTCTGCATCCAACATTCCGAACACCCTTTCTGCGGACGCAATGGTGGAGAGGATACTGCCCCAAATCTGAGAGAGCCTTACGAGTGGGTTTGAAAACTGTGATGAATACTGCAAAAATGCCTGCATGTCGCCAATTGTAACGGAGCCGCCCACGACTTTCACTGCGCCGATCACGGCAATGAGGACATAAATTATATTCTGAGCCAGGCCCATGCTGGGCATCATGCTGCCGCCGAAGAATCTGGCCCTCCAGCCGGACTGAACCATTCCTTCATTGACAACGTCAAACTTTTTCAGCATTTCCTTTTCGCTGCCAAAACTCTTGACTACCGCAAACCCCTGATAGCTTTCTTCTATTTGCCCGTTCAGCTCGCCTTGAAGCTTTAAATACTGCCGGTAATTCTTTTGCGTGCTGGGGGTCAAGAGTTTCATTATTATAATGCTGCCTGGAATCATCACACAGGCGAGCAAGGTCAGCAGCGGACTGATGTAGATCATTATCGCCAAAACGCCCACGACCAGAATTACACTGGAGATAAGTTCGGTCAAGCTCTGCTGTAAACTCGTTACTATATTGTCAATATCGTTCGCCGCCACCGACATGAGATTGCCATTGGAATTTCTATCAAAATACAAAACCGGAACCTTATTCATCTTGGCCTTAAGCTCATTGCGCAGCGAATAGGTAGTCTTCTGCGAAACAGTTACCATGATCCACTGCTGTAAAAAGGTAGTTATGAATACGCCGACATACAGTGCGGCGACCGTAAGCAGTATGACTCCCAAGTGGGTAAAATCTATACCGCTGCCATGTTTGATACCGTCAAAAATAACTGTGGTGGCGTTTCCCAGCATCTTGGGACTGATGACCTGCATGACGGTGCCCGCGATCGCAACGATGATCGTCAGGGCGATCAACAGGCTGCTATTTTTCATATATCCCATGAGTCTTTTGATTGTGCCCCATGTATTTTGTGGTTTAGTATCGACAACAGATCGGATCCGTCCCACCGTGCCTTTTCCGCTTATGTCCATGTTCATGCCACTACCTCCTTGTAAAACTGGGATTGGATTATTTCCTGATAAACAGGATTTGATAGGCTTAATTGTTCATGAGTGCCAAGCCCGGCGAGTCTGCCGTTGTCCAGGACGGCAATCAAGTCCGTATTCATAATCGTGCTGACCCTTTGGGCAATAATTATGGTAATGGCATTCCTCAGTTTTGCTTGCATTGCCGTACGCACGGCCGCATCGGTTTTGAAATCAAGTGCCGAGAAAGAGTCGTCGAATATATAGATACTGGCGTCCTTCAAGAGTGCTCTGGCAATGCACAGGCGCTGCTTTTGTCCGCCGGAGAAATTGCCGCCGCTTTTCTCCACCGGACTGTCCAGGCCTTCAGGAAGTGTGCGGACAAATTCGGTGGCCTGTGCCATCTCCAAATCCGCCCATATTTCCTCATCAGTAGCTGACGGTTTGCCCATCAGCATATTGGAGCGTATCGTTCCTAAAAATAGAGTGGATCTTTGCGGAGAAAAGCTGACTAGTTCGTGCAGCTTGTTCAGTGGCAAATCACGAATATCCGTATCGTTAAAGCGAATATGACCGGTTTCCACATCGTATAGTCTCGATATCAGATTGACCAATGATGACTTGCCGCCGCCGGTGTTGCCGATAATAGCCAGCGTCTGTCCTTTTGCAACGGTTAAGCTAATACCTTCCAAGGTCTTTTTCCCGGCGCCGGGATAACCAAAATCAACATTATCAAAATCAAGCCGGGTTATCTGGTTACCCGCGCTGGCTGATTGGTCAGGGTCCTTAATGCTGAGTGGCATATCCAGAACTTCATTGATCCTGCCGGCGGAAACCTGCCCGCGCGGCACAGCCAGAATTACACTGGTAAGCATGCCAAACCCCATCAGAATTTGCACCGAATAGCTGATCGCTCCCATGATCGTGCCGATCTCCATGTTTCCTGCCGCTACCGAATTACCGCCCAGCCACACGATCAGTATGGTCGAAAGACTAATGATCATGGTGATCAGAGGACTGAAGATACTCATGATGGTAGCGGCTGTAATGGAGGTTTTGGTATATTCCTGATTCACGCCCTTATATTTCTCATATTCTGATTTTTCTTTGTTGAAGGCGCGTATGACCTTAACCCCGGTAAGGCCTTCCCGGAAAAAGAGATTGAGACTGTCCATTAGTTTTTGTATCCTGGCATAGAGCGGGCTGGCAAAACGGTAGATCACCAGAGCCGCAACCGCCAAAAAAGGTACAGTTCCTAAAAAGACCAGGGCAAGCTGCGGACTGAGCAGGTAGGTCATCGCGATGCCGCCAAAGAGCATAGCCGGCGAGAGGATCAGGAATTTCATCGCCATTTCCACCAGGTTCTGCACCTGGGTCACATCATTGGTGTTGCGGGTCATCAGGGACGAAGCCCCAAATTTGTCATACTCATGTTTGGAGAAGCTCATTGCCTTACGGTAGAGATCGCCCCGGAGTTCGCCGCCCAGTTTATAGGATATATTGGAAAAGAGCAGCGTGTTGAGCAGCGCACCCAGCAAGCCGCCAATCGATACGACGATCATCAGCAAGCCCTTTGACCAGATGTGGGCAATATCACCGGTCATCAAACCTTTGTTAACAATATCCGCTGTTACATAGGGCAGGTATAACAGACTAGCTACCTGTACCAGCAAAAAGGCGATAGCTGCGAACACCGCCAGCGGGGAAAGTCTTTTTATGATTTTAAGCATAGCTGCCTCCTTTTTCACTTTTACAATCAATAACACGGATTTATAAGCCCATCATGACTCTAATAGGGTCACGATCCCTTTGGTGCCGTCGACCCGTATTCTTTGTCCATCCCGTAATAGATTGGTCACGTTGTCGATCGCCACCACACAAGGTATTCCATATTCTCTGGAAACAATTGCAGCATGGGAACCGGCGCTGCCTATTTCAGTGACCACAGCCGACGCCACTCTGAAAAGAGGTGTCCATACGGGTGCGGTATAGGCGGATACCAGTATATCTCCTTTTTTTACCTTATTGAATTCAGCCGGACCCATTACGATGCAGACCGGGCCTTCATATACGCCGCGGCTGGCTGAAATCCCTGTCATTGAGTCAGAAGCAGCTTTCTCATCTTTTTGGCTTTTTTTCTTGGCTGCGAATACCGGAAATGAACCAGTGGATATGATCCAATGAACTCCCTTTTCATGGGCGGCACAAACCTTTTTATATGCATTCTTCCTTTTCTCTATCCTGGCTTTAATATCCAACTTCCCCGATGCGGCGGCACGAAGCTCTTCGGCAAAAAGAAAGAATACATCGCCGGCTTCATTGATGACCGATCTTTCAGCCAGCAGGCTGCCCAGTTTCAGCACCAGTCGGCGCATACCAGCGGTGAGCTTCTCCAAGTAAAATAAACCTTCTTCCCTGACGATCACTGCATCTCTGGCTTTTTCAAGGGTTTGTTCGAATTTAAGATATTTGCTTGGCTTCAGCCTTTTCGCAATTTGTCTTTTAGCGTCTTCATAATCAGCCTTCTGACTATTGAAGCTATCGTCTGAATTTAGCAAGGTGGGATCACCGAGCAATGCATCAATCAGTTCCTGTATAATTTCAGGTTTTTCACGCCAGGTAGGCGATCCCAGCGTGGGGGCCATGCCGATGGAAGGCCGGTCTCTGTATTCCTCTAAAAACCGGTTGAATTCTTCCTGAAACGCTTGGCTGTCCTTGCCATGTAAGGCCGCGACCTGCGCAACCTTGACCAGCGCCTCATTTTGAAGAGCGGTTTTGAAGGGCAAGCCTCTCATCAGGCGTTCCTTAAACTCTTCTATATTGTTCTTGTCCACGGCTTTCCTGAGTAAAAGCTCATACTTGATATATGTGACTGCACTGGGTATGAAATCTGACATGCGTCTGCCAAAGAGTACCCCGTATTCTGCAAACGCTTGTTCAATAAACTTCGCGCATTTTTCCGCATCATTGGCACTCCTGGATGTATCTTCCACCCTGGCCAGCCAGGCATCCATTTCCTCCGCTAAAGGCTGCCATATATCCTTGGCCTCCTTGGAGAAATTCTTAATTAGTGATTGCGGAATTTTCCACAACATGGCCGGGGACAGCCTAGGATCATTATATTTTATCGCCACACATCCGCTATCTCTTTCCACCGGCATAACCGGCTCTTTCGGCAGCCTCAGCCCCATATCATGATGCAGGTAATTGTTGAAGCCCTGATAGCAACAGCATAAGGCAAAATCCAGGGGAGTCATCGGCTCGGAACAATGCTCCATAACGCTTTGCAGCCCGAAAGGAGCTTTCGTGCCCTGATATATGATCTTATCCTCCGGGCCCAGGACGGAACGATCTTCGGCAGCTGATTTCATGGTCGTTATAGGCCGGGCCTGGAGCAGATATATTTTAGCGTTTAGAAGCGCCCACTCTGTATCCATGGGGCTGCCGTAGTGTTTTTCCACCAGATCGGCCAGGCTGCAGAGCTGCTTGAGTTCACTCATGCCAAGGCAGTAGGCTTGACGCTTCTCCGCAGGAACTTCTTCCATAACTGTGCCTGTTTCGGTCAACAAAATGCGCAGCTTTTTTGAACCAAGAGCTTTTTTCTGAATATAGCCTTCTTTATTCAGAATGAAGGTATCGGGAGTTATCAAGCCGCTGACAACCGTCTCTCCCAGGCCATACCCGGCACTTATCAATATTTCATCACAGTTTCCATTCACAGGATTGGCTGTAAACATGACCCCGGCAGCCTCAGCAGCGATCATAACCTGAACGACGACTGCAAGATCTATCTTGAGGTGGTCAAAACCCATGCTTATTCGATAAGATATAGCCTGGGAGCTCCAAAGACTTGCCCAGCATTTTTTCACATGTTCAAGGACGGTATCTTTCCCATAGATCCCGAGATAAGTATCATGCTGTCCGGCAAATGATGCCGAGGGCAAATCCTCGGCGGTAGCACTGGAGCGCACTGCGACCGCCAATTTCACATCAGGCCCCATTTTTTCAGCAAGACGTTCCCAGGCCATTACTATTTCCTCCTGAACCTTAAGGTTCATGGGAGCCGCTTCGATCCAGGCTGAGATATCCGTGCTTGCGTCGGATATAGCAGCCATATCCTGGTCCTTAAGATTCTCCAGCCTTGCGGAAATGCGCTCCTTAAGCCCTGATGCTTCGAGATGACCGCGATAGGCACCGCTGGTCACGATAAATCCCGGCGGTACCGGGAGTCCGGCCTTAATCAACTCCCCCAGATTAGCCCCCTTGCCACCGGCTATTGCTAATGAATCTTTATTTAATTCACTTAAGTTTTGGGTGTAATTTAACATATGCATCTACTCCTTAGCTTCGGCGTATATACGCCTTGATTGTGTGGTCAGGAGTATCATACTGCGGCAACTTAAACTGAAGATAAATTGAGTTTAAACGCAATGTAAAGAGGAAAGACAGCATAAATGCTTTACATCCATGGTGTCAGAGCGTCAAAAAAAGCGAATATCTGTGTTGCTGTGGAAAGCCCATTCAATCAACGTACTTCAGGTACGTCTCAATCATGGACTTTCCGAGCGCCTTGATCTTCGCTTTTTTTGCTGGCTCTGACAGTTTGCCAATAATGGTTTAAAATCTATCAGTCACTTAATACGGTTACGATCCCATTGGTGCCATCGACTCGTATTCTCTGGCCATCCCGCCATAGATTGGTTACATTGTCGATGCCTACAACGCTGGGTATTCCATATTCGCGAGCGACGATCGCCGCATGTGAACCGGCGCTTCCTACTTCAGTAACCACTGCCCCCGCAACCTTGAACAGAGGTGTCCAGATCGGTGCCGTATGGGGAGATAC
Organism: Syntrophomonadaceae bacterium; assembly: GCA_963665865.2. GTDB lineage: Bacteria > Bacillota > Syntrophomonadia > Syntrophomonadales > Syntrophomonadaceae > PHAA01. The sequence goes on along the minus strand of CAXXWF010000001.1, from coordinate 528,828 downwards.
CAATATATCGCCCTTCTTAAGCTTATTGAATTCAGCCGGGTTCCTTACTATGCATACTGGTCCTTCATATATACCCCGGCTGGCAGCACATCCTGAAATTGAGTCCAATGATTGGGCGGTATCTTGTTTCTTTATTTGCTGGGCTGCAAACACCGGCAACGAACCGGTAGATATCAGCCAGTGCACGCCCTTTTCGTGGGCGGCATAGACCTTAGCCCAAGCCTTTTTTCGCTTCACTATCTTGTCTTTGATCGCTAACTTTCCTTTCGCAGCGGGACCGAGTTCCTCTAGAAAGATGAAGAATACATCTTCAGCTTCCTTGACAGCCCCTTGCTTGACCAGAAGGCTTCCAATTTTTAACGCCATTCTATGCATGCAAGCCGCCAGCTTTTCAAAATAGAATACGCCTTCTTCTCTGACGATTACGCCGTTTCGCACCTTCTCGAGAACTTCGCGGAATTTTTGATATTCCTTGGGTTTTAGTCCTTCTTTGATCGCGCTCCTGACACCTGCCAAGTCTGCTTCCTGCTTCTTGAAGTTTTCCTCCGGATCTAGCGGGGTGCCATCAGGGTATAATGTATCAATAAGCGCATAGATTAGTTCTGGCTTTTCACGCCAGGTAGGAGGCGATATCATACGGCCCATGCCGGCGGAAGGCCTGTCTCCAAATTCCTCTAGGAATTTTTCAAATTCATACTTAAAAAGTAGACTGTCCCTGCCGTATACCGCTGCCGCGTGCGCTGCCTTCAGCAAGGACTGATTCTGCAGAGCGGTTTTGAAGGGCAAGGCTCTCATGAGGCGTTCCTTAAACTCGGCAGCATTTTCCTGCCCCACGGCTTGCTTGATCAAACGTCCAAGTTTTCTGTCTAAGGGTCCGTCAGGGTCGCCCACCGAGCAAAATCTTTTATATACAAACTCCTCATATTCTTGCATTGCCTGTTTAAGAAGTTTAGTAAGCTGCGCCGCGTCATTTGTATTCATAATTTCTATATCTTGGCTTTCTATCCACGCACTCATTTCCTGCACAACAGCCGGCCAAAACTCGCCGCTATCTTGCCATAAATCTTTCATTAATGATCGGGGCAGCTTCCATAACATCGCCGGGGACAGCCCCGGCTCGCGATAACTTAACGCTACACATCCGCTTTCTCGTTCCACCGCGCAGTTTTCATCCTTCGGCACCCTGAATCCCATCTCGGAAAATTGCGTATATACACCTTGATAAAAATGACTGAAACAGGCGAAATCCAAAGGAGTATGGGGATCGGGACAATGCTCCATTAAACTCGACAGCCCCCAGGAAGCCTTCTTGCCCTGATAAATTATTTTATCCTCAGGACTCAGGATATTCAGATCCTCAAGATTGAGACCGTTGCCTCTCTCTCCCGATAAAGAATCTTCATTTAATTGATCACACATACTTGTATAACTTGACATAAATATCATCTCCTCACTATTAATTCCAATTAACCTCACCTGTCAACAGGGCCCTGCCATCGATGAAAAAGTTTTTTATGTCATCCTGAGCATCAGCGAAGGATCTTAACTCACCTTGGGCGAGATCCTTCGCTGACGCTCAGGATGACAACTGTTTTCCTTTATCTATCATAAGAGTCGAAAATAAACGGAAGTTAAATGCAATATAAATGCAGTGTAAACACAATAAAAAACGCCGCACTTGTCGATGACTGTGCGACGTTTTTATTATCATTTTCTTTAGTTAAGTACTCTTCTCTTTCAAATCTTATGTTCTGTATTGTGGGTTGGTAGGGTTACAATAAACTGCCCAGCTTAAAAAGAAGTTCAAATTCCCGCAAGGGAATACTTAGGCGTTCTCCGTCAACAGAAACTGTATTGTTGGTGCTGTCCACGCAAAGAGCGCCTATCGCAATCGTTCGCTGTGAAGCGATTTTATAGCGTTTCAGCAACGCTCTGATGCGAAGCAGCAATTCTTCCGCTTCAAAAGGTTTGGTCAGATAATCATCCCGCACCCGATCCATACTTTTTCAGCCATATATTGCATTAACCACCCATGGCCGCAGGCCATGGGCATTATAATGTAGGTGAGTGATTGGCTGTTGTGAAATAATAATATAACTAGCTTATCAAGCACTAGTACTATTTACCCTTCCTCTTGTCATCGACTAACTTTAGCACACTATCTATCGAATCCAGGAAGTGTTGCTCCACCGATGATAATTCTCCTTTGGTCTTTTCTCGGTATTTCTCGTATTCTGCATCGGCCTTCTACATAGCTTCTGTATGGCTGATTGTGCCTCGGTGATTTAGGACATCATGTTCACTCAAACGCAAAAAGTCATTCAGCTTGCTTATCCAGTCCTGCATATACATCGGTTTTCTCCGTAATGCCTGCATCTCAGCAAATTCCAGATACATAGACACAGTTCTGTTTAATATATCTAGCTCATCCTGATTTAAATAGTTCTTGGCAATACCGACATCAACTTTTTGCGGTTTACTTCCGCTAAAAGAGCTTAAACCCATACAAGGTTTTTCAGCATCGGCACGTAATGCAATTACTTCTGCTGCGGTATGTCCGTGAGCTGCCCAGTGCATTTTGTTCTGTACAATCTGGAAGAAATTCTTGGAGGCTTGTACTCTAGGGTCATAATCAATACTGGTGGCATAGATGTCTAGGACTTTTCTCCAGAATACCTTTTCCGATGAGCGAATATCGCGAATTCTGGCCAGTAACTCATCAAAGTAATTGCCGCCACCAGCTTTTTTCAAAAGATCATCATTCATGGTAAATCCTTTGATGATATATTCTTTTAATCTTTGACTAGCCCATATTCTAAACTGGGTACCCCTATGGGATTTGACGCGATATCCTACGGAAATAATGACATCCAGGCTGTAATAAGCTACCTGCCTCTCAACCCTTCTATTTCCCTCATCTTGAACTGTTGCAAAATATGCAACAGTTGCAGCCTCATCGAGTTCGCCTTCTTCAAATACATTTTTGATATGTCTTGATACAACAGATTTATCCCTTTGAAATAGTTCCGTCATCTCTTTTAATGACAGCCAAACCGTTTCATCTTCCATTCGTACATCGATTTTGGTTTGTCCGTCATCGGTTTGGTACATGATGATTTCAGATCTGTTATTAAATCCCATCCCCTATCGCCCCCAGTCTCAGTCTAATTAAGTTAAATAATTACTGAACGAAACAGAACACACGTTTGCGTTAATTTTACCTTTACACATTAATTAATGCAATAATGTTTATCACATATCTGTTAGGTTAAGACCATTTGCCTGTTAAGCTGCTCTGTTTTCTAGCCTCACGATGCACTCCATGTGTTTTTCTTTTATACTAAAATTGCTTTGATTTTTTTTCGCATTTATATCCAATATTTCACTCGCAAGGGCATTTAGAATAAAACCTGCAATTTCGTATTTCGTAAGCGGTGGAACACCTACCGTATAGGATAAAAAAACAGCTTCACTGATTTGGCGTGGAGTTACACAATATCTTAATTTGATATGAAGCCCTCACACTCGCTTGGGAACCGGAATATTTTATAGCATGTTCTGCAAAATATTACCGGTAAAAGGAGTGTAACCAAAATGGGTGTTGTATTATCTGCCCGGACGCCAGCGCAAATCGCGTCCGAGATTAACCTAATTAAAAGCCGGACCGACAAAATCATGCTTCAAAACTGCGTTCAGATCGGGCGCTGCCTGACTGAGGCCAAGGCAGTGCTTCCGTATGGGGAATGGGGGAAATGGCTGAAGGAAGAAGTCAGTTATTCCCAGCGGACAGCTGAGCACCTAATGCGTATATACCTGCAATTCGGGCCCAAACTCTCCCGGCGAGGGCTTACCAGATTCGAATCCGGATTCGAATCTTAGTTTCTCCCAGGCGGTCATCCTCCTGGGGATTCCGGCGGAGGCGAGGGAAGAATTTATGACCTGCCATGATGTTGAAAATATGAGCAAACGGGAACTGCAGGGGGCTGTTCAGGAAAAAAAACAGAGCGAGGAACCAGGTCCGGTCGTAAGAGTATTCCAAAAGATGAGAAAAATACAGCCCAAGAGCGTGCAGCCAACCGCCGAAACCTACTCCGAAAGCGTGAAGTACGACGAGCAATTTGCCCTGCACCGCAACAACATGCTCAGCGCCTATAATGAGCTGCTGAAAACACTCGCTGCCCAGAGCAGGATAGACACGGCGCGGAAGGAAGTCAACCGGAAAAAGGCCTTGGAGATCGCGACCAACATGGTTAACACGCTGCAGGAATATCCGCCCGCGGTTAGAACGAATATGGTTATAAATACGGATAACCTGGGATAATGCCATACCCCTCTGGTGTTCCACCACTTACTGGTATTTCAATATATGTATAGAAATATAACCAATACAAACCGTCATTAGAAGCCGTCCCCAGAATGCTCCATTAGCATATTCTGGCCCAAACTAACCAATTTTGAAAATGGTGCTGAAGCAAGCCGAAAAAGGGGCTTTGCTGAAAAACTTTCACATGTAAATAACACTCATTTGACGTTTTCAATTATCTGCCTACGTTCTTGATCGAGTTCCAATAGTTTTTGACTGTTTTGCTCCCTCATCACATTCAGGTCATGAATAATCGCCTGTACCTTACCTTGCAGCTGCTTGGTGCGATCCTGGGCATCGTTGATTTTAAACTGAACTACTGCATCGAATAATAACCCATCCAGAAAGAAATCGGCAAATGTTGCTAATCCGCCTATTTGAATGGTGTCATTCGTAAGTTTGACATCAGCCAGTTCCCGCTGAAATTTGCGCAACAGTAGCTGAGCCTGGTCTATTTCATTCCTGGCATCACTGATGTGTGAATGCTTTATCGCAGTGGTTATAAGACCTCCCCCCAACAAGTCAAAGGCACCCCATCCTTGAGCACTGCCCAAGCTTTTCTGCACCTTAGAGAACGCTTCCTCAACCTTCTTACCGGCTTCAATTGCTTCTATCAATTCCCTTTCCTCGGCTTCTAAGAAGCCCAACTGTTCGGCCATTTCAAACAGGTGCTGGACCTCCGATCCACCAGAGCGAAGCAAGTACTCTTCCTTGTCCCGTACAGCCTGCTGGTATTTAGTGTCCAGATCACCCATGGCGGTCAAATTGTTGTCTATTCTAGTTAGATCTGCTTCAAGAGCCATCAGGGCAGCATTGGCTTCATCATACTTAAGTTTGGCGGTCAGATATTCCTCCTGCTCTTTGCGTTTTGCTTCTTCCTTGGTTCCTCTGAGGCTATGCCAAAGATTAAGGAGTGTAATGCCGTCTAACCTTTCCACATCTCTGCTTTCCAAAGCCAATTGTCTTTGCAGTTGATCCCTAAGATTTTTCTGGCTTTGAATTAGATTATCGGTTATTTCTCTGCGATGAAGCCACTTTTCTCTTTCCTTTACTAAGCGTACGGCCTCCGTTAAGCGTTCATGCACATTCATTAGCAAAACATCTCCTTGCCCGTTAACTCACGTGTTTCAACGATCTGAGTTAAATAATCTCTATTTTTTCAAGTTTCGCATTATTAGCCTAATCAGGACTATCCGCGTGACAGCAACCCTGTCCCCCTGACACTCTTTGTCAATATGCATTTCTGAGCCCCCAGCATGGAGAATTCATTGACGCGTTTTCCAAGATGAAGATCGGACAAGTGGATTAGTTTCATGATTATGTTATTCTCCTTGCTAGTTCTATTTTACATATAGGTATTTTACATTCTTGTTAATAAATGAATTTAATCCGTTACCATTTTGGGCTAGTACTTTCATTGATTCTACATTCTCTCTACCAGCACTTTGATATGAATAGCGATATAATTTTGATGTTCCCTTAAATTGAACATCAATGTAGTCAGCGCCAATTGCATATGCTAGTACTCCAGAATCTCCATCAATATCGCGATAGGTTATCATTTGAATCTCCTTTCCACTAATCCACATGTCCGTATTATATGGCTGCTGTGTGCACTTCTCATCATTGCTATAATAGCAAGGTTTCCGAACTGAATATTATTAGGCTTTCACGGGGAACCCCTATTGTTAAAAAAGTTTTCGGTATCGTTAATCTGGAATTCCTTAAATCAATAACATTGAAGGATATCCACTCTTTGATTGCTTTTTGCCAGAATGTGCAAATGTCTTCTGCTGGTACCAGGGCACGGAAAATCGTATCCATCCGTCAATTTTGGAAATATCTAAAAACAAAAGCACATCTCACTGACGACAACATTTCCGAATAACTAAAAGATGTCTTCTTTATGTTAACCTTATGCATTTAATTCAGCCTCAAGATTATCAATATCGTTATCGCAGAAATCTAGTACGTACTGTGGCACAATCTTATACTCTCGCGGATTAAGTTGAAACAAATAGTCGTTTTGTACATGAAAAGTTTCATCAACATATTTTTTTAATGTGCTTCCAGTTTCCAACTGTCCGTCATATAAAATACGGTAAATTTGAACTTTTTCATAACCGCTGTTTGAATTCCTATATAAATTAATCATATCGGCTATATTTTTTGTTCTGGGATATATAATAGTATAATCAAAATCGGGAATGTCAGTACGAATGACTTCTGTGGCTTCATTTATTTCTTCCAGTGTCATTTCACGAAGTTCCGTTTCTTGAGGCTTAATTCTAGGAATATCGCGCTCCTTGTGAAATACATTAGAAACTAGTTGCCAGGCCATATTTTTATCATCTTGCATTTCAAGTAATCTTCTGCAATAAATCAATTTATGGATTATATCAGTCGAGTTAGTAATGTTGGATTTACATACAGTAATGCAAGACTTTATATCGCTTTTTGCAATTGTTTTTTCGGCAAGAACATTTTCAACATTTCCAATAAATGAAGCTTTGGCTGCAGGCTGGAACAAGTGCGGCAAATTGTAAACTGAATCTATTACGGGTTCAAAATCATGTGTTAGCATCAAAACAGTTTTCCCGCGCAGAGAATTTTCGCCCATAAAAAGCATTGACATAATTGCATATTTCTTATTATTGTCAAATGAAGATATCGGATCATCCAAAATAATAAAATCGGACTTCTCTTTTAATGTATGGTACATAAATAACACCAGCGCAAATGCATTTCTTTCGCCATAGCTCAAATGGCTTTTTACATCCGTAATTTCGTTCGTTCCTCCGTTGAATTTCAATATTAAACGATGGTTATTTTCTGACGACTGTTCAATGGAGACTTCATATTGATAGCCTGCTGAAGAAAGAAACCCATTTATTTCAGTGCTGTATTTTTCGATTGTTCTCTTAATCTCATTTTTTTGCTGAGCAATTTGTCCTTGAAGTTGACCAGCCTTTTCAATAATAGTATCAAGTGAACTATTTACCGCATCTATCTTTGATTTTGTGTAATCACAATTTAATTGGGGATAAAAGCTTAAGTCAATTCTCTTCCCTTTTAAGGCATCGAGTACTCGGTCAACTTCCTTGAGAGCATTAAATCCTAAATATTTAAGACCATAAAGTTTTTCTCTTAATTGATGAACTTCCTCTTTTAAGCGCTTAAGATAGTTAATTTGTTCATCTATAATTCCGTTTGTATTGGCGGTTATCGTTTTTACAGATTCTTTTGTTTCAGTGGAAAAGTATTCGCTTAGAGATTCAAATACTTCTAATATCTTGCTAAGAGTAGTTAAATACTTAACATCGTATTCTTGGCTAACCTTTAAGATGATTTCTTTTGGTGTAGCCATTGTTGATACACAATAAGGGCACTTATCAGTTATATCCAGATATAATTGCCCTTCTGATTGCCACTTTAGCCATTTAATATTTGTTCCAACAAATTTTATGTATGGGGCATATGCTGCTAGTTCTATAGGAACATTTTCGAGTTTATTTCCTTTTCCGATACTTTTCCCTAAATCTCCAGCTTTTGAATAGCCATTTTGGGTTTTACCAAAACTGTCAACAAAAATCCCCAAATCTTCAATAAGTGTTCCGAGTGCAGGATCATCCTTGAAGGTTGTTTGAATGCTAGCAACTAAGTTATTAATTTCCTGCATATGTTCATCATACTTATCGGTCTTAACAAATATCTCGAAACTGTTTTCAAGAAGCTCGGTTTTTTTGAAAGCATATGTGTCGATGTAATTTTCATCAAATGTTGCAATCTTATTAATGACTGCATCTGAAGATACAGACGGATTATGCTGTTCAATATTATCGCTAGCATACTTAAATGGGCGTAAGTAAGATAGATCTTCCCCTTTTACCATCGAGGTCAATGCGTGTGCGATTGTGGATTTTCCGATTCCATTAAGAGCATATTTTATGTTTAATCTTTCTTCTTCAATATGGACAACTCCGGATTTTATATTATTGCAGTTTTTTATAGTAATTTCCATTTCATCTCTACCCCCTTTCTAATATTACATTGTAATTATCAACACATTATTAGCTAGGCATTATTAGCCTTATATAAACCAGATTCAGCTTCGTCTTATAGACAATATCCGAAACACGCAAGGGCAAATCCTTGTCCCTTATGCTAGACTTGATTCTTGGCTTTTCTAGGTGTAAAAGCCAATCATGCCGATATTCCATGCTCTTAATGTCAACACATCACAGCCATTTGCTTAACATCATTGGGCTTTCCGTTAACCCATAACATATATCTAAACAGCCTAAAAAAGCCTACTCTGACCGGATAGCTTATAGCGATACCTACCAGCATTTCTTACTTCAACCCGGTATTTTGCCATTCCTCTGTCAGTTCAACTCGCCTAACGGGGATATAAAACCTTATCCGATTTTACGCCGGCACAAATACATTTTCCTGATACAATCCCGATATTTCCGCACAATTCTCTATTTACTAGCATAGTTATTATGGAATAAACAGGCAATAGCGTTTTAACCCCACATTTCACGGTATTTAGACAGGATATATTAATATTCGCCATTGCTGGTTGAGTGCAATACGTTTGCAAATGAGTAATTAGAAATGATTTGGCAGGAATTATGTGCAGAGTCCATCCCTCATATTACACAACAAAAAACGCCGCACTTATCGATGATTGTGCGACGTTACTATTATCATTTTCTAAGGTTTAAGTATTGTTCTCTTTTAAGTTGTTTTTGCAGTATCGTGGGTTGGCAGGGTTACGATAAATTCAGCACCTTGTCCTTGTTCGCTTTTCACCGTAATACTGCCGCCTTGCATCTCAACAATTTTCCGTGCCAGCGAAAGCCCTAACCCATTACCGTCCAGAGAACGGTCACGGGATTTGTCCGCCTTGTAAAACCTTTCGAAAATATGAATCTGATCCTCCGGCGAAATGCCAATTCCGTTATCAGCAATAGTACATACAACATTGTCATTATCGCCCTTAAGCATAATACGAATCGATCCTTTCTCAGGGGTGAATTTAATCGCGTTGTGCAGGAGATTTATCCATACCTGGCTAAGTAAATCCTCATTACCGGTCATCATGGTTATAGGCAAGGACACCTCCGGCATAATATATTTTTCGGCCCATTGCGGTTCCAACATCAGCAGGATACTTTCCAGCTGCTTGTCCAGACGGAAAGGCTTGTATTCCATGGGGTCAGCGTCCGCCTCCAGTGCCGAAAGCCGTAAAAGATTACCGCTCAATTTTGATAACCTTTTACTTTCCGCTTCGATAATCATTGCGTAGTGGGCAATCTGATCCTGACTGCTCCCACCCTGCTTTAACAGGGCTGCATAGCCACTGATGGACGTAAGCGGAGACTGAATTTCATGGGACACGTTGGATATAAAGTCCTGCCGGAGCTTCTCTACGGAACCGAGTTCCCTGGCCATTTTATTGACGCTGGCCGCCAACTCACCATAGGGACCGCGTTCATCATCTGCGGCGATTAACACATTGAAATCTCCCTTGGCAATCCTGCTCATGGCATCGAGTGTATCCGTGAGCATCTTTGTATGGAGAGGATTGCCAAATCTTCCGCCTGGCCGCCGATTTAAAATGGGAACCAAATTTCCAGCCAAGGGCATCAGGATAAATCCGACCAGGCCAGAAAGCACATAGGCCACAAGTTCAGGCGGCCGCCCTGTCGCTCTGAAAATCAGCCAAGTCAACCCGTAACCCGCCGCCAAGGCACAGCTTACGAGCAGCAGAATCAAAACCGTATGGGTCGTAAATTGCACCCATTTTCTGTTTGTCATGGAGTTGCCTCCAATCTATAGCCTAGTCCACGAATAGTAGTAATTTTGAAATGAGAAACTTCCGGCGGGAAACGGTCTCGCAAACGATTAATATGCACGTCCAGCGTCCGCTCATTGCCTTCGAAATCAAAACCCCAGATATCTTCGATCAGTTGATTACGGGAAAGGGTTTTACCCGGATAGCTGCCCAGCTTAAATAACAGTTCAAATTCTTTCATAGGAATATCCATTTTTTCACCTTCAGACATAACAGAATAGCTGGTTCTGTTCATAGTTATAGCGCCAATCTGCACCGTTTGGGAAGCATTTATTTTATATCGTTTGAGCAGCGCCTTAACCCGAACGATCAATTCCGCTGCCTCGAAGGGTTTGGTCAAATAGTCGTCTGTCCCCATTTCAAATCCCCTAACTTTTTGGGTTATTTCATCTTTGGCCGTCAACATTAAGATGGGCATATCCGTATAAAATCGCCGGAGCTGGCGGCACAGTTCAAAGCCGTCCATATTCGGCATCATAATATCGAGAATGCAGAGGTCAGGATTTACATCCGTAATTTTTTGCAGTGCGTCCCGCCCGTCGGAGGCTTCAAAGGGGATAAATTCTTCATTTTTGAGTACAGTGCAAACCAGTTCACGGATATATTCATCGTCATCGACAATTAAAATTTTATTCATTATGCTTTCACCTCCTGCTGTTATTATCTTACTTCATCAATTTAAACGGAACTTAAACGCAAAATATAGCAGTGAACGAATTCAATAAGACGGGCTACCTACATATTAGTATCACCGTTTTATTAGACAATTCAATTAAACCACATCTTATTCTTTCTGCTTAGCACTCCTTAAATATATTTGGTAACAAATAGAAATTTATTTTCATAGTCTAAAACTAATCCATAAAGAGAGGAGGAATACTAGATGGCCCTTACCTACACTACTAATTCAACCAATGGTATTCTCGATACCGCTGATGTAAGCATTGTTGTATCCCCTTCCAGCGGTGTGATTAACACGACCAATATGCTTCCCGGGCAAAGTGTTCAAGGCATAATCAATGTTTCCAATACCGGAACTGTAGATGAAACCTATTATGTTACTGCCGCCTGGAAAGGAGGAGGGACCACTACTGATCATCGTGCCGCTATTCTTGCTGAATATCTCAATGTAAGCGTAACTGCCAGTCCCGGTACCAGTATATTTACCGGTACCTTGAATGCATTGATCGACCAACCGGCCAGCCCTGGCCAGGCACTTGCCCTAACCACCGGAAACGAAGACGTAACCTTTGTATTCACTTTGCCTGCAACCGTAAGTACTGTTGTAAATAATATCGATCTTGCCATCGATTTTGTGTTTGTGGCAACAGCATAAACCTGGGGGCCTTACCCAAGGCCCCTTTTTAGGGAGGAAAATAATGAAACAAACAGAGCATAAACAGAGAATTGTTGCCATGATGCCCGTTCGTAACGAGGCCGGCAGATATTTAAATGAAGTCCTGGCACATCTTGAACGCTGGGTCGATGCCATTGTAATACTGGACGATGCTTCGGAAGATGATACTGTAGAAGTTGCCCGGCAGTTTGAAAAAGTAATCGTATATGAGAATGATAAACCTTTGTTTGCGAGCGATGAACCTGCCCTGCGGCTGAAACTTTGGCAACTTGCCCTAGCAGCAGAACCAGACTGGGTTGTGGCGGTTGATGCCGACGAAATATTTGAGGACAGGATAATAGGCGAGATTGACTTGCTATTGAACCAGAATGATTATCAGGCCATCAGCTTTCGTCTCTTCGATTTTTGGTTAAACCCCAACTCTTATAGAACTGACGGAGGCTGGAATCCCTGGCCAAAGTCGATGTTGTTTATGGTTCGTTACATCCCTCACTTGGATTCTAAATGGCTGCCAAGAGCAGTACATTGCGGCCGTTTTCCTCAAGCTTACGCAAACCTGATAGCCTATTATTCAGACATTAGAATCAAGCACTACGGATGGCTTAAGCCTGAGGATCACGATAATAAATATATCTATTATCGCGATAAAGATCTAAAAGTTTTCGGAGAAGTCAGACCATTTACTAAAAGTATCCAGATGCCGTTGGCCGCGATTCAAAGTGAAGAATGGAAGGATGCCAAAAATCTTTACTTTTTAGATGAAGACAGATAATTTGCATATCATTTTATATACTGTTTGAACTTATTTATTACAACGTAAGGTCATTGCACATGGAGGTAATCGCTAAATGAAAGGTAAAGTAGGTATATTAACAACCAATTTTTTTAATCCGGAAGGAAACCGCATAATCTATGGCGGAGCAGAACGTTACGGCATAGAGCTTACTCGGCTTTTAGTGGACCTGGGCTATAATGTAAGGTGGTGGCAAATCGGTACGGGCTGGAAAAAGGAATTGCTGCCCGGCGTAGATATCTGTACTATCCCTGAGACCAAAAATGATTTACTCACATTCCCCAATGTCAATCAGCATTTTTACGAACAGGCTATGGATGTAGATTATGCTATATATTTTGTAACCTTTTTAGCCTATCCCCAAGTTTTGAAAAAAAGTATTTCTATTTCCCACGGAGTTTTCTGGGATTATCCGGGCTTTGATTTTCAACTCCCCACCGAAACAGAGAAAAAGGAATGGCTGCGCAGAATGCATATCGCCCTGACTGGTCCCCAAAAAATCGTTTCGGTAGACACCAATACCATGAATTGGGCTAATGCGACCTGGCCCAATTTATTTCACAAATTTGAGTATATACCTAACTTTGTTGATACTGAGCAATACGCTCCCCGCGTGACTCACCCCGATAAAATCCGGGTAGTTTTCCCCAGACGTCTTACTTATGTAAGGGGTTTAAATGAAACAGTCAGGGCGGCCGAGGTGTTGACTAAAAAATATCCTAACGTAGAATTTCATTTTGTCGGTCGGGGCCATACGGATCAACTTGAAGCCGAAGCCCTAAAATGGGCATGCGCAAACAAAAATATATATTATTACTGGCAGCCTCCTCATGCAATGCCCGAAATTCTTAGCCATATGGATATTGCCTTAATACCCACCAAGGGAACTGAAGGAACCTCCCTTTCCTGCTTGGAGGCCATGGCTGCCGGCTGTGCTGTAATTGCTTCCCCGGTAGGAGGGCTAACCGATCTGATCATAGATGGATATAACGGTCTGCTGGTTAAACCTACACCCTCTGATTTGATTGATGCGATCGACTTGCTAATAAATGATAAAAATCAACGCGAGAAACTGGGAGAGAATGCGCGAAAAGTGGCTGCTGCCTTTAATATGGATCGATGGAGAGAAAAGTGGACCAAAGTCATTAGCGAAGTTTTTAGCTGAGCATAAAATCAAGGACTTCTATTTGGCAGGTCGATATCAAGCGGGCTTCAGGCGGCGGCATTTGATCCAATTTTAACGACAATACCGTCGTTAAATCTTTGATTCGATAAGTTTTATACTTTTCATCTTCACGGTAAAATGTAGCTAGATTATATTTAAAAACAGCTTTGCCAACGGCATACCTCGGATGTCGCTCAATTTTGCAGCAATCAGTTCTGATGTCATACACCTTAATCCCCATAATATCAACAGATGTCTTGGATGATACGGGCACCGGAATTATCTGCTGGGCAACCCAACGCTTTGAATGTCGTTCCTTTATGAGAACGGTCTGAATATCCGAATAATCCTTACATTCCAGGTTTCCACAGGCTCGAATCTCTGCAGGTAAGACAACCCGGATAGTCCCACAGAAGCCAAGAACCACCGTAATGGAGATAAAATTCCCGGTTCCAATTAAATTGTTCGTGACCATGGCAATAGCAGTCAGCATGTTTAACTCCATGTGTACATTTTTAATATATATATCTCTACACTATGAGCCGGGTTAATAAAATGTGATTGGATAATTATGAATTCAAGGTATGTAACAATAAAAAATGCTTCCTCCCTAAGGAAAACAATCCTTGGGGAGAAAGCCTATTGCGACAGATACCGAATATCCTTTATAATTTCTTTACATATGTTTCTATAGTAAGTATTAATTTAATTAAGTGAATCTTACTGTATCTTCCCAGCGTATCATCTTTTTTCACTTCTGGTCGAATATACGCCTTCAGATTACGCATGATATTTATAGTATAATAGGCGAGGAGACCATGGAGGACTAAATTGGAGGCAAGCCATGAATCTGCTTACATATGCTGGGATATTTTTTAGTATGTTAATTGAAAATATGGGGGTTCCGTTCCCGGTAGAAGCCAGCTATCTTTTGGCGGCGGCCTTGATTAAGCAGGGACATTCATATGCACTGATGCTCATTCTGCTTACCGGAGGTCATTTGGCTGGCAGTATGCTAGCTTATGGGTTAGGGCGTTGGGGAAAAGACCGGCTGATAAATCGTTGGAGTCATAAGCCGAGTTTTATGAAGGTAAACGATTCCATTCATAAATGGTATGACCGTTATGGGAGCATAACTATCTTTGCCACCCGTTTTATCGGCTATGTGCGTCCCTGGTCCTCACTGGTAGCCGGTTATGCCCGCATAAGATGGCAGCCCTTTTTAGGTTGGACTTTTATCGGAACTCTTTTGTTCAATATAATAGTGCTTCAATTCACTATATATTTTTTACAGTGGTGGACTCGTTTCGGTTCCTTTTTCCGCTATGCTTCCATTGCTCTTTTTTTGTTGTCCTTTAGTGTAATCTTTTGGGCCCAGCATTACTGGCGGCGCCATAACTGATTATGATCAAATCTGCTGAACGGGCTGTATATCACGGCGAACCAGCAATTCATTGTTGCGCATTAACCCTGAAAAGAGGGGTCGCAGGAAGGGATTACGCAATTGGCTGCGATATTGATGTATCGCTTCAGCCTTGGCTGTTTCAGCCTCAGCCGTAAGCGTAACTTTATTCCAGACTTCATTATGTTGGGAAACTGCCAGCGGAGGTAATAAGAAATGCCGGCGGGTTAGCACCTGGGGCTCAGGGTAATATTTATAATGGACCAGGTAAGCATAAGCTTGAACATTTTGACCAGCATTGGCCCTTTTGGCTATGGCTGTCTCAACCGCCCGGCCCAGTGCAGCATGATCAGGGTGTCGATCCTGGGGATGGGAATAAATTACGTATTCTGGTTGGAAAACAGCAATCTCCTGTTCCACCTGAGGCTCCAATTCATTAAAATGGTCGGATAATTTGCCATCCGGGTAACCCCAGAAACGCAGTTCTTCGGGGAGAATTAGCAATTTATCGGTTGCGTTCTTGAATTCCTGATAACGCTGATCCCTCAGACCAAGATGGTTGCCATCGGTTGCCAAAATCACCCGTACCTGGGAACCTGCTGCTCGGCTGTTGAGGATATAACCACCTACAGCAATGGATTCATCATCAGGGTGGGGGCTAAACACCAGCACCCGCTGACCATCAGCAGGGATAGGACATTCCGCCAATTTATAGTAAGTATTCTGGGGAAGAGCATTAAGCAGGAATGCCAACAAAAGATAGATAACTATCATAGCTGTCACGCCTGCAAAGGCCCATAATCTACGCCGTTTCATGTCTGGAAACCTCACCATATATCTTTTCAATTTTGTTCAAGTTTCGGTTTAAATCGTGCTTAATTACCTTTTCCAGGCTGCGTTGACCCATACGATGAGCGAGTTCTTCGTTTTCCAGGATCAGGTTTATCTTGGCGGCCAGATCCTCGATATTTTCCGGTGCAAACAGATAACCGTTATCACCGTTCTGCACCAGTTCTGGCAGAGCTCCCGCTGCTGCCGCTACAATCGGCAGTCCGGAAGCCATGGCTTCCATAGTCACAATACTCTGAGCTTCACAGCAGGAAGGAATTACAAAACAAGTGGCAATCTGATACAGACGCGGCAAATCATGATCCTGATGATCGAGCTGGCCCAGGAAAGAAACATAAGGATTAAGTCCTTGTTGTTCTGTTTTTCTGCGCAGACGCCCTAAAAGATTACCCCCGCCGCAAAATGCAAAGTGCGCATTGTGGTTTTCCAGCACCAGTGGCACCGCATCCAAAAGCGTATCCAGACTTTTGTCCACATCTATTCTTCCTACATAGAGGATTATAGGAAGCTCGGGCAGTCCTAAATCGGTCCGGATACCAGACGGGAATTCGTATGAAAAAAATTGGTGCAGATTGACACCATTAGATATTACAACCACCGGAACTTGAACCCCCACACCTAAGAGCCACCGCTTCACAGTTTCACTGGGACAAATCACATACTGACAGGCATTGTAGAAATTCTTCATTTTCACGGTTAGGTGAGCCTGGGAACGTTTATGGAGCGGCTTGAGAAACCTAAAGTAACTCAGAATGTATTCAAGCGTGAAGTGATGGGTTATTATTATAGGAATTCCACACTTTTGGGCACTCTTCATCAAACAAGAACCAATGGAAGTAGGATCCTGCAGATGAATGACCTGAGGCTGCCAGCTCTCAACAATTGAATTTATCTGCTGGGCTGGATGCATGGTAACCCTAAACCCCTTGCGGAAGGGATTAGGAATCGAAGGGAGTCGCTGGACGCTAAACCCTTCTTTATAAGTCTCTCGATAGCTTTTTCTGCTAGTTGACGGAGCCAGAACCAAAACCTCATGTCCCTGACCCACCAGGTATGTAGCCAGATTCCATGTAGCTACGGCAACACCTGATATATTAGGGTAAAAAGACTCTGACCCAATTATAATACGCATAAATTATAACCCTTCCGTCACTTAATTTATCAATGCCACACTTGTATTATGATAACATTTTTTCTCGTTTACGTATCATATGTGCAAGGTTTGATAGATTATTCAATACTTATTTCTCATATCAGCGGGCAAATCTTGTGTATAATGAAGGTAAGCATTTATTAACTTTTGCCGGACAGTGATGAAATTGTAGCAGTCCGATTTGTCGTCGCGGCTTTCCTTTACGTGTTCGGTTTCTTTTATAAAGTTATAATTATTAGTAAAACAAAGTCCAAATATCTTCAACTGTTTCTTCAATCTGTCCAAACTCAGATCTTGTAATGGCACTATAAACGTATATGGAAATATTCTATCAATAACATACAGGCAATGGTATTCCTTTTAGATCACTTTTGTGGTAACTTATAAGCCTTAATACATGTTTTGGGAGGTTGCTTAATGAAACAGAAGCAATTTGCGGTAATTGGCATCGGCCGATTTGGTGGTAGTCTCATCAAAGAACTGACTCGTATGGGACATGAAGTATTAGCCATCGATGTCGATGAAGAGAGGGTAAATGATGCTGCCGATTTTAGCACTCATGCGGTTCAGGCTGATACCATGGATGAAAACGTATTAAAAGCCCTGGGCATACGCAATTTTGATGCGGTAATAGTGGCTATCGGCGACAATATACAATCCAATATCTTAACCACTATAGTATTAAAAGAGCTGGGTGTTAAAAAGGTGATTTCCAAAGCCAAAAACGCCATGCACGGCAAGGTCTTGGAGAAAATCGGCACTGATATCGTAATATATCCCGAACAGGATATGGCTATTAAACTGGCACGTTCCCTGGTTTCTCAGAATTTTTTGGAGCAAATCAATATATCACCCGATTTTAGTATAATCGAATTTATTATCCCTCAGGTGTTTATTAACAAGAATCTGAATGAAATTAATCTACGGCAAAAAATGGGCGTAACCGTTCTGGCAATCAGACGTGGAGATCATATAATTGTGTCACCCGAACCGGATGAAAAACTGCAAGGCCAAGATATTATGGTTGCACTAGGGCGCAATGATGACCTGGAGAAGTTAACCAACCTGGATTAATGGCATTAACAACGAGGTATTGACATGAGCACAAAGCAAATAAGTCCGCCCCAACTATTAGTATTAAGTTTTGCGGGACTAATAATAATCGGCAGTCTTTTGCTCACCACCCCATGGGCTGTCCAAAGCGGTCAGGTTAACTACCTGACCTCGCTATTCACGGCCACTTCAGCAGTGTGTGTAACTGGCCTGGTAGTGGTAGATACTGCCACCCACTGGACCCTTTTTGGGCAGGTAGTGATTATGCTCCTTATTCAAGTAGGCGGCCTGGGAGTAATGTCCTTCGCTACTTTTTTTGCGCTGATTTTCGGGTGGAAAATTCAGCTGCGTCAGAGATTAATTATGCAGCAGGCTATGAATCAGTCTTCGGTAGGCGGTATAGTCAGGATTTTTCGATATCTGTTAATAACCAGTTTCGCCATAGAAGCTGTAGGCGCATTTATCCTGATCATTCACTGGACACCCCTACTGGGATTGAAGCGAGCACTATGGTTCGGTATCTTTCATTCCGTTTCAGCTTTTAATAATGCTGGTTTTGATTTATTTGGAGGTTTCCTCAGTTTAACCGCGTTCACCAGTGATGTTACCGTAAACCTGGTTATTTCCAGTCTCATTATCCTGGGCGGCCTTGGTTTTATGGTATTGTATGAATTATTCCACTATAAGAAAAGCCGCACTCTGTCTCTGCATGCCCGAGTGGTGCTAATAACCACCGCCATTCTTATCGCTGTTGGGACAGCGGTTCTATTTATCTCTGAATATAATCACGCTCTTAAGAATTTACCGTGGGGAGTTAAGCTTTTGGCCTCCTATTTTCAATCGGTTTCGCCTCGAACCGCCGGCTTCAATTCCATAGATTTAAATTCATTGTTTTTGTCCTCACAGTTACTGATTATCTTGCTTATGTTCATCGGCGGATCACCCGGTTCTACCGCCGGGGGAATCAAAACCTCAACTTTCGCCTTGCTGTGGATTGCCATTATCAGTCAGCTGCGCGGGAAAAAGGATAATGAGATATTCAAACGGCACATCCCCAACAGCGATATGTTCCAAGCCTTCACTATTGCCATGTTATCAGGCGTAACTCTCATAACCATGACCTTTCTTATATCCTTAATTCATCAGACTGATTTGGTTAAGGTTATCTTTGAGGTTGCATCAGCACTCGGCACCGTAGGCCTCAGCCTGGGTTTAACCCCTGAACTTTTCCCGCTTGAACAGATTATCATCATCACCACCATGTTTCTGGGGCGGGTCGGCCCTCTAACGCTGGGTTTTGCTTTAGCCTATAAGAGCAAGCAGCCAGAAATCCACTATCCCAAAGGAAAAATTATGATCGGTTAGTTCACAATTGTCTGCTCATTATGCTTCCGCCATGATTTTTAAAAATGGCGTATATTTTGCTGTATTTTTGCCACTCTATTAATGTTAATAAAAATAAATTTTGGAAGGAGATATTGGTGTGAATTTAAGTCAACTAGAACTGCAAAATCTTAGACACCTGATAGGTTCACATGCAACCTCTGAGAAGAAACTCAGATTCTATGCCAGCCAATCCCAGGATGCACAGGTTCGGCAGATGTTTGAGCAGTCAGCGCAATCCGCATGCGATACTCGCAAAAAATTAATGTCCTTCTTAGGATAAAGGAGTGAGAATGATGCCCAATATGCAAATGCAGGAAAAAGAAATGGTCAATGATACTCTCGCTATGATAAACGGCAGCCTTAGCGGCTATGCCAGCGTTATCAGTCAGGCATCCAATGCCCAGTTTAGACAGACCATCCAGCAAATAAGAAATGCTGATGAACAGTTCCAATTTCAGCTTTACCAGATGGCAGAACAGAAGGGTTATTATAAACCGGCCTCACAGGCAGCTCAGGCTGACATCCAGACCGTGAAATCCCAGGTCAGTCAATAAGGCCTATGCCGCCGGAGCGAGCAAAAAAGGCACCCTTGGGTGCCTTTTTTGACGTTCTGAGCCAGGAAGGTCCCTAGGACTTTCCTAGCTTCAGTTTTTACGCATAATCTCTACGATCGCCATATCCTTGGTGAAGAGTTTCTTGTATGATAAACCCACAATCATCAGGCAGCCTATCGCAACCGCAGCCGCAATCATAATCATCACCACAAATTGATAGCGCACCGCCTGACGCGGATCCATGCCAGCCAGTATTTGCCCGGTCATCATACCGGGCAGACTTACCAGTCCAACTACCATCAGCGAATTAATGGTCGGCATCATACCTGCACTGACCGCCTTTTTAACCTGCCCTCGTACCGCCTCCCATGGAGAAGCTCCCCAACATAACAACTGTTCAACTTGCTCAATATGGGATTTTATTTCGCTGTACATGCGGTCCAGGGATAGAGCAATCCCATTCATAGAGTTCCCTAATATCATGCCGAAAATAGGTATGAGCACCTGCGCAGAATACAAAGGGGTGGGAGAGATAACCAACATTACTACAATCAAACCCACGATAAAGGTGCTGCAAGTAAGAGCAATAAAGGAAACCAGCATGGGTTTGCCGGGAACCTTACCTAGCCGGCGTGAAGCCTCCCGGCTGGCAATGAGACACATTAATAATATGACCGGTATAATTATGTATAGCTGATTCTTACTAAAAATAAACGTTAAAGCATAGCCTATTAAGGTCAGCTGCAGAAAAGCCCGTACCGATCCCCACAGAAGGGACTTTAGCAGCCCCAATTGGAAAAGGCTTGATACCAAACCTGCTATCAAGATTAAGCTCACACTCAGAATTAGCTGCCAGTTGGAAATAGGAATGTAAGAATAATTCACATTAATTCCCTCCATTAGGCACTATCTTCGTCAGATCCAGATACCTTAGATTAGGGAGTTCAAGTAACTCCTCGGGTTGATGAGAAACAATTATCATAGCCCGCAAAGGCTGGGCATGAAGCCACTGCTGCAGGACTGCGATTAGGCTCTTGCGATTAGCCTCATCTAAATAAGCGGTAGGCTCGTCTAATAACAAGATTTCGGGATTAATTAGCAGAGAACGAATCAGGGCAATCCGGGCTGCCTCTCCGCCGGAGAGGGTTGGAGCCTCCTGTGAAAGCATTTCGGCGGAGAGCCCCAATTCCCGCATGTACTTATCTGCCTGCACCCAATCATACGATAAATCACGGGCAATAACGGATAAGCTAAACGGCAGTCGCAAGTTCTGTTCCACATTGCCATCAAACATAACCGGTTTCTGGGCAAGATACTGAATTTTTCTCCTCCATTCCTGAGGTGGTATCAATGTGTAATCCTGCCCCCGATATACTAAGGTTCCATTTTCAGGGGCCAGCAGGCGTGCCAGCATCTTAAGCAGAGTAGACTTGCCTGAGCCGGACGGACCGCGAACCACAAGAACATCTCCTTCTGCCAGCCGGCCCGAAGTTTGCAAGCTAAAATTATCACGCTCCATCCGCCGCGTAAGGCTATCAAACGCTAGAATATCAGTCATAGTCTATCCTCCACCCCCAACTAGCCCGTAAGAACAACCGGGACTTATTTCAAAATATATACTCTAAAGGAGGAAGATTGACTCTTCCTCCCCAATTAGTTCTCAAAACATTCTGTTAAGCTAATTAGCCTGTCGGCCTGCTGAACGACGTTGTGGAGATAAACGCGGCCTTTTGCTGCCTTTGAGGCTGCTCTCATATTGACTGAAAGCGTCATAAACCTGATCTACAAAAGTCATGGGTATTTCCACCAGGGTACTGTTGCCTTGAATCTCAATATCCCCCACCTGGCGAGGTGTAATCGAAGTATGCGTTGTCAGAAACTCTACCAAACGGCGGGGATGAACCCCCTGGAATCTTCCTAACGGCAGTTCTACATGGGCAGTAACAGGATGAATATCCTCTACATCGGCAGTTTCCAGCTGCGGAGCTTCGCACGCTATTAACTTTAACGCCGCCCCTAGAAGATACTGGGCATCATACCGTTCCAACAGGTCTTTCGCCATAGTACGATATATCCCCTGATCCTGATCTGCTGTCTCAATTAATTTACTAACTAACGTTTCCTGTCTGCGATCAATAGCATCTTGCAGGGAGGGCAGCATCTGGCGGCTAATTTTCTTGCCAATATGTTTCTCAATAATTTTCAGCTGTCTAATCTGACGCGGTTCCACCAGGGTAATGGCAACTCCATCCCTGCCCGCACGACCGGTTCTGCCAATACGGTGCACATACCCATCCGGATCCTCGGGAATATCATAATTAAAAACATGGGTTACCATCTCAACATCCAACCCGCGCGCAGCCAAATCAGTGGCCACCAGTATTTCAATGGTTCCTTTGCGAAACCGTTCCATAACATGATCGCGTTCCCGCTGAGACATATCACCATGCAAAGAGTCAGCCATATAACCACGACTATTCAGCACTCGATTCAGTTCATCGGCACCCTTTTTGGTGCGGCAGAACACCAGGCTGACCGGGGGCTGGTCCACATCAATAACCCGGCAGATAGTCTCCACTTTTTGCCGAGGATTAACTTCATAATAATATTGTTCGGTAAGCGATACCGTAAGTTCAGGGGAAGCAATTACTATTAACTCCGGATTGTTCATAAATGTCCGGCCCAATTCCCTAATTTCTGGAACCAGAGTGGCTGAAAACAGAAATGTTTGCCTCTGTTCGGGACATAACGGCAATATTCTCTCAATATCCGGCAAAAATCCCATGTCAAGCATTTCATCGGCTTCATCCAAGACTACAAAATCTATCTCCGCAAGGTTGATGGTACCGCGGTTTAAATGATCCAGCAAACGTCCCGGAGTTCCCACTATTATTTCCGGTCGGTTTCGCAGAGCCCGCAACTGGATTTCTATAGACTGTCCTCCATATATCGGCAGAGCATTTATTTTCAAGCCTAGACCCAGGGAACAAATTTCCTCAGAGACCTGCACAGCCAACTCACGAGTTGGGCAGATTACCATCCCCTGCAACCCCTGATGCGGTTTTATTCTATTTAACATGGGGATACCAAAGGCGGCGGTCTTGCCGGTACCTGTTTTGGCTTGTCCCATAATATCGCGTCCCGCCAGTCCAGGTGGAATGGATTCGGTTTGAATAGGAGTGGGGGTTTCAAAGCCCTTCTTTTCAATCATCTGCAGCAACTGGGGTTTTAGCCCCATTTCATGAAATGTTTTTGTTTGGGTCAACAAGTAATGTTCCTCCTTATAGACTGCAACCGGCCTTCAAGCAAATAAATATCAAATTAACATTCCTTAAATTATAGCACATCATAGCCACCAAAACATTCAACAGATAGCCCTTAGAAAACCGTTTCCGGATTACCTGGCTTATTGATTCAGGAAAAATATGGCATACGTACCTGCGCCCACATGCGACCCAATTAATGCACCTATTTCAGAAATCAAAAACTGGGTTGCACCAAATCTCTCTTCTATCATCTGTTTAATTTCCAGGGCACCCTCGAAATCCTGTGAATAAGATATCCCTATAGTTTGATGCTTAAGGTTATAACCGCTCTGCTCCATGATGTCCAGGAGTCTTTTCTTGGCCTTTTTAAGCCCGTGGACTTTTTCCAGAGGCACTATATTGCCATTGGAAATATGTAGAATTAACTTTATGTTAAGTAAATCGCCAATCGTTGCTACAGCCGAATTGACTCTTCCACCACGTTTTAACATTTCCAGATTGCCCACAATGAAAAAGTGCTGTATCCGTTTGATATTGTCATTAATCTCCGCAATGACTTCCTCTTTGTTTTTCCGGGCCGCTACGGCCTGAGCAGCGCGTACCACAGTCAAACCATAGCCTACCGATGCACTCTGTGAGTCAATAACGGTAATCCGCTCAGGATTTACGGCATCTCTGGCTATACAAGCAGTTTGATAAGTTCCGCTCAATCCTCCTGAGAACGCTATATAAATAATTTCAGTATCCTGCTCTTGCATCACAGCTTCGAATTCTGCCTGCATACTCGCAATGTTTACCTGTGAAGTGGTTGGGGTTACCCCCGCCTCCTCCAATAGATGATAAAATTCTGGAGGGTCAATGGTTAGACGATCCATATAGGTTACACCCTTTATCAGAGTCGACATATAAAATAGTTTTACCCCGATTTTTTCCAGAACTTCGCGGTCCAAATCGCAGCCGTTATCTGCATAAAGAGCAATTCTCCCCATATAACCCAACTCCCCTAAAAGTTCTGAATATTGCAAAAATAATCCAAAGTCTGTAAATCCAGTATCTTGAATTTTACTATGTTTACTATTTATATACAAGCAGTTACCGTCCCACCTTAAACCTCACGGACAGCCTCTTACCTCTAGCATATTATCATTTATGGGCATTTATAACCTTAACTGACTAGTCTAATCCCCCCCTCCCTTCACAAGCGACCGGGAAAGGTATAAAATGTAAAGATATTATCTGCGCAAGACTCTGAATTTAAGGGTGAATGTTACATGGTCAAATTTATAAAAGTTTTTGGCGCTCCCCTGATACTATTTGCGGGAGCTAGCTTATTGATGGGCCTTTATTCCGGTCTTTATGACCCTTCCTTTAATAATTATCTGGCCCAAACCCATAACGTTAGCCCGCTAGCTAGAGGGGCGCTGGAATTCCCCCGTGAGCTGCCCGGATTTCTGGTTGTCTTCATCTTTACCGCCTTAATCTTTCTGGCTGATACCAGGATTGCCGCTCTATCTTCCTTATTAGTGGGAGCAGCTTTATGGGGGCAGGGATTCCTGGCCCCCAATCTGAGCTCTATCGTGGTATGGATGATAATTTGGAGTAGCGGTGCCCATCTTTATATGGCAATATCTCCTTCTATCGGCCTGCGGTTGGCCAAAGCCGGGCAGGAAGGACAGCGCCTGGGACAACTTGGTTTCCTGGAATCGCTGGGCTCTCTGGTAGGTATGGCTCTGGTTTACTGGGGTGCTTCCCGCTTCCATTTATCATTCGGAGTAATCTTTGGATTGTCTGGCTCATTTGCCCTCCTAGCCGCCGTGTGCTTGTATATGATCAAGCCCCAACCTCTGGTGCAGGTTTCGCGGCGTCTGGTCTTTAAGCGAAAATACACGTTGTTTTATGCCCTAAACATTGTTTTTGGAGCTCGCAAGCAAATCTTTCTTACCTTTGCCCCCTGGGTGCTTATCAGAGTTTTTAACAGCGGCGTAGAAACATTTGCCATGCTGGGTTTCATCGGCACAGTACTAAGCCTGGCCTTCCGGCCTCTGCTGGGCAGAGCTATTGATGAGCTCGGGGAGAGGTTGATCATCTCGATTGAATCATGCCTACTGGTAATTATGAGCATACTTTACGGGTTTTCACCGACCTGGTTTTCCAGTGATGTTGCCGTCATTATAATTATGGCTTGCTTTGTTGCCGACCAGCTGCTGTTTTCAGTAAGAATCGCGCGCACTACCTATTTAAACCGAATAGTTGACACTCCTGAAGATCTTGCCCCCACCCTTTCTATGGGAATTACTTTGGATCATGCCGTATCCATGTTAATTCCTCTGTTGGGAGGTTTGTTATGGACATATTATGGCTATCTTCCGGTTTTCATTGCTTCCGGGATTATTGCGATTATCAACCTTGTACTAGCCGGATTCATTCCCGCCCGGGAAATGCAACCGGTTTCCAGCAGGCAGCCATTAACGTAATTCGGTTAATTAAATTGCCCGGCTGTGACAGGAGCTATTACCCTTGTATACTTGCCCCTACATGCTTGCCAAACTCTTAGCGGCTGGATTAAAATATAAACACTTGTCTAGGGGAGATACAGCGGTTAAAAGAGGCACTCCAATTTACATATTTGTAATAGGACTTGCCGGCTGCCCAGTTAAATTAAGGAGTGAGTAGAGTGGGGTTTGATAAACTAGTATTTGGTAAAAAAGCCGTTCAGGAAATAATAAATGTATACGGCAGTCCTGTGTACGTTTATGATGAAGAGATTTTAAGAAAACGATGCCAAGAAATGAGGAACCTGTTGAAATATCCTCGTTTTCGGGTTAACTATTCTGCCAAGGCGAATACCAATGTGGAACTATTGAAACTTGTATATTCTGAGGGACTAGATGTGGATGGTATGTCACCTGGAGAAATGTACCTGGAAATGAAGGCAGGTTTCACTCCTGATCGCATAACATTTATAGGCAATAATGTCTCCCGTCAGGAACTGCAATTTGCAGTCGATCACGGTATCCTGGTCAGTGTTGATTCCCTGTCTCAGCTCAAACTGCTGGGAGAAATAAACCAGGGAGGTTCGGTATGTCTGCGCATCAATCCTGGTATTGGAGCCGGGCATCATGACAAAGTTGTAACAGGCGGAAAAAAGGCTAAATTCGGTATAGCGATGGAAGATCTGCCGATAGCCCAGGATATAGCCGCCAGCTGCGCTATGACCATAACCGGTCTGAATCAACACATCGGTTCCCTGTTCCTGGAACCAGATGCATATGTCGCCGCAGCCGCAGCCATACTCCGTCTTGCGGCTGACATTCCCAGTATAGATATGGTAGACCTGGGAGGAGGTTTTGGCATACCTTACCGTCACGGAATAGAAGGACGTCTGGATCTGGCTGATCTCGGCAATAAACTCGATAACCTTATAAACGCTTGGGTAGCCGCCAATCATCCCATTACCATCCGCATTGAACCAGGCCGCTACATAGCTGCTGAATGTGGGGCCCTACTGGGGACGGTTACTGCAGTCAAAGAAAACTACAATACCTTCTTTGTAGGCACTGATATCGGATTCAATACTCTGGTGCGGCCGGTAATGTATGACAGCTACCATGAGATAAGTGTTGTCCCGGGGCAAGACCGCCCTTATAAGGAATATTCCAAACCGGTTTATGTAGTGGGACAAATATGCGAAAGTGGAGATATACTGGCTCATGACCGAGTCTTACCTTGCTGTCAGGAAGGTGATGCACTGATCGTACATGATGCAGGAGCTTACGGTTTTGCTATGGCCAGCACCTACAATTCCCGCCCCCTGCCAGCAGAAGTCTTGATAGAAAAAGACGGCGGAGTCCGCCTAATTAGAAAAGCTCAGACCTTAGAAGATCTCTGGCGCGATTAAATTGAATAATCGGGTAGGAGGCCACCCATTATTTGAGTGGCCGACCTCCCACAGCACCGTACGTACCGTTCGGTATACGGCGCTTCCAAAGTTTACACTTACTTCGCGGAGTAACATTCCATCAGACTGAGGTATCCAGCACGTTTGAACCTTATGTTGGAAAGGGCTCTTGATAAGATTGGGCTATGGGCAGTACGCCAGTAGCCTTTTCTTGTGTTTGCCCACATCCATGCCTGCTCTTCTTTGATTCCTGAGCGCTTGAGATTCTCGAAACGTGTGCGGACTTTCTTCCACCGTTTCCATGTCACCATCCGTATGCGGCTTCTGATCCATTCATCCAGCCTCTGTATCAGGTTCCTTGCATCTGCCAGCTTGAAGTAGTTCATCCATCCACGAACCACCTGGTTCAGCCGGATTCTCCTTGCTTCGATTCCCATCCCGTTACTGCGTCCGGTTATTTCCCGGATTTTATCCTTGAATTTCCGAACACTCTTGGGATGTATTCTGAGCCTTCCTTCTCCTCTGTGGATGTAGAAGCTGTACCCCAGATATTTGACCTTGCCCACGTATGCTACCTGGGTTTTCTCACGATTCACCTTCAGGAATAATTTCCCTTCAATGTATGGGAGGATATGGTCTATCGTACGTCTGGCTGCTTTCTTGCTCTTGCAGAATATCTGCAGATCATCTGCATAACGTACAAAACGGTATCCGCGTCTCTCCAATTCATGATCACATTCATTCAGCATAATATTCCCAAGTAATGGACTTAATGGACCGCCTTGCGGTACTCCTTCGGGGCTTTCTTCAAACATTCCGCCCACCATAACTCCTGCTCGCAGGAATTTATGAATGAGCGCAATAACCCGTCCGTCCTTTATCGTTTCCGACATTATCTGGACGAGCTTGCTCTGGTTGACCGTGTCAAAGTACTTTTCCAAATCCATATCGACTACATATCTGTAGCCATCTGTAATGTTGGTCTGGCATCTTCTAAGTGCGTCATGCGCGCTTCTTTTCGGTCGGAACCCAAAGCTGTTATCTGAAAACTGCTCTTCAAAGATTGGGGTCAGTACTTGGCACATCGCTTGTTGGATAAGTCTGTCCACGACGGTTGGTATCCCCAGTTTTCTGGTTTTCCCGTTCTCTTTCGGTATTTCTACCCTTCGCACGGGTTTTGGACGGTATTTACCGTCCCGGAGTGATTGCACAAGTTCCTTCTTGTTTCTTTGCAGGAAGGGTAGAAGTTCATCTACCTGCATACCATCAATTCCACCCGCACCTTTATTCCTCTTTACCTGCTTGTAGGCACGGTTCAGATTGTCTCTGCCTAGAATTTGCTCCAGCAATCCTTCCGTCTGCTTGTTTGTGTTGGTGTTGTCGGTTTCAGTCATCTTAGGTGACCCGCACACTTCTGCATACTCTTTCTGTTCCGCAGATACCCTTTGCAGATAGTCTTCAAGTTGAAGTTGTCTGTGTTTTAATTTGTCACTTTCAGTAACTTTCATTGACCTACACCTCCTTTGGTTCAGCCCTTCCTTCGGCATCGCGATGCCTCCGTACTATGGCCTCTGCTGACTTCTCACGATAAATCTTGTTTCAACCGGACTTCTTACTCTGTTTCCGCCCGTCCGTGAGACCTCCCCGGGTAAGAACGCAGTCTTTCCTTCCATCTATCTGCCACATTTACACCGTAAGCTTCCGGATAGTTTAGGGCTTCAGTTTGCATTGCAACCTTACCCAGCTTACACATGCCTGATGTGATTTCTATTCGTCAGACCAGAAGTTTGCCTCCGGCTTCCTTCAGATTCCACCTCGCGATGGACACCCTTGCCCTTGACTATGTGCTTGGCACTATCAACCCGCACTCGGGACTTTCACCCGTTAGACTGCGCCCATGCCGGGCGCACAATAACAATGGGGGATGCCAAACCTTGACGTCCCCCATTTGCCTCCCCTAATATCGCTTCAGATAACTTTCGATATACTTTCGTACCGCTGAGGCAGGTTGATATATCCCGAAATGTCCTTCGCACAGGATGTCTGCTTCCAGATTGAGCAGGGTCTGCATCGAATTCCGCCATTGTTTCATATCTGAACCCCATTCTTGATTGAATGGGCCATGAATATCCTGACCGAAGAGTACCCGCACATCACCTATATCAACATATACAGAAATACCACCACGGGTATGGCCGGGGGTATGCAGGCAGATCAGGTCCAAGTTACCTACTCTGATAGTTTCCTGGCTGCCTTTTAAAACGTCATCTACAGTTACTTTATGATATTCTACTCCATACCAGTCTGCTGCGGTTAGATGGGGTATCCCCTCCTGAATGGCCGGGAGTTCCAACTGATGGGCTACTACTCGGGCTTGTAATTGTCCCTGTAGTTCCTTGAGTCCGCCAACGTGGTCAATATGCCCATGAGTAGCAATAATATATTTGATCTCATCAATATTTATATCGCTCTGGGTCATATTAGCAATCAGTTGGAAAACACTCTCGCCTGCTCCCGCGTCAATTAATACTGATTCACCGTCTCCTTCCACCAGATAAACACAGCAATCCTGCGGCG
Organism: Syntrophomonadaceae bacterium; assembly: GCA_963665865.2. Taxonomy (GTDB): domain Bacteria; phylum Bacillota; class Syntrophomonadia; order Syntrophomonadales; family Syntrophomonadaceae; genus PHAA01. Next base: position 499,149 of record CAXXWF010000001.1, on the reverse strand, counting down.
AAGACAAATGGTCGCCCCCGATCTGGTATACGTGCGGAGATACCTCTATAATTTTTTTCATTTTGAACCCTCCTAATGCCGACAGTTATCAATCAACCCTTAAGATTATACTTTGCACTATTTTCTCATAAACTGGCAGCTAAATATAGTGGGACGAGGGCAGGGACACGGGGACGGGTCCATTGTCCCACCTAAAGGATAAATAGTGGGACAATGGACCCGTCCCCGTGTCCCTGCCCTCGTCCCAAACTGCCGGTGTAACTGAGACCTGTTTTAGATTTGCTCTTCAAATGTTAAAATATCTTAAGCATATTTTGCTTAAATGTGTTTTACTGGTGTTAATATAGTATTAGTTCTATTGCCTAAAGGAGGTAGCATGAGTTTCATGATTACTAACTATGAGTACCAGGCGACTTTTGAGGCACTGATTGAAAGTCCGTATATGGCTTTGGTTATCGTCGATAAAAAAGGTAATATAACGCTCATGAACCAGACCTTTTTGGATGAATTAGGTTTGCAGAAAGAGGATGTTATCGGTAAATATGTGCTTGAAATACTGCCTCATTCCAAGCTTCCCGAGGTCTTAGCCACTGGCAGGACTGATAATGCAGATATCTGGCCTATTAAGGATCAAGATACTATCGTAACCAGAGTGCCAATTATTAAAGATGGTGAAATAGTAGGCGCAATTGGCCAAAGTCTATCGTTAGATATGTCCGGTGCCAAGATATTTATGAATATAATGAAGGAAAAAGAAAAGGAATTTGCCTCGCTTTTCGATGCTCTGGTAGAAAGCCCCTATATGCTATATGTCGCCGTTGATAAAAAGGGTTTTGTCACTGCCATGAACCAGACTTACCTGGATATTCTGGAGTTGAAAAAGGAACAAGTGCTAGGTCGGCAAATTCTTGACATTACCCCCAATTCTGGTCTTATGGAAGTGCTGAAAACCGGCCGGGAGGATAAGGCGGATATCTGGTTTATAAAGGGTCACGAGACCGTGGTTACCCGTCTGCCCATCATCAAAAATGGCCAAATAGTGGGTGCAATAGCCAAAAGTCTATTTCTGGATAAATCGGCTGCCCGAGTGGTAATGCAAAAGCTGCAGGAAACTGAAGAAGACTTTGCCAACATGCTGGAAGGTCTGATCGAAAGCCCGTACATGGTTTATGTAATCGTGGATAAGAATGGAAATATCACCCACATGAACCAGACCTATCTGGATAATTTGGGGCTTAAGAAGGAAGATGTTATAGGCAAATACATTCTCAATGTTACCCCCACTTCTGAACTTCCCGAGGTCTTGAAAACTGGGCGTATCGACAAAGCCGATATTTTCATGATTGCCGGCCGGGAAACCATTGTTACCCGCCTGCCTATTATTAAAGATGGGGAAATTGTTGGAGCTATCGGCAAAAGCCTTTTTATGGACATGTCTGGAGCCAAGATACTGGCGAAAAAGATTCAGGAGACCGAGAAGGAGTTTGCTTCCATATTAGAAGGTTTGATTGAAAGTCCTTACATGGTCTATGTCATAGTTGACAAAGAAGGATATATAACTACGATGAATCAAACTTATCTGGATATAATCGGCATGAAGAAGGAAGATGTCATCGGTAAATATATACTGGATATAACCCCCACTTCGGAACTTCCAGAAGTTCTGAAAACCGGACGCATCGACAAGGCCGACATTTATATGATTAAGGGGCGTGAAACCATAGTAACTCGTCTGCCTATTGTTAAGGATGGGGAAATTGTTGGAGCTATCGGCAAAAGCCTTTTTTTAGATATGTCCGGCGCCAAAATTCTGGTGAGGAAACTCCAGGATACGGAAAATGAACTGATTGGATATAAGGAAGAAGTTCGCAAGTTTTATACCGCCAAATGGAAGTTCCCAGACCTGATTGGTCAAAATATCGACTTTTTGTATGTTAAATCAACGGCTGAGTATGTAGCCCATGCCAACAGCACTTTGCTGATCACCGGTGAAAGCGGCACAGGCAAAGAACTTTTCGCCCAGGCGATCCATAATGCCAGTAACAGAAGAAGTGGCCCCTTTATCAGGATAAATTGTGCCGCCTTACCGGACAACCTGCTGGAATCTGAATTGTTTGGCTATGAAGAGGGGGCCTTTACCGGAGCACGCAAGGGTGGCAAACAGGGTAAGTTTGAATTAGCCTGGGGAGGAACTGTTTTCCTCGATGAAATCGGCGACATGCCTCTGCCTATGCAGACCAAAATGCTCACCGTTTTACAGGAAAGAACCGTGGAACGGGTGGGGGGAACCAGGCCCATACCCGTAAATGTAAGGGTCATAGCCGCCACTAACCGGCACTTGGAGGAAATGGTTAACAAACAAGAATTCCGTCAGGATCTGTATTATCGTTTGAATGTCGTTAGGCTGAGCATTCCCCCTTTGCGCAAAAGACCCGAAGATATATTGCTCATTGCCCGCGACCTTATCGATAGAATAAACCAGGAATTAAAAACCAATATACTCGGTATCACTGATCCTGCTCGCGAACTGCTGCAAAATTACTTATGGCCCGGCAATGTCCGTGAATTGGAAAATCTGCTGGAGATGGCCGTTAACCTGGCTGATATGAAACGGGATGATCATTTGAGCATTAGTCATTTCCCCTCACTTTTAGAAGGATCGAGTTTAGAGCCTGAAACATCTCCCGAGCATGCTAATAATTTGCCCGCAGCTATAGAAAACCTGGAGAAGCAATTTATTATACAAGCATTGCAGAAATCTAGCGGAAACAGAGCCCTGACAGCCAAGATACTTGGTATTCATAGCTCAGCGCTTTATCGCAAACTTAGCAAGTATGGTTTAGAGTGAGCCAACACTTATATCTTCTCCGTTTTTGCAATAATCTTCTCCTATTTTAGGAGTAGGCCAAAGCAGGCATTTCCATTAGGCTTTCAGCGATGAGCCCTACAAAGGGGCTCTTTATTTTGCAAATTTTTGTAAATTTATATCAAGTTGCTTTTAAAGGCGGTATAACCACAATAGTGGCTATACCGCCTTTTTCATCATATTCCCTCGAAATTAATGCAGTTGGCACGATATTTGCGAAGAAATATTATTGAAACCAATGCTATATGATAAACCTTTTACATATATTGTTATATCGTTTCCAGAGGACGATGCGATGCTAAGGGGGTGATGCTAATTTTCAAACAGTCAACTAATTAAGTGGGAGGAGGTTCAAGAAAAGATTATGGCTTACGAAAATGTGCTGCTAGAAAAGCAAGACCAGATAGCCATACTATCGGTCAACAGGCCTAAAGCTCTAAATGCCCTAAATGCTGACACCTTATTGGATATTAGGAATGCGGTGCTAGAAGTTGCCGCTGACCCCGACGTTATTGTTTTGATAATAACTGGGGTAGGTGATAAAGCGTTTGTGGCTGGTGCCGATATAGCCTTTATGCAAAATTTGCCGGCCATGGAAGCTCGTGCCTTTGCTATTCTGGGACAAGAGGTTTTTAGGCTTATTGAAACCATGGACAAACCAGTTATTGCTGCTGTGAATGGCTTTGCTCTAGGGGGCGGTTGTGAACTCTCCATGGCCTGCGACATAAGATTAGCTTCTGATAAGGCTTTGTTTGGACAACCCGAGGTAGGTTTGGGTATAACTCCCGGTTACGGGGGAACCCAGCGCTTACCCAGACTTATCGGTGAGGGCAGGGCTAAAGAATTAATCTATAGCGCCAATAATATTAATGCCGAGGAAGCATACCGGATCGGCCTGGTAAATCATGTATATTCATCTGAAGTGCTGATGGACGAGGCCAAAAAACTGGCCAAGAAAATAGCCAGTAGGGCACCTATCGCGGTTCGGTTGAGCAAGAATCAGGTAAATCGTGGTATGCAGGCGGATATCGACACCGCCATGGCCATTGAAGCTGATATGTTTGGACTATGCTTTTCTACTGAAGACCAGAAGGAAGGTATGACGGCTTTCGTTGAGAAACGGAAGGCCGAGTTCAAATGCAAATAAATTGAATTTATGAGGAGGTAATGTTAGTTGGAAACAAAAGAAGTAGTAATAGTAAGTGCTTGTAGAACCCCCATCGGCAGATTTATGGGAACCCTGAAAGACGTTGGAGTCAAAGAACTGGCCATAACCGCAGGCGCAGAGGCTATTAAAAGATCTGGAATCCCAGCCGACTCGATTGATGAATTAGTCCTCGGTCAAATTTACCCGCATTTTCAAGGATCGCTGCCTTCACGGCAGGTGGCTATGGCGTTGGGACTTCCAATTAGAAGTAATGCCTGTAATGTTAATCAGAATTGTGCGTCTGGAATGAGAGCCCTGGAAATAATCTGCGATAAAATTGCACTGGGCAAAATCGACATCGGTCTGGTAATAGGTGCGGAAAGCATGACCAATCCGCCTTATATGCTGGACAAAGCTAGAATGGGCTACCGCATGGGACCGGGTAGTCTTGAAGATGCCATGCTCTATGATGGCTTGGTTGACAAGCTGGTTCCCGGTCACATGGGCCTCACAGCTGAAAACGTTGCGGAGAAGTATGGCATAACCCGCGAGGAATGCGATACCTTAGCGCTGGCCAGCCATCAAAAGGCCACAGCCGCTATGCAAAACGGAATATTTAAACGGGAAATCGTTCCGGTGGAGCTTAAGTCCAAAAAGGGTGTGAAACTATTCGAAAATGATGAACATATGATTCCCGACGCCAGTGTTGAATCAATGGCCAAATTGCCTCCGGCCTTTAAAAAAGGCGGGGTGGTAACCGCTGCCAATGCTTCCGGTATTAATGACGCCGCTGCCGCAGTTGTAGTAATGTCCAAGGAAAAGGCTGCGGAACTGGGAATTAAACCCTTGTTGAAGATGATCACTATTGTGGCTGAGGGTGTTGATGCAAAAGTTATGGGTCTTGGTCCCGCAGTAGCAATTCCAAAGGCTCTTAAACTGGCCGGACTCAAATATGAAGATGTTGAGTATTGGGAAATTAATGAAGCATTTGCCGCACAATTCCTCGGAGTAGGCAGAATGCTAAAAGAAGACTTCGGTATCGAAATGGATCTTTCCAAGGTAAACCACAATGGTTCCGGAATTGGCCTGGGGCATCCGGTAGGAGCCACAGCTCTTCGTATAATCGTATCCATGTACTATGAAATGGAACGCCTGGGTTTGACCTTGGGTGGAGCTTCCTTATGTGTAGGTGGTGGATCAGCCATGGCGTCCCTGTGGACCAGAGATATCTAACCCATAATTTTGCTAGCACACCGTATTTTTAAAATAAAGGAGCGAAAAAATATGAGTTATATGGAAGAATATAAGAGCAAATTAGTCACAGCCGACGAAGCAGTCAAGGTGGTCAAATCGGGCGATCTGGTCAATTATGGTGAATTCGTGATGAACTCCCATGTTTTAGATGCGGCCTTGGCCAAAAGGTCAGATGAACTAGAGGGAGTAAACATAAGAACCACCACTTGTCCTTTTCCACCCCAAACGGTAGTAAATGATCCGGAAAGAAAACACTTCATTTATAATGACTATCATTTCAGCGGCGCCAGCCGCAAGCTGCATGACAAAGGCTTGTGCAACTATATCCCTATAACCTATCATGAGGTACCCTATTACTATTATCGTGGTTATGTCAAGCCAGACGTAGCTCTTATCAAGGTAACCCCCCCGGATAAACACGGATTCGTGAACCTGGGTACCTCCAATTCATTCACCCATGCTTTTTGCGATGCCTCGAAGATAGTCGTCGCTGAAGTTAATGAATCAGTACCCCGGTGCTTGGGCGGTTTGCGCGAGACCTTGCATGTGTCCGAGATCGACTATTTCGTCGAGGGCGACCACAAACCGTTGATAAACCTGCCCGAACTGCCCATATCCGATACCGACAAAAAAATAGCCAGCATCATCTTGGAGCAGATCAAAGACGGTGACTGCCTGCAGTTGGGGATAGGCGGCATGCCTAATGCGGTGGGGGCCATGATCGCCCAATCCGACCTGAAAGACCTGGGGGTCCACACCGAGATGCTGGTAGACTCTTTTGTGGACATGTACAACGCGGGAAAACTAACCGGGCTGCACAAACAAAATGAAAAAGGCAAACTAGTTTATACCTTTGCCATGGGCACCAAGAAACTTTATGATTTCCTGGACAGTAACCCAGTCTGTGCCAGTTACCCGGTGGATTACACCAATGATCCTGACATCATCTGCCTGCAAGACAATATGGTCTGTATCAATAACGCAGTCGAGGTCGATCTCTATGGTCAGGTGGCCTCGGAATCCTCGGGAATAAGGCATATCTCTGGAACCGGCGGCCAGCTGGATTTCATTTATGGCTCTTACAAATCCAAAGACGCCAAGGGACTGATCTGCCTAACCTCCACCTTCAAAGACAAAGAGGGCAACTTAAAATCCCGGATCATGCCCACCCTGACCCCGGGAGCGACTGTGACTGTACCCCGCAGCATCAATGCCTATGTAGTCACCGAGTATGGCATAGTACTGCTAAAGGGCATGAGCACTTGGGAAAGAGCCGAAGCCCTTATTAGTATAGCCCATCCTGACCTGCGCGATGAATTGATCAAAGAGGCACAGAAAAATAATATCTGGGTTACAACCAACAAAATTAGAGATTAGAGATGGTAGATTATTTATAAATCTACCCTAGTGGTGATTATTATGAAGGAAATTATCTGTTAAAACCAAGGAGGGATAACATGGATTTTAGCTTTACCGAAGAACAAATTATGATGAAGGACATGGCTAGAAAGTTTTCAGAAACAGAAATGTGGCCGGTTGTTGGAGATTATGATGACAAACATATCTGGCCGGAAGATATTTATAAGAAATTAAACGAGACCGGTCTTGACTGCATCGGTGTTCCAGCTGAATATGGCGGAGCCGGTATAGACTTTTTGGGCCAGGCCCTAATTACCGAAGAACTGTCCCGCGGTGACCTGGGTTTAGCCACTGGAGTTGTGGCTAGCACACTTCTGGCCACAGATCCAATCCATATTGCCGCCAATGAGGATCAAAAACAACGCTGGTTTACTAAAATGCTGGAAGGCGGCAAACTGGCAGCTTTCTGTTTAACTGAACCAGGAGCAGGTTCCGATGTTGGTGGTATGTCCACCTCCTGTAAAAAGGTTGAAGGTGGCTATATCCTCAACGGAACCAAGTGCTTCATTACCAATGGAGGCATTGCCAACCAATATACGGTTTTTGCTACCCTGGACAAGAAAATGGGGGTTAAAGGTATATGCTGTTTCATGGTAGATAGAGAAAGTGAAGGAATTTCCGTCGGAAAAACTGAGAACAAACTGGGGATTCGTCTATCTAATACCGCCGAAGTAGTATTTGACAATGTCTTTGTTCCTGCAGAGAACCGTCTAGGTGAAGAAGGAACTGGTTGGATGACCTGCATGAAGACTCTCGACTATTCCCGCCCCATGATTGCTGCTATGGCGGTAGGCTGTGCTCAGGGCGCCTATGACCATGCGGTTGAATACTCGAAAATGAGAGTTCAGTTTGGCAAGCCGATTTCCAGCTTCCAAGCAGTTCAATTTATGTTGGCTGATGCTTGTATGGAAATCGAGGCCGGTCGCCTGCTCTATCAGAAGGCTTGCTGGTTGAAGATGAGCGGTCAGCCCTTCTCCCAGGCATCATCCATAGCCAAAGGATACTGCGGTGACATGGCTATGCGGGTAACCACGGATATGGTGCAGGTATTCGGCGGTTATGGATATACCAAAGATTATCCGGTTGAGAAATATATGCGGGATGCCAAAATTCTGCAGATCTATGAAGGAACCAGTCAGGTACAACGGATGGTGGTTGCGGCTAACCTATTAAAAGGTCTCAGATAATTATAATCGGTGGGTGATGGTATCATACCATCACCCACCGATTCATTTTTCTTGCAACTCGATAAACTAAACGTGCAGCCGTTTTAATAAGAGACTGGAGGTACCTATAATGAACTACATGCAGATCCTTGATCGGTTGGTAAGTATTAAAAGCAACGCTCAGCAGCGCGCTTTCTTAAACTTACTTGAAAATCCGGGCTGTAATCAATATCATACCCAAGCTGATACGCTCGAAAGCGGTATCAACGTTCTGATTATGGAAATCCAAAACACAATGCTGGCCGAGCAGATGATGAAAAACCAAAATGAGAATCAGTTTCTTCAGAAATTAAGACAATTTATGAATGAACAACCCGCTTCTTAGCTTGGGTTCAAACCAAGTTGATTTAGGAGGCATCACCTTACCGGCATCAGCAATATCCATCAAGTCTTGAATCGTGGTGGGATACATCGAAAAAGCTACCTGCATCCCTTCATTCACTCTTTTTTCCAATTCCTTCAGCCCCCGAATGCCACCCACAAAATCAATTCGTTTGTCCGTGCGCGGATCCTCAATCCCTAGCAAAGGTCTTAAAATATTGTTCTGCAGAATGGAAACATCCAGCCTGGCTACTGGGTCAGCGGCAGCGAAGCTCCCTGGCTTGGCTTCCAGCTCATACCACTGTCCTTCCAGGTACATGCCGAACTGATGCCTACTGCGCGGTTTATAGGGATCTTTCCCTTCATGTTTCTTTATTGCAAATAATTCCGTTATCTTACCTATGAATTCATCAGCAGACAATCCATGCAGATCCTTAACTACCCGATTATAGTCCATGATATACAGGTCTTGATCAGGAAATATTACTGACAGAAAGGAGTTAAATTCTTCTTCCCCACTATAGTCCGGCTTTGATTGTCTCCGCTGCTGTCCCACCCTTACAGCCGAAGCTGACCGATGGTGTCCATCGGCGATATACAGATATTTAACCTTTGCAAATAGATCAACCAGCTGTTTAATTGTTTCTACCTCATCTATTATCCACACAATGTGTCTAATGCCATCTTCAGCTTTAATATCATATACTGGTTCTCGGGTAATCCAATTAGTTATGATTCCATTGACCTCCGGAACGGCCGGGTAGGTAAGGAATATGGGGCCCGTATTGGCATCACAATAGTCCACATGCTTGGTACGATCCAACTCTTTGTCGGCTCTGGTAAGTTCATGTTTTTTTATAATGTTATTCAGGTAGTCGTCTATAGAAGCGCAGGCTACAATCCCAGTTTGGGCTCTTTCCCCCATAACCTGTCGGTAAATGTAGAGACGGGGCTGTTCATCTTCACGCAAAGCCCCATTTTCTATCATGCCCTGCAGGTTATCCCGGGCTTTTTCATAAACCCTCTGGTCGTATAAATCAATGCTCCGCTCTAAATCTATCTCCGCCTTGTCTACATGCAAAAAAGAATGGGGGTTGCCCTCTACCATGCTCCTAGCTTCTTCACTGCTCATTACATCGTAGGGTAGAGCCGCCACCTTACTTGCCAGTTCTGGTACCGGCCGAACCGCTCGAAAAGCCCTTATCACTGCCATTGTATATTCCTCCTAATAATATATCGGGGCTGACCCGGAGACACAAGGGGACGGTTCTCCTGTGTCACCCCAAGCTGAGGGGAAAGATCCTTCGCGGATGCTCAGGATGACATCAAACCGATCCCCTTTTTACATCACATTATCCATTAAATTCCAAAGTTTAATTATTTCAGTATGTCATCAATGTTGCTCAGTAAATCCTTTATCTCCTCCAAGGTACAATCGGCCATATGGGCGATACGGAATGTCTTATCTTTCATCTTGCCATAACCGTTGGAAATCTGATAACCCCTGACCCCCAGTTCTTTATTCAATGCTGCTACATCAATACTCTGGGTATTGGTAATAGTTGTTAGGGTATTGGACAAATATCTCTCATCAGCAAAAAGGGCAAATTTTTGACGAGCCCAGGCTCTAACATACTCAGCCATTTCAACATGGCGGTTAAAGCGATTATCCAAACCCTCCTCCATAATCCTATCTAATTGGTAATCCAAGGCAAACATATGGGAAAGAGACGGAGTAGAAGGATACTGGTAATCCTTTTTCTCAATGTAATCGTATAAAGCTAATAAATCCAGGTAATAACCACGCTTCGTCACCTTCTCAGCTCTTTTTTTGGCCTTTTGAGAAAAGGAGCATATAGCCATTCCCGGTGGTAGTCCCAGTGCTTTTTGAGTGGACGTTATGCAAATATCAACGCCCAGTTTATCAACCTCGATTTTGGTTCCAGCCATAGAACTTACGGCATCCAGACAGTAAACGACATCTGGATATTTCTTAACAACCTTTGCTATCTCCTCCACGGGATTCATCAGACCGGTAGAGGTTTCATTATGGGTTATAGTTATCAAGTCATATTGGCCGGTTGACAATACCTTATTAACCAGTTCCGGAGTGGTGGCAGTACCCCATTCAACCTCAAACAGGTCAGCCGAAACATTGTTGCTTTCGGCCATCTCGAACCATCTCTTACCAAATGCCCCGATCGAGAAAACCGCTGCCTTTTTAAGGGTACAGGAACGCACCGCCCCTTCCATCAGACCGCTGCCAGAAGAGGTTGAGAGCAATATGGCTTCATCTGTATAAAAAAGTTTTTTGATTTTATCGCTAATTCTATGCTGCAGTGCCGAAGCATCCTTACTGCGATGTCCAATCATAGGAAGAGCCATTTGGGCTAGTACATCCGGTCTGACCTCAACCGGCCCGGGGATAAATAACTTCTTATGCACGGTTTAACCCTCCAAAATATTATTTGATCAGAATTAATATTGCCTGCCCTACATTGTAGCAATTTCCCGCAACTTTCTCAATAAAATAGACAAAAGGAAACGATAGACGCAGACAACGCTGACACTCGTAGGGACAAGGGGACAGGTCCACTGTCCCACTCCTGAATTTGCATAGTGGGACAGTGGACCTGTCCCCTTGTTCCTCTACTTTTCTGTCCTAAAAATAATTCCGCGAATATCCGCGCCCGAAGGGTCCGCGTTATCCGCGTCTATTGACCTCTATTATCATGTCAAGCCCCGATTATTCGGACAGGATCTCGACGCCCTTTTCTGTAACTCGAACTGTATGCTCCCATTGAGCCGAAAGGGAGCCATCACTGGTAACAGTTGTCCAACCGTCTGCCAGTCTGGTGCATTTATACCCCCCGATATTGATCATGGGTTCTATGGTGAATACCATATTCGGAACCAGTACCATTCCACAGTCCCGTTCGCCATAATGCTGAACGAAAGGTTCCTCATGGAAGTCAAGCCCCACACCATGTCCGCCGTATTCCTGAACGACCGAATACCCATGGCTATTCGCATACTGTTCTATAGCATAGGCTATATCACCAATGCGATTGAAAGGTTTTACCTGCTTAATACCTAAATACAAGCATTCTCGGGCAACTCTCACCAGGTCTCGGGCTTCCTTAGAAGGCTCACCTATTAGATACATGCGGCTTACATCACCATAATATCCATTTAAAATAGAAGTAACATCTACATTGATAATGTCTCCATCCTGCAGCCGGGTATCATCCGGTATTCCGTGACATACGACATTATTGAGAGAAGTACAGACACTGCGGGGAAAACCTTCAAAGTTTAAAGTGGCTGGAATCGCACCATGTTGTATTGTATACTCATGCACCCATTGATCAATTGCACTGGTGGTGATACCGACTGCTATCCTGCTTGCAACCAGATTCAGAATATCTTTACTCAGCTGGCAGGCCTGCCGAATACCGGCAATCTGCTCCTCGGTCTTGATCAGTGTTCTTGAGGGAACCGGGTATCCGTCCAATTCCATCTCCTCTAATCTCATATCCTGTTCCATATGGCACTTTTTATATTTCCTGCCACTCCCGCACCAGCATTGATCATTACGGGACAGCTTATTAATATTTAAATCCTCAATCAATTAATCGCACCTTCTTACACTATCTCTGCCTGCATTTTTAGTGCTTCATCCAATAAGCCTTTAATTAGAATTACAAATTCCTCTTCCTTCTCCAAAAACTTACGGTCAATCGTAATCGCCGCCATACCATCCTCAAAACTAATAATTTTATTGCCCATTGCTTCAATTACCTTGCGAGCGCGATCTTCCAAGACTCTAATGGTGGCAGGGTCCTTATTTTCAGCATAATAAATGGAATGAACTACAAAATCGCAGTAGATATATTGATCTGAAAGAGGAAGCTGTTCGCAGTATTCGTACAAACCCAGCAATTCTTTTTCCCGAAATCGAATAGGAATATTAATAAAAGGAAAAACCCGACCTCTAACATAAGAATTTTTGAGTGAGGTAACACAAAGAGATCCACACGTAGAAACATCTGGGTTACCATAGCTAGCGATTAATTTTTTGACATCGGCAAATACTCTTTCCACCCATGCTTCCCGTTGGAAGATTGTCATTTCACTTGATATAAATTCCTTTACCTCCACAACTAGCCTCCCCTTCTCCACATTATTTTAATAGTTCGCATATCGCACATTGCCTTAAGCAAGGCTGCCGCTATCAAACATACATCAAATATCTAAACATTAACCAGAAGTGCCCTAAACTTCCTGCGATCACAAAGAGGTGAAAAATCTCATGAAAGCCGAACCAGCGGGAATTAATTTTCGGCCACTTGAATCCATAGACTATCGCTCCCACAGAGTATAGCAGACCACCAACCGCTAGCCAGGTTATACCACCGATAGGAAGGGTATGGATTAAAGGATAAAAAGCAATCACGACGAGCCATCCCATTAGCAGATAAACTGCCGTAGTCAACCAGCGTGGTGCCCCAAACCAGAATACTGTCATAAAAATCCCCATTGCGGCCAGAACCCACACCGTAATTAACATGCTTAAACCCCACGCGCCAGTCAGACCAATCACACAGATGGGAGTATAGGTACCTGCGATCAGCACATAGATCATCATATGATCTATCCGCCTTAGCAGGATATTAATCTTTTCTGGAACTTTTAACAGATGGTATACCGCACTTGATGTATAAAGGAGGATAAGTGTGGCGCCAAATATAGCAAAGGCTACTATATGCTTAATAGTAGCGAGACGCACAGCATATCTTATCAGAATCACCAATCCGGCAATAGATAATAAAGCTCCTCCGAGATGGGTAAACCCACTTACCGGATCCTTAAACCTAGCCATAAAACTAAGCAAACCTGATTTCAAATAACTCAATTCACCTAACCTCGCTTTCCAACCTAATCCGCTCTATATGTTTGCCGCAACTGTTACATCATTATACTATATTGTGGTAAATATTTAATATTACAATACTTCCGAATTTCGGAGTGAAGAGAAAAAGCCCCTCCAATTATGGAAGAGCTTAGCATGTCGACATGGCAGGTTAGATGAAGCTTTGTTTTAAAGCGAATGTGAAATATCATAAATAGCTTTCAGCACGGTTTCAATTTGGGCTTCGGTTGTAAAAAAGCCTGGGCTTAAGCGGCAAGCCCCCCTCTGCAGTGTCCCCAGAGTCTGATGGGCTAAAAGCGCACAATGTAAGCCGGAACGGGTTATAATGCCATGTTCATGTTCCAGCCGCATACTCAATTCCCCGCAATCAATTCCGTCGATATTAAATGCGATTACTGCTGTGCGTTGGCGGCTGTCAGGTGATCCATAGATTTGCACCCCTTCCATACCCTTCATCCCATGCAATAGAGCTTTAGTCATATCCTGCTCACGGTTGTGAATTACGTCTATTCCAGTTTCCAAAACAAACTTAACCCCAGCCAGAAGTCCGGCAATACCTGGAGTGTTGGGAGTGCCGCTCTCCAACCGGTCAGGCATCCAACTGGGCTGCTCGAGGGACTCCGACAGAGAACCGGTACCGCCCTCTTTCAAGGGATTTATCTGTAAACCGGGCTTTATATATATACCCCCTGTACCCTGCGGTCCAAGTAACCCTTTGTGTCCGGTGAAGGTTAGTATATCAATGCATTGCTTGCCTACATCCAGTTCCAATATACCTGCGGTCTGGGCACTATCAACCATGAAAACTATGCTCCGGTCGCGGGCAATTTTCCCTACTTCCGCAATTGGCATTATAGTCCCGGTCAGGTTCGAGGCATGCAGCATGCAAATCATGCGGGTATTGACTTTGATTGCTTTTTCCAGCAGTTGGACATCAAGTTTGCCTTCGGAACTGCATGGTACTGTAGTCCATTCCACTCCCTGACCAGATAAGGCAAAAAGAGGTCGGGCCACCGCATTGTGTTCCATACTCGTAGTAATGACATGGTCACCGGCTTTTAACAAGCCCTTGAGCCCAGTATTTAAGGCCTCCGTGACATTGGCAGTGAAGGCAATATTGTCGCAATCATCAATATTAAAGAGACTAGCCAAAGCTTCCCGAGCATCCAGCAGGATGGATCCCGCCTGTACAGTTTGCTGATGAGTTCCCCGCCCTGGATTGGCACCGAGGTATCGATTGAAATGATCAACTGCCGTATATACACATTCTGGCTTGGGAAAGGAAGTTGCCGCATTATCCATGTAGATGTTTTCCATAAAAGAATCCCCCCTAACATTCAATGAGCGCTTGCGCGAATTGCGCGCCAAAACGCGGGCGCTATAGCGCCTTCCCTTTGCGTTTTGTGTGCATCGCGCCGCGAGCGTTTTTATCAAACTCCTCCTCAGTCCAGGATTGAACCCACCACTGAGGAGGAGTTTGATAAAAACACTATAACATATGCTTCCTTATAAAAAAAATAACTCCTAGTTATTATTTTTAATAAAACTTCATTACAATTTTTATGAATATATATATAATATTGGTATATCCTAACAGCATATCCTGTTTGGGTATTAAAATGAGGAGGAATTAGCATGGATGTAGTGGTAATTCTTATCGGAGACCGAGTAGACAGCGCTGTCAAAGTCCAGAAGGTTTTAAGTGAGAACGGGGATATCATTCGTACCAGGCTGGGAATCAATCGGGAACTGACTATGGCCCAAACTGCTTCCGGGTTTATTTTCCTTGAACTCTGCGGGGATGACGCCAGAGTCAAGGCGCTATGCAATGCATTGAACAGCATGGGCGATATTAAGGCTGAATGCCTTAATATGGAGTTACCCCCCTCATGCGGGTGCGGCTGCAGCGGTTAGATAGACCCGAACCGTTCAGAGCGGAAGTATGAATTATCAAGTTCTTTTGAAGAGGCATAGAGCCAGATATGGCTCTATGCCTTTTTTCTATCAGGAAAATTCCTCCGCTAGTTAAATTATTGCGGATTACTCCAATCTATAGTCAGTTTCCCATTGTCAGTATCAACCTGGATGGTGGCTCCGTCTAAAATCTGCCCACTTATTAAAGCACGACCCACCAGGGTCTCCAGCTTACTTTGCAGGAATCGTTTCAAGGGTCGAGCTCCATAAACCGGATCATACCCCTCAGCCGCAACGAACAGCCGCGCGTTTTCAGTAAGTTCCAGTTTTATCTGGCGCTCTTGCAGCCGATGCCGCAAGTCATCCACCATTAATTCCACAATTCGTTCAATTTCCTTGAGAGTAAGTGGCTTGAAAAGCACGGTCTCATCTACCCGGTTCAAGAATTCAGGCCGGAACCACTTGTGAAGTTCGTTCATAACCTGATCACGGGCAGTTTCGCTGATCTCACCCTTATCATTAATCCCTTCCAGAAGGTATTGCGACCCCAGATTGGAGGTCATAATAATAATGGTATTCTTAAAATCGACCGTACGTCCGTGTGAGTCAGTTATACGCCCATCATCAAGAACCTGCAGCAGAACATTAAAAACATCGTGATGCGCCTTCTCAATTTCATCAAAAAGGATTACGGCGTAAGGTTTGCGGCGTACCGCCTCGGTTAATTGCCCCCCTTCATCATAGCCCACATAACCGGGAGGTGCGCCAATTAAACGTGAAACCGTATGCTTTTCCATATACTCACTCATATCAATACGAATCATATTCTTATCAGAATCGAACAACGCCTGCGCCAGAGTCTTGGCTAGTTCCGTTTTGCCCACCCCGGTCGGTCCCAGAAATATGAAAGAACCAATGGGACGACGCGGGTCCTTAATGCCCGCCCGCGCACGTATGATTGCATCGCTAACCAGGCTTACCGCTTCATCCTGTCCAATCAAGCGTTCGTGCAGAATATCATCCAAACGCAGAAGTTTCTCCCTCTCCCCTTCGACCAGACGGGTCAAGGGGATGCCCGTCCAGCGCGAGATAATGCGGGCTATCTCATCTTCTGTAACCTCTTCGCTGAGTACGCTTACCGTTCCCTGTTTGCGGACCATAAATTCTTCTTCCGCCTGCAATCTTCTTTCCAGTTCCGGCAGCTGCCCATATTTCAACTCGGCCGCCCGGTTAAGATTATAATCGCGTTCAGCCCGTTCTATATCTTGCCTTACATTATCCAGCTCCTCACGCAGAGCTGTCACCTTGTGGATAGCGTTCTTCTCCGCCTCCCATTTGGCACGCATTGAATCTCCCTTGTTCTTAAAATCGGCCAGTTCCCTCTGCAAAACCTGCAGTCTATCCTGGCTGGCCGGGTCTTTTTCTTTGCTCAGGGCTGCCTCTTCAATTTCCAGCTGCATAATGCGCCGGGATATTTCATCCAAATCAGCTGGCATAGAATCGATTTCGGTTCTTACCATGGCACAGGCCTGATCTATCAGATCAATGGCTTTGTCAGGCAAAAATCGATCTGATATATAACGGTTAGAAAGTACTGCAGCTCCCACCAAAGCATTATCATGAATTTTTACCCCGTGGAATACTTCAAACCTTTCTTTTAAGCCCCGCAGTATGGAAATTGTATCCTCCACAGTCGGCTCTTCCACCATAACCGGCTGGAATCTGCGTTCCAGGGCGGCGTCCTTTTCGATATGTTTGCGGTATTCATCCAGGGTGGTAGCACCGATACAGTGCAGTTCCCCCCGTGCCAGCATGGGTTTGAGCATGTTGCCCGCATCCATGGAGCCTTCGGCCTTACCTGCTCCTACTATATTGTGCAGTTCATCAATAAAGAGAATAATACGCCCTTCGCTCTGTTTTACCTCCTGCAGAACTGCCTTCAATCTTTCTTCAAACTCGCCCCGGTATTTAGCACCGGCTACCAGTGCCCCCATATCCAATTCAAAGATGGTCTTGTTTTTTAAACCCTCCGGCACATCATTGCGCACAATCCGGTGTGCCAATCCCTCCACAATGGCAGTTTTGCCAACCCCCGGCTCACCTATCAGTACCGGATTATTCTTGCGTTTACGCGATAAAATCAGAATAACATCACGGATCTCGCTATCCCGACCAATAACCGGGTCCAGCTTGCCGCTGCGTGCCAGGGCCACCAAATCTCGCCCATACCGTTCCAGGGCTTCATATGTAGCCTCGGGAGTAGGGCTGGTAACCCGTTGGTTGCCCCGCACCGAAGTCAGAGCCTGCAAGAACTTATCCCGGGTTAAACCTGCTTGTTTTATAATACGCGCCGCTACGCTGGCAGAACCTTCATCAAACATAGCTAATACTAAATGCTCTACACTAATATAATCGTCCTTAAGCCGACCAGCTTCTTTTTCAGCCCTAGTCAGCAGTTGGTTGAGCCGCTGAGTAACATACACTTTGCCGGCTTCAATGGCGCCGCCGGATACCCGGGGACGTTTGCCCAAATGATCTTCCAGCTCTGTAATTATTACGTCAAGATCAATTTCGGCCCGCTTAAAAAGACCAGGAATCAGACCTTCATTTTGTTCCAGAAGCGCCAGCAATAAATGCTCAACATCCACCTCCTGATGACCCATCCCCGCAGCCAAATTCTCAGCTTCATGTATCGCCTCGCGCGATTTTTCAGTTAATTTGTTCATATCCATTCTCTGCACCTCCCTTTTTAAAAACAGCGCTCACATTTATGACTGGAAACCACTCACGTTGGTTGATGCGTGCGACTAAGTCACCACCAGCTAATCTTTCTTTAGCCTATAAAGTTCTCGTTCCAATTGGTTGATGCGCTCCAACAAATCCATAACCAACCCGACCCCGACCCAATTAATGCCTAGCTCATTGCGCAGACGCATGGCTCGGCAAATATCGGCCACTGCCTCGGGTGCAAATAGTATTTCAGGACTGCTCTGCTCCGGCTCAATTAAAGCTAAATCCACCATGCGTTCCAATAGATCCGGATGTACCCGAGCTTGACGAGCAGTTTCCATCAGAGTCAATAAACCCGTGCGAGATGGGGGCCGCTGAAGTACTAAATAATAACGCTGGTATTTCATACTTTACGCCTCCTTTCCCGTTGAACGCGGGTTAAAAGTAGAGACTCGGGATAATTCTTCAAATAGTTCCCGTTCCCGCTCATCAAGCTTTTTGGGAACCACAATTTTTATAACCGCATAAAGGTCGCCAAACGAGCCTTTGGAAGCGGGCATCCCTTTACCCCGCAGCCGCATTTTCTGACCTGACTGCACGCCGGGAGGCACTGTCAAATTAACTGTACCGGTCATGGTGGCAAGCTCTACTTTGGCACCCAAAGCCGCTTCCCAGGGACTGACGGTAATTTCCTCCTCCAGATCGTTGCCGTTTATAGTAAATATTCTATGGGGCAGATAATGAACCCGGAGATAGAGGTCACCATTCTGACCCCCGCTGCCAGCTCCACCTTGACCGCTCAAACGAATACGTTTGCCTTCACTGACCCCACTTGGAATATTGACGTTGATTTCCCGAGTTTTAGGCACATATGAGAAGCCATCCATTTCTAACTGTTGCAGACCAATGGTTTTCTTAATACCATGGTAGGCTTCTTCCAGAGTTAATTCTATATCAGCTTCTTGATCTGCCCCACGCATAGCCCAGCTAGGTCTTTCCTCACTGGCACGACCTCGCGCTCGCCCCCGTCCGAAAAGGCCCTCAAAAAAATCGCTGAATTGTCCAGCATCACCGCCGCCGTTACCAAAGTCGAAATGCACATTTTCCCAACCATCCGGCGAGCTGTAGTTTTCACCGTCGCGCCAATTAGGCCCCACTGAATCATAGCGCTTACGTTTTTCAGGATCCTTTAAAACCTCATAGGCCTCATTGATTGTTTTAAAACTGTCCTCCGCATCCGGTTTTTTATTAACATCCGGATGTAATTTCCTGGCCAGTTTGCGATAAGCAGCCTGAATCTCTTTCTGGCTGGCCGTCTTCTCAACTCCCAGGGCCTTGTAATAATCCTTATATTCCAACCTACATCACCCGCCTTCCAAGGGAACGATAGACGCGGACTACGCGGATTTTTTTATGATTTTCGCGGCTCTCTTTAGGAAACAACTATCCCCTACTCCCCAGTATCAAAACTATGGCTTAAAAGTCCGCGTTAATCATATAATTTCTGCGTGCGACGAAGTCGCCCGCGTCTATTCCCGGTATCTATTTCTTACTTTTCCTCAAAATCAGCGTCAATGGTATCATCAACACCAGTGGGACCACCCTTTGAACCTTCAGGTTCATTGGCGGAACTGGCCAAGCCATGGCCGGCTTGCTGCAGATCGCTGATTAATTGGCGCAGCTTCTCAGTCGGAGTTTCAGCTTCAATAGCAGCTTTGGTGTCAGCAATCAATTGCTCAATTCTGGCTATTTCATTGCTGGGTACCTTTTCCCCTAAATCTTTCAAGGTTCTGGTCAGACCATGAGCCAGAGAGTCTGCTTCATTCTTAAGATCTATATTCTCCCGGCGCTTTTTGTCTTCAGCAGCGTGGGCGGCGGCATCTGTGACCATACGGTCTATTTCACCTTTATCAAGATTGGTAGATCCACTGATCGTAATCTTTTGTTCTTTGTTCGTGGCTTTGTCCTTGGCTGACACGCTCAGAATACCGTTGGTATCAATGTCAAAAGTAACTTCTATCTGAGCTGCTCCCCGCGGGGCAGGGGCAATTCCATCGAGACGGAAGCGACCTATCTGACGGTTGTCCTGCGCTAATTCACGTTCCCCCTGCAATACAACTATGTCCACCGAGGGCTGATTATCTTCGGCAGTACTGAAGACTTCTGTACGCTGACAAGGAATCGTAGTATTGCGATCGATCAAACGGGTCATTACGCCACCCATGGTCTCCAATCCCACTGACAAAGGAGTAACATCCAGCAGAAGTACGTCTTTAACTTCTCCGGTAATAATCGCTGCTTGTACCGCTGCTCCAAGGGCTACTACCTCATCTGGATTCACTGACATATTCGGCTCCTTGCCGGTAAAAGCTCTTACCAATTCCTGAACCGCCAGTATACGAGTAGAACCACCGACCAGAATAACCTCATCCAGATCCTTTTCAGTTAGATTGCCATCTTTCAAAGCTTGTTTGACTGAAACCAGACAGCGCTCCAGCAACTGATGGGTAAGATCATCAAATTTAGCCCGGGTCAGTTTAATATCCAGATGACGCGGACCGGAAGCATCAGCCGTAATAAAAGGCAAAGTAATCGTAGTCGTGGTGGTGGCAGATAATTCCACTTTGCCCTTCTCAGCCGCCTCGTACAGCCTTTGTAAGGCCTGTTTGTCTTTGCGCAGGTCAATGCCTTCATTTTTGTTGAAATCATCGGCCAAATAATCAACCACCAGTTTATCGAAATCATCCCCACCTAAATGGGTATCTCCCGAAGTAGAGCGTACTTCCACCACCCCATCACCTATATCCAGGATGGAAACATCAAAAGTCCCTCCACCTAGATCAAAGATCATAACGGTTTGGTTTTTATGATTTTCCAGGCCATATGACAGAGCTGCGGCGGTTGGTTCATTTATAATCCGCAGCACGTTGAGACCTGCTATTTGACCGGCATCCTTAGTAGCTTGACGCTGCGCATCATTGAAATACGCCGGTACGGTAATAACCGCGTCAGTTACCTTCTCACCCAGGTAGTTTGAAGCATCTTCAACCAGTTTACGCAAAACTTGAGCACTTATCTCTTCCGGTGCCTGCGCCTTGCCCTGGATCTCAAAATACACTGCATCATTGGCCCCGCGGGCAACTTTATAAGGTACGATTTTCATTTCCTCGCTTACTTCGTCATACTTGCGGCCAATAAAGCGTTTAGCTGAATAAATTGTCGCTTCGGGGTTCATTATTGCCTGGCGTTTTGCCAGTGTCCCAACCAATCGGCGATTATCCTTGGTGAAAGCAACTACCGAGGGCGTTACCCTATCCCCCTCGGCATTGACGATAATCACCGGTTTACCCGATTCCATGATAGCAACGGCTGAGTTGGTAGTGCCCAAATCTATTCCTACTGCTTTTCCCATTCCTAAACACCTCCAAAATATTGTTTTAAAATTTTCCCTCTATCAGGTCCTATTTACACCAATCCTCAATGCGTATGCTTAATCTCTCCTCCACCATGAGAATCAGTTTGACCCCAGCAAGATTTAATCCCATTTCCTGAATTAGAAAACGGATGCGCAGACACAGCTCGATATCAGCATTTGAAAAAAGCCTGGTATTCCCTTCGGTTCGCGCCGGGATTATCAGGCCTGTTTCTTCGTATATTCTCAGGGTGCGCGGATGTACACCTACCAATTCCGCTGCAACACTGATGTTGTAAACAGGCTGGTTATTAGATACATCGACCACTTTTATTTCCCCTTTGCTATGTCCTGTATTAAGAATATAATCTATCAATAGGATTGTCAAGTTTTATATATATTTATTCATAAATGTATTTGTAGATTATTCCTGTCTGACCAGGATTATACTAGGCTAAAATCAGGGGTAAATCTAACAAACCTAAACCATCCTGCTTGCTTAGCGTCCCTCTTTTTGCTAGCTTTTAATCAATGCCTAATTCCGGTATAAATGAAATATAGCCCGAGCCCCAGTAAGAAAATTCCACAGGCCGCCAGAATAAAATTATATACCCGCTGACTGATGAATTTCCGGCTGCCGGTCACAGCCAGGGACACCAGTGAATACCAGGCCAGATCAGCCGTTATATGTCCGCTGAAAAAGGAGACCAGCCCTGTCGTGCCACTTTTCATTGCCATAGTTATGTAAATCAGACCTATCGTAGCCCACCACAAATACCAGGATGGGTTGGTCAGGCTGAAGGTTATTCCTGCTGCTACCGGATGAAGACGAATCTTTCTCTGCCCGGAGGACTTTATGGCATCATCCATTGAAATGCTTCCCTCCAGGGCATCCCGGCTCATAGTAAATCCCATAAAAATGAGAAATGCCCCACCCAGAAGCGCAACCACACGGGTAACATCGTCTCTAACCAGGAATGATGCCATTCCCCCCAACAATGCCAGTACCAAGGCCAATTCCAGGATGGCATGACCCAGTACCATCCATGGGCCAGCCCAGAACCCACGGCGAATGCTTTCGGCAATCGCAGCAGTTAGGAATGGGCCGGGTATCATAGCCCCTGACAACCCCACTACAAACGCAGTTATAAATAATGCTCCTACTCCCATACTACCGTACTCCTTCTTCCCTGATAATTGTAATAATGCCACCTCTATGACTATACCCAATTATCATATAGAGGTGGCAGATTTTTCAAGCAATATTTAGTTGCCTTTTAACTAATCCCCCATGGCCGTCTGCCATAACTACCTATGAAAATTGCGACATAGTAGGGGATTAGTGTCATCGTGAGTATTAGCGAAGGATCTTACTCGTCACCGTGGGGAAGATTCTTCGTTACACTCAGAATGACACGAAATTGCACTCAGGATGACACGAACGTTATTTTCTTACTAACCACCCATGGCCGTAGGCCACAACCAACTATGAAAATGAGTGAGGTGATTGCATAAGAATTACTTTCTGCTAAATTTATATTATCAGGGTCAAAGGTTGAATTTACTTTGATGGTAGAACCTCGTTTACTAACCTAACCTGATTGCCTTTGAGTACAGCCAATTGTTGCCCCATATCCAAAGATATGGGAACAGCACGCGTATTAAACTCCTTAGTTCTCGGGCGATCAACCCTGAAATCTAATTTAAGGAGGGTAATCCCCATGCAAGACATTTTAGAAATCTGTTGTGGACTTGATGTCCACAAGGAAACTGTAGTGGCTTGCCTTCTGAAAGGCACTACCAGTAACAACCCCGAGAAGAACATTAGAACATATTCAACACTTCTCTCCGGTCTTGAGGAACTCAAGAACTGGTTAGAAGAAGAAAACTGCCGCCATGTGGCAATGGAAAGCACGGGAGTATACTGGCAAACAGTTTACAATACACTTGAAAGTGCTTTCGACGGCACCATAGTATTGATGGTATGCAATGCCCGGCATATGAAAAATGCCCCCGGCAGAAAAACCGATGTAAAAGATGCCGAATGGATTGCTACCCTGCTTCGAGCCGGTTTACTACAGGGAAGTTTTATTCCTTCCCAACCAATACGGAGATTACGTGATTTGACCAGATACCGCAAGGGTATCGTAGAAGAAATAACATCACAAAAGAACCGTATTGAGAAACACCTGCAAAGCTCTGGTTTCAAACTATCTACCTTCTTAACCGATATTTTCGGAGTATCGGGAAGAGGGATTATAGACCACCTTGCTGAGTTTGGTAAAATATCTCCTGAAGAAGTTGACCAATATGTTAAAAAAAGAGCCAGAACCAAGTTGAATGAAATCAAGCAAGCAGTCAATGGCAACATGGATAGACTGCAAAGAGATTTCCTTAAAATGTTGCTTAAACGATTGGATGAAAGTCTGGAGCATCTCCATTTGATAGAGCAAAAAATTGATGAAGAACTCTTAAAATACCACCGTCAACTTGAGCAACTGGATGGAATTCCAGGAATAAGTAAAACGGCAGCTGCAGCTGTTTTGGCTGAAATTGGTATCGATATGGCTCAGTTCAAAACAGCCGAACATATATGTTCCTGGGCCGGGTTAAGCCCTGGCAATAATGAAAGCGCAGGAAAAAAAAGTCCACCCGCATACTCCATGGGAATACCTATCTAAAAAGAATACTATGTGAGGTGGCCTGGTCAATCACCCGCATGCGTAATACCTACCTATCTAACTGGTATTGGAAGGTAAAACAACGCCGGGGTGGAAAAAGAGCTATTGTCGCCTTAGCAAGAAAGTTACTTGTTATTATCTATACTATGCTAAAAACCGGAACTGATTATGATGAAGCATCCTTTGAAGTAGCGAGAACTAAACAAGAAAAATTCAAGATTAAAAAAATTATTGCTGAAGCCAAAAAGTTAGGGTTGGAGGTGGTTGAACTACCAAAAACCGCCTAACTCTCCACAATCTCTAATATTTATAGCTTGTGGCTGATGCAGTATTTATAAGGCCTTAATTTATTGTGCTCTTTTTCTGTTTTAGGCCTTGCAGGTTTATTAGGTTTTCAAAGATCAGTTGGAGTTTATTTTCTTATTAACAATATTTTTAACCATGTATCAGCTGGGGCAGACATCGGGTACAAACCCACCGGGAATCACCTTGATGCTTTATCGGCAGCAAATAGGCATCATCTTCCGAGGCACTGCAAAAGCTGCATTGCTGCGATATATAGGTTTTCGCAGTCGCTTCCTTAATTTCCTGAACTGCCTTTTCTGAGAACAAATCTGATTCCCTTATTTCCAATGTCAGTGCGCCCAGCGGACACACTCCCAAGCAAAATCCGGCTCCATCGCATAGCTCATCCCGAATAACTTTGGCCTTTCCATCTATCAATGCCAATGCCCCCTCGGCACAAGGAGAAATACAAGCTCCGCACCCATTACATAACCCTTCGTCGATCTTAATAATACTTCTCTTAATCATGGCTCAAACCTCCCCTTTAGACATTAAACATTTGTTATTCCAGATGATCTTCCTGGCTATATTCAATTATGATTTGATCATGATTAGCAACATCCTGTATTTTTCCAAAGCTTTCAAGGCATGTGGTTCATTAGCAGGCATTATTATCATTTCCCCGGCATTGACCACATTAGGCGTTCCGGCTATAGTAATCTCCGCCTTTCCATCCAGCACGACCACCATAGCATCAAACGGTGCACTGTGTTCGCTCAAACCCTGTCCTTCCGCAAAGGCGAAAAGTGTAACCGTACCAGTGGGCTGCTGTAGCAAAGTTTTGCTCACCACTGACCCCTCCTGGTAGTCTATAAAATTGGCGGGGTTAATGGTATACCCCCGGTATTGTTCATTCAGCCGGATTGTGCTGTTCTTATCCATTAAAGTTGCCCCCTAACTTAATCTTAGCCTACAATAGCAGCCAGGTCCTCTTCTACTGTGGTTATTGGTTTAATTCCAAATTTATCAACCAGTACCTGTAACACGTTGGGGGATATAAAAGCTGGCAGACTCGGTCCCAAGCGAATATTCTTAATATCTAAATAGAGCAGACTTAGTAAAATGGACACTGCTTTTTGCTCATACCAGGATAGTACCATAGAAAGCGGCAGATCGTTAACCCCACATTCGAAAGCATTGGCCAAAGCCACCGCTATCTGTATAGCAGAGTAAGCGTCGTTGCACTGCCCGATATCGAGCAATCTGGGTATACCTCCAATATCACCAAGTTTGTGATCAAAGAAACGGAACTTGCCACATGCCAGGGTTAGAACTATGGTATCATCAGGCAGCTTGTCAACTAATTCAGAATAGTAATTGCGCCCTGATTTGGCACCGTCACAGCCACCAACCAGCACAAACCTTTTTATCGCTCCGCTCTTAACTGCTTCGACTACCTGTCCTGCTACGCCCAGAACCGCATTGCGGGCAAATCCGGTTAAAACAGAACCTTTATCCTCATCACTTTCAAATCCTGGCATTACTAAGGCTTTATCAATTAACTCAGCAAAATCGCCATTTTTCAAATGGGTTAACCCCGGCCAACCTACGGCGCCGGTAGTGAAAATGCTGTCCACATAACTTACCTCAGGCGCTTGAATACAATTGGTAGTCATCAGAATCGCTCCCGGGAAAGCAGAAAATTCCTTCTTCTGATTCTGCCAGGCAGTACCATAATGTCCAACCAGGTGAGCATATTTCTTTAACTCTGGATAACCGTGGCCCGGCAGCATTTCTCCATGGGTATATACATTGATGCCTTTACCTTCGGTCTGTTCCAGAAGGTCTTTGAGATCCTTCAGATCATGACCAGACACCAATATGCACTTTCCTTTTAGATGTCCAAGTTTGACCTCGGTGGGCGCAGGATGTCCAAAAGTAGTGGTGTTGCCTGCATCCAGGATTTCCATGGCTCGCAGGTTGATTTCACCGCATTTCAAAACCATATCCAGCCATGCTTCCATCGGCTTGGCTTCCCCTATCAAGCTAGCCATGGCTTCATGAATGAATGCATATACATTATCATCTTCCTGCCCTAAAATAGCGGCATGATAAGCATAGGCTGCCACACCTCTTACTCCATATAACAGAATCTCTTGCAGGGAACGAATATCCAGATCAGATTCCTTACTGCCAGGGTATCCGCAAACTTCTCCCTGCTCTATAAGTCCATTAAGGTCAGTGAGGTTGAAGGCGGGAACGGTTAAACCAGCTTGCATACTAAGTTCTTTGGTATATTCGGCTGCAGTGTTTATATATTTTTCAACAGCAGCCGGATCAAAGTTTACATTGGTCAAAGTTACAAAAAGAGCATCACTGGTAAATCTGTTAATGGCTGAATCAACTATGCCTTTGGCGCGAGCCTGCCCGGCAACCTCAGAGAGCTGACTGATCGATTGGGTAAGCAAATCTAATAAAGCTGCTACCTCCGGCTTCTTACCGCATACCCCAACTGTTGCACATCCAATTCCCTTTGAAGTTTGTTCACATTGATTGCAAAACATTAATAAATCCTCCTTCAAATTTTATAATAAATATTATTAGATATTGTGGATTATATTTATCTTGTTTAGGTTATAAAAAAATATCTTGGCTATACTACTGATATTTCCCCCTTTCCCGCGGCTACAATATCAGCCAGACTTTTTTTATTCAGCTCCTGCACCATGGCATTCTGAGCACTAGCCAGGACTTCTCGAACCTTACAAAACCCCATGTTGGGACAATGATATCCTGGGCTTAAGCATACATTAATCGCTACCGGTCCCTCCATGGCTTCAATCACATCGGCAATAGTGATCTCAGTCAATGGTCGACCCAGTCTTACCCCACCCTGGACTCCTCGCTGCGTAACCACCAACCCGGCTCGGGAGAGCATCTGAATAGTCTTGTGCAAGAATTCCTCTGGGATTTCATGGCGCTGCGAAATCACCTTATTGGAAATCAGCTGACCGTAAGGAACAAGTCCTAATTCAATTAAGGTCTTAATCGCATATTCGGTCTGACGTGTGATTTGCATTCAGCTCAACCCCAATTCTTAAACTGGATAATATTGATACACTATATATTTAATATAATAATACTCTTTAAGATGAAATACAATAAAAATCTTAATGTATCTAATAAAAATGATGGTCACCTTCTTGCAACAGCAGAGAGATCCAAGGGCAGCAATGTTAGCCTGATGGACTATGGATCAGTTTTGGGTCAACGGTGCAGATATATATATAGACTAAAACCGCTCCCAGTAAGTTAGGTAAGGCTACTAATAACAGGTTGATCGACCAACGGTTTCTCCTACTCCTATCTTCCTTGGTATCATGACCTTGCATATGGGTTCCCGGTGCCATACCGTTGGGAAGTCCACCACCACCAAACACAATGGCTAGAACCAAGCAAACAATTCCCATTGAAAAAGCGTAGTTTATAAGCCATTCCGCATCAGTTCCGAAGACAGCTACCAATGCCAGAACCAAAAAAACTGCGGCACCAAAACTTATTGCCTTCAACATCAGCCCCTCTCCCCTACCCTTAATTATTTCCCAATTACATTATTACCATATTATACTATAAGTAGGATTTTAAGTATCTGCCTCTCTATTCTGTTAAAACAATCCATGTAAATAATTTTTGATACTATACCGAACCTTTTTGGCATTTTAGGTATATATAGCTCAGATATCGCAAGAAAGGAGAAGGATATTGAACAAAATTATCACTCTAGATCAGGCCGAAGCAATTTTTAGAGATCATTCCCACCAAATATATAGAGCGGCATTGTTTCTAACCAAATCGCCTACCTTGGCAGACGATATCACCCAGGATACATTTATTCAAGTTTTTCGAAAATATCACAGCTATGATTCTGCCAAACCCATATTGCCATGGATTTATAAAATTGCCTTAAACATTACTCGCAAAACCCTTCGCAAACAGAAGTGGCTTTTTCTGACTAAAGAAGTACCAGATAATGGAGGATATAATTTTGTAGAGGATGTAGTCCTGAAAAACGAACTAGACCAGGAATTATGGAAAGAGATTAATAAGCTGACTCAAAAGCGTCAAGAAATAATTGTTATGCATTACTATTCGGGATTAAAGCTAAATGAGATAGCCACCACTTTAGGCATCCCCTTGGGCACCTGCAAATCTCGGCTGAATGCTGCCTTAAACTCCCTGGGCAAACAACTGCACACCAACAATATTATGATGTCAAATGAAGGGGAGGATTTATATGGAACAATCTAATTCCAAGATAGGAGAGATTATGAAAATGAAATTGGATCAAAAAGTACCCTCAATTCCCTTTAACCAGGTTTGGAATAAGTATAAAAATGGAAACAGAAAAATCCTGGGTTTAAGGAGAGTAATAGCTATTCCCAGTATGGCCTTGATAGCGCTGGTCTTCTTAACTCTGGTAGGTTTTAAGTTTACAGCCATTGTAGATAAAACCGATTATCCTTTTATTGGTGACCAGCAGGTAATCGGCAAATGGCAAGCAGTTGATTTGGTTAAAAATATTGATGATTTTAGCCCGGACAATAAAACCACTCAGGTTGATTTGGACCTTAATGAATTGGTATTTCTAAACAAAGGTGAAACGCTGGGTTCTTTCAATAATGGTAATGGCAACTTGGCACCGATTGCCTTAACCTGGACTCAAGGCCTGATAATTAACAAGCAGGAGAAAACTGCCGGTATGTATGAGATCAAAGATATTGACGGTATGCCCTACTTGTTCTTTGAATTTAAGGGTGGAGATTATACGTATTGGCATATGAAGCCCTATTACTGTGTATTAAAGAAGGTTGATAATCTGGATTATTCGAATTATAAAGTAACCTCAACAGAGGATAAAATCGACTTTCCTTTTGTAAACGATCCCGCAATAATTGGTGAATGGCAAAGTGTTGACTGCGTTAGAACGATGGACCAATTTGAACCTGGGGTTACCTATTATCCAGGCGATCTATTTTTAACCAAGCTCGTGTTTTCTGAAAATGGTGTATTATCTGCTTATAATTCAGAAAACAAATTTCCTGAAGGATTCTATACCTGGACCAACGGGTTAGTCTTAAGTATGCACAATAAAACTGCCAGCAAATATGAAATCAAAGAGTTAAAGGGAGATACCTATCTATTCTTTGAATGGAAGAGCGGGGACTATACTTTCAGGGGAATGCAACCTGCCTACTACGTTCTTAAGAAGGTCAAGTAATACCGGCAAAAGAACCAGGATTTAATACGAAAATAACGTTCGTGTCATCCTGAGTGCAACGAAGGATCTCCTTCGGAGAATACCATATTCGGCGATAAGATCCTTCACTTCGTTCAGGATGACATTACCGTTAGATTTCATGGGTGGTTGTGGCTTGCGGCCATGGGTGGTTAACTTATATTGTGGAGCCTCATTTTGTGGAATGAGGCTCCTATTTTTATTCCCTTAGTGAATACTTGCTAAAATATATGGTTTTATGGGGAATGATGTATTACACTTATTTATGGTAATGAATTGGAACAGAAATATTAATATTTAAAAGAATGAGGGGAGAGAAAAGTGAAAAAGATACTTGTTTATTTGCTAATTGTTATCAGTACCATAAGCCTAATAGGCTGCAACCAACAAAAAGCAGCGGTAGTACCGGCCAAGACCATAACTATTGGGATCATGCCTGATGTTGAATCAATCCCCTTTATAATAGCTGATAAAAATGGCTATTTTACTAAAGAGGGAGTTCAGGTAAAAATAGTGCACTTTAATAGTGCCAAAGATAGAGACAGTGCCTTGCAAAGTGGCCAGCTGGACGGCGTTATAACCGACATTCTGGCTGTAGTGTTTGCCAATGAGGGAGGCATCAACCTCAAGATATGCTCCAAAAACGATGGCAATATCGAACTAATGGCTGGCAAAACTTCAGGTATTAATTCCATTAGTGACCTTAAGGGAAAAAGCGTGGGCATGTCAACCAATACGATCATGGAATATACCAGTGACAAAATGCTGGAGGCCGGCCAAATCAAA
The DNA here is from genome assembly GCA_963665865.2 of Syntrophomonadaceae bacterium. Classification (GTDB taxonomy): domain Bacteria; phylum Bacillota; class Syntrophomonadia; order Syntrophomonadales; family Syntrophomonadaceae; genus PHAA01. The sequence goes on along the minus strand of CAXXWF010000001.1, from coordinate 468,879 downwards.
CCGGAAGAAATTAAAAAGATTGCTATACCTCCATTGCCAACCCGTTTGGAAATGCTGCAGGGTGCTAAGGTTGATGCTGCTATCCTGCCTGAACCATTAGCTGGCCTAGCAGTAAAAAATGGGGCCAAAGTATTAAACAGCACTGACAGTATGAACAATAAAGCAGGGGCTATAGCCTTTACCGCTCAAAGTCTGCAGGATAATCCCGCCGAGATCAAGGCCGTTTTCAAGGCTTACAATGATGCTGTAAACTACCTGCAAACGGAACCACTGGCCAATTATGTTGATTATATCATCCAGACTCAGAGTTTCCCGACGGAAATCAAGGACTCCTTTAAACTTCCCCAATATGCGAAGGCTGTATTACCCAGCGAAGCCATTTTTAATGATGTAGTTAAATGGCTGAAAGATAAAAATCTCATTAAAGGAAGTTACGAATATAAAGCTCTGGTAGATGATCAAGTTTTGAGGTAATGAATTAGTGATTGCAATCAAAGACCTATCGGTGCAATACGAAGGTAAAAATGGCCCGGTATTAGCACTCGACCGAGTAAACCTGAATATCAGCACCGGGGATATCTATACCTTTATAGGTCCGTCCGGCTGCGGCAAATCGACATTTCTGTATGTCCTATCCGGCATACTGGGGAATTATTGCGGAAATGTCTCAATAGATGGCAATCCTATCAATCCTAAATCTCAGCGCATAGGCTTGATACTTCAAAACTATGGCCTTTTGCCCTGGAAGAATGTCGCCCAAAATGCCATGCTGGGCATGAAAATAAAAAATGGTGAACAGACTATCGATGAATACAGCAGTTACATCTTAAAACAATTAGGTATTGATGCCTTGCTGGACCGATACCCCAAAGAACTGAGCGGCGGTCAGCAGCAACGGGTTGCTATCGCCCGCTCTTTCATTATGAAGCCCGACTTGCTGTTGATGGACGAGCCATTTTCAGCCCTGGACGCGATAACCCGCGAAGAGATGCAGGAACTGTTCCTGACCATATGGAAACAGAATCAGGTGACTACGGTTTTCATTACCCACAGTGTGGATGAAGCGCTGTACCTGGGCAGCAAGATAGCGGTATTCTCCCCGGCACCGGGAAGGATCTTGGAAGTCCTGGATAATCCATGTTTCCAAATGGATAACTTAAGATACCGGGATGAGTATTATGCCATGTCCAAGCAATTAAGAGAAATGTTAAAGGGTGATAAAGGTGCTTTCTAGAGAGAAATGGCAGGGGGCATTGTACAGCTTTATAGTTGTAATTGTGCTCTGGTGGGCAATAGCAGCGATACTAAACCTCCCCATCATACCATCGCCATATAAAGTATTTTTAACAATCATGGAGATCTTTAAGTCTAAGATGGAAATCCATGTAATGTACAGTCTGGGCAGGATTATGGCGGGAATAGTTATTTCCATTCTGGTCGGAGTCCCTCTGGGCTTTTTAATGGGCTATTTTAATAAAGCAGACAAAATCCTGTCACCGCTGGTTTACTTCACCTACCCGGTCCCGAAACTGGCCCTGCTCCCGATAGTAATGCTCCTATTCGGCCTGGGCGAGACTTCCAAGCTGACCATGATTATATTAATAATAGTTTTCCAGATCATAATCGGTTCCCGGGATGCGGTCAAATCCATCCCCGAGGAGACCTTTCGCTCCCTGCAATCCCTGGGCGCCAGTAAAATGCAGACCTTCACTGAAATAATACTCCCCGCTTCCCTCCCCGAAGTCCTAACTGCCACCCGCCTGGCACTGGGCACAGCAGTATCCATCCTGTTTTTCACCGAAACTTTTGGAACAGAATACGGCATGGGTTATTTCATCATGGATTCCTGGATGAGAGTGAATTATCTCGATATGTATGCCGGTATTGTAATCCTCAGCTTTATGGGATTTTGTATATTTACCGCGATTGATATTGCCGAGAATTACATTTGTTCGTGGAGGTAAGACAGCAGGTTGTATAATATCGATAATGGGAAGTTGGGATATTATTTGAATTAATCATTAAATTCCGTGAATCCGTTTTCCACCGAACGCGTGGATAGTCCTTGTTCCCGCAATGCATTTTCCCCATTGCTCTGTCCCCATTGGAATGAGAATTTCATCACCTGGATTAAGAACATACTCCTTATCATTGATGATTACTGTATATTGTCCACATACGCAAACCATATACTCATCGAAGTTATGAATATGTTTGTCTGAAATTCTGTCAGCGTAACATGTCCAAAAAGCCATTTGGCTATCATCTGCACCATTGTAGAAATAGCCTTCAATATCCTTTGTATGTTGCTCCTTGCTACTTATACGATTTTCGCTATTCTTCATAAACTCTGGGAAATCCATCATTACTTAGAGCCCCCCTGATTACCACTATTCATTAGTTCTCTTGCTCGATTCATAATACCTCCATAGGAAAGTGCGGAGAGAATCGTATCACAAGGTGTAATTTTATCAGATTTGGTAAATTTAAGACTTGCCCCATACATATCTTATCGAAGTATTCTATTGGTTTGTCGCCACGGCTGGTTATCCATGCTATTTCAGTCTCTCAATGCTCAGATAATATCCGCAAGGCATCTCCGCCCTTGTAACCTGATGCTCCGAAAATACCAACTTCAATCACAAGACTCCTCCTTCGACATAACTATAACCAAAATGTACCTACTTCTTAATTACCAGACATTTTGGTTGCTCATAACCATTAGAAATATCCAAAAATTCTAAATCTGCCAGGCTTAATTCATTAACATTTATAGATTTGATACTTGCTGATTTATGATCATCTAACCAGATGCTCCATATTTCAACCTCATCTGAACTCTTCAACTGTTCTTTCAAATAATCAACAAGTTGCTTCGCCCTTGCTTCTGTATAACGCCAATGCAACTCTGAAAAATATTGTTTATTAGAATATTCCTCTGCATATTCAGAAGAATAATACATATCATGATTAATCACAATTTCTTCAAAATGTTCTTCCGAATCACAAAACATAATAATTTTATCCTCTTTATCAATCTCTGTATCATTCATTGTAAAATTATTTAGTTCTATATTACGTTTTAAAGCCTCATTGATAGATATAAATTCTATATATGGATTCTTAACTTCCTTTAGTAATTTATCACTTGCCAAAAATTGAAATAAACTCATATTATTCTCCTAAACCATAGATTTATTTGTAATTCGTGTGTCGTATTTTATTACTAATGTTAACTTACTTCTATAATTGTTACGTATCATTAACATACTGTGCAGAATCTAATATGGATAGAACAAAACCGCTAGCGCTGTGGTGTTGCATGTTTTTCTTTCTCAGAATTCGATAGAACGAAGATTCCGATCCCAGATAGATCCACCGATCTGCAAGAATGGGCACGATCTGACTGGGTGGAAGACTTTGAAAGTCCTTCTGGCTGGTCATTTCTACAATTATTTGGATTTCTTCTTCGCTCAGCTTGTTTCGAGGGTCTGAGCGACTAGCATAGGGTCTCTGATCCTCCAATGGCGTTGTGTCACTTCGCCAACGCTGTAAAATCCGCTGGCTGATTTCTAATTCCATTTAGACCATTTTTTCACGGGCACCCGCTAGGGTAGCTTCTTCAATCAGTATTATAGATGTAGAGCGATCCAAGGCACTGATTAGACGTCCACGCCGTCTCCCCAAATCGCATTTGCTTTTTTTCTTAGTACCAGTAAGGCCGCTGTTTCTGCCAGGGCTGCGTCTTTGCGACGAAGCTCTTGCTCCAATTGTCTGCACTCATGCCCCTTCTGAGGTAGTTCTTTTTACAATCGCGCAGCCTGCTCTGCAATGCCACCATTTGCTTGCATACAGGCATCTTTCCAGGCTAGTATTTGTTCAGTGTAGAGCCCCTTGCTTCGGCAATACTTTTCTATTTCTACTTCACTGAGAAGGGCTGTCTCCATAACAATAAGAAATTTATCTTAAGTACTCCAGCGTTCCACTACCTGTTCTCCACCAGGCACTGCGAGTCCCTTTGTTCGGGCCTTCTTCCGCCATTGGTGCAGGGTTCCCTCCGAAAGACCTGTTTCCCTGGATATCTGACTGACGGACTGATTTTGGGGTGGCATCATTTTTATCATAATTGAGTACTTGAATTCTTCACTGTATCTTGCCATCATTTCACTCCTAGCATCCCATTAACTCACCATACTTTTCTTAGAGTTCTATGACAACTATTCTGACACAGGGGGATAATCGGAAACTAATATTTAATTTATTATCACCTAATTTTAAGGCCATCTCTCCTTGTATGACAGTAATATATGTTTATCAATCTGACCTTAAACCATCCCGTGCAAAAGGCAGTATTTTTCACATGCAAATAAGACTCAGTTGACGTTTTCTATTATTTGCCTACGTTCTTGATCGAGTTCCAATAGTTTTTGACTGTTTTGCTCCTTCATCATGTTTAGGTCATGAATAGTCGCCTGTACCTTACGTTGTAGCTGCTTGGTGCGATCCTGAGCAGTGTTGATTTTAGACTGAACTATTGCGTCGAATAATAACCCATCCAGAAAGAAATCGGCAAATGTTGCTAATCCGCCTATTTGAATGGTGTCATTCGTAAGTTTGACATCATACAGTTCCCGCTGAAATTTTCGCAACAGTAGCTGAGCCTGGTCTATTTCATTCCTGGCATCACTGATGTGTGAATGCTTTATCGCAGTGCTTAGAAGACCTCCCCCCAACAAGTCTACGGCACCCCATCCTTGAGCGCTACCCAAGCTTTTCTGGACTTTAGAGAATGCTTTCTCCACTTTCTTGCCGGCTTCAATTGCTTCTATCAGTTCTTTTTCCTCAGCTTTTAAGTAACCCAACTGTTCGGCCATCTCAAACAGGTGCTGGGCCTCAGATCCACTAGAGCGAAGCAAGTACTCTTCCTTGTCCCGCATAGCCTGCTGGTATTTAGTGTCCAGATCACCCATGGCGGTCAAAGTGATGTCCATTCTTGTTAGATCTGCTTCAAGTGCTATCAGGGCAACATTTGCTTCATCATACTTAAGTTTGGCTGTCAGATATTCCTCCTGCTCTTTTCGTTTTGCTTCTTCCTTAGTTCCTCTGAGGCTATGCCAAAGATTAAGAAGTGTAATGCCGTCCAACCTTTCCACATCTCTGCTTTCCAAAGCTAATTGTCTTTTTAGCTGATCCCTTAGATTTTTCTGTCCTTGAATTAGATTAGCGGTTATTTCTCTGCGATGAAGCCACTTTTCTCTTTCCTTTACTAAGCGTACCGCCTCCGTTAAGCGTTCATGAACATTCATTAGCAAAATACCTCCTTGCCCGTTAACTCACGTGTTTCAACGATTTGAGATAAATTTTCTCTATTTTTTCAAGTTTCGCATCATTTTTGTACTGTGCAGCAATATATTCTCAATAAAAGCAAAAGTATAAAGGGATTAATAAGCAAAATAGAGAATCTATTACAGAAATATTAATGTAAGATTGGAGATACTTTATGAATAATAACTTAAAACGATTTATAAGCTATTTGTTATATATTGTTGCCTTTGGTTATATAGTGATAAAGGCTGATGACTATCACCAATATTTAAAGCAGTTATATTCTACAACTTTCAATACAACATATCTTTGGTTGTTCATGTCAACTTTCCCCATTTTAGTTGGCCTTCTAATAGCTTTACCGCAGTTTATTACCACACTAAAACAGAAAGGCTCCTGGAAAATTGATTGGATCAGGCTTTTTCCAGTTGGCCTTCCATCCCTTTGTGTCGCAATAGCTCCAATCACGTACTTTGCGGATTTACCACGCAATTGGGGGGTCATTGGGTTCATAGTGGGATTTCACCCGAGTTTAGTTACTGTAGCTGGTATTTTATTTGGATTTGTTTTAGTTACCTCATTGAGTAAACAAGAATCAGAATAGCATTACACATAACAAACAATCTGTGCAGTCCTTAAGTTAGTATCTCATGACATATATCCAGGATTTGTGTTATTAGCCAATTCCGCCTTATCTTTGAACTGCGCAGCAATAATAAGTAAGCGTCAAAGATACCGGCACCTAGAATAGTAGCCTTGAAGCTAGTACAATCACAAATATAGAACTTGAAAAAATTTAAAAACTTGAAAAAGTTAGCAAAGTTTTTCAAGCAAAAACGGAGTGGTTGTATGGATATACAAAAAGTAACAGCAGAATACCGTCTATCAAAGTGGATGCAAGTTATACAGGAAAAGCAGTGCAGCGGGCAAAGCGTTAAGGAATTCTGCAGGGATACAGGAATAAGCAGTAATGCATACTTTTACTGGCAGCGGAAATTACGAAAGGCTGCATGTGCAGGGATTTCAAAGCTGGAGGAGCCCGTGAACTGTGTTCCAGAAGGATGGATACAACTTGCCCAAGGTCAAGAAATAAAATCCACGCTGGATATTGAAGTCGGCGGTTGCCGAGTCACTGTGGATGCGGAGACAGATCCTGAACTTCTGAAAAAAGTCTGCCGCATATTAAAGGTACTGTAATGAGGTGGAGTGACAAACCCGTGTACATATGCTGCGGGCATACAGATATGAGGAAATCTATTAATGGACTAATGACGCTGGTTAAAGATAGCTTTTTGCTTGATCCGTTTTCGGAAGCATTGTTTGTATTCTGCAATCGGCATCGAAATAGAATGAAAATATTAGAATGGGACGGCGATGGATTCTGGTTGTATTTCAAGCGTCTGGAGCGCGGACATTTTCGCTGGCCGGCAAAGGGAGACACGGATACCATGGTTCTTGAAACCAAAGAATTATCCTATCTCATTGAAGGTGCAAAATTGGAAAAAAAGCTTAAACGAGAAGAAGTTTTTGAGCGGCAGATCTCTTGAAATATTCATCTCGCAAAGTGCTTAAAACCGCATAAATACTAGCTTCAATGGGGTTATTGTGGTATAATTTTCTTATGAAAATGCAAGTTGATTCAGCAGAAAAACTGCTTGAAATAATTGAAGAAAAGGACCGCAAAATTGCTGAGTTAGAACAGCAGGTACAGTGGTTTATATCACAGATCCGCCTTGCGAAACATAAACAATTTGGCGTATCCAGTGAAAAGACCGGCGATCTTCAGTTGTCCATATTCAACGAGGCCGAATCCAGTGCTGATATAACCATACCGGAACCGAAACTTACCGAAGTACAGGCGCATTATCGCAAACGAACACGCCTTACAACTGACAAATTGCCTAAGGATTTGCCTGTTGAGGTAATTGAACACGAGCTGCCGGTTGAAGAATGTATTTGCCCGGATTGTGGCAATGGATTACATACTATGGGAAGAGAAATCCGGGAAGAACTTAAAGTCATTCCTGCAAAAGCAGTAATTATACGGCACGTACGGCATGTTTACGCCTGCCGTAATTGTGAAGGCACTTCCGACCATGTTCCTATCGTAAAGGCAGATATGCCAGAACCTGTCATAAAAGGCGGATTTGCTTCCCCTGATACAATAGCCCACATAGCCGTGCAGAAATTCATGATGGCCTCCCCCCTATACCGGCAGGAGCAAGAGTGGAAACAAAATGGCATCCTGCTTTCCCGACAGACTATGTCAAACTGGCTGATCAAAGCCAGTGAGAAATGGTTGGAACCGATATATGAAGAGATGAAGCACCGATTATGTGAGCATGAAGTGCTTCACGCAGACGAAACGACCGTGCAGGTGTTGAAAGAACCGGGTAAGGCAGCACAGTCAAAGAGTTACATGTGGCTGTACCGTACCAGCGGAGAGGCAAAACACCAGATTGTAATTTATGATTATCAACCTGACAGAAGACATATACATCCTGAAAAATTTTTAAAATCTTTTAAAGGATACCTTCATGCAGATGGATATGACGGTTATCATAAGCTTCCTGAAACCATAATTGTGGTAGGCTGCCTGGCACATCTTAGGCGGAAGTTTTTTGATGCCTTTAAAACTCTGCCTAAGGACAAACAACCGGAATCCAATGCGGCAAAAGGAGTAGCCTATTGCGATAGACTCTTCAATCTTGAAAAACAGTTTGCCACGCTTAGCCCGGATAACCGCCTTAAGGAGCGTAAATGCCTTTCAAGGCCTGTATTTGATGAATTTTACAATTGGACAGAAGGTCTTGCTGTTTTGCCCAATACTCTTCTCGGCAAAGCGGTGCATTATGCAAAGTCCCAGCGAAAGTATCTCGAAAGATACCTGTTGGAAGGGCGTCTTGAAATTTCAAATAACCGTGCAGAACGCAGTATTAAACCTTTTGTAATTGGTAGAAAGAACTGGATCTTTACTAATACGCCAAACGGCGCTAGGGCCAGTGCAATTTATTACAGCCTGATTGTAAGTGCAAGAGAAAATGGTTTGAATCCATTTGAATATTTAACGTGGATTTTTACCAATGCCCCTAACTTGGGAAAAACGGGTTACGCATCTGAGATTAAAGACTTTTTACCCGGTAGTGCAGCCTTGCCGGAGAAAGTATTCACCCCGCAGCTTGGTAACACGAATCTGAAAAAATTAGCGTGGGAGGAAGACTGATGAAGGTTGGAAAACATACGGCGTTTATGATAGATTTTGTCTCCGATTTTGCTGATGGAAAGATATCAAGATATTTCTTTGAAATGGATTATTCAGGCTATGTTATTCAGTATTTTCCAAAGATGAAAAGGGAGAATGCTCGTTTAGCGCAAAAATTTGTTAGCACTGTCGATGATGTCGTCGAATATGCTCAAGCCAACAACATATCTGATGAGGATTTTAGGATAATGGTTAACAATGCTCTTTGCGATCTTGTTGGAGTGGATGAGCCTGACTTAATGTAGCTCACGTCACAGTGTCTTTGACGCTTACAATAATAAGTCCATTTACTCTGTTGACTGATGTAAAATATAATCATTAATAACAAACATTGGAGGTCTTTAGTTTGAGTAAATATCAAAAGTGGACCGTTGCATTTTGCCTCTTATTTGCTGCATCAAGTATGATTGGGCAAGTAACAAGAACATCTACCTACGTGCATTCGGTTTCGATCTTTACCACTATATTATTTGTTATTTTAGCATCTATTTACGCATATAAAGCATATTATAGTAGGCGATAATGACAACCTGAGCAGTCCAGAATATTGTTAAGAAATATGTTATTGCACCCGGACTCGATCCGGATGCAATATCTATCTTGGATGAAATTATAATAATCTCCAAACCGATCATAAATCCGATCCACAGCGCCTTCAAAATCCAACCTAATACTTTTGATTTTCTCATTAGAAATACCCGTATCTACACGATAACTATTCAATTATTTTTAGCATTTTTCCAGTATTAAGATAATGATTTAACATCTTTTCCAAAGCTGATATTTCCTCCATATATAATTCATCTTTATAAGAAACAATGTACTTGTTTCCTTTTTCGTTTAATCCTGTTATTATTTGCTCAATGGCAGCGTCTGTTGTACTATCTCCATTGTCAACCAGGGTAATATTATACCTTATGACTATAGAGTTATTAAAGCGTATAAATTGGATTGTTTTATCCTTTTCATACTGACTGACAATCCAATTTTCAGGTTCTATATCTTCCGGAAAATTGGTCCTAAACACACAATTGTCTTCAGCATAACCAGATTGGGAAAAAATCATTTCGCACTTCCAAGGTTGAATCCACTTATGCTCCATAGTAGGACAAAGTAATGGAAATATTTTATCTGGAGAAGCGTTCAACTTTTGCACATATTTTTTTATTGTTCGTTCGGAAATAAAGGTATTCATTTATCAGATCCTCTTTCTAATACTAAATTATTATTTTATTTCACGCAGTATAAGAGAATACTGTGACTTAACCACAGCACATATCATGCTCATAATCCTGAGAATGGATCTTCTCACACAATCAATCTAATAAGCAATTATTTTCAATAATTCCTGTGGTCTATCTATAATGTAGTCTGCACCATTCTGCTCCAAAACTTCTTTATCTCTAAATCCCCATGTTACACCTACACACATCATTCCAGCATTTTTAGCTGTTTTAACATCAACTTCTGAATCACCTACATATAGTGCTTTATCAACAGTAGAGCCTAATTCCTCAAGTGCTTTAAATACAGTATCAGGTGCTGGCTTTATAGAAACATTTTCTGATTCTCCAATTGCTACTTTTATATATTTTCCAAAATAGACTTGGTTAAGTTCCTTTACTGCCTTATCAGATTTGTTTGATACAATTGCAATTTTATAATCTTCTTTTGATAATTGTCCCAATAGCTCTATAATACCTTTATAAGCATCAGTCTTATTCTGCATATTCTGTGGATAATGATTGCGAAAATCTGCAAGACATTTTTCATACTGAGGGTTATTAATTCCGTCAGGTACAGAATGTTCCATTAAACGTGCTGCACCATTACCCAGAAAACTCCTAACCTCCGCCATTGTCCTGCAAGGAAAACCACACCGCACTAATGCAAAATTGACACTATTCGTAAGGTCTTCAAGTGTATTAAGTAATGTGCCATCTAAATCAAATATAATCGTATCGTATTTTTTCATAAAAAACATCCTTTCTGTTCAGAACCAAATATGGATAATGGGAGGCGTTTCTAAATCTTTCAACATGACAATATGCTCATAACCTATACTTCTAACTTATAAGCATTCCCATAAGCGGGGTACGTTGTTTCCCCTATTCCATAATCAATTTTGACATCGAGTACCGCGCCTTATCTTTGTTGTGCAGTTTGGCAAGGTAGTTTATAGATATAAATTCTATATATGGATTCTTAACTTCCTTTAGCAATTTATCACTTGCTAAAAATTGAAATAAACTCATATTAATCTCCTAAACCATAGATTTATTTATAATTCGTGTGTCCTATTTTATTACTAATGTTAACTTACTTCTATAATTGGTACGTATCATTGACAGATTGCGTAGAACTATATATGAATAATGCGAAGCTAATTATTGAAGGATGCCGTAGTTTGGAACTTTATCCAATCATATTGCAACCTCTAAGTTAGGCAGCAGTTTCTTTCTATTCAACTGTCGGATATATTAAATCCTTTTCCTGTACCCATATATCTGAACCTCCTGGGCAAGATAATCTGGCCCAGCCATTCACTTTTTCTACCAATCTTCCCCGTCTATCAAAGGTTTCTTTAACTGGGTTTGTTGTAAAAATCTTTTCAAATTCAAATACTTTATAAATATTAGTTCCTTTACCTACGACAAGATCACTTTGAACTAATTTTACATTATCTTTGGTTAGTGCTACGGTATCAGCCTCCATAATCCAACCCTTCATGTTCATTGGAGTATCATAAACTGGTATTTCCACATATAGCCATAGATCATTTTGACCTGTACTAACAGCATCAAAAACAGTCACGACCGTATTGGGCTCTATAGGCCTTAAAACATATGAGCCTTTAATCGGTAAAGCTAAAATTTGTGAAGCATTAGGGACAAACCTCATCTTTTCAATATATGTAATGTATGTCATAGAAAGAGGTTGATTGAATTGGGCAATTTGTTCTTTCAACAAACTATTTTCAGTTTCTAACCTACTAAGCTTTGATTGTTCTAGTTCATTAAGACTAGAAGAACAGCCTACTATCAGCGTTAGTACAATAGCAATCAGTACGAACTTAATTACTCGCATAAAAACCCTCCACCTAGGTACAGTCATAATTGAGCGTTTCAATTTTTAAACTTTATTGGAAATGCCTAATAGATACCAGTTTATTTATACCATATTTGCAGTATTCTAACTCTAATTATTAGCATGCGGGACAAATGACTGGAGTTATTGCGATACAAAGGGTTGGAAGACCATCCGACAGAAGAACGATCCAACCAGCCTTCCAGAAGCATTTCTGGCTTCCATATGTGCTGCCTCCCACCATAATTATATCCCCTATCTCCATAGGGCTGTAATTTTTCCAACCAGGATCTCCATCTGCTTAAGTTCCCAGCGCATATCGGTAACATCATCAGCTTCCTTTTCCTCCAGGACCTCGTAGGTGAAGGCTTCAGGCCCTAATTCCTCCAAGCCTTTTGCAGTTGGCAATTTGTATGCTATATTTTCTCACTGGGCAAGATAAAGATATCTTATGAGTAAGGAGGCGGGAAATGAAATCACCTAGCTTAAAAGTGCAGTGCAGCGTAGACAACTGTAAGTATAACAAAAGCCAGGCTTGTTATGCCTCACAGTTGATGGTTTCAGCGATGGGAGACGGTAAGGCAAAAACTGCCGATGGAACCTGTTGTAGTACCTTCGAAGCGCATTCAGAGTAAAATATGATTGGCAAACAGTAATAGCTTACCCAACTAAAAGAAGCCATCTGATCTTGAAGGCTTCTTTTATGTTTATGGAGCAAGTCTAGTCGAAGTACCCTATATTATCTGCTCTCGTATTATATTAATGCACTGGGGTTAAAGTATTGTTTTCGCATTTTTGCAGTAATAACAGAGTAAGATTATGCCCATTTCTATACAATGAATTCTATATCCTCTTTCCGCGAACCTAATTGTCGCCTGTCCTGTACCTGCCTCAATTTCAGGCATTCTTTCGTCAACTGTTATACTTGTCTTAACCATATAAACGGTATAATCACATGACTATATATATCTTAATATCCTAAAGATTCTCCCACAAGTATTACCCTGATTCTCCCTCTTATAGCTTGTTTACTGGTTACTACAAGGTGGCTATTGGCTTCTTCAGCTACCTTAGCCAGTTCATCCCAAGAGGCGTAGTCCTGTTTGAATATCAGGCAGGTCAGGGCAGCGGCATAATTTTTTGCTCTGAGTATGGCTGCGTCTAGATTGGGTTCAACTTTATTAATCCCCACTATAACTATTACATGTTTCGGCCCAAAGATGAGGGCGGCTACTCGGTTCCCGTACCCATCAATGTTAACCAGTTGGCCCGTTTGTGCAATAGCATTGGTACTCATCAAAAAGTAATCAGCTCCCAATGCTTGATGGGCCGCTTCATCCTTGGCTATACCTCCCTGCGGCTCCGCCGGGTCTAAGAAATTATACCCTTCATTTTTCAAAGCAATCTGTAACCCTATTTCGCGTAGTGTAGCCGAGCTTCCGCATGATACCAAGCTGTCTTTCGGAATCATTTCGAGAGCTTTTTTGACGGCTTCTTCCTTAGTCTCACAATAAACCCCTTCAATATTACGCTTATCCAGACCTTCAATCAATTTTTGAGCAAGCAAAGAATTATAACATGTTCTAGGATCCAACATATCCACCCCTAAATCGCTTTATTTTGGCAACTAGATTAGCTAATCCCTAACACCCATACACACTAATAAAACCTAAATAGGATCGGAAATATAAATGCGACTATTGCGGTCCAGATGAAATAAACATATAGATAACCTGTCTGCCATTTTTCTAGCTTGATAAAATCACATTTTCTTTTGAAATAGACAACATATAGCCACGCCAGGCCGCCTAAGTTACCTAATAAAATTAGATTTTCTCCCAAAGCTGCAATCTTATTGGGGGTGATGCCAAAGGCCGACAAGCGGAAAAGTATGGCAGATAGGGCAACCCCATCAATAACAAATGCTATTAGGATTAGGGCAAGATTCAGATAATCAAACATGTTGGGCGGTTGTTGATTATTGCGTGACGAAATAACGTATAAAACCAATCCCAATACTAGAGCAAGCATGAGATCAAATGCTATTAAAAATTCCCGTTCCATAAATGGACTCTTACCGGTAATAATTATCACTACTAAGAACGAAACCATAAGTGCCAAGAATAAAGGACTAAATATTTTTGCTAAAATAGGCGCAAAATTTTCAACTATACTTTTCTTTGCATCAACTAAATAAGCAGTTATTAGGACTGCCGCACAGGCTCCATAAATAAAATAATAATCCCCCAGGAATTTGCCGACATTAACCTGAATGGCGGAAAATATGACTTGAGTAAACATGCCTAATACCATCACTCCCGCAGATACCAATACACCGTAGACCACCATTTCACCTGTAAAGCGTATAAAATTCATTTTGCCCTGGCTGCTTCGCCATTCTCTGCCAATATAGGCCACGCCAACGATTAACCACAATAGTAATGGTAAATGAAGACTGCTTAAATATTCAGTATTATATGGGGAAAATGACGGATAGATATTAATAATCAGTGCCGCAATGATAAAAGACACCATAATAGTTAACCATGTTTTCCTGGCAGCTTTTCTCTTGATTAGAAAGAACGCGGCGATAAACGGCAGAATAAACAGGCTTATGTTTTTTAAATAGAAATGTTCGGCACCTGGGGCATTAAATCCTAATCCAAATAATTCCGGAATTTTGATTAGTGTCCCTGCTAGCAGCGCAAAAATCACTACCAAAGCAATATCGCGCCTGCTTTCTTTTTTTGCCGTACTATCTACCGGGTCAATAAACAAATGTTTCCATAGATTCTCGGTATTAACCTTGGCAAACTCATGTGAAATCGCATCCAAATTACCTAAGCGTTTCACACTAATAAGAAATGATTCATCTGGGCTAAGTCCTGCTGAAATCAAGTCATCAATCTCTTCCCGCAAATGACTTTCCAGTTCACCGATATCTACTTCTTTAAGATTACCATGTGATCTTAAATGATCACTCCATGAATGAATCTGCATTTCTAAGTCAAACATGCTTTCCCTCCTTACGCCTTTTCGTCTTCACTCCAAGTTTTAGATAGAGCAGAATGCACTATCTGCCATTGCTTTTTTTGTAGTTCCAATTCGTTTAACCCACTCTCTTTAATCCGATAATATTTACGCTGCCGGCCTGCATCCGATTTACTCCAATATGATTCTATTAACAGCTGCTCCTCGAGGCGGTGCAATACCGGATACAGCATACCTTCCGTCCATACCAGTTCATTTCCGGACATCTCTTTCACCCGTTTGATAATCGCATACCCATAACTGTCATTTTCCTTGAGAATGGCCAAAATTAGGGGTGTCGCAGAAGCTGCAATTAAGTCTTTAGATACATTCATTAGATCCCCCCACTATACCTAATACTTCTATGTATTTATTATGCATAGAAGTTCTATGTATGTCAATATTACATTTAGTAATTAGCAGCCATTTTAATTAGCCGTCTTAATGACTGTTTTGGCAGATCCATTAATAGTCCTACATCCTATCCAAATTGCACATTCCGACCAACCTAGGATTTCAATAGTGATACAACAATGACAACATTACCTTGACAGTCATAGTAATACGATGTACATTTTATCTATGGAGGTGCCACCATGATTGATAATAAAATCTCCTCGGATTTACTTAGAGGACACACGGATACGATGATCTTGAAGTTGCTCTTAAACGGTGATAAATATGGGTATGAAATATCGAAATTGATACACTCAACCTCCCATGGCGAGTATGAACTTAAGGAGGCTACTATGTATTCGAGCTTGAAGAGGCTGGAAAATGATGGCGTTATAACTTCATATTGGGGTGATGCCACTCAGGGGGGAAGAAGAAAGTATTATAGGATTACTGAACAAGGAAAAGGGATATATTCTGAAAACAAAAATAACTGGGAGTACGCTAAGCGTATTCTAGATCAATTACTATAAGGAAAGGTGGTAACTACAATGAATGAAAAATTAAACAATTATTTAAACGGAGTGTTTGCCTCCTATGAGGGATTACACACAGTCGGGGATTTGAAAGAAGAATTGCGCAAAGATTTGCAGGAGCGCATGGATGACTTGAAAAAACAAGGGTACGATGATGAAACGGCTTATACCATGACCATTGACTCCATCGGAGATATTGAGGAAACCATTAATACCGTATCTACTCATGCAAGAGGGCTGCAGCGGTTGGTCATGACGAATTTTTCAATGGCTAACCTTCCAAATTCCGACTTTAAGGGCGTAACGGTGCATGATGGCAAATTTGCCAACAGCGCCTTAAAAGGGTCTGATTTCAGTGATTCAGACTTGACGGGCAGCTCTTTTAAAAACTGTGATTTGCGAGAAGTAAAGTTTGATAATTCGAACCTTACCAGGGCGAGACTGACATCAGCAGCGTTAGGTAACGCCAGTTTTCAAAACTGCATTCTTGAGAAGACGGATTTAAGCACTTCAGACTTGCGGGGCGCAAAATTTAATGGCGCAAACCTCACTGAGACCATAATAACTAAAGCTGATTTGAGTGGTACTACTTTTGAAAACTGTGTCCTTGATGGTACGGATTTTAAAAGCTCGGATTTAAGCGGGGTCTGTTTCGATAACCAGATCTTCACCGGTGTCATATTTGACCAGGCCGGGCTGACGAGGACTTCTTTTAGAAACGCCGTTTTCAGGAATGTATCCTTTCGCTGGACTGATGCCAAAAAGACCATCTTCGATGGCGCCACCATGGATAAGTTAATCTATGCAGTGTTAAAAGGCAGCAGAGCCAACTTGACTAATGTCACGGTAATTTAGGGGGGATTATGATGCAAACTAATACAGCAGTTTCAGTAAACGACCTAGAGAAATCATTTAAGAATGTTAAGGTCCTGCAGAAAATAAATTTTACAGTGCGGAAAGGCAGCATTTTTGCCCTGCTGGGTTCTAATGGTGCGGGCAAAACCACAACGATTAAAATCCTTTCTACTTTACTCAAGCCCGATAAAGGGAGCGCCCATGTATGCGGCATTGATGTTGTCCGGCAGCCGGAGCGAATCCGCGAAGAAATCAGTTTGACTGGGCAGAACGCAGCTGTGGATTATATTTTAACCGGCAGAGAGAACCTGCGTATGATTGGCAAACTGCGCCATCTGCATGACGCAAATAAAAAAGCCGATGCATTACTGGAACGGTTTGATCTGCTGGAAGCCGCCGACCGGCGGGTTGCGACCTATTCTGGCGGCATGCGCCGGCGGCTTGACCTAGCGATGGGTTTGCTGGGGTCTCCTTCCGTCGTATTCCTTGATGAGCCAACGACCGGTCTGGATCCGCAAGGTCGTTTAGCAATGTGGAAGATCATCAAAGAGCTTGCCCATTTAGGAACTACGGTGTTTTTAACTACCCAATATTTGGACGAGGCGGACCAACTTGCCGATCATATTGCCATCCTCAATGAAGGCAAGATTGTTGCTGAAGGAACCACAGAAGAATTAAAAAAGCTGCTTCCCCATGGACATATCATTCTGAGCTTTCGTGATGAGCAAGAGCTGCAATCAGCTCGCACTTTGCTAAGTGATTACAAAGCTAGTCTTGACGGGGAAAGCCAAACGCTTACCATAATAACTGACGGGAGCATCAAGCAAATGACGGATATTCTGAACCGCCTGGAAAACGCAGGTATATCTGTTGCCGAATTTGCGCAAAAGCTGCCGACCCTGGAGGATGTTTTTCTTACGGTTATCGGAGAAAATCCGGGAAAGGATGATGCGGAATGAGCATGATTCAGAAAATCAGGAATCAAGTCAGCGATACAGTGGTCATGAGCGAACGCATGATACGCCATACATTACGGAGTATTGACACGATTATCACGGTAGTTGCGATGCCAATCGTTATGATGCTTATGTTTGTCTATGTTTTCGGCGGAGCGATGAATACCGGTTCTGTTGATTATATCAATTATGTTGTACCCGGCATTATCCTTATGACCATAGCAAGCGGAGTAGCCTATACTGCCTTCCGTTTGAACAACGACATCACCGGGGGTATATTTGACCGCTTTCATTCCATGCCTATTTCTAAATCCTCGATCTTGGGAGGACATGTGTTATCGTCGGTGGTGTTCAACGCCTTTTCAACCATGTTGGTCTTATTGTTCGCTTATTTGATTGGATTTCGTGCAGATGCGGGAATTATAGGGTGGCTGCTCGTGATAGGAATCCTGTTGCTGTGCACGCTTGCCCTGACATGGATAGCGGTCATGTTTGGATTACTAGCCAACAGCGCAGAGGGCGCGGGGGTCTTCAGCTATTTTTTGCTGGTACTTATCTTTATAAGCCCGGCTTTTGCTCCTACCGGATCCATGCCGAGGATTGTCCGCCTATTTGCAGAAAATCAACCATTTACATCCATCATCGAAACCGTCCGCTCCCTTTTGCTCAGTGAGCCGGTCGGCAACAATGCTTGGTCTGCAGTTGTTTGGTGCTTAGGCATGCTCATTGTTTCCTATATTGCCTCAATGCAAATTTTTAAGCATAAGGCGGCATAAATGGTTTATCTTAGTTACTTTAAGATCTGTTGAAAAATCAGCAGATCTTTTCTCTTTAAAAATGTCTATTTCCTTATAGTAGGATTACATGAAATGTCCCTTACGTGATCTGACGCAGTATTGGAACTGCTAGCAGTGACTTAACATCCCGGGGATCAACTGCTATGCGAGCACCCGTATACGTGAAAGAATAATGCTTGCCTGTTGCCCCGCCAATAACAACGGCAGAAGTTTTACCTATATATTCAAAGGTGATTGGAGCATCGGTAGCGCTAACTTCTCTATAATTAAATTGTCTTCTCTGATTTCCGCAACAGCTCATCATCTATCCCCTTTTCTTCGTAATAGATGGCCGGCATTTTTTCCGATTTATTATATGAAAATCTTTCGAGCAATATAGCTCCACCTGACATGGCCAGCCACATAAAAATGCCCGTTTTCCAGTCCGTGGCAATAAGTGCAGCTGCAAACGCTGCGACCCAAACACTTAGGCATAAAAAGCAATCCATAAGATTGCCAAGGACCCCCTCTCCTAAGAACCTGCGTACATGGAGAAACAGATCCAAAGGACCGTCTTCGGCAGTGAGCATATGTGTGACTCGCCATACTGCCAGAATGCCAAGAATTAACCAAGTAATATCTTTCATATATACTTCCCTTCATTTAAAGTCGGGTGGTATGTGAAAGTTTGCATCTACTATGGTCTGCGTATCTTTTGTAAGCGTACCTCAAGGAAAGGGAGTTATCGCTGAAATTTTTTTTTGATGGAGGGACTTGGCTGCGTAAAGGATTTCTATTTCCCTTCGTTAAATAAAATTTCCGGCTACGCCAAGATTCATAATATCTTCTTTGGTTGGTAGGTCATTGTGGTTGAAAATGAAGCAATATTTGAAGTCACGGAATGTAGTATTTCATGTGCCAAAGTTTCGCATATTATTGCAGGCAAGTTTGATAATAGTTTATTAAGTAAAAACACTTAATATTATAACTTAATTATTCTTCACTAGATTAATTTATCCTTTATTTATTGTGACATTAAGCTATTTTTCACATATTGGGTGTATATCTCCATAACTCATACCTCAAACGTATTATTCGTTTTTACGCGCTATGGGTATCCCCTTTAAACTTGACGTTCTTACCAAAAAAGCATACCAAAACGAATAAAGGCCAGCCAAGAATTCAGCCAGCCCTACTCGATTCAGTTCAGGTGACTTGTGTTTGGTTTGTTTCATGGAAGTTTGAAAAATGAATATACTAGCACATTATCACAGCGAACAAATAGGCTTAATACTAGCTACGTAATACCACTCGATATGAACGACTCAACACTTACCAATCCTACAGCTAGTCAATATAATCAGTAGGTTAATCAATCTTTACATCGTGGGCACCATGATTTCTTAAAATTGCAGCGATTGAGTCAGTTTTCTCTTCATTAGCCTTAATAATTATCACAGTATTACCTTCTTTGATCTTGGTTTCATAGAAGTCACTTTGCATCTTAGGGATACCGTAATCAACCAACGCTCCCGCAACACCACCGGTCGCGGCACCACCTAGGGCAGCAGCTAAAGGGCCCATGGCAACGATTGGTCCTATCCCTGGAATAGCTAGTGCTGCAACGCCTAAAACCCCAAGGGCTCCTGCTCCAACAGCTAATCCTGCAGCTCCACCTATAGCTCCGCCTTTCATGGTAGCACTAGAGAGCCCGAAACCTATTCCATCTTCGTCTTGACCCCTATTGTCCCCTTTTGTTCCATTGTCTTTTCCGAGAATAGAAATCTCCTTTATACCCTTGTCCTTTAATTCATTTGCTGCCTGCTCTGCTTGACTGCTATCTGTAAAATACCCTATAACCTTTTTTTCCATCGTATCAACCTCCAATTATTAATCCATTAATAATATTTGCGTTTTAGTTCAAAACTATAATTTGATATATTTGTAAATATTATAAATCCTTGAGAGCCTTCAACCTATACATAAAAAGGACACCCTTAATTTCGATCAGGGTGCCCTACTGGAGAAGAGAATGGACTAAAACTAATTTAACCCTAATTGCCCTATTATATACTCAAGCCTAAATAGTTAAACCATAATACGCATCCAAAAACCTTTCCTTGTTTGGTATATTAATTCTATTCCCATGGCAATATCTATAGCGTTTGATGAGATTCTTGCAAACGCAAGAGGTTCCATTATAGCTTCTCTAGTATAGTTACTGTATAAATTCAACCTGCTCAGGGGCCGGAATACTAACATGTTTAAAAGGAAAAAAGGAATTGGCTGAACTGGTTCCTTAATGAATTCCTGAACCAAGTCAAAAGCGGCATCAAAACTTTCATAAAACATTACGATCAAATCACCCGGAATTGCATTATTAATTGCGGTTTCCAAGGCATCCATTTCTGATGGATTAACTTTATTTTGGTTATAATGTAAACCGTTTTACTTTTCATGAATATTATTACTAGTAAATAAGGAGGGCGGTTAACATCACTGAGCAAGAGTTATTGATACTAAATATGCTTAACGGACGGTTGTATACACCTGTTGAAGTAATTATTAGAGTACTTTTTAAGGGAGATACCAGAACAGCAAAAGAATCAATAAAGAAATTAATGGAATTAAAAATGCTTGAATATGCCTTAAATAACAGAATAACCATTACGAGAATCGGAAAGATGAATGTTCGTAAACAGATAGCTTTACGAACGGGTATATGGATGGGAAGCTGATTTTATTTTTGTTACATGGCTACAAATCTAGCCTTGGTTTGGGCATATCTTTTCCATCAACAGTTGATACTCTCACAAGAACTACAAAAGCTCCCTTCTTAGTGAATGTATTAGCTAATCTACTCGCATTTAGAACCATCTGCACCCCCGTATATGGGGCACTCTGCCTGTTTGCAATTCCATTCTGCAAGTCTATAATTACTAGCGCCGTTTTTTCTGCTTTTATTAATTCAGCTTGGTTGATTTTAAATCGTCCATTTTCTTCTCTCCTATGCATTCATTTTATTTCATTTATGATGCTAATTCATTTATGTTAAGTTTTTTATACACCATAAAATAAACCCACACTGCATTTAGCAGTAACAAGGCACTGGTAATAAAAAATACATATCTGATACCCAAATAAGCGGCCACTTGCCCGCCTAAAATTGCGCCTCCAAAAACGCCTAAATACTGTGCGGACATATTAAAACCAAAAACTCTGCCGGTAAGCGAATCTGGTGTAATTCTTTTAACTAAGGCATTAACCGAAGGAACTAACCCCCCCATTGCTAATCCTAATAGAAAGCGCAGGCCCATTAACTGCCAGGGATTTTTTACAAAGGCTTGGGGTACAAACATTATTCCTGCCGCTAAAAGGGCGACTAACATAACCTTCTGTGGCCCAATCTCATCAGAGAGTCTTCCCAGTCTGGGAGCAGCAATTATATTGGCCAGCCCCGAGACTGAGAATGCCATTCCAGCTAACAGAGCAACATGACTGGTATTACTGGATAACTGGGTAACATATATAGCCTGGTAGTTTTGCATTCCAGCTGTCAACCAATTTTTTAAATATATCATCTATCTGATAATAATCCTTTAATTCTTGGGCAGGGTGCAGTGGGAGTGTCCAATAATAAGTCCAGTTACTCTGGTAAATGATGTAAAATATAATCATTAATAACAATCATCGGAGGTCTTTACTATTGTGGATGAACAGAAATGAACCTACTAAGGAAGATTGGATAATGGCGGCTTTTATTATTCTTACTTTTTTGTTAAGCATATTAAAATTAAATCTTATATATTATGTAGCACTATGCATGCTATATCTCGTGATTTGGTTGGTAATCAGAAATAGGAAGGATTCCTGAAATAAATTGTTCTCGATGCGCATCTCTTGCGCCATATTTACGGTTCCAAATTTCGTTACAATTAGACTTGTTGTTAAAATAGATACTGCTGATTGAAGTACTGTTACAATTGATTTTAATATCGTATCGCCCATCTCTATCGAAAAAACCAAATAGTAAATTATACTTCAATCCAATATATATTTTGTCGCCATCAATTTTATAAATATATCCAATAAAAGCCGGAGCACTATCTGTAGTATCACCCTGGATTGTAATTGCATCAGGCCTGACATCGATTTTAGTAGTTATAAGCGCTTGCGGACTTATGCAATAATCAAACCCGAACAATCGCCAGCCATATCGTGCCCCTAAAAAAACAATCGCAAATAATATGATAAATACAATTAAAGAAACTTTTATAATCTTTTTCATCTCTTTACTAGCCTACACTTTTTTAATGATATTTACGTTTTCACACAGCCTGATGGCTAATGCGAATGTTTTTAGCTCTCTAATATATGGTATGAATAATGTTCCATAGCGGTAAATTAGTTATTATAACCACGCGCGGTTGCATCAGACTTGGAAATCATAGTGGACCTCTTCCCAGTTTCCAGACACTATGGAATCAAGACTTCGCTCCCAAAATTGGACTCTATTCATACGGTCTACTAGTATAACCGTTGTCGCTCGGGTCCCGTAATTAGGACTGATAATAAACTCCGACCCTAGCAGTCTCTCCCGTTCCAACCCTACCCCGGTGTCAGGCAGGTCTTTATCATCTGGCTGTTCCCTATTCGCCATTATCTTAAATAGATGCTCCGCCTTGACTTCATCCTGTTGCAGACAGTCAGACAATGCCTTTAGACCCTTGGTAACCTTAGGCCAGGGTACATCCAAGAGGTTATTGCTAAGACCGTGCAGACCCTTATCAAGCCTATGGATCGTATTTTCCCGATTGGATAGATAGTAAAGAGAATCGATGGTGCCCGCTAGTAAACTATAACCTTTAAACTCATCTCCTCTATCGACCAGATTTTCCATATAAACTTCGGCAGAGTCATTACTGTTAAGAAAATTAGCAGCTAACAATCCCCGCGACAGTAAATGCGGAGGATAATTAACCGGTTCCCGGTAAACGGTTACCGCCGCAAAGCGTCCTTTGGTTGTGATTCCCGTCCAGGTGCCACCCTTGATCAGATCCTTGCCTGCTAGAATAGCAGGATTCTCACGCCAATAGGTTGTTGATAAGGTTGGGCGGCTGTAATATTCATCCCGATTACCTGCCACAACCAGTTTGTATCGAGGATGATAGTCATAGGCTATCAGTATTAGACACATAGTTCCTCCTTATTTGTCCCAATTTGGAATTAGAAGCTGGGTTCGCGTTACTTAACTCGCAGAACCATTATTATCAAATGCAATTATTGAGCTGCTTCTTTTTTGGGTAAACTATAAATAATATATCATTTCTTCTATACACCTGCGCTACACTAATGTGGCAATCTATCTTTCAGTTCGGCGAGCAAAAATTGACAATAAGTATTTTATACTTACGATGCATATAATGGGCATCCGACCGTAACAGCCGAATGCCCCCTATAAGAGACCATGCATTCAAAAAATTAACCCGGAATCATATGTTGAATTTCCAGCAACACCCTTTGTATAGCCTGGGGCACAGCGCTTGCAACCTGAGGAGTCAACCCTTCGTTATAGGGCTCTGAAGATAGAATTTCCACTCCCAAAATACGTATTTCTTGTGGAATTCTACCCATCAGCTTTCCCAGTGCAATCGCATCAATTACATTGATTCCATGGGACGAGAGGGGCATTATTTCCCGGGGAGGCAAAAACGAATCATCAAACCAGTGGATCATTCCCACCGGTTCTCCGCTCCTAACTGCATCCACGATAATTACCTGCTCAGCTTCCTCCCAGATGTCCAGGAGTTGGAGACCGGGGGTTCCGGCCTCCACTATCTGCACTCCCAGGGGAAGTTTAATCTCCTTTAACTGACGTACGATTTCAATGCCCACCCCATCATCAGAGGCCAGCAGGTTACCGCAGCCAATTACCATCAACCGATGCTTCATTTATGCCTCCCGGTGGATTTTTACTCTCATGAGATGGGTGGCACAGGATTGACAGGGATCATAGTTACGTATCATCATCTCAGCCAGCAGTTTCAGTTCCTCGTCGGATTTATCGACCAGCTTCGGAATAAAGGCTTCAAAATCTTTTTCCAGGTTATAGGTATTCCGAGCTGTAGGGGCTACTATATCATATTTCTGAACGATCCCATCTTTCCCAATGCGCCCGCCGTGGCAGCAAATTCCCCGGGGAGCTTCGGTCACGGCATAGGACTCACCGGCCTTAACTTGATAGCTGGGTCTTTCGTATTTGGTTTGACCCAGTTGATCAACTGTGGCAATAAAATCATCGATGGTATGAATTAACTCAATGCCGCGAGCCACCAAACTCATAAAAGGATTGTAATTAGGCACCGTAAACCCGATATCCTTGGCGGCCGCCTGGGCATCTGCAGAAAGAAGATCAAAATTCAAGTTAACCCGGGCCAGAGGGCCAGTGAGGAAGGAATCGCGGCCTTTGATAATAGCCTGTTTGGCATTGTTGCCTGGCACATGTCGTTCCAGTATGACCTCGGGATATTCCCAATTGGCGACATCCAGACCCCGATTGGATATTAAGTTG
Source organism: Syntrophomonadaceae bacterium (assembly GCA_963665865.2). GTDB lineage: Bacteria > Bacillota > Syntrophomonadia > Syntrophomonadales > Syntrophomonadaceae > PHAA01. Next base: position 444,088 of record CAXXWF010000001.1, on the reverse strand, counting down.
CCATCGATGACCGCATAATGGTCATTACTGCGCAGCGCGACATGTTCACATTCCCGCACCAAGTCAGAATAGGGTGGCTGCGAAGCCAGTTTAGCGCCCAGTTTAACCGTGTCATAAGCAAAATCTTTGGCTTCTTTCAGCCGCTCATTGATCTTCCTCAAATCAGTCATCGACGGAACGGCTGTGAAGCCGCCTACCACCGCAGTTCGGTTTTGAATCTCATTGCCGGTGATAAGCACACTGATGTCGTTTCCCAGCCGCTTATACTTTAGAGCCTGTCCGACAATCGGCAGCAGAGCTTCGTTGCCAGCCATGGCCACCACACTTTCATAGCCGAGAAAATCGGGCATAGCCAAGAAATACACATGCAGCACATGACTCATGAACCAGTCACCTAAAGCCAATAATTTGCGCAAAAGTACGGTTTGCTCACTGACCTGAACCCCCATGGCTCTCTCAATAGATATCATAGAGGCCAGGAGATGGGGGTGGGGACAAATGCCGCAAATACGCTGGACCATTTCCGGCACTTCTTCAAAACTGCGGCCAACCAGGAATCCTTCGAAAAAGCGGGGCGGTTCCCAGACCTCCCAGCGGGCCTTTTTCAATTCACCATTGGGTCCAATAACGATGTCAATAGCGCCATCCCCTTCGACCCGGGCGATATAATCAACAAAGATTCTTCTATCGCTCATAGTGCCTCAGCTCCTTTACTAAACTCCGGCGTATTGCCCGCATATTTGAGGAATTTTCTCGCAATTTCTCCATCATCGAGGCCAAGTGTGTTTTTGAACGTTCTGGCCAGTGATGCTGCGTTGACGTCATTGGCTGGTCCCCGGCATCCTTCACAGGCCCTGTTTAGGCTGGGGCACAGGGCGCCGCAGCCGGCGGCGGAAACCGAACCCATGCAGGCTTCGCCCTTGCTAACGAGCAGGCAGACATTTTCTTTTAATTTACATTCATTACAAACTGCATGGGGGCGAAAATGAGGATTGGCACCCCGCAGTAAATGGGTGAGAAGACTAGCGAACTCACCTAGATCATACGAGCAGCCGTTCAACTTATAATCCACTTTTACATAAAAATCCAGAGCACGCACCGGAATCGAATGGATGTCATAGAGTTCAGTGTATACCCGTTCTTCCACCTGTTTTTCCGTACCGGCCCAGTTCTTCATCGAGGGAACGCCTCCGGTAGTCGCACAGTTGCCCAAAGCAACCAAAACCCCAGATTCGTGACGGATGCGTTTGAGTTCCTCCACTTCTTGGGGGGTGCTCACCGCACCTTCAATAAATGCTACATCATAAGGACCCTCGGCATTATTGCGGAGAGCCATCTTAAAATAAGCGATATCCACTGCCCCCACGATGTCCAGAAGTTCATTCTCCAGATTTAATACTGAAAGGAGACAACCGGCGCAGGAGGTAAATTTAAAAAAGCCAAGCTTAGGTTTACTCAATCTAGTCACCTCCTTACAAAACTGACTCGGGTAGATCTTTAACATCTGCATACCTGAAAACAGGTCCATCCTGGCAGACGAAGACCGGCCCAATTTGACAGTTTCCACATTTCTTAATCCCGCAACTCATACGTCTCTCCAGGGAAATGAAAATTTGTTCAGGGCTAAACTGGCGAGCCAATAGGTCTTTGACCACAAATTTCATCATAATGTCAGGCCCACAGGTAACCATTATAGTGTTGTCGCAAGTGGAGTTCATCAGGTTACACAAGCCGGTAACTACTCCGACTGAATGTTCCCATACTGTGCCCGATGGAACCACGTCCACCGTCAAATGAAGGTGGGTGTCGGGGATATTTCTCCATTCATCGTATTCATCGACAAAGAGCCGATCTGCTGGGGTCCGAGCCCCGTAGAGTATTTCTAGTTTCCCATAATCCTGACGATGAGCTTGGATATGTTTGATGACCGGGCGCAGGGGCGCCAGACCGATACCGCCAGCAATCAGCAGAACATTTTTCCCCTTCATTTCTTCCACCGGCCAGCCGGTTCCATAGGGACCGCGAATGCCAATGCTATCGCCCACCTTTAATCCGGCCAGACAATTAGTAACATTGCCTACAGCGCGAATGGTATGATCAAAAGTATCTGGGCCGCTGTCGTTGGAGCTTATGGAGATGGGTGCCTCGCCCAACCCGGCCAGACTGATCATATTAAACACACCGGGATCATAGCTATAATTGGCTTGAAATATAGGATCAGCAAAGGACAAAGTATAAGTGGTGGTATCAGCCGTTTGTTGTTTGATGCCTTTAATAACTGCAGGCTGAGGCTCCCAGGGACTTTTGTCCGGACATACTTTCTTGGGACGGGCGCGGTATATATTAATTTCTTTAGGCTGAACTGGGCTGGCCTGGATAGTGCTGATAATGTCGATGGGATCGATATTAACAATGCAATAGGTGACACAGCGTCCGCAGCCCACACATCCGGGTGCTCCGTCGAACTGCTGCCCAAAATAGGTTAATTTATGGTTGATCCTGTGTCTGATGCGAGCGGCCCGGTTGGGTCGGAATACATGATCCATAGCCACCCGGGAAAATTCGTAGGATTGACAGGAATCCCACTCCCTCTCCCGCACCCCGTTGGTCAAGCTCAGATCTACTTTGTCCTCAATCGCAAAGCAGAAACAGGTCGGGCATACATTGGTGCATGAGCCACACGCCAGGCACCTGTCTTCTAACTCTTCCCACTTGGGATGTTCAACATTGTTGTGCAGCAGACCAGTTAAATCCGTGGTATCCATTATTCTGGTCATAGATTGCTGCGAAGCCCGCAAAGTGCGGTTCCGCTCGGTGACGTCCGCTTCACTCGCAGGTCTTAAACCGTCGGCTAAATTTAATCCTATTTCACTGCCAACCTGTACCAGGAAGCGGTCGCCCATATCGGTCAGGGCCAAATCAAATCCCTCGTCCATCACCGGGCCAGTGTTAAAGGAAGAACAAAAACCATTTTTACAAGGTCTGGAGCAATTTAAACCGATAATCAAAGTGTTCTTTCTTTTCTGCGCATAATAGGGGTCGGGATAGGTGCCCAGAAAAACCCGGTCCAGACTAGCCAGGCCATTTACATCGCAAGCATGTACCCCGAATAATATCTGCGGTTTATCTGGCTCTACCGGGTCCTGAGTCATATCTATGGGGCCTTGGAACTTGAATAAATCCTCATGCGGAGGGAGAAAGTATTTTTTATGCGGCGGCAGAATAGTAGTATCATAATCCAAGTATAGACTATCAACTGATTCGATTAGACCAAAGACGGCTTCCTCTTCTTTCGCAATCGGACCTATTAGGCTGTATTGAGTCTGCAACTTATTGATATAGTTGCCTAGATCTGCCTTTGAAAGCACAAAAGTTTCTACTCGCATGTCACACCTCCCATATAAAAACTTTAATTTTATTTCATTACATCTGTTCGGTTTATTCCCCGGCCTCCTTTCATGATTTAGTTAACTTGTTGTATGGTTAAATACGCTGGACGATCCGGACCTTCGACCGCCTCTTGTAGATGCGGAAAGATTCTGTCATTGAATTGTTATCTGCATTTTCCAGATACGGTCACATCCGATCAAAATAATTATTATTCAGCGTATTTTGGGGATTTAAAGCGATGGTATAAGAGCTGCAATTCAGGCAGAGTAATAAAATGACCATCAAAATTTCGCGATCGGCCTTTAGTGCAAGTCGCAACGGGGATGGTTAGCAACATCACCGCACCGCCCCCTTGCACACTCTAGTCCCGGAATACTGAAAACTGTGAGTATACCCCCCATAACAAATCGCCTGTATGCGCTCGGCCCAGCACGGCTGTGATGGCTGCGGCGCGTCAACTATTTGCAATATAGGTTTATTGCGTTTGTTACGTTTGAAATGACTGCGTGACATCATTACACCCCTCCTTTCTTGGCCCTAATCAAAAAAAAAGTATAGAAAAAGGATTTATACAAACCCTCACTTGTAATTAGTTTTTGTTGCTTATAACCGGATAAATTTCTATTTTCCGACATATTGAAATATATTCAAGGTGGCACTGCTAAAGGATTAGAAAATGTTTTGAAAGAAAAGAGTATTTGAATGTAGTGAAATGTCTGAAAGAATTGTTTGTCTGATAGAATAAAATGTTTTAAAGAATAGAAAAGTTTGAATGCTGTAAAATATTCAATTTATTACTACAATTATATACCTGTTTTTGGTAATTACAAACACTATTTATATTTTCTTGAGGAAGCGAGTCCCTTCCTTCATCTTGCTCTTTATCTAAAAGATTTTGGTATGCTTTCCTTTAAATAGTACATAGTCACCGCACCGATTATGTATGAGGAAGCAGCGTCTGTATGCCTATACAACTATACATTTGACAATATTAGATATAATCCATACAATAAGGCTGTCTTTACCGGTTAGAGCATGAAAAGAGGTGCGACCTTGTTTGATAAGCAAAGCAGGAAAAATATTCAAAAATACTGGCAAGACTTTCAAAGAAACAAGCCGGTAGGAACGAATAATGTCCGTCCGGATATTATTGATTCGTGGAATCGGAGCAAAAACTATAAGGTTGATGCCTTCCATCTGAATAAAAAGCTACGCTCGGATGCTGATGTAAGCAAAAGACGGGATAATAGCATAACCTTGTTAAATGCTGCTCGTGATTACCTGGAAAATCTCTATTTAAATATTTTGGATTGCCAGGGCTTTGTAGCCCTATCTGACTCTGAAGGTATCATTATCCTTGCCCTTGGAGATGAAAAAACCATGCGGGAAACAACGGCTCCTGAACTTGGCTTAGACTGCAAAGAAGAAACCATGGGAACCAATGGAGTAGGGACCTGCCTGGTATTAAGAAAACCCATCCAAATATGGGCTGAAGAACATTATTATCAGGGAAATCATCTATGGTACTGTTCAGGGGCACCCATTTTTGATCCAGAAGGTAATATGCTCGGATGTTTGAATGTTACTGGTACTTCGAAAAGTGTACATGCTCATACTCTGGGTATGGTCATGGGGATAGCCAATGCCATTGAAAGACAAATTAGGATTGATCAAATCGCAGCAGAAAACCAAAAAGTTATTCGGAAACAAAAGATAATGCTTGATTTAATTACAGACGGAGTCTTAATAGTTGATCCGACCGGAAATGTGACAGAAATAAATCATAAAGCCTTACAACTTCTTGGGATGGCCAAAAAAGACATTGTGAATCAACCATTAAAATTGCTTATCCCATCTGGAATTGATCTTAATGATATTCTTACTCATCAAAATATGATGGAAAATATAGAAACTGACTTTGCTTTACGTGGCAAAGACTTAGCGTGCCGCGTTTCAACGGCTATTATTAAGAACGAACAAGGTTTGCCGGAAAGTATAATATTAACATTTACCCCCAGCAAGACTATTCATGCATTGGTAAACCAGGTGACAGGTTCCAATGCCAAATATACTTTTGAACAAATGATAGGCCAGTCGGCAGTTTATCAGGACACAATCCGCCAGGGCAAACGGGTAGCTTTAACCAATTACAATGTTCTAATTATGGGCGAAAGTGGCACTGGCAAGGAACTCATGGCCCAGGCAATTCATAATACCAGTAACCGCTCACATATGCCTTTTATAGCCATAAATTGTGGGGCTTTGCCCCGAGGGTTAATCGTAAGTGAACTATTCGGTTATGACGGAGGCTCTTTTACCGGTTCCAAGAAAGAAGGGAATCCGGGCAAATTTGAACTCGCTGACGGGGGCACCATTTTCCTTGATGAGATAGGCGACATGCCTTTGGATGTTCAGGCTACTTTGCTCAGGGTCATACAGGAAAAAGAAGTCATCCGAATTGGAGGCAGCAAACCCAAACAAATTGATGTAAGGATCATTGCCGCCACTAATAGAAATTTAGAGGAAGAGGTTTTAAACCAAACCTTCCGCCGAGATCTATTTTACCGATTAAATGTTCTTGCGATTAACATGCCTAGTCTCAGAAACCGCAAGGAAGATTTGGAGCTCCTAATAAACAATATATTAGAGAGAATAATGAGCGAAACCAACAAACCTTACCTTACCGTTGATGGGCCAGCCATGAATCTGCTGAACAACTATGATTGGCCGGGAAATATACGTGAACTGGAAAATGTGTTAGAAAGGTCAGCCAACACCAGTGAGAATTTCATAATCAGTTATCATGATTTGCCACTCAACTTTCTTCCGGGAGATTTGAAAGCATTACCAGACATTACTATTATTGAACAACAACAGATAGCTTTGTTAGTGGATACGTTACGCGCGACCCACGGAAACATTAAACAAACTGCGGAGAGATTGGGTATTGCACGAAATACCGTTTATCGCAAGATGGAAAAATATAATATTTCCAGTAATTTAGGTAAAAATTAAGTTTTAGTCAACATAGTGCGCCAACATGGAGCATGTCCCTTAGCACATGCTCCATGTTGGCGCACTTTTTTTTATAACCACCCACTCATAAATCGACAACATAAGCGTAAATTCGCAATTGATTAATTTATCTCTCAGTTGGCATAGATTTTGCTTGTTAATATAAATATATAAAATATTTGGAGGGAGATATGTAAAAATGGAAGGAACAATGAAAGCTCTATGTTATTACGGGAAAGATGATATGAGGCTGGTTGATAAACCAACTCCTCAGATCGAAAACAAGGATGACATTATTGTACAAGTCACCTTGTCAACCATTTGTGCCAGTGATGTCCACATAAAAGATGGCCACCTTCCTCTGGTAAAACCAGGAACTGCCATTGGGCATGAATTTGTCGGCAAAGTAGTAGAAGCAGGACCTGATGTAACCAGAGTAAAAATAGGGGATCGCGTTGCAGTCAACTGTATAACCAGCTGTGGGGAATGCTTTTACTGCAAACAAGGTTTAACCAGTCACTGTGAAAATGGCGGATGGTTTTTTGGCTATCAGGAAGACGGATGTCAAGCCGAATATGTTAGAGTTCGCTTTGCCAACAATAGTATAGATGTGGTGAAAATACCAGATGGTTTATCCGATAAGGATGTGCTTTTTACCGGGGATATTCTCTCAACAGGATATTTCGGAGCCGAAAATGGCAACATAAAGCCCGGAGATACCGTCGTGGTATTTGGCGCCGGTCCTGTAGGTATGTGCGCCATGCTGACTGCCCGGCTATTTGGCCCGGCTAGAATAATCGCCGTAGATACAAATGATAGCAGGTTAGATGTAGCGCTAAAAAATAAAGCAGCGGATCTGGTGTTTAATCCCATAAAAGATGATGTCGTGCAAAAGGTTAAAGACCTCACTGAAGGCCGGGGAGCCGACGTGGCGATTGAAGCAGCAGGAGTTAAGCCAACCTTCGATTCGGCTATAGATGTGGTTAGACCCAGCGGAACTGTTTCCATCATCGCACTTTATGCTGCGCCCCAGACACTGCAAATGCAAGAAATAACCGGAAAGAATCTTACCATAAAGATGGGCTGGGTACATTCTACTAAGATGAAAAATTTGATTGATTTAATTGCTAATGGAATAATTGACACTACATTCTTACAGACCCATGAAGCGCCATTGAATGATATCGTTAAAGGCTATGATATTTTTGGCGGGCAAAAAGACGGCTGCTTGAAATGGTTGGTAACCCCTTATCAGAAATAAATCATAATTGTAACCAATTCTAGCTGACAAAACCTATTAATGCGATATATGATCTCTCCCATCATATATATTTACCACAGGATTCATGTTCAAACCAAGAGACCTTCCTGAAAAGGAAGGTCTCTTGGCTGTGCGCTCGGCATGGGCGCAGTCTAATAGGTGAAAGTCCTGAGTGCGGGTTGATAGTGCCAAGCACATAGCCAAGGGAAAGGGTGTCAAATTGGGAAACATGGGAACAGGAAGCAGATTGGGAAGCTTTAAAAATTGAGCTCGAGTCAAATCATTGCCTCACCTGTAAACACCAATATGATGGATATGAACCCTAAGGCCCACAGTCTTCATGTGACAGCTGTGGCTAAAATATACTTGACCAATGGGTTTCTAATATGAAATCATATGAATTTCTCAGGATGACATTAAAGCAATCCAAAAGAATGTCCCCGCGGTCTCCTTATTATATTCTTCGTGGATTAAGGGCATAATTACCTATATATAACACGGAGGGTAAGTAATGAGAATATTTACCGAAAAACCAGCACCGGATAATAATATGCAAGCCAATCCAGCTAAAAATATTATTCCAGAAGACACTATGCCCCTGCCCCTGAATCAGAAGATCCAAACCCTAGCCTCTTACCTGGATATAAATGAAGATATGGTCAAACGCGACATTAGGATAGGCAGCAGCCTCAAAATTCCGGCGCGCATCATTTACCTAAACCAGACTATAGATATCGAATTACTTACCCGACATATTATAGAGCCGCTGATGCTTTATTGCAGTAGTGCTGATGATGAGAAGGCACCACCTTCCAACCTTATAAGCCTGTTGGCCGGGTCTAACCTCAGCGTGGGGCAGGTTTTGACCGCCTCCACCCTTAGTACGATCGTACACTACATCTTTGACGGCTTGGTGGTAATCCTGGTGGATGGCTGCCAGGACGCCCTAGTGGTGGATATTCATGGAGGGGAATTCCGTACCGTGGATGAACCTCCTGGAGAGCGAACCTCCCGCGGACCTCGAGAGGGGTTTGTGGAAAATCTGGACATAAATATATCCATGATCCGCAGAAGGCTGCGCGATCCCAAGCTCGTAGTTAAGAAAACTATTGTGGGGCGGCGCAGCCGCACCCCTGTGGCAATGCTATATATAGAAGACATCGCTTCCCCGGATGTAATCAACGACCTGCGTAAAAGGATCGACGCCATTGATGTGGACGGTATTATGGCTTCCGGTTATTTGGAACAATATCTGGAGAAATCCCCATGGTCCTTTTTTCCCCAGATATGGAGCAGCGAGCGCCCGGACCGCCTGGCCGCTAAACTCCTGGAGGGCCGGGTGGCAGTTATAGTGCACGGCACTCCCCTGGCTTTTACCGTACCGACCATGGCCCTGGAGTATTTCCAAGCTTCAGAGGATTATTACGAGCGCACCATCGTTTCTTCTTTTTCCCGTTTCACGCGTTTTCTAGCTTTTTTCCTAGCCGTTTCTCTGCCGGCCTTATACATTGCACTGTTCGGCTTTCAACCCGAGCTGGTACCTCTGAAACTGCTTATTCCTGTGGCTCAGGCGCGTGCCCAGGTACCCTTTCCCGTTGTGTTAGAGGTTTTGATCCAGATATTTATTATTGAAATGGTAATTGAATCGGGATTGAGGCTGCCCGGATCGGTGGGTCAGACCGTCGGAGTGGTAGCCGGCATCATCCTCGGTCAAGCGGCAATTACCGCCAAGCTGGCCAGCCCAGCGGTAATCATTGTGGTGGCGGTTACCACTATAGCCACTTATGTCATGCCCTCCAGCGGGATGCTACTAGCCTCCCGTATTCTGCGTTTGCCTCTGATTCTTATCTGCGGCACTTTTGGTATCTATGGCTTCTCTCTGAGTTGGCTTTTTATCGTCATCCATGTGGCTTCTCTAGAAGACTTCGGAGCCCCCTATTATGCCCCTTTTGCTCCCATACGTATGGGCGATATCAAGGACTCATTTTTCCGCACTTTTTTATGGAAGATGAAAGAACGTCCGGTATCAATTCCCAATCAAAACCAGACTCGGCAGGGGCATACCCGCCCTGGAAGCGGGAGAAAGTCATGAACAGCCCTCACCGTATTAATGGCCGGCAACTAATGTTTATTATCACCGGGGCCCAGGTGGGAACAGCCATGCTGGTCCTGCCCAGCTTTTTATGCCAGGAAGCCGGGCAGCATGCCTGGATGGCTATAATATTAGGAGCATTTATTCCGCTGCTCAGTTTATTCTTAATCATTAAGCTAGGCCAGCGCCTACCCGGTTTGAATTTCGTGCAGATCAACCAGGCTCTCCTAGGGAAGATCGGGGGAACTGTAGGGGTGCTGCTATTCGTGGTCTATGCCTTATGTTTTGAAATAATTATGATCACTAGTTTTGCCCAGCTGGTTAAGGTGTATATACTGCCCAATACTCCTCCCGCATTCACCATTTTTCTGCTCATGGTGTGCGTGATCTATGCTGGCAGCAAAGGCGGACAGTTAATTGGCCGCATTAATGAAACTCTTTTCTTTGGCCTGGTGCTTACATTATTTTTTGTTATTATCCCCACCTTCTATAGCAGCGAGATCACCTACCTCCTGCCTCTGGGGGAGATAGACCCCGGGGAGTTGCTGCGCGCCAGTTTGTATACCATTTACACTTTTGCTGGAACCGAGGTTTTGCTGGTGTTCTATTCCCAGGTTAGCCAACCGGAAGAAGTTTGGCCCTACTCTTTGGGGGGTCTGGGCTTAACCGTGGCCACCTATTTAATTGTAACCATAGCCTGTCTGCTGGTTTTCGGACCGGATCTGATTATTAATGATATCTGGCCCGGGGTGACCATTCTCAAGGTAGCTCAGATTCCAGTGGTGGAAAGGTTTGAATTTTATTTTTTGGCGATCTGGATAGGCATCGCAGTACGCCGGGGTATCAACCTGACCTTTACCGCTGCCCTGTCCCTGGCCCAGTTGTTCGGCACAGAAACCCAGTACGCTTGGTTCATGCTGGGGCTAGGCGCGGTTATTTATTTCGCCAGCCTCGTGCCCTCAGTCATTGCGTATAATCTCTTCTTATGGTCATACATGTCAGCAGCTTACTTTTTTATAGGAGTGATTTATCCCCTTTTTCTGTTGGGGATGAGCTGGATTAGGAAAGGAGCGGGGAAGCAGAATGACCATGCGAAAAATTAGCCTCACTGTCTTGCTTTTTTTTACAATGTTAAGCAACTCCGGATGCTGGGATAGCAAGGACATAGACCGACTGGCATTCCCCATCGCCGCAGCTTACGATGTGCACCAGAACAAATCAGATTTAGGGGTGGACCAATTGGATGCGGGCCCCCTGGAAGAGCCGCAGGTAGACATCACTGCCCTCTCCCCCAATCTCTCTCCCCAGGCTACGGCCCCATTTACCGTGGAGACCATCCCGGCCTCATCTATAGGCTATGCCCGCGATAAGCGTTCGTATACTTCGCCAGAATACTATGTAACCGGGTTTAACAAGGTTATCCTGGCTGGTGAGGATCTGGCCCGCCAAGGCTTAAACCAGCCCCTGGAATCGCTCTACCGCTTTCCCCAGGTTTCGCATACCATGGTGCTGGCCGTAGTAGAAGGAAGAGGCGAAGATGTTCTGGAAATGCCAGTGCAAAATTATGAGAATATGGGGCTCTACTTGTACGCTCTTTTAGAAGAGCGCGGTAATAACGGATTCATGCCCACGGTTAACCTGCACGAGTTTGAAAACTGGCAGTCTCCGGGCCGCAATCCAGTTTTGCCCCTGCTTAAGATGGGGGGGGTAAATAAGGTCTTTTTAGGCGGTGTGGCGGTTTTCAACAAGGATCGCATGATCGCCAAGCTGGACATCCGGCAGACCCGGGCCTTAATGCTTTTGCGGGGTATCTCCGCCCAGGGCTACCTACCATTTTCTCTGCCAGACGAAGGTATGAAACCGGGCGTGGCTTTACTTACTAACAAACGCAATGTAAACGTGGAACAGCAGGGGAACTCTTATGTTTTCAAAATTAACATCAATCTGCAGGGTGAAATCACCGAGCATCCTTCTAACCAGCCCGTAGGCGTTGAGCATGTCAACGAGATTGAGAATTTCATTGCCGGGGAAGTCCGTCAGGACTGCGACCAATTGGTGGAAGAAATGCAGAACGAATGGCAAGTGGATTGCATTGACATTGACAAGTATGCCATGGCAAATTGGCGGCGGGAATTAAAGAACAGCGTCGACAGCTCGGACTTTATCAGCAATGCTACTATTGAAGTGCAGGTTAAGGTAAATATAACTAATGCCGGAGAAAAACAATAGGAAAGATAAAAAACTACATATATTTTTGGGTGCCTTTCCTATTCCCTACCCAATTGGGCCAATAGGGTAACCATTATATTTATAATGGTCGCTAGGTTTAAAATCAAATTGCACTTGGTAAATTAGCGATTGATTAAGTCATGCTTGTTAGTGAACGGATCTGTATATGAGGCTTCTGCCTCAATCTTTGAGTTCCTTGGACCAGATTAATGAAGCCTTCTTTCTCTGGTTAGAGGACCTTTTTTTCTTACTCCAAGGATTGCAATTAAAAGTAAACCATACTATAATGGAAAACATTAATTACATTTTGTTTTCCTCTGTTTCCCCGGTTGACAGATTACTCTGCATTAACTCCAACCAACATCGTAAATATTGCTGTCAAGGAGGCCAAAAATGAATAAGCGGAATTATACCCTAATCGCATTAGTCACTCTCACTTTGATGGTGGTTTTATCCGTTTTTTACTGGGAAAGAACCGATAAAACCAACGCAAAGACCGTTTTTGTATCTACGACCAAAGCAGAAATGAGCAGTGGCAATGAAACCCCTGTACTCGGCGGAAAGCTCGAAGCTAAGGAATCAGCCAACGTAGTATCTAAGATAACGGGTAAGGTAGGCACTGTGAACGTAGATATAGGCAGCCAAGTAAAAGCCGGAGATATTTTATTAACCCTTGATGCCCCTGAATTGGCTGCTAGTGTTTCTCAGGCACAGGCAGCTGTAGACGTAGCTCGTTATAATATTGAAGCTGCGCAAATAGACTATGAAACAGCCAAATACAACTATGATCGTAATAAAATTCTGTTAGACCAAGGAGCAATATCTCAGTCGGTCTTCGAAAACACCTACTCCCAACCATTCAAGAAAGCCGAACAGTACGTAAAATATGGAGCCCAGGCCCAAATGCAGCAGGCACTTTCTGCATTGGAACTAGCCCAGGCAAACTATGCCAATAGTGTTATAACTTCACCTATCACCGGAATCGTCACCGCCAAAAGTATCAATCCCGGAGAGCTCGCCACCTCCAGTACTCCCCTGATAACGGTAGTCAACCTTGACAATGTGGTCATGCAGACGGCTGTGGATGAGAGTTACATAAATGCGTTGCAGGAGGGTGATCCCCTAACCGTAAATGTTGGCGCTGTTTCTTCCCAACTTTTTCAGGGATCCATCGCCAATATCTCTCAAGCGGCTAGTACAACCAGCAAGGGATTTATGGTCAAAATCCTGATTGGTAACTCTGATCACTTACTTAAACCAGGGATGTTTGCCGAAGCCTCTCTTAAAACAATTGCTCATACTGCCCTGACTGTGCCTAACGGCGCAATTATTAGCGACGGTGATAAAAACTACGTATGGATTGTGGAGAACGGTATGGTTTCAAAAAAAGAAGTTGTCAAAGGAACAGTCGGAGCAGTCAAAACAGTGGTCAAAAGCGGTCTTACTGAGGGTCAGGAAGTGGTGACTTCTGGTATGGAGCAGTTAATAGAGGGATTAAAGGTAACCGTTCAGCCATAATGAACGAGTAATAATTGATAGCTTATCAATTAAACAAGGAGAGTAGCAAGCAATGGAAACAGAAACAACTATGGAAGTCAAGAAAGACAACAAGAAGCTCATGATGTTAGTGGTTCTAATCGCAGGTATTTTGACCATTACCGGAGTAACCGGTTACTACTGGTACATGTCTTCCCATTACGTAAGGACGGATGATGCGAAGGTGGATGCAACCATGATAAGTATCAGTCCACAGATATCAGGGAAAATAGCAGAGATATATGTATCCGAAGGTGACACAATTAATCAGGGTGCTTTAATCGCCCGGCAGCTGGATTTAACCTTAGCCTCGGGAATCAATCAGGATATGGCGGTAATTAAATCACCAATCAGCGGAACAGTGATCAAGCAAATTGGCAATGTCGGAGAGACCGGCATTCCAGGCCAACCAATAATAATGGTAGCGGATATCAGCAACGCATTTATAACCGCCAATATTGAGGAAACTGAATTATCCAAAATCAAACCTGGGCAGTTAGTCGATTTCACCATTGATGCTTTTCCCGGAGTCAATTTTAATGGACAGGTAAGTTCCATTGTCAACGCTACCACTTCTACTTTTTCCTTATTGGGTTCAAGCAATACCGGGGGCAATTATACAAAGGTGGTACAACGCATACCGATCAAGATAAACGTCAATAATTTACAGGGATGCAAGTTAATGCCTGGAATGAACGCTATTATCAAGGTTCACGTCAAATAAATGGGGGCGGACATGATAGAAACTACCAAAGTAAAAGTTCCTTGGCTAACTTTGATTAGTCTTGTTCTAGGAGTATTTGCATCTGCGCTAGTCTCCAGCAGTGTTAACGTAGCCTTACCTACCATGATGGCCGTATTCGGAGTAAATCCAGATTCCATCCAGTGGGTGGTGACTGCTTACATCCTGGTTTCCGGTGTGGCAGTACCTATAAGTGGATATCTATGTGTCCGCTTCGGTGCCAAGCGCACCCTGCTCAGTGCTTTAGCCCTTTTCACATTGGGATCCCTCTTATGTTCTATAGCCTGGAGCAACAATTCATTGATAGTATTTCGAATCATCCAGGCTATGGGCGGGGGATTAATCATACCGGTAGTCATGAGTATTTTATATTTTGTAATACCCCGTGAAAAAATGGGCCTGGCCATGGGCGTGTTCGGAATTGCGGTAATGGTAGCACCCGTTATAGGGCCGACCTTGGGTGGAATTATTGTAGATTTACTGAGCTGGCAATGGATTTTTATCGTAAATATTCCCGTAGGAATTACAGCCATTGCCTTGGTCTCTATATTGCTTGAAGAAACCCCGCGGCAAACAAATATAAAGCCGGATATTCTAGGGATGGTCATATGCTCTACGGCTTGCTTTTCACTGCTTCTGGCTCTAAGTCAGGGACAGCAGCAGGGCTGGACCTCATTATATATTGTCAATCTGCTGCTCGTAGCCGGTTTCGGTTTTGTCCTATTCATTATTTGGGAATCGATTTTCCCAGAACCGCTTTTAGACCTCAGGATTCTGAATAACCGAACCTTGATCCTTAGTATCCTTGCTTATTCGCTCTATACTATTTTAACTTACTCCGGGAGCTTCTTTATACCTCTCTACGCGCAGAATATTATGGGATATACCCCTAAGCAGACTGGGTTGATGCTTATGCCGCAATCCCTGGTAATGGCAGTTGTGATGGTATTATCGGGAATACTGTTTGACAAGTTCGGGGCCCGAATGATCTGTCTGGCCGGGATATTCATTACCGGTTACTATACTTATCAATTACATACCTTAACCACTAGCATCAGTTATGGGAGTATAGAGTGGTTGTTGATGAAGCGCGCAATTGGTATGGGTTTGGTCGGCATGCCTCTGATGACCGTGGGAATGAATACCATCCCCAAGCATATGACCGCTCAGGGGTCAGCCTTCAGTAACCTTTTCCGGCAACTCGCCGCATCCATCGGAATCCCAATATTGGTTTCAGTGATGACAACCCGCCAAGTTATTCATGCTGCCTGGCTGGCTGATACGGTAACCTATGGTTCCCCAGCCACAATAAGCACAATTTCAAAACTTGTCGGGCTCTTCAACCTTTATGGCATTAAAGTTCAGTCCCCCTATTCTTCGTCCGCTGCACTGGGCGTTATTTCTATGTTAAATAGTAAAGAGGCCCTGGTATGCGGGATGCAGGATGTTTTTATTGTGGCTGCGGCAATGAGCGCCGTCGCACTCCCCTTATGCTTATTCCTTAGCAAAAAGGCGGAACAAGCGGAAATTGAGAAGCAGAAGCAGCGCTTTCCTTTTTCAGCCATATCCGATAATAAGAGCTAGACAGTATGATTCTAAAAAGCGAAGATATACCTAGAAAGTTTAACGTGAGGTTATTATGGAAGATAAAAACCGGGATCGAATAATTGAAGCAGCCGTAAAGCTGTTTAACTACCGTGGGTACAAGAGCGTAACTATGCGTGAGATTGCTAAAGAATTGGGAATGAGCAGCAAAACATTTTACAATTATTTTTCCAGCAAGGAAGAAATTGCTGAGGAAGTACTTCTTACACTAAGCAGAAACATATACGATAGAATTGACGATGTAAAAAATTCGAATAGTGATCCAATTTCTAAACTAAAAGAGCTCCTAAACCTAATTAAGATGGAGTTAATCTTAATTAACCCATTACTTATCAGAGATATAAGTCTTTATGTCCCCAAAACACGAGATAAGATGCTGGCTGAGCGAGAGAAAACCACCCTCATACTGCAAGACTTTATCAGACAAGGTCAGAATATGGGTCTGATTAAAAAAAATATTGACCCCAAAATGGCTGCCTATACGTACATTGATATCTTCAGGACTATTGTCAAACCTAATGGGCTTCGCAGCTATAATTATTCAATAGATCAAGTACTTGATTTTTTGATAGAACTATTCTTAAACGGAATCTGCGAAAAGCAATAATATCGGGAGGTGCGTATATGTTTAAAAAGGTTTTAGTAGCTTTAGACGGTTCTGCGCCATCTTTCAGAGCGGTTGAAGCAGCCTATAAAATGGCTGAATGTATAGAGGAAATATCCCTGATTTATGTTATTCATACACCACACCTAGTCTCCCCAGATGGGCAAAGTATGGATTTTATGGCTTCGCAATATTATATGGAACTGACTACGATAGCACAACAAATACTAGACGATGCAGAACAAATACTGGGCACCCATCCTAACATAAGAAAAATTATTGAATCTGGCCTCCCGGCAGAAACCATCTTACATATAGCTGAGAAAGAGCACTATGAATTAATAATAGTCGGCAGTCGGGGACTAAATTCGTTGCAGCGCTTGTTTTTAGGAAGCGTTAGTACTCAAATTGTTTCTCTGGCACCTTGTGCCGTAATGTTGATCAAGTAAGTATCCCGGAGTTAGAATTACTAAAAAAATACCAGGCCTTCTTGAAGAAAAAGAACGTGTACGATTCCAATCTCTACAGGAAAAACACTTTACCCGTGCCATTTGATATCTCCCTTTTTTATTTTAGGGGTATTCTCTGTGTCTATCAAACACGGGCAAGGTCAATACTGTTGTTTACTTATAATATAGCCTCGTTCTTTAATTCGGTTTTCAACTGCTCCAATAAATCCTGGGACATATTAAAAGAATGATCTTTGTCTGGAAATACACCATCACGGACTTCTCTGGCATAGGTGTTTAATGCTTCTTTCATATCTTCGCCCATATTGGCATAGCGTTTCACAAATTTGGGAGTAAACCTGTCAAACAGGCCTAAAAGGTCATGAATGACCAGCACCTGGCCGTCGCAGCTGTTTCCCGCACCTATGCCAATGGTAGGGACTTGGACAGATTCTGTAATAATCTTAGCTACCGGGCTGGGTATTGCTTCCAGGGTAATCGCAAATGCCCCCGCCCTTTCTAGTGCAAGGGCATCTTTAACGATTTGTTTAGCACTTTCCAGACTCTTACCCTGTACTTTGAAACCGCCCAACTGAGCTGCTCTCTGCGGTGTTAAACCGATGTGCCCCATCACCGGTATGCCGGACTTGACTAATGCCGCGACAGTATCGGCAATCCACTCCCCACCTTCCAGCTTCAAAGCGTCCATACGCCCTTCCCTGATCATCCGACTGGCATTGATCATAGCTTCCTTAGGTCCTAATTCATATGTCATAAAGGGCATGTCTGCTACCATGAACGTGTGTTTACCGGCGTTCGCAACCGCCCTGCAAAAAAACAGCATTGTATCCAGATCGATTTGAACTGTTGTTTCATAACCCATCATGGTCATGGCTCCAGAATCTCCTACCAGTATCATATCTATGTCACTCTTTTCAACCTGGGACATCATGGCAAAATCATAGACCGTAACCATAGTGATTTTTTTTCCCTGCCGTTTCATTTCCTTAAATTTTAATATGTCAGCTTTTTGTTTTTCCATTATTTCCACTCCTTGCAAAATTCAGTCTTAGTCCGCTCCTGCCGCCTTTTTTGTTTTGAGTATAGCAATGGCAGAGCTTTGCATACAATGGTATAATTGTATGCAATACAATTTCTTTTTAGGAGGCAATAAATGCCCATCAATTCCTTCACCGACTATCCCATGAGTTGGAAGCCGGACTCAGCCGAGCTTAAATCTCCTCTCTATATTTCCATTGCCGAAAAGCTGGAGGGTGATATCAAAAGCGAGTTGCTACCTCCCGGCACTAAACTGCCGCCCCAGCGGGAACTGGCCGACTACTTAAATGTGAATCTCAGCACCATTTCCAGGGCATTCAGACTATGCACGCAAAAGGGGCTTATTTGCGCGACCATAGGCAACGGCACTTTTGTGTCATCAGATGCCGGATTAAATACCTATCTTTTAAAGGAAGACAGCTCTCCGCAAATAATCGAACTGGGTGCCGTGTTTCCTGGATCTGCGCCCTATGATGAAATCACCGAACAAGTTAAAAGGATGCTCATCGAACCCCATTTTGGCAAGCTGTTTAATTACGGCAGGCCGGAGGGTACTTTTTGGCAGAAAGAGGCGGCTGCCAAACTCATGAAAAAAACCGGTTATGATGCCATGCCGCATAATATTTTACTAACCAGCGGCGGGCAGAATACGCTTACCGCTATTCTGGCCAGCCTGTTTAAACCCGGCGACCGTATCGGAACCGACCCGGTGACCTTTCCCGGCATAAAAACGGCGGCAAGCATGCTGGGCATCCAACTGATTCCCATTAAACAGGAGAACTATGAGATCACCAGGGATGGGCTGCTATTTGCTTGCAAGAATGAGAATATAAAAGGATTGTACTTGATCCCCGACTACCAGAATCCCACCACCCATACCATGTCCGGTAGTACCAGAACGATGATTGCCAGTGAGGCCAGGAACAACAATTTGATCGTGATAGAAGATGCCGCACTTAGCCTTTTGGCGGAAAATATACCTGCCCCCATCGCATCGTACGCCCCGGAAAATACCCTATACATATCCAGTCTCTCTAAGGTAATCGCTCCCGGTTTACGGCTGGCCTATGTTGCAGTGCCAGATATTTATATGAAGAAATTGTCTGAAGCCCTTTATAACATCAATATTTCGGTATCTCCAATGATGGCCGAACTCGCCACCCGGCTCATTATAAATGGAACCGCGGATAAAATCGTAGAGAAACACCGCATCCACACCAGAGCGCAAAACAAAATTGCAAATCGCTCCCTCAGCGGATGCTCTGTTCTGGGAGAACCTGAATGTATGTTTAGATGGCTGCTCCTGCCAGAAAGATTTACAGGAGAAAGCTTTGAGGCCCGGGCATACCAAGCCGGAGTACGGGTTTATGCTGCGGAAAGGTTTGCAGTAGGGAAAGCTGAACCAATGCGTGCGGTTAGACTAGCGATTACCGCATCGGGAAGCAATGAGAATTTGGAAAAAGCAATGCAAATCATTAAGAGCCTGCTGGCAAGTGATCAAGAAGCGTTTTAACTGATAGGTATTATCAAACACCCCTAAGACCCCCTCCTCTATAGGTGGGGGATAAGCGGATTTTTCCCTCAGTGGTTGGTTCAATCCCGACTAAGGGGCGTTTGATAAAATGCTCGCGGCGCAATGCACACAAAATGCGCAATGTAGGCGCTAAAGCGCCCGCATTTTGGCGCACAATTCGCGCAAGCGCTCATTGAATTGATTCTATTCTGTAACAATAACAACAATCTTTCCGTTTGCCATATTGTTTTCCATCAAAAGATGTGCATTTGCGATATCTTCAATAGAAAAAACCTTACTAATAGATGGTTTTAATTGATACTGACGGATATGGCTGAATATTTTGTCCATCATTTCCTGTGTCGGATAGTTGCTATAAAATGAAGTCATATAAGTTCCATTTGGAATACTTTTGATTAGATCAAAGTTGTCCGCCGTTCCATCATGACCTAACATTCCCGTTATACAAATGATTCCGTGATGGGCCAGGAATTTAATCGACTGCCCAAAGGTGCTTCTCCCCACCAGTTCCAACACCTTCGTTACCCCTTCAGGGAAAAGAGAATTAACTTGATTTCGTAAAGTTTCATCGTCGAGTAAACCAAAATCCGCTCCCTGCGTTTTTAGGGAATTTATTTTGTCCCTGTTTCTTGTTGTTGACAGTACCGTACTACCAATACTTTTTGCCAGCTGTAAAGCCACCAATCCCAGCGCGCTTGTTCCCCCGCGAATAAATAAGGTATCGGAAGATGTAAGTTGTAAGCAGTCAAATAATGAACCATAGGCTGTAAAATATGTTTCTGGAATGGCAGCAAGTTCTTCCCAGCTAAGGTCAATGTCTGCCGTAAAAACATGGTTAATTGGAAGCAGTACATATTCGGCATAACTTCCGTCAAAACTGCGGCCCATTCCTCCCATTAAGGCGACAATCCGCTCACCTTTTTGGAAGTTACTATTCGACGGATCGGCTATTTCACCCGCACATTCTATCCCAGGTATCCTTGGTAATTTTATATATGGGGCATCTGCTTCATAGCTCCTTAATATAATCTCTGAACGGTTAACTCCAAAAGCTTTAACTTTTACCAGCACCCAGTCCGGTTTCACTTTTGGTACCGGCACATCTCTTACAGTCAGCTCAGTAGCTTTACAGGTTCTTTCAAGCACTACCGCCTTCATATGGTATGCACCTCTTTCCAGCATTGCGGGTCCGTTCCGTAAAAGTTATGGGTGTAACCGTAGGTCACAGCCGGACAGCCACGGCAGAATTGCAGCAATTCGCATTTGGAGCATTTCTCAAAATTTCTGTATTCCCTGTATTTATCCATATTTTTCCCCAGAAGAACGTCGTACAGCCGGTCGGTAAATACGTTCCCCATTCGGCTCTCAAAACGCCGGCACGCATAGACGTCTCCGTTTGGCAAAATAGTCAAGTGACAATTCCCACAGTTGCAACCGTCATAAATGGTATCATCGTTCAGATCATCGGGGATTGTAAACAGTCCTTTTTCATAAAGAAACAACGTCCAAAGATGATCCTTGAGGTAAAAAGTAGTGCCAGAATCCTTATATTCCTCAAACTTACCCCAGCATACCCGCAGCAGTTCTTGGTATTCCTGAGGTGATACATGCGTGCTCTTGTCTAAGCTCGTAGGACAATATCTGGCGAAGGCGAAAACATCGGCGTGGTTTGCTACCACAAGGTCTATGATCTCAGGGATTTCCTTAATATTTGTATTTGACACCGTTGTCATAATGACAGATCGGATTCCCGCTTCACGGATGCAGTGGATTTTTTCGATGGTAGCGTCAAAAGAACCGGGCTTGCGAATATAATCATGTGTATTCCTCAACCCATCGATTGAAAGCTGGTATCTCTCGCATCCGTAGTATTTTAACTTTCTGCAAACTTTATCATTGAGATGAAAGGGATTTCCCATCATGCTGAAAGTAATATTCTGCGATTTCAGCAACTCCAACACACTCCAAAAATCTTGGTGTAAAATAGGATCACCGCCGGTAATATAAAAGTATGGTATACGATTCAGCTTTCCGCACATTTCCACACAATTATCAAGGGTAGATAGAATATCTTGATACTCCATCTCCTTAAGTGATATTCTATTATTCTCTGAAAAGATGTAGCAATGCTGGCATCGCTGATCACAGTTATCGGTAATATGCCATTGAAAAGCAAAGTATTGGTCCATATAATATTAAATTCTCCTAACTTAGCTTATTAAGTACAAAACTATAAGCTTTATTAAAGCTAGTGCCCTGTTAACCTTAATTGTGTATTTTATTCATCGAGTAAAATTCATGTATGACAAGGTGGAGGATTGAGCAATACCGGGTGTATTGTGATTGACGACAACACAGTCATATGTGAATTTGACCGATGAGAAGATAAAGAATTAGGGTTAACAGGGTACTAGGTCCCCGGTTCGTTAATAGCCGAACCGGGGACATTACCTACTGGCTCTTATTTGTCACCGACACCGCATGCAGAACCACAGGCAGTGGGTTTGGGATCGGGCTTGCCGTCATCACCGGCACCACATGCACTCGGCTTCGGAGCGGGTTTACCGTCAACACCGGCACCGCAAGCAGAACCACTACAAGTCATTGCCGCTTGATTCGTTCCGAAATAGCTTTGAGCGCTTTTTTGGGGGGAAAATTCACCGCCACATTTCCAGGTATCTAACGATTCAAACTTGCTCATTTTTAGTACCTCCTTGTTTTGAATTTGGACTTGATTTATTAATCCACTAATAATATGATGCATATATTACATTCATCTGAAAAGTAGGCACCTTTTTGTTGTATAGTAATCTTTTAGTAACTATTGGAGGAAATTCAGCATGTTAACGAAAAAAGAATTACCAGCTTGCCCGGTTGCAACAACGGTTGGTATAATCGGCAACAAGTGGAAATTGTTGATTTTAAGAAACCTTTTGGTTGAGACAAACCGTTTTAACGAACTTCGAAAAACTATTCCTGGCATCAGTCAGAAAGTGTTAACTGACAATCTTAGATCATTGGAGCAAGACGGTATCATTATTCGAACAGTTTTTGCAGAAGTACCACCGCGGGTAGAATACAAGTTAAGCGATTTAGGCGAGTCCATGCGCCCCATTATATCCGCTATGGAAACATGGGGTTTGGGTTATCAGGAGTTACTTAAAAAGTCACCTGAATAATATTACAATCATCGTAGATTATTATGGTTGTGCAATTAGTGTCATGCGATAAGTTTCGAGCCATAAGGACAAAACCTTATGGCTCATTTGTTTCGTTTATATTTACAGAAGTTCTCAGTAAATTAAATTATCCTGAGATGGACTCCTTAATAACCTCAGAACGTTTACCGAACAAACCTTTCATATCATCCAGCAAGTATACATGATAGGAACTACAACGAGCGTGAGCAGCGTGGAGGTAATCAATCCACCTATTATAACAATACCCATAAGCACCAATATTCCCATGGGCATCATTTCCTCACTATAAGGGAGACTTGACCAGATCGCTATAGCATGGCAAATGCCGGTGATAATTGTTACGATCCCAACGATCTGCAAACCTGTACGAAGCAAGACCCTCGAAGATATTTCCATCATTATCAACTCCTAATCTGGCAACAAATCAGAACTGCCAAAATTCCTCACAATTCGTCCTTTAAAAAGCATAGGCTTTATTCAAAACTCAGACAACCATAATTTACCACCCTTTTTCCCCTCGATTAGACAGATTCTGACTATTTGAGTTATACCTTACACCACATAAAAACGGGCCGCAGTCAAAACAGTGTTGACTCTGGCCCGTTCATCCTTATATTTAGCCCTATAAAAATGATGCAATGTATTTTATTAGCAGGATTATTGGCAACAGCATTGCAATGCCGAGGATAAAGCTATAAATTAAGAGCTTTTTGGTTATATAGGCTTCCCTTAGAGATCGTAAGATTAAATAGCTGAGCAGGGGAAGATACAAGATAATTGAAGTTAAGACACCGGGGGTATAAGTTCTCAACCATATACTAGCGCCTATATGCTGCACAGCGTTAATGAGCAGGACAACCTGAGTAGTGATTGCGAGAAACACACCGGTCCCATTGGCTTCACTTATACTTCCAAAATAGGTAAAGAGAAATGCTATTAGGGTAACTATGATCAAAGCTACAGAAAACTGATGCGAGCTCCATGATGTAATATTGCTAATAAAGGCAGGTAAGTCCTGACTATGCCTGCTGATAAAAGCAGGCATAGTCAGGTATTCCTCAAAGTTGTGAATTACCAGCAAAAAGGGTGCTAACCACAATGCTTTGCGATATTCCATAGGAATACCTCCTTTTTCTGCAGTGCGCCCAAATAGCAGTTTCCTAAAGGAAATTACTGTCCAAATGGATATAATGAACGCTAGTTAATTAATTACGTATTATGCTCATTTAGCAAAAAGCCTAAATATCTACGAAATGAATTCTATTGCCGTCATTATCATAAATATTGCCATTGAATATCTTCTCCGCCATTTTCAATGTCCCCTAATAATTCATTTCGCCCTATAGTCCATACCCATGTACTTGTCGCCCGCTTTTAGTTCACTTAGCATCTGACTTAGGCGTTTATCTTTTGTTTCTTGCCGTTTAGCACGGGTAATCCAGCCTATATAATCATTCTGCTGATAGGGTGGTCGTCTGAGGTATTTTTCCATCAAGTTTTCATCTAAAAGCGCCTGCTTAATATAATCAGGCATAGGATACCGCTCCCGCTTTAGAGCCGACATTAAACGCCCCCCTTTTAGTCTACTTATTGATTAAGTCCGTACCATATGAGTTATCGATTGCACAAAGCCATTCGCCGTGTGGATCTTTCTTGAACACATAGGTTGCCTTTCTCTCCATGGAATATGCCGAATCCTCTTTATCGGCTGCAAGCAGCGTTTGGGAAATAACCAGCGCGATGTCTCCGGCTTCTAAAATAATCATTTCCCCCTGGGTTGGCACAACACTGTTATTAAAATATTTTGCAATTGCAATAAATGCTTTTTGGATTTCATCTTTGCCTCGTACAATCATTCCGGGCTTTACAACCAGAACTGCATCATCAGTATAGTAATTCATCAGCGTATCAAAATCTTCATGCTTTATGGCAAGGTCACACTTTTGAATTAACTGTTTTAATTCGTGTTCCATGCTATATTCCTCCAAAACCAAACTATTCTTTTTTACATAAACACATCTAAATATTTCTGTAAATAATCTATATATTGGCCCATATGAATTCCATCTACAAAAGAATGATGGGCCTGTACTGAAAATGGCAATAATACTTTATCGCCATCATTATAATATTTTCCCCATGCTAATCTCGGTATTGAATCATCTTTATTAAATGAAATTGTGTGTGACAGGTGTGTAAATGATACCCATGGGATACATGTAATAAATACTAAATCATCCCGTCCCTCTATATCTTTCCGAACAAAATAATCTTCTTGATTAGTCGCCTTTTCATTTGCCTTTTTTGTAAAATCGAAAATCGTTTGTTCCATACTGACTGTTACCATTTTAAATAAATCTGTTCCTTCCGACATATCAGTAAAAGATGGATGTATCATATCATGTAATATAACTTGTTCACCTCTGATGCGATAACGGAATGCTTCTACTTGATTTAGCCCATATGTTGCCGCATATATCATTGCATAATAAAATAGGATTTGTTTTTCCTTAATTTTATTTAGAAAATTGGTAATATCAAGGTTTACACCGATATTATAATGCGGATAATCCATTCTTTTAAAAAAGTTATAATGTATGGTCCTATCCCATGTAGCTAAGTCGATTATCTTCATCCATTAATCCTCCAGTATATTCATGTTTGTCGGTATACTCCTTTATGTTATGAATTTTCCATGTGCTTAGCCCTCTTAAAATTAGGATTTTTTCTAAGATAGAGATAAATTAAGCTAATAATAAATCCAATAATGAAGCCGCCAACCAACGCAACGACTCCCCATCCAACAATGCTTCCTCCAACATCATACAACAATTCACTTTTCCAATTATCCCAGAAAAATGGGTCTAGTCTATTGGATATATGCATTTCCAACCTAGTTGGAACTCCTATAAATGCAAGCTGAACAGCATTGGTCAGATAATAAGAAGTAATTGTGGCGCACCAAGTTAAGCTGCACGCCAGAGCGGGCCGCACTCTTGAACGGGAGATTCGAACTTCATAAAGAGCAATGGGGACAATGGGCAATAGCCAAATGCCAACACTCAGCACTATCCAGGCATCTCTATTTGATATCTCCGTCTTTCCAATTCCACCATTTTAATAATTCCGGGTCATGAATATCATTGGCAGCATAATAAACAGCGCAACGAAATACATAAAGCATGCAGCGATCAACATGCATGCCCTGGTATACGCAAATTTTTTCATACATTTCTTCTGGGTCCAGGTCCCTTAATTCTGCAATTGACCGATAACCCAGGTTATAGAGATTCAGAGAAATAGACTTGCCAACCCCAGGTATTTTTTGAAAGTCTTTTAAAATAGCGCTTTTCGTAAAATCATTCATTTTCATACAGTTAATACAAGCTCCTTTATGTACACAAATGATTCCGCCGCAACTTTTACAAGTCCATTTTACTTTTTCATCCTCTAAAAATGTTTCCATCCCTAAATTTTTAATTTGTTCGAGATTATTGATCATGCTCATCAAATATTTTGTTCTATAACGCTTATCAATCTGCTCGATCCGCGGGCATGGAAACTCATTGCATTCGCAACAAAATTCCAATTTGCCTTCTTTTAGCTTTTCACAGTTTTTTATTTTGCACTTTAAACAAGAAGCAGATTTATTAATATCACCTCCATTACACCCCGGGCATTTTTTCTTATCCCGAAGGTACGCCCTGCATATTGCGCAGTTCATTCCACATGGTGCAATTAACGATCAATCCATTAATTCCACTCCTTGTCCTACAAACTTATTTAACAACAAGACCTAGCAGGGCAGCAAGAGCAGCTGCCTGCAGGCTATTAACTATTGCTCCATTAACATCAGCGATGTTTACACCCAACCCTTCAATATCACAACTAGTAAAATCTATTCCTTTAAGATTAGTGAAGTTCATTTGCGCCTGACGCAGATTAGATTCTTGAAATTCAACTTTTGCTAATATTGAATTTCTAAAATCCGCGGAACTTAATTGACATTCCAGGAATGCAACTTGCTTACAATTAGAATAGCTAAAAAAAGCATATTGTCCATTACAATTCTCGAAAACCACATCTCTTAAAGTGGCTTCACCTAAATTAATACCAATAATTTTACAACTTATAAATTCAACTCTATGTAATGAGGCTTTAAAAAAATCAACATTGGATAAATCGCAATTTTGAAATCTCACATTCATTAGTTCTAAATATTTAAATGATAGGTTATTAAAAGTGACATTACTAAATATTAGTTGCTTAAAGGTCATTCCCTTAGCCTCATAGTTTTCAATAGAGCAATCACTAATTGTTCCGCAAGAAAAAATGGCTTCATCTATTATATTTTCTCCAGATAGCTCAATGATATCTAGTTCATTATCAAAGATAGGTCCCAATACTTTTGTTTTAAGTTGTTTGTCTTCCATATGTTGTGGCCTCCATTTTCAAATTCTGGGTCAGTTTAATTTGCGGCATTATTGAGCAGGAACATAGGATCTACTATATATAATCTCTCCAGACTCGTCCTTTAAAAAGCATAGGCTTTATTCAGATCTCAAACAACTATAATTTGCTCTCTTTTTCTTTCGATCAGACAGGTTCTGATGATACAATTTTTTGGCGGGTTCGCTTATTTAATTAATCTACCAATGCGAATATACAGGTCTCATTGGAAAAATTGATTGTCGAAAATCAGGGCCTGATTATTTGCGGCCAGGACATTGTATTGGATATATTGACACGCTATCTAGAAAAGAAGAATCAAACACTCCGTTCGTTACGTTCGTACGTCGGAAGCATTGACGGTTTGCTGGTGCTTTATAAGGGGACGGCTAATGTGACGGCGACTCATCTCTGGGATGGCGAAACAGGAGAATACAATACCCCCTATGTTCGCAGATTTTTACCTGGTCAACGGACCGTAATTATTAATCTGGTTTATCGGACTATAGGATTTTATGTGGCTCCCCGTAATCCCCAGTCTATTCAAGATTGGCCGGATCTGCTCAAGCCAAATGTAACCTTTATCAACCGCGATAAAGGTTCAGGGACACGGGTAATGCTGGATGAGCATTTACGCAATCTAAATATTGATTCACGTAATATCAAAGGGTATCAAAATGAGGAAATGAGCCACATAGCAGCTGCTAGTGCCGTTGCCAGGGGACTGGCTGATGTTGGATTGGGCACAGAAAAAGCTGCATTACAGGTACGCGAAGTAGAATTTGTACCGCTAACCCAGGAACGCTATGATCTAGTCTGCTATAAGAATGACTTGGAAAAATCTAATTTTCAGACCTTGTTATCCATCTTGAGGTCTACTGATTTCAAAGAGGAAGTAAACGGATTGGGTGGTTACGATACTTCCAAGATGGGCGAGATTATAGCGGAATTATAGTTTGCTATGGTTGTTTCCAAAATGATTTAAACATTTGCCCCGCTCTTTTGTGCGTCTATCGCTTTTACTTAGGTCATTTTCTCCCCTCTTTAAGAAAAAAATAACCGTTGAACTAATGCGACTATGACCAAAAATGCCAATGAGCAGATTAATCCGTACACAATTAATCTATCCAGCTTTTACACCTCACTCGTATTAAGCTTAAGGTAGTCAACATATTGCTTGATACTAATATAGCTTTTAATACTGGCTGGTGTCAATTTGCCAGCAATGTGACTAAGCCGACACTCTCATCTACTGCGCCTTCTATTTGTTATGGGCAGCACCAATAATAAGTCCATTTGCTCTGGTAAATGATGTAAAATATAATCATTAATAACAATCATCGAAGGTCTTTACTATTGTGGATGAACAAAAATGAACCTACTAAGAAAGATTGGAAACTTAAGAATGTTACCCATTATTTACCGCCAGCCATTTGCCTATAGCTGCAAACATAGGATACGCCGCCCATAAAACCCTTTTAAAAACCATACCTGATGCTAATGCCCATATTTACCAAAAGGTAGTATGCCATAATAGGCGAACTATATCCATAAGGAGGCGCGAATAGAATTTTATGGAGGTAAATATGAAAATTAGCACGAAAGTAAAAAATAGAATAATAGCATTCATTTTATCCCTGAGCTTGCTTTTGGGAACGGGTATGATTATGTCTCCCGCTGCGATGGCTGCAAGTTCCAGCAGTACCAGTCTTAATAACACTATCGGGATACCCGTTGTAAATTCCTTGCGCACTAGCTTCAACGGCAGCCTTGCCCAAAGTATTGTGGGGCGTGCCATATGGTATATGGAATATGGTAATATGGTCTATGGGCATTCCAAATATCCCACTACTGGATATATTGATTGTTCAAACTTTGTATCATTGGTTTACAAAGATTTCGGCATTTCAGTAACCTCGGCTGCTAGAAACTATGACCAGGTTGGGGTTAAAGTTGCTGGAGTATCTCTAAAGAACGGTGTTCTGATAGGAGCTGACCAGTTAAAACCGGGGGATATACTAACATTCGAACGTACCAATTATATTAGTCATGTTGCGATGTACATAGGGATTGTTAACGGCCAGCCCTGTTTTATCTGTACTACCACCGGGTACCCCACGGCAATAGGTATTGTGAGTGGTTTTAAAAATTGGTATGGTACACAATTTCATGATGTTCGACGGGTGTTGCCAGCTAGCGCATATGTAGCCGGCAGTAAAATTACCGACAAGGGACCAGTAATTCCAGCCAAATATCAAATCAAACCTACCAAACCCATCGTCATGCCTAAAAACTTACCAACTGGTTTCTAATGCTCAGTCACTTACAATGAAATTTGCGTCTCCTTACAATAAACCCTTCCTATTCAGGAAGGGTTCTGTCTACCTTGGGGGAGCATATTATTTCAGGACAGCCTATTGAAGTTATAAAGCCTGTTAGGACATATTAATCAGGATCATACTTTTCGTTGCAGTGCCGGTTAGAGTCATTATCGTCAGCATGCTTGGTCTCTCGATGACAATCTCTATTCTTATAATGATCATTGTCTTCGTCTTTGGCCGGGGCTACTGTTGCTGCCACAATATCAACCGTGAAGGCGGCGGTTTGGTCGCCTACAGTAACAGTCAATTCTTGACCGGTTACAGGAAGGCTACTATCAAAACCGCTCACGTCAGCATCAGTAATTGCTTCTTCTTTCGTGGTGCCATCGCTGTAGGTTCCGGTTACAACCAGACCGGTTAAATCCAGAGTATCTCCTACGCTATAAGTCAGCTTGG
This sequence comes from Syntrophomonadaceae bacterium, assembly GCA_963665865.2. Classification (GTDB taxonomy): domain Bacteria; phylum Bacillota; class Syntrophomonadia; order Syntrophomonadales; family Syntrophomonadaceae; genus PHAA01. Next base: position 414,146 of record CAXXWF010000001.1, on the reverse strand, counting down.
CAGCCGGTGTGGTAATGGCTATACTGCTCAGTGCTTCCACTGGAGCTGCTGCCGCAATATCAACCGTGAAGGTGGCGGTTTGATCGCCTACAGTAACAGTCAATTCTTGACCGGTTACAGGAAGGCTACTATCAAAACCGCTCACGTCAGCATCAGTAATTGCTTCTTCTTTCGTGGTGCCATCGCTGTAGGTTCCGGTTACAACCAGACCGGTTAAATCCAAGGCGTCCCCTACAGTATAAGTCACCTTGTCGGCCGGTGTGGTAATAGCTATACTGCTCGGTGCCTCCACTGGAGTTGCTGCCGCAATATCAACCGTGAAGGCGGCGGTTTGGTCGCCTACAGTAACAGTCAATTCTTGACCGGTTACAGGAAGGCTACTATCAAAACCGCTCACGTCAGCATCAGTAATTGCTTCTTCTTTCGTGGTGCCATCGCTGTAGGTTCCGGTTACAACCAGACCGGTTAAATCCAGAGTATCTCCTACGCTATAAGTCAGCTTGGCAGCTGGTTTTGTAATAGCGATACTGCTTAGCGCTACCACCGGATTAACCGCTGATTTGTCTATTGAAAATGAATCGACAATGGTTCCATCTGCCTTCTTGGTGATAAATTGCAGCTTCCCGCCATCAACCTGAAGCAGCGAGTAGACGGGTTGATCATTAGGAATGTAGAAACCTTCTGTTAAGGAATTTTTAGTTACATCGGTGTATATCTTGGCCCCACTGCGACCGGCGATGGCATATACTGTTCCATCGGCGGGATTACTGGCTTTTTTCCCGTTGAGAACCGGATAGGTATGTTCTACGGTATGATCGTGGCCATTTACTACCAGATCTACATGGTTCTGTTCCAAAATTGTACAAAACGCCGCCTTTACGTCAGTATTAGGCCTATTGTTTTTCACCGGGTAAGGAGACTTGTGAAAAAAGACAACTTTAAAAGGTTGATTAGTTGCCTTCAGGTCTTGATCCAGCCAACTTTTCTGAGCACTTAAGATTTGAGACCCTTCTTCCTGACCCTGGCTGTCCAGAACTACGAAATGTACAGGACCATAATCGAATGAATAAGCCTGCCCCTTTAATCCAGCCGGACCGTTGTCAGGAGCAGTGAATTGGGCTAAATAGGAAGTAGGTTTGGTACTGGTAGTTGTTCCGCCAATGAATGTTTCGTGGTTACCCTCCACAGTCATTAGGGGAAGGTTATCGAAGGCACCATTGGTTGCACTGAACCAGGCTTCCCATTGATTCTGATTCTGACCCACTTCGACCAAATCTCCATCAACTACTGAAAATGCAGGGTTCTCGCGGCTTAGGGCACCGTTTAAAACTTGTGTCCAGGGTTGGTAATTATAACTACTCGCGGAACCGCTCTGAGAATCACTAAAAATAACTGCTGAAAAACTATTAGTATTGAGAGCCTCCGTTTTAAAGATGTCAACACTGCTCCAATCACTACCGTCCCCCACCCGGTAAAGGTAACTTGTCCCGGGCTGCAAGTTTGAAACAGTAGCATGGTGGATGTTCATACTGCCGATATTGGATGAATAAGGGTTAACTGTTCCATTAACACTGGCAGCATTTGCAGGCAGTGTGGTTCCCTGACCATTTTGGGGGGCATACTGCACTATAGTGCCACTAGTCTTAGAATCAGTACGCCAAGTTATAGCCATGCTGGTGGTAGGATTTAAAGTTAAACTTAAGGTTATATGATCGGGAACTGTGGAACCTGTACCGGCTGCTTGGGCGATACCGGGAGCCATTAATAAAAACAAAGCCACTACCAATAATAGTAGTTTCGTATGTAATCGATTAAACATATATCCTCCTTTTATCTTAACTGACAATTAACATGGAAATATGGGATTATTAGAGTTAAGATACACCTCCTAACCTTTTATTATAATAAGCGGATAATCGCCTTCATGCCTCCTTGGATTCCATTTTCGACCTCGGTTGCTATGCATCCTCTTGGTAAATTAGGGCATATTCATCAGTTCTGGTTTACCAGAGGGTGTTAAGTGCCTAAATTAGTAGGTTATAGCCAATTGAGGGATGTCAGATGGTAAATAATGGGGAGAAGGTGTGTTGTGGTATTAGTGGGTTTTATCTTCTGCTAACGCGAGAAAGCGGGATTTTTGGACAGGATTTCCTAATTGATCATTCACACATATCTAACCAGTGCGATTTTGCACTAGTTGGGCAACCGATGTGCCGTGCAACAATTAATTGCTGACATTGAAAAGGCTTAAATTGGAGAGTAGCGATGTAGTCTTTTAGCAACTGAGTTGCACAGCCCGACAATTATTCCCGTAACGAGAGCCAACCAGAATCCTGGTATTTGCCAGCTCTGAATTAGCAAGTCGGTAAGCATGACCATCCAGGCATTGATGATCAGGACAAATAAACCTACAGTTATCAAATTTATTGGCAGAGCCACCAGCATAATTACCGGTCTTAACATCCAGTTGAATACTGTCAGCAATATAGCTGCTTCCACCAGGGTTAGAAAATGGTCCCATCGGATGGAGGGAAATATCATACCCACCAGGTATACTGCCAGCAGGTTTGAAAGTCCGATATATATAAACTTGCGCATAGATTATCCCTCTCTTGAGTGTCTTGCTCACCCTAATTTCACTACGATTTCCGCTTCTGGGGTCTTCACCTCAATCAAATCCATTGGCCCTAAGGACCTTAACTCCCGAAGCATATCTCCTCCAGCTTGGAACCAGCTACAAATGCTGGAAAGCCAGGATCCTTCTCGGTTATATACCCATTTCCAAAATGCCATCAAGTCGGTGATCTCTTCCAGAGTTTCATCCAACACCGGGAGAAGTAGAGGAAAGACGAAATTGTACCGGGAAGGAACACGAACTTTGACCAGCAAAAATGTACTGTTTTTTCTATTCCACATAAACTTGAACCGTCATTTTTCCTTCCTGTGGATCGTCCACCTCGACGTCTACAAGTTTGCCATCCGTCAAGCCCTGCTCAATTAGGTTGACTAACTCGTTAAAGTCTATCTGACTTAGATCAATACCTTGTTTGTTCATTTCGTCCCGGGCCTGTGCGGGAATGAAGTTCATACCCATACCTAAAAATTTTGATGCTACCCTGATCAGACTCAAAGGAATATTAACATTGACTTTGGTTTTATCTCCATCCACTTTAACCCGGAAATTTCTATCCTTATCACTAGTGCTACGAATATCCTTATTGGTCATATCCAGAGCCTGAAGCAGCTCTAATCCTTCGGCAGTGCTTATCTTCCCCTCCTGAATCATCTCTAAAATTTTTAATTTATCCGTGCTCATTATCAGTACTCCTCTCTCCATTTTCTATTTTTTCATCTTCCTTAGTTGCTCTATGGCTTCCTGTGGTTCAATTATTCCTTTATCTAAGGCTTCTAAAACTTCAGTTCGAAGCTTAGACTGATCTCCACTAAATTCTGGTCTTTCAATTCCATATCCCAATGCTTGAATGGCTCCATCCAGACGATTGCGTACGGTGGGATAGGATATACCCAGCTCTTTTTCAACCTCCTTTATGTTACCCCTGCATTTTAAGAAAACTTCCACAAATTCTATTTGTTCCGCAGGAAGCTGGCAAAATTTACAGGTATCGAATTCACCCTCCAGGCTGCTATTGCATTGTTGGCAGGTAAGACGGCTAACTTTCAATTCTTCATTACAAATGGGACATTTGCCGGGAGCTTTATAACCTATGATTAACACTCCTTTCTCCAATGCGTATATCAATAATATAAACATTAACCTTAATAATGTCAATGTATATATTAATTAATTTAATTTTTATTCAATTTTATTAAGACGGAGAGGGGTTTCGTGGATATATAAGATGCTATCGCGAAATGGATAAGAAGTGTTAAACCGTTTTTTTTGGATGTCAATAGAGGCAGTCCAGTATATCAATGTAGACAGACCCGGATTTGTATGGAAGGCAAAAATGCACGCAGCCCCTTTGGTTAACATGGTAGGTAGATATCCCTCAGCGGCTTTAAACGATTACATTAAATGGGAAGAAATTGACGAGCATTCTGCTAGAGCTGCCATGACGTGGCAGGGAGTCAGTGGCTCCATGGTTTTCACATTTATGACCATGGTGATTTGGTCAGCAATTTAGCCTCCCGTTACAGGGAAGTAAACGGTAGTTATGTCCTGGATGACTGGGGAGGCATTGCTCGAGGATACCGAGAGTTTAAAGGTATGAGGCTTAATAGTAAATCGGACATCGTCTGGAAATACCAGACTGGAGATTTCAACTGGCTGCAGATTGAGGTGACAGATATAGATTTTAACCAAGCGGGACTATATTAAAGGAAGATCCACCATCATCAACCCTGAATTATGGTTTACGATTGTTAGCTTTCTAAAGATTGGGAGTCCTGATAACCAGGAGATTCAGAGTAGTTCCGGAATCAGCCACAAGCTCCCGTTCCAGATCAGCAGGGCAGGTAAAGATCTGTCCTGGCATTATTTCATGCTTTTCATGGGCCACGATAACCGAGCCCTGTCCTTCTGTAACCATAAAAACAACTTCCACTGGAGCAGAATGACTTAGTACTTTTTCTCCGGGTGCAAGAATCAGATTGACTAACCGGAGATGGGGATTACTGATCAGGAGACGGGCATTTCCTCCCAATGGAGTGGCCTCTAATGGTATCTCTTTTATGAAAATACTATCCATGTTACAATACCTCCGCAAGTTTCTTCATTTCTAAAAACCTATAGCCCCATACTATAGCTTCGGGAAATCTTCATATCCAGCATACATTGCATATCCAGCATAATTCACACTCTTGGGCACGGCTGCTCTGTTAGCATGAGGCTTGAAACTATATCCCTTATCGAGTTTTTTACTTTTACAGGTTATAAGCCTATCTCCATGCATTATCTCACCTAAATAGTTTCCCATTGAATCGTATATATCCATTCCAATGATATTCCCAACATGTTTGCCCTCACATGTCCACAAATCCTCTTGTTCCCTATATCCAAAGCACTGACCGTCCCAGGTCCACAACCATTTCATAATCAAACCTCCGTGATTCGTTTTTGGTATGCTATTCGCTAAACTCACGCATTTCCAAGTAGATGAATATTTTGTCTGAAAAAAGTAACAATACAATTCCGACTACAGTATTGGAAACAAGCATGGCTATTTCTGCCAGCCATTCACTATGTGTTAACCAAGCCGTCAATCCACCGACAACTAGAGCCGGTATTCCGACAAGCAAGAGTTGCCCAAACAACATTAAAGGGTAGAAAAGCTTTCGGTCGATAGAGGAAGGCAGCAGAACATGTGTCAAAGCAATAATATTTGATTGTTCCCAGTACAAGGATATAACCAGTAAGGACATTATCGCTGCCGGCGTGAATATCCCGGCATCCTTTGTGTGTGAAAACAAGGTCATGGCATAACTCAGGTTCAGCAAAAATACGTTTAAGCCATAGCGCAGAGTGGGTAAGGTATTTATGGCTAATGTTTTCCGAAAAAATGTCCCTGGCAAAGTATAAATGTACGGAAGAGCAAGTTCTTCGCCCAAAGGGCTGGCAAAGCTGCGAAAAAACAAAAAATAAGCAATCATTCCGTTTTGAGCGTAGAGAAGACCCTGGCCTCCAGCTTGCCCAATGTGCAGAGCAATGAAGCCGGTAACCAAACCAATTATTACGGATAACGGAGCCAGGTAGCCCACATATTCGTTGATACCTGTACGCCGGTATTTGACAACTTGGTTAAACATGAACGCCCAACTTCCAGGAAAGCGGCGCTCTACCGTGACATGTTTCCTGGTCAGAAAACGAGTCCATAAACCGGTTTTGGCACTGCCGGAAGTTATTTGGGTGAATATTCCCTGCATTTTGCCGCTTCGTTTGGCGGCTCGAAGTGTATCCAACCGCTCGGTAAGCTCAAGCACATCCTCATAGTAATCTCTTGCCAGGGCAAATACCAAAATATTTGCAGCCAGAGCGGTTAATGCCACAAGTATAATAGACATATAAGTAATTGGAGCTGCACCAAAAAAAGCCGCCCAGGCAAGCTGCAGAATCCAGCCGAACAAAGGAAAGTTGAGAATTCCCGGCGCTTGATAACCAAAAAGAACATTGATGCTAAAGATATTCCCCTGCTCATATTTCAACCAGCTAAAGACTAACCAGATAACGGCGAACAGCAAAACACCCCGAACCCACTGTTCTTTTTGATAGCGGGCTGAAAGAAGAAATATCAAAAAGGAAACCGGGGTGAGTAGTAAGCCCAAAGATAATATAGATAGATATACCAGGAGAATACTCTCTAAATTTAAGCCCATATTAAACATGGTCGGAGCTAGAATGAGGGCTGGAATACAGGTCTTAGCCATATCCAAAGGAAGTTTCTTTATCAGGCTCCATAAAAGAATGTGGTTGGGTGTCAACGGGGACGGAAAGAGAAGATTGACATCTCCCATTTGAAAAGAATATGATAATTTTCTTAGAGCAGAGAAAAAAGATGAAAACATAATAAAACCGATGAACAGCGCATAGACAGCAAGAATAATTTGCGCTGTGTCAGCTGTTACACTAAATTGGTGCTGCCCGCTGTTATTGATTGCTGGAAACATGAGCAGAATAATCCAGGCAATAAACAGAAAATAGCTTATGAGTTTCTTAGGATTGCGGCGAATTTCTAAAATATAATTTTTGACTCTAAGCAGGTCATAACGTAAAAGGATTACGTAATCATGCATCAGCAGTGACCTCCAGGAATACTTCCTCCAAAGAGGCATTCTCTTCTCCCAGATTTGATCTGAGTTCCTCAAGACTTCCGTCGGCTATGATCTTTCCCCTTTTTAAAACGATGATGCGGCTGCAAATGTTCTCAATGGGGTCCAGTAGGTGAGTGCTGATAAAAAGGGTTCTCCCCTCATCTTTTAACTCTTGAATTATATCTTTGAGGTTCTTAATAGCTCTTGGGTCAAGCCCGACCATGGGCTCATCTAAAAACAAAATCCGGGCGCCCGAGATGATGCCGCAGCAAAGGGAAAGTTTTTGCCGCATTCCCTTGGAAAGCGCTTTGACAAATTCGTCGCGTTGCTCCCAGATTTCAAATAACCGCAGCAATTGTTCAGCTTTTTCTTCCCAACTCTCGATTTCATAAGCATCGGTGATAAAATGCAAGTGTTCCCATACCGTCAGCATATTGTACAGTTGGGGTACTTCGGCTACATACGCTGAAATCTTTTTGGCTTGCCGGGAGCCTCGCGGATTCCCTGCTATTAAGATATCCCCTCCGGTTGGCCTGAGCAAGCCGACAATACATTTTATCAGGGTGCTTTTTCCTGCGCCATTGGGTCCGAGAAGCCCTACGGTTTCTCCCTTTATGAGGTGAAAATTTAAATCGTCCACCGCTGTTTTCTTGCCGTATTTTTTAGTAAGATGTCGGATTTCCAGAATAAATTCATTTCCCATAAAAAGGCCTGCTTTCCGATGGTTGTTTTACTTGAATTTGGTAATATTCAATGTGTCAAAATTTGTAATTCAACAAATGGGAACAAATTACCTTTTTTTATTGTACAGTTTAATTCCTATTGAAACTCACCGTACTTCCCCTTGCAAAAAGAAATGAACTAAGTTATATTATACATGGTTTATGTTTGTACTGTGTTCAATTTATTACTGAGTTTACAACCATACAGTATTCAAGGAGTGAAGATATGAATTCAAAAGAAGTGCCCAGCGGAAATCGGGTTGAACGAAAAAAGGAAGAAACCAAGCAGAAGATCATCAGCATAGCAATGGAGTTGTTTAAGGAAAACGGTATCGATGCTGTTACCATGGAACAGATCGCCAGAGAGGTCGACATTGCCAAAGGGACCCTATACAATTACTTCCCGGTCAAGGAAGCCATAATTAGCGAGTATATTCAGAGGTCCTTCCAAGAAAAATACTCGGCCAGAATCCTGCAGTTTTCTAAGCTGCCTGACACGCGCTCGCGCATGGTATTAATTCTGAGGACGTTAATCGAAGGGGTGCAGGAGCAAAAAGATATTTTCGAAAAGTATCTGGTTTATCAGATACAGAACATGATTTCTATCGACCGGGACGCGGGTGTGAAAAGCGGTATAAAGCTGTTAGCTCAGGAGATAATTGTTCTTGGGCAAAAAGGCGGGGAAATCCGGAGTGATTTGCCACTTGACATACTAGTAGCCTTGTTTGAGTTTGTTTTTGTTGAAGTAGCTCAGGAGTTTTATATGAAACCAGCTGCATTTAATGCTAGCGAAACTATCGAAAGCTGCGTGGATCTCTTTATCAATGGCGCCAAATATGAAGAAATTAATTGATAATAACTGTATTGATAAGTAATGACCATAAGAAATGTTAAATTTAGGAGAGGATAGATAATGTTAAGTGTAAGAGCTCGTCTCTGTAAATTGTTATTGCAAAATCGCAATTTATTGCGTTTACGCCCGAAAAGGGAAATTATTGACTGGAATGATTATGAATCAATACTCCGTTTCCGTCAGGATGTTGAAGCAGGTGCCGGGAAGTTCGGCAAGCTGCCGGCTGGAATCAAAGTAACTCCAGTCACCGTCGCTAACATCCCAGCCGAATGGATTTTACCTTCCCATGGAAGTAAAGACCAAGTGATACTGTATTTTCATGGTGGCGGATATGTCTCAGGCACATGCCGGGCTCACCGGTCGATTGCTGCCAAGTTCGTTAAAGGCAGTGGAATTGGGGCCCTGCTATTTGAGTACCGTTTGGCTCCTGAACATCGTTTCCCAGCTGCGCTGGAGGATGCGGTAACAACCTATAGCTGGTTATTGGACCAAGGTGTATCGTCCTCTCACATCGTATTTGTGGGTGATTCGGCAGGCGGGGGTTTAGTTCTGGCCACGTTACTTGCCGTCCGGGATCAAGGGATTCCCCTGCCTGCCGGAGCAGTGGCCTACTCTCCGGTAACTGATCAAAAATGTACCGGCGAGTCCTATCAAACCAAGGCTAAGGTGTGTCTTTCCCCAGAGGGGATGGGGCTGGCTTGCGGCAAACATTATGCTGGTGATAATGACCTGGGCTTACCATATATGTCTCCTCTGTATGGTGATTTGCAGGGGCTTCCGCCTCTGCTCATCTATGTGGGCGGAGATGAAACCCTGCTTGATGACTCGATTCGTTTTGCAGAAAAAGCTAAAGCTGCCGGTGTAGAGGTGAAATTAAATGTTGGCGAGGGTCTGTTTCATTGCTATCCGGCAGTGGCTCCCCTTTTTCCGGAGGCTCAGCAAGCAATGGATGAGATTTGCGCTTTCATCAATACTCAAATCAGCAATTAGATAGACTGGGCAGGCATATTGCCTGCCCTCACACTGTCAAAAAAAGCGAAGAACCAGGCATTCACTTTTCTTGCTCGGCCTGGTAGCTTGCCTGGGAAGATATCTTAAGTAAGTCTTAGACCAAGTGATCAATGGAATGAACGATTTTCTTAACATAGTCCTGGGTCTCTTTGTAGGGTGGAATGCCGCCATACTTATGAACAGCGCCACTGCCAGCATTATAGGCTGCTAATCCCAGGGAGAGATTACCACCGAATTCATCCATTTGTTGCTTCAGGTACTTGGTTCCTGCCATAATATTCTGTTCTGCATTATAGGGGTCGGTCACACCCAAACTTTCGGCTGTGGCCGGCATTAACTGCATAAGTCCCATGGCTCCGCAGGAAGAAACTGCTTGGGGGTTAAAGGATGACTCTTGTTGGATGACGGCCGAAATCACCTGTTCATCAATTCCATATTTAAGACTCGCTTCCCTTATTATCTCACTGAAGGGTCGCGTAGCAGGCTTGGCTGAAGAATATGCCTTCACACTCTGGTTTGCGGCGACGGTGGGATTTTTGGGAGCAGTCATAGTTTTTTGTAATAATTCCAACTGGGTAATCCTACTTCTTTGCTGAAAAATATCAGAAGGGATATCACTCATTTCATCACCCCACATTTTATTTTATTACACTGAAAATTTATCGTAATAAGGTTTGTATACTAATATGTTATGAGCTTAACACTATCTCCTTATTTCTTCCATCGTAATATTTATTAAGCAGGCCGATAAGCATCCCAAAACCATCTGATTATTGCATATAGAAATACCGTAATTACCATGGCGGGAATGGTTGAACCGACGACCAGGTCCATGGCCAGGAGTCTATAATATGAAAATATCCCTAAAGCAATAGCTATAATGCCCGGTATATTAAATGAACTTACTGATCGGTCCTGTTTATATAAAAAGTAATCGACAATTATGACTGAGAACGCCGGTGCAAATAGTGAACCTATCATGTATAAAAAGTTCTCGTACTGCTCCATGGGGAAATATAGAGCCAGAACCGTTCCCAAAGCGGTAAATATGATTATTAGTGTTTTCTTCGATAATTTGGGGGATATGTTCAGGGTAGACATTACGGCCGAATAGACATCCAGAAAAGTAGTGGTCACCGTTGACAATATTACAATAAGCAGGACTGCGAAACCCATGTTCAGACCAAGCAGGACTCCTACCGAGTCGGAAGAACCCGAATATATTGAGAACAGCAGCCCAACAATATACATAAATGAACTACCCAGGAAATACCCGGCGAAGCTGCCGAAGAAACTCCCTTTCAAGGTTTTGCCTGACATCGTATAATCCGAAATCAGAGGCACCCAGGATAGAGGCATTATTATACTGAGCTCCAGAGCCAAGCCCCAAGATATAGTGCCATCGATGGGCTGAATAGCCCCCCCAGTAAGAAATACTTTGAGTATGAATAAACACAAGACCAGCAGCAGGATGACCGCCATATTATTGACAATAGTTATCCCTCTCTCGGTGCTTAAGGCCCATATTGCGACCAAAATGCCGGTAAATATTAAAAGAACCGTAAAGTTATCAAAGCCCAGCAGTTTTCCCGTAATGGATTGCAGCGATCTGGTGCACTGAATCAGCATTATGGCGGTCCAGCCAATCAGTTGTATGATATTAAACATCGATATGATATATGAACCGTGTTGCCCCATTGATAGCCGGCTTGATATCAAGGCTGGCTTTTTTTCCCTAAAACCGATGATACCGGTCATGGCCAGTATGAGAGTACCTATTAGATGTCCTAATAGGATAACAATAATACCCGTCTTAATTCCCAGGGGAGCTATTAAACTGCCGGTCATTATCTCGGCCAGGGATACTGCTGCTCCAAACCAGAGCGCCAATAAACTGAACCCACCTATCTTTTTCTGACTAGTCAATCGATACACCTGCTTTTCTATTTTCTTATAAAGTGGTTGGTAGATGGGGATGAGATGAACTTTGAATGCTGGGGTAAAAAAAATAAGATACATAAGTAAATGCATCTTCTTATTATCGGACACAATTACTTTCCTACGTTGGCATTACCCAAACAGGTTCAAAGGGTCAAGCCTCTATCGGCTTTCTCAGCTTTCGCTCCCCTAGTAACTATAAATATTCTTTTTATAACTATGTTCTGTATTGTAATCTATTTTGCGTTTAATGTTAAGGAGAAAGTTTGTCAGACCCATAATTATTTCATATTATAGTCCATACCCATATACTTGTCGCCTGCTTTCAGTTCGCTTAGCATTTGACTTAGGCGTTTGACCTGTGTTTCCTGTCGCTTGGCACGGGTAATCCAACCGATGTAATCATTTTTTTGATAGGGTGGTCGTTTGAAATAATCTGCCACCAATCTTTCTTCAAAAAGCGCCTGCTTGATAAAATTCGGCATGTTGTACGATTTCCGCTGTAAAACTGTCATATAATCACCCTTCCGCTAAAACGGTTATTGTCTATACTTTTTCATGTCAGCCTCAAAAAGGCGATGAACTGATCACGTCTGTCTGTTCAAACCGATCATTTCCATTAGATTTGGCATTATAGAGATATGATTCCACTTTCGCAATTAATCCCCTAGGCGATTCACCCCTAAACCCACTAATTCCCCAACTTATATCTACCTTTTTGTAGGCTATATATATAGTAGGAAGTAAAATTCATGGCTTAAATACATTTATCGGCTTTTTTTCTTCTTCTTATAGGGTTACAACCTTCCTAAAAATTAAAATAAAAAAGCCTGCGTAAATACAAAATCCACTCAGGCGGTCGATAATCCTTGTAAACTCTTTAGTTTTTACTGTTTTGAAAATTCGGTACTCTTAATATTATTTACGCGCAGGTAGATTCCACTTAATCGGCCGATCATCAACCCCAGAATGACACACATTATTACATCTGCCATAACATTTATTTTCAGAAAATTCCCGGCAATGTCTTTTAAAATGACTAGAAGCAGAATAAGACCAAAGTAAATACGATCAAAGGAAATCGTAATAACCTCAAAAACCGAGTGAACCTGCATAGGAACCAGTCTACTCATCCAAAGGCCAACCGCTAGAAAAGGGAGAAAGATACCCAGGGCCCAGGACAAATAAAAGATACTCGATACTATATCATGGTGGAGGCTCCAGCCAAATATGCTCGAAAATATGATAAGAATTACTATCCTCATCTGTATTTTAGTTTTACTATGTTTATATATGTGAGGTTTTTGCGGTTCGCTTGCATTTGTCATTTCACACCTATTTTCATACTAGCTCACTTGGAGCGAGATGCCTTTCAAAAATTAGGAATTAGAACTACATTAAATCTGAGACTATTATAGTCATTATATCTCATATCTTGCTTGGTAATTCTTAAAAGTAAAAAATGAACCTCCGAAGAGGTTCATTTCGTCCAAAGTGTGACAAGCACATTGCGTGACAGCTAGCTTGCTTTTTTAATGACCGTCCTGTTTCTACCGGCATATTTCGCTTCATACATCCCCTGATCAGCTCTTAGAATTACTTTAGAGAAATCTCGTTCAGCAGAATTAGCCTCTGAGATACCAACGCTGACTGAAATTGTGATTTTGCCCTTGACGTTTTCGGATTTGAAATACCACTGCTCTATTTCCCTGCGAATCCTTTCGCCTACACAGTAGGCTAATTTCTCGCTGGTATCCGGCAATATAATAATAAACTCCTCACCGCCCCATCTAGCCGCAATATCATCTTTGCGAATGTTCTTTTTAATAACTTCAGCGATCTGTTGCAGTACATAATCACCTGTATTATGCCCATACCGGTCATTTACATTCTTAAAATGATCGATATCCAGTACTACAACTGAAAAAGGAGATGAGTTTTCTGCGGCTGACTTTTGCAGTTCTGCAATCGCTCCATCAATATATCGTCGATTGAACAGGTGAGTGAGGTAATCTGTTCTCAGTTCATACTCTATACAGGATTTAGCCTCATGTAAATCCTCATTTGATTTGATTAGAGATTGCACCAGGTTTTTGTTTTCTCGCAGTGAAAAGTACTGTCTAATAATGAGGAGAGAAAGGATGATTATTCCGCCGATAGTCAGCGGTCGCTCTTGTTTGTAGTAGTTGAAACACCACAAAACCATAAAAACAATCATGATACTATATGTTAGGAAAGCATTCTTGTAAATGATTCCCTGTTTACAATCATGAACTATGTTATGGATCGTCTCTGTTGAGGTTTTTTTTAGTTTCTTGATTCCTTCCTGGCTTATAACTATGTCCATTATGAAAACTCCTTTTATTTGTTATGGTGTTCATACCAAATATAATTTACAAATAAATATATGGTAAAATTGTCACAAGATTAATATCGGCAATTGTCAATATCTTTTATAGTGTAATTTGTATAATTTGTCTAATTACTATTTATAATTTCTTGCCTGACCTAAGTGCCTAATATAGGAAACTTAATTAATACATCTTATTGGGGAAATAGTTGACATTAATAGAGCAAAGTATTAAATTTTAAAGAATATATTTTGAGAATTACTGCAATTATAAAATAACAACGCAAGGAGACATTTTAATGACATTTTACTTTGAAGAACCTTCTTATACATTTAGTGAGTATTTACTCGTACCTGGATATTCTTCAACCAACTGTGTCCCATCTAATGTTAGTCTTAAGACTCCATTAGTAAAATTCAAAAAAGGCGAGGAACCAGCCATTTCCATGAATATTCCTCTGGTTTCTGCAATAATGCAATCTGTTTCAGATGATAATATGGCAATTGCACTGGCAACCGAAGGCGGAATATCATTTGTGTTTTGCTCTCAATCCGTTGAAGATCAAGCTGCTATGATTAGTAGAGTAAAAAATCACAAGGCGGGCTTTGTTAGCAGTAATTCCAATATAAAACCCGAACAGACTCTGGCCGATGTTCTCAAACTTAAAGAAAAAACTGGACATTCAACCGTTGCGGTTACCGATGATGGGACTTCAAATGGCAAACTGCTGGGTTTAATAACCAGCCGCGATTATAGAATAAGCAGAACGCCTCTTACTGCCAAGGTGCACGACTTTATGACTCCTTTCAAATCTTTAATGTGCGCCCAGGAAGGTATCACCCTTAAAGAAGCCAACAATTACATCTGGGACCATAAGCTCAATACACTTCCGGTTGTCGACGAGAATCAAAATCTGGTATCGCTGGTATTCCGCAAGGACTACGACACCCATAAAGAAAACCCTGACGAGCTGCTTGATTCATGGAAGAGATATATGGTGGGAGCAGGCATTAATACCAAGGATTACGAACAAAGAGTGCCCGCTCTGGTAGAAGCCGGTGCCGATGTTTTATGTATAGACTCATCAGAAGGATTTTCGGAATGGCAAAAAATCACCATTGAATATATACGTGCAAGATATGGTGATACTGTAAAGATTGGCGCGGGAAATGTAGTTGACGAGGAAGGTTTTCTATTTCTTGCCGAGGCGGGAGCAGATTTTATTAAAGTTGGTATAGGCGGCGGTTCAATATGTATTACCCGTGAACAAAAGGGAATTGGCAGAGGTCAAGCTACCGCCTTAATAGAAGTCGCCAAAGCCAGAGATGAATATTTTGAGAAGACTGGGGTATATATCCCCATTTGTTCAGATGGCGGCATTGTTCACGATAATCATATAACGCTTGCCCTGGCGATGGGCTCTGATTTTGTAATGCTGGGAAGATACTTTGCAAGATTTGATGAAAGTCCTGCCAACAAGTTTAATATTAACGGCAATTTTGTTAAGGAATATTGGGGGGAAGGCTCAAATAGAGCCAGAAACTGGCAACGGTATGACATGGGTGGTACTGAGGAGCTTTCATTTGAAGAGGGTGTCGACTCCTATGTTCCTTATGCTGGAAAACTCAGCAACAATGTTGAGATCACTTTAAACAAAACAAAATCAACCATGTGCAACTGCGGCGCAATAACTATATCTGAATTGCAGAAAAAGGCCAAGTTAACTCGCGTTTCCTCCACAAGTCTCGTCGAGGGCGGAGCACACGACGTAATACTTAAAGACAATAATATCCTGGCAGTTAAATAGAAGCCTCTTATGAAATAGTCTGATCGGGGTCAAACAGCAAAGGGTATGCCTAGCATATCATGCCAGAGTGATCAAAAAAGGTTAAGAGCAAGGCAATCGGAAGTCGCCGTGATTGAGGCGGTATAAGGTATGGGGACACACCCCGCTAGGGAATGTCCCCGTAACAAGTACGTGATTGAACGGGGGCTTCCGAATTAACGCAGCTATTAGCCTTTTTTGACGGCCTGAAGGGGTATTCTAGCTTACTCTTTTTATAACAGTTCTATTTCGACCTGCATCTTTCGCTTCATACATCCCCTGATCAGCTCTTAATAATACTTTCCCGAAGTCCTGTTCAAGAGAATCAACTTCTGATATCCCAATACTCACTGAAAGCTTGATGTTTTGCGGGCCAGTGTCGTATTTGAATTGATTGCCTGCTATTTCACTACGTATCCGTTCACCAATCGAATATGCCAGATTCTCGTCCGAATCAGGCAATATAACGACAAACTCCTCACCGCCCCATCTGGCAGCAATATCATCTTTGCGAATATTCATACAAATGATTTTGGCAATTTGCTGCAGTACTTGATCGCCGGCACTATGACCATACTGGTCATTTATATTCTTGAAATGATCTATATCCATAACCAGAACTGAGAAAGGAGTTGGATTTATTCTGGCTGCTTTTTGCAGTTCGGCAAGTGCTATATCTACATATCTTCTGTTGAAGAGTCGGGTTAGGTAATCGGTTCTCAACTCATACTCAATACGGGACTTGGCCTCCTGCAACTCCTCATTGGATTGGAGCAGCAATTCCAACAGTCTCCTGTTCTCCAGCAAAGCAAAGTACTGTCTAAGAATAAGCAGAAATATAACAATTATTCCACCAATAGAAAGAGGGTCTTGAGCATAATATTGAAAACACCACATAGTCAAAAAAATTATCATGACACCGTATGTAAAGAAACCACGCATATAAATAATGCCACCGTTGCTCTTTCGATCAGAATTGTCTATCGATTCAGGCGTAGACAAATGGAATTCGGCTGACTGCAGTGCGACAATGGATAATCCTAAAAAGGATGCTGCCCAAAGAGGATCAAGCCAACTGCCGGATTGGTATATTCCAAGAATGGATTGGATACTAAAAAATTGATCTGCCAAAAACCATGTACCCGCTATTACTAACATAATTCTGCTGCGGAAATATTGCTTGCCATCAGCATCATTAAAATAAAGCAACAGAATGACCATAAAGAGCCCTGCATCAAAGATCGGATATCCAAGTGCAGCCAATTTTTCTTCTGCCGAGAGTACTATGTTATTCATGATAGGCAGCAAAATATATTTGATGTCCAGAGATACATAAATGACCATCACGATGAGAACATCAAATCCGCTGCGTGCAGCCGAAAATCTGCTTTTCTGAGGGATATGCAGAAAAAATCCAATTAGTATAAGGAAGGCACTGATTAAATACCAAGTGTCGCTAGCAGATGCAAATGGATTTGCGCCTTTAATAAGTTCGGTATAGGCCCAGTTAAGATCTCCTATAAGAAAAACTGCTCCACCCATCAAGAAAATAATCCAAATCCATTTTGTCTTTCCTGACGAAAAAAAATGAATAGTATATAACATTATTATTAGGCTTACAATGATTCCCGCTGGACTCATTAGGTCAGAGGCAATGCCAACATAATCACTGGGAATCAGCAAAAGTAGAGCATAGTAAATTGCTACATAACTTAGCAAAACAGCTATGGTATTTTTTTTCAATTTGCGGATTCTCTCCCGGGTTATTGCTGGGTTCATGATAATGAACTCCTTTATGGTCCTATTGTTCTACATATCGGCTCCTCTTGTAGATATTATATTACAATGGATTTCAGCAATAAGGCAAAATTTCGCAATATTTTTCTTGCCCAATTTGCATAACCTGACCGCAAATCATGAAAGCCAGTGCCCAAATAGTTGAAGGCACTGGCTTTATTGCGAACTGACAATTAATATTTCTAAAGCGTTCTAGTTTTTCGGTGTAGATGAAACCATGGACGCAAGCTGATGGTTATTTGCAACAGTTACCGCCATCCTTGCCCATTTTAGCCATTACTTCCGGTACTAACTCCATTAACTTAGCCAATCCCCCCTTTTGACTGAGCGAATAGACCTGTACCCCATTTTCATCGGCAATAAGCAGCGCGGTCGGTTCAACACTCAGACCGGCTCCGCCTCCCTCACCCTTGCCAACTCCCTGCTGAGGCGCGTTGCCCTCCCCTCCGCCGGCTCCAAAACCTACCCGAACGGAAACTAATGGAATAATTGTCTTACCATTGCTTACTATAGGTTCGCCGACGACCGTTTTGGCCTGGACCATGTTTTCCAGATGAGAAACCATTGCTTCGATACTTTCTTTAAGCATACTGAGCAGCCCCCTTTTGTTTTTTTCTGAATTTTATTTTCGGCCACCAAATGGCTCTGACCGGCTTCATTAATAAAAACACTATACCTATGACTAAAATCTGAAGAGGAATCATCCATCCTTTAAAGCTTCCCCGCATATCAACCACCGCCCTGGTAAAATCAGGGGTGAGGTCCAGAGAGCCGCTCCCTCGGTCAAATGTCGATATCAAACCCAGCGTAACACCTGTCAAAGATGGATCATCAAACCCAAAGGTACCAGATAGGTTCAATCTTAAATGCAGCGCCCGCACCAACTGGTGAAATACATTGTTCACTGCTGTGAAGAGCTGTAGGTTAAAAAAGGATGATATATTACTACCTGAGTCGTTATCCTTCTTTGGGGAGTGTGTTTTTTGGCTCTTAGAAGTCTTTTCACTGTTGGCGGTCTTTCCCGACCTTATAGAAATCGTTTTTTTCAGACCGAAGATACCTAATGCCCCGTTAAATTTCCCTTCCCTATGGTCTATCTCCAAGCCGAGCAATCCCCCGGCCCATCGCATCCTCCCCTGAAAGCTCAAGCTCTGCGCATATTCTCCTCCAAAATCGAAATGAATTGGAGCCAGTAATATTATTCCTAAAAGGACAGCGAGGGTGTAAAGGATATATAGCAAAACCTGAATCACTAACTCCCTCCTTTCTTATCCTGAGGTGGGAATACAAGCTTCCGGGCCAAAGCAATCGTGCCAGACATCAACTTGGGAATTTGACGGCCAGTAGCTCGGCTTACATCGGAGATCAAGCCTAGACCCGGGAAATAGCTGGCTCCTAGAATTGCGGGCTGCCAGGCTAATTTTTGTGCCCCCCAATAGCCAACTTGGGAACTTTGCTTATCTTGCTTACTACGAACTGCCTGGTGAATAATCTGCTGGCGAAGATAAGGAAGTTCTATGGGAAGATCTACTTCATTGATTTGACCTAACTCCAGCCACAGAAGCTGTAAACGCGCAATTTCCTGACGACAGGAACGGCACTGGCCTAAATGCGCCTCAACTGCTTTCCTGGCTTGTGTATCCATTTCTCCATCCAGATAAATTTGCAGACTTTCCTGATTGCACTGCACTTATCTATCCCTCCCAAGCATAGTATGTAGATAATCCTTTTCGCAGAGCGGCACGAGCACGGAATAAATGGGTTTTGATCGTACCTAGCGGCACTCCCGTTTCTTCAGCTATTTCCTGGTAGCTCATCCCTTCCCGATGCCGAAGGACAATTAATAACCTGTAAGCCTGAGGAAGTCCATCTATAGCCTCCTGAAGAAAGCGACTGGTTTCCTGCCACTCTAATTCTTGGGCAAGATCTTCTCT
This sequence comes from Syntrophomonadaceae bacterium, assembly GCA_963665865.2. Taxonomy (GTDB): domain Bacteria; phylum Bacillota; class Syntrophomonadia; order Syntrophomonadales; family Syntrophomonadaceae; genus PHAA01. Next base: position 394,947 of record CAXXWF010000001.1, on the reverse strand, counting down.
AGAAGCTACGGTATCAGCCAGAGTGACATTGCTATCCGCCAAAGGTTGGTCTAAAAACAGGGGCAAGGAGGAGCGCTTTTGCAGAAAATTAACACAAGTATTAACGGTAACCTGACGCAGCCATGGTTTAAAAGGGCGGTTTAATTGATAAGTGTCCAATCCCTGAAAAACCCTGATAAAAGTATCTTGCGTTAAATCCAGGGCGTCCTCGCGATTGCCGGTAAAGCTGTAGCAAAGACGGTATATATAGCCCTCGTAGCGGCGCATTAAGTCCTGGTATGCTTGTTCCTGCATTTCCCGGCACTTCAGTACCAGCTGGCGATCGTCCTCGGCCAACAAGGCTCCCCCTCTCACTCTCACTTCTCTATACCGGGGTTTTTCTAAAAAGTTTCAATAGTATAATGAAAATATTTTTCCACTTTTTTGCCTATTTTAATATTACCCAATTTTATACTTTATGGTAAGATTTTGATTTAATATCTAAACCGTCTAATTTTTGATAGATTAAAGGAATCCGGCTATTATTAGTGAATTATTTAAAAAAATGAGATAGGAGGGTACATATGTCAGATCATAATATAGGGCAAATGATTGAACAGCTCGAACGGGACATAGTATCTGCTAAAAATAACTTAAAAATGGATAAGGCGGTTTTGTCAATTGAGGAAATAATGGATTTATATCAAGAAGATAAAATCACGGTCGCTCCTGATTTTCAAATACTTTTCCGCTGGTCTATTTTTCAGCAAACCCGGTTCATCGAATCTATATTATTGGAATTCCCTATCCCCCCAATAATTGTTGCCGAAAATGATAAAGGTAAATGGGTATTAGTGGATGGCTTACAGCGGGTATCAACTGTGTTAGCCTTTTTTGGTGTGTTGAAGGGCAAGCAAATGGAAGATAAAAATAACTGGACCATGTGCAAAGGAGAGTTAGTAGGCTCCCTGGATGGTTTCAATGTATCCAATTTGCCACAAAAATTTCTAGTTAAAATTAAGCGCGCTAAGTGTAGAATTGAAATCATCAAGTGGAACCGCAAAATGGATATGCAATATTTGCTATTGAACAGACTAAACTCTGGTGGAGCGTTTGTTACTGACCAGGAGATTAAGAATTGTATCTTCCGCACGGTTCTATAAAAATGTATCACCGCATCCCCGGCCGTCAAGCATCTAAGGGCCGGCGGTCAGACTATCCATGTTTTATTCCTTTTGATATTGTAAAGACTATCTATATATGAACCAAATGCAATTATCGGAAGGATTACTTCACTATGAATGAAGTCCCATCTTTTGATCAAGTCCTGGATATTCAAGATTACTGCATTCAACTGCAAATCCAGCACTGGCTTAAATATGAATTGTTTACCCCGCAAGCCGGTCTGCTTTTAGCCATGTTGGTTTTACCATGGTTTGTATGGTGGAAGCTGGTAGATAAGAAAAGATTTCTTGAAATAATTATTTTCGGTTTGTTTATATGTACAGCCGTAACTGTACTTGATGAGATAGGTTGTCAATTAAATTGGTGGGACTACCGATACGATATTGAGCCTTTGTTTCCAAGGCTAATACCAATGAATTTCACAATGCTGCCCATCTTGTATATGCTCATCTATCAGTATTTTACGCAATGGAAGGAATTCATAACGGCAAATATTATAGCATCGGCGCTATATTCCTTTATTGGAGAACCCCTTTTCTCGATGACCGGAATATATGTGCTGCTCGAATGGAAACATTACTATTCTTTTCCCATTTACCCTGTTCTAGCTATAATTTTTAAACTGGTGTTAAACTGGATCATGCAAGTGCAGCAGCGCACCGATCACCCGTGAGTAATTCCTATTCTACGGTTGTCTAAGTTTGGGAGAATTAAAGAAAATACCCCCTACCTGATGAGATTCATTATCATCAAAGACCATTGTAATTACTACATCTCCGGTTTCGTTGGTAAATTTGGCGGTGTATCTTACCGCTATGTAATTCAAGCTATTCTGGGTAGTTTTTACAGCATCAGTATATTGTTTTGATCCAGGTACATAATTACCGATTTTATCTCTAACTGCTTGGTTGCCCTGCTTCATTTTATCTTCACTGACAGCGGCTTTAAACTGATCATCGGTATTCTGAATATATTGAGCGTAGTTATCTTCATTATAGGCCAGGAGCATCTTTTCCGTCGGGTCATCAGCATAAGCGCGAACCGCGCTATTGTCAGCTTTCTGTGCGCAACCGATAACGGACATGGTCACCAGAGCCACCAGGATAAACAAAACTAATTTTTTCATTAATTCAACTCCTTGCTGGTTTCATTATTCTCGCTGAAAATCCAACATACTCCTGGATTTATAAATATAGAAACATGAGATTAGTGCCACTATGAATACCCAACCCTCCAGAAGCAGAGTATTATGAACGAGTAACGTGGGCGCATCGATCAAAGTGTGTATCAATATTGCCCACAATAGAAATATATACTTTCGGTTTCTGACACCATACAATACCAACAGCGACAGAGCGATTTGAATAAAAAGCGCCAGCAGCCTCTCGACGCCTGGTAAAAGCAAAGTTAGCGGGGCAGCAGTATATATATTCTTAACCGCCGAAACAAACGCCACACCTATGTACATCGCTTCTACTCCCCCATGGCCAATCCCATAGGCAACACCACTGCTCCAGCTCAAATCCTTGGATAGTAAATAGCGAAATGCCAGGAATCTCCCGCACTCCTCGAATAGTCCGGCTGTAAAAGCCCAGTAACCGACCATGGCCCAGATATTGAAGGAGACATAATGAAAATACCAGATTGTACCCTGAACATAACCTATCAGCGGAATTCTGGTCAAAACCTGAAATATCAGGAATACACTGGCTCCTATCAATACCGCATTAGGGGGCGCATTTTCTTTGAGTCTGACATAGACAGCCATAATAACGGGCAGTAAAAAACAAACAAATAGAGTAAATGAATATAAGATAATTGCAGTAGTATTGTTTACCTTCCATCACCTCCTGTCCCGGCAATCCAGTGCTGCTGAAGAAAGTACTATTTGGCGTGTATCCTGATCTATGCAAGCATTAATGATTTCTTAATCACTCTTACAAGACATTCGCCAACGATGGTTAATATCCTTTTTATGTTAATTATGATCAAAGATTTATGTACATATTTTCTATTGTTTTGCAATAGCACGATATTATAGCCAATAACCATCTGACATGATATCCCATCACCTAGGATATCTGAAGAGATCTTAGAATTGGACAAAATCCCAGAGGACATCTAATCATAGTTGGACTTGGCCAATTTAAAGGCCTTATAGCCAGTTTGAACAAAAATAGCCTTTCCTTTAGACTATAACAGTGCTACCTGCTAAACTGCTTCATCAGACGATCGAAGCAATTGACCGTTCTTTGACAACAACAGTTTAGAGAGGAGTTAATTATGTTAGGTAAGAAGTTCATTATTCCAGTTTTCATACTATCACTATTTTTTACGGGTTTATTCTTCGCTAAAAGCGACACTGCTATGGCAGCCTCCACCCTTTCCATGGGATCAAGCGGATCCGAGGTAGTACAATTACAGGAAACGCTTAATACTAAGGGATACTGGTGCGGAAGTGCTGATGGAATCTTCGGTTCCCAAACCTTGCAGAGTGTAACCAGATTTCAAAAAGATGCTTCCCTGGCTGCGGACGGTATAGTCGGATCTCAAACCAGACAAGCTCTGGGATTATCCGGCAACTCAGTTTCAACCGTTTCCCGAGGAGGTTCTAACCGAGGAAGTTATATCCTGAACATGGTAGCAACCGGGTATGATTCTTCATGGGAATCCAATTACCCGTTCTATGGACAACCTTCTTACACTGGTCTTCCTCTGGCAAGAGGAATCGTAGCTGTAGATCCGAGAGTCATTCCTATGGGAACCAGACTCTATGTTGAAGGCTACGGAAATGCAATCGCCGCTGATCAGGGTGGAGCAATCAAGGGTAATAGGATCGATCTCTTCTTTGACAGCCGCCAAGAGGCTATGAGTTGGGGAATGAAGACAGTAAAAGTCACAATTCTGTAAGTAGTACAAGAAGCGCCGCAAATATTGCGGCGCTTCTTCTTTATGCTAACCAATAGCTGTGGGAGCAAGGTTATCCCCTTTATGGGTGCACCAATTTGTTTTCGCTTGACGTCATATCTAAACGCCGTATCCTATTCAAACGGTAAGTGTATAATGGTGATATCGTGCGGATTCGGTACCTGGGGACCACCTATACGAATAGGCAATACACCCGAAGTTGTCGATTTACTAATAACCTTCAAATCGTAAAAAGTTTATGCCTCATTGAGCTTCATTGCATCTTCCGTTTAGATGCAAATATGGTTCAACCATTGTTATCCCTCCTCGTTATGTTGTTTTTGGATATTCGCTGCTTTCATTATAATAGTCTTTCCTAATTTCTTGCTTATAGGCTTAAATATGGTTTTTAAAGCCTGGTATTTCTTACAACGTCATTGTGCAAAATAATGATGAGGTGAAGAATAATGAAATGCAATGTCGGAAAAACCGAGCAGATTATACGAATTGGAGGCGGAATTATAATTTTAGGGCTAGGCTTGTATTATAGCAGTTGGTGGGGGCTAATAGGCATATTACCAATCATTACAGGCTCCATCCGCTATTGCCCGGTGAGTGCTATTTTGGGGGTCTCAACCTGTGATGGCAAAGATCATTTGGTAAGGGAATAACGCAAGTTATTCCCTTATGCCGTGAGGAAACTTGAAAACACTGAACGGATCATATTTCTTCTTAATTTTTTTCAAATTTGGCCAACCGTGAATTTATTTTTTCCATCTGCCATCATTAAGTCCTCCTTAAATTAAATAATCTATTGCAAAAGTTACCTGATTTATTCTTTGCTAACCCTTGCTGATACAATGGCAATACCTGTGGCCATCATACGCCCGGCATTCGGGCCGGTAAAATAGAGCCTTTTTATATCCTCCAGATTCGTGTTGCGAATATCGCGAAAGCCGCGCTGGGACAGGAACGGCTCAATTTGACCTCGATCAACTCCGAACATATACGCCTCACCCATCAGCTTTGCTGTCCGCTGCATCATTTTTACGTCGGCGCGGTGCGGATCGCGCAGGGTCTCGTTGTAGAAATAGTCAAATATCACCGCACTGCCCGGCCCGGAATGATTGGCGATAAAAGCCAGCGTGGTGTCAACGCCCTCCTTAGTGAGGAAATAGGTTACACCCTGCCAGATAAACAGCGTTTTGCCCCGCTCGTTATAGCTGCTTTCGAGCAGGCGCTCACCGAGCTGTTGGGTATTGAAATCCACCGGGATGAAGGTGACGTAAGCGGGCAGGGGGTTGACGACTTTCTTCAATCGATCCAGCTTGACACTCTGGGTATCAGGGTGATCAATTTCAAACACCCGCGTTTTCTCAATTCCCGCGATGCGTAAGGCACGGGTATCAAACCCGGCACCCAGGATAACAACCTGATCCAATCCTTCAGCCAGACTGGACTTAAGGAAATCATCAATGAACCACTCCCTGCCAACAACAAACGACTTTGCCCCGGGGGCCAGGCGGTCATAAAGACTGGAATCAATAATCAGTTTAAAGAGGGAATTCAAAATACCCCCGGGAATCAACGCGCTGGCATAGGTATCGTAGCAAATTCGCACGTTTTCCGGCTTTTGCGCCTCGAGCGCGCGCATCATAGCCACCCCTTCAGCCGACCTACTGGATTGACTTTTTTTCATACCAAAGATCCTCCGTTTGTTTTACAAATTTCAATTATTTTCGGAGCCCGGCAGTATTTCTATATACCCTTCCGTCCCGTTGACCCGGATTTGTTGCCCGTTTTGGATCAACTTGGTGGCATTTTCCACACCGACCACGGCCGGCAGTCCGTATTCGCGGGCAATTACGGCGCCATGGGTCATTAACCCGCCCACTTCTGTCACCAAACCTTTGATGGATACAAACAAGGGTGTCCAACTGGGGTCAGTGAAGGTGGTGACTAAAATATCGCCTTCCTCAATATTGGCGTCCTCCATTTTTATAACCACCCGTGCCCGTCCCTCAATGATACCCGTTGAAACTGGCAAGCCCGGCAGGGCACCCCGAGGAATATCGCCAGTATTGTATTCGCCGGGTATAACCTCACCGTCAGATGTCATCGTCCGGGGTGGGGTTAGTTTTTCAAAGATCAAGTATTCCTCTTTTCTCTTAGTGATGATATTGTAATCTAGCTGGTTAGTATTGATAGCTTCCCTGAGCTGCGCGAAGGATAGATAATAGATGTCCTCCCTATCATGTATGACGCCCTTTTGCACTAACTTATCGGCTTCCCTCAGTAGGGCTTGTTTGTAAATATAGTAGCGTTGAATGAGGCTATATTTGGGATATTCCCGGTAACCGATCAAATTGCGTAAGGTGCTGATCATCCTCTTGGTCTTTTTAACCTTTTTTGGGCCGCCCGGCAACCGCTCCAAGCTGCTTAAGAGCTCCCGCTCCTTTTGTTCGGCTTCCATCCGTCCTTGCTCAACTTTAAAGCTGCGCGCATTGGGCTCAAATATTTTGATATTACTGAGGATCATGGGGATGAGCAGAGTCGGCTGTTCGCTCCAGCGGGGCCTGGTAATATCGAATTCCCCGGTACCCCGCATTCCGTATTTTACAAGGTACGACCGTAAAGATTCACTGACAACATCGCCGCCCTCTAGTTCAGCCAGATCCTCAAAAAAGGTATTATCATCGGCATGATGAAAATATTCAATCACCGCCGGATATTGCCGAACGACATCCGCTACATCGAGCAGGTCCAGCCCCATTTCTGATGTGATATTGTTGTTTACCGATTGAGATAGTTTGTCGGCTGCACTCTTTTCACCCAGCCATTTTGCCATGTTCTTATTGATCCAATTCATTGCATATAGCCCGACCGCGATTACTGCGATGCCACGTGTATCATACATGACTTCCTTTAACTGTTTATGGTCTTCCTTGATAAAGGTAAACAGTTCATCTCCAGATAAGGAGGCAATTCTTCGCTCAAGATCTCTAATAGATGTTTCATTTTGAGACATCAGGGTTTGAACAATAGCAGGATCGTTTTGGCGGTAGATTTTTATAACCTGCATGGGCAATTTCCAAGAGAAATACTCTGTACCCAGGCTGAGGGTTCTTTTGCCATGCGGCAATGATTTTATAAAATCTTTCCGCTTCATTAGGCTCAAGATAGCGGTAGTTGTGAGTGGGTCATTTTTACCCATAGTAGTAAGTAATATCTTTCGTCCCATGGAAGAAGCCAAATCATGGGTCATATCGAAAAAGAGTCTTCCGCCGGCTTGGTCCATGGAAACATCCTCAGACAAAAGCTGGAAAAAGGATAACCCCAGCGGTCTAATAGCATCTGTCATCATCTGCTGGTGGCCGATTGACATATACACATGGGTATTCCCATCTCTCACCTCTGGTATGGGGAATAGTGTGGTAATGGGACGGCTCTGAACGACGAAAAATGAACCTTTAAGGGTTTGGGACACACCTCCTTCGGAGGAATGTTCCCTATCCAGGCACCATTCTATATCCTGGGGACACCCAAAATGGGCTTCGATCCTTCTACCTAGGCTTTCAAGCTGCAAAATCTGTTCATCCGTCAATGTCTGCTTATTTTGCCGCTCGGGCTCAATCTCCCGTTGCTCCGTACCACCTTTTTCTAATGCATAAATCGCCAGTTTCTTAGTGGATATCTTTTTATCGATGATCTTACCTTCCCGCACTTTATAGACATCAGCATTTACCAGGCCGGAGACCAGGGCCTCGCCCAGACCAAAGCTAGCATCAATGGACAGCACCTTACGATTCCCCGAGACAGGTTCGGCTGTAAACATGATCCCAGCTGCATCCGGAAAAACCATCTTCTGAATGACGACTGACAAACGGATCTTGCGGTGGTCAAAGCCATTTTGGATGCGGTAGATTACAGCACGGTCGGTGAACAACGATGCCCAGCATTTGCTGATATGCTGCAGGATGGCATCATTCCCTATAATATTCAAATAGGTATCCTGCTGCCCGGCAAAGGAGGTCAGCGGGAGATCCTCGGCTGTAGCGCTGGAACGCACGGCATAGGCATCTTTGTCGCCCATTTGGGAGAGATGGTTGATGATCTCTTCCTCTATGTCCCCAGCAATAGTAAGCCCTTCGATGATCTTGCGAATATTGGCGCTGATTTCACCAATCTTTTCTCGGTCGTCCACCTTTAAAAGTGATAATTGATCCAGTAATGCGTTAAACTCCAGGTTCTGATCAATGATTCTTTTATATGCGGCGGTGGTAACACAAAAGCCCTCCGGTACCCTTATCCCTTCAATCTTGGATAGTTCCCCCAGATTAGCACCTTTGCCCCCAACTGCCATAAGCATAGTTTTATCGATCTCAGGAAAACCGATTACATATTGATTCACATAGTTTAATCCAGTTTTAGCTGCTTCCTTCGTCAAAATATACACCTCCGAATTTAATTGTATAAATCAATCAGGTAATCGTAGTCTGCCACCCTTAAACGGTTGCAATACCATGCTTAATTATCTTGATAACATCGCCCAACTTCTTTAAAAACATAACCTCGTTAAGCCCGATCCAAAAATATTCCTTTAATAAGAGTGTGTAAATCATGTCCGCGACCAAGTCGGAATCAATATCCGGCTTTATTAGGCACCGCTCTTTATCGCGCTCGATCAGATCTCGTAAGACTTTTAACGAAGAGGTGCGGAGCCGGGTGATGAATTCACTGTTATCAATTTCCATCAGCATACCTATCTGGCTATATTCCGGTCTAAGCCTGCTCCATTCATATGAAGCTCTGGTTGATTGTATATAGATTTCAAAAATATCGGCATCCATGTCCACTACTTCTGCATCGCGGATAATCTCCTGCTTTTCCTTGGAAATTTCTTCGAACATATAAAGAAATAGGTCCTCTTTACCATCGAAATACTGATAAAAGCTTCCCCAAGGTATTTTCGCGGCTTTCACGATCTGGTTTAAGGATGCATCGCTGAAACGCCGGGTTGAAAACTCCTGCACCGCAGCGTCAAATATTCTCCGTTTCTTCTCATCACTCAAATTATTGAAAGTGTCTTTGGGCACACTACCACCTCCTATTGATCACAATAACACAGATTATTATATATGAGAAGTATCTCATATGAGAATATTCTCACACCAAATGTTGAATGGCAGTGATGGGATTAGAAAGACCTATTGTAGTGCCTATATATTTGCAATAGAATGGAATGGTAAAGAATAACATTTAGGAGGTGTTTTTTATGAAAGCGGTAGTAATTTATGCCCATCCCAACCCTAGGAGTTTCAATTCGGCAATTGCGGAAGTAGTTAAGGAAGAACTGGAAAAAAAGAATGCTGAGGTCAGATTCAAGGACTTGTACGCCATGAAATGGAATCCAGTTCTAAATGCCGGGGACTTTGAAAACATTCAAAAAGGAACTGTATCGGAAGACGTTAAACCAGAACAAGCCGATATTAGCTGGGCCGATACGGTTATTGTGATTTGTCCAGTATGGTGGACATCAGTACCTGCCATCCTCAAAGGCTATATCGATCGAGTATTCACCTATGGATTTGCATATGAATATTCGGCAACTGGACCTAAAGGAATGCTGAACGGCAAGAACGCTTTGCTGCTCACCACCTCGGGAAGTGATAAAGCTACTGATCAGCAAACCGGGATGGTGAAACTAATAACTAACTCATTTGTTTATGGGGTTTTTGGCTTCTCAGGGTTTGGCAGGTGCGAGCACAAGCACCTTTATGCTGTACCAACCGCCTCTGACGATGAACGTAAAGCAATGCTCTCCGATATACAGCAATTGATCAGAGAGTTCTAATACCTCGTCCTATTGCGAAATGAGAAAACCAGGTAAGAATCACTCTTACCTGGCTTTTTAGTGCTGATCAATATGTCGTTGCAACAATACTTTGTAGCAAGATTCTTTCATAAGAAAATTGCGTAATATTAAAATTCACATGACCGGCGCGGTTGGGTGAAATCATCAAGAATGGCATTACCGTGCGCCAGATAAAACACTTTAAATGTCGGATTATCAGCTGTTTGGAAGACCATTACGAGCTCAGGTATTTGCTCTAAGATTTTTTCCTTCTTATTAATGTCATCATCAAACATGATTTCTCCGCTGACCCTTATCCACGAGAAGTTTTTCGTCGTTTTGGAGTATTCGATAAACGGTACAGATATCATCTGTCTATAAACATCCTTGGTACTTGAAGTACAAAAATAAAGCCGTCCGTTTTCCTCAAACATAAAGCCAAATGGTCTAACCCTAGGCTTCCCATTATCAACTGTAGCTAAATACCCGATAGCTGCCGGGTCTTTTAAAATTGCGAGCACTTGTTCCCAAATTGTTGCTTCCATAAAAGAACCTCCTAAAAAACTTGTTTCTTGATGTGAATTATTTCTTTCCAAACATTACAACAAAATTATAATATTTATAAACGCAATCCACATCTAAAAAGCCAATTTCTTTTAACCAATTTAACTGGCCTTCTAATACATCCATTTTATCCAATTTAACTCGCTCGTACGCCGCCTGGAGCTCATCTTTTGATAGTCCACTGTTCTCTACTTTCAACTTCCAAACTCGTTTATATAGGTTTTCAATAAATGGTGTACTTCCAAGAACTTGGTCTGCATTTATGAAGACCCCATTTTTATTTAAGATTGAATATATGTTTTCGTATAGCTGTCTCTTCTGTTGGTTCGTCAAATGATGTATGGAGAGAGAAGACATCACTATTTCATATTTTTTATCGAATTGGTATTTTGTATAGTCGTCAACTATATAAGTGATGTTGGGTCTATCTTTAAGTCTGCTTTTAGCTTCTTCTATCATTTTTTCTGAGATATCAATTAAAGTTAATTGGGCATTTGGGATTTTTTCTAGAATGAAAGAGGATAATAGTCCTGTCCCGGCGCCAATATCTAATATACTTGGTCCTTCGCTATTTGTTTCAGCAATTGAAACTGCAATTGAATAAAAATCGTTAAAGCATGGAATCAGTTTTTCTCGCTGGGTATCATACTGACTGGCATTATCATTAAATATTCTTTTTAAGTCACCGTATTCAGACTTCATATAGCACCTCTTTGTCCTTTTCCTAATTATACCGACTCGAAGTTCTGGAGCATGGGCTATTATAATATGAGGGGCATCAAAAAACTCATTAACACTCCCCCTATTTATTTAATCCTGACTACAAGTGTATGGGATTTCACAAAATTATAGTATGGCCCTGCCAAGAAGGATAGAAAATCAGCCTTCAGGATTTTTCCGATCAATCTTAAGATTCAACTTTGCGGGGGACCTGCCACAAGACCTGCAATGCTATTGACAATCCCTCAAAACTAGGATGTTCTACAACATCTTCGTCCATTCCGGATGCAACCAGGGCATATAGGCCATCACGCCAGGCAAAGCATTCAAGGGTTTTATCCTGCGGATCAACCAGCCAATAATGTTGAACCTGTGCCTCCTGATAAACCCGCATTTTTTGCAGCCGGTCTTTCCGGCTGGTGGAAGGAGAAAGCACTTCAATCACCAGTACAGGCGGCCCATCAATCCGGGTATCTTTCAGAATATTCTGTTCGCCCGATATATAAAATAAGTCAGGCTGGACTACGTTGAAGTCAAGCAGGGTAACATCGAGGGGAGCATCAAATACCTCTCCTTCTGGATCAACTCTCCAAAAATAATCTTCCACAATCCTTTGCAGCCTGCGGGAGACCCGCTGGTGTATATAATTGGGTGATGGTTCTTTAATGAGCATGCCATCAAGAATCTCAAAACGATAGCCTGGTTCGTCCGGTATTTCCAGATAGTCCTGGTAGGTGAGCTTTTTAACAGGTTTGCTTACATACTGGGCTGAATTTTCCTGAATGGTAGTACCGCTCAGTGCTTTGATTACAGCATCCATCTTGTATCGGTATTGCCGGCTGCCTAGTTCAACACATGGTATTTTGTTCTCTCTAGTGTATCTCCAGATCGTTTCCACCGAAAGATCCAGCGCCTCTGCCAGAGCTTGGGCAGTTATTAACTCCTTATCTTGGACCATAATATCACCTCCATCTTAATTATACCCAATATATAAACTGTAATCAACTAAAAGCAAGTAAAGCAGTCATAAATAAACTTTGCATTAAACCCAACATTTCATATACCGAGGCATTAGCGCATTGAAATAAATACCAGCAGTCAAGAAAGGCAAGAAAAGTGATGATCCCTTGATTTAACTAAGATCTGTTTAGTCTATAATAAAAACAGGAGGAATGTTAAATGGCTAAACCTTCTTTTGATAAGTTCACGGATATGCTAGATCAAGCGGTGAGTCGCATCCCACCTCACTTTTGTCAAAAATTGACCGGAGGCTTTAATGTAAAGAAAGGCAAAAACCGGGACGGTGAGTATTATATACTCGGGGAGTACGTTGAGGGCAGTTATCTGGGCTGCTTCATAGTCTTTTATTATGGTTCCTTCGTGGAACTGCTGGAGGATGAGCCTTTAGAAGCATGGGAAGCGGAGATTATAGATACAGTCCTGCACGAGATGCAGCATCACCTGGAAGCCCAAGCAGATAGAGATGATTTAGCCCGCAAGGAAATTGAGGAATTAGCAAAGGCCCTACACGAAGATAAATACTAGGAATATGCTAGCTTATCGATTGCAAATCATTACAGTGCTATAATGCACTCATAAGAACAAAGAATGAGGTGAAGTGAATGGACAGCAAAATCGCAGCAGCACTTAAACTGCAATATTTTCCGGTGGCGATTCTATTTACTGATAACAAACCTGAAGGTGCAGTTCAATTTAAAGAAGGACGTTGGGGATGCGTGATTTCAATGTTAAATGTTGCCGCCAAGGGACGCATGGTGGTTTTTGATCGCCAAACCTATGGATGCATCGGAGGCGGGGCGGGCCTCGGTTTTGGTAACACTTATGTCAATTTCCCTGGCGGCATTGAATACTTTCTTTCGACTGGAAATAAGGTATTCTGTGAGAGCGAAATCGGGAAGAAAGCTGTAGTATATTCGCCGAGACTGGTTCAAGGTGAAAAGTATAAGAAAACTCCCGAGCATGCCAAATCATTTATTGATGCTCTGCCCTACTACGATGTTCCTAACGAGTTTGTAGTCTTTAAGCCCATAGAAAAGCTCTTACCGGAAGATAAACCAGAAGTAATCATTTTCCTGGTCAATCCAGATCAGCTATCCGGCCTGGTAGTCTTGGCCAACTATGCCCGGCACGGCAGCGAAAACGTTACAGTCCCCTGGGGAGCTGGTTGTCATAGTATTTGTATTATCCCCTTTAATGAAGGCAAGTCACCTAACCCCCGAGGGGTTATCGGCTTAATGGATATTTCTGCTCGTAAACATATAGAAAAAGATATTCTTTCCTTCAGTGTTCCTTACAGCTTATATCTTGAAATGGAAAGCAATGTAGAAGCGAGTTTCCTAACAACGGATCAATGGTTGACTATAAGTGAGAGAAATTAGAAATCTTGGCTGACCTTTGTGAAGTTGTTTGGGATTATCCTTTTCGGATAACCCGTCCTTCGGCCAAGGCCACTATCTGTCCCTCACTATTGCTGACTTCCATTCTATACAGGCCTGTTTTTGTGGTCAGATTCTCTTCCCGGGCTGTAGCACGTAATACTTCTCCCAGTCTGGTTGCTTTAACAAATGATATATGGATATCCAGAGCCAAGGCTGAGGGACCGTGGGAATTGCTGGCGACGCCAAATATTGTGTCGGCTAAGGCAAAAATTGCTCCGCCATGGGTTATGCCGTGGGCATTTAACAATTCCGGTTTGACTTCCATGATGCCCTCGGCATACCCCGGCCCAACTTCCAAAAGGGTTATTCCCAGATGCTGGGCTAAAGGATCACTCTTGGCAAGAAAAGGGTTGCTATCGTAATTTGCATTCATTTGACATCACATCCTTAAAATAATATTTCAAATCATTATCCTTTTCCTCCGGTCGGGCAAACCCGACGACATTCCCAGCATCCATAAACAGAAAAACCGCGGGGAAGCGTCACTCCAAACTGCTGTCGGCACAGTTTTTGTACGACGGTAGATCCATCTAAAGCCCCAGCCGGGCAGGCTTCCAGGCAGACCCTACATTCTTCGGGGCAAAGCTCTTCCTCTGACAGAGGGTCAGGCTCAATGGCCACATCAGTCAGGATTGAAACCAAGTTAACTCTGTTCCCGTAGCGGGAGGTTATGAGCAGGTTATTCTTTCCCAGTTTCCCGAGCCCTGCGACCACCGCAGCATGCCGGTGGGATAATTCACCTTTCCCATGAAGGTTGACCTCATCCCAATACGTATAAGGATCGTCGGCCGGAACGGGATAAGCCCTGAAACCTTGATCCTCAATGAAACAGGCCAACTGGCAGGCAATCTGGTCAAGCCGTATGTTAAGGGTGACGTTGACATTTTTGTATATGGTTAAACGACGTTTATTAATAACCGCCTCGCGGGGAAGCCTTTTAGCCAGGACGATTACGCTTTGTGCCTTGGGCATAAGATCAGTGGGCCGAAACCCTTCCGGGCAGCCCCCGAACCTTTCAACAGAGGCAAAACCTGCCAAATCTGCTCCCATCTTAATAGCCTGGGCTTTTATTTCCGTTTTAATATTATTGGATTCCATACCCACTTCAACTCCTCCCCTGACCGTTATTCCAAATTATACTATATTATTGCTAATAGATTCACACAGGAAGCGGTTGCCCGTGCTCAATTATGCAGAATAGTTACAATGAACAATGACCTTATCTTAATACAGTTACACATGATTGAATACCGCCCTATTGACTCACCTCAATAATGACCATACAATAACATTAGCTAATATAGCTAATGTTATTGTATGGTCATTATTTTCCTTAAAGGAGGCTGCTTTATGAAAGTCACATCAACTGAACTCCAGAACAATTTCGGGAAATACCTGATGCTTACGGCCAAAGAAGACATAATCATAAGTAGGAACGGTACTCAAATAGCAAAATTGTCAGCTCTAAGTGACGATATTGCCCAGTATAGCTCGCTGCCCGGTGCAGTAATGGAAAACGCTGAAGATTATGGTTACGGCGACAGGAAAGTCACCTACCAGGAATTTCTGGAACTAACCCAAAATACCGAGGAACAATATGAATACATCGACGGTGAAATATACTTGATGACTTCCCCGAAAACCGTGCATCAGCTAGCCTTGACAGAACTTTTCGGTATTTTCTACAACTGGTTTCAGGGGAAAACATGCACGCCTATGGTGGCCCCTTATGATATTATCCTCAGGAGAAACCTGGAGAGTATTAATGTTGTTCAACCCGATTTAATGGTTATCTGCGATTTGGAGGAAAAACTGGATGGTAACGATTATTACCAGGGTGTTCCGGATCTTGTTGTAGAAATACTATCGGCAGGAACAAGAAGAAAGGATTTAATCAAAAAGCTTGACCTTTACATGTCGTGCGGTATCCGGGAGTACTGGATTGTAAACCCACTAAACCGAGAAGTAACCGTTTACCTTTTTGCAGGCCAGAACATCAGTGACAGTATCACTTTCCGAAAATCCGAAACAGTTCATTCTTTCATTTTCCCAGGACTGACTGTAGACCTTGACAGAATCCTAAAATAAATTTATGGGAGGCTATACTTTGACGACCATTACCGATGAGTTCATGATGCAGATGATTTCTAATACCAAGACATATAGTATTGTTATTTTAAAGGCTGGACCGAATAAGAATTCCCCTGGGGTCGATAAACTTATTTGGGAACATGCCAGGCGGAATTTTGCCCTTCGCGCGGATGGAGTGCTGTCTATTGTTTGTCCCATATCTGATGGAAGTGATGTAAGTGGTTTGGGAATATTTAATGCCAGTGTAGAAGAAGTCATAAAGATTATGGACGATGACCCAGGTGTGAAAGAAGGAGTATTCGTTTATGAAATTCACCCTGGTCGGAGTTTTCCTGGCGACAGATTGCCGGAGTAATTGTAAATAGAATGGTTGTTGTGACCGGGCCCCCGATGGGATTCCCAGCGCCCGGTCACTTTACTAGTATGGGCACAACTTTGAAGTATGTTATGTCCAATCTCCTCAACGCATACCCCATAAACTTCTCAATATTGCCTACGTAAATTCCCAATCATGCCTATTTAGCCTATAGAGCTCTATACACTGGTGTGTTGCGATAGTATTTGACCACAGTGGTCAATTCTGTTAGGCTGTCATTGACCACTATGGTCAAAACCAATGATAAGGGTGTGACCAAATGTTTTCCAAATTCGTTAGCCTAGACACCGATAAGCAGGAACACATAATCAATGTCGCTATAAAGGAGTTTGTCCGCAAGGGATATAAAAGCGCCTCAACCAACGAGATAGTCAAAGCAGCCGGTATTTCCAAGGGCCTCCTGTTCCATTACTTCAACAGCAAAAAAGACCTATTTCTATTTTTGTACGATTATTCACTGGAGATTTTTATGCACGAATTTATGGGCAGAATAGATCTTAACCAGACTGACATTTTGCTCCGGTTGCGGCAAATGGCCTCACTAAAAATAGAAATTATTAACAAGCATCCTGACCTTTTTGATTTCATGCTCCTTGCCGTTGCGGAGCAATCCGATGTAGTTAGACCTGCCTTGGATCAAAAAAACCGTACCGTGCTGAGCAGCGGTTATGAAACACTCTTTCAGGGTTTGGATACTTCCAGATTCAAAATTGGCATCGATCCCAACCGAGCCATCAACACTATTTTTTGGACCCTGGAAGGATTAAGGAACCAGGAGCAGGCCAAGGTCGGCAGAATTTCTTTCGATGCAGAATATTACCGGCACATTCTAAGTGAGATGGATATGTACCTGGACCTATTTAGAACTTGTTTCTATAAATAACATCTCAGAAAGGGGAAGTAGTATGTCACAGCAGGTTTTAAGCTTCGCGCAAATAACTCCCGAATTTCTGAACATGGCTGGCGGCAAGGGCAGCTCTCTGGCTAGGATGTTTCAGAGAGGCTATCCCGTCCCCACCGGTTTTATAGTCCTTCCCCAAGCTTTTGAGGATGGAAAACTAGATGATGAATCCTGGAAAGAGATCGCGGTTCACCTCTCTAAACTTAGACAAAATGACGGAGCAAGTTTTGCAGTCCGATCATCGGCTTTAAGTGAAGATTCAGCCCGGGCATCTTTTGCCGGTGCTTTTGAATCTGTACTCAATGTAGTAACTGACGAAGACATTTTAAAAGCTATTTATACGGTTTGCAGATCAGCCCAGTCCGAAAGAGTCGCAGCCTATAGCACTGAGCAAGGCTTTAATCAAAAGCATCGGCTAGCTGTTGTGGTTCAGGTGATGGTTCCGGCGGAAATAGCCGGGGTCTTGTTTACGGCTGACCCTATTACCGGCAACGTGGTTCACATGACCGGCAACTATGTATACGGTCTAGGGGAACAGTTAGTTTCTGGTGAGGCCAACCCCCTGGACTTCAAGCTCCTTCGTCCCCGAGGGAGATATCAAGGTCCCATGGATTTCAATAAATATGCGGGTCAGTTGTATGATCTGGCCGCTCGGTTGGAGAAAGACTTCGGTAGCCCCCAAGATATAGAATGGGCAGTAGCCAAGGGGAAACTGTATATTCTTCAGTCCCGACCGATTACTACCCTGCGCACCATTGATTATGATACTTATGAAGTAAACGAGAGCCTATCCGGCGATTTCATCTGGACCAGTAATAATGTCGGAGAGGCACTGCCGGACGTTATGACCCCATTTACCTGGAGCCTAATTCGGGAACTTGATTTGGAATGCCAGAAGATGACCGGATATTATCTATGGTCAGGCAACATCTGTGGCCGGGTTTACTCCAATATCAGCATGATATTATCAATTATGCCGCATTTCGGTATCAGCATGAACTATGGAAAAAAGTTAATCGCTGACGCCTTCGGAAATATACCGGCTAATATGGAAGTGCCCCGCTATCCTTTGCAGTTTATCGAGCTGATCAAGGACATGGGCAGAAGGGGCACCAAGAGTGCCAGGCGTATTCGGGATGCGCAGAAGCATAAGGAATACTATTTAGAACATACGCAGGAATGGTGTGAAAACACTTTAAAGAGTATAAATGAAGCCTCCTCGGGGCAGCAGTTGCTTGACCTGTGGATTAATACTATCAGATCCTATGTATCGAAACTCTGGACCATATGGCTCGGCGGTGCCAGCAGCCCTACCCTGGTAACCCTACGCAAAAGCCTTATAAAACTGGTAGGTGAGGAAGAGGCTAACCTCCTTCTTTCCAACTTCCGAGGAAATAATGGACTTGAAAGCCTAGGACCACTGGAAGGTATAATGAAAGTCAGCCAGGGTGAGATGAGCCGTGAGGATTATATGTCACGTTACGGGCACCGCAGCCCCCATGAGTTCGAAATGTCGATCCCCTATCCCGCTGAAGACGAAGGCTATCTGGATAAACAGATTAGGGAGTATAAAGAGACCGGGGTAGATGTGGAATCACTTTTGCATAAGCAATATGAACAGTACACCTTGGCCCGAGAGCGCTTCAGCAAACAGTATCCTTCTAAACAAAAGTGGTTGGAAAATGGTATGAGGAAAATTACGCAGGCTGCCCAACTGAGGGAATCGCTGCGATCAGAGTTTGTAAAGACCTTCCGGGTCATGCGCTTTTTTATGCTTAAACTCGGGGAGTTAGCAGGCATCGGCACCAAGGCCTTTTTTATCTACAGTTTCGAAGTGCCGGAGCTGCTGGGTGGAAACGATGCAATGCTGAAGCACCTGGACTCCAGGAGGAATAACTACGAAAAATACAAAACCCTGCCTCCCCTGCCCCAATTTATCAGAGGTCGTTTTGATCCTTTTGAATGGGTGAAAAGTGATGACCGTCGGCTTGATTACTATGATCCCAACGCCGAACCTTTACCATTAGATGATGATCCCACTATTATTAGAGGCTTTGCCGGTGCGGCAGGAAAGATAGAGGGAAAGGTACGGGTTCTTTCCAGCTTTGATGAAGGGCAATTACTGCTGCCCGGCGAAATCCTGGTCGCCTCCACCACTAATGTGGGCTGGACTCCCCTGTTCCCTCGAGCTGCCGCGATTATAACTGATATCGGTGCACCTTTGTCACACGCGGCTATTGTAGCCAGAGAGCTGGGCATTCCCGCCGTGGTAGGCTGCGGTACTGCTACCACCCGGCTAAAGACGGGAGACCGGGTTATGGTTGATGGCGGTAAAGGGCTGGTTCATATATTAGGTTAGAAGCATATGGGGTGGTGCCTGGCACCATTACTTTGTTAAGCCAACAAAAAGAACGTCCCCCAGTTAGCTCCTGTGAACATGAGATGCATATGGACATTGTAGTTAAAAAAAGACATCCTTTGGCCAAATACTTGGCTTTGAGGATGCCCTTTTTCCTGACTGCCTTAAAATCTTACTTATCGTCTAAAGCGCGTCAAAGCCACATCATCAATATTTACGATACTTCCGACACTGCCGGTTTTAAACTCAATCCGGGCAAAATAGGCCTTGAGCGGAGCTGGAACCCTGGTTACATTGCTAAATCCAGTCCAGTTTCCCGATGAACCGTCTGGCAATGAAGCAGCGGGAACGAAAAATTTGAGGGCGGGATTGCTCAGGATATTCTTATTGATATCTAAAAAAGTCAGGGTAACGTACAGTGGTGCGTTATTTTCTACACCCTGTGCATTGGCATAAAAAAGAAGACTATAAAACATCCCCGGGTAAATTCCGGGAACATTCTGGGCCAGGAAATTGCCCGGTTTCATGTGGGCTGACTTTTTACCCTCGTGAACCGGCCGGCGTGGATAAATGGCCAAACCTCCAGGGCCGGCCACACCGGACACGGTGCCTAATTTGGTGCCGGAAGTGGAAAATACCGCTACCTGACCTGCAGCTGAAATAAAGAGCCTGGTTTCACTGGGATCAAGGGCTATTTGATCCACCCCAAAAAAGAGAGTGATACTGAGGCCGTGGGCAAAGGAGCGCTCCAAGATCAAGTTTCCGGCAACTGGATCAAAGGCAAATATATCGACATTGGTTGATCCCAAAACGAATAAATGTCTGCCGTCACTGGAAACAGCCATACTTTGTGATCGGCCGGATGCCGGTACCGTGCTGATCAAGCTGATTTGGTCCGGAATAACAGTGCTGAGCACACTGACAGCGTTGGCGGCATCGGTCACAAAGGCAAAATTCCCATCCGGGCTGAAGTTAATATTGATGGGATTGGTTCCAGCCGGGATTTCCTGCCCGGTATCCGCAAGCGTACCGTTGCGTTGAATTATAAAACGCCGGACCTGGTTGGTAGAAAATTCTGCGGTGAGTACCACTCCATTACCATTTGGAGAAACGGCAACCGCCTGGGCACTGGTAGGTATAGTGGAGACAAAGTCATTCTTTTTCAAGGAGTAAGACACAATGTTTTGAGTAACAGTAGAAGAACCGTCTACGCTCAGGGCAAATCGGTCATTAGGGGTGAGCTGGACATCCTCCAGGTTAGTAGGGGCAGTGGCACTGGCTACAATTTGGGCCGGAACCTTTCTCAAATCAATTAAATATAGTCTTGCTGACAAAAGAAGTTACCACTGCCCGGCGACCATCACTTGTCAGTGCTACATCAATAACATCTGCTGCTAGCGGAATCTGCTGTATGACGCCCAGGGTATCGGTGTCAAAAATACTGATTCTGTTGTTGGAACGTTCTGCAATAATGCCAAAATTACTTCTCAGACGCGACATAATTTAACCTCCAATCAATGTTATAAAGCCATATTAAAAAACACCAGGGGATTTCTCCCAGCCAAAAAAGGTTATATTGTCCTCGAAACCGCCGTTAATAACCAGGTTGCCTTGAACGGGAATATTATCCCGGGTTAATTTATGATGAGATGCATAATTCTTTCGTGTCATTTTTTACCCTCCTATACTTAATATGGTTTGTGAACCACAATATACAATATGAAATGCCCTTTCAATTTGTACTTATTTAGGTAAAGCGAAAGACCTTCCAGGCCTCTGTTGGCCATTAGCCAACAAAAAGAACGTCCCTTTGTAAGTGGGTATGTAAGTGGATACCAGCTACGCTTGGTGGTATAACCGTAAATACGTGCGAAGCGGTCATGTCTTTCAAGGGCGTCATGGAAGTGAATGTGTTGAAAACGATGACTATTTATTAACTGTGCTTCGCTACATACATAACAATCCAGTCAAGGCTGCGATGGTCCAAAAGCCGGAAGAATATAGATGGAGGCTGCACCTCAATCCATTTTTGGATTTGGGACAGCCTCTCTACTTTTGTAATGGTAAGCCATCCGCGACTCGAACGCGAGACGCCCTGATTAAAAGTCAGAGTGGAGTATCTGTAAATAATTGCAAATAGCCTTAAAACGCTTCAATTTACCGCAGTTAGAGAATCCAACTTTGCAATTTGTCTCAGCCTTTTACAAATTGCAGTACTGGAATATTTTCAAATAATACATTGCTGACCTTTCCCAATAAAGAATCTATTTTAATTGAGTAACAGCTCCGGAGGCACATTGATTAATGTACCTAAATATCATCAACTGTTCTCTTTATATCTTGCCTTTTTCCTTGGAAATACGGGTCAATTGCTCGATCTTATTCTCCGGGGGCACATGCAATACCGGGCGTCGAGACATGCTCACGGCACCATTGGGACAGACAGAGGCGCAAACCCCACATCCGATGCAGCGAAGCTGGTTGATTTCCGGCTGCACACCCCCTCCTCCGGCTTCATACATGCCGATCGCTCTGACGGGGCATTTTTCGGCACAAATGCCGCATGCGGTACACTCATCCACGTTCAGCGCCGGAATGAAATTGCTCGGATGCGTGTTGAATAATCCATACTCCCTGGTGGCCCGCAGTGCTGTACAGCAGCAACTGCAGCAGTGGCAGATGTAGACCGATTCATTAAGCACATTGTCGCCCAGGTGTACTAAACCAAGCTTCTCCGTCTGGTCCAACACCCTCAGCAGTTCGTCCACCGTGGCCGGTCTGCCCATACCCCGTCTCACAACCCACTCCGCCATGTACCCCAGCGAAGTGCACGTATCAATTGGCGCTTCGCAGGCTGTGCCCTGGTGGCTTGCCATGTGCCGACAGGCGCAGAGGGATAGCGAGCCACCTCCGGACTGGCGAATGATTACTGAAGCCCTCTCGTAGTCTAAAACCTCAGTTTCCACCACTGCCGGAATGATGCTTTCATAGACCAGCGTTTTGAATAGCTTGGTGTTGCTGCCAATCAACTCCCGCCCTAATGCGGGATCTTGAAAATAATTATTAAACAGTTTGGCCAGTTCTTTCATGTTGATCTCATCTCGAACCCGCATGAAAGTGTACTCCCAAAAACCTATCAACATCGGGGCCAGTAGATAGTATGTGCCTTCCCGGCGCGGTAGGTCTATCACCAGCCCCTTGTTGGCCATGTCATCGAGTGTGTTCAACAACACATCTTCTTTCATTCCGGTGATGTTTGCGATCTTATCCAGTGTCATAGGAACCATGGGAAATTTGCTCCCCGCCATGGCTTCGCTTTCAGTATAGAGGCGGTGGAGTATTTCCATTAGGCTCTCGTTTATTGGCGTCCCTATCGGATTCCTATTTAGTCGTTCGGCCAGTGCCCGATAGACCTCCTCCTTCGCGTTTACGATATGTCCCATCAGTCTCTCTCCTCCTTTGCATCATGGTATTCCCAATTATTGAACATATTTACAGGAAATGTCGTTTTGTTGAGTTCTTAGGTTGTTAAACTGGATATCATCTTTGACCAATATAATAATTTTCTATTTTTATATGTACAGGCGAAGCGTTATTCATTTATAATATGAGTGAGCACTCACTCATATTATTATAACAGGAGAATGATTAGATGGGAAAAGAAATTAATTCAAAAGACAAAATTCTTGAGGCTGCGGTCAAGGTTATTAATGAAAAGGGTTTTCATGCTGCCACCACCAAGGAGATTGCCCGCGAGGCAGGTGTGGCTGAAGGAACCATATTTAATTATTTCCCTACCAAGAAAGATATTCTACGCCAGATTATCATAAAAGCGGTTGCTCAAATCGGCCCCAAGATTGCTATGGATTCACTTGATTCAACACTTGGCAAAATCAAAACCCTGGACGGGGAGACTGCGCTGCGTAATTTTTTTAAAGACAGAGTTAAATTATTCGTTGAAAACATGAACCTTCTAAAAATTGGCCTGGTAGAATCCGAGCATGATCCCGACTTAAAGGATATTTTATGGACCGATATGTGGTCTCCATCCGCATCAATGATGAGGCAATACTTTAACGATGCCATTGCTGCCGGAATATTTCGCCAGTTCGATGTGTCTTTGCTGACTGATTGTACCTTGAATTTAACATTATCAATAATTAATATTAATAACCGCAGGGGTTATCCTAATGATGTCGATGGAGGATATAACGAAGTAATCGACGGATTAGTGGACATTTTGTTTTACGGAATTGCCAACAAACGACCAGAATGAAATCCATCAGCTATAAGGGAGAGCGAGTAATCAAAGGTAGGAGGTGATTAATGCCAGTTTCCGCTTTGTCATTCGTAATAATGAATCCAAATTATGCACACTTTTTTTCCCCGCCATTCAAAATATCTTAAGATCCGCATACCTTACTAATGCGTTTTTCAGAACAACTCAGTAAATAAAAATATTAAATAAGTTTGGTTACAAACGCGAATATCGGCAGAATGGAACACGGGGACGGTTCTCTCGTTCCACAAAAAATGTTTGGAACGAGAGAACCGTCCCCGTGTTCCACGTGTTCCATCAGGCGGATGGAGGGTGCTGCAGATAATGGAAAATAACAATTTGAGCAAAGAGCAGAAAAGTTTAGGAGATCACGCTCTCCCCTTTCTTTCTAGGGATTCTGCCTTCACACGGCACACCGATCTGACATTTGCCACAACCATATCTCGGTTTGAATTTTTCAAGAGTTAGGTCTAAGAATGCTGAGCAAATTGCATGATTTTTGCCTTCTTCCAGGGATATGGCATTGACGGGACACTTCTTTACACATGTACCACACAATGAACAATATTCATTGTAAGTTTCGTAATTTCTTTCATCAGGGGCAATGTATAAATCGGTTACGACACTGCCAAATCTTCCCGCCATACCCTTGGAGGTTATTAGACCTTTAGAAAGTCCGAATGTTCCGAGTCCACATGCATGAGCGACATGTCTCTCCGACCAGGCACTGGTAAATGACACATCCGGATGGTCATCGGTTTTAGATCCAGTCTTGGACCAGAATCTTTGATCCAAAGACGGTGCGACAGTGTTATATCCCGCCTTGATTAATTCTTCCTGCAAATATACACACAACTTGTTCAGGAAAGTCTGCCCTTCAATACGTCCATGCAGCCATTCTTCCGAAGGCCAGGACTTATCTTTTCTATTCCCTTTTCTTACAGTTTTGCTGAATGGCAGAAAAAATGAAACGACAGTTTTCGCTCCCGGCAGCCATTCTCGAGGCAGCAAGAAGTGCTGCCCTATTATTGCAGGTTCTTTAAATGAGTTAAAATACTCGTCATCAGGAGATCCAAATGCAAAAATCGGTTTCTCATAAATCTTCATTCCCGCAACATTTTCAGAAATAGCAATTTGCTCGGATATATAGTTATCTTCGGAGTTTTCAACGAAGTAAGCTACCCTTTTAATCAGTTCTTGCTTGTTCATTTCATCGCCCCTTCTTATTACTTGTTGCAAGAATATATTTTCAAACCAAATATACTATGCGAATAATTATTTTAAATTTGATAAGTGAAATCGATATGATTCATAAAACATAAAATGTGAGTTTGTTTTCAGATTGGCTGGCATCCTTCACAGTAATAAATACTGCCGCCCATGTAACTTTCTTTCCTGATCGTCTTGCCGCAGCTCGGGCAGGACTGACCCGCTGTATTCTTGCTGGCTCTGGTTATGTATCCGCCGGGACGACCAAACAAATCCTTTTCCGTGTCCCGCCCGCTGTACACAGTTATTTCTGCCAGGGTTTGTTTAAGCGATTTAAAAAGCATATCTCGTTCAGTCACGGAAAATGCATTTACCTTTTTCTTAGGGTGTATTTGGGCGTTGTACAGGATGTCCTGCAAAACACCATTGCCCAAACCCGGTATACGTTGTTCCGTTGCCAAAAAAGCTTTGGCACTCAATTTCTGTACTTCCGGTGCAGTCAACAGCGCCTCAAGATATTCGCAATTAAATTCCTCGGACAACGGAGACGGCTTTTCCCTGGCTGCCTTGTAATAAGGATTATCCCATTCCCCTCCTGAAAAGCACCACAGCCCGCCGTACATCTGAACTGTGGCACTGAGAGCGGAACCGTCCGTAAACTCAATAAGCAGTTGGTGTTTCAACGGTCTCTTATCATTCCTATCATGGAATCTGAGACCAACTCCGTCACCAACCAATATTACAGCCGCCTCAGCCTGTATCTCCACAAAACCACCATATGCCCGCGCTGCATCTATCATTTTCCCAACCAGCAATTCGTGATATTTCTGTGGGTCGCCATAAAACCAGGCAAACTTATGAGGGGTATGGGCAGCCATGACGCTGGCAATAGTTTTGCCGCCTAAACTTTTGTTTATTTGATTAGCAATAGTAATGGCCTCGGGCAATTCGAGCATTATAACACCTCAATACTATATTTTCTACAATGCCGTTCATATTCTTTTGACACCAATTTTCTTTTTATAGCCCCTCCATGAGCTGGTAAATAGGTCGTACACTCTGTATCCAGCAGCTTTTTCCAACTTCTGATAGCCTCTTTGATATCATCTGCAAATGGTTGAAAAATAGAAGTCTTTATTTCTCCCACCATGGCGTCCCCCACCAACGCAATTTCATCATCAACAATCAGACTCATAGACCCCTGCGTATGCCCGGGGGTATGGATAATGTAGGCATTGTAGCCCCAAGGGTTTAAATCCAAGCGTGAATCTACCTTAATATCGCCCGCAACACCTTGATATTTCAATCTGGGTTGCAGCAGGTTGCCAAAAATTTTCAATATTAAGCGGGTCACGACAATAGTCCCTTGCGGTAAAGGGCTATCCCCATTCCGCAAATAATCAGATTCACTCTCATGAATCAATATTTCCGGTTGGAATACCTCTTTTATTTTCCGGGCATTTTCGGCGTGGTCAAAATGGGAATGGGTTAAAATTAGATAGTCGATGTGATCAATTTGTAATAGTCTTAGTCTCTTTCGTAATTTCCTCCACTGGTTAGAGCGACTGCTGTCAACCATTATACAGCCCTTGCCATTACTAATGATAAAAGCATTGCTGCGGCCGCTTAATATCCTGATAATATTGTATCCTGATTTGGTCTTCCACATTTGCATGGCCAGCGCCCTCTCCATCCATACAAGGTCACTTAAAACTCTACATTTGGTCCATTTTTCTTCCATTATAGCCTCAAGCCCCTGAACCTTGTACTGCTACGATAATTGTCTGCAGGTTCCTAGGGGTACCTAGGGGTATCTAGGTTCTTTAAGTCTTTCTTCCATATATGCGGCTACTCCTATTTCTTTCATCCGATCGTTCCTTTGACGCACCCATTCCCCAAAACCAGGGGTTGATAAGTTTTCACAGGGGTAATCCTGGCATTGAAAACAGAAGTCAACTCCTTTGGCAGAGCAGTTTTTTAAGGGACAATCTATAGGGCAGGACATCAATTTCACTGATTCTTCAAGCCGGCATCCGCTGCATGAGGCTTGTGCAAATGATTGTAAAATTGCTAAGAAATCGTCATAGTGTTCAAATTCAGGTTTAGTTGCAGCCTTCATTTGGGCAACCCTTTTATAGTTTCCCAACAGCTCGATCATTTTTGTGCTCAAATCACTGATTTCCCCATCCTTGAAATCGGCACATCGACCACAATCCAGACCACAAGGTGTCAATTCTTTAACAACATCGCGATGATCCATAGACCCAACTCCTCCACAAACGGGGCTTTGAAACAAGCAGATGCTCCTCAAGAGGATAGCGGTTAAGCCTTATGCTAGCCTTCAGAGCATTTTATTTCGCCCTCTTACATTTCCATATTGTACCATTACGTTTGTTACCCGACAAGGGACCTTTTCCTATGTCTGCCCGTTTAGTCAGGGCAGTTTTAGAGACCATGATTAAGTAAGATAAGCCAGGGGGAAGGCAATTCGCTATACTTCACTTCAGTTGAAGTCGCGGTTGGAAAACTACATGGTTTTGGGGAATCATGATGGGCATGGGAAAGGGATTATCCGGTGTTTTAAGGATGTGGGCATGATAGTTCTCAGTGATCAATACCGGTTAATTGATAACCGCTTCTAACTAGTAGGAGAAAATTATAAAGTACACCAAAGCAGCGGATCATCTCAAAACGCAATGTCTGGCATTATGGCGGAGATAAATAAAGACATGTTATCATTTTACTGAAACACAGTCCTACCATTCATAAACTTTTTCTCTAAGGCATAGAAGTATTTTCTCGAGCTGATCACTACTATTGCCAAGAATTTTCACAATCACACCAAAGTCATGGGTCTTGCTAAGCCCGAAATCAATTCCCCGAAAACTCGCTAAAATACCATATAAATCATCAAGCAACTTACCATCAAGACGGTCACAAAAATAAGCCAGGGTAGCCTGATGGGTATAGCCTTCAAAAAATCCAATCCCATCAAGAATTTGATAAGATGGAAGATACAATTGGTTATCCAAGAATATTATTTCTCCATGATAATAGACTCGACAACAATTCTTATATTCTTTGAAAGCAAAACGTTCACCCATCTTTTCCCTGCCACAAGCCAGAACTTCCGAGTATAAAAATGCAGAATTATTGTGCAAATAACATTCTGAAGTTGAACCAAAGCGGGAATCCGCAAACGGTATCGTTGGTTTTTGGACATAATCAAAAAACGCACCATCATCTAATATAAATGTATTAAACTGAGTGGCATGTCCTTGCTTCATACGGTGAATCTTATTATATGACTGTCCATGTAAAGCTACCTTTGAACCAGGTCCTAGGTGAACTTCGATTCGGTAACAATCTTCTTCCATAATACCCGCAGAGGCAGACATTAATACAATATTCAAAATGCGGTTAGTCTCATTAAAGAATGGTTTGGCAATCTTGTATGGCGCAGTAAAAAAGGAATCTGCAAGTATGGTAATTCCGTCCACTGCTTTAGCCTTAATGTATAATTCACTGTCTCTTCCAAAGCTATTGGACATATCATAAACCTTCCAAGAGTACGTTATGTTTTATCCATTGAACGACTTCATCAAGACCTTCATTGGTATTAAGGTTAGTAAAAACAAAAGGCTTTTCACCCCTCATCAATTTAGAGTCCCTATCCATAACCTCAAGACTTGCTCCTACGTACGGCGCCAAATCAATTTTGTTTATTACCAATAGATTTGAGCGGGTAACTCCTGGCCCGCCTTTACGTGGTATTTTATCTCCTTCAGCAACGTCAATAACATAAATGGATGCATCAGCCAGGTCAGGACTAAAGGTTGCAGATAGATTATCGCCACCACTTTCTATAAAAATAATTTGTATATCCGGAAAGCTTTTTATCATTTCATCAACTGCTTCCAAGTTCATGGAAGCATCTTCACGAATCGCCGTATGCGGGCATCCGCCTGTTTCAACTCCAATAATCCTTTCAGCTGGAAGTATACTGTTTTTCATCAAGAACTCCGCATCCTCCTTAGTATAGATATCATTTGTAATAACACCGATACTATAGGTCTCTGCCAAAATCCTGGTTAATCGCTCAATAAGTGCGGTCTTCCCTGAGCCAACTGGTCCTCCCACACCGATCTTTACATAACTCATTAATATTCCTCCTCATCACTATGAAATATATAATCTGGTATAAAGCCTTTCATGCTGCATAGCTCTCAAATCAAATCCAAGCCCACATATACCAATACTATCTTCATTTAAAACCTTAACCTTATCAATGAGCTGATGGAAAATCACCTGCGTTGTGAACAGTATGTCCT
Source organism: Syntrophomonadaceae bacterium (assembly GCA_963665865.2). Taxonomy (GTDB): domain Bacteria; phylum Bacillota; class Syntrophomonadia; order Syntrophomonadales; family Syntrophomonadaceae; genus PHAA01. The sequence continues at coordinate 365,733 of CAXXWF010000001.1, read as the reverse complement.
GGCCATCTTTCTGACTTAGGGGTACAAGCTTGCCGCAATTATTGATAATGGATGAGGCAGTATTATAAATAATTGCTGACAGGGCATCATTTTGTTGAATATTGAATAGCTTGGCAGTCATGCCATAGATCACGCTGTAATGTCCTTTGCATTCATCATTCTTTACCAATTGCATAAAAGACGCAAAAAAATGATTTTCCCCCAGAACTGTTCCCACAATCTTCGCCAAGCGAGTTCCTAACTTAATGCTGGCGGTTCTTATTTCCCGGGGAGATTTCGCTGCGGAAAGAATCTTAGCTAGATTGCAAATTGCTTCCAGGTTCTCTTCTTGGACATATTCCCAGGTAAGTTTAACCGCCAGTAAATCATTGTAAAGAAAATTATTCAAAAGGTAGCTCTCAAGGTACTTCTGTGCCGTATCAGAATTATGCACAATTCCCTTCTGAACATAGGTCTCCAAACCAAATGACTGGGTATATCCACCGATGGGCAAGAACGAATCTGAGATTTGCAGCAGATAAAAAATAGGATTTGTTGTCATCTCAGTGATGGGAGTGTCCATCTGCATGTCCCCCTAAAGGCACGGTTAACTTAGCACTTTTCAAACAGGGCAAAAACCCGCACTTTGAAAGTGCGGTCATAAGTGGTGCGTCATAAGGCGTTAGCACCTCACCATCCTCAATGAATATGGGAGAATGTCGGTTTCCAATCTCATAACAGGCTTTTCCCATTTCGAGCATGGTTGTAGGTCGGAGGGCAATACAATCACATTCAGATATTTCAACCAACAAAACCTTTTTATCATCTTGCCATAATATATCCCCATCTCGTAGAGCGACTCTCTCATGGTTTCGTATTCCGACTTCCATACCGTTTCTGCTTATCTTGTGCAGAATTGAATTCTGCACTTCATACCACTCAACAGAAACATAATCAACCAAGTCCTTTCGCTTACTATCCGGATCGCTAATATTGCCCACTATCTTTTCAATAATCATATATACCTCTCTATCATTAGTTTTAAAACAGGAAGTACCTCTGAGCCAGGGAAAGGGTAGCGAGAGGCTCACATGTCAAATGATTTCCATCTACATTTACTTCATAAGTCTCAGGGTCAACTTCTATGACCGGGGTGGCATCATTTAAAACCATGTCTTTTTTGGTTACTAGTCTACAACCTGAAACCGGAGCAATCCTTTTATGAAGCTTCAATTTTTCTATGGAGCCATTCTCCATAGACGCCTGGGAAACAAATGTAAGGCAGGTATTATACTTTGCTCCGCCAAAAGCACCAAACATATTGCGATAAATAACCGGCTGGGGGGTGGGGATAGATGCATTGGCATCGCCCATCTTGCTGGCAATGATGAATCCTCCCTTTATAATCATCTCAGGTTTAACCCCGAACATAGCAGGTTTCCATAGAACGATATCTGCCATTTTACCTTTCTCCAGGGAACCCACATATGATGATATCCCATGGGTTATCGCGGGGTTGATGGTGTATTTGGCAACATACCTCTTCACTCGGAAATTATCATTCTTAGCAGTATCCCCCCCTAAGAAGCCTCGTTGTTTCTTCATTTTATCAGCAGCTTGCCAGGTCCTCATAATAACCTCTCCAACCCTGCCCATAGCCTGGGAATCCGAACTCATCATGCTAAAAACCCCCATATCGTGGAGAATGTCCTCCGCCGCTATGGTTTCAGGCCTAATTCTTGAATCAGCAAAAGCAACATCCTCACGTACTTTGCTATCCAGATGATGACACACCATCAGCATATCTAAATGTTCATCAATAGTATTCACCGTAAACGGCATAGTTGGGTTAGTAGAAGACGGCAATACGTTTAAAAGAGAGGCAATCTTGATTATGTCAGGTGCATGTCCGCCACCGGCACCTTCGGTATGGAAGGTATGAATGGTTCTTCCATTAATGGCCTTTATCGTATCCTCTACAAATCCTGCTTCATTGAGGGTATCGGTGTGGATTGCCACCTGTACATCAAATGCGTCAGCCACTTTCAGGCATGTATCTATTGCCTTGGGAGTTGTTCCCCAGTCTTCATGCAATTTGAGGCCGATCGCCCCTGCCTCAACCTGCTCAATCAGAGGTTGTTCAAAAGAAGCATTTCCTTTACCAAGAAAACCTAGATTCATAGGGAAGCTATCCGCAGCCTCCAACATGCGCTGGATATTGAAAGCCCCCGGGGTACAGGTGGTGGCGTTGGTTCCGTCGGCTGGTCCTGTCCCACCACCAATCATCGTTGTAACTCCACTAAATAATGCTGTTTCAATCTGCTGGGGACAGATAAAATGAATATGGGTGTCAATTCCACCGGGTGTAGCGATAAGCCCTTCACCGGCGATGACCTCGGTTGCCGCACCAATGACCAGATCAGGTCCAACCCCATCCATCAGACCAGGATTTCCAGCCTTGCCGATCCCAACAATCTTCCCGTTTCTGATCCCAATATCACCCTTCACAATCCTTAATGCATCAACTACAACTGCATTAGTAATCACCAAATCAAGTGCGCCGTTCTGTCGTGAAATGGAGGAGGATTGGCCCATGCCATCGCGAATCGACTTGCCTCCTCCAAACTTGGATTCATCTCCATAAAATGCAAAATCGTGTTCAATTTCGATAATTAAATCTGTATCCGCCAGCCTTATACAATCTCCTTTGGTAGGTCCATACATACCGGCGTATTCCCTGCCCGGCATTTTATAGCTCATGTGATCATTCAACTCCTTTGAATCCTAAATTTTTAGACTTCAAAACAGCATTCATAAATGTCTCCTTGTCATTTACGCTTCCTGCTGTCAGATCATTCAAACCGTGAATAATCTTTTCTCCTCCAATGGAAACTAGCTCGATCTCCTTCTCTTCCCCTGGTTCAAATCTGACCGTTGTTCCTGAAGGAATGTTAAGTCTCATACCGAATGCCTTATTTCTCGCAAACAACAGACATTTATTTACTTCGAAAAAATGAAAATGTGATCCTATCTGAACAGGTCTGTCTCCAGTATTGGCAACCTGGAGTTGGATTTTATCGCGGTTACTGTTCAAGATGATAAATTCATTATGAATGAAAAATTCTCCCGGTATCATTAAGCTTTTCCCCTCCCTCTTAAGAGTCTATTCCATTACATCTCAGCGTATGGGGTTGTGGACTGTAACCAGCTTGGTCCCATCGGGGAAGGTTGCTTCAATCTGAATTTCGCTAATCATGGAATCCACTCCTTCCATCACGTCATTCCTGGTAAGGAACTGTGCTCCCAAGCGCATTAACTCGGTAACGGTTTTTCCGTCTCGAGCTGCTTCCATTAATTCTGCACTGATCAAGGCAATTGCTTCAGGATAATTCAGTTTCAGTCCTCTATCTTTTCTCTTTCTAGCCAGTTCTCCGGCAAAGTGCAGCATCAGTTTTTCACTCTCTCTGGTTGTTAAGTGCACCAATCATCACCTACCTCTAAAGAAACTCACTCTCATCAGAGTAAATTCCTAGTTATTTTAAAACGCTACCTTCTCCTGCATTTTGGAGAGATCGATATTCTTGCTGTCCCCCTCCATGACGATTCTCCCCTTGTCCATTACATAACAATAATCAGCAACCTCCATAACAAAATCAATGTATTGCTCAACTATCAGCATGCTTATATTCCCCTGGCCTTGGAGCTGTTTAATTACTTTAGCAATCTCCTGAATTATTGAGGGCTGAATTCCCTCTGTAGGTTCATCTAGTAAAAGTAGTTTCGGACTTGACACCAGAGCCCTGGCAATTGCCAATTGCTGTTGCTGGCCTCCGCTTAAATCACCTCCTTTTCTCTTCAGCATAGTTTTAAGGACTGGGAAGAGGTCAAAAATACTTTGGTCTAGTACAGCCCCTCTGTTTCTCTCAAGTCCCAGAAGCAAGTTTTCGTAAACGCTCAGCTGGGGGAATATATCACGGCCCTGGGGTACATATCCAATTCCTTGTAAGGCCCGGCTGTAAGTAGGCATTTTAGTTATCTCGGTTGCATCGAGTGAAATGCTGCCATTAGGCGTCTTTACCAGACCCATAATGCTTTTCAAAAATGTGGTTTTCCCAACCCCATTCCTGCCTAAAAGACAAACCACCTGCCCCTCATTGATCCTCAAACATATATCATTCAGGACTTTACTCTCTCCATAATAGGCACTTAAATGACCAACCCTAAGCAACCCTATTCACCACCTCTTCCCAAATAAACCTCAATAACTTTGGGGTTATTTTGAACATCCTCCATCTCCCCCTCATCCAGAATTGCTCCTTCATGAAGGACTGTTACCGTACTGGCAAATTCCCGAACGAAATCCATATCGTGTTCTACAACCACCACGGAGCATTCCTTGGAGATTTCTTTGAGAAGTTCACCGGTCTTTTCTGTTTCCACTCTTCCCATGCCCGCTACTGGTTCATCCAGGAGCATAATTTCCGGCTGTTGCACGAGAAGCATTCCTATTTCCAGCCATTGTTTCTCCCCATGAGACAAAAAACCTGGCATCCAATTTCTTTTTTCATATAAACCAATGGTGCTGAGCACCTGTTCAATTTTTTCCATTGACTCCTTACCAAGATTGGAGAAGAGGGTAGAGAGAACAGACCGGTTCTTTCCAGCTGCCAGCTCCATATTTTCATAGATTGTCAGACCGTTAAAAACAGAAGCCACCTGAAATTTCCTGCCGATTCCCAGTTCGACAATTTTGTGTTCTGATAGCTTAGTTACGTCATTACCATCCTTGAAAATTATATTTCCCTCCGCTGGTTTGACCCGTCCGCAAATTGCGTCCAGTAGTGTAGTCTTACCGGCCCCATTGGGTCCAATAAAGAAATGCATCTCTCCTGTTTTTACTGAAGTTGTCAGATGATTCACGGCTTTAAAACCATCAAAACTAACCGTCAAGTCATTGACTTCTAAAAGTCTATCCATTAGAATTCCTCCTTTTCTTCAATGTTCGTTGGCTTTCCAATTCTCATTCTCATTTGCTGGTAAAGTCCCACCAGACCAGTTGGCATGAAAATGACAACTGCGATAAAGGCGAACCCGATAAAATAAGACCATATATCAGGAAAGTTTTCACTTAATCCGCTCTTCAGCGAATTAACCAGGATTGCCCCAACAATGCTGCCAATCAAGCTTCCACGCCCGCCGATGGCTACCCATATAACCATTTCCACCGATGGGACAATTCCCATTTCTGCAGGAGAGATAATTCCCACCTGAGGGACAAATATAGCTCCAGCCAATCCGGCCAGCCCTGCCGAAACACAATATACAAATACCTTGTAGACCGCTGGATTGTAACCTGAAAATCTGACTCTGTTTTCACCATCTCTGATGGCAATCAAAACTTTTCCGGTTCGACTGTTTATAATAAATCTACAAAACAAATATGCTGCTAATAGCAAAAACACCGTTACAAAATATAGTCCAATCCTGGTTGAGGTATTTATAAGAGGAAAGCCAAAAATGGTTTTAAAATTGGTAATTCCATTGGTTCCGCCTGTAAAAGCCTGTTGCCCAATAAAGAGAACCACAAATATTATGGAAAGAGCTTGGCTAAGGATGGAGAAATATACTCCCCGAATCCGGTTTCTAAAAGTCAAGGAACCGACAATAAAGGCCAATAAAACAGGTATAACAATAGTCATAGCCATCGCGTATGGTGCCGATGCAAAGGGTTTCCAAAACCAAGGCAATGCTTCCAGTCCGCTCCACGACATGAAATCCGGCAGCTTGCCTCCGCTGGATTCTAATTTTAGATACATGGCCATACAATAGGCTCCCAAACCAAAATACACCCCATGTCCCAGGCTGAGGATCCCCGTGTATCCCCAAATCAGGTCAATTCCGAGAGCCAGGATGGCAAAGGCCACGAATTCACCCAGCAGATTGGTTCTGAAATCGGATAAAACCAAAGGCGCCAGGCACAAAAGCACAAAGATGGTAATGGCAGAAACATTCTCTCCCTGCAAGTAATCTTTTATTTTTATCATCATAAGTACACTTTCCACCTCACCTTATTCATCAAGATCACGACTGCTGATGGTGAATAGACCCTGGGGTTTCCACTGCAGAAATATAATTACCAGTAGAAACATCAATACTTTTCCCAGGGATGCATTGGTAAGAAATTCGAAGCTAGTCGTACCAATCCCGATAATGACAGCTCCAGCCACAGTTCCTATGATTCTGCCGATACCACCCAAAACTACCACCATGAAGGTATCGACCAAATAATTAGCACCCAAAGTTGGGCCTATAGAACCAAGCAGTGTTAGGGCACAGCCGGATACACCTGCTAATCCTGAGCCAATCGCAAAAGTCATGGCGTCGACCCTTCTAGTGTTAATGCCAAGACTTTCAGCCATACTTCTGTTCTGCATCACTGCCCTGATTCTGCGTCCACTGGCGGTCTTGTATAGAAAGAAGTAAACACCCAGTATACAAAATGCTACGAGGAAAATAATAAACAGTCTTTTGAAAGGAAGCTGCAGATTCCCCGTCAGAAGGATGCCGCCATTCAGCCATTGAGGACTCTTGACGTCCACATTAGGAGCTCCAAAGATACTTCTGGCCAACTGCTGCAAAACTAGACTAACTCCCCAGGTAGCCAGCATACTGTCCAGGGTTCTTCCATACAGACGCTTGATTATCGTAATTTCAAGCAAGTATCCTGTCAGGCCGGTAATAAGAAAAGCAGCCGGTATAGCAAAAATAAAATAGCTGTCAAAGTAACTCTTATCAAAACAGCTGGCAAAGACATTCTGAGTTATATAGGTTACATAGGCACCAATCATAATGAGTTCGCCATGGGCCATGTTGATAATTTTCATCAGGCCAAAGGTGATGGCCAGTCCAAGAGCTGCGAGCATAAGAATAGAACTTACGCTGATACCGTTAAATATTTGCATTATATAGGTACTCATATAGCTGCTCATAGTTCCATTCACTCTCCAATATTTTTGCCTGTGCAGATGGTATATTTTTGTTTTCTGCACAGGCAAAACTGCTTAATTAGTTGCTTAAACCTTTAGCCCAATCGTAGGTCTTGAGAAATGGATCCGGTCTTACAGAATCTCCGGTGCTCCAAATTTCCTTTATCATGCCATCTGCCTGAACCTCTCCAATTCTTACAGGTTTCCAAAGATGCTGATTTTCACCCTCTATCTTTACGAGTCCCTCCGGTGCTTTGAATTCAAGGCCTTTGGCGGCTGCTTTTACCTTATCCACATCGGTCGAGCCTGCTTTTTCCACAGCTGCGGCCCACAGGTATACCCCGTCATAAGCCGCTTCTATTGGATCATCGGTTACTCGATCTTGTCCGTATTTCTCCTTATATTTGCTCACAAAAGCTTTGTTCTCCGGAGTATCAGTAGTCTGATAATAGTTCCATGAAACCAGATGACCTATCATGTTATCAGCACCAATACCGCGGATTTCCTCTTCTGCAACGCTAACCGAGCAGGTGGTAAGATCTTTGGCAGTAATTCCTGCATCCTTAAGCTGCTTGAAGAACGCCACATTGCTATCTCCATTCAAGGTGTTGAAGACAACGTCCGGTTTGGCTGTCTTAATCTTATTAACAATGGTGCTGTAATCGGTGTGTCCCAGCGGCGTATACTCTTCTGCCACCAGTTCCCCACCCATAGCAGTTAGCTCAGCTTTGATTATTTTATTGGCAGTTCTCGGGAAAACGTAATCTGAACCGATAAGAAAGAACTTTTTACCTTTATTCTGCAGCAGCCATTGAACTGCCGGGACAATCTGTTGATTCGGCGCTGCGCCCATATAGAATATGTTGGGTGATGCTTCCATTCCTTCATACTGAACCGGATACCATAGCAGGCCGTTATTTTCCTCAAATACAGGCAGTACCGCTTTACGGCTTGCTGAAGTCCAGCATCCAAATACCGTGACTACCTTATCATTTTGTAATAGCTTCTTGGCTTTTTCAGCAAATTTAGGCCAATCTGAAGCACCATCTTCAACGATGGGCTGAATCTGTTTGCCAAGTACTCCTCCCTTGGCATTAATTTCACCAATAGCCATCATTTCAGCATCTTTAACAGACACCTCGCTAATAGCCATTGTTCCGCTAAGAGAATGTAAAATACCGACTTTTATGGTATCATCAGTACCCTTATTGGCAGTCGTTTCGACCGACTTTTTAGAGCTACATCCTGTCAGTAACATTGATGTCACAAGCAATATACAGATCACAGTAATGGCCTTCATCTTTGACTTTTTTGCTAATACACCTCTCACTCCAATGACCACCCTTCGATTTTATTATGAAATTCCGGTAACCAGCAGCCACTAAATGGCTATAACTAAAATTCTCATAAATGACCAAAGGTGCTGCCAACAATGCACATTCCTTTAGGGAACTTACATTGGTTTTAGCACCTATGCTATGTTTGATAAATCAGTCATCGTGATTTAATCTGGTAATAACACACACATTTCATGGCCATGAATGCTATGTTTTTTGGATGACAAAGACTTACCCAAATAACTAAAGGCGCTATTAGCAATGCAGATATTCCTGTACGGAATTTACATTGGCTTTTAGCGCCTATGCTATATTGGTTAAATAAATCAGTCATCGCAACTTAATCTGGAATAACAACACACATTTCATGGCCATGAATGTTATGTTCTATTAATGACTAAAACTCTCATAAACAACTAAAGGCGCTATTAGCAATGCATCCATTCCTGTACGGAATTTTACATTGGCATTAGCGCCTATGCTATATTGGGTGATTCACGCGAGTAATAGTCATCAACTTATATTATGAATTGTATCTGTTGGCTCCTCAACATACTACACCATAAATAAGCTATTTTACTGTAATTTTCTGCACTATTGAAGGTCGGCACTTATTTGATGGCAAACAACCATCTGCTATTTATTCATTTTTCTAAATTCCATCGGAGTATATCCCGTATAGTCTTTAAACAAGCGGGCAAAATAATCAGGCTTACTATATCCCAGCTTTTCACTTACTTCATAGTTTTTATATGCACCCGTTCGGATTAAATTCTTGGCATGTTCCATTTTGACCATTGTGACATATTCATGAAAATTATGCCCTGTCTTATGCTTAAAAAGCTTTCCGATATAATCCCTGCTAACACTTAATTCGTTGGCAATCATCTCAAGTTTGATGTTTTCTTCAACGTGGTCGAAAACGTAGGCACTGGTTTTCCTGACAATTCCATCTGTCTGGTGAAGTTCGTATTTCTTAATTATTTTCAGCATTGTCTCTACACATCCTATGAATAGTGTTTCAATCTCATCAAGACACTGAACACTGGTAATCGAACCTTTAATAGATTCACCTTCAATTTTGTCTAGCCAGGGGAAAACCGAATATATTTCTTCACTAATTTCTGATACCATGTTTTCAATTAGCCTTCCTATTCTAAATTTGTCCTGTCCAAGAACACTTGCCACCTCACCAAATGCCTCTCGGGCCTCCTTCAAGGCTTCTGCGCTTCCTGACAGTAAGAGTACGGCAATCTTCTTTTCGCGGTTCTTGGGAGAATAAAGTTTAAGACCTTCTGCAAGCTGCTTCTTATCCTCCTCAACTCTATTCTTTTGCAAACTCTTGAAATCTAAATGCATCTGAACTCTTTTCAATGTGTCCCCCATAACATCATCGTTTATAGGCTTGGTCATATAATCAAATACGCCCAGACGTATCCCCTGTTTTGCATAGTTAAAATCACTGTGGGTGCTTAAAAATATGACGCAGATATCCCATTTTAGAATATTTAGTTCGGTCAATAACTCTATCCCATCCATACCCGGCATTTTAATGTCAGTCAGCAATAGATCGAAATGATTGGAGGCTAGCTTTTTTAGGGCCTCTTTTCCATCACTAGCTTCATCTACAATAGATAATCCATAGGAATCCCATTTTTTATATCGTTTAAGCATATACCTTACTGTATTATCATCATCAACAATCAATACTCTATACATGCTTGACCTCTCCCTCTATAAGCCTGATTCTATTAATAACTCTTTGTAAATCATCTGCCGCTTCTTCAAGATCATAGGAAGCGATTTTCTTTCTCAAATGGCAATACTCATGGTCATCTAAATTGCTTGCAAAATAATGTGCACTCGATGCAAAGAAGCTCTTAGCCTCGGGGTCTCCTTTAGTTAATAGATCAAGTAACCTGAACAGATAATCAGTACTTTCCATCTCTGGGCTTTTGTCTTCTGTTATATCCTGGTCTACAGGGGTAGATACAAATATTGCCGAATAATGACAGCTCTCTTTTAGAGCAATATCAAATTCACTTATTAAGAGAACCAATTCCTTATCCGCTTTATTGACAATTGCTTTTTCCAATCTCTCGGATGCAGCTTGCAGATGATTTGCTTCAATATTCCCTGCAATTCCTTTTATCGTATGAACCAGCCTTTTTGCTTCTTCAAAATTCCCTACCGAAATATATCCTCTAATTTTTTTAGAATCCTCGCAGTGATTACTAATAAATTGTTCAAGAATATTTTTGTAATTTGTCCTATTACCGCCTATTCTCCGAATTCCCGTTTCGAATTCGACCCAACCCTGACTAGTAGAAGCCTCTTCAAGTCTTTCATCAAATACTTGGTGAATATCTTGTATAGTTATAAATTCCTTCAAGACTTCAACCAGTTTTATAGGATTCAATGGTTTCGTCAAGCAGCTATTCATACCGGATTCTTTGGCTCTTTCAGCCACACCTTCTACCGCATCTGCTGACAATGCAATAATAGGCAGAGATTCATTACCTTCCATTACCCTTATACGGCGTGTCGCTTCATATCCATCCATAACTGGCATTCGAATGTCCATTAGAACAGCATCGTATCGATTCTCTTTTACCATTCTTAATGCCGCCAAACCACTTTCAGCTGCGTTGGTATCAAATCCCAAACTTTCAAGGATTTCTTTGGCCATCTGCAGATTAATTAAGTTATCTTCGACAATTAGAATTCTTTTCTGTTTAAAAATGCCTGTTAAGGCATTAGGGATACTTCCCTTATGTATTCCTCTTGCGATATCTTTAGTAATCTCAAATTTTGCTGAGAAAGTAAACGTAGACCCTTCTCCTTCTTCACTTTCTACAGATATCTCACCAGCCATAAGTCCAACTATTTTCTTACAGATCGCCAAACCCAAACCCGTTCCTCCGTACTTTCTGGAAGTGGATGCATTTCCTTGGGTAAACACCTCAAAAATAGCCTCCTTATTTTTTTCGGCTATACCAATTCCGGTATCCTTTACACTAAAGCGAAGAACCGCCTGCATTCCCTCATTTTCCAGCAGCTCAGCCAGGACACGTATGCTCCCCTGGTGGGTAAACTTAATCGCATTTGATAGCAGGTTTAAGATCACTTGCTTTAGTCTGATCGTGTCACCTATCAAATACTGGGGAACATCGTCCTTAATATCAAAGTTAATTTCAAGACCCTTTTGTTGGGCTCCAATGCTTACCATATTACAGAGTTCTTGTAAGGTTTGGTGAAGATCAAATTCTATGGCTTCAAGGGTCATTTTGCCCGCTTCGATTTTAGAAAAATCTAGGATTTCATTAATAATTGCCAATAAATTATTGGCCGCCATACCTATTTTTCCGACATATTCCTTTTGCTTTACGCCCAGCTCTGTATTGTTAAGTAAATATTCATAACCAGTTATCGTGTTTAAAGGTGTCCTTATCTCATGACTCATATTGGCTAGAAATTCACTTTTGGCCTTATTCGCCAGTTCTGCTTCTTCCTTCGCAGTTTTCATGGTATCTTCAGCAAGTTTTCGTTTAATTAGTTCCTCTTGAAATGAGTTATACAGCTCATTGAAGTTCATAGCAAGCATTCTCAATTCCTGTGTTCCTTCAGGTACTAGGCTGAAGTTTGCACTACTAAATGAAAAGACCAGCAATTGTTGCGTATAATTATTGATTGGATAGGTAACCTGTTTAAAAAGTAATCGTATTAACACAGCAATCGCGCCAATAATGATCACAGCTAATATCATTTGCAGTATGGCAGCTCTGGTTGTTGCCTTACGGGCAGTTGCTAATTCTGCTTCTAAACGGTCATTCATGATTGTTTGAAATTTTGCTATCGGGTTCATGATATTTTGTTTGTCAGCATCATACTTGCTATCAAACATGATCTCACGTGCTTTGGTTAACTTCTCCGCATTATTCAGTTTTTGATCTTCAATGCTCAGATAATAAGTAGCTACCTCGTTAACCATATTTTTCTCCGGTACCCCCTGAGCCTCCAAAACCAAACGCATAGACCGTCTCTCAGTACTGACCAGGGCATCAGAATATCTTTTGGCTTCAGCTAATAGTGCTAATTCTTCATCTGGCGAATTTAATTCACGGACTCGTGATATAACGTTATCTCTTGTTTGGGTTTTATTGATTTCCTCCCAGTATTTTTCCAGATGAACAATATCATTAGTAACTGCGTATTTACGTGCTTCATCGGTAAGATAATCGGAAGCATCAGCTAGATTGATTCCCAACTGCCTAAACTCGGTCCTTCTCATTTCTGCCGTCTGTTCAGCTTGAATACTTGAGTTCATAAATAAAATACTAGCTGCCAGTAGAATTCCTATGAAAAAGAATATGCCTAAGATGAGTGCACTAATCGTTGATTGCTTCAGAATCATTTTTGAATTCAATTTTATCCCCCCCAGTTTTCACATAAGAATCACTGGATAACTCTCTTTTTTGTTCGTATCATGTAATAATAAGAAAAGCATAGAAACCTGTTCGGGCTTCTATGCTCTATAAACTATTAAGCTAGAAAATAATGTTTTATTTCTGATTATACAACAGTTACCATAGATGGAGGTGGTATACATGAGAAACATTAAAATGGAAAACAAATTCGAAATATTATTAGTTGATGATACTCCCGAACATATAGAAGCTGCTGTATCCGTATTCTGCAAAAGCAATTTCATGGTAAGAGTGGCTACAAAAGGAAGCACGGCTTTAAAACTATTAGAACAGCATACACCCGATATTATTCTTCTAGATGTATATATGCCCGAGATGGACGGATTCGAAATCTGTAAAGTGATAAAGAAGAATCCTAAATTCAGCAACATCCCTATTATATTTCTAACATCCAGCAATGATGAAGAGAGTATAAAGGAAGGGTTTAAACTGGGTGCTCAGGATTACGTTGTCAAACCATTTAATATTTCGGAGCTGCTTGCCCGTGTGAATACACATATTAAGTTAAGACGACAGGCCGAATCTCTTATAGAAGCCAATCGCGAACTCGATAGTTTTTGCTACTCTATAGCTCATGATTTAAAAGCTCCCTTACTGTCAATTGCTAAGCTAAGTGAGTATCTCGTGTCAGACTATATGGATAAGCTCGATAATGACGGGCATGATTTAATTTTTAATATTCAGGAAAAATCAACAGAAGTTCTCGGCATCATTGACCATTTACTTGAATTTTCCAAAATGGGTAAAATGCCACTGCAAAGCGAAAATATTAATCTGCATAACTTGTTTCTCGATGTCTATAATGAACTGATGAAGCTTCATCCCCAAAGACAAGTACAGCTTCATCTCAATCATCTCCCTAATATAGATGGCGATCCCGTAATGATAAAGATTCTGGTCTTAAACATTATTTCCAATGCGCTTAAGTACACAGGCAATAGGGATGTTGCTATTATTGAGGTTACTTCCTTCGATAATGAAAATGAATACATTATTTCAGTTGTGGATAATGGGGCCGGCTTTGATATGCGGTATTCTTCGAGGCTTTTCAAAGTATTTCAAAGACTCCACTCCCAGAATGAGTTTGAAGGTTCCGGTGTGGGTCTCGCCATATGCCAGAAAATATTAAATAGACATAATGGCATCGCCTGGATGACAGGAGAGGTAGATAAAGGTGCATGCTTCTATTTTAGATTCCCAAAGCCCTCCGCAAATCCCTTAATCTCTGACTATTTATGATATTTACAATGTGGTCTTCCTCCTGAGCCTGCAATTGGGGCAGTCTTACTGTACCAAAAGGCGTGCTATCTCCTCAGGATGATTTATGGCCTACCAATATATTTTCGATGAGACCAAAAAAGATGAGACGCTTTTGGATAGTGACCATACCACCCTAGCCAGAATTCTGCAAAAAAATGAGGCGTCATATCGGACTGTTGAATATGGTGCCAATGAACATGCCCTGTATGAAAACGCCTTAAAGATGTTACCAAAATATAAGGCCGCCCTGGCAACGGAGGGTAATAGCAAATTGTATGAAGCAAAACTGAGGGAAAACCGAAGTGGCAAAGAAATATACGACAAAGGCCTGGCCAGTCGCTATCTGTACATCGTTGACCGTGGCTCTGTTAAATAATTTGGGTATAGACCTTAATTCAATCTGTCATTTTAGGTTGCTTTGCTTAGGGACTCTGCCCTCACAGGGCACACCAATCTGACATTTCCCACAGCCATATCGAGGCTTGAATTTTTCAGCAGTCTTATCCAAAAATGCGGAGCAAATCGCGTGATTTTTACCCTCTTCTAAGGATATTGCATTGACTGGGCATTTTTTTATACATGTACCACACATTGAACAATATTCGGTGAAATTCTCGTACTTTCTTTGGTCAGGTTCTATATACAATTCGGTGAGAATACTGCCAAATCTTCCAGCTATACCTTTTGTGGTAATCAGGCCTTTAGAGAGTCCGAATGTTCCAAGCCCACACACAAAGGCCACATGTCTTTCCGACCAGGTACTTGTAAATGATACATCACCATGTGGTGCATCATGATTACTTTCCGTTTTGGACCAGAACCTCTCGTCCAAAGACGGCACCAGACTGTTATAGCCTGCATTGATCAATTCTTTCTGCAAATATATACACAATTTGTTCAAGAAAGCTTGACCTTCGATACGGCCATGCAGCCATTCTTCAGAAGGCCATGACTTATCCTTCCTATTTCCCCTTTTGACTGCTTTGCTAAATGGCAAGAAAAAAGAGATAACCGTTTTAGCTTCAGGCAGCCATTCTTGAGGATGCGAGAAGTGTCCTCCAATTATCGAAGGATCTTTAAATGATGTGAAATACTTATCATCAGGAGAGCCGAAACCAAAAATTGGCTTTTCATATATTTTCATTCCTGCAACATTTTCCGAAATAGCAATTTGCCTTGATATATAGTTATCATCGGAATTTTCCACAAAGGACTCGGCCGCTTTGATTAATTCTTGCTTGTTCATTTTCTCCCCCTATCCTTTAGACTTGTTGGCATCCTGAACAATAATAAATACTGCCGCCCATGTAACTCTCTTTCCTGATCGTACTACCGCACCGGGGCAGGACTGGCCGGCTGTAGGGGTATATGGGCAGCAATGATGTTTGCAATGCTTTTTCCAATCAGTGTTCCGTTTATTTGGTTGGCAATAGTAAGTGCCTCAGGCAATTCCATCATTATCCCACCTCATAAGCAACGATATTGTATAGTCTTTTTATTTTATACAAACATTCCGTTCAAATTCAAGGTAAGCCCGGGAGATGATGTAGAAAAATCACAAGAAATACTGCAAAACGCCATTATGGAGGCTAGTTAACTAGTTCCACGGCTGTAATTTGCTTTAAGGTAGTCAACCCATTGTTTATAAACCTCATCTTCACTAATACCTAATACTTCTATATAATCCTGATCTCTGCATAATTCGAGAACCTTAGCCCATCCGTACATTTGGTCCAGATATTCGATATAAGTAGGGGCAAAATCATATCCTCCGATCTTACTGAAGGTAATGGGATTTCCGCTATGTATCTCCTCCAGGGTGGGGGCGGGTCGCGTCTTATAGAGGTTGGGAGATGGATTGCCATTGGTTAGATAGAGGGCAGTCCCTTCATTCAGCCAAAGAGGCATCTGGGGATTGAGGATCGAATTGTAGGCGTGAACAATTTCGTGAGGAGCAGCATGTAATACGCTTTCATAGTCATGCTGTTTTCCTGGATGGGCAGGAGATGTGAGTAGGACATTTGCACCCCGGTTGTCACCGATATACCAGTCCAGTTGCATAAGCGGTCCGATGAGGCCGTATTTTTTGGTCTGGAAAGTCTTTTGCTTATCATAGACGTACAGGCAAATGTTCTGAGGGTTATCAAAACCCAGTTTACCCGCGATTCTTTGCGATTCCGGATCTGCCAGGGCGAGAACTCCCTGAGCAGCACTCATTTCCTTTTCATAATATACAGTAACCCAGTTTCCTTTTATCTCGTTCATCCCAGCCGTTCTCAGGTTCAAAACAGGCGTAAAATTTAAGCCTACTAGTAGGCCCGTGATTGCGAGTAATGCTATTGCAGGTTTGGCCAGCTTTTTAAGCATAAAGCTATATCCTTTCTCCATCAGTGTTTGTGACATAGTTAAGACCGATTTTCCCGAATATCGGTAGCCAACTGCAGTTTCTTAGGGATACCTCGGCTCTTTTAGTCTTTCTTCCATATAGGCAGCTACTCCTATTTCTTTCATACGATCATTCCTTTGGCGTACCCATTCCCCGAAACCACTGTTCGATAATTTTTCGCAGGGGTATTCCTGGCATTGAAAACAGAAGTTAAGTCCTTTAGCGGAGCAGTTTTTTAATGGGCAGTCAATAGGGCAGGACATTAGTCGCACCGATTCTTCAAGCCGGCAACCACTGCATGATGCTTGCGAAAAGGAGTTCAAAATCGCTAAGAATTCGTCATAATGCTCAAATTCAGGTTTAGTTGCGGCCTTCATTTGGGCCACCCTTGTATAGTTGCCCAACAGCTCAATCATTTTAGTGCTCAAATCTCTGATTTCCCCACCCTTGAAATCGGCACATCGGCCGCAATCCAGGCCACAAGGCGTTAATTGATTGACAACATCCGAGTAATCCACAGATCCTCCTCCTTCTATTCCAGTCAGGGCTTTGCTGATTTATCACATATCTTTACCAAAAGATCCCCGGCTCACCTACCGGGAGAATACCACCAATTTAAAAAATTCGCTGTTACCCATATTTTAACAGGAACTATAATTTTCTGGCAAGAATTAGCTTTGTACACCAAACAAGCAATTATCTGAACTTTTGGAGTAAATCTTTACTAATTGCCTAGACTCGCAATTAGCCTTAACTTGTCACACAATAATTACTTACATCGTATTTTGGTAATATATCTAAATATTGGTATACCTTACAAAAATAATTTACAGCATTGGGGTTGTTATAGGTTGGGCAAAATACTGAAAAAGCACATTCTCGGCAATAGATCACTCACCCGCCATCCTTATCTATCCTGGCAAGAAGATACCTCTACAACCATTACAATAAGGTATGCAACCGTAAGTAAGAAAGCAGATACTATTTATTATGGAAGGAGTGCCAATTTAAGCCATAGAATAGTCACCAATTCCGGTAACAAAAAGGAGGTAACCCTTAGACATCTTCAGCCAGGGACCAAATATAACTACCGCATCGGTCTAAAAAAACCTGTATATAATTTTCACACTGCTCCCCAGGATTTCGCACCATTTTCATTTGGTGTGTTCGGCGATTCCCAAAATGGATCCAAGCAAATTAAGCTGAGGCTTTGTCAGGCATTACGAAAGGCTCACCCTGATTTTCTATTGAATACTGGCGATTTGGTTAAAAACGGAAATGAAAAATATTGGTGGAAAAATGATTTTTTTGCAACTATCGGAAAGCTCTCATCATTCTTGCCGCTTATGGCTATCCCCGGCAATCACGATGGCGAAGGGCCCTTGTTCAATCATTACTTTAGATACCCAGGCAGCCTAAGCTGGTATAGCTTCACATATGCTAGTGCTTTATTCATAGCGCTTGATACACAAGCAAACTACTTGCCAGGCAGCGCTCAATACGAATTTCTCGTTAAAACCCTGCAGGAATCGATTAAGACTTGGAAGTTTGTGTACTTGCATATGCCACCCTATTCTAGCAATCAAGGCCACCAGAGCGATCTTTTGGTACGGGAGATTTTGTGCCCCATATTTGAAAAATACGGGATTGATATAGTATTCTCCGGTCATAATCATTGCTATGAGCGTACCCTGCCAATACTGAACAATCAGGTAGACCGTAATCTGGGAGTAACCTACATCACTACCGGTGGAGGAGGCGCTGCCTTAAAACCTTTTATAAGCTGGACAGACCTAACCGACGCAGAGAAAAAATGGTGTAATGTTCGCATAAAAATTCATCACTATGTTTTGGCAAGAATTGAAGACGAAAAGTTGCTTGTTTCCGCAAAGGATTTGTTTGGAAATACTATCGATAGTTTTGAGTTAACCAATCAGAACCTTAGACGCAATAAATAGAACAACTCATGAATGTGACACCTCAAATATGGGGCGCTTGGGATCTTAGATTGGGTAAGGTCTGAGAATAGGCAGAGCGGTTTCCATACAGCTAGCTGATGGCGATAACATTAACAAAAGGGTATAATTAACCTAGTCTATTAGAGGATTGGAGGTAATTAATATGGCAGATAAAAGTATTAAGAAAAAGGAAGAAAAGAAGAAGAAGGCCGAAAAAAAGCCTGTTGACCCAACAGCTACTTCAACTGCGCCAGCGAAAAAGCCCAAAAAGACATATTGATGGCGAGAGATTGTGTCGAAAACAATGCTGCATCTGCTTAAGAGTAGGTGCTTTTTTACTTTCACTATATACTAATCAATCAAAAGTAGGAATCGTGGTAGGATAAACGGGGAAGTAATATAATGAATTGCGATAAGCTGAGCTGCGTCAACACTTGCAAGAATACGTGAGATAACACCGTATATTTACCATGTCAGCCGACAAATATTATTAACATATAGTAAAGCATTAAAGGAGGGCCATGTTTATGTCTAGAAGGTTATTCATTTTAGCAGTATTAGTGTTAGGTATGCTTTTATTTGCAGGGTGCACAGCAGCGAAAACTCCGGCGCAGCCAGAGCCGCAGCCTGCGCCAGCCTCCACCGCAACTAGCAATTCTAACCCGGAAACCAAACCAGATTCGCAAGCCATGCTGCTGAATGAGATAATGCAGTTAGCTAATCAAGGCAAGGTGATAGACTGCGAATTTCCGGTTGATACTACAGTTATTGAGACTGTGAAGGCAAAATGGGGAGATCCTGACCAACAAACCTATATACCTGCAGCAAAAGGCACCTACGCTACCTATGCAAAACATAATGCCGCCTTTGGTTTTAACAAGGGTTCACAAATTTTCGATGTGAGGACCTACGACAACAGCATAAAGGATCTAACCCAATCTGAAATAAAAGTAGTCTTAGGTACACCTGAAAATATTCATAACTATGACACCCAAGACATGCTGGTATATAAGGCTGGGGAAAAATATCAGTTGTTATTCATATTCCCTAAAGCAACCCCGCAGAATGCCGACCCAAAACTAGATCACTATAATCTATTTTATCCCGCTGGCACAGTTAATTCGATGGCAGGTGATCCAGGAATAAGATACTAGGCTATACTCGAAAACCAGGGTATTTATGGAGCCCTGGTTTTTTTGCTTTATGAAGCTTTGGCACGCCCCGAGCAAATGACTGAGGACCTTCAGACCACCCGCCGGAAGAAGTGGCAGCGTCTATCCTCACTACCTGGATAGCATCCCGCTGGGAATTGGGATCTGAGCAGTATAAGCCTAAGGCCAAAAGGTGCGCTTCATATTGCATTATAGCGACTAAATCCATATAATTGTTACTACCATCCAGGTCCATAAAATGATTTTTAGCGCAGCGGAGGCAATAATGTTCGCAAACATAAAGAATTCACCTGACTATAGATGGTTTGTATTAGCCACTGTTTCCATTGGCACTTTTATGTCCACTCTGGACAGTAGTATTGTCAACGTCGCCTTACCTACCATATCCGGCCAGCTTCATTCTGACCTGTCAATTCTGCAATGGACGGTTAGTGCGTATCTCTTAACTATATCCAGTCTGCTGCCTGTCTTTGGACGGACTGCTGATATGCTTGGGCGCAGGAAAGTCTATTCGCTCGGTTTCCTGGTTTTCACACTGGGCTCAGCTCTGTGCGGCTTGGCCCCCAACATCTGGTTTTTAGTGGGCACCCGGGTGTTACAGGCCGTGGGTGCTGCCATGCTAATGGCCAACAGTGCGGCGATTGTCACTGCTATTTTCCCTTTTCAGGAACGGGGCAGAGCCTTGGGTTTAACCGGTACCGTGGTTGCCCTGGGTAGTTTGACCGGTCCGGCCTTAGGGGGGATACTCATAGGATTGGCCGGTTGGCGCTCCATTTTTTATATTAACCTGCCGGTTGGAATCATAGGCTATTTGGCTGCTTTGTTTATTTTACCCGCTGATCAGCCCCGCAAAGCTGAAGATCGTTTTGATTTCATCGGAGCCGTACTATTCACTGCCGGGATGATCAGTCTACTGCTCGCTATCAGTAACGGCGAGGATTGGGGCTGGACAAGCAGCTCAATCTTGCTGGGGCTTGCAATGGGCTTGATGCTGCTAATCGGATTCGTAATTAATGAACGCAGGGTCCATCATCCTATGATTGATTTATCATTGTTTAGTAATCGTCCTTTTATTATAGGCAATCTCTGCGGTTGGATGTGTTTCGTAGCCATGTTTGCCAATACCATGCTCCTGCCTTTCTACCTGCAGCAGATTCTTAATTACAGCCCCTATCAGGTTGGATTGTTGATGACTGCGTTTCCCATCACGATGGCGGTCGTAGCCCCTCTTAGCGGTTATGCTTCAGATAAGTTCGGGCCTTTGATTCTCACTAGCAGTGGTCTGGCCATATCTGGTCTGGGTTTATTCTATTATTCAACGCTATCGACAACGGCACACTTTTATCAGGTTATTCCCGGCTCAATCCTTATGGGATTGGGATCGGGTTTGTTTAACTCTCCCAACAACAGCAGTGTGATGAGTTCAGTGCCACCACAAAAGCTTGGCCTGGCTGGGGGAATTAATAGTCTGGTCAGAAATCTGGGCATGATCTCGGGTATTGCCCTGTCGGTCTCTCTTTTCGAAGCTTGGGGCGGTACCAGCCGCCCCCGACCTGACCAAATACCCGCTTTTATGTCGGCTTACCATGGTGTAATGCTGGTGGCAATGAGTATTGCACTGCTAGCTGCGGTAGTCTCCTTAAACCGCAAAAGTTACGCCCATCCCTCTGAGCATTCTCAAGCAGGAGAACAACCTGCACCTAGAAAAGAGCCCCATTAAATGTCAATTTAGAATTCCATCTCTCGGTTATTCTTGTCCACAAACCCCAGTGTCACAGCACAGCCAAGTACCTGCTGCAATAGGCTTGCCAACTCGTCTCTAGCACTAATAACACTTTGATAGTTACAGTTTATAAAGCCATCAATCGGAAAGAATATATTCTTGCTCTCTTCGGTTACTTTTCCTTGCTCACTCTGGCGCCAGATCCATCTCCGCGTTTTCACTTGGTCGCCAACCGAATAAATCAGCTCGCCTGGCTCAAGAATCTCCTCTTCTTCCTCTCCGAAAGGAATAAACCGGTCGCCTTGAACCGAAAACCGCACCCCAATATCCCCCTCTGCACTGTCAATATCATGTGCACCTAGGGGGAGAAGGTATTTGAGCGAAATAGCGTTACCAAGATCAACGGCGGTATTTATCTGAGGAAAGCCCTTCTTTTTCGCAATCCGTGAGGCCATCGCTTCAATTGAACTCAAGAATTTATTGGGGTTAATGCCAAGTTTGGTAAAAGCCTCCCTATATGGCACAATTTCCTCGGATTCTTTTACCTTCACATTTTCGAATTTTTTCTCAATAGCTTGGATACTCGTCTCTAAGCATTTTCCAACTTCATCATTTTGCCCTCTGTTTTGAATGCCTCTTGCCACGACAATACCGAAACAAACGTTATCTAGTTTTTCAAAAACCTCTTCCGAAACTACAAACTTCATAATAATTTTATCCCCCTTAGATGATGACTAATTACATTTGAGAAAATGTCCTATGTTTAGGATAAACCATTAGATAACTGGAACTCAATTTATTGTTCTTCTGACTGATTTATAAACCAAAGTATAAATACTGATCAATCTTTTC
The DNA here is from genome assembly GCA_963665865.2 of Syntrophomonadaceae bacterium. Taxonomy (GTDB): domain Bacteria; phylum Bacillota; class Syntrophomonadia; order Syntrophomonadales; family Syntrophomonadaceae; genus PHAA01. Next base: position 343,593 of record CAXXWF010000001.1, on the reverse strand, counting down.
CCAGTTAGTGTCACATGTATTAATAAAGCAGTTGGCGAAAAGACTAACAATACGCTAGACTTTATATTATACCGATAAAATAGAAAATTAAGGAAGTAAGGGGTGTTGGAAATGGCTCATACTCTACCGGATTTACCGTATGCCTATGCTGCGCTGGAACCCTTTTATGATGAGGCGACCGTAAGATTGCATCATGATATGCATCACAAAGCTTATGTTGATGGGCTAAACAATGCAGAAGGCAAGTTGGCCGAAGCAATAGAAAAAGGCGATTTCGCTCTAATCAAACATATTGAGCGGGAATTGGCTTTCCATGGCTCAGGACACATTTTACACACTATGTTCTGGGAGAACATGAAGCCAGGTGGCGGCGGCCCTGCCAATGGTGCAGTGGGTGCACTGATTGACCGTGATTTCGGTTCCTTTGACAATTTGAAAAAGCTCTTCACGGCTTCCGCCATAGCGGTAGAAGGTTCTGGATGGGCTATACTGGCCTGCAACCCGGCCTGGGAAAAGCTGGTTGTACTGCAGGCGGAAAAACACCAAGATCTAACTCAATGGGGAGCCTATCCGCTGCTGGTCGTGGACGTGTGGGAACATGCCTATTACCTAAAATATCAAAACAAGCGCGCTGCGTGGATCGAAGCCTGGTGGAACCTGGTTAACTGGGATGACGTCAATCGGCGGGTAGCTTTCATGCAAAAATAGGCTAAAAGTACACCGGGTGGCTGCGACCGCCCGGTGTACTGCTTTATAAAACCAATTCCGCTCTTGAGCAGATCCTCCATCAGAATCATTCTAATATCTCGACAAATCCGTGAGTTCCGTCCACACGTATCTGCTGGCCATCCAGAATCTTGCGGGTGGCATTATCGACTCCTACAACTGCCGGGATTCCATATTCCCTGGCTACTACTGCACCGTGGGTCATCAGACCGCCGACCTCTGTTACCAAACCCGCTGCGAGGGGGAATAACATGGTCCAGGCCGGGTCAGTATAGGGAGCTACTAGTATATCTCCCTTCTCCATTTTAGCTTCTTCCAACCTCAGGATGACGCGAGCCCGACCTTGCACTGTGCCAGATGACACCGGACTGCCAGCTAGCGCCCCTGGCGGTACGTTTGCCCCCGGCTTGACTAGAATGATTTCGCCCTCGCTGGTGATAGCACGGGGAGGGGTCAGTTTCTTATCCCGTTCAAATTTCTCTTGGCGCTGGGCGATAATATTGGCATCGACCCGCCCACTTTCAATCATTTCCTTAATTTCTTGTAAGGAGAACCAAAATACATCTTTCCGGTGCTCTAATACTCCTGCTTGAACCAATCGGTCAGCTTCCTGTAAAATTGCCTGTTTGACAATACCTAGGTTCTGTACAATTAAATATTTGGGATGTTCCCTGAGGCCAATCAGGGAGCGGTGAACCTTAATCAACCGCTCCATGCGTTGGACTCTAAATGTTCCCCCCGGAGTCTTCCGCAGGCGATCTAAAAGTCTTGCTGTGGCATGTTCAGCCTCCACTTTGCCTGCCAAAAAATCAAGCCGGTGCTGTCCGGGCTTTACACCTGTAATGTGACCTAGAATGGCGGGCACCAACTGGGTTGGAGCCTCGCGCCAACGCGGTCTGGTGATATCGATTTCACCCGTCCCCCGCATACCATAGCGTTCCAAGAAATTTAATAATACCGCCGCAACCTCTTCTCCGCCGGCTACCGCTTTCAGTCCGTCAAAAAACGAAGCATTCCGTGCATGCTTCAGGTATTCGATTACGGCTGGATAATTCCGCACCACATCGGCTGCATCCCCTAAAGCCAAACCCATTTCGGTCGTCACATTACCCGGTGGAGATTTACTGATGCTGGCCAGCTCAGCTGCGTCTCCCAGCCACTTTATAGACGAACTCTCAATTAGTTTGTAGGTTAGGACTCCTGCTCCGATAAATGGAGCTCCCGTGGAAAGCACTGACGACATGAAACCGGAAAGTATTTCTTGAATGTACTGGATTCGCTCCGCTCCCGAATGTTCCTGTATTTTTCTATTAATTCCCTGGATCTGCTCGGCTATAAAGCAGTTCATTTCATCCACGGCCTGGTCATTATTACGATACAAGATCCTTCTTAGGACCGCAAAAGCAGTTGGCAGGATCGTATTAACCATGGATAAATTTAATTTTTGATGAGGGTCTATTGACGCCAAAAAGTCCTCACGATTGGCGAAGGTTTGCATTGTCCGACCCATTAGTTCATCTACATTCATAATTATTTCAGGTACCCTATTTCTTAACTGGGGATACCCCAGCAATTTGGTCAAGTCAACATATAGTCTTCCGCCTACCTCCTGCACAAAAATGCTTTCCGCGACAGGCGAACTTTTTCCCACTGGAATTAACGTTCTAAGTACCGATATTCCAAGTGGCTGTATTGCTTCAGTCATCATTTGTACATGACCAAAGGATGCAAAAATATGAAGTTTGTCGTCATTGACGACGGGAACAGGAAACAGGGTTGTTATCGGCCTACTTTGCACAATAAATATTTCGTCGTCAACTAAGCACCACTCTATATCCTGAGGGCTGCCAAAATGTGCTTCGATGTTTCGCCCTATTAGGGCCAGTCTGACCGCTTGTTCATCGGACAAAGAAGGGTCGGTTTGTCTCTCACCTGTAATCTCCACTTTGTTTGTGCCGCCCTGAGGCTGAGCATAGATAGCAATTTCTTTCCTGGCGATTTGCTTTTTTACTATTTTGTCTGCTCTAACCTGATATAAATCGGCGGAAACGATACCTGATACCAGCGCCTCACCCAGGCCAAAACTGGCATCAACGGACACGATTTTCCGGTTGCCGGTTACGGGATCGGCTGTAAACATTATTCCGGACACTTGAGGAAAAACCATACGCTGTACCACAACCGATAAAAACACCGAGCGGTGATCGAATCCGTTTTGGGCGCGGTAAACAATGGCCCGATCGGTGAACAGGGAAGCCCAGCATTTCCTTACTGCCCTGAGTATTTGCTCGGTGCCTTTTACATTCAAATAGGTATCCTGCTGACCGGCAAAAGAAGCCGTCGGCAAGTCTTCAGCGGTGGCGCTGGAGCGGACTGCATAGGCCCACTCCTGCCCCGCCTTTTTCCAAGCTTCGACGATTGCTGTATTCAATTCTTCAGGTAGGGCAATCGATTCTAAGTGGTGCCTAATTATTTCACCCTGCTTGCTTATTTCGCTCAACTGGTCAGGTTGTATCCGATCCAGTTGCCTAATCAGTTCTTCCATTTCGCTGCTCGCTTGAATAAAAGTACGATAGCCCTCAGTGGTAACACAAAAGCCGGCTGGCACCGGGAAACCGGCCTTAGCCATTTCCCCCAAATTAGCCCCTTTTCCACCCACCATAGGCAAATTCGTTTTATCAATTTCATTTAAATTGACCACATATTTATTAATATTAGTTCACCCCCTGCGTACTATTATTTGCTATTCCCACGGATTTTAGCACCCGTAGTTTTCTGAGATAGACAATACCAATGACGTTGGCTGTGGGACAAGGGGACAGGTCCGCTGTCCCACTTACTTAAACCTACTGAGTGGGACAGTGGACCTGTCCCCCTGTCCCAATACTACCGATCATTTTTGTACTTGACAAGCTAAGTGATGTCATTAATAATATTTTGTTAAGGTGAGTATGCTTAAGGCACTTGGCCGAGCAGCATAGAGGCTTTATACCTTACACGCAAGAATACCCTGCGGAGTCACTTATGGTGACTGTGCGGGGTTTTTTTATCAAACTCCTCTAAATCCCCCTTCCTCCATAGGCAGAGGATAAAGCGATTTTTTTCCTAAGTTGCGGGTATGGTCCCCGACTTAGGAGGCGTTTGATAAAAACGCTCGCGGCGCGATGCACACAAAATGCGAAGGAAAAGCACTGTAGCGCCCGCGTTTTGGCGCGCAATTCGCTTAAGCGCTCATTGGTTTTTATTTTAATGAATGAGGTGAGAATATGGATAATTTGTTTGCGACCAGGATGCATAATACCCAAAAGTCTTTTATCAGGGAGATTTTAAAGGTAACTGAAAACCCTGAGGTCATCTCCTTTGCCGGAGGACTTCCGAATCCCAGTTTCTTTCCAGTTAAAGAAATAAATGATGCCACTAATAAGGTATTGGCTAAAAATGGCGAAAATGCTCTCCAATACAGCACCACCGAGGGCTACCCGCCCTTACGGAACTTTATCGCCCAACGCTATCAGCAGCGCGGCTTAAATGTGGATGCGGATCAAATATTGATTACTAACGGCTCTCAACAAGGGTTGGATCTCATCGGGAAGATTTTTCTCGATAAAAATGATGGGGTCATTATAGAACGCCCCGGCTATTTGGGTGCCATACAGTCTTTCAGTATGTTTGAACCTCAGTTTCACTCAGTTCCATTATTTGAAGACGGCCCGGATATGGGCTGCCTGGAAGCAATACTGAAAGAGAACCAGGTGAAACTGATGTATATCGTCTCCAATTTTCAAAACCCATCAGGGATTACCCATTCCCTTGCTAAAAGAAAGGAGTTAGCCGCCCTAACGAGCCGCTACAACATACAAGTAATTGAAGACGACCCCTATGGTGAACTCAGGTTTATTGGCGATCACCTACCATCGATAAGGTTGTTCAACGAAGATAAAACCATAATGCTGGGTTCCTTTTCCAAGATCGTTTCACCCGGTATGCGGTTGGGGTGGATATGTGCCCGGCATGATATTATGGAAAAGCTGATAATAGCCAAACAGGCAGCTGACCTGCATTCTAACTACTTTAGCCAGAGGGTCGTACACCAGTATCTGTGTGACAATGAGATAGACGAACATATCAAGCATATCAAGAATGGTTACGGTAAACAGCGGGATTGTATGGTATCTATGATTGCGAAATATTTTCCGCAGGATATCACTTGTACCAAACCTGAGGGTGGAATGTTCATCTGGGTTACCCTCCCCCAGACCATGTCTTCTCTGGAATTGTTGGATTTAGCCTCAACCCAAAATGTAGCATTTGTCCCCGGTACGCCTTTCTACGTGGATGGCGGCGGGAGCCAAACCTTGCGGCTTAACTATTCTAATTCCGATGAAGCCGTAATTGAAGAAGGGATCAAAAGACTGGGAAGTTGTATTCGCAAACTGACCTAAAGTTGAAATAAACTATTTTGAACTTAGAGATTTTTGGCCCTTTATGAGGATTTCTAGAGCTCTTTTCAATCGTATGGGGAGTCTCCTATTTTAAAAACTTCCCCCTTTCACTATGCCTATATTTCTGCACTACTAATCGCTTCACAATATGATTATCCAATAATCGCATACATTTTTAATCTTTTATTATACGAAACTTTTTAAAGATTTTAGTGTACATGTAATTGGAGGTTATTACCAAATGATATTTATGATTTAGATAGGAAATGAGAATAGACATGTCGAAACACTCATCAATAAAAATTGGGGGGAATTCTTATTAATGCCAAGAATAGAACATGCCCAAACCCTGTTATGAAAATAAGCAGTTGCCTTGTTTACTTATTAATTCTGTTACTAGCAGGCTTATCATTAAGTGGCTGCGGCAGTAAAAACACAGCTAGTACAACAGATCCCAAGGTTAAACAAGTACAGCTAACCCCGGTTAGCTCGCTTAAAATAGAAAATCGAACCGACCTGGCCAGTTTGCTGGAGGCGGAAGACGAAACTCTGGTTGCTTTTGAAATGGGGGGACGCGTACTGGAACTCCTACATGAAGAGGGTGATGTGGTAGAGCAAGGAGATGCCCTGGCGAGACTGGATGCCAGCGAATATGGCATACAAAAGGCCCAAGCAACTATGACCCTGAACAACGCGCAAATTAGTTATCAACAGGCTATGGATGCCTATAAGCGTGCCGAAAGTTTATTCTCAGCCGAAGCAATATCTAAAACTGACTTCGACAGTGCCCGCGATGCGTTAGCATTGGCCGAGAACGGCAAGCAATTGGCAGAGCGTTCGCTGACAATGGTGAATGGGAAAGATCAGCTGAATGCAGCCATTCAAGGCGTGGTAATAGACAAGCTGGTGTCCAAAGGGCAACTGGTAGCAGCAGGAACCCCAGCTTATCGTATTGGGCAGATTGACGACCTTAAGGTCGTGCTGCCAGTACCGGATTATGAAATTAAGCAGTGGAAAATTGATGATGCCGTCACTTTAACCCTTTATGGAGAAAGTCGGGAAGGTAAGGTAACTAAGATTAATCCTGCGACCAATAAAGGAACCGGTACCATTGCCGTGGAGGTAAAGCTGCCTAACCCCAAACACGATTGGCACCCCGGACAAATGGTGCAGGTTGCCAGAAGTATTGAGGGACAGAATGGTATGTTTGTACCAGTACAATCAGTTATAAACAGGGGTGAGAAAGATCCCTACGTCTTTGTGGCCACTAATGGTCAGGCAGTGAAAAGAGCGGTTCAAATCGGCACTATTTCGGGACAGTACCTGGAGATTACATCCGGCTTGACCATAGGCGAACAAATAGTCAGTCGCGGGGCTGATCGCCTTTTTGACGGTGACCCGATAGAGGCAGGAGGAAACGGCGAATGATAGAATATCTACTCAAACGCCGTAAAATTACCATTCTGTTTTTTGTTATGGCCGTATTGGTTGGCTTCTTAAGCTTTTTTCAGTTACCTAAGCAGGAATCGCCTGATGTTATTATTGATGTTGCCCTGGTAACTACTGTCATGCCTGGAGCATCCCCGGAAAAGATGGAGCAAACTGTAACTAATAAGCTGGAGCAAAGGGTAAAAGAACTGCAAGGGATTCAGACTATCGAGTCCACCTCGGCATTCGGATATTCGGTCATTGTAGTAACAGCTGCGCCGGGAGTTGATCCCGCCCAGAAGTGGGATGAACTTCGCAAGAAAGTGAAAGATGCCGAACCGGACCTGCCTCCAGATGCTGAACAACCCGTAATTAATGATGACCTGGCCAAGAATGCCTTCTATACCTTCAATATCACCGCCAACGATCAGTCAGAATTATTTCAATTGCGTTCTACGCTGAAAAACTGGAAAGATCAATTGGGTACCTTACCCGGTGTATCCCAGGTTACCCTCGTAGGTCTGCCTGACCAGGAGGTCCATATTGACCTGGATAGCAACAAACTGCGTCTATACAATATTGCCTGGGCTCAAGTGCTGGGAGCAGTCAAAGCCGAGAATGAACGTATCCCTATCGGAGATATGAAGGTCGAAGGCACTACCTATCAGCTGAAACTGCCTGATACTTACAATTTGGATGAACTAAATCAGATTATAATCGGCAAGAACGAGCAAGGGGTTCCAATCTATTTGCAGGATGTTGGGCATGCCTACCTGACCACCAAGGAGAATACAATCTATGCTTATCATAATGGCAAACCGGCTCTGGTGATGGGATTAGGGGTTGAAAAACGCACTGATGCGCCGTCTACCCAGAAGAATGTCGATCTAATGATTAGTAAGCTTAAAACCTCGCTTCCAGCAGGAGTGACTATGGAACCGGTATTCTCGCAAAGCCAAAAGGTCGATAAAACTTTCAATAATCTGTTAAAGGAAATGCTATTTGCTATACTAGCGGTCCTGTTTGTCTGTACCCTGGGCCTGAGTTTCGCAACCGCCGCCATGGTAGCTCTGGCTATCCCCATATCCATGGCCATTGGCCTAATATTTTTGCCTTATATGAATATAACCATCAGTGAGATTTCAGTATACGGATTAATTGTAGTTCTGGGTATTTTGGTCGATGATGCCGTGGTGGTTAACGATAACATTGAGCGCCATCTTTCCATTCTTAAACAAACCCCGTTCAATGCAGCTAAAGACGGCGCACGCGAGGTAGCCTTGTCCATCTTGACCGCTACCATGTCGACGGTTTTTGCCTTCGGGCCACTGCTCTTTTTAACTGGCATTATGGGCGACTTTATAAGACCCATGCCGGTAGTGATCTCACTTACCATGCTGGCCTCCATGATAATGTCACTGACTATCATCCCTATTTTTCGCTATTGGTACGAAAACCGCCGCCAGGCAGCAATTACTATCCAAGATAAGCCAGCTGGTCTTTTGGGCCCACAACTTAACCGGCTTACCGATTACTATGCCCATACGGTAATACCCAAGATTCTAAAGCGTCCGCTGCGAACCGGTATTATAGGTGTGCTGATAGGCACCCTGGCTTATGGTCTAATTCCGTTTATACCAGTGGAGTTGTTCCCGGAGGCTGGGTGGGATCAGTTGCCGATCTTTATTACAATGCCGGTAGGCACTACTGTAAATGAGACCGAGCAAGTGGTGGCAGGAACTCGGCAATACCTGTCCGAACAAAAAGGTGTTATCGATATTTATTCTTCTTCCGGAGCAAATGTGCAGGGATGGTTCGGCGGTGGTATCGGGGCTGGTGATGTATCAGAAAATACCGGTTTTGTGGTAGTGAAGTTAGACAACAAACTCGTCAAACAAGCCGACCTGATAGATCAATGGGGCCAAACACTCGGCAAGAAATACCCCGGGGTGGAAATTACCCCCTACCAGATTAAATCTGGCCCGCCGGTTGGGCAAGCAATTTCATTAAACCTGTACGGGGATGATGTTCAGACCTTGCGGGCTTTATCGCAGCAAGTAAAAGATAAAATCAGCAAGGTTCCCGGCGCAGTTAATGTTCAGGACAACTTTGGGCTAGATGCCTATACTTTAGAATTCCAGGTTAACAAAGATATGATGAATCAGAAGATGGTCAACTATACTGACCTGTCTCGCACCCTGCGCCTGGTGAGTGAGGGAATTTCCGTGGGTCAGTATGATGATGGCAGTAACCTTATTGATATGACCCTTTATGTCAAAGATCCGAATGCCGACCCCATGGCAGTTTTCCAAAGCTTATCAGTCCCTAATGCTTTGGGACAACCTATTCCTCTGATGCAATTAGCCCAGGTTAAACCGGCTTTTGGTATTATGGGTATTCCCCACCGTAACCTATCCCGGGTTGTAACCATTACTGGTGACGCACAAGGCCGGACTGCCACTGAGGTAATGAATGATATTAAGGTATTACTCACGGGGATTCAGTTCCCGGAAGGATATCGTTGGGATGTGGGAGGAGAAATGAACTACCAAAATGATATGTTTGCCGATCTGGGGAAACTTTCTATCTTTGTTTTCTTCTTAATATTTATTCAAATAGCAATGCAGTTCTATTCCCTGAGCCTGCCCTTGCTGGTCATGAGCACCGTCTATCTGGCCGTGGCCGGAAGCCTGATCGGCTTATTCGCAACCCGCACCCCATTAGGCTTCGTATCCATGATGGGTATGATCGCGTTAGCCGGAATCGTAGTACGAAATGGAATTGTATTTATTGAATTTATAGAACGCTCGCGCAGGGCTGGGCATGAATTAAAAGAAGCCGTTCAATTAGCCGGCGGAGCCCGCTTACGGCCAATTCTATTAACATCTGCCACCGCTGTAGCTGGGTTGACCCCCTTAGCCTTCGCATCAGAACCCTTGTTTACCCCCCTGGCTACCACCATCATTTCGGGTTTAGTATTCTCAACCCTGCTAACTCTGTTGGTAGTACCATCATTGTACACGGTACTGGCACAGTGGAAAATTAAGCGAGAAGAAAAGCGGGCGGCACACCGGGCAGTGAATAGTGAAGCGGTAACTGTAGACCTCGGTTAGTAGAGTTGAGAGGTATAGGACAGTCATTACCCTGTTCCCATACCTCTCTAAATATTAATGCTTTACATCCGTTTGGAGCATATTAACCAGTAATTTGGTCAGAACGGCCCGCTCCTTATCGTCACCCGCCTTCCATAATTCCTGAAGTAGTCGTTGTTCTCTATTTTCAGGGTCAACTGAGGCAGACAACATATTACCCACTTTAAGACCTATCTTATCGATCGTGCTCTCAGACATCCCTACCATTTCGGCAAGCGACACTGCTTTGGCAAGAGTCCCCTTCCAATTTTCCCATTCAGTAAAAGATTCTGTGTTATTAATTTCCATTGAATCACTCCCTAGCATTTGCATTGTTACGTTATTATTTCTTAAATTAGTGAAAGTATGCATAGAAGACAGTTTGACAAGGCTAAAGCCATACGGTTCTCCACATCGGAGGCCATTTGCCAAGCTCTGATTGTCAGCCTGTCTTCTAGTTCCATTTTACGAATTACCTGAGTTTCCGACCCGTAACCAGGAAAATTGTAAAAGGCCGCATCCCGCCTGGTACAAATCTGACTATCTCTGCCGCTGTCTGAAACTCGATATTATCAAACCCCGCTTCCTGAAGGGTACGTCGGATTATATCCCGATCAAAGCCAAAATGAAATACCCCTTCATTATTCCCCTCCCCGTGGAACAGGCCGTAATCAGGGTCTAAATCGGCAATGCAGATACAGCCTCCCGGAGCAGTAACCTTACTGAATTGATCAATTAATGGTTTTGTCTCTTTTATATGGTGCAGGGTCATACTGCTGACTATCAGATTATAGGCGCCTTCTAAAATGTCACCTTGTTCAATATCCAGATGCTGCGTTGAGATATTGGAGATATTCTGATCTTCTATTTTCTGATTGAGAATCTCCAGCATTCCAGTAGAACTGTCTACTGCCTTTAGGGAGTGGACAAACGGTTGTAATCGCAAGGTTAACAGTCCAGTTCCACAGCCGAAGTCCAAAACATTCATATTAGAATCTAAACTGATTGTTCCTAATATGGCATTAGCAATATTGTTAGCCATCTTGACCCGTCCAGGATTTTCGTCCCAGGTGGCCGCGTCCTTATTAAAATCCCGTTTTTCGATGTCCATGACCATCCCTCCCATTCTTAGCTCAGGATCTGTAGATTATTGTATCCCGAATAATGGAAGTTGCCAATTTTTAGATTTAAAACCTGGGGGGGTGATAATTTAGGTAGAATTTATTAATAGCTTTATCTAACTTCTGGCTGACCGCCAGTACCTTAGGATCAGTATAGTTTTGCTGAAGTGTAACGATTCTTTCCAGTTCACGACGTAATGTTTCTATTAGCATAATAACTTCCATCCGGTTTAGACAAATATTTTCCTGTTCAGCCTTTTCCTGTATAGTCATTTACACACCATTCTTCCCGTTAGATGAATAGTATTAATAAGTGCTCTTTTCATTCTTTATCTTTAGAATTAATTCAAGTTGTTTCATCATCCATAGAAAGATAATCTTCTATCGACAATCCTTCCTCCTTACACATGCGGTAGATTCCGCTCCATAATTTGGCTCCACCGCTCTTTTCACCCCGCATGATTCGAAACAGGTATGAATAGTTAACGCCCAAACGCTGTGCCAATTCAGGAAGAGTCCAATTCTTTGACTTCGCCAGCTGCTGTAAACCAGAAATATTTGGTTTCATCTTTACTAGCCTCTCTTTGTCTGCCAACAATATCAAGTTCAGATTATCATGTCTTCAGGCAACGGTCAACCATTTTTTACACCTTTTTACATCATATTGAGCCTTGAATGTTAAGCCTTGAATTGTCTACAGGCAATATTTACGATAGAATGAAGGACAAAGGGGGAATGTAAACTGGATTTCAACAAGTCATATTTCTCAAATAGCTTGAAACTGGCCAAAGGTGATAGATCAATAAATAAATATGGCAATGAGGCAGGCGTTGATCCGGGTTACATATCGCGTTTACTGCGTGGTTTAGTGAATAATGCCCCCAGTGCGGCGGTTATCAAAAAGCTGGCGGATGCAGCCCGAAACGGAGTAAGCGCCCAAGAAATGATGGCTGCGGCTGGTTATCTCGATATTTCAGATAGCAATCAAAGTAACCGTGACAGAACCGCTCCCCACCAATGGAAGCAATGGGAAAAGGTTATAGAGGAAGCGGGGCGTTATAACATATCGCCTGAAGCAGCAGTTGATCTAATTCACTCGCTGGGCCAATCCATGGAAAGAATCAAAAAGGGTAAGCCAGTTTAATTGGAAGAGTGGGCATGGGTCATAAGGACTACATGGTACTTAATGTGGATTAAACATATATTTGAGCCGGTTGTCATCAAGTAAATCGTTCAGATTTCTAGAGATGCTTCATCAATAAATCTTATTTGAGGTATTGCTTTTAATGTCTGCAGCAGTTTAAACAATGCAACATCCTTATTCTTGGCCTCAATCATTACATCAAAATCTCTATCGGTTGCTTTCGCTTTCTGTAAAAATTCCAGAAAAATAGCCAGGTCAATATTATCGGCATGGCTTCTAAAATGGGTGATATCTTTGGGACTTGAGATATGAACTTTAGGCGGCAGGATCTGGCTTTTCCAAGTGTCAAATATTGATGGTAAATAATTTTTAATATCATCATTATTGTTATTACAGTGGTGATGATGTACATCCAAAACCATAGGTATGCCTAGATATTCACATATACCAAGAACATCTTTGGTCGTATATATCTTATCGTCATTCTCAAGAATAATCCTTTTTTTAAGGTGGGCAGGCAGATCGTTATAGTTGTCAATAAACATGCGTATAGAATTCATTTTGTCTGAATAAGCTCCTCCCACATGCATAACGAGTTTGGCATCTGAGCCCAACCCCATACCTGTAAATATTTTATGATGATATTCTAAATCCTTAACAGCCGTTTTCAAAACTTCATCTTTTGGTGAATTAAGCACGGTATAGTGATCGGGATGAGCGCTAAGCCTGCAATTATCTTCCCTGATAAATCCACCCAAGGACTCTAATTCTTTTCGGACTGCCCACACCCAATCCCAATTCTGAGCGATGGGATGGGTTGCGAGAGGAATTAATCTGGAACTTATCCGAAACACTTTTATATCATGGGATCGGTTATGAGCCAATAGCCTCCTTGTATTTTCAATATTAGTTCGAGCCAACAGGGTAAGCTTGCCGAATCTTTCCGCTTCACCCTCTATTTTGCTTAAATTGGCTACAGTAACGGTTTTAGAGGGAGAACAGTCTTTAAGAATCATTGACATTGCTACATAACCAAATCTTACTTTCAAAATATCCCCCTGTTCTTCTCTTTGAATAATAGCGACTATATTATTTTTAGTGGGAGAAGCGGAAGATATACGGTTTTTCTTTGATTATCATAGAAGTTATCTTACTTGACATTGTCATGCCATTTTTTACATACTGTTCTTAGGATTAGGGAAAAATATCAAGCAATGAAATAGTAGGTGACTTTCTATGAATACATTATTGGTATACGCACACCCTAACGCCCAGAGTTTCAAATCCGCCTTGCCCAGACACTTAAAAGAACACTGGACCACATTGAATCTGTCAAGGAAATAGATCCAGGGGAGGAAATTATGAGGCGAAGAAATACAATAATAGTCCTGATCGGACTAGCAATTATATTCCTGTTTTTTGCAGGCCGAGAGTCATATGAATTATTTCACGGGCTCCGCCATATCAGCGCTCCCACTCATGCAACTAGGGATCCTTTTGGCCACAACGTTCATGGGTGGATGAGCGTTACAGACATAGCTAAAATCTATCGGGTATCCCCAGCAGATGTTTTCAGAGCTCTGGAGATCGATCCCGCACCTGGAGACGAAAAACTGCCTTTAAAGGACTTGGCCGATAAATATCATAAAACCGGCCCTGAAATACAGAATGCCCTTAATAATTTAAGTAATTCTGTTCCCAGCCCTGGAAATAATAATAATGGATAACACATTAGCTTGGCTAATTGACTATTTCCGTATCTATGGAATTCCGGTTTTGGGCGTGGCAGTGCTGTTTCAATCCAACGGTATCCCTACCGGAGCTAATTTCCTGGTTATTGCGGCGGGAGCTTTTGCGTATGCTGGTGAATTTAATATGCTTTCCCTGTTTCTCTGGGTATGGCTTTTCAACATAATCGGAGATGGTGTGGGTTATTACCTCTGGAATGGTTTTGGTATATTGCTGCTGGAAAAACTGACCTTTGCGGAAAAATTATTGTCTGCTTCCTTAATAAAATCCCGGCACTATTTAGAGAAATACGGGCAATCAAGTCTGCTCATAACCCGTTTTCCGGTCTCGGGACTGGGCCCCCCGATGAATATCCTCGCTGGCCTTACCGACTATAATATTAAGCGTTTTTTGATAGCCATAGTCCCTGGTGAGTTTCTATGGACTGGATTTAACCTGGGTATGGGGTACTGGTTCGGAGACTCCTGGGAAACGATAGGAATAATAATGAATCATTATCTTTATTGGATTTTGTCGCTTACGGCTTTGGCCTTTGTGGTTTACGCATTGTTAAAGCAGCTGCACAATCACAACCAGCGCAATAAAAGTGAACTCAGCAAGTAGTTCTCATGTTCAGACGCCCCTTATTTTGCAGGGGCACCAAACATAACCATACCATTATAGTCAACGCCTGCATCTGCTCCGCTGTAGGTCACATTAACATTTTGCAGCAGGATACGCAATCTATAGCCATTCTTTTCAACATTCAAAGTCATAATCTCTGGAGAGAGCACCCCTTTAGCACCGCTGCTGACTGCAGGCAGCGATGTGGTAAAATCATAGAGACCAGTACCTATCAACTCTGCTCCATTAGCATCTTTCACTGACACATAGGCCTCCTGGGATGATAAGCGCTCAACGGCGAGCTGGTATTTGGCCCCCCGCACCTCAAAATCAAACTTGGGTTCATTAGACTTATCCATCGTCCTATAGGCGTTGATATTGAACATCATATCGTATCCGCTGATATTTAACGGTTTTTGCATATCCATGCTGGCATTGAAGAAGTTCTGATTACCGTTCATGCTCTCATAGGCCGGTTCGAAACCCAAAGTGTTTTGCATGTTTATATTTGTTTTGAAATCTGCCGGCAGCCAGGTCAGGTATTTGGTATAACTACGATTCTCTAAATAATTTAGTATACTTGTAGTTTCCAACCTTACTGTCAATGACACATCGGCTTTGGGATTTATTCTTCCGTCAATCAGCATTCCTTCCCCACTGAGCATTGTCTCCAATCTGGTAATCTGGCTGACCCGAGAAACGGTAAAGGCATCAACCGGAGGCAGGATCGAAAATATCGCAAACCCAGCGGCCATCAGAGCGATGATTCCATTTTTCGTTACTGGCCGGAAGCTAAGCAAGATGCCGCAGGCAATGGAAAATATCCCAAACAGGGCTACATAATAGCGCGCCTCGGTAAACCCATAGGCATTCAGGCGAATATAAACCGAGATAAGCTGCATAATCACCACCGGAATCAGCACCATAGGGAAAATGCGCTGATACAATTTAGCAAAGCGGTTTTCCAGCAGACTGGCCAGGACATAGATGATAAGGCCAGCAGCTGAGTAGCCCAACACCATGGGTCCCAACTGGCCGACCGGCCATTTTAGAGTCACCAAAATTTTAATAAAATAAGCGGCCAGCACCAGCGTATAAGCTGTTACTAGAGGTATTGCGATGTAGGAAACCAGGATCTCCAGGAATTTCGGATAATTTCCCGCGCTCTGAGCATATTCGCGATCGCTTTCATTATCCGAATTGAAACGAGGCAGAAGTGATAAATAGTAAATCGTAGCGAAAAGAATCCATATCACCGCCATCACATAGCTATATGTGTCAGAGTTGACCTTAAAAAGCAGAATATCAATAGCAGCGATAATGCTGGCACAACCAGCCGAAAGAACACCTGAGTATAAAATCGATGTAAATACTGACTTGAAATGGATCAAAGCTACCTTATTGAAGTCATATTTACCCCCGAACGAGGGAACCCATATGAAGGCACAAAACATGGCGAAAACAGCCACCAAAGTGCGCACACTAACTGCAAAGTCTATATTCGGAGCCGACCGTATAATCAAATAATAACCTGCCGTAAGCAGCGCTGAGAGCAAATACACCACGAATCGAAGTTTGCCCAAGCGTTCAATACGCTCACATTTAAACTGGGCGGTAATTCCTATAAAGGCCCCTAATAAGAATGTAAACATAAGTTTCTGTACGATCAGGTCAGGGGTTTTGTGAAGGGAAATCATATAACAAACCAATATGGTTGTCCCGACCAGGCACAGGACTGTCAGGGGAAAACGTGAGACTGCCTTGAAAAGTCCTTGTACCATTTTTAAAATGGCTTCACCCCAGCGTTTCATTGCAAATCCTCCCATCACAAGGTTTATGCCCAATTGCTAATTTTTTATAATCGAGAGTCAACCTCTTTTCACTTGTTGAATAATATTATATCCCTATTATAGCTTACATTGTTCTTTACTGTTTATGGAAACAGTAAAAGCAGAACAGGACAGGGGGACAGGTCCCTTGTCCCACTCCAGAATAGCCGATGTGGGACAAGGGACCTGTCCCCCTGTCCTGTTCTGCTTTTATGTGTTCTCGTTATTTATTTTCCCCAGTATTGATCCGCTTCTTTCTCCATCTTTTCCAGCCGAGTATAATAATCCGGGAATTCATTCAGATGGGCCAGGGCGATTTTGCCGGTAATAAGCGGATCATCATTGGTTACGTTGGTCTCGGGATCGCGAAGCCCATGCTCCAGTTCTACATCCATTCCCATTCGAAACTGTTCCACATCAAATTTGCTCCAGTCAATTCCTAATTTTCCCCCTACAATGGTCGCTTCCTCAGCAGTAAAACTCTTTTTAGAAGTCATAAATACATCCCCCTTCTTAATAATTTTATTGCTTAACTGCGGGGACGGGACAGGGGCCCCGCTGCCCTTGCCCCGTCTGCAACTTCTTGGTTTTCATTATATCATTTCCAATTCCTGCAAGACAGAGTCACCCCATGCTTTTTTCCTTCTGCCAGTCTTCATTGGCCATAAACCATGGCACAATTTTCCCGAATATTTTTGATCTTTGTGCCATAAATTGGAAGCAAGGTGGTGATATCTTTGAAACTCAAGGAGATAATGACCAGTCATCCCATCACATTTCAGCCTACTTTATCTGTAAAGGAAGCGACGAGCATCTTCTTGGAACATCAGGTGGACGGCGCCCCGGTTGTTGATGAGAATGGCAACGTTTTAGGATTGTTCACGAAAACTCACATATTTCGGGTTATTAGTCAGGGCTTTGACCTTAATACACCCGTTGCGGACTATATGACCCGTCAGGTTTGTTACGGTCATCCTGAGGACCAAGTGGAAGCCTATATTAATCCCGGAATCGGTCGTCTGCCCATCAAGGATGGCAATAAGGTGGTAGGAATGATCACTCGCAGTGATTTGGCTGCTGCTTATTTTCGTTCCTTTAAGAATAAATCCACAGAACTAGATACCATTATCAACTCTACCCATAATCTTATTGTGGCCGTCGATAGCGAAGGTATGATTACCGTATTTAATAAAGCCGCAGAGAATGTTTTGGGTGTAAAAGCTGAAGACGCTTGGGGGAAACGAGTAGTAGATCTCTTCCCCACCAGCGGCCTTTTAGATGTTGCCCAAACCGGTAATGTGGAACCTCTGCAGAAGTTAATGTTAAATAACCGATATTTCATATCAAATCGCACCCCCATATACAAAAAAGGCAGGTTAGTTGGGGCTGTGGCTGTTCTTCAGGATATTTCTGAATTTGAGGAGATATCTCGTGAATTGGAATATGTCAAAGCACTGAACCGAGAATTGGACGCAATTATTGAATCCTCTTTTGATGGTTTGTATATAGCCGATGGGGAGGGCCTGACTCTGAGGGTTAACCAAGCATTTGAGAGAATCACCGGTATCCCCTTGGATCAGTTTTTGGGCAGAAACGTGAAAGATATAGAGAATGACGGAATAGTCTCTGAGTCGGTATCAGCTTTGGCCATAAATCAACGCCAGGCGGTAACTATCATTCAGGAAATGAATAACGGCCGAATGACTCTGGTTACAGGCAACCCCATTTATGATGAAGACGGCAATGTGTTCAGGGTAGTCTGTAATGTCCGTGATATTACCGAGTTAAATAAACTTAAACAGAAATTAGAGGAAGTGGAGAGTTTAAGTCACCACTATGAAAACCAATTGCGCACCTTACGGCTGCAATACACCGGTTCCAGCAAAATAGTCTGTTCATCCAAAATGATGAAAGATTTTTTGGGAACGGTTATCAGGTTGTCTCAATTCGATTCTACAATTCTAATTACCGGCGAATCAGGTACTGGCAAAGAACTGATTGCCGAGACTATCCATAATAACAGCACTAGAAAAGATGGTTCCTACATTAAAGTAAACTGCGGAGCTATCCCGGAGAATCTGCTCGAATCGGAGCTGTTCGGATATGATTATGGAGCGTTCACTGGTGCCAAAAAGGAGGGCAAAATGGGCTTTTTCCAACTTGCCAACGGCGGCACCATTTTCCTGGATGAAATTGGCGATTTGTCCTTTAACCTGCAGGTGAAATTGCTAAGAGTATTGCAGAACCACGAAATAACCAGGGTTGGCGGAAGCAAGTCCATCCCTATCAATGTTCGTATCGTAACCGGGACCAATCGTAATCTTTTGGACCTGGTGGAGCAAAGATTATTTCGGGAAGATCTATATTATCGCTTGAATGTGGTACCAATCCATGTTCCCGCTCTGCGGGAACGCAAGGAAGATATCCCCTCTCTAGTCAGCCATTTTGTGCAATTATTCAATCGCAAACATAAACTAAATAAGGGTATTGCCCCAGAAGTAATAAAGTTGTTTATAAATTATAATTGGCCAGGCAATGTACGGGAGCTTGAAAATCTTATCGAGAGAATGATGGTGATCTCAACCAACAATGTTCTAACCAAGGATGATTTGCCCCCCTACCTCCAAAATGTCATCCTGGCAAAACACTCTGAGATAATTGTTTCCGGTATCATTCCTTTGCAAGATGCGGTAGCCAATGTTGAGAAACAAATCCTGGAGAAGGCTTACGCCCAATATAGAACTACTCGGCAAATGGCCAAAGAACTAAAAATTGCCGCTTCTACAGTCGTAAGAAAGGCTGCTAAATATGGTATTTCTCCCCCAATTCAGGATCTAAATCAGCCTAAATAGTTGGAAGCCTGAATATCAGATACCTTGTTACCGAAACGGAACACAGTGGTGCAATTATGGAACGGTAATTTTTGAGATTTATATTATCAAATTGTATTGTATGTCCAGTCGAAAAAAATCAGTCAGCCGCAGTAAGGCTTGCATTATTACATGCAGATAACCTCGCAGGTCAATAAAGCCAAGTTTATTAATTTTAGAACATAATAGCGAAGTTTATTAGCAACAACCAGGGCCGCAATTGTACGACGTATAATTGCGGCTCTGCTTGTTTCATTAGTGGAACGGTTGTTAAAAGAATAGCAAGTTTTACACAGCAAATTATATCCCCCAAACCTGCTATAAAGGGTTTTGCATAAATTGATTTTAGGTTGGCATTGTTTTTGCTTTATAAATGGGCAAGGCGAGAAATAATTAGCAGAAATGCCGAACTAATCAATATCCCATCTAGCCTATTTGAGCTTAAGTCATCGTGAAATTATTTTATAACTTTGCTAAAGGAGTGGAGATAATTTGCAAGACCTGAGATGTAAAGAATGCAACAAACTTCTAGCCAAGTTTATGCAATGTCAGAATTTAGAGATCAAATGCAGTCGCTGCGGCATGCTGAACCACATTCTGCAATCTCCGTTCGGAGACTCCGGTTCGCTGAGCAGCCTTAAGCAAATGCCAATCTATCATTCCACTGTCCAGGTCAAATCTAATCCTGACAGTACCTCAGCAGGATAGGTTGACCCGGCTTTAGGAGTTACAACCAAATAGATCCATCGTTTCCTGTTTGTTGAGAGCCATCGAGCCCCGCCAGATGATAATCTGTCGGGGCATTTTTTGTGAGAAAGGGGGAGTGAACAAAAACATTGCAGATGCAGCAAATCCCAAATTCACATGAACTATAAAACACGATGATAAGGAGGAAGAGGAATGAGAGAGGTTGTAATTGTAGGAGCTGCGAGAACTCCTTTTGGAAAGTTTGGTGGAGGGCTGAAATCACTAAAGGCGGTAGATTTGGGTGCAATAGCTATTAAAGAAGCTGTAAACCGGGCCGGCATTCAGCCTGACCAGGTCGAGTACCTCTATTATGGCCAAGTGGTTCAAGCTGGTTGTGGTCAGGTCCCCGGCAGACAGGCAGGTTTAAAAGCTGGCTTACCGGTAGAAGTCCCTTCGATTACCGTAAATAAAGTATGCTCCTCTGGCATTGTCACTTGCGGTCTGGCCTATAAGATGATCGCCGGCGGCTTTCTGGATGTCGCCATGGGCGGCGGGATGGAATCAATGTCCAACATCCCGTTTGGTCTGCCTGATATGAGATGGGGAGCCCGGATGGGAATACCCAATAAAAACGTAGTTGACCTGATGGTCTGGGATGGACTATGGTGCGCTATTTACAATCGTCATATGGCTATCCACGGTTCGGAGGTAGCACGGGAATTTAATTTGGATCGTGAACCACAGGACCGCTGGGCAGTACGCAGCCAAAACCGCGCCGAGGCCGCCATCAAGGCTGGCAAGATGGCAGAAGAAATTGTACCTGTAAAGCTCCCTGGAAAAAAACCAGTAGTAATAGATACCGACGAATCCATTCGCTTTGGATGCACTTACGAAGACCTGGCCAAACTGCCGCCGGTTTTTGATCCCAACGGTTCAATCACCGCCGGCAACGCCCCCGGAACCAATGATGGTGCCAGTGCCTTGGTCCTCATGTCCCGCGAGAAAGCTGATGAACTAGGCCTTAAACCGCTGGCGACGGTTTTGGGATATGCCGAAGTATCCCAGGAACCCCGTTATATTGCCACCGTACCCGGACTCTCCATCGCGAAACTGTTAAAAGAAAAAGGCATGACAACTGACGATTTAGATCTGATTGAAATCAATGAAGCCTTTGCAGCCGTAGCTCTGACCAGCGGCAAAGCCATCCTGGGCTTAAATGATGACGAGATGGATGCCAAAGTCAATGTTAACGGCAGTGCTGTAGCTTTTGGGCACCCCATCGGAGCCAGCGGCGGACGCATTCTCATGACCGCTGCCTATGAACTCAAACGGCGCGGCGGCGGCATAGCTGCCTGTGGTATATGCAGCGGAGCCGCCCAAGGCGACGCTATCTTAATTAAAGTCGAATAACACCCGGTAAGCCTTTATGAACATCAAGGCAACCTTTATAAATCACTCAACAAAGGAGCAATGCGAAATGGAAATAAAGAAAATTATGGTAATCGGCGCCGGCCAGATGGGCGGCGGAATCGCTCAGGTAGCAGCTCAAGCTGGATTTGAGACCGTTCAATATGACATTAATATGGACCTGGTAAATAAAGGACTCGCTCTAATTGAAAAGAACCTGGCTCGAGATGTTTCCAAAGGCAAAAGAACCGAAGCCGAAAAAGCTGAAATTCTGGGCCGCATTAAGCCTTCTATCAGTTTAGAAGACGCGGCCGACTGCGACCTCATTGTAGAAGCCATCGTTGAAAACTTTGATATCAAGAAAAAAGTCTTCTCCGAACTTGATAGAATAGCCCCTCCCCATGCAATCTTAGCCAGCAATACCTCTTCTCTGCCCATTACCCAAATTGCGGCCTGTACCAAGCGCCCCGAGCAGGTAATCGGCATGCATTTCATGAACCCGGTGCCGGTAATGAAACTGGTTGAAGTAATCAGGGGGTTGGCTACCAGTGACGAAGTTTACAACACCATCGAAGCAGCCTCCATAAAGATGGGCAAAGTGCCGGTATGGTGCAAAGATGTACCGGGCTTTATATCCAACCGGGTACTCCAGGTCATGATCAATGAAGCTCTATGGGAGCTTTATGAAGGTGTAGCCCCCGCTGAGAACATCGACAACATTATGAAACTGGGCATGAATCACCCCATGGGACCTTGTGCTTTGGCTGACCTAATTGGTCTCGACACAGTTCTGGCTATTTTAAATGTTATGTATCAGGGCTACGGCGATCCCAAATACCGGCCCTCTCCTCTATTGAAACAGTATGTGCAGGCCGGCTGGCTGGGCCGTAAAGTTGGTAAGGGAATTTATGACTACAGTTAAATATTGATCCTGGGAGGAGGATGACCCATGGAATTTCAAAATGTAATCCTGACCAAAGAAGATCGTATCGCCACTCTGACTATTAATCGCCCTCAAGCCTTGAATGCTCTGAACAAAGACACTCTGTTAGAAATTAAAGCCGCAGCCGAACAGGTCAGAGACGATGCCGAGGTTGATGTTCTAATTATTACCGGAGCCGGCGACAAGGCCTTTGTTGCTGGTGCGGATATTACCTACATGCTGGATATTAATGCCCTGGAGGGGCGTCAGTTTGGTTTAATCGGGCAAGACGCCTTCAGTACGATAGAGACCATGTCAAAGCCCGTAATTGCTGCTATTAATGGTTTTGCCCTCGGAGGTGGCTGTGAACTGGCTATGGCCTGTGATTTTCGTATCTGTTCTCATAAAAGCAAATTTGGCCAACCCGAGGTAGGTTTGGGGGTTACTCCAGGATTCGGCGGCACCCAGCGTTTACCGCGCATTGTAGGCACAGGCATGGCCAAACAGCTGTTATATACCGGCGATGTAATTGATGCCAATGAAGCCTTAAGAATCGGATTGGTTAACGCGGTTTTGTCAGCGGAAACCATGATGGACTATGTTAAGCGGCTGGCGCAAAAAATAACTGCCCGCGGCGGGATAGCGGTTCGTTTCTGCAAGGACGCGGTCAATGCGGGAATGCAAACGGATATTGACCGGGCTATGACTATAGAAGCCGATATATTCGGTTTATGCTTTGCCACTGAAGATCAGAAGGAAGGTATGCACGCCTTCGTAGAGAAACGGAAGGCCCAGTTTAAAGGTAAATAAGTAGATTGGAGTTGATTGTTAATGGATTTTGCATTAACCGATGAATCCTTAATGATGAGAGATATGTTTAGAAAGTTTGCCAAGAATGAGTGTGAACCTATCGCCGCCGAAACTGACAAGACCCACCAATTCCCCATGGAAAACTTTAAAAAAATGGCTGGTTTAGGATTAACCGGACTGCCTATCCCCGAGGAATGGGGAGGAGCCGGTGCCAGTTATCTGGACTTCGCCATGTTCGTTGAAGAACTAGCCAAATGCTGCGCCTCCACTGCCGTTATTATGAGCGTGCATACCGGTTTGGGCTGCATGAGCACCTATCTATACGGCGGAGATATAGTTAAACAAAAATACCTTAGAGCCTTAGCCAGTGGAGAAATTATCGGGGCTTACGCCTTAACTGAACCTAATTCTGGTTCAGATGCCGCCTCTATAAAGTGTAAAGCCGAGGACAAGGGTGACCATTTCATCATCAATGGCAGCAAGATATTCATTACCAACGGCGGTATTGCGACTACCTACTGTACCTTCGTCAAGAGCGACCCTACTCAGGGTTCCGGCAAAGGCATCACCTGCCTGCAGATTGAGAAAGACACCCCCGGATTCACTATGAGCAAACCGGTGCAAAAGATGGGTATGAACGGCTCCCCCACCGTGGAACTGTATTTCGATAATGTAAAGGTTCCTAAAGAGAATATGCTGGGCGAACAGAATAACGGTTTCCAGGTCGCTATGGGACTCCTAGCCGGAGGCCGTATAACCATTGCTGCACAAGGCTTGGGTATTGGTGAAGGCGCTTTAGAATATACCACCCAATATATAAAAGATAGACAGCAGTTCGGCAAACCGTTAGCCGCCAACCAGGGAGTACAGTTCATGGTAGCGGATATGGCCACTGCATTGGATGCAGCTCAACTGTTGATTTATCGGGCTGCCTGGTTGAAAGACAACAAACTGCCCCATAACAAAGAAGCCTCTATGGCTAAAAAGTTTGCTACCGACACCAGCATGGAAGTAACCACCAACTGTGTGCAGTTAATGGGTGGTTATGGCTACTGCAGTGAGTTCCCGATAGAGCGCATGATGCGCGATGTTAAGATTACGCAGATTTACGAAGGATCCAACCAGATTCAACGCATGATTATAGGCCGTGAAGTCATCGGCAAATGGTAAGCTCCGTGCTGATGCTTGTCAACCTCACCCTGAAGAATAAAGGAGGTAAATATTATGGGCAGACCTCAAAATGTTAGCCTGGCTGAGGCTATTAGCCTTATTAAAGACGGCGATTCTCTAACCTTTAGCGGATTTACCATCTGGCGTCGGCCAATGGCTGCCATCATGGAATTGATCCGCCAGGGCAAAAAGAACCTGCATCTAATCGAGGTCAACGGCGGCACCCACGACGATATGCTGATCGGGGCCGGCTGTGTTAAGATCTGGGAATCCTGCTGGAGCGGTCATGAATTGTTCGGCAAAATAGCGGGCAATCTGGCACGTAAAGTTGAGGCCGGGGAAATAATCTGTGAGGATTACAGCCATATCCAGATGCTTTATCGTCTGGTGGCAGGATCACAGGGGATACCTTTTATGCCGACCTTCTCCGCCCTGGGTTCCGATATATTGAACCCAGAATATGACATGCTCGGCAAAGCCGGTTTACGGGATGGTTCCAATCCCAAAATACCGGCTAAGAAATATGAGATGTATACTGAAAACTTTACCGGCGCCGAAGTTGCGCTGATTCCTGCCGCCCAACCTGACTGGTGTATTGCCCATGTGCAAATGGTAGGTACGGAAGGTACGGTAAGAGTATTAGGCCAGAAGTATGCTGATGAAGAAGCCATGAAAGCCGCTGACAAATTAATTGTCATTGCCGAACAGATAGTTCCTGAAGAATTCATCCGCCGCGAGCCGGAGCACAACCTGATCCCCCCCCACCTGGTTGACTATGTAGTTGAGCTTCCCTGGGCTGGACATCCGACCGGATGTTACGGCAACTATGAAGCCGATGGCGAATTTATCAAGAATTTCTTCAATACGACCCGCAGTCAGAAGGGTTTTGACCTCTGGGCGCAGGAATGGATATTTGGGGTTAAAGATCATCAGGAGTATTTGGATAAACTCGGCGTCAGCCGTCTGGAAACGCTTAAGGCCAGCGCTGCACTCGGTTATTCCCAAAAAGTGAAAAGGGGGTCGAGATAATGGCTAGTAATGATTATGCGAAAGTCGGCGAGTTCAAACCTATCGACCTTCTGGCTGTCTCGGCAGCAAGACAGGTGACGGACGGGGAAGTAGTTTTTGCGGGCACCGGACTGCCCATGCTGGCGATCATGTTGGCGCAAAACACCAATGCCCCCAATGCGGTGTGCATTTACGAAGCCGGCAGTGTCGATGGCCGTCCCATTGATTTGCCCACCTCGGTAGGTGACGCCCGTTGTCATTATCAGGCTTCAATTGCCAACGGCTTATGGGATGTTTTCGGCCAACTGGGTAGGGGTCAAGTGGATATGGCCTTCCTGGGAGGTGCAGAAATCGACCAATATGGCAGTGTCAACACCACCGCCATGGGCGGCTACTCCCCCATCGGCAAACGCTTAACCGGCAGCGGTGGCAATGCCGATATTAACGCACTGGCCAAGAGAACTGTTTTCATTATGGTGCAGGAGAAACGGCGCTGGGTAGAACGGTGCAGTTACATCACATCCCCCGGTTGGCGGATTCCCAAATGGCCCGGCGGTGAATTCGTTCATAAGAAGGAAGTTTACAATAAGGCCTTTAGAGGAGGCCCCTATGCAGTAAT
This sequence comes from Syntrophomonadaceae bacterium, assembly GCA_963665865.2. Classification (GTDB taxonomy): domain Bacteria; phylum Bacillota; class Syntrophomonadia; order Syntrophomonadales; family Syntrophomonadaceae; genus PHAA01. Next base: position 317,927 of record CAXXWF010000001.1, on the reverse strand, counting down.
CTCCAACATGGGCGTATTTAAGTTCGACGATGATGGCATTATCTATCTGGAAACAGTTCATCCGGGCTTCACCCCGGAGCAGGTCCAGGACAACTGCATGTTCAAACTTAACATTTCCCGGGTTATTGGCGAAACCAAACCTCCTACCTACAACGATTTGGATCTGCTCTACAATAAGGTTGATCCGGAAGGGATTTTCCTACCCTAGGGTAGTCTGGATTTAGTTTTATTTGCAGCCTCAAGACTAGTGGTTTTGAGGCTGTGCTAAATAATTGGGAAGGAGGCTTTAGCATGAACTTACCTTTAGAAGGTATTAAAATATTGGATCTATCCAGATATCTGCCGGGGCCGTTCTGTACTCAGATTTTGGCTGATTTCGGAGCCGAGGTTATTAAGGTAGAGGATCCTAAAGGCGGAGACCTCGGCCGCACCTTGACCCCAGTTGTCGAGGGAGAAAGCGCTCGTTTCCCTACCGTGAACCGCAACAAGAAGAGTATCACTTTGGACCTCAAGCAGGATGCCGGCAAGGATATTTTTAGGAAGTTGGTAGCCCAAGCAGATGTGGTCGTCGACCAATTCCGGCCTGGGGTTATGAAAAAGATGGGACTCGATTACGATAATTTGAAGAAAATAAACAAGGGTATCATCTATTGCGCAATTACCGGCTATGGTTTGACCGGACCTCTGCGGGATGCTGCCGGCCACGATCTAAATTATTTAAGCCTAGCCGCCGTAACCGGACTAACAGGGGTCTACCAAGGCAGGCCGGCCATGTCCGGGGTGCAGATAGCGGACATTGCCGGAGGCACACTCTACTCAGTGATAGCCATCCTCCTGGCTCTGGCCAGCCGTGAAAAGACAGGCGAAGGCCAGCTGTGTGATGTAGCTATGCTGGATTGTTCGATCAGTCTTCTTGCTTATACCTTGGGAGAATGGGCGGGTTGGGGCCGACTTCCGGAAATGGGCAATGATGTTTTGACCGGCGGTTATGCCTGTTATAACGTATATCAGACCAAGGATGAAAAGTATGTGAGTCTGGGAGCAGTGGAGGATAAATTCTGGGCCGAATTTTGCGTAAAAATCGACCGTGCCGAATATATCAAACCCCAGTGGAATACAGCTCTGCAACAGGATATGCAAACCGATGTCCGGACCATCATGCTTACCAGAACTCGCGATGAATGGGTCGATTTTTTTGCCCACAGTGACATTTGCTTCACCCCGATATTGACTATGGAGGAGATGTGTGATTATCCGCAGGTCATTGATCGAGACATGATCCTGAAACTCTCCAATTTCAAAGGTTCGGGCCGAGACATACCCTTGACCGGGGTAGCCATCAAATTATCTGGATCACCTGGGGAAGCCAAATTAACATTTCCATTTTTAGGTGAGCACAACTACGAGGTATTAAGGCTGGCTGGATATTCCCAGAGCCAGATAGTTGGTTTTAAGAGTAATGGAGTTATTTAGATAATTACGATTTATGTCTGCCATACAATCTATATTTTTTAACCATCCATAGGCTAAGTTAGCCTATGGATGGGATTTTTTTGCTCATGACCTTCTGCAAATATTACAAGCAAAATAGAACGTCGATTAGTTTTTATAGGCTGGTATCTTCAGTAATTCAGACAAGTTCACCATGGTATAACCCTGGGCCTGCAAGCCTTTAATAATCAGCGGCAGGGCCTGAACGGTAGCCTCCTGATCTGTGACACTGTGCATAAGGATGATATCCCCTGGTCTCACATTATCCAAAACATTATTAGCGATGTGTTCAGGCTCAGGCTCCGACCAATCCAGCGTATCAATTGACCAAAGGATGATCTTTTCCTGTTGCTTCCGGCAAACATCTAGTACATCCTGGTTTATCGACCCAAACGGTGGTCGAATCATGGCTGGCACAACCCCAATTACCCGCTTGAAAGCACGATCACTGGCTGTTATTTCCTTCTCTATATCGGTCTGGTTCATCTTATCTAATTCCTGATGACTGTAAGCGTGGCTGGCAATCAAATTTCCACCCGTATAAGCTTGCTTAACAACCCCTGCATAATGGTCCACTTGATTACCCTTGAAGAAAAATGTGGCGGTGACTTTATACTCACGCAAAATATCTAATACCTGCGGGGTTATTACATCCTCAGGGCCATCATCAAAGGTTAGTGCCACCTCAGGTTTTGCACCGCTCCCGTTAATAAAAACCGTGGGGTTCTCCGTGGCAATCTGTTTAACACTGCTGCGCCATTGCTGCATAGCTGTCCATTGCTGGGAAGTCAGCTTATCTGATCGCCCCAGGATATCTAACACTCTTGCCGGGACAGCTTGGTCTGCACCATTTGGTTCGTTGGAAGCAGAAGGAGTGATCGTTTCGTGGTTCTCTGGCTGGGGAGTTACTGATTGGCCTGGCAGCGTATTTCTCCATGTGTATCCCTGCCAAGCCACTAAGAGAACTATAATTATTACCAAGCTGGCCAGAGCAACTTTCTTCACCATGATCGCTCCCCTCTCTATTTATGTCTTTAATAGTAACCTCCCCGGAGTGGATCAGGCAATGGTGTTCAGCCGGTATTCTTCTACTTCGCGTCTACATAAATTCGGACTGCATCGCGCAGGAAAGCCGCTGTTCCCGGTTGCTGCGCATCATAATGAGCGGTAAATCTTTCGTCGTCCACATACATTTGGGCCAGACCTAAATGGGCCTCCGGGCTGTAACCGTCCCAAAAATAGCTTAACCACTGGCGATGCAGTTCAACCGCCTTTTGAGCTAATTCACCGGCTGGATCACCGGTTCCAAACGCCGCCTGCAGCTTTTCCATATATTCCGCCCTCAGTCGGTTGGACTCTTCATATTGTTCCGGGGACATACCCTGAACTTTTTGATTAGACCTGTTAACCGTATCATCCCCATACTTTTCCCGGATTTCCTGGCCGTATTTCTTTTCATTGTCCTCAATTAACTTCTGCTTGAAGCCATCAAATTTTTCCTTATCACTCATCTTAATTCTCCCCTCTGTTTCTGCAATAGTTTTTTCCACGTTGGCAATCAGATCATTCAATCGCGCTCTTTTCTCATAAAGCTTTATGCGATGTTCATGCAAGGCTTGCGCACTGTCAAAGGTCGGCGCGGTCACGATCTCTTTGATACTATTCAACTCTAATCCGAGTTCCCTGTAAAAAAGAATTTGCTGCAACCGATCAACTTCACTCTGACCATATAACCTATAGCCTGATGAGTTGATGCGGACAGGCTTCAGTATTCCAATTTCATCGTAATAGCGCAATGTCCTGCTGCTGATCCCTGCCATCTGAGCAAGTTTTTGTACCGTATATTCCATGTCCTCACCTCCTGCTAGCAACCTGCCAACCTAATTCTGCAGTATTAGGGTTGCTAGGTTACTAAAACTACTATAAACCTTGACGCTGCGTTAATGTCAAAGGTTTTTTTTGGAATCCTGGAGGAGCTGACCCGCGCAGGATACATTCTCTTGCTGCGGTTAAAATGGTATTATAGAAACAACTGGAAACTACTGCAAAGGAGTTAAGGTTATTTGAGTAACTTTCCATATATGCTGAGCTTCCTGGAAGGGATATTAACCTTTATTTCTCCCTGCATCCTGCCCATGCTGCCCATTTATTTCTTTTATCTGGCTGCTGTCGCAGAAGAAGAGGATATAAAGCGAGGCCGGCTGCTGGTGAATTCTATTGCATTCGTGCTGGGATTTACATTAATTTTTGTGATTCTGGGTGCGACCGCCACCACCCTGGGCAGTTTTTTAAAAGAGCATATTGACATTTTCCGCAAGATTAGTGGAATAATCATGGTTATACTGGGACTGAATTTTATTGGCATAATTCAGCTGGGCTTTCTGAATGTGGATAAACGCTTTAACTATGATTTCAAGGAAATGAATTTCCTGAAATCGATCGTCTTCGGAATGGTCTTTGCTTTCGGTTGGACTCCCTGTGTTGGTGTTTTTCTGGGCTCGGCTCTGCTGCTGGCCGGCAATGCCGATTCAATTGCCCAGGGGATAATTTTGCTCCTGCTATATTCAGTCGGACTGGGACTTCCATTTATTCTGAGCGCCATCCTTTTTGATGCTGCCAAGAATGTCTTACGCGGAATGCAGAAGCACAGCCGCATCATTAGCTTTGTGTCGGGTCTGGTGCTGGTACTGGCAGGATTACTAATGTTGACTGGTAATATTGCTTATCTAGGTTTTTGGCAACTTTAGCGGGGGAGGAAATGTATTATGCAAAATAATAATAGCAAAATGATCTGGATTCTGCTCCTGGTTCTGGCTTTACTGGTGGGCTCGATCTACTTTGACCACAATAAAGCTTCTAATATTGGCCAGCAATCACAGCAAAATTTAGCCCCAGATACCGGTGTCAGTTCCACAAATGCCGTCAAAGGGAAACTCGCCCCCGAGATTAGTCTGAATGACCTGAATGGACAAGCCGTCAAGTTGTCTAATTATAGGGGGAAAGTAGTTATTTTGAACTTCTGGGCCAGTTGGTGCCCGCCCTGTAAATCAGAAATGCCGGAACTGGATAAGGCCGCTCGGGAATTTGCTAGTGGTGCAGATGCAGTATTACTTACGGTTAATTTGACAGATGGCTCCAGAGAAACGGTCGATTCAGCCAGAAAATACATTGTTGATAATAAGTATTCCATGTCAGTATTACTGGACACCCAAAGCAGAGCCGCCAATGCTTACAATATCACCAGTATACCAACTACCTATATAATCGATAAACAAGGAGTAGTCATCAATTATATCGTCGGACCGACCACTAAAGACACCCTCAATGTTTATGTTAACCAGCTAAAATAGCCATCGCTCATCAGCACCTACCTTTAAAGGGTGCTCTTAAACCTTTTGCGGTACATATAGCGGGCTGTCAGTATGGGGCTGTGCCATATTATGCGGGGCCCAGCATAGCGCATTACCTCTTTAACCGTTGCACGCATGGCAGGCTTATAGCAGTGTACCAGACACTGAGAGCATACTGGCTTGTTATCCCCATAAACACATTTATCCATCCGCTGCTTGGCATAGGCAAAAAGCTTACTGCACTCCGGGCACAGTTCTTGATCGGACCCGCTATGCTTGGCCTGACAATAAAGCGAGATCATCTTCTTTACGGTGTCTAATTCTAATTTCCTGGAAAAAGCCACCAGTTACTCCCCGACCTTCTGCACCAGGGCTTCCATAAGTTTGGTAATCGCAGTGCGGGTGTATTCATCTGTCAGCTTGCCATCTTGGTCGAACTTGGTGTGGGCGCCCATTATGAAAACCTCGGGCCGATTAAGCGGCTGAAGATTTAAGATTACACATACCTGACGCAGGTGATACTGCGCCCGCGCTCCCCCAAACATACCTGGGGAGGCACTCATGATAGCCAACGGTTTACCATTCCAGCAATTCTCACCCCCGCGCGAGCCCCAGTCCAGTACATTCTTCAAAACGGGTGGAATGGAATAGTTGTATTCCGGGGTGGCGATTAGGATGGCATCGGCTGCGGTAACCTTGGCTTTAAAGTCCAATACTACCTGGGGCACTCCCTCCTTTTCCACATCCTCGTTAAAAAATGGGATGGCGGCCACATCCAAAATCTCCAGGTTGGCTCCTTCTGGCATCATCTCCTGCGCAGCCCGCAAGGCCGCTTTGTTGAAAGACCCTCGTCTTAGGCTGCCTGTGAAACCGACTATGTTTATACCCATCTTACATCACTCCTTTTCTTTCCATTCTACTATAGGTTTGCCCAGATAAATACAGTTGATGCAGCTTGGAGCAGCCATCAGGTTTAGGCCAGTTGATCTAAATTATAAATAAGGGAAAACCAAATAGCAGTATATCGCTGGATCCGTCCCCTTAATTAACTATTAGAAACACACAAAAGAAAAGGACCAACATCTATATGAAATAGCGTTGGCCCTTTACTTTTCCGTGGTACTTAGCATTCAAGCCGTACCTCCTTTTGTATTATCACCCTGAATGTGTCTGGCTCTTGCCTTAGATTGCAGCTGGCGCTTGCACCTAATTTGACATCTTATTCTGGTTTTCCCCTCTTAATTAATGGTATCTGGCAATACTTTTCAATTAAGGGGGTGGTGTGAAAACTGTCCGCTTTTCCTCCCTCTCACTGCCTGATCCCTTTCCCCTGGCGTTACTCCTAAGCTGCCGCTTATCTCATAACCAGGGCTTTTACAGCAACACCTTAAACCCGGTATGACTGTCAGGTAACTTTTCATGAGCTCTGGAAAAGAACTTTTTTCTCCCATTCCCAGTCTCAGGATAACTACCAGTACTCTAACTAGCATTATTTCCTGGTACCTATAATATATTCCAGAATCAGTAAAAGGTCAACAACTATGCTAGTTTTTATTTTCTTTAATGGTTTGCAATTATTAATGCATGTTTCTGGTATCGTGAACTACCCTCGACTAAAGATCGAAGGCTTCTGGGATCATCACACGGCTATTGCCGTAGCTCCACCAGGGCTGATACCCAGCCTCAATATATTTATGGCAGCATTTATATCCCGATCAAGGATAAGCCCACAAGTAGGACAGTTATGGGTTCTTACTGCAAGGCTTTTCGCTACCTTATTCCCGCAATGGGAGCACATTTGCGAAGTATTCCTGGGATTCACCAATATTACTTCCTTACCAGCACTTGCAGCCTTGTAAGTCGTGTATTGGCTGAACTTATTCCAGGATACATCTGAGATTGATTTGGCTAGATGATGGTTCTTGATCATATTCTTAATCTGTAGTTCTTCAAAGACTATTATATCGTAGTTGTTGACCAATTTATATGATTCCTTGTGTAAGAAGTCATTGCGCTGATACTTGATTTTTTGGTGTACTCTCGCCAGTCTTTGCTTTTGCTTCTTACGGGAGTTAGAGCCCTTCTTCTTACGGGATAGTTTTCGTTGTTCATATTTGAGTTTATCTTCGGAGTGTCTTAAGTATTGGGGATTGGTTATGGTTTTGCCATCAGACAAGGCGGCAAATTTCTCAATACCTACATCAATCCCAACATCTTGATAGGTCTTGGGTAATCCCTCGGGCTCAACCTCACAGGCCAAGCAAACATACCAACTATTTAGTTCTCGCTTAATGGTGCAGGTCTTAATCTTGCCAGATATTGCGCGATGTAACCGTATTCTAACCTCGCCCACTTTGGATAGTTTTACTCGCTGGTTGCCTTTAGAGGTATCAGATAGGCTAAACCCAGACTGAGGATAGGTAAGACTATCATACCACCCATAGCCTTTGTATCTCGGATAGCCTGGTTTATCTCCAGTCTTGACTCTGCGAAAGAAGTTTTGTAAGCTGGTATCAGCTCGTTTCAAGACATTCTGCAAAACCTGGGAATGTATCTGCCTGTATTCAGGGTAGTATTCCTTGATCTCTTGCAGTTCCCCGGCTTGTTGGACATAGCCTAGGGGTACTCCAAACTGCCGATACGCAATCTTTCTCTGCTCTAAAGCACAGTTATATAATCTACGGCAGGATTCTAAGGTATCAGCCAGAATTAAGGCTTGTTTTTTAGTTGGGTAGATTCGATATTTGTAGGATAGGTATATTTTACCATGTTTAAAACAAATGGGCAAACGTTTGTTCTTGCCTGCCTCTATCTCATAGGCAGGGGGTTATAAACACAGGTATCCTTTCCTTACCTTCCAAACATAATTACTTATTGGAGGAGATTTAGCGTGGAAGAACAATTACAGCTGATTAAAGCGCAACTCTATAGAAGTGAAACCAATTTTCCCCCCTTGCAGGAGCGCCTGCTGCGCTCGGGTGAGCTCAGAGCATGGTTCAAATATTATCATGGTCCCAATCAATGGGTGCAAAGATACTATATGGAAGAACACGTTTATCTGATGAGCAATGTCCTAATAGTAGCCTGCCTCCTGACCAGTGGCCAGATGACTATTCGCACCATCGCTCTGGACGAAATATCCAGAATTGATCGTGATTATGACTTTGCAGATAAAACTGCCCAGAAATTAATCCTGACTGGAGCCACCATCACCTTCAAACGAACCGTAGACAAAAAACACCCGGATGCACTGACATTCAAGCGTCCAATTCCAGAAGAACAGGGAGATCCAGAAGGTTTTGAAAAGTTTATGGATCTGATTGATCAATAAACAATTGTTTATTTTATTATCTTTTGTTTGCGATGTCGATAAAGGAGGATCTTCTTCCTATGCTTCGTACCCTGCTGGTAACAAATGATTTAAAAGTTATTAAGGATGTACCCCTCGAGCGTTTGGCCGAGCCGGATGTTAAATGGTTTTGGGTAGATTTTGACCGGCCCTCCGACCTAGAAGCTGAACTGCTCAAAACCCATTTTGCTTTTCATCCCCTGGCCATTGAAGACTGCTTCCAGCTATTGCAGCGTCCCAAGGTCGATTATTACGACGGTTATAATTTCTTTGTGCTCCATAATCTAAACCCGGATAGCCTAAAACCCGAAGAAGTGGACCTGTTTGTAAGTCATAATTTTCTAGTCACTGTACACCTCTTTCCTTCCCGGGAGATAGAAATAGTCTGCGAGCGTAAATTAGAGCTGGAAACTACTCTGACCAGAGGTCCCATGTACGTCTGCTACCTGATTATGGATAAAATCGTTGACGATTACTTCCCCAGCCTCGAAAAAATAGAAGAACAAGTGGATCAGACCGAAATTATCAAACCCGGTTCCAATTTTATTGAAGACCTTTACGAGATCAGGAGTCGTTTGCATGCCTTGCGCCACATCGTGGTACCCATGCGCGAACTGCTGTACCGAATTCTGAATTCGGAACGACTGGAGATACCCCCAGAAGAGCGCTTCTATTTCCGGGACATCGATGACCACCTGCTCAAACAGAGCGAAGTAATCGAGTCCAATCGCGAGGTAACCGCCGATCTGCGCGACAGTTATGTATCCTTGAATTCCAACCGCATGAACACCATTATGAAGACCCTGACTATCATTGCCTCCATCTTCATTCCTCTGACCTTCATCGTGGGGATCTACGGCATGAATTTCGATTATATGCCTGAACTTACCTGGCACTGGGGATATTTCACGGTGTGGGGCGTCATGTTAGGAGTCGCAGCGGGTATGTTGATAGGATTCAAAATGAAAGGCTGGTTCAAATAATTCCCTTACTCTTTAACTGAAGAAAACCCATTAAAGGACCAACCTCTATTTGCGTAGGGTTGCTCATTTATTATTCATGGGCTTGAAATACTTCTGCAGGTTAACAAACTCAAGGAAGTAACCAGATATTATGCCATTTAAATCTGATGGCGTTGAGAATATTTGGTATAATAGGATATAGAGGGAAGCAGCAAATAAGGGAACTTGGGAGGCCATGTATGAAGTTGGCGATTTTTGATTTCGATGGGACTCTGCTTATGAGTGATACCCTGCCTGCACTAGCCAAACAATGGATAGGGCAGAACCGTTCCCGCCTAAGTTACATGCTTATGTATATATCAATCATGCCTTTGTGGCTTTGTTACAAAATCGGTCTTTTGTCCAGGGAAAGATTTAGATATCCAGCTGTGGTAGGTTTCAATCGTATCTTCCGTAAGATGACGCACCAAGAAATAATCGATTTTTTTGAGGCTGCCTATGAGGGTATGGCAGCTTTGTTTAACCCGGTTGTACTAACTGAGCTGCAGGATTCCATTTCCCAAGGGTATTGCTGTATTTTGCTTTCCGGTGCGTATACTGAACTCCTTCAAGTTGTCGCAAAATATCTGGGAATTGATATGGTCATCGGTACTGAAATGGCTTTTAGGGACGGGATTTTTGATCACAATAAGAAGCCCTATATCATTGAAGGGGAGAGCAAACTAGATAACTTAAAAAAGATGATTGCTTGGGAATCGGTAGACTGGCACGCCAGCCGCTCTTATGCCAATAGCTATTCTGATCTTGGGATCATGAAGATTGTGGGGGAGCCAGTGGCGGTTAATCCTGAACCACGTCTGCTGGCTCATGCCCTCGATCATAAATGGCGAGTCATCACTATTTCAGCTTAAACCTATTTTTCTGGAATACCCTCAAACAAGCATCGACCACGTCAGGATCATAAAGAATTCCTCTATTCTTCGAGATTTCCTCCAGGGCTATGTCTATACCCAGGGCGGGCCGGTAGGGGCGGTGTGAAGCCATAGCTTCAACTACATCCGCCACTGCCATGATGCGGGCCTCCAACAGCAATTGATCCCCGGTCAGTCCGCGCGGATAACCGGATCCGTCCATCCTTTCATGATGTTGCAGCAGAACCTCAGCCACCGGCCAGGGAAATTCTATTTCTTTTACTATTTCAAAGCCAGCCTGGCAGTGGGTTTTGATCATGGCAAACTCTAAGTCGGATAACTTGCCGGGTTTACTCCATATCTCACTGGGTACATTTATTTTCCCAATATCATGTAGATTGCTCGCTACCGAGATCCCTTCGATCTGCCCCTTAGAGAGTTGTAATTCTTCAGCTATGGCAACTGCCAGACGGACTACCTTTTTCTGATGCCCGGCAGTATAGGGATCTTTTCTCTCTAAGGCGTTACCCAACGAAGTTATCGCCTGCCTAAGGATTCGCTGCATTTTCTCCAGGCTCTTCTCCAGTTGCTGGGTGGTTTGATTTCCTTCTAAACGGGTATTCAAAGCAATGATAGCATAAGCCAGATTATTGGCCGTGTCCAGGAGTAGTTTTTGTTCCTCGTTATCAAATACATCGGTTTGATTTGAATATATGCTTAATACTCCAAAGGCCTTATTTTCTGCCATGAGCGGAATGTCCATACTGGATTTGAACCCTCGCCGCAGGGCATTTTTTAACCAGGGTTTAAAAGTTTCATCTTGTTTGAAGTCCCTTGAGATCACGGGCTGGCCGGTGCGGATGGCCTGGCCAGTCGGACCTTGCCCGCGCTTCGGATCTTGGAGAGCGATGTTAAGCTTGGATAGATAAGCACCATTAGTGCCAGCATAGGCGACAGGCTGCACCTTTTGCTGTTGGTCCTGCCGCACATAACCCACCCAGGCCAGACTGTATCCGCCCACTTCCACTGTCTTCTGGCAGACCCTTTGTAATAATTCTCCTTCATCTGCTGCATGCATGATAACTTCCGTAACAGTGCTGCTGGCTTTGAGCGCTCGGTCGATACGGTTGAACTCGGTAAAGTCAATAAAAGTGGCTACCGACTTATTGGTTTCAGGGATGATATCCACCGTAACCAAACCATCTCTATACTTGCCCTGCTTGTCTAATAATTGAGCGTTATATTTGTGCGGCACAGCAGAAGGATCGATGCGACGCAGACGATGATATTCTTTCATCGCTGCAACTGAATCCCGGGGGATTAAGTCTGTCCATTTTATACCTATTACATCTTCCTTCTTATAACCTAATAACCTTTGGTATTCCTCATTAACCATTGTTACAGTCATATCCTCTTCGATTATCATTGCCGCCGCTCCGTTATTTTCGAAAATGGTCTTGAAATAATTCTCAGAGGCCTGGAGAGCCTGCGTAAGTCTCTTGTGTTGCCAGGCTTTGGCAACATGTTGGGCCACTGTTTCAAACATGATAACATTTTCTTTAGACCAATTTTTTTCACACCTGACGGAATCAACTCCCAGAAAACCGATAATATTATCTTCGAGGAATATGGAAACTATGATTATAGACTGGACGGATTCGGTTGGCAGGATTTCTTTTTCGGCTGGGGCTGCGGGAAGCAGATCGGTTACCGAAGAAACAGATATGGGTTGCGAATCCTGAAAATTCCCATTCCACCATGGCAAAACACTGACTGGCAAACCCTGCAGGCTTTCCATCTCTGGTGCAATGCCCTCCGCACACCATTCGTGGATATTGCTTATGGTGTGCTGATCATCGGAAAGCATGCAGATGTAACTGCGGTCATTATTGTCAAATTCACCGATCATTCGCAAGGTAATGTTGATCATATCATCAATGTCATCAACTGCAATATTGGCAAATTTTCGGGATATCTCCAGGAGGAGGTCCTGGGAATCTACCTGTCGCTGAAGAGCTGCTCGGGCTTCTTCCCGGTCGGTTATATCGCGGGATATTATAAGCATGGTGGTATCATCGTTTTCACGCGGCAAAATGGTAGCCGCTGCTTCCAAGCATACGTATGTCCCGTCTTTTTTGCGGTAACGGAATTTATCCTGGCCCGCACCCTTGGGAAGGTCTTCTTTCAGTCTCTTCATAACCCGGTTAATATCATCGGGATGGATGATATCCAATGGGCTTTGGGCAAATAGTTCTTCCTGGGAATACCCCAATACTTTTATCGTGGCGGGATTAACATATTCATAGCTCAAATCGGCAAGTTTATGAATGGTAATAAAATCGTGGGCATTATCTAATATTAGTCGGTCGAGTTGCTGCGATTTTCGAAGTACCTTCAACCCACTAATCTGCTGGTCTTGTTCATACGTCTGCATTTCCAAGTCAAATCCTCACTTCCCGAGAAAATTTATCGAAAAATATCAATATTCCCTCTATTTCTAGATCGGCTATCAGGAAGCAATTTATACATAATAAACCATTTTTGTATAATATAATATTGACTACGGCAGAAATAATTTGAAGATTCAAAAAATAAATCGTGTTTTTCCCCGATTTATTTCTGTTTGCATTGTGTTCTTAATCTTCAGCAGTGACATCGACTGGCTGCTTTCTTTCCCGTAACAGGAGAAAAGCCATGCTCAGCAACCCTAAGACCGCCCCCACCGCAAAGGCTGCCGGTGTGCTCCAGAAGTGAGCCACAGTGCCGCTGAGCAGGCTGCCGAAAGGGGTAACGCCCAGGAAAACAATGGTATAGACACTCATTACCCGCGCTCGCAAGTGGTCTTTAACATTAACCTGCACGGTGGTGTTGATTAAAGGAACAAAGATGTTCATAGCCAGACCAGAAAGAAAAAGCAGGCATAAGGATAGATAAAATGTATGACTGGCAGCCAGCAATAACTGAAAAATGCAGAGTCCCACTCCACCGCTCCACAGCAGTTTGCGCTGCGGTCCACGATCGCTCCGGGCAGCCAGATAAATACCTCCCAGCAGCGCGCCAATGCCGGATGCTGCCGCCAATAGACCGTATCCCTCAGCCTGTTGGTGCAGGGTGGTGCGCGCCAGAAGCGGTACCAAAACATTGTTATTCATAGCAAAGACATTTAGGAAAGCCATTAGTAAGATGGCATTTAGAATGACCGGAGTCTTAGTAATATAGTCTAAACCCTCGGTAATGTTCCGCCACATCATGTTACCGGTCGAACGGTGATAGGAGGGCTCATTTTTGATCCGCATAAAGAAGAGGCTCACCAGAACCGCGAGAAAACTGGCGGCATTAAGAAGAAAACATGGGGCCATACCCAGTTTGCCGATGGCCAAACCAGCTAGCGCCGGCCCCACCACCCGGGCTCCATTGACCATAGAAGAATTAAGTGAAATAGCGTTCATAAGGTCTTCTTTGCCGACCATTTCAACGATAAAGGCCTGACGAGTGGGATTATCAAAGGCATTGCTGGTACCCAGCAATCCAGCCAGGATGATGACATGCCAGTAGCGCACATACCCGGTCAGGGTAAGCAGGCCCAGAACCACGGCATAAATCATCATAGTACTCTGGGTGATAATCAGCATGGTGCGTTTGGGGAAACGGTCTGCCATCTCCCCAGCCACCAAAGAAAAAAGCAGCATTGGCAGAAACTGCATGGCAGACACCAGGCCCAGTAGAAAGGCTGAATTAGTGAGTTCCAGAACCAGCCAGCTTTGAGCAATGTTTTGCATCCAGGTACCGATTAGGGAAACTGATTGACCAGCAAAGAAAAGCTGGTAATTGCGGTGTTTAAAAGCAGAGACCGCCTGCCCAAGGCCAGTTTTGCTTGTTACTTCAATTGATCGTTCCATATCTCCATCCTTATTTGCAACCTGTAATAATATTATGATTTCTGGTTTTATAATAGTTTACCATTATTTTTTCACTTTCAGCAGTCATGGGGGACCGAAATACGGTACCCAAGATGGTCTAAGCAAATGAAATTTCATCAAAAAGATGCGTATGCACCATCTTTACACTCGGTAAAAACAGCATATACACATCTTGCATGCTACAGAGTATTTATTCTTCATTGGAATCGTTAGGTTTTTTTCCTTCGTCAGGATGCCCAGCAAAGCCTCTTCGACCAAAAGGCGGACGGAAATCTTCCATGTGGGGATGCCCAGCAAAGGCTCTGCCATCAAAAGGTGGACGACCGTGAAAATGAGATTCCGCACTACTATTACCGAATTGCTGCTCTAATGTGGAGGTGATTCGACCCAGATAATCGCTAAGGGCAGACTGTTCCTCTTCATTCAGACATCCAAACAAGCCTTCCGTATCAGGCTCCTTCTCATTTTGAACCGATGCCCCTCTTCCTGCTTCAGTCAAACGTATATCCATGACCCGACGATCTGTTGCCGACGGTGTTCGGGTGATGTATCCGCTCCGTTCCAGCTTGACCAGTAACTCCCCCAAAGACTGGGAGCGTATATCCAAAATGTCGGAGAGTTCTTTCTGGCTTATTTCTGGTTTGAGCTTCAGCAGGGCCAATACCCGTCCCTGACCTCGATGAGGATCCCCCATAGGCCCGTGATTTCTCAGGTTTTGCAGGTGATATCTACGCAGCAGCCATTCCAGCCGGACAAATTGTTCGAGCAAATTTTTGTTATTGTTCATAGTTCTTCTCCCTTTCAATACAAATTACAAAGGTACCTTATGTTTACTATTGTAAAGGTACCTTTGTTTTTTGTCAAGGGAAGATAGATTCTCGGAAATAGCAGGTCCCATGCAGAAAAACAGCACCGAGTTTGCTAGGATCTTGCTCATGCTCCCCTTCTCCACCTCATTATTCTTCAATTGCCTGCTTACTCTCCTTTAGTAAAAGAGTCGGAAGAATAATGACGGCAGTTATAATTGAAATGACCAGCATGGTGTCGTTCATTGCTTGCAGTTGTGCCTGCCTGGCAACCATTCCGAAAATCTTGCTTAATGCCCCGACTTGGGCATCTTAATTTCCTTACCCTATCTCCTTGCCTATTGAATATGCCTGGGCAATTTGTTTCCCTATTCCATAGTAACTTCCACTTTCGAGCGCAAATATCAAAGGCTTTATTTGTTCAATAATTGGCTGAGCGCCTTTTTCGTGTATGGTATCATCCATCTTAACATCCATGACCTCACCAATAAACTGGGTGTGCAGGCCAATTTCAGTAATGTGTATGATTTTACACTCTAAATTAATTGGAAATTCTTTTATATAAGGGGCATCAACAAATTCACTTTTAACCGGGGTAAGACCTGTCTTGGCAAATTTATTCACCTTTTTTCCTGATACCATACCAAAATAATCGGCTTCTCTAACATAGTTTTCTGAAGGGATATTCATGGTGAAAGCCTTTTTTGCCATAAGGCTGCCATAAGTATAAGTGGCTTTGCGCAGTGAGATCGCGACGCAAGGCGGAGATGAGCAGCAAATACCTCCCCAAGCAGCCGTCATGGCATTTGGTTTGCCTTCACTATTATAGGTACAAATAACTAAAACCGGTGTAGGGTAAATCAACGTTCTAGCGCCCAAACTTTTTTTCATTTTTTCACCTCTTTAAATTATTGGTCTGGCCCACGCTTTAGGCTCGGGCTCGTCTTTATTGTTTTATTCAACCCAGCGTATTTTCTGCGTAAAGTCCGGAACCGGGAATACCGGCGGCTCAGGCCACGACACGGGATACCCCAGCGGCGTAACCGCAACTATTTGCATATCGTCTGAGATTTCCAGCAACTTACGCAAGGTAGCCTCATCTTGTAACGGCCCGGTCATCCAGCAGGTGCCCAGCCCCAATGCTGTTGCCGCCAGCATTATGTTCTCCATGGCAGCGCAACCGGTTTCCAGATGCATTTTGTTTACACCAGGAATCGGATCAGTGGCAGCCAGAACCATAATAATTATCGGAGCCCCCCCAAAAGTGCGGCCATATTTTATAAACGCATCCCGAGCAGCCGGGTCTTCCCAGTCTCTGGCATAACCTTCCGTAATCTTGCCATAACTCTCGCCCATAGCATTTTTCTTATCGCCACTGATAACCAGAAAATCCCATGACTGCAGATTGCGCCCCGAGGGTGCAGCATGGGCAGCCTCAAGTATGGTCAGAATATCTTCACGTCTCACTGAATCAGATTTGTACATGCGTACTGCGCGGCGTTTCTTGATGACTTCAAAGAACTCCATTATATTGCCCCCTTCATCTAATAAACTTATGCGGTCTCGAACAAAGCTGTCTAATATTTTAGCTTAGCCTAAAACTTGTAAACTATAGGGTCTTTGCCAAACTCGGTATACGAAGCCTCGCCCTTGCACAGGTAGAATACTTCCAAGGAAGGATCCGGATTATCCGGGACTCCGTAAATTTGCTGCAGCATCGGGTTCCGTTCTAAAACCATGGCTTTCATTTGTGGACTTGAATCAAAGACCACTTGGCCGGTTAGCCTTACCGTAACCATGTTTGGAGAGAAAGAAGCAAAGGCTGCGTAAGGTGTTTCCTTAAGCTGTTGATAAACCTTTTTCGTGTTGGCTGTGCCAAAATAGAATTTCCCATCTAATTCAAACTGAAACTGCCAGGGCCTTACCCGTGGCTGACCCTGCTCCACGGTAGCGAAGCAACCCGCGTTATTTTCCTGTAAAAACTTAATAATCTCCTGCATTATAAGTCTCCTTTCATCGAAACCATTTTTTCAATTTGGCAATAGAATCTAATATACTTATAATGAGGTTAAATAGCTATTATTTACAAGTACTCTTTTAAATAGTATGTAGTACTAAAAAACGTACTAATGGGAGGTTGCCGGTTTGTGTAGGAAAGAATTATTAGGAATAGGGTGCCCGGTGGCAATTACTCAGGATGTGATTAGGGGTAAATGGAAGCTGGTAATACTATATTTATTAAAAGAAGGTGTTATGCGCTTCAGTGAACTGCAGAGAGCACTGCCGTCAGTACGGCAAAGTTATCTTACCCAGCAGTTAAGGGAATTGGAACAGGATAGAATGATCAACAGAGAAATATTCAAAGTCATTCCGCCCAAAGTTGAATATTCACTGGCCGATATGGGGGTAAGGTTTTTAAAGGTTATGGAAGTCATGCAGGAATGGGGCATGGAATACATAGAATACCTTCACCAGCAGGATCTGCTTTCAGAGCCGGGGTCATCCTGATTTTGCATATTAATTCTTATTTCAATCCCATTGTTAACCTCCCTTTATTAGGTATAGATAAATAATATAAACATGATTTAGGAGAACAGCTATAACCAGCCTGCTGTCTGAAAAAATTAACGACATTAATAAAAAACCTGTTTTACATCCATAAAACGACCGGTGTCAGAATCCCTCTTGACGTAAGTGTCGGTCTTAGGGTTGTAGGTTTGGCTGCGTTCTTTAACCTCGCCCCGCCGATACTTGTCGCCCGTATTCTTCGCCATGAGGTTTTTCCTCCTTTCTCATTATTCACGTCTGGATCATTAATAGAATAATATAGTCCAGTCATGTTAATAATATTTTACAAAATAACGTGTTGTAAAACAATACAATGTTAAATATAATTAACTTAAGGGGGAGGATGCTGTGAGTATCGTCGCAATTATTGGCACTAATATTGAAAAGGCTAGGCGGGAAGCAGAAGTGAGCCAGGAACAATTAGCAAACCTACTAGGAGTAACCAGACAAACCATATCCAAATATATCAAAGGCGAACAAGCAATTGATAGTGAAAAACTCTTTACTTTAGCCAATTATTTTAACAAACCTTTTACTTTTTTTATCCAAGAAGGAGAAGCCGAATCCTTACGTCTAATGTTTAGAGCTGACTTTCCTGACGATAATTTTACTTCTGCGCTTCGTGCTGCTATTGAAGAGCGCCTGGAAAAACAGTGGGATGTGTTAAGGCTGGCTGGAAAAGATATGCTTTCTTTTATTCCACCCCAGTATCAGCTTAAGCTGTCCGGGAAGAAAAACCTGATTGAAGAAGAAAAAGCAAAAATTGAAAGAGTGGCCCTGGAACAGCGGCAACTGGTTTTGGGAAACTACGGCAATCAAGATATTTTCGAATGTTTTGAAGCATTTGGCATTCAGGTTATTGCTCATCCATTTCAAAATCCCAGTATCTCCGGTTTATCTGGCTATTCTGTTGACCATGGAGCCTTTATTGTAATTAATGACGATCGAGAAATCCCAGAAGAACGTAAAGCATTTACTCTGGTCCATGAGTATGGTCATCTGGTGTTTCACCGGACGGAATACAGTCATAAAGAAATTAGCACTTATACTACCGCGCGGTCAGATATTCGGGAAAAGGCTGTAAACCATTTTGCTGGGTGCTTTTTGGCACCCAGGCATCAGATACAGAATTGGCTTAAGATAATCGGTAATCGCATCACCTTACCCGATCTGATGGAATATAAGAAGGAGCTGGGCATTAGCTTACAAGCTTTGATTATGTCCTTGAAAAACTATGAATATCTTAATAAAGAACAAACCGATAGGATTTTCCGTTTTATTAATGGAAAATGGGGAAGAAAACTAGAGCCTGAACCAATTAACTACAAGCGTAAGAATAAAACCTATAGTTACCTGGTAAGAAATTTATACCTGAACGAAGCAATTACCACCGGCCGGGTTGCCGAATTATTAGATATTTCCTTAAAAGAGGCCAGGAGTAGAACAAATGAATGGATAAAAGAAAGTGAAACGTAGCTCTAAGTATTCTAAACTTTTAGGCAGGCCGGTCGTCGTTGATGCTAATGTTCTCTTTGATTTAAGAGAACTCGATGCTCTATACCTGCTTAATGAAGTATTTTCGGAAGTAATGATACCACAAGATACCCTCAATAGTGAGTTAGATTCCGAGACTCTCCAGTGTTTAGAGGACATAAAATATGTATCAGCTATTATTACATCCGAAAAAGGCTACGAAGTTTATGCCCAATGCCATACCAGAAGCACCTTATCGCATTGTGACAAGATGGCCATAGCACTAGCGGTTGAAAACGATTTTCATTTATGCACAAATGAAGGACCAGCCCGTAAGCAGGCAACCGCTTTAAAAATAGAACTTACGGGAACTCTGGGTATTATAGCCGCTGCCTATCAAAATGAAATTATTAATGAGGAACAAGCCAGACAATGTTTCTTTTACTTATCCAAGGAGGGCAGCTGTTATACTTCTCCAGCCCTGTTGCAAAAAGTCCTCAATGACTTGGGCATACAGCTCTGAGAACCATTTCTCATATTTCCCCACTTTAATCTGCATATACAACTAGGCAAAATGTATCACTATTTCTGTTTTTATTGTTAAAATAAGGATTTGATCTAGAATATAAAGGAATCTTAGATTCAATTAAGAAGGTAATGAGATGGCATATCAAAAACTGAATTTTCGGAACATATGTCTTTTGAATTTCTGGAATTATTGCGAAAGAAAAACTCAGCCTGGCGGTTATTGACATTGCCTCAAGCACCTTTTGTTGCGGCCTTTTAACAATTAATATCATTTCATTATTAGGATTTGTTTTCGAGAAGAATCTTCTTGGTTGCCGAGGCAATTTCATAGATGATCCGTTTTTCATAATTGGTGCAGTCCTCTATAAGCCACGTCAGATCTGTCCAATACTCTGCCGGATCGTTTGCCTGATTGCCGTTTAATAAATAATCCACTGTAACGCCAAGAACATTCGCAATCCGCACCAGTGCTTCCAGACTTGCCTGCTTTTTTGCCGTTTCGATATGGCTTATGTAGGTCACAGACATATCGATCCGTTCTGCCAAGACCGCCTGGGACATTCGATTGTGTAAACGAGCTTTTTTGACCCTTAGCCCAATGATTTTAAAATTAAGTGACATTCTTTGCCCTCCTATTGTGTAAACATTTTCTTTATTCTACACAACAGGCAAGGGCTTCTGGCTTCGGTATAAAAAGCAGAATCCAAGCTAAATAAAATCAGACTTCTGATAATAACTGAATCAATTTGAAATGAACCACCGGCAAATTTGTAGACCTGTGGTTCATTTTCTTATCGTCTTTCGCCTTATATAATTGGTGAAATAACTATATCCACGGAGTGTTTGCAATGAAAGAAGCCGAAAGCCAGAAGGAACGTATTCGTGAACGATATAAAGGTATTGACTTGGATGAACTTGACGTCATCCCAGCTCTATCGCAGGAGGATTTTTACAACAGCATAAATAAAAAGCGTGTGGCAGTGTATGCGCGGGTTTCTACCGACGATCCGCGACAAACATCTTCGTATGAGCTTCAAAAAAATCACTACAAAGATCTTGTCAGCCGTCATCCAGGCTGGAATCTGGTGGATATCTATGCGGATGAAGGTATCTCCGGTACGTCACTCCAACATCGCGATGCTTTCATTAAGATGATAAAAGATTGTCAGGATGGAAAGATTGACCTTATAGTTACAAAGACAGTTGCACGTTTTGCGAGAAATATTCTGGACTGCATTGGTTATGTACGTAAGTTGGCGGCTATGCAGACGCCCGTTGGCGTTTTCTTTGAAACGGAGAATCTCTACACCCTTAACAGCAACAGCGAAATGCTCCTATCATTTATGGCTACTACGATTGAATTCCTTATCTCACTGAGCCGGCCAAAATCATTTTCATAATCACTTTTGGAATATTTCCTTTGTATCAAAGTCCCAAGATTGAGGGCAAATTTTAGTTTGAATTTCATATCTTTTGCGATTTTCCTTAAGTTAAAAACATCATCGCTTGTCTGCATAAGATACTGGGCTTTGGCTTTTTGCCGGTTAGGTCCATTGATCAATGCGATCTTCATGCCAGGATATTTCTTCATGCCCTTTTCTAGCAGCTGATAATAGGCGAAAAACTGTTCTTCATTATAGACTGGGGAGCGTAGCGGGGGCAGCATCTCCAGGGCGTAGGGGGTTCCGTATTTAGAAAAGGTATTTTTGAGGTTGGTAATAACATCGTCTAGCGCCTTTTCATCCTTCCAGATAACATCTTTTTCTTTTTTATAGTTAATTTGAAGAACATAAGGCCCATTGGGATTAGTATTCAAAATGCCCGTGGTCGTTTCGGCAAAGACCATGCGGCTGCCAATATCATCAGGGTAGGCAATATCTTCATATTTAACTGGTATCAATATATTAATATTGCTGACTATGCTTACCCTGCCTGTTGAAATGCATAAGTTGACATATTCGGGCCAATAATCGGTGTCTTTTACATATTCATTTACCCACACATATATCATAAGCATTTCTAATTCGCCTTTTCGTCCTTCGATAAAAGGCCTGTGGGCGTTGTCTTCATAAATCTCATCTATATCAAACGGATTGTTATGATACCGGTGGTTGTAGCGGTTTATATGGTAGGATGTTTCAGAATCATGGTCGAAAACGTATTCTATATATTTTTCATAGTAGGGCCAAACAACGCTCCCCGCAAATTGATATAAATTGACCCCATATTGGCGATAAGTTTCTTTCACCCAGGCAACCAAAGAATTGTCCAAATACTTATAGCCTGAATTTTTGGGGTACTCGGTATCTTTCTCACTTATCTCCTGGGCTAGATCAATCAACTCTTTCCTGTACTGCTCTATCCCTGTGTCTTTCATTCTTCCTTCACAAAACCGGTCTACAGCCTTTTCGTAGTCCTCACGGCAATAATACAGTTCAACATAGTACAGTTCTTTCTGGGAATTCCTCATAAGCCTATCTATCCGGGTCTTATGGCTTCTGTAATAATCAATAATGAAGGACTTACTTTTCGGGAAAGCGTCTCCGATTTCCTTATCGATTTTAACTATGGCCTGCTCGGTCTTGATCTTTTCATAATCATAGTCTTCGGGGTTGAGATAATCATTAAAGTATTCCATTACATACCTAATTACTTGGGAAATATTGTCAGAATGTTCTTGAAAATTAAATTCATCCAATTTATCTTTTTTCTTCATCTGTGCAATGTACTGTTCTACGGTAAGCATGCCTCGTTCGCCTCACACAATTACATTAATTTGCAAAACTGAATTTTAGTTCGTTTAGAACCGCAGCGCTTGATTCGATCGTTCTTCCCTACGGTCTTGATTAGTACTGTCCCCGTTGCTGGTCTTTCCCTCTGGCAACGGTACATCCGGAGATATTGCTTATTAGACTTGACCATTGCATCGTTTATTATACCGACCTGCGATACCGTTCAAGTGACTCTCAGTCCGCCAGAGACCATTTTATATTAGCACTTATTTTGCAGCTTAATAACTTCATATTCTTTTCTGATTAAATACTTCAAAAACTACCAAAACAGTTTTTAGAAGTCGATAGTTTTGATATGTTGTGTATCTCGGTATTTGGGGCTTTTCCTTTTTTTTGCTAGCAAAAACAATAGGGGTTATCTTCATTTTATCAGTATAAGTCACTATCATATAATTGAATATTATGTATTTTTTATCCGCACTCGCGGATTTTATATTGTTTATATGGATATTTTTCCATATAATAGTTGACATCATAAGCTTTGAGAGGTGAGCACATTTGGCCATAAGTTATAAAAAGCTATGGAAATTACTAATAGACCGCGATATGAAGAAGAAAAATTTACGCGAAGCATCTGGCATTAGCCCCACCTCAATGGCGAAGCTCGGTAAGAATGAAAATGTCACCACTGATGTCCTTGCAAAAATATGTAAAGCCTTAAACTGCGATATTGGTGACATTATGGAGATCGTGCCAGACTCAGATAAATAATCATTCATTAAGCAGAAATCCAAAATAGAATGGAGCACGGTTATGGCCATTAAGAAGAATGAATTATACAGCTCATTATGGGCAAGCTGCGATAAACTGCGTGGTGGTATGGATGCGTCCCAATATAAGGACTATATTCTCACCTTGCTGTACGTAAAATATGTTACTGATAAATTCAAAGGCGAAAAGTATTCTGACATCAAAATACCGGTGGGTGGCAGTTTTGACGATATGGTTGCCGCTAAAGGAGATAAAAACATCGGTGAAAAAATTGATACCATCATTGCCGCGCTTGCCGAGGCTAACGAACTACGCGGCATTATTGACAACGCCCATTTTAACGACGAATCCAAGCTGGGCAAGGGACAGGAAATGGTAGACAAGCTTACAGGTCTCATTGCCATTTTTCAGCGCCCAGAGCTCAACTTCAAGAACAACCGCGTAGGCGGTGACGATATTATCGGTGACGCATATGAATACCTGATGCGCAACTTTGCTACCGAATCCGGCAAAAGCAAAGGACAGTTCTATACACCTGCTGAAGTCTCCCGCATCCTCGCAAAAGTGATTGGCATTGATAAAATCACCCCACGAGATGAAGGATATACCGTTTATGACCCTGCTTGTGGCAGCGGCTCGCTTTTGATACGTGCTGCAGATGCTGCTCCCTTTGAGGTTGCAATATACGGACAGGAAAAAGATGTTACAACGGCAGGTCTTGCCACAATGAACCTTGGTTTGCACAACAAAGCACCAGGAGTTATCAAGACCGGCAATACGTTTTCCAATCCGCAATATTTTGAAGACGCAGAGGAAACCATTATAAAGCGTTTCGATTTTGCGGTGGTCAATCCTCCGTTCTCAACAAAAAACTGGACGGACGGACTGAAGGAATACGGTCGCTTTGAAGGTTATGGCGACAGGCCGCCGGAGAAAAACGGTGACTACGCATGGCTTTTACATATTCTGAAATCACTTAAAAGCACAGGCAAAGCAGCAGTCATCCTGCCACACGGAGTGCTGTTTCGCGGCAATTCTGAGGGTACGATCAGAAAGAGCGTCATTGACCGCGGTTATATTAAGGGCATTATTGGGCTACCCGCTAACCTCTTTTACGGAACCGGCATTCCCGCCTGTATTCTCGTTATCGATAAAGAAGGGGCAGATGAACGTCAGGGCATTTTCATGATCGACGCAAGCCATGATTTTATTAAAGACGGCAACAAAAACCGCCTGCGCGAGCGGGATATTTATAAAATCGTCACCACCTTTAACAATAAAATTACGGATGACCTCAAATACGCCCGTTTTGTGCCTAATGATGAATTTAAAGTCAAAAATGAGTATAACCTTAACATTCCGCGCCACATAGATTCGGGCACACCGGAAGATTTACAGGATATCAACGCACACCTAAACGGCGGCATCCCTGCCCGCGATGTGGACGGACTTAACCGCTATTGGTCGCTGTTCAGCAATCTGAAAGGCAAGCTCTTTTCACTGATGCGCGAGGGCTACTATAAACTGAACATCGAAAAAAACGAGGTACGCAGCACCATCTACGCAGACGATGAATTCTTGGCGTATAGCGGCAAAATCGATGCCGCTTTCGAGGCGTGGCAGCGCAAGATCGATGGCAAACTCAGAAACATTAATGGCGATATAACTGTGAAGGATCTTATCATCGAACTTTCCGAAACGCTGATCACGGAGTATGAATGCGTGGAGCTGATCGACAAATACGATGTTTATGAGGTACTGCTTTCCTACTGGCAAGAGGTTATAGCAGACGATGTGTATATCCTAATTCAAGACGGTTATGTAGCCGCTAGGGAAACTGAAAATATTATAGGCATCTACACTTCAGGCAAGAACAAAGGCAAAGAGAAAGTTATCGGTTGGGAGGGTAAGCTGATCCCTAAGGACATTATTGCCGAAACCTTTTTTAGCGCAGAAAAGTCGAAGATCGCCGAGGCGGAGCAGATCGTTGCTGAGACGGAAAACCGTCTTGCTGAACTTATAGAGAATACTCAAGAAGACTCTGTGCTGAAAAGTCTTTGCGATGACAACGGAAAATTAAAGGCAAAAGATATTTATGACGAATTAGCGACCATGAAAAGCTCTATAACCACTCCCGAAATAACCGCGCTTGAAGCACTACTTTCGCTGCTTTCAGGAATGAATAAAAAAGACTATTTATCTTATATAGACGATAACCCTCTTTGCCAAAATGCAATAAACGATAATGGCAATCTCAATAAGACAAGTATAGCAAGCAGAATAACAGATATTCGGAATAACAAACCCGTTCCTGAACTGTATAAAGATGATTTCGAAGAATTGTCGGAAGCATATGGCTTGGTTATCAAAGTCGACGAGTTTTCCAAGCTGATTAAGGATCTATACGCCGAGCTGGATGAAAAGGTCAAGGAGCAATATTCCAAGCTTACCGATGAGCAGGTCAAAGAATTGCTCGTTAACAAAAAGTGGTATTATCACATCTATAATGGCATTGACACGCTTTACACCACTATTTCCCATAACATTGCTGACCGCATCGTGAAGTTAACTGAGCGTTATGAGCATACCCTGTCCAGCCTTGAAAAAGAGGTCGAGTATTACGAGGCAAAGGTCAAATCTCATTTGGAAAGGATGGGGTTTGAATGTTAGTGCCTGAGGGATACAAACAAACCGAAGTTGGTGTTATTCCGAAAGATTGGACTTGTGATGTTTGGGGCAATGTTTTCAAGGGCTTTTCAAGTGGGGCAACTCCATATAGAGCAATAGACAGATATTATAAGGGAAATATTAAGTGGGTTTCGAGCGGAGAACTTAACTATAATACTATTCTTGAAACTATTGAACACATTTCTGAAGAAGCCATGCAAAAAGCAAATTTAACAATACATCCAGCTGGTACGTTTCTTATGGCTATAACGGGATTAGAAGCATCTGGGACAAGAGGAAGCTGCGCTATTTTAGGCTGCGATGCAACTACAAATCAGTCGTGTATGGCTCTTTATGGAACTGATAAAGTTAATGTGAACTACCTACGCCATTACTATGTAATGAATGGAGATGACCTTGCTTTTAAGTTTTGCCAAGGAACTAAACAGCAAAGCTATACTGCTAAAATTGTCAAGAGACTACCTATAGCCTATCCCCCTCTCCCCGAGCAGGAAGCAATTACAAAGATGCTTTCGGATGCAGACACACTTATTTCGTCGCTTGAAAAATTGATATTAAAGAAAAAGGCAATCAAACAGGGCACCATGCAGCAGCTCCTCAGCGGCAAAAAACGCCTGCCTGGGTTTAGCGGTGAGTGGGTTGAGATGCGTGTTGGCGATTTTGGAGATTTCTATGGCGGTTTGTCGGGAAAAACAAAAAATGACTTTGGTTGTGGAAGTGCCACATATATTACTTTTTTAAATGTTTTAAGCAATGTATGGATAGACATCTCTATATTAGAAAAAGTGAATGTTAAAGAATCAGAAAACCAAAATCAGGTGCAAATAGGCGATTTGTTTTTCAATACTTCATCCGAAACGCCTGAAGAAGTCGGTAAGTGTTCTGTCCTTTTAGCCGATTTACCTAACACATATTTGAATAGCTTTTGCTTTGGTTTTAGATTGAATACTTCCGAAGTAAATCCGCTGTTCTTGCCGTTCTATTTTAACAGTGACGAAGGGCGAAAGATTATGAGAGTGTTAGCGCAAGGCGCAACTCGCTACAATTTATCAAAAAATAATTTTGCTGATACTGTTATTACGCTTCCTGAATACACCGAGCAAAACGATATAGCCGATATCCTCTCAGATATGGATACTGAAATCAAAACCTTGCAGAAGAAGCTTTCTAAAGTCCGCAACATCAAGCAAGGCATGATGCAGGAATTAATCACGGGCAGGATACGACTTATTGACACCACTAAAAAAGTGAAGCCGCAGAGTGCGCTGGTTACGGGTAAGCAAAGGGAACAATCAAAACAAGGGCATAACAAGCATATAGAAGATGCAGCGCTGATAGCCGCCATTGTTGATGCCTTCTATTCAGACAAGTACCCGCTGGGGCGGGTCAAAATTCAGAAGCTGCTCTATCTGCTGCGTAGAAAGCAGGAGGCAAGCGTTGCTGCGTTCAAGAAAAAGGCTGCGGGACCGTATGCCGACGAGGTACGTTATAAGGGTGGCGAGCCCATCGCCAGAAATAACAAATACATCGTTACATCCGCAAGCGACAAAGGCACCAGATACAGCAAGGGCACGAATATCTCACAAGCCCTCGGGTATATTGAAAAGTGGAATATGCAGGATGATATTGATTGGCTGAAAAGCAATTTTCTGCATATAGGCCGCAACGAGCTGGAACTGCTCGCCACCATCGACATGGCTATGTGTGATCTTACCGGCCAAGGCAAGAAAATTTCGCCTACCAACATTAAAGAACTGATCCGGTCTGACAAAGAATGGAATGCAAAGCTCAAAAAAACTTATTTTAGCGATATAGACATTCAACGAGCAATCAAAGAAAATACGACACTGTTTGGTTAAAGGAGGTAGCCCTATGCCCAATATCGGAGACGCCGAAAGAAAAACCCAAAACAGGGTGATACGGTTCTTTCACGATAAACTGAATTATACATATATTGGTGATCTGCACGACAGCGAGAATAAAAACATTGATGTTGGCAGATTAAAGGCATATCTCCTTAAGCGGGGCTATTCTGAAAAGCTCACCGACCGCGCCATTGACAAGCTGGTTCGTGCTGCGGGCAATATGCAGCAGGGGCTCTATTCTGCCAATCACAATGTCTATACCCTTTTGAAATACGGCGCTAAAGTAAGTGAAAGTCCCAATGAATCGGAAAAGACAGTCTATTTTATCGACTTCGATGCTCCGACGGAGACCCATTTTACATTCGCCGAGGAGGTCACCATTGTCGGCAATAATACCAAGCGACCGGATATCGTCATTTACATCAACGGCATCGCTATCGCTATCTTGGAGCTTAAGAAGAGTACCGTTTCTGTATCAAACGGCATTCGTCAAAATCTCACCAATCAACGGGAGCATTTTATCGAAAACTTTTTCACCACCGTACAGCTTGTCCTAGCAGGAAATGACAGCGAGGGACTGCGCTACGGAGCTATCGGCACGCCGGAAAAGTATTATTTAGGATGGAAAGACGACGGCTACCGTGAAAATTCGGATGAGCGGTATGAAACCGACCTGCTCATAGAAGAAGAATGCAAGGATATTGTAGGAAATCTGGAAAGGCAGCTTTTTGCTTTGTTCTATAAAAAGCGCCTGCTGGACATCATCCACAATTTTATCGTATTTGATAAAGGCAAAAAAAAAGTCTGCCGATACAATCAGTACTACGGCGTAAAACGGACGGAAAAGCGGCTCCTCGAAAAGAAAAAAGGTGGTATTATCTGGCATACCCAAGGTAGTGGCAAATCGTTGACCATGGTTTGGCTTTCCAAATGGATGTTGGCAAACAGCCCCAATGCTCGCGTACTGATCGTCACCGACCGTGAGGAGCTTGACGAAAACATTGAGAAGACCTATGTCGGCGTTGAGGAAAAAATCGAGCGCACAAAGAGCGGCAAAGATTTAATAAATCGCTTGAATTCCTACGACGATAGGCTTATATGCTCATTGGTACATAAATTTGGCAGGCGCGGTGGCGAAGTCTCCGACCTTGATTATGATAAATATATCGAAGACCTATATGCTTCTCTCCCTGCGGGTTTTGAAGCAAAGGGCGATTTTTATGTGTTCGTCGACGAGTGCCACAGAACACAGTCCGGCAAACTACATAAGGCGATGAAAGCCATTCTGCCTAAAGCGCTATTTGTAGGTTTTACAGGCACACCACTTTTGAAAAAGGACAAAAATGAGCTTGACCGCACATCCAGCATTGCTGTGTTTGGCGGCTATATCCACACCTACAAATATGACGAGGGCGTGCGCGATGGCGTGGTACTTGACCTGCGCTATGAGGCACGGGAAATTCCACAGGACATTACCTCCCAAAATAAAATTGACGCATGGTTTGATATAAAGACCGTTGGGCTGATGCCAAGAGCCAAGGCAAAACTGAAATCCCACTGGGGAAATCTGCAAAAAGTATTCAGCTCTCGCTCGCGGTTAGAGAAAATCGCTAATGACATTATTTTTGATATGGAGACTAAGCAGCGCCTGATAGAGGGAAACGGAAATGCCATTTTGGTTGCCGGAACCATTTATTCGGCTTGCAAGTATTATGAGATATTTCAATCAAAGAACTTTAAAAAATGCGCCATTATCACCTCCTACATGCCGCAGCCTGGTGACGTCAGAACGGAAACAGTCAGTCAGGACGAAGAAACTGAAGCCTTTGAAAAATATGAGGCATACTTGCGAATGATCGGCATTGATCCCCATTCTGATGTATCGAAAGAAAATATCGCAAAGAAAGTTGATGATTTTGAAACAGAGGCCAAGCGTAAATTTGTTGAAGAGCCCGCGAATATGCGGCTTCTGATTGCGGTAAACAAGCTTTTAACTGGCTTTGATGCTCCACCATGCACCTATTTATATATCGACAAAACAATGCATGATCACGGACTGTTTCAGGCGATTTGCCGCGTAAACAGACTGGACGGCGAAGACAAGGATTTTGGTTATATTATTGACTATAAAGAATTATTCGGAGATTTGAACCATGCAATGACAAAATACACTTCGGGGGCATTCGCGGATTATGACGAGGATGATATAGCCGAGGTCTTAAAAAATCGCGTAGTTGAGGCCAAAAGTTATTTGAATGATACCTTGGACGAACTAGAGGAACTGTGCGAGGGTGCCGAACCTCCTAAGGACGAACTTAGCTATGCACGATATTTCTGTGGTGAAAACGGTCTCGATCTCGGAATTGATGAAACTTTTGCCAGAAGCCGTGAAAGATTGTATCGCTTGGTTGGTAGACTGGTGCGAGCGTATGCGGAAATCAAGCCTGATATGAGCACAGCCGGTTATTCACAGAGCGAACAAGCTGCCATTGCTGCCAAAGTAGAATTTTTCGTTTCGCTGCGTGAAACCATCGGGCGGGCAAGCGCAGACTTTATTGATCTAAAACAATACGAACCAGGTATGCGCTATCTGATTGATAATTATATTGCCGCGGAGGACAGCAGAAAAATTGGCGAATTCGACGATTTTACATTACTTGATTTCATCTTAGCTCAAGAGTCCAAGCTGAAAGGTGAAGAAGGCAACGAGCGCAGTCAGGAAAGCGCAGCGGAGGCCATTGAAAACAATATTCGCAAAAAAATTATTGAACGACAAGTCGTAAACCCTAAGTACTACGCTAATATGTCCACAGTTTTAGAGGAATTGATTGCCGAGCGTAAAAAGGGGGTTATAGCCTATAAGGGTATGCTTGACAGATATGTTGAGCTGGCTAAGAATGTCGCCAAACCTGAGGAAAACAACGCCTATCCGCAGTCAATCAGACATAGCGGAGCGATGCGCGCGTTCTACGATAACACCCGTTGTGACGAGGTATTGGCTATTAAACTGCATGAGGCGGTTCTTCGGGGAAAGTTGGATGGCTTTAGAAATAATCCCGTGAAAGAAAACCGAATCAAAAAAGAACTTTTTAAAATTTTAAAAGATGATGGCGAAGTGGAAAGACTGTTCAAAATCGTCGTAGAACAAGAGGAATACTGATGCACATAACTATAGCAAATATTAATGTTGAGGTAGTGAAAAAGAATATAAAGAATATGCATCTGTCGGTTCTGCCGCCAGATGGGGCTGTGCGCATTTCGGTGCCTATTGCCGTAAGTGATGAAAGCATCAAAATGTTTATTCGCCTGAAAATTGGCTGGATAAAAAAACAGCAAGATAAATTTGCAGATCAGCCGCGCCAGAGCGAGAGGCAATTTGTCTCTGGAGAAACGCTCTATGTTTGGGGGAAACAGTATTATTTACAGGTTGATTACAGCTATAAGGGTAATTCGATCCAGCTTGAGGGCGACAAGGCTATCCTTACTGTTAGGAAAGAGAGTACGCCCAAACAACGAGAAAACTATGTCAATGAATGGTATAGATCCTTACTGAAAGCAGAGATTGAAAAACGTCTGCCAAAGTGGGAAGATGCTACCAGCCTATATTGCGATTCGTGGCAGACAAAATACATGACCACGCGCTGGGGCACCTGTAGTGTAAACAAAAAAAAGATATGGCTTAATCTCCAACTTGCGAAAAAGCCTCTCGAGTGTTTGGATTATGTAATTCTTCATGAACTAGTGCATTTGAAAGAGAGAAACCATGGTGCAGACTTTATTGCGCTGATGGATATTTACATGCCATATTGGAGAGAAATGAAAAAGCTCTTAAATGACAGCAAGCTTGATTATATGAGCAATTATACGCCTGCATGGGAGGAATAACTATCTAATATTCGGTAAAACCGTTTCAATGTGCCATGGTATTGGAGGAAACCTAATTATAAATTAAATCCTTTTCTGATTATTAAATTCCTTTTAAGTTGAATTATCATAATTTTTACTTTAAGTTAATTTATTCGTTCAGAGGGCTTAAAAAGCTTTGTAATTATAAACCGTTAGGTTTTTATTTGAGATTTTATATTAAGCAAAAAACAACCCATCCATAGTTTTACAGATGGGTTGTTTTCAGTTACTAACTAAATTAATCCAGTTACCAATTTTACATCTCAGTTACCATCATAATTTTTCAGTTACCAACTTAATTTTGTTTTATCAGCTCTTGTTGACTGCCAATATAGTTCTAAACAAGGCCTATAGGGCTGGGGGTACTTCAAGAGCTTGCCAATCTATATGGTTATACTCTGGAATATTTTATAGCTGCAGCTTCAACTGATGAGGATGAGATACAATTTGCCTTTAATTCTGAAGATTTTACGGATGAAGACCTTTTGGTTATATCTCATGCGAAGGAATTTCTAAATAACTTAGACTTTATGCGAAAAGTGAAATTTGGTGGTTGAATAGTCTTTTCAACGTGGGCATAATCGATGAGGATATTAATGAGCTTCACTTATAACAACAGCCCACCGAACATTAATATAGCGGTGGACTGTTTTTCTCAAACTTTTTAAATTACTCAGATATTATTCTAATAAATAAAACTTCATTTTAAATAGTAAGCGTTATTTGTTCAGAACTATATTATCTTGTTTAGAACTATATTGGCTTGTTCAGAACTATATTGGCCGTCAACAGCTCTCTCTTTAGTAAAAATTTTATTACTCCACAGTAACACTCTTCGCCAGATTCCTGGGCTTATCAACATCAGCCCCTCTGAAAATAGCCATGTAGTAAGAGAATATTTGCAGAGGAACTACTGATACCATCGGTGCTAGGATGGAATGCACATTGGGCAGAAGTATTTGCTCATCGCATTCCTGGCAGGCTTCCTGCATATTTTCCTTGCAGATTGCTACCACTACTGCTCCGCGCGCTTTTACTTCTTTAATGTTGGACATAGTTTTCTCCACCAGGTTATCCTGAGTAAGCAGGGCGAGTACCGGGACTCCAACGTCTATCAGGGCCAGGGGGCCGTGTTTTAGTTCGCCGGCGGCATAGGCCTCAGCATGCACATAGGATATTTCTTTCAATTTCAGGGCTCCCTCCATGGCTACGGCATAGTCAAATCCGCGGCCTAGGAAAAAGGTATCCTGAACTCCCTGATATTTTTCGGCCAGATTCATGATGTTGTCCTGCTGGGTTAATACTTCTTCCACCAGTTTATCAATCTGGCTGATCTCATTAGCCAATTCGCGCAGCTCAGCAAGGCTGCACGTTTCTCTTACCCGAGCCAGATGCAAACCCAGCAGATACATAACCAGCAGCTGAGTTGAGTAAGCTTTGGTGGAGGCTACAGCGATTTCCGGGCCAGCGTGAGTGTATATGACCCGGTCGGCTTCACGGGCTATGGAACTGCCTACTACATTGGTTACTGCCAGCACTTTGATACCGTTACGTTTAGCCTCGCGCAGGACGGCAATGGTATCGGCAGTTTCTCCGGATTGGCTGATTACGATCATTACGGAATTGGCCTGCCAGAGAACATCACGATATCGGAATTCAGAGGCAATGTCAGTCTCAACCGAAATCTGAGCCAATTTCTCGATAATGTTACGCCCCACCAGACCAGCATGATAAGCAGTCCCGCAGGCCACGATGTATATCTTTTGCGCTTCGGCAAATATATCATCGATGTCCATTTCGCTGAGATCGACCATATTATTCTTTATATTCCCCCGCAGGGTCTCTCGCAGGGCAGTGGGCTGTTCATGGATTTCTTTGAGCATAAAATGTTCA
Source organism: Syntrophomonadaceae bacterium (assembly GCA_963665865.2). Lineage (GTDB taxonomy): Bacteria > Bacillota > Syntrophomonadia > Syntrophomonadales > Syntrophomonadaceae > PHAA01. The sequence goes on along the minus strand of CAXXWF010000001.1, from coordinate 284,714 downwards.
AAGCCGCCCTTTTCGGCCGCTTCGACATCCCAAGTTACCTCAAATATCTCTTTTACTATCGGGTTGCCAGCAAAATCGCTAATCGCTACCGAATTACTTTTTATTACCACGAATTCGTCATCCTCGATGATATATACTCTTTTAGTTTTTCCTATTATAGCGGGGATATCTGAGGCTAGAAAATTCTCGCCTTCACCCAGGCCGACTATCATAGGACTGGCCTTTTTGGCAGCCACAATTTGGTCGGGTTCATCGGCAGATATGGCAACGACCGCAAAGGATCCATGGACGTAACCAAGGGCCTGGCGCATTGCATCTTCCAGGGAACCCTGATAATATTTTTCTATCAAATGTACCATTACTTCGGTATCGGTCTCAGATATGAAATCGTGACCTTCCATGATCAGCTCTTTGCGTAAGCTGGCATAGTTTTCAATAATCCCATTGTGCACCAGAGCGATACGTCCGGTACAATCAGCATGGGGGTGAGAGTTGGCATCGCTGGGTATCCCGTGCGTAGCCCAGCGGGTATGCCCGATGCCTATATGGGAAGTTGGTATTTCTCCCAGAGCCGCGACCATCTCAGTCAGGCGGCCTTGCTTCTTGGTTATATTCAGTTGTCCCTCTTTATATATGGCAATTCCGGCTGAGTCATAGCCCCGGTATTCGAGCTTACTCAGTCCATCTATAATTACCGGCACCGCATTATTGCTGCCGATATAGCCCATAATTCCACACATTAATATTATTCCCCCATAAGTGTATATTTGGAAATGGTGGTTAGCATTAAATTCAAATGGAAGTCCATTCTACCTGCATAGTTTTTTATTGCGAATATTGCTATTCGTTTTGTAGCTATGCTAACGATGGTAGGACACCGGGGGGTACCCGCCGATCTTTCTCGATAAACCCCCACCTCGTCACCCGGTACTGCTCAGCAATTGACCGGGTCAGGCGCTTAAATCTCCTGAACCTGTTTAATAGCCTCGCTAATCTCTGCTATCACCTCCTCAAGTAAATACTGCTGCGGTCCCTGAGCCATAATCCTAACCAGAGGCTCAGTCCCGGAAGGTCTAACCACCAATTTACCCATTTCGCCAAGTTTGGTTTCCGCCCGGCTCATGGCCACGGTTACCAGATCATGAGACAGGATTGTATCTTTATCTTCCAAGCGGATGTTTACCAGCAGCTGAGGCTGTTTTTCCATCTCCCGGGCCAGCTGTGACAGGGGCAGCCCGGTTCTTTTCATTACTTCAACCAGTTTAAGTGAGGTCAAAAGTCCGTCACCGGTGGTAGCGTGTTCCAAAAATATGATATGACCGGACTGTTCACCACCCAGAATGGCACCGGTTTCTTTCATTTTTTCCAGCACATATCTATCCCCGACTTTACAGCTTTCTACAATAACGTTTTCGCGGCGCAGGGCAATATTAAGACCAATATTGCTCATAATCGTGGCTACCACTGAAGAAGGATTGAGCTGGCCGCGGCGCTGCATATCCAGAGCACAAATAACCATAAGATGGTCTCCGTCGGTTTCGTTGCCACATTCGTCAATGACGATACAGCGATCCGCATCCCCGTCATAGGCGATGCCAACATCAGCTTTGAAATGTAGTACCGCTCGTTTCAGCCCTTCGGTATAGGTCGAACCGCAGCGGTCATTAATATTAACGCCATTGGGGTTATTGTTTAGGGCGATAACCCTGGCACCTAGACGGCTCCACAACCGGGGTCCTGCTTTGTAGGCGGCACCATTGGCACAGTCTACTACTACCGATATGTCATGCAGTTGTTCCGAGGCTGTATAGCATGAAACCAGATAATCAAGGTAACGGTTTAATGCTTCTTCGACATCGTAAACCCGACCTACTTCTTTTCCCTGCGGGCGACTTAAGTTGGCAGTACCTTCGATTAGCAGTCTTTCTATTTCGGCTTCGATTTCGTCCGGTAACTTATAGCCATTGGGACCGAAAAACTTAATACCATTGTCTTCTACCGGGTTATGGGAAGCGGATATGACGATACCGCAGGAGGCATTATATTTTTCAGTTAGGTAAGCCACGGCTGGAGTGGGTATGACCCCTACCGTCAATACATCGGCACCGGTTGAACAGATCCCGGCAATCAGCGCTGCTTCCAGCATGTCTCCTGATACCCGAGTGTCTTTGCCCACCATTATGCGTGGCCGCGCAGTAGTATCCTGCATGGCCAAAACGTAACTGCCTGCTCTACCCAGGTTAAACGCCAGTTCTGGCGTAAGTTCCACATTAGCTATTCCCCTAACTCCATCTGTTCCAAACAATGTCCCCACTATTTCTACCTCCATAAGTCAATTTTCCAGAGTACTCCCCCTGACTACCCCACTGTTCTTTATTTCCCCTTGGGTAGTAGGTCCCCGGTAACATCCGATAATATTCTCAGCCACTTTGAGGCCGTCTACGGCGGCGCTTACAATGCCTCCGGCATAACCTGCCCCTTCCCCACAGGGATACAGGCCGGGAATTCCAATCGCATTATAATTCGTATCTCTTTCTATCCGCACTGGTGCTGAAGTGCGAGTTTCCACTCCGGTCATAACTGCCTGGGTATGGCGAAAGACATTCGCTCGCTGAGCCCAGCTTTTTATGCCTCTGCGCATTACCCCGCTAATCTCTTCAGGCAGCAAACTGCCTAGGTTGGCAGGGGTTACACCGGGGGCATAGGTGGATATTGATTCATCCAGATCTATGCTGGAGCGGTTATCTAAAAAATCATTTAAATACTGGGCGGGGGCTTTATAGTTTGCCCCCCCCATAATGAAGGCCCGCTCTTCCAATTCCTCTTGCATCTTTATGCCACCCAGCGCATCGTTTCCCCAGTCTGCCGGGGATACAGTCACTACCAGCGCACTGTTGGCAACCCCGCTGTCCCGCTTAAAATAACTCATTCCATTGGTTACCAGACGCCCAGGTTCTGATGACGCTCCTACTACATATCCGCCCGGACACATACAGAAGGTATATAAGGATCTGCTCGTAAGTCGATCCTGATAAGTGAAGTGGTAGTCGGCGGCTGGAAGCCGGGGATGCCCGGCAAATTTTCCATACTGCATTCCGTCTATCATAGCCTGAGGATGTTCGATGCGAACCCCTACCGCAAATGCTTTGGGAATGACCTTCACTCCGCGGCGATAGAGTAGTCGGTATATATCGCGGGCGCTGTTGCCCGTGGCCAAAACCAGCACTGAACAATCCAGTTCCTCTTCACTATTTATTATTATGCTCTGCAGCACTCCTTTGTTAACTTTTATATCTGTCAGGCAGGCTTCAAAGAAAAATTCGCCTCCCAGCCGGATAATCTCCTGCCGGATTTTTTTAACCACCCCGCGAATCACATCAGTGCCCACATGTGGCTTTTTTAGGTACAGTATCTCGGCATTGGCTCCATATTCCACAAAGGTCTTTAAGACATAGTCTACCCTGTAATCGCCTATTCGGGTAGTTAATTTTCCATCAGAAAAGGTTCCGGCTCCGCCTTCACCAAATTGAACATTGGTTTTTCTATCGAGTATACCTGACTTCCAAAAATTTTGCACTCCCTTAATCCGCCGCTCCATATCTTGCCCCTGCTCAATTACAACCGGCCGGTAGCCTCTGCGCGCCAAAGCCAGGGCACAAAAAAGCCCAGCCGGACCTGACCCTACCACCAACGGTGCATGGGGAAGATTAGTACTGCCCGGTACAGGCTGAGGGATAGGCTGTTCTTCCAAATACGATATTTCAGGCGATGCCATTACTTCTGGAGATACTGATGCCGATTCGGTCAGCTCCAGATCTACTGTACAAGTAAAGCAGACCATGGCTCTACGTGCATCTACCGCCCTTTTGACCAGCTCCCAGGAGATAATCTGCTCTTCTTTTAAACCTAAGCGTTGGGCCGCCAGATGGGCCAATTCTTTTTCTCGATAATCTAAACTCACTCGCAGACCGCGGACACGAACCTTCATGGTTTAACTCCACTTACGACCGTTTTCGCTATTTTGACCTGAATGGTAACCTTGGTTGGTACTACCACGATACCATCCGGTTGAACCAGATCTATCACTTGGGTGAAATCTTCCGACTTGCCGCTTACATCGATTGGTTTAGTGGCAATTTCATTTATGGCTTCCACCAAGCTTTGATCACCCAGAATGCTGACCTGAAGCGGGTCGCTCGTAACTGCTCCCATACTGAAGCCATCAGCTAAAACACCAGTAAACTGAGGTTTAAGGTTTACTTTTTTACTAAGCTGCTTTTTCTCCAGTACTACATTTACATTAATTGTGGCCGGCACAATCTGAATTCCTTCGGTAACAGTTTTGCCGTTGACATCACGAGCCTGCAGGGTAGATTTAACGGTTGCTATGTCTTTTATGTTACCCAGGTCGATTGGTGCCACCACCACTGTGACTTTGGCTATCGCCTCTGCATCCCCCTTAATTAGGCAGCGATCAGGGGATAGCAGGGCCTGGGAGAGTTGGTACCCGGTGGGTGGATTTTGTTTCACTTCATGTTTAATGCTAAGTACCTTTTCCCCCAGTTCTTCAAGGGTCACCTCGACCTTGGTAGGCTGCACCGTCGTAAACATGGCTCCCGCGACTGTATCCAATTTGACCGGAAGTTGATATACACCTTTGCCCAGTCCAGAGAGATCAACATACGCGGTGATATCCGCTGCCCCGTGGAATGAACCCCATCGTTTCACAGCTACTTTCTGGGGTCCAGTTACATTTAAATCAGCCGGTGTGTTGTGATATTGCAGGTCCACCTCAATTACATTGCCGCTAGAGGCCACATTACCTTGATTTATCACATAAAACCATAGTAGGAGTGACATTATTACAGAGGCTATTCTAAGCCCGGTCTTTTTTCTTTTTAGATTCTTGTCGACCATCGTTGGACCACCTCCTCCAGAAGCTGTCTCGGCGAATTCCTTGGGTTATCAGTTCGTCCTCCAGCATGTCGCGAAGTCCTTGTTCGTCCAAATAGCGGACCAATCTGCCTTCCCGGGCAATGGATACCGCTCCGGTCTCTTCCGACACTATGATCGAGAGGGCATCGGATACTTCCGAAATCCCCAGGCCAGCTCGATGCCGGGTACCTAATCTCCCATCAATGGCCGGATTACTGCTCAGGGGCAGAAAACAGGCCGAACTCTGAATTCGCCCCTCTTTGATAATTACGGCTCCGTCGTGCAGAGGGGTGTTGGGGACGAAAATGTTTATCAAAAGCCCCGCCGAAACCAGCGAATCCATTCTGGTTCCGCTGTCCAGATATTCTTCAATGTCGTTCTCGCGGGCGATTATTATTAAGGCTCCAACCCGCTCCTTGGACATTACCTTTACCGCGGTAACGATCTCATCAACTACAATATGGTTGCTATCTATTTTTTCGAGAGAAGTGGAACTGACAAAGAATCTGCCTCGCCCCAGCTGCTCCAGAAAACGTCTGAGCTCCGGCTGGAAGACGATAGGCAGGGTTATCGCAAAGACAATCCACAACTTCTCTAAGAGCCAGTTGACCATGTCCAATTGTAAATAGGTTACTACTGCTGAAAAGATCAGCAGAATAAACAAGCCCTTGAGCAACTGTTCGGCTCGGCTTCCTTTGATCAGGCTCAGCAGTCGATAAAATACGTAAGCCACAATCGCTATATCAATAAGACTGCGTAAGATGTTCCAGGGACTGGCAAATACCCCGGATAAGAAATTTAAATCCAAAACTTTCCCATCCTTTGGCATATATTTAAACGGCAATATATTCAACTAAGCATCCCAAAAACTGTTCTATCTACTATTATTTGATCCAGTTATTTTTCCCATTTGCCTAGGATATATCATAGTATTAAAAAAAGCTATCCTAATTATCGCAAATATTATGTTTCATTATATATAATGAAAAACAGCTAGTATACCTGACTGTACACCAACGGTTCCATGCTGGCCCACCAAAACATTGGAAATGCCATAAGGTTTGCTCTTCTCCATCGCTGCATCAGTCAGGGTGTATTCAAAACCTACCTCGCTAACCCCGTAGGCCTCATCGGTCAGGGTCAGAACCGATACCAGGTCGCCAGGGCGACCCTCGATGACAATATCCTGGTTGATAATATGAACCCAATATTCGGGGGTATAGTGACTCAACTTGATACCTCTTCTCACCAGATCAATCCCTGAGTAGAGGTTAGCCAGCGTATGATCGAGACGTTTGCCGAGGGTTCCGAGCAGGATGATCTCCTCCGCTCCCCATTCCAGGGCGGTCTTTAGAACCAACTGCATATCGGTAAAATCTTTGTGCGGCGAATATTTTTGAAACCTGACATGGCAGGTTTTGTAATATTCTTGGACCTCAGGCCGGATAGAATCCAAATCCCCGATTATGGCAGCTGGCACAATACCCATTTCATAGGCATAATTGGCTCCACCGTCGGCACATAATATGGCATCGCCGTCCTGAAATACTTTGCGGTAGGCCTCTATTTCCCCATATTCCCCATTGGCTAAAATGATACATCGCATATTTTAAATCCCCTGTTGAATAAAAGTCCATGCACTTGTATAATACCATAAACCAGCATGATTAGATTTTTCAATATTATAGTAGTCAACAAATTAAATTTTTCACTAAATTGACAAAAAAATATCGGTTATCTATAATGCTAGTATTGATTTCTAGTAGTAAAGGAGGCGAACAATATGGCCTACGTAATTACAGACGAATGCATTGCCTGTGGTCTCTGTCTGGAAGAGTGTCCGGTGGATGCTATTTCTGAAGGCGAAGACAAATATTTGATTAATCCCGAACTGTGTACTGATTGCGGTTCTTGTGCCGATATCTGCCCGGTAGAGGCACCAATACCGGTTGAAGAATAGCCTGTATTCATAAATAGATACGGTATCAAAAAAACTCCTGCGGGAGTTTTTTTATTTTAGCCCAGGATAGCCAACTTGCCGTAAGGCTTCAAATAGAATAATAGCTGCTGAATTAGCCAGATTCAGAGAGCGCCCTATGTCCAACATAGGTATTTTAATCTGGTTATCCGGGTAAGCTGCCAGCAGGTCAGGCGACAGTCCGCGGGTCTCCCGTCCAAATATAAAAACGTCATCCTGCTCGTATTTATACTCGTGATAGGCCCTAGGGGCATGGGTAGTGGCCAGATAAAATCTATATCCACGGAAACTCGCGAAAAACTCAGCGATACTCTCCCATAGCCTAACTTCAACTTTATCCCAGTAATCAAGTCCCGCTCTTTTCAAATAACGATCTTCCAAGGAAAATCCCAATGGCTTGACCAAATGCAGCGTAGTGCCAGTTAAGGCGCAAGTGCGGGCTATGTTCCCTGTATTTTGTGGTATCTCCGGTTCCACCAGAACAATGTGCATTTAATTATCCTCCATTATTTTCTCGCCCAAATTATACCTGAGTTTGCCAGTTATAACAATTTACTCTTAAGTAAAGACTAAAGGCAAACTTGAAAATATATTAAAGGAGAGATTGTCTTGAGGAAAAATCGAATGGGCAAGCTGACATCATTGCTTCTGATCATCCTGCTCCTATCCTCATTCTCTGTGACGGGATGTAATCAAGCGGCAAAAAAGCCTGATCTGACTCCAACACCCGGGCAAAAGGCTTCGGTACCACTGGCTCCCGAAGTGTCCAAGTATACGGCAGAACCTACTATAACCCTTTACCGTAGTGCTACCGGCAAAAAAGAACAACTTAAGTTGGAAGAATACCTAAAGGGGGTAGTTGCCGCTGAGATAGGGCCAAAATTCCCAATGGAAGCATTGAAGGCTCAAGCCATCGTAGCCCGCACCATGACCCTAGCCTTGATCAATTATGAGCATGGCACCCAGCAAAAACATGGAACTGATGCCAGCGATGATCATACTGAATTTCAAGCCTATGATACCAAGCAAATTACTCCCGAAATATCCAAAGCTGTAGAGGAAACCAGAGGGCAGATTCTAACCTATAACGGTAAATTCGTGTATGCTGAGTTTCACTCCGTATCTCCAGATATGACCGCCAGTATCGAAGAAGGCTTTCCCAAACTTGCGGACAAGGCTTCTGCCTATATTGTCCCCGTTGCCACCAATGGGCTGAAAAACGCTCCCGAGAAATATCGCGATTGGACTGTGAAGATTCCTAAGAGCACAATTAAGAATATAATGGGATCCAAAGCCGGTTCACTGGACGATATTAAAGTTGGACAAAAGGGGCCTTCCGGACGTGCATTAACGGTTACAGCCGGATCAGCTTCTATCGCCGGGGTGGATCTGCGTGAAAAGGTGGGCTTTGACAAATTGTTCTCCACTTATTTTACCAGTATTACTGTAGAAGGAAACAATGTGGTTTTCAAAGGCAAAGGCTGGGGCCATGGCTGCGGCATGGAACAGTGGGGAGCCTTTACTATGGCTCAGGAAGGCACAATGGCCAAAGAAATAGTAGAACACTACTACCCCGGAACCACCTGGACCCAGCTGTATAAGTAAGTAAGACCGAATAGACAAGGGGGCAGGTCCACTGTCCCACGACTGGATTTGAATTGTGGGACAGTGGACCTGTCCCCTTGTCCCAGACCTGTCCGCGTTTATTTGATTTCGGAGGCTTTTTCGCGAGTGGCGGCGATATAGATACCTGCCAGGATGAAGATTCCGCCAATCATCTGATACCAGGCCAAGGCTTCATGGAAGACCAAGAAAGCCAGCAAACTGGCTCCTACAGACTCACCCAGCACCGATACAGATACTATCGGTGCTTTTACATATTTTAAGGCCCAATTTAGAGAGGCATGCCCAACTATACCGGGCCCTACCGCCTGCAATAGAAACAGAAGCCAATCCAGGCGCGGATAAGCTGTCAGGTTAAGTCCGGCTGCGTTACAGCCAATTAATAAGAATACGGCCGCGACTCCTGCAGTCAACGCGGTATAAGTCCAGACATCCACCCGGGCGCGGACGTTTCTGCCAATAATGAAATAGAAGGCCACAAAAAGTCCGCTCAACAAGGCCAGCATGTCACCTAGAAATTTTCCCGATTGCAGATCCCCCTGAACAATAAGCAGGCTGCCCAGCAGGGCCGTCAGAATGCCGATGGTAACCCAGCGGTTTACTCTTTCTTTTAATAAAAGAGCAGAAAATATGAGTACGAATATAACCTGCAGGTTGGTAAACAACACGGAACTAGATATGCTGGTGTAGCTGAGGGAAGTAATCCAAAAGCCCAAGTGCAGGGCCAAAAATACCCCAGCGCCGATTATGTAGAAAAAATCCCGTCGGGAAAGCTCTTTAATGCCGGCTGGCGCTGTGCTGCCCAAGACGCCGGCTATCCCCATGGTAAATATCACCCGATAGAGTGATATTATCAGGGCCGGTGCCGAACAATAGCGTATTATTATGGAGGAAGTCGACATACAGAGGACGGAAAAGAAAATCGCCAGATAAATGGGGCTTTTCCTCATGCACTAACTCCGAGGTAGGATTGGATTACTTTTTCATCGTTTTTAACTTCGTTGGGGGTTCCTTCGGCTATCTTGCGGCCATAATCAAGCACCGCAATTCGCTCGCATATGTTCATCACCAGATTCATGTCATGTTCAACCAGTATTATAGTTAAATGTCGATCAGCGCGGATTTGGCGAATGAGCCCCATTAGTTCTTCCTTTTCTGCCGAGTTCATGCCCGCCCCTGGCTCATCCAGAAGCAGCAGCGAGGGTTCCAAGGCCAGAGCTCGGGCTATTTCCAACCGGCGTTGTTCACCATAAGCCAGATTGTCAGCATATTCATAACGTTTATCGGTTAATCCAACCATTTCCAGCAATTCCTGCGACCGGGTTAGAATCAACTTTTCTTCTTTACGGCTGCCCGGCAGTCCCAGCATCCCGCTCCAAAAACCACTGTGGGTAACTCCATGGCAGCCCACCCGCACATTGTCCAAGACGGAGAGTTTATCAAAGAGCCGAATGTTTTGAAAGGTTCGACCAATTCCCAGACGAGCAATATCATGAGGAGCCATCCCGTTAAGCTGCTTCCCTTTAAAGACTAGTTTGCCCTCGATAGGAACATAAATCCCGGTAATAATATTAAACAAGGTAGTTTTGCCGGCGCCATTGGGACCAATAATGCCAAATATCTCTTTTTCAGTGATGCTCAGATTTACTCCGTCCACAGCTCTCAGTCCGCCAAATTCCTGGCTGATTTTTTCCATTTCCAGGATGATCATATTTTCACCTCTTTTTTGCCCCACCGTTTTTTCAGGTCGTAAATGCGTACATCACCCAGAAGCCCATTGGGGCGGAATATCATCAAGATTACCAGTAAAGCTCCATAAACCAGGAGGCGGTATTCAGCTACCACCCGCAGCACTTCCGGAGCCAGGGTCAGTATTATCACACCTATGATAGTACCGGGGATACTGCCCATACCTCCCAGCACAACCATGTTAAGTATTTCTATAGATTTCATGAAACCAAAGTCCTGGGGATTGATATAGTACATATAATGAGCATAAAGTCCTCCGCCCAGACCACCCAGCAGGGACCCCACCGTAAAGGCCAGGACTTTCATACGGGTGGTATTTATTCCGCACGCTTCAGCGGCTATCTCATTTTCCCGGATGGCAAACAGTGATCGGCCCACCCGGGAATTGAACAGCTTACTGTTTAATATTATTACCACGATAACAATTATCCACACCGTCGTAAATGTTGTTTCCTGGGGTATGCCGGAAAAACCCACTGCCTTTCCACCTGGTTCGAAGTTGAGAAAAAATACCCTGATTATTTCTGCAAATCCAATGGTGACCATCGCCAAGTAATCTCCATCCAGACGCAGGGTAGGAATGCCGATCAGGAAGCCGAACAGAGCCGCCAGCAATGCGCCCGCGATAATAGCCAGAAAGAACGGGGTACCAAAATGCACCGAAAGGATGGCGGAAGTATAGGCACCCAGGCTCATAAAGCCGGCATGGCCCATCGATAATTGACCGGTTACCCCAGTAATCAGGTTAAGACCCAGGGCCAGAATAATATTAATCCCTATAAAAATCATTATGCGCAAATAATAGCCATCCACATTCTGCGCCAGAAATGCTTCCAATTTCGTTCACCTACACTTTTTTTGATGTCTTTTGGCCCATTAATCCCTGCGGTCGGATAAATAGCACCAGAATAAGTATAGCAAAGGCAATGGCATCCTTATAGGAAGATGAAAGGTAGGCAACTCCCATAATCTCCATAACCCCCAGGCAGAGTCCCCCGATCATAGCCCCCGGCACTGATCCTATACCCCCCAGAACCGCGGCGGCAAAAGCTTTCATACCTGCCATAGTTCCCATATATGGCCAAACGGCATTATAGTATATCCCCACCATTACCCCTCCAGCCGCAGCTAGGGCTGAACCTATGGCAAAAGTAGCCGAGATAACCCGATTTACGTTTATACCCATCAGCGATGATGCCTCCAAGTCCTGAGAACAGGCCCGCATGGCTTTGCCAAGACGGGTCTTTTGAATCATGACCTGTAAGCCTACCATAAGTAATCCCGATACTACCAGAATAATAATCTGCAGTGAAGATATCTGAATTGAACCAAGATTGTAAGTAGTGGAACCAAGTACCTCCGGATAGCGGGTAGTATTTGTACCCCGATAAAGTGCCATCAGGGTGGAAAGGAAGATGGATACCCCTATGGCGCTGATCAAAGCGGACAAACGCGAGGATTTGCCCCGTAAGGGTCGGTAGGCCACTCTTTCCACCAGCATACCCAGCAGCATGCAGAAGATCATGGCTCCCAGCAGGGCTATGAAGATATTCATGCCAGCCATCACCAGAAAAAGTCCCACGAAGGCTCCAAACATATAGATCTCTCCATGGGCAAAATTAATCAGCTGTACTATCCCGTAGACCATGGTATAGCCAAGCGCTATCAGGGCGTAAGTACTGCCCAGAGTAAGCCCATTTATCAGTTGTTCCCAGAACATAAGCTTCCTCCCTGTTACTAATTAATAATCACTAGTGAATATTTCAGCTAAGATTATTGCTTTATTTTTACTTGGTCTTGACTCAAACATAGATATTATATCATCTATTACTCGGGTGCAGGTGAATTTATATGTCTAAAGTATTCACTGCTAATTATTCAAAATTAACATAAGCGTCAAAAATCCATACCCAAATTTAGGATAATGAAATTTTTGACGCTTACATATTAACTAACAATGGCCCGACCAGAACCGGACGGGCCATTGTGGTATTCATTTATTAAGGTGCCTATTTTATCGAGATTCTGTCCACCAACGCCCATTTACCATCCTTAACCGTCTGTAAGAAGACTGTGCTCTTAAGTGGCTCCCGGTCAGCACGGAAGCTAGTAACACCAGACACGCCAGGGTAATCTTTCAGCTTGGCCAGTTCATTTTTAAATATCTTGGGATCGCTACTCTTAGCATCCTCCATAGCTTTGGCTAATATCATTACTGCATCGTAATATTGGGCCGAGAACATATCGGGTTCCTCATTGTATTTTGCCTGATAAGCTTTAACGAATTTATCTGATTCTGGACTGGGCTTATCACTAGAGAAACCACAGTAAAAAATAACTTTTTCTTCCACCGCTTTTTGGCCCAGTTTAGCTAGATCCTGACCATAGAGACCATCACCGCCCACCAGCTTAATATCCAAGCCCTTCTTTTGAGCTTCATTCATTATTAAAGCCGCCTCAGTATAATATCCGGTGAAAACCAACACATCAGCCTGGGCATTCTTCAGTTTGGTAACCTGGGCAGTGAAATCAGTATCTTTATCGTTGATACTATCTTCAAGGACTATTTTACCACCTTTGTCGTTGATAGCTTGCTTGAAAACTGGGGTAAGTGCCGTACTGTAACCATTATTCATCGAGGTAATAATGGCGAAGTTTTTCCAACCTTGCTTACTAGTCATCCAATCAACTACTACCGGAACGGCAAACTGGTCCAGAAGCGTGTTACGGAAGATATAATCACCAACTTCTACTACCCCGGTTCCAGTTGCCCCGCCGGAGAAGACCACCACTTGGTTTTTCTGGGCAATTTGAGCGGCTACCTTGGTCAAACCGGTACAGGGATCTCCGACCATGGCTACCACCTTATCCTTGGTTATGTACTTGGTTGCAATGTTGGCGATTTCACTGCTATCACCCTTGTTGTCCTCATAAATGCCTTCCAATTGCTTTCCCAGGACTCCACCTTTGGCATTCAATTCCTCGATAGCCAGCTTCATGCCCTTTTCAGCAGGTATACCGTAATTAGCTACCTCACCGGTTTTAGCTCCTAAGAATCCTAATTTAATGGTATCGGTTGCTTTGTCTGAAGTAGCAGCCTTATTGCCGCAACCAGCCAACAGAGAGAACATCATCAATACACATAGAACCAATGCTAATTTTTTCTTGCCTTTACCCTTCAAACTCTTTCCCCTCCTTAATTTAGAGACTTTCAAGCAATAATCTATTCATTTACTCCGATCATTTTCGCCCTATATTTCGTAATCAAAGCGCCATAATACCTTCAGCATTACCACGCTTTGACGCTTGTCTGGCCCGAAAAATTCTTGGAGTAGTCTACCTCGCTTATGCCTTGATAGCCCCTTATATGCCAACTAAAAATCGCCCCTCCCCCCAAAAGTATAACAATTGATGTATTCCCTTTAAGGGTTAATAATCCTGCTATTAAATAAAAAAAACTGTCCCGTCGGACAGTTACAGGCCGTCAAAAAATTCCAATAGCTGCGTTATTAACGACAACTCGTTCAATCAACGTACCTTATGTACGCCTCAATCACGAGCTTTCATTAATGCCTTGCTCTTGAACTTTTTTGCTCGGTCTGCCTTTATTGATACTCTGAAACTGTCCAGTCGGACAGTTAACTTATTAGTAGAGTTCGTCATATTCATCCATGACATACAACATTGAATAGGCAAGATCTTCGCTTGTTACCGCCAGCAGACGGGCTCTTTTGGATTCATACTTCCTGACCACCCTCAGTGGATCCTTGGTTTTGATCCGTAAAATCAGCATGTAATATTACTTCCTTTCCCATCGGCAGAAAATAATGGAGCGGCACATCTTCGTAACTTTCGGCTTGCAGGAAACTGGCTACACCTTCACTTCCCCGATATTCTTCCAGCAGTCCAGTAAATAGACGATCAAAACTGCTGCTGCCGGCGTGATCTAGCCCAATGAGTCCTAGTTCTTCAGCAAATATCTGGGTTGCGGCGGCTCCTGACCAAGCGATTTTGTATATCAGTTCCTCTGTATCCCCCAGCAGAGGGCTGCAGAGATAAAACCGGCAGATGAGCGAACGGATCGCATATATTGAACAAATATTATTTTGCAAAAACACACAGGGATTAGGCTGCAAACGCAAGAGGCCCACCTCGCGCTTTTCTTTCTGGAAATAGCGGGCGATAAAATCTTTCCAATCCAGATTTAGCGCTGCCGCCATTTTCTTAAAAGAAATCAAATCCGGAATCACATAGGCAGTGCTGCAGCAATTTAACTGACAGCCTTTACACAGGGCGTAGTTGCCTGTCGCGTATTGTTTATATATGGTCTGGTCATCACATAAGGGCTGCCACGCATCCAATAGATCCTGCACCGAAGCCGGTCCGTTAATCCGGATTCCTAATCCTAATTTGCCGTTTTCGATGGCATTATATACTTCTACGCCATTCCTGACCAACTCCAAGTTTACAGCTCCTTTATGGCCTGACGGGCTAGTTCATCACAACGCTCATTATACTTGTCACCGGCATGTCCTTTTACCTTCTGCATCGTGACCCTGTTCTTGCCGGTCAGTAGGAGTAATTGCTGCCAGAGGTCCTGATTGGCTACAGGTTCCTTTTTGCTGTTGCGCCAGCCATTTTTTTGCCAATTATCCAACCATTTCTGCCCAAAGGCATTGACCACATAAGCGCTGTCCGAATAGATCGTAACATCCCAGTCCGTCACCTTCAAAGCACTCAGAGCTCCGATCACAGCCTGCAGTTCCATGCGCTGGTTAGTCGTATCCCGTTCTCCGCCGCTGATCTCTTTGGTCTGATCTTTAAAGAGCAGGACTGCGCCCCACCCTCCGGGACCAGGATTGCCCGAACAGGCTCCATCAGTATAGATGGTTACAAACTTCATATGTTATCGGCATTATGACGAGGATGAGCACCAACCCGCTCGACAGCCTCCGTGATAATCATGATCATGTCCAGGTAATACTGGTTATCCATGAATTGAGCTCTGGTTATGGCTGAGCCTTTAACAGTAGCCACATAATGGGGTGAGAGCTTATTCAGGGCATAGGCCGCAATATCGGACTTACAGATCTCACAGCGGCACATACCCGCTTTATTATCCATGACTTTTTCCATATTGTCCCAGACAATCCTTTCCATGATATTCTCTATTGCCATTAGTATCCCTCCTAAACTATAACTATACTATTCCGCCAGCAAGGCGACCAATTCCTTTATGCCTCTAATATGAAAATCACATTCCACAGTCTTGGCATCTACTGCGGGTGCTAACCAGATAGCAGTCATACCTGCTCTTTTGGCCCCGACAATGTCAGTGCTGCGGTTGTCCCCAACATGAGCTGCTTCACTGCTGTGTATCTGCAGTTTCTCCAGGGCATAATTGAATATTTTTATATTGGGTTTGGCCCACAGTACTTCGTCGGAAAATACTTCGAAGGCAAAATATCGAAAAATATCATCCTTTTTCATTATTTCACGGAGCATTATACCTGGAGTTACCCCGGTATTACAGATCACGGCCATTTTATATTTCTCCGCTAAACGGGGCAGGGTTTCATAGACATCATCATTTACCTGTGGTGGATAATCAACCAGTAAGGATGTATAGACATCATACACCCGTTTCCAGTCCTCCAGGGTCAGATTAAGCCGGAGCTGCATCAGAATAAATTCCACATGACCTCGGGGAGTGATGTCCAAGCCACATTCAATTTGATAGTGGTTAGCGTATTGCCAGCAGTCGTAGAATGCCTGGCGGATAGCTTCTTCCTCCACATTACAGCCTATTTCGCGCAAAGTCTTAGCTAGGGCGGCTGTGCGGCGGCTGGACATGTCCATGCTATCAGGTGCTTTATAAAGGGTATCCCAAAAATCGAAGGTGATTGCTTTTAGCAACCCGTTCACTCCTCAATATCTCTATCACCGAAAATCACCAATGGGGGATTTAGGATTCCATAACCTTTTTGGTGGTGCTATCCGACTGTTCCACAAATCCCTTCACATCACCGTCCAGTATAGCCTGATTGTCGGTCTGCCGTTCTTTATTAAGGCTGCGTGCCCGCTCTTTCAAGGTGTTGTTGTCGTTTCGGTAAAACCCTGATCCTTTAAGCACAATGCCCACATTCTTACTAATCAGCCTTTGGACGGGCCCCCCGCACTTAGGACATTCCTGCAGAGCTGGCTCGGTAATTTTTTGCACCGTATCAAAACGCCCGCAATTTTTACACTTATAATCATATATCGGCATCTATGTCACACTCCTACAATATTATAATGGGCCCACGGAAATACTAAGGTAAATGAGTAAACACATTACCCCGTTCCACACTCCATGCGCAACCATCGAAACTAAAATGCTATCGCTTTTCTCATATATATAACAGAGCGCTGCTCCTCCTATAGCCAGGGGCAGGGCACGCCACAAATCCCAGTGGGCAAGTCCGAAGAGTATACCTGCCCCAACCGCCCCCCAGGTAGTACCCAGATATTTTCTAAATACTGGGTAAATCATGCCCCTGTAGAAAATTTCCTCCGAGACTGGGGCCAGTACTACACCTGCAATCATAATTAGAACAAAATCAGGCAGCCGAAGGGCCGAGCGCAGCATTTCCTCAATGGACTGAGGCTGCAGGTCAGGCTGAAAATATTTTAACACATAGCCCATGAAAAGCACCATAATTATCAGCAGGAAACCACCCATAATCCCGTAACGCCCAAAGTCGCTGAGACTGGCTCCGCGCAGTCCCAGATCACGCCATCTGCCCTTCTGAAACAGCACTGCAAAGAGGTATACAAATATTACAGTAGCCAGGAATTGCACCCCAAACCCAAACAGATAATATTGTATCTCACTGAACATTGCTTTGACCGGCAGCAAAGCGGCTAATACAGTCACTCCCATAATAGCCAGGTAAACCACGATAATATCCATAAAGCCCCAGCGGGGTCTTGACAGCATCAAATCGCCCCCAATCTTCCTTATTATACTCTAAAGTTTGTTGTCCGAGTGGCTTATTTATTTGCAAAATACTGATTTAAATCGCTTTGGCCGGGCATAATAAACCTGAAAATATTTAATATGGGAGGTAGAATTAATATGACCCCATTAGTCTTCATATTCATAGCCGCCTTGATTTTGCTTCTGTTGGTGTACTGGATATTGAACACTGAACACAGTGACGAGCATGTTAAATCAGATTCGGGTGATTTTAATTTTGAAATTGCATCGGAATTAGCGATAAACGGCAACAGCGAATTTTACCTGGCTCAAAATACCATTAAGATTCGACTCAGTGGCAATGAATATGCTCTGGTTTTCTGGAATCTAAGCAGGTCCAAGTGGGAAAAGATCTGTGCCGAACACGGGATAAAACCTGATATCCGGCAGATCGTACTGCGGTTAGCAGAAATCGGGGAGAGAGTTGATTATTCAGATATGTGGGTTATGACCACCGCCGGTCAATACCGATTTAGACTTCAACCCCAAAATAGTTATTACCTGAGCCTGGGAATTAAACACAGCCAGGATTTTATCCCAATTTTAACTTCTAATACAATCATGCTGCACAGTTAAGGTATCAGAGGGTCGTTCTTTTCATTTGACCTATTATATTAGGTGTTGGGTCAAACAAAAAAAGAACGTCCCTCTGTTTGCTGCCTGTTTGCCATGAGTTTGACTATGGTTTAACTCTCGCCCCCTATATTTTGCAGCTTAACTTTAACGTCAACTTTTATATCTACATTTTCAATAAAGTCCTTATCAATCTTGTCCTCTAATTCATTTCTCCACTTTGCTAGAGCATATTTGTTGATGTCAATGCAATCTACTTTGTACTGATCCTGCATTTTCTTGATAAACCCATTGCAGCCTGCCGTAACATTAGCAGCTACCTTGTCTTCAATTTCCGTCTTCAGTTCATCATTTTCAGTAAACAATTCTTCACTGGAATGCTCGGCTAGGTGTCCGGCTAACACTATGGATATTGTATAGGTAAAATCATCACCGTTACGCTCCACCTTGACTTTTCGTTGGTTGGTTACATTAACCGAACCCATATCCAACATTTTGCCATCTTTATTTATGATAAATGGCAGGTTGCCAGTTGACGGAACCCCCCTTAACATGACCAGATATTGGGTTTCATTCAAATCTGCTTTGCCAATCATCTTATCTTTGTTAAAGATGGCCGCACCGCCGAACGACACTTTCTCGTCCTTAATAGTCAGTAATGGCATGACCGGGTTTTTCCCAGGATTTTGGTCAACCTCAAACTGGTGCAGCGTGGTCGAGGGCATAAATGTCCGTTTATTGGCTGATCTAATCAGCATCCTAAGATAGTCTCCCATACTCGGGTAGTCCTTAATAGGAACGCGGATAATATCTTCCGCCCTGCCTTCAGCAATCGAATAGTTTTCGGTATGGGGATTAAGTGCTCCCCGGGATAGTGCGTCACTGACCTTATTTAAACCTGTGGCTGCCAGGGCCTCTCCAAAAATTATATTACTGGCAAAACCGGCCGAATATTCTCCCGGCAGCGAATAGGGCTTTTGCCCTCGGGAGCTGGCAACCAGTAATCCCGATGATTTGTGAATCAAAAATTTAGACTCAAGCTCGGGTGAAACCGTAGGAATTACCACGGTTAAATCGACCTGCTGCTCATCCGGCGGCAGATTACCAAGCGCTGTATTACTTTCTTCATGCACATCATAAGCGCCAAGCTGTGGAAATGCCGTACTATTAATGTCACGATAATCCCAGCAACCGGAATTAGTAATAATCTGTATGCTCATAATTGCAGCTAACAACGTTTTCCTAAGCACCTTGCTTCACCTTCTCACCGCGGGCCAGAGCCGTAATATAGAACATCAAGGGATAAGCAATGCCTATCACATAAAAAGCGTATCCCGCATATTCTGCCAGCTTAAACACCACTAATATATCGGCTGGGAGTAGTGCCAGTATGAATATAGCCAGTCCAACCCCCATGACTAAATAGGGAAGGTATTTTTTCTCATCAACATTTAGCAACTGGGTAAACGACAACGCAGCCGCAAAGCCCATGTTAATTGCCGGTCTTGCCCCCATACCCAACCAGAAAAACAAGAATATGAATTCCAAGCGCTCGATTACCGGTATTTGGACCACCTTAAGCAAAATCAATGCCGGAAATAGCTGTTTTTGCATGCCAGTCACTCCAAAAACAAGTTCACATACGATAACAATACTCACATATAGGGCGGTGGTTATGGCAGTGGCTATCAGCCCTGCTTTTATGATTTCATCCTTTCTATTTACTAGAGAATAGAATACCAGCAGTATTTCAATCCCGGCATAATAGGAAATAGACATTAAGGTCCCGCTAGCAATTCCCTCCCACCCCGCTTCCCCTACCGGCAAGAGATTGGTATAGTCGGCTTCCCCCAGAGGTATCAGCAAGACCAGGAAATTGGCCAGGAGAAGATAGAACAACAGCTCATTTAAACGCCCTATTACTCTGGCTCCCTTGCTCCCAATATATACAATGTTAAAAACATACATAAACAGCACCACCGCCAGGGGCGTTTTCGGCAAAAGATATATCTTGGTAACTTCGGAAAAGATACGTACTATTAATGATTCAAATCCAATTGCATAGGCAACAAAGAGAACGATTAGGAGTGAGCCAAGAACCTTGCCAAAAAGGGCCTGACTTATTTGCGTAAAACTCATTTCCGGCATTAATTTGCCTAAACGGTCAATCAGAAATACTATAATAATTGGAGCCAGTGCGGCGAGGAGTACGGCCAGCCAAGCATCCTCACCCGCTATTCTGCTGACATCTCGGGGCAAATATAGAAATCTTATGCCTACTTGGGAGCCGACAATTATGAAGATTAACTGTTTGGTGGTAATGGTTGAGCCTGCTTTATCTTTCATGGCTGCGGTTGCTCCTTCCCATCATTCCCCTGTCTTTTCCTATCCTGCATCGGTATGGAAACCGGTCTTTGATTCATCTTCTTCCAAAAAATACGGATAAATGAGTCCTTCAGATCTGCCCAGCGCATAGGAGCCAGCGGCGCAAAATAGGGTACGCCCATGCTCTCCAAGTCGATTAAATGAGCCTGCACAATAATCCATCCAAAAGCAATGCCGAACAAGCCAAATGTAGCTGCCAGCAGCATAATGGGAAGCCTGAGTAACCTGGTAGTCAGTACCATGCTGGCTGACGGCAGAGCATAAGTACATATGATTGAAATAGATATAATAAGGATTACAATAGGGCTGGCCAGTTTCGCACTGATGGCCGCCTGCCCCAGAATTATCCCTGAAACTACACCTACCGTCTGGCCAATCTGCTGAGGAAGACGCAAACCCGCTTCTATAACCATTTGGATTATAATCTCCATAATTAAGGCTTCTACAATAACTGGAAACGGAACATTGGCGCGCGCGCGGGAAAAGCTTATCAGTAAATCATAGGGTACCAGTTCCGGTTGGTAGGTAAGCAGAGCTATGTACAAGGCTGGCAGAGATATCGCGATTAGCAAAGCTATATATCTCAGAATTCTAATATAGCTGGAAAAAAACGTTTTCTCATAATAATCCTCCGGTGCCTGTAAAAACTGCACAAACAGGGCCGGTACCGTAAACGATAGCGGCGTATTATCGGCTATTATGGCTACCCGCCCTTCCAGCAGCATAGCTACCAGCTTATCCGGCCGTTCGGTAATAAACACCTGAGGGAAAATACTATAGGGAGAATCCTCGATGAATTGCTCAATATAGCCTGATGCGACAATTCCATCCAGATCCATCTGGTTAACCCTATCCTTAACTTTGGTAACTATCTGAGGATCGGCTATATCATCAATGTAGAGGATACCCACCTGGGTGCGGGTTCTTCTGCCGACCAGGGTTTTCTCCACGACTAAATTGGGGTCTCTTAACCTGCGCCGAACCAAGGCAATATTAATATCCAGTCTCTCAATAAAACCTTCCCGGGAGCCCCTCAGGGTCTGCTCGGCCGGGGGTGCATCAATATTCCTAAACTCACCGCCGTGGATATCTATTACTAATACTTCCTCTATCCCATCAAACATTAAAACTGTGAAACCATCATAAATAGTCTGCACCAGTGCTGCAAAAGTATTGGTTTTGCTTATCTTACTCGCCGTTATCGAGGTCTTGTAGATAGCATCCACCAGGTTTTGAGCACCCAAACCTTGAATACTTTCCCTTCTGCAATTAATCATTAAAGGCCGAAGAATGTCCTGGTCGAGGGTTATATCATCAATTATTTTGTTTATATGTATAGATACCGCTGCCAGAGGAGGTTCACCCTCCAGGTAAAAAGGACGTGTGATAATATCAGCACCCTTATCCAGGTAAGGCTGCAACATTTGCATCTTATCGTTTAATGCGGCTGGCAGTTGGGTTTCCGCTATCTTCTGCTTCTGTTCTTTCCAAGCTTGATCATCTGCCTGTGGTTTTTTAGGACTTCTCCTCATGTTTTCAAATCTCCTACGCAATATGCTATATCTTTCCCCAGATGCCGTTTGATATGTAAGTTGCTTTCATTTTCGCCCACCGTTCAATATCTTTGATGATATTCTGAATTTTATGTATATTTTCCGGGTAAGTTAAAATATGCACTTAATAATTTCTCTACGTCTGAAATTGCCTTATTTTTATCCCACCTCTATACAGACTGAAACTATTTTTACAACAACAAGCATTTTGTACCCGGTCAACCCTAATTCTATACATTCTCGACGGTCAAATTCCTGTATGACTGCGTTGTCATCAATCGCAATACGTTCAGTATTACTCGCTCCTCCGCCTTGTCATACATGAATTTTCCTCGCCGAATAATATATACAATTAGGGTTAACCGGGTACTTGTCATATCCTTAGCTGTATTCTATAATTCTTAGGTAAATAGTAGTATTTGCTGGAAAGGTCGTTGGTCTAATGAGCATGGAAACAGGACAGGTCTTGGCCGTAAATATCTCCGAAAAACGCGGGATAAAGAAACATAATATCAATGAAGCTTACATCAGATCTGATTGGGGTATTGAAGTAGATGCCCACAGCGGCGACTGGCACCGTCAAGTTAGCCTGTTGTCGCTTTCCAGTGTAGAAAAGATGCGGGCGCTGGGGGCAATCATTGATTATGGAGATTTTGCTGAAAATTTGACCGTAGCTGGCATAGATGTGGCCACCCTGCCTATAGGTACCCACCTGCAAATTGGAGAAGTCCAAATGGAAGTTACCCAGATCGGCAAAGAGTGTCACAATAAAGCCTGTGCCATCAAAAAGCAGGTCGGCACCTGTGTAATGCCAACCGAAGGCATATTTGCCCGCACTCTCAGTTCTGGCTGGGTAAGAGTTGGCGACATAGTGGAAGTAGTAGAACAATAAATACTTGACATTCCCTATAGGAATTATGTATTATAGTTTTTAAGGATTCCGGATGGGAAGCATAGGAGGAGAGTGCAGCTCAAGATGTCTAAACCGTCAATTTTTACGAACCGCGCAATCACAGTATACAATCATGGGGTGATTGAACATATAGAGGATGCAGTTGTACAGGAGAGTCCCTTAACCCTTTTTGTAAATCATGTGGAGCTCGCCACCATGATCTGTTCTCCGGATGCATACAAAGAGCTGGGGGTAGGATTTTTACTTACTGAGGGTCTGATCCAAAACCCATCCGATATTCTGGAAATTTCCTGTCGCGAAGAGGAAGGCTTGTTATGGATAGAGACCAGTTCTCCGGTTCCCCAGACTAGTACTTTCTTGCGGCGTCACATAGCCAGCTGCTGCGGTAAAAGCCGGGCGGGTCTCTATTTTATCAATGACGCTCGCACGCTTAAACCGGTTGAATCTGAGGCCAGTTTTGGCGCGGAACACTTGCTTAAAATCATTAATTCCTTAGAAGATAAATCTTCAACATTTCATCTTACGGGCGGGGTCCACAGTGCTGCCCTGGCCGATAATACCGGCTTACTCTGCATGTATGAGGACATCGGACGTCACAATGCCGTGGATAAAGTTTTAGGCTATGCTTTTCTAAATAATATTTCGACAAACGACAAATGCTTACTGCTGAGCGGGCGTATTGCCTCTGAGATTCTTATTAAAGCGGCTCGTGCTAATATTCCCCTGGTTCTGTCACGTTCAGCCCCTACCGGTCTGACGATAGAATTGGCGGAGGAGATGAACATGACCGTGGTCGGGTTTGCCCGAGGCCAGCGGTTTAGTATATACAGCCATCCTGAAAAAGTACTGATGTAAGGTGGGATAAGCTTGACAACCCATGACGATCAATCATTAATCGAAGAAATCAAACGAATCAAACAGGAAAAATCCGTATATATTATCGCTCACTATTATCAACGCGATGAAATACAAGATATTGCAGACTTTGTAGGCGACTCCTATGCCATGGCAGTAGCCGCCAAGAATGCACCCTTTGATACTATTTTGGTGGCAGGAGTTGATTTCATGGCTGAATCAGCCGCTATCCTGTGTCCCGGTAAAACCGTACTTTCTCCTGAACCGGCCGCCACATGCCCGATGGCCAACAGTATAGCGGTTGGAGACGTCTTGAAGTATAAGCAGGAACACCCAGATGGACTCATTGTCAGCTATGTTAACACCCCGGCGGCTATCAAGGCGGTCAGCGATATATGCGTTACATCCTCCAACGCAGTCAAAATTATTCAGAAATTGCCCTCCGAAGCTCGGATCTTTTTTATACCTGACGAGAATCTGGGCCGCTACGTAGCTAGTAAACTGGACAGAACCCTGGATTTTTATCCTTCGAGCTGTCCTATTCATGCAGCCGTTACCCGAGAAAATATTTTACAGCGCAAGGCAGAACACCCTGATGCCGAGGTTTTGGTTCATCCCGAATGTAACTCGGAAGTGATTGCTCTGGCTGACTTCATCGGCAGTACCGCTGGCATCATTGATTATACTGCCCGGAGTGACAAGGATAGCTTCATCATCGGAACCGAATGCGGGGTTATGCATAAGATCAAGCAAATAAGTCCAGATAAAGAACTTATTCTGGCTGAATCAGAATTGATTTGTCCGAATATGAAAAGCATTACGCTTGAAAAGATTCTCTACTCACTGGAGACTATGCAGACCCAAATAACTGTGCCAGAAGACATCCGCGCTCAAGCTGCCGTCGCTTTAGAGAAAATGATTGAGTATACATCCTAAGTAGATTTTGACCTACCCTAACGAGGGTAAAAAGGGGAAGATTCCGTTGTTACATCAAAGCAAACCACCAAACATAGAAAGGGGTAGATGCAATTGAAATTATCCACCCGCGGTAGATATGGACTTAGAGCTATGATTGATATGGCTCAGAGCGAGGACAAAGGCCCCATAGCTACCCATACAATTGCAGAGCGGCAGGGTATCTCCGAGCGTTATCTGGAACAACTTATGGTTCCTCTCAAAAGAGCGGGACTGGTTAAAAGCATTCGTGGGTCACAGGGTGGATATATACTAGGTAAAAATCCTGACGATATTACCGCTGGAGATATCATCCGGGTACTGGAAGGACCAATTGCCCCAGTTGAATGTGTCAGCGAACAGAATCCAGAAAGTTGTGAACGGTCTGATTTCTGCATAACCCGGGTTTTATGGACAAAAGTAAGGGATTCTATCGCGGAAGTACTTGATTCTTACTCCCTGGCTGATTTGGCCCTAGAATCATTAAAGCTGCCCGCGAAAAAATCTTTCGAATATAAAATATAGTTTATAGGACCAACATTTGTTTAGATATAATCCATCCCCCATTTACGATAAAAATTAGGAGGGAATATATTATGAAAGCTGTATATATGGATCACAGTGCCACTACTCCGGTCGACCCAGAAGTTTTTAACGCCATGATACCTTACTATACCGATATATATGGTAACTCTTCCAGTGTCCATTCCCAGGGGCAAAAGGCTCACCGGGCACTTGAACAGGCTCGGGAACAAGTGGCTGCATTGATAGGGGCTTCCTCGAATGAGATTATCTTTACCGCTGGAGGTACAGAAGCTGATAACCAAGCCATTATTACTTTCATGACCCATGAACGTCAAAAGAAAGGCAAACATCTTATAACTTCAGCTATTGAGCATCATGCAGTCCTGCATACCTGTGAGTTCCTTGCCAAGCAAGGATTTGAGCTGACCGTTCTGCCGGTTAATTCCTACGGTACGGTGGAACCAGATGCCCTCCGAGCAGCTCTCCGCCCCGATACGGCCCTGGTTTCAATTATGCATGCCAATAATGAGATAGGAACCATAGAGGATATAAAGACCTTAGCTTCTATTAGTCATGAGGCTGGAGCTGCTTTTCATACCGATGCAGTACAAACCGTGGGGAAAATTCCGGTAAATGTTAAGGAGTTGGGGGTCGACCTTCTCTCCGCCTCTGCTCACAAGTTATATGGACCCAAAGGAATAGGAATCCTGTTTGCCAAGAAAGGAGTTCATATCGGCAGTTATCTGCACGGTGGAGCTCATGAACGTAATTTACGAGCCGGAACGGTTAATGTACCGGGGGTAGTTGGTTTTGCAAAAGCTGCCGAATTAGCAGAGCAGCGCCTTCCCCAGAATACTGCGCATTTAAAAGAGTTATCCTCGCGTCTGGCCTCGGGCATTTTGGATGTCATTCCTAACTCCAGGTTGACCGGACACCCGGTGGATCGGCTGCCCGGCAGCGTCAGCGTGGTCTTCGATTATGTGGAAGGCGAGTCTATCTTGCTGATGCTGGACAGTTACGGAATAATGGCTTCCAGTGGGTCAGCCTGTACTTCAGGTTCTCTGGATCCCTCGCACGTCCTGCTGGCTATTGGTTTGCCGCATGAGACGGCTCATGGTTCTCTACGTCTGACCATGGGTAAAGACAATACCGCGGAAGATGTTGAGTATGTCCTGGAAAAATTGCCCCCGATTATTAAGAATCTGCGTTTGATGTCTCCGCTGGGACAATAAAGGAGGTAAAGGATAATGTATTCACAAAAGGTAATGGACCATTTTATGAATCCCCGCAATGTCGGCAGAATAGATCTGGCTAACGGCGTTGGAGAGGTGGGTAACCCCACCTGCGGCGACATCATGCATATTGAAATTGAAGTTGAAGATGAAAAGATAAAAGATATTAAATTTCAAACTTTTGGCTGCGCCGCTGCCATTGCTACTAGCAGCATGGTCACTGAAATGGTAAAGGGCAAAACTCTGGAAGAGGCCGAAAGAATTACTAACAGAACCGTAGCCGAAGCCTTGGATGGATTGCCGCCGGTTAAGATGCATTGTTCCAATCTGGCCGCTGATGCTCTGCATGAAGCAATCAAAAATTACCGGGCAGGCCAGGGTTCTTCAAGTACAGTTACCAAAGGCTGCTGCCAGCAAGATACCGGTTCCTGCTGTACTAAGCCGCAAGAGTAAATCGGCATAACGTTATACGGGACAAGGGGACAGGTCCACTGTCCCCCATTTAATTTGAGGCGGAGGGACAGTAGACCTGTCCCCTTGTCACTTCTGAAAGGATGGGAAAGTTGCCCAAGAAAGTAATTGTAGCAATGAGTGGTGGGGTGGACAGCTCAGTAGCAGCTTTAATTCTTAAACAGCAGGGCTATGAAGTGGTCGGCATTACCATGCAAATCTGGCAGGAGGTCAAACCCCAGGCCGGGGCTTGCTGCAGTTTGGAAGCCGTAAGCGATGCCCGTCAGGTAGCCAGGCATTTGGATATCCCCCATTACGTTTTCAACTTTAGAGATGAGTTTAAGACTAGGGTCATCGATTACTTCTGTGATGAATATCTACACGGCCGCACTCCCAATCCCTGCATAGCCTGCAATAAATACCTCAAATTTGAGTCGCTTTTAAATAAAGCGATGGCTATGGAGGCAGACTTTATTGCAACTGGTCATTATGCCCGGGTTATCAGAGATGAATCCCAATGTAAATTGGATTTGTTCATTGGGGTCGACAGCAATAAAGATCAGAGCTACGCTTTGTATACCTTGACCCAATATCAACTGGAACGTACCCTCTTCCCTTTGGGCACTTATACCAAGCCAGAGGTACGTAGACTGGCTGAAGAAGCTAACCTGCCGGTTTCCAATAAAGCGGAAAGCCAGGATTTATGCTTTGTGTCTGCCGGCCGCTATGGCGAGTTTGTGGATAATTACCCCGGTTTGGAGACCAAAACTGGCCTGTTCCGTTGCCCCAGCGGAGAGACTCTGGGAATTCACAAAGGAATTCACCACTATACCATTGGTCAGAGGAAAGGCCTGGGATTAGCGCTGGGCCATCCCGCCTATGTCACCGGTATCGATCCTGAAACTGATACAGTTTGGATAGGTAACGACCAGGATCTTTTCCATAGCACTCTGATAGCAGAAAACGTACACTATATATCAGGAATCCCGCCTGAAAAGCCCTACCAGGCCAGTGCCAAGATAAGGTATTCGGCTGTGCGGGTGCCGGCTCTTATAACTCCGCTCAATACAGACAGCCTGCAGGTGGATTTCCAGATACCTCAAAGAGCTATAACCCCGGGTCAAGCCGTAGTTATATATGAAGGAGATCAGGTTCTCGGGGGAGGAACTATCTGTTCCGTCGGTAAATAGAAACCCAAGGCCGCTTCTTACTGCCAGTGAAATTATAGGAATAAGCACCGGGTTGGATAATTGTAACGTTTACATATGGAAATTCCAAATCCGGCCAATCTTTAATATTCAGAGAAAAAAAGCTCATAATTCCAAGCGCCACCAGAGCCAGGATCGAGACATGGGGACGCGGATTTTATTTGAGTTCATCCAGATTGTACGGTGTCTCCTGATATACATGATAATTTAGCCAGTTGGTGAATAGGAGATTAGCATGGCTGCGCCACCTTACCATCGGTGCCAGATTCGGATCATCATTAGGATAATAGTTTTGAGGAATAGCAATCTTCAACCCTTTCCCGATATCCCGATCATACTCATCTCTTAAACTGTTGCTATCATACTCGGAGTGTCCGGTCACAAATATTAATCGCCCGTCTTTGGAGGAAACTATATACGCCCCCGCCTCGGGAGATTCGGCCAGTATCTCGATGTCTTCTACTTGGTCGATATCCTCCCTCTTTAGTTCGGTGTGACGCGAGTGGGGCACGTAAAACACATCATCAAAGCCCCGCAGCAGAGGCACATTTTGCTTATTCATTGTATGCGCAAAAACGCCGAAAATCTTACTATCCAGCAGGTACTTGGGAACTCCATAATGATAGTAAAGTCCAGCCTGAGCCCCTACACATATATGCATCGTAGAGAAAACATTTGTGCGAGTCCAATCCATGATTTTCTTCAGCTCTTCCCAGTAACTGAGATCTTCAAATTCAAGTTGTTCGACTGGAGCCCCGGTTATGATCATACCGTCAAACTTTTGATCTTTAATGCCATCAAAGGTATTGTAAAAGTTAGCCAGGTGTTCATAGGAGGTATTTTTGGATGTATGCGTCTCCGGGTGCAGCAGAACAATATCCACCTGCAGCGGGGAGTTACCGAGCAGTCGCAGTAATTGCGTTTCGGTAACACTCTTTATCGGCATCAAGTTTAATATCGCAATTCTGAGCGGACGTATGTCTTGGGTATAAGCACGTTTTTCGCCCATGACGAAAATGTTTTCATTAGTTAATATTTCAGTTGCAGGCAAATTGTCTGGGACTTTGATAGGCATAATGTATCTCCTTTATCCTCTTGCTTTGAATGCTAATACGTGACAGGCGATGGTCCTCTGCCATCGCCTGCCATATCGTCCCCTTGCCTTTCCAGGTCCGCTTATAGCTCTGCAAAAACCGGATGGGATAGGTATCTTTCCCCTGTATCCGGCAACAGAGCTACGATAGTTTTGCCTTTATTTTCTGGCCTTTTGGCTATTTGGGTGGCTGCAAAAGCTGCCGCACCGGAAGAAATACCCACCAACAAGCCCTCATTCTTGGAAAGACTACGAGCAGTGTCGATAGCTTCCTCATTCTTGACCTTAAATATTTCATCAATTACCTCGCGATTGAAAACATCCGGAACAAAACCGGCCCCAATGCCTTGAATCTTATGCGGTCCGGGGGAGCCTCCCGATAATACCGGCGAATCAAATGGCTCCACGGCTATAATCTGAACACTTGGCTTTCTTTCTTTCAATAGTTCTCCTACCCCGCTTACTGTCCCCCCGGTTCCAACCCCGGCGATAAATATATCCACAGCTCCGTCGGTGTCTCTCCATATCTCTTCACCAGTAGTTTGGCGGTGTATGGCTGGATTGGCCGGATTCTTAAACTGCTGGGGAATAAAGGAGTTTGGGGTCTGAGCCCCTAGTTCCTCGGCCTTTCTAATTGCGCCCGGCATACCATCTGCGCCAGGGGTTAAGACTAGCTCGGCACCCAGTGCCTTCAACAAGCTTCTTCTTTCCAGAGTCATGGTATCAGGCATGGTCAGGATCAAGCGGTATCCCCGGGCGGCTGCCACAAAGGCCAGTGCAACACCAGTATTGCCGCTGGTTGGCTCAATAATAACCGAGTCTTTATTTAATAAACCTTTGTCTTCGGCATCTTTAATCATGGCATACCCAATTCTGTCTTTTACACTGCCAGCCGGGTTGAAATACTCCAGCTTGGCAATGACCCTAGCCTCCAGGTTATTGGCCTTGTTGTAGTTGGACAGTTCCAATAGGGGGGTGTTGCCGATCAAATCAGTCAAGTTTTTGGCTACTTTACTCATGTTCTTTCCTCCATTCTTTTCATTCACTAATTTGTTCATTCAAGCTTCCGGTTCTGTATCCCTTTAGATCCAGAGCCGTGTAGGCAAATCCAATTTGCCTGAATTGCTCATTGACCTGATCCATTAATTTCTCATTTATAAATCGGGTGCGTTCCTGGGGTGATACTTCAATTCTGGCTATATCGCCGTGATGACGAACCCTAATTTGCTCAAACCCCAAATCCAGCAAATATTGCTCAGCTTTATCAATCATAGCCAGCTTCTCGAGGTTTATCTTCTGCCCATAGGGGATCCTGGAAGCCAGGCAGGCAAAGGCTGGTTTATTCCAAGTGGGCAAATCCATCTGTTTTGATAAAGCTCTTATGTCTTCCTTGGTCATATTGGCTTCCCGCAGCGGGCTGACAATCCCCAGCTCACTCAGAGCTTTAATCCCAGGTCGGTAATCCTTAATATCATCAACATTGGAGCCATCCGCTACAAAGTTAATACCATTCTCGGTAGCGATCTGTACCATCTGGGTAAAGAGTTCACGTTTGCATAAATAGCACCTGTTTAAGGGATTGTCAGCAAATCCCTCAATATCAAGTTCCTCTGCTGCGATTACCAGGTGCTTTATCCCGGCACCATTTACAAAATCAACCGCAGCTCGAAACTCTCTTTCCGGATAGGTTGAGGAACTGGCAGTGACAGCCACAACCCTATCCCCTAGAAGATCGTGAGAAACCTTCAACAGGAAAGTGCTGTCCACTCCGCCCGAAAACGCAATCGCGACACTGCCCATCAACCTGATTATGTTTTGCAGATCATTTAGCTTCCGGTTCAGTGGCATGGTACTTAACCCTGGGCAGCTTTGGCCAAGGCCTGATCAAGATCAAAGATCAAATCCTCAACATCTTCTATACCAATGGAAAGTCTGATCTGGTCCGGGGTTACTCCTGCAACAATCAGCTCTTCTTCTGACAGCTGTGAATGGGTGGTGCTGGCAGGATGAATAACCAAAGACTTAGCATCGGCTACATTGGCCAGAAGCGAGAATATTTCCAGGCTGTCGATAAACTTTATACCTGCCTCAGCTCCACCCTTAATGCCGAAGGTAAATATAGAACCAGCGCCCTTGGGAAGATACTTCTGCGCTAAATCATAGTATTTGTCGCCCTCCAGACTGGGATAGTTAACCCACGTCACCTGAGGATGATCCTTTAGATACTTGGCAATAATCTTGGTATTGGCAACATGTTTTTCCACCCTCAATGATAGTGTCTCCAGGCCTTGAATAAATAAGAAAGAATTGAATGGACTCACGGCAGCTCCGGTGTTCCTCAGCAATTGGACCCTCGCTTTAAGTATATAGGCAGCTGCTCCCACATCTGCTACATATCGGATTCCATGATAGCTAGGGTCAGGCTCAGTTAATTCGGGAAATCTTCCGCTGCCTGCCCAGTCAAATTTACCGGAATCAACGATGATTCCCCCTATAGATGTTCCATGCCCGCCAATGAATTTGGTGGCAGAGTGGACCACAATATCGGCTCCAAACTCGATTGGTCTGATTAGGTAAGGAGTACCGAAAGTATTGTCAATAATTAGCGGGATGCCGTTATCATGAGCAATTTTAGCCACCGCTTCGATATCAATCAGGTTGATACCCGGATTACCAATGGTTTCAACAAAAAGTGCTTTGGTTTTTTCATTGATGGCCTTTCTAAAGTTCTCAGGGTCATCTGGATCAACAAAGTGAACCTTTATTCCGAAATTGGGAAATGTCGCTGAGAATAAATTATAGGTTCCGCCATACAAAGTACTGGCTGAAACGATCTCATCTCCGGTTTTGGCAATATTTAATACAGCGTAGGTAATGGCTGCAGAACCCGAAGCTACTGCCAGAGCGCCTACCCCACCTTCCAGAGCCGCTACCCGTTGTTCAAAAACATCGGTGGTCGGATTCATAATTCGGGTGTAAATATTCCCAGGTTCTTTTAAAGCAAATAGATTAGCGGCATGTTCCGAATTCTTAAATACATAAGATGTGGTCTGATAGATAGGAACCGCCCTTGAACCGGTGGTGGGGTCTACTTGCTGACCCGCATGCACCTGTAAGGTGTCAAACTTTAACTTTCTTTCACTCATTCTAACCTCTCCTTTGTTTATATTATTATTCCCATTGTTATGCTAGACATTATTCATAAAATAATTGTACTAGAAATATTCGTTCATTACTACTAGGATAAGGCAAAGTAAATTATCTAAGGTTATACCAAATACCAACAAAACCTATAAGTATAGTATTATATTAATAAACTCAATTCTAAATGTCAACTATCAAATGAATAATTTTAATTGTTTGCAGCTTCACTTGTTGATAAGCGCTGCATAATACTTGAAACGCGGCGAACGACGACCGTCGGCTCTTTAACCTACCGACAGTCTTTCAATTTGATTAAAAAGCAGGAATGCAGCTGCCCTGGTAGGTATCCTCCAGGAATTTTTTTACTTCAGGAGATTGCAGAGCTTGGCCCAGTTTAACAATGGCATCTTTGTTCTTATCCTCGGGACGAACCACCAATACGTTGGCAAAGGGAGAATCTTTGGCTTCCATGAAAAGCGAGTCTTTTACCGGGTTGAGCTTGGCCTCCAGAGCATAATTGCTATTAATTACGCATATATCAGCATCTTCCAGGGTTCGAGGCAGCATCGCCGCATCCATGGGTGTAATTACCAGTTTCTTGGGATTTTCAACAATGTCCTTATCAGTGGCAGTAACTCCTACACCGTCTTTTAGAGTAATTAACTTGGCCTGCGCCAGAACCGCCAGCGCACGCCCGCCATTGGTGGCATCGTTGGGTATACCCACCTTCGCGCCGTTAGCCAGTTTATCCAGGCTGGTAATTTTTTTCGAGTATATACCCATTGGCTCAGTATGAACCTTAACTGTCCAAGCCAGATTGGCATTATTCTTTTTATTATAATCTTCTAAATAAGGTATATGTTGAAAGAAATTAGCATCTATTTGGCCGTCTTTTAAGGCTGGATTTAATTGCACATAATCAGTGAATACCTTGATTTCCAGATCAATATTTTCTTTGGCCAAAATGGGTTTCACAACCTCCAATATTTCCGCATGAGGCTTTGCAGTAGCCCCTACCACAATTTTAGTTGGGGCCGGTTGTCCTGTTGTAGCGGTGTCAGCAGCTTTTTGCGCTGTCTTATTGCCACAACCAGCTACAGTAGCAAGTAGCAAAAATAAGCAAGCGATTAGAACTAGAGTCTTTTTCATCAAATTTACCTCCTTTTGTTTATTGTTTTTGTTACCATCTTGTCACCCAGCATTTGAACGCATTGAACAAATAAAATGAGCACGATCACCGTAACCCACATAATCACATTTTCGTAACGCTGGTAACCATAATAATAGGCCAGAGTCCCTAAACCACCTCCTCCCACAATTCCAGCCATAGCTGAATACCCGACCAGATTGATTGTAGTGATCGCTACCCCCAGGATGATCGAAGGCAGAGCCTCGGGAATTAATACCTTGCTAATAACCTGCCAAGCATTGGCTCCCATGGATAATGCTGCTTCAATCAGCCCCCAGTCAATCTCCTTGAGAGAAGTCTCCGCCATGCGGGCTACAAAAGGGACGGCAGCCAGGATCAAGGGTACCATAGAGGCTATCGTTCCTATGGAAGTACCCACTACCAATCGAGTGAAAGGTATCACCAGGATTAGGAAAATGATGAAGGGTATGGAACGCACCGCGTTGATGACAGTTCCCAGAAAACGGTTTACGCCTAGACTTTCCAATACGTGCCCCTCCGCAGTAGTCACCATTATCACTCCCAGCGGTAACCCGAGAAGGTAACTGAGCCCTGTCGCTATGACTACCATGTACAGGGTTTCCCAGGTGGCCTGTAATACCTTTTCAAATATCCATGAATTTTCCACCCAGAAATTACTCCCCAGAACGGTCGTGTTTAAGGCAAACATCTATTGCATCACCTCAATTTCCAGGCCATTTGATTTTAAGTAGTCCATTGACTGATCAATTGTTTCTCTAGTTCCTATCAACTCCAGGGTAAGGTTGCCAAAGGGAACATCTTTAACCCGATCGATATTGCCATAAAGGATATTGGCATCAACATCGTATTTCTTAATCATTGAAGAAATCACCGGATCACCTGCCGAGGAGCCGATAAAGGAAACGCGAATCATACGGGAAAATTTATGGTCATGAGGTTTAAGCAAGCTCTGGGTATAATCTTCTGCAACATCTTTGTTAACAATGGCATTAATAAAGCTTCGGGAAGTTGGAGTGGCCGGATTGCTAAAGACAGATAATACGTCTCCAACCTCTACAATGTGAGAGTCATTAATTACCGCTACCCGGTCACATATCTGTTTAATTACATTCATATCATGGGTGATTAGTAATATGGTTAAATTTAATTGCGAGTTAATATCTTTCAATAGTTTCAAAATAGATTTAGTAGTTTGAGGATCAAGCGCTGAGGTAGCTTCATCTGA
Source organism: Syntrophomonadaceae bacterium (assembly GCA_963665865.2). GTDB lineage: Bacteria > Bacillota > Syntrophomonadia > Syntrophomonadales > Syntrophomonadaceae > PHAA01. Next base: position 250,130 of record CAXXWF010000001.1, on the reverse strand, counting down.
AAGCAGTAACTTTGGATCGTTGGCCAAAGCCCGGGCAATACCCACCCGTTGTTTTTGCCCTCCACTGAGTTGGTCCGGATAAATCTTGGCCTTTTCGGCGATCCCGACCATTTCCAACAGTTCGCCTACCCTCTGGCGAGCCTGTTTGAGAGGGGTATGGGCAATTTCTAACGGAAACATGACATTGTCAAAAACCGTACGCGAAGAAAGAAGATTGAACTGCTGAAAGATCATGCCAATTTTTTGCCGTGCCTGGTGCAATTCCTTCTTATTCAGGGCCGTAATAATCTGCCCATCTACCTTGATAGAACCTTGGGTGGGTTTTTCCAGCATATTTATGCACCGGATCAGGGTACTTTTGCCAGCTCCGCTAAGACCAATGATTCCAAAAATCTCCCCCCGCTGGATTGATAGACTTACATTATTCAGCGCCACTATTTCTTGATGGGATGTATGATAAAGCTTGCTCAAATTATTGATTTCAATCAAACGAGTGGCCTCCCCACCAAAAACTTCTGTTATTGGCTCTATCACATTGGCATAAAATTACGAAAAGAGACTTTCCTACTTTGGATGTTACTTCAACCTTTCCTTTTCCAGTTTCTCTATCTGGATAACATGCCCATCCTGGACAATTATGCTTACGATGCCATACTTCAGACTGCTGATCGCCTCAATGATTTTCTTCTGTATTTCCGGCGAAAAGGCTTCCCGTTTGGGATCGGGACTTTTAATGGATCCCAATTCAATCACCTCCACATTTATTTACCAAGTTGACAAAGGAACGTATTTTGCCATCCAATTAATAATTATTCATGTTAATATCCAAGTATTCCAATCGGAATTATTAATTATTTTATATCTTTATTCATTTATGTCAAGTGTTTATTATAAAATTCTATAACGAATTAAATGGCATAAAAAAAGCCACCTATATTAATTGGTGGCTCAGCGGTAATTTTCTGTATCGATATATGAATAACCGTAGGCTTTGAATACCCTTATTTTAGTTCATCCAGATCAAACGGTGTCTCCTGGTAAACATGGTAATTCAGCCAGTTAATAAACAATAGATTGGCGTGGCTACGCCATTTTACCAGGGGAAGCTGACTCGGATCATCGTTCGGGTAATAATTTCTGGGTACGTCAATTTCCAGACCCTTCCCTATATCGCGGTCGTACTCTGTTTTTAAGGTATTATCATCATACTCCGAATGTCCCGTCACAAAGATTAGGCGTCCGTCTTTGGAGGACACAATATAAACTCCGGCTTCCTCCGACTCGGATAGGATCTCTATATCGTCTACCTTTTCTATATCATCTCGCCTTACTTCGGTATACCTCGAATGGGGCACAAAGAATTCATCGTCAAATCCGCGTAAAAGCGGCACATTTTTCCGATTTACAGTGTGAGGAAATACCCCGAACATTTTGGATTCAAGCGCGTATTTAGGGACCCCATAGTGATGATACAGACCGGCTTGCGCCCCAACACAGATATGCAGGGTTGAAAATACGTTGGTCCGTGTCCAATCCATTATTTCCTTTAATTCTTCCCAATAACTCAGCTCTTCAAATTCTAGTAGTTCCACGGGCGCGCCCGTGATAATCATCCCATCAAATTTTTGATCTTTAATATCTTCAAAAGTGTTATAGAAGTTGGCCAGATGTTCCTGGGATGTATTCTTGGACGTATGAGAATCCGGGTACAGTAGTACAATGTCAACCTGCAGCGGAGAGTTGCCTAACAACCGCAGTAATTGGGTCTCGGTAACGCTTTTTAGGGGCATCAGGTTTAATATGGCTATCTTGAGCGGACGTATGTCTTGGTTATAAGCTCGCTTCTCTCCCATGATAAAGATATTTTCATTGCTTAAGATCTCGGTTGCCGGCAAATTATCCGGAATTTTTATGGGCATACAAATTCCCCCTTTTTGTTTATACTATTCATATAGCTATGGTATCCCTTTAAGGATAGTAATTATTAAATTAGATATTCATGATATACTACCATTATTCCCATACAATAAGTGTACATTTAATAGAATAAATCATTAAGCTGTAAAATGTCAAAACATTAGTAATTAAAATATAGGCAAACTATTTAATATTATCAAGAAATTGCAAAGTATTTTATCAATACCTCGGCGGAATAAAATATTTGCTTTACTGAGAAATATAATATATTATTAAGCATATATGAATACTAATAATGGAGGCTCAGTAATGAAAATTTCCACAAAAGGCCGTTATGGTCTGCGCTCCATGTTGGATCTGGCTGTTAATTCTAACGGAGATCACGTTTCTCTGAACTCAATTGCTGAGAGACAGAATATTTCCCCTAATTATCTGGAGCAAGTTTTCTCAACCTTAAGAAAATCAGGACTGGTTAATAGTGTTAAAGGAGCTCAAGGAGGTTACACCCTGGCTGATAGCCCCAGCCGAATTAGCGTTGGCAGTATTCTCCGAGCTCTGGAAGGTAACCTAACTGTAACCGGTGAGAATGAGGATATTGAGGCCAGGAACCAGATTGAATACTGTTTAAGAACCAATGTATGGGATGCTATTAACAGCAGCGTCAATAATGTAGTCGATTCAATTACTTTAGAAGATTTGGTAGTTGAACACAAAAAATTGGCAGGAAATATGTCCTCCATGTTTTATATTTAATTTTTTGTTTAATACACTACTATTTACATCGATATAGTAATAAAGGAGTGGTTCGCTTTGCCTAACAAGATTGATTTTTATTTGTATTCTGGCCTCGACTGTAAATTCGAATTTAAATGCTTAAGTTGGTTGAAGTGATGCAGGAGAGTTGGAATATACAAACTAAAGTTGTCCGCGGGAGCAAAGGGTCGGATCCGCATACTGGAGCTATCAGCTTCCCTATCTATCAAACCGCTACCTTTAAACACCCGGGACTCGGTCAAAGTACTGGATATGATTACACCAGATCTGAAAATCCAACCCGTGAAGAAGTGGAAAACACTATGGCCAGCCTGGAAAACGGTAAAGCCGGGATTGCTTTTGCAAGCGGTTTGGCTGCTATTTCCGCAGTGGTGGAGCTTTTCGCACCAGGTGATCACCTAATTGTATCGGATGATCTTTACGGAGGAACTTACCGACTTTTTGAGGAAATATCCAGAAAACATGGCCTCGATTTCTCCTATGTAGATACCAGTAAATTAAGTGAAATCTCAGCTAGAATTCAACCTAATACCCGAGCTATTTTCATTGAAACCCCATCTAATCCTATGATGAAGGTCAGCGATATCAAAGCTCTGGTTGAAATAGCCCAGGCACATAATATTCTTACTATTGTTGACAACACCTTTCTAACTCCCTATTATCAGAGACCTTTAGAATTAGGTGCGGACATAGTTGTTCACAGCGGCACCAAATTCTTGGGCGGACACAATGATACCCTGGCAGGTTTCGTAATAGTAAACCGGGCTGAACTAGCGGAAAGGATTAGATTTTTTCAGAAATCAATCGGAGCTACACTCGCCCCTTTTGACAGTTGGTTAATACTTAGAGGAATAAAGACTTTGGGGATCAGGCTCGAAAGACAGCAACATAATGCCCTAGCCGTGGCCAGATGGCTGAAAAATCATAGTAAAGTGGAACAGGTTTACTACGTAGGTTTATCAGACCACGAGGGTTACGATATTTCCATGCGACAGTCCTCGGGTTTCGGTTCTATGATTTCCTTTACCCTTAAAGACTCAGAATTAGTAAAAACTGTGCTCAGTCGATTAGAGCTGATTGCTTTTGCAGAAAGTCTAGGAGGGGTTGAGAGTCTAATTACCTATCCCATCACCCAAACTCATACAGCCATCCCTGAAGAAATGCGGGAAAAATTAGGTGTCAATGATAGATTGTTGCGACTTTCGGTAGGAATTGAAGCCTTAGCCGACATAATCAGTGATTTAGAGCAGGCCTTGGCCTAATCTGCGGTTAGTGTGACACTTGCGGAGTCATGGTGGAGTCATGGGGAGTCACGGGGACGGTTCTTTTGACTCACAAGAAATTATTTAAAGTGAGTCAAAAGAACCGTCCCCATGACTCCATTAGTCAACTGCGAAGCTAGAGTTTTTAATTTAGGAGGCATATTATGCAATTTGGTACTAAACTAATTCACAATGGCAATGAGATCGACAGGCACACGGGTGCCCTGAGTATTCCTATATATCAGGCATCAACCTATCACCAGGAGGATATTGACAAGGCTCAAGAATTCGACTATTCTCGCTCTGGCAACCCTACCCGTCAGGCTCTGGAAAACACCATTGCCATATTAGAGGGGGGAAATAGAGGTTTTGCCTTCGCATCCGGAATGGCAGCCACCTCCTCAGTACTTTCTATCTTTGCAGCGGGAGACCATTTGCTAATCTGCGAAGATGTATATGGGGGCACCTTCAGGATAGCCTCTACCCTTTTCCGGAGGTTCAGCCTGGACAGCACTTTTGTTGACGCCGCTGACCTTAATAGCATTAGAGCCGCTATTAAGCCCAACACCCGGGCGCTATTTCTGGAAACTCCCTCTAATCCATTGATGAAAATTACGGACTTAAAAGCAGCTATTGCGATTGCCCAGGAATATGATTTACTGGTAATTGTGGACAACACTTTTATGTCACCCTACCTGCAGCGGCCGTTGGAGCTGGGTGCAGATATTGTCATTCACAGCGCCACCAAGTTTATTGGCGGACACAGCGATGTGATCGCAGGTCTGGTGGCAGTTAAAGATGAGGAATTGGGGCGCAAGATTTATGCGGTGCAAAACGGCTTTGGAGCGGTTTTGGGTCCCCAGGACAGCTGGCTGCTTCTGCGGGGATTAAAGACCCTTAAAGTAAGGATGGACTACCAACAGCAAAATGCCCAGAGACTTGCCCAGTGGTTAGCCCAACTACCAGAGGTCGAGCAAGTCTATTACCCCGGGCTTGGGACTCACCCCGGCCATGTTATCCATTCCTCCCAGGCAGATGGCCCCGGTGCAGTACTTTCATTTAAGGCCCAAACCACTGAACTAGCCAGAAATTTCATGCGCAATATAACTTTGGCGGCTGTAGCAGTGAGTCTGGGAGGGGTGGAGACTATAGTCTCCTATCCCGTGACCATGTCCCACGCGTCCATACCAGTAGCCGAAAGGCTCCGACTAGGAATAACAGAGAACCTGATTCGTATTTCCGCAGGATTGGAAGATGGGGATGATTTGATTGCCGACTTCTCTAAGTCCTGGTATTGATAAATTTACAGCAGGATCTAGCATCAGTTTTTGCTATCTAATTATCAACTTGCTGTGCAGGATGTGGGGTAGCTACTGGCTGCCCACTTTAGCCCACTATATTTTCTACTACGCAAGCATATTTAAAATTACAACTTAAACTTTATCACCAGAAGATTACAATTAACCTAATTGCATTTTACGGATGGCTATGTTGTAAAATAAGAATATATCTATTTGCCCAAAATGAATAATAAGGGGGATTTTGACATGTTAGTAGTTACCACTGAAAATATCAAAGGTTATAAAGTTACCGACGTAAAAGGCCAGGCATTTGGTGTCGTTGTACGTAGTCGGGGTTTAGGCGGGAATATAGTAGCTGGGCTGCGAAGTATTGTTGGTGGAGAAATCCATGAATACACCTCATTACTTGAAGACACACGCAAACAAGCCATAGATCGTTTGGTTAAGAACTCTCAGGCTATGGGAGCCAATGCAGTTGTCATGATGAGATTCGATTCCAGCGAAATTGGTCAGACGATGAGCGAAATTGTGGCCTACGGGACTGCAGTAGTAATTGAGAAAGAAGCTTAAATATGATCATCATGCTATTTTATGGTGGCATTATTGTTATTGCCTTGCTCTCGTGGTTCATTTGGGACAAACGTTACCGCAGGAATCACGGGACCGACATCCCCAATGGATATATACCCACATCGGAGGTTTCTATTGATCCCGTTAGTGGTCAAGAACTTAAAGTCTATTATAACCCCCAAACTGGAGATAGATTTTACCGCGAAAAATAATTTGTAATTTGATTACATTTTGCTTGCATAACAAATTCAGCAAACCAAATGATGATGCTAGAAACACCCGCATCGCCCAAAGTCCTTACATCAACCTGATTTTGCCGGTTCAAGCCTATCAACTTGATCAAGTGAAGGGAAAAGCCTCATCCAAATTAGGGCTACAATAATAGTGCCCATACCCCCTATTAAGACAGCGGGAACGGTGCCGAACCAGGCGGCGGTTAGTCCTGACTCAAATTCACCCAGCTGATTGGAGGTCCCGATAAACAACATATTAACTGCACTAACTCGCCCTCGCATTTCATCGGGGGTCTGCAGCTGGACTAGGGTCGCCCTGATAACCACGCTGATAACATCTGCTCCTCCCATAACCATCAAAGCAATTATTGATAATATAAAGGATGTTGATACGGCAAATACGAGGGTAGCCATACCGAATACTATAACCGCAATAAACATAATTCTGCCAACCCGGTGACGGAGAGGATGACGGCCTAGGTAGGCCGACATTAATAGAGCCCCAGCTGCCGGCGATGCGCGCAGGATTCCTAAAGCCAACGGCCCCGAATGCAGAATTTCGCGAGCGTAAATCGGCAGTAAAGCGGTTGCTCCGCCTAGTAAAACTGCAAATAAATCAAGTGAAATAGCTCCTAGTATCTCCGGTTTCCTTCTAATAAAGGCAATCCCCGCAAATACCGAACGCAAATTGGCTACCTCCCGTTTGGTTGATATCACTTTGATTTTTATAAAGAAGGATAATAGGCTCGCCGATAAAAACAATATCCCGATAACTGTATAAACAACCGAGGGTCCATAAATATACAGCAGCCCTCCCAAGGCTGGCCCTATAATAACCGCTGTTTGCGCTGATGAAGTTGCCCAGGCAGCCGCCCGAGCCAGAATATCCAAATTTACCAGGCTAGGCATCATAGCTTGCATGGTAGGGCTTTCGAAAGCACGCACTGCTCCCAGCAAAAACATGATAACCAGTATACTCTCAACAGATAATCTTCCGGAGTAGCTGGCAGCTGCCAGGGTCAAAACTCCTGCCCCTTCAATAAGCTGACAAATACTGATAATCAATCGCCGATTATACCTATCAGCCACGTGACCCACCATGAGAGTCAAAATAACCATAGGCAAAAACTGAACTAATCCAACCATCCCCAGATAAAAAGCACTGCCGGTTAAGGCATATACCTGCCAACCCACTGCTACTGCCAACATTTGAAAAGCCAAAGTGGTTGACACTCTGGCCAGACAGAACAATACGAACGATTTATTTTGCAAAAGTTCTATATTAGCAGAAGAATTGCGAGGTAACGAAGACATTGCAGGGCTCCTTACTTAAGAAAAATATTCACCCATAAAGCAAGCAAATGAGCGTATGTAGGCTTCATACTTGGACTTTTTATATTGGGCTTATATTGACTTACTCATCAATATTCAACTTATTATGAGGCTTGCATATTATCTCATTGACGCGAAGTTTGTTCAAGTGTTGTGAGGATGCAGCCTGCATTATCAGAGCAGTATCCGAGCCACGACCAGTGCCCGCTATGGCAATCACTTGCTCCCCGGAGTTTATCAGACCAGCGTCGGTAGCCATGAGCGCAATCTCAAAACATACCTTAACCCCCTGGCTAAAACAACGCAGTAGAGTGGCCATTACCGTTGGTACTGTCGAGCCATATAAGTCACCAGTATGAAAAAGCATGGTGCCAAAGTGCACCTTATGCCCTGCATCTCTGAGAGTTTTAACCAGTTCGGGCGGAAAAGGATTCTGTTTTCTTTTAAAATCGAATTGGTGTGGAACCACAATGAGTTGGACGTCCAGGTCCCTGAAGTATTCCATTGCCTTCATGGCGGTGGTACCGGTGGTAGAAGCCAGCACTATTTTCTTGATAGCCGTTGCATGCAATCTTTCCTCAACCAGTCTAAAAGTTATTTCTGTGTTATCCGTTTTAAGGTCTTCGAAATAAACAATCTTACTTTCCATGAAATCCTCCATTTCGCCGCTACCGCTGCGACACAAATAGTAATGAAAAATGGTGTGCGGTTTCCACCACTTTGTTAGTATTAAACTGAGGTAAAGATACACTACAAAGCACGGTAAGGTGAGTCGTAGACTGCTCTTCTCAGCTTAAAACAGTATGAAATCCAGTGTAAGAATCATCTTTCAAGCACAAATAAGTGGTTCTATAAGACCGCACGTTAATCATTGTTTTAGCTACTCGTTAAATGTGTGATGATTCAGTCAATGTCTTACTCCTCAACTATGAAAGGAGGGTTGTGTATGAAAGTGGTTTACCCTATCTGTTGTGGCGTCGATGTGCATAAAACTTTTCTCGTCGCTACAATCATTACTTCTCAGGGGTTTACCCCACATTATTCAAAAAAGAGATTTTCAACTTTTAACAATTCCATTCTCCAATTCAAGCAGTGGCTGATTGATAACAACTGCTTTGATGTGTGTATGGAATCTACCGGCAAATATTGGGTCCCTGTTTATAACCTTTTGGAAGATACCCTCCACATCACTATTGCCAATCCCAAATGGGTAAGGGCTATAAAGGGAAACAAGGATGATACCAAAGATTCCAAATGGATTGGAGATCTTTTCCGTTTGGGTTTAGTTCCGGGAAGTTATATTCCCGATAAACCAATTCGCATTCTACGCGAATATACCCGCTACCGTTCAAAACTTGTTTCCTGTAAAAGCAGTGAAAAGAATCGTTTTCAGAATGCCTTCACTGTTTGTAATGTAGCCCTTGATGCTGTCGTCTCCGACATGTTTGGCAAATCTGCCTCTTCCATCACGAGCTACTTGATTTCATCTGACTCTTTTGACCCGGAATACTGTTCATCACTTCTACAAAAATCTTTAAAGAAGAAAGCAGATACTGTGGTTGAATCCATCCAAGGCTATCAGATGACCCAACAACAGAAGGAACGTATTGTCATGGTTCGCTCCCATCTTGAATTCATTCAACAGTCTATTGCACAGTTAGACGAAAAACTTGATAACATGGTTGCCCCTTATAAAAGTGCTATTTCTCTTCTTTGCACTGTTCCCGGAGTTGACAGAGCTTCTGCTATCACCATCATCTCCGAGATTGGCACCGATATGTCTCAGTTTGCCAGTTCCAAGCGCTTATGCTGCTGGGCAGGTCTAACGCCTGGCAACAATGAATCTGCCGGTAAGAAGAAATCTGTTCGCATAACACGTGCTGGCGTCTACCTCAAACCTGCATTGGTACAAGTTGCCCATGCAGCCGTGAAATCGAATCAGTCTCCTTACTACAAAGTCAAATATGAACGCATTTATAAAAGGAGAGGCAAGAAAAGAGCCATTATCGCTATCGCAAGGATGATACTCACTGCCGTATACCACATGTTTGTCACCGGCGAAGAGTTCAATCCAAGTGATTTGTATAAAATTGATATGCCACAAGCAATGGTGGACAAGCAGAAAGAAAAAGCTATTAAACAAGCTGTAAAAATCCTTATTGCCCATGGCCTTATAAAACCTGCCGATATTTCTGTGGCTTGAACCAATGCCTGATTTTTAGGTCATTAAAGGCATTAGTTCAGTACGCCCTTTTCCACTTCATTCCGAGTTGTTTTTCACGTTATAACACCTCAAATAATAAAGTATTGTAAAATTTAGATATATCAAATAAATGCGCAAAGAGAAGATTAGGTGACAACTTACGCTCTAATTTTTAATTTCTAATCTGGGCTATCATTTCCACCTCACAGGCGGCATTCAAAGGCAAGGCATATACGCCTACAGCCGCCCGGGCATGTTTACCTCTCTCGCCAAATATCTGCTCCAATAATTCTGAAGAACCATTTAAAACCATGGCTTGATCATGGAAATCCTTTTCACATTGAATAAAACCTGTTATTTTGATAATTTGTAATAATGATGACCAATTATTCAGACAGCTTTTCAAAACCGCCAAACAATTTATCACTGCCAAGCGGCTGGCGGCCTGTCCCTCGGCAATAGTCAAATCTCTGCCGACACTACCAGCGTAAAGGATTGTACCATCCTTTTGAGGTAATTGTCCGGAAATATAAATAAAGTCGCCGGCAATTATGCCCGGTACGTAAGCAGCCAAGGGTCTGGCAATTTCAGGAATATTAATCCCCAAATCCTTAAGTTTATTCTCAATATCCATTGATAAGCTCCTTTCCTGCTGCTTCTCTTTCAGTAATAAATCGTGCGACACCGTCCGAGTTATTATCAGCAATTATTCCTGTTGCCTTTTCTTTCAATTCATCAACTGCATTTGATACAGCATAGCTTTCGTCACATGCTTTAAAGAGTGATATATCGTTGAGGTTGTCACCAAATCCTATTATATGGTCAAATCTGAAATGCTCACGGATATACTTTACCGCATTGCACTTAGAAGCATTATTGCTGAATATCTCCAAGTACCAAAGATTTTCGGTATAAATATTCCTATAAAGAATAAAATCAACGTTTGGAAGTGGGGTTAAGTCGTTGCATACCTCATATAAGGCCTCATAGTGATCCATTAAAGTAAAATATACGATATTGTTATCCACTGTCTTATTAAGGAGACTACCAACCTGCTCAAAAGATTTATTGTAATATTTTACGCGCTCATCATGAAAGGCCTGTAAAGATTTTGAATTTAAGCTCTCATAATATGCAATCAGTTTATCATGGGAAATAGCATACATAAATCCGTTAACATTATGTTCTTTTAATACTTCAATAATTGCATTAGCTGTTGTTTCCAATATAACTTCGGTTTTTATGTATTTATTATTGTGCAGGTCATATATTGCAACACCGTTCATCAATACAACAGGAATGTTAATATTCAAACCTGCCAGTATATCTACCGTAGATACTGCCGTTCTGGCAGTTGCAATAGAAAAATACCCACCTTTGGCTATAACCATATTTACAACTTTCTTTGTATATTCACTTATTGCTTTATCGCTGTTGAGCAGTGTCCCATCCAGATCTGATATATATAATATCTTTTCTCGGCTCAAAATTCGAACCCCATCGCATTTAAATACTTTTAACCACGATTTCCATGCTATTCACTACTATGCATTAATCTTTTTCAGCAGCCAGGCCATATTTTGTCCCAACACCTGCATGGTTTGCATGCCTTCTTCATCGGCTTCAACGTCTCCCTTTTCTCTGCCAATACCCACGTTCCAATAACTTGAACCCGGTACGATCATCTGGCTGATTAGAAATAGGTGACTGATTGAATCGAGGGTATGGATTGCTCCAGCACGTCGTACGGCTGATACTGCCGCCCCGACCTTCCGCTTTAGCAGATCGCCGTTACCCTTGGCTACATAGCCGGCTCTATCAATCAGCGCCTTCATTTCCGGCGTCATATCGGCGAAATAGGTGGGGGATCCCAAAATAATCCCGTCTGCTTCCAACATCTTTTCAAAAGTCTTATTAAACGAATCATTATTAACCGAACATCGCTTATCCATGTTTTCCCGACATTTCATACAAGCCGTACAGCCTCTGATCTTCTTGCCGGCCAGTTGAATCAATTCGGTTTCAATGCCTTTCTTCTCTAGTTCTTTAAAAACTCTTCTGATAAGAATAGCCGTGTTCCCATCTTTCCTGGCACTGCCGTTTATGCCTACAACCTTCATAAGATCATCCCTCCATATTATTATTTACCGACTTATTTATTTTTTATCTAATACAAGTTTTGAGTTAGGGGGTTGGCACTATAGAAGTTTAATTATTTCTTGATGTATGTCTTCTACCTCAGGCAGCCTGCCTTTTCCTATAGTACCGACCGCCAACAGGCCATTGTCAGGATCCATGATATGGTATCCACGGTCCAGCAAGGTTTTGATGTTTTTCTGCACAATGGAGTTATTAAACATATTAGTATTCATTGATGGCACTACCAGAACCGGAGCAGTAACAGCCACTACCGTAGTGGATAAAAAATCGTCCGCCAAACCGTTCGCCATTTTGGCAATAAAGTTGGCCGTTGCCGGAGCAATTACCAGAAGATCCAACTGTTCCGCTACCCCAATATGCTGCACTTTTAACTCCCGGAATCCAGACCACAGATCAGTAATAACCTCCCTGCCGGAAAGGGTTTTTAAAGTTAAGGGCGTAATAAACTTGGTGGCTCCCTCGGTCATCATAACAATGACTTCCAGCTCATCTTTTTTCAATTTACTGACCAGGTCAGACATTTTATAGGCAGCAATACCACCGGTTATGCCGATCCCAACGGTTTTAGACATCTATAAACCTCCCCTGAATTAACATATCATTTCTGCACCGCACGATGGAGACTGCCACCTCTTCTTCTACCTATATGTATCATAGCTTACTATTTCCGCCAAATTTTTTCTAGGTTTTAGCTCTGCCACTTCATCGGGATATCCCAGCGAGGTAATGGCAACCACTCGTACACCTTCGGGTATGTTCAGCAGTTTTTTGACCTTGTCCTCTTCAAACCTGCCCAACCAGCATGTACCCAGTCCCAGTTCATAAGCTGCCAGTAAAATATGAGTAACGGCAATAGACACATTAATGTTGTACCGGAACTGTCCACAAAGCATAACGCTATCGACCTCTGTGCCGCAAGCAACGATTATAACGGGGGCTTCAGCAACAAAACCCTGTCCCCCTGCAGCCTCTGCTAGCTTGCGTCTAATATTTTCGTCCCGAACAACGACAAACTTCCAGTTCTGCGCATTACTGGCTGAGGGGGCAAATCTGACTGAATCCAATATCTTATTAAGCTTATCTTCCTCAACCGGTGTAGATTTATATTTCCTGATACTTCTTCTTCCCTGAATAGCTGTAAATACGTCCATATTTTTCACTCCCTAAGGATTTTCGTGACTGATACGCATTACCGATCAACTGCCGGTGGCTTCTTTCCTTTTCATATTTTAAATACCCTATGGGATTCCAAGACATCAATATAACCTCCCTAAACTTCCGGATATTGTCTCGTCATTTACCTTCGGTAATAGTTTTAACCACATATTTGCCTGCTTTTGCTACGCTGGCTTTTAAAGTATCGTCACTTACTTCTTTATTGAGTGTGACTGACGCTCGGCCAATCACAACTTCGGCGTTTTGTACGCCATCAACCGTTATAAGTGCGTCCTTTACATGCTTAACACAATTATCGCACATCATACCTTCAATTATAATTGTCTTATTTATGGTTGTTGACACAGGTGAGGGTGAATCTGTTGGTACTATTCCAGTGTTTTTTTTATCAGTCTGTGTTTTTACGACCTGGGGTTCTGATTGTACACCCTGCATCATAGGATCTTTTTCAGGAATATCGGTCGATCCCTTCATCATATTTTGGTGGCTTGTTTCTGCAATTTGAGAGTCAACCGAGTTATTTTTTACTTCACTTCCGTTCTTTTTTAAATCATCCACTACAGTGATTTTACTCTTTATCATCCCCATCCAGCAGGTATATACAAATTCACCATCTTCCTGGGGAGTGAATTCAACTACATTTTCACCGACAGATAAATTTTTATCAATTTTGTACTTGGGTATGGTAATCGCCTTGTTGCACTCATTCAGCTTATCTGCATCAGCCTTAATAATCCATCGAACCGGAATACCCTTTTGAACCACAATCGGTGTAAAACTATCCGGCTTGATTGATATACTAACGGTTTGTATGTTGCCATTAATCTGAGCTATAGCTGAATCCATAGAAGACGTATTGGCAGGAGTGTGCATCATGGCTGCCATATTTATCATGACCCCTGATAACGACAACCCTCTTCCTACCATTGCAAATCCTAGAATAATCACAAATAATGCACTTACTTTTAAAATATAGTTCATATTTTTTTTGTTAATGAAAGAGTTGATGGCACCAAATGAGAATAATAGTGGCACCGTTCCCAGAGAAAAAATAAACATGGAAAGAGCTCCGAAAACCACACTTCGGGTACCTAATGCATACAACTGAACAATCTGCAACGGTCCGCAAGGCATAAGTCCAGTTAATAATCCTACATAAAATGGGCCATAATTGTTGTTATTAGTCAAAATCTTTTTAGCCACAAAATGAGGTACTGGAATGGTTAATCTACGAAGAAAAGGGAAAATCCCTATTAGGTTAACCCCCATAAGAATCATAAAAACTCCTCCAACTATGGGGACGATTCCTTTCCACATACCGGAAAAGCTTATTACCTGACCGATTCCTCCCACAATCCCGCCGACCAGGGTATAGGCAATTACCCTACCAGTATTGTATAGAGCAGAAGGAACCAGCCATGCATATGATCTGCTTCCGTCATTGTGATTTTTATAGCGGATGGTCTGGGAAATGGTAATACCGCCGCACATTCCAATGCAATGAAAAGAAGTCAGTAATCCCAGAATAAACAATACTCCATAACTTGCGTCATGGCCAAGTTGAGAAAAATATTTTAACATATATAAATCCTTAAGGAATTGCAGTAGGTCAAAATGGAAAAGGCTTTTTACAAGAAAATATGAACCGAGGATGATAAGAACACCTGCCAACCATTTCCCCGCTGTTCCCCAAATACCACCCGGTTTGCGATTTGGTTCACCATATACCGTTTCGATCAGATCGTTCATTATATCAACCATAAAATCCCCGCCTTTTATAATGCTGATCCCGTAAAGATTCTTCACTTCGTTCAGAATGACACATCTTCTTACTGCGCATAATCGGTCAACTACGAAACTTGAGTACTTATCTAGTCCAATTTAAACCTTTTAAGACTGAGTGAATTCAATAATACGGATGTCGAGCTTAAAGCCATCGCGGCTGCAGCCACCACCGGATTCAAAAATCCAGCCGCAGCCACCGGAATGCCGATAATATTATAGATAAAGGCCCAAAATAGATTTCTTTTGATTGTCCGCATGGTTCCAAAGGATAATTTAATTGCGGCCGGCACGGTCATCAAATCATCTTTTAATAACACGATATCTCCTGTTTCAATAGCTACATCGGTTCCTGCCCCCATGGCAAATCCAATATCAGCGGCAGCCAGAGCTGGTGCATCGTTGATTCCGTCACCTACCATAGCCACTGTTCTTCCTTGCTTTCTAAGTTTTTCTACTTCGTCTGCTTTCTTTTCAGGTAGTACCTCTGCTAGAACATTTTTGACACCTACCCGATTGGCGATAATAACCGCCGTTTTTCTGTTGTCACCGGTAAGCATATAAACTTCTATTCCCATATTACTGAGCAATGCTACTGCTTCCCGGGAACTTTCCCTAACCTGGTCCAAAAGGCCTATAATTGCGATTAATTTACCGTCGATGGCCACAAAGCTTATAGTCTTACCTTCATTTTGCAGCGATGACAGTATATCTTGAGATTTATCTATTGGCACTCCAAATTCATCCATTAAAATATCAGTACCAATCAAAACCTTTCTCCTTCCAACCACTGTACTAACCCCTTTACCGGGAATGGCTTCAAATAATTCAGCATCTTCAAGTTCATCGGGGAAGATATCCTTGTGTTTTTTATATATAGCTATTCCCAGGGGATGCTCCGATTTTTTCTCAGCAATAGCCGCCAGTTTTAGTATACTAATTTCATTAAAATCTTCATTATCATTTACCAGTATAATATCTGTAACTTCCGGTTTGCCGGTAGTGATTGTTCCTGTTTTGTCTATTAGTATTGAGTTTATGTTACATACATTTTCCAGCACTTCACCATTTTTTATTAAGATTCCGTTTTGGGCTCCCTTCCCCATACCGACCATAATAGCGGTCGGGGTTGCCAGACCTAACGCACAAGGACAGGATACTACCAATACTGATACCGCATATATAATAGCCCTATCAACCAGGAATATCTGTCCTGAATAAATAATGAAAAACCAAATAAAAAAGGTAAGCGCCGAAGCGATAATGACTGCCGGAACAAAATAAGAACATACCTTATCCGCAATCTTTTGTATCGGTGCCTTGCTTGATTGGGCTTCTTCTACTAAATTTATAATATGGGCCAAAACTGTTTCATTTCCTACTTTAACAGCCTTTATTTTTAGGGTACCGTTTTTGTTGATGGACGCCCCTGTCACAAGATCGTTCACCTGTTTATCTATGGGAATGCTTTCTCCCGTTAACATTGATTCATCTACCGTTGAATAGCCTTCCAGCACAATCCCGTCAACAGGAATCTTCTCACCTGGCCGTACAATAACAATATCCTCAACTACCACATCATCGATAGGAATATCAATTTCATTGCCATTCCTAATAATTCTGGCTGTTTTTGGTTTCAGTCCCATAATCATTTGAATAGCTGTTGATATTCTTCCCCGCGCAATGGCTTCCAAATAATTACCCAGTAAGATAAGGGTAATGATGGTTGCCGATGCTTCAAAATAGATATTTTTCATGCCGTAAACATATAAAATATTATCAAAAAGCGCAATGTACAAACTGTAGAAGTAGGCAGTGGTAGTTCCCAATACTACCAACAAATCCATGGTGGCTTTTCTAAACTTCAAAGAATAAAAAGCATTTCTATAAAATTTATAACCAATTATAAATTGGACTGGAGTAGCACATGCCAGCTGCAATTTCCAATTATGAAGAATTATGGTTCTAACCCTTATGCTTTCAACAAACAGACCCCACCTGGTAGTTGAAGTCGGATCAAAGGCATCATGGCAAAAACCTAATCCACCTAAAATCATGGCTAAAAGCAAAGGGGCACTGAGAATAGCAGAGATTATGAACTGATTTCTTAATTTCTTTCTTTCAATAGCGCTTCGGTCTAACCCGCTAACACTTTCGCCAGCGTTATTTTCTTCAACGTAAAATCCTAATCTTTCTATAATTTTCTTTATCTCATTAAATTGAATAGCAGAGGAATCGTATGTCAGCAATGCTTTTTCCGTAGCATAGCTGACATTTACTTTTTGGATCCCGGGCAATCTTTCAAGGCTTGCTTCTATGGTTGCCGAACACAAAGTGCAAGTCATTCCATATACTTTTATGGTGGTGCTTTCCGGAATCATAGCCTCTTCACCCACTTTTAGTTAACGCCCCCATAAATAGAAGCCCAGCATATTATAATACTGCATATGCCGAAATCTCCTCGGCTAAATTCTTATCCGGGAACACATCTTTGTTGCTTTCTTTAACACCATTCTGAAGTAGTTCCCATACTCTATGCCTGATCCAGTTGAAATCTGCAGTAGAGGTCACATCACCCACCCGTCTGGGTCGGGGAAGTTTCACTTCAACAATTTCCTTGATTACCCCCGGATTTGAGGACATTACTGCAACTCTATCCGCCAGGGCCACGGCTTCATCAATGCTGTGGGTAACAAAAATAATAGTTTTGTTGGTTTCCTCCCATATTCTGAGCAGTTCATCCTGGAGAACTTCTCTGGTCTGGGCATCAACCGCCGCAAATGGTTCATCCATGAGCAGCACTTCTGGATTATAGGCTAAAGCACGGGCGATAGCGACTCTTTGCTTCATTCCCCCAGATAACTCGTAAGGATACCGGTCTTCAAATTCATTCAAGCCTACCAGTTCTATATACTTATCGCTAATGTCTTTTCTTTGACTTTTGGGAACTTTTTTAATTTCCAGCCCAAATTCAACGTTTTTTCTAACTGTTCTCCAGGGAAATAATGCATATCCCTGCAATATGATACCTCGGTCAAGGTCCGGTTTGGTAATCAGTTTATTATCAATGTAGATTTCACCGGAATTAGGTTTGGAGAGCCCGGCAATAATGTCCAATAAGGTCGATTTGCCACAACCACTGGGACCTACAATAGTTAAAAACTCTCCTTTGTTAACGGTCAGGTTTATATTTTGCAGGGCGGTAAAATCCTTTTTTTCTCCATTATTACGTTTAATGGTAAAGATTCTACTGACGTTCTTTATTTCAATACTACCTTGCCGTTCAGTGACATCTTTAGCAGGTTCTAATGTATTGCTGCTATTTTCGAGCATTGGGAAACACCCCTTTCAAGACTGGTTCCACAGTTACAGTGCTACCCCATTATCAATATAGGTAAACGGATCCTGGGAATACCAGTCTTTACGATACGGCAGCTTAGCGTGTTTACTTATATTCCCGCTATAAATAGTGTTCTTCAGTACTCGGGTAAGTCTCCGGGCCACCTCATAAACCCCCACATAACCCATGTAGTTGTAGGCCTGCCCAAATAGCGGAAAAACCGGTATCCCCTGTTTATTCGCCCATCCATTTCCTCCCGGATGCCCAACATATACATCCGGCTTCAATTTTTCTAAAAGATTGGCTTGTTCAAAAGGCTGACCAGTTCCAATATTGATGATCGCTCTCTCGCTTTCGGGAATTTCCTCCAGAAGTTCATCCAGCAGACCTTCTCCATAGCAGTCAAAATGATATCCCCGTAAACCAAGCACTTCCAAACCCAAACTGTGCAGTAATTCCGCCGTGGTGAGAATGCGGATTTCTCCCCCTGCCAAAAAGGCGGTTTTCCCTTGTAGGAATTCCCGGTAGGGTATCAATGCCTCATTTAATTCTTTGACCTCATGATTAATCAACCTTTGGGCTTGCTCCTCTATGCCAAAAAACTGGGCGATATCAAGTATCCATTTGTTGGTATTTGATATACCTATAGGTATGGTTCTGAGGATAAATGGAACCCCATATTTGGTTTTCATATGCTCAACAAAGTAGTCATCGTGAGTCGCACAAATGCTGACATTTAATGCAGTCTCATAGGAATCCGCAAAATCATCGGGATGAGCATAGCAGGGTAATATCCTTACATTTAAATCCAAAGCCTTCAGCAGCTTAACCAATTCATCTTCATCAATGCGGCTCATGGAGGAAACATTTAAAACGTTTACTGTTCGGCTGATTCGGTATTTTTCTTTTAAGTCCTCAAGCTCATTAAAAATTATGGGGATTTTATCATCTTCCTCTTTCCCCACCAGGGTTCTTAGAATTCCATGGTAAACAGCGTCATAAGCAGTGGCTTGTATTTTGGTTTTAAACCCTTCGCAGTGAATGGGCACAATTTTGGCAGCTACCTGCTTCTGTAGTTCTTCAATGACGTTGTCTACATCATCACCTATCAAGGCCGGAACGCAGCTGTTCATTACAATGATGGCACTGGGCCGGTATTCCCGATCTGCGTATAAGATAGCTGATTTTAGTTTTTCTTCTCCCCCGTTAACAACGTCCATTTCATCAAGATTGGTATTTATCCAGCGCAGGCCAAAGGCGTTGGGGTCTCTGAGCTTTTGATAGCCCTTGGATACTCCTGCTTGGGCTACCAGGCTGGCACCGCAACCAATGGGGCTGTGAACAATGATGACTGAATTTCTAATGGTATTGAGAATAGCCAAACTAAGGTTCAATTGGCAGCCCTGGCTCTGAGAAAATGTTCTTTTGGTATTAAACAGACAACCTTTTTTGGATTCGCTGGAAAGCTCGCAGCATGATCCTCCAAAAGCCTGGCAGGCAAATAGTCTGTCTTCACGGATTGGCGGTGCTTTGTCTTTAATATAATCCACTAATAACTCCCCCTTTATCTACTTCCAACCAGAATACTCAATATATCCTCGGTCAAACTAAGCGCTCCCGCATATCCTGCATACCCCCGGTTCAACACCACCCGGTTGGATATTGGATAAGTCACTGTCAGTTGTGGAACTTTGAAGCTTTCCGCTACGTCTCTTTCTATTGCACTTCCAATAATAAATCCCGGATTAAAACCCTCAAAATATCTTTGACCGTGGCTTTGTCCCCAGTGTTTACTGATATATTTGCCTACATTGGAAGCATCCGTATCAAAGACAACCTCGGGCTGAACTCCCGATTCGTAATTGATGAAATGTTCCCTTACTTTGGCTTGCTGCTCATCGCTCAACAAATCCGTTATGACTACCAGTTCCGGCAACCATCCCAAATCATCAGCTAAAAACCTGGTTAAGGCCTGGGTATAGTTTGAATCGCCTACAACTACCGTATAACGCTGCAGATCAAGATCACTATACACATCTGCAATTCTTTCAAAGTAGCTGTAGTAGAAGGCCTGTTCTTCTCTGATTACCTTATCTACAAAGGCCTTATCAATGCCCAGGGCATTTCCTACCGTTCGCAAAAAATTCCCGGTCCCATGATCACCAATGGGTAGTGGTACCGTAATATATGGAACATCATGTATTTCTTCGAAAACCTGAGCGGCTTCAACCCCAAAAGTATCGGATACAACTATGTTTAGTGAAGCCGATGCGGAATTTCTGAGATTATCCAGGGTCTCCCCCTCTCCAAAAAAGGTGTTCACCCGAAAACCTAATTTGGTTAGCAGATCTTTTAAAACCGCCAGATTGCCTTTCCAGAATACATCCTGAATTGGAACAACTCCCCACAAATTTACAATATTCCGATCTTTTACCGGGTTCTTTTCAACAAAGTCCCTAAACAGGGTTGACAAGACTATTTCGTAGCCTTTAAAGTAATTCCCATGAAAACCGCCGGTTTCAGCTCCAATCACCTTAACTTCGCGTTCATCAAATTTCCTAATGACAGTCTTAATGTCGTCGCCGATCATATCCACCATACAGCCGGTGGCCACGAAGTATAGATCCCCATCCACAATTTTTATGGTGTTTTCAATTTGTTCGGTTAGCCTATCCTCACCTCCAAAAACAATATCCTTCTCAGTAACATTGGTACTTGGTAATGCTTGACCGGCGCAATAACCACTTCCCAAATATCCAGCTCCATTATTAAGAGCAGCTGCCACATTACCTCCGCAGCCGGTTGCAGCATGTAGAATTGGTATTACCTGCGGCAGTACTTTGAGAGTACCGACAGCTCCTCCCAGTGCGCATACATACCTTGGTCTTTCAATAAACTTACTCATTTCGATACCTCCATATTGTTTATAAACCGGCTAGGTATTTCCTCACTTTCTAATCCCCAAAAAATAGAGGCCACATTCATCTGACCGAATGTAACCTCTAGCTTTCTAGTCGGAAATTCGCTATCCAATTATTCCTATCGTTTTAATAATATATTACTTATGAGATTCTCTTTTGTCAATAGTTTTATTAACTGAATTCATGGCATAACTATCAAGCTTCTTAACTCTTCAAACCTATTTGACGGAGAATCTCGCTCCAAGGAATTTCTATCTTCAGCAACGGCGGATAGTCCGTATATCCCTTTTCTGCATTATAACCAAAACTTAAACTGGTCTGCAGATCCTTGGTATTCTTTTCGAAGTCCTTTATTCCTACCGCTTTGGTATTATATCGTATCAATTTCAACTGATCATATTTCGATGTAAAATCCAGCAGTTCATCAATATTTTTAACTCGAACATACATAGAAGTGTTAAAGGTTGGTGTTAACATACCCTTGCCATTAATGGCGGGACCTAAATTACTGGATTGGTAAGGCTTGATGGTATCATCAGATGAACATAGGAAAACATCCAACCTATCCGTAGCATGAAGATTGGTTCCCTCTACTACATATGTCGGGGCTTTGGCCGGATCCCAAATGAAGTCACTGGGTAAAATGCTGCTAGGAACAACTATCGTTATTTTTATATCATACGAATTATTCAAAGTTGTCAAGCTTACTTCATATTCGCCTTTATCGTCTGGCAGGTTAAACTTCTTGGAGTAATTCAATGGTTTTATCCCGTTTTGACTTTGGTCTTTGCTGGTATTGTCGTAAGTGGCTTGATCGCTTCTAGATGCTAGAGTAAGCCCGAACAGGCAAAGTATAATTATGACCGCCCCGATCCAGAATAACAAACCTATTAAATCATCGAGATTGTAATATTTAATACGGAGTTTATAGACCAATATAAATATAAACAAAAGTATGATCCGGCCTATTACTGTATGTTTCCATAAAATGAATGATAAAGCTGAGATAATAATGAGGGCAATAAAGGGAATCCAGAAAGGATCCCTATTCATTATTTTATCTTTCATAAATAACCTCTTAGAAAATTAGACAAATCACCAGTAAAACAAGTGATTACCAACTACAGAGAAACTATAGTCGTAACCTTATTTCTCATTTATTTTTGATGTTAATTAAACAGATTAAGTGGAGATTCACCAGCAATTTGTCCATATTTTTTATTTGCTTCAACCAAAGCATGTATGTTTTCGGGCGGTGTATTTAAAGGCATCCCACAGCCCAGGGCCAACAAAAAGCCTTTGGGGGAATCAGCAGCTTTTATCAGACATTCCTTTACATTTTCCTCGACATCTTTAGTTGTTCCAAACAACATGGTATCGGTTGGACGTACATTCCCCATCAGGACTACTCTGTCCCCTACTTCTTTTTTGGCAGCTTCCAGATCTATAATATTATCCAGACTTAAAATTCCAGCCCCCGTGGCCGCCATATCTTTCCATATCTTGGTGGTATTCCCGCATATATGCAGCATAGGATAGTCATCTCCAGCATTTTTCATCACAGCAACCAGTTCGGTTTGATAAGGCAGTGAAAATTGGCGGTATTGCTTGGGGCTGATAAGACAGCTTGAAGAGGTTGGGTCAAAAATACCGAATTTAACGTTATATTTACCAACTTCCTTTACGAAACTGGCTGTGCACTCCAGAATAAAGCTCAGTATTTTGTGGGCGAATTCAGGGTTCTGGTACAAATCGCGCATGAAAACCTCAATGCCCCTCAATTGTGCACTGGCACTGAAAGGACCGCTCATTCCAATCGATATTGGCACTTCATCTCCAATTTTTTCGGTTACTTTCTCGAGAGTTTCCCAAAATACTTGAAGTTCCGTGGCTTTTCTAAAATCAGGTATCTCCAGTCTTTCAAGATCTGCATAATTCTTTACAAGGGGCTCCTCTGGATAAGGTGTACTGTCTTCCGGATAAACATATTTTAGTCCAATTGTGGCCAGAATATTGGCATGGGGACCCAAAAACTCCACCCCATACTCTTTATAGGATGCTAATATTCCTTCAACCTGTCGGTCAGCTGATTTCACATAGTCAGAAGAACTTATACCCAGTAGCTTGGCTGCCTGGTTGCCTACATTAACACTACATGGAATCCGGTCATAGGGTTTTCCTTGCAAAATAGCATCCAATCTTTCTCTTGGCGTCATTTGATCCTTATTTGACCCTGTTGGCATTCCTAATCCTCCTTTCATTAGCTTTAATTCTTAAGCTATTTTTTATATTCCGGGTTGTATTCATTGGTATATATTTCAGAAGGCTTTATTTGCCCCTCTTTAATCTGTCCGAGCCGTATCATTCTTTGGAACCAGGGAATTACCCGTTCATCAGTAATTAGATGCTGATCATCATAATGGAAGAAGGTAACATCCTGAGGTGGTATATCCAAATACTTGGCTGCCATTTGGATTGCTTCGTCCTGATTGGCATTCATCCAGTCGTGGGCCTTATTTATCGCTCTAACCAAACCTTTGGCTACCTCCGGATGTTCCTGGGCCCATTTTTCACTTACAGTAATCGAAAAGGACGTACCGGCATTGGGATCTTTATTAACATCCCAGGTGTTGACTAGTATTCTGCATCCGCCATGGTTGATAACTGCCTGGTAGAAAGACGGATGAACCTGGGCAATATCAACCAGACCTTGCTTTAAAGCCTGTTCCGCTTGGGCATCGGGAACGATGACAAATTCCACTTTATCAGCGGAAATACCGTTTTGATTCAGCCAATCCAGGAAAATACCATCGGCACAGGAACCGGTAAACGCAACCCCAACCTTCTTTCCTATGCAATCCTGGGCAGTCTTTATCGGACTTCCTTCTTTTACAAAATATATCATGTGTGGTTTCTGGGGACCGTCGATCATGCCTGGGCCTATCGCTGTGATTTTTGAACCTCCCAATCTGGCTAAGGCCAGCTTATCCGGGTGAAAGAGTGCAAAATCAATACTTCCGGTCAGAAGGGCCGCAACCGTATCTGATGATTTTATGGTCCCGACATCCTTGTACACAATTCCCTCTTCAGCCAAATAGCCCTTCTCCTGAGCAACAAGTATGTCCGTCAAACTAGTTATAGTGGCGCCTTTAAGCTGATAAGGTTCCCCGCTTTTTGCAGAACCTGCATTGGTGGTTTTGGCTTTTGAACTACAGCCTGCCGCCAACCATAATGAGACTATCAACAATACTGCTAACGACGCTACAATAATTGTTTTCTTTTTATGCAAGATAAAACGCCTCCCGCTATTAATATGAATTCTCCCTAGTATCATCTCAGGGGTATGATGGTATCAAAGATATTCCTCCTTCAAAAATTTATATGTCATAAACGATCAAGTTGTATTTATTGACTCACCCCCCCCCCCGCAACTCCTCTTTCCAGTGGGTAACACGTTTTTCCAGGTAGACAATTGAGTAATTAAGAATCAGGCCCAACATGGAAAGTGTTATTATAGCTGCATACATATTGGGTATCTTGAACTTGATTTCCGAATCGAACACCAGAAAGCCAAGACCAGAACTTGCTCCCATCATTTCTACCGCCACTATGATAAGAACTGAAGTGGTCGCGCTTAATCTAATCCCTGTTAGAATATTGGGAACAGCAGAAGGGAAAACGACTTTACTAAACAGAGTCAGTGGTGATGCCCCCATTGACCTGGCAGATTTTATTAACAAAGGATCGACATTTTTAACCCCGGTGATGGTGTTTAACAGGATAGCCCATTGAACACCCCAGAATATGATTGATACTTTCGATACTTCACCAATTCCAAAAATAAGAATGAAAACCGGGAAAAGAGCCAAAACCGGAGTTTGCCTGAAGGTTTGCAATATTCCGTCCAGATAATATTCGACACTTTTAAACCATCCGATTAAAAAACCTAAGGGTACTGCAATCACAAGACCCAGAGAAAATCCAACGATGGAGCGCCCTAAGCTCACCAATAAATGTTTTATTAGTGCACCCGAAAGAAGCAATTTGAACCAGGCCGCCATTACGATCGAAAATGGCGGCAATACGACCGGGTCTGCCATACCAATTCTCGGAGCAATCTCCCAAATTGCTAAAAAGACCAATACCCCCACCAGGGGACGTAATCCTAAAATAGAATTTTTAAATTTATCCAAGCTCATTTAATTCACCATCCAACCCTTATTAATCCAGTAATATAAAAAAGGACATAATTCAGCTTTTCCGAATTATGTCCTCCAGTTTTCCAGTCAGACAAATAATATAAAATATATTTTTTTAATAATAAAAATTTAATTGATTTTATTTGTCAATAACTACTTCAAAAACTTATGCTATTAACAAAGACTTTATCAAAATCTTGATAGTTGGCAAGATCAATGACCTCAATATTTTTAGCAATTTGCCCCATTTCCTTCCTATATGTTTTATTCAGTAAAAATGCATGCCCACCTGATTTTGAGGTATTGCCTATAAACTCAATTTTACCTTCAAACTCAGCAGGCAAAAGTCCAATATGAATTAAGCTTTCCGCCCTAAGGTGATAGCCAAATGAACCGGCAATTAAAACCTGATCAACATTTGATACTTTTATATCTTTATTTTTAAGTAATAGGTCAATACCGGCTCTTACAGCACCTTTGGCAAGTTGTACCTGGCGTATATCTTTTTGAGAAATAAATATATTATCCGCTACCTTGAACATTACTTTATTATCTTGCTTTATCAGTCTTTCTTTTAATGTTGAGTTTAGCTCAGTTTCTTCTGGGTCAACGATTTTACCGCTTTTGTTAATTATGTTCGAGGCCACTAATTCGCCTATAATATCTATAAGGCCACTTCCACATATTCCAATCGGAGTGCAGTCGCCTATCGTTTTGGTGCTGATATTGCCGTCATCTTCAATGTTGAAATATTCAATGGCTCCCCTGTCCGCCCGCATACCATACGTAATGTTCATCCCCTCAAAAGCAGGACCTGCTGCTGTCGAGGTTGCCGTAAGTTTTCCGTTTAAACCGACAACCATTTCACCGTTGGTACCAATATCAATGAAAATAACTATCCCGGCTTTTTTATGAAGTTGTGATGCAAGTACTCCAGAAGTTATATCAGCCCCTATATAAGCTGAAATAATTGCCGGAAGATAAATTATCCCATATTGGGATATCTGCAAACCATGTTGGGCAGCATCTATATGCATATCACCTGATATTACAGTATTATATGGATATTTACCCAAAGATAACGGGCTAACATTAGCGGCCAGATGCAGCATACAGGCATTGCCGCTCAAAATGATTTCATAAATATTATCTTTATTAACCTCGCATACTGTAGAAATTTCATTAATCATAGTATTTATTTTTGCAATAAGTATGCTATTCATTAGATTTAAACCGTCTTCACTTGATGCCAACTTAATTCTTGATAATACATCCTGGGCATGAACGGCCTGGGGATTTAACGCAGAGGAAGAACCAAGTTCTTTCCCGTCATTCAAGTCGACCAAAGCTGTAACCAATGTAGTTGTGCCAATATCAACAACAATTCCAAAATTTAATGCCTCGGTATTACCTTGCTCATAAGCCAGAAACTCAGTCCCCGCTAGAATGCTGGTAACATTAATTTCTGATTTATATTGTTTTTTAATATAACAATCCAGTTCGAAATTAAAACTTTTGCCACGGTCCAAGATTTTTAGGGTTTTATTTTCTGCTTTATTAACTATCTCAGCAGAAATATCTCCAATAATTTTTGTTTGACAAGATAAAACTATGCCTTGTTCCACTTCGTTTGGGGAAAGAACCTCTGCATCATCACTTCGCACCGCATTCTTAATAGAAACCAAATCAAGTTTAACCTTGCACTTGCCACATATTCCTTCTGAGTTACACGGCGATTCAATTAGAACTCCCGCGATTTTGGAAGCTTCAAGAATTGTCAAGCCTTCTTCAACCTGAGCCAACTTATTGTCCGGATAAAACCTCACTATTGCCATAAAATATCGTTCTCCCATTGATGTTAATTAAACCGTAATATTGACTGTCATAATTATTAATTTTCAGACGCGATAACTGTATTTGTCATTGCGGTTATATTCTGCAATGAAGTGGATGTACTTAACCCGCAAGCAGGAGATATGATGTCGATTCCGTCATGGATAAGTCTTTCAGTTTGGGCTGAAATCTTATCTGGCGCTCCAAATTCGAGTAGATAGGTGCTTAAATTACCCATGGTGGTGAGGGTCGGAAATTCTTCTTTAAGTAGCCGCAAATTAACCAATGCATCGGTGCTGATAGCATCGGCCCTTAATTTAACGATGTGATTCTTAACACTGTTCATATTGCCACAAATATGGACTATTACCGGTGCTCCGAATGAATGAATCGCATCAATGACCTTATTCAAATACTCGACTGCATATTCTTCAAACATCCTTGGGCCCAATATTTCCCCGGTTGCAGTAGGATCTCCAATCGATATTAGACTTGCTCCATTGTCCAGCATATATCTTGCATATTCGATTAAGAAACTGGCCACATAATCAATCAATTTATGAGAACCTCTTGAATCCTTTCTCAATTCCTTTAAAAAAGACATGGGATCCACAATGGAGGCAGATGTACTTATTGGTCCGGTAAGATTTCCGATAACAGGTATATCCACATTCCTCTTTGACAAGATATAAACAGCCTGTATAATCGTACTAACTCTTCCGGTATTGATTAACTCATGTATATTTTTATACTCAACTTTGGAAACAGAGCTAAACAATTCTTTTTCAATTTTAGGTTCACAGGCTAAAGTGCCAAAATTAATTTCACTTCCCAGTACTTCGGCTTCAACTGTCATGCAAAACGGTATACCGAAATTTTCAAATCCTGTATTCTCTTTAACATCCTGGGCAAGCTCCGCCATCAGTCTGTTATCATGATGAGCCTCAGGCAAGGTATGTCCAGTGTTTTGCATAATATCAACTATAGCTGCATTCATCATGCCGCCGGGACAAATGATCGGAGGTCGGTCAACCTTTTCTTTATTTAATACCTTCATAACCCTTTCTTTGGGACTGATTAGATTCATAACAATACCTCTATTATTTTAAAATTCTATTGAAAATTGGCGTCATCTAAAGGATATTGTCCAAACTTGCGAGCAGAATGCAGCAAGGCATGAATATTTTGTGGTGGAGTACCATTGGGCAAACCGCAACCTAACGCAAGAATGTACCCTTTGGGAGAATCATAGGCTTTTCTTAGACAATTCTTGGCATCTTCCTCAACATCTTTTGGGTTTCCCAAGTACATGGTTTCAGTGGGTTTTACATTTCCAACTATGATTACCCTATCTCCAACCGCTTCTTTGGCCTGAGCCAGATCCATTTTATCATCGATACTTATTAACCCTACACCGGCATCTGCCATTAGTCCCCATATTTTTTTGGTATTACCGCAAATATGCAGTGAAGGGGCACTGGCACCCACGTTTTTAATTTCGTCAACCAACTCCTTAAGGTATGGAAATGCAAACTCCCGAAACTGTATATGGCTTATAAGGCTGCCCGAGGATGTCGGATCACCTATTCCAAATTCTATTCCTTCAATTTTGGAAGCTTCTTTTAGAAAAGCAATTGTACTATCCAGTGAGAACCTTAAAAGCTGGTGCGCAAATTCACGGTTATAGTATAAGTCACGCATAAAATTTTCAGTTCCTCTTATTTGGGCTGCGGTTGTGAAGGGTCCGGTTAAACCAACTGTCACCGGCACTTCATTTCCGAGTGACTCGACTAATCTTTCGGCAATTTCGAGAACTATGGGTAACCTAGCGCTCTTTCTCGGATCAGGTATTTCCAACTTATTGAGGTCGGCAAATGCTTTGACCACGTGCTCAGCAATAAAGGGGGCACTATTCTCAGGATATCCTACCTTGCATCCGATTGCTTCTGCCATACCGGTTAGTCCGGCGGCTGCCTGTATATTCTGTATTTCATAAACCTTGCGCGCAGCTATTTGTGCTTCTACATTCTTGGCAGCCGAAAAGAACATATCCGTATTCTTGGCTCCAATTAGTTTTGCTCCGTGATCTGCTACCCCAACTTGACAAGGTACCCGGTCATAGGGTTGCCCTGCACGTATGGCTTTGCTCCTTTCCAGCGGGGTCATTTGATCCTTTTTAATATTTTCACCCATTTCCCGAACCTCCCTTTTCTCAATTTCTTCACAAGAGGCAAACTATTTAAGTTAGGAAATTTGTTGAATTCTAACTGAGGTTTCGGCTTCAACCAATTTTTTGGCCAGTCTTGCCGCTTCCGAAGCATTTGGGGCATAGCCATCTGCACCAATTCTGTTGGCAAATGCCTGTGAAATCGGTCCCCCTCCTATCAATACCTTTATGTCCGGTCTGATATTTTCTCCTTTTAAAATATCTATTACCTTTCCCATTCCGCCCATGGTGGTAGTCATCAGGGTTGATAGGGCAATAATTTTGGCCCCAAGCTCTTTGGCAGAATCGACAAATTTTTGCGGGGGAACATCTCTGCCTAAATCAATTACCTCAAACCCGGATGTTTCAAGCATTATTTTCACAAGATTTTTGCCAATATCATGGGTATCACCTTCAATAACCCCAATTACCACCTTTAGTTTTTCGTCCTGTTCCTCAATTTTTAGATGAGGTTTCAAAACCTCCAGTCCGGAGTACATCGCATCCGAACACATGAGAAGTTCAGGTATGAAATATTCTTCTTCCTCAAAAAGTACCCCCGCTCTTTCCATTCCATCTGAAAGCCCTTTTTCTATGGCCTCATATACATCATAATCTCGCTTAACTACTTCATTAGAAAGTTCAACTGTTTTTTCTTCCTGCATTTCCACAACCGAATCAGAAATTTCCTTAAGCAACTCTTCTTTCTTCAATGGATCAATAGAACTACCCATTTAGAACACCTCTTTCAAATTAATCATTGTTATTGAACTTAGTTGATCCTACACTGGGCGGATTTTTCATCATTGAAATTAGTAAATGAATTCCCCTTCATTGATAGTTCCATAGGGAGGAACATTCACAAAGCTTTCTTCGTTCCAGGGACCTTTAATAATTTTTTCAATATAAGTTGAATCACCAGATATTACATGATATTTTAAATTTAGGAGCCGCGCTATCTCATGAGATCTCTGCAAGCACTCAACTTCCCTGGAATCCGATGTACTTATGAACAATATTTTTTTATAACTGCCGTAGATTCTGTTAATAATACTGACTGCCTTTTTCTCCCCAAATCTTTCAAAGCTGCGTTTGTATTCCGAAAGTATTAATTTCTCACCATACATCCAGCCACAGGTTAGATAGAAGGTCCCCTTTTCGTCGAGTCTGAGTTGTTCATATCGTTCTTGCGATCCAAGGAAAATCGGAATGCAATCATGTACCCTGGGTATTGTTAGAATATAATCCGAAGCTTTTAAATCTCTTGCTGCTCCGCCGCACAAACCAAAAGCCAAAATGATTCTCTGGAAGCCCCTTGAACTATCTAGAATGCTTTGTAACTCGCTTCTGAGTTTCTCGGGATAAAGATGAAATCCCATGGGAACAAATTCAAATTCAATATCTAACCCATGCGAGGCAGCAAGTATTTCTTCTTTCATGACTTCACAGGCAATTATTTTCAACAATATAAAATCTCCTAATCAGGTAAAACCCTTGTTGCTATCAATCGAAGCCAAAAAAACTAGAGGCAGCATTCATTTGAACGAATGTGACCTCTAGTTTTCTAGTCGGAAACCCGTAACCAATTATTCCTATCGTTTTAATAAAATTTTACTAATAGGTTTTTCTTTTGTCAATAGTTTTATAGACCTTATCTATACACAATATGGTATCTACGGCAAGCAATGTTAACGATATGTATTGCTGCCGGTAAACCTTTGGGATTTCATATATAAGTAAGCCACCCGCTATCATAGAACGGAACAGAACCATGTTGGTTGGCCCTTAACCTTAAACCAAGGTTAAAGAATTATTTCCTTCACTGCCGACGGCCCCATACCGGAACTGTAATCAAGGTATTTGATACTTACGGGTTCAACTTTGAATATCGCGGTTGCCCCCAGTTCTCCCTTTTCTGCTCTTGCCTTAAATCTGGGACTGCGGTTACTTAACAACTCAATTGCTTTGGCAAGCTCCTTTTCGCAGCTCAGCTGTTTCGCCTTGCCCGTGTAGGTTACATTTTTAAATGCAGAAAGTTCCTGACCTTCATGTTGAAAAAGAAACGTTACAAATGGATTTGACTCTATCTGAGCAACCTTGGCAGTATTTTTGCCAGTTGAAAAATAGATGTTGAGATCATCATTTACAACCGAGCCCATTGTCCGCAAAGCCGGTTTATTATCCTGCGACACCGATGCAAGAACCACCCATTTTGTCTTTTCAATGTAATCCTTGGCACTACTTAATATTTCACTATTTGAATTTTCATTACAACTACTACAACTCACTATTAAACCCTCCTCAATTTCAAAAAATATTTAGATATAGGTTGTCGTTTATTTCCTTGAGTGCTTTTAATTATATTCCCCCCTCCAATATAAACCACAAATTCATGTGGTTTTTACTCCGTTGCTTGTTAGCAAATGGGTACATTCTCTTCCTTAATAGCGGTCAAGGTTTGACTTTTGGTTAAAGATAAAGAATCATTATTTAGAATAAATTTTCCCAGGATTAATAACATTATTACCGGGATCCAGAAAACAGAGCTTATTCCTAAAGCCTCCCCGATTAGCCCCCCTCCCAGCGGGCCGAGAACGTTTCCTACACCGTTACCCAGGCTGAACAATGAAGCTGCTTTCCCTTTATAGCTTTCAAATGTGCTCAATCTTAAGTAATTGGTAAAAGTTAATATACCTACCCCAAATCCTAAAACAGCAGCACCTAACCATAAAAACGTCAAAATTTCATAATATGAAAGTATAATACTTCCTAAAGCAATCATGCTGGCTCCTGATAACATTAAACGTCTCTGAGATATTGTTCGAGACGATAGTTCGGCTATTACAGCCCCTATTATTGCGGTGCTTCCCTGTAGCAGTACAACCAATGATATTGTTTGTACTGTAACTCCATAGGTTTTTAGTGCGAAAGGAATAATAAAGGTCCGAAAAATCCCTGCTGAACTAGCAACAAATGTTTCCAGGAGCATAGCCTTAAGTAAGATCCCTGTCTTCAACATTCCAATAAGCTGTTCAATATTCTCTTTAACCAGGAAATCTCTCGTATCTCTAGTCTTATAGTCATCAATCGCACTACTATTAAACATTAATGCAACACTTGAAGATAAAATAATGGCCACAACCACAAATCCATACTGGAAAGAACCATTCTTTAAAAGAAAACCACCTAATATGTTCCCAATTAAATTGTAGCCTAATAGGGTAGCTGTTTTTTGATAACCTGCGCCTTTATTGCCAACACTCAAATTAGGTATATGATTCATGTAATCGACCTGAAGGCTTATAAAGCATATGGACTGCGCTGTGAAATTAACCAGAACCAATCCTGCCAATGTGAGCGGAGATTTTGAGGTCATAAACAACAAAGTAGAAATAAAACCCGTGCTGCAGCTGAAGATAAATATTCTATTCGCACGGTAGTGGTCGACTAGAAAACCTGATGGAATTATGAGAATAAGCCTTCCCAAACCACCCAATCCTATTATGAATCCTAGTTGGGCTGTATTAATATCCAGGGAAACAGCGTATGCCGGGATCATTAACTGCATTATTCCCGACGAAGTGCTGTATAATAGTGATACGGTAAGAATAGCCCTCAGGGTAAGATCTTGTTCTTTATCCTTCATAAGATATACCTTTACCATTCCAATGATTATTAAATTTTATATATTTCCTAATGCTTCAGTTCTTACCTCACCAGTCTCCATAGCCAGCAGGTAATCTCCCCATTTAGCTGCCCATTCCCTCAGTTCTTTTACTTCTAAAGGCGACGGAGTCTTAGATTCAGTATGTTCCGCTATTTTGTTAGCCAAAGAAGTATAAATTTTCGCCTGTTGTGAATTGGGAGATGCTTCAATTGTGGTCTTTCCTTGAAGCTCACTTTGAGTCACTGTAACCGACCGGGGAATATACTCTAAGACCTGAGTGTTGGTCAGTTTTACAAAGTCATCAATGATCTCCTTGGCATATGGTGCGTTAATGGAATTGGCGATAACACCACCCAGAAGTGCACCTCCTGAATTGGAATACTTCTGTATCCCTTTAAAAAGATTGTTGGCTGCATAAATGGCCATAAAGTCAGCTGAGGAGACTGTAAAAACATGTTCCGCGATCCCTTCACGTATGGGAACTGCAAAACCTCCGCAAACTACATCACCCAGCACATCATAAATTACAAAGTCCAAATCTAGTTCTTCGAATACCTTCTGCTGTTTCAAAAGTTGTACGGCAGTAATTATCCCTCGTCCTGCGCATCCTACACCTGGAGCCGGACCGCCTGCTTCCACACAATATATTCCGTTAAAGCCTTCGAAAATGACGTCATGTGATTTCACAATATTTTTCTCTCTGAGGGTATCCAAAACCGTCGGGATGTATTTACCTCCCCTTAAGGTATTAGTTGAATCACTTTTGGGATCGCAGCCGAACTGCATAACTTTGTATCCTTGTGCTGATAAAGCTGCACTTATATTTGATGTAGTTGTAGATTTACCTATGCCTCCTTTTCCATAAATTGCAATTTGCTTGATTTTCTTAGCCATTTAATACACTCCTAATATTAATTTTCTACTCTATTCTTTTTCATGTGATCCAACTATACAGAGTTTGTGTCCACCTTTAGGTCCAGGACGGTTATCACAGTCAAAAAAATAAAGGCTAAGCTTTACAACCTTATAAAAAGGTAAAAAAACTTAGCCTCCAGTAATTCTGGTCAACTAATATCCTTATTAATATTACGTTATTCGCAATGATGTATACTATTCCTATCTCTTTGCTTTATTTTAAAGCATTCCGTTGGTATGTCAATCCACAATTAATGAGCAACACACTCCTCTATTCTTTATATATTCAAATATATTTCCTAGTAAACATATTTGAATATTAATATAATAAACCCAGAGAGTTATAACGTCAATATAATTTTAATCTCTGCCTCATGAAAAAATATCTTTTAAGATTATTGATTAATGAACAAATTCGAGCGCCTTTATTTATAATGGTTCCCTGCCTCTATTTTTTAATGACCACCCGTAGCCGCAGGCCACAACTATGAAAATCTATCAGTAATGTCATCCTGAACGAAGTGAAGGATCTTATCGCCGATTATAGTATTCTCCGAAGGAGATCCTTCGTTGCACTCAGGATGACACGAACGTTATTTTCATAATAAGTTATTGACATAATAGTCGGCATATTTTAATATATATAAAATTGATAGGTTTAATTGGTATAGTTCACATCTAATTTGAAATGGTTTTAGTTGACCAGAAAAACTGGAGGCTAAGTCAAACAATCTTGGTTGAGGTTGTTGGACTTAGCCTCTAATTCTTTAAAGGAGTTGATTTGAATGGGAAGGTGCTTCCAAGTAGAAAAGGATAATAAATTTGATCATCTGCTAAAAAAGCATCCTTGCTTCAGTGGCGAGGCACATTTCAAGTATGGGCGCATTCATTTGCCAGTAAGCCCGTCATGTAATATACAATGCAAATTCTGCAAACGGAGCTTCAATAAATGTGAGAAAAGACCTGGAGTTACAAGCTCTATTTTGGCTCCCGAAAAAGCATTAGAGATTGTTGATAGTGCCCTCGAGCTTTGCCCGGACATTACGGTGGTGGGAATTGCAGGACCGGGGGATGCCCTCGCAACATCCCATGCATTGGATACATTTGAACTAATACACGCTAAATATCCCCAATTAATTAAATGCCTAAGTACCAATGGCCTTAAGCTGAGGGAAAATACCGATCGAATAATTCGGACTGGAGTTAAAACCATTACTGTTACGGTAAATGCAGTGCAAACTGATATTTTGCAGAAAATATGTTCCTATGTTGTTTACCATGGTCAATATTTGGTTGGTAAAGAAGCCGCATTATGTTTGCTCGAGGCACAATTAGCTGGTATAAGAAAGATAAGCGAATTAGGTGTGGTAGTCAAAATTAATACTGTTCTTATCCCTGGGGTAAACGATGCACATATCGAAGAAGTTGCTCAGATCACTGCCGGTCAAGGTGCGTCCTTGATAAATATTATCCCTTTAATACCGCAGTATGAAATGCAGAGCTTCAGACCGCCAGATTGCAGTGAATTAAATACTGCCAGACAGGCGGCCGAAAATCATCTAGCGGTGTTTCGCCACTGTCAGCAGTGCCGGGCTGATGCCTGCGGCATTCCTGGCCAAGGTATTGATCTGGCAGGTTTGCTTTATGAGCTGCCGTTGCAGACATTTTCACATGGTTAAATCGTATTTTGGGATTATGGGGGAGCGATATGGCATATAAAGTGGCTGTGGCAAGCAGTGACGGGAAAGTTATTAACCAGCATTTCGGGAGGAGTAAAGTATTTATAATATTTGAGGTAGATAATGATGAGTGGGCTTTCCAGGAAAATCGCGCCAATACCCCGCCCTGCGGGTTTGGAGATCATTCCGAAGATGCAATGCAAAGAACCATTGATTTAGTTTCCGATTGCAGCATAGTACTTATCAGCAAAATAGGCCCAGTTGCCGAGCAGAAATTGAACTCAAAAGGTATAAAGGCATACATGATGCCGGTTTTAATTCCCAACGCATTAAATAAGTTAATTGCCTTTGATCAGAGACAAAGGAAGCTGTTCGAAAACAAAGGCTGACAGGTAAAAAGGAGGTTATAAAAGTGAATAAAGAGTTAATAGACGAAATCTTGCGGGACATCGGTCTGGAACACATCGACGAAGACGAAACCGATCAAAATAAATAGTTTTTCACAAGTCATCCTCTCCTCCTTATGCCCCTTTCTCTCTCCTGAGAAAGGGGCGAAAATTATTTTATACCTCATTGTCATATGAAGTTATACCTACTAGCAATGCGGACATGAAGTCATCCGTCAGTCCATGTACCATTTTGGTTATTACCTGACTATTCGCACAAGTAATTACTAATCAATATTTTCAAAACTATTGACAAGGATCAATTAGTAATTTAAACTTATTTATATAACCTAGTAATTCAATCTGTTTACTTGTATATTAAATACATTAGGGGCTAGTATCCTGTTTAAGGCTATATCCATTTCAAAGGAGGTAAGACGCATGAGTTCGGAAAGATATTTGTTTACTTCGGAATCAGTAACCGAAGGCCATCCTGACAAACTGGCTGATCAAATTTCGGACGCTATATTAGATGAATATTTGTTTAATGATCCGGATGCACGGGTTGCGGTTGAGACACTGGTTACAACCGGTCTGGTAGTGGTTGCCGGAGAAGTAAGCTCCCCAAGTACTGTTGATATTTCCCAGATCGTTAGAAATACCATTAGAAAGGTCGGATATACTCGGGCGAAATTTGGTTTTGATAGTGATACCTGCTCAATTATAACCACCATAGATGAACAATCACCTGATATTGCTCGCGGAGTTAATGAGTCCGCGGAAACAAGGTCAGGCCAATCATATAATGATGAACTTGATTTGATCGGAGCTGGAGACCAGGGACTGGTTTTTGGCTATGCCACTAACGAAACCTTAGAATATTTACCCTTGCCGATCGTACTGGCTCATGGTCTAACCAGGCGTCTGGCAGAATTAAGAAAAAGCAAGCTGCTCCCCTACTTGAGACCTGATGGTAAGAGTCAGGTTACCGTGGAATATAAAAATGGTAAACCGGTCCGGGTTAACACCGTTGTTATTTCGACCCAGCATCATCCCAAAGTTGATCTGGCAACCATCAGAAACGATGTCATCGAACAGGTAATCAAGCAGGTAATTCCCGATTATCTATTGGACAACAACACCAATTATTACATAAATCCCACCGGTAGGTTCGTAATCGGCGGACCGCAAGGCGACTCCGGTCTTACTGGCAGAAAAATTATTGTCGATACTTATGGAGGTTTTGCCCGTCATGGCGGCGGCGCTCTGTCCGGTAAAGATCCAACCAAGGTTGATCGATCCGGGGCTTATGCTGCCAGATATGTAGCCAAAAACATTGTAGCCGCTGGACTGGCGGATAGAATCGAGATTCAAATTGCGTATGCGATAGGGGTAGCCCGCCCGGTATCTATATTTGTCGATACTTTTGGTACTGGACGGATTAGTAATAGCCAGTTGATCACATTAATTAACCAATATTTCGACCTTCGTCCCGCCGGTATAATTAAGGAACTGGATTTAAGAAAACCTATTTATGAACAAACTGCTTCTTATGGACATTTTGGCCGTACAGATCTGGATCTGCCCTGGGAGAGAACCGATAAGGTTATTCAGTTAAGGCAGGCCACCGGTCTGGAAAAAGTCGGTTAGAAAGGTAATTATAATGGCTATTCTCATTGTCGGCGCTGATCGGCTGGGCAATATACCCCAAAAATTACATAGTGAAGGAGCTCAAGAGATTATTCATTGGAATGGCCGCAAGAAGTCATTCCAGACTAAAACAATCCCCAAAAATGTAGATACCATAATTCTCTTGTGTGATTTTTTAAATCATCGTTTGATGTATAATATCAAGCGTCAGGCTAAAGCAGTTAACATCCCCATAATATTCAGTAAACGCAGTATGACCTACAAGGCAGGTTAGCACGTCACCGATTATTCTTTTTTCTCCTCCTTAAAGTATGGGCCAATAACCTGATTATCCCACAGGTTATTGGCCCTAACTTACACCATCGTTATTCTCGAACTTTGATAAAAGCACAGTGCGTTAGCTAATTATCTTTTGATAGGCGACTATATCTAATAGTTGCCCAAATTTTTGGCCAACTTCTTTGTAATGAGCGCATTTTATATAACCGTTCCTGGCACATAACCTGATGCTAGCCTCATTTAGCCCACATATAATAGCTAAAAGCACATGCATCCCTTGTTGTTTGGCATATTCTTCGATATAGCTTATAGCTATACTACCAATGCCCTTCTTGACGGATTCCGGTTTTAAATAAACTGAGACTTCTGCAGTAGCATCGTATGCTTCTCTATTCTTATGCCTGGTTATAAGCACATAGCCACAAATTTGATTATTATCCAATATTACAAACGTCTTATATTTCTTATTATTAAAGAATACCATTTGCCTCATCTGTTCACGGGTAGGTATCTGCATATGGAAAGACACGGTGGTATTAAGTACATAATAAGAATATATTTGCAGTACTTCGCTAAGAAACTCTTCTTGCATTTCCTTAAAAATAATGTCTCCGCACATAATTTCCTCCAATAAATTAAAGTAACGCATTAGAATAGTAGAAGGAAAAATGAAGTCCCTGCGTTTATGTGTTTTGCGGTTATTTTCACGGTGCTATTTGTCCTGATGCTTGTCAATCCTTTTTATAAGCCCCTTTAAGGCGCAGCATTATTATCTAAAAGTATTGACAATAGTATAGGGGTATTTTACACTTTGTTTGCCTATTATTTCAATCTATTTACTTGGTCGCGCAACTCAAATTTTATCCTGGTTCTATTGGCAGGGGAGTAGTCATGGATCAACCCTATTTATAAAATCTCGATTAGATGATAGAAAACAATAAGCCAAATTTAATAAGATGGGTGTCTTGATAAATGAACTATAAAATAGCCTATGACGGTTGGTTAAAAGTATATAAACGCCAGATTGGCAATAAAACCTATGACATCCTTGAGGACTATGATGCCGTTGCCTCTCTTATCATTAATGAGTTCGATGAGGTCTTGTTAGTAAAACAATTTAGACCTTCCACGATGAGTGAGACATTAGAAATACCGGCGGGCACAATGGATGTTGAAAGTGAAAATGCGGCAACTTGTCTCGCCAGGGAATTAAGAGAAGAAGCTAATCTCGATATCCTGCCGGAAGATCTCCAGCCTATTCTTTCCTATAAACCTAATTTAGGATTCAGTAATGCCAAGATGCATGTTTTTATGGCTCAAGTAAGCAAAGATCAAGTTACTCATGAAAACGTTGAAGATGAAGATGTATTTAAAATAGTATGGATGGATTTGAATGAACTTGAACTTCATATCTCTGAGGGTAGAATTCAGGACGTTAAAACCATTATGGTTTACTGGTACCTAAAAGCCAATCAAATTTCATAACTATTCTAAATCCCGTTTGCTTCAATAACCTGGGGTGCAACCCCAGGTTATTGAAGGTTCTATTGTCTTTCTTTAATTACTAATTTGTTCAGGATTTTCTTGCTCGGATAAAGGCACTAACCACCGCCCCATCTAAACCCTGCGACTCGTTTGCAGATAAGTGAGGAAGTAATGCCTCCGCCTCTATACTGGAAAAGTCATAGGATTGGGTAATTTCCACATCAACATCTTTAAAACCGGCTGAGGCCAGTTTCTCCCGGTATTCATCTATCAGTAGAGCACCCGCTACGCAACCGGCCCATGCCATAAGATCCTGCTGGATTTTTAAAGGTAATGGTTTGGTTAGCACAATATCCGCTACCGCCATCCGACCACCAGGTTTCAAAACCCGATAGGCTTCCTTAAATACTTGATCCTTATCAGCGGAGAGGTTGATAACACAGTTTGAAATAATCACATCTACCGTGGCATCAGGCAAGGGAATCTCCTCAATGTGTCCTTTAAGAAACTCCACATTATTAATGCCTGATCTAGCCTGGTTGTCTCTGGCCACAACCAGCATTTCATCAGTCATATCCAGGCCATAGGCTTTCCCCTGAGGACCTACCCGTTTGGCAGATAAAAGTACATCCAGCCCTGCCCCGCTCCCTAAATCAAGCACTACTTCCCCAGCGTTCAATTGTGCCAGCAGGGTAGGATTTCCACAGCCGAAGGATGCGGCTACCATATCTTCTGGCAATCCTTCCAGATCAACTGCTGAGTAAAGATCACCGGTTATGGAATCGGTCTTATTCAGCGGGTCTCCACAACAACTACTGCCTGTATTTCCATCCCCACAACACCCTGTCTTAAGGGTTATCGCTTGAGCATACCTCTGGCGAACTACCTCTCTGATATCTTCTGACATAAAAATACCTCCTAATTCTTATTAGTAATCTCCTTAGATCACTTTTACTATTATTTCATCCAGGTTTTTTCGGGGCCGGGGAAGTGGTTTTTGATCTGCAAAACCAATCGGAAGCAAGCAGAATGGATACAAGTTATTGTCTAACTGCAGCCAACTTGCCAGCTCCTTGCGGTTAAACATCATGACCCAGCAGCTTCCCAAGCCTAGATCGGTGGCTCTTAAAACCATATGTTCCACCGCGATGGCTGTGTTTAAATTTAGAGAGCCTTTTATTTGGTCCATATTCATGACATCGGTTTTCTGAATGGATGACTTAGGCATATCCAATATGACCCCTTCAAATGCCCCCGCTTTCCTCAGCTCTTTGTATCTTTCCCGATAGGATCGGCTAGCGTCTAGATCTGAGCAGCACACAATGGTTAGCGGGGCATTGGCGACAAATCCCATGGTGAAATCATGCAGTTTTTCTCTTGCTTCCGGATTTTTAATAACCACAAATCGCCAAGGCTGAATATTTCCGCCCGACGGAGCCAGACGCGCCGCATCGAGTATCTCATTAATGTACTCGTCAGGAATAGGATCAGGAAGAAATTTGCGGATACTGCGCCGCGACTCTATAACCGATTTTAACTCCATTTGCGCTTACCTCCATTCTGTAATTTGGTATAATACCAACATCAACAACTACATTTCCCCATCAACTTTTTTTGATATTTAAACCCCAAACAATTTAGCATTTTGCCCTATAGGCCGACTCAGAAATATTCTAACAGCATCCGCCATCGCCACAACAAGGTTCTCCATTTTTCAACTTCCCGAGAATTATGGCAGCAGCACAGCCCACCCCCGCTTTGACCGATATAGCTTCGAAAGGACAGTTGAGGGCACAGGCACCACATTCCATACAGGCATCCCTGTCAACAATATGAGCTTTCTTATCCTCTATAACCAGCACTTCATGCGGGCAAACTAATGTACATATCCCACAGCCGGTACATTTGTCATCGTTCATCTGCAAGGTCGAGACGTTTTTTAGATAACGGAACTGCATGCTAAATTCCTCCCTTCAATGCAAAGTAGCCGACTAGCCAGGTTACTAATCCCAGCGAGGTTAATGCTATTATCATCGGCATCGCGACTTTCATTTCCTTTTCCACCCCCGAAAGGGATGTATAGGTGGAAGCACCGGTGAACTGCAATGCTAAGAATGCAGATATGGCTGGCAAAATTAGTATTGTCGATAGGCTAATCCATATGCCGTGAGGCTGGGATAAATATCCCCCCCCACTAATAACAACTACAGCCCAAAGCATTCCCAGCAGCCACCCTTTCC
Organism: Syntrophomonadaceae bacterium; assembly: GCA_963665865.2. GTDB lineage: Bacteria > Bacillota > Syntrophomonadia > Syntrophomonadales > Syntrophomonadaceae > PHAA01. Next base: position 208,620 of record CAXXWF010000001.1, on the reverse strand, counting down.
ATGAGAAGGCCCTCCCCGGTATCCAGGGCAGCAATACCGGTGTAACCACAGCGCCGATCAGAATCACACCAATATACGGATATACATTAAGCCCAGTAATTTTGAACAAGCCGGTAATTTGGACAAATAAAAGCACGATGGCAATAATCCATAGTGGCTTAAACATCCCCGTAAGTTGGACTGGCGTAAGCACCAAGCGGTCGTAAATTCCAAACTGCACCTGTCGCATCTCCCTGGTCGCTTTCAGCCCGGACTTCATAAAAGCCGATATGTCCTCGACTCTTACCGGCCCGTATATTACTTTAAAACCAGTCTGTTTGCGAACTTCATGAGCTGCTACCCCGGTTGCGCCCAGCTGCGGCAAAATAATAGTGCGATGTGACACCAACTGGCTCAGTCCAGTCAGGGCTATTCTTCTTATCAATTCCGCCGTTCCGAAGGTTCCTTTGCCGGCAGCGCACCAGACATTTATTCCTTTCGTATCAAGAACCAGTATCCAAGTGTTCATTCCTGATAGCGCTTTTCTAACCCGGTCAAAAGTCATTTTGTAGTTGGCAGTTACAAATACGACGGAACTGTCATCAGGTTCTCCCACACAGTAAAGACCGGGAACTACCGTAAAATTCATACGGTTGATGCCCCAGCGGGCTTTCCATGAGCCTATAATATCGCTTAACACTAACTCGGTTCCAACTCTAGGAATGTCCCCAACCGAGCTTAATCGTCTGCCTATTATCCAAGGTGCATCTGGGATCCTGGCAAACAAATTATCCGGTATACGTAATCCTTCCGCCATATTAATATCCTCCTAATCATGTAATCATTAGAGGCAATTTCCATCAATTTTTTTTGATGTATTTGTTTAAAAAAATAGCTGCAGATAATCTACTCTAAATTGAAATCTCTCTTTATTTGATCAACATAATCCAGCAATTTTTTCCTATTGGCAAAATAGTACTTCCATTTCCCCTGCGGTTCTTCATTGACCAAACCGGTTTCAACCAGTTCCTTCATGTGATAGGAGACCCGCGACTGAATCATGCTGAGTTCATTCATAATCTCACAATTGCATAATCCTACGTGAGATTCGCCGTCACTGTTACTAATAACCGGACAGCAGGCAGTCTCGCTGCGTACCAGCATCATCAGAATCTTATAACGAATGGGGTCACTTAGCGCTTGAGATATCTTTACATTATCCATGCATCGATTGTATCAATATATTTTGATATAATCAAGCCGATTTGTAAATAAACGATCACATTTAGGATGATAATAAGCGAGCCCTTTTTCTTTACATCTAAATGTAATCAGGAACCTTGACCAGGCCTTTCTGCCAGCAAAATCTTTTCCATTACCATCTCAGCAACCTGACCGGTAATATAAACACACTGGGTAAGGTGCTCAGGGCTGCCAAATTCAAATTTTTTAATCAGTACACGACAACAGGTACTCCGCAGCCTTTTCTTAAACTCATCATGCAGTTCTTTTGATACCCTGAACATTGCAGGCATTTCCCCTTTGGGCTGCGTACGACCGAATTTAAGTCCCAAAGCCATTACCCCGCCAGAAAGGGCTCCACAGGCGCAGCCGGCTTTACCCATTCCCACCGGAAAACCTGATGCCAGCCTAACCGCCTCAGCGGGTACGGGTCGGCCTAAATAGTCATTCACAACCGTAAAGACAGCCTCGGAACAGAGATAGTCGCCATCCCTATAAAGGCTCTCCGCACGTTCTTTGGCTTCTCTAATTATCTCTTGCTCCTTATGATCAAAACTCATATACTTGCCTCCCGATAGTTTTAGTATGCTTTCTGTGCATTAGGTACTAATTCCTTTAAATAGAAGTATGTATTTGTTATGGTTATACTTAGGCCATTATAACTCGCGTAAGACCCCATACTATGAACACTAGCCCCGCTCCCCGAGTAAACCATGACCCGCTGCCCCAGTTTTTTCCAGGACCATTAAAACAGTCAGTACAGCCATCCATAACAGATTCATAACCCCCATAACAAGTGACAGGGACATAAGTATCCAGCAACAGCCAGCGCAATACATGCCATGTTTTTTCCCCATTATCAGGGCGCCAGCCTTGCCTTCCCGCCATTCCGATAAAAGTTTTCACCAGACAGCACTCCCTTGCTCTCATAGATTTCAGATAACAGAGCGCAAGGTGTATCAGAAAACACAGGCATCTTCTTTTTACGGGCAAATTGACCCTCAAAAACCAGCAAGTTTTTGATCCAACAACTGATACTGACCAATTACTGAAAAAGGTCTTTGTTAAATTGTAGGCGCTCTAATCAGCTGGAATCGAATATTTCTTGTGTTTTCCAGCAAGAGAGCACAAGGGCTTTATTTCACGACCATGGTTCAGTTTATGTTAAAATTATTTAAGCATCAATGGGAGGAATGACAGGTGGATTCTCGCAACATAACATTTGACGTAGCGGATGATGTACTTGCATTAGGGCTTACAGTTGCCTGCTTTGTTATGGAAGGGTTAGAAAATAAGGAAAGCTCGCCTTCATTCGATATGTATTTGGAGCAGGAAACCAATTTGATTCTACAAAATCTGTCTCGTGAAAATCTAAAAACTGACCCGATGCTGCAGGGCTTTCGCCTGCTGCATGAACGGGTTGGGTGCTCCAACCGTAAAAATATCGCCGCTTCCGAAAACCTATTGAAATTTCTCTTGAAAATCGGCCGTTTACCACGAATAAATTTGATGGTTGATATTTATAACTTGGTATCGCTCACAACCCACCTATCCCTCGGTGCTCACGATGTAAAATACATCGATGGAAATGTACACCTAGGAATAACCACCGGTCAGGAAGGTTTTTGGCCAATTGGCAATCATGAGCCGGATTCGGTCAAGCCTGGTGAATATGCTTATATTGATGATGCTAATGACATTATCTGCCGGCTGGAGGTTCGGCAGGTTGAGAAAACTAAAGTAACGCTGGATACGAAGGAATGTCTTTATATCATTCAGGGAAACCCTTTCACCAGTTCTGATGACCTGAAAGCTGCCACCGAAAATCTGATTAATTTGACCCGGAGGTTCTGCGGTGGACAAGAACGTATCCTTTATAAACCATGGTAATCTAACATTTTCCAACTCCTTACGTAACCTGCCGTTATGCACACAAATGTTTCCCTTCTATTCCCCAATAATTCCTGCCTTCTGGTAGAATCGACTTGACAAATATTACTGCCGGTATAATATATGAGTATAATTGCATATAATCATATAATGGGAGGTGAACTTGGTGGAGATTGTACAGTTATTCAAAGCCCTGGGCGATGAAACTAGAATACGCATGCTGAACCTATTAAGAAACGGGGAATTATGTGTTTGTGATATTGAGGAGGTTCTGGGTATTCAACAATCCAATGCTTCCCGACACTTGAATAAGCTCAAAGGGGCTGGCCTCATTGTTTCTGACAAAAAGTCTCAATGGGTTTATTACCGGATGAATGACGAAATTATTGTAAAATACCCTTTTGTGCAAATGATTATTCAAGATGAAATAGTCAAAATCAAAATTTGTGCAAGCGATACGAAGCGGTTGATTATACGTAAAGCCAGTGGCTCTTTTTGTGAGTAGACCTTTACAGAAGATCATAAATATGAAGGGGGAGCATAATAAAGGAACTTATAAGCGCTTTACCCTGTAATTTTGAAGGAGGTAATATCAATGAGTGAATCTATAACTCAAAAGTTATCTTTCTTGGATCGCTATCTCACCCTGTGGATTGTTCTAGCCATGGTTGTGGGAGTAGGCACGGGGTACATTTACCCGCAAATTTCTGCATTTTGGGGCCAGTTTCAAGTAGGTACAACTAATATTCCTATTGCCATCGGTCTTATATTAATGATGTATCCTCCGCTGGCCAAGGTTCGTTATGAAGAACTGCCTACGGTCTTTAAAGATACCAAACTGCTGGTGCTTTCCCTGGTCCAGAACTGGATAGTAGGACCCATCGTTATGTTTACTCTGGCTGTTTTGCTGCTGCCTGATAAGCCCGAATTAATGGCGGGAGTAATATTGGTAGGACTGGCACGCTGTATTGCCATGGTTCTGGTATGGAACGACCTGGCCGAGGGCAGTCCGGAATACGTGGCCGGATTGGTAGCCTTTAACGCTATTTTTCAGGTCTTAACTTACTCCATTTACGCTTATATCTTTCTTACCATCATTCCCCGGTGGTTAGGTATGCCCAGCATGGCGGTTAATGTATCCATGTTATCAATCGCCAAAAGTGTTTTCGTTTACCTGGGTATTCCTTTTATAGCTGCAATAATAACCCGAACAATCATGGTTAAGTCAAGGGGACGCGACTGGTATGAGGCAAATTTTATCCCCCGTATTGGCAAACTAACCCTTATTGCTCTGCTCTTCACTATCCTGGTCATGTTCTCCCTGAAAGGAAACGTAATTGTAAGTCTGCCCATGGATGTAGTACGGGTGGTAATTCCCCTGACCATTTACTTTGCAATAATGTGGTTTGTGACCTTTTTTATAGGCAAATGGATGGGGGCTGACTATCCCCGAACTACTACTATTGCCTTTACGGCCTCCAGCAATGATTTTGAGCTGGCTATAGCGGTGGCGGTGGCGGTTTTCGGTATTCATTCCACCCAGGCTTTCGCAACTGTAATCGGTCCTCTAGTCGAAGTACCGGTCTTAATCACCCTGGTTAACGTAGCCCTATATTTCAAGAGAAAGTACTACAGCCCAGAAAGTTTAAAGGCAAATTGATTGTTCTAAGGTAAATAACAGCGATTGATATAACAACCTTTTTTACAGTTTTAAAGTAACTCTCCTACTTTATTAACGAACAATTTGGGCGACAAGATTACTTATTGTAATGGCTAGGAGGCTTAACATGGATAAGAAGAAGTTGTTATTTATTTGCACCCAGAACTCAGCTCGCTCACAAATGGCCGAAGGCCTCTTGAGGTTCATGTATGGTGATCGCTTTGAGGTCTTTAGTGCCGGTACAAATCCCTTCCGCGTCAATCCCTTTGCCATTGCAGCGATGAAAAAGGCTGGAATTGATATCAGCGGCCATCGTTCCAAAAGCATTGATGAGTTTATGGACATAGACATTGATTATGCCGTCACGGTTTGCGACAGTGCCAAAGAAAGCTGCCCATATTTCCCGAATGCGAAAGTTCTACTTCACCATAGCTTCAGTGATCCAGCAGCGGCTACCGGCAGTGACGAGGCTATCCTGGGCGAATTCGAAAGGGTTCGCGATGAGATTAGGCTTTGGATCGAGGAGGCTGTTGCCACCGAACTTATTTAGTAATTATTGCAGCAGTAATGTCATCCTGAACAAAGTGAAGGATCTTATCGCCGAATATGGTATTCTCCGGAGGAGATCCTTCGTTGCACTCAGGATGACACGAACGTTATTTTCGTACTAAGTAAAAACCTTATGGTAAATAAGGCTAATAATCAAAGGAGATGGAGATTATGAAAAAAATGATTATTTTCGATCCGGCCATGTGTTGTTCAACAGGGGTTTGCGGGCCAGGTATAGATCCAGAATTATTAAGAGTATCAACGGTTCTAAATAATCTGCAAAGACAAGGCATAGTGGTCGATAGACACAATCTTTCCAATAACCCTGGCATCTTTGTAGAGAATAAGGTTATTAATGATTTGCTGAATAGTGAGGGTGTAGATGTCTTACCAGTAACAATTGTCGATAACCAAGTAGTGAAAACTAGAGCCTATCCCACCAATGAAGAATTTGCTGCAATGCTGGATATCCCGGCAGATTTTATCAAGAGCGCAATAAAGATTGAATTAAACGGCTGCGGCTGTGACGGTGGATGTTGTTAATTATTGCAAAGGAGTCTTAACATGAAAAGTTTCAATTTGAGCGAAATAAAATTGACAAAATATTTGTTCTTCACAGGCAAAGGTGGGGTTGGCAAGACTTCCATAGCCTGTGCAACTGCGATGACCTTGGCTGATCAAGGTAAAAAAATAATGCTTGTCAGTACTGATCCAGCCTCAAATTTACAGGATGTATTTAATATCGACTTGGACAACAAAGGTATTCAAATTAAGGAAGTCCCCAATCTTATCGTTGCCAATTTTGAACCTGAAGAAGCAGCTCAAGAATATAAGGAAAGTGTGGTAGGACCATATCGCGGTAAGCTTCCTGAAGCAGTAATTCAAAATATGGAAGAACAACTTTCGGGTTCTTGTACAGTTGAAATAGCAGCCTTCAATGAGTTCTCGAACTTTATTACCGATGAAAAAGTTCAGCTAGAGTATGACCACATCATCTTTGATACCGCACCCACCGGGCATACCCTTAGGATGCTGCAGCTTCCCTCAGCGTGGAGTAACTTCATTAGCGAAAGTACTCACGGAGCATCTTGCTTAGGACAATTAGCTGGTCTGGAGAGCAGAAAAGACATCTATAAGCATGCCGTAACAACATTGGCCGATAAGGACCTGACCACTCTGGTCCTGGTTTCACGTCCGGAAATAGGCTCACTAAGAGAGGCAGAAAGAGCATCCCACGAATTACAGGATCTGGGCGTGAACAATCAAGTTCTGGTTATCAATGGTATGCTTAATAATTTTGATGACACTTTATCGCAAAATATTTTTAACAAGCAACAAAATGCTCTTAAAGATATGCCGCAGCATCTAAGAGATTTAACCGCATTTGCAATCCCGCTGCGACCGTATAATGTAACAGGACTTGCGAATCTTAGAGCATTTCTAAAAGAAGATATTATTGAGTACAGTAATGATAAATTAGATGTGGCTGAATTACAGACTCTCAAAACGGTTGTAGATGATTTGTACAATTCCAGTAAGAAGGTTATTTTCACCATGGGTAAGGGCGGTGTAGGCAAGACTACAATTGCAGCTGCTATTGCCTTAGGTCTGGCTAAGAGGGGCAAGAAAGTGCATCTTACCACCACCGACCCGGCCGCTCATATTAAATTTGTAATAGATGAAACCTATGGCATTACTATGAGCAGTATTGATGCCAAGCAAGAGCTGGAAAAGTATAAAGAAGAAGTTTTAAACAAGGCTCGGGAAACCATGGGTGATGAAGACATTGCCTATGTTGAAGAAGATTTAAGATCTCCATGTACGCAGGAAATTGCGGTATTTAGAGCTTTTGCCCAAATAGTTGAAAAGTCGGAACATGAAGTTGTGGTCATTGATACCGCTCCCACCGGACATACCTTACTGCTTTTGGACTCAACGCTAAGCTACCATCGGGAAATACAGCGTTCCCAAGGAGACATCCCGGAATCAGTTAAAAACCTTTTACCTACGCTTAGAAACGCTGATGATACTGAAGTTATAATCGTGACTTTAGCAGAGACAACCCCTGTGCATGAAGCAATGAGACTAGAAGAAGACTTAAAACGAGCCGGTATCAGTACCAAATGGTGGGTTATCAATTCAAGTCTTTATGCTACCAAAACCACTAATGCAGTTTTAAAAGCTAAAGCCAGCCATGAAATTGCCTGGATTAATAAAGTTAATGAGATATCTAATGGTCATTTTGCAGTAATAGAATGGAAAGCCGAAGAGCTTAAGGGAGAAACACTTCTAGAACTATTAAACTAATCAAGAATGGCGCGGAGTTTACCGTCATCGATTCGGTACTGTCGGCCTGCCAGAGTAGAAAGTTCCGGATTGTGGGTAACGGTCAGGAGGGTTAGTCCTTGCCGGTTAAGGCGACTCAATTCTGCAGCGATTTGACGCGCCCGCTCAGGATCGAGGTCGTTGGTTGGCTCATCAGCCAGTATTATACGGGGCTCGTTAATGAGCGCACGCGCAATAGCGACTCGTCTCTTTTGGCCCTGGCTAAGCTCATGGGGTAAGCTGTTAAAACGATCGGCCAACCCGAACTGGGCTAGAAGCTTACGGGCCCTTTCTGTAACATCAGCCTTTTTCTCCTTGGGCGGGCGCGAGAAGAAAGTGGGGACCAGGACATTCTCCAATAGGGTAAGAGGCGGAAGGAGATATGATCCCTGGAAAATAAAGCCGATCTTGCGATTGCGGATTTCGGCAAGCTCATGATCCTTCAAATCTCCGGTATCGATACCTTCTATGCTGACCCGGCCTGAAGTTGGCTTGAGTAAACACCCGGCCAGATTCAAGAAGGTAGTTTTCCCGCAACCTGATGGTCCTACAATTGAGACCCATTCCCCGGCAGCTATTTTGAAATCTACTGCTTTTAGAACTTCAATTCTTTCTCTTTGGGTATAAGACATACTTACCTGGTTAAACTCAATCATCATTTTCATCCTCCTACTCCAGTTCACCTTGGCTGATAGCCTGAACGGGATCCAGCTTAGCGCATCGGTAGGCTGGATACCAGGAGGCCAGTAATCCTGCTAGAACAGACACAGCTAGAGCTATCGCCGCAACTGCCCCCATGCTTTTCCATGATGGCAGCAAGAATGGGTAGATAGTTGCTTGGCTAATCCAAGCAGAACCCCAAACCACCAGAAGGTATCCCGCAATGAGCCCAATTAGGCCTCCCGCTAAGGTGGTCAAAAGTGCTTCCCCGATTACTATTTTGAAAATATCACTATGTCGTGCTCCCAGGGCGCGCAGAAGCCCAAACTCCATTTTTCTTTCGACCACAAATGTAGCAAACCGGCTCGCCAATCCTAGGAAAACCAGAACCCATAGTACTAAGGCCATTGCACCAATTGCTCTCGATAAAATCGACAACTGACCTATGGAGGTACGCAAAACCTCGGAGGGAGTTGCCGTCTCAACCCTCTCAATGTCGTTTATACGGGTTACCACACTCTGGATATCATTCGGGTTATTGACTTTGACCAGTACTGCAGATACCAGTTGGTTTGGTTTTTTGCCGTTCTCCCAGTAATGCTGCAGAGCATCGCTGCTGGTCGCCAGGGATCTGGCCTGGTCGATGGATACAAACAAAGTGGTATCTGTTCCTCCGCCAACCGCCTGCAATTGGCCTACGACATTGAAGACCTCGCCCAAGACTAATATCTTTCCCCCCAGAGGTATATTGGTTAGACCACCGACAATAATTTGATCTTTCTGCAGCGGCCCGTCCAAATCTGGGATAGTTCCCAACAAAGGTTTCAGAACAAAATCAGTTTCTGGGTCGAAGCCCACGATCCTGCTAACATTGCCCAGGCTGCAGCAAGATTCATTCAGGGTCTGGGTAAAGAACTGAGCTGAGACCTTCTCAACTCCCGGTATTTCTTTAACCTTTTGAACTACTTCTTTATCCATATATTCGTTGACGGGCCGACCAGAAAACAATATCTGTTCAGTTACCGAAGCCTCTCCAGTACGAGGAATGACAACAATATCCGCACCCATTCGGTTGATGCTGCCTTTAATTCCCTGGGTAACGCCTAGCACCATAATAAGTGATGAATACATTACTGCCATGGCAATACCCACAGAAGCCAATATTAGAATGGAATGAAACCTGCGACGCAGCAGGTTGTTCCAAACAATTCGAAACATAATGTTCCCCTTTCTCTAAGGCCCGCCCCGGTTTGAATTTCAATTGGGTTAAGAATTCGAAAGACCTCTCGCCCAAAATATGTTTACCAGACTTGTAGCAAGAAGCACCAGAGAAAGGACGGTTAGGGTTGACGCCATGTGGTGACAGGCCGCCATGCCCATGCCGCAAATGCCAATAACATACGATTTGGGAATAAAAAACAGAGATATGCCCAGCAAAGCCTGAACGATACTCAAATACCTCGTGGTTTCTCCATTTTTGGCTATTACCTGCAAAACCCCGACTAACAGAACCAGGATTCCTATAACTGTTGCTGCCTGCCCACTCCAATAGCAGACCATATGTACCATCATGCCCGATTTCAATTCCAGAAGGCTCGGGCAGGGCTGGGCAATATAATGAGGCGTTAGGGCAATTAACCCCCCTATGATTATTGCCAGAACACCCAATATTTTCGAGTAGCTTTTAAACATTTTAGATTGACCTCCCATTTTTATTGATTTCAACGTCTCTACTGAAGAATTTTAACCATCTACTTATCCAATTGTCGCCTTTCTATAGATTTTATTCCTACTATTCTTATTTGTTTACTATAATATAATATCAAGTTCGAAACATGTCAATACCAGCCCATAAATAAAAAGCAAAAGTTACAATAGCCCTGACTTTCCTTCCGTAGGGTGATTTTCATTAATATCAATTTTTTAAACGATGGATGCTCCTCCACAACTTGAACCAGCACCGGCTGTACAAGCGTAACAGTGATTGCCAAGCAGTATTCCGCGTTTTAAAAATGTTTCCAAGCTGAAATCTTTAATGTGACTGCACAGGCAATTCAAACCCAGCATCTGGTTAAAATCGCAATCATAAATCTGTCCATCCCAACCTACCGAAATTTGCTCACGGCACATGACCTCACTTACGGTTGAGGGATTGAATTTGCTAGCCAAATGTTGCATATATATCTGCAAACTGCCTGAATCATTAAGGAAATCCAAAAACCGTCCCACTGGAACATTGGTCATTGTGTAAAGGTTATTAAAATTGATTCCGTATTGATTAAATAACGTGCTACGGTAATCAGCTTCCAGGGCCTGTTGCGATGGAGGTAAGAAAGCACCGCCCGGGTTATAAACCAGGTCAAGTTTTAAACACCCATCTTGCTTACCATATCCCAGTTGATTCAGCCTTAGCAGCACGGCGATTGAGCTCAGGAATACTCCGGCTCCACGCTGCCCGTCAGTATTTTCTTCGGTGTAACACGGCAATGAAGATATGATCTCGATATTATGATCTGCATAGAATTCTGACAGATTGGAGTATTTCTCGGTTCCCAAAATAGTTAGATTGGTTCTGACCATTACATGACATCCTATTTGCCTGGCTTCCTTGATGAACCAGGATAAATTAGGGTTTAATTCCGGGGCTCCACCGGTAATATCAAGGATGGGAATATCATTGTCAGCTAGGATAGCGAGGCATTGGGCCATAGTATCCTTGTTCATGGATTCGGTGCGGTGCGGGCCGGCTTCTACATGACAGTGTTTGCACATTAAATTGCAGACCTTGCCTACATTAACCTGCATAGTATTAAGGGTTCCGGCGCTCCTTAGAGGATAAAATTCCGTATCCTTAATTCTATCCACAAATGGTTCAAGGCCCGTTATATCGTTCAAGTATTGAATCGGGTAAACACTGCTATCTTCTAATTTCATAATGTTCTCTCTTTACTCTTAATTAATTGCAGGGCTCTTAATCCGTAAACTATTCCCGCTCTTCTGCTACTTTATCTAATTTGCCTCTATCCTGCCAGACTTGTTTTCCCAGGTAAATAAGGACAGTTAAGGAGAATAGAATCAGTAGACCAAATACCACAGTTCGTACACTACCAACTAACATACCGCCAACATAGGAATAGACCAAAGTGGCAGGCAATTGTCCAATTCCGGTAGCCCAAAAAAACTCCCAAAATCCCATGGCCGTTAGTCCAGCTGCATAACTTACTATATCAAAAGAAACAAAGGGCAATAAACGAGCAATAAGTATGGCCCATTTGCCATACTTTTCAAAAAAGAGGTCAACTTCCTTTAGCGCTCTGCGGGTAGTCATTTTTTCTACGACTGCCCGGCCGTAAAGGCGGGCAATGCCATAACATAGTGCTGCTCCCGCCATCGCACTGGTCCATGATAGGATTGCTCCCTTAACCCAACCAAAAAGAGCTGCATTGGCAAAGGTTATGATAAAAGCTGGTAAGGGTGCCGCAACTGATTGAAATATCATCAAGAAAAAGGAAACAATCGGAGCCCAAATCCCGAATGACAGTATATAATCCCGGGTAGCAGCAACATTAAGCGTGGACAAGACTGCCACGACATGATTAATAGCTGCCCTAAACATCGGCAACACGAAGTACATAACCAGCGGAATAATGATTAAAGCCAATTTGAACCACCAGGAATTCCACCATCTCTCTGTTTTCACCAGGGTATCACCTCTCCTTTTTAAATTATCCACAAGCACCGGAGGCCAAAATTTTGTTGGTTAGCATGCTTGAGTCTACTCTAGCTGCCTATGTTTATCGACTATTTTTTGGGCTATTTTATAAGAATACAGATTGTGTATCTCCATATTTTCTTGTCCACGCAGGTAATAGTCCAGCATATCCTCCCAGGTATCGATATCCCGTCCCGTCATCAGCAGGGTATAACTTAAGCCGTTTCTTTTTATCCTCTCCAGGGTCTCCGTCAATACCTTAGTGCTTCCCCATAAAATATCGTCAAACAGAAATGAATAAGCTTCTTTCATGCCAAAAAGGTAATAGCCGCCATCCGCAGCCGGTCCCAACACTACATCATACAGATCCAGTTTTTCAACAGCTTCAGTTAGAACCCCGGCAGGCAGATCAGGTAAATCACTCCCCAAAAATAAAACTGCTTTCTGTTCGCCCAAAATCTCCTGAGCTGCTCGATACATCCGCTCGCCCAGGTCTCGACCACACTGTACTCGCATAATTAAATGCGAGTACAGCTCCTCATCCAATTCCCACCAGCTATTGTCTTGCCATTCATTCATCGTTTCATCCCGTGGAATTGGCTGTGAATAGTAAAGATATAGTGGCCACCCCGCGGTAGCTACCATCTGAACTATATCCTGCAAACAGGAACGATGGAAAAGGACACATTCCTGGGGAGTAAGTGCTGGTATCAACCGGGTGTTGGAATATCCGGGCCAAGGTATTTTGCTCATAATCACCACTGCGGTATCCATGCTGGCCTCCTTAAGGTTATCGGTACAATGTATAGAGTCGTTCCGGGCTAACCCCCAGGAAAAATAGCAATTTTATTAACTGGATTTTCCCAAGCATTCTCCACCGACTTCCATAGCGGAAACGACGGGAACTGGTAACTACTTTTCCAGCCAATACAAAGGCCCTCTGGCTTTGCCGTACTTTATGAGAAAAAGCTATATCCTCAAGAAAATCTGTCTCAGGGAACATCCCGTTGCTGCTGAAAAAATCCCTTTGGCAAAACATGGCCTGGTCGCCATAACAACTGCTTGATAACCGTGCCCGGCAATTAGAGATAAATGCCAACCACCTAAAAAAGAAAGCCGAATCATCAAAAGCCAAGCGAGCACATCCCCACATTTTACCCAGCCTTACAGCCTCAATCATCTGGGGTACAAGCTCGGGTGGCATGTGAGTATCAGCATGTAAAAATAGCAGAATGTCAGACTTGGCCGCTTGCGCTCCACGATTTAATTGCTTTCCCCGGCCAGCACTTCCTGTACACACTATTACCGGATAAGCAGCACATGTTTCTAATGTATGGTCGGTACTGCCGCCGTCACTGATAATTATTTCAACCGCCAACAAATCCTGCAGTTCTTCGAGAAGAGCTCCGATTCTGTCAGCTTCATTTAGAGTCGGAATGATAATCGATACTACCGGATTCTGATTAATTATCAATCCCCTCCCACTGACTAACTAACAAAGCTGTCGCTTTGCCAGTCAATTCCACGCAAGCCTGGTTGCCAATGTTTTTTAAAACAGTCCGTTTTTTCTTGATCGCCCGGCAGCAGGTTGCGCCAAATTCCTCTTTAAACTGGTCGTGCAAATCCTGGGCTAATTTGGAACCTCGGGGATGCTTTTCATGTTGCTGACGAATCCCGGCGGCCATAACCATGCCTGCCAGGGCACCACAAATACAACCGCAGCTTATACCGCCCCCAAACATCGCCGCCGCCGCAATCACGTCTTCATCTACCGGTATATTCCAGACCCTACCAGCTGCCAATAAGACAGCCTGACAGCAATTACTACCGGATTTCATTTCCGCCATGGCTATTTGTGATGCTTGTTGTTGCATGCGAATTCCCCTTTTCTCCCCTGTAAATCATAAAAGCCCATCCACCGTAAAGACTACATAAGCTCACTAGGAAAGCAAACAGTATGGATGAGGTAAAAGCAGCCTCCCGCGAAACATTATAGCTGGCTAGAAGGGCCACATAGGCACCCTCCCTTACCCCGTAGCCATTGATTCCCACTGGCAGCATAGCCGCTGCGGAAGTAATGGGAATGATAAATAAAATGTCCCACCACCCCAAACCCGAAATTCCTAAAGCTTTGAAGATAGAATAGTTTACAGCAACTACCGTAAGTTGAAATACTACCGATAGAAGCAGGACTAACAATAAAACCGCTGGATTTGCTTGCATGCGAGAGCCATGAAGGTCCATGCCCTTAAAGAATTCGTAAATTGGCCCTTTTTTCCTGAACAGAGTGTCTGGCAATCTTCCTCGCAATATTACCACCAATAACACTAAACTAAGCAGCATAAGTCCTATCAAAAGTATCATTGCTTGCCCATTCAGCCGCCCCGCTAAAAATCCCCCTACAATACCCACTATGGCAATTCCGGTGGCAGCCAAAATCCTCTCCACTATTACCGATGCAGCCGCGCCAGCAGAATCATGGCTGGATTTACTGACCCACACGATTCGAAAAGCATCGCCTCCAATACTGGAAGGCAGAAAGTTGTTAAAGAATAAGCCAGCCCAATAAGCACGCCAAAGCTCGGACCATTTTAAATAGATCTTCTGAACATTTAATAGTAATTGCCACTTGCTAACACTGACGACCATCGAGAGTATGATCCAGAAGATGGCCATCATAATCCATTCTGGTTGGGCCTGCACCAATATTCTGACAGTTCCTTCCCAATCGATGGTAAAAGCCAGCCACAACAGCAGGGCAATTGAAACACTCGCCCTTAATAGTACCTTCCAGTTCGCAGTAGACTTCAATTTTGTCAACACAACTGTTTTCCACCTTAATTCTGCCTCACATGCTTGCTATTGGTTAAGCCATGCCCTGGGAATTTCACTTTAGCTATTAACGGAATATGTAACTATAAATATAAATTATATAAGGACAAGAAGATCAACCCGCACGAGGCGTTTGTCTCAATTGTCCCTTCACAATGGCCTTATTTCCCCTAATTATCATAACTTTTTGTTATAAAGCATTGTAATTTCACTTAATCTTGCAGAATATATTACATAATAACTCTTTATATGATAACATAATACAAAAAAGTGGAGGGTCAAAAAATGAAAAAATATGCCCAGTTGATTCTTATGAGCCTGTTAGCATTGGGATTGCTAATTGTGGCCGGATGTGCGACAAAATCCGCCGATCAGTCAACCTCAAATCCCACAGTTCAACCAGCCGCCAATCAAACTGAATCCGTCGATGGACTAACTAAAGAAGCTCCCTTGAAAGTAGACAAAACCGCAAAAACCATTACTTTTTTGGCCCAAGTTAACGGCAAATATTTCTACGAATCTACTCGTCATGCCGCAGTTTTCGCGACCGGCTCTAATGGTGAAAAATCTGTTTTTAGGGCGTTTGCAACCCCTGAAAATTTTTATAATGCTTTAGTTGAAATTGGCGCTAAAGCTGGAGATAATATGACCATGGAAAACAAAGATAAAACCAATGTCACGGGTTCTGCTTTTGACGTATCTGTTAACTGGCCTAGTGCTAAAGCTGCGGTCACTATTGACCAAGCAATCAAAGACAGCACCGGCAAACCCATTGATGTTCGTTTTGGCGGCAACTTGGCCGCTGCACAGCAATACAAGACCGGCTGCTTAATTTGTCTTGACAGTTGTCCGGTTGGCATTACTAGTAATGCGACTTATAAATTCGGCGCCGTAGAAACGACCAAGGAAGTAGCCTTTACCGGCAACAAAGATGTATTACCGGCTGATGGCACTTATGTAGCGATTACCATGAAACTTAAATAGATTGCAACTGCTCAATATAATATATTTTGTTTGAAGTATTAATAGGGTACTGAATCCTAACCAGATTTAATACCCTATTAGTTTTTGTTTAAGGTCAAGAAATGAATGAGGGGGCAAGGTTGATGGCCTTGAGAATCGGAAAATACTTATTCCTGGGTTTGGCTGCCGGATATTTATGGGCGGCACTATTAGGTCATTGGACATGGCTGGCAATGAGGATTAATACTTCCTGGCTCATTCCTGTTTTTTTGTTATTAGGGGCTGTAGTGGGGCTCCTAAGCCAGATGGATGTATCTAAAACCGTTTTCTTGAGTATTGAGATACTTATACCGGCTGCATTCTTATTTATATACCGCGACCCTTCTGCAATGACCGTGATCCCTGCCATTATGCTGAGAGAAGCTTTTGGCCTGCGCTTTCTATCCCTGTTGCAGGGAAATGTATTTATCATTCTGCTGCTGCTTATAGGAAACCTCCTGTGGTTTTGGCCCGATAATAATAAAGCTGCCAACCTTTAATTTTTCATGACCCGGTTGACAGCCAATTTTTCTTGCGGTAATCTATAGTATATCAATGGGTTTAATATGATATTGAGAGAGGTATGATATCATGACAGAAGCAGTTATAGAAAAAAAAGGGAATTTTGCGTTAAAGAGCGGTCTGGCTCAGATGCTTAAAGGTGGGGTAATCATGGATGTTACCACCCCTGAGCAGGCAAAAATCGCTGAGGAAGCCGGGGCTTGTGCAGTAATGGCACTGGAGCGTGTGCCCGCAGATATACGGGCTGCAGGAGGGGTGGCTCGGATGGCTGACCCTACTATCATTCTGCGTATCATGGATGTGGTAACCATTCCGGTTATGGCCAAATGCCGTATTGGGCATTTTGTAGAAGCCCGTATCCTGGAATCATTGGGAGTCGACTATATTGATGAAAGTGAAGTACTAACTCCGGCCGATGAGCGCTTTCATGTAAATAAACATGATTTTACCATACCTTTTGTATGCGGAGCGCGCAATCTTGGTGAGGCCTTACGGCGAATTGGCGAGGGAGCTGCCATGGTGCGCACCAAGGGTGAACCTGGTACAGGCAACGTAGTAGAAGCAGTGCGGCATATGCGTCAGATAATGGGCGAGATACGCCGTCTTCATCTATTACCCCAGGAGGAGTTAATGACCTTTGCCAAGGATATACAAGCACCTTATGAGTTAGTGGCAGAGGTGGCTCGCAGAGGACACCTGCCGGTTGTGAACTTTTCGGCCGGAGGAATAGCAACACCAGCCGACGCGGCACTGATGATGCAGCTGGGTGCCGACGGTAATTTCGTGGGATCAGGGATCTTTAAATCCAGCGACCCATTGAAACGGGCGCGAGCTATCGTGGCGGCTACTACCTACTATAAGGACTTTAAGGTTTTGGCCGAAGTCTCACGGGATCTGGGCGAAGCCATGCCCGGACTGGACATAAAAACCATCGCACCCGAAGAACGCATGCAGGATCGAGGCTGGTAAGGGAAATAACTGATACAATCAATAATCTGGGATCTACTCCCAGATTATTGTCTTTTTAGTCGATAACTAATTCCCCGTCACTGGAGATGATTATTTTATATAAATCGGGTCTACGATCCCGGAAAATTCCCCACTCTATTCTCTGTTTTGCCAGCAGATCCAGGTCCAACTCGGCTAGCCAGATCCCTTCTTCGGTTCGGTTAGCTTCGACAAGCTTGTTACCCTGTGGACCAGCAATGAAAGATGAGCCGTAGAAGGTGATCTGCGAGTCATCGTCTGTTTCGATACCAACCCGGTTGGATGCCAGTACCGGTATCAGGTTAGCAGCGGCATGGCCTAGCATGCAGGTCTGCCAATGATCCCGGGAATCGAGTGAACCATCCTCTGGTTCTGAACCGATAGCGGTAGGATACAGTAGCATTTCTGCACCCATTAGGGTCATACAGCGGGCTGCTTCAGGATACCATTGGTCCCAGCAAATCCCTACCCCTACCTTGCCGTAGCGGGTGTTCCATACCCTAAAGCCAGTATCCCCCGGATTAAAGTAGAATTTTTCTTCATAACCAGGTCCATCCGGTATATGACTTTTACGGTATACCCCCAGGACTTCTCCGCTGGCATCAATGACCGCTACTGAATTATAGCGGGCATAATTTTTCTTCTCAAAAAAACTGATAGGCAGAACAACTGCCAGCTCTTGGGCTAACCGTTTGAAATGATGGATGGCTTTATTATTTTCTAGTTCTTTGGCATATTCAAAATATTCAGTTTTTTCTTTTTGGCAGAAATAAGGGGTTTCAAAAAGTTCTTGCAGCAATATGATTTGAGCCCCTTTGCCAGCCGCTTGTCTCACCAGCGCTTCCGCTTGGCTGATATTCTCATCAATGCTGCCTGAACAACTCATTTGAGTAACCGCCACCATTACTTTTCTCAATTAACTCCCTCCTCCCATTCAAAGAAACTCACTTAATAATCCCAGCCGGCATTTGTTGAGTCATACAGTGCACGTTTCCGCCCTCCCGTATGACTGCCATGCCATTTATAGTACGTACCCTTCGGCTCGGGAAGGTTTCGCTCAGCAGACTTATCGCAAGGAGATCCTCAGCTTCTGCTCTCCCTCCAAAAATCGGCAGAATTATACCGCCGTTAACAAAATAGAAGTTCAAATAGCTCAGGGTTAGGCGGCGGTTGTTATAGGTCATCAAAGGCGGTTGGGGAATAGTTATAATTTCGAGTTCTCTCCCGCGGGCATCCCTGGTTCCCTGTAATATCTGCAGATTTTCCCTGGTTATATCATAATTTTCATCGGCCGGGTCATCACAGACTTGCAGCAGGATCTTACCTGGGGCGACAAAACAAGCAATATTGTCAACATGTCCATCTGTCTCGTCACCGCTTAATCCTCTTTTAAGCCAGATAACCTTTTCGATGCCCAGATACTTCTGGAGATAATCCTCAATCATTGCTCGCTTTAATTCAGGGTTACGGTTTTGGTTTAGGAGACACTCTTCGGTAGTAATCATCGTGCCGTCCCCATCCACATGAATGGAGCCCCCTTCCATTACCAGAGGGGCATCAAAACATCTTACCCCGATATGTTCAAGAATTCGGGGGGCCACATTATCATCTAGACCCCAAGGGCTGTATTTACCTCCCCAGGCATTAAAATGCCAGTTCACTCCCGCCAGCTCTCCCTTGTCATTGCGGAGAAATGTCGGTCCATTGTCCCGCAGCCAGGCATCATTATGGCTAATGAAGAGATATCCAACTCCAGCCATTTTGGCAAAACGATCTGCAATTTTCGCATCATCATGATTAACTATTACTGTAACGGGCTCAAATTCAGCAATGCCGCGGACAATTTCCGCATATCCATGACACACCTCTTCATAATCTTCCGGATAACACATGGATTCCTGCACCGGCCAGGAAATAAAGGTACGCTGATGCTCAGACCATTCGGCTGGCATCTTATAGTTCAAATATTGCGGATACAAGCATTATCGCTCCTATCAAAATTTTTGCCCTGACTCACTTCATCATATAACAAATAGGTATTGATCTCAAACAGTATGCCGCAAACTATAAACCGGGGGCTGCAGCAACGAGACGGTTCCTATTTGGGTTGACATACCAGCTGGCTAGACTTAATATCGAATAACAGATAATAATCATATCACGGCACCTTGGCACTTTTAATATTAGCATACTGCTGCCATGGCCCATAAGAAAGGATGTTATTTTGAAAATCGAAATAGATAAAACCTATCTTAAAATATCTGTGTATACGATATTAACTGCAACCATTCTCTATATATTGTACGCCCTCATTTCCCATCTCGGAATTATACTGAAAACTGCAGTGCTGGTACTTGGCTTTGTCTTTTCCGTGTTGTCTCCACTTATCATCGCATTGGTGATCGCTTATTTATTGCATCCCCTGGTCAGTTGGATTGACACCGCCATGGCAACGAATATCAGGTACATACCATGGCAAGCAAATACCAATGACAAATATCAACATTTGCGCCGTACGGCCAGTGTTTTGATTACATACCTGCTATTTCTAGCCATGATTACTCTGTTCATATATAGCTTATATATCCTGATTAGCGGTTCCCTCCCCAAACATCTTAATTTGAACGGTATGATGATCTATATTATTAATTATTCCAACACCTACAATGAAGTCTTTAGTCGGTTGATTATGTCCCTGCAAACGAGTGGGCTATCCGACAGTATTAAAAATCAATTGCTGGCACTGGTCCAACTTACCCAAAACTTTATCGGTAATGGCATTGCTGGCTTGTTTAGTTCACTTCAACATTTCGGCAATAACCTATTGGACATCCTGCTGGGCTTTGTGATTGCATTCTATCTTCTGAAGGATGTCGAATATTTTTCAAACCTATATCACGAGGGTACAAGCTTGCTTTTTAATCGCCAACATAATGAAAAACTGAGTGGTTTCATGGCTGACATCAATCAGGTTGTGTCAAATTTTATAAGGGGTCAGTTGCTGGTTGCATTGATAATTGGCATTTGCAGCTCAATTGCCTTATATATTGTAGGTCTGGATTTTGCAGTTCTGGTCGGTATGACCGCCGGTTTGTGCAATATCATTCCTTACTTTGGTCCAATTATCGGTTCATTGTTAGCCGTCATGGTTGGCTTATTAACTGGTACTCCCATTAAAGCGCTTTTGGCTGTAGGTGCCCTGGTGATAGTACAACAATTAGATGGTAATATCGTTTCTCCAAAAATTGTCGGGGACAGTGTTGGACTACATCCAGTTTTTGTCATGTTGTCCATTGTCATTGGGGGCAGTTTGTTTGGCCTGCTAGGAATGCTGATTGCAGTGCCGGTGGCTGGAATTATAAAGTTGCTGCTGGGTAAGTGGATTGATTATACAAGACAAAGTAAGGCAGACTAATATCACTGGGTAGAGCATTTCTCACTCGAGATTTCACTTAATGTGCAGCTTCATATTAATTTAACTATGTTTAGCTACGAAAACTATTGGTTGAGCCAATTCACTATGGGAGGAAAAATGCTCTACGAATTTTCAAGAACCGAGTTATTAATAGGCAAAGCTGCCATGGAAAAGCTGGCCGGGAGCACCGTGGCAGTCTTCGGAATCGGTGGGGTCGGAACCTTCGCCGTAGAAGGACTTGTAAGGTCGGGGGTCGGGAAACTGGTGCTGATTGATGATGACTGCATATGTTTGACCAATATCAATCGACAAATCCACGCCACGAGGAAGACGATAGGCCAGCCTAAAGTTGAGGTTATGAAGGAAAGGATTTTGGAAATCAATCCGCGGGCTAAGGTGCTTACCCATCAAACATTCTATATGCCGCAATGCGCCTCCCAATTAGTTACCACCGATTATGACTACATTATTGATGCAATAGATACCGTAACCGCTAAAATCGACCTGATATTAAATGCTAAGAAGCTCAACATCCCAATAATTAGCTGTATGGGTGCGGGCAATAAACTTGACCCGACCAGATTTGAAATCGCTGATATCTACGATACTTCAGTGTGTCCTTTAGCCAAGGTTATGCGCAGAGAGCTTCGGAAAAGAGGGGTTAAGGATTTAAAGGTCGTTTATTCTAAGGAAGAGCCGATAAAACCCCTGGAAAGTGAAGAAACCAGCTGCCAGCTTAACTGTATCTGCCCTCGGGAATCTGCTCGGACATGTACGATTCGGCGCTCAATTCCCGGCAGTATAGCTTTTGTACCTTCGGTGGCCGGGCTTTTGATAGCTGGTGAGGTCGTGAAGGATTTGATTAAGCCCACTCAATAAGAAAACGGGGTTTAAATGCCCCCGCCTTCTTGATTTAAGTTTTGTTTACAAGGTAGTTAAGGAAGCGTGTTCAAATGTGCTGCAACTGGTTCCTTCCGGTGATACAACCTTGTAGCCTTCGGCACTGGACCTTATCTCAATTCCATCGGCTTGACATGCAAAACTATCATTATACTTGCATTCTTCGCACATGCATTTCGTTACCTTTGACAAACTGTCGACCTCCTTTCTTAGCCTTAGCATACCTAGAAAAAAGGTGACTTATGCGCGGACAAGGACAAACTATTCACAAGCACTAACGCCGTCCGGAAGTAAACAATGCATATATACCCATTAAGCTGATACCGATACCGGTGCCAATGAGCACATCGTTAAGATGATTTATCGAATGCTGCGCGCCCAGCAGAAGGAGCGAGGTACTGACTAAACCTCCCGCAATAATTAAGCTGGCACTTATCCGGTTGGCCAATTGACTAAACTTATCTTCCAGATGTTGCTTCATGGCAATGTTATGAGATATTTCCAGATCACCCTGACTGGCTGCCCTAACCAGATTATTTAGGTTGCGGGGAAAAGCCAGCAGCGGCTTTACGTCTCTATAATAGCTGTGCTTAATCGATTTATATAACTCGTCGGGCTTGGTCTTCTCTTCAAATAACGTCTGAATAATATTTTCCGTTGCTTCTGATAAATTAAACTTGGGATCCAGTTTTTTACCGACCCCATCAAGGGTTATCAAGGCCTTCATTAAGGCAGTAAGATAATGGGGGAGGCGTAATTGATAGCGATAAGTAAGGCTTAAAATCTCCTGGCGCAGAAGATTTATATCTATACCACCCATATTGGATGAATAGATGCGTTCTACCACATCGTCAAATTCACCTTCAAAATCGTCCAGATTGATACGGTCATTCAGAATTCCTAGGTCGTACAAGGCACTCATCGCCTTGCCCGTATCCTTTTGGTCTATTCCCTGCAAAAAACGGCCCAATTTAGTCAAGCGGTTTTCTGTAAGTGATCCCGTCTCCCCAAAATCAATGAAGGCAATCTTATCTTCAGCCAGGACGATAATGTTGCCCGGATGAGGATCAGCCTGGAAAAAACCATGTACCATGACCTGGGTAAGAAAGGCGTGGGTACCCAGTTGAGAGATTTTATTTCTGCTCCAACCGCGGGCTTCGATGGTAGCCAGGTCACTAAGCTTTACTCCTTCAATATAATCCTCAGTAAGCACTCGAGGAGTGGTATAGTCCCAGAAGACTCGAGGAATTGTCACCGAATTATCCTTGGCAAAATTATGTCTCATCCGGTCAGTGTTTTTGGCTTCCCGGTCATAGTCTAATTCCAGCCTGATCATCCGCCCGTAATCCTCGACAATATCTAATATTCCGATACGGGCTGCTTCCGGGGAACGTTTTTCCATTATACGAGCTAGATTAATAAATATCTCCAGGTCGTTTTCCACCTGGGTTGCGATATTAGGACGCTGAACTTTGACAATCACCTTTTCACCGGTTTTAAGGGTAGCCTGGTGAACCTGTCCGATAGAAGCTGCGGCCAGAGGGACAGTGTTAAAATCAGCAAATATCTCATCAATAGGACCAATCTCCCGAGCTATTTGCTCTTTGATCTGGTCAATAGGAACGGGAGAAACCTTGTCCTGCAGCCTTTCCAATTCAGTAATAAACCCCGGGGATAAAATGTCGGCGCGGGTACTAAGTACCTGCCCAAGTTTCACAAAGGTAGGCCCTAATTCCATAAAAGCATGGGTTAATTTATCAGCTAGGCAATTATCCGGCTCTCGTTCGCATTTTTGGAGCGAATATACAGCGGGCAAGGGAACATATTTCTCCATCCCCATACGGTGAATAACATAACCGAGTCCGTGTTTTAAGAAGACCCGGGTAATCTGACGGTAACGAAGAAAATGTCTGAATCGACGCCGAATGCTCAATTATTTGCCCCCTCTAACATCCTCATTAATATGGTTTATTATAGCAGAAATCCCTGCAAAACACAGAATTGTATTGATTTTTGATTTAATAATGATGAAACTCACTGTTATTGAATGGCCATTAATAGGATATTTTGTGGACAATTGTATTTATTTATTATACCTATCTTCATATCTTCTTCACATAAAATCTTTACGATAGATTCAATAATGAAACCGAAATAATTTCTGGGCCAAACCAAGCGGCAGGAATGAGGAGGGATGATATGAAGCCCAAAGTAGTACACCGTGATCTTAAAATAGACGGAATGACCTGTAATAGTTGCGAAATGCGAATAAAAAACGCACTGCATAATCTGGATGGAATTATTGACGCAGAGGCATTTTATACTAGTTCCATAGTTAAGTTCAGTTTCGATGAAACCATAATTGCATTTGATGAAATCATTAGAACTATAGAAAGATTGGGTTACAAGGTTTCATATAAATCAACCGGCTCAGGGGCATTTATCAACTTGGATCAGAAATATACCGAAGATAATATTTCGATAAATCAATTACTAGGAATAGGAATTATTCTTTTCGCATTCTACATGATCATTAGAAATACCATAGGATTTAATTTCATCCCTCAGGTAGATCAGTCAATGAGCTATGGTATTTTATTCGTAGTAGGTATTTTGACCTCATTACATTGTATATCCATG
This sequence comes from Syntrophomonadaceae bacterium, assembly GCA_963665865.2. Lineage (GTDB taxonomy): Bacteria > Bacillota > Syntrophomonadia > Syntrophomonadales > Syntrophomonadaceae > PHAA01. The sequence continues at coordinate 184,305 of CAXXWF010000001.1, read as the reverse complement.
TGCGGAGGAATAAATCTGTCCCAATGCGTATCCTACGATTTCGAAAAAATTGAAGTGACTAAGTTTTCAAGATTAAAACCGAGCTTTTTATATAATTTGGGTAGGGTAATATCCTATACGATAGTCGGAGGGATAGTAGGAGCATTAGGATCGGTATTTAGTTTTTCGGGCACTGCTAAAGGGATCGTGGCTATTGTTGCCGGTTTATTTATGATAATAATGGGAGCCAACATGCTCAATCTATTCCCCTGGTTACGCAAGTTTAATCCGAGATTACCCAAGGTATTGGGCAACAAGATAGCTTACAACAATAGCAAGCATAAGCCATTATATGTTGGATTATTAAATGGCTTGATGCCATGCGGCCCTTCACAAGCCATGCAAATATATGCCTTGGCTACGGGAAGTTTTATCGCTGGGGCACTCTCTATGTTGGTATTTAGTCTGGGTACAGTGCCGCTTATGTTCGGCCTTGGAGCCATGAGTTCATTATTGAGCGCTAAGTTCACCAAGAGAATAATGAAAGTCAGTGCAGTTCTAGTAATATTCCTGGGTATTATCATGCTGAATAGAGGTCTTAATTTAGGAGGGATTAATGCCTTGGCTGCTGCAAGTTCATTAAGTTCATCAACTTCAGCAAGTTCAGGGAATGTTGCCCAAATAGCCGGCAATGTTCAGACGATTACGACTACCATGGATTCAGGTAGGTATACCGCTATAGTAGTTCAAAAAGGCATACCGGTGAAATGGACGATAACTGCCCAGCCTGGCGATTTGAACGGTTGCAATAATCCGGTTACCATTCCCAAATATAATATTCAAAAGAAGCTGGTGCCGGGGGATAATCTTATTGAATTTACTCCTGCAGAAGAAGGTAATATCACCTATACATGCTGGATGGGAATGATCAGTAGTAATATTAAGGTCGTAGCTGATGTAACCCAGGTCACGGCAGCTGACATTCAACCATCAAATAATATTGGCAATTCGGGTTTTTTAACGGGGGGTAGTTGTTGTTTACCGGGATCGCAGACCACCAAATCTAGCAATGAGCAAATCCTGCCGGCAGACTCTGGCAGTTGTTGCAAGAAACAGTAATTAATATGGTCTGGGAGGTTGCGAAATAATGGATAGAATACTATTTCATCTGGGACCATTTACAGTCTATACTTTTGGTGCCAGCATCGCTGTAGGTACTCTGATTGCTATTGGGCTGGCAGACCGGGAAGCTAAACGAATGGGAATGGATGCTGACCAGATCTCCACCCTATCAATAATCTTATTAGTTGCCGGCATCCTGGGTGCCCGCCTATTCTTCGTTATGTTCTACGACCCACTCTATTACTGGCAGCACCCCTTGGATATCTTTAAGATATATGAAGGCGGCCTTTCCATCCATGGCGGCATTCTGGGGGCTATTCTGGCCGGTCGGTGGTATACCCGAAGAACAGCGCTCTCTTTTTGGACAGTGGCAGATCTGTTAGCCCCGGCAACTGTGTTGGCACAAGGAATCGCCCGGGTCGGATGCGATGTCTATGGTAAAGTAATGCCTGCAGCCTGGCCCTGGGGGGTACAGGTCCAGGGACAACTTGTACATCCTGTTCAAATCTATGAAACTCTGTTAGATTTGGCCCTTTTTATATTTCTGTGGGGAAAACGCGAACGGCAGCGCTATTCGGGACAAGTTTTTATATATTACCTGGGAGGCTACGCCCTTATTCGATTAGTTCTCGAGTATTTTAGAACTAATCCGGTCTTGATTGGAAATTTAACCCCTGCTCATCTGACCAGCATTTTGTTCATTGTCGCAGCACTGGGACTCGATAGGTGGAGCTCTCGACACAAGGTTGTTCGCATGGAAGCTAATAATGCCCCTGCTTTATGGGTCAGCCCCGTAGTTTGGGCGGCGATAACCGCCCTGGCAGCGTCCAGTGTTGGGATTTTTTATAGTATAAACCGATAACAATGTCTTAATCACAGACGTTTTTATCTTCATAATATCTACACAAATATTTCTTAGACTAAGCAGAAATTATTGCAATGGAGGTAATTAAATGGACAAGAACGGCAGATATCGGAAAATTGCTTCTTATGGAGCTATAGCAATAGCATTGATAGCTATTGCATTTTATACTTTAAACCCTAAACAAGGGCCCACAACCGACCCCAGTCTGAGCAAATCGGAAGTGACCTCAATTTCGCCTGAGAATAAGACCCCATCAGATACCCAAAAGCAAGATCAGCAAAAACAACCTATTCCTGATAACACTAAATCAACCAGTAATAATACGGCAGACACAAGCACAAGTGACCCTAACAGCACCTTAACCTCAGATAACATTGCCATTAAGATAACAAAAAGCGAGGTAATTTCACAAGCCAAGTTCTATCCATATAATCTAGATGGTACTAAAATGGAGATTATAGCCGTTAAGGCTACTGATGGAACGATTAGAACTGCTTTAAATACCTGTCAGGTTTGTTATGATTCCGGTAGAGGTTACTATGTACAAGAAGGAGATTATCTTGTTTGTCAGAACTGCGGGAATAGATTTAATGTAGATCAAATAGAAAAAATTAAAGGTGGTTGTAATCCAGTTCCCATTCTAGAAACAAGTAAAAAGGATATGGGCACCTATATTGCAATATCGAAAGATTTCATTGCCACTCAAAAACAGTATTTCGAAAATTGGAAGAGAAGTTAAAAGAATTCAGCAATCCTTAAAAAATTATGCTACAGTTAAATTAGTAACACTAACATTTATTCTTTAGCGAATTACCGTAAAGGAGGGTTTGATTATGATGTATCGATATGGGAATGGGCCGTATGACGGCATGATGCAGTTCAATGGCTGGTGGTTCGGGCTGGAATGCCTGGCCTTTCTATTCTTGGCGATTTTTATAATTATTGTGTATCGTAATCATCTGAAACATTTGGACCGGGTCGAGGGCCCACCCAATGCATTGGATATCGCCAAAAAGCGGCTGGCTAAAGGCGAAATAACTTCGGAGGAGTTTGCCGCTATGAAGGAGCACTTAAAATAATGGTTTTGTAAGTTGTGGAAAGGAGCGGGGAGATTATGATGGGTTTGTTCTGGTTGCTGTTAATCGGTCTGGCAGCTTACCTGATCTATTTTAATACCGACAAGCATCCTTCCCAAGGTCAGGGCAGGCTTTTGGAATCACCGCTGGAAATACTGAAAAAACGCTATGCCCGCGGTGATATCACCCGCGAGCAGTTTGAAGAGATGAAAGATCATCTCCAATAATAAATCTGTGACCTGTCGGCTAACTATAGTCGGCAGGTTTTTTTATTGACGATTTCGCCGGCTGGATCTAATCGTATATAATTTAGATAAGAAAGTGCGTAATAATATAGCCATGTTAACTCATTACCGCCCTAGGTATCAGATAAAAAAGGGGGAAATGCAATGAACAGCCATGATGATAGTAAACCAATAAATCATGCGGACATGGCCCAAGGGGAGCATCACCACATGGGTCAGGACAGCAAAATGGCCAAACCCGCTGATCATGCAGAGCCTGCATCTATGATTCATGCACCTCATAAGATGGAACAGCATCAGCATGGAGATGGGAGTCCTCCGATTCCTGAATCCATGATACCCGAACACACTCATCATGTTGAACATGCGCCCATGGAGCATGACCATCATGCCATGATGGTCGATGATTTTAGAAAAAGATTTTTCATATCCCTGCTCATAACCGTACCAATCCTGGTGCTCTCACCCATGATCCAAATGTTTATCGGAGTGGACCTCAGATTTAGTGGGGATACTTATCTTCTGTTGGGGCTGTCCACGATCCTTTACATATACGGCGGGCGGCCCTTCCTTACCGGTGCCGAGGATGAACTGGAGAAGCACAATCCCGCGATGATGACCTTGATCGCCCTGGCTATATCTGTAGCCTACATTTACAGTACCCTTACCGTGTTTCTATTAAAGGGGCAGGATTTTTTCTGGGAGTTGGCTACCTTGATCGCAATCATGCTCCTGGGACATTGGATCGAGATGAAATCAGTTATGGGCGCCTCCCGAGCATTGGAAGAACTAGTCAAGCTGATGCCGGAAGAAGCGCATCTAATCACTTCCGGGGGAGAAACGATCGATATAGCGGTTGGCACTTTGAAGGCTGGCGATCCGGTCCTGGTAAAACCGGGCGAGAAGATCCCTATCGACGGCTTGGTATTTGACGGCCACTCAACAGTCAATGAGGCCATGATAACCGGAGAATCGACCCCGGTCGATAAGGTTGCGGGGGATCAGGTTATAGGCGGGGCGCTGAACGGAGAAGGGGTTATCAAGTTCAAAGTAACTAAAACCCATAGTGAGACCTATTTATCGCAGATTATCATCTTGGTTCGCGAGGCTCAGAAGTCCAGGTCCAACACCCAGCGGCTGGCGGATGTAGCTGCCAAATGGTTATTTTACATAGCAGTATTAGCCGGAAGCGTTACCTTTGCGGTCTGGATGATCATCAGGGGAGATTTTAGTTTTGCCCTGGAAAGGGCCGTAACCGTAATGGTCATATCCTGTCCCCATGCTCTGGGCTTAGCCACTCCCCTGGTTACGGCGGTATCCACCAGTATTGCGGCCCGGCGAGGCCTGCTGATTAGAAACCGAGCCCACTTCGAAAATGCCCGTAATGTCGATACAGTCATATTTGACAAGACTGGCACTTTGACTGAGGGCGAATTCGGGATTACCGATATTCAGGCCTATGGTATCAGCAACGATGAGCTATTGAGCATCTCGTATTCGATTGAATCACAGTCCGCTCACCCCATCTCCCAGGGGATAGTAAGAGAGGCCCAAAAACAGAATAGCAAGCTCAAAGAAGTTAAAGATTATCAGAGTATAACCGGCCGAGGCTTGAAAGCCACGGTCTCCGGCAAGTCTATTACAGTCTTGAGTCCTGGTTTTATGCGGGCGGAAAAGATCGCTTTTGATGAAGATCAGTATGAGGCTCTGGCCCAACAGGGCAAGACCGTAATATTCATCGTGGCGGAAGGTACCCTATTAGGATATATTGCACTGTCCGATATCGTTAGGGATTCCGCCCGACAAGCTATAGATACTCTTAAAAAGATGAATATAGAGTCATATATGATTACGGGTGATAATCAGAAGGTAGCTGACTATGTCGCCCAGCAGCTTAATATCGATAAAGTATTTGCCGAGGTATTGCCAGAAGGTAAAGCATTGCAAGTTCAAGCTATAAAGCGTGAGGGGAAGACGGTGGCTATGACTGGCGACGGAGTAAATGACGCGCCCGCTTTGGCCCAGGCTGATTTAGGAATAGCTATCGGAGCCGGTACCGATGTGGCGATCGAGACGGCCGATGTCATCCTGGTCAGAAGTAATCCCCTGGATGTGGTCAGTATCTTGAAGCTGTCCCGGGCCACCTATGGAAAGATGGTGCAGAATCTGTTGTGGGCCACCGGCTACAATATCATCGCCCTACCTCTAGCCGCCGGGGTGCTATACAACCAGGGTATCGTAATCAGTCCGGCCATGGGGGCAGTATTAATGTCTATGAGCACCATAATCGTCGCCCTGAATGCTAGGCTGCTGAGGATTGATTGAGGATACATTTATCAAATAAACACTATGTATTTTATCGGATTACTTGGCTAATAAATGTTTCTAGTTCGTTATTTATTAAATAATTGTGAAGATCTTATGAGGAGCATTAATTTTATAAGAAAAAGGCAGCGTTATTGCTGCCTTTTTCTTATCTGCAATTATTATTTCAGCTCACTTCGACTGGACGCTTAATTACAATTTGAGTAAAGGCTTTACATGCGCAGTCCCATCCTTACGGTAAAGGCGAGAAAGTTTACTATACCAAAGATCAAGATGAAAATAAAATAGGGCATAGATACGGGCCAAGCTATACTTGCGCCATAGTTGTTCTTGGCAATCCTATAGGCAGTGTAAAGGGAACCGACTGTTCCGGCGATTACTAAAATGTATTGCATTATTTGAATCGTCGGGTCTGCAACTAATGCCATAGACCCCTCCATGTGCATCCCGAATAAACCCATCAAAGTAAAATATATTGCCTTCCCTTCCGCTAGAATGTGGAATAAATTGTGTGCCAGCATGCCGGCCAGATCGAGCGGAATAACCGCATAACCAAACTTGGCGAAGGCATTGGCTAGCGTCTCACCGGTAATGCGTTTCGAAAAAGCTGTAGCTGTGAAAATCAATATTACCGGAGCAGCCATGGCTATAATATATAGGATAGTAAAGGCTACATTTACGTTGCTAATACCTAATAATTGTTCTACCCCATCGAGAAAGGAGGAGTAGATGTCCAGCATCGTAATATTTTGTACAAATACAATCCCTACGAGTACAATCGCTAAGAAGGATTCTTCAAAGTGGGCTCTAGTCTGCGACCAGAATTCACTGGTAGGTATGCGAGGGCTAATTCTTATTGAATCATTGGGACAGGTTTTGATGCAGTTCGCACATAAATTACAGTTTGCGCTGCTTTCCATTGTCATCGGAAATTCAAACATAGGACAACCCGGCGCTTTATCATTCCCCTTATAACAATCCTTGGTTTTACAGGTTCGGCATATTTCATTATTGGCTCGTAGCTCCAGCATACCAGATCGCGAGTAGTTGCTAGATACGCCACCGAGAAAACAGATGTGACGACACCAGGTGCGGCGCTCGAAAAACATACCTGTTATCATAACCCCACCGAAGAGTAATATTAAAACGACTCCAGTGCCCCGGGGAGATTCAACAATCCCCCAAATGTGGTCAGACCAGGTTATAAAGATAAAGACAATATCAACTATCCAGAGCCCGTACTTACGTATAAAGTGAGGTGCTTTGAGGTTAGCCCCAAATACCTTTTGTGTTTTATCACTGATCCAGGCAAACGGGCAAATTGAGCACCAAAACCTACCAAACAGAAAGAACAACAGCGGTAATAAAGGAAACCAAATAATCCAGGTGGCAGCCGTAGCGAAGTTTTCACTGGGGGCTAGAGGTCCTGCCAAAGCTTCAACCATTACGACTGCAAAAACAACCAGGGCCATCCATTGGAATATTTGGGGGTACAAATTACTTTTCAAAAAACGTTTGAGTAAAGGATATTTAAGTAAATTAATGGATGGTTTCTTAGAAGACATTATAATGTTCCTCCAGTTTCAGCATATTTCCTTTTCTTTATTATTGCAGCGATTATCCCAGCAATCACAACCAGGCCCGCTACAGTACCGATGAGAGCCCAATTTGGTCCAGATTTGCCTACACTCATCGGAAAATTGACGGTGCTTTCACCCAGGGATGAAGAAATGCTAATCTCTTGATTCCAATCTCCTGATTGCTTAAAGTTCACTTCGGCCATATAAGTGCCGGGTTCCATATCCATATTGGACTGTTCATGCATGACCATCTCAATTGGTTTATCCATACCGTCAGCATTTTCCATGCCACTCATGGTACTGCTTGTACTACTACTTTTCTCCATTTTGGCTTCGTTAGTGACATTAGCACCAATAACCGCTTGTCCGTCTTCCTCATTTTTAACTATTATTGTGATGGTTGCTTTTTCATTGGCAAGAATGTTTTTCGGTTGAGTTTCTAAAGTCACGTTGTAATGGCCTGCCTCTTGCTCTTGCCCTATATCTTCGTGTCCACCTGATGCCAAGACATTCGTAACAAACGAGAGTGTAAAGATTAATAGAGTTAGGTGAAATAGAATTCTTTTGAATGGTTTTCCTCGATAGTTCATTGAATGCATCTCCTCACAAATAATATTCCAGTATTCTCATAGGATTTATTGTATTGAATACTTGTGGAGATCTTATGAAGAACTACCATAATTCAAAAAAATCAGAGGCAGCTTTTATACTGCCTCTGATTATCGGATTATCAAGCCCTACTCCAGGGCATTAACTATTACTCTCCAATAGCGCAAGGAAACATCTATTTCGTTTGGTGCCCACCGCAGCATCCACCTCTTCCAGATGATCCGTTTTGGTTATCTTGATCATTGCCACCTGAATGGTTATTCCCATGACTGTGCCCTGACATCATATTTAATTGTTTTTATTTTAAACATTAATGTAAAATAATCGTATTGATGTTTAAAAGGAGTACATATTATGCTGATTCAACATTTGGATAACTACCAATGGGAGAACATTCCGGTTCTAGCCTATAAGGATGAAGGAACTCACTATAAAGATATTACCAGGCAAGTTTTATGTGAAGGTCTGGCGGATGTCCCCTGTCAACTGCGCTATTTTGAAATGGCCCCAGAAGGTCATTCTACCCTGGAGCATCATCAACATGCTCACCTCGTAGTTATCTTCAGAGGTGCAGGCGAAGTTCTTTTAGGACAGAAGATCTACCCGGTGCAGGAGAAAGATGTTATAACCATACCTGCCCATACCTGGCATCAATTCCGGGCAACTAAAGGCAGCACCTTCGGTTTTCTTTGCATGGTAAACGTTGAGCGCGATAAGCCAATTCTACCGTCTGAAAAAGATCTGGAAATGTTATGCCAGGATCCGGTTATAGCTGCATTTATAAGGAGTTGAGTAATATGCAACCGGAGCACCGTTTCGGTTTTGATCCCCGTGTGTCCCCACAGTGAATTACGATTAACCCTTGTTTTATGGGAGGCATTTATAATGGATAGATTCTCAATTGTTTATCGGATAACGGGAACAGAGAATGAAGCTTATGCCAGAGCTCAGGACATTTGCTTGGAGCAGACCGTGGAATTTCCAGCAGAATTAGTACCACTCGGTTTTATTCAGGATCACCTGGTTGGACAAATAACCAAATTTGAGGCAGACGGACCGGACAGCTACATGGCAACCATAAGCTTCGCAGTTGAAACGGCCGCCAATGAGTTGACTCAGCTTTTGAATGTTATCTTTGGCAACATTAGTATTAAACCAGGCTATCGGGTAGAAGAGATCAACCTTCCCGACTCCATATTAGACCTTTATAAGGGGCCTAGGTTTGGCAAGGAAGGGTTAAGGGAACTTCTAAAAGTACCACAAAGACCTCTGCTTTTTACAGCCCTCAAGCCCATGGGACTCAGCAGCGAAAAACTGGCTGAACTGGCTTATCAGTTTGCTCTGGGCGGAATTGATATTATCAAAGATGATCATGGCCTAACCAATCAGGGTTTTGCCCCTTTTGAGGAACGAGTTAGATTGTGTGCAGCAGCGGTAGAGCGCGCTAATGCTGAAACGGGCCATAATTGTATTTATGCAGCGAATGTTACTGCCCCGCACGATGAAGTAATGAGTAGGGCCAAATATGCCAAAGAAAATGGAGCCAGAGGACTTTTGCTGGCACCGGGTTTGGTTGGTTATGATACCATGAGATCTTTGGCCGAAGACGATACTATTGCATTACCAGTCTTCAGCCATCCGGCGTTCCTGGGAAGCTATGTCCTCGGCTCTGATAGTGGGATATCTCATTTTGCCCTATTTGGACAGATAGCGCGCTTAGCCGGTGCAGATGGAACCATTTACCCTAATTATGGCGGGCGTTTCTCTTTTAGCCGTGCAGAATGCCGAAGTATAGCCAAAGGAACCATTGTCCCCATGGGTAGTCTTAAAGCTAGTTTCCCCTGCCCCGGCGGGGGAATGAGCATAAGCAATATTCCGGACATGATTCAGGTTTATGGCTCCGATGTTATATTTCTTATAGGTGGAGGTCTCTTCAGACACGGGCCTAATCTTATAGAGAATTGCAAGTATTTTCGTAGTCTGGTAGAGGCTTTTCTTAATTTAACCTAGTATTTTATGGTGCTGCTGATAGGCATTGCAGTATATCTTATTAAACATGGACAAGAAAAATAACGGGCCAAAATTTCCTGTTTTCGCCTTTTACGCACGCCCAGGCAATGATATGGTGAACTCCGTTCCTTCATTGATTATACTGGTCACGCTCAACTTACCCCCGTGCGCATCAACAATAGCCTTCACAATAGCCAGGCCAACCCCTGCACCGCCGCTTTCCCGAGCACGGGATTTATCAGCCCGATAGAAGCGTTCAAAGATATGGGGTAAGTCTTCGGGCGATATACCCATTCCATTATCCCTAATTTTCAAAACCCCCTGGGCCTCATCATGATCCACCGTTATTGTGACAGTCCCCCCAGCAACATTATACTTCAGGGCATTGGACAACAGGTTGACAACCACCTGGCTGATTTTGTCACGATCTGCAAATACCTGGCTGACTTCGCCATGGAAATCCAAAGTAACATTTTTGTTCATAAATTCGGTCTCGTAGTTCTTAATACTACTCTCAACCAGTTCAGTTAAATCAAAGTTTTCTTGGTTAAGTATCAAGTTCTCGTTCTCATACCTAGCTAAGTTTTCTAAGTCTCCTACCATTCTATTAATCCTCAGGATTTCTTCATGACAGCTAATTAATCTAGAGGTATCCGGCTCCCATATGCCGTCAATCATGGCTTCCATGTGACTCTGCAGTGTAGCCAGAGGGGTTCGTAGTTCATGGGCAACATCGGCAGTTAAGCGCCTTCTTAGCTTTTCCTGATTATCCAAACCCTCTGCCAAATCGTTAATTGTTGAAGTAAGCTCATCTATCTCAAGGGTGTTGGTTATGTCCGTAATCCGATTGTTATAATGCCCATGACTAATTTCCCGAGCTGCCTTTACCACTTTAGAAATAGGAGCACTTAAACGTTTAGCAGTTAATGCCCCAGCTATCAAGGCTAATAGCAAGGAAAATACCGCAACCGAACCCAGCATTTTGTTCAAAGTATTAATAAATGTCAAGTTGTTGTCGGTTAAGAAAAAAGGTCCATAGTAGCCTATTTCCACATTGCCTATCTGGGCGGCGCCACGTACTAACGGGTATTGGCTTACTTCATAACCACCTTGAAAATTAGGATAACGACTTGTCATATTTTGTGACATATGGTCAATCATCTGCGTGCAAAGCCCGTTATTGTGAACAGTCGCGTCCCAAATCGTACTTCCGCTATTATCCGTGACCTTCACAATCAAGCCCTGTTCCAGCGCACTAATACCGATATTTTCTATCACTGATGTTCCCCAGGTCTTCTCCTCATCGTTGTATTGCTCATTTATCAGATTGACAATATCACTGTTCTTGACTCCCTGCTCTTTCATTATATAATCTCTAAATTGTTTATCTAAAAACACGTTAGTAAACAAACTAATGAGAGCTACCAAAAAAAGTGCTACCAAAATATAAGAAAGTGATAACCTGGTTCTTAGTTTGTACTTCATTTTACTCACCACCAAACTTGTAGCCCACGCCATGCACAGTCAGAATATATCTTGGATTTCTGGAATCAGTCTCAATTTTCTGTCTCATATTTTTAATATGCGTATCGATAATACGGTCATAACCTTCGAAGTCTTCTCCGATTACCATTGAAATTAGTTCCTCCCTGGTGAAAACTTTATGGGGATATTTGAGCAGGGTGGTAAGTATTTGGAATTCATTAGGTGTCAGGTTTACAACTGCGCCGTCCTTTTTAACTTCATAAGTTTGATAGTCAACCACCAGATCGCCATCATAGAAGGACATTACACTAGCTAATGGCCTTGCGTCTTCATCCGTTCTTCTCAGCAGAGCTCCGACCCGGGCAACCAACTGTCTTGGGCTAAACGGTTTGGTTACATAGTCATCAGCTCCTATATCCAGTCCGGTAAGAATATCCTGTTCTTCTATTTTTGCGGTAAGCATGATAATCGGTACTCGCGACTTTTTGCGCAGCCTGCGGCAAACCTCTTCCCCGCCCAGGTCGGGCAGCATCAGGTCTAAAATAACTAAGGACGGATGAACCTGCTCAAATAGTGCCAGGGCATGCTTGCCATCAAAAGCCGTATAAACCTCATAGCCGTTATTCTCCAGATAAGATCGAATTACCTCAGTAATTTTGACCTCGTCATCAACAATCAGTATCTTTTTAGCGAGATTGTTTAACATAGTACTCCTCAATTCAAAGTCAAACTGCAGATTAACATTATTATACCAAGAACCAAGACCAATACACCTAAACTAGAACCTAACTCTCCAAAATTGTCCTGGATACATCCTCAAATCTAATCAAATTATAATTATCCTATGTGTAGATAATGTGAAGATTTCCCTTAATACTAAAACTCTTTAGAATCCTGAATTTCGAGGATAAAACTTCGAGCGAATCAGTATTATTCACAGTTCCTTCATAAAGCTGATATATAATGGAATTAATCATAAGTTGAGTATACCTTTGGTTCATAATCAAAACTGCTATTTTGATAAGATGAACCCTGTTATTCTCGTAACAAATGAAAGAATTATTTGGAGGTGTCAATATGATGCATCATTACGGTTACTGGGCTATTAGAGGAATGGGTCCGATGGGTTGGGGCTTTATAGGTTTACATGCTGTGGCCTGGGTTCTAGTCGCAATCGCCTTGGTATGGCTGTACAAACACTACCATAAACATTATGCGCAGGTAACAAGTGTGCCGACCGCTTTGGATATTCTGAAGAAGCGCTATGCGCGGGGAGAAATAACCCAGGAAGAATTTAATAGTATGAAGGAACACGTAAAATAGTTTGTTGTGATAGATTGAGAAGGGAGCTGAAACTCAATGGGCATGATTTTGGTAATAGGTATTGCCGCCTATCTGATTTATATCAATATGGAACGGAAAAATGGCAGGACTGAAGATTCACCCCTGGAAACCCTTAAAAAACGCTATGCGCGAGGTGAAATTACCTTCGAGGAATTTGAGCAGATTAAAAAAGATTTAGAATAAAACTTTTAGAGTGTCAATAAAGTCAGGCCGAGCAAAAAAGTTCAAGAGCAAGGCATTAATAAAAGCCCGTGATTGAGGCGAATAATGTATGGGGACACACCCCTTAATGGGAATGTCCCCCTAACATGTACGTTGATTGAACGGGCTTTTGTTAATAACGCAGCTATTGCAACATTATTGGTTTGCAAGGCGAACATCAGTAGTGCCCTTGGGTAAGCTCTTTTGACGGTCTGGCGGGTGTTTATTTTCACCTTTGGTGCTTAACCCTGAGCAGTCGCATCCCATTGAGGGTAACCAGAAGCGAACTGCCCATATCACCGGCTATAGCCAGCCATAAAGTCAGCCAGCCAGGAATAACCAGCAGTAGAATCAAGCCCTTCACAACTAGTGCGAAGGTAATGTTCTGTTTTATAATACTGAGGGTCTTACGACTCAGTTTTATGGCATAAGATAGTTTAGTCAGATCGTCTGCCATCAGGGCTATGTCGGCTGTTTCCAGAGCTGCGTCTGTTCCGGCTACCCCCATGGCGATACCTATTGTGGCTACAGCCATAGCCGGCGCATCATTCACTCCATCCCCTACCATGGCGACTTTTTGATGCTGGGCCAGCAATTCTTGCATGGCATATACTTTATCCTCAGGCAAAAGGTCAGCTTTGAATTCATCAATTCCTACTCTGGCAGCGATAGCTTGAGCAGTACGTTGATTATCCCCAGTCAGCATCACTACCTTTTTAATACCGGCTTTCTTAAGACTTTCAATGGCTGTGTGAGTATTGTCTCTAATGACATCCGCAACTGCCAGCAGACCAAGTATATCATTGTCACTCCCGAGAATCATCACTGTCTTGCCTTCATTTTGCAGCTCAGTGATTTTGTCTTCAGCTTTTAACAGGTCAATTCCTAAATCCGTGAAGAACCTGACGTTGCCGATCTGATAGGGTTTGCCATCCACATCTCCTCGAGCGCCTTTGCCGAGAACGGCCTCAAAGTTAGTGATAACAGGGATATCCGCTTCTTGTTGGCGGGCATAATTAATAATTGCCTCACCCAGAGGATGTTCGGAGCGTGATTCAATAGCTGCTGAGATTGCCACTATTTCTTGTTCTGAGTACCCGTTCAGAGTAACAATATCGGTTACCGCTGGTTTCCCAACGGTCAGGGTGCCGGTCTTATCAAAGGCAATGACTGATAAGGCTCCAGCTTCCTCCAGATAAATCCCCCCCTTGATAAGCACACCGCTTTTGGCGGCACTTCCAATAGCTGAGACTATGGAAACGGGGGTAGATATCACTAGCGCGCACGGGCAGGCTACCAGCAACATGGCCATGGCTTCATAAAACCACTTGTGAAACGGCTGTCCGAAAACCAGCGTTGGTACCGCCGCAACCAGGGTTGCCCCTACGATAACTAATGGGGTGTAGTACTTAGCAAACCGGTCAACAAATTCCTGGGACGGAGCCCTTTGCCCCTGTGCTTCTTCAACCATGTCTATGATTCGAGCTATGGTGTTGTCCTGAGCCAACCGCGTTACCTGAATATCCAGAGATCCACGCTCATTAATGGTCCCGGCATAGACCTCATCATCGACATTCTTTTCCACCGGAATAGACTCACCGGTTATGGGAGCCTGGTTAACTGTTGAAAACCCCTTCACTACCTTTCCATCCATAGGGATTCTCTCTCCGGGACGAACTATAATAACATCTTCAATCCCTATACTTTCTACTGGTACAGTCATCAAGATTCCATTACGGTTTAACAGAGCTTCTTTGGGAGTGATGTCCATTAGGGCTCGTATTGAGTTCCTGGTCTTATCGAGAGTGTACCCCTGCAATGTATTACCCAGTGAGAACAAGAAAACCACCGCGGCTGCTTCTTCATATTGTCCGATGGCAGAAGCCCCTACTACCGCAATCATCATCAAAATATTCATATCCAGTTCACGGGCATTTAAAAGAACAGCGATTCCATTCTTGGCGGGCAAAAACCCACCCAGGATAATTCCGGTTAGGAAAAAGACAGTTGGAACCAAGACTGGTACAGCCATTCTTTCCGTCACAAGTCCGAACAGCAGCATTACCAATGAAATGACCGTGGGTAAAACATACTGATTACTTTTCCAAAAGGAGGCTTCCTCCGGGCGGTTGAAATAACCTTCATCAACCTTGCCGGAATATCCCATCTTTTCTATTGCCGTCAATATTTCGGAATTATTCCCTTGGTGGCTTACCATCAGCTTCGAAGTTGCAAAGATCACTCTAGCGGTCTCTACCCCTGGTACCTGAGCAATACCTTTCTCTAATTTCGCAGCACAGTCGGCACAGTCCATGCCATGGATACGGAATGTAGTAATACCCTCCTTATTACTTGAGGCAACTGCAGTCGCTTCATGGGCATCATAGCCAAGGGCTCTTATTTTATCTATTACCTGCTTAACCCCGGTTTGAGTCCCATCATAATCAACCCGCAATTTACCTACAGGAAAGGTTATTTGCGCAGATGTCACCCCCGACATGCGTTTGACTGCCTTTTCTACTTTGGCTGCGCAATCCGCACAGTCCATATTGGTTACTTGGATAGTACTGGATGAAGCCTGATTCTTGATTACTATTGCGTCGCTCATAATTATTACCTCCTAGGGCACCTATAATAAAATGAATTATCTGTAAAGCTCCAGGAACTTAGCTGCCCATTCTTTACTATGGCCTATATGTTCCAGTCCCTGTTTGAATAACCCGCTGATATGATCATCGATCAATGAATAGTATAGTATCTTCCCGTCGCGCCGGAACTTAACCAGCTTCTGGGTCCGAAGGATTCTCAGCTGGTGCGAAACCGCTGAATCCGATGCCCCGATAACTGCTGCCAAATCGCAAACACACAACTCTCTATGCATGAGGGCAAAGATTAGCTTAACCCGATTAGGATCGGCCAGCGTCTTGAAGGTATCAGCCAAGGCCTGGGCTTCATCTCCCTTCATCATCTTCTGACTTACTTCCGCAACCGCTTCCTCATGGATACACGAAACTCCACATCGATCGAAATCTAGTACCATTTTGACCCTCCTCGCAATATTCTATGCTCATATGATCATTCGTTCATATGTATATTATAATGATCTCCACAAATCTAGTCAAGAACAAAGAAATCATAGTCCAAAAGATTTTGAAAAATGAATCGAGTAGGAGCTGAGTAGTTAATCTACCCAGCGACCTCTCACACCACCGTACGTACCGTTCGGTATACGGCGGTTCATCAAGTTAAGTGTATCTGACGATATCTTTTACAGATGCTGTTATATCCGAGATTTTCGAGATATTGATTAGTCAGTGTCCTTGCCAAAACAGGGCTATTGGAGATTCTCCAGTATCCCTTTCTTGTATTGGCAAATTCCCATGCTTTCCCCTCGGGGATTCCCAACTTAATCAGGTTGATACGTCTGGTCTTTATCCTTTTCCACTGTTTCCAGATGCACGCTCTAATCCTACGTCGCAGCCACTCTTCTAACTTGTTGAGCTTGCCTGCGGCCTTGGCTATTCCGAAGTAATTTATCCATCCGGTCGTATATTGTCTGATTTTCTCAAGACGGTATTCGTTGTTCATACTTCGGTTGCGGTTGGTTAATTCCCTATCTTATCTTTGAATCTTTGGTATGATTTCTCATGGATGCGTATCTCAGCACCCCTTCGGCTAAAGTAAAAGGAGAATCCTAAAAACTTTCTTCTTGATACAATATCAACCGCGCTCTTCACTTGATTTATTTTGAGCTTCAGCTTTCCCTCTATGAGCCTTTGAATGCTTTTCATAACTCTATGCCCTGCCTTCTTGCTTTTGACATAAATGTTCATATCATCGGCAAAGCGACAGAACTTGTGTCCTCTTATCTCTAATTCTTTATCCACTTCATCCAGCAGGATATTAGCTAATAATGGACTCAGCGGCCCTCCTTGCGGTGTTCCTTCACCGGAGTTGATCTTGATTCCGTTTACCATTATTCCTGATTCCAGATATTTGCGGATAAGTTTTAGTACCCGTTTATCTTTTATCTTTCGGGATAGTCTTTCCATCAGGATGTCATGGTTGACTTTGTCAAAGAATTTCTCCAGGTCGGTATCTACTACCCATCTATTACCCTGGTTAATATACTCCCTGGCTTGCTTTATTGCCTGATGGGCACTTTTTTAAGGGCCTAAATCCGTAGCTGTGAGGTGAAAAGGTGGGTTCATAGATTGCGCTCAGCTCTTGAGCTATGGCTTGTTGTATCAATCTGTCTAGTACGGTTGGGATTCCAAGTAATCTCTTACTTCCATCTGCTTTCGGGATTTCCACTCTCCTCACAGGTGAGGGATAGTATTTCCCTGTCAGTAACTTCTGCTTTATGTTCAGCCAGTTTTCTATGATAAATGGCCGAAGTTCATCGACTCTCATACCGTCGACTCCATGGCTTCCCTTGTTAGCAATTACTCGTTTTATCGCCTTTAACATATTTTCTCGGGCGAGTATTCTTTCGAGCAGGTTACTGGTTTCGTCTTTTGCACCGACTTCGCTTTCTCTCTTTGTCTCCGCCAATGGGATACTGGGCATCTCCGGTTTACCTCGCAGTTCCACTACTACTTCCACTGGACGACCTTCTTTTGAAGTTATCTGCTCTTTCTGTATTCCCTTTGAGTACGACAAAGTTGAAGCCTCCTTGATGTTCGGTCCTTCCCACGGTTACGATTTTCCCATGGTACTATGACCTCTGCTGACTTCTGAGCATTCAGCTGTACATCGCTGCACAGGTTGCCAGACCAGAAGTTTCATCCTTGCTGACTTATTGCTCAGATCTCCCCGGGTAAGAACGCACACTTTCACACCATGTAACCGCCGCATTTACTCTCCAAGTTTCGGGTAGTTTTGGACTTCGGTTTGTTTTGCAACCTCATCCACTTGGTTGAGCCTCGAATGCGGTTCGTGTACCTCGGTTCGGTGCTTTGCCTCCAGCTTCCTTCAGATTCCATCTCACGATGGACACCCTTGCTCTTGGCTAACGGTTGGCACTACCAGCCCCCGTATCGGACTTTCACCGACTAGTGTGCGCCCATGCCGGGCGCACAAAAATAAGACAGACAAATTATTCTGTCTGTCCTATAGATTGGCTCAAATACGCTCACTCTGTTTTGGTCTTTCCTCAGGTTGGTATTGTAGTGGTTATTGAGTTTTTAGACTACCTCGTAACCTGCATCTTCAATCTTATCTTTGATTTTCTCAATATTCACCTGATTCGAGTCATATTCAACTGCAACCTTTTTTCCCTCCAGATCTACGTCGACTTTGCTTATACCTGGCAGAGATCCTACTGCGTTTTTTACAGCATTAACGCAGTGCATGCAGGACATTCCTTCGACATTGAGCGTTTTGGTTTCACTAGACATAATAACATCTCCTTCTTAATTTATTCTGATTGAAAGGTTTCCCCCATCAGTTCTTATTAGGCAGTTTCCAACCTTCGGCAGTATCTGTTGAGGTAGTTGTTCTATTAGGATTGTATCTTTTGAGACTCAACGAATTAGTCACAACTGATACAGAACTGAAGGCCATAGCGGCGCCTGCGATAATGGGATTCAGCATCCCCAGGGCGGCAAAGGGGATGCCAATAATATTATATATGAAAGCCCAAAAAAGGTTTTGTTTGATCTTTCTAATCGTTTGGCGGGAAAGTCTTATAGCAGCTGGTATGGTTCTCAAATCGCCCCGCATCAATGTGATGTCCGCTGCTTCCATAGCCACATCAGTACCTGTCCCCATCGCCATTCCAATATCAGCTGTGGCTAGAGCAGGAGCATCATTGATGCCATCTCCCACCATCGCTACTGTTTTACCCTGAGCCTGGAGTTTTTCAACCTCGCGTGCTTTGTTTTCCGGCAGCACTTCTGCCAGGACCGTAGTAATGCCTACCTGACGGGCAATGGCATTGGCGGTGCGCTGGTTGTCACCGGTTATCATATAGACCTCTATACCCATATCCTGCAGGTCGGCAATTGCTTCCCGGGAACTATCCTTAAGAGTATCAGCCACCGCCAGGATGGACTCCAGTTTGCCATTTACAGCCATAATCATAGCGGTCTTACCTTGATCTTCCAAGCTGACAATATCCTTTTCAATCGCATCTGTGGCTATACCGTGGCCTATCATCAGTTTCCTGGTTCCGACCAATATTTCTTGAGCATCTATGACCGCTGTAACTCCCTTGCCAGGAATCGCCGCAAAGCTTTCCGGGTCATTCAACTGGCCGTATTGTTGCTTCCCTTTTTCATAAACCGCTACCCCCAGTGGATGTTCCGAACCCTTTTCAGCCTGGGCAGCCATCTTTAATATTGTGTTTTCATCTAATGAGCCCAATCTGATCACATCAGTAACTTCTGGCTTCCCTTTGGTTATCGTGCCGGTTTTATCAAGGATAACCGTATTAACCTTATAGGCCATTTCCAGATGTTCGCCGCCCTTGATGAGGATTCCGTTTTCTGCGCCTTTCCCGGTTCCAACCATTATCGCGGTGGGAGTTGCCAGACCCAATGCGCAGGGACAGGCTATAACCAGTACGGCAACCGCACTTATTAGCGATTTGTTAATACCAGCTCCGGTGAAGTACCAGGCCACAAAGGTTCCTAAAGCTATGACTAATACAACCGGCACAAAAACTCCGGCCACCTGGTCGGCTATCTTTTGGATGGGTGCTTTGGAGCCTTGAGCATCTTCCACCATTTTAATAATCTGGGCCAGGGCTGTGTCTTTTCCCACCCGAGTAGCTTCAAGCTTAAATACTCCGAATTTATTAATAGTAGCTCCATAGACCAAATCCCCAGCCTTTTTGTCAGTGGGGAGACTTTCCCCAGTAAGCATGGATTCATCCAGGGATGAATTGCCTTCTATAATCTTGCCATCTACGGGTACTTTCTCACCTGGTCTTACCACTACAATGTCACCCAGTTCAACTTCTTCTATAGGAATATCCATTTCCTCGCCCTGCCTTACCACCCGGGCGGTCTTGGCTTGCAACTGCGCCAGTTTCTTGATGGCTTCGGAGGTCTTACCTTTGGCAACCGCTTCCAGATACTTGCCCAGCAAAATTAGGGTGATGATAATGGCCGATGCTTCGAAATACAGATCTTTCATCATACCGGCTGGAACCGTTTCGAAAAAAACATTATATAGGCTGAAAAAATAAGCAGCCGAAGTACCCATGGCAATCAGCACGTCCATATTGGCGCTCCCGGACCTTAAGGCGTAATATGACTGTTTATAAAATCTGGCCCCAATAACGAACTGAACCGGTGTAGCTACAGCTAACTGAAAATACTGATTGTGCAGAATAGCCAGCAGCGGGCTTTGGACATTAAACATACTCAGAACCATGGCAGTTACCAGCGGTAAGCTAAGTAACGCGGAAGCCAGTAGGGCGATCCGCATGTTTTTGATTTCCGTTTCTTTAAGTTCTTTTTCCTGATCACGGCTGATATCCTCAATTTTATCAGCGCTATAGCCGAGAGCCTTGATCGCATCGATCATAGCCCCGACCTTGATCCGATTTGGATCGAAGGAGATACTAGCCCTTTCGGTAGTTAGGTTTACATTGGCCTGCTTAACCCCCTCCAGGGTATTCAGCTTCTTTTCAATGCGCGCGGAACAGGCCGCGCAGGTCATGCCTGATATTTTCAGGTTCGCCTGACCAGCCTCTTCAGTCTTCTCGTGAATAACTGCATAACCCAGTTTGGTAATTAGCTCATCAAACTGGCGAGGCTGGACCAGTTTGTCATCGTACTCAACCGTAGCTCGTTCCATAGCCAGATTGACATTGGCCGACTCTACACCTGCAAGCTTGTTTAAACCTTTCTCAATCCTGGCAGCACAGGCCGCACAACTCATACCTGATATTTTAATTGATTCTTTGTTAATCATCTTGTTCCCCTCTTCACCTATGGTAATCAGGATCTAATTCCGCTGACCTCGTCGAGATCCAAACGCACAGCTTAACCTTATTATACCAACAAACAACTGCAATACACTAAGCTCCTGATTATAGTTGCCTGATGGGTAGATAATGAGGATGTTCATATTTGCTTAAATTTTAAGAAGTATTTGTGTGGATATTATGAAGATCGCAAACAAAGTCTGGCCAAATAGCTCGTCCAGGAGTTACCACAGTATTGCGAAGCATTTATTGGTGTTAGATATTGCAGGTACAGGTTTTTGGGGCAGGGCATCCTTGTTCGTTAGACACAACGCCCTAGGCTGCTCAATCAATAATCTTAATCATACTCTCCTTAACGGAATATTATTATATAACCATGCCTGTTGCCCAAGAAATTAAGCCGGTTCCAAAGTATCGCACCTAAGTTTATAGTTCTGTAATTCTTTAACTGTTGGGTTTAAGCCACATAAAGGACATGCCTCATTTTTCCCGCTCTGCAAGACTTCAAAACTAAGATCGAGAGCATCAAAGGCCAGTAAGGAATCTGTCAATATCTTGCCTTGACCAGTCAGCAATTTAGCAGCTTCGCAGGCTTCAATAAAACCCATAACACCCGGCACGGGACCCAGCACACCCGTCTCTGAACACGACGGTATCGTGCCTGGGGCAGGCATTTGAGGGAAAAGACAACGGTAACACATGCTATGCCCTGGGATAATCGTAATCCCTATCCCAGCAAATCCAGATACTCCAGCCTCAATCATAGGCTTTTGGTTCAGGACACAGGCATCATTTAGCAGGTAACGCGTCGGAAAGTTGTCCACTCCATCAATAATTACATCGTATCCATTTATGATTTCAGCCGCATTGTCTGAATTAAAGTCGATGTTATGTTTGACTATAGAGACATCAGGATTCAGTTGCCGCAGGAATATCTCCGCTGAATCAACCTTGAGAAAGCCCAGGCGCGAGGTTGAGTGGAGAATCTGTCGGTTTAGGTTGCTAATGTCTACAGTGTCATAATCCACCAGCCCAATGGTTCCTATACCTGCCCTGGCCAGCGCGTACGCCGCCGGTGATCCCAGTCCCCCGGTTCCGACTATTAGAGCCTTTCGGTTCGTAAGACTTTTGGGGGTTCCTTCACTAAATCCATCTGCATCAGGGGATATAGACTTGCATTTGTCGGCTTCCCCAATAGATTTAAAAAATTGACTAACTGCTGGTTTGTCTTCTTCTTGATTTTCAAAACTCATGGCCAACAAATCAAAACTTAACGGATTGTAAGCAGATGTTCCGATACTGAGCATTAGTTTAATCACTTCAATAGTTGTTAGGGCACCTAGAAGGCAGGTTGAAAATATGCTTCCCATTTTGTTAGGGGTAATATAATCACGTTTGGGCTTCAGCAATTCAGCTAAAATATTGTCCATTTGCTCAGGCGGCTGCAATACCTGTATATACCCATCCCATCCCCGATTGAGCGCTATAATGGTCGTGCTCCCGCTTCCAAATTCATTGCATAAATTATCGATAGCATAGGTTTCGCTGCCAAAGATGATTCTACAGGCTAGATCTCCCGGCATAATTTTTTCAGGAGCCTTGCTGTCGGAAGTAATTGCAATATCGCCGTTCAAATCCCTTAAATTATTGAACAACACGTCCTGACCTTGATTATCCGCCAACCCACAATTTATTTTACCAATTCCCACGGCCGCCAAATAGTATAGTAATGGCGCGGCTGCTTCAGCCGATTCTGACAGCACCTCAACCGTTGCATCGAGCAGCTTTCTCTGACCGGGGCCGCTAATTTCCGGCATTATGATGTGCCTTAAATACCTATTAATCTGTTCCTTGCGTAGTATCATGTTACTTACCTCGACCCTGCCAACTTCTCTCTATAATCAGCTATTGCACTGTGAAGTGCATCGGCTGCTATGTTAGAACATCTTAGTTTTTCTGGCGGCAGACCTCCCAGAGCTTCGGCAACGTCTTCATTACTTATCTTCAGGCATGCCTCCAGTGGCTGTCCTTTAGCCATTACAGTAACCATGCTGCTGGCAGCTATTGCGGCCCCACAACCTAAAGTCTTAAATCGTATGTCGGTCAGTATATTGTTATCAACCTTAATATAAATTCGAATCTTATCCCCATCCACAGGATTACCTACATTGCCGATACCATCGGCATTGACTATTTCGCCTACATTGCGCGGATCAGTGAAATGATCCAAGACTAAGTCATTGTACATATCTCTATACCTCTAGGGAGGATCCTTTCAAAGAATGTCCATAATCAGTGCTAATTGATCGACCTACCCGGAATATTCTTTGCCGAATACAGCTATGACACTGATCGGCAGCTTCATTTATGCAAACTTTTTCAGGATACAACTCATAAAGATCCCGGTATTTCAGAGGAGTAACATTGGGCATAACAACATTAGCCCCTGCCTGCAAAGCTTGCTCTCGTCCATCTGCCGGTCTCAGGGTGGCCAGGGCCGTGGTCGCCGGAATATGGGTATTACGGGTGACTATTCTGGTCAGGGCAATCACTTTTAAAGTCAGATCGGCAGTCCCATTAACGGCTCCAGCCAGCGGGGTTTCCGGGTGGGATATAAACGGCCCCACTCCGATCATATCGAGCTCAAGTTCCTTAAATTTAAGAATATCCATAGCCAGATCTTCCAGGGTTTGACCAGGCAGACCTATCATTATTCCCGACCCGACCTGAAAACCAATCTCTTTAAGCCAGACCAGGGCTTGCATGCGCTGCTTAAAATCGGAATCAGGATGCAGGCTTTGATAAAGAATGGGGTTGGAGGTCTCAAACCGCAACAAAAATCGGTCCGCTCCTGCCTCAAATAGCTTCTGGTATTCCTCCCGGCTGCGTTCGCCAATGCTAAGCGTAACAGCCAGCTTAGTATCTCGTTTTATTTCCTTAATTAAATCCACTAGGACATCTACCGTGTAGAATGGATCTTCCCCAGACTGCAGCACTACCGTTCTATAACCGAAACTTTCAGCCAGTTTAACCCCTTGCATAATCTCTTCAACGGGCATGCGGTAACGTTTAATCTTAGAATTACCGCTTCTTATTCCACAGTAACTGCAATTTTTTCTACAGATATTGGACACCTCAATTAAACCGCGCAGGTGTACATCATTGCCTACGTATTTTTGCCGAATTAGGTCTGCTCTGCGATAAAGTCCTTCCAGTTCATCCGGCTCATTCAATGCCAACAAAGTGACAAGATCGTCTTTGGTTAAAACCTCATCATTGTCAATCTTGACAAATAGTTCATCAGTCATAATTCATACTCCTATTCAATCATATAGTTAGGTTTATTGACTAACTCAATGGGATTACTATTATAATAGAATATAGCATCTATAATGACAAGGAGTGAAAATATGTCAAAGATATATATGGATCACAGCGCTACAACCCCCATTGATCCGGAAGTAGCCCGGGTTATGAGCTCCGCCCTTACCAATTTATTTGGCAATCCGTCCAGTATTCATGGATATGGCAACGAGGCCCGCCTGGCCATAGAAAAGGCGCGTAAACAAATCGCCGCTCTGATTGGTGCCAGTCCGGAGGAAATCGTTTTCACCAGCGGCGGTACAGAATCTGACAATATGGCTATTATCGGTGCGGCTCACACCTATCAAAACCGGGGTCGTCACCTAATAACCTCTAAAATTGAACACCACGCCGTTCTGGATACTTTTAAGTACCTGGAGAGGCAGGGCTATGAAACCACTTACCTGCCTGTTAATCGCTTAGGTCAGGTGGATATTGAAACAGTCGCAAAAACAATCCGCGCCGATACGATTCTCATTAGTATCATGCACGCCAATAATGAAATAGGCACCATTGAACCAATTGAGGAGATCGGAAAACTAGCCCGCGCCAAGGGCATTGTTTTTCATACGGATGCAGTGCAAACGGTCGGCCGCATACCGGTTGATGTGAAATCATTAAATGTGGACCTCCTGTCACTGTCCGCCCATAAGTTCTATGGTCCCAAGGGGATTGGGGCGCTCTATATCCGGTCTGGTATCAAACCGGCTCCCCTCTTGCACGGCGGAGGCCAGGAACGAACCTGGCGCTCGGGTACCGAAAATGTTCCGGGCATTGTTGGGCTGGGCCAGGCTGCCGAGATGGCTTTGAACAATATGCCAGAGCGTTTGCATCATTTACAGGGTTTAGCCCAAATGCTAATCAGCCGTATTCTTAATGAGATTCCCCAGGCTTATCTGACCGGAGATCCCCAGAACCGTTTACCCGGTCATGTAAGTTTCGTATTTCTGGGGGTGGAGGGAGCTGCCATGTTGATATTTCTAGATTCGGAGGGTATTGCCGTATCCGGGGGCTCAGCCTGTACCTCCAACTCCTTCGATCCGTCACATGTCCTAACCGCCCTGGGTTTAACTAAAGATGCAGCCCATAGTTCGCTGCGGGTGACCCTGGGCAAAGATAATACCGATGCCGACATCGCCCGAGTGATGGACGTTCTGCCAGGAATCATTGAGAGGCAGAGATTATTATGGAATCTGATGTAACGTTGGCTTATTTTGCCGCTGAAAGTAAAATTAAACCCTGCAGACTCACTAGGAGTGGTTCCGCAGGGTATCGTAAACTGTAAGGTTTATTGCTGATGGGCACATCTCAAGTCTCCTAAAAGTACTTTTCAGGATTTACGAACAGTTACTATAAGATCAGAGTTTTGGCAGCCTTATATAATATTTCGGTGGCGGTATACATATTCGTCACTTGGCCAACCTTTAATTGCTCCTTTTTGGAGAAGAAATCTAAGCAGGTTCCGCACGATAGTATCTGCACTCCGTTTTGTTCCAGATATTCAAGGTGTTCCAATACCGGAGAACCGGCTGTGGTCAGATGTACTCCGCCATTCATAAAGATGAGCGTATGTACCTCGGAACTCATTTCGGTAAGGGTGTAGAAAAAACTCTTGGTCAAAACCGCCCCTAACTCATCATTGCCTTGACCGAATAAATCCGATTTCACTAGAACTGCCAGTTCTCTGTTTTTCACCGCTTGTTCAGCCGCTGCTGATTTTTGTGTCATATGAATGTGTGATTCCGAACCTTGAGCTTCAATAGTGAAATCATAACCCTGACTAGTGGCCAATTTGCATACGTTTTCTAGTGCGGTAGGATTATCCACCAGGGTAATGATTGTTTCCCCACTGTTTTCATCCATTACCCGTTTGGTCAGAATCACTGGTTGTGGACAGTTCAAGCCCCGGGCATCAACTATTCTACTCATTCTATCACCCTTTCCCTTTCTGTCTGAGATTAGTATATACTTGTAAATAGGGATCCTTAACCATAACCCTAATTTATACTATATATAGCCTTCTGAATGTATTATAATACACGTTATTATATTAATAAAGAAAGATTACCCTGCTTTGTATATTGATTTTATATTCACTAATGACAGTTTACTATTGCAAATGATTGAAATATAACTATCATTTAATAAATATGGTAGTTAATATGACTAATATTTAATAAATAAGGCAGCCAAATAGTATTTAGCATTTGGGAGGTTAAACCACTATGTCAGACTATTCAACTATAGGTGTTTTTATATTACTCACCTTACTTTTTCCTGTCGCAGCTATGGCTGGGGCCTGGTTGTTTCGCCCTAAACCTCCTGCTACAACTGAGAAAATGCTTCCCTATGAATGTGGGGTGGATACCCAGGGACCCAGTTGGATGCAGTTCCGGGTAAACTTTTTCCTCTATGCTCTCGTCTTTCTGGCCTTTGATGTGGAAACTATATTCCTCTTCCCCTGGGCGGTGAAATTCCAGAGTCTGGGACTCTTTGCTTTCATTGAGATGCTCATTTTTATCGCGATACTGGCGCTCGGACTCTGGTATGCCTGGAAAGAAGGTGCTTTAGAATGGTATTAAACTCAACTGTCTCTTCAGAAAGTTTAGATGATGTATCTCAACTGGCTAAACACAATATAATTGTAACCACCCTGGAGAAGGTCTGGAATTGGGGACGAGCCCGCTCTTTCTGGCCGTTATCCTATGGCTGCAATTGCTGTCCGATCGAAATGATGGCTGCCGGCGGTGCCCGCTTTGACATTGCTCGATATGGTTATGAGGTATTTAGAGCCTCTCCCCGCCAGGCAGACCTCTTAATTGTCGCTGGTCCGATTACTTTAAAGATGGCTCCCGTGATAAAAAGAGTATATGAACAGATGCCGGCTCCGAAGTGGGTTTTGGCGATGGGTAACTGTGCCACTAGCGGCGGCCCATTCAGGGACGGATACAGTGTCTTACCCGGAGCCGATACTATGTTTAAGGTAGATGTCTTTGTGCCGGGCTGCCCGCCGCGCCCGGAAGCACTTTTCCACGGTCTGCTGGAACTGAAGAAGAAAGTGGAAAAGGGTGATTATTGATGCCTAAGGAGGAAATGTCAATGAACACAACTGAAAGAGACAAAACCTTTGACAATCTGCGGACATCGATGGGAGAACACTTGGAAATAAGCAGTGATGCATTTTTTACATATCTCAGGATCAGCCCTGCGGAAATATTGTCCTTAATGCAGACTCTTCGAGAACAATATGGGATGAACTATTTAGCCAACCTCACGGCGGTGGATTATAGTGAAGAATTCGAGGTTGTCTACCACCTTTATGCTATTCCGGATAAAGGTCTGAAATTAGTGGTGAAAACCAGGGTCTCCCGAGAAAAAGCCGAGCTGCCGTCGGTTTATTCCATTTACCCCACCGCCGATTGGCAGGAACGCGAGGTTTTCGACCTTATGGGCATACGTTTCAGCGGACACCCTAATCTGATACGGGTTTTACTTCCCAACGATTTTGTGGGACATCCTTTGCGCAAGGATTTTAAGAAAGAGGGTTAATAAAGCTTGTTTAAAACTGATCAATATACAATCAATATTGGCCCCCAACATCCCAGCACTCATGGGGGGCTGCACGTAGAAGCTCTGATGGATGGCGAAACCGTCGTGGACGCCATTGTTCATCTGGGCTATGTGCATCGTTCCGTAGAGAAAATTGCTGAGAGCAAAACCTACACCCAATTCATCCCTTATACCTCACGTTTGGATTATCTGGCTTCCCACCTGCCTACTCTGGGGTACGTCCAGGCAGTCGAAAAACTGACCGGGGTAGAGGTGCCAGAACGGACTGAATACATTCGCGTAATTCTGGCTGAGCTTTCGCGCATCGCCTCTCATCAGATTTTTGTGGGCAGCCTGGCTATCGATCTGGGAGCAACGACCGGACTGATCTACTGTCTGCGCGATAGAGAACGAATTATGGACATGTTTGAAATGAGCAGCGGACAGCGTCTAATTACTTCCTATATGCGTATTGGAGGAATAAGTTATGACCTGCCGGATGAATTCTTCCCTGCGGTGACAAGTTTTCTGGACGATATCCCCCGCATGCTTGATGAATATAACGGTCTTATCAGCGGCAATGAAATCCTGCAGGCGCGGTGCCAGGGAATTGGCATCCTAACAGCTGACACAGCTCTGGCCTATGGCGTTACCGGTCCTAACCTGCGGGCTAGCGGGATTGCTTATGATATTCGCAGGGCAGATCCCTATGGGGTGTACTCCCGCTTTGATTTTGAGCTTCCGATCGGTGCGCGGGGCGATTGTATGGATCGTTTAATGGTAAGGATTAATGAAATAGAACAGAGCGGTAATATTATACGCCAAGCCCTGGAACAAATGCCAGCAGGAGAAGTGCAGGGCAAGGTGCCCAAAGTGCTTAAACCTGAGAAGGGTAAGGAGGTCTATCACCGGATTGAAACTTCCAAGGGAGAATTAGGCTTCTATCTGCTCAGTGATGGGACAGAGAAACCCTCTCGAGTCCACGTACGGGCTCCTTCCTTTGTGAACTTGATGGTTCTGCCCCTGATTTCACGCGGCGGCAAGCTGCAGGATATAATAGCCAATATTGCTACCCTGGACCCGGTCCTGGGTGAATCAGACCGATAAGGAGTTATTGCTTATGGAAAACTTAATCCTATCTATCGCCCATGCGCTGACCTCCGGGCTGATGAGTCTGGGTCTGTCATCCTGGTGGGCTGATCTCATCCTGCTGATCCTGCAATGGACCTGTATTGTTATGATAATAACTTTTAATGTGCTTATACTTATTTGGTTGGAACGAAAAGTGGCCGGCTTTATGCAGGAACGCCTGGGCCCCAACCGTCTCGGACCTTATGGGATTTTTCAAACTATTGCCGATACTTTAAAACTGTTGACCAAGGAGGATATCATTCCTTCCCAAACCGATAAATTGATATTCAAGACGGCCCCTATGTTTTTTATAATAGTCGCGGTGCTCTTGTATGCAGTAATTCCTATGGGTAAAGATATGGCAGTTGTGGACTTGAACATCGGGCTGTTCTATTTCATATCCGTAGGGTCCCTGTCCACCATCTGTATATTAATGGCGGGCTGGGGTTCCAATAACAAATGGTCGTTACTGGGGGCTATGCGTTCCGTAGCTCAGATGATCAGTTACGAAATTCCGCTGGCCTTTTCTTTACTGGGGGTGGTGATGATCGCCGGTTCGCTCAACCTGTCCGCTATCGTGGCTGCCCAGCACAATCTCTGGTTCATACTTCTGCAGCCGGTTGCTTTCGTAACCTATTTTATTGCTGCGACAGCCGAACTAAACCGGGGTCCTTTCGATATGCCGGAGGCCGAGCAGGAACTAACCGCCGGTGCTTTTACGGAATATACCGGTATGCGCTGGGCATTGTTCTTCCTGGCCGAGTATACTAACCTGGTAGCAGTTTCAGCCCTCGCCTCAACTTTGTTCCTGGGTGGATGGCAGGGACCCTGGCTGCCTTCCTGGATCTGGATAATAATCAAGACCTATTCGGTCATGTTAATTTTTATGTGGATGAAATGGACCTTTCCCCGCATTCGCATGGATCATTTGATGTCTTTCAGTTGGAAAGTACTGATACCCATAAGCCTTGTAAATATCATACTTACGGGTGCAGCCATAGAATTCTTCCATGGAATGGGGTGGTGATTAGATGTTTGGCAAAGGCTTAATAGAAGGACTGGGAATTACCTTGAAACACGCGTTTGAAAAGGATATTACCATTCAATATCCGGAGGAACGTCCTTACTTACAGAATCGTTACCGGGGCTGCCTGGCCTATGACTCCCCCAAGTGTATAGCCTGCGGCTTATGCGTCAAAACGTGCCCTAATAATGTCCTTACTTTAGAAACTTTCATACCCGAGGGCACCAAAAAGAAGAAAGCTCGGAGTTATACGATTGATCTGCAATATTGCCTTTTCTGCAACCTGTGCGTGGAAGTATGCCCGACCCAGACTCTGTATTTTAAACATGATTTTGAATTAAGCACCTACAACCGCGAGGATATCAAAATCGTCTATCATCGTCCGCCGGAGCTCGATCTGGTACCGGAGGGCAAAGAAGAGGCGAGTCCAGGGGTTAAGACAGAACTCTCGGATATTTCAGAAGTGGATGCCAAACGCTTTAAACAGATTGAGGCTATGAAAACCGTACTGGGTAAGAATCCCCAGAAATCGCTATCTAAAATCCTGGAATCGGAAGAGGATATTGCGATTATGACATCTTTAATGAGCGCCGACGACAAAAAGTCAGCCAAGCTGGCCGAGCTCTTAGTAGATGATCGGGATAAAGCCGCTAAACTCGCCCAGGCTTGGGTGAATAAAGACAAAAAAGATCGATCCAAGGAAGCAGGTGAGCAAAGATGAGTATTACCATGAATGATGTCATATTTGTGGGCATCTCCAGCCTTACCATAGTATCGGCACTGGGAGTAGTCTTAAGCCGTAATATCGTGCATAGCGCCCTAGCGTTGATCCTAACCTTCCTGGGGGTGGCCTTGACCTTCTTCCAATTAGGGGCGGGCTTTATAGGTCTGGTGCAGATACTGGTCTATGCCGGGGCCATCTCCGTGCTTATCATCTTTGCCATAATGTTGGTGATGAATGTGGATGCAGATAAAACTAACCAGCCCAACCCCAATCGGGAAATCCACTTCTGGGGGGCCTTACTGGCTTTAGTTTTGATTATAGGTCTGGGGGCTTCAATCTGGCGCACTAATCTGTCCATGTTTTTAGGTCCTCAGCCAGTAGTAGATGCTGTAGGGGCACTGGCTGACCTCATGTTAGGCAAATATGTGGTGGCATTTGAAGCCGCCGCCATCCTTCTGCTGCTGGCCATGGTCGGCGCAATTATTTTGGCGAGAGGAGATGATGCATAGTGATCGGACTAAATCATTATCTGCTGCTGGCTACCATATTATTTGGGATTGGTGTATACGGAATTTTTGCCAAACGTAACGCAATAGCCTTATTAATGTCTGTAGAGCTTATGCTCAACGCAGTTAATATTAATTTTATAGCCATCAATAAATTTATTCAACCGGGCAATATGGTCGGTCAACTGTTTGCTATTTTTATAATAGTGGTAGCTGCTGCTGAGGTATCAGTCGGTCTGGCTTTGATTATATCAATTTATCGGCATAAGAAATCGGTCAATTTGAGCGATTTTAATCTAATGAAATGGTAAGGGCTTGTAATGGAATATCTGCCCCAAGCATGCCGGCAGGTTTTCCACCCTGCTTCGTTGTCGTCGGTTTAGATACATTCGAGTATCTGCGCCTCCTGCCGCCTTGCAGTGCAAAAAATCTGCACGGCATCAGATGGCACACATATCCCATTACAAACCCTAAGGAGGGAGAATCATAATGCCAAATATACTTCAAATTTCATGGATAATTCCCGTACTTCCCTTTCTTGCATTCGCCTGCATTGGACTTTTACTGCACCGCTGGCCCAAATTGTCAGCCGCGGTTTCTATCTTGGGTATTGGGGCGTCTTTCCTGCTATCCGTGCTGGTTGCTCTGAAAGTTTTTAGCGGTGATCCCGGCCAGGTTTTCGAAATGTCGGTGCGCTGGCTCAGCATGCCGGGTCTAAAAGTAGATATGGGGATAATGATTGATCCGCTCACGGCTGTCATGCTTATCGTGGTAACTACTGTGGCCTTGCTGGTACAGATTTACTCGCTGGGCTACATGGATAAAGACCCCGGATTCGCTAGTTATTTTGCCTACCAGAGCGTTTTTGCCGGTTCCATGCTGGGCTTGGTAGTAGCCAGCAACTTTGGACAAATTTTTGTGTTCTGGGAACTGGTAGGCATGTGTTCTTATCTGTTAATAGGGTTCTGGTTTGGTAAGCCTTCGGCCAAAGATGCAGCGATTAAGGCTTTCGTTACCAACCGGGTTGGGGATTTCGGATTTCTCTTAGGAATCCTGTTCCTATCTATTGTTTTTGGCACCCTGAATTTTGGTGAGCTGGCCACTCGTATAGCTGGCTATAACAATATGGCAGTCCTGCTGCCCATATCCATTCTGCTTTTCTTCGGACCAATGGGAAAATCCGCCCAATTTCCGCTGCATGTTTGGCTGCCAGATGCTATGGAGGGTCCTACCCCGGTCAGTGCCTTAATCCATGCAGCAACTATGGTAGCGGCAGGTGTCTATCTTATAGCACGGGCCTTCTTTATTTTTAGTCAGACCCCACAGGCAATGCTGTTTATAGCTGTAGTGGGAGGATTTACGGCCCTCTTTGCCGCCTCTATTGCTCTGGTGCAGAACGATATTAAGCGTATTCTGGCCTATTCCACCCTCAGCCAGCTTGGCTATATGGTAATGGCGATGGGTATTGGAGCGATGAGTGCCGGCATGTTCCATCTAATGACCCATGCTTTTTTCAAGAGTCTTCTATTCCTAGCCGCCGGCAGCGTGATACATGCTATGCATGACGAACAGGATATCTGGAAGATGGGGCAGCTTTCTCAGAAAATGCCGGTGACTACCTGGACTTTCGTGATTGGTGCCCTGGCCCTAGCCGGGATACCACCCCTATCAGGATTCTGGAGCAAGGATGAAATCCTGCTGGGAGCCTACGCAGGGGGATATACCGGTCTCTATATTCTTGGTTCTCTGGTCGCTTTCATGACGGCGTTCTATATGTTCCGACTGATATTTACAGCCTTTTTCGGCGCCAACACCGACGGCCATCATGCCCATGAATCATCACCCGTGATGACCATGCCCTTGATTATTCTAGCCCTACTGTCAATCGTATCCGGCTTGGTCGGTTCACCATTTATGAATAATATCTTCGGCCATTTTATTACGGCTCCCGGTGTTATGCACCATGAAGCCAATGCAGCCATTATGGTAATCTCCTCGCTGATTGCGCTGGCTGGGATTTTCCTAGCCTGGCTAATCTATCAGAAGCAGATCATAAGGGCAGAAAGCCTGCGGCAACGCTTTGCAGGTATATATAATTTGCTCTACCACAAATTCTATATCGATGAGCTCTATGCCTGGCTGATTGCCGTCTTCGTTGATGGAGGGGCTCGAATTTTGGAATGGTTTGACCTTAAAATTATAAACGGTCTGGTCAACGGTCTGGCCTCTTTAACCGGTTGGTCGGGGCAGACGCTGCGTTATACCGAAGATGGCCAGGTGCAAACTTATGCATTATACCTGGTGGCAGGTGTAGTGATATTATTACTAACAACCCTGTGTGCCGTATTTACGGCCCTGGTTTAGGGAGGTGGATTGATTATGGGTAATTTTCCGATATTATCAACAGCCCTTTTCGTTCCCATTCTGGGCGCTGTTCTAATTATGATTGTGCCTAAGGAGCAAGAGAAGCTAATTAGATACATAGCTGCTGTCAGTACCCTGGTCAGCCTGGCTCTCTCCCTGCTGGTATTCTTAAGTTATGATCGAACTTTGGCTGGGATGCAGTTTGTGCAAAGCATCCCCTGGGTCAAAGATATAGGAGTGAATTATGCGGTAGGAGTCGACGGAATCAGTATTCCCCTGCTGCTTTTAACCAACCTCATCGGGTTCAGCGCCGTTTATGCCAGCTGGCAGGTCGAAGAACGGGTCAAAGAATTTTTCGCCCTGCTGCTACTGCTAATTACGGGTGTGATGGGAACATTTGTTACTACTGATCTCTTCATATTTTTCTTGTTCTATGAAGTGGTGGTAATCCCAATTTACCTGTTAGTCATCATGTTTGGTTCCTCCAAGCGAGTTACCAAGGAATATGCCGGTATGAAACTAACCATCTACCTCTTGATCGGGAGTGCCTTTTTACTGATTGGTCTAATTGCCCTCTTTATTAAAGGTCAGTCCATCCTGGGTTATCCCAGTATGGATATAAACACACTTGCCGGCGTTAACTTCCCGGTGGCGTTCCAGATATTTGCTTACACCTTGATGGCCTTTGGTTTCGGAACTCTGCTTTCTATGTTTCCTTTTCATGCCTGGTCACCAGATGGGTATGCAGGGGCACCAACCGCAGTCAGCATGATTCATGCCGGGGTATTAAAGAAAATTGGCGGTTATGGCTTGATCCGCATCGGACTCTTTGTCCTGCCAGCCGGCGCCCATTACATAGCTCCGCTAATTGCCCTGCTGGCTATTGGCAACGTTGTCTATGCCGGTATGATCTGTCTCAGCCAGAAAGATCTGAAATATATAGTCGGCTACTCCTCAGTCAGTCACATGGGCTATGTCCTGCTTGGTATAGCCTCATTAAATCTAATCAGTATAAATGGTGCAGTTATGATGATGTTTGCCCATGGGGTAATGGCAGCTCTCTTCTTTGCCATGATCGGCAACTTGTATCACCAAAGCCACACCCGCAATGTGGCTGACTTTGGAGGCCTGGCCCATCAGATGCCGCGTCTGGCTACCGGTTTTATGCTGGCCGGCCTGGCTTCGCTGGGGCTGCCGGGCACTGTGAACTTTATCGGTGAGTTCACCATTTTCGTAGGGGCTTTCAGGAATTATCAGGTTCTAACTATTATCGCTATTATGGGTATCGTTATCACCGCAGTCTATATATTACGCACCCTGGGGAATGTGCTCTTCGGTCCGCGCCGGCCGGAATGGGATCACCTCCATGATCTGAAGGGACCGGAGATGGTACCTCTGCTGGTTTTAGGCGGGGCTATCCTGTTGGGAGGTATTCTGCCTTTTACCGTCATGGATTTAATTAACAGCGGTGTAGCCCAGCTTCTGCAGCATATTGGTCCCATGGGAATAGGAGGGATCTTTTAATGAACTATCAATTATTGACACCGGAAATTATGACTGCGATGCTGGGAATGTTTACTCTGGCGGCGGGTCTAATGCTGCCACAGCGTGGTAAAAAGGCAGTGGGCATAGTGGCGGTGCTTGGACTGGCAGTTATCCTGGGCAATGTAATGGTCAGTTTTAGTAATCAAACTGTATTTTTCGATGGCGTATATCAGATAGACACTTATGGCAGTTTTTTTA
Source organism: Syntrophomonadaceae bacterium (assembly GCA_963665865.2). Classification (GTDB taxonomy): domain Bacteria; phylum Bacillota; class Syntrophomonadia; order Syntrophomonadales; family Syntrophomonadaceae; genus PHAA01. Next base: position 149,124 of record CAXXWF010000001.1, on the reverse strand, counting down.
AGATCCTATTTCTAGGTGCGGCTTTGTTAATATTTTTCATGGCCCGCCGTTACACCGAATTCTTCGGTAAACGCAAGAGTGAATGGTTCAGCTTCATGATCTTTGCCACTCTGGGCATGATGATTATGGTTTCCTCCGGAGATCTGCTAACCCTTTATGTGGGTCTGGAATTGATGACCATCAGTTTCTATATACTCAGTGGCTATTTATTGAACGATGGTCTGTCAGCTGAAGCGGGATTGAAATATCTGATCATGGGAGCATTATCTTCGGCTGTGCTGCTTTTTGGTATGAGCCTGGTGTATGCTGCCAGCGGCTCAACAGTTTTCACCGAAATCTATCAAGTCCTGAATACCACCCCTAACCAACCGATTCTAATCGCGGGTATAGTAATGCTGATAGCCGGCTTAGGTTTCAAAATATCTGCAGTACCTTTTCATATGTGGACCCCGGATATCTACCAAGGGGCACCTACTCCGGTAACTGCCTACCTTTCAGTGGCTTCCAAGGCAGCTGGATTTGCTGCTCTGGTTAGGGTTTTTATGGTGGCTCTGCCGACAACTCAATTTAATTGGCATTTAACCCTGGCGGTGTTAGCCGCCCTGACCATCGTGATCGGCAATCTGGTAGCCCTGCCGCAAAAGAATGTCAAGCGGCTGCTGGCCTATTCCAGTATCGCTCAGGCAGGCTATATCCTGGTAGGGTTGGTAGCAGCCAATATTTATGGACTGAAGGGTCTGCTATTCTATGCCATGCTCTATGTTTTCTCTAATGTGGGAGCTTTTGCGGTGACCACCATCGTTGAAGTAGAAACCGGCGGTACCGACCTGGATGCTTTCAATGGTCTGGGGCGTCGGGCTCCAATGTTGGCGGCCGTTATGACGGTATGTCTTTTATCACTGGCCGGCATCCCTCCGTTAGCCGGTTTTGCAGGTAAGTTTTATCTGTTCTCCGGGGCAATTCAAGCCGGATACCTCTGGCTGGCCTTCATTGGACTAATAATGAGCATGATTTCCGTTTATTATTATCTGAATGTGGCCAAAGCCATGTACATAGGGGTTAATGAAAACGAGGAACCGGTTTCCGTGCCTTTCACTGGAAGACTGGCATTGTGGATATGCCTCCTGGGAACCATCTTTATCGGTATTTATCCCGGTCCTTTAGCACACATGGCGCAACTCGCTATAGGTTTATTTTTCAAGGGTTAGCTGGTATGGGGACCTTCTTTTGCCTGCTACATAGTAATGGTGCCAGGCACCTAACTTTCTAACTTATTAGATATTTTCCCATTGCAACTCGAAAATTAGTTAGTTAGGTGCCTGGCACCAGTTTTTACCGCTTTTAGACGTAGATCCATTCTTCATCGGCTTTGGTGTAAGTCACTATTTCATTTTCTGCAAAGAAATTGTCTATCTCTCGAACCGCACTTTCAGGTGAATCCGATCCGTGAATGATATTTTTATCGATGGTCATCCCAAAATCCCCACGGATGGTTCCGAGGGCAGAGTCCTTTGGATTCGTTGCTCCCATCATGGTCCGGACCATGGCAATTACACTGTCACCCTCCAAGACCATAGCGACAACCGGTCCAGATGTAATAAAGCTGACAAGATCGGCAAAGAACTGTTTCCCCTTATGTTCAGCATAGTGCTTCTCAGCTAATGCCGGTGTAATCCGCATTAATTTTAGAGCTGCAATTTTGATGCCCTTCTTTTCAAAACGTCCAACAACTTCACCTATAAGCCCTCTTTGCACTCCATCTGGTTTCACCATGACAAATGTACGTTCCATACTGCATACCTCCCGCTCGGTGCCAGGCACCTAACTTTCTAACTTATCAAATATTTTTCCTGCTGCAAATTCGGAAGAAGAAAACTTTTTTCATTCGATTGCCGGCATCTACTTATTAAACATTATAATTCAGCTTTCCCAACAATAACTACACTTATTGTTGCAGAAAACAGTAAGCGTTAGTTTTAATTAGTTAGTTAGTAAGGTGAATGGCACCATAGATTCTGTCCAGCTATTATTGTAGAAATACTTTTCCTTCATCCCCATCGACAATTACTTGTTGTCCATCTTTAATAACTCGCATAACTCCTGGTACATTAACCACCGCAGGCACTCCGTATTCCCGCGCTACAATCGCTCCATGGGATAAGAACCCTCCGGTTTCCATAACTATTGCACAGGCTTTTATAAATAGCGGGGTCCACCCCGGGTCAGTAGATGGGGCAACCAGAACATTCCCCATCTGTAACCTGTTACCTTCACTCGGATGATTAATCAACCGAGCTGTACCAATAGCTTTTCCTGCAACTGCTGCTACACCTTGAAGAAAATCGCCTGAGGTCTGGATAATAGGTTCTGAAAACACGGGCTTGTCTCCCTGAATAATGTCCGGTGGAGCTAAGGCTTCTTTTGCCTTCTGGGCTGCCATTCTGGTTTCCACCAAGGACCGCAGTCCATCGCCACTCCACTCTCCACTCAATATAGAGACCAGTTCAGACCAGGAGCAATAGAAAATGTCACTGGTACTGTCCAAAATGCCCCGCTGAGTAAAACGATTTCCCAACTCCAGAGCCATTAAACGATAAGGTTCAAAGGCCATAACCAAAACCGATTTAGCCATTTCCCGTACCGCTGCTCCTAATTGGGCATCGGTAATTCCTTGGCGGATTGCCTCCAGCTCGTTGGCAGGAACTTTTTCCATGACTTCCTGCCAGGCTCGATCAAATTTTTCCTTTTGTTCAGCTTTCCATTTACTTAAATGCATTGTTTCCATAGTACTCTTAATAATATCCAGCAAGTAAGAAGGGTCTTCCTTCCACCGAGGGTTGATGATATCCAGCTCGTAGACAGCCCGGTACCCATAATCGCTTATAAAAGTCTGGAAAGCCTGTTTAAAGCTAGAGTTTGCCGGCAGCTGTTCTTCCCAGGCCAGTGGGTTAAAGGCCTGCCCCGTCAAATATTGGACCGCTTCCTGGTCGGAGCGCGCGATTTCGGCCAATTCTAGCAAGCGGTACCCGTGGTCAGCGCTGGTTATTTGCGCTTCACCCCCCACCATCAAACCATTTATAACAATTGTCGTTCTGGGGCCCAAATATCCAAACAATTTTTGCATTAAGGTGACAAAGGCAAAACTACCAACTCCGCTTAAAAAATTGAATTTCTCAGAGTAGCCTTGAATGACTATGCCTAATTCATTGTATTTTTCAATAAAGTCACGGTCAGCTATTTGGTCAAATCCATCTCCAATTAAGGATTTGATGGTCTGGGTCATTTCGGTAAAAGTGCGGGCAGAATTAGCAGCCGATTCAATGATGAGCGCTACACCCTTCATCATACGGCTCTGTCTTTCCAAGCCAATCTGTCCTGAATAGGGATCAGGGTCCTCAATCTCAATCTCGGGTTGGTGCCCTCCCCAGAAGGGGTTGAAATCCCGGGGCAGCATTCCCGTGGCATCATAATTGGCCCATTGCAGAGCAGACATGTTACAGTATAATCTGCCCTGAAATAAACGAGAGAACTGAAACCCTTCCGGTATAGGATAACCAGGTGCTGAAAGAGCAGTATATTGAATAATATCAATAACATTTTTCATCAAGCGACGATGCAAAGGTGAAAGAACCATCGGCACAGCATCCCGGTAGTTGCCGTTAGACCATATCTCCGGCTTATTTGTCATTGCACTGAAGGTGTAGCGAGGCAAAGCGGTTACCGGCCGAGACTGGAGTAAAATAAAATCTCGCCCATCAAAAGCCCATTCCACGTCCTGATGCTGTTCGCATTCCCCCAGAGCCTCGAAGACCCTCAATAGGATCAAGCCCAGTCTTTCTATTTCCGCATCAGAAAGTACCTGCTGGGATGACAAATCAGCGGACGGCACAAAATGAGTTCCCCCATCTGCTTTAAGCTGAGTCATCCCCTCCTTGCGCCCGGTTTTGCGTTCAATTAATTGCGGCACCGCGTTCCAAGCAGAAGCATCCAGATAATAGGAATCCGGCTCCACCGCACCGCTTACTACTGATTCTCCCCATCCAAAATTAGCATTAACAACGAATAAGTCCTGACGTCCGGTCTGGGGATCACAGGTAAAACCGACCCCCGCCGCCTGGGCAGCCACCATCTCCATAATCGCCACTGCTGGTACCACTTCATTATCAGCTATGTTTAGTTTGCGACGGTAAGCGACCGCCTGAGGCGACCATATAGAAGCATAGCATCCTTTTATAGCAGTCAAAATGTTTTCCAAGCCATGGACATTTAGAAATGATTCATGGACTCCGGCAAATGATGCTTGAGCGGAGTCTTCCACCGAAGCAGATGATCTTATGGCAAGTGCTCTTTCAGTCATCCCCCATTTATTGAGGTTGCTGCCTAACTCTTCTATAATCGACTGTGATAAAGAGCTCGCCATAATTTTATTCCTTAATTGAAGCAATAAGTCCAGGTAACCATCCATGTTTTCCACTGTGATCAAATTGGAAATACTATTAATCAAATCTTGTAACCCGTTAGTCTGGGTTAATTCGTGGTAAGCCTCTGTAGTCAGAACCCCTCCTTTAGGAATTTTAAAGCTGTACTTCGCCAGTCGTGCAATATTCCACCCTTTACCCCCAGTCTGGCCTGCACTCGATTGAAAAGCCTCTTCCCAGTCTAAAAAATATTTGATAGATTTCATAAAAAATCACTCCATTTAATAAATAGTTAGTGTTTCTCAATTACCGGTTGCTTGCGCCATATAAGAAGAGGTCGACAAGTTTGGTAATTTCTTTACGAAGTTCAATCCTTGATAAATCGTTTAACCAATCCAGAACCATAGAACCACGCAGTACATCAATATAGACTACCAACTGTTTAACCGAGAGATCCGGGTTGATTTCGCCTGTGTGCTGTCCTAACCTAATAATCTCCGCCATAATACTTTGCGTTCCCGTTTTGTTACCATCGTTTACTGATGACTGATACATATTCTTTAAGCGATATCCAAGGCATATTCCGGTTATCTCTGGGTTATCTTCAACCCAGGCATAGGTGTTGTTGAGGGCGGTCAGTAAACGAGACCGGGTATCCGGTAGATCCAGTATTTTTGCCAAATTTTCATCAGCTAATCGGTCTGATATGCATTTTACATACTCGTCAGCAATAGCTTCTTTGACGGGAAAATAATTATAAAGGGTTTTCCGGGCAACATCCGCTTCTTCAGCAATCTGCTCCATGGTAGTATTGTTGAATCCCTGGCATTTAAATAAATCCATAGCCACACTAACGATCTTCTGCCGATTCTCTTTCTTCTTTCTCTCCATCCTGCCTTCAGCCGCTGCATCCTTTTTTTCCATATCTATACCTCCTGTATGAATTAGAACCCCAAGAAACTCAATATTTTTTTACCATATGTATATATTTATACTTTGTGTATTATTCTGAATATATTTTCCCTCCTGTTTGTATTAATGTCAATACTAAATATCCATATATTCTATATAATAGGTTAAAACCGCCGGTACGTTTGACAATGAAAGAATACGCAGAAAATAGGGAAAGTGCGCTTCCCGGAAAGGAGAACGCACTTTTTAAAGATGATTATGAAATTAAGAAACAGGCGGACGTGTCCCCCTGTGTTTCCTGGGCAAAGCTATCCTAATAGCTTCTTTGCCGTAATATTTTGTCAATATGATTTGTATCCGGATTCATATCTTTGGTTTTGTTCGCTTCATCACGGATGGTAAAACTGCATTTGTCACATACATGAGGTTTACCCCGCTTGTACTTAATATCCTTGTACCGAAAATCGGAGAAAGGAATGGCAAATTCTTTTTTACAGACTAGACAAGTAGTAGTATACATCGAGCATATTTCCTTTCATTTGTTATCCAAGAATCGGATCATAACTAGCCAGGCATTTTCATTAAAAAATGCTTTACATTATTTCCCATCAACAATTACTTATTGATCGTAACTTGGCACAAATTTATTAATTGTATAAATCTTTTTGTTATTTCGTTTAATAATTCTAAAATCCTGCAAATTATATAGGAAGTTTACGGACCTTATGGATTAATCTATGATAAACAGGTAACCGCTCCCCATAATTTAGAAGCGGTCAGGCAGCAATATTGTTAAATTAGACCAAAATAGAGTTCGTTTTAGATAGCGCATTAACGTACGCCCTTGCGCTGGCTTCAAAGACATCGGTGCTGATCCCTCGGCCTACAATCAAAGCGTTATTTATGCGGATCTTAACGGTGGCATCACCCAAGGCTTCACTGCCTCGGCTAAGCGATTTCAGAGTATAGTCCTCCAGTTGACCTTTGGTCCCGGCAATGCGATCTATGGCTTTAAATATTGCATCAATCGGGCCATCGCCACAGGCAGCGTCGGTATGCGTTTCTCCGTTTAACTCCATTGTCACCGTAGCCGAAGCTGATTCTCCGTTGGTAGCTACCGATAGACTCTTTATTGTCATTCCGTTATTTTCTGTTTCCGGATTGCCCATTAAGGCATGCAAATCCTCGTCATATACTTCACCTTTTTGATCAGCCAACTTAACGAATTTATCATATAGCTTATCCAGTTCCTCTGGCGCAATTTGATAACCAAGTTCTTCGACTCTATGCTTTAGTGCATGTCGGCCGGACCGGGCACTGAGGATAATCAGGTTACGGGGTATCCCTACAACTTCAGGGTCGATTATTTCATAGGTTTCACGTTCCTTTAAAACTCCATCCTGATGAATTCCCGAGGCATGCATAAAGGCATTGGAGCCAACTATGGCTTTATGGCTGGGTACAGGCACGCCGGTTATTCTCGATACCAGCCGGCTGGTAGACGCTATCTCTCTGGTATTTATGCTGAGATCAACTCCATAAGATTTGGGTTGGGTATAGATTGCCATAATAACTTCTTCCAGGGAGGTATTACCGGCCCTCTCCCCAATTCCATTGATCGTACCTTCCAGCTGGGTAGCCCCCGCCTTGATTCCAGCCAAGGAGTTGGCCGTAGCCATTCCCAGATCATTATGGCAGTGAATACTGACGATTGCCCGGTCAATGTTTCCTACATTCTCCATTACAAAGGCTATTAGATTCCCGTATTCCCAGGGGGTAGCATAGCCGACTGTGTCAGGAAGATTTACTACGGTAGCTCCGGCTTCTATCACTTTTTCAATAATCTTTACCAGATAAGCCGGTTCACTGCGAAAAGCATCCTCTGCGTAAAATTCAACATCACTGACATATTTCTTGGCACGTTTTACCGCAGCCACAGAAGCCTCAATGACCTGCTGCGGGGAAAGTCCCAGTTTCCTCTCCATATGCACGGGTGACACCGCTATCCCGGTATGAATTCTTGGCTGCTCAGCCTCGCGCAGGGCTTCAGCACAGACATCGATATCCTTTTCTACTGCGCGTGATAAACCACAAATGCTTACCCCTTTTATTTCTCGGGCTATGGTTCGAACTGACTCAAAATCTCCAGGAGATGAGGCCGGAAAACCAGCTTCTATTATATCCACACCCAGCTTCACAAGTTGACGGCTTATTTCTAATTTCTCATTGACGTTCAAGGTTATTCCCAGTGATTGCTCTCCATCCCTCAAGGTGGTATCGAAAACATAAAGCTTTTTCATTATTTATATCCTCCTTCTGTAAAATAAATTCATTGCTAAGTCTAAGGTCACTTAGGTCTATTTCCATCGAAACCATCTCCTTATCAATGAGCGTTTGCGCGAATTGCGCGCCAAAACGCGGGCGCTCTAGCGCCTTCCTTTCGCGTTTTGTGTGCATCGCACCGCGAGTATTTTTATCAAACGCCTCGTCAGTCGGGGATCCTACCGCCATTGGGGAAAATCGGTTTATCCTCCACCTATAGAGGAAAATATCTTAAAAGAAGTTTGATAAAAAATAAAACCCTTCGCTCAAATTTCTTGAGACGAAGGGTTTAACTCCGCGGTACCACTCAATTTAGCGACAAATAGTCACTCACTTTAAAGGATACGGGAACATAGTCCGATATCCCCTTCCTTGTAACGGCGGAAGTTCCCGTCTGAGCCTACTCTCAATCCGATTTCAGTCAGCAGCTCCAGGGAGAGTTCAGTGTACCGTTTCGCCCGTCTTACACCAACCGACGGTTCTCTGATTCCAACGGATAATACTTACTAAGCCCTATCATCGTCAATTTAAATTATTATAATTGTTCCTTGGCTAATATGCAATAAATGAGCTCGCTTTAATTATTGGTATTAATTTTATGAATATTTTATAATTGCTTTATGGGTAGTTTATAATTATGAGGCATTATAGTATGTGGAAGCAGACCACTTCCACATATCAAAATATTAAAGGAGATTGATTTTATGAAAAGGAAACCAGTGTTGATTGTGCTGAGCCTTGTTCTGGGAGCAACATTGCTATGCACCACTGCTTTTGCCAATATATCCAGCTCTTCTGGATATGAGGCATACAAGGCAGCAGTTTTAAACCTGCCTCAGGCCAATAGTCTAACCGCTCAAGCTGCGGTGTCAGTAACGGATAATGGTAATGTGGTCTTGAATGCTGATGGGACTATGAAGATGGATCGTGCCAATAATACCATGAGCAGTATTTCTACCATTAAAGAAGGCGATAAGACCCAGAGCAACGAAATGTATCGTCAGAATGGCCAGACCATTATGAAAGACAGTACCAGTGATATATACAACGTCATGGCAAAAGGCCAGCGAGATATGGGGAAAAACATGGCTGAGCGGCCTGCCACTCAGGAAGTACCCGCAGAAGTTCAAAACATAGTTGATCTGCTGGCAGCTAACTTCGACAGCAATATTTCTCTGGATAACAATGCGGATGGAAGTAAAGTCGTAACCCTGCAACTGGCTGATGGGCAGATTACCCCTTTGGAAAATGCGGTTGCTTCTTTAATTGCCAAGAATGCAAACCATGAAAACCAGCGCTCCAATGCAGTTATGACCAATCTGCCGCAATTGGTCGATGCGATTAGCTTAACCAGTGTTGATGTAAAGGCCGAGATAGATGCCAATGGTCAACTCACTGGCCAAACGGCTGTCATTAAGGTTACTGGCAAGGATGCTTCCGGCCAGGTCCATGAAATCGTGGTTAATGTGGATGTTAATCTTTCCAATATAAATAGCACAACACCTGACACCGTCGATTTGACTGGTAAACAAGTAGTTACCAAAACTCAGCCACATGCTTAAAAATATCTAAGAAAAATCAATAGAGCCTTCTAAGTTGAAGATAGGGTTCTATTAGAACCCTATCTTCGTATATTCAGGGGGGAATACCATGGACAAAGTATTGGAAGTCAAAGGTCTTACCAAGACCTACAAAAACAACCGGGGAGTCCGAGATATCAGCTTTGATATCTATAAAGGTGATATTTATGGTTTTCTGGGACCTAATGGTGCTGGCAAGACCACCGTAATGAAAACTATAGTGGGCTTATGCAAAGCCCAGCAGGGTGAGGTAAATATCTTCGGTTTTAATATTATTAATGACTTTGAAAAAGCAATGAGTAAAGTTGGCTGCATTATTGAAACAGCCGCTTCCTACGAATATATAGGTGCTTACGACAACCTTAAGATAGCATCCAGATTCTATAATGGAGTTGATGACCGCAGGATTGATGAAGTCCTGGAAATAGTCGGTTTAAGTCCCTATAAAAAGGATAAGGTGGGCAGCTTTTCGCTGGGAATGAAACAACGACTGGGTATCGCCTCAGCCATCTTGTCCCGACCTGAGTTCGTTATTCTGGATGAACCCATGAACGGACTGGATATTGAGGGTATGGCTGATGTGAGAAATATGATTATCCGCATGGCTAAAGATGAGCAGGTTACTTTTTTTGTGTCCAGTCATTTGGCCCATGAAATGGAGCTAACCTGTAATCGTGTTGGCATCCTAAACAATGGTTTACTCATAAAAGAGGGTACCCTCGCAGACATAATGGAGAATCACACATCCCTGGAAGAATTCTTTATCGAGCAGGCCAGAAATAACAGGGAGGATTCGAAACATGAATAGTTTATATGCCAATTTCGTTAACGAAACCCAAAAGATGTTCCTGAAAAGCAAAGTGGTGGTCTCCTTTATTGTTTCGGCGGCAATCCCGGTGGGCATTGCTCTCTTAGTAGCCTTATTGCACGATAAAGTTGGGGTTTTAGCCGTAGGAACCGCTGGTTTTCCGATTTTCATCCTGAGCCCCCTATTTACGAGCCTAATACTACCCCTGTTTATTTTTATGTGGGCGGCAGATATATTCGCAGGTGAGGTCGGGGAAGGAAACTTGAAAGTTGTACTGGTACGCCCTATCAGTAGGTTTAACATCTACCTTTCGAAGATCATGGCTTTAAGCATGTCAGCAATATTATTATTGGCCACAGTTCTATTATTCTCGCTAATATCCGGGATGTTTTTAGGCGGGACCGGAATTGAATATCTGCATGGGTTTATCAATGGCCTGCAAGCCTATGTTCTCGCCATTGTTCCCATGGTATCATTGGCCATAACCGCAGCCTTCATTGCCCAGTTCTTCAAAAGCAGCAGCGGGGCTTTGACTACCTCTATTCTCGTTTATATAGCGGGCCAATTGCTGCCCATAGTTTATCCCATGGCATCGAAAGTCTTACTGTTTTCATATACGAACTGGCACGTAATGTGGCAGGGTGGTTCCTTGGCACCAGAAAGACTTTTGTATGCATTTTTGATCATGTTGTCAACTAGTATCATCCTATTTACATCCGGTTATTACCTGTTTGATATTAAAGAAGTATAAGGGACTTAGTCCCTAAGTCAGGGGATATTTATGTCGATAAGATTCAGGCTATTACTATCCTATATTGCAATGCTGGTTATTCCGGTGGTTTTAATCCTCTTAGCCGCGTTACTAATCGGGTATGCCTATATCGGCGATGTCAGAGATGTATATAAGTCTGATTTCCAATTCTACTCCGTACAAAAATTAATTCAGGCCGGGTCAATGACCTTTGAAGAGATAAAACTAACTGCTTCCACTAACCCTGATAAATTGATGGATCCTCAATACCTGGACACTTTGGATAAGAAGCTGCTGATTATTAATACCGGTATTATGGTGCGCAAAGACAACAACACTATCTATATATCACCCTCTCTTGATAAACCAGATATCTCCAGAAGATTAACGGACCTTAGCAAGCACCATGATGATCATGACCCGGTGTTAATCGGCGATAACCTGCTGTCAATTAAGCAGCTTGACTTCACATTTAGTGATGGAAGTCCGGGCAGCCTTTTCATGCTAAGTGATGTAAGTCCGATTGGTAAATTTGCCCGTGACTTCTTAGGCTCATTGCTCTTAGCCGCTTTACTAATTCTAATCGTTACCAATGGATTATTAACCTTTATTGTTTCCCGCAGTATTCTTAAACCGATTGAGGCTCTAGAGAATGCTGCCGGACAAATTAAAGATGGAAATCTTAATTTTGAAGTGAAATCTAACTCTAACGATGAAATTGGCCAGTTATGCCGTACCTTTGAAGAAATGCGCTGTAAATTGAAGGAATCAATTGATCTGCAGCTCCAGTATGAAGAAAACCGCAAGGAGCTTATTTCCAATATATCTCACGACCTTAAGACTCCTATCACGGCTATTAAGGGCTACACTGAAGGTATTATGGACGGTGTGCCTGATTCGCCTGAGAAGATGGAAAAATATATTCAGACAATCCATAACAAGGCAATCGACGTTGACAAACTGATCGATGAATTATTTCTATTTTCTAAATTAGATTTAAAGCGAGAACCATTTAATTTTGAAAAAGTCGAAATTGCGAGCTACTTGCAGCATACAACTGAAGAATTAATACTGGACCTGAACAAACTAGGCATACAGGTGGAATTTAATCCAAGCCATGATCAGACTATTACCGTCATCGCTGATCGAGAAAAATTAAAAAGGGTTATGAACAATATCATCGATAATTCGGTTAAGTATATGGATAAGAGCCCGGGGAAAATTAGAATTGATTTGCTAAATAAAACAGATGCCGTCACCATAGGAATCAAAGATAACGGTCAAGGCATATCCCAGGAGGCCTTATCCTTAATCTTTGATCGGTTTTATCGGGCCGATCCCTCCAGAAATAGTGCTATTCAGGGTAGTGGATTAGGATTGGCAATCGCTCGTCGGATTGTTGAGGAGCATGGCGGAACCATGTGGGCAGAAAGTGAAGAAGGCATAGGAACCAGTATCTTTTTCACTTTAAAGAAAGGTATTCAGGTAGATCTATGAAGAAGATTTTAATTATTGAGGATGATTCCAGTATTGCCGAACTGGAAAGAGATTATATGGAGATTAACGGTTACTCGGTGGACATTGAGGTGAGTGGTGACACCGGATTACGAACTGCGCTAAATGGAGACTATGCTTTAATCATTCTCGATGTAATGCTGCCCAAAGTAGATGGCTTCGAAATATGTCGTCAACTGCGCGCTGTAAAAGATATCCCTATTCTAATGGTTTCGGCCCGGAAGGAAGATATAGATAAAATCAGAGGTCTGGGATTAGGCGCTGATGATTATATTATCAAACCGTTTAGCCCGGGAGAATTAGTAGCTCGAGTAAAGGCACACTTGGCGCGTTACGAACGATTGCGAGTAAATAATGAACCCAAGAATGAAGAGATAAGAATACGCGGTCTGCATATTGATAAAACCTCCCATCGGGTTTATATCAACAGTGCCGAGGTTAGCTTTACTGCCAAGGAGTTCGATCTGCTGGTGTTATTAGCCTCAAATCCCAACCGGGTTTTTAGTAAAACAGAACTTTTCGAACGGCTCTGGGGAATGGATTCCCTCGGAGATATTGCCACCGTAACCGTCCATATTGGTAAATTGCGTGAAAAAATTGAGCTGGTTCCTTCCAATCCCCAATACATAGAAACTATTTGGGGAGTGGGCTACCGTTTCAAAATGTAGTCTCCAAATAGCTTGTGGTCTGCAACGGTGTATCGGCATCTGGATGTAAAACAACATAATTGAGTTTGTCTAAAAATAACTACACCTCCTGTTGCCAAAACAGGAGGTGTCAATGTTCGAATAAGTTAGTTAGTTAGGTGCCTGGCACCTCTTATTTCTCGTCTGAGAATCCTACCAAAACATGGGTGGCATCACAGAAAGGTTTATTCTCCGACCTGCCGCAGCGGCACAGCGTAACTCTATTGCGTACTTCGTATTCCGTGCCATCACAGGCTTCCACCGGTATCCCCCCCCTAACCCAGATAGGACCACTGACCTTGGCCTGGGGATCCTCGACAATTCCGATGGAGGGTTCAAAATGCGGTTCTATTGCCTGGCCGGTCTCTTTATCCCAAGCCACTAATCTTCCGGACGGACAGTCACCAGCTTGCTGAATAACCAAATCTCGCGCTTGCGGGTTATCGGATTTTTTGGTGAGTTGCCATGTTCCCCCAGCTCGATCACAAAAGCGACCAGAAGCACATAAAGCTTGAGCATCAGTGAGATCAATTGCCGGACCACGCAGCCTTCGAGCCTGCTGCAGATAGTCATCCGTACTGGCGGTTTCATTGCCATTCCATTCGATTTTGGTGTGTGTTCCGTCACAATAGGGTTTATTCCCGGAATGCCCACAACGACATAGTGCATATTGCTCCTGGGTCGGATATTTAATACCTTCTTCCCACTTATATGAATATCCCTGCCGATCAGCGATAATCACCTGCTTACTCATAGGTATATCACCCGTAATAATATAGGGACCATCCGGTGTAACCTTAATACGGTATTTTTTCTTGCTGGGATCACTCATGGAAAATCCTCCTTCCGATTATCTAATTGTTTCCAATTTAATTAAAGCACTTATCTGCCTATCATTCAATGCAATCCTGACGGCAGAGGAGCGGTTATCAAATATGCCCGGTAACTCTTTCTAACTGCTGTGCATAGATTAACATTAGTAATGTTTAACAACAGGAGGAATTATAATGCGTAAACCTACACCCTACCGCGCAACTAACAGCCATGAAAATAAAGCACGCTATTACAGTTCTTATGATTCAAATCCTCACGATTCGCATAACTGTGACAAAACCGATTGCAGAAAAAACAGGCATCGCCATGACTGCGAATGTATTCCTCGCAAAGGAGAACTGGTAAAAAACGGCGGCTTCGAAGATCCCCATAATTCGTTCTCCAATTGGGTAATTAACTCCGGTGTGGATGTAATAGATCCAGGAATGGGTGACTTTCCTCATCAGGGCTTTACTGCGGCCAGACTTGGCTTTATAGAGCCTCAGGCAACCCTTTTTCAAATTATTCCGGGAATCTGCCCCGGTGGTTTTTATCAGTTAACTTTTTTCATGCGTACAGACAAAGATTTATGCAACGCCGCTGTAAATGTCCGTTTGGAGTTCCTGGATAGGCATAATAATCAACTGGGCAGCCCTTCCCTCAATATTTTGATACCCCAGAACAGTCTTTTTGAAGCCTATGGTGCATTTATTAATGCCACTCTCTTTCCTTCACCGGATCGAACTCGTTTTATTCGAATTATTTTTGAAACAGATACCGGGGCAGACGCTGATGGGTATGTAACTCTAGATGATGTTTCCCTGATAGCGCTCGAAGGAACAGCCCATATTTAGATTAATAACTGAATGACTTAATAATTGAACCAGGAGGTAATGGCAAATGAGAATTCGACAATATGTATTATTCGCCACTGATGGCTTTATTAATCTGCCCGCTGGCCCCATATTTTGTGCCACGGGCCGAATAGACACCAGACCCATTTATATTTTCGGTTTCACGGGAGGCTTGTTCAAAGTATCTGATCCCAACACTGGTGCCGTGGAGTTTTATGATGAGACCTTAGATCCAACTGTTGCAGCCAATTGGCCTGCATTTCTTGCAAGAAAAGGTACGGCCATTATTCCCGCCCCCATAATTTGGGGGGAACAGGGTGACAAGATATTTATTACCCTAATCAATTTAGGTATGAAATTTCGACCAGATATTGCGGATTTTCACACCATTCACATGCATGGCGCTCATGTAGCCACTCAATTGGATGGGTTCCCTGAGACTTCCTTCGGCGTGCCTATGTGGATGAACACTACTATGGCTCCCCCCATGATGACCTATCTGTTCATTCCGGAAAATCCAGGCACCTTAATGTATCATTGCCATGTTGAGGCTTCCGAACATGTTCAAATGGGCATGTACGGAGCGTTAGTCATATATCCCTCTGTTGCAAGCCTTGCCGACAATGGAATCACCCAGGATTCCCCTAGTGGCATCTGGAGATTGAACGGAGTACCACAGCCTCAAATACCGGTTACAGCTACCAATAGGAGCTTCGCTTACAACGATATCAGTACATTCTTTGATAAAGAATACGTTATGCTGCTCTCGGATGTTGACTCCATATGGCATCATGCCGTGCAGACAGCCACCTTTTTCCCAGCCTATAAGTTTAAGGCTGATTACTGGCTAGTCAATGGCAGAGCTTTCCCAGACACCTTAAATAAACATCCTCTAACCCCACCGGTAACTGCCGACCCCAACGTTCGTCAGATTAACTATGAATCATATGTTCATATAAGAACCAATGATAAATTCTTACTGCGGATGATTAACATGGGTTATAGTGTAGTGCCCTGGCATATCCATGGATGGCACTTTACGGTTATCGGCAAAGATGCTCATGTTAGCCCGTTCCTGCCTATCGCTGCCAGACTGGGAGTAACGGGTATTGACGAATTCCAGGAGATGGGCTTTACCCTTAATATTGCATCCGGCGAGACTTTTGACTTACTATTAACCGCTGACGATAAGAGACCACTATATAGAGATTATATTGTTAACGGAGATGCTGCCGCCGGTTTCGGTAACCCGCCCTCGGTACCCTTTGTTCCTTTGGATTCGTTATGCGACCAGATGGCTGCGATTCAGGCAGTGGATCCAGCATCCATATTTGATATTCCCTTTTCGCCCATTCCCGGCGCACCTGTAGCCTGCCCCCCTGACACGATTACTTCCATTGATATTTGCAATCAGCCTCCCGGTGATCCGAACGATAATTTCTTCCCGCAATTCTATCCAATGCATAATCATGACGATTACACTGTTACTAATAAAGGACTCTATCCCGGCGGACAGCTAACCATGATTCAAACTGATGCTCCCGAAGACTTATAGACTGATTTTTGAGACCATCCATCTCTTTTGATGGGTGGTCTTACTTAAAGGAGGTATATAGTGCAGAATTTTTTCGGCTTACTTAAGAGAATATGGATACTGCTTCGGTACTGCTTACGCAGGAATCGAATTGTAATTACGCAGGCTGTACTAAGCGGCAAGGGCAGTTTCGTAGATATACGTTACTGGCTGAGCCGGCCTGATAAGATAAATCCTCAAGCCAAGATCTATCTGCTTGATCAGGAAACCGGAGCCCACCTACTAGTAATGAAATTAGCCAGAATCGGCCCTCTGCAAACCAACCATGCCCTGTTGGCCCAAACAGGATCTGCGCTCTTCAGAAACAGAAATGATCTAATTAGTTTGGGCTCTAAGGTTTGTTTAGTACTGGGAGATTTGAAGTCCGATTATATTGAGGTTAACTAAAGTAAAATTCCATCCCTGACCGCCTTGAGAGGTGAAGTACACCAAATAATTTCGTACCATAAATCACTGGACAAGTCCTTCTATTCCGGGCATTAATGTCGGTCTTAATAATAATATAAATAGATGTTATACTAAGGTTTATATAAGTATTGGCGCTCAGTTAGACTAAGTAGCCTTAGTTATTTATTGACCAAATATGAGGAGGAAATCTAGTGAAATTTGCAGCTGTAGTGCAGAGAGAATTCCAGGAACATGTTCGCAACCGTAAACTTATATTTTTGCTTATGATCATCTTCGGCGGTATACTTATGGCCCTCTATACTGAGGTTGGTCCCACCGCTAATTCCACCAATGTTATGGACCCATTTTTTGAGTTGTTCGCAGTATTATGCCCTATAATTGGAATATTTGCGGCCATGGACTCAGTCGTTGGCGAGAAGGAGAGGGGCACCCTGGAACTGATCCTGTCCAAACCGATTTCCCGCCTTACACTGCTTTATGGTAAATTCGTCAATTATCTAATCATTATCCTGCCCTTGCTAATTATCGAATTGATCGGTGCTTACTTCTGGTCACAAGCCTCCGGCTTATCTTCAGAGCGTTGGCATCTGGCTATGCCCCCATTCAGCCAATGGATGGCCATGGTCGCCATATTGGCTTCGGTCGCCATGTATTATACTGCCCTAACCATTTTTATCTCCCTTTTTGCCAGAAGTACTGCGGTAGCCGGATTAGTCGGTATTTTATTTATGACCCCGGCGCATCCTGTCGGTGGCGAATTCTTAAGGCTGACTGGATTGTTTTTCGGAATCGATAGTTTCACCCAGGTACCCCTGCTCTTTAAATTTCCACTCAGCATCTTTAGCAAATATCAGAAGTTTGCTATGACCAGTCCCACTGATTTCGCCATCTGTGTGGGTTCATTATTGGCTATCACCGTTTTCATTATGTTTGTAAACGGACTGGTATTTGATCGCCAAAATGTAACCTTCCGGCTGTAAGGAGGATAAAGATGAGTGCTTATGCAATCGAAGTAAAAAATCTCGGTAAGAATTATGGCAAACTGCAAGCCGTTGATAATCTCAGTTTCAAGGTGGAAAAAGGCACTTCCTTCGGCCTCCTGGGTCTCAATGGGGCGGGCAAAACCACGACCCTCAAGATGCTGGTCAGCTTGATTAAACCTAACTCTGGTACAGCTACGATATCAGGCTATGATATCCTGAAAGAACCAATGGAAGTCCGTCGCCACATTGGCTATGTTTCTGAGAATCCGAGTTTCTATACGCGTATGACTACCCTGGAGACTTTAAACTACATCTGCAGTTTACTGGATATACCTGCCAAGCTGAGAGCGGAGCGAATTCAAAAGAATCTGGAATTGGTCGGCCTGGTAGATAAAAAGGATAATTATGTAGGGGAGTACTCTCGAGGAATGAGGCACCGTTTGTCACTGGCCCAGGCCCTGCTGTCTGAGCCCGAAGTATTATTCCTGGATGAACCCACTCTGGGATTAGATCCTATTGGGGCCAAAGGCATGCGAGACTTGATTGTCCAATTAAAAAGCTCAGGTAATGTCACTATAATCATGTCTTCACATGTACTGCCCGAGGTTGAAGCGATATGTAATGATGTAGGTATTTTTGATCACGGCAAACTGATTGCCCAGGATAGTGTAGAAAACCTGCGTCATACTGCCAATGACAGCCTCAACATTGAAGTGTTATTCAGCCGCCCGGATGAAAATGTTGCCCGGGTCGTTGAGAAGCTCCCTTATGTAAATTATATAAATTCAGAAAACAATCGTTTGGTAATTAATACCCATACACGGGAGGAAATAAGGCCCCAGCTTCTAGAAGTAATAATGGGTATTAACAATCAGGTACTTTCATTTGGTATAAAGGAAAATAGTCTGGAAGAGATTCTGTTGCGGATTCTCAAGCAACAGCCTTAAACTGCATTACTTATAGTTTCCTAAGAAGGCCTCGATACGATTGAGGCCTTCTTTTATATTGTCCTGGGAATTAGCATAGGAAAAACGAATATAACCTTCACAGTTTGCCCCGAAGTCTATGCCCGGAGTTACTGCCACTTTGGCCTTTTCCAGGATCTCAAAGGCAAAATGGTAGGAATCAGAAGTATACTTCTTTACGTTGGCCAAGGCATAAAAAGCTCCGTTGGGATCGTACCGCGTCGCAATACCCATCTCTTTCAGCCTTCCCAGTAGGTAGAGGCGTCTCTGGTCATAAATGCCCAGCATTGTTTGCACGTCCTTGTCACAGTCACGCAGGGCGGCTATACCGCCCTCCTGGGCAAAGGACGAAGCACAGATAAAGAAGTTTTGCTGCATTATCTGCATAGCTCGAATATATTCCCGTGGTGCTATAACATATCCCAGCCGCCACCCGGTCATGGCATACAGCTTGGAGAAACCATTGATTACAAAAGCCCGGTCAGTAAACTCCAGAATGCTATGCTCTTCCCCTTCATAAATCAATCCATTGTATATTTCATCGGCTATGATCATCTGATCCAAGTCAGCCAAGGACTTGAGGTCACCGCCATCTAATACTACCCCGGTGGGGTTGCTGGGTGAGTTGACCAGGATTCCGCGAGTCAGTGGACTTAAATGTTTTTTTATATCCTCCGAACGGTACTTGAACCCGTCTTCCTCATCGACTCGTACACAAACAGGCTGTCCATCCACATAACGAATGAAATTGGGGTAACAGGCATAATAGGGATCGGGCAGGATAATCTCTTCCCCTTTTTCCAGGAGCGCTGAGAAGACCATCAACATGCCTGGTGAAGTACCGGAAGTTACTATAACCTGCTCAGGGGATATTTCCACCCTATGTTTTTTCCAATAATAGCGGGCTATTTCCTCCCGCAATGTAATTTTACCCAGGCTATGGGTGTAATGGGTATCATTCTGTCTAATAGCCTTTACAGCCGCTTCTTTTACCGGTTCCGGGGTGGCAAAATCAGGCTCCCCTACTTCCAGGTGGATAATATCCTCACCCAAGGCCATCATGGCCTGCGCTTTTTCCAGGACCTCCATCACAATAAAGGGGGATAATTGTTCGGCTCGGGATGATGATAATAACCTGTTCATAATTAGCTCCTTGATTTTATTTTTCTTATTATTCTATATAAGGGAGTTGTTTAAGTCCATCCCATTCTACCAGTACATAAATATAAGGGATACTAAAGACAATAAGCTCAATACGGTAAGGCTTTTCCTAAATAATATTGGGGACATTTGGTGATAATATGAATGTTTGTATCCAAATACCATAATCTGCAGGAGGAAAGCGGTTTAAATGATAATTGGAAGTAGTGGGGTTATTTCCTCGCACGAGTCGATATATGAGTTGGAACGCCAGCTCACCCAAATGCGGATTGAAAACTGGCTCAAACATGATCTGTTTTCATTTCAGTGGTGGTTGTTACTAGCCGTTTTAGTGATTCCCTGGCTGCTATGGTGGAAATGGGTTGACAAAAAAAGGCTTACCGAAATAACCCTCTTTGGTGCATTTATTTTGATTATTGCATCGTTTTTAGACGCGACTATGTCCGACTTACGCTTCTGGAAATATAACTATTATGTAATTCCCCTCTGGCCGCGCCTAATAACCGCAGATTTTACTATAATACCGGTTGCTTACATGTTTATCTATCAATACTTTCAAACATGGAAGAGTTTTTTACTGGTGATGCTGGTTATCAGCCTTTTTTTTGCTTTTATCGGAGAGCCCATACTGGTGTGGCTAAAGATATATACCCTACATACGTGGAGACATTATTATTCTTTGCCCATTTATTTTGCTATGGGAACAATGGTAAAATTCCTGACACATTGGATACTAGCTCGTAACGAATAGAGGTTTTACAGGATGCAGGAGATACAAATTCATATAGTACGTCGCCCCAAAGCCGCCATGTCAGGCTACTCGATAAATGTTTTTCATTTGCGTAATCCATGGGTGGTTGCCTGGTGGTCGTGTATATTTCCAGGATTTGGACATATAAGATTAGTCAGTATCGCTAAAGGGGCGTTTTTATTTGTCGGGGAGCTATTAATCAATACGCATGCCCATATTAATCTAGCCATTATATACAGTTTCACCGGCCATTTTGCCATGGCCAAACAGGTCTTGGATACCCGATTGTTACTGCTTTACTGTGGAATCCTGGTCTTTGCTGTGTGGGATAGTTATCGCGGGGCTATTGAGATAAATAAGATCTCCGTCCTAGCCGATCATGAAAATGCACCTATGGTTCCCACGATTATAGGGTCAGCAGGAGTTAATGCCTTTGAAAAACGGAATCCCTGGATAGCGGCGGCCTGGTCTGCCATAATCCCCGGGATAGGTCACCTTTATTGCCAGACACTTGTCACGGCAGTATTATTACTTGTCGGCGGGGCAGCAATTATTTATATGTCGCACATTCTCCCAGCCATTGGCTATACCGCCCTAGGTCAATTGTCCCAGGCGAGTGCGGTGCTTGATTGGCAATGGCTGTTGAATGTACCGTCTTTTTATTGTTTTAGTATATACGATGCCTATGTAAAATCCGTGTCGCTTAATAAAATATTTGATCAGGAACAAGCCCAGTTCTTGAGAAATAATTATCAAAGCCCTTGGTTTGAAATGCCGCTGTAAACCGCAATTGGGAGGAAAATGGATGTATTTAGTAGCATCGTTTCATTATTGTCTGCATACCGAGATAGCAATTGCCAAGCTGGAACAACTGGGTGTTAAGAAAGAGCAGATATTGGCTGTACCTTTGGAAATACGGGGAGAAACCCGTAATATTTTTGATACCATTCATCATGCTGATGGAGTTAGTATGGTTGACGGAGGGGCTATCCTAGGTTCCGCTGGCATGGTTCTGGGGGTAATATATGGTTTCGTACTCGAATGGGGGCCAATCATTTGGGGATTATTAGGGTTAGCCGGAGGTTTCCTGGGAGGTTTATTGCTTGATATTTCATTCAGCAAGCTAAAGCATTCCAAAGCCAGGCGCAGTGAGAATGATGGAGAGCTATTTCTTATGGTGCAATGTGACTCGCATCAAGTTGAACAGGTAAAGAAAACCCTCTGGGATCATTTAGCATTGGGAGTAGCTGTTTTACCGGGAAATTGAACACTCAGCAAGTATTTAATCATTTTTACTTATTTTAGAGGAATTATTTCACAAATGACGAACTATAACTAGGAAATTATAACTCGTGGAAGTACTATCCTATTATGGAATATATAGTAGGTAGTGCTTTCATCTGCTAATAAACAATATTTCCAGGCTTTACAAGAACCATAGAAAAGCTTACAATAGGCCAAAATCGGTTAAAGCCATGCTTTACTACTAGTCAACCTTGTTGTGGTAGTAGAGAAAAAATAGATTTACAAGGATGGTGGCTCAATGAGTTTTAAGAGAGAGCGTACTCCTATAGAAAGGTTCTATTATACCGTAGCTCTGGTGGTAGGAATAGTCTTCCTGTTTAGTCTTTTAGGTAATTCCATTGATATTACCCTGAACGTGCCTGCAAATGCAGTGGTATATGCCGATTTACAGAATAGTATCTACTATGCTCCGCCCTATATCGACAACAACCGCTACCCCAGCACTCTGGACGCCAAGAGTCTTAAAGCAGAAACGGTGGCTGAAAGTAAGCAGCGTAATCACAAACCCGACAGTGTCTGCGTCGAGCAGGGCTATTTCAAGGAGTTTGACACTTTAACCAATATTGTTATGGTGAAGTTGAGTTTAGCCAAGCCCAAACCCAGCCGCTGGAATCCTGATGGGTCCTGGAACTGGTAGTCCAGAGTGCTGGGCCGTGGGCAGTAACCCACGGTTTTTTTATTCAATTGGATTAATATTGCTACTAAATCTGAGGCCTTAGGGTAGCATAAATAGGGAGGTACTTATGGGCGAGTCAGCCATTCAAATTCGCAATTTAAATAAATCATACGGTGGCCTAATAGCTGTTGACGGGCTCAATTTCGATGTCGACCGGGCTGAATGTTTTGGCTTACTGGGCCCCAATGGAGCAGGCAAGACTACTACTATGAAAATTATTTACGGCAAAGCCGAACCTTCCCCCAGCCCTGATACCGTTATTAATATTTTTGGCTGTCATCCTCGCAAAGATGCCCTAATAATCAAGTCTTTTTCGGGAATTGTACCGCAGCAGGATAACCTGGATACCGAACTTAATGTGACCGATAATCTATTAGTCTATGCTAAATTCTATGGAATAAGGCAAGGGGAAGCCCGCCGTCGTATTGCAGAATTACTTGATTTTATGGAATTACAAGATAAAGCCAAAGTTAAAATCCAGGAACTCTCTGGGGGAATGCAGAGAAGGCTGACTATTGCCCGCGCTCTGCTTAATAAACCGAAGCTTCTAATCCTAGATGAACCAACTACTGGTCTTGATCCTCAGGTCCGACATCTCATCTGGAGCAAACTTCGGGAATTAAAAGAATCAGGAGTCACCGTGCTTATAACCACTCATTACATGGAGGAAGCTTTCCAGATCTGTGACCGCATTATTATTATGGATGAGGGCAAAAAAATTCTGGAAGGCAGGCCGCAGCAATTGTTATCTGCGAATCTGGAGATGTATGTTATGGAGATCTATAGTGCCAGCGGAGACTATCTCCCCGATACTTTGCTGAGCAGCTGGCCTGGAATCAGACAGGAATCTTACCAAGATACCATGTTTATATACAGCAATGACGCTGACAAGTTATCAGCTTTGGCTGAAGCGCTGCACGTCAGCAGTTATCACATTCGTCAAGCCAACCTGGAGGATCTATTTCTTAAAGTAACCGGGAGGGGTCTAAATGAGCAGCAATAACGATTACACCACACCTTCGCTCTGGTGCAGGATCAGTTCGGTGTGGTACCGGCACGCTCGAGTTTATGGTGCAGATTTTCTCAGTAATGCTTTCCCACCCTTCCTGGAGCCTCTAATATTTCTAGCCGGGCTGGGTATTGGGTTCGGTGCCTACATTCAAAACATAGGGGCAATCAACTACATACTTTTTCTGGCCAGCGGGATTATAGTAACTAGTTCTATGTATACCGCCGCTTTTGAATGCACTTATGGAACATTTATACGTCTGGAATTTGACAAGGTATATGACGGCATGCTGGGTGCACCGCTATCACCCATTAATCTAATTCTGGGCGAAATACTGTTTGCCGGAACCAAAGGTTTTTTCTTCTCCCTGGCCGTCCTAATTGTCACTTGGGTACTGGGTATCATTAACACTCCTCTAAGCATAATGGCTGCTTTAGTCGGATTCATGTGTGGCATTATGTTCGCTACTTTATCACTGTGGATTACATCGATGGTGAAGAACATTAATCATTTTAATTTCTTCTTTACTGGATTATTATCTCCCATGTTTCTATTTTCGGGAGCAGTATTCCCGTTAGATAACCTTCCTAAAGCCATGCAACGGATAGCCGAAGCAATCCCCCTGACGCACGTTGTGCGCATGGCCAGAGCCTTCTGCATACCGGACGGGCTGGGCTGGTATCTGCTGACTGATTTGCTTTATTGCGTTATTTTTATATTGATTACCGGCTTCTTAGCTGTGAATGGTTTAAAGAAGCGAATGATTGACTGAGGGCTGTTAGGAAAGTACAAGTAAGTGCCCGTTTTTTTGATCAACTAATAGCTAGGTGATAATCTGACTTTTCTGAATATAACACCACCAGATCTATTAATTTCTCCGCACTAATAGGCGGGCTAATAAGAAAACCCTGTATTGCATCGCACTTGTAATCCCGCAAGAATTGGAATTGTTCCAATGTGTCTATCCCTTCGGCAATGACATCGATGTCAAAATTGTGACCCATAGTGATGATAGTTTCGACCAGAAGACGATTTTCAAAGTTGGTCAAGACATCTGTTACAAAACTTCGCTCAATTTTTAGGGTATCAACCGGATATTGGGCTAAATAAGCCAGGCAGGAATAGCCAGTTCCAAAGTCATCCAGGGCAATTTTTATACCAATATCTTTTAGAGCTATCAATTTATTTAGGACAGCTTGCTCATTATATATGGCTACCCCTTCGGTAATCTCCAACTCAAGATATTGCGGCTCTAGCCCAGTTTCACCCAATATTCGCTTTACAGTCTCCACTAATTTATCATCCTTGAATTGGACCGGAGAGATATTTACGGCAACTTTAGGAATTAGATGTCCCTCATCCAACCAGGTTTTTAACTGTCGGCAAGCGGTTGATAAAACCCATTCTCCCAGGGGAATAATTTGACCATTTTCTTCAGCAATCGGTATTAACTCTGTTGGGGTTACAGCCCCCAGGATAGAATTATTCCAACGCAGCAGCGCTTCTGTACCTATTATCTGACCGCTAGTTGTGTTGACCTGCGGCTGATACCACAGCGTAAACTCTTCATTCTGGATTGCTGACCGTAATTCCTTATTAATAGACATTCTCCTGAGGTAGGTTTTATTCATTTCCGCCGTATAAATAACGAACTGATTTTTGCCCTGTTTCTTGGCATTGTACATGGCAATGTCGGCGTATTTGATCAGATCATCGATATCATCACCATGCCTTGGGTACAGTGCCACCCCAATGCTGGTATCAATGTGGATCTCAATGTCACTAATTATAAATGGTTCCTGTATACGCACGTGTATGGCTTCAACAAAACGCCTGGCCTGTTCAAAGTTAGCAATCTCCGATAATAATATCGTAAATTCATCTCCGCCTTGCCTGGAAACGAAATCGATATCACGAATACTGCTTTTTATTTTTGTACCCAGCTCTTTCAGTACAAGATCGCCTAAACCATGGCCCATCGTATCATTAATCATTTTAAAATTATCCAGGTCTATAAATAATACCGCAACCATTTGACTATTTTGGCGAGCATTTTTTATGGCGTCGGTCATGTGTTTAATAAACAATCGGCGATTAGGCAGATTGGTCAAGGCATCATAGTAACCCAAATGATGAATATCTTCCAGCACCGTCTGCAGTTGTTCATTTTTTTGATTTAGTTCTTCAGACCGTTTTTCAGCTTCCAACTCCAACTCCCTAGTTTTTACAGCCCATCTGGTCTGCTCCTGCCTTAGAATCGAATGATAGTTTTCAAATAAAGCGATAATTATTATTACTACTGCGCTTATTGGTAAAATGATTATCCAAGAGCGTCTAGATGAAACAGGTTGACTCCAAAACATCCAAACACCAAAAGAGCCCATGGTATAAATAAAAATATGCCCGTATAGGACGCGTTTCCATTTATTTTTGTCCATTTGAGCACTACCTCCAATAATTAACATCAAGCCGTTTATTTCGGCAAATTATTAAAAATATCCTCCTTTTTTGGATATTAATCTGCCATTATTCGTCAATATAATTTAAGTTAGGGTAAGTCATGGTATTTATTAACCTGCAACTACCCCCTTTTTTGGAAACCCGCTATATTTAATCAAGCCAGGCAGGATATAATCCAATTTTATAGAATTTGTTTAAGTAGAGTATTTAATTTATGGAGGAATCAAGAAATGTCAATAGAAATGCCGTTAAATGTGAAACTAATACTCGATATACTGGAATCTGAAGGCTACCAGGCTTTCATATATGGTGCTTGTATTAGGGATTCTCTCTTGGGAATACAACCGATAATCTGGGATATAACCACCAGTGCCCTCCCTCCGGAAATAATTCTGATGTTTGATGACAGGGATGGTTTTTCAGCTGTTCCGGCAGCCAGCGACTATGGTACCATCTCACTTATTTACCAGGGCGAAAGCTATAGGGTAAGCACCTTCCGCACCGGCATAGAATATAGATTCTCGGAAAATATTAACGAAGAAGTTAGTCATAATGATTTCACCATGAACTCCATTGCCTATAATGAAAATGCTGGCCTTATCGACTTATTTAACGGGGTTAATGATATAACGAATAGGATAATTAAATGCACTGCCAATCCGCTGCATTCATTTAGGGAAGACTGCGTCCGGATACTTAGAGCGATCCGGTTTGAGGCTCAGTTGGGGTTTGTGATGGATAAATCCTTAATTGAGGTAATAGGCGGTATTAAGGATGAAGTAACCTTTAATGATTCGGAGAAGGTTTGTAATGAATTAACCCAGATTATGTTGACCGATAATCCTTCGGTCAGTATCAGGCGGCTATATCAATTGGGTCTGTTAAAACAGTTGATCCCGGAACTTCTACCCACCATCGGTTTTGACACCCATAGTTCTTTCCATGACCTGGATGTATTTGAACATACCATGTCGGTTTTGGATGCTACAAAACCCAATCTTAGTCTGCGTCTGGCAGCCCTGCTGCACGATATTGATAAACCTAACTGCCTCACTATAGACGAGTCAGGAGAAGGACACTGCTATGGTCATGCTGCCGGGGGCAGCCTAATTGCTAAAGAGCTTCTGGGCAGACTTCATTTCGATCAAAAAACCATAGATGCGGTCTGTGTTCTAATCAAAGAACATATGAACAGTTACGACAACGCCAGCGAACTAAGTATTAAGCGGCTTATCCGCCGGATCGGTCCGGATCATATATGTAATCTATTCGAATTGCAGTTGGCGGATATCAACGCTAATCCTCTTTCCGGCAAAGATATAAACCGCATAAGTTCTATCAGAAACAAATGCTGGGAAGTATTGTCGCGCCGAGAGCCCATTACTACCCGGGATCTCGAAATTACCGGTTATGATTTAATGGCCTTCTATAGCTCAGGTAAAGAAATTGGTGATGCCCTGGAATATTTAATGGATAGGGTAATAGATAATCCTTCACTAAACGAGAAAGGAAAACTGCTGGCTCTATTGGAGATCAATATACCAGATCCGCACCGCGACTAATACTGATAGGGGACAGGTCCCTTGTCCCAGATTTATTTAATCCTAATCTAGGACAAGGGACCTGTCCCCTTATATTCGTTGATATGCTTATTTTTCTATCGTAACTGTCCGGGTGCTTTCGTTCCAGTCAACCTTGAATCCCAGTTTTTCAAAATCTATAGCCTTAACAAATGATCTGTCATTTATAACTATAGCGTTCATATTAATGCGCTGACCATTCTGTATCACATAGGCTTGATTGGCAGCTGAGTCCCAACCGACTTTTACACCCATCGCACCCGCTGCCTGATTCAAGGGCAAATAGGTGCGATTATCCACCACCTGGACAGTCATGTTTCCACTGCTGCTACTGATACCGTCGATTTGTGTATAGGCACCATTGTCAACGTTAACCTTAATTTGAAGGGGCATACGTTTATCCAACTCGGTAAAGGATATCACTTGCCCCGTTGGCGCCGATACCTGAACCGTACCACCTACTTTAATTGTATCCTTTGTATTAAGCGTAAAATTAATTTTATCGGTAGGATTTCCGGCTGTAATATTAAGATGTATCCGGCTGGACATATCGTAGGTAGTCGCATCGGTTTTTTCTAAAGTTGAGACTATTTCCGAATCATTAACGATATTAAGCAATTGGGGCTGGGCAGCGCTCATTTTCTCTATTTCCCTTAAATATTTGTTCGGATCCTGTTTTACTTCCAGTACCATTAAGTCAATACCCTGCAGTGCCTGACCTCTCACCTCTTTAGTCAAACCAAGCTCGGCAAGTTCCTCCGGGCTTAGACTGCTCAAAAACGCTTTCAGAACTATACCCAGCTTATCAATGTTATTAATTGTATAGGTTGCGGTTGGTTTCATAACATTAATTAGTTGGGCTCCGCGTATTGTCAATGAATATTTGTTGTTGGCTTTGCTGACCAGATTACTGGAAAAGTTGTTATAAACCTCATTAAAGAGTCTATCATATAGTCTTGTCCAGATCATCTGCTGCTGCGATGATTTTTTGAGTAAATTATTTGTCAATCCAGTTTGGCTGCCGGTCGGCATCATAGTATTTAATTCCTGATCGCTTATGCTAAGCCACTTCACATTCAGGAAAGCCTGCTCTAAACGCTGTTTCTCTTCGGGGTCACAAAATTGCCCTATATACTTAACTATTTCATCCACCTTAACGTAGAGTACATTATTTTTGTACGTGATGCTCAGCACTTGACTCCTGGCTCCGGTTTTAGTATTAACAATATCAAAATTATATTGAAATATGTTCTGATTTACATCTACCGTGCCACTATATTCAAGCCGTTGCTGATCAATTGCCTTCCTAATCACATCTTCATTAAGAGCATCTTGGCCTGTAAACAAACTGGCCGGTAACTGTGCCACACTTAGTTCAATACTACCCGTATCTGTATACACTTTCTGGCTGCTTGCCTCTTTCAGCAGATTATAGTAACCCTGTTCGGTCGGACTACAACCTGTCACTGTTCCTATTCCGAGCAGCAGAACAAGCAACAAGGCCAACCATTTCTTCTTCAACATTTCTGTACCTCCTCAACAATTCCGTTTCGACAAGTCTAATATTCTTTTACAATAACAAATTATGGTAACAATTTCAAACCATATTTTCCTTTTATTGCATACTTTTACAGCCCTTTCTCATTCTAATTGCTTAGCTAATTTATCTTTCTGTAAATACTATAAGGAGAAGAAAGGAGGTGAGTAATGAAAAAACTTGTAATAAGTCTACTGTTGTCTTTGGTTTTAGTTGTTTCATTGCCAGTCGGATATTCTCAAGCAGAATCAGCCAGGCCCGAAGCGAAAATTGACAGCGATTATATGTGTCATAATAAGCATCATATCAAGCTGGAAGAAAAGGCCAAAGAGATGGGTATCACTGTGGACGAGCTCAAGGCTAAAATAAAAGCCGAGCATCAAACCAAGCTGGAAGAAAAAGCCAAACAATTAGGAATTACCGTAGATCAACTCAAGGTTCAACGCCAAGCTGAGCGTCAGGCTAAACTGGAGAAGAAAGCTAAAGAGTTAGGTATTACTGCTGACCAGCTCAAGGCTCAATGGCAAGCCGAACGTCAGGTTAAAATAGAAAAGAAGGCCCAAGAGTTGGGTATTACTGTTGACGAGCTCAAGAGCAGAATGGAGACTCAGCAGTAGAGCAACTACTCAGGAATTTTGTACCTGAACAAGTTCAGCCTGTCGATGTAAGGTCGACAGGCTGTTTTATGGCGCAAATTATAAATTTAAGCAGGGGATGCTGATATTTACCGGCTTTCACCGCCGGCAGCGGTAACAGGCGGCCTATTCTCCTGATTTATAGTAGCTTTTACCACCTCAACCGGTTTTAATATAGCTGATGATGTATTGACCAGAGTAGGATACACAGCTTTCGCCGCCCTGGTAACAGGTGCTTCATTTTCAATATTTTGTCCATCACGAGTGACCAAAGTTGCATAAGAACTGAAACTCCGGCGCACCCCGCTTTTCTTAGTTTTCTGGGGTTGAGGTATGCTCTCAACGGGAGCAGCATCAATGGCAGCCGCTTTATCAGCCGATTCTATTGAACCAATAGAAATGCCACGATGGTGCTGGGTGTGGGCCCACTCTCCCTGATTGTTAATATGAAGCAGTCCCCATAGGGTTACCGGGAACCACGTAAACCCATAAAAAGGATAGGTGATGTAATATAAATAGGCGCGACGGGGAGCTCCTTCCAGCAGCAATCCCAGCATCGGATAGGAATAGCCCAAAATACCAAATCCCCACCAAAACCAATTAGGTGCCAGGCTGGCAATCGGCGAGGCGAATATAGGGTAGGGGAAAAAATATTGTGCCCCTGCCAATAGGAAATTTAACAACATCGTCATAATCATGACAGGTTGTAATAGATAAATAGCCCCATCAATAGGATACCATTTTTTCTCTCTTATCCCTTTCTTGAGCAGAGGGATCGCATAACGGAAACACACATCCCAGTGCCCCGACAACCAGCGAGTGCGCTGCCGCCAGGTCTGAGAAAAGTAGACCGGCTTTTCATCATAAACTTTAGCTTCATGAGCCCATGAGGTTTTGATACCATTCAGCAATAGCTTCATGGTGAATTCCAGATCCTCAGTTAGACACGTAGCACCCCAGCCGAATTCCTTCAGCAGGTTATATTCCAGGCATACACCAGTACCACCCAGCGCATTGGATAGACCTTTATTATAGCGCGCCAACTGCCACATGCGGTTCATTGACCAGTAAGCCGTGGCGTAGCAGGCTGTAACCCATGAATCGTCGGGGTTTTTGGTGTCCAAATAACCTTGGATGGAACGGAAACCTTTCTTTAATTTTGAGTTCATTTCCAGTAAAAAATTAGAAGAAACTACATTGTCTGCATCGAACAGACAAATCGCATCATATTTTTGGTCTTCCATATCAAATAGATTCTTGAACATCCACTCCAAGGCAAATCCTTTGCCTCTTTGGGGAGAAAAGCGTTCACACACCTGGACGCCTTCCTGGCGCGCTACTGCCGCGGTTTGGTCAGTACAATTATCAGCTATGACGTATATATCAAATAGCTCGGGAGGATAATTGAGCTGTTTGAGACTTTCAATATGATAGCGAATAACGGCCTCTTCATTATGGGCAGCCGTTAGAAGGGCGAACCTTTTTACGGGTATAAAGTCCTTATCTTCGTCATGCTTCCACCAACCCCATATGGAAATGTAATAGTAGTAAAATAAGAACAACAGGATTAAAACTTCTGATATACCCACTATATACGTGAGCGTATTAAACAACCAGCCGTCCAAAACTTACGACCTCTTTCTTTAATTTAATAAATTTTCAATTTAACTAATGTAGATTCAACCTTATATACTCTACCAAAAAATCTGGATTCTTTCAAGATATTTCCCATAACGGGCAGCTAAAAACTATTTATCTTCAACCTAACCTACTCGATTATACCCCAAATTATCAACAAATTTGAAGAAATCACGCAGGCTGCCCCGCCAATCTGGACGGTAGGTATTGTTGCCTTTGTCTATCAAACAGTCTTCTATCAGGAATGTTTTCATGCCGATTTTTCCCGCAACCAGATCTTCACCTGTATCATTGCCCACCATCAAACAGGCTGACGGTTCTACCCCAATATTAGCAGCTATTTCCTGATAATACTGAGCGTTGGGCTTACAATAATGCATATTCTCATAACAAGTCAATAGGTCATAAGAAAAATTATCTACTCCAGCCCACTCTAGCCTTGATTGGACCGCTTTGAGCGGAAAGACCGAGTTGGTAGCAATAACTACTTTATATCCCCGTTTAAAGACATCCGCCATCATTTTCGGGACCCCCTCAAAGGGTCGGCAATATTCCTGCAGACGGGGAAAGCCACTGCGGTAAAATTCATCGAAAAAAGCCCGCATTTTCTCCTCATCAGCTTCCAGACCGCTAAAAAAATGCTGCATAAAGGTTTCTTCATTACTGGTTTCCGGATTTAAATCCCTGATCATGACTTCGGTAGAATTGAGTATCTGCGCCACCAACTGCTGGGGATCGCAGCAACCACTGACCACCGCCATCTTGCTCATTTCCCCAAAATATTTGGTTAAGAAAAAATCCATATCTATATCAAGCAATGTCCCATCCAGGTCAAATAAAATTGCTTCAAACATGTATAGCCCCCATTTAAATAGCATCAATTATCTTTACATAATTTGATTCCTTATTCAGTCTTAATTTAACCTGTAACCGATAAACTCATCCCTTACCAGGATTTTTAGAGTTATCTCCCACATATTGGGGTTGAAACCATAATAACATAAAATTTCAACTTTAAGAAGCGGGCAAACTATTGACTAACCAATTAGTATCATTTAGACTGAGATGCGAAAAAAATCAGACAATATCGCCGGCCGGAGGCATCTTGCATTGGCTCTTGGATCCTTGCTGGGATATTTTGAAAGGACCAATTATGGAACATAGTTTTGCCTTTCCTTTAATAGATATTTTGCTTCACCTGGATCAATACCTAAATGAAGTAATCAATAATTATGGAACCTGGACCTACCTTATACTTTTTCTGGTTATCTTTTGCGAAACCGGTCTGGTTGTCACTCCTTTTTTACCGGGTGATTCCTTGATTTTTGTTCTGGGAGCATTAGCTGCCAGCGGTGATGTTAACCCATTGGCTATCGGCAGCCTCCTTATGACTGCCGCCATTGTTGGAAATATCGTTAATTATCAGATAGGCCGGTTTTTGGGTCCCAAAGTATTTGCGGGAGAAAAGATACGCTTCTTAAAAAAAGAATACCTGCAGCGTACTCATGAATTTTATGAAAAGCACGGTGGCAAAACCATAATTATAGCCCGGTTTATCCCTATAATACGCACATTCGCTCCCTTTGTAGCCGGTATCGGTCATATGAGTTATCCCCGTTTCCTGTTATATAATATCATCGGATGTGTTGCATGGGTGATGCTCTGCCTGGCAGGTGGTTATTATTTTGGCAACATACCGATAGTCAAGCAAAATTTTACTCTGGTTATTTATGGAATAGTACTTATTTCTGTATTACCGGCTGTTATCACCTTCCTGCGCGAGCGAGGCAAAAGCGTTACATAATTCCAGCCCTAACCGTTAATAATACTAAAAAAACTAGTAGGAGGCGGTTAAAATGGCTCTATTAGGCGACCCATTTGTTGCTAACGTTCCCCGCCCGATGTCCAGCGATGAACTTCTTCAGGCTCTACGGGTTGATATAGCGGGTGAACTGGAAGCGATTATTGGCTATGAAGCCCACGCAATGGCAACAACTGATACCAGAGTAAAAAAGGTATTAGCTCATATTGCCGATGAGGAACGGCAGCATGTTGGCGAATTGCAGCAGCTTCTGTTTATGCTGAACCCCAACGAGCAGCAAATGCATGAACAGGGTAAAAAGTCGGTCCAGCAGCAACAAGCGCAGAATTTTTCCCAGCCAATGCAATAACTACAATCAAATACGTTGTTTGAAGAACATTCAACTAACCGTGGTTTCACCTCGCTTTTGTAAATAACTAGTTTGCAAAAGCTTTTTTGTTGGGGTCTTTCTGGAATTAGTGTATATAATGGATTTACCTGGATAAACAAGGAGGCTGACCATGAAAAATTTTAGTGGCCGAAAACATATTAAAAAAGCAGCTCAAGATCGGCAGACCCGGCTGACAGTTGCTGAACCGGCTGAGTTAATGGATTTTCTCATAGACAAATTGCCTGATAAAGGCCGCAATAACATTAAATCATTATTGACTCACCGTCAGGTAATGGTCGTCAATAAGGTAGTTACCAAATATAATCACCCCCTGCAGGCCGGACAGGAGGTCGTTATTAACTGGTCGTTGGTCAGAGAGAAGGCGCATATTAAGGGCTTAAAAGTGATCTACGAAGACTCTGAACTTATCGTTATTGATAAGCCAGCGGGATTACTATCTATTGCAACGGACGCCGAGAAACAGTATACGGCCTATCATCAATTGACTGATTATGTACGCAGACATAATCCCGACAATAGGATTTTCATTGTCCATCGCCTGGATAGAGATACCTCCGGGGTAATGCTCTTTGCTAAAAATGAAGAAGTTAAACATGCACTCCAAGATGCCTGGAAAGAGCTGGTGGTTGATCGTGCCTATGTAGCAGTAGTTGAAGGGCATGTGAAGAAAAAGGAAGGCCAAATCAAATCCTGGTTATTGGAAACCAAGACCAAGATGATGTATTCCAGCTCGACACCCGGTGATGGGCTGGAAGCCATTACCCATTACAAAGTACTGCAGGCTATAGCCCAATATTCTTTGCTGGAAATTCGTCTTGAAACTGGCCGGAAGAACCAGATTCGCGTTCATATGAAAGACATCGGTCACAGTATTGTTGGCGATAAAAAGTACGGTGCAACCAGCAATCCTATTAGTCGTTTAGGGCTGCATGCTCATCTCCTCGCTTTTCATCATCCGGTTACCGGTGATCTTATGCGTTTCGAAACGGAAGTCCCGAAGCTTTTTACCCGCTTATTTAAATAATATTGGGATGATTTTCATGCGGTCAAGCGTTAAAACTTGATTAATGCAGGTAATAAATCCGGGAGTTGGGGAAGAATAACCTCTATATAAGGAGGTTATGAAATGAATTTATTAACTAGAAAAGACTTAACAGAACTTATGAACAAACAGGATAATATCTGTATTTCCTTTTATATGCCTACCTATCGCGCGGGAGCCCAAATTCAGCAGGGTCGCATCAGACTAAACAACTTGTTAAGAGAGGCCGAGGCACGTTTAATAAGCAGCGGCATGCGCTCTCCTGAGGCAAAACAGTTATTGGAACCGGTTCAAGAACTGGTACTGAATAATCAATTCTGGCAGCAGCAGCGGGATGGGCTGGCAATATTTCTTACTGCGGATATGTTTTATTATTACCGTCTTCCCTTAAGCTTTGATGAATTTGTGCAAATAGGTAAACGCTTCCATCTTAAACCACTGCTGCCTTTATTGGGTGGGGATGGATTGTTCTATATTCTTGCACTCAGCCAGAATGCTGTTCGGGTGTTACAGTGCACTCGTGCCAGTGTCAGCGAATTAGATATTGAAAACATCCCCCACAGTCTGGATGAAGCCATGCAGTATGATGATCCGGAGAGACAGCTCCAATTACACAGCGATAACCTGAAGGGAACCAATAATAAAGCTGCGGCTATATTTCATGGTCAAGGGATCGGGCCTGATGATTCCAAGGACAATATCTTGCGATATTTCCGTTTAATTAATCGCGCTTTACATGATTTACTGCGGGAAGAAAAGGCACCTCTGGTTCTGGCCGGGGTAGAGTTTCTTTTCTCTATCTATCGTGAAGCCAACACCTATGCATATCTGGCCAGTGAAGGTCTGCCTGGCAATCCGGAAGAACTTGATGCTGAGGACTTACAAACCTTGGCCTGGCCGCTAGTAGAGCATTATTATCATAAGGCCCAGCAGGAAGCTTTAACCTATTATGGTCCGTTTAATGGAACCGGGCGTACCACGCATGATATAAAAACGGCAGCTCCGGCCGCTTACAACGGACAGGTTGAGATCCTTTTTTTGGCCGAAGGAGCAGAGCAATGGGGCAGCTTTGACCCCCAAATAAATGAAGTGTGCATACATCCGGAAACTGAACTCGAAGATGAGGATTTGTATGACTTCACAGCCATTCAGACCATTCTGAATGGAGGAACAGTCTATATGGTCGAAGCAGACAAGGTCCCTGATGGGGAGCCCCTGGCGGCATTATTGCGATATTAATAAACCCACGGAGCAGGCAGGTTTGGGAGAAGGGAGACAGGTCCACTGCCCCCTATTTAGAAGCACAAGGGACGGTTCTCGTGTGCCCCTGTTGGAAGTTATAGTGGAGGCACACGAGAACCGTCCCCTTGATCGCCTATACTCGTCTGCCCTAGAATTTTTGTTCAAGGCGGTTAAGTGATTTTTCAAAAAAACCTACTTCATCCTCGTCAAAACCATCCTGTATATTGTGATTAAATTTCTCTGACATTGGTATTAATTTCTCAGCCAGACAAAGACCTTTGGGGGTGAGAAATATCTGCAAACTGCGCCGATCAGAGGGATCTTCAAGTCTTTGCACAAGATTTTCTTTAATAAGGCGGTCAATAACACCGGTTACAGCTGGGCTGTCGAGTTGTATTCGGTAAGCTATATCCTTAACACTGCTCCCATCATGGTCAATTAAATCTAAAATTACAAATGACTGGGTGGCTGTAATTCCATAGTTCGAGCACTCGGCATTATAGTTGCGACTTATCTTCCGAGATAGAGCAGCCAGGCGGAAACACCAAGCATTAGTAAAATTATACACAGTTAATCTCCTTTGAACATATATTATGGTCTTTTATAAAGGCATTAATTATTTTAATGCCAATAGATAATATTAGTGTTTTTTCTAACCTAACGTCAAGTCACCCTGACCATTCAAGAACTCCGTGAGATGATCAGATTCTGTGTCCCGTGAGGTCCATCATTTTACATAATGCTTGGTCACTCAATATATTCTAAGAACCTTTTTTCTATTTCCCATGAAACTCTGCCTTTTTCTTCTGGCCGGTAAAAACAGCTACACCTTCTTTATAATCTTCGGTTAGAGACGTTGCCATAACCCCGTTACGTTCTTTTTCTAACTGAACTTCCAAATGAGGTAACAGGCACTGGTTCAAAAGTGCTTTAGAGGCCGCATAAGCCTTGGTTGCACCATTTGCCATCTTTTGTGCCATTTTTAGGGCAGCTTCCGGGAATTCCTCCCCAGTAAAGACTTTGTTAACCAGCCCCCACTCCAGCGCCTTATCAGCAGTAATTACTTCGTCGAGGAAAACCATCTCACTAGCCCGACCCAAGCCAATTATAATAGGCACCATTTGTGAAAATCCTCCATCCTGGCAGATCCCCACCCCAGTATAAGCCTGCTTAAAAATGACCTTATCATTGCAAATACGCAGGTCACAAGCTGCGGCCAGACTGACGCCAATACCGGCACAAATACCGTTAACACTAGCTATTATGGGTTTAGGCAGTTGTCTCATATCCGAAATAAGACGAGCTACTGGAACCGTAAAATCTCTGAAAAAGGCCTGTAAGTCACCATCTCCATATTGGCTGGCCCAAGCAATATCTCCGCCCAAACAAAATGCCTTGCCGGCACCGGTGAGGACAACAGCTCTTATTTCCGGATCATAACAGTCTTGAAATGCAGCCATCAAGCCATTTGCCATATCACCGTTCAAAGCATTCATCACTTCCGGACGGTTCAATGTAATCGTACATATCCCAGCCTCTTTAGTCCATACAACCGCTTCATTACTCATTTTTCCATCCCCTCATCAATGTATTATTACTAGGCCTATTTGTTAATGACCCAACTCTTTTAGCCCCGAAGACGCAAACCGGTTTTTAATTTTTATCTATCCATCTAAAATTTTTCCTATTGCAAGGCCTGATTAAGTTCGGGCAGTATCTCTTTGAGATCGGCAACCATGGCATAATCAGCCATCTGGAGTATATAAGCATTCTCATCATTGTTGATGGCGACGATTGTATGAGCATCACGTATACCCACTGTGAATTGCACCTGCCCGGATACTCCCAATATTATGGCTAATTGCGGTTTGCATTTCTTGCCTGACAAACCTACTATCCGGTCTTCAGCCAGCCATTTTTTGTCGGTAGCTACCGGTTTGGAGCAGGCTATTTCTCCGCCCAAGGTCTTGGCTATACTCTCAGCCAACCCCATATCCTCTTTCTCCATCCCTTGTCCAACTATCACCAGGATGTCAGCCGCTTCTATGTCCACTGCATCTCCCGCTTTGCTCCGGCAGGCAACCAATTTAATCGGTGATGCTTCCGATTCGATAGTCAGCCTTTGCACACTACCGCCCTCCTCCGGTGCAGCGGCTGCAAAAGAACGCGGTACCAAGGCTATGACCTGCCGTTCACTCTCTACTTGCTGAGTAGCAACCGTTGCTCCCCCCAGAGTATTGCGCGTACATTGCACTTTTTCATTAATTACCTGCAAACCATTCACATCGGTAAGACAGCCCGCATCGAGTTTCTGAGCCAACCGTCCAGCCAGTTCTTTACCTCTGCGGTTGGAAGCCAGAAGCACCGTTGATGCATTCAATTGCCCGGCAGCCTTTTGGATAATCCCCGCCACCGATGCTGTATCAGTCAAATTGATGGTATTATGACTGATAGAATAGACTTTAACTCCTGCAGTTGCGAGATTTTCTGCTTGTTCATCATTATTAAGGCAGAGGGCATTAATGTCAGTACCGATATTGGCAGCAATAACCCTCGCGGCGGTTAGAAGTTCTAAGGCCAACTCGTTTTTTTCACTGTATATTAATATCGCCATTTTCATTCCCTCCCTATAAATCCTTCCACCTGCAGCGCTGATACCAAGTCGGTTACGGTCTTGACCGCTGTCCGTTTGCGATCATTTTCCGGTGCCAGGGAACTCACGGTAGTTATTTTGTTTGCCCCTGATAGTTCTATGTCCACGTCATCCAGCCCCATTATCTCTTTGGGTTTTCTCCCGGCCTTTAAAATCTGCGTAACTGAAGGGATGCGTGGTTCATTAATATCCCCCAACACGCTGACTACCAGCGGCAGCTGTACCTCCAACACTTCTTCAATGTCTTCTAAGGAGCGGGTAATCCTGACCAGGTTTCCCTCCAACTCGATTTGGCTGGCATACCCAACCTGGGGAAGTCCGAGGAGTTCGGCTACCCGTGAACTTACCTGTCCTGAGTAGTTATCACCGCTGCCTTCTCCGAACAACAGCAGACCTACATCATCGATTTTCCTGATCGCGGCAGCTAGGACGCTGGCGCTTACGGAGCTTTCCATGTTGGATAGTTTATCATCTATCACCAGATAGGCTTCATCAGCACCAGCCGCCAGGGCTTCTTTTATAGTTTCTTCCACTTCTTCATTGCCGGCAGATACTACAATCAAATTGGCTCCACTGACCTCTTTCAGTTGAACACCTGCTTCCAGAGCATTCTTATCGATGAGACCCAGCGTAAAGGGTACGCCGTCAAATACGGGCTGTCTATTTCTTATTCTTACTTGCTGGAGATCCGGTATTTGTTTTACCGCTACAACTATGTTCATTCCCTATAACACCTCCTAAATGTATGATAAATAGTTAGTCAGCTCGATTTACCCAAAGCGGAACTGTACTCCACCGCTGGGATAATGCCATTCGAGCAACTCTTCCCCGCAGGCCAGAAGACAGGTACCGCATTCCAGACAGCCATCCACGCTTATCACTACCTCGCCCTTTTCGTTCTCACTATACAAACCTGCCGGGCATACCAGGATTGCTTTTTTCAAATCAGCATCTTTTTCCTTACCTGCTATGATTTTGATGTGAAATTCTTTGTCCTCTTTAAATACGTTTAATCCTAATTTGGCTTTTAATCCCATCACGTCGCTCATATTTTCATCATCCTCCTGCCTACCTGCACCATACCCCACATCTCACCCATACTCAGATGTTTCTTGATGGTAGGATATAGCTTGGGTTTTGAACCAGCTGGTACTGTGTATAGATCTTGCATTATCTTGCCGACCAGTTCCGGATAGTGTTTAAAAAGCGGGGGATATTCCAATACCTCTAAGGATTGTTGGAAGTTTTTGAAGTCGGTCAACACAAAACTGCTATTTAGAAGGGTTTCATAGGCGGATAAAGCCGCCTTAGTAAAATCGTTTTTCTCTTTGGCCTGGATAACCGTCTGGGCGGCATAGTAGCCGCTGGCCATGGCGTATTCCATGCCTCGGACGGTAACCCCAATATTCATTGAGAAGCCCGCAGCATCTCCAGCTACCAAGATGCCATCCCCGTAGAGTTTGCCCATGGCCTTTAGCCCGCCTTCGGGTATTACATGGGCGGAATATTCCACCGTTGCTCCGCCTTTTATCAGCCTG
The DNA here is from genome assembly GCA_963665865.2 of Syntrophomonadaceae bacterium. Lineage (GTDB taxonomy): Bacteria > Bacillota > Syntrophomonadia > Syntrophomonadales > Syntrophomonadaceae > PHAA01. The sequence continues at coordinate 109,075 of CAXXWF010000001.1, read as the reverse complement.
GCTATCTCAGGTCTTTGTTTGAATCTGTCCAGCAGATCCGGCGCCTTGATCTCAGGAGTTTGTTCGCTTAGGGCATCGATCCCAACCACTATTCCCAGGCTTAAACTCTCTTGGTTGGTGTAGAGAAATCCCCCGCCGAATTTTCCGGCGGTTACATCTCCCATAAAGAGTCGAGCCACTCCGTCATTACCTTCCAGATTAAAGCGATCCTCGAGTACTCCGCGGTCAAGTTCTATTATTTCTTTGAATCCTACCGCAAAATTTTTGGATAAGGATGGTTGGCGCAGCCCCGCTTTCTGGGCAACAAAAGACAATACCCCGTCACAGGCAATTACCACATTGGCCCGTAGTTCTTCGCCCCCCGCCATTACTCCCATGACTTTCCCGTTTTCTATAATAAGATCATCCACCGGGCTCTTGCTTACTATTATGGCTCCTTTTCTTTCGGCCTGTTTAGCCAACCATTTATCGAATTTACCTCTCAATATACTGTAGCTCTGGTAAGGTTCAGTATTCAGTTCCGAGCCATCGTATCTAATGGTTACCGAGCGCTCACGGTCCATAAGACATACTTCTTCATGCGCTATATATCTCTCTAGAGGCGCCTTCTTCCACAGATCGGGGAACATTTCCCGAATCGGATTCAAATAAATGCGCCCGCCCGAGACATTCTTGGCTCCTGGATAGTCGCCTCTCTCTAACACCAGCACTTCCAGTCCCTCGCCGGCCAGAGTATATGCGGCCGCCAAACCAGCTAGTCCCGCTCCTACAATTATCGCATCGAATTGCTCACTTGCTTCCTCAACCATAGGGTTCACCTCCAAAGGAAATTATACCAGAATTGCACCGGCTACTATAAGCTTCTGCATATCAATGACCCCTTCTACTTGCGGCCCCATAATCGCATCCCGGTAAAGACGGGAAACCTTATAGTCTTCCATCAAACCATAGGAGCCGTGTATGTCGACAGCCATACGTGTGGCTGCTATTGCATTTTCGGCGATGACAACCTTGGCTAGGGCTGCTTCCTTGGCAAAATCAGCTGGGCTCTTGGGATTGTTTGCTAGAACCCCAAGTCGGTAGGCCAACCAGCGCGACGATTCATATTTCATAGCGATATCAGCAATTTTCAATTGTATAGCTTGAAACTTAGCTATAGGATCTCCCCGGTGGGTTTTCTCTTTAGCATATTTTACTGATTCTTCGAAGGCGGCCAGGGTTGTTCCCAGAGCTACAGAATTCATACCTATCTTTCCAAAAGCGATCCCATATTGCAGCACCGGGTAGCCATTACCTAACTCTCCCAGCAGGTTTTCTGCGGGCACTTTGATGTTTTGCATATATACATCAGTAAGCGGCCCTCCGTGCCACCCCAATTTTTTCCACGGCTCAGAAACTGAGTATCCTTCACAAAACTTTTCAACGATAAAAGCAGTAGGTTTGCCACTTTCGCTGTCTTTGACGAAGACTACTATAGCTCCAGGATAATTAGCATTAGTAATAAATCTTTTGGTCCCATTGATAATATAGTTATCACCATCCCGTACCGCTGTGCTGGTAATCTGCTTGGGATCTGAACCGGTACCCGGTTCGGTAAAAGCAAAAGAGGTTATTTGTTCACCTCGGCAGGCGGGCGGCATGTATTTTTGCTTTTGGGCCTCGGTTCCAAAATTAGATATGGCGGCTAAACCCAATGAATGCGCAGAAATAACCATAGCTGGGCCCGACGAAACTCTAGCAATTTGTTCCATGGCTAAAACATAGGTGTCATATCCAGCGGCCCCCCCCCCGTACGCCTCAGGCATAGCCATCCCAAATAAATCTAGTTCGGCCAACCCTCGCAGTATTTCTGTGGGTACCTGGTTTTCATGCTCAATTTGTTCCGCCACCGGAGCTATGTTCTGATCAGCAAAGTCCCTCGCCATCTTCTGAATCAATACCTGTTCTTTGGTCAAGGTAAAATTCATTTTTCTTATCTCCTTTCATTTGATTTTAATTCTCAGCCTTAGTGTTGGAAAATGTTCCACTTTCAATAATAGTTCTCATTTACAAGCCAGTTAATATGTTATTAATTAATATGTTATCTATTTTAGATATTATTCCCGAGCACGGCTATTGTCAACAAAATTATTATTTATAAACTCCTTTTCCACGCCCATAAAAACCAAAGGAGCCATCATTAAACGATGGCTCCTTGCGTCAAAAACCCCCAGATTTTTATCGGTGTAAGGGAGATTGACAGTCTATAGGACCGGTATCCCGGTCCTATAGTGCAGTTATTTGCAATAATGGCGCGGCACCCTGACTTTATAGGGGCGCATCATTTCATTGTCTTCATGTTCCAGAATATGGCAATGCCAGACGTAACCGGGCTCTGCGGCAGGATTGAACGGATATGGATTAACTCCCGGCTTCGAATTAACCACATCCTGGGGTGCAAATCGTACCCTTATCCTGGTCACCTGTCCAGGATAAGCCTGGATGGTATCTTTCCAACCATTCTCATGAGCTGGGGGATTAATGGGACCATCCAGCAGGTAAGGCTTCACCGGCAACACTATAGTCGGATGATCTAACGGAGGTTGGCCGTTTAAAGCTAACCAATCAGCCGTATATTGATCAACCAGGAAATCCTGTCGGCTGACCAGCCGGAATTGAACTAAATGGAGATGAATCGGATGGGCATCCATCGTTAAGTTTACTAGTAGCCAATCCTCGGTCGCTCCGACCAACGGCAGTTCGGAAACAGGCGCATCCCACATCTGACCATTTAGCAAGACCTCTAATGGTCCATTGGGACCTTCAACCTCAAAAAGGGTCAAAGTCCGTTTTTTATTGAATCGTTTTAGTGGGACCAGCACGTTCAAGACTTTAGGTAATGGTCGGGGCAATATAACCGGTCTGTCAAGCACGGCAAACTGCATAATCTGCCCTGTCGTCCTAGGATCAGGGGGATCTCCACCTGGAAATGGAGCATTGGCATTGTTGGTCATAATTAAATTAGTGCCCGGCGGCAACCCCGAAAAATCTACCAGGATTTCAGCCCGTTCACCGGGAGAAATGAGCAGTGAGACTAGTTGAACGGGCTTTGGTAAATAGCCGCCATCGGTGCCTATTTGGATAAATGGCATCCCATTTGAAAACATCAAATTATAGAAGCGGGCATTGGATCCATTTAGAATGCGGAAACGGTATTGTCTCGGCTCAACATTTAAATTAGGCCATACTTTGCCATTAACCATTACTGTATCACCGAAAAACTCAGGCTCCCAGTAAGGATGGATATTCGGATTTACTCCATTACTAGGGTACGCCAGGGAACCATCGTCATTAAAAGACCTGTCTTGGATGATAAGGGGAATATCAAATCTGCCTCGTGGTAATGGGGAATGCTTTCCATCCAACGGGTTATGGCGATCACTAATTATATATGCCCCGGCTAAACCCATTAAGACATTCAAGCGGGTTAGCCCCAGTGCATGGTCATGATACCACAAAGTAGTCGACTCCTGGTCATTAACGTAGTGATAACGAGACTTTACAAAAGCAGGTCCAGTGATAACTTCACCGGCAGTAAACCAGGCCTCTGGGTGGCCATCAGAAGGCGGTTCGGTCTCTCCACCGTGCAGGTGGGTAACAATCGGCACCGGTTGTTGTGCTAAAGGGAATCCCGGTGGGAAGGGAGGGAACGGCGGCATCGGCATCGGCATATTATTGGGGTTAGCCCAGTGAATGGTTGGATCTACCGCCAAGGGATATGATCCGGTCAGGTTGTTAACCCATTGCACATTTATGGGAATATGCCTTACGGCCTTGAAAGTAGGACCTGGTGTGGATCTAAAATTGTCAATTAATATACCTGTTTGCGGGTCTCTGGCTTTGCCCCCATATCCCCAGACAGTCGTTTCGGGAAATCCCACAGGCAGTATTTGTTGGTTAAATTCACTGGCTGTGACCCGATAATTATGGCATTTCAATTTACAGGCCTTGTGATTCAACTATTGTGGGCACAAATATGGGTGGGATAAATAGCTGGCTTACGTACTTTGGAATACTATTTGGATCAAGTGGATTTGGCATTTCAACTCCCCTTTTCTGCGAAGTATTTGATGGCGCTTTAATGGTTTTGTAGTAAAATATATGAATTAATGTTAATTAATGTGCTGCTGGTCGACTAATAAAACCAACCCCTATTTAAATGCATCCGCAGTCTTACCACCCAGAAACGGATGGTAAGACAATAAAAAAACCACACTTCGTTAATCGAAGGTGGTCTTTTATTGATATTCTGAAGAGCTTTCGATACGATGGCTCTTGCTGGTCAAAATTGTGGATCTATACGCTCTCCCTCTCCAGGTATTCATCATAGCTCGTAAGTTTATCAATGACTCCCTCAGGAGTGATCTCGATGATACGGTTAGCTACCGTCTGCAGGAGCTGGTGGTCATGGGAGATCAATAATACCGTACCTGAAAAAGCGGTCAAGCCTCTATTCAAGGCGGTAATGGCTTCCAGGTCCAGATGGTTAGTGGGCTCATCTAATAGCAGAACGTTGGCACTGCTGAGCATCATACGAGCCAGCATACACCTGACCTGTTCTCCTCCGGATATAACGTTGGCTTGTTTTTGCGATTCCTCACCGGAAAACAACATTCTCCCCAGGAATCCTCGGACAAATGTTTCCTCCTGATCAGTCGAATACTGCCGCATCCAATTCACCAGATTCATATCTGATTGAAAATAAGCGGTCACATCTTTAGGGTAATAAGCCCTGGAGGTGGTTAATCCCCAGGTAAATTCGCCGCTGTCAGCTTCCATTTCTCCCATAAGAATCTGCAGAAGAGTTGTGTTGGCTATTTGATTTTGGCCAACCAGCGCAATTTTATCGCCTCGATTGACTGTAAGGTTAAAATCCTTCAACACCAGTTCCCCATCGATGCTCTTATTGAGTCCCTGAATAGTCAGCACATTTACCCCAGCTTCTCGCTCCGGTTTAAACTGGATCCAAGGCAGACGCCTGGAAGACGGTCTTATATCCTCCAGAGTCAGCTTATCCAATTGCCGCCTCCGGGAAGTAGCTTGTTTGGATTTCGAGGCATTGGCGCTGAAACGCTGGATAAACTCCTGCAGTTCCTTGATCTTGGCCTCAGACTTTTTATTGGCATCTTTGGCCTGCTGTAAGGCCAATTGACTGGATTCCAGCCAAAAATCATAGTTGCCCATATAGAGTTGAATTTTACCGTAATCAATATCGGCTATATGGGTACAAACACTGTTTAAAAAATGACGGTCATGAGATACGACAATTATGACGGCACTCAAATCACAGATAAAATCCTCCAACCAAGAAATTGACTTGATATCAAGATGGTTGGTGGGCTCATCCAGGAGTAAAATATCCGGATGTCCAAATAGCGCCTGGGCTAGAAGAACCTTGACCTTTTCGCTGCCGTCCAGTTCTTGCATTTTTTTAGTATGCAGTTGTTCGGAAATACCCAAACCATTTAATAATGAGGCAGCTTCAGCCTCAGCTTCCCAACCACCTAATTCGGCAAATTCCCCTTCTAGTTCTGCGGCCCTCATGCCATCTGCTTCTGAAAAATCAGCCTTTTCGTAAATAGCTTCTTTTTCCTTCATTATGGCAAACAGACGCGTATGCCCCTTCAGTACGGTCTCAATTACCTCAAACTCATCAAATTCAAAGTGGTCCTGTTTCAGTACCGATAGTCTTTGCCCTTGGGAGATGGTAACATTACCCCTATTCGCATCAATTTCTCCGGATAGTATCTTGAGAAAAGTCGACTTACCTGCCCCGTTAGCACCAATAAGGCCATAACAGTTCCCAGGGGTAAATTTTATATTAACGTCTTCAAACAGAGGACGTTGGCCAAAACCTAAGGTTATATCACTGGTAGCAATCATATTTAATACCGACTTTCTATTCAAATAATCTGTAACCTGAATATTGTATCATATTTTCGGACAATATATTAGTAAACTTGACCCACTAATGGAGTTTATGTGAATTTTATTTGACAATGGACAATATTTGATTTACAATGTAGCTTGCCTTGTTCTTTAAACAGTCTCCTTTGTGGGGGAAACTAGTCCAAGAGTACTTCAGAAGGGAGATGGAAAAAAATGTTAGAAGACAAATATATCGCGTGTAAAGATTGTGGTAATGAATTCCTGTTCTCAGTATCAGAACAAGAATTTTATGCCGAAAAAGGCTTTGAAAACGAACCAGGCCGTTGCCCGGAGTGTAGAAGAGCCCGCAAACAGCAACGTAATGGTTACGGTAATTCCGGATATAGAGAAGAGCGTCAAATGTTTAAGACCGTTTGCGCAGCCTGTGGTCAAGAAACAACCGTTCCATTTGAGCCTACCGGTGAAAGACCAGTTTATTGCCGGGATTGTTTCCAAGCTAGACGTAATCGCTAGTTAAGTTATGATCGTAATAAAGAGTTTAGTATTAATTTACTAAACTCTTTTTTTATTTTGCCAATAATGAGCTATTACCGCCTCTATTTTTGTTTAATTAAGTCATAATTAATATTAAAAGCTAATAATAATTGGTTGACAAATAGTTAGCCTGCAAACTATAGTGAAGATATGATAATTACCAAACTAAGGCAGGTGATAATTCAACTTCTTTATTCGGTGACAAGGGGACGGTCCTTTTGTCACGCAACGCCAAATAAATAAAAGGTTGACAAAAGGACCGTCCCCTTGTCACCTGCCCTTGTCACCTGTAGCAGGCAAAAGAAAGTCCCTATGCCTGCTAAGTTCAAAGAATACTGTGGTTATAAAGATTACTGTAAGTACATAGATCTTATTTTATAGAGGAGGGGTATAGATGGATTTTAAATTGACCGAGGAACAAGAACTGATTAGAAGTAACATGCGGGAGTTTGCCCTGAAGTATGTCGAACCCATCGCGGTCGAATTGGATGAAACTGCCCGTTATCCCCGGGAAGTCATTGAAAAGCTGGCCGAGGGCGGCTGGATGGGGATGCCCTTTCCTGTTGAGTATGGCGGTCAAGGTACTGATTATCTAACCTACGCCATCGCTATAGAAGAGCTTTCGCGTTCCTGCGCAGCCACTGGCTTTACCATGTCGGTTCATACCAGTCTCTCATTAATGCCAATTAATAATTTTGGTAATGAGGAACAAAAGAAAAAATTTCTAATCCCTCTGGCCAAAGGTGAACATATCGGAGCTTTTGCCCTTACAGAGCCAGGAGCGGGGACGGATGTGGGTGCGGCTACTACTACCGCGGTACTTGACGGAGACGAATATGTTCTGAACGGTACTAAAACCTTTTGTTCCAACGGCCCGGTGGCCGATACCTTTATAACCTTTGCCTGGACTGATAAATCTGCAGGTCCCAAAGGGATGAGTGCTTTTATCGTATCCAAGGGCACCCCTGGATTAAACATCGGCAGTCATTTTATGAAAATGGGAATTAGAGCCTCCCAGACCTCTGAGGTTATCTTCAAAGATTGTCGTATACCCAAAACTAATCTTCTAGGTGCGGAAGGCACCGGCATGAAGATCGCTATGAATTGCTTTGATCACGGCCGGATTGGGATTGCGGCTCAATCTATCGGAATTCTTCAGGCAGCCCTGGATGAATCCATCAGCTACTCCAAACAAAGGATTCAGTTTGGCAAACCCATTTCCAAAAACCAGGCTGTCCAGTGGTGGATGGTAGATATGGCCACTGACTTGGAAGCTTGCAGATTCTTAACTTATCATGCTGGTTGGTTAAAAGATCAGGGCCAGCCCTTTACCAAGGAGGCTTCTATGGCCAAGCTGTTCTGCGCCGAAGCGGTTATGAAACATACCGTCAAAGCAGTACAAATCCACGGTGGTTACGGGTATGTCAAAGGGGTTAAAGTGGAACGTTTAATGCGCGACGCCAAGATAACTGAAATCTATGAAGGCAGTTCGGAAGCTCAACGTATGGTCATTGCCGGGAGTATCCTGCGTTAAACAGTTAAACAGCGATTATAACGGGGCAGGGTGCAAACCCTGCCCTATTAATTTTGGGTTAAGGGGATTAATAGGTTATAATGGTTGGACTTGTTATTTGAGCAAGCCTTAGGAACAGGCCTTAATTACATGAGACTGACTAGAGGAGCATTAAACCATGAATATTGGCATTGACATTGATAATACCATAACCAATACCCGAGATGTAATTCTGGACTATGTGCGGATTTTCGATAGAGAAAATAATCTCACAACCAAGGTAAGTTTAAACCACTATAGCCTGGAAGATTCGCTCCAGTGGGATACGGAGCTTATCACGCTGTTTCTATCTACCTACTTAACAGATATCTATAAGCGTGTAGCACCCAAACCCTATTCCTTGGAAGTAATCAGCGACTTGCACCAGCGCCATTCTATCATCCTGATAACCTCACGCAACCAGCGTGACCAAACCATCAGGACAACCACTCTGGATTGGTTGTCTCGGTACCAGGTCGAATACGATCGACTGGTGATGAATAGCACCACCAACATGCATCATTTCAGCAAACTGGAGTCCTGTTTGGATAATAATATTGATGTGATGATTGAGGACCATCATGATCTCTCTCTGGAATTGAGTGGGATTATACCGGTTGTTATGTTTGATTACCCGTATAATGCTCACCTGGACGTAAATAATATCACCCGGGTAAGGGACTGGCTGGAAGTTAAAATGGTCATCGCCGAAATGGAATCCCTATAATGACTGCTCACCCACTATAACCTTCAATAGTTTGATCAACCTAACCAGTTGCCGCTTCTATTCGATCCAACGTACTTTCTGGCTTAACTCTGGATCAATCCGGTCAGGTGCGAGCGGGAACCCCTCCGGGTATCCCAGCGGTGTGACGGCGACAATTTCTTTGTCCTCTGGAATATCCAAAATACGACGCAGGGATTTTTCATCTTGAAGGGGACCGGTCATCCAGCAGGTGCCTAATCCTAGTGCTCGAGCCGCGAGGACAATATTTTCCATAGCCGCGCTGCCACTCTCCAAGTGCATTTTCATAATCCCCGGCACATCACTGGCATCGGTAAGAACCACTATTATGTGGGGCGCCCTACCGTAAGTCCGGGCATAGTTTATAAAACTTTCTCGTGCTGACGCTTCCCAATCTGCGGTATATCCAGCGGCTATCGCAGCATAGCTTTCACCAATCTCTCTCTTCTTCTCTCCGGAGACAACGACGAATTCCCATTGCTGCAGATTCCTGCCCGAAGGTGCCCAATTCCCAGCATCAAGTATCTTGACTATGTCTTCCTTGCTTACCATGTCGGGTTTGTACTTGCGGACTGCCCGCCTGCTCTTAATGACATCAAAGAATTCCATTCGTTTGCCTCCTTTTTCGTTTTAATTGGCCTCCAATACTTTCATTAAATTATAACCTAATTTAAGGCCGCCCACAAACGCGGCCTATGCCTTTTACTAGCCATTTCTGTTTACCTGAACCCTTTTCATCTTGGATAACTTCAAATACATTTTGCTGGGCTCATTATGTCATCAGCCCCTCAGGTTCCACAATTTACCACATTGCTGCTTCCTCCCGTTGTAAACATAGGCTAATTCGTCCTCTCCGCCCTTTTTTCTACTAACTGTGATCTAATTGTCCATATTTACCAAAAGGTAGTAGAGAAATGAGGTCGAATTTTTAATTACAGGAGACGTTAATCAAATGTATGGGAGGTTTATATGCAGACTACTGCGCAAACAAAAAATAGAACAATTTCATTCTTTTTATTCCTGACTTTAGAAAGGAGGGACTTATGTTAACATTACGTTGCAAACAATTGTTTTTATTGGGTATATTAGCCTTGCTTATGGTCGCTATAATACCTTTGCCGGCTCAGGCCAGTGATTATGGTACCCAAAATCTAACCTTGGGCAGCCAAGGTTCATCCGTCAGTCATTTGCAGACAGATCTTACCGGGTTAGGCTTTTATACAAATAGTATTGATGGATCGTTTGGTCCAAAAACTCAGGGTGCTGTAATGAATTTTCAAAAATCCCAAGGATTGAAAATGGATGGCATTGTTGGTCCTATAACTAAGGCAGCCCTGAATGCAGCATTAGCAGGTATTGTGTCGTCACCCCCGGTACCAACCGCACCACCTGTCGACAGCAGCAGCCCCCCTGCTTCCACAAGCACGTATACATCAAATAGTAGCCACTATAATAGTCATGAGAAACCCGTAGTAGACTTCCTTCGCGCCAGTTACGACGGCACCCTGGCTCAAACTCTGGTCGGGCGTGCTATTTGGTATATGGAATACGGCTTTATGAAGTACGGGCATACAAAATATCCCACGACCGGATACATCGATTGTTCCAATTTTGTATCGTTGGTTTATAAAGATTTTGGATATTCCATTACTTCGGCGGCCAAGGATTATAACAAAGTCGGAGTTAAGGTGGAAGGTGTTTATGCCCAAAAAATACCGGGTTCCTCCAAATATACCCTGGTGGGGGTGGAAAAGCTAAAACCTGGCGATATATTCACCTTCTGGAACTCTGATGCTCCAGCCAGGACACATATCGGTCATGTAGCCATATATATGGGGTTAGTAAACGGCAAACCTTGTATTATTAATACCTGTGATGGAAATCCTACCGCCATAGGAATTATTAATGATTTTTCCTACTGGTATGGTTCCGCCTTGATTGAAGTCCGCCGGGTGTTACCGGACAGCGCGTTTGTACCTGGCGCTGCCATAACTGACCATGGGCCAGTAATACCCGCTAAATATCAGATAAAACCTGATCAACCCATTATCATGCCTAAAGCCCTTATGACCGGTTTTTAGTTCATAGAATAGCTTTGATTGCGTCTTCTCATTCAGCCCCTTCCTGAACAGGAAGGGGCTGAATGCTTGTCGATAAGGTCGGCAAGGTGCCAAACCGTCAAAAAAAGCGAATAACTGCGTTATTCGCTTTTTTTGACGGTCTGAGATTTAATAGAAGGTTAGTACTATTAGTACTAGTAAGGAGTGAGTAAACAAGAGGATTGTGCTGGCTCTTTCCAGCCGCCACTTAAATATCTGGCTGAGGAGGTACTTGCCGGTGAAGAAGCGTTTAAGACCCACCGCTATTAAAGTAAAGTGATAGATTTCAATCAATATTATAATTACCGTCAGGATTATAATGACCGGATTTTGAATGCGTACCAGGGTTAGGTAAAAATAAAACAATTCTGCCAGCAAAGACCCAGTGAACATTGCCCAGATATAAGTCTTGGTTGACGACCCTTTGACAATAATCCATTCAGCCAGCGATCTTAGTATCTCTAGTTCGAATCCTTGATGACTGCCATTGATTATCTTGATAAAGTAAACAGAATAGAGCAGGAATATAATAACCGCCATTATCCCCAGCATCACTTGCATGGCTGCACCACCTTGCTGTAAATACCTGCAGCTATAGATCTAAAAGGCTGCAGCCGACCGCGCTCCCTTATTAACAGCTTGTCTAATTTCATCCATAATATATCTGCGGTCTTCAGGTTTGTGCACATAATCCAGGTGATCAACTTTGAGAACCAGCAGCTGCCCCAGGCGAAAATCTTGATAATTCTTTTCATAAAACTGGTTCAATAGGTCCCAATAATCACGTTCGACTTCGATCTCATCCGGACGCCCCCGCCGATGAATTCGCCGCATTGCTTCATCAGTATCGACCCGCAGATAAATCATAAGTTGGGGAGGAGTAACGTGCTCCAGCAGAGTATGCAACAGGTTGTTATAGACTGCATATTCTTCGGGATTTAAATAGCCGTGTTTGAGATACATCAAGGCGAATATCCGATCAGAATAGATCGAACGATCCATGACCGCTCTGCCTATCTTCATAGCCTGCTGGTATTGTTTAAAACGGTTGGTCAGAAAATTCATTTGCATTGAGAAAGCCCATTTTTCCCTATCATGGAAAAATTTTTGCAGGAGACGGTTCTCATCTTCAAACATCTCACTGAATGGTTTTAGCCCCATTTCTTCACAAATAATCTTAACCAGGCTGGATTTTCCCACTCCAGTTACCCCATCTACCACAATTTCGACCTGTTTATCGTTTTGCAACTTTATTCCCCTTTCCTACTACCGAGCGGCTTTTAAGTTTGCCTATGGAACGTTCCAGTCCCTCCACCGTTAATTCATCCATAGGAAATACCTGATCAATAGATCTAATAGTATAGGCACCATCCATCCAATCCCAGTAGTGTGCGGGTATGGGATTAAGCCATACTGAGTACTCGAACTGCCTCCGAATACGTTTCAGCCACTCAATGCCCGGCACAGCATTGTGTAAATCCCAATCAATAATACCTCCCACCCGCATCAATTCAGAGGGAGACATACTGCCATCACCTACAATAATCACCCGATAATCAGAATCGCAGGTGCGGAGGATATGTTCTGTATCTGTATAGTCACTCATACTGCAGCTGGAATCATGGTAGAGCCAGTCATAAATACAATTATGAAAATAGAACACTTTTAAGTCCTTGAAGTGGTTGGATTTATTAACCGCGGTAAACAATTGATTACAGAGGCGGCTGTATGTCAGCATGGAACCTCCGGCATCCATTAGCAGGAGCACCTTCATGCTGTTCACCCGGGGGCGTGCCCAGACCAATTCCAAACGGCCTGCATTTTGGCACGTCTTATCGACCGTGCCGTCCAAGTCCAGTTCTTCTCTGACTCCCTCCAGACGGGTGGTAAACTGCCTAAGTTTACGCAAGGCAAGTTGGAACTGCCGAACACCCAGCGTCTCGTCGGTTCGAAACTCCTGAAAGCGCCTCATACCAGCTACCTTAACCGCGGACAGATTTCTGGTATTACCGCCAATTCGTATTCCTCCGGGATGATAGCCCGAATGTCCAAAAGGGGAGGTTCCTCCCGTGCCAACCCAGCGATTGCCCCCATGATGTTCCTCGTTCTGTTCTGCCAATCTCTCAGCCAGCATCCGTTTCATTTCCTCGATGTCAAGCTGGGAGTGGTTCTGCCGCATCGCCTCGGTTATTTCCCGGGTGGGTAATTCCTTGTTCAACCAATCCCAAATTTTATCGGGCAGGCCTTCAGGACTTTCCACATCCCCCAAGTAGCTGGCGAAAGCTAAGTCAAATCTATCATAATGAGCTTCGGTTTTGACAAGCAGAGCCCGGCTCAGGTAATAGAAGCCGGTCAAACTCGAAGCGGCCAAACCTTTTTCCAGGGCTTCCATTAGATCCTGCCATTCATTCATAGAAACCGGGACTCCAAAATTCCTTAAATAATAAAAGAAGTCAGTGAACAAACTCTTCGCTCCTAACGATTCCAGTAGTTGCTGCGGGGAGTAGCCTTGTTCTGAGTCTTACTTTGCAGCCCATTTAAGAGACTGTCCAAATCCTCGTTCTTCTTCAATAAAACACCGAGGAATGGTATATCCTGCTTGATTTTGCCCGGACTTATTCCTCCCACCACCAAGGCTTGCAGCCAGTCAATTAATTCACTGGTGCTGGGCCTTTTCTGTATATTAGGAATATTCCGCAGCATATAAAAGGTTTCCATAGCCTGCTCCAGCAAATGCTTATCTAGATTGGGATGATGAACCTTAATGATTTTCCCCATTTCTTCCGGGTCGGGAAAAGCAATATAATGAAAGATGCATCTCCGCAAAAAGGCATCTGGCAGCTCTTTCTCGGCATTGCTGGTGATAATAACAATGGGTCTGGTTTTAGCTTCTATCGTTTCCCGGGTCTCCGGAATATAATAACTCATTTGGTCAAGTTCCCAGAGCAGATCATTAGGAAACTCAAGGTCAGCTTTGTCGACCTCATCGATCAGCAGGACAACCTGTTCGTTGCTCAGGAATGCTTCACCCAGTTTGCCTGCCTTTATATATTGTTTGATGTTGGCTACATCGTGATCCTTAAATTGACTATCATAAAGTCTCTGTACCGTATCATAGACGTATAGTCCTTCCTGGGCTTTGGTGGTTGATTTAATATTCCAAATAAACAACGTCTTATTGAGAGCCTGCGCTATACTTTGAGCTAGCATGGTTTTGCCGGTGCCAGGTTCCCCTTTGATCAAAAGCGGCTTGCTGAGCGCGATGGCTATGTTCACACTGTTTCTTAATTCATCACTTACAATATAATCGGATGAACCCTGATACTGGCTCATTTTCAAGGTCATTTCAACATTTCCTCCTGTTCTAAAATAAAAATTTCCATAATCAAGTTGAATAGTATCAGAAATGGGGTAGACCGTCAACGGGTAGAAGCCGCGGCACACTTTCCAGCTACATAGCCGGTAGAGAAAGACGCTTGCAAATTATAACCCCCGGTATATCCATCTACATCCAGCACCTCACCAGCAAAAAACAGGCCTGGCACTAGTTTGGATTGCATGGTTTTGGGATCGACCTCTTTGACATCTACGCCGCCAGCGGTAACGATCGCCTCTGCAATAGGCCTGGTACCATAAATTGTCAACGGCAAATGTTTCAAGAGGTTTACCAGCTTAAGCCTTTCACTGCGTATTATTTGATTACAGAATTTACCTGCCTCAATCCCGCTTAATCGTACCATAACCGGGATCATTTTCGCAGGCAGCAGGTCGTCTAAGGCATTTTTAAACATTTTACGGGAATACTTATCCAGATCTCTTTGCAAACGTTCGTCAAGCTTCTCTTCACTCAGAGCCGGTTTAAGATCCAATTCGATTTGAACCGGTTTATGGTGAAGATGCAAGTATTCCCCAATGTCACGGCTCATAGAAAGAATAATCGGACCTGACAAACCGAAATGAGTAAACAAGAGTTCCCCGCAATCCTCGTTTATCTTCTTGCCGCTGTCTTCATAGGCCACCGCCCGTGTATTTTTAAGGCTGAGTCCCTGTAATTCTTTTACCCATTCCTCCCGAGCCAATAAAGGAACCAGACCGGGACGCGGATCCACAATTTTATGTCCGGCAGCAGCTGCCCATTGGTATCCGTCGCCAGTCGAACCAGTCCCCGGGTAGGACAATCCCCCGGTAGCTATAATCACGGCATCAGCGCTTAGTTTGCCCGCCTTGCAGTCAACCCCTTTAGTCCGACCAGATTCAATGATAATTTTATGGACCGGGCAAGCGGTCATTATTTTGATGCCAGCTTCCAGTATGGTTTTATAAAGAACCTTGACAACATCTTCCGCCTTATCCGATTCTGGAAACACCCGGTTTCCTCTTTCCACTTTGGTTTTTAAACCACGTTGTTCAAAAAAGTCTATCAGGTCCAGGTTGGAAAACTCATGAAATGAACTATATAGAAACCTTCCATTGCCAGGAAATCCTTTTATCAGACCATCTTTATCTACAGCCGATGTCAGATTGCATCTACCTTTGCCGGTAATGCTAAGTTTTCGGCCAACTTTTTCTTTCTTCTCCACTAAAATGACGGCTGCTCCGGCAGAAGCAGCCGTAGCTGCTGCCATCATCCCCGCTGGTCCAGCGCCGATTATTATAACCTTCTTCATTTAACGTCCTCCTGATCAAGCCTATTATTTGCCGACTTTGATGCTTGCGTACCTTCTTCTAACATAATACTAACATCCTACCCCATTTGATTGTTAATAGTGATTAAATGGAGTAAAATATGTTTTATATTAATTGTATTGTATTAGGAAACGGAGGTATATGAAAATTGGATAAGTCCTCTCATGAAACCACTCCCCGGTCAGATGTTGATAAAAATTCTAAACGAAGGGTTCCCCGTGCATTATTTGCGATTATTCTGATATGTTTTGCAGGTTTATACTGGTTTGCGGCTTACGGAGATACACCCGCACCGGAAAAGACCGTTAAAAATTTCTATCAGGCTTATTTCAACCGTGATTTCAATACTGTAGCCCAGAATCTAAGCGTCTTCTGGTCAGTGCGCCTTTTATCTGATAACTATGCTAGTATGACACCTGCCGAACTTCTGGCCAATAGAGCTACAATAGAGAAGGAAGTCGCCGTAGCTATCGCTGATATCGAGAAAGATAACCAGATACCGGCAGGTGTAACTATAAGTGTTATGAAAGATTACACCAAAGTGGGCAAAGAAAGTGCTATCGTTGTCTATAGCTTTATGGAAGGCGGTAAAGCAACCAGCATGGAGGCTGCCATCCTTATCTTGGAGAAAGGTCAATTCAGGATATTTAACATGTCTCCGGTTGATGCTTCGGTCCTGGACCAAATTAAAGCTTTGGATATAAATATTCTCGATCAGAACTTCGCCGACCTATTAAATCCGTCAGCTCAATAGACGCAACAATCTTAAATACTTTATTGTTCAATAATAATAATTATTAAAAGGAGTAGAAATTTGGTTGCTACCAAAACTGCTCCTTTTTTGTGCCAGCTATTCTATCCACTAAATAGAACTTATTACATATTTAGAGATACACGTTATCAATAGCAATCACCGTTACTCTTGGGTATCAGACCTATGCACGGACTCGGAAGTCCCGCTAGCTATGACTGAACCGGCAGGAATGAAGGATCCGTCACTGACTTTACATCGAGCACCGATCACCGCCTCCTGGATAATGACATTGTCATCGATAACCGTATCGTTCCATATCACGGAATCACCTATAGTGACATTATCGCCTATTCGGCAACCCGCCCCAATTACTACATTGCCCTTAAAACTAATATTTTCTCCTACCTGTACTCCTGCCCCTAGCAAAACCCGATTCCGACTTTCCAAAACAGTCAGATTCCCCTCCATATTAACCCGAACTTTCCCTTCCAGAATGTCCGCATGAGCCTGACGGTAAGTAGCAATATTACCCACATCACACCAGTAATCTTCTACAATTACGCCATAAAAAGGTGCACCTATTTCCACAAGTTGGGGGAAAACCTGCTTCCCAAAATCGTAGAATTGACCGGCAGGAATGTATTGAAAAATTTCCGGTTCGAATACGTAAATACCGGTGTTAGCTACTCTGCTTAAGGCTTCCTGAGCACTGGGCTTTTCTTGAAAGCTCTTTATCAGTCCTTTTTCATCGGTAATGACCACGCCAAAATTCTCAACATCTTGAACCTCTTTTAAGGCAATGGTCGCCAGTGCCCCATGTCGCTTATGGGCTCGTACCAGCGCTGTAAGATTCATATCGGTTAGAGCATCCCCGCTTACGATAATAAAACAGTCATCCAGGAACCACTCACACCGCTTCACACCGCCGGCCGTACCCAGCAGTTCTTCTTCCCGTGAATATTCCAGAGACACTCCATCGGCTTGACCATCACCAAAATAGCTGCTGATAGAGTCAGCATGATAATGCAGGTTGGCTATTATGTTGGTGAAGCTATGGTCCCGTAAGAGTTGAACCGTATCAGCCATCAGCGGCCGGTTAGCCATGGGAATCATTGGCTTGGGTATATCTATCGTCATGGGCATTAGTCTTGAACCAACCCCTGCTGCCATAATCATTGCTTTCAATATTTCATCCCCTAACATAAACTTATCGCCTAAATATTGTTAATTATTAGAACGCTATTATTATAACATGAAAGCCATCTTTTTTACTTGTCCACGCTCAGAAATACTACCAATCTATTTATTGCCCGCTAACGGTACATCCACTTTATAGTTTTCCAGTGTAACCAATATATAGGGCTTTGAATAAGTTAAATTAGTACTTGGCAAGGTAGTCAGTTTTTGCCTTGATGAGTCCAAATATAAAGTTAAGGAGGTCCTCCGATATGAAATGTAACATGAACAACAGAGATCCCTATCGATATGCAGACCCTGAGCCGGAACGCGAAGATCGTAAACCTCATCCTCATCCCAAACACCAGACCGCAACCATTTTAAGATGCGGCACCAGTGTTGGTTCAACCCCGTTAAGCTGCAATGGTCCTATTCTTGATGGTGCTGGATGGTATCCGACCGTACTGGCAACTGTGGCCCTGGATACTAGGCAGTTAATTGATCCTACGATCAAAATCGACTTTTCCTCGCTCATCTCATTTAAAACCCTAGATAGCGATAACTATTTCTTGCGTCTGGTCTTTAAATTAAGCAAGGTTTGCTGTGGAAGCCCTATCCCGCTGGGCACCTGGGCATTTGAAAAGATCCAACGCGAAGATGAGGGCATTGAGCTTATTGGTGACTTTGTTCAAGAGACTGGTTCCTTCTGTTTTAGCTGGTGCGAATGTGAAGACTGTCCGGATTGCTGCCGTTATATTGTCGAAATCGTCGCAGAGCAGTGTTCCAACATTGACTTTGTCGCTGTGAACAGCATCTCCCTTACGGCCTTGGCAGTAGGTTTGAAGAAGGTCTACTAAACCATCCCCCGATAAAAATAAGTCACTGGTCTTGCCTATACGCAGAACCAGTGACTTTTCTAGTTGTTTAATTAGGTTATCTTGGCTATGACTCGTCCTGTTTCAGTCGTTTTTTCATTAAAATATAATTAATACTATCTACGATCGCCTGCCAGGAAGCTTCGATAATGTTTTCAGAAACACCTACTGTGCTCCATTTTTCAGTCTCGTTGGATGACTCCACCAATACCCTAACTTTGGCGGCTGTACCCAGGTTGCCGTCCAATACACGCACCTTGTAGTCGCTAAGATGCATCTCGTTTATTTCCGGATACACCTCCGTCAGAGCTTTACGCAGTGAATTATCCAGAGCATTGACTGGGCCATCCCCTTCGGCAGCGGTGTGGTACGTTTGGTCACCAACCGTTACCTTGATTACCGCTTCAGAGATAATATCATTATCCTCACGTTTTTCTAAAATTATTTTTAAATTATTAAGCTGGAAAAAGTCCTCAAACTGCCCGAAGGCTTTGCGCAGCAGCAATTCCAGGGAAGCATCGGCTCCTTCAAATTGAAAGCCCTGACTCTCCAGTTCCTTAATCTGCCTGATTACTTTCCGGGTTTCAGCATCATAGCTGTTTACATCCAGATTTAGTTCTTTGGTTTTGTAAAGCAGATTGGAAATACCTGATAATTCAGATACCAGCACCCGGCGGTGATTGCCAACATCGTCAGGGTCAATGTGTTCATAAGTTAGTGAATCTTTGAGGAGTGCACTTACATGAATGCCTCCTTTGTGAGCAAATGCTCCATAACCAACAAATGGCTGGTTATTAGGACTGGGCATATTGGCTATTTCATTGACGTAATGGGAAACCTCGGTCAGATGCTTAAGATTGCCAGATGGCAGGCACCGCTTACCCATTTTTAGTTCCAAATTGGGGATGACTGAACATAGATCAGCATTGCCACATCGTTCTCCGTAATTATTGATCGTACCCTGTACCTGAACAAATCCCTGCTGTAAGGCTAGCAAAGAGTTGGCTACTGCACACCCAGCGTCATTATGCGCATGAATGCCCAATGGAGTCCTTATATCTTTTTGTACCGTGCTAATAATATGACCCAATTCCCAAGGCATGGTTCCCCCGTTGGTATCGCAGAGAATCAGACAGTCCGCTCCGGCTGTAGCTGCAGTTGCCAGAACCTCCAGAGCATAATCAGGATTATGCTTGTAACCGTCAAAAAAATGTTCGGCATCAAAGAAAACTTCCAGGCCCCGGTCCTTGAGATAGGCAACTGTCTCCCGCACCATATGGAGATTCTCCTCCAGACTGGTTTCCAGAGCTCGCAAGACATGAAAATCCCAGGCTTTGCCGAATATAGCTGCTACGTCCACCTCCGCTGCCAGCAGGGAGGTGATATTATTGTCCTGTTTGACCGCAACTCCAGGTTTACGAGTGGAACTAAAAGCGGTCAGGCGGGCATGTTTTAACTCATAGTCCTTCATTTGGTGAAAGAAATCCAAGTCCTTGGGATTACTGCCCGGCCAACCGCCTTCTATATAGGCTACCCCCAGATAGTCCAGCTTTTTGGCTATCTTTATTTTGTCATCAACTGAAAAAGATATGCCCTCCCCCTGAGAACCATCCCGCAGGGTAGTATCATATATTATAACGTCCCGTGTTAAATCCCCAATTATAAACCCTCCTATCAACTATTCAGGATATGCTGTTTTATCAGGTCGCCCATCTGGACGGTATCAACTAGAATCTTGCCCTCTTCCATCAAATCTGGGGTGCGGCAGCCTTCCTCCATAACCTGGAATACAGCCTTTTCAATCATTTGGGCCCCTTCTTCCAGGTTAAACGAATAGCGCAGCATCATAGCCGCAGATAAAATTGTGGCCAGTGGATTGGCCTTTTTCTGTCCCGCTATATCAGGGGCACTGCCGTGGGAAGGTTCATACAAGGCCACCTGACCTCCAATCGATGCACTAGGGAGCATACCGATAGAGCCGGTCAACATAGAAGCTTCATCAGTTAAGATGTCCCCGAACATGTTCTCCGTAACAATCACATCGAATTGCCGAGGATTGCGAATAAGCTGCATGGAACAATTGTCAACATACATGTGGCTGGTCTCTACATCCGGATAATCTTTAGCTATTTCTATTACAGTTTCTCTCCATAGCCGTGAACTTTCCAAGACATTTGCTTTGTCAACTGAACAAAGTCGGTGATGTCTTTTGCGGGCAACTTCATAAGCAAAACGCACAATTCTCTCTATTTCGAAGGTAGAATAGCTGAGAATATCAGTAGCTTTCGTGCCTCCATCAGCTGTTTTTTCCCGACTCTTTTGGCCAAAATATAGTCCCCCCGTAAGTTCCCGGATAACCATTAAGTCTACCCCGGAAATCACCTCTTCTTTGAGGGTGGAAGCCTGTATCAGGCTGGGAAACAACATACACGGACGAAGGTTAGCATACAGGCCCAGTTCCTTTCTTAAAGGCAGTAATGCACCTACTTCCGGACGCAGGTGTACGGGCAGATTATCCCATTTTGGCCCGCCTATAGCACCTAGTAATACTGCATCCGATGCCCGGCAGGTTTCTAGGGTACTTTCGGGCAAAGGAACTCCCACTACATCATAAGCCGCTCCGCCAATCAGGGCTTCCGTAAACTGGAACTCATAGCCCAGCTTTTGTCCCGTCGCCTCCAGGGCCTTTATTGCCTCCGGGACAATTTCTACGCCAATCCCGTCTCCGGGAAGAACTGCAATCTTATACATTAAATTTCTCCTCTCCAATCCTACTGCCGGCTTTTTTCTCTGACATATTCGATCAGACCGCCCTGCGCTATAATACCCTGCATGAATACAGGGAAAGGAGTGGCCTGGTACGTTTCCCCAGTTCTTAGGTTGCGAATCTGGCCGCTTTCCAGTTCCACCTCCAGCTCGTCACCCTCCTGGATAGCAACTGCCGCTTCCGGAGATTCCAGTATCGGTAAGCCAATATTAATAGCATTCCGGTAAAAAATGCGGGCAAAAGAATCGGCGATAACACAGGATACCCCCGCACCTTTAATGGCAATAGGCGCATGCTCCCGGGAACTGCCGCACCCAAAATTTTTATCAGCTACAATTATATCGCCTGGTTTAACCTTCTGGGGAAATTCAGGATCGGCATCTTCCATACAATGGCTCGCCAATTCCTGTGGATCGAAGGTATTCAGATAGCGTGCTGGTATAATCGCATCGGTATCGATATTACTTCCAAATTTATAAACTTTGCCGATAAATTTCATCCTCTTACACCTCCCATGGCGCAGTTATTCTGCCTTTAATGGCACTGGCAGCTGCTACTGCCGGGTTACATAGATATACTTCGCTCTCGGGATGTCCCATCCGACCTACAAAATTACGATTCGTGGTAGCGAGAGCCCTCTCCCCTTTGGCCAGAATCCCCATATGACCACCCAGGCACGGTCCACAGGTCGGGGTGCTGACAACTGCTCCAGCTTCAATAAAGGTTTCAATGAATCCTCTCCGCAGGGCTTCCAAGTAAATAGCCTGAGTACCCGGCAGGATGATTACTCGGATTTCGGCATGGACTTTATGTCCTTTGAGGATAGAAGCGGCTGCTTCCAAGTCCTCAATGCGCCCGTTGGTACAAGAACCGATTACCACCTGGTCTATCACTACATCCCCCGCTTGACTTACGGGACGGGTATTCTCTGGTAAGTGGGGGAATGCCACCACCGGTTCCATAGCTGATACATCATATTCAATGGTCCGCGCATAAACTGCATCATGATCCGAATGGTATATCTTATAAGGACGGCGCACCCTATCTTTAATATAAGCCAGAGTTATCTCATCAGCGGCAATAATGCCATTCTTGCCCCCAGCTTCTATCGCCATATTAGCCATTGAGAAGCGGTTATCCATGGACAGTGCGCTTATAGCCTCACCGGTAAATTCCATAGACATATAGCGGGCTCCATCTACGCCGATATCGCCAATGGCATGGAGGATAAAATCTTTTCCGCCTACCCATTGGGGAGTTTTGCCATAGTATATAAATTTAATACTCTCCGGTACTTTGAACCAGGCCTCGCCTGTAGCCATGGCCGCCGCCATATCAGTTGAACCTACCCCGGTGGCAAAAGCACCTAGAGCTCCATAGGTACAAGTATGTGAATCAGCTCCGATGATAAGGTCACCAGGTCCTACCAGTCCTTTTTCAGGCAACAGACAGTGTTCGATGCCCATCTGGCCAATTTCAAAATAGTTGCTAATTCCGTAGGCTTTGGCAAACTCACGTACAATTTTGCATTGCTCGGCTGACTTTATGTCTTTGTTAGGGGTAAAATGATCTGGAACCAGTACTATACTATCCTGTTCAAAGACTCGATCTAAACCCAGTTTATTAAATTCAGATATGGCAACCGGAGCAGTAACGTCATTGCCCAGAATGATATCCAACTTGCAGTTCAGCAGTTCCCCTGCCTCAACAAACTCCCGATCAGCATGGGCTGCCAGGATTTTCTGGCTAATAGTCATTCCCATAAACTTATCCTCCATTTTACTAGTTTATATTCAAACCTGGCTATTAAGGGTCTTCTCGTAATAATACTTATTGATCGCATTTATGTATGATTTAATACTAGCTTCAATAATATCGGTGCTCAAACCTCGGCCATTATAGACATTATCATCTATTTGGATCCTGGAAGTAACTTCACCTAGTGCGTCTTTGCCAGCAGAGACCGCCTGCAATTTGTAATCAATCATTTTACCGTAAATATCAGTAATCTTATCTACCGCATGACAGGCCGCTTCCACAGGCCCTGCACCGGTGGAGGCACATTCAAAAACTTTGTCTTCAATGGCCAGCTTGATAGTAGCCGTAGGAATTACACTGCTTCCACAGGATATATGCAGATATTTCAAGCTAAACCGTTCGGGAACTGCTTTGGCCCGATCCTTTACCAGCGCTTCCAAGTCATCATCATTGATTTCTTTTTTCTTGTCGGCAATTTCTTTGAAACCCACAAAGGCCTTTTGAAATTCAGTCTCATCCAGGCTATACCCGAGCTCCTGCAGGCGCTCTTTAAAAGCATGTCGGCCCGAGTGTTTGCCGAGTACCAGATTGCTTTTATAGACCCCCACCAATTCCGGGCTCATAATTTCATAGGTGCTTCTTTCCTTAAGAACCCCATCCTGGTGTATACCGGCCTCATGGGCGAAAGCATTGTTGCCGACAATCGCCTTGTTAGGCTGGATGAGCATACCCGTTAAACTGCTCACCAAACGGCTGGTACGATATATTTCCTGATAATTAATACTGATGTCTTTATTATAGAAAGGCTTACGGGTATATAAAGCCATTATAATCTCTTCCAATGAGGCATTCCCAGCCCTTTCTCCTATCCCGTTAACCGCACATTCAATCTGTCTGGCTCCATTGACAACTCCCGATAAGGAATTGGCCACTGCTAAACCTAGATCATCATGGCAATGAACACTTATTATGGTCTGGTCTATATTGGGAACCCGATCCATAATAGTACGGATAAAAAGCCCGAAATCTTCAGGAACTGCATAACCAACCGTATCGGGCAGATTCACAACATCGGCACCAGCAGCAATAACCGCTTCCACTACCTGAGCCAGAAAATCCATGTCGCTGCGAGAGGCATCTTCGGCGGAAAACTCTACGTTTCCGCAGTACTTCTTGGCATATTTAACGGCATCTATGGCTTGCTGCAGGGCTTGTTCTCTGGTGATCTGCAGCTTATGCTGCAGATGAATATCGGATGTAGCCAGAAAAGTATGTATACGTGGGCTCTCCGCATATTGCAGTGCTTCCCAGCCGCGGTCAATATCCGTGCGTGTAGCCCGGCATAGGCCAGCAATAGTAGTTCCTTTAACCTTTTTGGCAATATTTTTTACTGCTTGAAAATCACCCGGCGAAGCAATGGGAAATCCGGCTTCGATTACATCGACCCCCAGCCGTGCCAGCTGCTGAGCTATTTCCAGCTTCTCCTCCACATTGAGACTGACCCCGGGAGACTGCTCGCCATCGCGCAGGGTGGTATCAAAGAGATATATTCTACTAGTATCACCCATAAATAATCCTCCATTATTGATTAATAATTAGAAGATTGGGGGTACCCCCAATCTTCTAATATTATCGTAACATTTTAGGGTCAAACGGAATAAGTCTGTTTCCCTATTTGGTTTCTTTAAGCCAGGGCATCATGCCACGCAGCTCAGCCCCAACTTCCTCGATCATATGTTCACTATTCTGCCTCTTCAGGGCATTAAAGCGGGGACGGCCTACCATATTTTCCAGCAGCCAGTTCTTGGCAAAGGTCCCATCCTGGATATCAGCTAGGGCTTCCTGCATTGCCCAACGAGCTTCCTCCCCAATAATGTCCGGTCCTTTGGTGTAATCTCCCCACTCGGCGGTATCGCTGATGGAATAGCGCATGAAACTCATGCCGCCTTCATACATAAGATCAACGATCAGCTTTAATTCGTGCATACATTCAAAATAGGCTATTTCGGGCTGATAACCGGCATCTACCAGGGTTTCGAAGCCAGATTTGACCAGCTCGGTAACCCCTCCGCAGAGTACGCATTGTTCACCAAAGAGATCGGTTTCGGTTTCTTCTTTGAAGGTGGTTTCTATAACCCCGGCCCGGGTACAACCAATGCCCCGTGCATAAGCTAGTCCCAGTTCTTTCGCACTGCCGCTGTAATCCTGTTCCACTGCGATCAAGCCTGGAACCCCAGCCCCTTTCTGATACATTCTGCGCACCAGATGGCCGGGACTTTTCGGAGCAACCATAAACACATCCACAAAATCGGGAGGTACAATCTGCCCATAATGGATGTTGAAGCCATGCGAGAATCCCAAGGCATTACCTTTTTTTAGATAGGGCTTAATTTCCGCGTTGTAAACACGTGCCTGGGTTTCATCCGGCAGTAAAATCTGAATAATATCAGCGGCGGCAGCAGCTTCGGCAACGCTCATGGGGGTAATACCGGCCGCAATAACCTTGTCCCATTCCTTCTGGGTTAATTCATCGGTAGGTTTCCTTAAGCCAACTATTACCTTCACTCCACTTTCGTGAAGGTTTTGGGCCTGGGCATGTCCCTGTGATCCAAAGCCCATAACTGCTACAGTTTTACCCTGTAAAAGATCTAAATTTGCATCAGCATCGTAGTACATTTTCGCCATTAATGGTCTCCTCCTTTTAATTATCTTCTTTTTGTATCTTCACTGGTACCACGAACCATGGCTACCTTACCGGTTCGCACTAATTCAATGATACCAAAGGGACGGAATGAATCTTCCAGGGCATCAATTTTACGTTGATCTCCAGTTGCCTCGATGATCAGCGAATTCCTGCCAATATCAACAATACGCGCGCGGAAAATATCAACTATCTGAACTATCTCAGCTCTCACATTGTTATCAGCCTTCACCTTAATGAGAACCAGTTCCCGGTCCACTGCTTCTTCCTGAGTGATATCAATTACCTTAATAACATCCACCAGCTTATAGAGTTGTTTACTGACCTGTTCAATGATCTGATCGTCTCCCTGAACTACAATAGTCATCCTCGATATACCAGGGTTCTCGGTAGTCCCTACAGTCAAGCTGTCTATGTTATAACCCCTGCGGCGGAAAAGGGTGGTTACCCGGGTAAGTACTCCCGGTTTGTTTTCTACCGTAACGGCCAGGGTATGATTATTCATCATCCTCACCTCCCAGCATATTTAGCAGAGACTCTCCGGGTGGTACCATTGGATAAACATCGGCCATCCGTTCTACCCAGAAGTCTATTATCACCGGACGGTCAGTAACCAGGAAAGCTTCCTGCAAGGCACCCTCCACGTCTTCGGCCCTGGTAATCCTCATTCCTACTGCACCGTAGGCTTCAGCGAGTTTAACAAAGTCAGGTTGGGCACACATGTCGGTATATGAATAGCGTCCATTAAAGAAAAGAGTTTGCCATTGTCTTACCATCCCCAGGTTATGATTATTTAGTATGCAGATCACCACTGGTATTTTATACTGAACCGCGGTGGCAAGTTCCTGAATATTCATCTGAATACTGCCATCTCCGGCGATATCTATTACCTTCATATCTGGTCTGGCTATTTTGGCCCCTATGGCAGCCGGGAGACCATAACCCATGGTTCCCAATCCACCTGAACTTATAAACGTACGCGGCTCTTTGTATTGATAATACTGGGCAGCCCACATCTGATTTTGTCCTACCTCGGTAGTAATTATAGCATTGCCCTGGGTTACGTCGTAAATCTTTTCCACCACATGCTGCGGCATGATGCGCCCCTCGGAGGCCCTGCCATAGCGAAGGGGATACTCGTCTTTCCAGCGGGCAATAGTCTTATGCCATTCGCCTAGCTCTTCCCGACTTTCTATGCGGGGGACCAAAGCCTGCAAAGCTTCTTTAACATCGCCGACAATGGGAATATTAATTGCCACATTCTTGCCGATCTCGGCAGCATCGATATCGATATGGATGATGGCGGCTTTGGGTGCAAAATCAGCCAGTTTGGCAGTCACCCGGTCGTCAAATCTAACCCCGACTGCGATAAGAACATCACATTCCCCGACTGCATAATTGGCGTAACGGGTACCATGCATCCCTAACATTCCCAAAGAGAGATAACTCATGCCAGGAAAGGCACCCATCCCCATCAGGGTAGTCGTTACTGGTATCTTGGCCTTCTCCGCTAATTCCCTTAGCTCAGCAGACGCTTCAGAGTTTATCACGCCGCCTCCGGCATAGATAAGCGGTCGCTCCGCCCGGTTTATCATCTGGGCGGCAGAGTTGATCTGCCCCGAATTGACCCCTTTCATTACCCGGTAACCCCTTATCGAAACCTCTTCATTGCTGTCTTCGAAGTCAATAGCCCTATCCATAACATCACGAGGCAGATCTAAAACTACCGGTCCGGGACGGTTGGTTTTGGCGATATGAAATGCTTCATGGACAATGCGTGCTACATCCTCGGTTCGCTCTATCATACAGCTGTGTTTGGTAATGGGTAGTGTTATACCGATAATATCAGCTTCCTGAAAAGCATCTGTGCCTATTAAATGGGTTCCCACCTGTCCGGTTAAAGCCACCATCGGGATTGAATCCATATAGGCGTCGGCAATTCCCGTGACCAGGTTAGTAGCCCCCGGGCCTGAGGTTGCCAGACATACTCCGGTCTTGCCGGACGCTCGGGCATAACCTTCGGCAGCATGGGCTGCACCCTGTTCATGACGAACCAGGATATGCTTTATATCCGAATCATACAGGGCATCATAAATTGGTAAAGCTTGACCTCCTGGATAGCCAAAAATGACGTCTACCCCTTCTTTTTTTAGGCAGTGCAATAAAATCTCGGCTCCTTTTAACTTCACACCCATCACCTCCGTTATAATTACTAATATAACAAATCCTGATTAATCAAAACTGGATTTATCTCATGCTATCATAAATGATGCCTTTTTATTTTATACTAAAAGGCTCATTTATTCACTATTTCAGTTGCCTTCTTTCTGCAAACAGCCTAAGTATGCTTCTAGTCCCTGATTACACAATACATTTAACCCATATATAAACATTTGCTGTTATTCCCAACAATCGTTTGGTAAATATTGTAAATAGAAAAGCGGGCTTGCGATGGCCCGCTTCTTATCACCCGGGAAGCAACTATTTCTTAAATATTGCTCCACTGCTGGCTGATTGAACCATCTCAGCATAACGCTGCATATATCCGGTTTTAATTCGCGGTTCGGGTTTAACCCACCGACTTTTTCGTTCGAGCAGTACACTCTCTTCTACTATTAGTTGTAATCGGTTGGCGGGAATATCAATACTAATCAGGTCCCCTTCTTCTACCAAACCAATAAGTCCACCTGAGGCAGCTTCCGGGGATACATGTCCTATCGAAGCTCCCCGCGTAGCTCCTGAAAATCTTCCGTCGGTTATCAGTGCTACTTCTTTATCCAGTCCCATGCCGGCAATAACGGAAGTGGGAGTAAGCATCTCCCTCATCCCCGGCCCTCCCCGAGGTCCTTCATAACGTATGACAATAACGTCACCTGCTTTGATCTCCTGATTTAGTATGGCTGCCACAGACTCTTCTTCACTGTCAAAGACTCGGGCCGGTCCCTGATGCTGCATCATTTCAGGAGCAACTGCCCCTTTCTTAACCACGGCGCCCTCAGGAGCGAGGTTACCAAACAGTATAGCCAAACCTCCACTGAAATTATACGGATTGTCTAGGGGCCGTATAACTTCGTAATCGCGGACTGGGGTAGCAGCAATGTTTTCTCCCAGGGTTAGACCGGTAACTGTCAGTACGTCTGGGTTTATTAATTTTTTCTTATTTAATTCATTATAGATAGCTTGCACTCCACCGGCCCGATTTAGATCTTCCATGTGATGAAAACCGGATGGGCTTATTTTGCACAGATGGGGGGTAGTGGCACTTACTTCGTTAAAAAGGTCTAAATCAATGTTTACCCCCGCTTCGTTGGCAATTGCCATTAGATGCAAGACTGAATTAGTAGAGCAGCCAATAGCCATATCCATAGTAATCGCGTTGCGGAAAGCCTCAGCTGTCATAATGTCACTAGGTTTAATATCTTTTTCCAAGAGTTCCATTATTTTAATGCCGGCATTCTTGGCCAAGCGTATTCGCTCCGAATAAACTGCCGGGATGGTTCCGTTACCAGGCAGTCCCATTCCCAGAGCCTCAGTAAGGCAATTCATTGAATTGGCGGTGAACATACCTGCACATGAACCGCAGGTCGGGCAGGCATTATCTTCCAAATAAGTCAGTTCCGGCAGACTAATTTTGCCTCCGGCAGCCGCTCCAACTCCTTCGAATACCTGGGTAACGCTGATATTTTTCCCGGCCACGACTCCGGCTAACATAGGTCCGCCGCTGACAAAGATAGATGGCAGGTTAAGCCGGGCAGCAGCCATCAGCATACCGGGTACGACTTTATCACAGTTAGGGATAAAAACCAGGGCATCAAAGGCATGCGCCATAGCCATTATTTCTATCGAGTCAGCTATCAATTCGCGGCTCCCCAACGAATATTTCATGCCGGTATGGTTCATAGCAATACCGTCACATACAGCTATGGTTTGAAATTCAAAAGGAGTTCCTCCCGCTAACCGAACCCCGGCTTTTACTGCCGCTCCAATTTTATCCAGGTTAATATGGCCGGGTACGATGTCATTATAGGAATTGACTATGCCTATAAACGGCCGAGCGATTTCCTGATCGGTTAATCCCAGAGCCCGGAACAACGAACGATGGGCGGCTTTCTCTAATCCATGTTTTACTAAATCGCTTTTCATAGCATTACTCCTTAAGATCAATAGATTTGAATTGGTAACGGTTGTGGTTATTGTTCACAAAACTAAATAAACGATAGGTCAGTTGGGTTTATTTAAAAAAGAATACAAAAAACCCCTCATCCTCATCAGGGACGAGAGGTTATTCCCGCGGTACCACCCTGCTTGTCGTACTCTAGACGAGTGCGACCTCTTGCAGCACAATGTTAGGGCTGTGCTTACTTTCTAACGGACTTGTTCGTCCGGCGCACCTAATAAGTCCTGTTAATTGCAAGGCCTTTCAGATAGCAGCTCCAGAATGACTCCCTGCTTAGCTTTGATGCCGGTTTCCAGCTGCCCCGGTTCTCTGTTATCAACCCTATAAGCAGGATTTTTCTTTCATAGCCAATGTAATATGTTTCGCAGTAGTATACTGCAACTCCAATGTTCTTGTCAAGCGAATCCTAATGCAGGCCGTCAAAAAAGCTCAATAGCGGCGTTATTAACAAAAGCCAGTTCAATCAACGTACCTCAACGTACGCCTCAATCACTGGCTTTCATTAATGCCTTGCTCTTGAACTTTTTTGCTCGCCCTGACTGAACTAATGTTCATTTTCCTGTGGTAAATTAAGTTTGCGTATATATTCCTTTAACCCTATTTGTTTTCTTTCCCCCCGCAGACGCCTCTGCTGCTCTTTCTGCTTGATCCGCTTAAACATGGTCCACAGCAATCGGGTTCCCTCTTCAGTCTTGCAGGCTTCGGAAGGACTCATGCCGCTCAGCGTAGGAAGATGCGAATGATACCATTTGTTCAGGTACATTTCTTTCAGTTCAGATTCCAATTGCGGGTACATTTTTTTTACATCTACGGTAAGGATCTCAAATATCCCCTCTTCCCTGATCTCAAGCCCATCAAATTCGAGCGCATCATACATGTTCTCTTCAAAGCTCTGGCGAATTGTCCCAATGTCTTTATCCCCAAAAGCAGAAACGGTTACCCAATTGGAACCCAGGACATATTCAGCCATAAAGCCGGGGTGATCCGGGCAATTCTCTAATTGGTAAAAAACCTGGTATTGTCCGGGCAAATCAATTTCCAGGCTCTTTACTTGGTCTATACGACGCAATACTTCACTTCTATCTTTAAGAGCGTAACGAGCGGTAATAAAGCGCATTCCGTCTTCAAAGGCCATATCGTCGCCTTCGTCCAAAAGGATATCTTCGAATTGCAGATATTGCCCACTTAGATAACTATACGCACTGGTTAGGCTCAATTCATATTCGCCCCTGGAGATCAGAGGACTCAGCTGATCCATCGTAAATAAATTATGAAATTCTTCGATCGTATCCGGCTGCTGTGATATCACTACAAATTCATCGCCATTTATTACCAGGTCGGCAATCACACCGGTCATAAATGTTACTCCATGATTAAAATCATCATCAAAACAGGTCACTCTCATATGCATGCCATAGGGGAGTTCTTCTACCTCTCTGATGTTATCAACCCGATCCAACATTTCAAAGAGATCATCTACATCAACTATTTCATAAACCCGACAGTATACTTGCACCGCAAAAGGATTAAAATCCGATCCAGCCTCCAATTTACGGTTAGCAACCTGGTCAATTCCCGCTATCAGCCAATCACCGCCATCGTCTTTAATAATATTGAAAACATAATCACTTCTATATACTTCACGCTCATAGAGAGTAATTGAGTAGGCGGTCAATTCCGCAGTGCTTTGAGATCCTCGTACCTCTTCTACCTGTCCCTCCAGCAGCAAGGCTCCAGGATTCATAGCTCGATTGATCTGCTGTAACAACCTGCCTTGAGAGAGCTTGTCTTCCGCCAATATGGAAAACAAGTAGTTGAAATCCTGGTAACGCAGGGCATGGAAAAAACTGTTAACCAACTGACGGGGAGCCAGGTTGGCGGACAGCTTGCGTAAAACCGTATTTATATTGATATTGGTGAATTCTAGTTTCTCATCTAGATACTTCTGGTACAGAAATTTGCCCAGAGCTGGACGGCTCATAAAACGCACATTGAATTTATAAGCATCGCTGATAAGCAGGCAGCTTTCTTCATAGCCTATTACCATCATATCGGCTTGCAGTTCCCGGTCGCTTTCGTACTGAGTCTTGGACATATCATCTACCACAAAGAAGCTGTGCACCCCATCAGTTCCAAAGGCGAGGAA
Organism: Syntrophomonadaceae bacterium; assembly: GCA_963665865.2. Lineage (GTDB taxonomy): Bacteria > Bacillota > Syntrophomonadia > Syntrophomonadales > Syntrophomonadaceae > PHAA01. Next base: position 77,177 of record CAXXWF010000001.1, on the reverse strand, counting down.
AAAGCACTCCACATATAATCTCCCGTCAGCTTTTTGCCAGGCCACATCCACGGTCATACGTCCAGTATGGCGGCTGGTGCTAGCATAAGTCTTGTAAAAATCACCTTTGGAGTTGGGTGGGGAGGTCTCCAAACCTGCCAGATTATACTTGATCAAGGCACGGTTGCAAACCCCTTCAAACTCTTTTCCATATTCCATTTTAATGAGGTTAAAAAATCTCACCATAGCACAATCATAAAAAGAAGAGAGGGCCTCAATGACATCTGGTCTGACATCGTAAGGTATTTCTTCTATTATCTCTAAGATCGATAGACATCCTTCATTCGTATTTATTAATTTAGAAATATCCTGGGCAAGGTTTTTGAGCATCGCCCGGGGAAAACTAGTTTTTTTAGTATTTTTCATTTTAATCCCCTATAAGCATTTCGAACTTACTATTACTTTAATTTAATTTAACATTTCGCCGCTGGAATGGCAAATTGTCTATTTATGGTTTGCCCATATTGAGCTAAAAATGAAACATATAACCAGCTATAAATATTACGTTTCCGACAAAAGATAAAGCAAAGGAGGGATTAAATAATGAGACGACATTACAAAGCCAATAACAAAGGTTTCCAGTTTGGTTCCATGGCCATACCAGTTGCATTTATCAATGGCTTATTTTTCGGAGGCTATGCTCTGCGAAAGATAAGACAATATTGGGAAGGCGGACCCATGGATTAGCCGCCCCCTCCTTTCATCATATGAAAGAGGGATAGTTCTGGTTTAATACCGAATCTATCCCTCTTTTAATAGTTTACATTTACAATACTTTTGATTATTTGGTCTATTCAATAATCGGAACGCTTACCGATTCTGGATGGGGAAGGATTAGGGTTTTAATATCCGCTAAATCGGAGAGATTATTCGCTTTTATCATAGCATTGGACAGGGTGTAGAGAGTATCACCGATGTATAGCGCCCGATCTACATTCTTATCGGTGTCATACCAGGCATTTCCAGCCTTCAGATAGTCTTCATTGCTAAGATGGGTTATTCTCCCCCGATATTGCAAGCCATTAGCCAAATCAATACTGTAGACGTATAACCCTTGAAAGGTGAATGTTCCATAGGCAGGTATTGGGCTTGCAGGCTGCAGAGAAGTCGTTTGCTTCACAACTTCCATGACTGTAACCGGGAAGGCCAAAAGTTTCTTCTCAGCCGAGAATAACAAAGCTTTGTGATTGCGTAATAATTCCGAATCGGTGCCTCGATCGCCAATCAAGGCTGAGGACATTTGCACTGGATTATTGACATCGGTTACATCAAAAATCGCTATTTTCATGCCCTCATAAAAGGCTTGACTCTGACCATTCCCGTCTTTGGTCTGTATAGTATCCTTACCAAAACCGATGATATGGTTTTCATCATAGGGATGTAAATAATCGCTGTAGCCAGGTATTTTTAACTTACCCAATATCGTAGGATTGCCAGGATCTTTTAAATCTATTACAAAAAAGGGATCCACTTGCTGGAAGGTAACCATATAGGCTCGATCTCCCATAAATCGAGTTGAATAAATCTTTTCCCCCGGTGCAATATTTTCCAGTTTACCCGTGACCTGCAAATCCTGATTCAGCACATATACATTATTGGAAGAAATATACTGGTCATTATTCCACGTTTCCCCGCTGGTGGTGGCAACCCGGAAATACCCTGCGTTTTCATCCATAGAAAATTGGTTCAAAATTCGGCCGGGAACCGTTCCTGTGCCATAATACTTTACTTTGCTCGGCTGCAATTCGAATTTATATATGCTGGTGTTAGTTTCCGACGGCTGAGATGTTATGTTAATTTTCATATTCGGCAAGGCTAACACCGGGTAATTATTCTTTTGGATGGCAACATAGAGGTTGTTCTGAGACGCATATACCTGATCTCCGCTGCCCAAATAGGTTTGAATATCGGCTGGAGATTGAGGCGAGTTGATATCCAGCGCAGCCACCATCAGATAGTTGGGACTGATACAATCAGGGAAATAGCTGATATCTTCCAATTTCTCCGCAACCAAGCTTCCTCCTTGGGCGCTGTCACGCCAGGACGAAGTAATATTTTCATCTCCATTCTGGATGTTATAATAATTCAAGTATCTATTGGTCAGGAGATAAAAAGAGGATCCAACTTTGCGGGACGACAGATAGTTTCCTTCCATTTCTAATTCCCTTACCTTAGTAATGCTGTTTTTGTCTTTAATATCATATATGATGGCTCGGGTAGATTGAAACGAACGGATAGGCGGATAAATCTGGGGGCGAACCATGATATCTGCAGAGCTAAGGGGAGCTTGCTTGGAAGAAGAAGAGCCTATTACAATTAGGCTGTTAGCATCCAAATATAAGTCGGTTGGTCGGAATCCGGCATCTTCAAACTTAATTGTCGCGACGAGTTCCATCTGTTCAGGCGGCTCTGCCTTAATTATTAGTACCTTATCATTGTCAACCTGATAAATATAGCTGCCATCAGTTTTCACCAGATCAGCTTCGTCAACACCCTCAACCTGAACGTTGGTGGTCGAAAATGCCGAATCTGCAACCGTAGCCGCACCATTAGCCTGGGGAACCGCTGCTGACCCTTCCGATTTAAAAGTAACCCTATCACCGTATAAATTCCCCTGACTCTGGGACTTTTCCAAAAGTTTCAGCAGGTTGTCATAAGTGCCAACCCGAGGCAGTTCTGTGGCTTGAGCGAGACCACTCGGTGTAACCAACCCGTAAGCTATTCCCCCAGCTGTCAGCAAGACAGCCAACAATAAAAACAAGCCCGGTAATGAAAGGCGCAAGTTTCCCACAGGTGATTTCATGGTATCCCTCCTTTAAGATCCTTTTGATCCTAATACGGAGAAAATTACCTATTACTTACACTTACTATTCCTTGAAACTAATTGTCTCCATTCTTTCCAGATCCTGCCGTGATCCGATGATGATCAGGGTATCTCCGGGAAGAACATGATCATGCCCATGGGGGTTCATTATTACTTGTTCACTGCGAATAATAGCCACCACGATTACATTACTAACCTGCCGATTAAAAAGATCCTTAATTGCCTGGTGAGCCATGGAGGATTGTTCGGTTATCGCAACTTCTTCTAATTGTATCTCCAGGTTGCGGGAGGTAAACAAAGTCTCGACCAGGTCTACCGCAGCTGGTTTCAACATAGACATGGCCATCTGACGGCCGCCTATCTGAGTGGGAGATATAACCTTGTCTGCTCCGGCATGACGCAGCTTGGCAACAGTTCCTGGGTTGGCAGCCCGAGCCACTATTTTTAGACCCGGATTAACTGCCCGAGCACTTAAAACTGCAAAAACATTATAAGCATCTTCCGCGAGTGCACAGATTACACCGCGAGCGCGCAGGATACCAGCTGAAATTAATATTGCATCCTGGGTGGCATCGCCCAGGATGGCTAAATGTCCTTCCTCCCGCATAGTCTGCACCAGCTCGTCATTAACCTCAATGAAAACGTAAGGAACCCTTTCGGCCTTAAGGATATGCGCAACATTACTGCCTACCCGCCCGGCCCCGCATACTATAACATGATTTTCAAGGTTATTGATGGTCTTCATCATTTTACTTCTCTCCAATACTTTGGAAATCTGGCTTTCCACCAATATACTGATGATAGCCCCCAAGGAATAGGCTACTACACCTACCCCAGCCACCAGTACCACCAGAAGAAATAGCCTCCCCCCCAAGGTGGTGGGGATGATATCCCCATACCCGGTGGTAGTCAGACTGACCACGGTTACCCAGAAAGCATCAAAAAATGACCAATTTTCAAAATAAGCCAGCCCCAGAGTGCTTATTATCGTTATTACCAGTAAGGCCAGAATGGCCATAAACAATTTGAGTCTGGATTCAGACACTGAGCATCAACTCTCCTCTATGAATGTCGCTTGTACAACCGGTCCGAATACCATCTGGGCTACCTTCTGCCCCGGTAGAATCCGTATTGGCTTATCAGTTACATTGAGGAGCATAACCTTAATCTCACCAACATGTTCACCATCAATCGTTGCAGGTGCATTGGCCACTATAATGCCTTTGCCCGCCATCCCTGCCCGGCTCCTTATCTCAGCTTCAAAACCGGATGGAATCATCATGGCAAAACCGGTCGGCAAGCTCCTGACCTCGTTGGGATAGATAATTATTTCATCCTGGTTAGCAAGACAGATATCACAGCCTACAGCGCCCCGAGTCTCATATTCCGGTAAATGTGCCCATGAAACCAGTTTCTTGAACTTCACTTGAATCTTGTCCAATATTTCTTTCCCCTCCTTCTCTTGTCCGCTTTACCGTGGCTATTCGAATTATTCAATAAATTCTGAAATCATCTATAATTATAGCTTAATTTTAATGTTTTGGCTCCGACTCTTTTATTCGGCCTTGGACTTTAGCTGCTGGTAGAGCTTTGTGGTTTCTGCCGGGTCTGAGAAATTAATAAGCACTGGGTTGGATTGGTTTTTCAGAGTTATGATGAGTACCGGCCCATGAGCCGAGCGCAGGAATAGTCTTGCGTTACCAGAAACCTAAATGATTTAAAGGAGCTACGTATCATTTTGGTTATTCGCAGCAATAATCTATAATTGGATAGGCAGATAATGAAGGAGCATCTGCTTACAATCCGAATTCTCCTTCAATGTTATTAGGGTATTAGCATTTGGTTTTATATAGATAACAGGATAGTCTTTTTCATCATATTTCTTCCTGATAGGAAACGCCAATTTCTCTTCATAAATATCAAACTGAGCATCGACCCCTTCTTTATTCCCACGGGCGTCTAATCTTATCCAACGTGCTAACGATTTAAGATAGACGGCATTTAAAGCATGTATGCAATAGCCTGTAGACGGTGTATCGCCCTTTGTAAGCCTTTGATAACAAAAACCTGTCGGAATTCCCTTACTTCTTAATAATGCAGCTAGCAAGTTTGATTTTGCATAGCAAATACCTTCTTTATATTGAAGCACTTCTGATGCTTGGCATGTAACCCGTGAGCTTAGTATGTCACCTGAATGGGCAATGCTGTCACGAACATATTCAAAGGCAATTTTAACTATTTCAATTTCATTTAATGAACAAGCGAATAATTCATTTACCTTCTTTCTTATTAAAGGATGACTGTAATCAACTACATCCAGTTCTAGCAAAAAATCTTCAAGCTGATGAGATTCACAACTTAACTCCATATCTTCTCCCCCGCCTAACCTATATGTGCAATATTATACATTCTGTTGTATATTTATACTAGGGTGCGGTGATATATTTGTAATGAATGCTCTTTCTAATACAATGTCCCCAGACATTTGCGGTAGAATATTTCATCATGGTTGATGACAACCAGATCCTTTATTATGCCAACTTGCTCAAAAGCATTGCGCTCATAAAATATCTGTGCTCTGACGTTATCAATCGAGCATATAAGAAATAAATTGGGGAAATTCCGGGCAGCAATTTGGCCAACATAATCAATTAACTGAGCTCCGATTTTTTTACCCCTAAAAGCTGATTCTACAGCCAGCATTCTTATATAAGCACCGATGTTACCTACTCCTTCTGTTCTAAAGGTAATGAAGCCTGCTACCTGGCCGTTTAATTCCGCTACATATATGCTGTCATTCATTCGCTCCAACAGGCTTAATGCTATATTATAATCAATACCATAACAGGTCCATGCCGCGGAGGAAGAAATAATTTTGGCGAGGTGACCGAAATCATCTGATGTTCCTAGTCTAATCTCTATTGATTCCATCCTTGATTCCCTCCTTTTTTAGAAAAACTTTGACAAATGCAGTGCAAATTCCTCCTTCTCCTCTAGGACGATTAGCCCAAAAATATATAGGAGCAATGGGCACGGTACCCATTGCTCAGACCGTCAAAAAAGCCCAATAGCGGCGTTATTAACGAAAGTCCGTTCAATCAACATACCTCATGTATGCCTCAATCACGGACTTTCATTAATGCCTTGCTCTTGAACTTTTTTGCTCGGTCTGCCTTTATTGACACTCTGAGCAATGGCTACGATACCCATTGCTCACTTTTGCATAACCTTTTAATGCTTATAAGTAACACACTTAATAAATTCGTAAATTTATGATTGTACAGTGACAATCAAGCTGCCCTTGGCAATAATCCGACCTGTTCTGGTTACCATATAGCTAATAGTTGTATCGCCTGCGGCAACTGGTGTGATTACTCCTGTGGCAGAATTAATGGTTGCTTGGGAAGGATCACTTGATGTCCAGGCTATCGTCTCACCTGCTCCGGGTTTGGTAAATCCTGTAGGCGTTACGTTTCCGGCATCAACTTTAACAACACCGATGCTTGGGTTGTTGATTGTTGGTGCTGCATAGACTGTGATCGCTTTGGAATTAAAATTACCGCTGGTCGAAACGGTGTAGCCAATGTTGGAAGTACCAGCAGTTAACGCTTCAACTGATCCCGTAGTAGCGTTAACCGTGGCAACGGCGGGGTTACTTGAAGTCCATCCCCCTGCTCCTGGTTCTATGGTTGAGGCTGTAGCTGTGGTGGCTTCTCCCACCTGAAGGAAGCTTAGACCAGTAACTGGTGCACCCGGTACCAGTGCAGGTATAACTGTGATTGCCAAGCTGCCTCTGGCAACAATATTACCTGTAGTATCTTTCACTACCTCATAAGCTATAATTGTATCGCCAGCCTTTACTGCCTTAATTTCTCCCGTTCTTTTTCCAATGGTTGCTATTTCGGGATCTGTAGAGGTCCATGTAATTGTCTCGGTTCCAGCTGGAATTTTGAAGCTGGTAGGTTTTACGGTCTCGCCTCCAACCTGAACTACTCCGATGGATGGGTTATTTTCTATTGCTGCTGCATAGACTGTGATCGCTTTTGAATTTACTTTACCAGTGGTCGAAAGAGTGTAGCCAATGTTGGTGGTTCCGGCGGATAATGCCACAACTGATCCAGTAGCGGCGTTAACTTTTGCAACACTCGTATCACTTGAAGTCCAGCCACCTGCTCCTGGTTCTGAGGATGAGGCTATAGCTGTGGTGGTCTCCCCTAACTGGAGTAATCCCAATCCGGTTATGGCTGCACCCGGTACTGCTTCAATTATAGCTTGATTGATTACTACCATAGCTTCAGCCCTGGTCGCACTAAATTGTGGTTGAAAACTATTATCGGGATAACCGGAGATTATTTTATGGCTGCTCGCTGTATTTACGCTGCTTTTAGCCCAATTCGAAATCGTATTTTCATCAGAGAATACCTTCCCCGTATCGACGGTATCCAACTTGGCAGCATTGACAACCATTACCGCCATCTGTTCTCGGGTAATTAGGTCATTGGGACCAAATGAGCCGTTTCCATAACCACTTACGATACCACCGGCACTGGCGGTAGCGATATAATCTTTAGCCCAGTGATCAGCAGTATCTGTGAAATCTTTGCCGTTATTAGCTTGTAATTCGAAGGCTTTAACCAAAACAACGGTAAATTCAGCTCTAGTAATGGTTTGGTCCGGTTTAAACGTGCCATCAGGATAACCACCTATAATGTTCTGGGCAGTTAAGTTTTCAATCTGACTCTGGGCCCAGTGACCAGCAATGTCGGTTAAGTTCGAGCTGGCATAAGCAGCAGGCTGTGCACTGCCAAAAGTTATCGTCCAAAAAAACATCGCCAGTATCAACAAGCTGAACTTTTTATTTTTCTTCAAAATGTCTTCCCTCCCTGTTATTCGTCAATTATGAGTACGTGATGAATCGTTAGCTTAAAATGCTCTAAATTATCGTCCTCCTATTTCTATATTTCATTTATTAATTAACTGAGGACCGTTCGCATTACGTTGCTTTTATAGCGGTCTATTAAATGAAATTAGACGAATTCAGGGCAATTACCTTTATGCAAATTTTAGCAATTGCTCCCTTTAGCTCCCATTTACCTTTAAATGCTAACTAAAACCCTTTCTCTTCATTAGATTATTTCGCTAGAACATCAGCCAAGGCCAACTTAGGGCAAAAAAGTGGGTGCCAGCCTTCATATACCGCTAACCCCAGCTATCCATTAATATCCACCCTCTTCGAACCACGCATAGTGTCTAAGGAATCGGTCAAGGCTCTTCCATGCAATAATTGTTTTTAGGCTTCCTAGGATTCATTTTCGATACTTTATTAAAAACCAAGTGCAAACAAGAAGAACATTCGTATGAGTCAGCCATAGATGATTTCCTTCTTTAACCAGTTCAGCTACAATGTATCTATGAGTTATCATTAGGAGAGAAAACTGTGGATAATATTTTACTTTTTATTGAACTGTTTATAGCGGTCATTGCTTTGATACTTTTAGTATTGCAAATGAAAAACCGCAGCTGGCTGCAATCTAATGGCAATTTGGCCAAGAGTTTAGGACAATTGGAGAATAAGTTGGCTATTCTGGAGAAAAACCAGGATAACACGCTACAGGTTATACGCGGCGATTTGTCCTGTCTGCGCACGGAGGCATCCGGCGAGTCCAGACAGGGGCGAGAGGAACACAGTCGCCGGCTAAAATCCTTTGAAAACTCCCTCCTAGTGCGGATGAATGAAATATCCCTATTGCAAAAGACTGAGCTTACCGTTTTCGCGGAGCAATTAGATCGTTTGATTACGAGCAACGAGAAGAGACTGGATAATATGCGTCAGACGGTGGAAGAAAAAATGAAGGACCTCCAGGATGACAATAACCGCAAACTTGAACAGATAAGGCATACTGTAGATGAAAAACTCCATGCCACTCTAGAGAAGAGACTAGGTGAATCCTTTAAACTGGTCAGTGAGCGGTTGGAAATGGTCCACAAGGGATTGGGTGAAATGCAAACTCTGGCATTAGGTGTGGGTGACCTGAAGAAGGTACTCACTAACGTCAAAACACGTGGTATCTGGGGCGAAATTCAACTGGGTAATATTTTGGAACAGGTTTTAAGCCCGGAACAGTATGCACTTAATGTTGCCACCTGCCCAGGCAGCAATGAGCGGGTAGAGTTTGCCATTAAACTGCCCGGTCTAAACCAGGGTGCAGGTGAAGTTTGGCTGCCTATTGATGCCAAATTTCCCCAGGAGGATTATCTGCGTCTAGTGGAAGCCAGCGAACAGGGTTTAGCTGATCAAGTCGAAGAAGCCGGGAAACAGCTGGAGAAACGAATCAAACTGGAAGCCCGGCTGGTACAGGAAAAATATCTGGATCCGCCCCATACCACTGATTTCGGGATTATATATCTGCCCACCGAAAGCCTCTATGCGGAAGTGGTAAGAAGACCAGGTTTACTTGCCGCACTGCAGAATAATTTTCGGGTAATGGTTACTGGCCCCAGCACCATGTTAGCCCTGCTGAACAGCCTTTCAGTAGGTTTCCGGAGCATAGCCATCGAGAAACGCACGAGCGAAATCTGGGAACTGCTGGGTGCAGTAAAAAGCGATTTTGGTAATTTTGGCGACATTTTGGAGAAAACTAAAAAGAAACTGGACGAGGCCAGCAACAGTATTGATACCGCTTCCAGAAGATCACGCAGTATTGAAAGACGTCTGCGAGATGTACAAGAACTGCCATCCGCCGGCAAAGAACCGGATGAGTCCAAATAGTACTCTGTCAACCCTAATTCTGCATGGTATTCATCGAGTTAAATTTTTGCAGAACCAGGCGGAGGATTGGAGACAGTGGGACAAGGGACCTGTCCCCCTGTCTCACAAGGTACAAAGTCAGGAGATGATTTGATGATAGAGATTAGCGGAGTATCGAAGGCCTATAACCGCGGTGCCATCAAAGCTGTGGACGGGGTTAATCTGACCATTAGAGACGGTGAAATATTCGGCTTCCTGGGACCGAATGGGGCGGGAAAAACCACCCTAATTAAAATGATTACGGGAATCCTAAATGCTGACGAAGGTACAATAAAAATTAATGACAAAGATATTGCTAAAGAACCGCTTGAGGCAAAAATGCAATTTGGCTTTGTTCCCGACGATCCTAATATTTTCGCCCGTTTAACTGGTTTGGAATACTTGAACTTCATGGCTGATATGTATAATGTTCCGTCCTCAATACGACTTGACCGTCTGCAAACCCTCCTGCAGCGTTTTGAAATGGCAACCGCTGCTGGTGATCTTATCCAGAGTTATTCTCATGGGATGAGACAGAAGATCATGGTAATCGGAGCAATGCTTCATAATCCCCCGGTCTGGATTCTGGATGAGCCCATGACTGGTCTGGACCCTCGTTCATCCTATGATTTGAAAGAAATGATGCGGGAGCATGCCGATGCTGGCAATACGGTGTTTTTTTCCACCCATGTATTAGATGTGGCTGAAAAGATTTGCGACCGCCTGGCCATTATCAATAAAGGCCGGGTTATTCTATGCGGCAGCATGGAGGAAATACACCAACATGCCCGTGAAAACCAGTCGTTGGAAAATCTATTTCTGGAGATGACGGAAAATGTTTAAATTTCTAGCTTTACTCAAGATTCTGCTCATAAATACCTTCGGTATATCTGCTCTCCGCTATAAAGCCAGAAAAAATCGGCTTGAATATCTAAAAATTATAGGGCTGGGGTTGGCCATTACAGTGGGGATAGCTCCGACCATAGCGTTTTATTCCAAACTTCTCTGGGATGGTTATGAACTGTTAGTCCCTATAGGGCAGCAAGGTGCCATTCTCACCCTGGGAATCGTATTGGTCAGCTCGATGATTTTTTTCTTCGGGATTTTTTATGTAATTAATCTATTCTACTTGGCCGCGGATTCCCAGGGTCTGCTGGCTTTACCCCTGAGAGGCTGGCAAGTATTAGGAGCCAGGTTTACGGTAGTTTTATGTTATGAGTATTTAACGGAGTTGCCCTTTTTACTGCCGCCGTTAATAGTCTTCGGTATCCAAAGCGGCGCCTCCCCACTTTACTGGCTATATTCACTCTTCGGGTTCATATTGATACCTTTCCTGCCGCTGGGATTAGCAACCATACCTACCGTGATACTGATGAGATTTGCCAATCTGGGTAAACGCAAAGATCTATTTAAAATAATGGGTGGGATGATCGCACTGGTTCTTGCGATTGGATTACAATTCGTTTTTCAGAAATCAGGCCCCAACGCTATGGATCCTGCCTTCGTACAGAATCTGCTTACCGACCCAAACGGCTTAATGAATCTGATCAGTCGGGTTTTTCCATCCACAAAATATCTGGGTCTGGCTCTGGTTAACGCAGATAAAGCAGCCGGACTGGTTAACCTGCTTTTATTCACGGGCTTGTCTTTACTGGCAGTTATTATGGCCTGGGCAGTTGGTGACAAATTGTATTTTAAAGGCTTGGTCGGTTCCAGCGAAACCACCGCTCGAAGAAAAAAGCTGACCAATTCCGATTATAAGAGACTAGTAACAGGTTCCCCAGCCCTGCTGTCATACTGTATAAAAGAAATACGCTTGTTAATTAGAACCCCCATATATTTTATAAATTGTGTTTTGACCAACATACTGGTACCAGTATTATTGATTATTCCGTTTTGGCTGCAGTCACGCAATAGTGCCGGGCCGATGCCATGGAATGACCTGCTTACTAAACCAGGTGGCTCGACCATTCTGCTGGTAATAATCGTCGGTGTAGCCATTTTCCTGACCGCAACTAATGCTATCACCGCCACATCTCTATCGCGGGAAGGTAAAGAGTTCTTTATATCCAAATATATACCCCTTGCTTATAAAAAACAAATTCAGGCCAAACTGCTTTCCGGCTATATTTTTGGAGGGTTAGGATCCGTGCTGCTGCTTATCGCGGCAAATGTTATGATCCCCTTGGATCTTGCAACTAACGTCACCATACTGGCTGTAAGCCTGGTGGCGATAATCCCCATCATAGAGACAGGACTATTGATAGACATGCTTCACCCCAAATTGGATTGGGACAATGAACAAAAGGCGGTTAAACAGAATCTAAATGTGATTTGGGCGATGTTGGCTTCCATACTGATCGGCGGGTGTATACTCTATATCGTAATTCGCTTTTTTCAAGACATGGCGATTGCGGCCGGTTTTATGTTCGGCTGTTTTGGGCTGTTAGCTTTGATTATATACTATTGGCTGATGTCCAGAGGAATTGAATTGTACCGACAGCTGGAGGGTTAAATCGTATACCGCCTTTAACCAGCGATAACCGTACGATTACGCCCTTCCTGTTTGGCACGGTACAAAGGCCCCTGATACTGGTAGATGGCCTCAATAATTATTTTTAGTTTAACAGCAATCTATCGTTATCCAATTCAGTACCACTCCGGCTGCCAAACTGTTTTATTAACAACTCTACCGTCATATCGTCTCTTTCCCTACCTTGCAAATCCAGAATGATCCTGCCTTCATGCATCATGATGGTCCGGCTGCCGTATTCTAGCGCCGACTTCATATTATGAGTAACCATAATGGTGCATAATTGGTGTTCGCTCACAATTTCCTGGGTGAGCAGCAATACCTTTTTAGCCATAGCCGGATCAAGGGCAGCGGTATGTTCATCCAGCAGCAGCAATTCCGGTTCTACCATTGTAGCCATGAGCAAGGTCAAAGCCTGCCGTTGCCCCCCCGAAAGAAAGCCAACCTTTTGCTTCATTCTATCCTCCAGGCCAAGGTCCAGTAAGGCCAATCGTTCTCTAAATAGTTGGTAGTCAATCCGGGTGATCCCGCGCCGCAAACCCCGCGGTTTGCCCTTGGCATAGGCTATCGCCAGGTTTTCTTCTATGGTCATATCAAAAGCAGTTCCTTTTAGAGGATCCTGAAATACCCTGCCAATGTACCTGGAGCGTTTATGTTCCGGCCAGAAGGTTATATCCATCAAATTTAGCGCTATTCTTCCCTGATCTATTTCATAGACCCCCGAGATACAGTTAAGCAGGGTGGATTTGCCTGCACCATTGCCGCCGATTATGGTGACAAATTCACCATCGCCCAGGATTAGATCAATGTTGTCCAGGGCAAGTTTCTCATTGGCGCTTCCCGGTTGGCCAAAGGTTTTGCTTAGGTACTCAATCTTTAACATTGCTCTGACCTCCCCGCTTCATTCCTGCAGACACTATTTTTCGTTTGAAAAGTCCCGCCCTCTTTTTGATAACCGGCATTGCCAGGGCAAAAGCCACGATCAAAGCCGAGACCAGTTTCAGATCGTTAGCGGGCATGCCCATCTCCAGAGCAACGGCAATAACCAGGCGGTAGAGTATTGCTCCGAGGACAACTGCGATCAAACGCCGCAGCAATGAATTCACCCCAAAAATAACTTCTCCGACAATAACTGAAGCGAGTCCTATGATTACCATACCAATACCCATGCTGATATCAGTGAAGGACTGATACTGGGCTAGCAGAGCACCGGAAAGAGCTACCAGTCCATTGGAAAGAGCCAGGCCGATCAGAATGATAGTATCTGTATTTACCCCCAGGGCTCTAACCATCTGATTATTGTCGCCGGTGGCTCGAAGTACAAAGCCTAGTTTAGTCTTTAAAAACAGAAACAATAAAATCAATATGACCACGAGCAAGACCAGCGGTATAATAAGCTTAGCTTGAGTTTCAAGCGGTGTGCCCGCTAAGGTACTGAAGACGGTGGTCTTATGAATCAGGGGGATATTGGCGCGGGTGCCCATTACCTTCAGGTTAATGGAATATAATCCTAGCATCACCAGAATCCCGGCCAGTAATGGTTGAATTTCCAGCTTGGTGTGGAAGAGGGCGGTTACGGATCCTGCTAAACACCCCGCTATAAACGCAAGTAACAGCCCGGTTAGGGGCTGCCCATTGCTGCAATATACGGCCGAGAAGGCGGCTCCCAATACGAAGCTGCCATCTACGGTAAGATCAGGAATATTTAAGGTGCGAAACGAGATAAAGACTCCCAGAGCCATTATGGCATATATAATGCCGAGTTCCACCGAGCCTTGAAATGCCATAAGACTCATTTAAGCATAGACTCCTTTGAATTTATTTGCCTAACACCTTGGCTTGTTTTAACACATCATCAGGAATAGTAATGCCGATGGCAGCAGCTGTGTCCGTATTAACATAGATGTCCATGTCAGTCATAGTCATAACCGGAATATCACCGGGTTTTTTGCCGTTCAAGATTTGAACCGCCATTTTACCGGTCTCCTGCCCCAGGATGGTGTAATTGATGCCAAATGTAGCCAGACCACCGTCTTTTACCATAGAATCAGCTCCTACGTACACTGGTTTTTTAGCCTTATTGGCCACCTGAGCAACCAGTGGCATAGCTGAGGCCACAGTATTATCAATGGGTGAAAAAATCGCATCTACCTTGCCCACCAATGAAGTGACTGCCTGCTGCACTTCCGAAGAATTGCTGATGGTTGCTTCTACAACCGTCATACCATTTTGAGCGGCGTATTCTTTCAGATTCTTAATAACCGATACTGAATTAGTCTCGCTGGAAGTGTATAGAGCGCCTACAGTTTTGATATTGGGGGTAATGCGCTTGGCTAGTTCCATAATTTTCTGGGCGGATATCGCATCTGAAGTACCGGTTACATTACCTCCAGGATTCTGTAGATTAGTTACCAAGCCTGATCCCAGTGGGTCAGTACAAGCTGAGAAAACAATGGGTATGTCTTTGGTTTCGCCTACTGCAGCCTGGGCTGATGGAGTTGCAATGGCTATTATCAGATCATACTTATTACTTACAAACTTCTGACATATGGTCTTAAGATTAGTCTGATCACCTTGAGCATTCTGATAATCAATTACAATATTATCGCTGTCTTTGAATCCTTCTTTCGCCATTTCCTGTATTAAAGACTCTCTAATAGTATTCAGTGACGGATGCTCGACAATCTGGACGATCCCTATCTGTAATTTTTTGCTGCTCTGTGGAGATTGTGCGGTATCCTTCTTAGCACACCCTGCCAGTGACATCATCAGGATTGATAAGCATACCAGCATTACTATTGATTTTATCGGTTTTCTCATCTAAATTCTCCCTCTTAATAAATTTCGGGTCAGAAAATTAAAAAAGCCCCCGGTAGGAGCAAAGTTCGCATCTTACATAGACATAACCATGATTGGCACTGTTACTACTATTCTATATAGAACTACCCTATTATTAAGTTTGCTGATACCAAGCGTTACTTCTGCATTTTTAACTATCCTA
Organism: Syntrophomonadaceae bacterium; assembly: GCA_963665865.2. Lineage (GTDB taxonomy): Bacteria > Bacillota > Syntrophomonadia > Syntrophomonadales > Syntrophomonadaceae > PHAA01. The sequence continues at coordinate 61,993 of CAXXWF010000001.1, read as the reverse complement.
CCCTGATTACCATATTAATCCTGTAAAGGCAAGACTGTCAAGATTCATTTCGTTACGTAGTTCAGGCATAAGATTATCCAGAACCGGATGACCGCTGCTATTTGGTGCAAAAATAACTGCGGTCAATTTAATATCCGGTTATGAATCTGACGGGAGCGTCCCCCAACTGATCGGAGAACGCTCCGCGAATCTATTACATGTATTGGAATGAAGGTTGGTTAACTAGCCTGGGATGATATACGTATCTTATAAGTTATCGACGACCGGTTAGTATGATATTCTGCCAGGACAGTGTTTTGGATTTCGACGATCAGCTGTTCTATTCCGTTTTGAAGAATAAACGCCCTTATTTCTTGCTGCAATATAGGATTTCCCTTGGACTCCTGACTAGCTCTTGCATTGGCATTATTTCTTATACTAATAAGCCTTTCCAGCATTTCAATCTTATCCATATTAATACCTCCCAGCAGTATATCACTGACTGTTATAATATTTTGTTACTTCTGACCCAGATGTTCATCTGATCAGCCTCCTTGATCAGTTCATCACGAAGATCAGGGTGAGCTATGTTAATTAAGGCTTCAGCTCTCTGCCAGGTCGATTTGGCTTTGAGCATGGCTACTCCGTACTCGGTAACTACATAGAAATTGATGCTGCGGGGTACGGTTACAATAGCCCCGGGGGTAAGTATGGGACGAATTCTCGATTTCAGGCTGCCATCCTTGGCAGTAAAAGTAGAGGTTAGGCAAATCAGACCTTTGCCACCCTTGGAATCATAAGATCCCGTGATAAAGTCCAATTGTCCGCCGGTTCCGGAAATATGTCTGATTCCTGAGGACTCCGAAGCTACTTGCCCATACAGATCTACCTCGATCGCATTATTGATACCGACAACTTTGTCATTTTGACTGATTATATTCGGATGGTTGGTATATTCAACCGGATAACCGGCACAACAGGGATTCCGATCCAGGAATTCGTATAGCTTGTTGGTACCCATCGCAAAAGTCCAAACCATCTTGCGTTTGTCCAATTGTTTGTGCTTGCCTGTAATCCGTCCGGCTTCATACATATCGACAAAGGAGTCACACAGCATTTCTGTATGAACACCCAAATCTTTCAGATCAGACTGGGCAATCATCGCTCCTACTGCGTTAGGCATAGCTCCGATCCCCAGTTGCAGGCAAGCCCCATCTTCAATTTCTTCCATGACTATTGCAGCAATTTTTTTGTCGGTATCCGATATAGGCAGTTCAGGAAGCTGAATCATCGGCTGATTATCGCCTTCTACGATGTAATCAATTTCGGAGATATGGATGGACTCCCGGTTGCCGCCCAAACAAATCGGTACCGTGCTATTCACTTCAGCAATGACAATTTTGGCCGCATCGCAGAAGTTGGGCGTAAATGAAACCGAGGTTCCAAAATTGAAATAACCATGTTTATCCATGGGTGCTACCTTAATTAAGGCCACATTTGGATTGACATAACCGCGATCATAGAAGCTGTTGCCTTCATGATAAGTCAAGGGCATATAGTTGCACAGATTCTTATCATGCAATTTGCGGCTGGCACCACTCATATGGATGTCATTATAGATAAAATGTTTTCTCTCGGGATCAGCCAGAACCGCCTTGGGCGGAAATGGGCAGGTAGTTGTCCGAATATTTACGTTGCTAAGCTCATCAACCCGCTTGGCAAGGGCTGCATCCAGGTAAGCAGAATTCATGACAAACTCACCGTAGTGTACTAGATCGCCTGATTTAACCACTTTTATGGCCTCATCAACCGGGGTCACCTTTTTTTTATATTCAGTGCTATAATCCTCCAAACAAATTCCTCCTTAATATTCTAGTATTCGAATATTTATGGTATACCAAATGTCATCCTGAGCGGCAGCGAAAGATTCTTCACTTCGTTCAGAATGACAGTAATAAAATGTTCTAGTATTCGAAGACTTCAGTAGGAACATCAATGGCCGATGTGTCTGCGTCCATTACGATTTCGGCAACCGCCCATACATTTGGAACCACATTGCGTACATAGTACTTGGCAGTAGCAACTTTGCCGGTGTAGAAGTTATAGTCATAATGTTCTGCGCCCACTTCTTTGGCTCTCTTATCAGCCACCAAGCCCTGATCGAGAATCTGGCGTCCACAGAAGAGCTGCGCAGTAGCAGTCAGGATGCGGCGTGAATATAGAGGAATCAGGCTCGGGTTTGTTTTAGAATTTTCGCCCAAGACCTTTAACATTTCCTTATATGCATTCAGACCTCTATCCAAGTTGGCAAATTCTTTGGTGAAGGTAGCATTGCTCTTATTAGCCTCACAGAAGTCAACCATTTCCTGTACCCAAGCTCCGAATACGCTGCCGCCCTTCATGTTCATTTTGCGGCCTACCAGGTCAAGGGACTGGATGAAGTTGGTGCCTTCCCAGATGGAGTAGATTTTCATGTCGGTAGCCAGCTGACCGACGGGATATTCTGAGCAGAAGCCATAACCGCCATAGGTTTGGATTGCTTCCCCAATCAGCCACCAGCCTTCATCGGAAGGATAAGCCTTGCAAAGCGGTGTGGTCATTTCGATCAGGTCATTGGCTGCTTTTCTAACTGCCGGATCGGGATCACGGTGTCTCTGGTCAAAGGCCAGATATAACCGGTACATCATAGCCCGAATCGCTTCAATATGGGCTTTGCCCATCATCAGGGTGCGCTTGATGTCCTCATGGTTAATTATAGCTACCCGTCCAGATCTGGGATCAGTAAACAGGCGGCCCTGGATTCTTTCTTTGGCATTGTCACGAGCATTGGCAAATGCGTTAATGATGCAGGACAAAGCCATATGGCCGGTCTCCATGCGGGCCAGATTCATCATCTGGAACATCTGGGCCATACCTTCGCCTTTGCCATCATTGGTACGTGGGTCTACGCCCAGCAGCCAACCACGGCAGTTGCCTTCTTCGCCGGCAGCCAGGGAGGCGGTAACCGATCCATGCAAGCCCATCTTGTGTTCGGCCCCGGTTGTCTGGAAATCATTGTCTTCAAAGCTGCCATCTTCATTAACCCAGAACTTGGGAACTACAAACAGAGAAATACCGGCGGTCCCGGCTTTGGAACCTTCGATCCGAGCCAGATAAAGGTGAATAATATTCTCGGTGAAGTCATTATCTCCACCGGTTATGAATATTTTATTACCCTTAATTTTGAAAATCCGGGGATCGTCGGTGGGGAAAGCCTTGGACATAATATCGCCCACGTCTGAACCGGCGCTGGGTTCAGTCAAACACATCGTGCCGGCCCAGGTTCCATCCATCATCTTAGGCAGGAACATAGCTTTTAATTTATCATCGCCATAACTTTGAATCAAATCGGCGGCACCGCTAGTCAGCAGTACGTAAGGCATGAATGCCGGGTTGGCGGCGCAGATCATTTCCCATACCGCTGCATACAGCATTTCGGGCAGCACCATGGCATCCTCGCTATTGTCTATATTGCTGGTACCCCAGCCTTCGCTCTGCAGCTTGTGGAATAGGGGACCGAAGCTCTTCGGAGTAGTTACTTTGCCGTCTTTAAATATAATCGGGTTGTTCTCACCATCGTCATTGGTAGGTTCAATTACTTCCTTACACATCTTCAGGATAGGTCCGAGGACTGATTTGATATCATCTTTAGTATAATAATCAGCAAACTGTGGATAATTGAAGACTCCATCTGTTGGAAGCCATTCTTGAATTATAAATTCAAAATCTCTAATATTATTTACCGCAAAATTAGCAGCCATTTATTTTCCCTCCATTTATTCACCATCTATTTTTATCATAAAGCTACTTTTTTAAAGAACCAGGTGATGGCTGTGCAAACCATCACCCGTTAAAAGAGATTACCCTGAGGAGGCTATTAAATATCCCTGGTCCACAATGAACAGTAAGCCGGTCCACCACCTACGCAGAGGGAAGCTCCGCCTATGGTCTTGCCCTGTTTTTCGAGTTCATAGTATAGGGAGACAACAATACGCAGGGCGGTACATCCTACTGGATGACCCAGGCCGATGCCGGAGCCGTTGACATTTACCTTGCTCAGGTCCATGTCAATGCCGAAGTCTTCTTTAATCATTCTGCCTACCCCAATAAATTGAGGAGCAAAGGCTTCGTTGATTTCCCAGTAATCCACGTCTTCATATTTCATGCCGGCTTCTTTCAGGCATTTGGGGATGGCAACTGCCGGACCCAGACCCATTACTGCAGGAGCTACGCCTTCAGCACAGATGTTTATCAGCTTCATTAAAGGTTTTAATCCCAGTTCCAGGGCTTTGGCTTTGGACATAACGATTACAGCAGCCGCAGCATCATTAATACCGGAAGCATTAGCGGCGGTGACTACTCCGCCTTTTTTGAATGCAGGACCCAGTTTAGCCATTGATTCAACACTGGCATCGGGAATCATATGCTCGTCTTTTTCATATAATTTGATACCCTTTTTGGACTTCAGTTCGACTGGCACTATTTCCCGGGTAAAAGTTCCATCCTGGGTAGCGCGGGTAGCACGTTGATGGCTCAGAAGAGCCAGTTCGTCACATTCTTCACGGGTAATTCCGTATTTCTCAGCAATATTTTCGGCGGTTAGGCCCATATGTCCAGGTACCAAGCGGTCTACCAGACCGTCATGCAGCATGGAGTCCTCGATCTGGCCAGGACCCATCCGGTAGCCCATTCTGGCTTTGGGAATCATGTAGGGTGCATTGGTCATGCTTTCTGCGCCTACTACCAGACCGATATCAATTTTGCCCAATTGAATGTGGCTTATAACTACATCCAGAGCCCTCATGCCGGAGGCGCAGTTCTGGTTTACGTTACAGGCATTGCTTCTGTCTGGAAGACCGGCAGCCTGTCCGACCTGACGGGCAGGCAATGATCCCTGCATATGAGGATAAACTTCACCCATGACTATTTCATCAATAGTATCCGGGGTAATACCCGCTCTTTTGATGGCTTCCTTAGCCACCGTGATGGCTAAGTCTAAGGCCTGGACATCCTTAAGGCTGCCCTGAAATCTAGCGATAGGTGTTCTGCACGCACTAACTATAACAACGTCTTGAATTTCTTTCATCATTATAAAAATATCCCCCTTAATTTATTAAGATTATTATTTACTTTGGAATACCGGTTTTCTCTTTTCCAGAAAAGCTCCCATGCCTTCTTTTTGATCCAAGGTCGAGGAACATATACCGAACATATCGGATTCAATACTCATAGCCGTATCCAGGTCGGCCTGCATCCCTTTGCCGATGGTGAACTTGGCAAAATTCACTGCCAAAGGTGCCTTTTTGGCAATCTTGGCTGCCATTTTCTTAGCTTCATCCATCAGTTGCTCAGCCGGATACACATGGTTTACCAGCCCTAGCCGGTAAGCTTCATCAGCATTAATTGTGTCAGCGGTATAGGTAAGCTCTTTGGCCCGGCCTTCGCCGATTAAACGAGGCAGACGCTGGGTGCCGCCGAAGCCCGGGATAACTCCCAGACCAACTTCCGGTTGGGCAAACAGTGCATTATCTGCAGCCAGTCTGATATCACAAGCCATGGCCAGTTCGCAGCCGCCGCCCAGGGCAAACCCTTTAATAGCCGCTATTACCGGTTTTTCCAGCAGTTCTATCATACGCATGGTCTTCTCTCCATAATCGGAGAATTCCCGCGCTTCAACCGCAGACAGCGGCTGCATATAGGCTATGTCAGCACCAGCTACAAAAGCTTTTTCCCCTGCTCCGGTGACGATCACGACTCTAATGGACTTATCTAGTGCAATATCCTCAACCGCTAATCTGATTTCACTCAAGGTGTCCTTATTAAGGGCATTGAGAGCCTTAGGACGGTTAACGGTTAGGATCGCCAAGTAATCCTCTTTTTCCAGGATTATGTTTTCATAGGCCATTCTTAATTCCCCCATTTCGGTTTGGCTTTGTATAGTGGTGCAATCCAGGGTTTAATAATTATAGAAGCCCTTCTTGGTCTTCATGCCCAACCAGCCAGCCCGTACATATTGTTTTAACAGTCCGGAGGGACGATATTTGGGATCACCAGTTTCGCTATACAGCGTATTCATAACTGCCAGGGCTATATCGCCACCCACCAAATCGCAAAGGGTAAGCGGTCCCATTGGCCAGCCAGCCCCAAATTTCATGGCAGTATCAATATCTTCAGCAGTGGCCAGTCCTTCATAAAGGATGGCGCAGCCTTCGTTGATGGTGGGAACCAGGATGCGGTTAACTACAAAGCCCGGACCTTCTTTAACCCTAACTGGTTTTTTGCCGATTTCTATCGACAGATCCACAACAATTTGCATAGTTTCATCAGACGTCTGCAAAGCGGGGATAACTTCAACCAGTTTCATCACATTGGCAGGGTTGAAGAAATGCATTCCAACAACTTTGTCAGGTCTCTTGGTGATTGCTGCTATCTCAGTAATAGACAGCGAAGAAGTGTTAGTGGCGATTATTACTTCGGGAGCCATTAAGGCATCCAGCTTGGTGTAGATGTCTTTTTTGACATCCATATTTTCAAAAACGCCTTCGATGACGAAGTCGACATCTTTCAGTTCATTAAAAATAACTGTACCACTGATTTTGCCTAGAATAGCATCTTTTGTACCTGGAGCTGCTTTACCTTTTTCTTCTAGCTTAGCCAGACTTTTGCCAATGGAAGTGATAGCTCTATCAATAAATTCTTGTTTGATATCAAAAAGTACTACCTCTTTACCAGCTGCCGCCAGTGCCCATGCAATACCCTGTCCCATGGTCCCTGCACCTAACATCGCAATTTTGTTTATAGCCATTAATATCTTCCTCCTCATTTAATAAATGCCCGTTGAAATATGAAACCCAGGAATTTGTTCCCTCCTTTCCTTTTCGAAATATCATTTGGATGCTCTCTATATAAGGTAGTAATGAATTAGCAATATAAAAGCCGCAAATATCTCTCGCTACCTCTTTAAGAGCAAAAACCATGCCAAGTAATTTATTCAAGGTGAAAAACGACACGAAAAGGCGGCATACCTCATTCTTAAGGTATGCCGCCTCCGGTTTTCGTCCTATCATCTTTAGCAGTTAGTATATCAAATCAATATAGTATTTTGAGCACCCAAATGTTTTAATCGAGCCATAGTTATGAGTTTACAGCGGTATATCAAAATAGGACAGCCTGCCTGGTTTATCACATGTTCCATTTTTATCCATTTATTTTAGCGTTAAAATCCGCTAATACTATAAACTAAAGCGCTTTTGTGACATTAATCTACTTGTTTAGTATATCAAAATAGGACAGTTGAGTTTATGTTCCGCAAAAGCAAACCGCTCTTTTAGAGCTGGTCCAGACCGTATTTTTCTAATTTGCGATAAAGGGCCGAAGTGTAAATGCCTAGGATCTTGGCTGTCTGGACTTTATTGCCATTGGCTTTTTCCAAAGCTTGCAGAATAATTTTCTTCTCCAGCTGTTCGATTGAGTTCTGGAGTGGAGTGGGGGTCGTTTCCACATCTTCCACTTCAAAATATGCTTTTTCGACCAGAACGGGAAAGTGCTTGATGGTAAGGCTGTCCTCCCGGTTCATGTCGGCTAGATTCAAGGCTCTCTCCAACAAGTTTTCTAATTCCCGCACATTACCCGGCCAATTATAATTCTGCATCAGTTCCACCGTTTTATGGGAAATGCTCTTGATTTGCGTACCTGCAATAGTATTTATCTTGCTCATCAGGGTCTTAACCAGCAGCGGAATATCTTCCGTCCTTTCTCTGAGCGGGGGTATATTTAAGCGGACCACATTAAGCCGATAATAAAGATCCTGGCGGAATTTACCCTCTTCTACCATCTGCTCCAGGTCACGATTGGTGGCAGCAATGACCCGGACATTTATATAAATTGGTTTAGTGCCTCCGACTCGCTCCACCATTCTTTCCTGCAAAACCGATAACATTTTGGTCTGCATAGTTAGGGGCATGTCCCCGATTTCATCCAGTAATATCGTTCCCCCCATGGCCAGCTCAAACTTGCCCGGTTTTCCGCCCTTGGTCGCGCCGGTAAAAGCACCCTCTTCATAACCAAACAATTCGGACTCCAGAAGATGTTCGGGCAGAGCCGCACAGTTTATTCGTACAAAGGGATGGGCACTGCGGCTGCTGGCATTATGAATGGCATGAGCAAATAATTCCTTGCCGGTGCCGCTCTCTCCGGTAATCAAAACGGTAGAGCCCGTATGGGATATCTGTTCCGCCATGGACTTAACCTTAACAAAAGCCTCACTCTCACCAATCAAATCTTTACATTGCCATTTGGCCCGATAGCCCTGACGTACTTCTTCCTTATAGATATTTAACTCCTTTTCAGTCTCCTGCAGCTTTTTCATCAGGATTTTGGCCCCCGACATATCCATAAACAGGCTGCGGCCGATGGCGCCGATGATTTCCCCGTCTTTGATAACCGGCAGGCGGGTAACAATTGTATCATTGCCGGCAATTTTAAAGACATCTGCCTGGTCGATACGTCCAGTCTTCAGAATCTCCGGCAGCTGGGAGGTAGGGGTAATAGATAAAATATGCTTGCCCACCGCCTGGCTCTTCTCAAGCCCCAGGGCTTCCAGATAGCTCTGATTCATGGCGGTAATTATACCGTCTTTATCCACAATGACATAGAGCATATTTGGACTCTCAATCAGGGCCTCGGATATAGCTCGGAATTCCTTTTCAGTTTCTTGGAGTTGATGCATGAGAATCTTAGCGCCGGACATATCCAGAAAAAGGCTTTTGGCAATGGCCCCGATAATCTCTCCATCCTTTATAATAGGCATACGGCTCATTATAGTATCCCGCCCATTGATAGGCCAGATAACTGCTTCATCAACCCGCCCGGTTTCCAGGACAGCGGGCAGCCCGGAGTTAGGTACAAACTCCAAAATATGCCTGCCCAGCACTTCCTCTTTCTTCAAACCATAAGCATCCAGATAAGTCTGGTTCATGGTAGTTATATAGCCATCCTTATCCACAATGACATAAATCATATAGGGACTTTCGATAAGAGCTTCCTTCAGGGCCTGAAATTCCTTCTCTGTTTCCTGGAGTTTCTGCATCATGATTTTAGCTCCGGACATATCCAGAAATAGACTCTTGCCTACCGCGCCAATAATCTGGCCATTTTTCATAATGGGCAAGCGGGTCACGATGGTGTCTCTGTCACCTACCTTCCAGATATCAGCCTTATCTATGTGCCCAGTGCGCAAAACTTCGGGCAGATGCGAATCGGGTATTATTTCTGTAATGTGTCGGCCAATAACTTCTTCTCTGGTGAAGCCTAGGGCATCCAGATAAGTCTGGTTCATCAAAGTAATAATTCCCTTACTGTTGACCACCACATAAACCATATAGGGACTTTCGATCAAGGCTTCCGAGAAGAGGCTGAATTCTTCCTCGGTTTCCTGTAATTTTTGCATCAGAATCCTGGCCCCGGACATATCCAGGAAAAAGCTCTGCCCGATGGCGCCAATTATTTCCCCATCCCTGATAATCGGCAAACGGGTCACCACTGTGTCCTGGTCGGCAATAGGCCAGATATCAGCTTTGTCGATGCGGCCTGTTTTAAGAACTTCAGGCAGCTTCGAGTGCGGCAGGACCTCCAGTACATACTTGCCAATCGCCTGTTCCTTGGTTAAGCCCAAGCGATCCAAAAATGTCTGATTCATGACAGTAATATAGCCATCCTTGTCGACCATAACTAGAGCCATGTAGGGACTTTCCACCAGAAGTTCATTTATATAATTAGAGCTTACCTTAGGCAAACAAACCTGCCCCCTTTTTCAATAAGTAATATGATAACATATTACCATATTGACAGCGGTAACTTGCCTAATTCAATACCAAGATAAGCACCCTTAAAAAATAAATGCCAGCAGACCTATAAAAAAGCTGCCGGCATCTATATATTTGTTTATCCAGTTCGCCTGACCGGCCCCGGCCAGGTACAGGAAGTATCCTCATCCGGATCAGATGTTATGTTTATATGGCAGGCCGGGATAGCACTTGAAGTCCGATAACTTGACGAGAGGGTGTTCTGAATCTCTATCATCAGCTGCTCAATTCCATGCTGAAGAATAAACGCTTTGATCTCCAGCTGTCGGTAAGGATTTCCTTTACCTTCCTGACGGGCGCGTTCCAGCGCATTGTTTTTAATACTGACAAGCCTACCCAACATTTCAATCTTATCCATGGAGGTACCTCCCCTTGAGTATGACTTACTCATTACTGCTTAATATTCGAATACTTCTACTGCTACATCAATAGCTGAGGTATCACCGTCAATCACAATCTCGGCTACAGCCCATACATTGGGGACCACATTACGCAGATAATACCTAGCGGTTGCTACTTTGCCAGTGTAGAATTTGTAATCGAAGTGCTCAGGTCCCACTTCTTTGGATTTCTTGTCAGCTAATACCGCTTGGTCAAGAATCATGCGTCCACAGTATAACTGCGAGGTAGCGGTGAGTATACGCCGAGAATAGAGGGGAATCATGCTGGGATTAGTCTTGGCATAGCCAGCCAAAGCTTTGAGCATGTCCTGATAAGCATTAAGAGCTTTGCCCAGATTGGCAAATTCTTTAGTCAGGGCTGAATTGTCCTGGTTGGCCAGACAAAAGTCAACCATATCTTGTACAAATGTTGCAAACACCGATCCGCCCTTCATGTTCATCTTACGTCCTACAAGGTCCATGGATTGAATGAAGTTGGTGCCTTCCCAGATAGAGTAGATCTTCATGTCGCGGGCTATCTGTTCGACCGGATATTCGGAACAGTAACCGTAACCGCCATAGGATTGGATAGCCTCACCGATCAGCCACCAGCCTTCATCAGAAGGATAGGCTTTGCACAGCGGAGTGGTCATCTCGATAAGATCGGATGCCGCTTTGCGGACTGCCGGATCCGGATCCCGGTGGCGCTGGTCAAAGGCCAGATACGTCCGGTACATCATGGCCCGAATGGCCTCGATATGGGCTTTGCCCATCATAAGGGTACGTTTGATGTCTTCATGGTTGATTATGGCAACCCGGCCAGCTTTGGGATTGGTCATTAACCGGCCCTGTATTCTTTCCTTGGCATTGTCGCGGGCATTGGCAAATGCGTTGATGATGCAGGACAGCGCCATATGGCCAGTCTCCATACGGGCCAGGTTCATCATTTGGAACATCTGGACCATGCCTTCGCCTTTGCCTTCGTTGGTCCGCGGGTCTACGCCCAACAGCCAACCGCGACATTTGCCGTTTTCACCCGCCGCCAGCGAGGCCGTGACCGAACCGTGCTGGCCCATTTTGTGCTCCACACCAGTGGTCTGAAAATCATTGTCTTCAAAGCTGCCATCTTCGTTGACCCAGTACTTGGGAACTACGAACAGGGATATGCCGCTGGTGCCGGGTTTGGCACCTTCGATGCGGGCCAGGAAGAGATGGATAATGTTCTCGGTGAAGTCGTTGTCCCCGCCGGTTATAAATATCTTGTTACCTTTGATATTGAAGATGCGCGGATTATCGGTCGGATAGGCCTTGGACAATATGTCACCCACATCAGAACCAGCGCTGGGCTCGGTGAGGCACATGGTTCCTGACCAGGTTCCATCCATCATCTTGGGCAGGAACATAGCTTTCAACTTCTCGTCGCCAAAACTCTGGATCAGATCCGCCGAACCAGTGGTCAGAAGTACATAGGGCATAAAAGTCGGGTTGGCAGCGCCGATCATTTCCCATACAGCTGAATGAAGCATATCAGGCATCACCATAGCGCCTTCGGAATTATCAATATTACTGGTACCCCAACCTTCGCTCTGCAGCATTTTGAACAGGCCTCCGTAGCTGGGAGGCGTGGTTACTTTACCATCCTTAAAAGTCACCGGATTGGTCTCATTTTCATTATTGGTGGGTTCGATAACTTCCTTGCACATCTTCAGAATAGGATTCAACACCGCTTTTATGTCGTCTTTGGAGTAATAATCAGCAAACTGGGGATAGTTGAATACACCATCGTTGGGTAGCCATTCCTGAATTATAAATTCAAAGTCCCTAATATTGTTAACCGCAAAATTAGATGCCATCTTAAAATATCCCTCCATTTTCAGAATTTTTTGTTATCCGTTTAATTAAAAGGCGGGTGATGGCGGTGCAAGCCATCACCCAAAATATAAAATTATGAGGAGGTTGTTATATCTCTCTGGTCCATAGGGAGGCCATAGCTGATCCGCCACCGACGCACAGGGCAGCACCGCCTACGGTTTTTCCGAGTCTCTCCAGTTCGTAGTACAAGCTGACGATTATGCGCAGTGCAGTCGCTCCTACCGGATGTCCCAGACCAATACCAGAACCATTGGTGTTAATATTGCCATCGTGATCAAAAGTACCGATATTTACGTCTATGTCGGCAACCTCTTTAATCATTTTGCCAACGCCCAATACTTGAGCTGCAAATGCTTCATTGATTTCCCAGTAATCAACGTCGGAATACTTCATGCCGGCCTGGGCTAAACATTTGGGTATAGCTACGGCTGGGCCTACTCCCATAATCCGAGCTTCTACGCCTTCGGCGCATACATTGATAAGCTTCATTAACGGTTTAATACCTAGTTCTTCGGCTTTTTTCTTGGTCATCATAACTACGGCAGCCGAACAGTCATTCAGACCGGAAGCATTAGCAGCAGTTACCACTCCGCCTTTTTTAAATGCAGGTTGCAGTCTAGCCATACTCTCGAGACTTGCTCCCCGGATGGGATGTTCATCATTCTCAAATAGCATTTCCTTTTTGCCTTTTTTCACCAGAACGGGAACAATCTCTCTCTTAAAACGACCTTCGTCAACAGCCCTTACTGCTCTCTGGTGGCTTAAGAGTGCCAATTCGTCACATTGTTCTCTAGTAATTCCGTACTGTTCGGCAATATTCTCAGCGGTGACGCCCATATGCGAGCCAGCCAGCTGGCATACCAGTCCATCTGACAGCATGGCGTCCTGCATCTTAACATCGCCCATTCTGGCGCCCCATCTGGCAGTCTGAGAGATATAGGGAATATTGCTCATACTTTCAGTACCGATTACGAGGGCTATTTCGTTTTTACCTAATGCTAGGCCCATAGCTGCGATTTCCATGGCTCTCATGCCGGAGGCGCAATTCTGGTTGACCATGCTGGCAGTTGATCTGGGGTCCATACCTACTCCCATAGCCACAATACGGGCTGGCAGGGAACCATTCCCATGATGCAGACACATTCCCAACTGGAGTTCATCTATCAGTTTGGGATCAATTCCAGCTCTCTTAATAGCTTCAGCACCGGCTATCTTAGATAAATCGTTAGCTCTAACTGATTGGAGTGTTCCTCCATAAGAACCAATAGGTGTTCTGCATGCGCTAACTATTACAACTTCGTTAATTTCTTTTACCATTATCAAAATCTCCCCTTTATTTGAATTTAAATATCAAACCCATAAAACTGGTAATCTTCTGCCTTAGCATATCTTGTTGGTTCTTACCCAAATATTATTTGCTTCGGCTTCTTTAATAAGCTCGTCGCGTAAATCGGGATGAGCAATGTTTACCAGGGCTTCCGCCCGTTCCCAAGAACTCTTGGATTTAAGATTACAAATCCCATATTCAGTAACCACATAATAATTGATACTTCTGGGAACGGTGACAATCGCCCCTGGGGTCAGAATAGGCTTAATCCGTGATTGAATCTGGCCATTTTTATCAAGGAAGGTAGAGGTAAGACAGATCAGCCCCTTTCCTCCTTTGGATTTATATGACCCATAAATAAAGTCTAGCTGGCCGCCAGTTCCTGAAATCTGCCTTATTCCATTTGACTCTGATGCGACCTGACCATAGAGATCCACTTCTATAGCATTATTAATGCCAAACACATTATCATTTTGACAAATTATGTCGGGATCGTTGGTATAATCAACCGGGTAACTGGCACAAATTGGATTATTATCCATGAAATCATAGAGCTTTTTGGTGCCCATCGCAAAAGTATATACCATCTTGCCTTTATCGAGCTGTTTGCGAAGACCGGTAATTCGACCGGCTTCATACATATCTACAAATGAATCCACCAGCATTTCAGTATGAACGCCCAAGTCTTTCAAGTCTGATTGGGCTATCATAGCTCCTACTACATTGGGCATGGCGCCTATCCCCAACTGCAGACAGGCTCCATCCTCGATTTGTTCCAAGACAATTGCCGCAATTTTTCTATCCACATCCGTTACCGGTGTTTCAGGAAGCTGAATCAATGGTCTATTGTCACCCTGGACAAAATAGTCAATTTCGGATACATGCAAGGTCTCCCTTGAACCACCCAGACATCTCGGTACGGACTCATTTACTTCGGCAATAACAATTTTAGCCTGGTCACAAAAGGCATGGGTAATGGAATTAGATGTTCCCAAATTGACAAAGCCATGTTGATCGGGAGGTGTAACCTTAATCAATGCTACGTCAACAGGCACCCAACCCCGGTCATAAAAACTGGGGCCTTCGTGATAGGTCAGCGAAATATAGTTGCAGAGATTCTTATCATGTAATTTCCGGCTGGCCCCACTGAAGTGCCAGTCATTATAAATAAAATGTTGTCTTTCCGGATCATTCACAACTGTTTGTGGTGGAAAAGGACAGGTAACGGTTCTGATGATGACTCTCTCCAGCTCATCCTTCCTCTTGGCCAGAGCGGCATCTAAAACATGCGAATTCATCATGAACTCTCCGTAATGAACCAGATCACCTGATTTGACTACTTTAACCGCCTCATCGGCAGTGACAAATTTGCTTTCATAATCCTTTTTAAAATCCAAATCCATTCCCTCCTCAAAATCGCCACAATATGGTGAAGGTTTTGGGTTTATTCCCGGGAAGAATACTCAGCCTTATTTACCCTTAAAATCTGCTTTGCGTTTTTCAACGAAGGCGCTCATACCTTCAAACTTGTCTTGGGTAGCACAACTCATGCCAAACATATCAGACTCAATGCTCATAGCAGTATCAATATCTACCTGCAGGCCTTTGCCAATCGCGAATTTGGAGTAACCTACTGCCAGGGGAGCCTTGGCGGCAATCTTCTTGGCCATTTTCATGGCTTCGATCATCAGTTGGTCCTGCGGATATATATGATTGACCAGACCTAAGCGATAGGCTTCCTGCGCATTTATAATATCAGCCGTATAGGTAAGTTCTTTGGCCCGTCCCTCGCCTATCAGACGAGGAAGTCTTTGGGTTCCTCCGAAGCCGGGGATAACCCCAAGACCTACTTCAGGTTGGCCAAAAACTGCATTTTCCGAGGCCAGTCTGATATCACAGGCCATGGCCAGCTCACACCCACCTCCGAGGGCAAAGCCATTGATGGCTGCAATAACTGGTTTTTCAAGCAGTTCCAACTGGCGCATTACTCGTTCTCCTACATCCGAGAAGAATCTTCCTTCAGCTGGAGAGAGTGGAAGCATAAAGGCGATGTCAGCCCCGGCCACGAAGGATTTATCTCCTGATCCGGTAACGATCACGACCTTGATGTTGGGGTCAGCCTTAATGTCTTTAATGGCTGCTTCCAATTCAAACAAGGTCTCACCATTGAGAGCATTCAAAGCTTTGGGACGGTTTATATAAAGTGTGGCTAAATAGCCATCTTTTTCTAAAATAAGGTTCTGGAATTCCATGATTTGCCTCCCTTCCATTGTTACTTGATTCCTCTGGTTTATGACCATCAAACCTACCTATTTGTAGTCGTAGAAACCCTTGCCAGTTTTCATCCCCAGGTGTCCAGCCCGTACTTTTTGTCTGAAAGCCAGGGAGGGACGGTACTTGGAATCTCCAAATTCTTTCCAGAAGAATTCACATACTGCCAAAACGATATCTATTCCCACCAAGTCAGCCAACGCCAAGGGACCCATCGGCATTCCAGCGCCCAGTTTCATAGCTTTATCGATTTCTTCAGCTGAAGCAATGCCTTCTTGGAAAACCATGGCAGCTTCATTAATATACGGAACCAAGATACGGTTAACGATGAAGCCCGGGCTTTCTTTGGCTAGTACTGGTTCTTTGCCAATTTTCTTAGACATTTCCATGACTGCCTCTACTACGTCATCGGTTGTTACTGCACCGGGGATTACTTCCACTAATTTCATCATGACTACCGGATTGAAGAAATGCATTCCCAACAATTTCTCGGGACGGTTGGTAGCGGCCGCGATTTCAGTAATACTTAGAGCTGAGGTATTGGTAGCCAATATGGCATCGGCCTTACAAATTTCGCCCAGTTGTTTCTGAACTTTTTTCTTGACATCAATGTTCTCTATGATCGCTTCGATGACAATATCGACATCATTGAAAGCGTTAATATCTGTAGTGCTGCTTAACCGGGCATTATATGCACTCACGTCGTCAGCAGTCTTCTTGCCCTTTTCAACCGCTTTACCCCAGGCCTTATTTAAACCCTTAACTGCCTTTTCCACTATTTCTGGTACTACATCTATTAAAACGACACTATATCCAGCTTCAACACTAACTTGTGCAATTCCCGCACCCATGGTACCGGCACCCAATACTCCAATTTTTTTGATCTCCACTTCTATTCCTCCTTATAATTTTGCTGCACGACAATACCCTGCTGCTCTGACCCTCCCTTCATACGAAGATAACTGTTAATATCCTATTTATTCGCAATAAGTGTGCCAACTTGTCCGAATTATCAATAATCACGCAAAAAAGCCGCGTTTTCGACTTTTCGAAGACACGGCTCGGACTCGAACCTCATATGTTATATTTTCCCAACAGTCCTTTTTTGCGACCTTTTTTTGTCATCAAGTGGTCCATATCTAATTTGCTTTGAAAAGGGTACCAATTTGAGACGGTGTCTCTAATTCATAGTTGGTTAATAAGGATTTGTTTAGATCAGCTCATATTTGCTCAATTTGCGATAGAGTACTGACTTATTTAAACCCAGCAGTTTCGCGGTTTGAGCCTTATTATTTTTGGTTTTCTGCAGAACCCGACGGATGGTCTCTTTTTCGACCCGTTCGACCGCCTCGTTTAGATTATCAACCCCTTCAATCCCAAGGAGCGATGGCACTACCAGTCTCGAAAGAGACGGAAAGTGCTCGGTGGTGAGATAGGTCTCCTGGTTTAAATCCGCCAAATTCATGGCTCTTTCCAGCAGGTTTTCCAGCTCCCGTACATTGCCCGGCCAATCATAACTACAAAGCAGCTGCAATGCTTCCGGGGATACTTGCTCTACTTGCGTATGTAAACGCTGGTTCAGTTTGGGCAGCAGGTTGTTTATCAATAGATCAATATCCTGCGGTCGTTTGCGCAGCGCGGGAACATTTAGAGTGACAACATTCAAGCGATAATAGAGATCCTCTCTAAACTTACCTTTCTTCATCATATCTTCCAGATTTCGGTTGGTGGCGGCTATGACCTGAACATCAACCCTGATAGGTTTGGTCCCTCCCACCCGCTCAACTTCACGCTCCTGCAAAACGATGAGCAGTTTGGCCTGCATCGCTAGAGGCATATCCCCAATTTCGTCCAAAAATATTGTACCATGATTGGCCAATTCAAATTTGCCCGGTTTTCCTCCCTTGCGTGCTCCGGTAAAGGCTCCCTCTTCATAACCAAATAATTCTGATTCCAAAAGATTATCAGGCAGCGCAGCGCAGTTCACCCTGACAAATGGACAATCCGTGCGCGGACTGGCCTGGTGAATGGAATGGGCGAAAAGCTCTTTGCCAGTGCCGCTCTCCCCTATTATAAGAATTGTAGAACCGGTATTAGAAGCCCGCTGGGCAATGGATTTGACATTGCGCAGATTTACATCCTCACCCACAATACTATCAAAACAATATTTGGAACTGTATATACTACTGACCACATCCTTATAGACGGCCAGTTCTCCTTCTAAATCTTTCAGCTTCTTGGAAAGAATTTTAACCCCGGCAGCACCTAAAACCAGGCTTTGCCCCATAGCTCCAATTAATTTTCCATCTTTATATAAAGGCATACGAAAGACAATGGTATCATGACCGTTTACTGGCCAATGATCGGCAAGATGTACCTCTCTGGTCCTCAATACCTCCGGGAGCCGTGAGTGCGGGGTAACTTCTAAAACATGCTTTTCAAGGATATCTTCTTCTGTCATTCCCAGAATTTCCAGGTAGGTCTTGTTGACTTTATTGATATTTCCCCGGGTGTCAACCAGAATGAGTCCAATGTAGGGATTCTCCAAAATCCCATCTAGAATTTCAATAAAAATCTCTTGCTTGGAGTCTTCCATTCGCCTACCACCTTCCTAGTAACAATACATTAATACTATTAAAGCAATTGAGATATCACAAGTTATTTATTGCACAAATAGTTGGTATATAAAGTAACTTTCTTTTATTTTAACTGCTAATAAATTTAACTGCTAATATAAATTATAGAAACAATAGAATTCGCTGCAATTAAAACTTAAAGTAGTTTTAGAGATGAGAAAAGCCATGGATAGTAACATAATGTAAAGATTAGGCATAAATTGAATTATATTTGTAATTAATTGTTATTGTTTCTTCTAGTATTAAAGGGAGGAATGGCAATGGGCAAACCTACTCATCATCAGGGGTGTGAATGGAAGTTTAACCATAGACAAAAGCCAAATTGGGGGAGGATCCCCAGCCAGCGTTTCACTATAGTTTGGGGTCAAAACAACTACAATGATTTTAATCCTGGCAATTATAATGGCAACAAATATAGTGATGATAAATACTGTGACGACGACAACTTCGATGACAATAAAGACCAATATATTGAAAAACCAGTCCACCGTGAACCGATTTGTTGCGATAACCACCATGAGCACCATCATTGTATGCCTCGGTGCGGTGAGTTAGTGATAAACGGAGACTTCGAAAACCAGCCCGATCCCTTTTTGGGCTGGGTAATAAAATCTGGAGTAGACGGTCTTGATCCCGACATTGGCGAAATTGCGCACCAGGGTTTTAACGCTGCCAAACTGGGTTGCCCCAGCCCTCACGCAATTCTTTACCAGGATGTGCCCGGTATTTGCCCAGGGATATTTTATCAGTTGAATTTCTACCTGAGTGCAGCCACGGAATATGGCAATGCCCCGATATATGCACGCCTGGAATTCCTGGATCATCGTAAATATTTGCTAGACTGCCCCGCTCTAGACATTCTAATCCCCGGAGATGGTCTAAGCAGTTCCTCATATACCGGTTTTAATAATTCCACCAGGGTTCCCTCTCCACCTGAGGCCCGTTTTGCACGGATCAGCTTTGAAATAAATACTCATCACCATATCGACAGATGTGTACATCTGGATGACGTGTCTCTAATTGCGATTTGGTGCCCCAGAGAAGGAAAATAGCTATATATAAATAAGAGGCACTCTAGAGCCAGTCCGCTCCGGAGTGCCTTTGTGCCGCAAAGCCTGAAAGCTTTAATAGCATTCATCACTATTTTCTTTAATTATATAAATTGGTCTTTTCTTGGTTTCCAAATAGGTTCTGGATAGATACTGTCCTACTATCCCGGTGCAAAACAGCTGAATACCAGTAATAAAGAGTATGATACATATCAAAGCCGGCCACCCACTGGCAGAGGCACCCCAGAATAGCTGCCGGACCATAAAGATACTGATCATCAACATAGCCACCAAAAAGAAAACAACTCCTATAATTGAGGCGATAGCTAAGGGGGTTGTAGAAAATGCCATTATGCCGTCCAAGGAATACAAATACAGCTTCCAAAACGACCATTTGGTCTGTCCGGCGACGCGTTCCCGATTGTCATATTCGAGCCACTTGGTTTTAAAACCTACCCAAGCAAAAATTCCTTTGGAAAAACGGTTGTACTCACAAATCTGGAGAATGGAGTCCACCATTTGCCGGGTCATTAAACGGAAATCCCGCTCACCATCAACCAGTTCAATATTAGAGATGCGATTAATAATCCGGTAAAACTGTTTGGCAAAAAAAGACCGCACCGGAGGTTCACCTTTGCGAGTGGTTCGGCGGGTAGCCACACAATCATAGCCGTCATCGGTTATGATATGATACATATCCTTGATCAGTATCGGCGGGTCTTGCAGATCAGCATCTATAATGGCTACATAATCACCGCTGGAATTTTTCAGCCCGGCAAAAATTGCCGATTCCTTCCCGAAATTTCTTGAAAAAGACAAATACTTAATCCGCCCGTCTTGGCTCTGCAATTCTTTTAATAAACTCAAAGTCTTATCTTGGGAACCATCATCAACAAAAACAAATTCATATAAAATAGCCGGCATTTCCACGGCCAATTTTACGACCTCATCATAAAAATATTGCAGGGCGTCCTCTTCGTTATAGCATGGCACCACTATTGATATTTTCTTCATAAAATCACTTCTCCTTGACCCTTATCTTGAAAAACAATTCGCTTGCTGAGGCCGTAGTTCAATATAATTACAATTACATTGGCAATTACCTTGACTAACAGATCATTATAATGAAGCAAATCAATCATTACATACATAGTAGTCGTATCCACCAGCCCCGAGAACAGCCGGCAGCCAATGAAGGTTGCACCTTCCTTTAATATAAAAATTAAACCCTGGCCCTTACTGGCAAATACGAATACCCGGTTAGTTACATAAGCGAATTGCACCGACACAATCCAAGCCACGACATTACCAGCCAGGTAGGGTATTCCCCCCAGCTTAGTTAAGCTAAAATAGGCCATAATATTTACCAGCGTGGTTAAGCCTCCGAAGGCCAGATACAATATAACTGTCTTATATCTTAGATATTTTTTTAGCATTTAAGTTCCTATTAACCCTTATACCCAACCGTCATGTCATCCTGAGCGTCAGCGAAGGATCTTACTCCTCACCGTTATGTCATCCTGCGCCCAACGAAGCAGCCTTAATAGTGCTGCTTGCGGCACATGTGTAGTCCCCGCAGGGGGGATCTTATGCCTCACCGTGGGTAAGAGTATAGCTTGGCATCATTTTCCACTTTTGATATTATTAAGCATACTTTGCCCAATAAATGGTTAACCTATGCATGGTTTATTAATTCTATTGAGAGTTATGAAGAGGAAGGTTTTAATGAAATCAGAAGCAAAGAATATGAAGTATTGGCGGCTGGCTTTCGGATTGTTGGCATTGGCCATAATTTATTATGTGCTCTTCCAATATCCGCAGCCAGGGATTGCAGACCAGGGTGACTTTGACCGGGTCATGAACGTGTCCGGATTAAGACTGCCGCTAGAGAATTTAAATGACCCCAATTTTGTCAGGTTTCTAAATTACCCCGTAACCGATTACCAAATCTATAATCTCAATATATTGAGTGTTGTAAATAGATTGAAAGCAACCAGTATAACCTACCTAATTACATTAATAAGCCTAATATGTAATATGTTTGGACAGGACTCATTTAAAGCCGGATATTTAGCCATCGCCTACGCTATTATGTATGTTTCAGCCCTGTATGTGATCATGAGATATCTCCAGATAGCCAATAAAGGTAAGCTAGTATTATTCGCCTTAATCACTATATTGGCAGGCTTGGACGGTAATTATTTAGTGTGGTTTAACAGCTTATATGGCGAGCCTATGATGATAACAACTCTGATGTTATATATTGCGGCTTGGGTCTACTACATATACCATCGCCATGTATTGCAGGCGGAAGAGAAAATATTTCCCAAGATAATATTGATTTTCCTCGCCGCCTACTTGTTTCTAGGCTCTAAAATGCAGGTACTCTCGGCGTTACCCATAGTAATGATTATGGTGGGCAAGCTTTATTGGAACAATAGACGCCTCTTAAGACAGTATCAAGTATGGTTATTAGGCATATTATATTGTCTTATTATCGTATATCCTCTTAACCTAAATCTAAACGATCAAGATAACAGCAATAGACAATACAATTCGGTGTTTTATGGGATATTGAAAGATTCACCAAATCCAGTTCAAGACCTAATAGATATGGGCTTAAATCCGGATATGGCTGGGGATGCTGGCAAACATACATTTCTAAATAAGAGCCAGTATATTAAATATGTTCCGCATACCCAAATTACCCAGCAAGAATTCTATAGTAATATAAGCAATGGCAAGCTGGTAAAATTCTATGTTACCCACCCCGCCAGATTCCTGCAGGGCATGGAATATACAGCCGGCCAGGCATTTACTACCACTACATTTTTAGGGAAGTATCCAAGAGCATATAGTGAAGCGCCGGTGAGAGAATTTAATAGATTCACCCTGTGGTCTGCCTTCAGAGAGCAACACCTTCCCAAACACTTATGGTTTTTGCTATTAACCTACGCAGTTGTTTTCGCAGTTTCACTATTTATATATTTAAAGAATCAGGGATTTCAGGAGGTTAAAGCCAGGATACAGCTGCTGTGGGGAATAATGCTGATAGGCTTAATTCAATTTCCCATGCCCTATGTAGGAAATGGACAGGCAGACACTTCCAAGCAACTGTTCTTATTTAACTTTATATTTGATGTAATCCTGCTTGTTTCAGTCTGCTGGTGCTTGAGCAGATTGATAGACTTTTATTATTCATGGATTTTACAGCCAAGCCGTTCCGGGGTAGCAGAATGCAGGCGGAGAACGGTTTGATAATCGAATCAGCGGTGCGGGCGATGAAAGCACTAACATAAAAGTATAGGCCGGGGGTGATGAACCGCCCGGCCATAATATAGGGGAAGTCGGTAAATGGGTTAGTGAATTACATATTAATATAAACTGTAAAGATTAAAATACCCTGAAAATATGATTAAAAACAGCTTAAAAATAATATAAGGTTCAGAAATAGCTGCCTACTATATACACAAACGATTTATTGGCAATTAACAAGTGAAGGAGTAAAATATGGTTAATGCATTTGGAGAGTTCAGGGTGTCATTATAAAGGCATAGGATTAGATAATGGGCAAAGAAAGACAGGAGCGTGTTTATAAATGATTAAAGTCTTTGTGTACGGCAGCTTAATGACAGACGGCCATTATCACCAACATTATCTGCAAGGAAAGACATTTCTGGGCAAAGGTTTTATAAATGAATATAAAAAAAATTTTCTAGGTGGCTTGCACGGTGTCCTTCCAGACAAGGGGGAGCGCGTGCAGGGCGAATTGTATGAAGTTGACCAGGCAGCCCTTGCCAAACTAGACTTTCTTTATAACAATGGCATACTCTGTACCAGAAGAATTGTTGATGTGGAGCTGGAAAACGGCGAAACTTTACAGGCTGATACGTATATCTGGAACGGATAAGTTAGCAAAGGACAACAAATTTGTCCAGGAGCTCATTAATTATAAGGAACTTTGAATACACTAGGGAATTCATCTGTGATCTATATTGGAAATAACCTGTAGCGATTGATTTCGAGGAGGTAAAAACATGAGTTGGTTAAGTAAATTGTTTGGCCAAAAAGAAAAACCTGAAGAAGAACTAGATAAATCTGAGGTAGAACCGGAAAATTGTGAAGAAGTGACAGAAAACCCTGAGGAAGAAACGCTGGCGAAGAAATCCACATCAAAACGGTCCAAGCAAACCACGAAGGCCTCCCCATCCTCTGATGTCGCTAAAAGCACATACATCCCCGTCCCCGAGAATGACGCCAACCTGGTTGCCGCCCACTTTGGAATGCTTCGTCCTGGCGGAGTCGCAGCAGCATTATATATTGAGCAGATACCCACCAAACCATTTGTGGTCTACGGCTTCATAACTTGTGTGTGTACTGATTTACTACCCATTTCATTATCCGTTGTACCTGGATTGCACACAGAGCACGCTATTACCTGCCTAAACTGTAATACCAAAATTTCAGGATCAAAAGGCGTTATGGAAAATTACGTAATCGTTACTGCCGGAATCGATGAAGTTAGTCCACAATACAAATTATCAAAAATTTCAATCATGCTTAACAGAGTAACTAACATATAAGACAGAATAATGAAAGTAAAATTGCTGTAAAATCACAGAAATAAATTTGGCCAAAAAAATAACAAGCCCCTCCAACTACGGAGGGGCCTTACTTTCTCTGGAGCCGATGGGCGGATTTGAACCGCCGACCGCTGATTACGAATTAACGGGACCCGCAAGATTGGGGTACATTGCTGTCCAACTAGGTCCTATATTTCGGGATTTGTTATTTTTCCCCACCGTCGAAAAGTAGCCTTCGGATGACCTCATGCCACCCATCTGCCACCCAATTTTTGCTTCAAAAGTCAAAACTATTAACTCTATCTGACGTAAAATTTTCTGCCAGCCTCATTTAAACAGTCGAATTCGACTGGTTTAAAAATGAAAAAACAATTCATATCCCGATCTAGGCTGTTGCTTTATGTGACGGTTATTTGATTGAGGATAGAATTAAGTCTATTTAAAATTTATCCGGTTATTGCGAATCCTTGAATTTTATCAGATAAAACATAGAAAAAAATGATAATATTTTTCCTATGTTATGTTTACATAGGAAAATTTAAGCCATATACTGCCTATATGAAGGAGGTATGTGCAGTGAATGAGTATGAATTACCTATGTTACCGCCCCAAGCTGAGCTGGAAACAAAACCTGTTTTGAAACAACTGGCCAGGTCCAACAGAGCTCTGGCAGAGCTTAAAGGATATGCTGCTACCATACCTAACAAACACATTCTGCTCAATGCTGTTACCATTAACGAGGCCAAAGATAGTTCCGCTCTTGAAAACATCATTACTACCCATGACGAACTATATCAAGCCATGAGCCAATCCGGGTACAAGAATCCAGCCACCAAAGAAGTTGTAAGCTATCGCAGTGCACTTTGGTATGGTTATGAACAAGTTGAGAAACGTGAAATGCTTACCACCAATATGATTATAGATATACACTCCCATATTGAAAATAATAGGGCCGGCATCCGCAAATTGCCTGGTACTGTTTTAATGAATGAAACTACCGGCGAAACTGTTTATACCCCTCCGAGTGGCGAGCAGGAAATATTAAAGTTAATGGCCAACCTGGAGAAATACATTAATGAAGATTTCGATGGTATTGATCCCCTGATTAAATTGGCGGTTATTCATTATCAGTTTGAAAGCATCCATCCCTTTTATGATGGGAATGGCAGAACCGGTCGGATTGTTAATGTGTTATATCTCATACTGAAAGATTTATTGGACAGCCCCATTTTGTATTTGAGCCGTTATATTATTCGCAATAAAACCGCCTATTACAGGCTTTTGCAGGAAGTACGCACGGACAACAATTGGGAGGACTGGATTGTCTATATCCTGACCGGCATCGAGGAAACTGCCGAGGACACATTGGCTCTAGTTAAAAGAATAAACACCGAAGTGGATGCCATGACCGCAGAAATAAAAGAAAAACTCCCCAAGCTTTACTCCAAAGAGCTACTTAACCTTTTGTTTTATGAATTCTATACCAAGACCCAGTACATTGCCAAGGGTTTAGGCGTCTCCCGGCGTACTGCCGTCAATTACCTGACTGCCCTAGAAACAGAAGGTTTTTTGGTATCGGAGAAACTGGGTAAGGAGCGGATATACCAAAATAAACGTCTTTTTGATCTGGTAAAGTATGCGAAATAGCAGCTGTAGATTCCTCCTCTGTCTTAGCCAATACTGCAACAGCCTCCGGATGGTCAACTGATTGAGATAGCTTTTCCTTATACGACCGCCGACCGATGTTTATTGGTAAGGGGGGCCTTCCATCAACGACTCTATTCTTTTATATCTTCCAGTCTTTCCTCTATAGCTTTTTTATCATATTCATCTTTTGCAAATAAAAGGGCCCTTTCATAGAACTCTTTCGCCATACCCGAGTCTTTGGGTATATTCTTTCCAAACCAATACATATCCCCATAAGCAATGTAGTTCCACGGATTATTGGGATAATCATTTATCAGGCTATCCAACTCTCTTTTAGCATCATCAATATTCTTCATATGAACATATGAATCAATAATGGACCTTCTCATATTATGAATTATAAGCTCATTCTCATTGGGAAAATAACTGCAAAACTCTTTACAATATTCAATACATTTTTCACAATAAACCGGGTCATCAAGTCCAGCATTGTTTAATTCATTCTCTAGATCCTGACAGAAGTTTGAAATAAAGAAACTCCCTTTATACTGCTTGTCCAAATAATCCATATTCTTGAACTCTGGTTTAATTCTATATTTTATTGCACTCCAAACACTTAACCAGACATCACAAGCTGATTTAGAATCATTTTCGGCCAAATATTCAAAACCTTTATCAATTAAGACACTCATTTGCTCCTCTGATAAATTGTTTTTGGAGCTAGGCGCTCCCATAACACCCACGCAGCAAAACACGGAAAATCTTCATCCCTGCCTGCCGCTGTAATTTTAAAAGTTTCAAACCAGTTCTCTGATAATTGTTGTGCAGAATAGAACGTCTCTACTTCTCGTAAAAACACCTCTTTTTCAAAGGCGATTCCCATACTTTGTAATTTGCTGATGATTTCCTCAGTACTCATTGCATTCGCTTCTTCATACGACCAGAAATTATCCAAGTACTCTTTAAAGCTAAGTTGCGCCATTTCCGGCAATGGTTTGTCAATACAGCATTTTTTATACTTCTTGCCGCTGCCGCAAGGGCAAAGATCGTTTCTTCCTACTTTACTCATTGCTTCCTCCCAGAAATAATCATTAAAGTTTCATTTATTACAATTACTACCATTCAAAATCCTCTGGATACTCAATACCCTTCAGCCTGATTACCCCCGGCTCACATCGATGCTCACTTGCAGCCTCCATAACCACTTCCTTTATTGAATTATGTTCATCGTCATATCTGAATTCTGCTATTCTCCTGGCAATAGCGGACAGTGTTTTCAGCCGCTTTTCCTTGGTCATATTTATGTATTTGATATTCAACAAATCAATATACTGTCCGGCTATATCCTCAATACCTATGTAGTCACTATTCATCAGGGTCATCCATCTGGCAAGGGTGGCTTCTGTAAAAGTCCCTTTGACACATTTCTTAAACTCAGCCTGAAAAAGCCTGATGATTGCAATATTCTCATCCCAGACAACCTTTTTATCCAGGGTTTCTTTAAAGATGTATTTTGTTTTGGTCAAATCTTTAATCCGCAGTTCTACCAGTGCATTCAGGGCCAGCATCACGAAAAATATTTCCGGGTAAAGATAATTGCAGCTGAAATATAAATTGTTTTTGGGTGCAATGATGGAGTGCCACTTCATTTTATCGTCTGTCATGTTATTGTCCACCAGCTCAACCGCCCTGTCTCCCTGATAGGCATGCCTGATATCATAACAAAGCCCGAGTATCCGAGTGGAGATATTGATATATTGGTGATGCTTTTCGGAGTATTCATCTACGGTGATAACGTGAAAAACAACTCGGAATGAAGTGGAAAAGGGCGTACTGAACTAATGCCTTTAATGACCTAAAAATCAGGCATTGGTTCAAGCCACAGAAATATCGGCAGGTTTTATAAGGCCATGGGCAATAAGGATTTTTACAGCTTGTTTAATAGCTTTTTCTTTCTGCTTGTCCACCATTGCTTGTGGCATATCAATTTTATACAAATCACTTGGATTGAACTCTTCGCCGGTGACAAACATGTGGTATACGGCAGTGAGTATCATCCTTGCGATAGCGATAATGGCTCTTTTCTTGCCTCTCCTTTTATAAATGCGTTCATATTTGACTTTGTAGTAAGGAGACTGATTCGATTTCACGGCTGCATGGGCAACTTGTACCAATGCAGGTTTGAGGTAGACGCCAGCACGTGTTATGCGAACAGATTTCTTCTTACCGGCAGATTCATTGTTGCCAGGCGTTAGACCTGCCCAGCAGCATAAGCGCTTGGAACTGGCAAACTGAGACATATCGGTGCCAATCTCGGAGATGATGGTGATAGCAGAAGCTCTGTCAACTCCGGGAACAGTGCAAAGAAGAGAAATAGCACTTTTATAAGGGGCAACCATGTTATCAAGTTTTTCGTCTAACTGTGCAATAGACTGTTGAATGAATTCAAGATGGGAGCGAACCATGACAATACGTTCCTTCTGTTGTTGGGTCATCTGATAGCCTTGGATGGATTCAACCACAGTATCTGCTTTCTTCTTTAAAGATTTTTGTAGAAGTGATGAACAGTATTCCGGGTCAAAAGAGTCAGATGAAATCAAGTAGCTCGTGATGGAAGAGGCAGATTTGCCAAACATGTCGGAGACGACAGCATCAAGGGCTACATTACAAACAGTGAAGGCATTCTGAAAACGATTCTTTTCACTGCTTTTACAGGAAACAAGTTTTGAACGGTAGCGGGTATATTCGCGTAGAATGCGAATTGGTTTATCGGGAATATAACTTCCCGGAACTAAACCCAAACGGAAAAGATCTCCAATCCATTTGGAATCTTTGGTATCATCCTTGTTTCCCTTTATAGCCCTTACCCATTTGGGATTGGCAATAGTGATGTGGAGGGTATCTTCCAAAAGGTTATAAACAGGGACCCAATATTTGCCGGTAGATTCCATACACACATCAAAGCAGTTGTTATCAATCAGCCACTGCTTGAATTGGAGAATGGAATTGTTAAAAGTTGAAAATCTCTTTTTTGAATAATGTGGGGTAAACCCCTGAGAAGTAATGATTGTAGCGACGAGAAAAGTTTTATGCACATCGACGCCACAACAGATAGGGTAAACCACTTTCATACACAACCCTCCTTTCATAGTTGAGGAGTAAGACATTGACTGAATCATCACACATTTAACGAGTAGCTAAAACAATGATTAACGTGCGGTCTTATAGAACCACTTATTTGTGCTTGAAAGATGATTCTTACACTGGATTTCATACTGTTTTAAGCTGAGAAGAGCAGTCTACGACTCACCTTACCGTGCTTTGTAGTGTATCTTTACCTCAGTTTAATACTAACAAAGTGGTGGAAACCGCACACCATTTTTCATTACTATTTGTGTCGCAGCGGTAGCGGCGAAATGGAGGATTTCATGGAGTGCCTCAACAAGACTATAGAGGTCGTTAAAGTCGCCGCTAATGTTTACTCCGGTGAGGTTGGGGGTGTTTTTAAATGTTATCATAGCAGTGCTCCTTGCATCCTATCTCGTTCCAATATGCTTAACTGTATCAAATTACAATTAGCCATTTAATTACATAAGCATCACATAAGAATACACATTATCATCTTTCATAGAGGGACTGCCTCCTTCATTATCCTTGAAGAAATCAAACGATGAATACCACCTTCAGTAACCAGATCAACTTTATACCCTAGTAATTCTTCAAGTTCCAACTTAAGCCCGACTAGATCAAAAAGACTGCGATCCGCTTCAAAATCCACCAGAAAATCAATATCACTGTCCGGTCCTTCTTCTCCCCTGGAAATAGATCCGAATACGCGAATATTATCGGCCCCGTGTTTCTGTGCAATTTTTTTTATATGCTCGCGCTTTTTCCTTAAATCATTTAAGGTCATACTCATGTTTACCACCTCACTCTTTATGACCGACTGATCATTGCAAATGTTGACATTCAATACAGAGCTTCAGAAAAATATTATTTCGAGTTCATTTTAACATTTATTAACCTCCGGATTAATTCGTTTCTCGAATAATCTTTTCCTGGCAATCCTCCCAGATACATAAGCTCCAAAGATAAAAGCTGGAGGAACTCGGTTTGGTATTAAAATTACATAATCATCAATTAAAATTTTTCAAGATCATAAAAATCAATTTCTCACGAACCTCGCGCTGGCTCTCTATCTAAACTATTCGAAAAATCAGCGAGGAAAAAACAGCATTTTATAACTTCGCTTTAACTAAGCTTATTATTTATCTATTAATCTTAGTAAAAGAAATATCCCATTTTTAAGGCATTACCGAAGCATTAACTCAATCATTCTTTTACTAAAGTTTAACTAAGATATTTTAATCTATTGAATTTTAGTTAAAGGGATCACGCACGCGTGACACGGCATCACGCGCGGCGCGTGATAAAAAATGTTTTACTTTGGCAGCATTGCTGATGAAAATAGTGATTTTTATTTAATTATACCAATTTGATACAATGCCGTTAAATTGAGCATTAAAAGCGTTTTACAGATAATTTTTAGATTAGTAAAGATTTTAACCATGCCACCCAAGTAACACCTAAAATGAGATATTGCATTGGAAATTATTTATCTAAAACTAATAAATAGAAAGCTTAGTTTTGTTTGGCATCACCTGACAACAATATTTCATAGCATTTTTGACAGTTAAATTTACTCGCAATACAAATATTCATATCACAATTAGATAATTCTTTAACATAGTCAACGCCCCATTCCGCGATACTAGTCATTACCGGAATAAAACTGTTGCCTATTTCGGTTAAAGAATATTCAACCTTTGGAGGAACCTCCTTATATACTTCTCTATGTACCATTTTGTTGTGTTCCAGCTCCTTTAACTGCTGCGTGAGAACTCCCCTGGATACATCCGGCAATAGCCTTTGCAACTCATTAAACCTCAAAGTGTTTTTACTCAATATCCATAAAATAGAGAATTTCCATTTCCCCGTAAGAACATTTTGTATCGCTGATACAGGGCATATATAATTCCCAACTCGAACGTCAGCCATCACAGTTGTCCTCCTTAACCATGGTCACTTTTATATGACTATGTCATATAAAAGTGCGTACTTTACGTGCGAAATTACTGCAATTATTATTATATTAGTCATTTCTATATTAACCCATATTAGGGTCAAAGGATTGGTTATGGGAAAATTTTTCTCGGATAGCTGAAGCTAGAGAAATCGTTACTATATTATTTTGGGGAGGTATCAATAATGAAGGTTTTTAATATACACGAAAGGCAATTTAACCTACCACCGGAACATGTCGGTAAGTCTATCGACAGCCTGGCGAATCCTTCCAATATCCTATGGCCGGTTGGTAAATGGCCTCCAATGGAGATGGATAAGGGCTTATGTGAGGGGGCCAGCGGCGGACACTCATTTATTAAATATACGGTGGTTGAATACACGCCGGGAAAGCGAGCGGTGTTTCAATTTGACCGGGCCGGGGCTTTAGCAGATTTTGATGGAAGGCACTATTTTGAAGTGGTACCCAGACGAGATCATGTACTCCTTCGCCATGTTGTTGAAGGGGAATGTGGTTTTAAAGACTGGATGTTTTGGCACTTATTCATCGGTCCTCTGCACAATGCATTACTGGAAGATGGACTGGACCTGGCCGAAAATAACCTCACCGGCTCATCGAAAAAAACGAGGTGTAGTCTTTGGGTTAAATGCCTGCTGCACATGATAGCGCGTCATTAACTAATCCGAATACCTATAAGGTAGGGACTTAATTACCTCATCCTAAAATCCATGCCACCCAATTGCCACCCAAAATGAGTTACCTACATAAATTTCAGAAAATCAGCACCACCCGTCTAACGGGTGGTTTGCTCTGAGGCTATAAGCCTCTGTTGCCGACCAGCGCCTCAAGACGCTAGCTTTTACTTCGTTCAAGCTACTATGCCTTTGCCACTTTTGCCACCCCTGAAGGGGTATTACTTGCTACCCTTAAAAGGGTCCTCGTATTCTTTTACACTTAACTTATCCAGCATAATGTCATGTTGATCCTGCTCTTGGATATACTTCTTTATAGTTGCTTCGTTCAGTCCCACTGTACTGACATAGTATCCTTCCGCCCAAAAATGTCTATTTCCAAATTTGTATTTAAGATTTGCATGCTTGTCAAAAATCATCAGTGCACTCTTACCTTTCAGATATCCCATAAATGAAGATACATTTATCTTGGGTGGTATACTGACAAGCATGTGAATGTGATCTTTCATAAGGTGCTCTTCTATGATTTCTACACCCTTGTAATTACACAGTTGTCAGTATCTGTCCTATACTTTCTCTGTATTGATTGAATATTATTTTTCGTCTATACTTTGGGGTGAAAACAATATGGTATTTACACATCCATTTTGTATGCGCCAATGAATTGCTTTTATTAGCCATTAAATCACCTTCCTCTAATACTGATAGTAGCTTGAACACCACTATTATATTAGAAAAGGTGGTTTTTTTTGTATAACATCTTGTTACCCACCCGCATAGCGGGTGGGTTTATGTTTCGCACGCTTCGCGTACTCAACTGGCTAAAGCCAACAATTAAAAGCGACATACTAATTTTCGTATGTCGCTTTTCACTTTGATGATATTTTTTCCATTATCTCCAATATCTACTTTTCTCGACCAATTAGTACCTAATTCTCTGATGCTATTTTCAGGGCACGTTGTTTTAGAGAGGTATATTACCATGCTTTTTCCAAGGTCTGTCTTCTTTTTTGTTTTCGAGCCAAGTCAAAGCATTAAAAATAGTTCCTCTGGTATTACGGGGATCGATAATATCGCTGAACAAAAGTCGTGCACCCGCATTGTAGATATTATTATATTTTTCAAGGGTGACTTTTATCTTACTCGGATCCTTTTCTTGTGCATAGAATTGATCTAAGTTGTCAATTTTTCCAAGTTGGGCATAAGGCCAAGCAAATACCACATCAACACCCAGCTGCTCGTTCCCCATCGCTAGGTCTCCATAATTGGAACAGTTTCTAATGTTAATTGTAATCTTAGGTACAGTAGCCTCGCTAATGGCGTACATTACTTTCGCAGCGTGTCGTTCTAATCCCAGGGTTTGTTTCTCTGCATTTGATAAAAATCCAATTGTATCAGCCAAAAATACTAGCGGAATATTAAAAGCATCACAAAATCTTATGAACCTGGCTTCTTTATCTGAAGTATCCATATCCAACGCCCCGCCATTTACAGCTGGATTATTAGCTATAATACCAACACTTTGGCCACCTATTCTGGCAAAACAGGTAATTATACTGGGTGCATAAACCTCTTTACTCTCTAGAAAATCTCCACAGTCAACCAACATTGCAATTAATTCCCGCATCTCATATCCTTGGGTTTGATCAAAGGGAACTATGTCTAAAAGCCTTTCATCTCTCCTATAAGGAGAATCGCCCATATCTACTACCGGGGGTTTATCCCGCCAATTAGATGGCCAGTAACTCAATAGTTTTTTACAATAGGCAATACTCTCTTCGTCACTATTTACTACTTTGTCGCAGATGCCGGAAATCTCAGAGTGAACTTTAGGCCCACCTAACTCATCCATTGTAACACTTTGGCCTGTTACAGCTTTAATGGCCGGCGGAGATGCCAGACATGCAGAGGAAGTATTATTATTCATGACTAAGAAATCTTTCATAATAGGTGAATATGAGGATCCTGCAAACATAGGCCCTAACATGAGCGCAACTTGAGGAACTACTCCGGATGCGTAGGGCGGAGACCACATAAATGATCCTGTTCCATGCAGGCCGATACCATCAGCCGGAGGCTTCACACCTGGTTCACCCATCCCATCATGCAGCCTTACCCCTGAACTATCAACCATTCCCACATAGGGGATTCCCATTTTCACAGCTGTATCAATCACTCTTACTATTTTAGCATGCTGTCCACCTGACTGACCTCCGGTTAAAACCGTAAAATCATGGGCATAAGCCATAACAGTACGTCCGTCTACTTTTCCATATCCAGTTATAACCGCATCCGCCGGGCTGAATTTTTCATCTATATCAAATCCTGTCCGAAATGGTAATGCCCATAAGTTCAATTCTTGAAAAGTACCCGGATCAAATAACAGGTTTATTCTCTCACGAGCGGTCAATTTACCTCTTTGATGCTGTTTTTCAATTGCTTTAGCCCCGCCACCCATTTGGTATATGCTTCTTTGCCGTTCAATATCTTCTAACATTTCGAGCATATTATCCCGTTCCATAATATACCTCCTTGTCTGTTTTGTTTTTATAATTGTGTATTATCGTGTTTTCTTTCCGGCCAATAAGTCTGCTTATTTTTCTGAGCTTTAAGGGCTCGTATTATCAAGGCTCTTGTCTGCCCCGGGTCAATCATCTCTTCATTTCCTATTCTTCCTTGTTTTGCGACCTTCTCTGCCATAGTTATGGTTGCTTCCTCAATAATCTTAGCTTTCTCTTCGGGAGTTTGGGCTCGATCAATTTTTCCTTTATACATAATTGATACAAGAGCATCTGTACCCATTAGTCCTCGTTCAGCCGTAGGCCAGGCCCATAGACTGTCAGGCTTACAATAATTGCCCGGCATGGCTAATTGAGCTCCTCCGTATAACTTCCTTAATATAATACTGATTTTAGAGACCGTTGCTTCACTCGTTGAATAAATAACCTGACATCCATGGCGGAGGATTCCTGCATGTTCCTGTGCTACACTGGGCAGAAATCCAGGACAATCCGCAAGATAGATAAGGGGCAAATTCATGGCATCACAAAATCTGGTAAACCTGGCATGTTTATCTGAACTTTTATTATCCTCAGCACCAGCTGAAACTCGCGGGTTGTTAGCAATAATCCCTACTGCTTGTCCGTTAAATCGCGCAAACCCTACTGTCAGGTTACCCGCATACTCTGCCTGAATTTCGAAATATTTACCATCATCGACAATTAATTTGATGATTTTACGCATATCATATGACTTGTTAGGTTGATCAGGAATAATGTTCATTATCTCTTCAATAATAC
The DNA here is from genome assembly GCA_963665865.2 of Syntrophomonadaceae bacterium. Lineage (GTDB taxonomy): Bacteria > Bacillota > Syntrophomonadia > Syntrophomonadales > Syntrophomonadaceae > PHAA01. Next base: position 27,273 of record CAXXWF010000001.1, on the reverse strand, counting down.
GATTGGGGTCATCCTGTGTTGCTACCACAGGAGCAGTCTCCTTACTATTTTGGGGGAGGAAGGATAACAATTCTTTGCATTTATTAATGCAATCCTCATCGTTTTGAGCTAATACTGCACAGGTCCCGCTTTTGGACGCGTGCATTTTAGCTCCGCCATATTCTTCTCTGGTTACCTCTCCATCCACTGGGGTAAGGTGTAAAAAGCTGGTTCCTTTGACCATGATTACAACATCCGCCAAAGGTGCCGAAAGAGCAGCTCCCCCTACACATGGCCCCATAACTAAGGCGATTTGGGGAATTACACCCGAAGATATGGTTTGGAACCTCAACATGGTGCCATAACTGCAGTAGCTCTTTGCCATCATTGCACTTTGGAGCCTGTATCCTTCTGAATCATAAATGCCAACTATCGGGACTCTTTGATTTAAGGCTTTCTCCATTATTCTGACTATCTTAGCAATATGCACTTCAGCCATACTTCCATCAAACAGAGCAGCATCCTGAGCCCATACACAAACAGGCTGACCGTTTACTTCCCCCCAACCAGCAACCAAAGCATCCCCTGGAACTTGAATTTCATTTTCGAATTCAAAGTATTGGTATGAATCACTCCATGCATCTACTTCCTGAAAAGTGTCTGGATCTAATAGAAGATTGATTCTATCCCGCGCTGTCAGCTTTCCCTGTTCATGCAGCTTGTCTATTTTCGCTAATCCAGAACCTAGACTGCGTTCGCTTCGCATGGTTTCAATATTTTGGAGTTTGTCATATATTAAGGACAATTTTTCTTCCTCCTTCATTAGAAATTTGTTTTTTATCAATCATTCCATAAAAAATCGGGCTCCAAGTATAGCAGCAATGCTAGGTAGTCCCCTGCACCATTAATACTATTTCAGCACCTTCACCTTTAATCCATAACCTTCTAATATTTCTTTAAAATGTTGCGTTTTCTCGCCCAATGGATTTTGCGCCTTAAAAATATCTTTTCTTCCCAGTAAAGTGTATTTTGATAAACCATATTCATGGTAAGGTATGAGATGGCATTCTTTTACATTGGGGATACTGCTTGCAAATCGGCCCAGTTCCTCTATAAACTGCTCAGAATCGTTAAATCCAGGAATAAGTGGTGTTCTAAGAATTAACTCAACTTGCTCAGCAATTAACCGTGCGTTGTTTAATATCAGGTCATTGGCTACTCCAGTAAATTTCTTATGAATAACCGGGTCCATGTGCTTGATGTCCATCAAAACTAAATCAAGGTTGGGAAGCAATTTATCCCAAACCTCTTTGCCAGCGTAGCCGTTAGTCTCTATGCATGTATGAAGCCCTTGCATTTTGGACTGTTTAAGCAATTCAGCTAAAAAGTCAGGTTGCATCGTAGCTTCACCACCGGAAAAAGTTACACCACCGCCACTACTTGTATAAAAAAGCACATCCGCCATAACTTCAGCTATTACTTCTGATACGGTCATAACTTTCCCAATTGATTCCAAAGCACTGGACGGACACACCTCTGTGCACTTCATGCACCTGATACATAACTGACGGTTAATTCGCTCTTCAGATGTTAGACTTATTGCTGACTCAACCGGGCAAATTTCTACACACCCACCGCAGCCTATGCATTTGTCGGCCCGGAAATAGAGCTCCGGAAAACGATTTAAACCTTCAGGGTTTTGACACCACGGACATCTAAGCTGACATCCCTTCAGAAAGACCGTTGTTCTAATTCCGGGGCCATCATCAAGTGAAAACTTTTGGATTGTGCTTACAACCCCACTTACCTCAACCGCCATTATTTCTCCACCTTTTACAAAGTTACCTTAAAGTTGTCGATTCGCTACTGGTCCAGGACTCGGCCCAGCAACGAATCTATTTGAGTTTTGCTTACATATCTCCGAGCTCGGTTCTGTTAATAATTTCATCTTGAACCATCTTCTCAAGGTCTACGAAGTATGCTGCCAGTCCTGCCTGCCGAACAACTAGAGTTGAGTAGTCATCCGGATTGTTCTGCGCCTTTACAAGTTCATCCTTATTTATAATATTAAACTGAATATGGTGAATCCCCAATTTAAGCCATACCTTAAAATAAGCAATAAACTCATCCTTGTGCTCACGCAGATATTGCGGCAGCCATTTCTGGTTTAACAAATGAGTAAACGTGCCTTTATGATCAATCGCCCCAATGGACTTCAAGGCTGCCGTCGGGCCTTTCTTGTCGGTTCCCGGTGCAGGCGATACAGTTCCATCAGCAAACAGATCACCAGCTTTCCTGCCGTCCGGGGTAGCCCCGGTTAGGCCGCTGACCATGAAATAACTGGCTGCTCCTGTACCATCTTCCATAAATGATGTGCCGTTTATATTCTTTAGGCTTCGAACCACCTGCGTGGTCCTTGAGTAAATCTCGCTCGAAAGTGAATCTACCACAGGCTCATCATTACCATATTTAGGAGCATTAATGAAAGTCTGGCGCAGTTCCTCTTTGCCTTCCCAGTTGGTATTCAATGCTTCCGCTATTTCCTTCATGGCAACTTTCTTGTCTTCAAATACGAGTTTATCCAAGGCAGCTATGGAATTTACCACGCTTACCTGTCCAACAGGCTGGATCAGATTGTTGTTAAAGTATTTAAACTTCCGGCAATCTATGCCTGCCTCAATACATCCATCCAGGAGTGATGACAAGAAAGGCTGGGGATAATATTCTTCGTCGAATACATCCACAATGTTATTGATAGTGATCAGTTTGTGGGCAAAAAATCTAAACTGCTCCAGGTATGCCTTCACAACATCTTCTGTGGATTTAAAAGTCGCAGGATCAGGTGTCTGGGCGCCTATTTGCTCGCCCTTCTTGTTTTTCCCTTGATTGAGAGCGTATTCAAGGCACTTGGGCAGTGCAAAGTACCCTCCCAAGGCTCTATGTGCGATCGCTTTTCCCGGCATCTGCCATCTCATGCAGCCATCAGTGGAGTAATTCCATACATCCTCCTCCGGTACACCTATATCTTTCAAGTACGGCAACATCATGTTGTCATTGAAGAACGAATAAACGCCCGGTTCCCTTAAGAGGCTTTCCACAATCTTATCCCACAATTTTGCAGGAGTTTTATCATGCAGTCTTACGGCAAGGGCCGGCTGTATAAGACCAATTCTGTTTTTAGCCTCCATAATAATATAGGTCATGTCATTGGAGGCATCAGTTCCATCAGCTTTTTGGCCCCCAAGAGTGGTAACCCTGGTCACCAGCGTGGCTCCACCTGCCCCTTGAGCTGGCGGTTTCAATTCCGGTTCTTCATTCATCTTGATAATCAGATGTCCAAATAGTTCTACAGCCGTTTCATAGTCAAGTCGCCCGACTTCCAAGTCCTTTTTATAGAACGGATAGAATATTTGGTCAATTCTCTCACCCAGACCGGAGGACTGTATATCAAGAATGCGTGCCCCCAGGTTGATAAACCAATAACATTGCAGCGCTTCATGCAGAGTTCTGGGAGGATTCCCGGGCACCCATTCACATATATCAGCCAGCTCAAGTAGTTGAGCCTTTCTGTTAGCATCGGTCTGCACCACAGCTTCTTCTCTGGCTTTTTCAGCGAATCTTTTTCCAAATCCGATCATGGCACGCAAAGTAATTAATGCCGCGTCATAAAAACGCTTTCTTTCAACAAACTCACGGGTATGCGCATAAGCATAATCTTCAGTCATTATTCCCTTTAACTGAGCCTCGATTTCTTCAATAAGGCCATTTAGACCAACACTAAATATTTTTTCATAATCCGGCACTCCTACATGGCCACCATGCAACCACATAAAAACGCCTTGCTTGGGATAGCTCCAGTAGGGCATTATATCATCAGGAAGATAGGTCTTCTCCATTCCGTGTACAGCCATGTTTTTGAAATACTTATGGATCTTTTTCAGTTGGACTTTGTCTTCATCGGAAATCAGACCTGCGTAAGACTTTTCAACGGCCTTGTCCAACCAGCTCCCAAATTTCTCAGGAAAGGTCATCAAGTGACCAGGCAAACTGCAGATGTTTCCTATGATTAATTCATCAGGAAGAATATATAAAGCCTTTTTGCTAAACAGGTTCTCAAACGCCTTGGCCCTTCTTGTTACAAAAGGCAACCCATCAGTTTGCTGGTAGGACTCATATATCAATTGCGCCCTCTCTATTTCCAGTCTTACATCATCACGATAGGCTTTTCTGGAATTGTCCTTATCCTGATCTTCCAGTCTGCCTACTCCGCGCATGACCTTACTTTGGTAATAGGGTCTTTTCTTCATCTCCGCCACTTTTACCGCCATTTCCATATAATTGCATCTCCCTTCAAGATTAACAACAGTCAAATAATTGGCCACCCAAGTTAGTTTTACCTGAGTTACACATCCGCTTAACCTAAGTATGGACCAGCTGTTAAGCCAGTTTCAAAATAGATAGTTTTGGTGGGACACCATCGGTTCTATTCCTTGTCTGAGATCATTTTTCCATAGACTTATACATCCCTCCTCCAATTAAAATCACTAGTCTGGAGAACAACAAACGTGCCTCTAAGGTATCAATAAATATATCATTTAAGGACGAGTAAACTAATCTACTGCAAATACTATGCCAAGTAGCAAGAAACCGTTTTTAGAATATCAGTAATTTCCCCGTGGATTTGATCGTTAAGTAAGAACTTCGACTCAGAATTTTTGAAGGCGTTTTTCACGACCTAGGATCCCGAACCCTGGTCAGTTGTCTAGGGAAAATAGGTTGAGTCTTATTACCAGAAAACACAGGAGTATGTATATTTATAAAAGCTGAAATATAAGGCTTAAGGCCTTTTTGCAAACTTTCGAGCAGAATTCACTATAAACTTAATGCCCATAATAGCCAATTGGTTGGAGTATGTGTCAAATAGATGGTAGACGTTGATGAATCTAAGCGGGTTGCTTTATTAATGCAATTAAAGTTAATACGAATTGGCACTATGATAAAGCGGTTGTTAATCATGGTTTACATGGTGTTAATAATTAGTTACACATTTTAATAGAAAAAGTTCGAAGGTAAAATTCAGTGGTAAAATCAGCGGTTTCCAATAAGTAACTGCGGTAGACTTAAAATCTCCCTGTTAAAAAGGCATTCCGTTCGGCAAGTCCGATGAGGATTATAGTTTTAAATAAAGGAATAAGATGTGGAATTTAGGGGCACCGGTCATAAAGGTCTTAGCCATATGTTGGGTGTCTCAATATGTGGCATGATATATGCATATCTTTGATGAAAAGACCAAATCATTTAATAAATTACTTGTTTAACGTTCAAGAATGCAGAAAGGGTGTGATTTATGCTAGATTCCAGAAATTCCTAGATCGCTATTTTCCGGTGGTTTGATCGGTATTATAGAGCATACAACTAGACTTAAATTAAAGGAGGATTCAAGTGAAGGACAAACGAATGACTTTAAAAGAAGCCGTGAGTAAGTATGTATGGGATGGATGTTCTCTGAATATCGCCAGCATATGTGCGCGTGAGCCACTAGCTGTCGCGCACGAGATCATTCGTCAGGGCAGCAAGAACATGACTTATATAACAGATACCACTACTGATCCAATCGAATTACTGGTTGCTGCCGGCTGTTTTAATCGGATTGAGGCTGCTTATATTTGGATTGGGGTGGTCGGACAAGGTTATAATATCCGTCGAGCGGTGGAAAAGGAGATTCCCAATTATATTGAAATCGAGCCCTACTCGAACTACGCTGCGGGACTCCGCCTGTTGGCTGGCGCGATGGGTCTTCCCTTCTTCCCCACGAAGTCGATGCTGGGCAGTGATATGATTAAGTATAATCCAAAAATAAAAGTGATCGATGATCCTTATGGGAGTGGACCAATTGCATTGGTGCCAGCAGCCACCCCCGATACGACATTCGTTCATGTCCAACGCTCTGACATGGCAGGCAATTGCCAGATATGGGGAATGTTGGGTAATGATGATTATGCAGCCAAGGCCTCTAAAAATGTTATTGTGACTTGTGAAGAGATTGTTCCTACCAGCGAGATACGGAAAATCCCCAATATGACCGTTATTCCAGAATACGCTGTGTCAGCGGTGGTGGAACTGCCGTTTGGCTGTCATCCATTGTCAGTTACCGGGTATTATTGGATGGACAATCCCTTCCGCCAGGAATTCATTGAGGCCTCTAAGACCAGAGAGGGAGTCTTGGCGTGGCTGGATGAGTGGGTATATAAGGTGGACAACCATGAACAGTACATGGATAAGGTAGGACGTGACCGTTTAGCAAAACTTATGGAATTGGAACAAGACAACTGCATGATTCCCGAGATAATCTCTAGAATGAGGGAGGGAATGTAATGAAATACGCTGAAGAATATACAATTTCCGAAATGATGGCAGCTGTTTGTTCAAAACAGCTCAGCAACGATGACGTCGCTTTTGTCGGGGTCGGAATTCCACTGATGGCTGGTGCAATTGCGGCCGCTACCCACGCACCAGAGGTTATCATTGTTTATGAAGGTGGAGGTGTTGGGGCTAGAAGCCGAAGGATGCCCTGGACTATTTCTGATACGCCGTCAACAGACAATGCTCTGGTTGCAGGTTCAATGCATCGGATTTTTGGTGACCAACAGAAGGGTTATGTCACTGTTGGAATTATGGGTGGAGCGGAAATTGATAAGTTTGGTAACGTAAACACTACAGCTATTTTTGGAAAGGACGGAAGCTACGCTCATCCAAAGGTCAGATTACCGGGAAGTGGTGGGGCTAATGATATTGCCTCCTCTTGCCAGCGAACGGTTATTATGATGCGCCTCCAGAAGGGGAAGTTTGTCAATAAGGTAGACTTTATCACCAGCCCTGGTTTTCTGTCCGGCCCCGGTGCACGGGAAAAAGCTGGCCTCGTAGGCGGTGGGCCATCTGTAGTTGTTACCGACCGCGGCCTCTTTAAATTTGATGAAGAAACCAAAGAAATGTATTTGGACTCAATATATCCCGGGATGACAGTGGAGCAGATTAAGGAATATATCGATTGGGATTTAAAGGTATCTCCTCAATTATCAGTACTGGAACCTCCCACAGAGGAACAAATCGAAGTCATGCACACCATGGACCCACTGGGAACTGTTTTGGGCAGTAAGTCCATGAAGGGCGGGGTAGAACCGTTCGATGTATACTATGAAGCGCTTAAAAAGGGGTATCAGGGTAGGACAATATCTTTAGACTGAACCCCCAACAGTGGAACAAATCACGTTCATGCATACGTTTGATCCGCTAGGGACGGTTGGACCACTATCGCCAAAAGACTATTAAAGGGTGACAGCGAATTTTCAAAATAGCCGTTAAGAACTATTACCATAATAGGCTTGTGAATTATTGTAATTGAGTTAAAGAGAATCAAGGCGAAAAAATGGAATCCCATGGGGAGGTACGAATATGCCACATTTGTTTGAAGAAATACGGATAGGGTCCTTAACAGTTAAAAACAGATTGATGATGCCTGCTTTAAACCTACGCTACTGCCCCGGTGGTGAAATTAATGACCGGATTATCAAGTTCTATGAACGTCGTGCAGCAGGCGGGGTAGGTTTAATTGTGGTGGGAAAGTTTGAGATCGAGGAACCAAGTTATGGCAATTCAGTTGGTATGGGGCATAATAAGTACATTGGCGGTCTTAAGAAGCTTGTAAATACACTGCATGTGTATGGAACCAAGGTGGCAGCTCAACTTAGCCACGAAGGGCGTTATGCTCCATCGAAGCTAAGTGGCAGGGAAAGTGTAGCGCCATCAGCTGTTCCAAATAGGCGCACCGGTGATACTCCTCGCGCCTTAACAATATACCAAATTCAAGAAATAATAGATCTTTTCGGGCAGGCTGCTCGTCGTGCCAGGGAAGCAGGCTTTGATGCGGTTGAGGTAATGGGCAGTGCAGGCCTCCTGGTGTCTCAATTTCTTTCGCCATTGACTAATTTCCGAAATGATCAATATGGAGGATCACTTGAAAACCGTATGCGTTTTGGGGTGGAAGTTGCCCGGCGAATTAAGGATGAGCTTGGACAGGAGTACCCGTTATTGTTCCGCGTATCCGGTCATGATTTCATGCCGGGCGGCAACACCAATGCAGAAGCGGCTGAGTTTTGTATGGCATTGGAAAAGGCTGGGGTCAATGGGTTTAATGTAACAGGTGGCTGGCACGAAACTAAGGTCCCGCAGATTACTATGCAGGTTCCTCGAGGAGCGATGGTATATTTAGCCCGCGGGATAAAACAAGCAGTGCATGTTCCGGTTATTGCCTGCAACCGAATAACGGATCCTCTGCTTGCAGAAGAAATCATCAAGAACCGTGAGGCAGACATGGTTGGTTTGGCACGTGTTCTTGTGGCTGATCCCGATTGGCCGTTTAAGGCCCGGGAAGGTAGGTATCATGAGATTCGCCCTTGTGTCGGCTGTAATCAAGGTTGTATGGACGAAACTTTTGCTTTAAGGCCGATGCGTTGTTTAGTTAACTCCGAGGTTGGGGAGGAAGACTTGCAAAAAATGCCGCCGTCAAAAATTAAACGAGTGCTGGTGGTTGGCGGTGGACCTGCCGGGCTGGAAGCGGCCCGTGTTGCTGCCGAAAGAGGCCACAGAGTAACCCTTTGGGAAAAAGACAATGTTCTGGGCGGACAGCTTAATTTAGCCAGCCGCGCTCCGGGAAGAGAAGAATGGGAAGCTTTACGCCTCTCCTTAATATGGGGGGTGGAATCGGCCGGGGTAAGCATTAAAACCAGAAAACTGGTTACACGGGATGATATTCGCGAAGTTGCTCCAGATGTTTTGATCGTTACTACCGGAGCAAAACCATCTGTCCCCAGGATTCCCGGTGTTGAAAGAGCGGTTCAAGCATGGGATGTCTTGCGCGGCACACTCGAGGCCGGTCCTAGAGTAGTTGTAATCGGAGCAGGAGCAGCAGGATGTGAGACGGCTCTCTATTTGGCTCGAAAGGGAACCATGTCTCTATCAGCCATGGCCTTTTTCGCTCGTTACCAGGCAGAAAACTTAGATAACCTAACCAGGAGCATTAATATTGGTACCAAGGAGATTACTTTAATTGAGGCTGGACCAAGAGCCGGTGAATCCATCGGTATGACGACCAGATGGGTGGTTTTGAATGAGTTGGCCAAGGCCGGGGTTAAGATTTTGACTGACACCACCGTGCTGCAAATTACACATGAAGGTGTAGATGTGGAACGAAAAGGCGTCCACCAAACACACCTTGCCGACACGATGGTTTTGGCGACAGGTGCATGTTCGGAAAATAGTCTGGGCAAGAGTGCAACCAATATTGTTACGGAAGTTTATGTGATCGGAGATGCTATCCAGCCCAGAACTGTACTGGAAGCTATTCGTGAAGGTTACCTTGTCGCCCATAAGATTTGAAGGGAGGAAGCTAACTTTGTATAGCACAATTCTAACCAGTCAATCGGAAGGGGTAGGGGTAATTACCTTAAACCGCCCTGAAAGCCTTAATGCTCTGAACTTATTAATGCGGAAAGAGCTTCGACTAGCCTTAGAAGATATGGCAGTAAATGAAAATATCAATGTTATAGTGCTAACCGGTGCTGGACGGGCTTTATCTGCTGGAGCAGATATTAATGAGCAGGGATCTGGCTTTGATGCCATATCCGGTCGGGAACGCGTTCGCAACCTGCAACCTATCCTGAAGCTCATGGTAAATCTCGAAAAGCCGATTATTGTGGCAGTAAATGGAATTGCTGCCGGAGCAGGATTTAATCTGGCTATAGCTGGCGATATGATTATAGCCGTAGAGGAGGCCACGTTCTCACAGGTATATATCAATACCGGATTAGTTCCTGATTTTGGCGGTCTATACTTCCTGCCTCGCATGATCGGTCTGGCACGGGCCAAAGAACTGGTTTTCACCGGCCGCACCATTAATGCACGAGAAGCCAAGGACATAGGCCTGGTCAACCAGGTTGTTCCTAGGGATCAATTGGAACCGATAGTTATGGAACTGGCCAAAACTATGGCAAAAAGATCGGCTACAGCTCTTGCTCTTGATAAGTCGATTCTTAACCGCAGTCTGGAAAACGATCTACCTTATATATTGGAAATGGAGGCGTTTGCACAGGGCATCTGCTTCCAATCTGATGAACACAAAGAGGCCTTACGTAAACTTTTGGAAAGAAAAAATAAACCGAACAAGTAAATTTATAATAATATTAGAAGGAGAGATATCATGGAAAGATTATTGCAATTTACCAGAGAACATGACATGTTTAGGGAGGCTTTCGGTAAATTTTTGGATAAGGAAATAGCCCCATACTATGAACAGTGGGAAGAGGATATGCTCGTCCCACATGAAATATGGAAGAAGTTTGGAGACTACGGCTATCTTTGTACTGATGTAGCCGAAGAGTACGGCGGAGCAGGGGCTGATTATCTATACTCGGTTATCGAAATAGAGGAAATAGGAAAACGTGGATTACAAGGGGTTTATATAAGATGTCACAACAATATCGTGAGCCCCTACATTACAGAGTTTGGAACTGAAGAACAAAAAATGCGCTGGCTGCCGGGATGCTGCAGCGGCGAGAAAGTTCTGGCCATCGCCATGACCGAGCCCGGAGCGGGTTCTGACCTTGCGGCTATACGGACCACAGCCATAAGGCAGGGAGACCATTATGTCGTAAACGGTTCTAAGACCTTCATTTCCAACGGAATAAACTCTGATATTATTATTTTGGCTGTTAAGACTGACCCCAAGGCCCAACCGGCACACAAAGGGATTAGTTTATTAGTGGTGGAACGCGGAATGGAGGGGTTTGAACGGGGAAAAGGACTCAAAAAAATAGGCATGCATGCCCAGGACACAGCCGAACTATTCTTTGATAATTGCAAGGTACCGGTGGAAAACCTGTTGGGAGAGGAAGGCAAGGGCTTTAAGATGCTCATGAAAAAGCTAACCCAGGAACGTCTTTCCTCCTCGTGGGATGCTCTAGCCAAGGCCAAGCGTTCGGTAGCGCTCACCACGCAGTATGTTCAGGAAAGATACGCTTTCGGGCAACCAATAGGCAAGTTTCAGAATACCCAGCATGTGCTGGCCAAATGTGCTACCGAAGTACAGTTGGCAGAAGCCTTTCTTGACCAACTTACCATTCAGCATATGGCTGGAAAGTCTAGCGAAGCAAGCAATGAAATCTGTATGGCCAAGTACTGGGTATGTGAAATGGCTTCGCGCGTAGCTGACAATTGCCTGCAACTTTTTGGCGGATACGGATTTATGGCGGAGTATCCCATTGCCCGGCAGTTTGTTGACAGCAGATTAAACAGACTTTTTGCCGGAGCTTCCGAGATTATGCTCAATATAGTTGCTAAAAATATGGGTTTGTAGAAACAGATATAACTTGCAATTTTGTATGTTTGTAAATGGACGACATTTAATAAATGGGTTAGACACGAATGTAAGGCTGATTAGGTTATTACTGATTAGGTTATTACTGATTAGGTTATTACTGATCAGCCTTTACATTTGCGACTAAATGTCTTTACAATTACTGTTTTTGATGTGATGGCACAAATGCCGAGGAGTGATAAATAATGGTCGAAGAAATTGCAAATGGGTTGTTTCGAATTGAAATTCCCCTTCCGAAAAATCCTCTGAAAATTATAAATGATTATCTGATCATTACTCCAGAGAGAAATCTCCTAATCGATACCGGTTTGAACCTCTCTGAGTGTAAGGAGGCCCTGGACCAAGGATTGGCGCAGTTAGGGGTAGATCTTTACTGTACCGATTTATTTATTACTCATATGCACGCGGATCACTCCGGGTTGATAACTCACGTGGCCCGACCAGGTTCTCGCGTCTTTTGCAGTGTAGCAGACGCTACTTGGTTGAGCCAACCCTATCAGTGGACTGAACGTCTTCGGTATGCTCAGTTAAATGGCTTTCCCGATTGGAAGGACGCCAGAGCAGAAAATCCCATCTTTAAATTCGTGGCCACTCCTTTGGCAGCTTTCACGCTGGTGGATGAAGGAGATACTATTGTTTTACCTGGCTGGCACTTGCAATGTGTGTTCACCCCTGGGCACTCCAGGGGGCATATGTGTCTGTACGAACCGGACAGGAAATGGCTTTTCTCAGGAGACCATGTACTTGAGGATATTACCCCCACCATTAGTTTATATTCGGAAGAAGAATGGGATCCCCTGCGCGACTACCTGCACAGCTTAGATAAGGTGGCAAAAATGGAAGTTATCCTCACTTTACCAGCTCATCGACGTTTGATTACTGACCTGGAAAGACGTATAGCAGAGTTGCGCCAACATCACCAAAAACGGTGTAACGATATACTTTTAGCTTTACAAGATAACCGGTTGACTGCCTACCAGGTAGCAGCCCGGATCAAATGGGATCTATCCTATGATAAATGGGAAGACTTTCCGAATGCTCAGAAGTGGTTTGCTCAAGGGGAGATTATTGCCCATCTCAAGTATTTGGAGGGTGAAGGGAAAGTGCACAAAGATTACTCTTGTGAGGAGGGCATCTTTTATCAACTTAGTTAGTTCCACCTTCTCAAATTCAGTTTATGGCAGAAAATAGAAATGTAATACCGCAGCAACATTTACAATAATAACGGTATATTTTTAGGAACTAAAAGATTTTAATATAAGCCATATTTGACGAGCTTTTCATAAAAGGCGGTTCTACTTATTTTAAGCAATCTTGCTGCTGCACTCTTATTCCCTTTAGTTATTTTTAAAGTGTCTGCAATAATTTCCTTATCAACATCATGTAACACTGAACGATAAGACGACGGGGTAAATTCCTGATCATCAAATTGCAAAACTCGGCTCGGAAGATGTTCAACCCCAATTTCACCTTCCCATGCATAGTTGGCAGCTCTTTCAATAGCATTCTCAAGCTCCCGGATATTTCCAGGCCAATCATGCAAAACCAAAGCTTCCTGGGCAGTCTTGTTTATTGCGGTTATCTTAGACCCCAATATATGGTTATATTTCTGAACAAACGTCTCGGCCAAAAGCAAAATGTCTTCAGGACGAGATCTAAGCGGCGGTAGGTTCAGTTCAATAACATTGAGTCGATAGTAGAGGTCTTCCCTAAATAAACCCTTTGTGATAGCCTCCTGCAGATCTCTATTGGTGGCAGCAATGATCCGTACATCAATACTACGGGGGGTCGATTCCCCCACCCGCATAAACTGCTTATCCTGTAATACCTGCAATATCTTGACTTGTATTGATAGAGGCATATCGCCGATTTCATCAAGAAATATAGTGCCTTTGTTAGCTTGTTCAAAATAACCGATTTTTCCATTCTTTGATGCACCCGTGAAGGAACCCGCAACATAACCGAAAAGTTCTGATTCCATTAGTGTTTCGGCTATAGCTGCACAATTTACTTTTACCAACGAAAATTTTGCTCTCGAACTAGCTGAATGGATGGCCCGAGCAAACATGTCCTTGCCAACTCCGCTTTCCCCGGTCAAAAGAATAGTTGAGCCGCTGTGTGCAATACGCTGGGCGTCCTTTTTTATTCTGATTAAATCAGCATTTTTACTCACTATTTTGTCAAAACTGGCTTTTCCATCACCTAGTTTTTCAAGCTCATCTCTATAGTACTGAACTTGATGCTGCAACGAGGACCATTTTTTGAGTATTTCTTCAATAAGTTTATTATCATTACAGTAAACTGTACTGACAAATCCTGCAGATTTCTTGTCATGTATATGAGACTTAACCGGGACATGTGAAACTATACAATTTTTGCCGCTGATCTGGCAAATCTCTACTTTAGCAAAAGCAGAGTCAGCTATATTCTCGGTTCCGGATGCCGGAACGTAATCATTAAATGCTTTTCCGATAATACTCTCTGCTGTCATATCAAACAACTGGCTTGTTATTTCATTTACATATCTAATTAACCCAGTTTTATCAGTAACAAGGACTCCATACGTAGAAGCATTAATAACCGCATCGAGCGTGGTTTGAAGTTCCTTTGTGGTTTCCAATTCATGGGCAATATTCTCTATATCTGACATATCTTGAAACGCAAAACTAATACCAATTTGACTACCGTTTTCTATAATCGGCACTGCGCTAATAATTACGGCAATCGAGTGGATGGTACCCTTGAACCTAAATAAAGATCCATTTTCAAAATGGATTTCAGAAAAAACAATTTCGGGTAATATGTCTTCCAGATATTTCCCTTGAATGTCCGCACTAGCAATTCCGAGCATTTGTTCTGCGGTTTGATTGATGTTTAGAATATACCCGTTATTATTTACAACTATCATCCCCTCGTGAATTGCTTGAAAAACAGATTCCAAAAGGGCATTTGCTTTAATAAGCAGAAATAAGGCCTGCCTAAGATACTCGATCTTCCCAATCATGCCTACTAAATTACCAGATGAATCCACGACCGGAGCATTACCCACCTTACTGTTAATCACTTTTCCTACCAAGGTTTGATCATACTTGTCTTCTGAATACCTCAAATAGGTGGAATAAACAATGTAAGGAGTACACAGATCATCCATGCTTGTACATTCCAATAAAGCCGTATATAAATGCCTCCTTGGAAAAATCCCAACTAGTTTTCCCTCATGATCGATCACAGGAAGCGTATCCAACTTTGAATCCCTTAAATTAATAATAACTGTACGAAGTGAATCATCAGGGTATATAGTTTTATACTGGGTGTTCATCAAATCCTTAACGAGCACCGAATTGACTTCATCAAATGTGTTTGTCCATGTCATACGTTTTTCCCCCTTTAGACCCAGGATGTTCCAACCTATCTAACATATATATTTTATCACTCCTTTCATTAAAATGCACCCTACTGAAGCCACGCAATAAGGTATTTCGGGATTTATCGCTAAGCGTTTTGTTAAAAGGCAGATTACGGTCTGTGCAAACCATAACCCATATAAGAAATATTTCTCCGAGGAGTTATTTATAAAACTTATAATTATCGATACTTGGCATGTATATTGCGAATTGAAATATTAAAAAAGATAGGAGAGGAATCAGCGACTCCGTCCGTAGGAAGCCATTCTTTAATTATAAATTCAAAATCTCTAATATTATTTACAGCAAAATTAGCAGCCATTTATTTTCCCTCCATTTATTTACCATCTATTTTTATCACAAAGCTACTTTTTTAAAGAACCAGGTGATGGCTGTGCAAACCATCACCCGTAAAAAGAGATTACCCTGAGGAGACTGTTAAATATCCCTGGTCCACAGAGAACACTGTGCTGGGCCGCCGCCTACGCATAGGGAGGCTCCACCAATGGTCTTGCCCTGTTTTTCCATAGTACAGGGAGAAAACAATACGCAGGGCGGTACATCCTACCGGCTAGCCCAGGCCAATGCCGGAACCGTTGACATTTACCTTGCTCAGGTCCATGTCAATGCCGAAGTCTTCTTTGATCATTCTGCCTACACCAATGAACTGTGAAGCAAAGGCTTCGTTGATTTCCCAGTAATCCACGTCTTCATATTTCATGCCGGCTTGAGCCAAGCATTTGGGAATGACAACTGCCGGGCCTAGACCCATTAATTCAGGATCTACACCTTCAGCACAGATGTTGATCAATTTCATTGCCGAAATCTCCTTTGAGCATTTTACCAACACTGATTCCGGACAATTTGATTACATTTTTACCCGGCTGAAAATCAAAGTGACAGCTTTGCAAACGCAATTTTAATGTATTCTTGGAATATACAGGTATAAATGGTATTAAAAATACTCGCGATTAACGTGGCTGAAATGCTCTAATGTTTTAGACTATGCCTGCTTTTCCCCGTTCATTTTGGTTAAAAGACTATCCCCTTGGCTATTCAATTCCTCAATTACTTCATAATCCGTGTTCCTTGAAGGGCTCAGAACAATATGATCCTCTCTGGCATTTACGATGAACAATTCGTTATTCATGGCACGTAGATCACGGCATTTTCCCAAATAAATCCTAATGTGGCCACTTTTATCGATGGTTACCTTAGTCATACTTCTAACCTCCTTCCTCTCCCAAGATATACCTTAAAAGGCGGGTGATGGCTGTGCAAACCATCACCCGTAAAAAGAGATTACTCTGAGGAGGCTATTAAATATCCCTAGTCCACAGGGAACACAGTGCTGGGCCGCCGCCTACGCATAAGGAAGCTCCACCAACGGTCTTGCCTTGTTTTTCTAATTCATAGTACAGGGAGACAACAATACGCAAGGCGGTACATCCTACCGGATGGCCCAGGCCAATACCGGAACCGTTGACATTTACCTTGCTCAGGTCCATGTCGATGCCGAAGTCTTCTTTAATCATTCTGCCTACCCCAATAAATTGAGGAGCAAAGGCTTCGTTGATTTCCCAGTAATCCACGTCTTCATATTTCATGCCGGCTTCTTTCAGGCATTTGGGGATGGCAACTGCCGGACCCAGACCCATTACTGCAGGAGCTACGCCTTCAGCACAGATGTTTATCAGCTTCATTAAAGGTTTTAATCCCAGTTCCAGGGCTTTGGCTTTGGACATAACGATTACAGCAGCCGCAGCATCATTAATACCGGAAGCATTAGCGGCGGTGACTACTCCGCCTTTTTTGAATGCAGGACCCAGTTTAGCCATCGATTCAACACTGGCATCGGGAATCATATGCTCGTCTTTTTCAAATAATTTGATACCCTTTTTAGACTTGAGTTCGACTGGGACTATTTCCCGAGTAAAGGTTCCATCCATAGTAGCCCGAGTAGCGCGTTGATGGCTTAAAAGAGCCAGTTCGTCGCATTCTTCACGGGTAATGCCGTATTTCTCAGCGATATTTTCGGCAGTCAAGCCCATGTGTCCGGGTACCAGACGATCTACCAGACCGTCATGCAGCATAGAATCCTCAACACTGCCAGGGCCCATGCGATATCCCATTCTGGCTTTAGGAAGCATATAAGGAGCATTGGTCATACTCTCTACACCTACCACCAAGCTTATATCGGTTTTGCCCAGTTGAACGTTATGAATGGCTATATCCAGAGCGCGCATTCCGGAAGCGCAGTTCTGGTTAACATTACAAGCATTGCTTCTGACGGGGAGACCAGCCGCCATAGCAACCTGGCGGGCAGGCAGTGATCCCTGCATATGAGGATATACTTCGCCCATTACTATTTCGTCAATAGTATCGGCAGCTACACCCGCTCTTTTAATGGCTTCTTTAGCTACGGTAACGGCCAATTCGATAGCCTGTACATCCTTAAGACTGCCTTGAAATCTAGCGATAGGTGTTCTGCACGCACTAACTATAACAACGTCTTGAATTTCTTTCATCATTATAAAAATATCCCCCTTAATTTATTAAGATTATTATTTACTTTGGAATACCGGTTTTCTCTTTTCCAGAAAAGCTCCCATGCCTTCTTTTTGATCCAAGGTCGAGGAACATATACCGAACATATCGGATTCAATACTCATAGCCGTATCCAGGTCGGCCTGCATCCCTTTGCCGATGGTGAACTTGGCAAAATTCACTGCCAAAGGTGCCTTTTTGGCAATCTTGGCTGCCATTTTCTTAGCTTCATCCATCAGTTGCTCAGCCGGATACACATGGTTTACCAGCCCTAGCCGGTAAGCTTCATCAGCATTAATTGTGTCAGCGGTATAGGTAAGCTCTTTGGCCCGGCCTTCGCCGATTAAACGAGGCAGACGCTGGGTGCCGCCGAAGCCCGGGATAACTCCCAGACCAACTTCCGGTTGGGCAAACAGTGCATTATCTGCAGCCAGTCTGATATCACAAGCCATGGCCAGTTCGCAGCCGCCGCCCAGGGCAAACCCTTTAATAGCCGCTATTACCGGTTTTTCCAGCAGTTCTATCATACGCATGGTCTTCTCTCCATAATCGGAGAATTCCCGCGCTTCAACCGCAGACAGCGGCTGCATATAGGCTATGTCAGCACCAGCTACAAAAGCTTTTTCCCCTGCTCCGGTGACGATCACGACTCTAATGGACTTATCTAGTGCAATATCCTCAACCGCTAATCTGATTTCACTCAAGGTGTCCTTATTAAGGGCATTGAGAGCCTTAGGACGGTTAACGGTTAGGATCGCCAAGTAATCCTCTTTTTCCAGGATTATGTTTTCATAGGCCATTCTTAATTCCCCCATTTCGGTTTGGCTTTGTATAGTGGTGCAATCCAGGGTTTAATAATTATAGAAGCCCTTCTTGGTCTTCATGCCCAACCAGCCAGCCCGTACATATTGTTTTAACAGTCCGGAGGGACGATATTTGGGATCACCAGTTTCGCTATACAGCGTATTCATAACTGCCAGGGCTATATCGCCACCCACCAAATCGCAAAGGGTAAGCGGTCCCATTGGCCAGCCAGCCCCAAATTTCATGGCAGTATCAATATCTTCAGCAGTGGCCAGTCCTTCATAAAGGATGGCGCAGCCTTCGTTGATGGTGGGAACCAGGATGCGGGTTAACTACAAAGCCCGGACCTTCTTTAACCCTAACTGGTTTTTTGCCGATTTCTATCGACAGATCCACAACAATTTGCATAGTTTCATCAGACGTCTGCAAAGCGGGGATAACTTCAACCAGTTTCATCACATTGGCAGGGTTGAAGAAATGCATTCCAACAACTTTGTCAGGTCTCTTGGTGATTGCTGCTATCTCAGTAATAGACAGCGAAGAAGTGTTAGTGGCGATTATTACTTCGGGAGCCATTAAGGCATCCAGCTTGGTGTAGATGTCTTTTTTGACATCCATATTTTCAAAAACGCCTTCGATGACGAAGTCGACATCTTTCAGTTCATTAAAAATAACTGTACCACTGATTTTGCCTAGAATAGCATCTTTTGTACCTGGAGCTGCTTTACCTTTTTCTTCTAGCTTAGCCAGACTTTTGCCAATGGAAGTGATAGCTCTATCAATAAATTCTTGTTTGATATCAAAAAGTACTACCTCTTTACCAGCTGCCGCCAGTGCCCATGCAATACCCTGTCCCATGGTCCCTGCACCTAACATCGCAATTTTGTTTATAGCCATTAATATCTTCCTCCTCATTTAATAAATGCCCGTTGAAATATGAAACCCAGGAATTTGTTCCCTCCTTTCCTTTTCGAAATATCATTTGGATGCTCTCTATATAAGGTAGTAATGAATTAGCAATATAAAAGCCGCAAATATCTCTCGCTACCTCTTTAAGAGCAAAAACCATGCCAAGTATTTATTCAAGGTGAAAAACGACACGAAAAGGCGGCATACCTCATTCTTAAGGTATGCCGCCTCCGGTTTTCGTCCTATCATCTTTAGCAGTTAGTATATCAAATCAATATAGTATTTTGAGCACCCAAATGTTTTAATCGAGCCATAGTTATGAGTTTACAGCGGTATATCAAAATAGGACAGCCTGCCTGGTTTATCACATGTTCCATTTTTATCCATTTATTTTAGCGTTTAAAATCCGCTAATACTATAAACTAAAGCGCTTTTGTGACATTAATCTACTTGTTTAGTATATCAAAATAGGACAGTTGAGTTTATGTTCCGCAAAAGCAAACCGCTCTTTTAGAGCTGGTCCAGACCGTATTTTTCTAATTTGCGATAAAGGGCCGAAGTGTAAATGCCTAGGATCTTGGCTGTCTGGACTTTATTGCCATTGGCTTTTTCCAAAGCTTGCAGAATAATTTTCTTCTCCAGCTGTTCGATTGAGTTCTGGAGTGGAGTGGGGGTCGTTTCCACATCTTCCACTTCAAAATATGCTTTTTCGACCAGAACGGGAAAGTGCTTGATGGTAAGGCTGTCCTCCCGGTTCATGTCGGCTAGATTCAAGGCTCTCTCCAACAAGTTTTCTAATTCCCGCACATTACCCGGCCAATTATAATTCTGCATCAGTTCCACCGTTTTATGGGAAATGCTCTTGATTTGCGTACCTGCAATAGTATTTATCTTGCTCATCAGGGTCTTAACCAGCAGCGGAATATCTTCCGTCCTTTCTCTGAGCGGGGGTATATTTAAGCGGACCACATTAAGCCGATAATAAAGATCCTGGCGGAATTTACCCTCTTCTACCATCTGCTCCAGGTCACGATTGGTGGCAGCAATGACCCGGACATTTATATAAATTGGTTTAGTGCCTCCGACTCGCTCCACCATTCTTTCCTGCAAAACCGATAACATTTTGGTCTGCATAGTTAGGGGCATGTCCCCGATTTCATCCAGTAATATCGTTCCCCCCATGGCCAGCTCAAACTTGCCCGGTTTTCCGCCCTTGGTCGCGCCGGTAAAAGCACCCTCTTCATAACCAAACAATTCGGACTCCAGAAGATGTTCGGGCAGAGCCGCACAGTTTATTCGTACAAAGGGATGGGCACTGCGGCTGCTGGCATTATGAATGGCATGAGCAAATAATTCCTTGCCGGTGCCGCTCTCTCCGGTAATCAAAACGGTAGAGCCCGTATGGGATATCTGTTCCGCCATGGACTTAACCTTAACAAAAGCCTCACTCTCACCAATCAAATCTTTACATTGCCATTTGGCCCGATAGCCCTGACGTACTTCTTCCTTATAGATATTTAACTCCTTTTCAGTCTCCTGCAGCTTTTTCATCAGGATTTTGGCCCCCGACATATCCATAAACAGGCTGCGGCCGATGGCGCCGATGATTTCCCCGTCTTTGATAACCGGCAGGCGGGTAACAATTGTATCATTGCCGGCAATTTTAAAGACATCTGCCTGGTCGATACGTCCAGTCTTCAGAATCTCCGGCAGCTGGGAGGTAGGGGTAATAGATAAAATATGCTTGCCCACCGCCTGGCTCTTCTCAAGCCCCAGGGCTTCCAGATAGCTCTGATTCATGGCGGTAATTATACCGTCTTTATCCACAATGACATAGAGCATATTTGGACTCTCAATCAGGGCCTCGGATATAGCTCGGAATTCCTTTTCAGTTTCTTGGAGTTGATGCATGAGAATCTTAGCGCCGGACATATCCAGAAAAAGGCTTTTGGCAATGGCCCCGATAATCTCTCCATCCTTTATAATAGGCATACGGCTCATTATAGTATCCCGCCCATTGATAGGCCAGATAACTGCTTCATCAACCCGCCCGGTTTCCAGGACAGCGGGCAGCCCGGAGTTAGGTACAAACTCCAAAATATGCCTGCCCAGCACTTCCTCTTTCTTCAAACCATAAGCATCCAGATAAGTCTGGTTCATGGTAGTTATATAGCCATCCTTATCCACAATGACATAAATCATATAGGGACTTTCGATAAGAGCTTCCTTCAGGGCCTGAAATTCCTTCTCTGTTTCCTGGAGTTTCTGCATCATGATTTTAGCTCCGGACATATCCAGAAATAGACTCTTGCCTACCGCGCCAATAATCTGGCCATTTTTCATAATGGGCAAGCGGGTCACGATGGTGTCTCTGTCACCTACCTTCCAGATATCAGCCTTATCTATGTGCCCAGTGCGCAAAACTTCGGGCAGATGCGAATCGGGTATTATTTCTGTAATGTGTCGGCCAATAACTTCTTCTCTGGTGAAGCCTAGGGCATCCAGATAAGTCTGGTTCATCAAAGTAATAATTCCCTTACTGTTGACCACCACATAAACCATATAGGGGACTTTCGATCAAGGCTTCCGAGAAGAGGCTGAATTCTTCCTCGGTTTCCTGTAATTTTTGCATCAGAATCCTGGCCCCGGACATATCCAGGAAAAAGCTCTGCCCGATGGCGCCAATTATTTCCCCATCCCTGATAATCGGCAAACGGGTCACCACTGTGTCCTGGTCGGCAATAGGCCAGATATCAGCTTTGTCGATGCGGCCTGTTTTAAGAACTTCAGGCAGCTTCGAGTGCGGCAGGACCTCCAGTACATACTTGCCAATCGCCTGTTCCTTGGTTAAGCCCAAGCGATCCAAAAATGTCTGATTCATGACAGTAATATAGCCATCCTTGTCGACCATAACTAGAGCCATGTAGGGACTTTCCACCAGAAGTTCATTTATATAATTAGAGCTTACCTTAGGCAAACAAACCTGCCCCCTTTTTCAATAAGTAATATGATAACATATTACCATATTGACAGCGGTAACTTGCCTAATTCAATACCAAGATAAGCACCCTTAAAAAATAAATGCCAGCAGACCTATAAAAAAGCTGCCGGCATCTATATATTTGTTTATCCAGTTCGCCTGACCGGCCCCGGCCAGGTACAGGAAGTATCCTCATCCGGATCAGATGTTATGTTTATATGGCAGGCCGGGATAGCACTTGAAGTCCGATAACTTGACGAGAGGGTGTTCTGAATCTCTATCATCAGCTGCTCAATTCCATGCTGAAGAATAAACGCTTTGATCTCCAGCTGTCGGTAAGGATTTCCTTTACCTTCCTGACGGGCGCGTTCCAGCGCATTGTTTTTAATACTGACAAGCCTACCCAACATTTCAATCTTATCCATGGAGGTACCTCCCCTTGAGTATGACTTACTCATTACTGCTTAATATTCGAATACTTCTACTGCTACATCAATAGCTGAGGTATCACCGTCAATCACAATCTCGGCTACAGCCCATACATTGGGGACCACATTACGCAGATAATACCTAGCGGTTGCTACTTTGCCAGTGTAGAATTTGTAATCGAAGTGCTCAGGTCCCACTTCTTTGGATTTCTTGTCAGCTAATACCGCTTGGTCAAGAATCATGCGTCCACAGTATAACTGCGAGGTAGCGGTGAGTATACGCCGAGAATAGAGGGGAATCATGCTGGGATTAGTCTTGGCATAGCCAGCCAAAGCTTTGAGCATGTCCTGATAAGCATTAAGAGCTTTGCCCAGATTGGCAAATTCTTTAGTCAGGGCTGAATTGTCCTGGTTGGCCAGACAAAAGTCAACCATATCTTGTACAAATGTTGCAAACACCGATCCGCCCTTCATGTTCATCTTACGTCCTACAAGGTCCATGGATTGAATGAAGTTGGTGCCTTCCCAGATAGAGTAGATCTTCATGTCGCGGGCTATCTGTTCGACCGGATATTCGGAACAGTAACCGTAACCGCCATAGGATTGGATAGCCTCACCGATCAGCCACCAGCCTTCATCAGAAGGATAGGCTTTGCACAGCGGAGTGGTCATCTCGATAAGATCGGATGCCGCTTTGCGGACTGCCGGATCCGGATCCCGGTGGCGCTGGTCAAAGGCCAGATACGTCCGGTACATCATGGCCCGAATGGCCTCGATATGGGCTTTGCCCATCATAAGGGTACGTTTGATGTCTTCATGGTTGATTATGGCAACCCGGCCAGCTTTGGGATTGGTCATTAACCGGCCCTGTATTCTTTCCTTGGCATTGTCGCGGGCATTGGCAAATGCGTTGATGATGCAGGACAGCGCCATATGGCCAGTCTCCATACGGGCCAGGTTCATCATTTGGAACATCTGGACCATGCCTTCGCCTTTGCCTTCGTTGGTCCGCGGGTCTACGCCCAACAGCCAACCGCGACATTTGCCGTTTTCACCCGCCGCCAGCGAGGCCGTGACCGAACCGTGCTGGCCCATTTTGTGCTCCACACCAGTGGTCTGAAAATCATTGTCTTCAAAGCTGCCATCTTCGTTGACCCAGTACTTGGGAACTACGAACAGGGATATGCCGCTGGTGCCGGGTTTGGCACCTTCGATGCGGGCCAGGAAGAGATGGATAATGTTCTCGGTGAAGTCGTTGTCCCCGCCGGTTATAAATATCTTGTTACCTTTGATATTGAAGATGCGCGGATTATCGGTCGGATAGGCCTTGGACAATATGTCACCCACATCAGAACCAGCGCTGGGCTCGGTGAGGCACATGGTTCCTGACCAGGTTCCATCCATCATCTTGGGCAGGAACATAGCTTTCAACTTCTCGTCGCCAAAACTCTGGATCAGATCCGCCGAACCAGTGGTCAGAAGTACATAGGGCATAAAAGTCGGGTTGGCAGCGCCGATCATTTCCCATACAGCTGAATGAAGCATATCAGGCATCACCATAGCGCCTTCGGAATTATCAATATTACTGGTACCCCAACCTTCGCTCTGCAGCATTTTGAACAGGCCTCCGTAGCTGGGAGGCGTGGTTACTTTACCATCCTTAAAAGTCACCGGATTGGTCTCATTTTCATTATTGGTGGGTTCGATAACTTCCTTGCACATCTTCAGAATAGGATTCAACACCGCTTTTTATGTCGTCTTTGGAGTAATAATCAGCAAACTGGGGATAGTTGAATACACCATCGTTGGGTAGCCATTCCTGAATTATAAATTCAAAGTCCCTAATATTGTTAACCGCAAAATTAGATGCCATCTTAAAATATCCCTCCATTTTCAGAATTTTTTGTTATCCGTTTAATTAAAAGGCGGGTGATGGCGGTGCAAGCCATCACCCAAAATATAAAATTATGAGGAGGTTGTTATATCTCTCTGGTCCATAGGGAGGCCATAGCTGATCCGCCACCGACGCACAGGGCAGCACCGCCTACGGTTTTTCCGAGTCTCTCCAGTTCGTAGTACAAGCTGACGATTATGCGCAGTGCAGTCGCTCCTACCGGATGTCCCAGACCAATACCAGAACCATTGGTGTTAATATTGCCATCGTGATCAAAAGTACCGATATTTACGTCTATGTCGGCAACCTCTTTAATCATTTTGCCAACGCCCAATACTTGAGCTGCAAATGCTTCATTGATTTCCCAGTAATCAACGTCGGAATACTTCATGCCGGCCTGGGCTAAACATTTGGGTATAGCTACGGCTGGGCCTACTCCCATAATCCGAGCTTCTACGCCTTCGGCGCATACATTGATAAGCTTCATTAACGGTTTAATACCTAGTTCTTCGGCTTTTTTCTTGGTCATCATAACTACGGCAGCCGAACAGTCATTCAGACCGGAAGCATTAGCAGCAGTTACCACTCCGCCTTTTTTAAATGCAGGTTGCAGTCTAGCCATACTCTCGAGACTTGCTCCCCGGATGGGATGTTCATCATTCTCAAATAGCATTTCTTTTTGCCTTTTTTCACCAGAACGGGAACAATCTCTCTCTTAAAACGACCTTCGTCAACAGCCCTTACTGCTCTCTGGTGGCTTAAGAGTGCCAATTCGTCACATTGTTCTCTAGTAATTCCGTACTGTTCGGCAATATTCTCAGCGGTGACGCCCATATGCGAGCCAGCCAGCTGGCATACCAGTCCATCTGACAGCATGGCGTCCTGCATCTTAACATCGCCCATTCTGGCGCCCCATCTGGCAGTCTGAGAGATATAGGGAATATTGCTCATACTTTCAGTACCGATTACGAGGGCTATTTCGTTTTTACCTAATGCTAGGCCCATAGCTGCGATTTCCATGGCTCTCATGCCGGAGGCGCAATTCTGGTTGACCATGCTGGCAGTTGATCTGGGGTCCATACCTACTCCCATAGCCACAATACGGGCTGGCAGGGAACCATTCCCATGATGCAGACACATTCCCAACTGGAGTTCATCTATCAGTTTGGGATCAATTCCAGCTCTCTTAATAGCTTCAGCACCGGCTATCTTAGATAAATCGTTAGCTCTAACTGATTGGAGTGTTCCTCCATAAGAACCAATAGGTGTTCTGCATGCGCTAACTATTACAACTTCGTTAATTTCTTTTACCATTATCAAAATCTCCCCTTTATTTGAATTTAAATATCAAACCCATAAAACTGGTAATCTTCTGCCTTAGCATATCTTGTTGGTTCTTACCCAAATATTATTTGCTTCGGCTTCTTTAATAAGCTCGTCGCGTAAATCGGGATGAGCAATGTTTACCAGGGCTTCCGCCCGTTCCCAAGAACTCTTGGATTTAAGATTACAAATCCCATATTCAGTAACCACATAATAATTGATACTTCTGGGAACGGTGACAATCGCCCCTGGGTCAGAATAGGCTTAATCCGTGATTGAATCTGGCCATTTTTATCAAGGAAGGTAGAGGTAAGACAGATCAGCCCCTTTCCTCCTTTGGATTTATATGACCCATAAATAAAGTCTAGCTGGCCGCCAGTTCCTGAAATCTGCCTTATTCCATTTGACTCTGATGCGACCTGACCATAGAGATCCACTTCTATAGCATTATTAATGCCAAACACATTATCATTTTGACAAATTATGTCGGGATCGTTGGTATAATCAACCGGGTAACTGGCACAAATTGGATTATTATCCATGAAATCATAGAGCTTTTTGGTGCCCATCGCAAAAGTATATACCATCTTGCCTTTATCGAGCTGTTTGCGAAGACCGGTAATTCGACCGGCTTCATACATATCTACAAATGAATCCACCAGCATTTCAGTATGAACGCCCAAGTCTTTCAAGTCTGATTGGGCTATCATAGCTCCTACTACATTGGGCATGGCGCCTATCCCCAACTGCAGACAGGCTCCATCCTCGATTTGTTCCAAGACAATTGCCGCAATTTTTCTATCCACATCCGTTACCGGTGTTTCAGGAAGCTGAATCAATGGTCTATTGTCACCCTGGACAAAATAGTCAATTTCGGATACATGCAAGGTCTCCCTTGAACCACCCAGACATCTCGGTACGGACTCATTTACTTCGGCAATAACAATTTTAGCCTGGTCACAAAAGGCATGGGTAATGGAATTAGATGTTCCCAAATTGACAAAGCCATGTTGATCGGGAGGTGTAACCTTAATCAATGCTACGTCAACAGGCACCCAACCCCGGTCATAAAAACTGGGGCCTTCGTGATAGGTCAGCGAAATATAGTTGCAGAGATTCTTATCATGTAATTTCCGGCTGGCCCCACTGAAGTGCCAGTCATTATAAATAAAATGTTGTCTTTCCGGATCATTCACAACTGTTTGTGGTGGAAAAGGACAGGTAACGGTTCTGATGATGACTCTCTCCAGCTCATCCTTCCTCTTGGCCAGAGCGGCATCTAAAACATGCGAATTCATCATGAACTCTCCGTAATGAACCAGATCACCTGATTTGACTACTTTAACCGCCTCATCGGCAGTGACAAATTTGCTTTCATAATCCTTTTTAAAATCCAAATCCATTCCCTCCTCAAAATCGCCACAATATGGTGAAGGTTTTGGGTTTATTCCCGGGAAGAATACTCAGCCTTATTTACCCTTAAAATCTGCTTTGCGTTTTTCAACGAAGGCGCTCATACCTTCAAACTTGTCTTGGGTAGCACAACTCATGCCAAACATATCAGACTCAATGCT